>NZ_CP150245.1:4800000-6974722 GCF_037975345.1 Paenibacillus sp. FSL P2-0121 | reverse complement strand
AGACTGTCACTCCTTTAAATCTTCCAAATGTGGCATCAGCCATGAAGTGGAAATGTCGAAGAAAATAGGTTGGTGCTGATATTTATCCCCAGTAGGCAATATGAAGAGACAAAAAAATATGGATAAATTTGATTTGTTCACAACTTTATCCACAGCTTGTTGATAATTAAGAGAACAAACAAATCTATTCACATTCAAAAGTAATACCATCATAGCAAAACGCCCCTTGTTTTTCAATGAGCAGGGCTATTTTATCCACAAATTCAAGCACTTGTGTACAATTATTAGGAACACCACTACATATTGTTGATAATTTGTTTACGGTTCGACACTTTACGCCAAAGGTTCGATAATTTTATACACAGGTTGTGCTCAACTGTGAGTAGTCGACTTTATTTTTTGATCACAGGTGGATAACTGTCATATCTTGTGGATTACTTTTTTCCTGGGGAGAGTTGTGGATAAACACCTGAGCTTGAGGGGGAGGAACAAGCCGGTTACTAGGTTGACTTTTGCTCATAAAATATGTTTAAATATATAAAGGTGTTTTCTGTAAGGATATGTCTCGATATATAAAAATGATAATTCCTGTAGATACTGTCCCTACTATAAGGACGGCTTAGTCCGTTTCTGCTTATATGACAGTAATTAAGTTCCTGTAAGGGAGGTGCAATTATGAGACCGACATTTAGACCAAATGTGAGCAAACGTAGTAAGGTTCACGGTTTCCGTAAAAGAATGAGCACGAAAAACGGCCGTAAAGTGCTGGCAGCTCGCCGCTTGAAAGGCAGAAAAGTTTTGAGTGCGTAAGTTAGGCCACTAAGGGACCACTGCGGTGGTCTTTTTTTACTGCTTTTTATTATTATTGCTCTGCAAAAGTCTAGGATCTCGCTTAATGCGCTAGCTACACTTTGCGGGGCTATTTAACGTATATTGAGAAATATTTTGTGAGAAGTTGAAATTATTTTTCCTACTATATATAGAAGCTTAATTTCAGCACAGCAAATGTGGTCGTTTATGGCTGCTTGCAAATGCCTATACTATTAGAAGAAAAAATTCGGAGGGACACTTAAACCGGATTTTTATGAAGGAGATTCCCGTGCACAAAAAGTTACGTTTACGAAACCGTGCCGACTTCAGTCGTGTATACCGCCATGGGAAGTCATTTGCGAATCATCAATTTGTAGTGTATTGGTTTGGCAAAAAAGAGGTAGAGCGATTTAGAGTAGGTGTGTCTGTTAGTAAAAAGGTCGGAAACGCGGTTGTCCGTAACCGTATGAGAAGATTAGTTAAGGAAATCGTCCGTCACCATGAACCTGAGATTGCAGGTGGCTTAGACATGGTGTTTATCGTAAGAAAAGGAGCGCTTTCCATGGAGTATGCAGAGCTCGAAAAAAGTGTGCTGCATGTGCTTCGTAAAGCCAAGCTACTCAAGGCTTCCCGCAAATAAAGGGTGCTTAAGAGGCTTGTTTATTTGTATTCATAATTATGGTATGATTTACGGTGGAATGGAATGTTTAAGAGAGGGGTTTTGAAGTGTCTCTAATGAAGACTAGACGAGGAAAATGGTTTCTCCTCATCACGGTAATGGTGTTGTCGTTAGCTGTTCTGTCGGGATGCGCTCCGTCGACTGCTGTCACGCACACTACGGAGGATTTGAAGAATGGAGGCTTCTGGCAAAGTAATGTAGTGTATTATTTCGCCATTGCCTTGGACAAGTTTGCAGATTGGTTTAACGGAGAATATGGTTTAGCCGTACTTGTGATGGTTATTATTGTCCGCACGTTGATTCTTCCGCTTACTATTAAACAGGTGAAGAGCTCGCGTGCAATGCAAGCCATTCAACCGGAACTCCAAAAGATCCAGAAAAAATATAAAGACACACCTGAAAAGGTGCAGCAAGAAACAATGCGTTTGTTCCAAGAAAATAAGGTTAACCCAATGGCGGGTTGTTTACCGCTGATCGTACAAATGCCTATCTTTATCGCTCTCTACAACTCGATCTACTATAATCCACATCTACGGGAGCATACCTTCTTGTGGCTGGAGCTAGGTAAACCGGATCATCTGTTTATCTTGCCAGTGCTAGCAGCATTAACAACATTTATTCAAACTAGAATGATGACCAAAATGAACCCAGTGCAACAACAAGGGCCAATGCAGTTCATGATGATGATCTATCCAGTTCTGATCTTCGTTATGTCGTACAACTTCCCTGCAGCCTTGCCACTATACTGGGTGTACAGTAACCTTTACACTATTATTCAGAACTACTTCTTATACCGCAACAACGATAAACACAAATTGGCAATCGCAAGTGCTGTAAAAAGTACAGATGACTCCAGTCCTGCTCCGAAGAGCAAAGGCGGCAACAAGTCATCGAAGGGAGCCAAAAAGTCAAAATGAGCAAAGTCGTCGCAACAGGGAAAACCATTGAAGAAGCTGTAGAACGGGGACTAACCCAGCTTGGAGTTCAAAAGGACCGGGTAACGGTCAACGTACTTGAGCAGCCATCAAGAGGATTCCTGGGATTGATCGGTGCGAAAGGTGCCAAGGTTGAACTAACCTTGATAGCCGAAGCCGCACCGGCATCAGCGGCGAGTGCTCCGTCACTGCCTCAACAGTCAGCAAGAGAGAGCAAACAGGAGGCCATCGGCGGTGTGCCACGCCAAGATTCCGGACAACCGGTGGAGGAAGCTTACCAAGAAGCCGTTCATTTCATTGTGGATGTCGCTAAGAGCATGGGGCTCGAAGTGGAGGTAGAAATCGTCCACACCAAGGAATCCACGATTCTGCAAATTTCCGGTCCAGATTTGGGACTGTTAATTGGCAGAAGAGGACAAACTCTCGATGCTCTACAGTATTTGGCTAATATTGTAGCTAACCGTTATTCCGACAGTTTTATACGGCTTGTGTTAGATGCAGAGAACTTCCGTGAGCGCCGTAAAAAAACGCTTGAAGAGCTGGCTGATCGTTTAGCCGGACGTGTAATTCGCACTCGTAAAGAGGTTGTATTGGAGCCAATGTCTCCTCAGGAGCGCAAGATTATCCACTCCAGGTTACAGGATCACCGGCAAGTGAGTACCCTCAGTAAAGGCGAAGAGCCAAATCGCCGCGTCGTTATAACCTTGAAGTAAAGACTATATGGATGCAATGACTCCTTGACCAATGTAAGGGGTCATTGTTTTTTTAAAAATAAAAGAACGTTTCTATTCAAAAAATATAAGTTTTGGGGTGAAAAACAGCATGCTTAGTGACACCATTGCTGCCGTATCGACGGCATTAGGCGAGGGAGGAATTGCTATTATTCGGGTAAGTGGCCCAGAGGCTATTTCCCAAGTGGCACCATTATTTCGTAGCCGAGTTCCATTAACTGAAGCGGAATCGCATACCGTTCATTACGGACATATCGTCAGTCCTGATAACGGAGAGAAGATGGAAGAAGTGTTGGTAACCGTTATGAAAGGACCACGTTCTTTTACGACAGAGGATGTAGTAGAGATCAGTGCTCATGGCGGTGTAATTTCTGTAAGAAGAGTGATGGATTTACTTCTGCAGCAGGAGATAAGGTTAGCCGAGCCGGGGGAGTTCACCAAGCGTGCTTTCTTGGGCGGACGTATCGATTTATCGCAGGCTGAGGCTGTTATTGATTTGATTCGCTCTAAGTCTGACCGGGCTTTTTCTGTAGCTTTAAAACAGGTTAGCGGATCCTTATCGGATCGAATTCATGCTTTACGCCATACACTTATTGAGATGCTGGCTCATATTGAAGTGAATATAGATTATCCAGAACATGATGTAGAATCCATGACAGCTGAATTTATTAAAGATAAAAGCAGTGAGGTTATGGAGGGAATAACAAAGCTGCTTAAGACATCTAATGAAGGAAAAATACTTCGTGAAGGGATTACGACAGCTATTGTCGGACGTCCGAACGTTGGTAAATCATCATTGCTAAACGCATTAGCGCGTGATAACAAAGCGATTGTAACAGATATTCCAGGAACAACACGTGATGTAATAGAAGAATTTATAACGATAAATAATATACCGCTTAAGCTGCTCGATACAGCGGGAATTCGTGAAACGATGGATGTTGTTGAGAAAATTGGGGTGGAGCGCTCCAAAGCGGCAGTTAGTGACGCCGACCTGATTCTACTTGTGCTGAATGCTAATGAAGAGCTGCATGAGGATGAATTGGCATTGATGGAACAAATCCACGGTAGACAGTGCCTAGTAATCATGAATAAAATGGACTTACCGCCCAAACTGGATAAGGATAAGTTGCTCTCATTTTTTGAAGAGTCTAACATTGTACCGATGTCCGTTCTGGAAGAGGAAGGTCTAGACAAACTTGAAGATGCCATTTCGACACTCTTTTTTGGTGGAAAGCTGGAATCGGGTGACTTGACATATGTGAGTAATGTGAGACATATAGCCCTGCTCAAAAAAGCCTATAAATCACTTCAAGACGCATACGATGCTGCAGAACAGTATATACCGATTGATATGATTCAAATCGATGTACGGCTCGCATGGGAACAGCTTGGTGAAATAATTGGCGATACTGCAGCTGACTCTTTGTTAGACCAAATATTCTCACAATTTTGTTTAGGAAAATAAGATTCACGATTTAATATAATTTCAAGGGGGAAACAGGACATGAGTTATGATGGAGGCAACTATGACGTTATCGTCATTGGCGCTGGTCATGCTGGCTGTGAAGCAGCACTGGCTGCAGCCCGGATGGGTTGCAGTACGTTAATGATCACAATTAACCTGGATATGGTTGCATTCATGCCCTGCAATCCGTCCATAGGCGGACCTGCCAAAGGACATGTAGTGCGTGAAATTGATGCGCTTGGCGGAGAAATGGGCCGCAATATAGATAAGACATTCATTCAACTGCGTATGCTGAATACAGGTAAAGGACCAGCAGTACATGCTTTACGTGCACAAGCTGATAAATTCCTTTATCAACATACAATGAAGGAAACTATGGAGAAAACGCCTAATTTGACACTTCGTCAAGGGATGGTTGAGCGTTTAATCGTTGAGGATGGACGTTGTGTAGGTGTAGTTACGAAGACTGGCACTGAGTACCATAGTAAGACTGTTATCCTGACAACAGGTACTTACCTGCGTGGTAAAGTGATTATGGGTGAGCTAACATATGAAAGTGGACCTAACAATCAACAGCCATCCGTGAAGCTTTCTGAGAACTTACGGGAGCTTGGGTTTGAATTGGTTCGTTTTAAAACAGGTACTCCACCACGTGTACATCGTGATACGATCGATTTCTCTAAGACAGAAATTCAACCAGGGGACGATGAACCGAAATTCTTTTCGTTCGAAACGAAATCATCCGATAACGAACAGCTTCCTTGTTGGTTAACGTATACCTCTGAGGTTACTCATCAGATTATTAATGATAACCTTCATCGTGCGCCGATGTTCACAGGTATTATCGAAGGAACTGGCCCACGTTATTGCCCTTCTATAGAAGATAAGGTCGTAAGATTCAGTGATAAATCTAAGCATCAGATCTTTTTAGAGCCAGAGGGAAAAAATACATCGGAATACTATGTACAAGGTCTGTCCACTAGTCTTCCTGAGGATGTACAGCTAGCTATCTTACGTTCCATTCCTGGTATGGAAAAGGTAGAGATGATGCGTAACGGCTATGCTATTGAATATGATGCAATGGTTCCTACACAGCTATGGCCATCTCTTGAAACTAAACGTCTTCCAGGTCTGTTCACTGCTGGACAAATCAATGGCACTTCCGGTTATGAGGAAGCAGCAGGCCAAGGGGTTATGGCTGGAATTAATGCAGCACGCAAAGTGCAAGACAAAGAACCCGTAATCCTAGATCGTTCACAGGGATACATTGGTGTACTCATTGATGATCTCGTGACTAAGGGAACGAATGAACCTTACCGTCTGCTTACTTCACGTGCAGAATATCGTTTGTTGCTTCGCCATGACAATGCAGATCTAAGACTTACACCTATCGGTTATGACATTGGTTTGATCACACAGGAGCGTTTCGATAACTTCACAGATAAGAAAGAACGGGTGGAGCGTGAAATTGTTCGTCTGCAAGAAACAAAGGTTAAACCTGTTGATGTAAACCAAGTACTAGCGCAATATGAATCGGCACCTATTGTAGATGGCAGTAATTTGCTTGTTCTGATGCGGCGCCCAGAGCTTGTATATAGTTTTGTTGATCAAGTATCACCATCACCAGAGATGCTGGATGCAGAAATGAAGGAGCAAGTAGAAATCCAAATTAAATATGCCGGATATATAGAAAAACAACTTCAACATGTGGAGCGCCTGCAAAAGATGGAGAAGAAAAAAATTCCAGATGACATTAATTATAATGAAATCCATGGATTAGCGATGGAAGCGCGGCAGAAGCTGACTAAGATTCACCCGATCTCTATCGGGCAGGCTTCTCGGATTGCGGGAGTTACACCTGCTGATATTTCCATTCTTCTTGTATATCTTGAGCATTACAACCGGGTAACCGCGGCGAAAGGATAAGCTATGGATAATACGGAAGTTCAATTCACACAACTATTACAGGAACGAGGCATATCCCTTACAGCAGAACAGTTAGCACAATTTGATCTGTATTATAATGAACTCGTAACCTGGAATGAAAAAATGAATCTCACGGGTATAACTGAGCGAGAGCAGGTATATACGAAGCATTTCTATGATTCTATTTCATTAGCTTTTTTCCTTGATATTAACGAGATCACCAATCTCGCAGATATCGGTTCAGGAGCTGGGTTTCCAGGAATCCCACTTAAAATATGTTTTCCTCATTTGAAGCTAACGATTGTTGATTCGCTCAATAAACGAATTTCATTTCTGCAGCATGTAAGTACGACATTGGGATTAACTGATGTACAATTGATCCATGGGCGGGCAGAGGATGTTGCGCGCAAGTTCACTCATCGTGATGCCTATGATTTGGTTACAGCACGTGCGGTAGCAAGACTGTCTTTATTGAATGAATTTTGTCTTCCCTTCACACGCAAAGATGGGGTGTTCGCTGCAATGAAGGGCAGCGATCCTTCAGAGGAATTAAGCGAAGCTAAGTACAGCTTAAAAGAGCTTCGTGCTGAACTCAGCAAAGTGGAGTCGTTCAGCTTACCAGTGGAGGAGTCGGATCGACATATTGTTATGATCCGGAAGACAGGAGCAACACCAGCTAAATACCCAAGAAAAGCGGGAATTCCTGCCAAAATGCCATTGATAAAATAATGTTTCACGTGAAACATTGCCGATACTCAAAGTTCCTTTAGGAGCATTCTCTTTGAACAAAGGGAATGCTCTTTTTTTATGAAGATGATGATAACAAAAATCGATAAATATCAAATTAGATAAAAATTAGATTTATAAGCTGATTTGGTTGTTGCACCTGTAAAAATGCAGGAAAAATAGGTCTTTACGGAGAATATGATTATGTGGAGAAAAGTGATAGAATAGCATAGTAGACTTTAATTTTGTATATAACTCCTTCTCTGTACTCTTGTTCGAAAGAAGGAGAGATTATGATGCCTGTTCATTACAGGTAATTCCATAATATCAGAATGTTTTAGATTGCTGTACGATATGCTTTCCGTGAAGAAGGTCAAGAAGATCGTACTATAACGAAATTAGGTGGTTATGAACGGAATGAAAGAACAATTTACCAAGCTATTTGGGTTTAACGAGCGGAGCAGCGGAGAAGAAATCAAACAAATACCAGTTCATGAGGTCGTTAGCAGTCCTTACCAACCACGGACTATATTCGATGATGACAAAATTGATGAGTTATGTCAGACAATTAAAACTCATGGTGTCATTCAGCCTATTGTTGTACGTATGCGAGATTCCATATATGAGATCATCGCAGGTGAACGGCGCTGGCGGGCAGTTAAAAAGCTTGGTTTAGAGACGATCCCTGCTATTGTCCGTGAGTTCAATGATTCTCAGGCAGCATCTATTGCGCTCATAGAAAATCTACAGCGTGAAGGTTTGACCTCCATAGAAGAAGCTGTCGCTTATCAGAAGTTAATTGATCTTCATCAATTAACACAAGAAAGCTTAGCACAACGCTTAGGCAAGAGTCAGTCGACTATTGCGAATAAGATTCGTTTACTCCACTTACCTGAAGAGGTTAAGACAGCGTTGATGGAACGTCAGATTTCCGAAAGACATGCGCGTTCACTCTTATCACTGGATAGTGTGGAAATGCAATTAAAAGTTTTGGCAGAGATTATTGCAAAAGGATTAAATGTTAAACAGACGGAAGCTCGTATTGCTTTCTATAAACAAGTTTCGCAAACTAAAAAGTCAAAACGGGTCTCCTATACCAAGGATGTTCGTCTCGCTCTTAATACAATTCGTCAATCTATTGATATGGTGTCAGGCTCAGGTATGGAAATCAAAACGTCAGAAAATGACCGTGGTGACCATTACGAGATTGTAATCCAGATCCCCAAAAGATAAATTGTTTCAAAAGCTGAAGGCGGCCTTAAAGTGATTGGCCGCCTTTTGTGTGACTTAAACCAGGATGTATTGCTCAGTCCTGCATTTTAGAGTTTTAGCTCATATTAAGTAACATAGTTTGGCCGTTTGTACTTGCGATCTACGAGAAGATTCTTCCTAACTATTCGAGGTGAAATTAGTGTCCAAGATTATTGCCATAGCAAATCAAAAAGGCGGTGTCGGTAAAACAACATCCTCTGTGAACCTAGGTGCCGGTATGGCTACATTAGGAAAAAGAGTGCTTCTAGTTGATATCGATCCTCAAGGTAACACTACCAGCGGCGTTGGCATCAACAAGGCGGACGTAGCGAATTGTATATATGACATTCTCATTAATGAAGTAAATCCTCTAGAAACGATACTTGAAACTCAAAATGAAGGACTGCACATCATCCCGGCGACCATTCAATTAGCGGGGGCGGAGATCGAATTAGTATCAACGATTTCCAGAGAGTTGAAATTGAAAAAAGCCCTAAATGCGGTTAAAAATAATTATGACTACATCATCATTGATTGTCCTCCATCCCTTGGGATTTTGACGATCAATTCCCTTACAGCTGCTGATTCGGTAATCATTCCGATTCAATGTGAATATTATGCGCTCGAAGGGTTGAGTCAGCTTTTAAACACCGTGCGTCTAGTACAAAAAAATCTTAATCCGCATTTAAAAATAGAGGGAGTACTATTAACCATGTTGGATGCCCGTACGAATCTAGGGATCCAAGTCATCGAAGAGGTTAAAAAGTATTTTCAGGAAAAAGTTTACAGAACTATCATTCCTCGGAATGTCCGCTTAAGTGAGGCACCGTCTCATGGACAATCCATTATTACTTATGATCCTCGCTCAAAGGGAGCAGAAGTGTATTTAGAGTTGGCAAAGGAAGTGATTTCTTATGAGTAAACGTTTAGGGAAAGGTCTGGATGCTCTGATTCCTTCTTTATCTATTAATGAAGATGATAAGGTAGTAGAAATCCCATTAGCTCAATTACGGGCTAACCCTTATCAACCACGCAAGGATTTCAATGAAGAAGCAATCCAGGAATTGGCTGAGTCCATCAGACAACATGGCGTGATTCAACCGATCATTGTACGTAGTGTTTTGAAGGGGTATGAAATCATTGCCGGTGAACGCAGATTCCGGGCATCGCAATATTGTGGTAAACCTACGATTCCAGCAGTCGTAAGAAATCTAAGTGATCAACAGGTCATGGAGATCGCCCTGATTGAGAACTTGCAACGTGAAAATTTAAATGCAATGGAAATCGCAGTTGCTTATCAAGGTTTGATGGATCAATTTTCACTCACACAAGAAGAGCTATCACTTAAAGTTGGAAAGTCCAGATCCCACATCGCCAACTTTCTAAGATTGCTTACTTTACCGGAAGATGTAAAAGAATATGTTTCACGTGGAACAATGTCTATGGGACATGCACGAGCTATTGTTGCCTTGAAAGATCCGGAAGTCATTAAACAATTAGCTGAACAATGCGTGGAACAGCAATGGAGCGTAAGAGAGCTTGAAGAAACAGTGAAAAATCTGGATCGAAAGCCAACGAACGGTACGAAGATTAAAGTTGTTAAACGTGATCCCTATATTGATAATGTAGAGGAAGTATTACGTGAACGGTTTAAAACAACGGTTAAGATAAAACAAGGTAAGGAAAAAGGGAAGATTGAACTAAATTACTACAGTGCGCAGGACTTAGAAAGATTGTTAGAATTATTGGGTAACTAAATGGGTATCTATGCCAAGAACATATCCTGAGCTATCCGTAATCGGATGAGTAGGGGTATGTTTTTTCAAAATATAAGGATGTATAAAGTGCAGCTGAATATTATCCTTATATTTTCTACAGATAAGGTTATTATCAATAAAGGGCGACAACGTTGTTTCTTCTTAATGAAAAAGAGTATGAGACGAGGAGCGGGGTTATGGAAGACTTCGTATATTTGGATCATGCGGCTACGTCCTGGCCTAAACCTCCAGAGGTGGCAGCTGCTATGATGAATGCTTTGCAGTCGGGAGCAAATGCTGGCAGAGGAAATTATTCGTTGGCCATGGGAAGCGGACGGGTGTTGGTGAGAGCCCGGAGTTTGCTGGCGGAGTTGTTTGGGGTTTCTAATGCACAAGACATAGCATTTACCCAAAACACTACGATGGCATTAAATATGGCGATTAGAGGTACGCTCAAAGCAGGGGATCATGTAATCTCTACAATGACTGAACACAATTCTGTGCGGAGACCTTTGGAATATTTACGTAAGTCACTAGGGATAAGTGTTGATTATCTGAAGGTGGATCGAGCGGGTCAATTGGATTTGAACGAATTGGGCAAAACGTTTCGACCAAACACTAAAATGGTAATTTGTAATCATAGCTCCAACTTATTAGGTAGTATACTTCCCATTGGTGAAATCGGGGATCTAGCTAAAGCAAAGGGTGCTATATTTCTAGTGGATGCTGCTCAAAGTGCAGGCTCGCTTGATATTGATGTGAAAAAGATGAATATTGACTTATTAGCTTTTCCTGGGCATAAAGGATTGCTTGGACCACAAGGGACTGGTGGGCTCTATATATCACCTGAATTGGATCTCGAGCCCTTAATGCATGGAGGGACAGGCAGTCAATCTGAGAATAGTGAACAACCCTCTGTTCGCCCAGATCGGTATGAAGCGGGAACGCAAAATGCGGTAGGAATTGCTGGTTTACTAGCCGGTGTTCAAAAGGTAAAATCGATAGGGACAAACGTTATCCACGAAAGAGAGTGGAAGCTGACTCAACTGCTGATGGAGGGCTTGTCCCATATTCGAAACATTAAACTGTTAGGCCCCACATTAGGGGCTCCGAGAACTGGAATTGTGTCGTTTGTAGTGGATGGGGAAGAATCGGCGAATATAGCCCACCGTCTAGATCGTGAGTATAAAATAGCCGTCAGAGCGGGTATGCATTGTACCCCACTGGCACATAAGGCTGTTGATACACTAGAAAGTGGTGCTGTTCGGGCGAGTGTAGGCGTAGATACAACAGAGCATAATATAAGCAGAATGCTAGCTGCTATGGATGAGTTATATGGCTGATGCCCGCAGCAGATAAATAAAAAGGATGGTCCATTCATGTCTGAAATGAATCAATTAATTAATGAACAGTTGCAGTGGTTTGTGTTTGGTTTCGTAGTAATTATGCTAGTACTGATAGTGACTGTAATCGCCCAGGGAGCTAAGCTGCGGACTATACGGCGCAAATATGAGGCCATGATGGCAGGAAGCGGTGTGGAGGATCTGGAAGGCCTTCTGGTTGATCTGAAGAACCAAAGCGACATGCTGGAAGAAGAACAACGTGAGCAAAAAGCGTTGATAGAAGCTACCCAAGTCAAAATCCGCGGCATGAAGTCAAATATCGCTCTGAAGCGTTATAATGCCTTCGGTGAACGTGGTAATGATTTGAGCTTCTCGGTGGCTATTCTGGATGACAATAGCAGTGGCATTGTATTAACCAGCCTTCATAATCGTGAGAACTCATATATTTACTCCAAGCCTATGCAAAATGGGGAATCACAATACGCCTTATCGCCTGAAGAAAAAGAAGTTATAACTCTCGCGTTGCAGCAGAAGTAGCATGCAGGTTCCATTGTTTTAAAGCAGAATATAGACTTGTAGCGATAATATCAGATAATCGCATGACTAGACTTAGCCGTGTATTCTGCAATACGAAATACTCCATAAAGCCGCCGACATTAACGATTCCAGTCAAATGGATATCTCCAACCGGCGGCAATTGTTTATTTACGCCAGCTCCTGGTCTGAGGGGGCCTTCAACGACTTGGATGCAGCCAACACTAGTAGAGTGACCTAAGCAGGCATCTATTCCGATGACAAACGGGTTATTATATTTTTCATTAATTAGAGACAAAGTCTCTTCAAGATTGACGGCATGAACCGGTTCTTCAAGGGTACCGTATAAATGAAACAATGGACTATGAAAACGGGATAATGCAGTACCAACAAGAGGACCGAGAGAATCTCCGGTGGAGCGATCAGTGCCTACACAGATGACGATAATTTGAGTCTCTGGACGCGTGCGTGAAAAGTGGAAAAGTAGCCGATGAGTAATTGCGGAATAGATATCGGGATCTGTATGTGATATTTTTAAACAGGATGTTTCTTGCGCTGCTGTAGCCTTGGATGAGGAGTTCATACCATCTTCCTTTCTAAGGGTGATTCTATTTGTTGGTATCTAGTATATGGATAGAAGAGGGGTTTTATACTCCAGCTGCAAGAGATAGGACGATAAACCTATGGAGAGGCTTGACGTATATGCAGGATGAGATGTTAATAGCGTTTGACTCCACCCAGCAGGCGCTTCGTGCTGAAATGCTGCTTGAGTATGCTGAAATAGAAATTGATATATTTCCAACTCCGAAGGAGATCACCGCAGGCTGTGCAATTTCAATTCAGTTTTTTCAAAATGCGCTGGAAGAGGTAAAAAGAATTATAGTTGAGCAGGAAATAGAAATACGCGGCATCTACGGAAAACACAACGAGAACTACATACTGATTTAGGGGTAGGGAGGAGTACATGCGATGAATATGTGGATACTGGAGGCTGATACACCCGGTGCGGATACATTAAAAGATGCCATTCGCTTTAAAGATAAGGTGTGGAATTGGTTTACCGATGCTGATATGTGGGCGGATGTATTATTTGCGGGTCTACGGATTCTTGTTATTTTTCTCTTAACCCGGGTTATTATTAAAATTGTTTCTAATATTATTGATCGTTCGCTTGAGCGTAAAACCGGGGGCAGACTTCTGTCCAACACACGAAGGTTTACTACGGTTGGGGAATTGATGAAAAATGTAGTGACAGTTATCTGTAATTTTGTGATGATCATGCTCGTGCTTTCTGAGTTCCACTTCGATTTGGCACCATTGTTGGCTGGAGCGGGTGTGCTTGGTTTAGCAGTGGGTTTTGGGGCGCAAAGTTTGGTGAAGGATGTTATTACAGGTTTCTTTATTATTTTAGAGGATCAATTTGCAGTGGGTGATGTAATTCAAACGGGGACCTATAAAGGAACGGTAGAATTAATCGGACTGCGAACAACCAGACTGTTAAGCACAACTGGAGAAGTATTTATTATCCCGAATGGATTAATCACGAACGTGACCAATTATTCTCTCTCGAATGCATTGGCTGTAGTTGATGTTCCTGTAAAAATGGAGCGGAGCTTGGAGGCCACGCTAGGTTTGATTGGAGAAGCGCTAAAAGGAATAGAAGAGCGTAACTCTAATGTTCTTGCTTATCCTAATGTGCTCGGTATACAGTCCATGAGTACTTCGGAATATGTAATTCGTATAGCGGCTAGCTGTTTACCTAATGCAAAAGAGGTTGCGGAGAGACAGATTCAGAATGATATTAAGCAGGCACTAGAGAAACTAAGCAGTCTAGAGCAGGCCCAAGCTGCTCAAGCCGAAGAGGAAGCGCGTTTGAAGGCAGAAGAAGAAGAAGCAAAGGCTGAAATTGAACTGGCAAAAGCAGAAAATGAGCAGGAAGTATCGGATACGCCTGACACTGGATCAAGACGCCAAATCGCAGCTACACAAGAGGGGAAAAAGGGGGAAGGGTAGTGGAACGTAAAGTTTTTCAGCTTGGAGATATTGTACAGATGAAGAAACAGCACCCTTGCGGTTCTAATGAGATGGAGATCATTCGTATGGGGATGGATATCCGCATTAAGTGTACAGGATGTCAGCATAGTGTTCTGATTCCCCGGGCGAAATTCGAGAAGAATATGAAGAAGGTACTGCGTTCTGCAGAGGGAAATACAGACAATAATTAAGCTTGCAAATGGCATGTCTGCATGATACAATTATTTTTGCTGCGGAGAGGTACCCAAGAGGCCCAAGGGGGCTGACTCGAAATCAGTTAGGCGTGTCACAGCGTGCGTGGGTTCGAATCCCACCCTCTCCGCCACTTCAGCATAATATAACATTTTAATGAATCCTTCGTTCCTGTAACGGAGGTTTTTTTGTGTCCACTGAGCTGTTTGCAAAAGATCATAACATGCAAAAAGAAGGGCCCTTTCGGGTCCTTCTTCAAGAGGCAGTACATCAATGATGTTGGAATTTCTCTGTATATAGCGACTAAAGTGATTTAGGCGTTGCTGAGGTTACTGCTTTTTAGACAATAACCCACTACTATTCCCAGCTAACAATAGATGCTGAATCAGATATCCTGTGATTGTGTTCGTCTACGACGGCCAACGGAACCACACCTCTCTTTTGTACTGCCTGAGTATAGTATGTGTAATGTCGTTTTTTTTATACACATTTATTTTTATTTAATGTACACGTGCTTTTTCAACCTTTTTCCACTTCCGATTTTTGTTACTGGTCTCGGGGAAGGTGTCTCCTTTTTCCATTTTAATATGCTGTGGATTCTGAATTTCGGTGTGGAAGCTTCGCGCTTCACCTACCTCTGTATACATGCCTGGATTGGGGGCTTTGTCGCCTTTTTCATATTCTGTCTTTTCGCCCATCATTATCGCTCCTTCCTTAAGTGCAGATGAATTCACTGATTATTGTGCGCAGGTAGGCTTTTTTTCATGTAAAAAGAGGGTGGAGGGTTGTCCGGTATTAATATTGCTTGCACTCTGCTGCTCGTTTTGGTATATTAATCAGGTGCGAGTCTATGTTTGTGCTCGTTCCTTGCTCCTGACGTGATTAGGGGCCTCAGACCATAAGGAGGTGAAAATTATGCGCAAATATGAAGTGATGTACATTATTCGTCCTGACATTGAACAAGAAGCTGTTCAAGCAGCAGTCGATAAATTCCAAGGCATCATCTCCAATGGCGGGGAAATTACAAAGCACGAAGTGCAAGGTAAACGCCGTCTTGCGTATGAGATCAAGAAATTCCGTGATGGCGTTTATGTTTTGGTTAACTTCAATGCAGAACCTGCAGTAGTTACTGAATTAGAACGTCTTATGAAGATTTCTGACGAAGTTATTCGTTATCTCATTACGAACGACGTTGCTTAAGATCTTGACAAGCTTTGTAATGAATCGCTCTAAAGGAGGGGACCAGAATTGTTGAACCGTATCATTTTGATCGGACGGTTGACCCGTGACCCGGAACTTCGTTATACTCCCGCTGGTGTTGCCGTAACTCAATTTACGCTTGCCGTAGATCGTAACTTTACGGGCCAGAACGGTGAACGTGAGGCAGACTTCATCCCGGTTGTTACCTGGAGACAGCTAGCAGAAACCTGTGCCAATTATTTGCGCAAAGGTCGTCTGACAGCAGTGGAAGGACGCATCCAAGTGCGGAACTATGAGAATAACGAAGGTAAACGTGTATACGTAACTGAAGTTATTGCTGATAATGTTCGTTTCCTGGAATCTTCACAAAGCCGTGAAGGTGGAAATACTTCAAGTGGTGCAAGTAGTATGCCTGAAGAGCCAGCATATGGTGGCGGTGGTAACGCTGGACGCGGAAATAACAACAATAATTTCTCGCGTAACAACAATACTCAAGATCCTTTTTCGGGCGATGGTAAACCGATTGATATATCGGATGATGATTTGCCATTTTAATTAGGAAGGACTGAAAAGAATATGGCTTTTAAACCAAGAGAAGGCGCTGACAACGACAAAAGACCAGCACGTCGTGGTGGACGCAACAAGCGTAAAAAAGTTTGCTTTTTCACTGTGAACAAGATTACTCACATTGATTATAAAGATACTGAACTTCTTAAGAAGTTCATCAGCGAACGTGGAAAGATTTTGCCACGTCGTGTAACAGGTACAAGTGCAAAATACCAACGCGCTCTTACCATTGCTGTAAAACGCTCGCGTCAAATCGCGTTGCTTCCTTACACAACGGAATAGGACGTTTTATAGAAGCAGTCGGGAAACCGGCTGCTTTTTTGTTGTGAAAAACCAGCGTGTGGATTACGTTGACGTTCCATCTGGAATGTGTTAAATTTACAGCTATCCTATAACAAAAGGGGAAATATTGATGTTGGTGACCGTTCTTAACTAGCAATTTCATAACACTGGATTAGGAAGGCTTTAGCAGGCTCGTCTTTTGGCGTTTACGTGCTCTATTTGAGTTCGTTTCGCGCAGAGGTCTGTTGTTCCTAACGGTGGATGATTTAGTTAAGAACACACGAAGCGTCATATGGCCTCTTTACGGCTATTGTTCTCTTTGTAATTAACCGTGCTCTTAGAGCACGGTTTTTTTGTTTTTCGGCCACCCTGGCTTTTATGGGGACCTTAAAACGCCAGAGAACAATAGCATAAAAAGAAGGGCAAGGACTGCCATAGTGGCATTCTTTGTCCTTTTTGCGTTAGGGAGATTTAGTTCCAAAAAAAGTTAGATCAATAAGGAGGATTTGCTGTGAATTTACAAAGTCTAAACACGTTGGAATACGAAATTATTAAAACCGAGCTTAGCCGTCATGCGGTATCTTATGTAGGAAAGAAAACTGTAGAAGAGCTTATGCCTATGACCTATTTGCCTTCGATTCAAAGAGCGATGGAGGAAACGTCTGAAGCTAAAGAGCTGCTCGAGCGGGGGTCCAGTGTACCGATTCCTTCATTAGAGGGGATTGAGTGGATCATGTCACTAATGGGGACTGGATATTTGTACAGTGAGCAAGACTTCACTGCAGTGGCTACATTTCTAAAGAGCTGTGGTCAATTGCGCAAATATATGGCTTCTAAAGAGCAAAGTGCTCCCCGGATTGCTGCTTATGCTTCCTCGCTGCTGGAATTAAATCATGTGCGGGAAGCAATTGATCGTTGTATCCGCTTTGGGGCGATTGATGATGGAGCTAGTAAGGGGTTAGAGCGGGTTCGTAAACGGATTGTCGTAGCTAAAGAACGTCTTCATAAAAAAATTGACGGGATCATGACGCGCCATCAATCGATTTTGCAAGAGAATATTTATAGCCAGCGTGGTGGACGATATGTTATCCCCGTAAAGCGGGAGTATCATAAGCAAATAAAGGGATCGGTACTTGATCAATCCACAAGTGGACAGACGGTGTTCATCGAACCAGAGGAGATTGCCTCCATGCAGATTGAGCTGGATCTGTTATTAGGAGAAGAGGCGCGTGAAGAAGCTGTGATCCTCAGTATGCTGACCAGCATGGTAGAACAGGAACAAACTGCACTGCGCCTAAATATCGAGGTTACAGGTACCTATGATTTTATTTTTGCCAAAGCAAAATATGCACGAACGCTGGGAGCATCTGAGGTTACTCTAAATGATAGGGGTTTTCTAAGGATGAACGGAGGCAGACATCCCATGCTGCAGGGCATGATTCCAATTAGCCTGGAGATAGGGAAGGGATATAAATCCCTAATCATTACAGGTCCAAATACAGGCGGGAAAACGGTGGTGCTCAAGACCCTCGGGCTGCTTACCCTCATGGCTCAATCCGGGCTGTTGATTCCGGTCGAGGAGGGGAGTGAGTTTACGGTCTTTACGGATGTGATCAGTGTAATCGGAGACGGACAAAGTTTGGCCCAATCACTGAGTACATTTTCGGCACAAATGAAGAGTATTGAGGGAATGCTGAGAGATGCCTCTAAAGGGGTGCTGCTGCTCATTGACGAGCTGGCGGCAGGTACAGACCCTGGTGAAGGAATCGCCCTCTCAATCGCCATTCTGGAAGAGCTGAGCCGTAAAGGGGCCAATATTATCGTCACAACCCATTTTAATGAGCTAAAAGCCTTTGCCGCTGCGACAGCCGGTTTTCAAAATGCACGAATGGAATTCGACAAAGAAACGCTGCAGCCGTTGTATCGTCTGACTATCGGAGAAGCGGGGGAGAGTTACGCTCTGCAAATTGCCAAAAAGCTGGGTATCCAGGATAACGTTATCAAGCGATCGTGGGAGATCGTTGAGGCGCAGCAGCAAAGGCTGCTGAAAGGTGATGGGTCGGCATGGGCAAGTCTTTTTAGCAAAGAGGGAGAGAAAGGGAAGACTGCACCTGTTATAGAGGATTTTGAAAAAGAAGAAAAGTCTGCGGAATCACTGAGCGATAAGGAGAAGCAGACCCAATATGAAATTGGTGATGCTGTTCTTGTAACTTCACTGGGGCGGATAGGCATTGTTTATGAGAAAAGAGATCACTTAGGAATGGTCGGAGTGATGATCCAGAAGCAAAAAATGCGGATTAATCATAAACGTTTAAAACCATATCTATCCAAAGATGAGCTGTATCCTGAGGAATATGACTTTGATATAATTTTTGAGAGCAAGGATACCCGTAAAAAGCGGAAATTGATGCAGCGTAAGCATGTCGAAGGCCTGAGAATTACGCATAAGGATGAAGAATAATGTAATAAAAGGATCTGCCTATGAGGTAGGTCCCTCTTTTTTTATAAATACTATGAAATATGCGTAAATTCAAGCAGGAGTATAGGCCTAAAGCTTAGAAGTTATTGTAACCATTCTAAAACTTTGTTACAGTAAATATTTATTCCATAGCTTATATGTAGATATACGTTCAACTAGAGAAGGGAAGGAACACATGAAGAATAAGAAGATATGCGGGTTCTTGTTAACAATGCTCGTGATGACTACTGTATTGTCAGCATGCAGCAGAGCAGGTACCAGCAGTAATTCATTATCTTTACATCACAATGAGGTGGTCGAAAAGCCACAGACTGGCGGAGTAGTTACTTATGGATACTCATCGCCGTTTATGGGCTTCTTTGAGCCTGCTTTTTATGAAGGTGAAGATGACTTTCATGTGCTGGAGTTTATTACTGAGGCCATGTTTACGATAGATGATGATTTATCAACGGTTCCTAATATCGCCACTTGGCAGGAGTCCGAGGATCATAGAATATTTACCTTTAAAATTAAACCGGGAATCCGTTGGCATAATGGAGATGAACTGACCGTAGAGGACTGGAAATTTGCGATGGAGACTATTGCTAGTCCAGAATACACCGGATCGCGTTATTATAGTGTGGAAATGATTCAAGGTGCAGAAGCCTATCATAAGGGTGAGGCGAAGAATATAACAGGTCTTAAGGTTATAGATCCTTATACTTTGAAAATAACAATGACAGCTGCCCGCGTAAATACGATTGATAATCTATGGCCGTATCCGATGAATAAAAAATATTATACTGGAGTCGCTGTTAAGGATATGCCTGAGAGTGATCAGATGCGAAAAAATCCGATTGGGATTGGCCCCTTTGAGGTGAGCCTTATTGAACCTGGCCAGCGGGTCGAGATGAAGCGCTTTGATCAATACTATAAAGGTAAGGCTTTATTGGATGGTGTGTTGTATAAGGTATTTGATGACAAGGAAATCATCAGCCTGTTTGAACAAGGCGTAATTGATATAGAGAATGCCCCACGAGATACTTATGAAAAGCTGAGCGAACTCGATAATATTAATATTTTACAATCAAATGAGCTTGCTTATGAGTATATAGGGTTTAAATTTGGGTATTGGGATAGTGAAGCTGAAAAAATCGTAATGGATAACCCTAAATTTGCGGATAAAAGATTACGTCAGGCGATGTATTATGCACTTGATCGGGAGGGGATCATTCAATCATTTTCTCATGGGTTAGGCAAGCCTATAGAAACTCCGGTTTCCAGTGCAAGCTGGGCGAAGATCCCTGACAGTCAGATTAATACGTATCCCTATGATCCGGAAAAAGCGAAGCAGCTGCTTGATGAGGCTGGTTTTGTAGATGTTGATGGAGATGGGCTGCGTGAGGATCAAAAAGGAGAAAAGTTAGTTATTCATTATGATTCTATGCTAGGCAGTCATTCAGCGGAGTTACGAACTGCTGCTATTCTGGAGGATTGGCGAAATGTGGGACTCGATGTGCAGCTTAATGGTGGGGCGTTAAAAGAGCTCAACACCTTCTATGAAGCAGTAGAGGCTGATGATCCGTCCATTGAGTTGTTTAACGGGGTATGGGGATTAGCTAATGATCCTGATCCTTCAGGTCTCTGGAGGGAGAATGATTTGTGGAACTACCCACGTTGGTCCTCGGAGCGGAATGAAGAATTGATTCGCGATGGCACAAGTATGAAGGCATATGATAGAGATTATCGACAACAAATCTATTATGAATGGCAGAAGCTAGTGAATGAAGAGGTTCCAATGATCTTTTTTGCGGAAAGAGAAAGCATTACTGCTGTTAATAAACGTCTACAAGGTGTGCGTGTTGATTCTTTGGGCTCCATAATTGAGCCTAATAAATGGTGGATAAAGGACTAAATTAAAAAAAATAAAAAAAATTACGCAAAAAGTGAAATCAAATTGCTGTTTCATTCGTCATATATATTATGGAGGATGACAACGATGAAGAGACGGATATTGATATGGGCTGGTGCAGCTTTGATAGTCGTTGTCTTAATTACGGTGTGGAGGCCTATCGAGCTGGGCTTTAAACCGGATATTGACGCGGGTTCAGCAGTGCTGCTAGATATGGATAGTGGAGACATATGGGTCAATATCAACGGCGATGTGCCTATGCCACCGGCCAGTGTGTCTAAATTAATGACTGAAATGATTGTGCTGGATCACATAACCTCTGGAACCCTTAGGTGGGAGGATAGAGTCCCTATTAGTGCTTACGCCAGTCAAATGGGAGGTATGAGTCTCTCATTAAAACGAGGAGATTTCTATACAGTAAGGGAGCTATTCGAAGGCATCACCATCTATTCTGCTAATGATGCTGCAGTTGCATTGGCAGAATATATGGCAGGATCAGAGGATTCTTTTGTACTTATGATGAATGATAGAGCACGTAGTTTAGGTTTATCTCCTAATACGGTATTTACCAACGCCTCTGGATTGTCGAGCAAGGATCTTGGTATCATTCGTCAGCCTACGCATATCGGTGGCCAGACGATGATGACAGCGAGGGATACAGCCAAATTGGCAGCTGCGCTAATCCATAATCATCCTGATGTACTGAATATTTCCGGTCGTACTCAGATGCAATTAAAGGATAAAGGGTTATATGTTAGTAATAGCAACCTTATGCTTCCAGGTATGGGCGGCGCTTACGCATACGATGGAGCAGATGGGTTGAAGACTGGATATGATAGCCAGACGGGATATTGTATTGCGGGATCAGCCCAGCGAGAGGGGCACCGGCTTATTGCGGTCGTTATGGGGGCAGAGACCTATGGCAGCCGATTTGAGGGTGCTGCTAAATTGTTCGATTATGGGTTTTTCCGCGGTTTACATTATGGAGAACGGGTAAAACATATTATACATGCCCTTGGAATTCGAAGTTAAATTTGGAGCATCATACCAGTAATTATTACTTGGTATGGTGCTTTTTCCCTATTCATGTCGGTATTTGTTGTTTCTTTTTATCCATTTAGTGATTACAATAGAAATATTGTTTTATCCCATATTATTTTAGAAACGCAAAAAAACTTTTTTCTATAATTTAGAATGACCCGAATTTCCTGAAAGGGGGGACAATAAGATAATGGAATAAGGGACAGTAAATTCGCCGCCGAGAGAAATAAAACCATGACTGCCTGAGAACGATCAGGAGGCATTGTAAATATATGGTATGTGTAATTATTCTACAATAAAGAAGGAATCAAAGATGAAAAAAATAAAGAAAAGATACATTGCGCTAATTGTTCTCGTCGTTGTTATAGCGGGAGGCTTTCTCTTTCGGAATTCTTTGGCCGTATTAGCCTTTGATCTCTTTTTGTCCGATCGGGTAGAAAGCAAGCTGAAAGAAGAATCTTACCAGCCACTTAAGGATGAGAATAAGGTTAAGCCAGAGCCGGTTGTATACAAAAGCGATCCATTCTCGCTGATGCTGCTCGGGACTGATCAACGCGACAATGAAACCGCACGTTCAGACACTATGATGTATGCTGTTGTTCGTCCTGAGGATTACAAAATTCTGCTTATTTCTATTCCACGTGATACGTATACCGAGATTATTGGGCATAACGATAATAAAAAAGATAAGATTACCCATGCTTATGCTTTTGGTGGGCAGCAAATGGCTAAGGATACTCTGGAAGCACTGCTGGAGCATGATATTCAGTATTATGCCACCATTAACTTTCAAGGGCTCAAGGATGCCGTTGATGCTATTGGAGGCGTTCCGCTGCCAATCAAGAAGGATATTGTAAACAAGGGTAAGGACCATGAAAAGTTTACGATCGAGGGTGGAAAGTCGAATTATAACGGTCAAGAAGCACTCAACTATACACGCTACCGTGAAGATAGTGACTTTAACCGGACCAAACGCCAACAGGTTTTTATTGATGTCGTAGCTAATAAAATGTTATCGATCAGCCAAATCGGCAATATTCCTAAGCTGCTGGATATTATGGGCGATAATTTCAAGACCGATATTGAGCCTTCAATGATCATTAGTCTGGCCAAGAAATTTATGGGCGGCAAAGATATGGATATCTCAAGCTTTACGGTAATGGGCGAAGGAAAACGTATTGACGGACTTTATTATGATATCGTTGATGAAGAGGACTTGCGCGAAGCTAAGGCGCTGATTGATAATTGGATGAATGCAGGAACACCTGTAGATCAACTGATTGAGCCGGGAAAAGCAAGTAATGCACTCGAGCCCAAAGCAACAGCAGTTACACAGTAATTCTAATTGGAAAGCTAAACTCATATAAATAAATTGCAGCAGCCATAAACATTCTCATGGCTGCTGCTTACTGTCTTCATGTTATAATGAGTTGGAACTATTATTTAGCTGCTACGTATAATCACATTGACATGGCAGTAAAAGGAAGTTAAAGAACCGTAATTCCTTCGGAACTCTTTGAGGAGGATCAAGAGATGAATATTGCATTTTTTTTACTTCCGAAACAGGAGGTGGCCTGCGTAACGCTCGATTCTACGCTGCGCCAAACGCTTGAGAGGATGGAGTTTCACCGCTATACAGCAGTCCCGATTCTTAACCGTAATGGAGAGTATGCTGGCACGGTAACGGAAGGTGATCTGCTCTGGTACATGAAAGAGTCGGAGGGTAAGGTTTCGTTTGAGAACGCTTCA
This sequence comes from Paenibacillus sp. FSL P2-0121, assembly GCF_037975345.1. Lineage (NCBI taxonomy): Bacteria > Bacillati > Bacillota > Bacilli > Caryophanales > Paenibacillaceae > Paenibacillus > Paenibacillus sp. FSL P2-0121. The sequence continues at coordinate 6,951,127 of NZ_CP150245.1, read as the reverse complement.
AAATTTTTGCTGAAGGACGTTCCATTACGTATGAATAACAAGCCGGTCTCGATTGATGCGGATATGGAAGATCTAATTAATTTGGCTAAGGTGCAGAACTTTGTACCTGTGGTCGATGATATGAACCGGTTTATTGGAATTGTTCGCCGGAGTCAAGTCATAGAATATTGCGAGAAATTTGTAACAAGACAATCACAGGAATCATTATAGTCCCAGTGTATTCGCGGTTATAGAAGCTATCGGAACAAGGCCTGTATTTCCGGCGATAACGGAATGCGGGTCTTTTTTAAAGAAAGCTCCTCTCCAAAAAGAGGCATAGACAGCATGGATTGAAGCATACTTAAGGGGCGCGGGGCGTCCAGTGTGACACCGAATTTTTTATGCTATAATGGAGAATAAAGCTTTTTGCCGGAGGTAGAGAGACGTGTCCAATGTGCCGAAGGATCTGGATGTAGCCAAGCGCGCCAAGGTAATTGAATGGCTGAAAACCGAAGTGATTGATCAAGTTTCAAGGTTATTTAAAGCGTTATGGGAAGGCAGTACTACCCGTGTCGGTGACAGTCTGGCTAGCTTGATTATGAGCTCTTATATTTTGGGCCGCAGACTAGGGATTCCTTATCGTTCTTTAGATGACTTGCTACTGGAGAAGCTTAGAAAGCACAAGCAGGAAGGGCATCAACTGGAAGATTGGTACCAAGATATATCTGCTTTAGAAGAACATATGCGTAAGAGGTGAATACTGTTGAAATTTCGCTGGTCATCTGTGGCTTGGAGCGTAGCATACTTACTTTTGCTGCTTAGTTTAACGACTCCACTCCTCATCATCACTACCCTTTTTATGATTGTTCCGGCAGTAGTGTTGTTTACTACACTGAACACGAGACAATTTGTACTGCATGTATTGCCGGTGTTGCTGATTGTAGGCTTGATTACACCAATTTATCTGTTGATAGCTGCGTATTTCTTAATACCGGCTCTGGTTATGGGGCGTTGGTATAAAAGACATGCCCCGGCCATGTCTACTGTGATCGCAGGTACGGTTACGATTCTTGCACAGTTCCTGCTGCTTTTGCTGCTGGGTACGGCATTATTTAATTTTGACCTGTCTACCTATGTGAACGATGTATTGCAAATGGTTAATTCACCTCTGTCTGAGCTCGGAACTACTAATCCTCTGCTCACTGATATTGGATTTTCAACTGAGGATGTAAACAAGATAAGTCATATGACGGTCCAAATGATCCCTATGACTCTAATCGTAAGCTCCTTCATGATTGCTGTGATTACGCATTCTATTGCCCGCCCGATTCTGAACAGTATGAATTATGCAGTGCCTAAGATGAAGCCTGCACGTGAATGGAGACTTTCGAGATCGTTTATTTGGTACTATCTGATTGGTGTTGTTCTACAGCTCTTCTTCTCAGGGTCGGAGAACAATTTCATCCTCATGATTTCTGCCAATCTTCTGCCACTGCTGCGAATTGGCTTTATGATTCAGGCCATCGGATTTTTCTTCTTCCTGGCGCATGAACGCAAATGGAACAAGATGTCTGCCGTTTTGTTAGCGATACCGGTTATTTTACTGCCGCCGCTGCGCATTATTGGTATTATTGATCTTGCGTTCCCACTGCGGGAGTATGTGACCAAATCGAAACGATAGGGTGAGAGTTCATGCCTAAATTTCTGCAAAGACGCTGGCACGGCTATCATACCGTATGGGCGTTCATGCTGCTGTTGGTCCTTATTATAATTGTCAGTGTTTATAACTGGGCGCTTGGGGTCGCCGGCCTGTTTCTCTCAGGTACTTTATGCTTCTATATGTTGAAAGCGGAGATCTCGTTCCGCCGTAATCTGGTGGAATATATTAATGGGCTATCTTTCCGCATTAAGCGGGTAGAGGGCGAAGCAGTCAGCATGCTGCCGCTTGGAATCATTCTGTTTAGCGAGGATCGAACGGTGGAATGGAATAACCGCTATGCCGGCGATATTTTCGCACGCAAGTCTTTAGTTGGGGAATCACTGCAAGAATTATTGCCTGATATGCAGTCTTTTTTCACAGGTGCTGCAGCGGGTAAACGGGAGGTCGCCAAAGAGGGTGTGCTCCATGACACCCGCCTTGAGATCACCGTGGATGAACGATTTTATCAAGCTGTCATTATTCCGAGTGAGCGTATTCTTTACTTGTATGATATCACTGAGCTTGTGGTGTTACGTGAGCGGTATGAGGATGAGAAGCTGGCAATCGGCATAGTGATGATGGATAACCTGGATGAATCCGCTCAAGGGATGGATGATCAACAGCGAACCTCGCTGATTGCTAAGGTGACGAGTGAAATCACTGAATGGAGTAAGCAGTTTGAGGTTTATCTGCGGCGGTTGTCCTCGGAACGTTATCTAATGCTGCTTAATCATCGTAGCCTGCAAGCGTTGGAAGAGAGCCGCTTCGTGATTCTAGATGAAGTCAGAGAAATGACTGCTGATCTTAAGGTACCCATGACACTGAGTATTGGTCTGGCCTTTGGCGCAGACTCAGCAAGTGAATTAGGGGCATTGGCCCAATCCAGTCTAGATATGGCGCTTGGCCGAGGTGGTGATCAGGCAGCTGTAAAAGCAGGCCAACGGTTATCCTTCTACGGCGGCAAGAGTAATGCTGCTGAGAAGCGTACCCGAGTGCGGGCGCGGGTCATTGCGCATGCTTTGCGGGATCTGATGCAGGAGAGCGATCGTGTGCTGATCCTCGGTCATCGGACACCGGATATCGACGCTGTGGGTGCTGCAATCGGCCTGTTAAGGGCTGCGCAGATGTATAATGTAGAGGCTAGCATTGTGATGGAGACTCCTAATCCATCGATAACTAACATGATGGAGCAGATTCGTAAGGATGATGAGTTGTATAAGTCATTCATCACAACGGAGCAATCCCTACAGATCATGACAGAGCATACCCTGCTTATTGTTGTGGATACACATAAGGCGTCTATGACGATGGAGCCGCGGCTAGTGCAATATGCCAGCAGAATTGTAGTGGTGGATCATCACCGAAGAGGTGAAGAGTTCATTAACGATGCTGTATTGGTGTATTTGGAGCCTTACGCTTCATCGACTTGTGAGCTGGTGACAGAGCTGCTTCAGTATATTCATGAGAAGGTAAAGATCAGTCCGCTGGATGCTACAATGTTGTTAGCGGGGATCACGGTGGATACGAAGCATTTTGCGCTTCATACGGGGTCGCGTACCTTTGAGGCCGCAGGCTTCCTGCGCCGGAATGGTGCCGATACCGTACTTATTCAGCGCATGCTCAAGGAGGATTTACAGGAGTATATTTCCAAAGCCGAAATTATCAAACATGCGCGGATGGTGTATGACCAAATCGCGCTTGTAGTTACGGCACCAGGCATGAAAATTCCGCAGCTTCTTATTGCTCAGACTGCGGACACGCTGCTTGGGATGACCAACGTAGTTGCTTCATTCGTCATCAGCGAGCGGCCTGACGGCCTGATTGGCATTAGTGCCCGATCACTAGGACGTATGAATGTACAGGTCGTGATGGAGAAATTAGGCGGCGGAGGGCATCTGTCCAATGCCGCGGTACAGCTTGAAGGAACATGTAAAGAAGCAGAAGCCAGATTACTGCAGGTGCTGGCTGAAATCGAATCGAAAGAGGGGTTATTCGAATGAAGGTCATATTCATAAAAGATGTTAAGGGTCAAGGTAAAAAAGGTCAGGTTAAAGAGGTATCCGAAGGTTATGCTTCTAACTTCTTATTGCCACGTGGATTGGTTCGTCCGGCAACGGAAGGTAACGTGAAGACGCTGGAGAATCAAGCGGCTGCTGAACAACGCCGTAAAGATAACGAAAAAGAAGAAGCACAGCAATTGGGTAAGAAGCTTGACGAGCTAACACTGACAATGAAAGCAAAATCAGGTGAAGGCGGACGTTTATTCGGTGCTATTACAAGCAAACAGATTGCTGAGACACTGGCTTCCACCAAAGGAATTACTATTGATAAGCGCAAGATTGAATTAGGTGAGCCAATTCGCCATATAGGAGTATTTCAAGTAAGCGTAAAATTGCATACTGAAGTAAAGGCCACACTTAAGGTTGAGGTAACGGAGGAGTAACATGGGTGGAGATCTCTTTTTCGATCGGGTTCCCCCGCAGAATCTTGAAGCCGAGCAGGCGGTAATTGGTGCGGTTCTGTTGCAGGATGAAGCGCTCATTACTGCAATGGAACGGGTGAATACCGAAGACTTCTACGATAAAGCGCATCAAATGATTTTTGAGGCGATGGTGCAGCTCGGAGAAGAGAGCCAGCCGATTGATCTTGTTACACTTACGTCCAGACTGCAGGACAAAGGAGAGCTTGAAGATATTGGTGGGGTTAGCTACTTAGCTAAGCTGGCGCATGCCGTGCCTACTGCTGCTAACGTAGAATACTACGCCCAGATTATCGAAGAGAAAGCCATGCTGCGCCGTTTGATTCGCACAGCCACGCAAATTGTGAGCGAAGGTTATACTGGCGGTGAAGATGTAGCCGATATGCTGAGTGATGCAGAGCGGCGCATTCTTGAAATCTCCAACCGGCGGAGCGGCAGTGGATTTATTGCGATCCGCGATGTCTTGATGGAAGTGTTCGACAAGGTTGAGTTGCTTCATCAAAATAAGGGGGGTACCTCAGGTATCCCAACCGGATTTGTGGATTTAGATCATATGACTAACGGATTCCAACGTAACGATCTGATCATTGTTGCGGCTCGTCCATCTGTTGGTAAGACTGCATTCGCCCTGAATATTGCACAGAACGTGGCAGTACGCGCTAAAGAAACTGTTGCGATATTCAGTCTGGAAATGTCAGCGCCACAGCTGGTACAGCGGATGATTTGTGCTGAAGCCAACTTAGATGCCAATATTATGCGTACCGGTGACTTCAAGAGTGATGATGATTGGTCCAAGCTGACGATGGGTATTCAGTCTCTATCTGAAGCGGAGATTTACATCGACGATACACCAGGTATCACGGTAACCGATATTCGTGCAAAGTGCCGGAGACTGAAGAAGGAAAAAGGACTTGGCATGATCGTCATCGACTACTTGCAGCTCATTCAGGGCCGCGGTAAAGGCGGAGAGAACCGTCAGCAGGAAGTATCGGATATATCTCGTACACTGAAGCAGATTGCCCGTGAGTTGGATGTGCCGGTTATTGCCCTGTCGCAGTTAAGCCGGGGTGTAGAGCAGCGCCAGGATAAACGTCCAATGATGAGTGACTTGCGTGAATCGGGTTCTATCGAGCAGGATGCCGATATTGTTGCGTTTCTGTATCGTGATGATTATTACAATGCGGATACGGAGAAGAAGAATATTATTGAGATCATTATAGCTAAACAGCGTAATGGTCCCGTAGGCACGGTAGAACTGGTCTTTCTTAAAAATTTCAACAAGTTCGTTAACTACGAGCGAGCACATGCGGAACCATTTGCTGGTTAAACCTGACATGTATAATTCCCGAACGATTGCACATTTCTTTGTGTAATCGTTCGTTTTATTTGACTTTGAAAAAAACCGCTGTTACACTGAGAATTGTCCTTTAGCGGGTTAAATCTGCTTGGCGTCCGGAGGGCCACGTACATAAGAATGACGTATAGGGTCCATATTATGAAAAATAATGGTGCTAAGTAGCACCTACGGAGGAATGAACATGTCAACGGTAGTCGTCGTGGGAACACAATGGGGAGACGAAGGTAAAGGGAAAATCACTGACTTTCTAGCGGAAAGTGCAGATGTGGTCGCCCGTTATCAAGGGGGCAATAATGCCGGTCACACGATTCTGATTGACGGTGAGAAGTTTAAGCTCAGCTTGATCCCTTCGGGTGTATTTTATAAAGAGAAAACTTGTGTAATTGGTAACGGAATGGTTATTAATCCGGCTGCCTTGATCCAAGAAATTAATTATATTCATGAGAACGGTTTTGATACTAAGAACTTAGTGATCAGTGATCGTGCTCATGTCATTATGCCATACCATATGGTGCTGGATGCTCTCGAAGAAGACCGTAAGGGTCCGAACAAGATTGGTACTACACGTAAAGGTATCGGTCCTTGTTATATGGATAAGGCAGCACGCAACGGTATCCGTATTGCTGACTTGATGGACGCTGAGGAATTCGAACTGAGACTCCGCCCCTTGATGCAAGAGAAGAACCAAGTGATTACGCAGGTCTATGGTGCCGAAGCTCTTAACGTAGAAGAGATTCTGACTCAATACCTGGAATATGCAGAAGTGCTGCGTAATTATGTAACAGACACCTCTGTTATTCTTAATGATGCCATTGATGCGGATCGCAAAGTGTTGTTTGAAGGTGCGCAAGGAGTAATGCTTGATATCGATCAAGGCACGTATCCGTTTGTTACTTCATCCAACCCATCTGCCGGTGGGGTGTGCATAGGTTCTGGTGTGGGACCGTCCAAAATCAAACAGGTTATTGGGGTTGCAAAAGCCTATACCACTCGTGTTGGAGATGGCCCGTTCCCTACAGAGCTGAATGATGCAACAGGTGATTATATCCGTGAAACAGGTCATGAATATGGCACAGTTACCGGACGTGCACGCCGTGTAGGCTGGTTCGATAGTGTAGTTGTGAGTCACGCTCGTCGTGTAAGTGGAATCACAGGGCTATCTCTTAACTCGCTGGATGTACTTAGCGGACTTGAGACTGTGAAGATCTGCACAGGCTACAAATACCGTGGTGAGGTAATTACTCATTACCCTGCTAGCCTCAAAATGCTGGCAGAATGTGAAGCGGTATATGAGGAACTTCCAGGCTGGAGCGAAGATATTACTTCTGCAAAAACGTTGGATGATCTTCCAGCAAATACACGCAGATATGTTGAACGTGTATCTGAGCTTACAGGTATTCCGATTGCTATCTTCTCAGTGGGTCGTAACCGTGAGCAGACGAATCAAGTATTGCCAATTTATATCTAAAACCTAGTTATACTAAGGAGCCTCGTTAGAGGCTCTTTTTTTTGTTCTGAGGACTATCTCTCTCTTTTGGGGCCTAGATTTATACCTAGACGTTTCCCAAGGCCGGTTCTAGTCAATACTGGATGTATAGAAGAACATGTACATGATCTACCAGATAGACTTGAACATAGGTGAGAGGAGAAATGAAGATGAAGATCGTGAAGCGTGCACTTAGCGTATGTCTGATTGTGGTACTTGCCAGCACTCTTTCAATTCTAACAACGGGCGTGGTTGTAAATGCTTATATTCAGTCGGTACTGGCTAGCTTCGATATTAAAGTGAATACTCCCGGTCCGGGATTTGGAGGAATGATTCGGAGCATCATTGGCATGGATAACAAATCTGACTCGGATACAGCCAATAAAGAAGTAACCACAGGGAGTACAGTTAGCAAGGAGACCGACAAAAGCACGGATTCGCCAGCTAAAGGCAAGGGCGAGCCCGTAGATGATAATACTCCAACTGATGCCTTACCAGTTATGGGGCAAGTTACAACCGAAAGTTCAACTGATAACGGAAGTGGAAGTGTTGGTGACCAACAATTAGTAATGACACCTGAGGCACTCAGTGACTTCAAAGATAATCTTCCATCGGAAGAGAAGGTAAATATATTCAATATTTTGATGTCCAAACTACCCCAGGATGAGATGGCAAAAATTTCAACAGCGATGGAGGATGGATTAACAGAAGATGAGGTTAAAGAGCTGCAACAGGTAATTGCAAAATATGTTGATGCAGACGAATATGAGAGCATAATGAAAATGCTTACACCAACTACAGAATCTACGCAATAGCTTTTATAATTGTCACTTTATAGACACAAGAAAAAGGTTAAAATTTCATATTTGCGCAAAAAACCCGCGTATTTGGCGGGTTTTTTGTCATGTCTAAAGTTGAAATTTTTCTCTAAGCTATGGTACAGTAAACAAGGACCTCAAGAGGTTAAATTTTTGTAACCTCCTTAACAACCTTTTTATAGGTTCATTAGAAGCAGGAATTAAGCACTAGTATACGCAGAAATTTACATGGACGTAATCTATATAATCGAGGTCGTACAATTAGCTTGGCCGCTTTTGTCGGAAGTAAAAGCGGACTGAAAGGGAGAGTTTCATGAAGGGATTTAAGTTCATGCGTCGGATGAGCAAGCTGCAGGATGGACATCCAGCAGAATCCGAGGCGAATGTTCAACAGAGCCACAATTTCGATCACGACTCCAAACACTTTCAACAAGAGAAAGGTACTCGCAGATTTCGGCGTGCTTGGATTTTGGGATCTGTCGGCCTTGTGCTTCTAGCTACGGTGTTGGTTGGAGCAGAGAAAAAGTATGTAGCCGCTAACACGGTTACCTATTATCAAGTGTTGGTGAAGGGTGAAGAAGTCGGAAGACTTACCGATCAGACGCAGCTTAACCAGCTATACGAGAAGAAACAACGAGAATATCAGGAGAAATATCCGAATTCAACCATGGTGCTGCAAACAGAGGGCATAACAATAGAAGAGCAGAAGGCATACAAGCCAGAAGTTGATAGTGAGGCGACACTTACTAAACTAGATGGAATGCTGAAAGCTTATGCGGTAGGCGTGCAATTGATGGTAGATGGCAAGGCCGTTGGCATAGTTAAGGATCAGGAAACTGCTAATGCTGTGCTCGAAGGGGTAAAAAATCATTATGTCCCACAAGCAGAAGTAGCAACGACGGCTAGTAAGCTATCGAGAACAGCTGCTTCCAGCTCATCTGCTGCAAAATCGAAGGCTCCAGAGCAAGTAGAGTCGGTAGAGATTAGTGAAGATATTTCTATCGTTCCTATCAAAGCAGATCCTAATAAAGTGTTGGATGTGGAGGCAGCGGTCCAGACACTTACTGAAGGTAAAGAGGCGCCTCTTCTTTATACCGTTCAAGAGGGTGATACGATTTCGGGGATTGCCAAACGGTTTGAAATCACCCAAAAAGAGATTTATAGTAACAACCCTAACGTGAAAGAGCTGACGTTGAAGATTGGAGATACACTAAAGCTGAAGGTACCCCAACCAGATGTTACAGTAGTAACTGTGGAAAAAGTGACTGAGCAGATAGTGACTGAGCCGGAAGTGGTTGTGCGTTCGAGCGATCAGCTAGCGGCAGGCAAAAGCAAAGTGGTTCGTCCAGGACAAACTGGACTTAAAGAAATGGAGTATCGGGTAACAAAGGAAAATGGCATGGTTGTTCAAGAAGAATGGTTAGGCCAGACCGTTATAAAAGCCTCGCTGCCAGAAGTTGTTTATCGGGGAACGAAGGTTGTTGGTGAAGGAACAGGCATGTTCAGTTGGCCGGTAAGCGGGGCAACCCTGACAAGTAGCTTCGGTGAGCGTTGGAGCCGTGCCCATAAGGGTATTGATATGGTATCTAGCAATCGGAATATAAAAGCTTCTGATGCCGGGACCGTAATCTTTGCAGGGGTGCAGAATGGATACGGGAATGTAGTTATTGTGGATCATCGCAACGGATACCAGACCTATTATGGTCATTTAAAAAGCATCTCGGTTTCTACAGGCCAACGCTTGGAGCAGGGTGGCAAGATTGGCGTAATGGGCAGCACCGGACGTTCGACGGGTACACATCTGCATTTTGAGATTCGGAAGAATGGCACTGCTGTAAATCCAATGAAGTATTTGCAATAATTCATACTTAATCCTTTAACTGCTCGATTTTAATCGGGCGGTTTTTATTTTTTTAATCTACGAGTGACGGCAAAGCCGTTTCTTTTTGCTGGGCAGGGGGATTGCTTATTTCGTAGGATGTGACGGTTAGACAGGTATGTTAAAATAAAGGAATGATCATTAAGTAAGGATAGGAAGGTGAAGCTGGGACATGCAGATGGGAACGATTCTGGTAGTAGATGATGAACAGCCTATTGCTGATATATTGAAATTTAATTTAGAAAAAGAAGGCTACGAGGTTATTTGTGCTTTTGATGGTAACAGCGCAGTGGAGCTGGCATTGTCCAAAAGGCCCGATCTTATGCTGCTTGATCTTATGCTGCCCGGCAAAGATGGCATGGACGTCTGCCGCGAGGTGCGTTCTGCGCACTTGGACATTCCTATCATTATGCTTACAGCCAAGGACGGAGAGATTGATAAGGTACTTGGCCTGGAGCTTGGTGCTGATGACTATGTGACCAAACCTTTTAGTACACGTGAATTGCTGGCCAGAGTTAAAGCCCAGATGCGGAGACAGCATAAACCGTCACCACAGGGGATGGCGAGTGAACCAGCAGAGAATAAGCAGGGCATTTATCATTTTGATCTGTTTATAGATACAGATATGTATATGGTCTATAAGGGCGGGGAGCCGCTTGACTTGACCCATCGTGAATATGAGCTGCTCTACTATATGATCAAACATGCCGGTAAGGTGATGACTCGGGAGCATTTGCTGCAGGCAGTGTGGGGATTTGAGTATTTCGGTGATGTGCGGACCGTTGATGTGACGATCCGTCGTCTAAGAGAGAAAATTGAGGAGAACCCCAGCAAGCCCGAATATATTTATACTCGGCGTGGACTTGGCTATTTGATGCATAGCCCTAAAAATGGAGGACTGTGATGAAGTGGCGGTCCTTTATCCGGACAATTCAGGCAAAACTTATTATTATTTACGTGTTGCTGATTCTGATAGCTATGCAGTTGATCGGGGTTTATTTTGTGAGCTCGATGAAGAACTCGTTAACAGATAATTTCACCAAGGACCTTAAAGCACGTGCTGAGATGTTGTCTATCCTGACTGCTGATAAATTTGGTAGTGAGGCTGGAACGGCTGATGAGGAAACGGCTGTGGAAAGTCTGCGCGGGATGGTCAATAATCTGTACATTAACGGGGCTGAAATTCAGGTACTGGATGCCAGCGGCAAAATCATCACCACTTCCGTTCCCTCGCAGAATGACTATGTCGGGCAGCGTAACACCCAGACAGTTGTGAATCGGGCCTTGCAGGGCATCAGTGATAACGAGGAATATATTATTGCGGATGATAATGCGCGGAAAAAGGTTGTGGCTAAGCCTGTGCTCTCAGGTGACAAGGTAGTGGGCGCAATCTATATTGCTGCTGACATGAAGGATCTGTACGCCACGATGGGCCGGATCAATAGTGTATTTATCTCAGGTTTGCTGTTAGCTCTAGCGTTAACGGTTGTTTTATGCGTCATTCTGGCGCACACTATCACGCAGCCTATTAAGGAAATGACGAGGCATGCTACGGCGGTCGCTGAAGGCCGATTCAATCGTAAAATGCCCGTATTGGGCAATGATGAAATTGGACAACTCAGTCAGGCGTTCAATTATATGACCGGTAGATTGCGTGAGGCACTCTCGCAGAATGAAGAAGAGAAGGAGAAGCTTACCTCTATTCTGACGAACATGAGTGATGGTGTTGTGGCTACAGATGAGAACGGAGTAGTGATTCTGATGAATCGGCGGGCAGCATTGATGCTCGGAAATGAAGGTCCGTTGCAGGAAGGTGCTCCTCTAGATAAACTGTTGGGCTTAGATTACGAACAAAGCGGATCTCTGGCTAAAGGTAATGCCCAATCTGCAATGCTTCATCTGACCCATATGGGTGGAGAAGATTCTAATATCGTAAGAGTGACGTTTACTCCGATTCATCGTCGAGAGGGTGGCATTGCCGGCACAATTGCTGTGTTGCAGGATGTCACCGAACAGGAGAATCTGGAGGAATCACGCCGGGAGTTCGTGGCGAACGTTTCGCATGAGCTAAGAACACCACTTACCACTATTAAAAGCTATGTTGAAGCACTGGATGATGGAGCACTTGAAGATCCGCAGCTGGCGGTTCGGTTTGTTGGGGTGATTCGCAACGAAACGGAACGGATGATTCGTCTGGTTACGGATTTACTGCATCTTTCCCGTCTGGATTCCAAGGAAGCTCTTCTTCGAATTCAGCAGACAGATATTACCGAGATGCTGGAGGATGTTGCGGATCGTTTTTCTTTTCAAATTCGGCAAAAGCGTATCGATATCAGTACAAGGGTCCGCAAAGATGTTACTACGGCGTGGCTTGATCGTGATCAAATCGACCAGGTCTTGGGGAATTTGGTCTCCAATGCGCTAAAATATACGCCAGAAGGCGGTACAATTGAATTGGAAGCGTTGAAGAATGAGGATGGAATGCTCTCCATTTCTGTACGTGATTCGGGGATAGGGATTCCGAAAAAAGATATCGAGCGGATCTTCGAACGATTTTATCGCGTGGATAAGGCACGTTCGCGGAACATGGGAGGCACTGGACTTGGCCTTTCCATTGCCCGGGAAATTGTGAAGGCACATGGAGGCTCCATTTCCCTGCAATCCGAGCTAAATGAAGGTTCAAAGGTAACCTTTACCCTGCCTTTGAACGAGCAAAGGGGGAGTGAGGCGTGAAGGAACGAATCAAATCATGCATTCTAGCCTTGCTCGTGCTCGGAAGCCTGGTTGAAAGCTATTATTTGATCTACCGCTTGCCTGGTGCTGATTCTGCGGTGCTTTCTGAGAACCTGTATGTGAAGACAGATAATATGGGTCCGGAAGAGAAGGTAGAGAACCTGTTATACCCTGACAAAATGATCATCCATATGGGGGAAGGCAAGCATACGCTTTTTTATCCGGACTCTACGTTCTATAGCTTGATCATGAATCGCTTAAAAGGTCGTGGCTTCGAAAGCTTTCAGCGGCACTCGGTACAGGATTATGATTGGGATAAGATCCGCAATGAGAATCCTGGGATTGAGCTTTCGTTCGGAGCGGGCATTCCGGTAACGTTATTGCAGCGGGTGATGCAGTTATCGCCAGATTCCCTTTTTGAAGGAGAAAGCATCGATCGCATTTGGATCTATAACATTAAGAACGATTCCAAGGCCCATGCTATTTTCTTCAGTACGAGAGGCGACATCATATACGAAGCGGCAAAAGCGGATTTAACGGTTCAGGATGTGCAGCAGCATGTCGATTTCGGTAAGAATTGGACGCCTTACAAGACCGTAAGCGGGGATTATTATGTGCCGGACAGTAAGATTTCTCTGGTTCAGGTAGACATGCCTTCCGGGATGTACACCATAGAGCAAATGCAGAGTAATCTTTTCTTCGATGTTGGAAGCACTAGATATATCCGGGAGAAAAACGGCTCGGAGATTTATACGGACAGCAAACGAAGCCTTCAGGTGGACCAGGGTAAGAACTGGATGAGCTATAGCGACCCTGCGGCTCTTCCAGCTGGAGAAAGTACCCCTGCCAAGGATGCTTTGGAAGCTGTAGAATTTGTGAACCAGCATGGCGGATGGAATGGGACTTACCGTTTGGAGGCTACAGAGGAAGGGAGACAGGAGAGAAAGGTCTCTTTACAACAATATTATGGCTCCTATCCGTACGGCTCCTATCCGATAATGAGCCATTCATCATTACAGTATGGTGTAATAAATCTGGAACTGCAGCAGGGAACAGTATCCTCTTATGAACGTTCTCTAATCTATATAGATGAAAGTAAGGCCGTAAAAAAGGTAGTGGAGCTATCTGGAGGTGCGGATCTGGAGTATAGGTTGTCTCTGGTCAGTAAAACTTCGGCAGTGAAGGATTTAACGCCTGCCTATGTGCCTGAGGTGAAGGAAGATCATCTGGAGCTGATACCTGTCTGGAAAGTTACACTTAGTGATGGCAGCGTGCTTACTTTGAATTAATGGGCAAGTGGTTCATATAACATTTAGGAGGTTCGGGTATGGATTGGGGAAGAGCTAAAAATGTACTGATTTGCGCCTTTTTAGGTCTGAATCTGCTGCTATGTTACCAGCTGTGGGTCGATTTACGCGATCAGGTTAGTGCTAATCTTGATTTTACTTCCCTGTCTGCTGAGACCCAAGCCGTAATGGAGCAGAAAGGGATTCGTGTATTGTGTCCCATTCCGGCTTCTACCCCGCAGCTTCCTAACATTACTTATCGTTATTCTGCTGAAGAGCAGACTGAACCACCAATTAAATTAGATGTACCTATAGACAGCAAGCTGATCTATTCTTCCTTCTCAGAGCTTAGCAAGGCGCTTGAGGATAAGATTCCTGACATTTCCAATTATCGCTTTGATTCACAGGAAAGTGAGGTTGGGAAGTTCGTTCTTCATCCGCTGGTTCAAAATCAGTGGTCGTTGTTCCGTGTTAGGCTAGAGTTGATTAACAGTGATCAAAAAATCGTAGCTTACCGCTGGCCGAAGATTGAAATAGGGACAAGCAGCAGCGATAAAGAACAGAAGGTGCTTCCAGCATCGCAAGCACTTAGTAGTTTGATAGAGAAGTATTTCCCGGCAGATTCCGTAGTGAAGGAGATTGAGCTGGGATATTACGGTGAGCTGTTCAACTCGGAAAGTCAGGTAGCTTCGCCGATGTGGCGGTTTATGCTGGAGAACGGCAATGCCTATTATGTGGATGCTATTAGTGCGGACATCATCAGTCCTAAGACAACAGAGTAGAAGGAGTAAGGAAAATGGGGATTTCATTTACAGTACTGTCCAGTGGTTCTACCGGCAATGTAACGGTGGTACGAAACGGGGAGACAACACTTATGATTGACGCAGGTTTTAGTGCCAAGCGGATCGATGAGCTGTTGGCCATGCGTGAACTAACGGGTAATGATATAGACGGGATTCTAGTTACACACGAACATTCCGATCATATCAAGGGACTCGGGGCCATGGCCCGTAAATACGATCTTCCGATTTATGCGAACACCAATACCTGGGGAGCTATCGAGAAGGGAATTGGTAAAATACCGGAGTATAACCGTATGATCATGGAGTCTGGCCAGCACAAGGATTTCGGCAGTATGCGAGTAGAATCCTTTGCGATTTCTCATGATGCAGCGGAGCCAGTGGGTTACAATTTTTATGATGGAAAAGAGAAGTTATGTGTAGCTACAGACCTGGGCTATGTTAGTGATAAGGTAAGAGATGCAATTTCAGATGCAGATGTATTGGTGCTGGAGGCGAATCATGATATCGAATTGCTGAGAATGGGACGTTATCCGTGGAATACGAAACGGCGCATCCTAGGCGACATGGGTCACCTTTCCAATGAGGCAGCTGGAGCTGCGCTTAGCGAAATTCTTACAGGGCGGACCAAACGGACCTATTTGGCGCATTTAAGCCGGGATCACAATATGATGGATTTGGCAAAAATGTCAGTACGCGGCGCAATGGAGGATCGGGGCTGTTTTTTCAAAGATAGTGAGTTCAGACTGTGTGATACGTATTATGATCAACCTACGCCATGGGATAAGCTGAGCCAGTCATAAGCTGATCAAGTTCAGCGGTCTTGCGATCTAATTCTTGGCGGGAGATTAGACCTTTTTCAATCATCAATTCGATCATTGCGCTAAAGGCAAGGGTCATGTGGTAGTGTTCATCCTTTAAGTCACCAAGCTTACCGATAAACTCGACTAAATCCATACTTGTTGAAAAAGAACTCATAATTAATCCTCCTTTAATAGTGTGAATATATAGTGTAATTAGAACTGAAAACTGTAAAAAATTCGCAGGTGTTTTAGCTGAGGAAAATCCCGAATTGCAGGTTGCCTGTGATACAATTAAAAGCGTGATGAGCAATGCTAAAATTTTAGGGACACTTCTATTTTATTGTAGTCTTTTAAGTTGCAAAATATTCCTAATAGAGAAGATATATTAAAAGATTATCATAATCTAACGATTGATCGAAACTCTTGTGGGGTTAATGGATAAAGTGAAACTTTTTAGTGATATTTGGAGTCTAATGGTTACAGAGGTTTGGTTCGGACGTGGTTGCTATAGGTTCAGGTCTTACCAACAGTGAACGCTTGGCAATAGAAGGGGGAGATTTTCGGTGGGATTGTTTGATGATGATTTCTATTCAACTAAAGTTTCGCGGTCCAGAGGGGATGAAGCATCAAAGGGATCGTTTGCTAATCGTAGACATTCTGTACGCAGATCGCGTAAGGGTTTATCTACCTGGCAAATATCCGCCGTTTGCTCCTTAGTCAGCGCTGTGGTGGCAGTTTTGTTATTCAGTATGTTTACAGGCCAGATGAGTCATGAGACTGCTCAGAAGCCGGTTGTAGCAACTGGAAATGTTGCCCCAAGCAGTAGTGATCCATTTGACCGGATTATTCAAGCTGCTGCCACGGTTCGCCCTGCAGTAGTAAGTATTATCAATCATAAAGAAGATAATGAAGAATTAAACATTCTGGATGAGTCTGCACTAGGCTCAGGAGTGATCTATAAAAAGACAGGGAATAAAGCATTTATCATTACCAATAATCATGTCATTGAAGACTCCGGTAATCTCGAAGTAGTTACAGTGAACGGAGAGACTCGTAAGGCAACACTCGTTGGAACGGATAAAGTAAGCGACATTGCGGTACTCTCTATTGATGCCAAAGGAATCGATACCATCGCGCAGCTCGGTGATTCCTCTAAGCTTCGTCTAGGTGAAACGGTCATTGCTATCGGTAATCCGCTAGGACTTGGTGATACATTGACCTCGGGGATTGTTAGCTATACTGAACGGATGGTTCCCGTATCCCTTAATCAGGATGGAGTATATGACTGGGAACAAGAAGTGATACAGACCGATGCGGCGATTAATGAAGGAAACAGTGGCGGCGCATTAGTGGATCTGGATGGCAAGGTCATTGGAATTAACACAATGAAGATTTCAGATACGGGTGTAGAGGGTCTGGGTTTTGCAATTCCTGCGAATCATGTGATAGATATCGCTAATGAGCTGGCTGAAAAAGGACATATTGCCCGTTCGTACTTGGGTGTATATTCAGTTGATTTGAACAATCCGTACGTTCCACTAGCAGAAGATCAACGCAATGAATTGAACCTGCCGAACAGTGTTAAGGATGGAGTAGTTGTTCTAGAAGCCGTTGGCCCTGCGAAGGAAGCTGGACTGCAATTCAATGATGTCATTACCAAATTTAATGATCAATCAATCATATCTACCCTTTCTCTTCGCAAGTACTTATATAATCATACGAAGATCGGTGATGATCTGAAAATTACTTATTATCGAAACGGCGAGGCCAAACAGGCAACAGTTAAACTTCTTGAAAAACCACAGGAATAATATGCTGGAAGTCGGTATATAATGATATAGCAGTTACGACAAGTAGAGCGGACTACCCCTTCGATTCCGAGGGGGTACCTTCTTGAAAAAACGGATAAAAGTAACGTTTTTGGAAAAGCTATTTTTCTAAAACCATGATAATTATGCCAGAAAAAGGATCTATTTAGGGAATAAACACTAAGTGGCAGCCCTTACATTGGAAGGTAATACTTATTAGGGCAAAACCGGATATATTCGGATGCTTGCTTGCCTTTGCTAATCAGGTGTGGTAATATGATATCAATCATACATTTAGTCCCTAATTCTCGCATTGAAAAGGGCTGTCATATTTGGTAATACAACCTTTTTCAATGTGTGAATTTTTTCTTTGTTTGAAGATAAAAAGAACATATTAATTTAAATTTGTGGAGGTAACACACATGCAAACAGGTACAGTTAAATGGTTCAACGCAGAAAAAGGATTCGGATTTATCGAAGTTGAAGGCGGAAGCGACGTATTCGTTCACTTCAGCGCAATCACTGGCGACGGCTTCAAAACTTTGGACGAAGGCCAACGCGTTGAATTCAACGTTGTTCAAGGCAACCGTGGACCACAAGCCGAAAACGTTGTAAAACTGTAATAATAGAAGAAACCGTCCCAGCTTGTGAAAGTTGGGACGGTCTTTTTATATCTAGTTACTCACTATTGACTTACAGGATGGGAGGAACGGCAATGAACTACCGGAAGAAACCTTTGGAAGAAATACCGGAAGAAAATACCGCAATTTGGGCATGTACCAATGAGGGATGCAACGGATGGATGAGGGATAATTTCGCATTTGAACATGCGCCTTCTTGCCGTCTATGTGACTCTCCAATGGTTCGCAGCACGAAGATGCTACCCCAATTGCTTAATTCGAATGGCGATCTCAAATCGCTGAAGAAGGGTATTTCCATCTAACCAATACCTAAATGAGTCAAGCATTTAATAGAACGACGAACCACTCAAGACGGGTAAACCGTCTTATTTTTTTTGCTTTCTTTATGCTAAATTGTGATCTTTGTCACAAATCATTTGAATTTCACCGTTAAATGACTATCTTTATGTGACATTTATCACAAAAAGAAGTTTAAATTTTTGACAGAATATAATTAACGAAAAGGGGAGAAGGAAGGGACAAATATGGATACAGTAATGCTGTCGCGTATACAATTTGCGTCGACGACAATATTCCACTATTTCTTTGTACCGGTATCAATCGGACTAGCGCTCTTGATTGCAATCATGGAGACAATGTACGTTAGAAAAGGTAATGAAGAGTACAAAAAAATGGCGCAGTTCTGGGGAAAGCTATTCCTCATCAATTTTGCAGTAGGGGTAGTTACAGGAATCTTGCAGGAATTTCAGTTCGGGATGAACTGGTCCGATTATTCACGTTTTGTTGGTGATGTATTCGGGGCTCCACTTGCAGTTGAGGCATTGGCAGCCTTTTTTCTGGAGTCTACTTTTATTGGGATATGGATATTCGGTTGGGATAAAGTGTCCAAGCGAGTACATTTACTGTCCATCTGGCTGGTAGCATTCGGTACGATGTTATCTGCATTCTGGATTCTAGCGGCTAACTCTTTTATGCAGCATCCTGTGGGTTTTGCGATAAATAATGGACGTGCAGAAATGAACGATTTCTTCGCGCTTATTACGAACGGACAATTGCTGGTTGAATTCCCACACACCGTACTGGCTGCTTATGCAACAGGTGCTTTTCTTGTAACAGGTATTAGTGCTTATAAAATATTGAAGAAACAAGAGGTTTCTTTCTTTAAGAAGTCTTTTCAGATTGCAGCCATCGTAGGGATTATTTCTTCTATTGGTGTAGCTGTTGCTGGTCACGCCCAAGCGCAATATTTGGTTGAAACTCAACCAATGAAAATGGCAGCTTCCGAAGGACTGTGGGGTAAGAGTGGTGACCCGGCACCTTGGACCGTATGGGCAAACATTGATCCAGAGAATCAAATCAGTACTGGAGAATTTCAAATTCCTTATATGCTGAGTTTCCTTTCATACAGTAAATTTTCCGGTGAAGTTAAAGGTATGCTTGAGCTGCAAGCGGAGTATGAGCAAACCTATGGCCCCGGTGATTATATTCCACCTGTACGTACGACATTCTGGAGTTTCCGGATCATGGTTCTAGCAGGAACGTTAATGATTGTATTGGGAATGTATGCTATGTACTTAATGTGGCGCAAAAAAATGGACCGTCCGAACACTTGGTTTATGCGGTTTATGTTATGGGGCTTGTTGCTTCCTCCGATTGCGAATACAGCCGGTTGGGTTATGACCGAATTCGGGCGTCAGCCATGGACGGTATTCGGACTGATGACAACGGAAGACAGTGTGTCGCCTAATATTACAAGTGGTCAAGTTCTGTTCTCCGTGATTTCTTTTACAACGATTTATTTAATTCTAGGATTAGTGTTGGTCGGATTGTTTATTAAAGTGATTAAAAAAGGTCCTTATGCAATGGATAACGATCACGGCGATTCGAATGATCCATATAACGAGGAGGGTTCCCATGATATCTCTTAATGAATTGTGGTTTGTGCTGATTGCAGTTCTGTTTATAGGGTTCTTCTTCCTGGAGGGTTTCGATTTCGGCGTAGGGATGGAAACACAAATTCTCGCTAAAAATGATACAGAGCGCCGTGTTCTGATTAACTCGATCGGACCCTTCTGGGATGGGAATGAGGTATGGCTTATCACAGCTGCGGGTGCAATGTTTGCGGCTTTCCCCGAGTGGTATGCAACGCTGTTTAGTGGATTCTATATACCTTTTGTATTTGCCTTATTAGCTCTGATAGCGCGTGGTGTCGCTTTTGAATTCAGAGGTAAACGTGATTCATTGGCTTGGAAAAGAACTTGGGATGCTTGTATCTTTATTGGCAGCTTCCTTCCACCATTCCTCTTAGCAGTAGTATTTGCAAGCTTTATCAAAGGATTGCCTATTGATGGGGATATGCAAATGTATGCAGGGTTCACAGATATCGTGAATGTGTACACTGTAGTAGCAGGGCTTACTGTTGTCCTTCTGTGCCTGGTGCATGGTCTTATGTTCACAACACTGCGTACAGTGGGGGATCTACAGGTTCGCGCTCGCAAGTTGGCTCAAAAATTGCTAATCCCGCTCGCAGCTTTATTTACTGCTTTTGTGATTATGACTTATAATATGACGGATATTTTCGAGCAACGTGGAACGATTCTTATGATTATTGTAGCCCTGGGAGTTATCGCCTTTGTACTGTCCGGTTACTTCATGACGAAGAAGAAGGATGGCTACGCTTTTGGAATGACAGGAGCGGTAATGGCGCTTTCGGTAACTTCTATCTTTGTAGGATTGTTCCCGCGTGTTATGATTAGTTCAATTGATCAAGCTTTTAATTTGACGATCACTAATGCGGCTTCGGGCCATTACTCTTTGAAGGTAATGACGATTGTGGCACTGACTATCCTTCCGTTCGTATTGGGATATCAAATTTGGAGTTACTTTGTTTTTCATAAACGGGTTCACGAGAAGGAGCATCTTGAATACTAATGGATAAAAACTTGCTTGGGTATAAAGGAATTAAGCCAGTCTTTCTGATTGTAGGCTTCCTTACCCTGGTGCAAAGCTTGTCCATACTTCTGCTGGCTAAATCGCTGGCAGAAGTCATCTCTGCGCTATTTGCGGGAGAACCTCTGAAGGAACAATGGGGCACTGCGCTATTGTTCCTTCTTTCATTTCTTGTGCGCCATGCTTGTGCTATGCTGATGAGCCGTGTCTCTTACCGCTTCGCGGAAGCAACGGGCAGCACTATGCGGAGGGAAATGATGGACAAGCTCTTCCAGCTTGGCCCTAGAATGGTGGGCGGGCGTGGAACCGGGGATCTTGTTACACTGGTGCTGGAAGGCGTAACTAAATTCCGCACGTATCTGGAAGCGATCATTCCTAGAATGGTAGGGATGTCTGTTACACCGATCTTGGTGCTTATTTACGTCTTTACGATGGACACTACGAGCGGGATTATTCTTACGGTAACTATGCCGATTATTATTGTTTTTATGATTTTGATTGGGATGACGGCCCGTAAGCAAATGGATCGGCAATTGAAATCGTATCGCACATTATCTAATCATTTCGTAGACTCATTACGTGGGCTAGAAACATTAAAATTTCTAGGACGCAGTCGTAGTCATAGCGACAGCATTGCTGCTGTCAGCGATCGTTATCGCTCGGCGACCATGCGTACGCTGCGAGTGGCCTTTTTGTCATCGTTCGCCCTGGATTTCTTCACTATGCTGTCTGTAGCTTCTGTAGCGGTAAGTCTTGGTTTGCGGCTTGTAAATGAACAAATGACATTGGTTACGGGCTTAACGATTCTAATCTTGGCTCCGGAATATTTCCTGCCTGTCAGATTGGTAGGTTCAGATTTCCATGCTACTTTGGATGGGAAAGAAGCCGCTGAAGCAATGAAGAGCATTATAGATCAAGATGAGGTGAAGGCTGAAGTAATCGTCCCTAACGGTGATCTATCTGTCAGTTCTGCAGCAAAAACATCGGAACAAATATTCACTTGGCATGAGAATAGCGTGCTCACATTAAATGACGTTAGCGTGAAGTATGAGGAAGCAGGGCTTTCTTCGCTGGAAGCGCTGAACCTGCAATTTAAAGGAGCTAGCAAAATTGGGATTATCGGAGAGAGCGGGGCCGGTAAATCTACTTTAGTGGATATATTAGGGGGCTTCTTACACCCTACTTCAGGAAGTATCACGGTTAACGGTACTACGGTTAGTGCATTAACGGATGAGGCTTGGCGAAAACAGACCTCGTATATCCCGCAGCGTCCGTATATTTTTAGCGGCACGTTAGCGGATAATATACGTTTTTATTACCCTGAGGCTTCTATGGAGGCTGTTGCCGCGGCAGTGAAAGCTACTGGTTTATCGGGGCTGGTGGATACTCTTCCGCATGGCTTAGATGAGATGATTGGTGGCGGCGGCCGTTCGTTCAGCGGTGGCCAGGAGCAACGGGTGGCATTAGCCCGGGCACTGCTTAGCAGCCGTCCGATTATGCTTCTAGACGAGCCAACGGCGCATCTGGATATTGAAACGGAATATGAGCTGAAGGAGACGATGGTGCCCCTTATTGAAGGAAAGCTGGTCTTTCTGGCTACCCATCGCCTGCACTGGATGCTCGATATGGACATTATTGTAGTAATGAAGCAAGGCCAAGTGGCAGAAATCGGTACCCATCAGGAGTTACTTGCCCGCAAGGGTGCGTATTATGAGTTGATTGGGTCGCAATTGGAGGGAATCCATTGAAACGTGAAGGATGGTTTGCTCCCTATGTATCGTCGTATTTTTGGCGTTTTGTGCTAATTATTGTGCTTGGGGCGTTGACGATTTTTACTGCCTCTTCATTGATGTATACTTCAGGATTTCTGATCTCAAAAGCGTCTACACCGGTCGAAAATATCCTGATGATCTACGTGCCGATTGTTGGTGTACGTACGTTCGGAACAAGCCGGGCAGTCATTCACTACGTGGAACGGCTGATTGGGCATGACACCATTTTACGGATTCTTTCTAAAATGCGTGTGCGCCTGTACAATATTTTGGAGCCACAGGCCTTGTTCCTGTCGTCGCGTTTCCGTACTGGGGATATTCTCGGGATGTTAGCTGATGACATCGAATATTTGCAAAATGTATATCTGAGAACCGTATTTCCAAGTGTTATTGCTTTATTGATCTACGGGGTTGCAGTGATTGCGTTGGGCACCTTTGATATCGGTTTTGCGTTATTAATGGCTTTGTATATTTTGGTGCTGGTCGTGGTATTGCCGCTTATATCTTTGTTGTTCACCCAGAAACGTCAACGTGAAGTGAAGGTAGAGCGTAATCGCCTCTATCAAAAGCTGACGGACGCCGTTCTCGGTATGGGCGATTGGGTCATTAGTGGACGGCAAAGCCAGTTCGTGGAGACCTATGAAGCAGATGAGAAAAAAGTGGCCAAAACTGATGCAGCGCTGCGCAGCTGGGCGCGTCTACGTGCGTTCATCGGGCAAGCAGTTGTTGGGGTTGGCGTGCTTTCGATGTTATATTGGGCCGCCGGGGAGTATGCGGATGGTGCTATTGCAGGTACGTTGATTGCGGCGTTTGTCTTGGTTGTTTTTCCTGTAGCAGATGCTTTTTTGCCAGTATCCGAAGCGGTGGAGAAAATCCCGCAGTACCGTAACTCGCTGGAGCGGTTGTCTGGAGTGGTCGGAGAAGAGCAGAATATAGTTTCCGAACAGGCATCTGTAGTCGATGTTCTACCTCAGGCCATAAAAAGTGCTCATATCAAGCTCGAAAATGTGGGTTACCGCTATGGATCAGAGGATAATTGGTCGGTTCGTGATCTCAGCCTCGACATCCCACAAGGCAAAAAAATTGCCATCATCGGCCGTAGCGGGGCAGGGAAATCGACGTTGTTAAAGGCTATTCAAGGGGTTATCCAACCTTCTGCAGGTTCGGCTATGATTAATGGAATCGCGGCTGCTGCCTATGGCGATAACATTCCTTCTATTATAGCGGTGCTAAATCAAAGCCCACACTTATTTGATACTACAGTAGCGAACAATATTCGTATGGGTGATCCGAAGGCTTCCGAACAAGCGATTAAAGAAGCTGGCACATTAGCCAAAATGGATACGTTGATCTCCTCGTTACCAGATGGATACAATACCTTTGTCCGTGAAGCAGGGCAACGTTTCTCCGGTGGAGAGCGTCAGCGGATAGCGTTAGCTCGTATTTTGCTGCAAAATACACCTGTCGTCATTCTTGACGAACCGACCGTAGGGTTGGACCCAAGCACGGAGCGTGATCTTTTGCAGACGATGTTTGAAGCTATGGACGGTAAATCTCTGATCTGGGTAACGCATCATTTGGTTGGTGCGGAGCAGATGGATGAAGTGATTTTTATGGAAAATGGCTCGGTAGAAATGCGTGGAACCCATGCGGAGCTGATGGAAAAAGAACCACGTTACCGCAGATTGTATGAGCTGGATCGTCCAGTGGAGTTTCTAGGGTAGGATGGAGAGTTTGCAGATAACATTTATAGAAATTAGAGAGATATTAGTGAAGAGATTCCTTTTGCCCGTTTGGGGTGGGAGGAATCTTTTATTTCGGTAGGGCAAGAATATAGACAATGGATGAACAGATTGCTGGAATGGATAGATAGGAGTTCCATTTTCGTGGGAAGTATGGTAGAACAATAGAAGGAGTATTAGGCCGCAGCGGCACAGAAAGGGATGCTTGGTTGAATGTATGTAGTATGTAAAGAACATGTAGAGTTAGCCATCGACAAATTTGTGGACGAGTATGAGGATGCACCTGATATTGTGGACTTGAAGGAGACCGAGTTCTCGGACTGGGACCCGCCGGCCAAATGTGCGGAATGTGAGAAGAATGCGGAATATTTAGTGGTCTAAAGGACTGTTAAAATTTATTAAAAACACCTTGCAGTCCCGGAAATGGGCCGCAGGGTGTTTTTTTGCATGAAATAATATATGTGTTAGCCGATTAGGTCTTATGCATCTGCTGCATCTACTATGTCGGTCAGCGAGCTGCTTCGGTTGCCTCGGCGGTAGAGAATAGCTGAGATGATGGCGATCAATGCTGCAATAGAGAGTCCCCAGTAGATATTGGAGTAGGCTGCAGAAAGCGGCAGTCCGCGCTGCCATTCCAGAGCGCTTGCGGCCATAGCTACGCTGAAGGCGCCGCTAAAGAATTGCAGCAGCTGGAACAGGCCCATCCCAGAGCCGATTTGCGAAGAAGGCAGAATCCGAGAGATTTCATTGGATACACTACTGGACAGTGTCGTGAAGGCCAGACTCATAATCATATAGATGAACATGACGGCAATCCATGACCGCCCAGCAAAGAAAGCGAATAGGATGGTAGCGGTCAATACGAGCAATGGTGCAAAACGTAAAATCCCCGCATTGCCATAACGGTCAATGATTCGTCCCACGGAGCGGGAGACAAAGATGGCGAGCAGCGAACCCGGAAAGATCACAAGCCCGGCATGGCTTGCGCTGAAGCCGAAACGGTGAGTCAAAATCTGCGGCAGCAGGAATAACGTGGCAAAGCTGCACAGGTAGGAGGCAACTCCGATCAGAGCCAACACGAGATATGAGCGGTTACGGAAAAGCTCCGGCATCACGAATGGATCAGGTGTGCTGCGGATACGGCCAACAAATAAAGCAATGGCGACAATTCCGGCGATCAAGGCAATCCACAGCCCGCTGGTCAGGAACAGCAGCAGCCCGGTCGTGCCGACGCCCAAGAACAGCCCGCCAAGCACATCAAAGGAGCCACGGGTGGGTACTTCTTTGGGCAGCAGAATAAGGAACAGCGGCACTAGAAGCAGAATAGCTGCCGTTACAGAGAATAACCAAATCCAACCGAGATATTCGACGATGGCTCCGCCCGCGACCGGCCCAAGCCCTAGACCCAGCGAGACGGCTGACATAATTGTCGCCATTGCTTTGCCGCGGCGGGCTTGCGGGATATAGCGGGTAAACAGGACAAGAGATAAGGACATTACCGCGCCCGCGCCCGAGGCCTGGAGAATGCGAACGATAAGCAGGAAGATAAAGTTGGTGCTGAAAAAGCCGGCAACAGCCGCGAGGCCCAGCGTCAACAAGCCTATAACCAACAGACGGCGAATCGGCAGAAAATCAGAAAGCCGGCTGTACGTGATTGAGGTAATCGAGAACATAATGGAATACCCGGTGACAATCCAAGAAGCGGACGCAGCCGTAATCCCAAAGGCTTCGGTCACATCAGGCAGCGCCAGATTGAACATAGCCGTATTCATGATGACGAGAACCACAGCGACACTGAACAGCAGGGTCAGCAGGCCTTCTCGTGGAAGAGGCACTTCCGGAACGGAGGCTTCATGATCCGCATTCGCGGAGAGGTTATTTACTGAAGTCATGTGCGAAGCACTCCTTTTATTATTGTTTAATAGTTCGATTACTTACGAACAATTGAAATATAGCATGCGTTGATATAAAATGCAATTAGGAACACCAATATTTTTTTCGCATTCATCGTACGACAAAAGGGGATAATCATCCGTGAAAATACTATTTCATCCGGACCGCAAGGACATTCAGCTTGCCTCCGTATTGTATGCACTCAGCGATCCGATTCGCTTACATATCGTATCGGATATTCACTTAAATGGAGAACAGGCTTGCAACTGCTTCAACGTCCCGATCGCAAAATCCACTATGTCTCACCATGCCCGTACTCTGCGCGAGTCAGGGGTTGTTTTTACACGAGTTCAAGGAACACAGCGCATGTTGTCCCTGCGGACTGAGGATCTTAATGCACGTTTCCCAGGCTTGCTGGACTCTATATTGAGTGCTTATGAAGCTGGGGAGAAACCGGATTTTGTGATGGAGGAGTAGGGGGAGAGTAAGTAGAAGTAGATTGAACCTGCTGAGGACGGGGAATACATGAAATTCTAGATTCAGGCAATCTAGGAATACGTGGGATCAGATCCAGGGATTGCATGAAAAATAGGACATTTAGGGACTGCGCAAGGTAGGCCGTTTTAATTGTCGTTTCTTTTCCACCAAATATGTGATAGAACAGAAGGTACTTACTAAAACTACAAGGGACGCCCAGTGCGCGTCCTTTTGCTATTTCTATAGAGGATTATGACAGGAGGCACTTATGCTTATTCAAATTATTGGCGTAGGAAAGTTGAAGGAAAAGTACTTGATCGATGGCATCGCGGAGTATGCAAAACGGCTGACACCATACCTGAAGTTTCAGGTCATTGAGGTGGCAGATGAAAAAGCACCCGATTCTCTAAGCGAAGCAGAGGTCGTGCAGGTGAAGGGACGCGAGGGCGAACGCATCCTCGCGCAGATTAAGAGCGAGGCGCATGTCATTGCGCTCGCGATCGACGGCAAGCTGTGGAGCTCGGAAGAGCTTGCCGCAGAAATTGACCGGCTCGGCACCTACGGGACGAGCCATGTCGTGTTCGTCATCGGAGGGAGCCACGGGCTCTCCGACGAGGTCATGCGCCGCGCGCAGCAGCGCATGAGCTTCGGGCGCATGACGCTGCCTCATCAGCTCATGCGCCTGGTGCTGGTGGAGCAGGTGTATCGCGCGGTGAAGATCAATCGGGGGGAACCGTATCATAAATAAGGGCAAGTTTTTTGCTGACTTTTTCGTGCAGAAATTGCAAGGTATTCATTTTTTATTTCCGATAAAATTGCCTTGAAGGGAGGGAATACGATGGATTGGTTGGACAGGATGAATAGTGCCATGGAATATATCGAAACAAATCTAGCGGACACTATTTCATTTGATGAAATAGCACAGAGAGCCTGTTGCTCTACCTATCATTTTCAAAGAATGTTTCCATTTATTACTGGCGTATCGTTATCGGAGTACATTCGACGTCGACGGTTGACATTGGCGGCATTCGAACTGCAGACAACAGACTCAAAGGTTATTGATGTAGCTATGAAATATGGATATGATTCGCCGGAGGCGTTTGCACGGGCCTTTAAGAATCTTCATGGTATTATGCCGACATCTGCGCGCGATACAGGCGTTTCTCTAAAAGCCTATCCTCGAATGTCCTTTCATATTTCAATAAAAGGGGATGTCGAAATGAATTACCGTATTGAGCAAAGAGGTTCTTTTGAGATGTTTGGAGTATATGGATTTATAAATGCAGACCAGAAAACAGCGTTCTCTGAAGTTCCTCAATTCCGTATAAAATGTGATGATGATGGCAGCGTTGATCTTATGAACGACTTACTGGGACGTTTTGGTGACACCATGTTACACGCCGCCCTTTACGATCACACTAAAGAATCTTTCAAATACATGGTCTGTTATCATTTACCTAAGGGTCTTGAAATTCCGGAGAGATTTACAAAACTTTCTGTCCCAACATTAACGTGGGCGATTTTCCCGGAGCCGCAATGTGATATGCAAAAACTATGGCAACGAATCTATTCTGAGTGGTTTCCGACATCTGAATACGAACAGGTTGAGGGCCCTAGTTTCGAAATGTATTATGGAATGGCACGGCATGGGAATGTTTCAGGAGAAATCTGGATACCGGTGAAGAAAAAATAACGCTCTTATGCGAGCGAAATGTAGGCGTTAACGAAGATGACAACTGAACAAATCTAGATTAATAAAGGGTCATCCCCACAAAGGATGGCCCTATAACTTGCCGTTACAGACAGCGCGGTGAACCGTATCATAAGTAGTGGTAAAGCGGAGAACAGAACTCAATATTAGTTTAAATGACTTGAACTGCACGGCATAACGGTTGAAAGCCAATACAATTGAAATAACAAAAATGTAAAAAGAGCCTCCACTTCGATTTTAGTGGAGGCTCTTTTAAGGCTGCTAATCAATGCGCCAGATGCTCGCTCATACTTATGTAAAATTAAATGTTTGCTACTTGGCAATGCTAGGCACCCATAATTCCTGCTCAATTTTGGCTCCAGGAGCCAAATAATTCTCTATACATGAGGAGTGAAGAGTTTATGGTTACCTCAGCTGAGAGCGATATTCAGGATATTGTAGGTATGCTTCGTGACGCTAATGATGAGAAGATACGCGTGGCGAAAAATGTACTTAAAGAATTATTATGAGATACGTCCCTCAGAGCAAATGAGGTCATTTAAAACAAGCGCACAAGCCATTGGCTTGTGCGTTTTGCTGCAGCTTAAGTATAGTTCTTATTTTATGATTAATGGTAATAGTCTGAAATTTGATTTTCTAATAATCTTATTAATTTAAACGGGAGCGGCCATGTCGTCATTTATCGGATTTATAGTAGTTATTATCGTATTATCCATCTTAACTGGGATGAAGCAGGGGACTAAGAAGAAGAGATGACGCAGTACGGCAAGCGGAAACCTGCTGTTAAGAAAAGCAATAACAAAAGCAATAACAAAAGCGTGAAAACGACCTTTAACCGTTCTTCAATACCATGCAGTCCTGACGATGTACTTTTAAGAACACCTTTGGACAAACTAGCATGCAAAACTTGCCGTTACAGACAAAGCGCTGAACCGTATCACAAGTAACTACAAATTTTATTAATTTTTGGGTCATAAGGAGGAAGAAATGACTGAATTACTAGCTCCAGCAGGAAATATGGAAGCTTTAAAAGCTGCAATTTCTAATGGTTGTGATGCAATATACTTAGGAATGCAAAAATTTGGTGCACGTGCATACTCATCTAATTTTGATTTAGAAACGTTAAAAGAGGCTGTTACGTATGCGCACCTGAGGAACGTTAAAATCTATGTTGCAATGAATACCATCGTTTTTGAAAATGAAGTTGAAGAGATGAAAGAGCAGATACACGAATTAAATGAAATCGGTGTTGATGGCATTATCGTCCAGGATCTGACTGCGTTCGATTATATCGTTAAAAACTTTCTTGATATGGAAGCACATTGTTCAACTCAAATGGGAATAGACGATTTAGACGGAACTTTATTATTAAAAGAACTTGGTGCCAAAAGAGTTGTTCTGTCCCGTGAGGTTGAGATTGAAAAAGTAAAAGAGATCAAAAGAAAAGCTGAGATACCTTTAGAAATTTTCGTTCACGGTGCTTTATGTGTATCTTACTCGGGAAACTGTCTAATGTCAGGATTAATGGGTAATCGAAGCGCAAATCGCGGAAGATGTGTGGGTTCATGCCGTAAGGAGTATGAACTCATGGATAAGACAACAGGTACATCTTTAGGGAAAAACCATATTCTATCTACCAAGGACTTAAACACAATCGACTATATCGAGGATTTAAAAGAAATCGATTCTTTAAAAATAGAAGGCCGAATGAAAGTGCCTACGTATGTTGCTAATGTTGTATCCAAATATCGCATGGCCTTAGATCATAAAATAACCGAAGAAGATAAAGAAAATCTGAAGAAAACATTCAATCGAACATTTACTAAAGGATATTTGTTTCACGAAGATAGGAGAAATATTACAAACATTTTAAGACCTAATCACTTTGGTTATGAAATTGGAACAATCAGCAAGATTGTTAAAGATAGGTATGAAATAACACTTACACGTCCTTTAAATCAGAACGATACCATTCGAATCAGTCACAACAATGAAGATGTTAATTTAACGGTTGCAAAACTGTACGATAAAGAGGGCGAATTAATCAACAAAGCAGATGATGTCTGCTATATCAAAATCAAAGAAAAGATGTCTACGGGAGATTTAGTATATAAAACGAAGGATTATTTCTATAACAAAGAATTAGAATCATCACTGGAAAAAGAATTTAAGCGGTTTAACCTCGATATTAGAGTATATGCACGTCCAGATTCAAAGCTTGTCATAGATGCGGAGGGCTTAGGCTGTCATTATTCATATGAAAGCGAGGAAATACTAGGCGAAGCCATTAATAATCCAACAACAAAAGACCAGGTAATCAAGCAATTTTCAAGATTAAATGATACGATATTCGAACTTAATCATGTGGATTTTGAGGAATGCAATGCTTTTATTCCAGCTAAACTGTTAAATGCAGCAAGAAGAGATATTGTACTGGGCTTATATGACTTAAAGCTTAACAGCCAGAAGAAAAGAACCAAGGCTTTGGAAGCAAAAGAAAAAATAAGCTTTGCCCCTGAAAAACCATACTTTACGGCCTCTGTAACGACTAAGGAGCAGTATGATGCTTGCGTGAGCTGTGGAATTAAGGAAATCTATTATGAAAATGTTGTTAGAAGAAATCAGAATCGTTATAAGGAAAAAGAAGGGCAGCTACTAATCGGAGGATATGGCGGAATTTATCACTACAGAGAAACGAATCCGTTTGTTACGGACTATTCTCTAAATGTTGTTAATGCTACTAGTTGCTATGAATTATATAAATTAGGTGCAAAACGAGTCACTTTATCTTATGAATTGAATAAGAGCCAAATTGAAGATTTAAGGAATGCCTATTATGAAGAAAATGACGGCTATCCTGCACTGGAAATGATTGTATATGGCAAGGTTCCTTTGATGTTTACAAAATATTGCCCGATGAAAAAAATGAATCAATGCAGAATTTGCAAAACGAAGAGCTATGAGTTAAAAGATGAGCACGGAACGTTCCCTATCATTTCCCATAATGATTGTACAACGACTCTCCTTAATGGGAAGACGCTTAATCTTTTAGATGAGCTACAAATCATCAAAGGAATCGAGGCGCTCAGATTAAACTTCACAGTTGAATCAAAAGAGCAGGTTGTGAAAGTCATTAATATGGCGTCAGGCAAATTAAATGGCTCTATGAATAATGCTGTCTTTAATCAGGAAACAGACACAAGAGGACATTTTAATAAAGAGATTGTGTAGTCGTGGAATTCATTAAATGTTCTAAAATCTTGGGGAATACTATAAGTAAATCCGAGACAGGTGCAATTCAATCCAATCATAAGGATGAACTTCAGATGAAAATATTATTAGTTGAAGATGATAAGACGATCGCGTCGGGACTGGAATATTCGCTGCAGCAAGAGGGTTATTGGACTGTTCTCTGCGATAATGCCGCTTCAGCCCGAAAGGTGCTCGCCGAAGACATCGATCAGTTCACTATTACGAGCTAGAGAAGCTGTCCATCTATTTACGGGAGATTAGCAGCGGCCAGGCCTCCCTTGACCCTCGCGATAATCAAGAAGGTGAGCTTAGCATCTTAAAGAATGATATTTACAAGGTGACACGCATGCTCTCCGAGCATCGTTCTCTATTGCAGCAGGATAAGCTTCAACTGACCGATGCCATCTCCGATATTTCACATCAACTCAAAACACCGATCACCTCTATGACAGTCATGGCAGATCTGTTAAGCGCCCCTGATCTGCCTCCACTCAAAAGAACGGAGTTCACCCATCATATTCGCATTCAACTTGAACGGATCGATTGGCTTGTTTCATCTTTATTAAAGCTAGCGAAAATGGATGGGGGACTATCCCGTTCAAAAAAGATCGAATACACATGAAAACCCTAATCCTAAATGCACTGGAGCCGGTTATGATTCCGATGGATATTAAGGGACAGACCGTTTCCATCACAGGGGATGACAACGTCTCTTTTGACGGCGATTTCCATTGGACTGCTGAAGCGGTTATCAATATTTTGAAGAATGGAGTGGAGCATACACCTGAGGGCGGTGCGATTACCATCACATTTTCCGACAACGTGCTATTTACGGAAATCGTTATTGCTGACAACGGAGAGGGCATTCCGAAAGAGGATTTGCCTTATATATTCAAACGTTTTTATAAAGGAAAGAATGCTAATGAAGGAAGCATCGGTATAGGGCTTGCGATGGCTCACAGCATCATTGCAAGCCAGAACGGCGTGATTGATGTAACGAGCGACAGCGGGACTGGTACAGAGTTTCGGATCAAATTTTATAAGCATGTGATTTAACAGCACTCCATAAGTGACTAAACTGTCACCTCCAATGTCACTGTAAAGTCATTTTGGACAGATAAAATGATATTCATCAGATGAACGATGGAGGTACAACCATGCAAATGAAGCAGCATCGCAAGATTACTTTTTTTATCACGATAGGCTACACCCTGATTATTCTTTATTTTATGTTTTTTGCTTTCGGCAGAGCGGATAAGGTAGATCTAACCAGTCAGTACACCTTTATTTTTTTGCCGGACGATTTTTTTAGGGTGCCGGGTCTTTCCGATCTTCTACATCCGACACTGATGGACTTGGTGGGTATTGGAAACATTGCAGCCTTCATACCTTTTGGCATACTGTTTCCGTTGTTATACCGCACCAGCTTTGTTCGCTTCATGACAGGGTTTATCCTGTCCATTCTTGTGGTGGAGACCATCCAGGCACTAACATTCCTCGGCAGCTTTGACACGAACGACGTCATAAAGAACTCATTGGGCGCTGCTATTGGATTCGGGGCCTACAAGATTGGCTTCCGTACAAAAAACTACTGGAGAAATATCACTGCTACGGGAATTGCCAGTGCTGTCTTAATGCTCGGCGTGTGGGGGGTCTTAGGAGTAGTTGATCAAGTGTTCACCAAAGAGTTGGCCCCTTTTGTAGCGATAAACGAATGGGAAGATAGTACCGGAAATCGATTAACGGGAACCAAACAGAACAGTCTTAAGATTGGCGGTCAAGACGTGACACCCCAATATAATGTGTATGGCATCGAAGGTAAAAAGAAGGAAACATATACGTATTCGCTAGACAATAAGGGAGATCTGTATCTTAGCTTGAATTATGGAATTCCTGATCATAAGGATTTTCAGGGCAGCATTAAGGTTACCGTTGACGGGCATGAGCTCCTGTCTGTATCTACAGAAGATCAGCTCCATGAGCCGGATATGAGGATCCTTTATCTCACCGGGGCTAAGGAGCTTAAGATAACCATTGAGGGGAATGAAACCCTTTGGGATGTTGGATATAGAGAGATGGTATATACCTGGAATTGAGCATCTAGGGAAGGAGGGATGGCAATGGAGATTTTAACAATTGAAAATTTGTCCGAAATATACGGCACAGGCGAATCGGCGGTGAAGGCGCTTGATGATGTTTCCTTTTCGGTCCAAAAAGGTGAATTCGTCGCAATTATCGGACCTTCCGGATCGGGGAAATCGACACTCCTTCATATGCTGGGCGGTGTGGATCGACCGACTGGCGGGAAAGTGTATGTACAGGATACGGATATGTATACCTTGGACGAAACGCAGCTGGCCATCTTCAGACGCAGGCAAATCGGGCTGATCTTGTGAATACGTTGAATTTGCAGCATCGATTAAACCATCTGCCGAATCAGCTATCCGGTGGACAGCAGCAGCGTGTCTCGATTGGCAGGGCGATCATCGGCAATCCTGCGATCATGCTGGCCGACGAACCCACCGGGAATCTGGACAGCAGGAATAGCAGCGAGATCGTCGTTTTATTGAAAATACTGAATAAGACCTATCATCAGACACTGATCGTAATCACGCATGACGAACGGATCGCCCTGCAAGCCGACAGAATCATTTCGATTGAAGATGGGAGGATTGCCAAAAACGAGGTGATAAGGCGATGAATATTGTCAATACATTAACCATCCGGCATCTGAAGCAGAACAAGAGACGAACACTTGTGACTATTTTTGGCGTAATTATTTCGGTATCCATGATGACCGCTGTCATTACGCTTGTTTTTTCCTTTGCGGATTTAATGATCAGACAAACTATCACAGATACAGGGGAGTGGCATATTCAGTATCAAGATATAACCAAGAAACAGCTTGCGGCGATACAGGGCGATGATGCAACCAAAACGGTTGCAATCACAAGAGACCTTGGGTATGCCCCATTAGAAGGGGGACAAAATTCCAATAAGCCGTACTTGTTCATTAAGGAATATGATGTGCAAGGGTTCACACAATTTCAGATTGAAATAAGCAAGGGACGTCTTCCGCACACGGACAAGGAGGTTGTGATCTCCGAGTCTGTTGCAACAAATGGCAAAGTGAAGTACGAAATCGGCGACCGTCTAACGCTTCGCGTCGGCGACCGATTCGAACAAGGGGGCGATCATCCCCTGGATCAGACGGAACCGCTGCGCAGGAAAGACGGCACATTGACCGAGACATTACAGCATAGCATAATTAGGGATTATACGGTGGTAGGCTTCATTAAACGTCCGGTGTCGGAAACGGCTTGGGCCCCGGCTTATACGATCATTAGCTATGTCGATGATCATATCATCGGGGGGGACGATCGGGTCGATGCGTCGGTGGTCTTGCAGCGGGTCAATCCGTTCTTGTTCGCACATGCGGAGAAGCTGGCTGAGAAAAACCAAATTGACACTGTCCAATATAATAACGATTTGCTTCGTTATTATGGCTTGTCCAGCAGCGGGGCCTCATCCAGCATGATGTTCTCATTATCGGCAATCATTATAGGGACTATTATAATTGGCTCGGTTGGACTCATCTATAACGCTTTTGCGATATCCGTCTCGGAACGTTCCCGCCATTTAGGGATGCTCGCGAGCGTGGGGGCGACGAAAAGGCAGAAGCGAAATTCCGTATTTTTTGAAGGTATCGTCATTGGTTTGATCAGCATTCCCATTGGTATCTTATGCGGTCTTGCCGGAATCGGAATCGCCTTTTCGTTCATGAACACAATGATTGAAGGGGCATTATGGACTAGTGAAAAGCTGAGGCTTATCGTCACGCCGTTATTGCTCTTGATTACTTGTCTTGTTTCGATGCTGACGATTTTCGTTTCGGCGTATCTCCCGGC
This sequence comes from Paenibacillus sp. FSL P2-0121, assembly GCF_037975345.1. Classification (NCBI taxonomy): domain Bacteria; kingdom Bacillati; phylum Bacillota; class Bacilli; order Caryophanales; family Paenibacillaceae; genus Paenibacillus; species Paenibacillus sp. FSL P2-0121. The sequence goes on along the minus strand of NZ_CP150245.1, from coordinate 6,915,655 downwards.
GGTTAAAGCATCCAGGGCATCTCCCGTGGACGCGATTCGCCAAACCACTGACGTAAAGCTTACGGCCAAAGCAGTGAAGACGTCGAAGATCATTCGTAAGCTCTTCGGAATCGAAGCAGAAATCGGGCTGAAAAACTTAAAAAGGAACAAACGAAGACATCATGTTATTCTTTTTTCGCTTGTCATCAGCATCGTTTTGTTTTTGACGATATCGTTTTTCACGACTGGCCTGACACAATCTCTGGCATTGTCGCTGGAAGGCATCAATTACGATATTGAAGTGTCGTCCAGTAATGGCGAAAGACTAGATGACCGGTTGATGCAATCGCTTGTATCTCTGGATGGCGTCACGGAATACAACGTGAGTCATGAGTTAGTCGGGAACGCTTGGGTCGATGCAGCAAGCATCGCCGACGAGTTGCAAGAGAAGGTTAAGCAGGATAAGAGTATGCTGCAAGACGGGAAATACCCTTACGAAATTAAGCTCTATGCAATGAATGATTCGAGCCTGCAAGCCTATGCCAGAGCGGTTGGCGCAGATTACGAACAGCTTACGGATCTGGATCATCCCGCCGCAATCGTGATGGATACGATTCATTACAAAGATATAGATACGGGTAAATATATTCAGACGAAGTCCATATATGCGAATATCGGACAACATATCGAGCTAACGAGTTTTATTAAAGCGAGCGGGGAAGAAACGAAGGCAAATAAAGTGATATTTGCCGCATTGACGGATAAGGCACCGATGGGGATGAGCCCGGTAGGCGTAGGCGGGTTAAATATGATCGTGTCGGAACGCGTCATGAATCGGCTGGCAGACGGCGAGGAGCTGGCTAACGCTTCGATGTACCTCCATTTGAAAAGCACGGAACCGGTGAAAACGCAGCAGGAAATTGAAGCGATGAATGAGACCAATCTGAATGTCTACAATGTATATCAATTCAGAATAAGAGAAGAACAACAGATTCTGCTGATGAACGTCTTTTCTTACGGTTTTATCGTATTAATCTCTGCGATTTCTGTTGCGAACATCTTTAATACGATCTCAACAGGGCTGGCTCTTCGCAAACGGGAATTCGCGATGCTGAAATCCGTAGGCGCGACGCCAAAGGGGTTTGCAAAAATGCTGAACTATGAGAGTGTTTTTTATGGGGTCAAGTCGCTCTTGTATGGGCTTCCTGTCAGTTTCGCCGTGATGTTTCTGATCTATAAAGCATTTGCGAACAAATTCAGCTATGGGTTCACCCTGCCCTGGATGAGCATTCTGTCTGTCATTGTGTGTGTATTTGTCATTGTCAGCTCTGCGGTTGTTTATTCCGGAGCTAAAGTAAAAAAGGAGAATATTATTGATGCATTAAAGCAAGAGAATATATGATTCACTTACTTCACCCAGAGGAGGAGACGTTACCCGACGTCACACACAATCATGCGAGTCGACCGATTGCTCTCCATGCTGCTGATCATCTCCGGTAAAGGTACGGTAACGGGCAAGGAGCTTGCCGAGCATTTCGAGGTATCCTTGCGGACGATCTACCGGGATATCGAAAAAATAAGTGAAGCTGGCATACCGATTGCCTCGTTCAGCGGCAAGGGCGAAGGATACTATATTATGGACTGATCCCTTTATGGGCGTCATTCCACAGGCCCTTTGTCAGGCGAATGCGCAGCAGGCATGTGTTAGGATCTTCGTCGTTATTGGCTTCGTTATACCACCCGGCGAATATTGTGCGCAGCTTTGTCATCATCTCCGCGTTTTTCTCGTCACATACCCAGCCCAGGTTTTCAACGATACCATCGGCCGTAAAGTTTTCGACGATGATACAAACAGCAACTTCGGGGTTTTGGGCGATCTGCTGCATCTTGCCTGAGGTCGCGTAAGTAACGGTGTAGAACGCACCGTCCTCATAATAGGCGTCTACAATGCGGGCGGAGGGATGGCTTTTGCCATTAGCCCCCGGTTCCAGTGCGATGGTGGATAGTGAGATCAGGCCGTCCTTGTTACCCGCTTGTTCTTCCAGCAGCTTCATGGCTTCGTCGTACTTGCCCATTATATTACCTCCTAAAGTGTCATAAGGCATACATTATTAAGCTTATCATTGTAAAATCTTAGTGCATGTGAAGAATAATACGATAAAATATTAAATCGCCATCAATCCAAGCTTATACTCGATGGTCTTTTTTTTATGCCATTTAATCTCCAGTCTACAAATATATCTATTTTTTTTATGTAATAGACATTGTAAATTACCCTGGTCCTATTGTAGAATCAAGAAGTTGTCGAATAATGGTGTAAAATGCCATCCTTGGAACTCACTAGGACGACAGACTCATTGATATTTTTAGAGTAAGAAGGGGGAAGAAACAATGTTATTCCAAGCAGCACGCCGTAAACTCAGTCTGATGATTGTGTTTGCCCTATTATTAAGCACTCTTACGCCACATATGGTGTTTGGTGAGGCCGCGCAGTTCAAAGACATCACAGGCTCTTATGCGCAAAAGGAGATTCAATCATTAACTGAAGCAGGAATAATCTCAGGTTATGAAGATAACTCTTTTAAACCGAAAAAGGCTATGTCACGTGCCGAACTGGCGAAAATCATAGTCCTGTCGTTGGGGCTAGAAGCAAATGCTGATCAAGCCGCACCGTTTAAAGACGTTGCCGCGAACAGTTGGTATCGCGGTTATGTAGGTGCATTGGTAAAGGCAGGCATTACGGAGGGGACATCGGCCACCACCTTCAGTCCTAATGCAAATGTCACCCGTGAGGAGCTGGTCGTGTTTTTCATCCGAGCTTTCGAATTGGATGAAACAGCGAAGAAGCTTCCGGTTGATAGCAAGCTGTCGGATATCTCAGAGGTGTCCGAATGGGCAAAAGCGCAAGTATCCCTTGCCTTCAAAAATGGTTTCATCAACGGGGTCCAAGGCAGTGACGGCACTCTGAAATTCAAACCGAAAGAGCATGCGGAGCGCCAGGCTCTGGCTCGTCTGGCTTATGAGTTCAAAACCAATAAGTCAGTATATGTCGAGAAATCCAAACAGCTTCTGGCTGAAGAGGTTAATAAGGGCAAGAGTCCTGAGGTAACACCGACTGCCACCCCGGCAACAACTGACCGCGGGACATCTGTGACAGCACCGGCGCCGGGAGCTTCAGGTCCGGGAACGGCAGCACCGGCAACCCCAGCACCAGTGACACCAACACCGACACCAACACCGACACCGACACCAACACCAACATCGGCAAATGCTCTCCAGGTTGTGGTGAAGGGGGAGAGTTCAGATGCCATTTATGTGGAAGAGCCAACAGAAGTTATATTCCGCTCATCGATTAATGCGCCAGGAACGGTAATTGCTAGTGTCTATCAAGTAGATGACAGCGGCAAAGTGATTTCGCAAATCATTTCGTTGTACGATGACGGTTTGGAAGCCCATGGAGACAGTCTTGAGGCAGACGGACTGTACAGTGGGAAAGCAGTATTGACTGAAAGTACGGAGGGTTACATAAATCTGCAGGCGTTTGTGGGAGATGTGCCAAGCAGCACAGTTTTTAAATTATCTGTAATGAAGCATCTTACGGATGAACAGCTTGCACAAACGGAAATCATTGAAAATAATACACAGAGTAAGCTTGATCAACTGGCTACTTCATATGGTAATTTGCAAAAAGCAAAGGAAGAAACTGTGGCTTGGCTCCAAACCCAAGCAGAAGTAGAGCATGCTGGGATTTCGGGTGAAGGAGGAAGCATCTGGTATTTGCTGGACAACGGGATTCTAGGGGGGATCTCCGCAGCTCCTGAGAATACAAAAGGGTTAAGCAGCACCGTAGAAGAGGCTGCGTCCAGTGCTGCATTGGCGGCTGAGGCGCTAACGCAAAATGTGGAACAAACCGTAGCCACCATAGGAAGCCAGCGGGTTGCTGTAATTTCTCCGTTCTCCGGCACACTTCCATCTTCGACTGTATATGACGCTGTATATGACAGCTTCGACCAGTCGAGTTACCCTTTCCTTGTGGAAAGAGTAAAGGACACCGCAGCGGGCGTTAATTTCTTTAAAGGGCTGAATCAGTATGGCGTCGTGGTCTTGGATACCCACGGAGATACTTATTATGATGAAATAGTGCTACAGAAGCTCCATAATAAATACGGCATTGATTTCAAATACGCTGGACCGCAAGTTATGTTCCTGACAGGAGAAAAGGCAACGACAGAGAGCAAAAAGACCTATGAGTTGGACTTGAAAAAGGGAAGACTGGCTATTATATCCGGTTATTATGCTATTACACCGTCTTTTATTACACGGTACAACGATATGCTTCCTGATACCATCGTATATAATGGCAGCTGCCGCAGCGCGTACAACGATTCCATGGCAGATGCCTTCATCAACAATGGTGCTGGCACTTATTATGGATATACCGATTATGTAAAGCTTGCATATGATCAAGCTATTGCTAAATCCGTATTTACCGCTTTAAACGATGACAACATGACAACCGAAAAAGCCTTTCAAGCAGCAGTGGCTGCCCATGGAGCAAACGATGGGTTGGCAGCATTCTTCATGAAAGGAAGCAGCATTGGCACTAAGACCGAAGGGGTCATCAACGGAACCTTTGAAAACGGAACTTGGACCGGCTGGAATGGAAACGGCGATGTTCGGGTGATCTCCAAGCTGGGACCGCTTAAACCGACAGAGGGGAACTACATGGCTATTATCAGCACTGGCCTTGGGTATGAAAACAATGATCAAGGAGGATATGACTACAATTCAGACAGTTATATCGAGCAAAGTTTCATTGTTCCGGCGGGTGCAACAACCCTATCGTTCGATTACAATTTCATTTCTGAGGAGCCTAAGGAATTCGTTGGAAGCAAATTCAATGACACGTTCCGCGCAACGGTAACTTCCAGTGTATACATTAATACGGCTTCCCTCATTACTTCTCACATAAATGGCGGCAATACAGTGACGTCCAGTGTCTATGGTAATGATTCTGTTATTATCGGGGCTGAATCGATTAATGAATCCACGGCCTATTGGATTGAAGAGAACAAAGTAGCGATTGATTTCTACGGCGGGGATCATACAACATACATGACGAATTGGAAGCATGTACAATTTGATGTAAGCCAATTTGCCGGCAAGGGCTCCATTGTCCTTCGGTTCCATGTTTGGGATCAAGGAGACAGTATCTACGATACGGCAATACTAATCGATAATGTAATATTAAAGTAATCAAAAAACGGCTGGATCAGGGGAACCTGACCAGCCGTTTCTTTTGGAAATAAGCTAATGGGCGTGCGTTTGGATATGGATTCCAAATAAAGTGTGCATATTGCACATAATTCGTGGTATACTTTATTATGTGCAATATGCACATAATATGGGGTGGAAGAAGGGTGTAAATATGAAGGCAGCAATCGTAAAGGTTAAGGGGACGATTCCCGTAATGGGTCATTTTGATTCCCCCGTTGGGACAGAGGGGCTAGTTATAATTAACGTTACGGCCACAGCCTTGAGTCGAGTTAGCAAGTTCCGTTCAATGGGTATGCACTATTCTTCTGAAGATAACTTTCCAATTGTAGCCGGTATCGACGGTGTAGGAACTTTAAAAGATGGGTCTCGTGTTTACTTTGCGCTGCCTACTGCACCATATGGTAGTTTCGCTGAGCAAACAATCGTCAACGAAAAGCTGACTGTCCGTTTACCAGATGGTATTGATGATCTCACTGCTGCCGCTATCGCCAACCCTGCTATGTCGTCATGGGCTGCATTGGTATTTCGAGCTGGTTTTAAATCCGGTCAAACTGTATTGATTAATGGCGCTACTGGTGCATCCGGTAGTTTAGCAGTTCAGATTGCTAAGGGTCTGGGGGCCAAGAAGGTCATTGTAACAGGACGCAACGAATCAAAGTTGCAAGCACTTGAAGCTGATGAGGCCATTGCATTTGATATGACAGCCGACAACGGTCAAAAAATGTTTGAAAACGCCCTAATGCCAGTTATTGCTGAAGGTGTTGATGTTATATTGGATTATCTTTGGGGCGACAGCGCACTCGCCATCATGTCAGCTCTTGCTAAGGCGAAAACGGATCGTTCAACCCGTTTTGTAAGCATTGGAACTTCATCTGGCCAAGAAAGCATTCATTTACCTTCATCTCTTTTACGCTCATCAACAATCGAACTCGTAGGTAGCGGAGATAAGAGTATTTCCAAAGCTGATATGCTATCCGCTGTTAGAGGTGTCTTTGAAATGGCCGCCGAGGGGAAGATAAAAATTAACACAAAAGAGTTCGCTCTAGAAGATATTGAAGAGGCCTGGAATGCCCCGCTAATGCCTCGTCCTGTTGTAAGGGTGAAATAAAATGGAAAACGATATTTTTAAAGCGCTGATCGATTTAGTTTCCATTATCAATAGGCCAGACCGCGATAAGAAGATGATTGCTAATGCTGGCGTAAATTTGGAGGCAGCAACCTTTCGTGTCTTTGTGGGCATCGTGCATCTCCAACCGACTAGTGTTGGTGATTTGGCCGCCATGATGGGAAAAAACTATTCGAGTGTTAGCCGGCAAATCGATAAGTTAGAAAACGCGGGGTTGGTTCATACGTATCCATCAAGTGCAGATTCCCGCATTCGTGTGTCTGAATTGACGAAAAGCGGGGAGAAAATCAATGCAATGATTAGCCTCACCCGTGAACGAATTTTGCATGAAGCTTTGGATGACTGGACTCTGGAGGAAAAAAACAGCTTATTGAATAACTTAAGGCGTTTATTTGAATCGCTGCAAAGATTCGACTAGTTGCAGATTATGACTGTTCACACACAGTTCGATGTTTATTGCCATGGTGGATATTCGGGTAAAAGGAATTACGGATTCAATGGGGAACCATTCTGAAATCGGATTTACGAGGAAGCCGCAAAAATGCTAAAACGCTACTGACACAACGTTGTCAGTAGCGTTTTTGTATATTAGGTGTATAGCGAGTAGCGCATTGTTTTGGAGATAGGTGACCTTGCTCATAATCTTATTATAGAGGTGGAATTTATTCATGAGTAATATCAAATGGGAAGTGGATCCGGACCACAGCTCCGTCGAGTTTTCGGTGACGCATTTAATGATTAATAAAATCAAAGGAGTATTTGAGCGTTTCCAGGCGATTTTAAGTTTTGATCCCAACGAGTTAACGACCATGGGTATTCAGGCTTCCATAGACGCAAATAGCATCACAACTCGCCAAGCGCAACGAGATGAACATTTGAGGGGCGACGATTTCCTTCATGCTGCCAAGTATCCAACCATTGCATTTCAAAGCACCAACTGTGTCTTTGCTGGTGAGCGGCAATATGAACTTACAGGCAATCTAACTCTGCATGGAGTAACCCAATCTGTTACTTTTCATACTGTTTTTGAAGGACTAAACAAGGACCCCCGCGGACGGGAACGTGTAGGATTTCATTCAACAGCCAGTATTGATCGTAATGAATTTGGATTGAAATTCAACTCGCCTCTGGAAACGGGTGGAATTATAGTCGGAAATGAAGTGAGGATCGAGCTTTGTATTGAGGCAATTAAAATAAATTAGTGACCCTAAAGACTATCCTTTTATCGGGATGGTCTTTATTCAAAACTTGCTGTTACAGAAATTGCGCTGAACCGTATTACTAATTAATGTACTCTTGCACCGAGCGGAGAAGCTGCTTGGGCTTTTTTTATGTGCAGAAATGACTAGAAGATGCCTTGACTTATATTTGCATTAAATATTACCTAAATCGTATTTATCGAGCAGGAAATAACAGGAACTAAATTGAAAAAGTATACCCTATAGCAGCACTGACCGGGAGGATGGCATGCAATTTCAACCAATTTATTATAATGGGGAATTATTTCTACCGAAGATCGAATTAAATATGACACCGAATCAATCGGTTGGCATCATAACGGACTTGAAGCGAAAGCAGCTTTTAATGAATCAATTAGGTGATCATTCCCAATATTATTTATTTCGGGCTGGGCAAAACGAGTATATGCGTTTATCGGTGGAGGAACTAATCACTTTTCTAATCAGAATAACGGAGAGGAATGAGCGTGCCGCTTCGTTGATAGATTATTTTGCTTTAAAGGAAGAACGGAAGGTAAAGATCAAGGATCTAAGCTCATCGAAAAGAATGTATGTGACATTGCTGCGTGTGTTTTTTGCGCATCAGCCTACACTTGTACTGGAGGAACCCTATTTTTACTTGGAAGAGCAAGATTGTCGTCAACTCAAACGGATTCTTGATGATCTTTCACAAGAAAAGCAGATTTTAATTTTAACTTCGAATTTAGAGGATGCCCTTATTTCCTGTGATGCCATTTATCGGTTGAACGAATCGGGATTTCATCCATTGGATATTCGGGACTTCGACGAGGATAAGCAGGAAGTACAGAAACAAGACGAGGCCAATATAACCTTGCAGAAGATCTCTACCAAAAGAAATGATAAAGTGATTTTATTTAATCCGCCTGAAATTGATTTTATAGAGAGTGTAGAGGGGTCAATCCTTGTTCATGTGGGCGGTGAAAATTATGACTGTGCGCTGACGCTGACCGAGCTCGAGCAGAGATTATTAAATTTCGGTTTTTTTAGGTGCCACCGATCCTATATTGTTAATCTGCAAAAAGTAAGAGAGATTATTACATGGACGAAAAATAGCTACAGCTTGCGATTAAATACAGGTCAAGATGCCGTGGTTCCGTTATCCCGTTCAAAATTGTCTGAATTAAAAGCTCTTCTTAACATTTAAAGGGTACCATTCAGGCGCTTACAGCTACATTTCGGCGCGTTTTGATGGCAGGAAGCATGTAATCTGTATATGTTTAAGCCATCAACACTAAGGATGTGGAGTTAATGAATGTTATCCGGGTAGAACGTATCCGTAAGAGATTTGGAGAAAAGGATGCGTTAGCAGATGTTTCTTTTTCAATTCCTAAGGGTGAAATTTTTGGTTTCCTTGGCCCGAGTGGCTCAGGCAAAACAACATTAATCAAGATTCTAACGGCACAGTTAAATCCGACAAGTGGACAGGCAAGTGTATTTGACCAGCCGGCGGAAATGATGCAGCAGTCTGCTCAGAAGATGCGTTTTGGCATTTTGACGGATAACAGTGGTCTATATGAGAGGTTAAGTATTGAGGAAAATCTGGAGCTGTATCGTAAGCTATATGATCTTCCCAAATCTGCGGTCGACAAGGTGCTGCAGTTTGTAAACTTAAGCGGAGAGCGCAAAAAGAAAGCCAACCTCTTATCCAAAGGGATGCGTCAGCGTGTCATGCTGGCATGCGCGATTATCCATGAGCCGGAATTATTATTTCTGGATGAACCAACTTCGGCTTTAGATCCGGTAAACACAGCACATATTTATAAAGGCTTACGCTACTTAAATGAGAAAGGAACAACGATTTTTCTGACTACGCATGATATGTCTGAAGCAGAATTGATATGCAACCGTGTAGCGATTCTGTATCAGGGACAAATCCAAACCATAGGCTCTCCAAAGGAACTTAAACGACAGCACCGGGAGAACGTAATTTGTGTGGACTTAATCAATGGGGAAACCTACGAGCTCCCGATCGATGAGGGGGCGGCTGATCAAATCGCGGATTGGATGAAGCGGGGGCTAATTGACCGGTTAGAGATGAAAGAACCAAGTCTAGGTGATATCTTTATTAAAATGACAGGAAGTGAGCTACTATGAGTATCTCATACAAACGTGCCCGGGCGATATTTGTGAAGGATTACAAAGAGTTTTCACGTAACTACGCGCTGTCCATTATGCTGATTTTTCCTATTATTATCGCTCTGATTTTCAAGAGGGCAGGTGCGTCTTTACCTGGAGCCAGCGGTTTTCTTTTTAATAGTTCGTTTGTATTGCTAACATGTTTCGCACAAGCCTGCTTGATTGCGGAAGAGAAGGAGCGTAACACTTTACGGTCATTAATGATGACACCGGCTACGACCATGGATGTACTAATCGGTAAAAGCAGTTTGGTCTTTGTCATGTCCACTGTTGTTCTCGCTATTTCTACATTATTATTTGGCTATGAGCCAGCTAATATATGGGCGTTTGTGGCAGTAATCATTCTTTCGATTATTCTGTATACTGCAGCCGGGACGATCTGCGGTTTATTCTCTAAGACGTTGCTTGAAGCCTCATTATCTATACTCCCTGTGGCGTTCATATTTATGGGGGCACCGTGGGGAGAAGTACTAGTGAAGGATTATCCGGTCTTCAAAGTGCTGGATTACATGCCAAGCAGTCAGCTTGTGCATCTGCTGGGTCTAAGCAATACAGGTTATACGACGGGCGATGTATTGAAACCTCTCCTCATTAATTTGGTATGGACGGTTGTGCTAACAGTAGTGTCTGTCATTTTGTATCAGCGGCGGTTGAAGGACGAGTAAGGGAGCTCTGAAGGGACTTTAGCCAGCCTTTGGTGGGTCTTTGGTAGGGTTGAAACACGCGGCCGACTGAGACTATACGACGATTATTTTCCAATTGAGGCTGTGATGTTGTCATGACGGGGCCTGCCGGGTAATAAAGATGATTAGAACTTTCAAATTTGGCTGATTTTGGATTGGGAGCCAAGGAAACGGGGGAAAGATCATGGCGGCACAGACAGTATCAGGCATCAGCTCCGTACAGACCATTGCGGCCTACGGCGGTACACAGAGTGATGTCAGTTCTCTGGAGAAACAGCGAAACCGGCTGATGATGGAACTGGATAAAGTGAATGCGGCACAAGGAAGTGAGATGCAGACGCCTTATCGCCGGGAGCAGCTGCAGCGGCAAATCCGGCTGCTGGAGTCCCAACTGGTACAGAAAAGCGGGAGCAGCACCTCCGTAAATTTTGTGCCGGCTTCTCCGCTTCAGGATCACCTCCCCCTTTGGGGAATTGAAGGAAAGGGAGGCCTCAAGGGCATCGGCCTGACTGATCCCCGGACGGCGACGGTGGACGCGGAGGGTCATTTCGACGCGTTAATTTAGGCAAGCGAGCGAAGGTCCGGAAAGCGTCAAGTGATGAACCGACGGCCCATAATCATGAGGCTAGCTAGCCGAGCTTCCACCGAGAAGACCTGCAGCACGGTAGAAACAACAAAATAGGCGAGAGGGAAGCTTCAACACTTCCTACTCGCCTATTTGTGTTCATGCAGTTGCTTAGGGTTCAACTACTTTATTCTGGTGTTCCTTGGGTTACCCCATGGATATACGAGAGCGTTGGGGAATCGACGGCCCCTTGTCCCGGATTATAGGTGAAGGAGTACTCGATGGTATCCCCGTGTTGCAGGTGATTTACAGGGTAGGTGTAGTTACCGTTCCCTGCCGGGGTCATGGCTACGTTTAGCTGCCCACCATTATTTATCTTATAGTGTAAGTCGGCAAAGGTTGCGCCGTTCACATAGAACAGCAGGTCGTCGCCTATTTTCTTCAGACCCCGCACCTCATCGCCGACGATGATAACACCGGATGATGATGCCGGTACAACAGTGATGGTGGAGAGGGCTGTTTTATTGCCGTCGGCTGTTGTAGCCGTTACGGTTGTTGTGCCTGGAGTGAGTCCCGTCACGAGACCGTTCGGATTCACGGAAGCGACGCTGGTACCTGATACGGTCCAAGTGACCTGCTTATTGGTTGCATTAGTCGGGGCAATATTGGCGTTCAACTGCACAGTCTGTCCGACCTCCACCTGCGCAGTAGTTTGATTCAGAGAAATACCGGTAACCGGTACGTTTACCGGATTCTCGCTGTTGCCTTCTTTATAGACACGAACATAATCCACTTGCATTGCTGCAGGAATATCGGACGGATCTGGGGTTTGGCCGCTGTCGAAGTGCCCGCCGATCGCCAGATTCATAATGATGTAGAAGGGTTGATCGAATGGGGCATTCGGATTGTTAGGTGCAGCTACGGAATACCATTGATCTCTACTGACTTTAAAGAAGAACTTGCCGTCCACATACCATTTCATATTATCTTCTTCCCAGATCATGGAGTACACATGATAATCATTGGCGAAGGTCTGGCCTTCAGGGAAGTGATATTCACCAGCAATATATCTGTTTACAGGCCATTGTCCGCCAAAGTGTATGGCCCCGCTGGTCGTGCCGGGCAAGCGTCCTTTGGCTTCCATAATATCAATTTCTCCGGATGCGGCCCACGCTCCATAAGCGGCATCTTCCGGAAGCATCCAAAGTGCTGGCCAAACGCCGTTACCTGTAGGCAGCTTAGCACGAATATCTACTCTGCCGTACTGGAAGGACAAGTGATCTTTGGTGTTAATCTTGCCGGATGAGTACTGGGCATACCGGCTTGGGTCCTGTGGAAAGGATTTTGAATCGTTCAAAGCTCTGATATTCAGCTTTCCGTCCTGTACAAATACATTTTGTGTACTGTCTGTATAGTGCTGCAGTTCCGCGTTGCCCCAGCCCCAGCTATTCGGATCGTCAGTAATATAATAACCTTGTTCGTAGCTCCATTTGCTCGTATCGAGTGCTGTTCCGTTAAATTCATCCTGCCAAATGAGATTCATGCCCTCTATCGCCGGGTCGTTTGGTGTTCCGATGGCAATGTCATCATGATCGGATACATCCGGACGTGGGGCATCTGGATTACCGATAAAGGTATAGTTGACGTAATTGTTGCCGACACTTCCGCCCGCCTGTCCATTTAATGGATAGCCAATACGGATTTGCACATCCTCTTGGACGGGCTGGAACCAAAGCCCATAGATATAGTCAGCCCAATAGCCCCACTGGTTGGCATCGGACATGTTGTTATAGCCATTGCCGGCGTATACAAATCCGCTTTGGCTGGAATCACTCATAGCAACCCATTGTCCGTTGATGTTAATTTGGTAAACGTAATTTCCTAGCTCAGTGCCTATTGGAGCGCCCCCATCAATTTTGGGTAGCGGGACACCTATTACACCTTTTGCATCTGCGGTAAAGGTCGTTCCCTCATAAGGAGTTAAGACGTATGAATTTCTTACCGGTTTATTAAAGGTGAGGGTATAAACGACGTTAGCCGTTGAGGTTTTCGATTCTAACTTGACGTTGATAGACTCTGTTACGGTGAACCAGTAGCCACCGCCGCCTTCGGTGAATTGTCCGAAGTTGTTATCGTAGATCCAGCCGCTGGCTGCATTATTGTCAATATCAATCCATGTACTGCTGCTTACAGGTTTTACATATACCTTCAGATCTTCAGCTACGGCTTCATAGGTAACAGCCGGATCATTGTTGAAGGTAGGATAAGTAAAGCCTGCACTTCCTGTAAATCCTGCTGTAATCTGCGGCCCTTGTGTAGGGGCCATAGAAGTAATGGTCGTTTTGTTTATGTTTTGAAATACCAGGGTGTAATCAAGTGTAACTCCATTAGCCTTGGAGAATAGCTGAATCTCCGTTGTTGCGGAGAGAGTGAACCAATAGCCATTCAAGCCACCGTCGCTCCAGTATCCCCAGTTTTGGTTGTAGGTATAGCCACCTGCATTGTCAATATCCACCCAGTTTCCAGCAACTTTTACTTTTACACCGACGTCATCGGAAACATCATTCCAGGTGGCAGAGCCCCCATTAAATGTAGGCATGACGAAACCATAGCTAGCTTGCCCAACCCCTGATTTTGAGATGACAGGACCGTCTGCTGCTGAAAAGTAAGACATAGAGGTAACTGTGGTTCCTGCTGCCTGCACCTTTGAAGTCGGCAATAGGCCAACCCCAGCTAACAGTACTACTGCTAAGAACAAACTAAATACCTTCTGCTTAAAACCACTCTCCGTATTGTAAAGTCGTTTCATACTTGCCCTCCTTTAATAAAATAATGAAGAAACGAAACCGCTTACATTTAGGGACATCTCTATTCTATCGAATATAATAATCAGCTAAAAGGTACAATTATTTTTGTTCTAACCCAATTTTTTGGCTTTTGATTATTTATAGCGCTGTGTCACGGTACTTTTCCCCGCTGTCGTGCTTCCGGCGCATCATTTGCCGATATTCTGTGGGCTGCATATCCATGACATCCCGAAAGGATCGTGTAAAACTTTTGTAGCTTTCATACCCTACCATGGTGGCTACCTCTACAATTTTATGATCGGTTTCGGCCAGTAGCCGCCGGGCTTTATCCAGGCGCACATCGCGCAAGTATTCTGCAAAGCCTTTGCCGATATTTTTTTTGAACAGGTTAGAAAAATAGGCATAATTAAGCGACACGTGGTTCGATACCATCGCGAGATCCAGGGGTTTATGATAGCTTTCGTGTATAAAGCGTATGGCTTCATTTAAATCTTGCGAGTTGCGATAGCTGCACTTATATTCATAATAAAATTGGTTCAGCCGAAGCAGCTGTTGTTGCAGCGCCTGAATATAATCGCGAATACCCGGATAATCGAATAGATTTCGTAAACATTCGATGTCCAGCGCTTCTTCCCCCATGTACGGGCGGATCACACGTACAGATTCCTCCAGCATCTGTACAATGGCACGGCATAGCTGCTGTGTGTATTGGATGTGATAGCGTTGCAATGTATCTTTGTGAAATATCATAGAAATGCCTTGGGTGATTGTACCGCTGTTTTTGGTGCCGATTAACTGGAACAGGGCATATAACTCTTCATAGGGAAGCTCCCACTGCTGCTCCAGTCGCTCAATATGTGTTGGCAAGATGCAGCTCTTCTCTGGAAACAGGTAACTGTGGCGATAGAGCTCCAACGCTTGTGTATAGCTGCGGGGCAACTCCTTCAATCCTTGCTGCGGGCTGGTTATGGCAGTAATGGCATCTATCTGTCCTGCTTTGAGGGCGGCCGGGAAGGCTCCCGTATCTACGGCCGCATCAACCGCGAGAATCAGGTACGGGCGGTGTTGCAGGCATATACACCCTCGTCTGCCATACACACGGTAGGCAAGGGATTCCATGCTGTGGCTACTGTCGGCTCCCGGTTGGTTAATCCATAATTCCTCCCGCAGCAGACACAGGCGGTAATTACTCCACAACTCTGGATTCTGTTGCTGGGTCTGGATAACCCACGCCTCATCAATCATTGCACCCTGCATGAACATACTCAGTTCCTTGCGGTCTGTCTCCCGGGCGCGGCGTGAGATATGCTCCATATTACGCGAGAGCGTCTGCCGTGTTTTTATCTCATTCGCTACATGTTCTACTGCGGTTTGCAGATCTTCACGTTTCACAGGTTTGAGCAGGTAGCCCTTTGCTCCAAGTTCGATGGCCTTTTGAGCATAGGCAAAATCACTATAGCCGCTAATAATCAGATAATCTACCTCGATGTGCTTCTGTTTGCTCTGCGCCATCAGCGTCAGTCCATCCATATCGGGCATCCTGATATCAGTAATCACCAGTTGGATGTTGTGCTGACTCAATATATCCAAGGCCTCAATTCCGTTTACGGCACAGTAAATATTGTCCAGCTGCAGCGGAAATTGGCGCAGCATAGCCTGCAGCCCATCACGAATGTGCTTTTGATCGTCCACAATTAGAATATTGATCATGCCCTACCATCCTCCAAGATTCACATTTTCCCAAGGCAAACGTATGGTTACACAAGTATAGGCGCCCTGCACACTGTCAATCCAAAGACCGCAGTCCTTACCATAATGAAGCTGTATGCGCTTATGCACGTTCTCCAAGCCCAGTCCGTTTTTGCTGGTAACAATCGGTGAATCTGAGTCGCCCCGCAGCACAGCCTGCAGACTGGACAGCATTTCCGGGTCAATACCTGCGCCATCATCTCGTATCTCAATTAGCAGAAGGCTGTCATTTTCTACCGATACGGTAATTTGGATACTTACGCTGCCGCCCGAGGGCGCTGCATGATGAACGGCATTTTCGACGATGGGCTGCATGCACATTTTAGGGATTGTATAACGCAGTACCTCCTGCGGGAGATCCGCCGTCAACTCAATGCTGCCACCCTCCATAAAGTTTATGAATCGGACATAGCTGTGTATGTTGGCAAGTTCTTCGGTAAGCGCAACCGTATCGCTGCGCCATTGCATACTGTATCGCAGTTGTGAGCCTAAAGACACCAACGCTTCGGCGATACCCGGCTGTCGCTGAACCTCCGCGAGCATACGGATGGATTCCAGCGCATTATATAAAAAATGTGAATTGATCTGCGAATGCAGCGAGTGCAGTTGTGCATTTTTGGCGATCAGCTGTTTATCTACCACTTGGGTCATCAGATGTTTGATTTCGTCCAACATATTATTGTAGCTGACGGCCACCTCGTCGATTTCGTCACCGGTTTCGTTTTTATCCAGGCCGGTATCAATTTTCGCATCCAGTTGGCCTTGCCGCACCTTGCGCATAGAAACCAGCACCCTGTCGAGCCGGCGGAAAATGCGCCGAGTGGTATGTGAAACGAGCAGTAACATCAGCAGCAATATACACAATGTGATCGCTACTACGAGCAAATACCAGCTTCGTGGGCCTTTCATCAGCGCTTGATGAGAGGCAATATCCACTACATAGGCGTTCAGTGGGGCGATGTAGCGATACAACGCGTAGTAAGTATGGTCGCCTACCTTTACCTTAATGGGGCTACTCTGCTGCAGCACATCCAACCGCTGGTGAATGCTGCCTAGAATTTTATCCAATTCTTCACCGGCATTTCGAGAAAAAATATGCTCAGGATTGTATACCGATCGGGAAGAGTCGGCTCCATCCATCACTACAGAAAAGAAATCCCCCCCGCTATCCTCAAGCAGGTCACTGAAAAAGACGCTATGCTGGGCGCGGATTTCCATAATGGTAGGGAGTTTCTGCTGTTGCCCCTGAAGACGTACCAACCGGTAATAGGATAGCGTATGCTCTCCATCTTTAAAAGCAAATAAGCGGTATGCCGCACCGCCTTCCTCCCGAAGTGTCACCCAGTAGTCCTTCGGCCAGAACTTTTCATAATGGTAGATTTCAGGCCAAATCTCAAATAGGTTTGGATTATCGACATAGAAACTGAGCTCGCTGATCATCTCGTAGCTTTGAATGATATTATGCATTTGCTCAAATTGATTTTGTCTAAATTTTACGAGACGCAGGCCATCCCCGCGCATATTGGAGTGAATAAAATCTACAAATGCCTTTTGATTCAGCGCAGTAGAGGAAGCGTTCTCAATAATGCCCATTTTGCTGCGCAGCTGTTCGTTAATTCTTGAGACATGGCTGCTGCCGGTAGCCATAGCGTCCTTGTACAGCTGACTTTCCTGTGTGCGGATAAATAAAAAGGATACCACAATCGCAGGGATGGCAATCATCATGCTAAAGGCCAAAAACAATTTTTGGGAGATGCGGGAATTACGGTACAGCTTCTTCATTTTAGTCAGCAGATACTTCATTTAAGCAGCCTCCTACCCTTGTAATATACCATATATTACAAACTGCCCGGTAGGTAACTAGGCTGTTTTGTTAAATGGTTAAAAGAAGCGAAAAAGGGAATACCGGCCAACCTTTCGGTGGCCGGCAGTAATCTTTATACGGGCATTATTACTCTGCCATTTTGGATTTTCGCACATCCAGTTCAGCCTGGCGGTATTCCATCACCTTGCCAAAGTTGTAATTCTCGCGGCGGTCAAGGAAATTGTCGAAGATTTTATCAAATTCAGCCTCATTCTTGGCCGTAATTAGCTCAGGGAGTACTTCCTCCCAATTTTGCGAAATACGGGACCAGGCTACCGACACATCAGAATCGCCCTGTGGATCTAAGCCCTTATAGATACCGCTATCAATATCGGCCTGCTTATTGGCGAAGTCTTCCATTTGCTTAATGACAGGAGATTTCTCCGGTCTCCACTGGTTGACGATTACAGGGTTTCGCATCATCCAATAGGTATCCATGATGCCGTATTCTTTCTCCAGCTTCTCAATATCAGTGTCGAGTAATTTTACCATTTCAGGCTTCAGTTGCGGCTTGCCATCCACCATCTCCCATGTTTCGCCTTCCTTGCCAAGGAACAAATCTCGCTGGCCTTCTTCGCTGGCCAGATAGGTCAAAAAGCGGATGGCTCGTTCAGGGTTTTCGGTTGATTTGCTAATCATCGTCACCATCCAGCCGTCCATGTTGCCAGGGAATAACTTAGGGTTATCGCCCTTGCTGTTCTTTGGCCCATCGACTGCGATGTAGTAAGAGTCCGGGTTGCCGCTAGCAGCCAGCATAGGATTGACAGCCGACATACCGGTCCACTCGCGGACCATCATGAAATAGCGGGCGTTGTTTGTTTTTTCCTCTACCTGAGTATCGGAATCCACCAGGAAATCCACATTAATCAACCCGCGCTCGTAAGCCGTACGGAAGGTTTTAAGCCAGGCAATATAATCGGGATCGGTAATGCGGTCGTATACTTTTCCGTCTTTCTCATGCGGTACGGCCAGTAGGTTCTGCAGATATTCGGTCATCCCGTAAGGGACGTTCCCTTGTGCAAAAAAGGGACTGATGGGCTGGCCTTTATATTGGGAGTACTTATCCTTTACCAGTTGCAGTGCGTTCAGAAAGCCCTCTGGAGTGCTAAGGTCCGGGCTGCCCATCTCCTCATACAGATCTTTCCGCACCAGGAAAGTCTGGTTGGCGGCCGTCATGCCAGTTTCATGCATCAGGTTGGGGCTATATGAATCATTCGGAACGCCATAGGTATTGCCATTTTCTTGACGATACCACTTCAGTGTACCGTCCCCGGCCACCTTGAAGAAGTAAGGGTCATACTTGTCAGCTAATTCATTTAAGGCGTAGACATGATCGCCTTCCCACAGCTTTTTGACAGCGGTTTCCCACGAACCCATTGATATCAAGTCTGGCAGCTTGCCCGAGGTCATCATTAGGGTAATATGCTCATTCGCTTCACCAGAAGGTACTTCAAGCTTGATGTTTACGCCTGTTTTTTCCGTTACGTACTTGGAGGTCAAGCTGTCTCCCCAAGTGTGGGCATACCAGTTAGCACCTACGAACCAGGTCAAATCAACAGGGCTGGTATCCAGCTTCCATGCCGGATCATCGGGATTGAGCTTTGCTTCACTCTGCGGCGGCTGTGTACTATCTGTAGGCTGTGGTGTTGGCTTATTTTCACTATTCGCTGAATTGGAACACGCGGCTATGCCTAGCATCAGGCTTGCGGCCAGAACGAGGGTCAACCCCGGCTTAATGAGATTGCGTTTCATGACATAATCATCCTTTCTTTGCTGCTTCTGAATTTTTGTATACCAGTTTCTAGACACTCACACTCTTATCCCTTAATGGCGCCAATCATTACACCTTTGACCAGATAGCGTTGAATGAAAGGATAGACTATCAGAATAGGCAGTGTGGCCACCATCATGGATGCAAATTTAATAGAGTTGCCGGGAAGTCTTGCGCCGAATTGCGCCATAGCTTGCTGCTGCATGAAGGACATAGAATTCTCCGCAATGATTTTGTACAGCATGGTCTGTAGTGGCAGTAATTCCTGCGAACGGATGTAGATGACCCCCTGGTAATAATCATTCCAATGATAAACGGCTGAAAAAAGCGATATAGTCGCAATGACAGCCATGCTATTGGGCAATACGATTCTGAACAGGACACCATAGTCTGAAGCACCGTCTACTTTCGCAGATTCCTCCAGGCTGTCAGGTATGGTGCGGAAGAAGCTCATGAAAATGACCATATTAAAAAAAGTGTACATAGAGGGAATGATGAATATCCAAAAATTATCATATAATCCCAGCTTCGTCATCAGAATAAATGTAGGGATCAGCCCGCCTGAGAACAGCATCGTAACCAATGCGATTTTAAGATACAGCTTGCGTCCGATTAGATTAGACTTGCTCATTCCGTAAGCAATAATGGCGGTAAACAACACATGCGTTGCTGTCCCGATGACTGTGCGCAGAGTGGTGATGTAAAAACCGTTCATCATTGTTTTATCATTGAACACAACGCTATAGCTGGCCAGCGATAATTCTTTGGGAAACCAGTTGACGGTGCCCAGGGATGCCTGCTGCGGCGCATTAAGCGAGTTAATGAATACAAACCACATCGGGTACAGTGTTAAAAAGCAAACCGCCAGCATCAGCAGGGTGTTGCAGACCTCAAATACTCCAATTTGCCGAAATCTTTTGCGTCTTTCCATACCTCTGTCCTCTCCCTTCTAAAAAATGCTGTCGCCGGTTAGTTTTTTGGATGTGTGATTTGCCAAAAACAACAAACCTAGCGCCACAATAGAGCGGGCGAACAGGACGGCTGTTGAGAAGGAATGGCGCCCGGAGACCAACCCCATGTTGTAGATATACAAGTCTAGGCTTTCCGCCATCCTCATGTTCATATTGTTCTTCAACATAAAGATCTGCTCAAAGTTACTGCCAAGTATCCCGCTGACAGCGAGGATGAACAAAATAGCGATGGTGGGGCGTATACTCTGAATGGTGATATGCCACATCCGCTGCCGCCGGTTTGCGCCATCCAGCTCAGCCGCTTCGTACAACCCCGGATCAATGCCGGATATTGCCGCTATGTAGATAATGGCGCTCCAGCCGGTTTCTTTTAACGTATCGGTGAAAAAGGTGATCCACCAAAAGTACTTAGGGTCGCTGTTAAACAGGATTTCGCGTTCCTGGAGCCCGATCGCCATCATCAACTGATTGATCACACCGCCCTCGCCCAGCCAATTGAGCGCAATGCCGCCAAAAATCGTCCAGGCAATAAAGTGCGGCAGGTACGAAATGGTTTGTACCGTTCGCTTAAATCGAAGGCTCCGTATTTCATTCAGCAGCAAGGCAAACAAGATAGGAATGGGAAAACCCAGGACCAGCTTGATGCTGCTCATCCCCAGCGTATTGCGAATCGAACGCCAAAAACGCTCATCCGTCAAAAAATCCTGAAAATGCTTCAGCCCGACAAACGGTGATTCTAGTAAGGGTTTGGCGATGCTGTAGTCCATAAATGCAATAATGAGCCAAAACATAGGGATATAACAAAAGATAAACATCCAGATGATTCCCGGGATAACCATGCTTTGCAATTGCCACTGCTTAAAAAGCGCTTTCATTTGTTCCGTTCTGTATTGGAACATTTTCCGTGCCCCCTTTCTATTTCATCGTATGAAAAAGCGTATAGGAAAAAAAGCCCATGATTATCGACCCTATCCCATTTTTTTAGATTTGTTTGACCAGCCGCAAAAATTAAGTATGCTGTGATTAAATGAAGGGAGTGTGCAAAGGATGAATAAACCTGTATGGGAACAGAATTTCTTAGATAGAAATGCCGATATGAAGCTATGGAATATCCGCCTTGGCAACGACTTATTAGATAATGAAGGTAATCCCATAGACCCAGGTTGGGGCAACGGAGAGCAGCAGTATTACACGGATCATTCCAGCAATCTGTATATCGATGAATTTGGCTTAAATCTGTGCGCACGCAGTGAATCCATTGGAAAGGATGGGCGCAATTTTGCATATACCTCGGCTCGTTTGGATACAAAGGACCATTTTTCCTTTTGCTATGGGAAGTTAGTTGTGCGTGCAAAGCTGCCGGTGGGGCAAGGGGTTTGGCCTGCCATCTGGTTGCTTCCGCAGGAACAGGCTTACGGACCTTGGCCAGCTTCCGGCGAGATTGATATCATGGAAGCCAAAGGCCGCTTGCCTCAGCAAATATCCGGAACACTGCACTACGGAAAGGATTGGGAACATCAAATCGTCGAGGAGTTCTCGCACCATTTTGAAAGCGGAACCATTAATGAATTCCATGATTATGCACTGGAATGGACCGCCAGTTCGATTCGATGGCTGGTAGACGGACATTGCTTTGCCGAGCGCTGCTTGGAGCCAGGGGTTATGCCCTTTAACGAGTCATTTTATCTGGTGCTGAACCTTGCAGTGGGCGGCTGGTATGACAATGTAGCGGTTGACGAGGCTGTACTGCCAGCGGTGATGACGGTTTCAGGGATATGGCTGTACCCATAATTAAGAATCTTTGTGAGGCTCTATTATCGATTTTCAATACCTACATCCCATCTGGTAGAATAGGGAAAACCATATTTCTCTATATTCTAGTAACTTGATTATAAGCTTGGGAGGTAGACCATGGACAAAGAACTAATCGCACAGCTGACACAGTGGCATGAAGATGATGAACACCAGAAGATTGTAGACACTCTGATGGAGATTCCTCCAGCGGACAGAGATTACGAGATGGTCAGCAGTCTGGCAAGAGCGTATAACAATTTGGAACGTTATGAAGAAGCCCTTGAACACTTCGCGAAGATTGCGGAACAAGGACAGAATGATTATCTGTGGCATTTTCGTGTGGGATATTCCTACTATTATTTGAATCGATATGAGGAAGCGGTGAGAGTGCTGGGTATTGCCCATGACCTCGATCCGGATGATGAGAATACGGCCATGTTTCTGAAATTCAGCCAGCGCAAGCTACGCAAAGAACAACACGCCGCAGCCAGACAGGCAATCAGAGAGCAACATAATGATTCGGGGACGACTGCAACTCCTTTTGAAGGGATGGACCTCTCCGAATTTTGGAAAGATAGCGATTATGCGCTAAAAGAATATGTTTCGGCCCCGCCTACGGATGAGCTGATTGCTTCTGTAGAAGAAGAACTGGGTTACAAGCTTCCTGCCTCTTATATCAGTCTGATGAAGCAGCACAATGGGGGAGTGCCTTATAATACTTGTTTTCCTACGGAGGATGCGACCTCATGGGCTGAGGATCATATTGCGATTACGGGCATTATGGGCATCGGACGTGAGAAAAGCTATTCACTCTGCGGCGATCTCGGCAGTCCGTTTATGATTGAGGAGTGGGGATACCCTGACATTGGCGTGGTAATTTGCGATTGCCCTTCGGCAGGTCATGATGTCGTGATGCTGGATTACCGGAATTGCGGGAAGGACGGTGAACCCGAGGTGATTCATGTGGATCAGGAAGATAATTATGAGATTACATTTCTGGCCCCAGACTTCGAGACGTTTATACGCGGCCTGGTGAGTGATGAAGAATACGACACCTCTGAAGAAGATAAAGAGGAGGATTTGCGCAAAGTAGCCGTAGGCCAATTCTCACCATTGCTTGCGAAGCTGTGCAGCCATGTGTCTGAAGTAGATCAGCTTGAGCAGAAGATCCGTAAAGTATGTACCCGAATCGTTGAAGAGAAGGGACACTTCTCCTTTCATGCGGATGAGCTTTCTACTCTGATGTATGATGTGCAGTTCTGGCTATACACAAGCTCTTATCCAAATACGAGCCGTCAACAATATCTGGATGTATATGAAGAAATGATTGCTTTTGGCGGCGAGTTCGGCCAAGGCGGGTATGCTCCCGGCTGGATCAGCGATTGGCTGGATGGCCGAATACGGGAAGGACTGATCGTTCAGGAAAACGGGGTGCTTAGCTTCACAGATCAAGCCCGCTCAGAGGTCATTGCACGGCTGGAAGCGGAAGCTGCAAAATAGGAGACGTTGATGCGGGATTTATTCCCGTGCGGAGCTCGATTGATCACGATAGTATTCAAGGGTCATCCCACAAGGGATGGCCCTTAAACTTGCCGTTTCAGACAGTGCAATCCGCATAATAAGCGAAAGAAAATTAAAGCGCTTACTCGTGAAGTGTTTATATAAAAATGTAATTATTAACATTTTTCGACAACATTCACCTTACTTTTACATGGTAGTTATGATATATTCTGGGCGAATATGGATAACAAAAAAGAGAAAGGGGAATGAGTATGGAAGCGTTGGTGTGGACATCCAATCATAAGCTGGAGCTCTGCGAATGGGAAGAGCCGCAGATTGCAGCACCGGATGAAGTCAAGATCCGGATTGAGATGACAGGTGTATGTGGAACAGATTTAGCAGTCATAACTGGGAAAGAGGAGGGGGTTCCAGGGGTCATTCGGGGTCATGAGGCAGTAGGGACTGTAATCCAAATCGGCAGCAACGTTGACCGTGTTAAGGTAGGCGACCGAGTAGTTATCGATCCGAATCAAAGCTGTGATGAATGCTATTTTTGCCTGAAGAAACAGCCGCACCTCTGTACGGGCATCGATGGAAATGGGATGCCTATTGCGGGTTTGAATCGAAATGGGACTTTCACTTTTTTTTACTCAACTGCACAAACGTTTGCACACCGTCTTCCCGATCATATGAGCTGGGAGACGGGGGTTTTGATTGAGCCGCTTGCCTGTGTACTGCACAATTTCAAAGAAGCCAATGTCACAGCAGACGACAAGGTACTTATTCTTGGATCGGGTCCAATGGGACTGTTAAGCCAAATTGTGAGCAAGTCGAAATCTGCGCTCACGGTAGCGACTGAAGTCAATCCCTATCGGCTAGCTTTTGCCAGAGAGATCTCAGATTTTGCTCTAACCCCTGCCCAATTAAATCAAGCTACCGTAGACAAAATCTGTGGGGGACATAAGTTTGATGTGATTATCGATACGGTGGGCACTCAACTCGAAATGGCGGAAAAGTGGATTGAACGTGGAGGCCGCATCGTTCCTTTTGGTATTAATGCGAAGTATCGCTACACCTTTTCCCCTACCAAATTCGTGCAGCATGCAATAAAAATTATAGCAGCAGGTGAATACCGCTACATGTTCGAGGAAGCTTTGCGGTTTGCCGCTGAAACTCCTGAAATGGAGAAACTAGTAACTAGAAAAGTTAAGCTCAGTCAGCATGAAGCAGCGATAGATGAGTTAATCGGCTATGAATTGAACTCTTTGAAGGTGGTTGGGAGTGAAACCGTAAAGACGGTTTTTGTTCCCTAAACGTAAGACTACAATCAATGAGAGGTGGCACTGTTGATGAGCAATGATAGCAAATTCAGATTAATTCAAGATTACTTGTCTACACAAAAGGCCAAAGAGGTAGAGCCAATTTGGATACCCGCAGTGTGGAATGAGTGCCAATATGAACGTGTTCTCTTAGAAAAAGAGGGTGAAATTTGTGTACACCCGTATGATTTTTTGACTGATCATTTGAATTATGTGGACAGGCTTTCGTGGAGATATCTGCTTAAGGAACGCATAAATCTGGACGATAGCGCGATCTATTCTTCGCTTATTCGCTATTCTACGGCTTGGGATTATAACCATGACGGAAAAATTGAATCGGGTACTTTTTTAAGATTCTTTATTCTTCTGCCTCTGCTAAAGAAAATGGGCATCAATATTCTGTACATGCTTCCAGTTAACCAGTACAGCAAGTTGAATCTGAAGGGGGGTATTGGGTCCCCTTACGCAGTGCAATCGTTATTTCATTTGGACGAGAACCTGCACGATAGCCTATTGGATGATATGGAGGAGTTTACGATCCACGATGAGCTCAGCGCTTTGGTAGAGGCTTGTCATTTACTTGATATTAAGACTGTTGTTGATTTCATTCCCCGTGTGACGGCGAAAAACAGTGTGTTCATTACCGAGCATCCTGAATGGGTGTATTGGATCAAAATGGACGAATTAGAAGGCTTTGCGCCGCCCGCGATTCCCCAGCTTGGATTTTTTGAGGAGTGTACGCCGGACAAATTGGAGACGGTCTACCGCAGCCAGGAGACAGCAGTATTTCTGCGGAAGTTCACGCCACCGCCCAATGAACTCCATCCAATTCTTTGGCAGCACTTAAAGGAGAAAGCTGCTAAAACTAGAGATGAGCTATTAACTTTGGTGGAGCAAGAGATGGGGATAACGACTGCTCCAGCGCATTCGGATTGGATAAATGATGTGCAGCCGATTTGGACAGACATTACGTTCTTACGCCTCTACAAGGATTTCTCTCCGCAAGTGAGACATCTTATAAGTCCGGATCAGGCGCCATATGTCCTTTTTGATACGATTAAATGTAATGACTACCCGGGAGAGCAGCCGAATCTGGAGCTGTGGGATGTTCTGGAGGAGGCAGTACGGGTTAATCTCGAAAAATATGGGATTGACGGCTTCCGCATCGACATCGGACACGTGCTTCCTATTCCGTTGTTGACTCGTATTTTTGACACGATTAAAGAGATGAATCCAAATGCGATCTTAATCAGCGAAGATTTGTTCAATCGCAACCACAAGAAGGCAGCAAACACCGGCTATAACATTATGCTTGGCAGTGGATGGAACGTCATGACACAAATTACTAAAGACAATCTCGTTTCATTCTTAGAAGAGCTGCCTGAGTTGAATATTCATGTGTTTGCCTGTGCAGAAACAGCAGATACTCCTCGGATCACCAGCCGTGGCGGTGTTGAGGTTGCTCGGATGATTGCGGTATTTAATCAATTTCTTCCGAACGCAATTCCATACGTGACGACGGGTTATGAAATGAATGAGGAGCAGCCGCTCAACTGTGGTCTTGGAGACAACACGAACGGAGAGGAGATTTCCCGAGCTTTTTTTAACGTCATGCAAATTAATTGGACCAATCCTACACCGATGCTGCCGCTGTTGGCGGAGCTAAGTGAACTCAAGAGAGATTGGCGCCACCTAGTGAAGCCGGAAAACTTTTTCGTGGCTCAATCCCCGGAAGGTATTGTTCTGTATGGGTATATGCATGGAGATGAAACGCTGCTGTGCTGCTTTAACTTGAGTGCTGCTGCTTTCTGCCAAGTTGATTTGAAGGTTGCCGTACCTGGACGATGCCCAATGACGGTAACACTGGATAGTTCCTTAACGGGTAGCAGCGTAGGTCAGGCGTTCGATTGCTTGCTGCTTGCGCCTAATCAGGCTTTAGTGCTCGTAAACAGTCATAGACAATTTAGGTAAGGGAGAGAGGCTGCAATGGAAAAGAACAATAAGGAAGTCGTGGTATGGCATGAGTTTGATGGTCCGGGAGATACCTCGATTGAGGTGCTGGAGGGAATTTGTAAGCTGTATACTGAGCGCTTTGGGGTACAAATTACGCCACAAGTCATGAATATTACGGAGCTGACTGCGCGCCTGAACCAAATTAAGGACACCCAGCAAGGTCCACATCTGGCGATGGTTCCTGCCGACATGTCCTCCTATGTTGAGAACGGTCTTTACTCCGAAGTGCCGGGCGGGCTATTTGGCGATACGCTGACTGAGGGTGCTCTTTCAACGATGCAAATGAATGGTGTTCAGTATGGTATCCCGGTATTGCGGGGCAATCATCTGGTTGTGTATTACAACCCGTCGATTTACCCTAGTGCGCCGACGACATGGGACGTGTTCGAAGAGGCAGCAGAAAGGTTATCCGCCCAAGGTATCGTACCGATTGGAGCAGACTTACAGCAAGGCTATTGGTTTATTCCGTTCCTTACAGCTTTCGGCGGCTGGCTTGTACAGAATGGAAAGCCGAATATCGTCACCTCTGAAATGAAGCAGGCACTTCAGTTTATTAGCGACAAGATGGATCAAGGCGTGCTCGTTAGTCTCGACGGCTCGACAGGACTGCTTGAGCAGTTCATTGACGGTAAGATCGGCGCCATTATTTGTGGCGAGTGGATTTATAACCATCTAGATAAGCATATGAACAATAGGCTTGCGGTTTGCCAGCTTCCGAGCATCGAAGGGCGGCAATCGTTATCCATGTCTTCTTCTATTGGCCTGATCTACCCTAATCATTCATTAACGTCCGAGGAGCGGGAAGATATTTTATCATTCACGCGCTTTATGCTGAGTGACGAATGCCAAACGATGTGGACGCTGGGTGTACAGCGGATTCCGGCTCATGAAGAGGTACTGAACCGTCTAGCTGCCTCTGCTGCGCCTAACAAAAAGATGATTTTATCGCTTCTAGATCACTCACGGCCGATGCCGACTTATCCCTTCATGATCCATGTATGGGAGGCGTTAAATGCGGGTCTTATCGAGCTGCCCTTGAGCAATCCTGAACAAGCATTGAACAAAATAGAACAGACTATTCAAGCCTCTTGGGGCGCATTTAAAAGCTAATTAGAGATGGGGAGAGCCAAATGAAAACAACGATATTCAGCCAAATTTCTATTGATGGAAAGCTCACTATGGGCGCTGGTAATTCGAGTAAAGAGCTTTTTTCTTTGTTTTCCAGTGAGGATATGGAATTTATTCATCTGTTCCGGGGGAAGGTGCAGGGAATTATGGTCGGCAAAAATACAATTTTGACGGACAATCCCTTCCTTACTAATCGGTATGAGGAAAATAAAAATCCAATTCGTATCATTCCGACAACTACCTTGGATATTCCGCTAGATTGCAATGTACTCTCGGACCAAGGGAAGACGATTATTGTCACGACCGAGAAAGGACGGGATGAAGAAAAAATCAAACAGATCCGGCAAAGAGGGAAGGAGTGCCTTATCTGCGGCGAGGATAAAGTAGATTTTGTGGAGCTTGAACGTCAGTTGGAGGAGAACTATGGGATTACCAGTCTGCTGGTCGAAGGCGGCGGATTCTTAAACTGGCATATTTTCAATCAGGATATCGTCGATGAGATTATTCTAATGCAGCTTCCAATCATCATAGGCGGCTCCACAAACATTACTTTAGTGGATGGAGACGGTTATCAGCAATTGAACTTTGCGAAAAAGTTCAAGGTTGTAGAAATTCAACCAAAAGATAACTACACGCTCATGCGCTACAAAAAGGTGATCTAACCTCACACTAAGTCATAGACTGCGAATGGCAATGAGTTCTGGAAAAATCGAGAATATGGGGGTTGTGAACGATACATGTCAGAGAAAGAAGATTTCTACAAAAGTGTGTATAAAATCGCTGTGCCCGTTACGCTTCAAAGCTTGCTGATGGCGTTGCTTAATTTGACGGATCAATTGATGGTTGGGCAGCTGGGAGATGTGGCAATTGCCTCGGTGGGGATGTCGACCAAAATATACGGGATCATCGCGGTTGTCTTGGCCGGTTTATCAACGGGTGTATCCATATATGCAGCCCAGTTTTGGGGAAATAAAGATTCCAAAAGCGTCTCTCAAGTACTGGGTCTCGGACTGATCACCGGCTTTGCGTTCTCGTTCCTGTTCTCTGCGGCTGTCTTTATCGACTCGCCGCTCTTTCTGAGCCTATTCACTACAGACGTGAATGTAATAGATGAGGGTTATATCTTTCTCCAGATAATGTCGATCGGTTTTGTGCCTGTCATGCTCACGATGATGTATTCCGCGATTTTACGCAGTACTGGCCATGCCAAATGGCCGATGTATGTAAGTCTAATTGCAGTTGGCTTGAATATTATACTGAATTACGTACTTATTTACGGTCATTTCGGTGCTCCTGCGCTTGGTCTGAAGGGCGCTGCCATTGCTACTCTTATCTCTAGGGTCTTCGAATGCTTGTTGATCATTGGTGCCGTGTACCGGTATCGTTTACCGGGAGCTGTCGGGTTAAAGAACTTATTCAGCGTTCCTAAACCGCTCATTCGCAAGTTTTTTGGAACGACCTATCCGCTGCTACTGACTGAATTGATTTGGGTATTGGGTGAAACGGCATATGCGGTCATTTATAGCCGTATGGGGACGATGGAAATGACTGCAATGACCATTACCTTCCCACTTCAGGGTCTTTGCATTGGTTTATTATCGGGTCTGGCTAGTGCAGCAGGGGTAATGGTTGGCAACCGTTTGGGTGCGAATGAATCTGATATCGCACTCGATCATGCGAAAAGGTTCATTCGTCTAGGCATCATTATCTCTCTGATCGTCGGGGTTATCATTGCGGCAGGCTCGAAGCTGTATGTCTCTGCGTTCAATATCTCCGAGGACGCTAAACAAATGAGCATGTATATCGTTATCGTGTTTGCTGGATTTCTTTGGGTCAAAGTATCCAATATGATTATAGCCGGCGGTATTCTAAACAGCGGAGGAGACAGCAAGTTCGTATTTGGCATGGAGTCTACCGCAACGTGGCTGATAGGTGTCCCATCCGGGCTGTTGCTGTCATACATTTGGAAGCAACCAGTCTACCTTGTGTATCTCGTCATCTCGCTGGAGGAGGTTGTCCGCTTTGGTTTCGGCTACGCCCGGATTTACTCCCGTAAGTGGATGAGAAATTTAGTTAGTGATTTGGCTGAAAAAGCTATGTAATGTAGGACCTGATTGGGTCGATGTGGAGTATTACCCCCCCTAAATTGGAGATCTCTTCACTTAACAATGCAAAAGGTACTGCCTCAAGGTAGTGCCTTTTTCATTGATTTTTAAATATCCAGTTGGGTGGTTTACGATCCATATAGTATTATTTCAATTCAATCTGTCCTTGTTCGGTTCTCCAGAACCCAGTTTGGACATTCAAAAGAAAGCCAGTCATATCTTCTGGGATTTCAAATACTACATTGCCTGTTTGAGCCAATCCAGGATTGATTCCTTCATATAAAAAATAGTCTCCGGAAGTAGTAATCAACATGCCTTTTAGTAGTTTCTTGGTAAGTTTTTAATAGTATTAGAGTGCAGTGTTTGAATATTTCTCGGGAGCCGTAGATGAGAGAAAAATAGGCCGCACTCCATGAAAAGAGCGGCCTATTTCTTTTTACATTTACTTAGGTTGCTTACGTCTTCTGAGATAGGCCCAGATCATAAATACCGCTGCTAGAGCAATAATGGCGCTAATGGTAATAGACCTTGTTAGGTGATTATTATCGTCCGGATAATACGCGGAAGCAAGGGTTTCATAGATCTAAAATAGTCTATGGACTGTTCAACAAATTTTGTGAGTGCTGCGGAGATGATTTTATAGGATCAGCTCCGCAAGACGATGAATGCCCTGCTCAATCGCTGCCTCATTTATTTTTGCAAACCCCAATACCCATCCTTTTCTTTTGCTATCCAAACAATAGGGTCCAAGAGGGTACACACGTATTCCATGTTGTAGGGCTAACTTTGTCACAGCTTCTTCGTCGAATGTTTCCTCAGCTTCTAATAACATATGTAATCCAGTTTCTACTCCACTGAGCGTGAAGCGCTCCCCTAAACCGGTAGCCATAATAGCTTTTGCCATGACCTCGTGTCTTCGCCGGTATACGTTTCTGACTCTTCGCATATGGCGCATAAAATGACCATTTTTAATGAAGTGGGTTAGTGTTAGCTGATCCATAATCGGAAGATGACGGTAAGTCAGCTCCTGCACCTTCGCTAGCTGAGCAATTGCCTCGACTGATCCAACAATAGCCGAAATACGAATGCCTGGTGCAATCATTTTAGAGAAACTCATGAGATACAAAGTATTATTAGATGCCTGACTAAACAGCGTTGGCAGCGGCTCCCCGCGATATCGAAATTCACTATCATAATCGTCTTCAATGATCCAAAATCGTTCTTGAACGGCCTTATGCAGCAGTTGTTGCCGGCGGGGCTCCGACATAACGACCCCTACTGCGCACTGGTGGGAAGGGGTGGCAAAGACCAGTTTGGATTGCGGGTGAATATGCTCAACCACTAGACCATACTCATCAACAGGAACGGGTACCACATTCATACGGCGGTATTTCATTGCCATCCAAGCAGCTGGGAAACCTGGATCTTCTACTGAGACAGTGTCCTCATCAGCTAAAAGTGACTGTGCGATTAAGTCAATACTATGCTGAGCTCCTGAGGTCAACAGAATCTGATTGGTTTGGACATGTATGCCCCGTTCAAGTGATAAATAACGCTGTATTTGCTCACGTAATGGTGTGTACCCGTAGCAGTTACCGTAAGCCCAGCTTGATAAATCCATTTCAGCGGATGCCTGGAGCAGCGATTGCCGCCAGTTTTTTTGGAATTGTTCGTCCAAATAGGGTTCATGGGGACTGAAATCAATATCCACTTCTAGCGGCTCTTTACCTCTGAACCAGTCATGTAATTGATCAACAGCTGAGTCTAGCAAGGAGAGTGAAGGAGGTGTGGGGCCCTCTGTTTCTATTTCCTTCGTTGATATAGCGACTTGCTTCCATGTACTAACTCGCGTCCCTCCCCGGCGGGAGGTAACTGTATAACCCCGACTTAACAATTCCTCATAGACGATCTGTATAGTTGAGCGGGAGACACCTACGATGTGCGCAAGTTCGCGGGTAGGAATCAGTAGTTCTCCTGGTGCCCAGACTCCGCTAGTAATATTATGGATCGCTTGATCAAGCAATTGCTGCCAGATCGGTCTCTTATCATTACGAATTACTTTCATCATCGTACATACCTCCAAATAGAAACTCCAATCATAAAAAGCTGATTATGGATTGCTCTAAACAGCGAATTATGGATATTTTAATGCAATCCATTCATTGATATACTACCGTAACAACGCAGGTATCCGCAATTTAAATAAAAGGAGAGATTCGATATGAATTCGGTTCGTTACAAGACCAGGGAATGCCTAGATCAAGAGAAGATTGAAAGGTTCCTTCACCAAACGAGATTAGGTTATCTGGGGTTGGTTGATGGGAACCTCCCTTATGTTGTGCCACTTAATTATGTATGGACTGAAGGGAAACTGTATATTCATGGGGCTGGAGATGGAAGACGTAATCAGGTCATGCGTGATAATCCGGAGGTGTGTTTTACGGTATGTGAGGAATACGGAACTATTACAGATCCGGTACCAGCCAAAACGGATACAGCTTATATGAGCGTAATGATTTTTGGACAAGCAGAACCGATTTCAGATTTGGATGAAGCCACACACGTACTTCAGGAATTGATCAATAAATACGTACCGGGTTATTATAATCGCCCCTTGTCCAAGCAGCATGTGGAAAAGTATAGATCGGCTGTATTTGGCGGTCCGGTTCAAGTTTATCGGGTAATTCCGTATCATATCACGGCAAAAGAAAGTCCTATTGAAGCAGAAAAAATGTATAAAAGGGGCATGGGTACTGGACGAGATGTTTAGCCGCAAGATACCATTACAAATGGTGTTATGCTAACGAGGTCTTTGGCAGCCTTTATGTCCTAATCATATGGGGAGAGGGAGGCTTTTTAGAGGTACTATCTATCAAAGTAGGCCGCAATCCAATGAAGGAGGGCGGCCTACTTATTTTTACATTTATTTAGGTTGTTTACGTCTTCTGAGATAGGCCCAGAACACAAATACCGCTACTAGAGCAATAATGGCGCTAATGGTGATAGACCTTGTTAGATGATTATTATCGTCCGCATAATATGCGGAAGCAATGGTTCCCGACCCATCCTGCTCGTCATCGGAAGAATCGTTCTGCATCGTTTGTAACACATCAATTAAATGCCCGGGTGCTTGAGGCTCCGAAATATTGCTTAGTCCTTTTGTTTCTGCTGATGAGGCTTGTTGTGGGGCGATGATTAGTTCCTGATTGTCTTTCTTGAAGGCAGCTATATATTCGTCCCGCTCACGGATAAGTGTAGGCTCACTCACTTCACCCTCAGCTTCTAGTGAATGAATAGCATAGGCCAAAGTATTAGGATTTCCTCCAAACTCAGTAACTTGATAGGACCCGTTTGAATCCTTTTGAATGATCATTTTAGATTTGGGTATTCCGCCCGATAAAATAAGAAACTCCCAGTTGTCTTGGGGTGTGACCGTTTCAATCAGACTATCGGAAGCCGCCCTAAGCTTAGCGCCATCAATAAAATGAATCTGCATTCCTTGACCTACGGTAATTTCACTAATCTCTGCTTCATTGTTGTAACCATACCCTTCAGGATCTTTAGATAGCCCTTCTTTAATCAATGTTAATCCTTCTGTATTTGCAAAAGAAACAACATCTTCAGTTACGGTCTGAGCCCATACAGGTGAGAAAAAAGTCAGAAATAAAACGAATGAAGTTACAGTTAACAGCAGCGTTTTCTTAATGGGAAGCCCTCCTTAAATATATTTGTTGAAGCCATGAAGTCCCCATCTCCAGGTTCTATCGTAGCTGGAGCCACCTTTAACGTTGGTGTATAACATGGAGGTTTTTGTGCCCCCACTCGGGTTCATGTGTTGAATCCAATCATTTCCACTATATGTGTCGTACCCATAGATAACTACTGCGTGCCCGCCACCGGTAGCACTATTCCATTTCCAGCTTACATATATAGGACTGCCAACATTATCAATCTGGTTTTTTACATCGCTGTAAGATAGTGCTCCTGTATGATTCCAACTGGAGACACCATAATCATGAATGCCTTCTTGAACAGTTCCATAAGATTCACTCTCGTCTGTTGTACAGCCGGAGGTTCCCTTCACATGATCATAAAAAGAACATTGGCTTACAGAGATTCCGTAATATTGAAGTATGGTAACGCTAGTCGCAGCCCAGCACCAATTATTCTTAGCTTGTGTAGCTGTAGGGTAGCCAATTAAATTAGTCGCATATGCTTGGGAAACAAAAGAAAAAAGAAAGACTGAAACAAAGGTTCCAACAAGCATCAATCTCTTTTTTAAAGATAGTTTCATGAATGGAATCAGCTCCTTATTATGGATTAATATTCCTTTTAATAACACTATTAAAATACCATATATTAACTTATGTGTAAAGTTTAAATATTTTTCCGTTTTTATAATAGAGTCTACACATTTGATACGGAGAGGGGGATACTGATATGGATAAGAAAATATTGATGCTCGTAGGAATACGTGCTCCAATGATCCAAAGCAAGCCATTCATAACAAAAGCCACTCCGCTAAGGAATGGCTTTTCTTCATTTACTCTGCAATTACTAGTTACAACTGAGGTTCTTCCTTGCTAACTAGGTTTGCTTTCTTTTCAATCATGAGCTTGTTTTTCGTGGGCATAAATAAGGTTATAACAAATGCGGCAATGGATAAAATCATCATGAAGTAGTAGGCGTCACTTGCCCCAAGAATTGATGTAAGGGATTTAAGAATGTCAGGAGTAGTGGAGGGATTGTTCAGCATCACTGTAGTTGCATGACTTGTTGCCTGCACTGTATAAATTGTAATTACGACAGCAGTACCAATGGCCCCGGCAATTTGGCGAACGGTATTGTTCACAGCTGTACCATGAGTGCCAAGTTGTTTGGGCAACGCATTTAGTCCGGCTGTATTGAGTGGCATAGTAATGAAGCTTAATCCAATTCGCAGGCCAATAGTACGAATCATTAGATACGTATACGTAGTTGATTCAGATAAATCTGTTACCGCCCACATAGATGGAATAATAAACAATAGACCAATGATGAACAGCGGTTTCGCACCGAAACGGTCGTATAATTTACCGGTGACGGGTGACATGAACGCATTTACGAGTGCGCCCGGCAACAATAGTAGTCCTGCATCAAATGCTGTAAACCCGCGGCCATTCTGCAGATAAATAGGCAATAAGATCATATCTGCGTACATCATCATCGTGATTAATACGTTAATAAGAGATGTCATCGTAAAAACCTTATTTTTGAAGACCGACAGGTTTAGCAGCGGATCATCCGATTTGATTTGTCGAAGACAGAATACGGCTGTTACCACGACCCCAATCCCTAAGGTCAGGATCACGATTACATCATCCCAGCCTTTACTGCCTGCACTACTGAAGCCGTATAAAATTAAGCCAAATCCGACGGTTGATAAAAGAACACTTATGACATCAAGCTTCGACTTAGACGTCTCAGATACATTCACTAAATACTTGAGTGCCAACGCTATAACAATGAGGACAAGTGGAATAAGCCCGATAAATAACCAGCGCCAAGAGTGGTATTCGACAACAAAACCCGCGAGCGTTGGCCCAATAGCAGGAGCGAATATCATCGCCAGTCCAAGCAGTCCCATAGCGCTGCCACGTTTTTCAACGGGGAAGATCGCCAGCACAACACTCATCATGAGCGGCATTATAATGCCAGCACCGGCAGCTTGGATCATTCGTCCGATTAAGAGTAGACTAAAGCTCGGCGCTGCTGCACAAATTATAGAACCGATTAATAAAAATGACATGGCACTTATAAATAATTGCCGTGTTGTAAAACGTTTCATTAAATAGGCCGTAATCGGAATCAAAATCCCGTTGATCAGCATAAATCCTGTTGAAATCCATTGTACGGTTGTTGCCGTGACATCAAATACATCCATCAGACTACTTAAGGCGACATTTAAAAGCGTCTGATTGAGTGTGGATAAGAAACAACCAAAGATTAAGATGGTTAGTAAGATCCCTTTATTTATTTTCTTAATGTCTTCTTGCATGTTGCAGTCCTCTCTTCATTGCTTTTTCGACATAGTGTCAATAAAATAAATCATATCAGGATTTAAATAGTATTCCTATTTGCAATTTTATTGAAAATGTCGACTAATCGACAGAATAGGCAAATTAGTTGATGAAAGGCCATTTAAACGATAATAGAGGGATGAAATGACTGAACATAAAAGAGTTGACCCACGAGCTATTCGCTCAAAAAAGATGCTTAAGAACGCCGTTTTTTCATTATTGGCCGACAATGTGGAGATTTCGCAATTGACCGTCCAAAAAATCGCCAACCGCGCGGAACTAAATCGTGCAACGTTTTATTTGCATTATGAGGATATTAACGATTTATTGCGCCAGATCGTACATGAAATCTTCGATGACCTGTCCATGAAGGTTGAACCGCTATTACAAATGAAGAGCAACAACGAACAG
The DNA here is from genome assembly GCF_037975345.1 of Paenibacillus sp. FSL P2-0121. Classification (NCBI taxonomy): domain Bacteria; kingdom Bacillati; phylum Bacillota; class Bacilli; order Caryophanales; family Paenibacillaceae; genus Paenibacillus; species Paenibacillus sp. FSL P2-0121. The sequence continues at coordinate 6,879,139 of NZ_CP150245.1, read as the reverse complement.
GAGCAGCTGGTCACCTTTTTAAATTATTTTTTTGAATACCGGAAAGTTTTTGCTGTATTGATTGAGCATAAAGGCTTCAAAAAACACTTGACCAACCTGTTAAAAAGTACTGTCGAAAAACGAAGAAACGCGAGGAACATTGACCTTACTAAGGAGGTAGTCTCCGTTGATATTATTGCAGCCTCACTACTGGGGATTATTATGTGGTGGATTAAGGATGGCAACCAATATAGCGCTGAATACATAGCGGGGCAAATTACCTTGATGTATAAAAGAAGGTATTTATAAGAGCTTTTATGATATATTCAAGTAAAGTTTGAGTCCCTAGCCAATAATCTAAAAAGGAAGTGCGAACAATGGATTTAGAAACGGTCATGCAAGAGCTTGAAGCTCTCGGCAAGGAACGCACCAAGAAAATATATCTATCCAATGGCGCGCACGAACCGCTTTTTGGTGTGGCCACAGGCCAGATGAAGCCTATCTTCAGAAAAATAAAACATAATCAACCCTTGGCCGAGCAGCTTTATGCTACGGGAAATTACGACGCTATGTATTTTGCCGGGGTGATCGCGGAGCCTAAAGCAATGTCAGAGTCGGATTTTGAGCGGTGGATTGCTGGCGCTTATTTCTATATGCTATCGGACTTTGTGGTGGCAGTAACGTTGGCGGAGACGGATATTGCGCAAGAGGTTTCTGATAAATGGATTGCCAGTGAGATAGAGCTGAAAATGTCGGCGGGCTGGAACTGTTACTGCTGGCTGCTCGGAAATCGCCCGGACAGTGAATTTTCCGCAGAAAAATTGGCCGCTATGTTGGAGCTTGCTAAAAATACGATTCATGATGCTCCTGAGCGAACGAAATACGCAATGAACAATTTCATCTACACTGTGGGCGTATCCTATCTGCCGCTTCATGATAAAGCGGTTGAGATTGCAAAGGAAGTTGGCCCGGTGGAAGTCCATACCGGTAGTGCAAAAAGCAAGATTTTGAATGCTTCAATTAATATTCAAAAGGCAGTTGATAAATCGCAGCTCGGCTTCAAACGAAAACATGTAAGGTGTTAGTCAATCATGGACATCAATGACCTTATTGCTGTATGGAATCACGCGAATTGCAAAGTAGTTGATATTCGTCGGATGACCCTTAGACCTGGCGAATCTATACCTTCCTATTACGTCCCCTCAAGGCTGTTTCTTATGTCGATTCACGGTAATGCTACAGTTAACCTGGGAAGCCAAGTTCACCGTTTACAGCGCTTTACAGTGCTTCATGTAGGCAAAGGAACTGTGCTCAACATTGACGCAGGCAGCGAGGGGCTGGATTACTATAGCATTTATTATAAAGTGAGTATGCATCCCTCACTACCCTTAGAGATTGCTACGCTATACGAGGGCGCTAAATCCTTTGATCATTCGTACAGCATGACGCCTGACAATTCGGTAGCGCTGTATCGCATAGTGAGCGAGATGTTTAAGGAGTGGGGGAAGCCGCAGCCGCTTGCGCGGTTGCATGTTCGCACTTTACTCCATCAGTTTGTGTATGAGCTATTTCATCAAATGTCGGTGCAAGGGGTTAATACGACTAAGCGTGATCTGGCTGCCCGGATTGCCGACATTATCCATGAACATTATACGGATAACATTACGCTGGAATCATTATCGGAAAGCCTGAACTATAGCGTCCCCCATTTATCTTCCTACTTCAAAATCCGTACTGGACTTAGCCCGATTGATTACTTAATTAAGGTGCGCATCGAAAAAGCGGTGGCACTTCTGCTGGAAACAGATGCTACGCTGAAGGAAATTGCAGTGGGCGTCGGTTATCAAGACCCTAGTTATTTGGGCAGGCTGTTCAAAAAGTATAAGGGTGTTTCCCCGATTAGCTATAGAGAATTGCATTCCAGAAAGAACAAACTAGAAGATAGTCCTGCCACAAACATAGAATCCTCCATTGTTGCCCTTGAATCATTTGACTATACTGATTATATTGATAACGATTATCAGTATCATTTTGATCAAGAGGGAGATTCATTCATGTTTAAACATTCAAGGCCTACGCTGGCATCGGTATTGCTGTTAAGCTTCATTTTGGTACTGAGCGCATGTGGTACAAACGGTGCTACGGAGAATGCTGCCTCACAGCAGCCGAAGACCAAAATCGTTAAAACGGTTAACGGTGAGGTGGAGATCCCCCTTCATCCCAAAAGAATTGTTGCAGGTGAATATCTCGGCAGCTTAATTGCGCTTGGCATTACACCTATCGGAACCTCCGAACATCATATTAAAAATCCATATTTTCAGGAGTATTTGAAAGACGTTGAGAATATAGGGGACGGAAATGGAAATGTAGAGAAAATTCTGTCGCTTAATCCCGATTTGATTATTATGGATGATTTCTATCCTGAGCTAAATGAGCAGATGTCAAAAATCGCACCTACGGTCGTTATTCCATACGCTTCCTTAAAAACGGTACATGAGGAAGTGGCTTATTTCGGTGAGCTGCTTAGTGAAGAAGATAAGGCCAAAACCTGGCTTGCAGACTATGACAGCCGTATGGCCAATGCCAAGGAGAGCGTATTGAAGGTTGTGCCTGCAGATAGCACATTTTCCATTATTGAATGGTCTGAAAACAGCTTGATGGCCGTCGGAACAGACTTCGGCAAAGGTGGACAACCAATCTATAATGGATTAGGATTTAAGCCTCCTGCGGATATCGCCGCCGAAATGGCCGATCCGGGCTGGGCTTCATTCTCTGCTGAGGTCTTACCAAAGTATGCCGGTGACTATATTATTCTTACCTCCGACTCGAAAAAGCTGGATGAACTTAAAGCCGACCCGATCTGGGGCGCACTGCCAGCAGTCAAAAATGATCACGTATTTCTTTGGACAAGCGATCGCTCCGGCTACTGGGACCCAATAGCTATTCTGAGTCAGACAGAAGAGTTGGCGGCTTGGCTGACAAGCCACTAATACAACGTGTATTCCAAACCTAAAAGGCGCCCCTTCGGGTGCCTTTTTAGGTTTTTTTGGAGATGGTTCGCCGCCATGTTCTATGTGTCATTCTCCAGCTGATTCTGCAGTAACATCAAGATAATTGATCCTGTATTGCGACGGTGACAGCCCATATTTCTTCTTAAAGGCAGCAGCAAAATAAGAACTACTATTAAAGCCAACTTCGCTGGCAATGTCGTTAATATTGAAATCTTTCTTTTCCACCAGTAGAGCTGCGGCTCTTTGCAGTCTTAATTGATTTATATAATCTGGAAAGGTCTTCTGCGTATAGCTGTTGAACAGTTTGCTAAAGTACGATGAGCTCATATTGTATTTTTCAGCAAGGGCATCAATGGATAGCGTATTATCGTTAATATGCTCATGGATATACTCGATCGCCTTCATAATGTTGTTTTGCACCGTTAATGAACGGGAAGTTTTTAACTCTAAACAAGCACTGTCGAGCATTGTTTTTAGCAGGGTACTAAGCTCATCAATATTATTGCAGCTTTGCAGCTTCACATAGACATCCAGATAGATGCTACGGTATTCCTTATTTTCTACTATGGAGTTATGCGCTAGCATAGCAGCATCAGCAAGCAAATTGGCTAAATAACTTAAACCTGCTTCATACTCAATATTCTTCACAAGCTCAAGTAAAGCTTCTATATTTTCAAGAGGGATTGTTTGCAATTGGTTGCTTTTAATTAGCTCCAAAATCTTCTGTGTCAACTCATTCGCTTGCCCTTTGGATAGACTACTTGGTGTAAAGGTGTCAAAGATAAAGTACGACTGCTTGTAGCAAAACAATTTATTTCTTATCAAATGTTGGACTTGTTCATAGGAATCCGGTAATTGCTGCAAGTTATATGCTATTTGTGAAATGCCTATAGTGATATGAACTTTATAGTTCTCGGCAAGCTTATGAATCATTTGTTCAGCGTATTGCGCCACAACTTGCAGATCGTTTAGTAAAATAGCCGACCGTCCTTCGCTGACAATTAGAATGAACTGATTGCTGCTTATCGGATAGGCTTTATAATCTATTTCCTGGCTCCATATTTGTTGCCCGACATTTTGCAAAAGAAGTAAGAGATTATAATCGAGATCTAGAGCAGAAGGAGCAGTAACTTCTACACTGATAACGCGATAATGTCCTTGATCTCCTAGCTTTTCTTGCAGGCTTTTCAGTTCTCGCGGCAGTTGCGGGTCTGCATTTTGTTGACTATAGTTACGCTTTTGAAGAAAATCTATAAATTCATTGCTGCTGTGCCGTGATTCCAAGGCACTCATTTTAGAAAGCGCTTTCGATATTGTCAGTGATGCTGTTTGTATCTCATCATAATGATTTCCATGTTCTTGCTCCTCTTCATCATCCTGCTCCGAGTTTCTGAAGGCTGTATAAATATTGAGCAGCATATGATTAACTGGCTTGTAAACTTTATTAGTGAACACATAACTTAATAATAGCGCAATGAAAATAATGAAGATGGAAAAGATAATAATCGCATTTCTAGCCTTAAGTAATTGTTCAATACTGCTTTGATAATCCATGACGGAAACGATACTGTATCCTTCATGCCCATTATTTACATAGGAAATTACTATATCTTCATCTTTACCCTTATTTTTTGATGAATAGCTGTTATAGCCATCTGTGGCATGCGCTATTTCATTTAGTGTAGTTGGTGCTATGGGATAATTATTGTTTTGTTCAGTTATAATTTGGCTTGTTTGATTATCTACGATTAATATACTGTCAGACTGATCTTCATAGCTGGAAAGAATGCTCTTACGTAATGTTTCCGTATTGGAGACTATGATAATACCACTTTGACTAGTGCCGTATAAGGCTGTGCGCGAGGTTTGAAAAAATACGAGTCGCTGGCTGCCATCTGCTAATGTAATCGGAATAGGATAACGATCCGTCTTAGATTGCAGTACTTGCTTTAAAATATTTTGTTTTTCATTTCGATTAAGATAGTAGTCATCCAGTTCATAAATAATGTCATCCTGATTAAAAAAGAAAATGGAGTTGACGGATTCGTTCGCATTCAAAATCGGGTGTAAGTTATTGCTTATCTCTATCGCGTCCAATACGCTGGTGTTTTCATAGTCATAAATGTAAGAAATAGATTTGGGCATTTTATTAATAAGCTCTGTCAGGCGACGGTATTGATCTAGTTTGCTGTTGTATACGGTACTGATATTTTCCAGCTTATTTCGCAACATGTCATTAATTTGATTTTTCATATAAACATTAAAATATTGGAAGGCCGCAACATTGATAATAATTACAGTAATAATAGAAATGGATAAAAAGTTCATATAGACTTTGAACTTAAAGCTTTTGCGCCATCTATTGGCATATTTACTTACAAATTGTTTGCCTGGATTCAACAGCTTCAATAGCTTCATTCCCTCCTTATATGAAATTATGAAGGAATAGCCTAATTGTGAGTTGATGAATCAGGCTATTCCGATAGTCATATAAGCTTAATTAGTTGCTTTTTTGCTGGAAATGAACTCACTAAATTGTTTTTGATATTCAGCAATAAATTTTTCTAAACCGGCATCACCCAGCTTTTTCAAGGCAGTGTCAATATTGGAGTCATAGTCTTTAAAACCTTGTGATATGGGTTGTATATATTCTTGTTCTACGGCTTGCATTTGAGCGTATTCCGTTTTTACGGGCTCCATGTTGAAGGAGAAGCCAATATCTTTTTGTAGTATCGAGCCTTCGTTCCAATTTTGATACGTACTGATTTGTTCTTCAGTAATATAATCTCTAAATCTTGTAAAATGAATGTTATCAGGCAACCAAGTGTCGAACAATGTATCTTGATTAATAAACTCAATCTGTCCATCAGCAGTTAGGTTATAATCTTTGCCTTCAACGCCATACAGAATAAAGTCTGTCCATTCTTGACTGCTTTGCAGTAAGTTAATTAACTTCACGTAACCCTCAAGTTCAGCACCCTTTACATTAGCCCCAACTGCAAACGCTGTAGAATATGTGCCGCGTGACATTAGTGGTTTTTTCGCAGGATCACCTAAATAGTAGTTTTTGAACACCGCATTAGGGTTAGCTTTGCGTATGGCATCCATATACTCAAATACGCGATAGCTTGCACCCATGCCGAATAAGGCTTTGCCTGCAAAAAACGATGAATCTGCTTGTGCAGGATTTGACAAGGCGTAGCTTGGGATAAGACCTTCTTTATTCCATCTGCGGGCGATATCCGCCATTTGTTTGTATTCATCCGATTCATAAAAGCTGTAGACAGTCGGATCTTCCGGCTTGTTGCCATCGGTCATAATAAAGCTATACGGCTGATAAATATTAATGTTTGAATTAATCGAGCCATTGAAGATATTCAAGCTCCAGCCGCGTCCTGAGCCAATCATATCAGGATATTTTTGCTTTGCCAATTTGTAAAATTGCTCAACATCCTCAACGGTTTTCAAATCGGTCATACCGACTTCTTGCAGCAGATCCTCTCGTGCAATAATCACATAATTTTCTCCAGCATTTGGTTTATTGCCGAAAGGTAATGCATATTGCTTTCCGTTGACCTTCCAGATGTCAAACGCTTCATCGCCGCCCGTATTCTTTTTTAAATCGCCAGCATATTTTTCAGCAGCTTCAGTCAAATCAGCATAATAGCCCTTGGCAACGGATTTTGCCATAAATGCAGTATCGGTATATGTGGCAAATTTTTCGCCGGATGATAGCATTAGCTCGGTTTTACCAGTTGCATACTCGGTCCACGGTAAATATTGAATACTTACATCGACGTTAATCGCTTGCAGAACCTTGTCATGAAACTCATTTTTCGCAAAATCAGCCATACGTTTTGACTGCTCCCCGTAAAGCACTAACGTTGCTTTGGTCGGCTGATCGCCACTGCCATTATTGCTATTGTTGCTACCAGCTTCGTCCCCTTGCGACTTGCCGCCGCATCCGCTTAAAAGTCCCGCCAGCAGTAAAGATGCAAGCAGTAAGGTGAACCCTTTTCTCGATTTGCCCATAAGAACACTCTCCCAAATTTATATTTAGCCTACTAAAATTCAAATAGGCCTAACTACTATTGTTTTTTCTTATTATCCTTTTACAGCGCCAACAGTAACGCCCTTAACAAAGTACTTTTGTACAAAGGGATACAGCAAGATAATCGGACCAATCGCAATACAGGTAATTGCCATCTTAATCGTTTGCGAGGGCAGAATAACATGGCCTGCCATGGTGCCACTTGGATTGGCTGCAAGGTATTGAATATTGGCCATCATTTTGTACAAGATGTATTGCATCGTATATAGCTCGGGATTATTATTGAGCATTAATGGTAAATAGAAGTCATTCCAATATTGCAGTGCATAAAATAATGAGATCGTAACAAGCCCCGGTTTGGCTAACGGCAGCATCATTTGCATAAAAATCCGCCCATGACCAGCGCCGTCAATTTGTGCACTTTCCAGCAATTCATGTGGGATGGACTTGAAGAAATTACGTAGCAGATACATATTGAATACATTTATTGAATAAGGCAAAATCAATGCTGCCAACGAATCCTTCAGGCCGAAAAATTGTGTGGTCACTAAATACCACGGCAACATACCGCTGTTAAACAGCAGAGTAAAGTAAGCGAAGAACGCCAGTTTATTACGGTGCTTAAAATCTTTTACGGAAATGACGTAGGCAAAGCATGCTGTTATCGACACCGATAGTAGTGTGCCAAATATTGTCGTAAACAATGTTATCTTGTAGGCTTTTAAGATCATAAAATCAAGATTAGAAAATACATAACGGTAAGTATCCAATGAGAAATGACGTGGAATAATCGAAAAACCTTGCATAGTGATCGCCATTTCATCAGACAGTGAACCGGAAATCGCTAAAACAATCGGGAACAAGCAGAATAGTGCAAATATTGCTGAGCAGACATAAAAGGCTATATTAGTTAACTTATCAGCATTTGATCGTTTCAAATAGACACCCCCTTAAAATAATGTGGAATCTTTGTCGTACCAGCTTGTAATCTTGTTAGCGATAATAACAAGGAAGAAGCCAAAAACAGATTGATATAACGAAATCGCCGACGCAAACGCCATCTCACCATTTCTTACGCCGCTGCGATAAACAAATACATCGATCAGATCCGTGAAGGGTAACAAAATCGGGTTCATATTCGTCAAGCCGATAATCATATTTAGGTTACCGCGCAGCATATTGCCGACCGATAATAGAAACAAAATAATGATGGTCGGTTTAAGCATAGGAATTGTAATTTTAAAAATTTGCTGAAGTTTACTGGCGCCATCTACCTCGGCGGCTTCATACATGGAGGAATCAAAGCCAGTCAACACACCAAAATAAATAATGGAGTTATAACCTGTACTTTGCCAAATCACCACAATGACCAGAATCGGAATCCAAATCCACGGCGTAGCATAAAAATCATAAGTTGAACCGGTGATGCTTTTAATAATCTGATTTAGAAAGCCTGTTTCATTATTCAAAATTGCATTTAGAATGGAGCCAATAACCATCCAAGACATAAAAAACGGAAAAAACATAATGCTTTGATTAACTTTGACGAATCGGCGACTAGAAATTTCATTGAGCATAATAGCAATCGCTACCGCGAAGATGGTGCCAAATACAAAAAATAAAATATTGAACATTATCGTATTAAATGTCGCCCGCATTGCAGTATCAAAATTGTTAAAGAAAAATTGAAAGTTTTTAAAGATGGGATCTGCCCATGGGCTGTTAAAAATACCTCCGTCAAAGCGATATTCCTTAAACACTAAAATCGACCCTGCCATTGGCAAGTAGGAAAAGGCCAACAGCGCTAATATGCCGGGCAGTGCCATCATATAAAGAAGCCCGTCTTTTTTGAGTGCGCTCATAAACCTATTGCTTGTTTTTTGTCTCAAATAAATTCCCCCTCACTTAGTTGCCATGCATAACAAGCTGCCTGTACTCCTCTAATAAAACGCTTTCAAAAGCTAAATGAAATACGTACTCCAAATAGTAATCTTTTGGGCCTTAAAGTAAATCGCAATTAGAGGAGAAGCTTTTAAAAACGAGCATTTTACCCTCGTTTAGGCTATTAATTTCTCGCATTTTTATTAAAAATCCGTATTATGTGTTTAAATCCAGCGGTAATTAATGTTATTGACAAAATATTTGACAATGATTAGTATTGAAAAATATTAAAAATGAAGTTAGCGGCATAACAATTAAATAATTCGCAAGCTATGATTGCTATGGATCACACTATAGCAGGAGCAGCTTCTGGAGAGACCGTGGGGGATTCCCCCGGCGCCGAAGGGTTCACAATCTCAGGCAAAAGGACAGAAGAGTACTAGATAATTCATTTGTTATTCTGATCATCGTCAGAGTAAAGGAATGTATTTTATTTATTATTCTTAGACCTAAGAGATTGGAGCGTATCCAATCTCTTTTTTGTTATCATTTTTACTTGTACATTTTTTCACATAAGGGGGAGTTTGAAATGGCAGTACAAGAATTAAAGAGAGATTTAGAGAATCGGCATGTTCAGCTCATTGCGATTGGTGGAACCATCGGTACCGGATTATTTTTAGGATCAGGTAAAGCTATACAGCTGGCAGGACCATCCATCATTTTTGCTTATTTAATCGTGGGTATCGCTATTTTTTTTGTGATGAGGGCATTAGGAGAACTTCTGTTGTCTAAAGCAGGTTATCAATCTTTTACAGACATTGCCGAAGACTATCTTGGACCGCGGGCGGCGTTTGTAACCGGATGGACCTATTGGTTTTGTTGGATCATGACGGCTATGGCCGATATTATAGCTGTTGGGGTCTATGTACAATATTGGTTTGATATCCCGCAATGGATACCCGCAGTCATTTGTTTGATTATTTTATTAGGGCTCAATTTATTAACGGTAAAAAGCTTTGGCGAATTGGAATTTTGGTTTGCTTTAATTAAGGTAATCACTATTCTCGCATTGATTGCTATCGGGGTAGTCTTACTGGTGATTGGATTCAAAACAACTACCGGAACGGTTGCGCTCAGTAATATTTGGGCACATGGGGGAGTATTTCCAAACGGGATTTCAGGGTTCCTGCTTTCATTTCAAATGGTTGTGTTTGCTTTTGTGGGTGTGGAATTGGTAGGCGTATCGGCAGCAGAGACCTCCAATCCAGAAAAAACTATCCCATCGGCGATTAATAAAATACCTTTACGAATTCTATTTTTCTACGTGGGTGCTATTATTGCCTTATTATGCATCAACGCTTGGACAGAACTAAACCCGGCAGAAAGTCCTTTTGTTAAAACATTTAGTTTAGTGGGGATTCCGATTGCCGCGGGGGTTATTAACTTCGTTGTATTAACTTCAGCTGCGTCCGCTTGTAATAGCGGGATGTTCTCAACAAGCCGGATTCTATACAATTTAAGCAGAAATGACCAGGCTCCAGCCAACTTTGCAAAGCTTAATAAAAATCATGTACCAAGTAATGCTTTATTCATATCCACGCTTGTCTTATCTGTAGGCGCTTTGTTGAGTAAGCTGATTCCGGAGACGGCTTTTGGCATCGTGACAACAATTAGTGCCATTTGTTTCATCTGGGTTTGGGGCGTCGTTCTAATTTGCCATTTGCGATATAAAAAGACGAAGCCGGAATTGCAGGCCAAATCAAAATTCAAAGCACCGTTTACACCCTTTGTGAATTATGTTGTTCTAGCTTTGTTTGCAATCATACTCATAATTATGCTATTTGCTGATGAAACTCGTCCGGCCTTATTGTTGACGCCTTTATGGTTTATATTATTATTTGTTTTGTATTCGATAAATAGAAGAAAGAGGGAAAGAATAACGCCTGATCCAAGAGCACGTCTCGAAGGTATTCGGACTAACACGGAGATCCGGCATGATTAGTCGATGAGGGTGCTTGCTGATATTACAGTTGGATAGGCAGACATAGAAATCCACCACCGCATACGGTGGTGGATTTTCTCATTAATGTGGTCGATGCTCTTTTTCGAACTTATGTATGCTATCGGGATATTCTTCCATATTTTTTAATCAGTCTAAAATTATCGTCTATTTAAAATCAACTTTGATTTGTGCTATCTCACTATTCGTGCCAATTCGTAATGGCGGTCCCCAAGTCCCTGCACCAGATGTAACGATGACGTGAGGGCTGTTAGGATTCTTCTGATAGTGGCCATAATCTACTGTAAACATAGCATTGGTGATCAGATTTGCAGGGAATACTTGTCCTTGATGCGTATGTCCGCTAAGTATCAAATCAACGTCATCTGCGTATTCAATCCTATTGGTTGGTTGATGATCCATTACGATAACGGGCATATTTGTATCAATGTCACTCATCACTTCTGAAGTAATTGCTCGAGGGTTCCCTTGATTACCAATCGGTGATGAATCCCTTCTGCCAACAACAACGAATTGATTATCAATAACGACATGCTCATCATTTAGAAGTTTGATATTACTCTTATCTATAAAGTTCACGATCTCATCGTATGAGCGTCCTGCATCATGGTTACCTAAACAAGCATAAACTCCATAGGTTGACTGAATAGTACTTAATAACTCTATTCCTTTGGAAGGGTTAGAGAGCGCATAGTAGTTACCATTAAATATATCTCCTGTCATCAACACTATATCCGGCTGTAGTCCATTAATACGATCAACAACGTCTTCAATAAACTTTACATCATTTACGTAGCCTAAATGTAAGTCGCTGATCAGGACGATATTTAACTGATCTAATGAAGTGTTTTTATGTATTTGGAGCGGATAGGTGACTTCTTTTAAATGATTTGCATTATAAATCCCATAGGACACCAATCCTATGACTAGAATTAATACTATGGACCTTGTATGAAAAATGACACGTGCTGGTATAGGAGAAGGGAGGACCTTGATCCATTTACTAATTAGTAAGATTACATCTGAAAGGATCAAAAGCAAGAACAAATAGAAGTAGATACCCATCCAATAGTCCCCGAATTGACCAATAAAATTAACAATATTTGAATCGGTCGTCATAGCTGAAGAAGACAATAGTAAATTAATAATGATTGATAACGCACATAAGCTGTAGATGACTCCATATATGATCCCGTTTATATGTAAAAATATATGTTGTAACCATTTAAAAATCTTTCTTGCAATGTAATAGTTAGTTGCCGCATACATAGCGAATATAAATAAAAATGCAAATACCATAGGGTACACCATCCTAATGCTTTAGATATCAGAACTAAAGTGAATACAATGATTATAGCAATAATTACTAGTTTCAGAAATTAAATGGGGTATTGAGTTTACTGGTTTTTTCAGTTATTGTTTATTACTATTTCAGCTGATATAATTCTTATTTCGACAATCAATTTAAAAGTGGTGAATTCATGAGAGAGTTCTACAGTCGGGTGAATCGAAAAACCTATTACATATTAATGTTAATGATCATCGTTCTTATGATGTCTGGATTAATACTATCTACTCTAGAGTTAGATGGAATTGATTTTGGTTATATCATTCATTTTTTATGTGTGGCGTTTCTAACGGTTTGTTTATGGATTTACCCTAAGCATGAGACACATACTTTTAGAAAGATTATCATTCTATTTGGATTTGCGTATTTCTACACGCTATTCTTTTTATACCCTCAAACTTGGACTACCTATATCCTCATTTGTCTTATTCCTGCACTCTCTATTCTATTTTTTGATTTAAAATTGTTCTATTTTTCCTTCATTATAAATGGAATACTGATGGTAATTACATTTGGCTATATCCTCTTGATTGATAGAGGGGATCTATATACATATTTACATTATGATATTCTAGGGAATTTCATTAATATAATAGCGGTTCAAGTGTTATTATTTTTCATTTTTCAAATATCATTTAAACGGATGAAAAAACAGCAGCTTTATTATGAACAATTACAGCAATCTGAGCGCTTAAAGATGGTTGGACAATTGACAGCTGCCGTTGCGCATGAAATTAGAAATCCAGTGACAGTGGTTAGAGGTTTTTTACAGTTTTTTGATGAGGATCCTTCATTTGATGATCCTATGAAAAGAAAATTTAAATTAATGATTGATGAATTGAACACAGTAGAACAGATTATCTCGCAATTTCTAACCCTTTCAAAGCCAAATGGAGAACAAAAACTAGAAAAAGTAGATGTGAAGGATGTTATTGAGAGTGTCACAGGATTGCTCCATTCCTACGCAATGTTATCTGATAATCAAATTGTTACCTATGTAGAAGAAGACTGCATGATCTCTATTAATAAAATTGAATTTAAGCAGCTGCTTATTAATATAATAAAAAATGCTTTAGAGGCTTCGGATGTTGGTAAATCTGTCTCTATTATGGCGAATAGGAACAATAATTTTATTGAGATAACAATCATTGATGAAGGAAGCGGGATGTCGGAAGCTGAGGTTAAGTCGCTAGGGACTCCTTTTTATTCATTAAAAAGTAATGGAACAGGTCTAGGATTAATGATTTGCTTTAATATCGTAGAAAAGTACGGCGGCGAAATTTATTATAGTAGTTCTGTAGGTAAGGGGACAACAGCTACTATCCGCTTTTTAGCTATAAATGACCAGTAAAACGGAACATTCTTTCCGTTGAAAGAAGGGGATTACCTCAAGCCTTCGGCCGGAGAGGTAATCCCCTTTTCCTAGATAAATATGTTTATGTTTGCTGCGCTAACGATTATTTTAGAGGGATTTTGATCTCCAATTGCTTGTTGTAATTTTTAACTACATTGCCTTTGGCATCTACTTTATAAGCCCCGGTGTTGCCTTTTTCAAATACGGCTTGATACGGTCTGATAATCAGATATTCTGCCGCTGAGCTAGGTGCTTCGAACAATAAATCTTCAGAAACCGTATTTTGAGTTGCTGCAACAGAATCCCTTGCAATAAATTCTAATTCATTTCCCAGATTATCATAAATGTCATATCCTAAAGCCTGTGCTTGGGTGGCAACCCCTTTAACCGCTAAAGCGATACGCACAGAAGTCTCTCCCGCAGCAACACGGGTGGTTTTGATTTCAAATTGGTTGTCTTTCTTTATAGCAGGCAGCTGAATGTTATGCACTAATCCTGCTTGCTTGAGAGAAAATTTAAGTACATACGGTTCATCGATTCCGTTAAGCTTCACATGGATACTCAATTCAGAGGAAGCCAGGTTTGCCTTTTGTTGCTCAGTTAACCATCCGGTCTGCAATACAACAACCGCCTTGTTGGCATCACCGTCACTGATCCAGCGTGGTGTTTTTAAATCAATGCCTCCTGGTTGAGTGAGCTTAGCGTCTATTCCCACAATAGTACCTTCTGCAAGATAGGGCTCACCTTTATCATTTAAAGTTACTCCTGCGAGCATTCCTGAAAATAGCGATCCCTCACGGCTCAGGTCGATCTTAATATAGTTACCATCAAACTGCGCATTGCCCTTTAAAGTAAGCTGATCGTGTGAATCGGCCACTTTTGTTGTATTCAGGGAAGCTTCAACAGCGGGTTGGGCACTGGATGCTTGGGTTAAAGCTGGCATTCCCAACGCTCCTAGGCATACAGCAGCACTTAAAATTACAGACATCTTCTTAGTCATTTTTTTCATGATATTATCAAGCTCCTTAATTTTTATTTAACTAGCACGTTTATCTCTAGACCGTCAATATAATGCTTCACTGGGTTTCCAGAACTGTCTGTTTTAAATGCTCCATTCTTACTTTGTGGGTTCTCAAACTCATAAAGATAGCCACGGATTGTGAGCATATTAGGGTGTTTCTCAAATGGCTCAGTAAGCAAATCGACATTAAGTGACCTATTGGAAGTCGAGAGGACTTTCTGTGAAATATCTTTCAGCACCTGTCCTTGTTGATCCTTTACTTCAAAGCCCACTAAACTCAATGCTGTATGATCTTCGTCTGTATCCTGTTCCAGCATGAGCGACAGGCGTGTCGTTAATGGACTATATTCCAGCTTTTTCAGGATCAAACTCCATCCTCCAACTTGTGCGCGTATGTCAGGTGTGGAAATTTTATTAATCGTAGCCTTCCGCGCAGGAATTTGGAGAACAAACGGTTCATCCATACCGTTTAAGCCAAGAGTTACGGTCAATACAAATCGATCAGGAAAAGGTTTGTTGGAGATTCCGGAATTCGAGGAATCCACTAGTCTAAAAATAGCTGTGTTGCTTTCCGCACCTTCTATCCAGCTTAGAAACGGCATAGCTTTCCAGAGACCATCAGAAAATTGCTCCAGGGAAGCGCCGTCGATCAATACTTCTGCAGAGGTTATTGCACCTTTCGCTAAAAAAGGCTTCCCATCCGCTCCAATCGTTACTCCGGCTAGCTTACCTTCCAGTTTTTCTCCCTCACGCTTCACCGAGAATGCCAACCGGCTGCCATCAAATACAGCCTCTTCGGCAGACAAGGTGATCCCTTCATGGGTATCACTGCTGTTTAGACGGGAAGTCAGTCCCAGACGCTGGGCCGCTTGTAACCCTATATCATCTGCCCGTTCAAATATACCGCCTATCAAGGGAAGCTGCTTGAGCGCATTGGCCAACGTAGGCGGATAGATAGCCGTTAGCATAACACTTAACAATATCGCCGCAGTCACAGCAGCTGTGATTTTTGGATATATCCGCTTTTTCTTTTCCTTTTCCACAGGATCCTGGACAATGGTGGCCAGCGATGCATAAATCGAATCCTGCCGTGATCGTAGTAAAGGAGGAAGCTCCTGTATATTAGCTTTCCCTAGCTCCCTGATCTGCTTTTCTAAATTGTTATTATTCATTAGCAAGACCCTCCTCCCGCACAGGATGTATCTGTTTGGACAACAATCTCCGTGCGCGATGAAGTCGTGCCCTGACCGCTCCCTCGGAGATGTCGAGCACATCTGCAATCTGCTTAATGGATAAATCGTCATAATAAAAAAGCACGATAGCAAGCCGCAGGGATTCGTCCAACTGATTAATGAAGCTTTGCAGGTCTACGTTGCCTGAATCTTCAAAATGCACATAGGAAACGACCGGTTCCTCGGGAATTTCCGCCACAGCTATAGTTCGTTCTCGCATACGAAGTAACTGATTGCATTCATTAATCAGGATGCGTATAACCCAGGTTTTAAAAAACTTAGGCTGTTTAAGGTTGGCCAACCCTTTATACACCTTCAGTGTTGTTTCCTGAAGAGCATCCGCGCAATCTTCATCTTTTAGCAGAATGGTTTTGGCTAATCTGTACAACTGGGATTCCAGTTGCCTGAAAAGACGGGTAAACGCCTCGTGGTCGCCTTTCTGCGCTTTTTTGATATCCAGTTCGTTTTCCAGCAAATGATTTTTCCTCCTTGAGGGCCCTCTGTATAATTAGATGGAGAAGACATCCAAAAAGTTATATTTAGGATAAAATTCATTCTCCTACACAAATCACTTACCTCGGTAGTAGTATAAAATCCATGCAATTCATTGTTTTTGGCAAAGATGGAGAGGTTAATAGAAAGGGGGGGACTTCAAGTGGATAAACTGAAATAAATTCAGGAATTACCACCTTATCAGAAGAGAAGTAGTGGGGTAATCCTGAATTAAAAAGTGTATACATATACCTTGGTACGCAGTGTGTCCGTGCATGTTATGGTACGGACAGGCTGCATGCCTGGAAGGGCAAAACAAATGCTAATGACCACTGCGCCCGGCAGTAGCTCACGCTTGAACTTGTCCCCCAGCCGTTTCATCGCTCCGGGAAATAAGTAACAAAGAACTATATCCGCATGCTCGTAAGAGCTGCTATAGATATCCCCACGTACATAACGAAGCCTTCCGTGGAGCAGATTCTGGCCTTCGTCTGCTCGCAGCATACGTGTGCCGAACCTAGCAAGCAGCTGGGATGTCCACAAGGGAATACTGGAATTTTCAATGCCTGTCAGCCTTTTGCCTGGACATTGGCGAATAACATCCATGCCAAGTGTTCCCCAACCCGATCCCGCCTCCACAATGCTGCTATATCCCGGAATCCGATTCACCTCAACGGCAACAGCCGAGCGTACAGATTTTGACGTAGGCATCGGCGATATCCCGTTCCTCCAGCTCACCAGCACAATCGACACCATGGATAACAAGGCTGCGAAGGCGATGAGCCAAGCGATGACTTGAATCACGATCAATACTATCATTCCTTCTTCATCTGCTAGAAGCAGGATTCAATTCTCTTACTTTCTCCCAGCATTTCGTTTATTAACTTCATATGGATAAAGATCCTGAATTTCCTTGCTTTCAATATCTTGACCTACATAAAAAATCAGAGTGGGATCATTTGCTGGATGGGCATAAGAAAGATAAGTGCGATGTATAAAATCAAAGTCCATCTTACCCAGCTGGAAATCGATTTGATATTTATCTTCTAAATAGACTTCAAATTGCTTTTTTAAAGCCAGAGACTTCCACGGAAGTCCAAAGAATAAAAAGTAGGTTCCTATAAGAAATATCAAAAAAATTAAGAGGAAAAGCGACCTTTTACTGAGAATGGTATGTTTTATAATTCATAACCCTCCCTAGCGTTTATTCTACATGAACTTTGCTGGACATATCAAAATCAACCTCTTCAAGAAATTCGATAACTTCTCCATTGGGACTATGAATGATCGCGTTTTTTATTAGAAGAGGCGGTTCGCCCAGAGACAGAGAGTCCGGTGCTATAAAAGCCTTGGCCCCATGTGCAAGGGCTTTTTGATACATCTCCTCTACATTATCTACATAGAAGGCAAGGTGTAATAACGCTCCGTGTGCTATATCTTCATCAGACAAGGCTTTTTTTCCTTGAGCGGCGATGACTGCATCATTATCAAAAATCTCAATACAGGTTCTGCGGTCAGGCGAAATCAGCATGGAGGCTTCTTTGATCTGAAAAGATGGCAGACTCCAATGATGACCTAGCTTGAATCCTAAAACGTCAATATAGAAAGAAATAGTTGCTTTATAGTCTTTAGCTTGAATCGCTACATGTGCAAGGCCTTTTACACTCATTTATAATCGCTCCCAACTTTAATATATACTTATTATAGTTGTATTAAAATATGAGATATATATATAAGATAAGTGTTTTGTAGTAATATGGTTATTAAATTTAAGGTATTTTAGTGGAATAAGTTTATTTTATAAAATGAGTTTAGGAGGCGCTTGCTATGGAACAACTTGTGGATGAGATTGATAAAAAGATTATGCAATTACTTCAGTACAATGCCCGAATGTCCATTTCACAAATCAGTAAAGAGGTTTCGATGTCACAACCCTCTGTTAAAGAACGAATGATCAAGCTGGAGGAAAGGAATATCATTTCTGGGTATCATACAGCTTTTAATTTACGAGATCTGGATCGGGGCACAACTACGTTTATTCTATTAAAAACAGAACATTGCCAAGAGATTACGGATTTTTGCAAAAATGCTAAGGAAGTTACCGATTTATATCGGATTAGTGGAGAATATAATTACCTCATAAAGGTGCAAACCGCGTCGATTGAGGAGTTAGCTGAATTCCAAGACAACCTTATAAAGTTTGGACCTTCAAAATCTCATATCAGTCTGAAAAATATATTGGAAAACAGGGTGTTGCTCTAAAGCCCATTTTCCAAACACAATATCTGGTAACCGCTTTCATTCCATTGTAGAATGGATGAAAACAACGTTAGCATTAACTCGGATACAAGGGAGCATGGGTATGGAGAGGTTTTTATTCAGTAAAAAGTATATTCCGTTCACCTATAAGATGATGATACCGTACCTCATTCTAGTATTGCTGACAGATGTATTGGTGGGTTATATAGCTTATACGATGCTCGTAGAGTCCAGAACGGAAATGGCGGAAACGAATGTCCGGACAGCTTTGAAGCAGACGAGGAACAATATCGAATATCAGACAGATGAAATCAAACGAATGACTAACTCGCTGTTTCTCAATACGAATTTTCAGAATGCTCTGCAGTTTAGGGGAGATGCATTGGAAAACATGCTCAAAATGAGGGATGATATCGTTCCTTATATGAAAGCTCCTCTGCAATTGTATGGGAACAATCTGAGACTTGTGCTCTATACCGCAAATGAGACGATGCTTGAAATCCCCGGTGATGATATGTCTGTACCTATCGGTAGAAGCGATTATTATATTCTTTCTGATCAGGTTATTGAAGATAAGGAATGGTTCAAGTCGATTGTTGCCAATAACAAAGACAGCTTGTGGCTTCAGGCGGACAGCGACAGTAAACTAAGCAATATTTCGTATTTCCGCAAGCTGGTTTCTTCTAAGGGAGGCCCATCGATTATTGGTTATATTCGCGTCACGGCGAGAATTGACGAGCTTTTTGGCAATTTCGATACCTTTCCGATTGAACAGGGTATAGACCTTCGTCTAGTGGATCGGGTTAGTGGATTAACGCTTTATGAACAAGGTATTGTCGATGAACATGCGAAGCAAGATGCTTATCTGATCATTAGTGAAGATATTCCGTTGTCTGACTATGCTATCGAGGTACGGGTGCCGCATGCCTACTTGAATAAAGATGCTAGCCGAATGCAGAAGGTGATCACCACGGTTTGTTTGATCAGCTTTTTAGTCATGGCGGTGATCGGCTTCCTCGTTGCCCGCATATCAGGCAAAAAAATTAAACGGATCGTATATTTGGTCCGGTCGTTTCAGGAAGGGAATTTTTATAAAAGAATTGGGTTTGCCGGGAATGATGAATTTGTCTACATTGCTAATAGTTTTAATCAGATGGCGACTAGTATCCAGGACCTGATCCAGAACGTCTATGAGCAAGGGATTCAGAAAAAGCAAGCAGAACTGGATGTGCTTCAAGCTCAGATCAGTCCGCATTTTTTATACAATACATTGTCGACCATTGGCAGCTTAGCCAATTTGGGCGAAGTTGAGAAGGTTACACAGATGGTACAAGGTCTTTCTAAATTCTATCGCCTCACCTTGAATGAAGGACATGTCTATATCTCTCTTGAAAAAGAGCTGGAGCAGGTAAGGATGTACCTTGAAATTCAGAGGGTAAAGTATGCCGATGCGTTTGAGGTTTATTATGATATTGATCCTGATATTTTACAGGTTCCTATCATCAAGCTGATTTTGCAGCCATTTGTAGAAAATATATTCAAGCATGCTTGGTTTGGGGAGACGATTGCGATCCGGATTACCGGAAAACGGCTGGGTGAACGCATCGAGCTCAAGGTCATCGATAACGGAATTGGTATGCGGGCGGAGACACTGCGAAATATGCGTTCAAGCTCATTCCATTCGAGCAGCTATGGACTGAGAAACGTGGAGGAACGAATCAAGCTGAGATACGGCCATGATTTCGGCATTCATATCGGCAGTTACTTTGGGGCAGGAACGACCGTTCAAATTATCTTACCGGTGGATAATGCGGAAATCCGGGAAGTTATGGGGGAGTAAATAGTATGGCGATGGAGATCAACGTTCTGCTGGTGGATGATGAAGTGATCGATTTGGAATGGCTGAGACGGCGGGTGGCGGGCAGTGATCATTTGCCTTTGCATAGCGTGAGAACGGCAACTAGCGGTTTTTCCGCTTTAAAAATGATGGAGCAGCACCGCATTGACATCATTCTCTCCGATATCCGCATGCCGATTATGTCGGGCGTGGAATTTGCCCGGAAAGCGAAGGAGATTAACCCTGAGGTCCATCTGCTTTTTATTAGCGGACATCAGGATTTCAACTATGCCAAAGAGGCCATTCAATTAAATGCCTCTGGTTATTTGCTTAAACCCGTCGATGATGACGAGTTAAATAAGACGCTGACTGAACTCTGCGCCAAGATTGAGAAGGAGAGGAAGCAGCATATTTCCTTATCGGAAACACTGACGCTTGTGAATCAGGAGCTGCTGCTGCGCTGGTTTAATGAGACTGCCCCGGGGCAGGTAGAGACGCATATTCACAACGTTCTTACGTCTTACTTACAAGGCGCGTCGGCGGTTGCCATCGTCGAGATCGACGATATGGCACGGAAAATCCAAACTTGGACGGAAGAAGAGCGGAGTTTATGGAGCAGCACAGCCAATCAGTTTATCCGGAAGTTCGCGCAAGATCAAAATTTAGGCATGGTCATCACAACCTATGACTATCATTTTGTGATCCTTGCTGCGGTTCAGGAACAATATTTTACCACTTTGATGGAAGAGCTCATTCGGTCATTCTATCAGGAGTTTTCCTGTTCAATTACGATTGGAAGAGGGATGTACACAACAGAACTGGGTAAGCTGCATGATTCCTATCGGCAGGCTCAGGCTGCTTTAAGTATTAAATGGATTGTTGGGAAAAATAGAATCATCCAAGATGCCTCGGAATGGAGCCCGAAGGAAAAAATCGCCTCAGATTTAGAGGTTATTGTGGACCGGATGCTTAAAGCGATGCTTGATTACGACCTTACCACCATTGATGATTGTTTGCTGCAGCTGTTTGCCGGGGACAGTCCGCTCTCCCAGAAAAATGACATCTACGATATCATTATTCGAATTACCTCCAAGCTTCATGCCGATCTGCAGCAAATGAACGAGCATCTATACGAGATTTTGAATTGGGATTCACATCATCCCTTTGTGCTGTTTCAGTTTGAAACGGTGCATGATATTCTCTCTTGGCTGAGAAGAAGATTTTTTGAGTTGTCGGAGCTGCTTTATTTGAAACGGCAAAGACAAAAGCGGAAGTTAATTGATGAAATCACGGAATATGTGAAAGAAAGATTAGATCAAAAAATAACGCTGAACGAAGTGGCCGCCCATTTCGATTTTACGCCTAACTATCTCGGTCATTTATTCAAGGTTGAAACCAACAGTTTATTCAGCGATTTTTTAAGTGAATTACGGATGAAACGGGTATGCGAGCTGCTCGAAGATCCGACTAAGAAAGTGTATGAGATTGCAGAACAAGCCGGATATAAAAATATTATTTATTTCAACAGACAGTTCAAGCAATACATGGGCATGTCACCCGGTGAGTACCGGAAGAAAAATAAAATCTAACAAAAAAGCGGTGAAAATGAAAACCCGGCGATGATTTTTCGGTTATTGGAGAATCGCTGCCGGGTGTTTTTGGTCTGCCGGCTAACCTTTTTTTGTCGAATCGTTGAATTAGTATTATGTTTAGTTGTTTCGCTGAATTATCTAGGCGCCTTCGCCCTTTTATAATAAGAGATATAGAGAAGAGAGGGGTGCAAAGATGAAAGGGCATACATTTTGGAGCGATTTAAAGAATTATAGGGTTCTCTTGCTGATGCTGGCTCCGGCGGTTGCTTTTTTCCTTCTGTTTGCCTATGTCCCGATGGCGGGCATTATTATTGCCTTCAAGCATTACGATTATGCGGGCGGTATTTTTGGAAGTGCCTGGAACGGGCTCGACAACTTCCGCTTTTTCTTTGAATCAGGTGATGCTTGGCGGGTAACACGAAATACAGCACTATATAACATTGCGTTTATCGTCGTCAATAACAGTTTGCAAATTTTTGCAGCGATTATGTTGTTTGAGGTCGGTGGTAAATGGTTCCGCAAAATCACACAATCGGCGTTGTTCCTGCCTTACTTTATCTCATGGGTCGTTGTCGGAGCGATTGCTTATAACCTGCTCAATTATGATATTGGCACCGTGAATGCTTTGCTCAGAGGTATCGGACTCCAGCCTGTCGATATTTATAATACACCTTCCTATTGGCCGTATATTCTGGTTATAGTTTCTGCATGGAAAAGTCTCGGATACGGAACGGTGATGTACTTGGCCGCGATTACGGGGATAGATACAGAAATGTATGAAGCAGCCGAAATCGATGGGGCTAATATTTTTCAGCGAATTATGAAAGTAACCATTCCGAATTTGTATCCAACGATTATTATTCTGGTGCTGCTGGCAGTCGGGAACATTTTCCGTGGTGATTTCGGGATGTTCTATAACATGATCGGCAACAACGGCTTGTTGTTCTCCTCGACAGACGTTATCGACACTTTCGTATTTAGGTCACTGATTACTTCGAATGATATCGGCATGTCAGCTGCAGCTGGTGTTTTCCAGTCCGTTCTTGGCTTCGCGACGATCATGTCAGTGAACTATGCTGTCCGTAAATACGACAAAGACCGCGCTCTGTTCTAATCGTATCAGGAGTTAAGTCTTTCATAATGGAGGTAACGATATGAAGCAGCTTGATCGTAAAATATTTTCAGGTATTGGTTATGTATCCCTGATTTTTCTCTCAGTTTTATGTATTTTTCCTTTTATACTTGTCGTATCTTCATCCTTTACGGAAGAATCCAAAATCCTAACGGATGGTTATCAATTTATACCGACTGCCTTCTCAACTGAGGCCTACAGCATTTTGTTTAAGTATCCCGAACAGATGATTCAAGCCTATATAGTGACAATAGGAGTTACTATACTCGGCACGGTGCTTGGCTTGTTTCTGACTTCGATGACTGCTTATGCGCTATCCCGAAAAGATTTTAAGTGGCGCAATAAATTTTCATTCTTCTTTTTCTTTACGACTTTGTTTAGCGGCGGTTTGGTTCCGTGGTATCTGCTTATGGTCAACTACCTGCATATGAAGGATACGCTGATGGCCTTAGTGGTTCCGATGATGCTCAATGTCTTTTATATCATTGTTATGAAGTCTTTTATGGGCAGCATTCCGGAAGCGATTGTAGAATCAGCAAAAATTGACGGCGCAGGCGACTTTAAGATCTATGCTCGTCTAATCCTGCCGCTGTCCAAGCCGGCGTTAGCTACCATTGGCTTGTTTCTAGCGCTGGCCTACTGGAATGACTGGTACAATGCATTGCTGTTTGTATCGAATGAAAACTTGATGCCGCTCCAATATTATTTGTATAAAATGCTAGGCAATATGGATGGCATGCGCAAAGCGATGATGGGTGCAGGGGCAGTCGTAACGACATCGATCCCAACCGAGAGCTTGAAAATGGCGATGACAGTTGTGGCCACTGGCCCGATTTTGCTGGCTTATCCATTCGTGCAGAGGTATTTTGTACAAGGTTTGACGATTGGTGCTGTGAAAGGATGAACCCGGGAAAACTCGGTTTATCAATATAATTAAACACAAGGGGGAAGGCTTGAGATGCTGAAGAGAAATAGATTGATGATGCTAGCGCTCGTTTTAACCTTCGTAATGATTCTAAGTGCATGTGGTGGTGGCAATAACAATGCTAATACGTCTGCACAGGCTACAAATAATGCGTCAGAGGGAGGAAGCGACACTACGAACACCTCAGAACCTGCAACTACCTCAGACACCCTTGATACCTCTAAAGAAGTGAAGCTGAAAATGATTTTTGTTGGCCCTAAACCGATAGACTATGATAGCGTTTTTGCTGAGATTAATAAAAAGCTGAAAGAAAAAATCAATGCTACTGTAGAGGGCGAGTTTCTGGATTGGTCGGACTGGGCACAAAAATATCCGCTGAAGCTGGCAGCTAATGAGGATTTTGACCTCATCTATTCGGCAAACTGGGCTGGTTACAATGACCAGGCGCTGAAAGGCGGATTTCTGGAATTGACCGATGAGCTGCTTACCAAATATATGCCGCAGACTTTAGCAGCTATGTCTGATGTGAGCTGGGATCAAGCTAAGGTAAACGGCAAACTGTATATGGTTCCGCAAAACAGAGGGGAATCCGTTGAAAAACTGATTTTGTACCGCGAGGATTTGCGTAAGAAATACAATCTTCCGGAGATCAACAGCCCAGAAGCGTATGCCACTTACTTGAAAACCATAGCACAAAACGAAAAAGGAATTACACCGTTCACCCCGGAAACAGGAGACTGGAAATATCATAATTTGGACCGTGTATTGCTGAAGCAACAAAACGAATGGAATATGTTTGATCTCGACCTTCCGTTTGCTTTCAAATTGACGGATGAAAAAGGGCAAGTATTTAACGTATATGAAACGCAAGAGTTTAAAGATCTACTCGTATATTACAAAGATCTCGCTGATAACAATGCATGGTCGAAAAACGTTCTAAACAGTAAAAATGATCATCAGGCCGATTTTAAAGCAGGCAAAACAGCATCAATTACGCACAACAACGGAACACTTGGAGCACTTATGGCTTTGATGCGCCAAGAGAATTCCCCTTATGAAGTAGCATTGGCTGACATCAACCAAGGCAAGAAGAAATCAGTGGCGATTTCCACCCAAAACGGTACTTCGATCCACGCTACTTCCAGAAATGTGGAACGTTCCTTGATGTTCCTCGATCTGATGCAAAATGATAAAGAACTGCACGACCTGATGATGTACGGCCTTAGCGGTGTACATTACGAAGCGGTTGGCGATGACAAATATAAAGCCCTTGAAAAGAATCCGAACTATACTGGCTTCTCTAACTGGAACTTCAACTCGCCACTTAACCGTGACAATGAAGCATTCCCGCAAGAAGCAAACGATCTGGCTAAAGGCTGGGAAGCAAATGTCTATCACTACGCGCTGGAAACCTTTGTATTTGATAACAGCAAAGTGAAAACGGAAATTGCCAATGTTGGTAACGTAATGCTCCGTTATGCGATTCCGCTCGAATACGGCGTAATCAAAGATATCGACAAAGGTCTTGAAGATCTGAACAAGCAACTGAAATCCGCGGGCATTGATAAAATCCAAACCGAACTGCAAACTCAAATCGATGCTTTCTTGGCAAACAAATAAGCTACAGAATAAGGGAGACCTAACAGTCATCAAATGGCTGTTAGGTCTCCCTGTTTAATTGGGCTCATCCGCGGGTGAAGCCGCTATCGGACACAGTTGACCCTAATAGCAGCATTATCGCACTTTTGGAATACTAACGGACCTCATAGTCGCTATTAGCCTAAAACACGCCTAGAATGAAGTTCAGGATAAAGAATAGCTGCACTGGAGTCCGAAAGTCTGCTTTAAAGGCTGAAAATCAGTAAATAAAGTCACCTCGGTCCGTTAGGCAGACCAGAAACAAAAGGCAGCAACCCTTTTGCTAGGGAAATGGATACTTAGGGAGAACGGCTACTCTTTGTGAAAAGGAATAAAAAAGAAGAACCGGCATGAGCTGCCGGTTCTTCTTAATATATAATTTGCGCGCAATGAAATAACGTGATATTATGAGAAGACCACTGTTAATCTGCGTATTTCAGACAGATTTATTACATCTTATTTATACATTAATAATACCACGCGGATTGGCAGTTTGTCAAATTTGTATTTTTGCTTCTTGATAACAACCTTGAAAAGGAGCGTGTTAGTAAAAATGTTAAGCGAAAAAGATTGGCAGGGAGAACAGAAATGGCTAGATTCGGTCACGGAAGAATTGCAATCAAAGATTGGCGAGCTGGAACCGGAAGTGACAGGATTACGTGAACAGGTGACGGACATCCGCAAGCGGTTTTGGGAGGAAGTTACGGTTAATACGAGCACACATGAGGATTTCGAGGAGACCTTTTACAGTATAAAACAGCAAGAAGCGTTGTTGTCTGAGCGGGAACGTAGCCACCACCAACGGCTGCTGCGTTATAAGAACATGAAACGGCTGCTGCCGTCACCCTATTTTGGACGAATGGACTTTCAAGAAGATGGGTTGAACTCCAGTGAGCAAATCTATATCGGGGTGGCGTCTTTCATCGATGCAGCAGGTGTAAACTTTCTGGTATATGACTGGCGGACACCTATTGCAAGTATGTATTATGACCATTCGCCAGGCCCCGCCACTTACGATACACCGGGAGGACAAATCTCAGGAACGATGATGCTGAAGCGGCAATACCAGATCCGTCAGGGTCAGCTTCAGAACGTGTTCGATACGAGCTTAACGATCGGTGATGAATTACTTCAGCAGGTGCTTGGTAAGGGTGCGGATTCACAAATGAAGAGCATCGTGGCGACTATTCAGAAGGAACAGAACGCTATTATCCGCAACGATAGTAGCCGTATGCTCATTGTGCAGGGGGCGGCGGGCAGCGGAAAAACATCCGCAGCGCTGCAACGGGTAGCCTATTTGCTATATAAACACCGCGATAGGCTCAAAGCGGATCAGATTGTTCTTTTTTCGCCTAATCCGATGTTTAACAGTTATGTATCTACGGTGCTTCCCGAGCTTGGCGAGGAGAATATGCAGCAAACAACCTTTCAGGAGTATATTGATTATTGGCTTGGATCTACGCTTCGTCTAGAGGACCCGTTCGAGCAGATTGAATATGTACTGACGTCCAAAGCTTCTCCAGAGTATGAAGCACGGCTAACTGGAATGCAGTATAAAGCTTCAGAAGCTTTTCTGCATGCTTTGCAAAACTATGCGTTGTGGTTAGGGCAGGAAGGGATGTTGTTTCATAGTATCCGTTTTCGGGACCGCGAGTTGATTACTGCGGAGCAGATGAAATCGCAATTTTACAGCTATGATAGCTCCATCCGTTTGGCTAACCGCATCGTTTTATTGCGTGAATGGCTACTGCGTCAGTTGGCTTCGCTGGAGCGTCAGGAACAGGAGGCATTCTGGGTTCAAGATGAACTCGATTACCTCGATACCGATCAGTATGCCGAAGCCTACAGTGAGATACTTAAGAAGTATCGGCGGGAGGAAGCCGTCTTTGATTTTACGACTCAGTATCTTGAGAACTATGGGGATTTTCCTAATCAGGACCAAGGGGAAGAGAATGTTTTTGACTTTGGTCTGCAGGAAGAAGAACTGCTGCGCCGCATGATTGTGAAGGAGCACTTTACACCGCTGAGACGCGATGTCAAACGGTTCAAGTTCATAGATACGATTGGGTTATACGATCAGTTGTTTAGTGCCGACGCCAGTTATCGGCATATGACGAACGAGACTGAGGTACCTGCTCAGTGGCAGGAAATTTGTAAGCAAACAAAGGAAAAACTGAGCCGCGATGAACTCTTTTGCGAGGATGCCACTCCATTCCTGTATTTAAAAGAACTTGTCGAGGGTACTCGTATGAACACAGAAGTTCGGCATCTGTTTATCGATGAAGGCCAGGATTATTCGCCGTTCCAATACGCGTTTCTCAAACAGCTGTTTCCCCGCGCGCGCATGACTGTGCTCGGCGATTTCGGCCAAGCAATTTTCCCTCAAGCAACGAATTTGCACGAGGTGGATTCACCTTTGATCCGGCTTTATGGTGAAGATGAAACGAGCCTGATCCGTCTAATTCGAAGTTATCGTTCAACTCGTCAGATTGTGGAGTTTACGAAGGCGTTGCTGCCTAATGAGGAGATCGTACCTTTTGAAAGAGAGGGTAAGAAGCCGTTCCTAGTGAACGCTAGTAGCGATGTAGAGCGGGCGATAAGAATTAAAGAAGATCTCGCGGCGTTGATGGCTGAAGGGCTTGACTCTATTGCCGTGATTACCAAGACTGCAGCTGAAAGCCGTGCGGCCTATGAAGAATTAAAGTCACAAGGATGCGAAGCTCTGCGGCTTATTACGAAGGAGACGCTCACTTTTGAGAAGGGCATTTTAGTAATTCCCGCTTATCTCGCAAAAGGGGTTGAATTCGACGCCGTACTGATTTATGATGCTTCCACACAGACGTATGATCGGGAAAGCGAACGCAAGCTTTTTTATACAGCCTGTACGCGTGCGATGCATCGGCTTCTGCTGTACACAACAGGTGAGTGGTCACACTTTATTCAGCCGTTAGAGGTATCTTTATATGAGGTTGTGCAATGAGATTGGAGAGATAAATGAAAAGCATATTGTATAAGTTTATGAGTAAATTTACATCTCTTAACGAAGTGGAACAGCAGGATATTGTTGAAGGTATTCCTATTGAGGAATACAAGAAGGGAACGGTACTCCTTAGACAAGGAGACGTTCCCTCAAAATGTTTTTTTGTGTTAAAGGGATGTGTGAGGCAGTCCTCGATAGATGAATCGGGCAAAGAAGTCACATCTAATTTTTATACGGAAGAGCAAGCGGTTTCGATTTTTAATCGGCATCAGGAGAGTAGACCCTCAGCGTACACCTTAACCTGCCTAGAAGACAGCATATTGGTGGTTGGTGATCTTATTGCGGAACAGGATATGCTCCATAAACACGCTCAGCTGGAAACCATGATACGCAAAATGGTAGAGGAAAACTTGGGTGAGGTTCAGGATGAGTTGACTTCCTTTATTGCTTCCAATCCTGAAGAACGTTACAAAGCCTTGTTACAAAAAAGACCTCATTTACTTACCCGTGTCCCCCAACATCAATTAGCCAGTTATTTGGGGATTACGCCAGAGTCATTAAGTAGAATTAAGAAGCGGGTTCATTCCGGTGATGAATAGCAAAATCGTTATACACTTTTGGGGATTTTTCCACCTCTAAGCAGTAGCCATATCCCAAAGCCTAGTTCTCCTACAATCATAGGAATAGTAAAAATAAAATTAAGTGTTGTAATGACTGCCTCATATTGTGGGAGAAACATTTTGCTTAGATGAATGATAATATAGCCTATTGAAGCAAGCAGCAGCAAGATGCTGATTACTTTAGGAATGACATCGGATTTTAAAGCCACATAGCCCACTATTAACAAATGCCCGCCAAAAACGACCAGCCCCATAGACCAAATGAATTGAAATGCATCCAGTAATAACATCATATGTGCTTGAGTTTGTTCGATTGTTAATGAGGAAAAGCCATTTGTGTTTCCCGTGAGCAGCAGCACAAATATCAAAGTTAATATAGAGATTGCCAATATAGCGGAATAGGTTAGACGGAGCCATGCGCCAAGTAATGAAAGATTTTGGTTGATGGGTTCTAGAAACACATAAAACGCCCAGGCGACCAGAATGTCAGTAATCATAATGATGATCCAGCCCAAGATTTCCCCTTTGAAAAGATTGTTGGAAGATACGATGTTAATAAATGTGGCACTGGCATCGCCTTGCACAACAAGAGTCCCATGGACAAAGCCATATGAAAAAAATGAAGCGAGGGTCATGATGATCAGTGATATTCCAGCTGTTAAAGCGGACTTACGCTGGTTCGATAGGTCTTTTTCTGAGATAGCCATAAGATAGCCTCCTAAAGGACTTTTATTTCATTGTAATTAGGAGTACTATGTCGGGCATTGACTTAAATCAAGACTCTGAATCAATCAAGCGAAGTAAGTATCATTGTTATCGCGTTATCAACAAAGGATCGCTCCGGGCGAGATTTCAAGAGTACAGTAAGCCCAATTAGCGATACGATTAGTGCTTGTGCCAAGGCCTTCGCATTTACACCACCCTTAAGCTCACCTGATTGTATACCGCGTTCAATAGTTTCTTGAAATATAACCGATAGATACATTTGGTGTTCTCTTGTAAGAATCTCGAACTTCTCATCATGAGGTGCCAGCTCGACCATTGTATTGATGCAAAAACATCCTCGGTTCACACTGCCTGCATACTCCTCCGCCACCACATCTTCAAAAAAACTACGAAAGGCTTTTTTCGCGGATGGATTGCTTTGAAGTTGGGCTCGGACACGGGAAGCATGGGACATCGTGTATTTACGTAGCGCAGCTTCGAATAATTCTTTTTTGTCTCCAAAAGCTGAGTATATACTGGGGCGTTGAATGCCCATTCTGGAAGTTAAATCGCTTAATGAGGTAGCCTCATATCCCTTCTCCCAAAATAGCTCCA
The DNA here is from genome assembly GCF_037975345.1 of Paenibacillus sp. FSL P2-0121. Taxonomy (NCBI): domain Bacteria; kingdom Bacillati; phylum Bacillota; class Bacilli; order Caryophanales; family Paenibacillaceae; genus Paenibacillus; species Paenibacillus sp. FSL P2-0121. Next base: position 6,848,447 of record NZ_CP150245.1, on the reverse strand, counting down.
TAGCTGATTCTAATACTTTTTCCTCGTCAAATTCGCGGGTTCGAGCCATTATTAACACCCCTCGTTATATTTGATTTCAATAATTTATTACCGAACAGTATTTTATAATACTAGAACTAGTCGTCTATATTGTCAAATCAAAGTCGGTAGAATCAAATATTTATGTTGACACACACCATTTTGTAAGATAAATTTACTGAGCATAATAACATACTGATCAGTATGAAATTTGTTTGCGATTTAAATTTAACAGAGAAAGGGTGTGTCCAAAATGCAGGGGACTAAAGAGAAGCTTTCGTCACAAGAGACGCATACGCCATCTGATTCTATTCATGCTTCCTCGATGCCTCGGTATATGACACTTTTGTTTGCCGTTGTCTGCGGGATGTCGGTTGCAAACATCTACTTTGCTCAACCGTTGCTTGATCATTTGTCGAAAGAATTTGGTATTGATTATTCAACCATTGGTATTCTTATTACTATCACGCAGATTTTTTATGCAGTGGGGCTGTTACTGCTCGTGCCACTAGGAGATTTACTGAATCAGCGCCGCCTGATTATCGGCCAGATGTTATTATCTGTGCTGGCTTTGATTATCGTGGGTACTGCCTCTTCCAGCGCGGTACTATTCGTAGGTATGGCCTCAGTGGGACTACTCGCTGTTGTAACGCAGACGCTTGTTGCGTTCGCGGCGACAATGGCTGCCCCTGCCGAACGCGGGCGAGTCGTAGGCATGGTCACAAGTGGAATTGTGATTGGAATACTTCTTGCGCGATCCATTTCAGGAATACTTACAGATCTTGCAGGTTGGCGTTCCGTATACCTTTTTTCTGCTGCTTTAATGCTTTGTATGGTGTGTACATTATTTAGGGTCTTGCCAAATGTGAAACGTGAGGTAAAAACACTGTCATACGCTCAGCTGCTTAGCTCAGTGTTTATGTTGTTTGTACAAGAGAGAGTATTGCGTATCCGCGCTATTCTGGCTTTGTTGATTTTTACTGCTTTCAGTATTCTGTGGACTTCTGTGGTCTTGCCTCTTAGTGCTCCGCCGTTATCACTTTCACATACTGCAATTGGGGCATTTGGTCTGGCGGGAATTGTGGGAGCATTAGCTGCTGCACGGGCGGGAAAGCTAGCGGATCAGGGTCATGGACAGAGAACGACAGGCATAGCTTTACTTCTATTGTTGATTTCATGGTGGTTTATCAGTTTTACGGAGCAGTCGCTGTTGGCATTGGTCATTGGTATTGTTCTGCTTGATTTGGCAGTGCAGGCGGTGCATGTCACCAATCAAAGTATAATACTTACCTTGCGCATGGAGGCACGTAGTCGGCTCACCGCAGGGTATATGGTTTTTTACTCCATTGGAAGTGCTACCGGATCGATTGCTTCCACTCAAATATATTCTCACTATGGCTGGAACGGGGTATGTTGGCTTGGAGCTTCTGTTAGTGCTGTGGCTTTTTTATTTTGGGCTTTAACCTTGCGTGCTACGAATGCCGCGTTGCAACGACGCCCTGCTTGGAAATAATCGGGGCAAGTCCATAAGGGTGGAGGTTCCGTTTTCCGGGCATGTTATTTAAAACAGGTTTGGGAGGGGATAAGGATGTCTAGAAGAAACAGGAAATATGCAGTGCCGGGAGCCAGCCGCGGAATGCAAATTTTTAAAGCGGAAGTGATGCGGCGCGAGGGGTATGATGTAGATCCAGAGCGGCCTGATGATGTGAAATACGAAGTTGCAAAAGAACTGGGTGTCCCTTTGGAGCACGGTCAAAATGGTCATTTGAGCACAGAATCGGTGGGCCAGATCGGCGGTAAAATTGGTGGATCGATGGTCCGCGAAATGATTCGTCTCGCACAGCAACAATTAGTGGATCAGGAAAGGCAGTAGCATTTTTCTCATATATGTTGCAGAGATCGCGGGAGGCGGTTTTCGTCCTATATTGTATGGGACTGAGACCGTCCTTTCGGTGTTTGCGTTATTTTATATTTGTATAGTAAAAAAATTCCTGGAATTCCCTAAAACAACCTGATTCATGGTAGAATTTTACCGATGTTCCACGGTATAGTGGAGAAGGATATATCATCATTCAAGTCTGTAGTGGGAGAGGAATTATCAGATGAATCAGAGATATCGCAAACGCAACACGGCTGCTTTTACGGGGGCATCGTATTTTGCATTGGGGGCAGGACTTTTTCTATTCTGTTTGGGAGTGTACAACGACACTTGGGAGCTAAACGTAAAAGGGTATTATTTGCTCTGTATGGTGTTAATTACGATTTCCTGTATCGTTGTGCAAAAGGTGGTTAGGGACAATACAGAGGATAAAGAATTTCGTTTGGATAACCCTAAACACAGGATGAGAAACACAGGGGCCTTCACAATTATGGCTTTTGTGGGTTTGATTATCGGGTATGCGATGTTTTTTATTGGCCTTTACAATGCTCCATTTGAATTAAATGTAAAGGGGTATTACATAGCTGTTATTCTCTTGATTTCTTATAGCGCTATTGGCGTTCAGAAAGTGACGCGGGATAACGCGGAAGATAACGAGATTCTTGCCGAGCAAGAGGCGAGACGGGACATCCAAGGGTAAAGAGGAATATAGCCAGCTTTCTCGCTGGCAACAGCAGGCTGCTTCAACTTTACTTACCATCATAAATTGTAAACAGGAGCTTCGTGAATTTACGGAGCTTCTTTTTATTTTTTGAAATAGCAGCAATAATCTCACCGATCTGAACATTATGAGGACTATTTGTTAGAACAACATCCTTAGTTTGGATTGTTTTTTACTATACGGTTCTCTATACTCTTCATAATACTTGAAGTAGGAGTGGATAATAGATGATCCGTCTGAAGGATATAGGGAAGTTCGAGGAACTGCCGCAAATGGCCATGCATATTTACAAAGGAAATATTCCGGAATTAGAGGCTGCCATTAGAGCAGGCTGGGATATTGAAGAGGGCATCGTACTTAGCAAATATACCACGTTAACCCCGTTAGATTTGGCGCTTATATCAGAGAGAATGGATGTCATAAAGCTGCTGGTACAACACGGGGTAAATCTGAATGTGAAGAATAATCCGGCTTTTTTGCTCGCGGTCCGCTATTGCAAAGAAGATATCGTCCGCTATATTGCAGCACAAGGGGCCAAACTGGACAAGCTTAATCAGGTCAAGTCAGGTGCATATTCGCAGGCCTACTACGGCAACAAAAACAATATCCCGCTCATACATGAGCTAGGATTAGATATTAAGCAGCATGGTGGGGCTGTATTACGCAAAGCGGTGTCAGATCACGACCTTAAGACCGTTGCTTATTTACTGGATCATGGGGTGGACATTAATTACAACAATTCTGATATGGTCTATCCTTATCAAGCCACTCCGTTAACAGTTGCCACAAGAATGGGTAATCAAGCGATGGTACAATATTTGATTGAACGTGGCGCAGACGTTACCTTGGCGGAAAAAGATGGCGATCGCCCTTACACCATTGCTGTGAGCAATAAGAATACAGCTTTGGCTGACTTTTTGAAATCGTTAGAGCCGGCTGAATTTCATGATATCGAGAATAAGAAGTTTGAGCTGAGAAAATATAAATTGTCTGATGAATTGGTTAGCTTTCTTACTGGAACAAAACTGCGTCTTGAGCTAACACAAAATGAATATGAAATTAGATATATCGACTTTTTCACATTAACTGATACCATTGAAATAAAAATCGGCCGGCAAAAGCTGCTCCGTCTGTCAGCCGACATAGATAATTACTCTGATCTGCTGCTTATGTGGAATCCGAAGAAAAAAGGCCTGATAGGCTGTTACGACGTGGAACATCAGACGTACGCGGATTTATGTAGTTTTGCAGATTTTCTCACGCAACCGGAGATATACCTCATTAATTTTCTTGAAGGAACATAGTTGTTAATATCTCATGATCTGTCTATTTCTTTTGCAGGAATCATTCTATTCGTCGTTGAATATATCCCGGTAACCGTATTACGTATTCAAAATACGTAGCCACAGGAGGAGAACAACATTGAAATCGATTACCGTTCAAAGCCTTACGGAAACGTTTAAGCTGGAAGTACTTGCGGGTGCTAGCTGCATGGACCGCGAGATCACTCGCTCTAAGACACATAGACCTGGTCTGGAGTTCGTGGGTTACTTCGACTTTTTCCCCATGAAGCGAGTACAAGTGTTGGGTCGTAAAGAAATCAATTATCTGCTAAAGCTAAGCGTTGAGCAACGCAAGTTACATATTGGCAATATCGTTAAGTATCATCCCCCATGCTTTATTGTGACGACGGGTCAGCAGGAGATTCCCTATTTGACTTTATTCTGCGACCAAGAAGGTATACCACTACTTCGGACGGAAGAGACGACGTCAGAGTTCATCGCAAAGATTGATACTTATCTGGTGAAGGCGCTGGCGCCAGAACTTTCAATTCATGGAGTGTGTGTGAACGTGTCTGGTATAGGTGTCCTATTGAGAGGCAAGTCCGGGATCGGAAAAAGCGAAACCGCTCACACGCTCATTAGAAGAGGCCATCGGTTTGTGGCCGATGATGTAGTTGTGCTTAAGAAGCTGGGACCGGCGACGCTTCTCGGCACGCATAATGAAACGACCCGTGAATTCCTAGCGCTGCGCAGTATTGGTCTGATCAATGTTGTACGGCAGTACGGGCGTAGAGCTTTTCAGGAAGAGACACGAATTGTACTCGACATCGAGTTGTCACCATGGCGGGAGAATTCCTTGAATAATGAGCTCGAAATCGAACCCCAGTTCACAGAATATCTTGGCGTGCAAATTCCGCATATTGAAATTCAGCTTCAGCCTGGCCGCGACGTGGCTGGCCTGATCGAGGCAGCTGCGAACAATTGGTACCTTAAACAGCTTGGCTATAGTGCCGTTGAAGAGTTCCTGCAGAGGATCGAAAACGGGATGCAGTCGTAAAGGCAGGATAGAAAGCAGCAATTATAGTTACCATAATTAAAATGGTTTTCTGTATACGAAAAACAGACCGCAGATAAACGCTGCGGTCTGTTTTTCACAGCAAAAAGGGAAGTTGCTTTTTGATTGATAGGGCTAGGACATGCGTTATTGGCTGGGCATAGGTTAGAAATGGTATAATTTCTAATAGGTATTTTGATTGATCGTTAATAGGAGGTATTAATGATGAGTGATGAGTTATTGGCAAAATTGGATGAATGGCATGAGGAAGATGAATTTCAAGAAATCGTGGATGCAATCACGGAAATTCCTGAAGAGGAAAGAGATTATGTTCTAACTAGTCATTTGGGCAGGGCGCTTAATAATCTCGGGCAATATGAAGAGGCTTTAGAGCAGTATTTGAGCATTGAAGATGAGGGTGAAGGTGACCCGCTCTGGCATTACCGTATCGGGGTTTCTTATTATTATCTGAAAAGATATGACGAAGCTTTAAAAGCGTTTACGATTGCCGATCAGCTGGAACCTGATGATGAAGACACATTGGAGTTTCTGGGCTGGATCAAACGTAAATTGGCTAAAAAAGCTGCGAAAAAGCCTGTAAACAAACCTGCTAAGAAGCCTGTAATAGCGTTGGATACCACTAATTTCTGGGATGACAGCGAGTATGCGTTCTCAGAATATATTTCTGACCCGCCTTCAGATGCATTGATTACTTCAGTACAAGAAGAGCTGGTCTTTAAGCTGCCTGCTTCCTATGTGGATATGATGAAGTTACATAATGGGGGAATTCCTCATAACAATCGTTATCCGATTCCGGGAACAGGAGAATTTATTACGATTTCTGGTATCCTCGGAATTGGACGAGATAAGAATAAGTCGCTGTGTGGAGCTTCAGGAAGCCGGACTGTGATTGAAAATGGACGTTATCCTGAAGTTGGTGTGGTGATCTGTGATTGTCCTTCTGAGAATGAAGTGGTGATGCTGGATTACCGTGAATTCGGGAATGATGGCGAACCTGAGGTTATTCATGTAGATCGGGATAACAAATACAAAATCACACGTTTGGCTGACAATTTTGAGACTTTTATCAGCGGACTGGTGAAATAGTCTATTTCGCTGGCTAAGAATACTTATAATCCAATCAAGGCATTCCTTAAGAGGAGTGCCTATTTCTATTAGGTGATTATTAGGGAAGCGTCTTTCGGACTCAGCTGACCTTAAATGTAGCTTTTTCGCATATTTGGAATGCCAACGGACCGCATAGCAGCTATTGGCATAAAAAACACCCAATATGAACCCGATTCATAGGAATAGCGTCGCTGGAGTCCGAAACTACGCACAAAAGGCTAAAAACATGCCTATAACGTCATCTGGGTCCGAAAGCCTCAGTGGACGAATACGATTCGGCGATTTAGCTGAAGGTGAGGCTGATTCGAAGTCGTCAGGCTTTAACTAGCCAATAATCGGTCTTGAGTCAGCTAACCAACGACCCAAAACACAGAGCAGCGGTGCTCCCATTAATGGGGGAACCGCTGCTGCTCTGCTGTCTTTTTCTCGGATCATTGCTGGGTGTTAAACACCTTAGATTGCAGGATATCGAGGGCATGGTTAATCTCGGCTAATTCCTCTGGGGGAACCTCTTTAATCCGGTTCAGAAAACGTTCACCGATCCGCTCAAAAGCCTCGTTCATCATCGCTTGTCCAGCATCAGACAACCGGATCATTTGCTTACGCCGGTCCTCGGCGACATCAAGCTTCTCACACAGGTTTTTTTCTGTTAATTTCTTGAGCTCACGGCTGGTATTCGGCATAGAGATATTTTTACAATCGCTGATTTGGCTGAGGGTAACAGGCTGGCTAACCGCAATATATTCCAGAATACTATATTGAACGGGCGTAATGCCTTCCGGTCTTACATCTTTGGTAAAGTCAAATGTTACTTCATGGACTGCTGTCGTAAAGGTAACAATTTTCTGAAAAAACGCTTGTTTGTCCATAAGGATCACCTCTTATTGTAAACCTTAACAAAATAATTATCATAATACAATTATCATTTGACAACTAAATGAGGGTTGTGATACCATTTTGTTATCAAATGATAATTAAAGAGGTGGAGCAATGAACGTTTTAGTCATCTATACACATCCGAATCATAAAAGTTTAAGTTATGCTTTTTTCAATAAAGTCATTCAGGGAAGTAATGAGAATCAAAAGATCACGAAGATAGAGGTCCTTGATCTTTACGAAGAGCAATTTGATCCTGTGCTGGTCTTTAATGAGAATAAACGTAGAAGAGACATGCATATCGATCCCAAGCTCGAGAAGTATCGGGAGCAGATTCGTCAGGCCGATAAAATTGTGTTTGTGTATCCAATCTGGTGGGGACGTCCTCCCGCGATGTTGCTCGGTTATATTGACCAAATGTTTGCTTCTAATTTCGCTTACAGAGAAAAGGGTGGCCTCATCCCCGAAGGGCTGCTGAAAGGAAAGTCTGTGGTTTGCATTTCCAGCATGAAGGGGCCGACCCTTTATCCTTTATATTGGCTGAATAATTCCCATAAAGTGCTGATGAGAAAAGCATTATTTCAATTTTGTGGCATCAAGAAAGTGAAGTTTTTCGAGTTTGGGAATATGGAGAGTCCGAAAGGGAAACATGATAAGAAGTTAAATCAGGTTTACCAATATTTTAAAGCTGTGGCTAATTAATACCTCGAAAATATCTGCCTATGATTATTCGAGATAACCCCGGGAATGGATGTCTCAAGCGATCCCATAGTTGGATGGTCCAAAACAATGGTGGGATCTTTATCTTTTTGACTAGCCAGAACGATTTTATTTTTGCTGGCTAGCTCATGATAGAGGACAGCCATTTCTTTAATATCTTTTGCGGCTAATAAGGGCACTAGTTGTGCTGCTGATGTTATAGCTTCGTTCCTCGTTCGTCTTGAAATCAAATCAAACCAAATGTTCTCCACGATATAAATACGCGCATACATTGTTGTCATACATTTCTTCCACCGGATGCTTTTTCATTTTTTTATAATACCTAGATTAATCTAAAGGAGCTTGTGAGCTCAGATGAAGATGGGGAAATAGCTCTCACACCGGTGTAAGGTATGGTGTTGCTGGCTAATTTTTTTTGTTGGCTTTTGAAATAAGGGCTGTTATATTTGAAAATACTATGTAACTTAAGGTTCAGCAACTGGGTATCGACACAATGGAGAGGCGGATTCACATGCAACAAATGTTAGACAGTATGATTAGTACAACAAATGACTTTCTTTGGTCGAAAATTTTGGTGGTTCTGCTTATTGTTTGTGGAATTTATTTCACCATTCGATCAAAGTTTGTTCAGTTTGGCATGTTTAAAGAAATGTTTAGGGTTCTTAAAGAGTCCAATGAAAGGTCAAAAGATTCCATTTCGTCGTTTCAGGCTTTCTGTATCAGTATGGCAGCAAGGGTTGGGACAGGGAATATTACAGGGATCGCAATTGCTATCGCAATAGGTGGACCAGGGGCTGTTTTTTGGATGTGGGTCATAGCTATTATTGGATCAGCGTCCGGATTTATTGAAAGTACTCTGGCACAGGTGTATAAAGTGAAGGACAAGACTGGATTTCGTGGGGGGCCCGCCTATTATATGGAGCAAGGCCTGAAAAAACGTTGGATGGGCGCGGTATTTGCGGTTCTGATCACGTTATCCTTTGGTCTTGTATTTAATGCAGTTCAATCCAATACGATTACAGTGGCCTTTGAGAATTCATTTGGCACTAATCGGGTGATTCTTGGACTTGTAGTCGCTGCTGCTTTTGCGGCTGTTATCTTTGGTGGGGTTAAACGTATAGCTAGAATGTCCGAATATATTGTAGTGGTTATGGCAGGGATCTATATTGGGGCTGCTGTTATTATTATGTTAATTAATATTACGGAAATACCGGCGATTCTGGCGCTTATTGTGAAAAGTGCTTTCGGATTTGAACAAATCGCGGGGGGATCTTTTGGGGCAGTTATTCTGCAAGGGGTGAAACGGGGACTATTCTCCAATGAAGCGGGAATGGGTAGTGCTCCGAATGCTGCGGCAACTGCAACAACTAGTCATCCGGTGAAACAAGGGCTGATGCAAGCGCTGGGTGTACTTACAGACACGTTACTTATTTGTTCGAGTACTGCTTTTATTATCTTGTTATCCGATGCGTATAAACAGCCAGGGCTGGATGGAATTAAGCTGACACAAGCGGCATTAAGCGAACATATTGGTTCGTGGGCTTCTGGATCCCTAGCGATCATGATTTTGTTGTTTGCTTTCAGTACGTTAATCGGAAATTATTATTATGGTGAGACCAATATAGAATTCTTGAACTCCAATAAAAAAGTATTACTATTCTATAGATACAGCGTCTTGGCGATGATTATTTTTGGCTCCGTAGCTAAGGTTCAATTGGTATGGGACTTGGCTGATTTATTTATGGGCTTCATGGTCATCGTGAATTTGATCGCTATCCTTTTGTTATCTAAAGTGGCCTTTGCCGCCCTGCAGGATTATAAGCGCCAGAAGCGCGCAGGGAAGGACCCTGTCTTTTATAAAGATAGCATAGAGGGTTTGGAGAACGTGGAGTGTTGGGACAATTCTTCAGACATAAAAACATAGTAGGGTAAGTATTTGCGGGCTCAGGAAACTGAGCCCTTTTTGCTGTAGGCACTTAAATATCTATGCATTATTTGTTGAGAATTTCTTCTATGATTTGTTTTGACTCTGTTTTAAACTGCTCAATATTTTCGCTTATAAGCAGCACTTTTTTATTGTCCAATAGGATATATGAAGGGTAAGTGTTGATCTTCAAATCCTCTTTTAAGCGGTCGCCCTCTTTCGAATCTTTTTTGATAACACCTGCTTTGCTGATACAAGTCATATTTTCCTTGTAAATATCCTCAAGCTCTTTAGTTTGCTCAAAAAAACGATCGTTCTCCGATAAAATTAGGATTGAAAAAGATTTATTTTCTTGAGTAAGGTATGGCGTCAAAAAGTCATCTTTTTTCTGATTACCATTACAAGCTGCGATAAAGATTAAAGTAATCAAGCTTATCAGCATAATTACTAAGGCGTTTTTTTTCATATATACACCCTATTCTTTTGTATTCATAACGACAATTATGTTTTGAACTCCACATTAACTTCTAGACTTACTAGATCATATCCTGTTTTCAGTTATAAATGAAAATAATGAAATATTTTTTGAAAAAAAGCAAAAAAAGACTTACATTAATCATTTTTATATTGCTATAATAACAAACAGACCGGTTGGTATGTTAGGGGGAGTACGTTACTGTGGATACAAAATCGCTAATGATTGAGACGGCGACACTTCTTTTTCAGCAAAAAGGATATAAAAATGTAGGCGTGAATGAAATTTTAAAAGCCTGTAATGTGACCAAAGGAGCGCTTTATCATCATTTTCCAAATGGAAAAGAAGAACTATTAATTGCTTGTTTAAAGGGCTTAAATGAAGCAATTACGATAGATATTGAGGATATTTTTAAAAAGCATCCATCGACGTTAGAAGCTATACAATCCATGATCGACAAGTTGATTCACAACTTAGAAACCGAGGGCACGATTACCGGATATACCTTTAGCAGTATTGTCAGTGAAATGGCTACGGTGAGTGAACCTGTTCGCCAGGCATGTAGCTTGCTCTATGAGAACATGGAACGAATTTACTGCGATAAGCTTGTAACTGAAGGTTATTCGCAGGAATCAGCCTCCGAGATGGCATTGTGGATGACGGCTTCGATCGAAGGCGCGATGATGTTGTGCCTAACGCAAAAATCTACAACTCCCTTAAAAACTATCGCCAAACTATTACCGACAATATTGAAAGGAAGAACATCATGAATCAAGAAGCAAGATTACCAAGAAACGCTAAGGAGGGGGCATTATATGGTGCAATCATTTCTACACTGACGGTACTGTTTATGTCCTCAATAAATATCATTTTAGGGGTTGGAGAATTTAATGGTGAGGTTGCCTTAACGATTCTTAAGGTGTTTCCGATCATTTGGGTAATTGTCATGATTATTGAGCCTGTTGTTATTGGCCGTATTGCCGAAAAGCTGACAGCTATATTCACACAACCTACAGATAGCTTCAACGCCAAAATCCTATTCCGTATCTTATTCACCGTACTAGGAATGTCATTTTGTATGACGTTTATTGGAGACATTATCGGAAACGGGTTGAGTTCTCAAACGTTTAATCACTTCTTAGCCAATTGGCCAAGAAATTTCCTAATTGCACTGTTCGCTGAAAGTATATTGATACAGCCGTTTGCAAGATTTGTGATGGTAAAGCTACATGCTTCTCAGGACAAAAAGAAATCCAGCGCTGTTGGCGTAACTATACATGGATTATCAGAACAAAATTCCTAACCTAAATAAGCTCTCAGGCGAAGCGATTCGTTTGAGAGCTTTTCTATTACCGTGTATAATGATGTTTTGGTTGAATAATTGAAACTCAAATCTTTGCCCGATATCTTTCGGGTAAGCCCTCCTATAAAAAAATGAAAGCATAACAATGAAAGGTGATTTTCTAACATGATGATCTATAGTCGTCTTGCCATAATGATGCCCCCATTTCCCTAGCTAGGCTCATATTCTTGTAGTTGTTCGAGGATATAAGCTTGTAGGAGGGCGAAAATAAGATGAAAAAATATGCAGCACCATCGTTACTTTTAATGATTGTTCTTGTGGCTTTTCCGCAAATTAGTGAGACGATTTACACTCCATCGTTACCGGATATCGCAGTAGCACTTGGGGCCGCCAATAGTTCTGTACAGTTAACGTTAAGTATATATTTTATTGGATTTGCTTTAGGAGTTTTTAGCTGGGGTTGGTTGTCTGACTTCATCGGGCGGAGATCTTCCATGCTGGCTGGACTTCTTGTATACGGTATGGGAAGCTTGATGTGTTTTTACTCAGAATCCATTCATCTGCTGTTAGTCAGCCGGTTTATACAAGCGTTTGGAGCAGCAACAGGTTCGATTATTACCCAAACCATTCTTCGTGAGAGTGTCTCCGGGAATAAACGGCATGTTATGTTTGCCCAAATCTCGGCGGTCATTGCTTTTACTCCCGCAGTAGGTCCGTTAATTGGCGGATGGGTGGATCAAGCTTTTGGTTTTCGAGCGGTTTTCTTTACATTAGTAATGATGAGTGTGTTGTTATTTATGTATGCTTTTTGGAAGCTGCCAGAAACCACTGATGTTTCCATGAGAAAAAAGGTGGCTATTCTGCCTATAGTCAAAAAAATGCTCGCATTGCCACGTGTATTGGTGTTTGGATTACTAATTGGAGGCATTAACGGAATCTTGTTCAGCTATTATGCTGAAGCTCCTTTTATATTTATTGAACACTTTCAGATTTCACCAGGAGTCTATGGTTTTCTCGGCATTATTGTGGCTTTGGCGTCGATTGTAGGCGCAATGATCTCCAAAAGATTATTAACCCTCTATGCCCCAGAAAAAATAATCCATATCGGCTGTCTAGTAATGGCGAGCGGAGCCTTGCTATTAACAATCGCAAGCAGTCTTGACTCGCTGCCGGATATGATAGTGATCGTATGTATTCTAATAACACTGTTTGTCCTATTAATGGGTGCAGGGATTGCTTTACCTAATTGTCTAAGTCTTGCTCTTGTTCAATTTCAGGATGTTGTAGGAACAGCAGGTGCGATATTCAGCTTGGGTTATTATTTGCTTGTTAGCTTGGCGACGTGGGGAATGAGCGCTCTCCATAATGGTTCATTACTGACGATGCCTATTTATTTCTTAGGGATTAGCGGCGGAATGTGGTTATTAGGCAAAAAATTTATTGTAGTGGAATAGAAATAACTTCTTAGTCATTGGATTAGTAAGATATGGATCGGGGCGTCCATAAATTAAGGGCAGTCTGGAACTTTTTGAGTTCCGGACTGCTTTTTGTTTGTTAGTCCACTTCTGGCACAATGACTTGGATATGACGAGGGAGAACACTTAGCGTAATAGGCAAAGTTGGACCTTCTTCGCCATCTACATTGGTTCTTACGGTTTCTGGAGAGCTTACACTTACATTGTGGGCTGTGAAATAGACAACATCTTTATGATCCTTGAGGGTACCCAGCAGTAAAGATATACTGGCTGTAATGGTATTGAATATACTGAGGTCCAAAATAATAAAACAATGAAGCAGACCGTCGTCAACCGCAGCATCCGGTATTAGATTCTCGAACCCGCCGACTGAGTTGGTTAATACGGCGAGAAAGAGTAAGGAGTCTCCTTGCCACATTTGTCCATCATGGTGAATGATAAGGGGGTGGGCTGTAGGGCTTGTAAGTTGTTTAAGACCTTCTTTTAAGTATGCCAATGAGCCGAGTTTGGTTTTATCTTCGGAGGATACAGAGGATAATGCTCCGGCAATTGAACCTACAGCAACCACGTTGCCGAATAGGCGGTCATTTAAGCGACCGATATCTACTGTTTTTAAATTTGAGGAGGCAAGGGTTTGAATGGCTATTTCGGGATTCAGTGGAATTTGTAATGCACGGGCGAAATCATTAGCCGTTCCTAAAGGAACCACACCTAACTTTGGGTGGTGTTCCTGATCGATAAGACCATTAATGGTCTCGTGAAGCGTGCCATCCCCGCCGATGGAGACCACCAGATCATAACCTTCCTCACAAGCAGCGATGGAATAACGAGTGGCGTCTAGTTCTTTTGCCGTCTCCTTGATCGTAACGGAGTAGTCTTTATCACTTAGAACTCTTGTTGCATATCTGACATATTGGCTGGCTTCTTCTTTGCCGGAGGAGGGGTTAATAATAATCATAGCTTGCCGCATAAGGATAATCCTCTCTATTGTGATCTAGTAGGAGTTTATTCTTACCATTACCCCAAAGTAGACCGGCAGAACTCGTTCTCATAAAAAAAGATGAGCAAGATTGACCTAAGTCATCCTGCTCACCTGTTTGTTCAATTAATAGACTTTATCTCCATTAAAAATGGAGTTCTTAACGATAACGTAATCCACATTACGGATAGCCTCTAATTTATTGCCACCTGCATAAGAGATGGAGGATTGAAGATCCTGCTCCATTTCTCTTAGGGTTTCTGCTAAAGCCCCTTTATGCTCAACCGCAATTTTTTTACCTTCGACGTTCTTCTTTTCACCTTTTTGGTATTCTGAAGCGGAGCCAAAGTATTCTTTATAGAGCTTCCCAGCGATTTCAATGGTTTCACCCGGAGATTCTTCATGACCGGCAAATAGTGAACCAATCATGACCATAGAAGCGCCGAATCGTACGGATTTAGCAATATCACCGTGTGTGCGAATGCCTCCATCGGCAATAATTGGCTTGCTTGCAGCCTTGGCACACAAGCGTAGTGCAGCTAACTGCCAGCCGCCTGTACCGAATCCAGTTTTGATCTTAGTGATACATACTTTCCCTGGTCCAATCCCAACTTTAGTAGCATCAGCTCCAGCGTTTTCTAATTCTCTAACGCCTTCAGGTGTTCCTACATTTCCTGCAATAACAAAACTGGCAGGCAGGTATTGTTTAATATGTTTGATCATCCGAATAACTGCTTCGGAATGGCCGTGTGCAATATCAATTGTAATGAATTCCGGAACCAGCTGTTCTTTGGATAATTGTTCGACGAAATCATACTCTTCTTCTTTAACTCCGACGCTGATGGATGCGATTAATTCACGGGAGTGCATGTCTTTGATGAAAGACGTACGTTTCTCCGGTTCAAAACGATGCATAATGTAGAAATAGCCATTTTGCGCCAAGGAGATAGCGATCTTCTCATCAATGATGGTTTGCATGTTGGCAGGTACCACCGGCAATCTAAATTTATGCCCACCGAGGGTGACTGATGTATCACACTCCGAACGGCTGTTTACGATACATTTTGCAGGAATTAATTGAATATCTTCATAATCGAATACTTCTTTCATAATTTACACCTCTAAATGCGAACATTATAGTATTTTGGTTTGTTAATTGTTCGTCCAAATTGTAATGTACCTCATTCTGCGCCGTAAGTCAAAATTCTAGTACATTATGGTGTGAATTGGACATAATTATACGGCAAATTGGTGTACAGCATTCTTTTTCCTCCATTTAAAAAAGCTTGAAGGCAATATAAGCAGCAACGATCCAAATAATGATCGCCGAAATCTTATTAATGATCCGCATGATTTTGCCGCTGGAGTCGATTTGTCCTACGGTTTTTCCGGCTACAGCCAGCCCAAAGAACCAAATCCATGACACTAGGATAGTCGCGCCAGCAAATACAACTTTGTCTACGCCTGTGTAACTAAGTGAGCTAGTGCCGATGACGCCAATAGTATCCAAAATCGCATGTGGATTTAATAAAGAAACGGACAGCGCGAACAGGATTTGTTTTTTGGAGGATAGAGGCGTTGCGTCTTGCGCTGACGATGTAGGTGTACTTTTCCAGATAGACCACCCCATATACAAAAGAAATAAAAGTCCTACAGCAAATAAAGCGGTCTGCAGAACGGGAATGGCAAACACAAGGACTGAAACACCTAATACGGCTAATAAAATAAGCAGGGTATCGCATAAAGCGGCTGTAACAATAACGGGAATGGCTTTTTTAAAATGTGGCTGCGAGGCCCCTTGGTTAAATACAAAGACATTTTGTGCGCCAAGTGGAAGAATTAATCCAAAGGCCAGTGCAATGCCATGAAGTAGTGCGGCTAACATAGTTTATTATTCCTCCGATAGTGTTCATACTTTATAGAATTTGCTGTCCTATTGGTTTAATTGGTCTACTACAATTTTATGGACAAATAATATGTACTATCATACAGTCTGTGTTTTGATTTAAAAAGCTGCTTATTCAGAGGGACATTGAATGATTAATTACACTAATTACACCATTAGTAAAAATGTCATCTCAACTCATGACTTTTTGTAACTAGTGAGCCCTTAAGGGGTTACACTATAATAAAGATTAAGTCAGCAGAGTATATAGGGGGAAATGCCTTGTTTAATCTGGTCAAACAGTGGTTCTGGTACGATTGGCTCGTCCTCCTGTTTCGGATTTGTTTTTCTACTTCTTTTTTGGTCACCATGTGTTATCTTTCGGAGGATTTTACGATTCCTTTCTGGATCGCGTTTGTTTGGGGCGTGGTCTCTTTTTCTGTGCCTTGGTTTTGTTTGCAGCTGCATTACAAGTATTATCTGATCGCGGAGATCCTTTTTTCGGGTGGGCTTTGTTTATATTTGGCTGCTTTGTTTCCTGAATCGTACGTAACTTTTCTGCCTATCGCTTTTATGATCGCCAGCAATAGTGCACAGAAGTCCTATCGTTGGACAGCTCCGATCACGGTCATTTTGATTCCAATTATGTTATCTAGATTGTCACAACAAATGGATGCTGTATCGATGATTGTTAACATGGGTTTGGTGTATACGCTTGGGTTCGCTTTTCATTTACTGGTGGTGAATCACAAGCAGGGCAGAATTATTAAGGAGCAAAATGCTGTTTTAGAGCAGTACATCTCGCAAGTTGAACGTATGACACTTCTGGAAGAACGAGATCGTTTATCCAAAGATCTGCATGATACGGTGGGGCATTCTTATACTTCAATTATTATGGGGCTAGAGACTTTACGTTCGGAGGTGAATACTTCTGAAGGGGAGCACAAAATAGATGCCTTGTTAAAGTTAACCCGCAATGGCTTGGATGATGTTCGGCGATATTTGCACCATGTGGGCGCTTCGGAGGATTCATTGACGCTAATGCAGTCCCTGCAGAAATTAGTGGATGATTTCCAGACCTTCTCCAAGGTTAAGATTCGCTTAAGAACATTCGGAGAGCCGTATACAGTATCTAAGCAGGCCCAAATGACATTATACAGATGTTTGCAGGAGTCGATAACCAACGCTGTACGTCATGGTCAGGCCAGTGAAATTGTCATCAGCTTACATTATGAAGAGAAGCTGATTCGGCTGGATGTGCAGGATAATGGATTAGGCACTGGAGATTTAAAAGCAGGATTTGGTGTGAATGCGATGAAGGAGCGTGCCTCCAACTTGCAAGGACAAGTGTATTTCTACTCTAAGCCAGGGGAAGGGACCTTAGTGACCTGCAGTTTACCAAGGCTTGAAGAGATACAGGAGGAAACGATTCGTTTATTGCTGGTAGATGATCAACCCTATATCCGGGATAGTCTGCGAATTATTCTAGAGCAGGAGCCGGATTTTGTGATCAATGGGTTAGCTGAGAATGGTGAACAAGCGATAAGCTTCTGCGAGCAGGAACAACCTCACGTGGTGCTGATGGACTTAAATATGCCGGGCATGGACGGTGCGGAAGCGACCAAGCTTATTAAGAAAAAGTGGCCAGGGGTACGAGTGTTGATCCTGACTACTTTTCAAGAAGCAGATATGGCAGTCGAAGCACTGCAAAACGGGGCAGATGGCTACTTGTTAAAGTCTACCGAGCCGCAGGAGCTGTTCGAAGGAATACGTCTTGTACATCGGGGCGTAAAGATGATTACACCCGATATTACGAATGTATTAATTGATCACTATGAGATGCATCCAGCTTCAGAGGCACCACCGACAGAGAAGAGTAATGAATATGGACTGACCCCGCGTGAGCTGGAGATTCTAGAATGCCTCTCGAAGGGAATGCGTTATAAATCTATTGCCGCTAAACTATATCTGTCCGATGGAACGGTGAGAAATTACGCGTCCACCATCTATGCCAAGCTCGGGGTACGAAACCGTGAGGAGGCAGTCGAGAAGGCTTTTAGCATTTCGGATTAATCCTGACCGAAGTATTTGAAATTGATAAGCACCTTATTGTTTGCTTTCCCTTGTGGGAGTAGGCAGTAGGGTGTTTTTTTTGTCATATGACATTATGGCACTGGTCGATTTTACACCAAAAGCACTAGCATAGGAGTTGCTTAGTTATGAACAATTTTTTATTGCAGAGAGGGAGAGAAAAGCATGAATCAAATAATCCGGAAACATGTGAGAAATTTTTGTTTCTTATTAATTACTTTTGCCACAGGGCTATTTTACTTTTGTTTTTATTTGGTGGGCATTACCTTTGGAGTTTCGATGTCCTTCACCTTAGTGGGGATCCCGATCCTTTATTATGTTTTGCGTTCTACCGAGACTTTTTTACAGCATGAGCGAATTCGAACTAAAGTCTATACGGATATCTCGGTTCGCACGCTCCCAACCCGATCTCAAGAAGAAGGCAGCTTGTGGGAAAGGGTTAAGGCAGAGTTTCTGGATGAACATAACTGGAGAGCGATTTTAGGGTTGATGTTGCAGTTTGGAATCGGCATGGTCAGTCTCATTTGTGCCACTCTTTTTTACTTGACCCCTATTATTCTCTTGTTGTCACCTGTCCTGTATTTATTAGATGTGTCCTCTATATCGCTATTTGGGATTGAAAATAAAACATTTAACATCTCACTTTTCTTCATGTTGTTAGGTGCAGTGTCTCTATGGATAGGTGCTTATCTCGGAAACAGTCTGGTAAAGATGATCGGCAGGTATACGCGGCGTTTAGTGAAGGATTTTGCTAGAAGATAAACTTAAACAGGAAGAAGGAAAAATGATGGTAACCTCAGTTCCATTTATAAAATTATTCTCACAATCCCTTTGGATGATGTGGGAGAACATATTTGCTGTCATCACCAAATTTCGTAGTCAGTCCGTGCGTAGATATGGGATATGTAAGTTGGTAGTGTTGAAATATCACGGAGAAAGTTTGGTCTGCCAAGATGGGCAACGGATACTTCCGGGAGATTGGGTGGGTGAGCTTCATTTGGACAATCGCCAGATTGTGCAGCTGACACGTACGCTTGGCGCAGATCGGGCCGGAATTCGTACGGCACGCATGCTTCGCGAGGCTATGAAGGAGATCAGTCGCGATCTAGACAGCAATCCGGAACTAAGCAAAGTAAACGCGCTAACCGGGATTACACTGCTTCACCGGGGGATTATTCATGGAATAGGGTTTGAGCAGCGTCCTATCAAGTCCAAATGGCAGCGGCACTGGTTCGGGATATACCTTCGTTTTTTACTTCGCATGCTGCATCCGGAAGGGAAACATCGTGTAGAGGACAGCACAGAGAAGTTATCTCCCATGATGCTTGTGCTTAGCAAGCAGTCCTTGAAAGCGCGGTTTGCCCCGCGTAAGACAGAGGCGGCTTCCTAATGTGGGCCTTCATAATTTTAGCAGTGGATGTGATTGTTCTTTATATGATCGTTCCTTTTGCGCTTACCCGAATATTGGGATGGGGGGTTCACTCGGAGGTAGGTGCAGAGAAAGAAATTGCGTTTACGTTCGATGACGGTCCGGATCCTTGTTATACACCTGAACTTCTAGATCTATTAAAAGAGCATGGCATAAAAGCGACCTTCTTCGTATTGGGCAAAAAGGCGCAGCAATATCCGGAACTGATCGAGCGTATGCACAGAGAAGGGCACCAAATCGGCATTCATAATTATACTCATACACCCAACTGGATCCAGTTCCCCTGGACCAATAGACGGAAGCAAGTAGATCGCACCGCAGACATTGTTGAGCGAATTACAGGAGAGCGGCCTATCTTTTACCGCCCACCTTGGGGGCTTCTTAATCTAGGGGATTTCTTTTTGCTGAGAGAATCTTATCGAATCGTATTGTGGTCTGTCATGGTCGGAGATTGGAAAGCGTCACTGAGTGCAGAGCAATTAAAGGATGCCTTAATAAAAAAAATAAAACCAGGCTCAATCATTGTTCTACACGACAGCGGAGATACACCGTGGGCAGATGAAGAAGCGCCCTTGAATATGATCACTGGATTAGAAGAAGTCTTAAAAGAAATGGATAAAAAGGGTCTGAAGTGTCTGCGGATAGATGAACTGCTGAACAAGGAAGTTAATTATAGTAGAGAAGCTAGATCCAGAGTCAAACATCGGGGTCAGATTGATCTGTAGCTATTGAAATTTCTCAATCATTTTTTATATGGCAAGGGCTATGGTAACATTTAGAGTAAAGCGGTCCGTACCTATATAAATTGTTGAGAAAAGGATGGGGTAGCATGTTGAATGCTTCTTACTGGTTAACCAATATAAGATTAGAACAAGGTTATGTTATTGAGGATGGGCAAGTAGCGGGTACGAATACGAAGGTTTGTCATCTCCGCATTGACGGGGATAAGATTTCAGAAGTTGTTGGAGCAGACATCGAGCTTCAGAGCCAGCTCCCGAAATATGACTGTAAAGAGTTGTTGATGCTGCCTTCTTTCGAAGAAGCACATATCCATTTAGATAAAACATATTTCGATGGACCTTGGAGAGCGGTAAAGCCTGCGTCCAGTGTTTTCGAACGGATTGAGGAAGAGAAGGTATTATTGCCTAAGCTGCTGCCCATGGCGAGACAACAAGCAGAGAGCATCCTGACGCTTATTCAGGGGTTTGGTGCCACACATGTGCGCAGCCATTGCAATATTGAGCCTGTCAGCGGCTTGCAACGATTAGAAGCGACTGTACAAGCATTAAATGCATTCGCGGGTAAAATTTCATCTGAAATTGTGGCGTTTCCGCAACATGGCCTGCTGCGCTCGGATTCTGTGCAGCTGGTAAAACAATCTCTGGCAGAGGGAGCAACCTTTGTAGGCGGAGTAGATCCTTATACGGTGGATGGAGATATCGAGAAGTCACTTCAGACGATGGTGGAATTAGCAGTGATGAGTAATGCCGGCATTGATATTCATTTACATGATGGAAAAGAAGCGGGAAAGAAAACACTGACGCGGTTAGCTGATCTGACGGAAGAAGCTGGCTTGCAAGGAAAGGTCACGGTCAGTCATGCGTTCTGGTTCGCAGGAGCTCAGCAGCAAGAGGCAGAAGAGGTAGCTAAACGGATGGCATCACTGGGTATGACTATTGCATCCACAGTGCCTATTGGAAGAATGATGATGCCACTTCCGATGCTGCACAGCCAAGGGGTAAAAGTGAAGCTGGCAACAGATAGCCTTACCGATCACTGGTCCCCTTTTGGAAATGGAGATCAACTGGAGAAGGCAGGGCGTTACGCGGAGTTGTACGGCTGCAATGATGAATTGGCATTATCTCAATCCCTCAGATTTATAACAGGAGGATTAACACCCCTTGATCCAAAAGGCGAGCAGGTATGGCCAAAGGTTGGCGACACTGCTAGCTTTGTGCTGCTGCATGCCAGCTGTTCGGCTGAAGCAGTTGCCCGAAGAGCGCAGCGCCAAGCGGTCTGGTACGAAGGCCGACTGGTGAGTGGTTCGATAACAAATAGAGACCTGTGAGGCAGATGATATGCTCCTCTCTACCTATCTGCAACAGTATAAATCGGCGATCCTCTCACTCCCGAAGGGTACAGTGCTAACTAAAGAGGATCTGCAGGTGGAAAAGCTTCTAATGGAGCGTAATGGCAAGGTGGAAATGTATTATGCCCCCCATAATGAGTACATTAATCCTTCTGCTAAGGTGATCATTATAGGGTTAACGCCCGGGTTCACACAAATGGGCATAGCGATACAAGAAGCGATCATAGGTCTGGAGGCTGGTTTGTCAGATGAAGAGGTATGTAGGACAGCGAAGGAAGCGGCCAGATTCGCAGGCTCCATGCGGAACACGTTAATTCATATGTTAGATACACTTAAACTGCATCAACACTTGAACCTAACCTCTTGTGAAGAACTATTTCAGCAGCAGCAGACGATCCTGCACACCAGCTCTTTATTACATTTTCCCGTGTTCGTGGATAAGAAAAATTATAGTGGGGCCCAGCCCAAGCTACTTTCAAATTCATTCCTCAGGGCGCAGGCATTATCTTCCTTGCGTGA
This sequence comes from Paenibacillus sp. FSL P2-0121, assembly GCF_037975345.1. Classification (NCBI taxonomy): domain Bacteria; kingdom Bacillati; phylum Bacillota; class Bacilli; order Caryophanales; family Paenibacillaceae; genus Paenibacillus; species Paenibacillus sp. FSL P2-0121. The sequence continues at coordinate 6,826,599 of NZ_CP150245.1, read as the reverse complement.
GGAGCTGAACATCCTGAGCCGGGCCTTAATTATTCCCTTAGGAAAAACAGTGGAAAGTATACTTCAACTCCTTGTGTCCGCAGGTGAGCTTGATAAACAACGCTGCTTATGGGGATTTCCCCACCCCTCGGGCGCCAACGGACATCGATATAAGCAGTTCGCCAGCCAGCAAGAACAAATGGTGAAGATACTGCATAATCATTCATGGAAGGGCTGATTCAAGCTCCCCATCAGATGATCTACATGAAGTCGAAAAAATAACGAATGACATGAAAAAAGACCGGTGAAGTGTAGGTTAAGCTATCGATCCGGCTTAAATGGCTTTGCTTCAATGCCACGAATTTATCGCCATCGCCGATTAGCAGATCCCGCTTTAACACGGAAACCGTTAAACTGCCAAAGAAGCCGCTCAAGCTGATCAACATGCCTGACAGTAACCCGAAGATTGGGTTGAGCGGCGTCAGGTAGGGATAGATTAGATAGGAAACTCCTGTCGTGATGACAAATGCGAAAGCGAAACCGTCCCAAGTTAAATACGGATTGGCGGTGGGAACTATTTTCCGCTTTCCTACATAAAGTGACGCCAGATAGTGGACCACATCATTGAGCTGCGTTAGCACTACTAGAAAAAGTACAAGCCCCGCTCCATACTCCGGTGTAGCAAATTGAAAGTAGGCCAAGTGACTAAGTCCGAATACCATCAGCATAAGCCCCCATTGGGTGGAGCTGACACTACGCATAAAACCAACCGTGCCTTTATTAATCATTCTGGGCAGCGGTAGGAGCAAGAATACATATACCGGGATGAAGACAATAAACATTCCGTACCACTCGATATAAATCCAGTAGAACTGCAACGGAATGGATAAGTACGCCCACAGAAATAGCCTGCGGTCGGATTTTCGTGATTTCATCATAGAGAAATACTCTTTCAGTGCAAAGAAGCAGAGCACCATGAGAGACAGCAGAGAGACGACGGGATTAAATAGGGTAGCTAGGCAAAAGATAAAAAGCATTCCCCACCACGTCTTGATACGAAAGCCAATGCCCGTATAATCCTTATTTGGCTGTAGCTTCCCTATAACTACATACATCAAGTGAATGGCCGATAAGGCCGCAAAGATAAGAATTATAGTTAATAAAGAGCGGTCGATAATTGATCACCAACTTGTCCTAGAGTAGATTCCATTAATGGGTTCATATGTTATTATGAAGGAAACGCTCAAACTTGATAAGGGGAAAATTGTAAATGGCAGCAGATCCATCGGTCTTTATATTACTGACGAATACCGGGACGCTTTTTACGAAGCTCATTCAAGGCTATACAAAAGCACCCTATAATCATGCCTCGATCTCCTTTAATCGGGAGCTTTCCGAGCTGTATAGCTTTGGCAGAAAGCATCCGAGCAACCCCCTGAATGGAGGGTTTGTGAAGGAGGATATTAAGACAGGTACGTTCAGCAAATACCCTAATACAACATGTGTCCTATATGAACTTCAAGTTACAGCCCGCGAAGTGGAGAAAATGGAGCGGGTCTTGCAAGTCTTTATCCGAAGCCGTCAAAAGTATCTCTATAATATTCTCGGCGTAATTGGCATTGCCCTGAAGGAGCCTGTCGAATTCAGCAACTCTTATTTTTGTTCGCAATTTGTAGCGGAAATTCTAGAGCGGTCGGGCATTAAGTTATGGAATAAGCTGCCCGCACTCGTTACTCCGGATGATTTTCGCCAAAGTGATCGGCTGCGTTTGGTTTACCAAGGTAAATTAAGTGAATATGAACCTGAGCGCCTAGGAGGAGACGAAGGATGAATAGCAAAGAAATATTTTCTAATCGGGTGGATTCGTATGTAAAATATCGGCCGAGCTATCCTGGAGAAGCCATTGATTATTTGTACAATACTATTGGGCTCCAACCCAATTGTGATATTGCTGATATTGGTGCAGGAACAGGAATCTTCTCAGCATTACTTCTGGAGCGCGGGAGTCGTGTGACTGCCGTTGAACCCAATCCGGAAATGCGTAGAGCTGCGGAAGAGAATTTCGCAAAGGATAACCATTTCTCTGTATCGCCGGGGTCTGCTGAACATACAGAATTATCCGATCAGTCCATGGACTTTATCGTATGCGCCCAAGCGTTTCATTGGTTTGATAGGGACGCAACGCAATTGGAATTCAAGCGGATTCTAAAACCGGGTGGAAAAGTTATTCTGATATGGAACTCCCGGCTTACTTACGGTACCCCATTTCTGGAGGAATATGAGCAGCTGCTGCAGACCTTCGGGACGAACTACACTCAAGTTAATCATAAGAACATTACCCCTGAGATCCTTAGTTCCTTTTTCAAGAAAGGACAGATGCAAGTAGCGCATTTTAGCAATCAGCAGGTATTTGATTTGGAGGGCTTAAGCGGGCGGCTTCGATCGTCTTCCTACACTCCGGTCCCCGGAGATCCAAGCTATGAGAATATGATGGCCGAGCTGCGGAATATTTTTGAACGAAATAACCAGGGTGGGCAAGTGTTTTTTGATTATAAGACCGAAATTTATTGGGGCGAAGTGTAAAGTAAATAAAAAGACTCAAACCTTAGAGATAACAGGGTTTGAGTCTTTTTTACTTGTAGTTATGAAAGATGTACGTAAAACGTGGTGGACTCGCCGACAAAACTTTTGGCATAAATTTTTCCCTTATGCTGTTCAATAATCGATTTGGCAATCGCCAGCCCTAGGCCATATCCCCCTTGTTTACGCGCCCGGGAAGCATTTGTACGGTAGAATCGGTCAAAGATGCTCGCTAAGTGCTCCGGCGCAATGCCCTCCCCCGTATTGGTGACCGCTAACACCATGTCATTATGTTGTTTTTTAAGGGATAAGGTGACTGAACCTTTAGGGTTCGAATATTTTACAGCATTGTCCAAGAGGATCATAATCACTTGTTTGATCTGTTCACTATTGCCTAGCACTGTCAGATCAGGCTCGATGTCATATTCAAGGGAGATATGCTTCTCAAAGATTACAGCTTCCATCGTTAAAATGATATTTTCAACCACGTCGCTCAGATTGAATTTCGAATAAATCATTCTCGATCTGGAATCGTCCATCTCGGTCAGGTACAACAGATCATTGGTCAGGCTGGTCATTCTTTCTGTTTCCGACTTGATATAGTGCAGCCACTTGGACTGATTGTGAATGGTGTCATCACTGTTGGACAGGAGAACATCCGCATTGGTGTTAATAATAGTCAACGGCGTCTTTAACTCATGGGAAGCATCCGCAATAAATTGTTTCTGTTTCTCAAAAGCCTCCTTTACCGGCGCAATTGAACGATTAGCAAAAAAGCGGCTAGCGAAGTACAAGATAATCAGCATCACTGAGCCAACTACAGAGAAGGTATAGATTAGATTGGTGAGGATTTTTTGCTCTGCAGTGATGTCCAGAAATACAAGCATCGCCCCATCATTCGTATGCTGGATGTTGAAGATCCATTTGCTGCTATCCAAGGTGAACCTTCCGGTATCTTTACCGGCGCTTAGTGCTTCTTGCAGAGCCGTATTATAAAATTCATCGTCCATAGTAAATTTGGAATCTTTCCCCGTAAGGTTGGACGCTGTATCTATTTTCAGCATAAATGAGATTGAGCGTTCTGGAGGAGGTGTTCCGTTATCCGTACGTTTATTATCCACACGTGGTAACGTGGCTCCCCCTTTGGTATTGCCTAATCGTCCTGTGTCACCACCGGGAGACTTGTAGTTTTCCATGATTCTGTGAAGATCCATCTGAATATCGTTTTGGACATCCCGGTACGTAATTACATATATGGAGATGAAGGCCACAAGCATGATCACCGAGATGGTGACTAAGTTAACAATAAGAAACCGATTTCTGAGCTTTGTGAACATCAGGTCGTCACCTCTAATACATACCCTACGTTTCTGATCGTACTAATGCGTACGGTCGAATTTAAGAAGGTCAGTTTTTTTCTCAAAAAAGAAATATACACCTCTACATTATTGTGCTCAGCATCTGAATCAAAGCCCCACAGCTTCTCAATAATTTGTTCTTTGGAGGTTACAGCTTGTTTCCTCAAGATCAGAAGCTCCAATAGCTCGCATTCCTTTAGATTGAGCTTGATCTCTTTGCCACCCACGGTAAGTTTCAGATTGGATGTATTCAGTTCAATATCCCCGAACTTTAAAGCATCATCTGGTATCACCTCGCCTTTACGTCTTAGTACAGCCCTTATTCTTGCCAATAAGATCTCCGAGGAAAAAGGTTTGGCGATATAATCGTCAGCTCCATAGTCCAGCCCAGTGACCATATCTGTAATTTCACCCTTTGCGGTAAGCAGGATAACGGGAGTGGGTATCCCCTTTTTCCGCAGCGTCTTGAGGACGCTGACCCCATCCATCTCAGGCAGCATGATGTCGAGCAGCAGCAAATCATAGATTCCACTCAGTGCGTAATCCAGACCCGACCTGCCGTCATGGACTGCATCCACCGAATAATTATGTTTTTTTAATATTTGAGTTAAGGCTTCAGCGAGATGAAGCTCGTCTTCTACTATTAATATTCTCATGGTTTTGCCATCCCCTACATAGAACCAGTATTTGTTATTGAGGTCATTATATCAGGATTACCTTTATTGAACCTTAATGAAGGTTGAGATAGAAGTGACTGCGAACAGCAGTTTGAAATCAAGAAATCTGCAGACAACAGCGGCCGGAAGTCCAACATCACCGCAGTTACGATGTACACCTGTTAAAGTCGTCAGCGGTCTTCTCCAACTATTAAGGGAATGTAAAAGATAATCAATAATTTGTAAAACCATTTAAGATTCATTAAAGGTTTGGGATCTAAGATACATTCATAAGCACACGAGACAACGATAAACAGAAAGGATTGATCACATATGGCGATTGAGGTATTCAACCGTTATGAGAACAAATATTTGTTGGACAACGAAGCCTACTATAAATTTTATAACCAATTGCTTGAATACATGGAACTAGACGATTTCAACAAGCAACATGAGTTTTACTCCATAACCAACTTATATTATGACACGGAGCACAACACCCTGATTCGTAACAGTCTTGCGAAGCCCAAGTACAAAGAGAAGCTTCGTTTAAGAGCTTACGGTGTTCCAAATCAAGATACGAAGGTGTATCTGGAAATCAAGAAGAAGGTATTTGGTCTTGTTAATAAAAGAAGAACGTCGCTCAAATTAAACGAGGCTTATGATTTTGTCGCCACCGGTATGGAACCGGAATTCAAGGATTACATGAATAAACAGGTGATTGAAGAGATCAAATATTTTCTGACACGCTATGATTTGCAGCCCAAGGTGTATCTGTCTTATGACCGAAAAGCGTTGTTCTGTAAAAACAATCGCGATCTAAGAATAACATTCGATACAAATATTCGCAGCCGCCGGTACGATCTGAAGATGGAGCACGGTGTTCATGGCGAACCCTTGCTGGAGCCGGGGCAGTGGCTTATGGAAGTAAAGGCTGAGAACACGATTCCGGTTTGGCTGGTCAAAATGCTTTCAGAGCATCAAATGTACCGTACAAGCTTCTCCAAGTACGGCAACGAATATAAAAAAATGCTGAAGAACAGTAAAACAGAACGGGAGAGTGCCCTCTATGCTTGATTCATTATTTACCGTAGCAACTAGTACAGAGTTAACGTTTACCAACGCACTGCTAACTATTTTTATAGCTATTGCTCTTGGCGGGATCATTAGCTACACCTATATGAAGACCAATGCAAGCGGCTATTCGCAAAGCTTCACACTAACTATGGTACTGCTGCCCGTAATTGTGGCCATCATCATTTTGCTTATCGGAAGTAATGTTGCCAGAGCTTTCAGTCTTGCCGGGGCGTTCTCCATCATTCGCTTTAGAAGTGCGCCGGGCGATCCGAAGGATATCACATTTGTTCTGTTCACCATGGCTTCTGGACTTGCCTGTGGAGTGGGTTCCTTTGGATATGCAGTCTTGTTCACCCTTATCCTATGCGCCCTTATGTTTATCCTTAACCGGACTAACTTTGGTGTAAGAACAACGTCGCAAAAAACATTAAAGGTAACCATCCCGGAGAGTCTGGGATATGAGGAAGCCTTCGCTGAAGTATTCAATAAATATAACGTTGGGTATGAGCTTAAAAAGATTAGAACGACTGAGCTTGGCAGTTTATATGAACTGGTCTACGCTGTAACGCTGGGTGAGGCTGTGAACCAGAAGGAATTTTTGGATGCGATTCGTACCCGGAACGGTAATTTAGACCTGTCTCTGACCATGACTCCAACTGCTAATGACTATTAAGATAACGAAAGGATGGATGAAAAATGGATAAATATATAACCGGAAGTAAAGTAGGAATCTTGCTATTGTGTGCATTACTTATGTCGGCTTGCAGTACCAATGCCACAACAACACAGTCTGAAGCGGCGGCGGGTACAGTAGCAGCCTCGGGAACAACGATAACTCAGAACGGGGCTGCCACGGGAGTACAACTGGCAAGCGCCAAATTGTCCGATCTGGTGACGTTCGATGAAGAGGATTCTAATACAACTTGGACGGCTGACCAATCGACGGAAATTGCTTTGGCTGGAACAAGTGCGCTTGTTGACGGCACCGGGGCTGAGTCCAAGGATGGCTCAGTGACAATTACTGCAGCAGGAACTTATGTGCTGTCTGGTAAGTTGAGTGATGGACAGATTGTAGTTAATAATCAGGATGAAGGTACTGTGCACTTGGTACTGAACGGTGTGAACATCACGAACAGCGATAGTGCAGCAATTGATATTAAAGAAGCGGGGAAAGTGATCATTACCTTGGAAGACGGGACGGAGAACTCCGTATCTGATGGAGCAACTTACGTGTATGCCGATGAAACTACAGATGAACCGAGTGCGGCTATCTTCAGTAAAGCGGATTTAACGATTAATGGGACCGGGAAGCTGTCTGTTTCCGCTAACTATAATGACGGAATTACGAGCAAGGACGATCTGAAAATTATGGGTGGCACTATTGAAATTAAGGCTGCTGATGACGGGATTGTAGGTAAAGATCTTGTCGGTGTACAAGACGGAAATATCAGCATAACGGCAGAAGGCGATGGAATGAAATCAACCAACGATACTGAGACGGACAAAGGCTTCATAGCAATAGCAGCAGGAACATTTGATATTACGGCTGGTAATGATGGAATTCAAGCTGAGACTTCACTTGTAATAGAGGGCGGAACATACACCTTAGTTACGGGTGGGGGCAACGAGAAGGGTGAAGTGAAAACAGGTGATCAAGGGCAAGGTATGGGCATGAGAGGTGGCCGAGGTCAGGGAACAGGGGATCAAGCACCAGGAGCCACAGGAGCCACAGGAGCCACAGGAACCACAGGAACCACAGGAACCACAGGAACCACAGGAACCTCAACATCTGAAACCAAACCAGAGACGATGCCAGAAACAAAACCGGAGATACCAACAACGGAAGCATCAACAACGGCAACAACGGCAACAACGGCAACAACGGCAACAACGGCAACAACGGCAACAACTACAGAATCTGAAACACCAAGTACTAAAGGCTTGAAGGCTGGAGGAGATATAAGCTTAAATAACGGAACCTTTACCATCGATTCTGCTGATGATGCAGTGCACAGCAACAGTAACATTGCTATAGCTGATGGAGAATTCAACATTAAAACTGGCGACGATGGAATCCATGCGGATGCTTTGGTGGCGATATCTGGTGGTAAAATTGATATTACGAAGAGCTACGAAGGGATTGAAGGAGCAAACATCGAGATTTCCGGTGGCGAAGCTCATGTGGTTGCTTCTGATGATGGAGTGAATGTAGCAGGAGGTAACGATGAGGCGACTGTAGGCGGCGGCCCTCAGGAGCAGGATCAATTCAGCGATTCTGCTAGCAATATGCTAACGATTAGTGGAGGAACACTAACGGTCGATGCTTCAGGTGACGGGCTGGATTCGAACGGCTCCATCACAATGTCGGGTGGCACGGTTATTGTCAATGGACCTACCAATAGCGGTAACGGTGCACTTGATTTCGACGGTAGCTTTGAACAGAGTGGAGGAACTTTGGTGGCTGCGGGAAGTTCGGGCATGGCACAAGCACCGTCTGACACCTCTAGCCAACATGCAGTCAGCATGACCTTCCCTCAGACCCAGGAGGCTGGAACATTGGTTCATCTAGAGGACAGCGAAGGCAACTCGATCCTGACCTTTGCTCCTTCGAAGAGCTATCAAACGGTGGTGATTAGTTCACCGGATCTGAAGGACGGCGGTTCTTACACCCTCTACTCGGGAGGTACCTCGACCGGTAGTGAAGCGAACGGACTGTATACAGATGGTGAATACACAGGAGGAACAAAAGTAGTAGCGTTCGAAATTACAAGCAGCGTAACTTGGCTAAATGAATCCGGAGTAACAACCGCAAACACTAATCAAGGTCCAGGTGGCGGTGGTGGTGGAAACAGAAGACCTTAGGTTATAAATTGCATTCAAAAGCCACTCCAGCATTTTGGAGTGGCTTTTTTTAGTTTGAGATAAATTAGTCGCCGTTAACAGGGATGGAATTCTGTTTAATCGGTTGATTTGAAGTGTTGATGATCACATTATGTGAATTAAAAGACAGAATTTCAATCAGCTGCTCTGCCATATGGTTAGCTGTATATTTAAATCCGCCTTTTACCCACTCTATGATTAATCCAAATAGAGCATAGGCGGTATAACTGGAAAACAATTCGATATTTACATTGGTATTAGTGTTATTAACTGCGACTAAGTCCCGCTTGGTGAGCTCCTTTAAGAGGTCGCAAATCCTATTTTGGAACCCTGGCAGAACATTGGAATTTATAATGATGGTATAAAAATTAGAGTAAGAGACCACATGTTCAAAAATCTTGATGCTCGAGGTGGTCAGCTCACTAACTATAAATTTATCGGTATGAAGATAGGGTTCTTTATAAGCCTTAATTAAATCCTCCAACACATCATCAATTAGCTCATTTAGAAGTTCTTCTTTGGTTTGATAATGTTTATAGAAGGTTCCGCGGTTTAAATCGGCAAGGGTAACGATATCGGTTATCGTAATGGTGCGGAAATTCTTTTTTTCCATGAGTAATATCAATGCGTTTTTAAGCTCTTTACGCGATTTGCTAGTTCTCCGATTATTTTTAAGCAACAGAAGACCACCTAACTGTCTATTTTCTAATCCTATTTGAACAGAATCCCACGTTATATATATTTATGAACATTTGATGTCCCATTTGTATATTGATAGTTAAATTTTAGAGGATTAAACTTGAGTAGTATAAATTTTAAGTGTTAAAGAGATTTTATATATTGATATTTACATTATAGATAAACGTAAAGGAGACTTCCAACATGAAACTTCAAGACAGAGTTGCAGTGGTTACTGGGGCGGCATCGGGTATGGGGAAATCTATCGCAGAGTTGTATGCTAAAGAAGGGGCAAAAGTGATTGTAGCCGATCTGAACCTAGAAGGTGCTGAACAAGTAGCCGCAGGGATCAATAGTAACGGTGGAGTAGCTAAGGCACTGAAAGTAAATGTTGCCCTGGTTGGAGATATTGATAGCATGATTGATACCGCTGTAAAAGAATATGGCACGCTAGATATTTTAGTGAATAACGCAGGGATTATGGATGGCTTTGAGCCAGTTGGTGATATTACAGATGAACGATGGGATCTTATCTTTGATATCAATACCAAAAGTGTAATGCGGTCTACTCGTAAAGCACTGCCTATTTTTCTGGAAAAAGGAAAAGGGGTTATCGTTAATACCGCTTCTACAGGTGGCGTAAGTGGTGCCCATGCGGGAGCAACTTATACTGCCTCTAAACATGCTGTAGTAGGCTTGACGAAAAACACAGCTTTTATGTATGCCAACAAAGGGATTCGTTGTAATGCTATCGCACCAGGAGCTACTGCCACAAACATCAGTGCTTCAATGAAAAATATAAATGAATTCGGCGTGAGCCGTACGCAATTAACACAGGCTGTGATCCCTCGTGTAGGTACACCTGAAGAAATCGCACAAGTTGCGTTATTCCTGGCTTCGGATGATTCCAGTTTTGTAAACGGAGCTATCATCGCTGCTGATGCGGGTTGGACTTCTGCATTCTAAATGTTGGTTGTCTACCTCTGCCTCAACAGTTTATCCAAGGAGTCTTACGGACCCAGATGACGTTATTCGCAAATTTTCAGCCTTTTGAGAAGGGATTCGGACTCCAGAGACGCTATTTCATATAAATCGGCCCATATTTTGTGTTTTCGCGCCAATAGCTGCAGTGGAGTCCGATAGCAATTCAAATGTGGAATAATGGCGCATTTAAGGTCTTCTGGGTCCGCTAACCAATCTTTTGGGGCAAAATGTTATCGGATTGAACGCAGGGGTGCCCCAGCACGCTACCATTTTGCCAAATGATGACCCAAACGGGAGGCTACATAAAACTCCGCTAGAGATTAATCTAGCGGAGTTTTTTCTACGCTTGATATTTCCAGGGGAACCCTGCAAAATAGAGAGAATGCTAACTATAGAGGAGTTATATGAAATGAACGATGTTATGGTGCGGAATCATGTAAAAGTCATTGGAGCAGGAGAAAAAACTATCCTTTTTGCGCATGGATTTGGGTGTGATCAAAGCATGTGGCAGTTTATCACGCCATCATTTGAGAAAAAGTATCGAATCGTTCTATTTGATTATGTAGGCTCAGGCCATTCAGATTTAAGCGCATATACATCGGATAAATATCATACTCTCCATGGTTATGTACAGGATGTACTAGATGTTATCGAAACATTTGAACTCAAGGATCTTATTTTTATAGGCCATTCTATTAGCTCTATGATCGGTTTGCTTGCTTCAATCGAGCGGCCGGATTATTTTAATAAAATGATTATGATCGGACCTTCCCCACGTTATTTAAATGAGGGAGATGCTTATTTCGGGGGCTTCGAAAAAAGTGATATTACTGAGCTTCTGGATATGATGGAGATGAATTTCGCGGGCTGGGCTAGCTTTATGGCTCCACTTGCGATGAATAATCCTGACCCAATGTTGACTAAACAGCTGGAACGAAGCTTTATTTCGGCCGACCCTATTATCGCTAGAGAATTTGCGGAAGTTACATTTTTTTCGGATCATCGAGAAGATCTGCCTAAAGCGACAGTGCCTACACTCATATTGCAATGCTCGGATGATAGTATCGTTCCTATAGAAGTAGGAGAATATTTACATAGACATATGAATAATAGTACGTTCCGGTTAATGGAGGCCAAGGGCCATTATCCACATATTAGCCATCCCCAGGAGACCATTACTTTGATTAATGAGTATCTTGGGTGAGATGGAGAAGATTATGGTGTTGAAAGGATATTTAGACAATGGATGACCGGTTAAAATATGCGCCATGCGGATATGTTTCCATTACCCATGAAGGAATGATCCTCGATGTGAATCAAACCTTTTTGGATGGGATGGGATATCAACAGGTTGATTTGGTAAATAAACACTTTGAATCTATCATGTCTACAGCCAACAAGCTTATTTTTCATTCATACTTCTATCCTTTTATCAATCTGAATGGACATGTAGAAGAGCTATTTATCAATTTGAAGGACAGCAAGGGGCAAGCCGTGCCTTACTTGTTAAATGGTAGACGCCTTGAATGTGAAGGTGTAGAGGTCATTGATTGTATTCTCGTACAGATGGGCAAACGTATTGATTATGAGCTAGAGTTACGATCTGCGAAGAAGCAAATAGAAGAGGCATATTGGGAAAAAGATCAGGCGCTGGCAAAGCTCAAACAAATCCACCTGGAAATCGAGCAAAAGCAAGCTGAATTACTGGAGATGAATGCCGTTTTAGTAGAGCTATCTACTACAGACAAGCTTACTGGATTAAAGAATAGAAGGTTCCTGCAAGAAAAGCTGGAAGAACAGATTGCAGCGTATCACCGTGATCAGGCGCCTTTTTCGTTATGTATTCTAGATATTGATCACTTTAAAAATGTGAATGACACCTACGGTCATCAGATGGGTGATTATGTCCTGGAGAAATTGGCGAGTATCCTGAAGTCCCAATCTCGTAAAGAAGATATCGTAGCTAGGTATGGTGGTGAGGAGTTTATCCTTCTGCTGCCTAATACAGATTCATCGGATGCCACGGCTATAGCTGAGAGTCTACGACAATTCATAGCCAGCTCCACTTGGGAGATTGGCAGCATTACGGTAAGCATTGGCATAGCTACCTTTGAAGCAACCGATACAGACATCACTCTTCTGGAAAAAGCTGATCAAGCGCTTTACGTTTCTAAAGAACAGGGGAGAAATCGCGTTACGCATATTATGGATTTGAGTGAAAAGCTTCTTTAATTGGAGGCTTTTTTTGTTATTTATAAACGATACATCCTCTTTGCTCTAATTGCTCTAAAATGTCTGTTCCCTTCAAGCTGTAAAAGGGAATTCGGAATTTCATGAATGGATCTCCTTTGTAATTCGTATTGGCATCAAGCCTATGTGACAACGTTACGATAGAATATAACAGGATGATGATTTATTATCAGTATGTTGGCATACAAAACTATGGAATGTGGATCATACCTACATTATCTATTCGGGGATTATGGCGATCTGGAAGTGATCCATCCCTCCAATATAAGAGTGCTGTCTACGGTGGCTATGAATGATACTGTATTATTTGAGATTAAACATGAGCCTTTTAAGCAGATGGTTGCCGATTACCCGTTGATTAAGGATCAATTGATGCTGCTGCAAATGGAGCGTTTATTTTTATCGAATGGGTTATTATATGAAATGAAATTTCATGATGCGAGAGCGCGTGATATGATCGGAACGTTAAGGGAGACGGCTACCCTTGTGCTTAAAGATCTGCAAGAACAAAAGATTATTGAGATTCAACATCAGCAGATCACCGTGTTAGACCCGGCGTATTTACTGGAGTATACGGATTTCGATTGAGAAGAGCCGTTCCGGGATCTTTTTCAGAGAATCGATTATTAAAGGGGTTATGAATGTGGCTTGTAATCATTGTGTAGTAAGAGAGCTGAATTTTCAAATCAAGGCTCATGGTGAGCTTAATCTTAGGGTTTTACCTGAGGTTATTCATCACTTGAGTAGAAGTAATACGATACATAAGGTGGAAGAAAATGTGATTACAATTAAGGAGGCTGGGGTGCGGGATTTTCTGGATTTCTGTAATGACCATATGGAGTCGGAGCAGGTTGAATTCCGTATAGATGACCAAACATGGAGACCTCTATCCGAATTACCCACTGTACTTGATATGGAGTGGATTGATGAGGTTATCACTAAGGGTCTTGTTACTTGCTACTTCCAACCGATTGTGAACGTAAGGGAAGAGATTTTTGCATACGAGCTCCTATCCAGATTTAAAAAAGAAGACGGATCTCTTATCTATCCTAATGAGATTTTTGCGGCGGCACGGAATCGTGGGCGTTTATATGCTTTAGACCGGTTATGTAGAATGACGGCTGTAAAATATGCTGCACCCTTAAATAAAAAAACGTTTATTAATTTTATCCCAACGTCGATCTACGCTCCAGAGTTCTGCTTAAGATCAACCGTTGAACTGGCCAATCAATTAGGCGTCGATCCTTCTCTTTTTGTCTTTGAAGTTGTTGAGACGGAGAAAGTGGATGATCTCGCTCATTTGAAAGCTATTTTGACATATTACAAGGATCGGGGATTTGAATACGCTTTAGATGATGTTGGTGAGGGCTTCAGCACGATCGAGATGTTATTGGAGCTTAAACCCCATTACATGAAGCTGGATATGAAATATGTTCAGGGTGTGTCCAGCGATCTGAACAAACAGAAAATAGCAAAGCAATTTTTAGAAAAAGCTTTAGAAATCCAATCCGTTCCTTTAGCAGAAGGTGTGGAGTTTAGAGAGGACTTTGAATGGCTTAAGCAGAGTGGTTATCAGTTGTTTCAGGGCTATTTATTTGGAAAGCCTGATCCTATTCCCAAACAGTAATCCTAATGAGTATATATCCGTCCAGAGGATGAGATGAATTTCAGGTCAGAGTCTGAGTACAGCCAACCCCCGGGGTTGTATAATTTAGGTAATTTGAAAAGGGGGACGGGATAGATATGAAATGGCATCAATTTGTAACGCGCTGGGCGGATTCTAGGGGCTTTGATGGACGAGAGATTGATTATCAATGGCCTTCTCCCTCATTTCCGGTCATCAGTATTCGCAGTAATCTAGGGCGATACTCAGGTCAAGCGTATGGCCGTGGAGGTAAACCCCGTGTGAAGACAGCCGTTGGATTAATCGCTATTGGAGATGTAGCTGTTGGCTTGATTTCCATAGGTGCGATAAGCGTGGGCGTATTATCCTTAGGAGCAATATCACTGGGAATGTGGTTAGCGATCGGAGCAATAGCACTTAGCTGGCTTGGCTTCGCAGTGGGAGCGATTGCGATTGCAGGCGTGGCTGTAGGAGCGATCGCAATCGCGGAAAAAGCGTTGGGGGCCATCGCCATAGGGGATACGGCGTTTGGTGCGATAGCGATAGGCAGGATCGCTGGGGGTGCCATAGCTATCGGACAATGGGCATATGGTGTAATCGCAGTTGGCGAACATGGTTTCGGATTAATTCCCGTCACGGGCGATGTGTGGAATTGGTTCCGGGGTTTGTTTGGATCGGAGAGTTAAGTAGACCTACAGTCCTAAAGGATGTCCTTCTCTTCCGGGATAGTCGATAAATAATATCTATCACATAAGAAAAACTAATTGCAATTACCTATACTCATTTCATACCAATTAATCATGCGATCAGATCTAGGCTTATGTTACTCTTTGAATGTATTCGAAACTTCATAGGCAAACCTATGGAAATGTAGGGACGCAAAGCTATAGGGACTAAGGTTATCATAACTATTGTCAGCCAGCTGCCAAAGAGTGCGTAACGCTTTTTGTTAAAATATAAGAAAGTATAAGTTATAAAACTATACTTAATATCTTATATTTCTCGCTTAAACGCTTACCGTCCTTATAAGGACGCCGAAGGCGTTTATGCTTGTTAAGGTTTAATAAAAATTAAGTCTTAATTTTTAGGCGACTTTATACGCAATCAAGCTACTCTTTTGGGGTAGTTTTTTTTGTGCCCATTTTTGGGCACTGGAGAGATTCATATGACATCTGGGGGTAAGAAGAGATGAAGAAAATGATTGCGATCGCTACATCGGCGGCCATGTTGGCCAGTTTTTCGAGTGAGGCAGGTTATGCTTTAGCAAGTGAGGCAAGCAAGGTAAATGTAACAAAAACAGTGGCGCAAAGTAAGGTTAACTTATTAAGCAACGCCTCGGTTATTCCGTTTGAGCTGTACGGCAAGGATGCTCTAAATGCCTATAATGAGGTTTTTAGAATGAATCCAGCAAATATTAAATCCATCACAAATAACGGTGGCAACTACTCAGGCTCGCCTATAGCTAAGGCTATGGATGGGGATATGAGCACGCATTGGGAGACTGGCAAACCGAATAGTTCAACGTTTACGAATGAGGTTGTGTTTGTTTTCAATGAGTCCACTGAATTAAATAGAATGGTATACGCGGCTAGGCAATCCGGTGCGAAAGGTAAAGGTTTTGCTCAAGAATTTGATATCTACGGCTCCACTACCGATGCGGGTGATTTTACGCTCGTGTCTTCTGGAGAATATACAGGCTCAACCGGTGATGTAGTGGAGATTCAGTTCGCACCTACGACTTTTAAGAGACTTAAATTTGTCTTCAAAAAAGCGAACCAAGATTGGGCGAGTGCGGCTGAGTTTTCTTTTTATAAAGAGGATAGTGTCTCTGCTAAAATGAAAAAATTATTTACAGATGATACCTTGAGCCAAGTTAGTGCTGCCTTTAATACGACAGAGAAATTAACAGCTTTAGAGAATGAAGTGCAGGCACATCCACTGTATGCGCAGTTTAAAGAAGAGATAGAGAATGCAAAGATCCTTTTGGAGAACCATCAGGTAGAGGCAACGGTAGCCAAGGTTTCGAAGCTAAAAGGGTATGGAACAGCCTATGAAAATGCCTATAGCCAAGCTTATAGAATGCCGAATGCAAACGTATCAAAAGTAACGGTGAACGGTGGAAGCTACTCAGGTACGAAGCCTGAATATATGCTGGATGACCAGCCCACTACGCATTGGGAAACGAACAAAAACAATGATGCAAGCTTCACGAATGAAGTTGTGTTTGAACTAGCGCAAGCGGAGGTGCTGGACAGAGTAGCTTTTTTAGCTAGAGATAACCGCAAAGGATTCCCAGAGGCTTTTGAAATCTATGCATCAGAGACGAGTAAAGGAGAGACCTTCCAACTTGTATCTAGCGGAACCGCGATTAGTACCAATGACTTTCTGGAATTTAAATTCGAACCGACGAAGTTTAAAAGATTAAAATTTAAGTTCACAAAAGCTAATATCAACAGACCTTTTGCGGCTGAATTTAGATTTTATACAGAAGATAAAGTAAGCGAAGCAGTAAATGGCATTTTCACAGATGGAACGATGAGTGCGGTTGTGCCTGCTTATAATAGCGTCGAAGCAATCAACGAATTAGAAGAAGCGGCAAAAGTACATCCGCTCTATCCAATCCTGAAAGATTCTTTGGATTTAGCTAAGAAGCTAGTGAATGGTGAAGTTCAAACCGAAGGCACCATCATTGAGGCGGAACAACGTGGAGATATGAAAAAGCATGCGCAGGAAAACCTGAGAATTGGTTTTGGTACGAACAACCAGCCTACAGGTCTCGTTGCAATGCCTGGAGATACGATCAACGTTTATGTGGACGCAGCTTCTAACGATAAGCTACCTTCTTTAGTCTTTTCTCAACAAGAGGCCGCTTGGAATGTTTGGGCTAGAGGTGTGCAATTGCGTCCAGGTAAGAACATTATAACCGTTCCTGAATTTGCTACGAATAGTTATTATGCACATGAAGTGACTAAGGGCGGTACAGTGTATATCGTCAATCCATATACAGCTGAGGAACAAGGGAAAGCGCCATTGATCCGCTTCGAAGGTTTAGAAAAGATTCCTTTTATGACCAAGACCACGGATCCAGAACAATTCAAAACCTTCTTAATCACATACAAACAAAGACTGGACGAAGATAAAGCGGCTCATCCAAATGTTCAAGATCGTAAACTCATAGATGTGGTAGAAATGGCCAGCGATCATGTTATTTTCACAGGAACGGCGACGGAGGCGTACAACAAATATATTACGCAAGGAAATAACCCGCTGGACACCGTAACTGGGTATGACACCTGGATGAAGAGCATTTTTGCCTTCTATGGCTTGGATGGCAGTAGCGAGATTCATGATGCCAAGCTAATTCGTGAGAATATTCGCTTGATGCAGCCTTATGGTGCGATGTATGCAGCGGGAGATCATACAGGGATCCAACTTGGAACAGTAGGAACCATGTTAGGTGATTTTAATAAAGCCTATCCGGGCTGGGGACTGAATCACGAAATTGGGCATCGCTTGGCTATGGGTGAACGGGAATATGGCGAAGTAACTAATAATATGGTGTCTATGTTTATGTCTGTCGCAGCGAATTCGATAGATAATCGTATACCGTATGAATCAGATATCTATAAATATGTCCTCGAAGAAAATAAAGTGGTTATGAATCAGCAGGGCTTATTTGCACAACTCGGAGCCTATTGGCAGCTGGAGCTGGCACATCCGGGATACTGGACAGAGCTGACCAAGCTATATCGGGAGCGGAAGGTCACCCTTACCAACGGTGACAATTCCAAGCAGCAGTATTTGGTGGAGTTCTCTTCCGAAGTGCTGAGTTTAGACTTAAGCAGCTATTTTGCCAGACATGGCTTCACTGTGAATCCTGAGACAAAAGCGAAAGTAGCCAAGTATCCGGCACCGCAAAAGTTATGGTATTTAAATAACTCGGTGATTAATTATGAGGGAACTGGAATAGCGGATAAAAATCTGGCCATTAAGGTTAATATCACACCTAACACCACGGCTAGAACGAACACGTTAAGTTTCAGTATAGATAAAGAGCTTAAGCAAGACTTTTTAGGATATGAAGTGTATAGAAATGATGTGTTAGTTGGTTTTACAGGAACTGACCAATTTGTGGATCAGAATGTAGATGCGAGTATCAACTATACGTACAAGATCGTCGGTTATGATAAAAAGCTGAACCCACTGAAGCCCGTACAGGTTAAAGCCTTTAAGCCAGCCTTGTCTGTTGAAGATCAGCTCACTTTAAAGCTTAATCAAACCTTTGATCCGATGAGCTATGTAAAAGCGGCTAACTATCTAGGAAACGATATTACTGCAGATGTCTCTCTGAAAGCCAATAACGTTGATGTAACGCAAAAAGGCAACTACGAAATTGTATATGAAGTGAAAAGCGAAGGGGTTACGGAAACGAAAACCACACAGGTTACGGTAACGAGCGACTACGCCTATATTTCCGATCTCAATGCCAAGTCAGTCGTTGTAGGCTGGGGTGAATTAAAGAAAGATAAAGCCGTTTCCGGGGGAATCATAACCCTTGTTCGCCAAGGATTGGCTGCGACGTACGCGAAAGGGATTGGTGTTCATGCCAACTCTGAGGTAGTTTACGATATTGAAGGTAAGGGTTACGACTTTTTTGAAAGCTACATTGGGATTGATCAAGCCATGAAAGGGAAACCTTCCTCGGCTACTTTTGCAGTGTATGTGGATGGAGAACGGAAATTTGAGAGTGATGTTTTCCGGGCAGGAACAGAACATCAATTTGTGAAAATCCCTGTGACTGGCGCAAGAGAGGTGAAGCTGGTTACAACAGATGCTAAGGATGGCAATGCTTCAGACCATACGGTATGGGCGGATGCGAAGTTCTCGAATAATTCAAGCAAACCTACCATTACAGTACCGGAAGAGACAACCTTCGTTAAGCTGAACAGCGAATTTGATGTGTTGAGCGATGTAACAGCTTTTGATACGGAAGATGGTAACTTAATTGGAGCCGTTGAAGTGCATTCAAATGGATTCACATCAAGCAAAACAGGGACTTACAACGTCGAGTTTTCAGTTACAGACTCAGATGGGAACTCCGCTGTGCAGGCCAGAAAGATTGTTGTATACAGCGCTAGTAAATACCTGAGTGATATAGATTGGCAATCGGCAAAAACGGATTATAATGTGGTTCGAAAAGATAAGGCTAGCTCTAACAATCCGATTAAGCTGCTGGTAAATGGCGAGGTCAAAGAGTTCGCTAAGGGCTTAGGAACCCATGCCAGCTCTGAAATCGTGTATAATCTGGCGGGTGCAAACTATGAATATTTTGAAACGTATGTAGGGGTTGATAGAAATATCCCTGAGCAAAGTAACTCCAGTGTAATTTTCAAAATCTTTGCCGACGGGGCAGAGGTTTATAACAGCGGACTGATGAAATTTGGTACAGAAGCCAAGCTTGCGCGGATACCTGTTAAGGATGTAAGTGAATTGAAGCTGGTGTTAGATAATGCAGGTAACGGAAATGCTTCAGATCACGGTGATTTTGCTGATGCGAAGTTTATGATCTTGAACAATACACCAGAGCTTACCATACCTAAATCTGTCTCAACCAAAGTGGGCCAAGCGAATGATATCAGTGAAAGCTATTCGGCAATGGATTCGGAAGACGGTGACTTGACGGCTCAAGTGAAGGTCACAGGCCAAGAGCAAGTTAAATTCAACCGGGCCGGAAAGTATCCAATCACTTACACAGTAACAGATAGTGATGGAAATACGACCACGAAGATTAGAACTATAGCCGTAGTAGACATGACGGACTTTACGTACCTGACGGATTACGACTGGAATTCTACTCAGAACAGCTATACTGCACCTTTGAAGGATAAATCTATTAGTGCAAATACGCTGAGATTAACAGATGAGAACAATCAGGTAGTGTCCTATGAAAGAGGAATTGGAGCGCACTCTAACTCGACGATTGTATACAATCTAAGCGACAAAAACGCGGACTATTTCACTTCCTATGTAGGTGTAGATAGACAAATGTACGGTTCTGTTGGTTCGGTGAGCTTTGAGGTGTTTGTCGATGGAGAGAAGAAATTCGATAGTGGGGTCATGGGTTCGAGAGATCCGCAGAAATTCATCGAATTGGATATTAATGAAGCAAAAGAACTGAAATTAGTCGTCACAGACGGGGGAAATGGCAACGGATCTGACCATGCTACATGGGGTGGAGCCAAACTACATTTCGCGAATGGAGATCACTTATTCACTAGAGATCTCGAACAGGCGATTGCAGCGGCTAAAGCAATTTCTCTAGAAGGCTTCACACCTGAGAGCATCGCGGCATTTACGTCCAGCCTCTCGATAGCAGAGACAGTGTTGGCTAACTCTTCTGTTACGCAAAGTGAAGTAGACGAAGCTGTAGCAGCGTTGCAACAAGCAATCGAAGGTTTGGTCCAAATAGATCTTACGCAACTGATTACTGTGGCGGACCCGTATTTAAGTGCTTCGATCAAGACTACATTGGGCGTAACTGGAGAATTAACATTAGGTGATATGTATAACCTTACAACGTTAACTAGCGAAACCAGAAGAGCCAGATCCTTGGAAGGTTTGCAGTACGCGAAGAACCTAGAGACACTTGATATTACTGGAAATGAAATTACAGATTTCTCCCCATTACAAGGATTAACTAAACTAACGAGCTTATTGGCCGACCCACAAATGGTAGAGGTAGGAGAATTTAAGGGACCTGTGGTTGAAGTGGCCAATCTGGTGAAAGGGCTCGATGGCAGCAAAGTGATCCCTAATTCCGCTGGGGTAAGAAACACTAGAACATCTAAAGAAATTGTGTTTGATATGAAGGAATGGGCTGCTAATCCGGATGTGTTCACTATTGACCTATCGAACGAGGAGAAAGGAACTTACATGCTGGGGTTAACTTACCAAGTCGCAGGTAATCTCGTGCAAATCATTTCTTTTATTGATAATAATTAAATTCCCAAGAAAGCAGGCGGATTGTGGTCTCTATAACCATGGTTCGCCAGTTTTTAAATGAGGGGGTTTTATGTAAAAATATCCATTTTGTCATATGACAAAAGAAATGACAACGCTCACTATAAGCGGTGTAGTCTTTTAACTATACTTAATCAGAAATGCGCCAAATTTAAATGAATACTCCAATTGAAGCTTTTTATACAAAGAAGTAAATAATGTATGCGGTTTAGAGGGAGGTGTTTCTGTGAAAATCATCATTGTAGATGATCATCCTTTAGTTAGAAGAGGGCTGGCATCTGTCATTGCAATGCAATCGGATATGCAATTTGCCGGTGAAGCTACGAATGGTCCGGAAGCACTTGATGTGATTGAAGAGACAAAGCCAGACATTGTCCTCATTGATCTTAAACTTGCTGATGAATCAGGACTGGATGTCATTAAGATAGCACGTACCCGCGGCATTGTTAGTAAATTCATACTGTTGACTTCCTCTGCGAGCAGAGAGGATTTTTTGAGGGCTGAAGAAGTATTGGTAGACGGATATGTTCTGAAAGAGGCACTGCCGGAGGAATTACTGTTTGCTATCCAGTTGGTGTACAAAGGGAGAAAATACTATGATCCTGGTCTAATGGAAGAAAAGATGCGAATGAGCGCCAGCAGTCCAACAGATGAATTGACACCAAAAGAGAAGGAAGTCCTGATTCAGCTTGGACAAGGTGCTTGCAATAGAGTGATTGCCACACGTCTTTTTATCAGTGAATTTACGGTGAAGAAGCATGTCAGTCAGATTTTAGCGAAGCTGCAGGTTACTGACCGGACACAGGCGGCATTGTGCGCAAACGCGATAGGATTAACGAAATATGAAATGTCTTATGAGTAGAACGGCAAGATCAGATGTTATAATGGCTTTAACTACTTTGTGAGATTGAGTATTCTGTCTAATTGTAATTAGGGAGTGCTGTTGATGTTTGAATTGCCAGGATACCAAACCTTAGATCTGATAGATAATACCGCAGATATCAGGTTATACAGACTCCTACGTCAAGAGGACGGCCTAAGGGTTATCGCTAAGACAACAATAGGAGAATACCCGGGAGCTGCCATGGTCGATGCTTTTCGTCATGAGTATGACATGCTTAAGCGACTTTGCGGTCGTGGTGCAATAGAGCCGTACAGTTTGGAAATTATGGCGGACCGACCAGTCCTTCTCTTAAAAGATATAGAGGGGAGTACCCTTGGGCAGATCCTGCGTATGCCTGTTAATTCACTGGGTCTTCCAGCGCTAATTCGAATCGCTACAGCTATTGCTGATTGTCTTATGCAAATTCATCGTGAAAAAATAACACTAAATGAACTAACCCCCGCTCATCTAATCGTCAATCCCATTACTTTTGAAGTGAAATTTATTGATATAAGAATCTGTTCTACCGAAAACACCACGAGTCCTTTGTCACCGTTAGGCGGCCGGCCCGATGTTCTGCTTCCTTATATAGCTCCAGAACAAACGGGACGAACCGGAGTCAAACCGGATTACCGTTCTGACTTTTATTCGCTGGGGATCATCCTGTATGAATGTCTCTCGGGCAGCCGCCCCTTTGAGCTGCATGATGTTGTTGATATTGTATATCGTCATCTTGCAGATACACCTGAGCCTCTGCACCGCAGGTTCCCCACTATCCCTCTATCGGTCTCTGATATTGTTGGTAAATGCATGGAGAAAATGCCTGAAGCGAGGTATGCCAGCGCGTTTGGCATTAAATCGGATCTTGAGGAATGTCTATCCCGTCTAGAAGAATCCGGACATATTGAGCCTTTTCCACTAGGAAGCTGGGATATCCCAGAGCGCTGGATGGTATCAGGACGCTTCTATGGAAGACATCTTGAGCAACAAAGCTTAAGAGAAGCACTGCAACGAGCATCACAAGGTGCCGTAGAGACGGTTTGGATTAGCGGGGAGAGTGGTATCGGCAAAACAACCTTTCTGAAGGAGACCCTTACAAATACAGTCTCTTTGGATGGTTTCTTCGCCAGAGGCAAATTCGAATCCCGACATACCTCACTCCCTTATGGCATCTGGCATCAAGTCATAGAAGAGTTGGTTAGTCAGCTGCTGATGGAAACAAAGTTGCAGGTGGAGGTTTGGAGGCTGCGTATTCTACAAGCAGTGGACAATTACGGTCAGTTGCTGATCGATTTTGTTCCTAAGCTTGAACTCTTGATTGGCCCTCAACCCTCCGTGCCTCCACTGCCACCGCTGGAAGCTCAGCATCGCTTTCAATTAATCATGAGCCGATTTATTCAACTCTTTCCTCATGAGGATCATCCTTTGATCTTGGTATTGGATAATTTGCAATGGGCTGATGATACGTCGCTGCAATATCTCACTTCGCTTATAGAGGATACAGCAACGACTCATCTGCTAATCGTGCTTTCCTATCGCAATCGGGAGATTACAAGGCTGCACCCGCTCAGTAGGCTGGAAAAACATCTGATTGACCGCAACGTAGCGATGAGCAGAATTTCTTTACAAGCACTTGAACTCACCGATTTAAAACAACTGCTACTTGATGTTATGCGTTACGAGGCAGCTGACTTGGACGAGCTGGCGCGCGTGCTGCTTCATAAGACAGATGGAAACCCGTTATTTATTAAGCAATTCCTTCAAGATTTGATAGATGATCAGCGAGTGGAATTTGATGAGAATATTCGAAGCTGGAAATGGGATCTCCAGCGTATTACTGAATTGAATGTACCCGATAACGTAGCTTCATACCTTTCAAGTAAATTGCAGCAATTTCCTGAACAGACGGTATATGCACTTAGCAGAGCCGCATTTATAGGCAGCCTATTTGATTTACGTACACTTGCTGATATTACGGAGACACCGATAGAGACATTGAACGATGCGTTGGCGGTTGCTGTACATGGGCGCTTGTTGCAGCCCGTTAACGGGGAGGAATATCCGCATTATAAGTTCCAGCACAACCGCATTCATCAGGCAGCATATACTTTTATTTCCGAAGAGGAGCGTTCCGAGCTGCATTGGAGGATTGGTCTGTTATTGCTAGGCCGAGGCCCGCTTAGTGAAGGAACGACTCTATTCGAAGCTGTCCATCATTTGAATCAGGCACTTACATGGTTAGACCGCCCTGAAGAGAGGCTTCAACTAGTAGAGCTGAACTTACAGGCAGGGATAAAAGCGAAGCAAACAACCGCACATGAGACAGCCTTGCAATATATGCTTCAGGCAACGTCATTATTAGAGGAGCAGAGCTGGGAGGCGCATTATGGGCTGACCTTCCGGGTATTTCGTGAGAGGGCGGAGCTCGAATATTTATGTTCCCATTTTGATACGGCTAATGAATTATTCCATCTGTTAATTGATAAAGCTACGACAAATATGGATAAGGCTTACGTCTACGTAATGAAGGTGCAGTTGGAAGCAAGTAATGATAACCATGAAGAGGTGATCTCCTTAGGCCAGCATACCTTATCGTTACTGAAAGTGAAGCATCAATTTGATCCTAGTTATGCTCAATTGACGCTTCAATGGTTACGATTGCGGCATAGACTCAAGAAGGTCTCACTCGAATCGCTTACTCTTTTACCTCCAATGACTGATGAAGCACGTAGAATCGCAATGTCTACTTTAGATCATTCAAGCAATGCTTGCTTTTACGTCAATCGAGAAGGGTGGCTTGCTTCTTCCTTCACCATGATTGAATTAACGCTTGATTATGGGATGACTCCGGAGGCTTCCATTGGATTCATAGGTTATGCAATGTTTCAATATTATTACTTCCGTAATGATGAAGAGACATTCAAATGGGCCATGCTGGCGTTCAGCTTATCCGAACCCTATCCGAAACAGCACATGACAACCTTAGCCGCGTTCGCCATGTGCTACGATAGCTGGCGGCATTATGATCCTGCTATGCTCCATACGTTTACCGAGAAAGCTGGTAAAGTAGGACTGGAGTCAGGTGACTTATGGAAGGGCAACCAGAATGTGCTGATCAACTGTGCTTCCCTTTTGCAATTTGGCCATCCTCTAGGCGATATCTATGAGCGATTAATTACTCATTCCGGTGATTTGCTGCGCCATAACAACAGTCTTCATTGTAAGCAGGCTATTGTAGCAGCGGCCATTCTTGTTCGCTTGACAGGTTATCGCTCTATAGATGATCCCTTTCCCATTGCGGAGATTAGCGAGCCTGCTTTTGCACAGTCGGTTCATGGGGACACCTTTGATTTTATACAAGAAATGGTCTGGATCTATCAATATTTGACGGGCTATGTATTTGGGGAATACCGAGAAGCCAGTGAGGCATTAGCCAAATCAGCCGCCATTATAAAATCACGCGAAGATGGCCTAGACAGTCCCATGCAGATCATGTATGAATGTTTAGTCTGGGCTCAGTTGTATGAGGAATATAACGCTGAAGAGCAACGTACATATCGGGCAAAAATGCGTAAATGCTTGAAGAAAATGAAAAAGCTTGCCAGGCGTTGTCCGGGGAATTATCAGCATAAATATCTGTTAATGAAGGCTGAGTTAACTCGTCTATCGCGAGATCTCCGCCAAGCTGAAGCATTGTATGAGCAATCCATTGAGAACGCTCGGATCCACGGTCATATTCACGATTTAGCGATGGCAGCGGAATGTTATGGCAAATACGGGCTTCGTCATGGCAAAATGCATCTGGCAAGAATCTATATGACTGAGGCCTATGAGGCTTATCTGCAATGGGGCGCAAAGGCTAAAGCGGCTGACCTGGAGCAGCAGCATCGCCATTTGCTGCATATTAAACGAGAGCCCGGGCTCGATCGTGTGGATTCCCTTTCTGTGGTAATGTCTGCCCAAGCATTATCCGGCGAAATGGAGATGAGCCGATTATTGGCCACGCTGATGCGAATCATGCTCCACAATGCTGGGGCAGAATATGGGGCTGTTATTTTTGATCATGACGGCAAATGGATGGTGGAAGCTTATGGGACCTCAGAAGCCCAGCATATCGAATCTGTTCCACTTGGGGAAGAATCGGGGTTGGTCCCGGCAGCGATTATAGCTTACGCGGCAAGAACACAAGAACAGGTTGTATTACATGATGCACTCAGTGAAGGAATATTTACACGTAATACTTACGTTAGGAATAATAGACTGAAATCGGTTTTATGTCTCCCCATCATGAATCAGAATAAATTGGTTTGCCTGCTCTATTTGGAGAATAATCTATCGCCGGGTGTATTTACTCCAAGCAGACTCGATGTGCTCAAGCTGCTTGGTTCACAATGCGCAATCTCAATCGCTAATGCCAAGCTGTATTCGGGAATCCAATATCTCAAAAAAAATCTGGAGGATCAGGTGGTAGAAAGAACTCGTAGCCTGGAGCGTTCGATGCGTGAAACATCTGCGGCTTTGGCCGAAGCTACTGTTTTTGAGGAACGCAATCGTATTGCCCAAGAGATTCATGATATTGTCGGGCATACCCTGACATCGACGATTCTGCAGATTGAAGCTGGCAAGCGGCTGCTTCAGAAGAAGGAGATAGACAGCGGCTTTCAGCGTCTGGCTGAGGCCCAGGATCTTGTGCGGCATAGCTTGAATGAAATCCGCGGCTCTGTCCATATGCTGAAAGAGGACAGGTATTCTGATCTAACCGTGATGCTGAAGCAGTTGATTCGAGATACAGAACGCAATGCAGGCGTTGTTGTTCATGCAGTTATTTATGATCTGCCGGAAGCCATGTCAACAGCCTATAAAAAGGCAATCTATCATGCTTTGCAGGAGGGCTTAACTAATGGGATCAGACATGGGAAGAGTGTGGAGTTCCATTTTAGTCTGGAGTCTGTTGGAGCGAACTTGCAGTTTAGACTCAAGGATTGTGGGCTAGGGATGAGTCCAATCGTGATGGGATTTGGACTTAGGACGATGAAGGAACGGGTTGAGCAGCTGGGAGGCAGCTTATCCATCGATTCAGAAATGGATGAAGGCTGTTTACTGGAGATTGATCTGCCCATGCGAAGGGTTGTGGATAGAACATGAGTAAAATAAAAATTGTAATTGCCGATGATCAATTGTTGACGCGGGAAGGACTTCGCACCATTTTGGATCTGGAAGATGATATGGAAGTGGTTGGTGCTGCCAAGAATGGAGAAGAAGCTTGCGAGATGGTTGAGGCACTCCAGCCTGATCTGGTGCTGCTCGATATTCAAATGCCAGTTATGGATGGCCTTAGCGCCTTGAAACGAATAAAGCAGATTCGGCCGAACATCTTCATTCTGATTCTGACTACTTTTATAGAGACTGATTATATTGTAGAGGGAATGGCCTACGGAGCAAGCGGTTATATGCTGAAGGACATGGATGCAGATAAAATGATCGCTTCGATTCATGATACGTTATCCGGGCAATTTATTCTGCCAGCTCCGGTAGCAGCCAAACTGGCATCGAGGATGAACAGGTTAACAGAGGACTATGAACACTGGCAAAGATCGGGTCTGGATCGTATCAGTCTGACAGAACGGGAAGAGGAGCTGGCACAGCTCATTATCCGGGGACTGAACAACCGTGAAATCGCCGATACATTACATATTGCGGAAGGTACGGCGCGCAATTATATTAGCAATCTTTACAGCAAATTAGAAGTGGTTGATCGGGCCCAAGCAATTGTGCGACTGCAGGCTATTTTGTAATAATTGTTGCTGTTAACGAATTACTGTCGGGGCCAAATATTCAAACAGCGGGAGATTCCTCAGTATTCCAAATGTAACGGTCAGAATCAACATTATAGCCATAATTGCCTGGCTAAGAGGCCGGATTTGCTTCTTATTAGTAATCCAATACAACATATACAGAGGTGCTAAAATAAACAGCAACGGGTTAAATCTAAACGCTTGAATAACGTCGAACTTCAGCAAGGAAAGAATAACTCTTGTGACTCCACATCCGGGGCAATACAATCCAGTCCATTCATGAAATGGACAAGGGATACTAATATTGGTTAAGGGTATCCATGCTTTGAGATATACTACGCCGACGAGACTTAAGGACACACCCCAAAATAGTTTAGGGTGTGTCCTTTTATAAATCGTAAACTTATACCAGTTTATTAACATCGGATTGTACCAAGGCATACGTGACAATACCCAGGCCAAAGAGTGTCAGGATCACATAAAGCACTGAATTATCTGACGGGTATTGGCCGCGCTGTCTTTGAGCTTCAGCAATATGTTTACCTACCTGATAGGCCCAAATGAAGCTCCAGATCCCGCACGTAACCAACGTTAGAAGGAAATGTTTTCCTCCTGTAAATGTATAGTCTCCACTCAGTTCGCCTACCTCATTGGTTAGAACAATAAACCAATAGATTGTATAGAGCCCACATGTAATTAATGACAAAATAATGGCGAATGCAACACTTCTGCGACTTATCATTACTCACTCTCCTATGTATTTACATAAAAATTCGACATTTCCATCTTATTGAATTAGGAAAAAATATACAAGACAATATTTGAGAATTACTGTCCGCTGTCGAAATCTAGACAAACTTACTGCTGATATCTAGTGGAAACCTTACCAAATATGAAATATACTTTTGAGGCTATGCACTGGAACCACAACTAGATTTACATTAACGAATGGAGGACACTTTGATGTCAACTTTGCCAAATTGCCCGAAATGTAATTCAGAATACACTTATGAAGATGGTAGTTTGCTCGTCTGCCCGGAATGTGCGCATGAGTGGAGCCTCGACACAGAGGCTGAAAGCAGTGAAGAGAACAAGGTTGTCAGAGATGCCAACGGAAATATTTTAAATGATGGAGATGCTATAACTATTATTAAAGACCTTAAAGTAAAAGGAAGCTCATCCGTTCTGAAGATAGGAACAAAGGTGAAAAACATCCGTTTAGTGGACGGAGATCATGATATTGATTGCAAAATCGATGGTTTTGGAGCTATGAAATTAAAGTCCGAGTTTGTTAAAAAGATCTAAAAAATAAAAATCAGCTTAACTTCAACAGAAGTAGGCTGATTCTTTATTTTAAACGTTATCTATTAATCTCAACAATCTGATTTCGTCCGGCATTTTTTGCTTGATATAAGGCTTTGTCCACTGATTCGAATAAATCATTTAGTTGATTGGTCAGGCTTTCTGTATATTGTGCTGCAAAATTACTAATGGACAGCAGTCCCATACTAACAGTAATCGAGAGGGAATGAGCAACATCCTCTACATGTACTTTATTAGCTTCTATTATAGATTTGATATGTTTTGCTAAGTGGTTTGCTTGTGTTTGATCTGTATTTGGTAAGTAAATGATAAATTCTTCTCCGCCATAACGCGCCAGAACATCCGTCTCCCTCAACGTTTTCTTAATTACTTCTACCGTGCTGCAAATGACGACATCACCGATTAAATGGCCGTAATTATCATTCACTGTTTTGAAAAAGTCGATATCCAGAAGGATGATAGCAAAAGGCTGCTTGAGTTTCATATTTTCTATGATCTCATGCTCTAAGTGCAGCGTTAAGTAATGACGATTATAACAACCGGTTAGGCTGTCCGTTATGGCCATCTGCTTAAGTTTTTGGTTAGTCTGCGATAATTCATCCTGGATTTCAGTTAATGCAGCATTACGCTCTTGCAGGGTCTCGTTCTGGTGATTGGTCTCGGCTATGAGGCGATGCAGCTCGCTTCTGTCCTGAAAAGTGAGAATGCGTCCAACCCTGATTCCACCTACCACAATCGGCGCCGCAGTAATGTTAATGTATGCATCGAGTGAGGTGTAGAATAGTTCAACCTCAGTCCTCTCCATGGGCTGGTTCAAGTATGTATGAAGGAATAAATCGAAAGCTCCGGAAGTTTGCTCTATGGGTGCGATGGTCGACACGTCAAAGTGAGCACCGATTTGCAGATGGATTTTTGGAAAAAGCGAGCGATTGATTTCTACAACAGTCTCACTATCATCCAGTACAAGAATTCCTTCTGTAATGGTGTCAATGATATCCTGATGGGCGATGGTTACGAGATCAAATATTTTATCCCGATGGATAGCAATTACGAAAAAGATTGCCGAGATTAAGATCCCCAGAGAGGTCAGCCCTGGAATAACTGGATCAGATTTAAGCAATACCACATTAAGAAAAACATCCAATAAAATAAATACCGTTAGCACCAGCACCCCTTTGAGCACATGAGCAACCTGTTTTTTGATCCGCTGTGTAGTGTTTGAGACTAGCGCTGAATAGATGATATACAGAGAAATCATTACGCTGGTGGTTAAGAAGATAATAAGCAGCCAAAAAATCGGACCATAATATCTTTCGATATATCCGCCGTTCATAGGGAGAACAAAACTTCCGTTTGGATTGGCGATCACCCCTACTAAGATCAAAGCTGCGAGAATGTATAGGATCAATGTGTTCTTTTTTCGAAGAAGATGTGAATTCCCGGTGAGTAGTACCGTGAACAGAAGCCAGCCAATCGTTAACAGAACCGAGTCGATAAAAGCGAGCTTTACATAAAACAATTGAAACTTGGGATCGTCGGTCGTTTTGATAGCGAATTGGCAGAAGGGCCATAACATCATAGTAAAATGAAAAACTAAGTATGCTTTATGTAGGTTAGTGATAGTTACAGACGCAAATATGTAGATGAACAAAGCGAACAAAACAAAAAATAATAACAAATCAATCCATGTCATGATATTCATTTCAGTGACACCTTCTCCCACCCGGTTAACAGTTCTTTCATGTTACCTTGAATTTTATTCGTTTGCCATATGATTATTTGTTCTACGACAACCGCTATTTGTTTAAGAGTCTTTCAACATATTCCTTCAAAATCCTCTATTTGTAAGCGTGGTTTTGCAAATTTTAAGGATGAGTTTCCCGGGAAACTGGGGTTGGACAGAATGACTAGCTTTTTTAACCTTAACTTGTGTTATAATCAAACAAACAATTTAAAGAGGAAATTATAGTTAAGGGGGATTTGTAAGTGGAAATAGGAATAAGCACGTTCGTAGAAACAACACCGGATGTTCAGACGGGTGAAGTGATAAGTCATGCGCAGCGATTGCGCGAGGTTGTAGAGGAGATTGTGCTTGCAGATCAGGTGGGTTTAGATATATTTGGCGTGGGCGAACATCATCGCAAAGATTATGCGGCGTCTTCTCCAGCAGTTTTACTGGCTGCGGCGGCCTCACAGACGACACGGATTCGGCTAACCAGTGCGGTTACAGTACTTTCCTCTGATGACCCCGTACGTGTGTTTCAGGATTTCGCTACCCTGGATGGAATCTCGAATGGACGTGCAGAGATCATGGCAGGCCGGGGTTCTTTTATTGAATCGTTCCCGCTGTTTGGGTATGATTTGAATCATTATGATGAGCTGTTCGATGAGAAGCTGGACTTGCTGCTCAAAATACGGGAATCCGAAAAAATAACCTGGAGCGGCGTGCACCGTCCTGCCATTAATAATCTGGGGATTTATCCGCGTCCCGTGCAGAATCCATTGCCAGTATGGATTGGCAGCGGAGGAAATACAGAATCCGTAATTCGTGCAGGTCTACTAGGATTACCGCTTGTGCTGGCTATCATTGGCGGCAGTCCGCTACAGTTTGCTCCGCTCGTGAAGCTCTATAAGAAGGCTGCAGCGCAAGCGGGACATGATGTATCGAAGCTGCCCGTTGCTTCGCACTCGCACGGCTTCATTGCAGAGGACAATCAGCAGGCTGCCGATATGTTCTTCCCTTCTACACAAGCTAGTATGAATGTTATTGGCCGGGAACGCGGATGGGGTCAATACACCCGTGCAAGCTATGATGCGGCGCGTAGATTTGAAGGTGCCTTGTATGTAGGTGACCCAGAGACCGTTGCTGAGAAAATCATTCACCTGCGCAAGCAAGTAGGCATCACACGTTTTATGCTGCATGTGCCGCTTGGCACAATGCCTCATAAGGATGTAATGAGAGCCATTGAGCTATTGGGTACCCAAGTAGCACCCATTGTTCGCTCTGAGATATCGAGATGGGAAGCAGAGGTTGAAGCTAAGTAGTAACTATGATCTTACTTAATTATTGAAGCTGTTGATAATGGAGGGGGAGATGGATATGACAGAGCACACTATAGCGAGCAGACTCGAAGCATTAGGAGTTGTCCTGCCCGAGGCTAGTGAACCGGCGGCAAAATACGCTAACTACGTAATTGTTAATGGTTTATGTTTTGTGTCGGGAAAAGGACCAGCGGGCCATCCCAAAGGGAAGCTGGGACAAGATTACACTACCGAGGAAGGCTACCATTTTGCACGTTTAACGGGTATAGAAATCCTTGCCGTCCTGAAGACAGCTTTAGGTTCTTTGGACAAATTGAAAAGAGTAGTCAAAATTCAAGGCTTCGTTAATGCAGATCCCCTTTTTGAAGAACATCATAAAGTGCTTAATGGTTGTTCAGATTTAATGCTTGAGGTGTTCGGAGACAAGGGTGCTCATGCTCGTTCTGTATTGGGTGCTGTTTCTGTAAGGGATAATCTTCCGATCATTATTGATTCCATTTTTGAAGTTGAGGAACCTGTCTAGCCGGCTCCATGAGGCATATTTAAAAAGAGGACTATGATACCGAAATGTGATCGTAGTCCTCTTTTTTTAGGTGCTTATGCCGTAGGTAGATGCTTACCCCAAAATTTGTAACAAAACTAATCACCCTTTTTTTAGTAACAATAGGTGTACATATCAATCA
Source organism: Paenibacillus sp. FSL P2-0121 (assembly GCF_037975345.1). Lineage (NCBI taxonomy): Bacteria > Bacillati > Bacillota > Bacilli > Caryophanales > Paenibacillaceae > Paenibacillus > Paenibacillus sp. FSL P2-0121. The sequence goes on along the minus strand of NZ_CP150245.1, from coordinate 6,793,787 downwards.
ACGAGGTGATGACATCATGAAATTTCAAAAGAAAGCTATGTTACTTTTACTACTTACATCTATGCTCTATACTGCTCCGGCCTATGCGGCGACAACGCCTCAGACTCCGGTTACAGCCGTCTATCTGGATGATCAACAGCTACAATTGGGGGCTCAGCCCTTGTTAGTAAACGATACAGTACTAGTCCCTATGCGCAAGTTATTTGAAGCTCAGGGGGCAAAGATTACTTGGAATAATGATACCAAGACCGTTAAGGCAACCAAGGGAGACCTGGTGCTGACCTATCATATTGGTGATCAGGCAGCGAATAAAAATGGCCAGTCCTTAAGTGTAACGGTTCCCGGCCAGATTGCCGGCGGTTATACGATGATGCCACTGCGTTTTGTCAGCGAAGCTTTGGGCAGCACTGTGAAGTGGGATACCACTACTCGTGCCGTTCGTATCTACTCGGCAGTGGATTACGATACGACAATTCTATATGGGGTTAACCTGCGAAGTTTGCCAGACTCGTCAGCCCAATCAACAGTGCAGCAAATGTTGTCAGCAGGAGATAAGGTGCATGTGGTTAGAGAAGTAGATGCTTTATGGTTAGAAGTGCGAACACAAGATAACAAGAGTGGCTATATATCTGCTAAACCCAAATATAGCAATTATACTAGTACGGCTCTTGTAGAGCGGCAGGGAAGCGAGCTGCTTGCTTACGGAGAAAAATATCTGGGAACACCTTATGAATTTGGTGCTGCTACTGACCAGACGTCTACCTTTGACTGTTCTTCTTTTGTAGGACATGTATTTAAGGATGTGTTGGCAATTGACCTGCCACGTGTCTCTTACAATCAGGCCAAAGAGGGCAAAGAGGTTGGAATTAACGAGCTGCGCAAGGGGGACCTGTTATTCTTCAGTGCACGAGGACTCGATATTGGGCATGTGGCGATTTACGCGGGAAATAATCAGATCCTACATACGTACTCCAAGGAGCTTGGCGTTCATTATGAAGCCTTAAGTGACAAGTGGAAGAAACGTTTGGTCACGGCTCGCAGATTGTTTTAGCTAGGTAATAATTAGGCTATAATTATCACGGTGAAGAAAAGTTGAAATCCCCTCTCCATTAAAAATTATTTGCAGGCATAAAGACGGTTTTTGAGTCTCTTTTCCGTCTATGTTATGAGCTTGATGTTAAGGAGGAAAATAGTGACTTGTACGGACGCAGAATTGGTAGATAAGGTGTGTAAAGGTGACATGGATGCATTCAGTGTACTTATCGGCAAATATTCCAATGCAGTATACGGGGTTGCTTATGGTAAATTGGGTGATTTTCATACCGCACAAGACATTGCCCAAGAGGTTTTTGTTAAAACCTATCGCAAATTACCTAACTTAAAGGAGCCTGAGAAACTCGCCAGTTGGTTATATGCGGTTACTGCACGGGAATGCATGGATTGGTTTAGGTCAAATAAAAAGAAAACTGCTTACGAATTCATGCAAAAAATGGAGGTTCCGCAGCCAGAATCTACCGAAGATCAGCTGCTCAGAAAAGAACTCCAGCAAGATGTGTGGAAAGCCTTAAACACCCTATCAGAAGCTAACCGTATAGTCACAATTCTCTACTATATCGACAATTACAAGGTTAGGGAAATCGCCGATTTCCTTGATTTATCCAGCGAAGCTGTTGAGAGTAGACTCCGCAGATCAAGAGCGATCTTAAAAAGGGAGATGTTGAGTACAGTGAATAATAATCTTAGTGAAAACAAATTACAGGACGAATTTAAGAAGAGAGTCTTTCAGGATGAAAGAATGACTGAAACGAATTTTCGTCGTGTGGCTATGGGCCAGAGTGAATTTGATGATATTGATATGCATAAAACAAACTTCTCCAATGTAAATATGGAGGGGACCGGATTCGATAATATTAATATGAGCAGTACTACCTTTAATGACATCAATATGCATTCTGTTAAGTTTAATGAAGTGGGGTTGTGGGAAATAGAGGTTAGTAATAGTGAACTAGGGGAGGCTTATTTCCACGATATTCATTTGTACGGTAAAGGCAATAAGTTTGAGCGATGCCAGCTGAACGGGACATCCTTTGTAGATTGTGATCTTTCGAATGTGGATATAAGAGACTGCAATCTTTCAGGCGTCACAGTAAATGGGATTTCATTAGAGCTATTGTTAGACAGCTATAATAAAAGGAAATAGACTATATAAATCATAGATTTAATCGGAAACCACTTCTTTCTAGGAGTGGTTTTTGAGTTTAGGGTATAATGGATGAAGAGTGTACAGCACAACCTATAGGAGTGAAAAATAGATGAAGCGCATCACCATTTTAATTGCGGATGATGAGGCGGAAATTGCCGACTTGGTGGCCTTGCATTTGCAAAAAGAGGGGTATCATATCCTCAAAGTGTCCGATGGAAGGGCAGCGGTACAAGCCATTGAGTCGCAAACGATAGATTTGGCGATTCTGGATATAATGATGCCGGGGCTGGATGGTTACGAGGTCACCCGCCATATTCGGGAGCATCATCATCTGCCGATTATTTTTCTGAGTGCTAAAACTTCCGATCTTGATAAAATCACCGGACTGGTTATGGGCGCAGATGATTATATGACCAAACCGTTTAACCCAATGGAGCTGGTCGCCCGGGTCAATTCCCAGTTGCGGCGCTCCATACAATTCAGTCAGCCCGCAGCCATACCTAAATCGGTGCTAGAGGTTCGGGGATTGATGATTTCACCGGATGAGCATACGGTTACTCTTTATGGTGAGGTTATTGAGCTAACTCCAAAAGAGTTTGATATTTTGCACTTATTGGTCAGCCATCCTAAGCAGGTGTTTAGTGCGGAGAACATTTTTCAACAGGTGTGGGGCGATGCTTATTATGAGAGTGGGAACACGGTCATGGTGCATATCCGTACCTTGCGCAAAAAGCTCGGTGAAGACATCAATAAGAATAAATTCATTAAGACGATCTGGGGCGTTGGATATACTTTTAATGGGTAAAGCCAGTGAGATTTATTTATTTTAAGAAAAACTTTATATTTGTCCTGCTTTTTCTTTAAAGTGTCTTCGTTATTCTATTCCTATCAAGGAAATGGGAGGACATTGCTGATGAAGAAGTGGGGCTTTTTGGCGTTGGTTGTGTTGTTGCTTGGGTATGCAGCGGTTCGTTATTTACCGAATACGGGTAATTTAGGATACGATGATAAGATTCGCAAAGAATCTATTAGAAATAACAATAGCTTAGAGGTAGTAACACAAGATCAAGTGTATCAAGGGGATTTGTTGCTGGTGAACAAACAATACCCGGTACATGAGGATAGTGTGAAGTCTGATATCGTGACCTTATATGAGCAGGCGGATCTGGTGCAGGGTTATGGGCTGCTGGATACCTCGATTCGTTTGTCTGAAAGTGTAGCGCATAAATTCAATAAGATGGTCAAAGCTGCCGAAAAAGAGGGTGTGAATCATTTTTTAATTAGCAGCGGGTACAGGGACTTTGAAGAGCAAGAGAAATTATATCAGGAAAAAGGTTCGGACTATGCTTTACCGGCGCAATATAGTGAACATAATTTAGGATTATCTCTGGATATCGGGTCGTCCCAATCAGAAATGAGTAAAGCGCCTGAAGGAAAATGGCTGCAAAAAAATGCCTGGAAATACGGCTTTATTCTCCGCTATCCGAAAGACAAAACCGAGATTACGGGGATAAAATATGAACCCTGGCATTTCCGTTATGTAGGGTTGCCGCACAGCGCCATTATTCATGAGAAGGGGCTTGTGCTAGAACAATATTTGGATTTCTTGAAAGAGAACAAAGAGATTTCAACAACAGTAGACGGCAAAGCTTATACAGTAAGTTATTTTCCGGTATCCAAATACACTACGATCAAAATTCCACAGGAAGGGCAATATATGACGTCAGGCGATAACATGGATGGCATAATTGTTACTACATATTAATGACTAAAGAGCCGAAAAAAAAGTCTGCTATAAACCTTTTGCTGGCAGCGATATTTATCGTCTATATGTATTTTTTAATCCGAATTATTTTATTTAAAGGTGCACCGGTGAACTTATTATCGCTTTGGGAGCAAGCGGGACGTATGTTTGAACATCCAGACCGGATTTTTAATCGGCGAGGCAACTATATCCCTTTTAAGGAGATCTCCCGGGGGATGGACGAGCTGTCGCTTTCAGATCCTTTTTCATCGATTAATTTAGTAGGGAATTTGTTAGCCTTTATTCCGTTTGGGATCTTGGTGCCCATGCTGTTATCGCAAAAAGTAAGGCTGTTTCGAAGAGTTTTCTTCCTCTCGCTGGCGCTGAGCTTCTGTTTTGAATTCACACAATTAGTATTGTATATCGGCACCTTTGATGTGGATGATCTTATTTTGAACACTGGCGGCGGGGTGGCTGGTTACTGTATCTATAGACTGTTGACTTCTTTCGGATGGATTGCATCTATATCAAAGCGGTGTTAGTATTTGTGGATATAGATCTAGGGTAGAAGGGGCATGGTATGAAAAAGCGTATTTCGGATATTGTTTCCATCATTGTAGGAGCTTTGTTATTCTCCTTGGCCGTTAATTTGTTTGTGATTCCGAACGAGTTCGGTGAAGGCGGGGTCACGGGACTGACTATGATTACTTACTATTTGTATCAGTGGTCACCCGGTATTGTTAGCTTGATTCTTAACGCTTTATTATTAATTGTGGGGTACAAATTTCTAGACAAAACTACGACGGTATACACGATTATTGCGGTGTTTTTCAATTCGTTATTCCTGATTCTTACGAAAAATTGGAATATTGGCAGCGATGAGTTGATAATTAATGCAATATTCGGGGGTATCTTCTCAGGTGTGGGTATCGGGCTAATTATACGAGTGGGTGGAACGACTGCAGGGTCAACCATCATCGCCAGAATCCTACATAAATATTTGGACTGGAATGTTAGTTACGCGCTACTGCTCGTTGATTTAATTGTGGTGTTCGCTTCGTATTTCATCATTGGAGTACAAAGTCTGATGTTTACGATCGTGATGCTCTATGTAGCCACTAAGATAATGGACTTCATTATTGAGGGAGTGAACCCTAAGAAGGCTGTTACGATTGTATCCCAAGAGCAGGACAAAATTGCTGAACAGGTTAATGGAATTATGGATAGAGGCGTCACAGTAATATATGGCCGTGGGTACTATACCAAGACACCTAAAGAGCTGCTGTATATTGTGATTAGCAAGCAGGAAGTGACTATGCTTAAGAAAATCGTCAAATCCATTGATAAAGAGGCGTTTATTACCATCCACGATGTACGAGATGTATTCGGAGAAGGTTTTGTGGAGCTGTCAAAATAATAAGATAAAAAGCTATCCCGGAAGCTATAATGGCTGCTTGGATAGTTTTTTTGATTTCGGGTACGTTATTGTGATGGATATCATTGCAATTATTGAATCGTTCACATTTTTTCAATTTCCCGTGTGATTGAACGCACACTATGGGATGTTCAGCTTCTATATGCTTTTTATAGAGGAATTAATTTATTGCAGGAAAGAGGGTATTTAGATGTTAGATCAACAAACCATTGAAATCATAAAATCAACGGTGCCCGTATTGCAGGTTCATGGGAAGACCATCACAACTACTTTCTATGGCATGTTATTTGAAAATCATCCGGAGTTACTAAATATATTTAATCATGCCAACCAACGGGAAGGTAAACAGCAGACTGCACTTGCTAACGCCGTACTCGCGGCGGCAATGAATATTGATCAGCTGGGAAATATTTTGCCTGTGGTAAAACAGATTGCGGAGAAACATCGGGCATTGGGAGTATTACCTGAACATTATCCCATCGTAGGTGAGACTTTGTTAGCTGCTATTGGGCAAGTACTTGGCGATGCGGCGACGCCGGAAATTATTGATGCTTGGGCAAAGGCGTATGGCGTGATTGCAGATGCCTTTATTGGTGTCGAAGCAGAGAAGTATCGTGAAGCTGCCGAAATTCCCGGGGGTTGGAGTGGATTTAGAAACTTTGTGGTTACTAAGAAGGTTAAAGAAAGTGAACTTATTACTTCCTTCTACCTTTCTCCTGAGGATGGAGGGGCTATAGCTTCTTACTTGCCGGGTCAATACATCACGGTTCGTGTTCAGCCTGAGGGAGAGGAATACACCCATGTTCGCCACTATAGTTTGTCCAGTGCGCCGGGACAGTCGTATTACCGCATCACAGTTAAACGGGAAGGTGAAGGGCCGGATAAACCGGCTGGAGTCGTATCTACTTTCCTTCATGATGTCGTACAAGTGGGAGCTATATTGGAAGTAAGCTCGCCAGCAGGTGATTTCGTACTAAATAAAGATAGTGATCGTCCAGTGGTTCTTATCAGTGGTGGGGTTGGACTAACCCCTATGGTAAGTATGCTGGAGACATTAATTGCTACGCAGCCAGAACGAGAGGTAACGTACATTCATGCAGCCATCAATGGAAGCTTGCATGCTATGAAAGAAATGGTGGCGGATTTGGAGCAGTCCCATCCTACCCTACGATCCTATGCATGTTATGAAACTCCAAGTGAAGGAGATACGTTCCATAAAACAGGTTATATTGATCTAGCTTGGCTGCAAGAAGTAACAGACGTAAACTCTGAATTCTATTTCTGCGGACCGACTCCTTTTATGAAGGCGATATATAAGGCTCTTAAGGAATGGAAGGTGGCTGAAGACAGAATTCATTATGAATTCTTCGGCCCGGCGGGAAGTTTGGAAGCCTAAGCTGTAAAACCAAAAGAGCGTCCCAGTCCTAATGACTGGGACGCTCTTTTTTACAATAGAAGTTTATTTGAAGGCAGCGAATGGGTTAGTTCCCTTTGGTAATATTGAACTGAAATTAAAGGTGTACGTAGGAATTCCAGCCGCATAAGGGGCAATTTCATACTGTTGGTAGAAGATTGCAAGGCCACTCTCGGAAACGTAGAAGTTTGGTTTTTCTGTTAGTCCGCCAGGTGTATCTGGAAAAGCTAGCTCCTTGGTGCTTTCCTTCAACATTTTATCTAATTTTTGTTTGTAGTTTGGCTCTGCCTTCAGCAGGTCCTTAAGTTCAATTGGTTTGCCGTCTTTCAGCGAGAAGGTAAATCCTTCACGAAGGGCTCCACCATGAGCTCCACCAGTATAGCCATATTGATCAGTCACGATGCTCAGAACCCCTTCACGGTTAAAGGAGACGACAAAAGTTTGAGAGAAGTCATATTTATTCTCTATAGTACCATCTCTACGGCTAGCCTGTTCTTCACTCTCTGCGACGAATTGTTCAGCTTGTTTTTTGAAGATTGCATTAATCTTAGTCTGCACTTCATCCGTTAAGCCACTGATTTTGGGATATTGCACTTTGATACTGGCATTTTTATTGCTCTTATCTAAGGTTTCAGAGGTAATTTTGATGTTATTCATTACTTTTTTACTTAGATCAAGTGATTTCAATGAAGGATTATAAACGCCTTGCACTCCTAAATAGTCAGACAACAGTTTGAACGGAACATAAATCCGGTCGTTGATGACCTTCACATCATGACTGCCGGTCATGCTATAAATGTAATAGCCATTCAGGGTTGTAATAACACCGTAATCTGAGACCTCCATGTCCAGCTTCATGGAATCGCTGCCTACACTATAAGTTTTGGTGCTTGCATTATAGTTAATGGAGAGGCCAAAAGCATCCCGTAGTACAGTTAAAGGGATCATGGTGTTGCCGTTTACTATTTTCGCTTGCTGCGATAAGGTCTGGCCTTTATATTTAAGCACTACAGAGGGTTGCTGTGCGGCTTGTTTTACCGTATTTCCTCCGGTAGTTGCGGCTTGAACTGAAGTTCCTCCTACTAGTCCCGACCCTCCAAGCAATACTCCAGCAGCCAAGATGGCTGAGGTCCATTTCATACTTTTATTCATAACTTAATCTCTCCTTCCCAAGGATGGGCTTATGTAGTTGCAATATGATATTTTTTCCTCTATCACTCCTACAATTATACCTAGGTCCCAAATAGATTTGATTACAAAGACGGTTACAGTGTTGTTGCATAGATATGCAAAAGGTATATACTTTTTAACCATTTTGTACGATTAAGACACTAGCATTAAGAATGTAAAGTAATTACGGTGAGCTCGGGACGACAATTAAAACGAACAGGCATACGAGTTACTCCTATCCCGCGAGTGGTATAGACCTGAAGTTGGCTGTTGGGCAGTTGATATAACCCACTTGAATATTTACTTCCGTGAGGCGGGGTATATAAAGCTCCGACAAATGGAAACCGCACTTGGCCTCCGTGGCTATGGCCAGACAATTGCAGATCTATAGGCAGCTTACAAAAGTCATCGGCGAAATCAGGTTCATGGGCCAGGAGAATTGTGCAAGCCTCTTCCGGGATATGAAGCAGCGCTTGGGCGATGTCTGCTTTTCCGACCCAAGGATCATCTATTCCGGCAATATAGAGCTTGTCCGTACCTTGGGTTAGGACGATATGTTCATTATGGAGCACGTGGAAGCCCGATTGTGTTAGCCCTTTCGTTACAACCTTTCTGGTCCCAAAAGCATCATGATTGCCTAATACTGCAAATTGTCCAAAAGGAGCCCGCAACTGAGAGCACAAGGCTACGGCTTCTGCAATATAATCGGCTGAATGATCTAATAAATCGCCGGTGAAGCAGATCAGATCTGGCTTTACATGTTGAATTTGCTGCGCTAGCTCCGTTAAAGCTTGCGGCTTGGAATATACCCCCTGATGTAAATCACTAAAATGAACGATACGAAATTTATCGAAGGCTGGAGAAAGTCTAGGGAGTGTAATATCTACGTATTTGATTTCCAGCCAGTAGGGTTCGATCCAATGTGAATAGATACCGGATGCACCAGCTGTTCCAAGAAGGCCTAGAGTTACTTGAGCGCTTTTCTGTAGAAATTGTCGTCTGCTAATAGTATTCATAAACAAATCATACGCGGGGATTGTTACTCTACTATGACAATATTCATTTAATAACCCATTGTGACGATAAAACTACATATACATTTTTTTTATATGGGAGATGAAGAGATGAGTATTATCGATGCCTTAGTCCTCGCAGCACCTTATTTCAAAAAGATTCACTCGCAGGATATTATGATTGGAATCACGGACAGGGAGATCTTCCATTATTACGCACCAAGTAAAGTTATTGATCTCGGATTGGTTAAGGGTAACCCTATCCCGCCTGAAGATCTGTCGCTTTCAAATGGACTGAAAGGTATAGCAAGCTCTAACCGAATCCCAGCAGAAATTTATGGAGCTCCTGTAATCTCAACATGTGTACCTATCTACGGAACGGATGATGATGTAATCGGGGTTTTTGCCATTGCCTATACACTAGAGAACGAGAATAAGCTTGAAGGATTCACAGATGAGATTAATGAGATAAGCAGTCATCTAATGGAGATGGTGCAGAGCGTAGCTGCCCAATCTCAGGAGTTATCAGCTACTTCGCAGCAAATATTAGATAATACGCGTAGAGCCGTAACGGAATCACAAGAAGTGAATAAGGTTGCCGGCTTCATTCGTGAGATTTCTGAGCAGACGAACCTGCTTGGGCTGAATGCGGCAATTGAAGCCGCTCGTGTAGGAGAGCAAGGGGCTGGTTTTGGGGTGGTTGCTACGGAAGTACGCAAACTGTCCGTTAACACTAAAGAAGCAACCCATAATATTGAAAAATCACTGAGTGATGTTCAAAAGTCCATTAAGCAAATGGAGCAAGAAATTGAAGCGATCTCTGCTTCTTCACACTCACAAGCAGAATTGGTCACTGAATTCAGCGGAGTCATTGAGCGCCTGAATAAAGCGAGTAATGAAATGACGTCCTTTATGCAATCCATTATCCAGTAGATAGTGAATGCATAAGATGACTTCACCCAAACCATGCTAGAAGAGAACAGGCGCATTTCAGAAGGGAGCGTATTTCATTTATGAAACAACCCGATTCCAGTCTGCAAGCGAATGACAATGTAACTCAAGCCAAAAATTCTTTGGGCAAGCTTCATTTCTCTGTCTCTCAGGCACTTAGTCATCCAACAGAACAGACTTTGGCACAGGCTGAGAACCGCCTGGCACATACTGAGCAGGCGATTCAGCAAGCTCAGGACTGGCTAGGTCCTCAAGGTGTGGAGTTGGCTGAAGAACTGTTGACCGAGGATAAGAGCAGACTTGCCTCATTGAATAAGCAAGGGAAACGTTCAGAGCGCTAAATGTTCCTGCCACAACCTGTGAAGCTCCAAGCTTCACGGGTTGTTCTTATGCGCTTTTCCCTGAAAGATGTGGCATAGGAAGAGGGATGTTATACTGGATTGAGAGTTTAAGCAAGGGTTTAGATGGGGGATAAGGGATATGAATGGCAAGCACATCGAAGAATTAACCCGGCAGGCGGAAGCTTTCATTCGACAATGTTACGCTGAACTAGACAAGTCTGAAGCCGAGACGGATCATCGCATCCTAGCCGTACATGAGGAAATTAACCAATCAGGCAGTTACACACATACAACGGAAGAATTAGCGCATGGTGCAAGAATGGCCTGGCGCCATAATAGCCGCTGCATTGGGCGTCTTTTTTGGCAATCCATTGAGCTAATCGATGAACGCCAAGCAGAGACTGAGGAACAAGTTGCTGAAGCGTTGCTGCGACATCTGGAAAAGGCGAACAACGGAGGACGTATTCGTTCACTCATCACGGTCTTCCGCAGCGGAGAAGATCCGAATCAGCGGATTCGGATCTGGAACCACCAATTGATTCGTTATGCCGGTTATCCTGGCGATGAAGAACACGGACGTGCAGGCGATCCGGCATCGGATGAATTCACAAAAATGTGCCAGCAACTAGGTTGGCAAGGAACGGGTGGCGATTATGATGTGTTGCCGTTAGTGATAAGTATTGGCAACGGGCATCCCTACGTTTTCCCTATTCCTGATCACTTCATTCAGGAGGTACCGTTAACACATCCTGAAATTGAACGTTTTGCTGAACTTCAGCTTCGTTGGTATTCTGTACCCATCATCGCGGACATGCAGTTGGAAATTGGCGGTATTCTGTACACGGCTGCTCCTTTTAACGGTTGGTACATGGAGACTGAAATCGGCTCGCGTAACTTGGGGGATACCGGACGATACAACACTTTGCCAGCTATAGCTGATGTGATGGGACTGGATCGCTCCAGCAACACAACGCTTTGGAAGGATAGGGCGCTTCTTGAGCTGAATCGCGCAGTGCTGCATTCCTTCAAGCAAGCAGGTGTCAGCATCGTGGATCACCATACAGCAGCAGATCAATTTGTTCGATTCCAGCAACAGGAGAACGAGCAGGGGCGCCAAGTCTCAGGGCGCTGGTCCTGGTTGATTCCGCCTATGTCACCCTCGTCTACACCGATTTGGCATGATCGTACGTTAAAAGAATATGATTTCAGCCCTCGTTTTCTTTATCAACAATCACCCGTCGCAACCTGCCCATTTCACTAGCTAACGAAGGCAGTATATAGGTCGCAACTTGAATCTGGATAGAGGCAATTTCCTTGGAAATGTCTCTTTTTGTTTTGACTATAGAAAAAGCGCCAAGTTCCCCTCCTAAGGAAACTGGCGCTTTTTAGGCTTTTAAATGATCCAGAAAAATTTGTTTAAGCAGCTCAAGCTGATCGTCGGAGTCTAGATCCGATTCCAGCAGGAGAATGTTTTTTTTCATCGTTAGTTTTCTGGAAAAGAGGGCAAAGCTATTCATGAGCGTAATTAAGGTTTCTTTTACGGGGAGACCCGCACGAATAGAGCCGTCTTCTACCCCATTTTGAATGATCCTGGAGTATTCATGCCAAATTTTGCGGTTGAGTGCATTGAAGCTCAGAACATCCTCAATAGGTTCACTTGAGTGTGAGGCGTAGCTTTCGAAATTGACCATAAAAATAATACTTAGATGATTTTGATCCTGAATAAAGAAATCAAATAATTTCTCGATTTGTTCAAGACAAGTAAGGGGCAAGTCCGCTACGTATTTAAAATGATCGAGCATAGGCTCCAGCATTCGGGTGGCTACAGCCACTACGAGTTTTTCTTTTCTGGGAAAATAGCGAAATAACGTCGCAATCCCGATATTGGCTTCGCTTGCGACATCTTGCATCGTCGACTTTTCGATTCCTTTTTGTGATAATACTCGTTCTGCGGATTCGAGGATCGTAATTAATCGTTGCTGCTTACCATCGGATCTTTCTTTTTCGTATCGTGTTTTAGGATTCATGAGGGCTAGACCCTTCCATTTTTTGATTGGGGTTTTCAATTATTAGTATTATATCCACCGTTTATTGGATTAAGCAAGGAGTGGTTGTAGTTCTTTTGTAAAAATGATATGATGTATATCACAGTGATAGTGTGACTATCATCACTCAAATATTATATCACAATACGATTATAGAGGAGACCTAATTATGAATCGTCTAACTAATAAAGTAGCAATTATTACAGGTGCAGGCAGCGGCATGGGCCGTGAAGAAGCCCTTTTATTGTCCAAAGAAGGTGCTACAGTTGTAGCCACTGATATTAACGAGGCTGCCGTACAAGCAGTTGTGAAGGAAATTGAAGCAAATGGTGGTCAAGCAGCAGCTTATGCACATAATGTGGCTTCCGAAGAAGACTGGATCAAGGTTGTAGAAGATGTGATTAGCAAGTTCGGGAAAATCGACATTTTGGTAAACAATGCAGGGATCTCATTCCCGGTTCAATTGCTCGAATCCACTGTTGATCAATGGAACAAAGTAATGAACATCAACGTGAGCAGCGTATTCCTTGGCATGAAGCATGTTGTTCCTCAAATGAAGAATAATAAAGGTGGTTCCATCGTTAATATTTCATCCATCGCAGGTTTGACTGGCAGCAGCGGTGCTGGTGCTTATACAGCTTCAAAAGGTGCAGTTCGTATGCTTAGTAAAGCAGCGGCTGTAGACTTTGGTAAAGATAACATTCGTGTGAACTCTGTTCACCCAGGATTTATCGAAACCCCAATGAGTGCTGAATTTGTAAATAACGAAAAAATGCATAGCTTCTTTATGTCTCAGACTGCGCTGCCACGTGTTGGACGTGCTTCTGAAGTAGCTGAAGCTGTATTGTTCTTGGCTTCTGATGAAGCTTCTTACATTACAGGTGTTGAGCTGCCGGTTGATGGCGGAGTTGTAGCTAAATAATAATCTCTAATTAAGAAACATTAAGAAGCCGTCCCATACGTAGATTTTCTCTACGCGCGGGACGGCTTCTTTTGCTGTTTTAGGCCCATTTCTACTGAACATTAGCCTACACCCCTGCATACCATATAGCACTCGGATAGTAGGAGAAGGGTGTGGTGCAGAGATGGGCATCCAGTTAACAGCGCTCCATTATGTATATCTGGCATTTATCGTATTTATAATGGCACTTCTGATCAAGAGACGGGACACAACGATGATCTGTATTGCGGGCATCTTTGTACTTGGGTGGTTAGCCACGGAAACCGTCAGTGGTTCAGTCACAGGTGTATTCAACTCTTTTGTATATGCAACCAAGGAGCTAATGGGTACAATCATGATTATTTCGATCATAGTAGCCATGAGCCGGGTATTAACACGCACGGGGATTAACGAGATCATGGTTGCTCCACTTACCCGCTTTTTGCGCACACCGTTCATAGCCTTTTGGGGAATCGGTCTGATTATGATGGTCACCTCATGGTTCTTCTGGCCTTCACCCGCAGTGGCCTTGATCGGGGTTGTGCTGCTGCCGGTTGCCATTCGAGTGGGACTGCCGGCTCTTGGAGCGGCGATGGCAATGAATTTATTTGGCCACGGGATTGCGCTCTCAGGTGATTACATTATCCAAGGTGCACCTAAACTAACAGCAGATGCGGCCGGACTTCCAGTGACCAGTGTCATGGAGGCGAGTGTTCCGCTTGTAATTGTTATGGGCGTGGTGACTACGATAACGGCGTACTGGATGATGCGCAGAGATCAGAAGAAGGGAACTTGGCGAGACGGGCTTATTGCCGGGAAAAGTGCCGTGAGTGCGTTATCTGCAGAGAATGATACGGCAGAAGATCCAGCGGTGATTCATCCAGCATTGAAAAAATTGCTGGCAATCGCCATTCCCATCCTGTTTTTAGCCGATGTAGCAGGCATGTTCCTGCTCGATTTGCAGGGTGGAGACGCAACTGCCTTAGTTGGTGGTACTGCGGTATTCATTCTGGTTGTAGTAACCTTGTTGGCACATCGTAATAAAGGATTGGAGCAAGTAACCTCTTATCTGATTGATGGACTTACGTTTGGCTTCAAAGTATTTGGTCCTGTGATACCGATTGCCGCTTTTTTTTATCTGGGGGATTCGGCGTTTGCCGAATTATTCGGCAAAGTGCTGCCTGCCGCATCTCAGGGGATTGTAAATGATCTAGGGGTCGCTCTAGCTCATAACGTTCCTCTGAACGGCGCAGTGGGTGCTGTGACCGCAACTATAACCGGAGCCATTACAGGCCTAGATGGTTCAGGGTTCTCGGGCATTTCACTTGCCGGGTCTATTGGGAAATTGTTTGCGGTGGCCACACATTCCGATGCGGCGACTTTAACTGCGCTGGGTCAGGTAGCTGCAATTTGGGTAGGTGGAGGCACGCTGATTCCGTGGGCATTGATTCCGGCGGCCGCTATTTGCGGAGTAAGCCCCTTTGAGCTGGCGAGACGGAATGTTAAGCCTGTACTCATTGGGCTGGTAGTCACGACGATTGTCGCCATGTTTCTGGTGTAGAGGCTGGATAACTATAGGAAACCAAAAAAAGGCTGCCGAGAAGATCTCGGGCAGCCTTTGGATGTGTTTAATGTATCCCTTTCATGAAATTCTGAATTTTGGAAGAGAATAGGAAGAGGATAAGCGCAAGGATAAGGGCCACTCCACCAATTACTCCAAAGTACATCATTTCGGTATCCGGGGTATAGAACTTCACAATCTGAGCATTAATTGCTTGGGCAGCGGCATTCGATAAGAACCACATACTCATCATTTGAGCGGTAAAAGCCGCCGGTGCCAGTTTGGTCGTTGCTGATAAGCCCACAGGGGACAAGCATAACTCCCCGATTACAATGATAAAATAGCTGAGTACCAGCCATAATGGATTCACAAGTGAATTAGCTCCACCGAAATAAGCAGGTACTAGAATCACCAGGAAGGATAAACCGGCAAACAATAAACCAAGCGAGAACTTTTGCGGAATCGAGGGTTGACGGTTACCAAGCTTTAACCACAACCAGGCAAATATAGGTGCAAGAGTGATAATAAACAGCGGGTTAAGCGATTGGAACCAAGCAGGAGAAATGTGTAAGCCTGCAAAATCCAATTGGGTCCGTTTATCAGCAAAACTAGCTAGAACTGTGGAAGTCTGCTCTTGAATCGCCCAGAACATAATCGATGCGATAAATAAAGGAATGTATGCGAGAATTCTTGACCGTTCAACGGCTGTTGTTTTGGGACTGCGGTACATCATAATGAAATACATCGTAGGAATAAGTAAGCCTAATACCCCTACTATTTTTATTAATGTTTCAAAGGTAAGCACTCCGGTAAGAATGCCGATCGTAATCAAAATCGCAAGTACAACTAATCCTACACCAATCCAAGTAAAGATTTTTTTCTTCTGATCTGCAGGAATAGGGTTGTGTACAATCGTACCGGCCAAACCCAGATTTTTTGTGCGAGTCATAATATAAACGACTAGTCCAACAAACATTCCGACTGCGGCAATCGAGAAACCTAGATGGAAATTATTCATGCCTACTGCGCCAACAATTAGTGGGGAGAGAAATCCTCCCAGGTTGATGCCCATATAAAAAATGCTGAAGGCAGCGTCACGGCGGTTATCCTGCTCGCTATAAATTTCGCCGACAATACTTGAAACATTGGGTTTCAGTAGACCCGTTCCGAGTACGATTAAAACCATCGAAGCAAAAAACAATGTGGTATTGCCTGGAATAGCCAGTAGTATATGCCCGAACATGATTAAAACGCCGCCGTAGAAAACAGCCCTCGAAGTCCCGAGGAGCCGATCCGCAAGCCAGCCTCCGATGATCCCTGACATATATACAAGCGATCCATAGATAGACATAATAGAAAGTGCCATATCTTCAGGTAATCCGAGACCGCCTTGGCTCACTTCATAATACATGTAGTAGACAAGGATAGCTCGCATGCCATAATAAGAGAAACGCTCCCAAAATTCTGTGAAGAAAAGGGTGAAAAGTCCCTTAGGATGTCCGAAGAAACCCTTTTGCGGGACGCTATCTACTATTTTTTGCCGGTCTGTTACTGCCATGAATCAAATCCTCCTAGATGACAAATATCTATATATCATGATGCAAACGCCTCTATTTTATTTATAATCCTCTACTGTCTAAGACCGCAACCCTTGGGCAGGAAGGTTTTGAATAATGCCATAATTTTTAGTGATATTTCCATTAGATCAATCGAACTTGCTTTTATTGTATTTATTTGACTGCGCCAGATTGAATGGTCTTACTTAGCGATTTATGATACTATTTACTCCTATATAGAAAGAGGACGTGAGCTAATGATCAACATAACGATTCCAAAAGCGGATGTTAGTATTACTAAACAAATTAACCCGCAGTTAAGCAATATTTACGGATTTACGGACTTTCACCTGATTCCGAGAGATTACGGCGGTATCTTTATGTTCTACAATGATCAGGATGAGTTGTTGTTTGTAGGTAAAGCGAGAAAGCTAAGACCAAGAATTAAAAAACATTTTGAAGACACCGTATCTGACATCAAGCAACATCGGGACGAGGTCACCAGAATTGATGTGTGTTTGATCGAAAGTCCAGTTCATAGAGAGATCTATGAAACCTATATCATTAATGAACTGAAATCTAAATACAACGTAGATAAAGTGATGTTTAGATAAAAGTAAGACCCAGGCACCGTCCACGTGATGGTGCTTTTTTGTGTTCTGAGAATAGTTGCGAATGAAATGGAAGTAAAGGTGCACAATATACAAGATATTCAAATCCATCACTGTTCACAAGGAGATAGGTCATATTGAAAAATAAGTATTTGATGTTGAAGCTAACCTTATTGTGTATGTTTCTGGTTGTAAGTGTTACACCTACAATTGCCGATGCTGCAGCAGCTAAAGAGAAAAAGAGCTCCCACAAGCAATGCTTAACCCCCTCCGTAATTGAGCTTAAGGATAATCTTAGGAAGTTATGGATCGATCATGTGGTATGGACAAAGAACTACATTGTTAGCGCCTTTGCAGATTCTGAGGACAAGGATAAGGTACTGGCAAGGCTGTTACAGAATCAGCAGGACATAGGGGATGTCTTTAAACCGTATTACGGTGAGGCAGTTGGAGATAAGCTGGCTCAATTATTGCGGGAGCATATTCTTATTGCCGGAAAAGTTCTAGGTGCTGTAAAGGCTGAAAATCAGGCCGATGTGGAAAAATACAATAAAGAGTGGTATGCCAACGCTGATGACATTGCCAAGTTTCTTAGTAGCCAGAACCCCAAATATTCTTATGAACAATTAAAGGAAATGCTTCATGAACATCTGGAATTGATTACTGATGACGTGACAGCTAGAGTTAAAAAGGATTGGGATGCCGAAATTGCCGCATTTGATAAAGGGCTGGAGCATATGATCATGTTCGCAGATATCTTAACCGAGGGATTGATCAAACAATTTCCCGATAAATTCAATTGAAATCAAAGCACCCGAAGGGGTGCTTTTTTTATTTTGCAGAAGAGAATAGGTCTTTAGGTGCATTTCAGAAAGTTAGATATAAAGGCTCACTTACATACAAGATAAGTAAACTATAATAGACTCGTGGGCACTCGACATTTTTTGACATTTTTTTATAATTGAGGTGATAAAATCGATGATTTCCCCCTTTTTTAAAAAGAAAGATTCAGTGGATAAGCAATCCAAGTCGGATATGGTTCAAAAGGTACAATTATTAGATGAACAGGTCGAAGAAATAGAAGAAAAGACCTCAGACGAGACTATAGCTGGATTGGTTACTACAGGCAAAGCTCAGCTTGATAAAAAATCACTCGATTTGATCTTCTCCGTGGAGCAGATTATTCAGGCCAGACAACATGCGGAGACCAATATTAATGAGCTTCAGGATCGGTTAACCCATTCCAGCAGTCATGTGGAGCGCTTAAACCGGGATATGAAGAACCTCAATAAGGTTATTGAGGAAAGAGAAAAGAATGTCCGCGAGCTTGAGCATAAGTTGATTGAGAGAAATTTGAAGGTCGATCAAGTGCTGGAGGATTACCGGGAGCTTCAAACTACGCTCACAGCTGAGATTGAGGAATTGAAGAGTACCATTGAGCTGGAGCAGCAAAAATATGTAAATCTGATTCAAAAACATAACGAAGCCCATGCAGAGAAACTCAAAAAGATGAATGATCTGGAAGAGAAAATCGGACGGGTTGAGATTGAGAATGCACATCTAAAACAAAAGTACGATACGATTCGCCAAGAAAAGGCGTATCTCTCGGGTATGATCAGCGATTTCACCAATCGGATGACGGTTCCTTTTGGGAGTGGCAGTAGTCTGACGGATCGAAACGATGGAAACGGAGATACATAGGATTCATGGCATTTAAGGAACCGGACACCATTCTAATGATTGAGTTACTGTCGCTTGAGCATGAACAGGCCGGTTATCAGATTGAGGTAGGTCTAACCCGTAATGTTGGGTACACAAGAAGCAAGCTCACCATAGATGAATTTACATACGAACAATTGAAGGCGCTAGGTCCCTTTTCCGGAGGGAGAATGAGATTGTCGCTGTATCCGAAGTGGGATCCGTTTCGGAATAGTTACTACAGCACGCTGATTATAATGAACAGAGCTTACAGCGAAACATTGTATTTTGCCTGTTCTGAAAATTATGTAACCCAACTTCTTCAATTAAAGCAGCAGGACTATCCTCAAGCAGAAGAGGAGAGGGTAGTTCAGACCATGCTTCCCTCTACAGAACCAGGGCATAGGATAAGCAGAAAGAAGACCAAACGAATTGGACTGGTTGCACTGCTGTGTCTTATGTTCGCTTGTTTGATATTTGTGTTACCTCTGCGAATGGATGGACAACTCGTAGATAGTGCTGAAGCGCTGGAGGAACCCGTATTAGGGGCCGACTCTGAGCCATTACTTTCGGTACCGTTCGTTACCCTTGCGCAGACGATATCGGTTCATAATCAGCAAGCCGAGCCTACACCAGAACCTTCAGTCCCTCCTCAAGAACAGACATTACCGTACGAAAAGTATGAATTAACCGAGAATGAATTTTTGTATAGTTTGCCAAAGGGTTATGTTGCCTTGTCATTTGATGATGGACCGTCAAAGTATACGAAAGAGATCGTAGATATTCTAGTAGAACATAAGGTGGCTGCCACCTTTTTATTCATTGGGAATAAGGTAGCTCATAATGCGGAAGCCGTTAGGTATGCTAATGAGCATAAGATGTCGGTTGGGAGTCATTCGTGGGATCATAGCAAAATGACTGCTAATGGCGTTGAGGAGAACCGGAATAACTTGGCGAAGACTAATCAGGCGCTGGAGGAAATTACACAATCACCGATTACTATTTTTCGGCCGCCATATGGGGCGATCAATGACAAGTTAACCGCCAAGGTGACGGAACAGCAGATGAAGGTATTATTGTGGAATCGTGATCCCGAGGATTGGAACGTCAAGAACCCAGAGGATATTCTTCAATATGTTCATCATGCCGATCCGTCCGGCGGAGTCTATCTATTTCACGAAAAGAAGATTACTGTAGAAGCTTTGCCCGCTATCATTAAGTATTTCCAAGAGAAAAACCTAAAATTTGTTGTTTTTAAATAGAATCAGAGAATCCATGTTATTGCAGAATAAAAGTGGCTGTTACAGGGTTGTGATCACTGTGTTCGAAGGATAACTCATGACCCTGTACGCCGCTTATGCTGACGTTTGGTGAGACTAGAAAGCCATCAATCACTGCGCGGAAATTCACACCTTCTGAATAGGCAACATCGAGCGTCCGGACGGAGGGTACCTTGGCATCTACAGCCCACTGAAAGCCCTGTTGAAAATGTTCAGGGAATTCTTGCAGCCATTGCGGCCAATCCTGCGTTGTCTCGAAAGCATCAGGAGCTGTACCCGGAAGGGAATGGTTCCAATCTCCCCCTAAGATGAGGTAGTTCCCTTTGTCATTCTCCTTCTTGATATAAGCCGATAAATACTCCAATTGCTGTTTGCGAATCGTTCCGCCTTGGTCAAAGGCTGATAAATGAAGATTGACTAGAATCAGTTCTTTTCCATTATCAACGGGGAATCTGCTCTCCACAAAAGCACGGTCGAGATCAAACTGTTGGCGAGGCCAGGTTTCTTTGCCCGGGAGATCATATCTAATATTACTTGTGCTGTTAAAACGGGATAAAGTTAATAAACCGCTGTTCACCGAGCCCATCGGATCAAGAACAGGAAGCGGTACCCAAGGTACCTTGTAGTTGGTCGCGAAAACATTGCTGTAATCAGCGAACTTATTCGACAAGTAAGAGACTTCATCTATACCGTTGCTACGGGAAGAATCGATGTCGACCTCCTGCAGCATGAACAGGTCCGAGTCTGTAACTGTCATAAGGGACGCTACGGCCTCAAGGTTTATCTTCGTTTGTTCCCTACTGCTTGAGCGTGACTTTGTTCCGCCATCCATAAAGAAATCTTGGCCTTTATCCAACCCGGCGTAGCCAATATTAAAGGTAGTTACAGAAAAGGACTCTCCCTGCTTCATTACTTGCTGCGGATTATTGTTTACAGTAAGTGTAGTAATCTCCTGTGGTTTATAGTCAGTGAGAGTAATATACACTAAAAAACCGCCAAGGATTAGAACGGCAGCTAGAAGGGTGAGGCTGATTGCTTTTATTCTTGTTGAACCCATATGATTCCATCGCTCCTTAGATACATGTTCATAGAACAGACTTTAATGGTGTAAACTTCGACACAACCCAATAACTCCCCTTGTTTTAATAAAAAAAATTTGAGACAATGGGTAGTGATGTTCTGAACTTTAACGTTTTGAAAAGAGGATAACGAATGAATATAGAATCCATTTATGGATTAACTTTTGATCAACTGGCGGCATGGCTGTTAGAACGTGGACATAAAAAGTTTCGGGCTACGCAGGTCTGGGATTGGCTTTATCGGAAGCGGATTACAGACTTTTCGGAAATGCTCGATGTAAATAAAGATTGTGTAGAATTATTAGAGCAGAATTTTGTCATTCATACCTTGGAAGAACATGTGAAGCAGGAATCTGCGGATGGGACGATTAAGTTCCTGTTCCGCCTAAAGGATGGCAACCTGATCGAGACCGTGCTTATGAGACAGAAATACGGCTTGTCTGTATGTGTAACCACGCAAGTGGGCTGCAATATCGGCTGCAGCTTCTGTGCAAGTGGGCTATTGGCGAAGAGCCGGGATCTCTCCAGCGGAGAGATTGTGGAGCAGATTATGAAGGTCCAGCAGCATCTGGATACGGCGAACCTGGATCAAAAGGTCAGTCACGTCGTAGTGATGGGCATTGGCGAGCCATTCGATAACTTCAAGAACCTGCTCGATTTCCTGGCGATTGTCAAAGATCACAAGGGACTAGCAATTGCGGGTAGAGGGATTACCGTATCAACGAGCGGATTGGCTAACAAAATCGTTGAATTTGCGGATGCGAATACGCAGGTGAACCTGGCGGTTTCTTTGCATGCCCCTAATAATGAACTGCGGACACAGATCATGAAGATTAACAAGGCCATTCCAATAGAGAAGCTAATGGAGTCTATAGATTATTATTTGGAGAAAACCAAGCGGAGAATTACTCTGGAATACATTCTGATGAAGGATGTAAACGACGGCAGAGAGCATGCGCTTGAACTGGCCGAGCTGATTGGCGATCGACGCCCGCTCGTCAATGTGAATTTGATTCCTTATAACCCGGTGGATGAACACAGCCAATATCAAAGAAGCGAGCGGGAGACGGTGCGGGCCTTTTTTGATACCTTGAAGAAGCAGGGTGTCAGCGTAAGCACTCGTCTGGAGCATGGTGTGGATATTGATGCTGCCTGCGGACAGCTGCGAAGCAAACAAATCAAGAAATCCAAAGCCATGGCTTGACGGACTACCTCGACAACAATATGTTACTTTTTGTGATACAATGACGTGGCAGGTATTAGGAAAAGAGGTTGATTGAGTTATGTTGACATTTACGGGCTACAATGTGGAGAATGTAAAAGATCCTTTCGGTATACTAACCGGTAAACGGTATGAATTTGTCGTTCAACTGGACGTTCCAGAGGATGATGAGCTGTATGTAGAGAACGGAGTATCCGCTAGAGCGATTATTAAGGTGGATGAAGATCAAGTCAGCATCGTAAGTTATGATCTACAGGAGACAACTTCAGGTCAACTGCTCGATTTCGATATGGAAGAGGACGAGGAAGAAGCGTTACTCCTTTTTTGTAAAGAGCATTTGCCAGAATAATTAAGCAGCATTGACCTCCTTGCCCAATGTCCAATTGTGGCAGGGATTTTTTTAAAATATAAGCATTTATATGTTTTGTACTTTAAAGTATCTTTATATTTCTATGAGAAACGGTTGTCGTCCTTTAAGGACGACAATGTTGTTTCTTCTTGTAAGATCTTTCGCAAGTTTGGGATATATCGGTTAAAATATTATAAAGCATCCAAAATAGGAGTTGTATACATGTCTAATGAAGAAGTGTTCTTGACCAAAGAAGGGTTGGCTCAATTAGAGGAAGAGCTGAAGGAATTGAAAGGCGCAGGGCGTAAGGAATTGGCCGCACGGCTTAAATTGGCGATCAGCTATGGAGACTTGAAGGAAAATAGTGAGTACCATTCGGCCAAGGACGATCAATCGTTCATGGAGACTCGTATTATGATTCTGGAGAAAATGTTGACCAAAGCCAAGATCGTGGATGAGAGCCAAATGGATCTGTCAAAGGTTAGTATGGGTTGTATTGTTATTCTGAATGACATCGAATATTCGGAGAAGATCGAATATAGAATTGTTGGAGCTGCTGAGGCAGATGTTCTTAATAACAAGATTTCCTATGAAAGCCCGCTAGGCAAGGAATTGCTGGGTAAAAAGGTCGGCGATATTGTTAGTGTAAATGCACCGATGGGCATCATTAAATATGAGTTGCTTGAGATCAAAATGATGTAACAATATACCGAAAAGCTCCCAACCCTTTGTAAGGGTTGGGAGCTTTTTTGCTGGTATGATAGGTTTTGGCTATGAGGTATATTGATTTCATATCTTAGACGTTCTGTGCTGTTGCGCTTATAGTTTGAAGTAACCTACAGCAGAGGAGTTCTATTCATGATCCAAAGTGTGTTATCGACGTTATACCAAGTCATCGTGCCTTTGTCCATTCCTGTGATCGTGGGTGCGCTACTTGGGCGGTTTAAGAATCTGGATACGAAGCCGTTATTGACGCTTTATCTATACTTTTTAACGCCGGCAATTATTTTAAATACATTGGCTACTGCCGAGATATCCATGAATGATATTTATAAGACGCTCGCCTTTTCGCTTCTAAATCTAATCTTCTTATGGGCGATTGCGAATATAGTCGGCAAATTATTGAAGCTAGATCCATCCGAAGTATCCGGTCTGACCTTGATTTCAACGTTTACGAATAGCGTGAATTATGGACTTCCGCTGGTGTTGCTAGCTTTCGGACAGCTTGGTCTCGATAAGGCCTCTGTATATGTGATCGGACAGATGATTATCGTGAATACGATAGGTGTTTATTTTGCAGCAAGATCTCAGTTCTCGGTAAAAAATGCAGTAAAATCGGTCTTTTCACTTCCTGCCATTTACGCAGCTCTGTTGGCCCTTCTTCTCCGTATCTTTGGCCTGCATTTGCCTGCAGAGGTGGCTACAGGGGTTGCCTTGGTAGCTGGAGGATATTCACCGGTGGTACTGGCGATCCTTGGCGCACAGATGGTTAAAGTGAGAAACATGCCATCCGCACGCAAGGGTCAGTCTACTTTTTGGACTGGGCTGTGGATTCGATTAATCTTAGCGCCGCTAGTGGCTTACCTCGGATTATCGATCCTGCAAATTACCGGAACCTTGTTCTCTGTGCTGCTGATTTTGGCTTCTATGCCAGTTGCCGTCAACGCCGTCGTGCTAGCCGAGCGTTTTAATGCCTCACCGGAGCTGGTATCCAAATGTATTTTGTGGACGACGCTTGCTTCGTTTCTCGTGTTGCCGGTGCTTATAGTGTTAGTGCAAGGTGCGTAATCCCTTAGAAATCAAAATGATCTGGGTCTGGACCTACCCGCTGATCTTGGTTGAGAGAGTTAATTAGAGTCATATCCTCGTCAGATAATTTGAAATCAAACACGTCTACATTTTCGATGATCCGGTGTTCTTTAGTAGACTTAGGAATGGTGATAATCCCCCGTTGCAGGTCCCAACGGACAATAACCTGAGCGACGGATTTGTCATGTTTGACGGCAATTTGTTTCAGTACAGGCTGATCGAACAATTGACCTTGCATTAACGGAGACCAAGCTTCTAATTGGATTCCTTGCTCTTTGCAGAAGTCGAGCAGCTCTTGCTGATTCAAATAAGGATGTAATTCAACTTGATTGACCATCGGCTTAATTTCAGCATCCTTCAGTACATCTTCAAGATGGTGAATCTGGAAGTTGCTGACCCCAATGGCTTTTACCCGGCCCTCTTTATACAACATTTCAAGCGCTCTCCAAGACTCTTTATATTTTCCTTTTACAGGCCAGTGAATAAGGTACAGATCCAGGTATTCAAGTCCGAGTTTAGCTAAGCTAGTCTCGTAGGCGGCAATGGTTTCTTCGTAGCCCATATCTGCGGTCCAGACCTTTGAGGTTACGAAAAGCTCTTCTCTGGACAAGCTGTTCTCTTGCAGAGCCTCTTGGATGGCTTGTCCCACGCCTGTTTCATTCTCATAAATTGCGGCAGTGTCAATGCTGCGGTAACCGTGTCTAATAGCGGATTTGATCGCTTGTATCAGTTCTGCGCCTTCTTCCACTTTAAATACGCCAAGCCCTAGCCAAGGAATATTTATACCGTTGTGTAATGTAGTTGTATCCTGTAGATGTTGAGCCATAATAAAGTAACCTCCTAAGATATTTAAAAGTTTGTTTGGGTTGTTAATGGACTGCTCTTTAAGCAGCTTTAGTCTGGAGAGGAGCCTCATCTTTCTTCTCCAGAGCACGGCTCCATGCCGTTAGTAATACAGCGGACAGAACCATGATGGCACCTACCCAAGTGGTATGAATCAGTCCCATATGATCTGTGACGATGCCGCCAAGGTACGCACCAATGGCAATACCAGCGTTAAAAGCAGCAATATTTAATGCAGAAGCTACATCTCGTGCACTTGGCGCATATCGATCTGCAAGCGTAACGACATGTACTTGCAAGCCGGGCACGTTCATGAAAGCTAACAGTCCCATAAAGAAGATCGTAATCAGTGCGGCAACCTTGTAAGGTGCGGTAAAAGCTAAGACAAATAAGACGACAGCTTGGACTGCAAACATATAGAATAGAGCATTCATCGGTTTGCGGTTGGCGGCTTTACCTCCAATCACGTTCCCGATGGCAATCGCAATGCCGTATACAAGCAAGATTACGGCGACTGTATTCTCTTTGAAGCCGCTGATCTCATGCAGAAGGGGCGATAAATAAGTAAAGACTACAAATGTGCCCCCATAGCCCAAAGCCGTAATCGCGAAGGCAAGCAGTAAACGCCCATTGGTGACCAGCTTAACTTGCTCACGAAGGGGTGTATGGGTACCTTTGCGCAGCCCGGATGAAGGAACAAGGATCAGATTGCCGATGAGTGCTATAAGCCCGATAGCAATAATAGCAACAAATGCAGCACGCCAGCCGAGTTGTTGGCCAAGGAACGTACCTAGCGGAACGCCAGTAACAGTAGCTACTGTAAGTCCAGTGAACATGATGGCAATGGCACTGGCCTTACGATCCTCAGGCACGAGGTCGGCGGCAATAGTCGAAGCAATCGACATGAACAAGCCATGGGCCAGAGCGGAAATTACTCTCGCGATTAACAGCAATGTAATTCCGTCCGCAGCCGCCGCAAGACTATTGCCGATAATAAAGACGATCATAATGCTTAGCAGTAAGGTTTTGCGCGATATCGACGTGGTTAGCGACGTTAAGATGGGTGCGCCAAAAGTTACTCCTAAAGCGTATAAAGTAACGGTCAACCCGGCTGTGGTTACCGGTATATGCAGATCCGTGGCGATTAAAGGCAGCAGCCCCACACTGATAAACTCAGTGGTACCAATCGCAAAGGCACTAATGGCTAGAGCTAAGAGCGCCAAGGTGCTTCTTTTTTTATCTAAGGACATTTCTTTCACTCCTACGCTGTGTTAATCACCGGCCGGTAAGTGCTATTATGAAGAGATCTGTCCATTTAGTATAGTACGTACTTTAAAGTGCTATAGGTACTAAAAAGTACCTATAGCGCAACTCGCCAAACCGCAAAAAGCATGGGCACCCTGATCTCGTCAGGTTTGTCCATGCTTTTTTGCTATGCTTGTTATATAGTCCCAATAGGGTTAACGAGACCGTTGTTTAAGGTGGCGCCGTTTAGTTGTGCCTTTGTTAGTGGCGTGCCCACCCGATCCTCCACCAACCGCCTGCTGCTGTCTTGTTCCTGGGCTTTCAATAGCGGAGTTTGTTCCACCGGTGCTGAACGTTCCGCCTCCGCTTGCTACCTGAGTTGCGGAGGCATTCTGGCTCCGTTTAGGCAGTTTAACCGTCTGGGTATTGATAACGACCACAACTTCTTTGCGATACGGATATAATAAGAGGGGTTTAGCTTTGCCGCGTTTGTTGCCCCCACTGCCTAGGTTAGTCGCATCGCCGCCTGCGCCGACACTTTGTTGTTGGCGTGTATAGGGAGAAGCAATGGCGGCATTATTGCCGCTTGCGCTGCTGCGCCCTGCACCGCTTGCAATTTGTGTAGTGTTGGGGGCGTTCGTATATTGATTGTTGATGACAAAGACTAATCTGTCCACTCCGTGGAGTGGGGTCCTTGTAATTATGCGCCGTTTTCCTTTTTGAATAATGACAACGATCCGGTCTCTTTTATAGGCCACCCATATTCACTCTCCCATACTTTGACTTCATTAACATTAATGCAGATGGGGGGAATAAGTGATGAATACGGGCGATCTACCTCGAAAAACAATCATTTGCCTAAGTTAGCTGCCTACTAAACGGTTTATTTATTCAAAGCTATATTTGATCCCCCATTGCTCCCGGACATTGCTCATAATGTCCATGACATCCAAGGAGAGGTTGAGGGTCTCTTTATGGCTTTTATCTGCAATATACCGCTGCATATCTTCAATCTCGTATTGCAAAGCTTTGGCTGTATCTCCAGCTTCAATCGTCTCTACTGTGCCATCCAAATATTGAATGGTGGCTTTGCTGGCCCGCGGGAAATTGTCTACGGTAATAAATCCGAGCTCTCCTGCAACCACCCCCCGTTTAGGCATTTTGGAGCGCATTGTAAGGGAGATTACCGCCATTTCATCTGCCGCATTGTTAAGAATAATACCGGATTGCTCGTCCACTCCTGTCTCGAATTGTTTTACCGTAGTAAGAATCTCATGGGGCTGTTTGGACAGGAAGAATCTTGTGAAGGACAGCGCATATGTCCCAATATCCAGCAGTGCTCCGCCCGCCAGATCTTTGCTGAAGAAACGGTTGTTCACATCATATTCTTTATGGCTGCCAAAGGAGACCTGCACCATTTTGAGGCGCCCGATGATGCCGTCATCAATGAGCTGCCGCAGTTTCTTATACAGTGGCATATGGTAGATGGTCATAGCTTCGGCCACAACCAGATCCTTTTCAGCGGCAAGTCGGGTGACTTCTTGAAGTTGTTTGCTGTTCACCGTGATTGCTTTTTCGCAGAGAACATGTTTGTTATTCTGTAAGCTTTCAATGATGTATTCATAATGATTGCTATGTGGCGTAGAGATGTACACTACATCAATTGCAGGATCTTGCAGCATTTCACTGTAACTGCCATAAGCTTTCGTGGCTCCATATTGATTAGCGAATTGTTGTGCTTTCTCCAAGCTTCGCGACCCAACCGCATACAACGTTCCTCCCGTTTCATTCAGCGCAGTCGCAAATTCGGCAGCTATACTTCCTGGACCGACAATTGCCCACTTTAAAGGGTTCATTTCCAGCACCTCACTTGTTTGATTTTTTGTTTTTATTTAGAGATACCTTGATTCCATCTGAACCATTCATCTTCATAAAAGTTTTGATATTAAGCACATTTGTGCAATATAATAATAAATGTGCAAAACAATCGTCTACAGTATAGCGGGGGGGTCTAAATCCGTCAAACTGTTGAATACGCGGGGGCGTTGTAACATGGATCGAAAAGAAGATAAGAAGCTGCTTATTAAAATAGCACAAATGTATTATGAACAGAATTTAACGCAGAGTGAAATCTCCAGCCAACTTGGTATATATCGTACCACCATCAGCAGGATGCTAAAGAGGGTACGTGAAGAAGGGATCGTTACAATAACTATTAATTACGATACTGGCGATCATTTTACATTGGAGCAGGAGCTGAAGGAGCGGTTCGGGCTACGGGAAGCCGTTGTTGTGGAGGTAGATCCTGCACAGTCCAGCACGATTAAACGCAAAGCTATAGGACAAGCCTGTGCGAGATGGCTCGAGCAAGTGCTTCTCCCGAAAGATACGATTGGATTTTCTTGGGGAAGCAGCTTAGCTGCCGTCGTAGATAGCCTAACACAAGCCCAGAGACCATTTGTAACCTGTGTACCTACGGTCGGCGGCCCATCAGGAAAGATGGAGAGCGGGTACCATGTAAATAACATCTGTTATCAAGCTGCTCTAAAATGGGGTGCGCGCTCGTTAATGATTGATGTTCCAGCGATCACGGAGCAAAAGGAAACTAGAGATCAACTGATGAATTCGCAGTATTATCAGACCATTGCCAAGGCGTGGGACCATCTGGATATCGCTGTGTTCGGCATCGGATCGCCGGAAATGAAAGGGGAAGAGGCGTGGCGCGGTTTTTATGGTGATGCAGTGATTGCTGAGCTGGAGAATGGAAAGGTCGCTGGTGATATCTGTTCACGATTCTATGATGGCAACGGGATTCCCGTGCATACCGGAATATCGGATCGAACACTGACCATTGAGCTGGAGCAAATTAAGCAAGCACGGTATTCAATTGGTGTAGCGGAGTCACTTGAGAAGGTAACGGGGATCCTTGGGGCACTAAATGGGGGTTATATGAATGTACTTGTAACGACCCAAGAAACAGCGCAGAAGATATTGGAGTAGTAACTACTAAATGTAAACAATTGAATTTCGTGAAAATAACCTGAAAATGGCATGCAAATTGCTTAAAATTTTGCTTGTAAGCACCAGACAGAGCGTGTAAGATATACAAGGTATTCATATTGAACATTTATAAAAATATAAGTTTCACATTATACATTATCCTTATATTTGCTTGTCAACTCATATAATCTTGGGAATATGGCCCATAAGTTTCTACCGGATAACCAATGTAATTATCCGACTATGAGTGAAATAGCGCATCTAGGGTTCCGCTTCCTGACTATGGAAGGACTGGACCGAGCGATGCGGACACTATGCAGTGTTACACCACTAAGGGACAAAAACCCAGAAGGACAAATTCACTTGAGAGAAACGACTCAAGGGATTTGTCCTTTTTTTGTTTTTAA
Organism: Paenibacillus sp. FSL P2-0121; assembly: GCF_037975345.1. NCBI lineage: Bacteria > Bacillati > Bacillota > Bacilli > Caryophanales > Paenibacillaceae > Paenibacillus > Paenibacillus sp. FSL P2-0121. Next base: position 6,763,871 of record NZ_CP150245.1, on the reverse strand, counting down.
TTCAGAAGGAGAGATCAAGTTTACTATGAAGGTACTTCAAGAGCGCATCAGACAAGAGGGTCTTATTTTATCAGATACGGTACTAAAGGTAGATTCATTTCTGAATCATCAGGTGGATACGGAGCTTGCCTTACAAATTGGACAGGAGTTCAAGCGGTTGTTCGGACATTTGCCTATCACTAAAATCATCACTATTGAAGCGAGTGGCATTCAATTTGCCATGGCTACGGCCATCGCCTTAGGCGTACCGTTTGTATATGCGAAGAAAAAGAAAGCAGTGACCTTATCTGAAGCGGTCTATTCCGCGCCGGTACATTCTTTTACACGCAAAGAGGATTATATGGTTAGTGTCTCGCAAAAATATATCGGACCAAGTGATAAGGTGCTTATTGTAGATGACTTTTTGGCTACTGGTGCTGCTCTTGTTGGACTGGTTGATATCGTGAAAGAGGCTGGCGCTGAACTCCTTGGCGTTGGTTGTGTGATTGAAAAATGCTTCCAAGAAGGCCGGAGTCTACTCGAGGATAGAGGGATAGAAGTCCATGCTTTAGCCCGGATTACATCTATGTCACCAGGTGAAATTCACTTCATTGATAATGAAAGTTCAAAAGAGCCAATCAAGGAGAGTGCGAGATGTTAAGCAAGAAAAAAGTATTTGCGTTAGGATTTCAGCATGTACTGGCGATGTATGCCGGAGCAGTTGTTGTTCCGCTGATCGTAGGGAACGCGCTGAACCTGAATGCCACCCAAATGGCCTATCTTATCGCAGCTGATTTGTTTACTTGCGGGTTAGCTACTTTGCTGCAGATTATGGGCACTAAGTATTTTGGCAGCAGGCTGCCGGTTATTCTTGGATGTACCTTTACGGCAGTAGGGCCGATTATCGCTATCGGCAGTGCCAACAATTTGGCGACGGTGTACGGAGCAATTATTTTATCTGGTTTATTCGTGGTACTGGCGGCCCCCCTTTATGGGAAGCTACTGAGGTTTTTCCCAACGATAGTAACGGGCTCAGTCGTGACCATTATTGGGTTATCTCTTATTCCTGTAGCTATGAATAGCGTAGCTGGCGGAGAAGGCAGCGCTGATTTTGGGAATCCCCGCAATTTGTTGCTTGCACTGATCACGCTGCTGGTCATTTTAGCGGTTAACCGTTTTACTACAGGATTTCTTCGCTCGGTCTCTGTCTTGATAGGTCTTTTAGTGGGTACAATTATTGCTTATGGAATGGGCATTGTTAGTTTCTCTACAGTAGGTGAAGCCTCTTGGGTAAGTGTTGCACAGCCTTTCTACTTCGGATGGCCTCAGTTCAATCTTACGGCTATTTTCACTATGATCATTGTTAATATTGTTAGTATGGTGGAGTCCACAGGTGTTTACTTTGCGATTGGTAAAGTGACGGATCAGAAAGTGGAACAAAAGCAGATCGTAAACGGGCTGCGTTCGGAAGGTTTGGCGATTATGCTGGGCGGGATCTTTAATGCATTTCCGTACACAGCATTTTCGCAAAATGTAGGTCTGGTCTCGCTGACTCGGGTCAAAACTCGGAATGTTATTTTTGCAGCCGGCGGGATTATGGTTGTGCTTGGACTACTGCCTAAATTGGCGGCTCTGACAACAGTTATTCCCAATGCCGTACTGGGCGGAGCGATGATCGTGATGTTCGGATCGGTTGCTGTTTCCGGGATGTCGATTCTGTCAGAGGTAGATCTGCGCAAGGATGGTAATCTGCTGATTGCCGCTTGTAGTATCGCTGTTGGATTGGGTTCGGCAACAGTACCTGCAATGTTCGATCAATTGCCTGAATTCGCTCGGATGCTGCTGCAAAACGGTATCGTATCCGGTTCCCTTACAGCGATTGTGCTGAATATCTTCCTCTCCAAGACAAAGGATAATGTTCTGGCAGAAGATCCTGCTGCCCCTGTTCTAACGAAAGAAACTCAAGTTTCTTAATACGTCTAATTCATGTTAAAAGACCAAGCTCTGGTGTGCTGAAACCTAAGCTTGGTCTTTTTCTCATGCTCAGAGCTTGTGCATATGCACAAAAAAATAGGTTGTCCCGTCAATATTATTGGGTTTGTAAGCGCAGTATACTCAGTTTAGAAAGCGTTATCAAATTACACACTGTATAGTGTCAAATTCTTATACTAGGGGGCAACTAGAGATGGAAGGCACAGTAATTAACTGGATGGGCGCGATTGCGGGATTGATTCTGGCCGTCGTATTGATTTTCAAAAAGGTTAACCCGGTCTACGCACTTTTTTTAGGCGCGATTGCCGGAGGAATATTAGGCGGGGCATCCATTGCAGAGACAGTACAATATGTCATCGACGGAACGAATAGTGTTATGGGTGCAGTTGTACGTGTTCTCGCAGCTGGTGTGCTGGCCGGGGTATTGATTGAATCAGGGGCAGCCGAACGAATGGCCGAGACCATAGTAGATAAGCTTGGCGAAAAGAAAGCGTTATTATCTATAGCGCTGGCAACTATGATTATTACAGCGGTAGGCGTATTCATCACAGTCGCTATCATTATTGTCGCTCCAATCGCTTTGTCCGTAGGTAAGAAGATCGGCATTTCCAAAACCGCTTTGCTGCTCGCACTGGTCGGTGGCGGTAAAGCCGGTAACATTATTTCACCGAACCCGAACACCATTGCCGTAGCTAAAGGCTTTGATGTAGATTTGGCTCAGGTCATGATTCATGGATTCATCCCAGCCATTGCGGGTCTGATTGTCACTGTTATTATTGCTAATCTGCTGGTCAACAAAGGTGTGAAAATTGCAGAGGGCGACGTTGTAACTAAAGAGGAAGACAGTACTAAGGTTAAACCTAGCTTTGGCCGTGCCATCGTCGCTCCAGTTTTCGCTATTTTACTTCTAGCCATTAACCCAATCGGAAATATTCTAAATATTGAATTGCTGAAATCATTTAAAGTCGATTCTATGATCATCTTGCCTCTTGCCGGCATTATTGGATTGATTGCTATGAAACAAACGAAGAACATCATTTCTTTTACAACCTCAGGGTTAAATAAAATGACAGGTACAGCCATTATCCTGATTGGTGCTGGTGCTATCGCTGGTATTATCTCGAAATCGGATTTGAGTGCTACTGTTGTAGATGCAATAACGGCTATGGGGATTTCCGGAACGTTCCTTGCGCCAATTGCAGGGATCCTGATGGCGGCTGCTACAGCATCAACCTCTACGGCTTCTATCGTGGCTGCCGGATCATTTGGTCCCGCTATTCTTTCGATGGGCACAGCGCCGCTAAATGCAGCAATTATGGTGCACACCGGGGCTACAGTTATTGACCATCTGCCACACGGTAACTTCTTCCACGTGACCGCTGATTCCGTTAAGATGAACATTAAGGACCGGATGTCACTGATTCCTTATGAAAGTCTCGTGGGTCTGACGATGGCTATCGTCGCCACTATATTATACGGCTTCATCCTATAATTTATATTTGCAACTAGAAGGGACGGATATTCTATGAATAAAGACTTTGTCATCGTATTGGCACCGGATTCTTTCAAGGAAAGCATGACAGCCAAAGAAGCTTGTGAAGCCATGGAAAAAGGCATTCACAAAGTAAATTCTAATATTACTTGTATTCATGTACCCATGGCAGATGGCGGCGAAGGAACGATGCAGTCCTTGGTCGATGCAACGGAAGGTACAGTATATATAACAAAAGTTAAAGGGCCACTGGGCAATGAAGTTAGCGCATCCTACGGAATCACAGGAGACGGGCTGACAGGGGTGCTGGAAATGGCTAGTGCGAGTGGTATTCAGCTGGTATCCCCTGAGACACGTAACCCGTTGATTACAACCACCTACGGGACAGGACAATTAATCAAAGCATGTCTGGATCGTGGGGTCAGCAAGCTGCTGATCGGTATCGGTGGCAGTGCCACCAATGACGGAGGCGCCGGGATGGTGCAGGCATTAGGCGGCAGGCTGCTGGATGCCGAAGGCAATGAGCTGTTGTTTGGTGGTGGTGAGCTCGGCAGATTAGCCCGTATTGATCTGAGTGGATTTGACCCTCGCCTTAAGGAAGTACAGGTTGAAGTGGCTTGCGACGTTACGAATCCATTATGTGGTCCGACCGGGGCCTCCAATGTATTTGGTCCGCAAAAAGGGGCTACTTCGGATATGATCAAACAGCTGGACAGCAATCTGCATCATTATGCGAGTGTCATCAAAGAGCAATTGGGTTTCGATATTATAGATATGCCTGGTGCTGGTGCAGCGGGTGGCCTTGGGGCAGGACTGGTGGTGTTCTTAAACGGAATATTAAAAAAAGGCATTGAGCTTGTGATCGACTATACTGGACTTGAAGAAAAAGTGCAGCAGGCGGACATGGTGTGGACCGGGGAAGGAAGCATCGATTTCCAGACCCAATATGGCAAGACTCCGCTTGGCGTTGCTGAGGTAGCTAAGAAATATAATAAACCTGTGCTGGCTTTTGCGGGACGGATCGGCGATCAGACGGAAGTGCTGTATGATAAAGGGATTGATGCTATTTTTGGGATCATGCCAGGTGCAGCTTCATTGGAGGATGCCTTGAATAAAGGGCAAGAGAATCTGGAAAGAACGGCTGAGAATGTGGCTAGGTTAGTCATGTTGAACCAAGGAAGCTGATTGAATTATACAAAGTGATAGAGGGGCTGACTGAACGGAGTCAGCCCCTTTTTCTTTTTTAAGGTAGAAGCTTTCTGAGTAGAATATAAAGGGACAGGAGGTACAGACATGAAGATATCGAAATCACTTGCAGGACAAATAGCACAAGAAATGATGAGCGTAGTTCCTTATAACATTAATGTTATGGATGAGAGCGGCTTTATTGTGGGGAGCGGAGATCTGAAACGGGTCGGAACCTTACATGAGGGAGCGAGAATAGCCATTCAAAGTGGGCATGTCTTTGAAGTGTACGAGGATGGCAGCGGCATGAAGCCGGGGGTGAATGAACCCATTATTATAGATCATAAAGTTTTGGGTGTGGTAGGTATTACGGGACATCCAGATGAGGTTAGGCCGTTTAGTAAGCTGGTCAGAGTCACTACTATATTACTTATTGAGCAGGAAGCAAGGAACAAGCTGGAACAGGATGAGCGAGTAAAACGTGTGAAATTTTATCATGAATTGTCTTATCGTAAAGAAGCATATGATCTTGAGTTTCTGGAACGGGCGGGCAGCTATGGGCTTGATCTTAAGAAAAAATGCTGGGCGATCCTAGTGGAAGGCGATGTGAACGGAAAAGAATTCAAAAATGTATTTAGGTCCTATCCACATTACTGGAATTTGGAGAATGATAAGGCGGTTTTTTTTATAACGGATGTTTTTCTTTATAAAGAGCTCATAGGAAAACTAAATTCATGTGCGAATGTGGGGCGAATAGGTTCTGGCGAAGCAGAGGAGTTAGCTGCTTATTCACTTGAACAGGCCCAGGCGGCGATTAGTGTTGGTAGTAGAGTCGACCCGCTCAAGATACTGTACACTTATGAAGAACTAAGATTCTTAATTCATCTCTCCTATGACGGGGCAGAACGGCCCGGGACGATTTATGCTCTACTGGATCAGTCGGGCGATAAGACAGGCCTGATTGAAACACTGCAAGTATTTATTGCTGAGAATGGGGACCATAATCGTACTGTACAGAAGCTGAATATTCACCGAAATACACTGAACTACCGGCTTAATCGCATTCATACATTAACGGGCGAAAATCCACGCAACTACATGGAGTTGTTTGAATTGTTGTGCGGATTGATGTGGCGTAAGTAGTCTAAATCCCCCTATTCCAATTGCCATCCTGATTTTATAGGCATAAACTTAGATAAGCTTGTATAGATAAATTAGGACAGGGATGGATAGGAATGAATGAGAAAGTAGTAATGAATGATAAAGTAGTCATGCCATTATGGACCATGTGCCTTTTTATCGTAGTGATGAACACAACGATGTTTAATGTATCACTTCCAACCATTATTCAGGATCTCCAAATTTCTGCTGATCTAGGTTCATGGGTAATTTCGAGCTATTCGATTGGATATGCTTTATCGACGGTTATTTATAGCCGCTTATCAGACGTGGTGCCGATTCGGAGACTTTTGACCGTTGGCTTAATTACTCTCGGGTTGGCCTCAGTGTTTGGATTATTTGCGCATGACTTTAATACATTATTGATAACGAGAATAGTACAATCTGCTGGCGCGGGTGCGATGGCTGGATTGGGTCTCGTACTGGCTAGCCGTTATGTGCCTATTGAAAGACGTGGTGCGGCTATCGCCATGATCTCCGCAGGGAGTGCAATGGCCTTTGGTTTGGGCCCGATTTTTGGTGGTGTCATCAGTCAGTATTTTGGCTGGAACGGGTTATTCGGAATTACTTGCCTTGTGCTTGTTGTATTGCCAGTACTGCTGCGGTTATTACCTAAGGAACAGCCGAAGCCTGCAAGCTTTGACGTTATTGGGGCGGCGCTGACCGTTGTAAATGCAGCAAGTCTGCTGGTAGCCGTAACCACCCAATCTCTGGTATGGTTGGCAGTGGGCGTAGTGTCTATTATCGTGCACGCTTGGTATTTGAAGAAGGCGAAGGAATCCTTTATTAACCCGCAGCTGCTAAAAATGCCGGGATACTTGAAGCTAGTTACCATAGGCTTTTGTATTCTGGTGCTGAACTTGGGGAATTTGTTCCTGATGCCGCTTGTGCTCGCTAATCTGTTTGGTAAATCTGCGTTGATGATTGGTTTGTTTATCGCACCAGGTGCGTTATTATCTGCATTTCTTACCCGTTTTGTTGGACGTTTTATTGACCGGTATGGCAACTTGCGCTTCTTAATCATAGGGCATTGTATTCTTGCCGCTGTTATGGCTGCATTTGCGCTGAACCTTTCTGTATCTCCTGTAGTTCTTCTGCTTGGTTATCTTTGCTTCTCTCCGGCCTTCTCGGCGACAATGGCATCCTTAAATAATGAAGCTTCTCGGGTTCTTCCGCGAACTTGGATTGGTTCAGGTATGGGGCTTTTACAACTGATTCAGTTCTTTGGAGGTTCTGTATCTGTTGCGGTCTGTGGGCTGTTGCTGCATGCTCAGCGTGATCTTGCGCCGGCAAAAGCATATGAGCATGTATACGGACTGTTGCTCCTTGTCAGCTTGTGTTCGTTAGGAGTTCTCCTTTTATATAGACGTTCTTATTCCAAAAGTAATGCTGGGCAATCTATACAAGCTTAGAACTGAAACGAAAAGGTGATAAAAACGTATCAGATGCTATAGCAGATATAAGGAAGGAATGGTAATAATGGATAACGGGATGAGTGTAGTTTTAATCGAAAAAATGCCAGAAGGTGATCTACGAGTGATTGAAGAGCGTACGTGGAGCATGAATATGATAACTGCACTTGAACATGTCAATTATATAGTGGTGGGCAGTAAGGAATATGAGGCGGTTGAAGGACGACTGAATGTGGATGAAGGCAAGCTGGAGCTTTTGCTTGTTCCGATGCACACTGAGGGATAGAAGATCATCAGGGAAGGAGAACCTTACGATGGCTAAAGAAGAAAGGGATAAGGAATTGCCTGCATCAAAATTATTTACCGCAGATGGCAAACCCATCCGTGTATTATCAACATCGCTAGGCATAGCCTTATTAGCGAATGCTATGTTTATTCCTGGCGGAGCGGGGGCTAGCGCGAATACTTCTGCGGGCGAACCACAGCTAGTCTCTTGGTCTAATGAAGAGGTTAAAGCTTATTTTGATAAAAATGTGGATTGGAATATTCCCTACCCCGAAGAAGGTACGAAAGAGGTAGAGGAGCAAGGCCAAGGCGTAGTAACTTCAAACGGAACAACGGTAGTGAATAACTATGGCGGTTATCATTCAGGTTTTGGCTGGACGGATTTGCTTCTGTATCACATGTTGTTTAACAGCGGTGCCAATTACTCCTCCAGAGGATGGGCTAAGGACCGTCCTACCTATTATGGAGGCACGAGAACCACTTATAAACCACCTACTTATAGCAGCGAAAAGTTCCAGAATAAAAAGGTGCCCGGTTCTGTAGTGAAACCTAAAACCTCAACCTCATCCACGGGTTCCATCACGAGAAGAGGTTCCTCTTCAAAGAACGGAATCGGTGGCACTTCCAGTGGCTTAAACTCTTCGAAGAACTCTAAATCAAGCTCAGGCTCGAAATCTTCATCGAGATCTGGTTCCAGTAAGAGTGGTTTCGGCGGATGAGTGATCAGCAGAGCGTGTTTGAGATTCTGGATTTGTCTGATCTGGAGCGGGGCCCACGGGTACAAGCGCTGCATGAGCTTGGGTTCACTTGGGCAGATCTAGAGGAAGAAGAGTACTGGATGGATGCAATAGCTGTGATGCGCAGCGACATTTATAAAGAGCTTGAGGAAGCCTCCGCAAAGCTGTGGGCTATCCTCGATAAAGCGGTTCGGTATATACATCTAAAACGCGATTTGTATGAGCTGCTGGGCATTCCTCCTGTTCTTTGGGAGATGCTTGATGGGTTTCCTATTCCGGAAGAAGGTCTAATCAGTCGGTATGCAAGGTTCGATTTTGCGATAGCTAATGATGGAACCATCAAGCTTCTGGAACTGAATGCCGATACACCTACAGGTTATGTGGAGGCTTCCATAGCAACACCTTGGATCTGTGAACAGGCGGGTGTGACTAGTCCAAATCATGCGATGAAGGAACAACTTGCCGCAGCCTGGCAGATAGAACGTCCAGATACCGCAGCTTGTGTTGCTTATGGGTCTCATCTTGAAGATTCGGGTACGATTGAAGCCTTGGCCAGACATAGCGGGCTTACTATTCAGTGTGTGGACTGTCTCGACCTGTGGGTCGATGAGGGCATTCTGAAGGACGGGGAGGACCGGGTGATAAAGCGGATGTTCGCCCTATATCCTAAAGAGTGGATGGCCGTCGATGAAGGTGGAGATGCACTTGCCTATGCTGTTGAGCAGGGAAATCTTCAGCTTTTTAATGGACCGCACAGTATCCTGTTGCAGTCTAAGGGATTGATTGCAGCTGTGTGGGGAATGTATGAGCTTGGCTTATTATTTGACAATGAAGAGCGTGAGGCGATCTCACGTTATATTTTGCCGACTTATAATAAGCCTGTGTTCTCTGGCAGCTTTGTGTCCAAATCTGTATTTGGCCGCGAAGGCGGTTCTGTACGTCTCTTTGACGATAGTGGAACTCTAGAAATTGAGGACGAAGAGGGTTATGATAGCAGTCAGCTTTTTCCCTCTGTATATCAAAAAAGAGCTGAACTAGCCCGAATACACACCGCCGAAGGTGAATTCCACCTACTGACAGGCATGTTCGTCATTAATGGGAAGCCGTGTGGGCTGCTCGGCCGGGCTGGCGGACTGATTACGGGCAATGCCAGTCATTTTATCGCGTTGGGAGTGAGATAGTTGGATAAAAGTAAGGCTATAAACAAGTCGTCTACTAGATTAGTAAAGGCCCGGATCGGGGCTTTATGTATGATGCTTCTAACGGTATTGCTGCTTAGTGCATGTTCCAGTAATCAGGGGAGTGTGTTTGATTCAGGCACTGCTGAAACTTCTGACAGTGTTGCACGGGTACCTTGGGATTACCGGGTTGTGGAGAGTACTGTAGGTGATCTAATTGGTAGCGATATGACGGTGTTGCCGGATAATGAGCTGCTGCCGAATGATGAGAATTATGCTACTGGCGATAAAATATGGACACTGCAGTTCATGGACGCTGAGCTGATCACAGATGCCGACCAACGCAATGAAGTCCGCCTCTCTTCCTGGACGACCATTAAATCGTATCCCGATGAAAAAACAGCAGTCGAGGATCTTACCAACCTTAAGGTATCGGTAACTACAGATGTTGATCTTGTAGGAGTATACAAGACAAAATATAATGAGAAGACAAGAAACTTTGCCGTCCTCGAGCTGCCTTCCGGCAACCGGATCAAGCAGCCGATAGACGATGAGCGTTATGCAGCATTAGAGAAAGAAAAGACCGCTTCCGTAGTCCTTGAGGAAGTACATGATTTCGCCGATTATGACTCGGCATATGCGAAATTTCGGGGGTGGGCAAAGTGACGATTGTTGTTAATTTAATAGTCAGTATATTTGTGATTATTCTTCTGCAATTGTTGGGTATGGTTATCTTTGGCTTGATGACCCCGTTCAAGGATATGGAAGAGCTGAAAAAAGGGAATGTGGCTGTAGCTCTAGCGCTTGGCGGCAAATTTCTCGCTACAGCAATTATCATTGGAGTAGCGGCGTATACGAATACCTCTATTCTGCATATGATCATTTGGTTTGCTGTCGGTTATGTGTGCCTCATCGCTGCTTACTGGATTTTTGAATTGGCGACCCCAAGCTTTAAAATTTCAGAACATCTGGAAAAAGGCAATGTGGCAGTAGGCACTATGCTCTGCTTGGTGTTTATCGGCACAGCATTTGCAGTCAGCAGTTTGATTGTTTAGTTCAAAAATTGCAGATGGACATGGATAAGGCTGCCCTCAGTAATAACCTCGAGAGGCAGCTTTATTAATGTGAGGAAGGGATGGCAGATGCATTTTTTTCTGAGAATATCCACCAGGATGATGCGTTTACGCAAACGGTCGATCGGTCTGATTATTTTGATCTTTATAATTCTTAGCGCATCGATAGCTTACCTGCTTGAACCGAGTACTTTCCACAACTGGTTTAATGCCTTCTATTGGGTTATGACAACGATGGCCACCGTTGGGTATGGGGATTATTTTGCCGAGACGGTAGTTGGTAAGCTATTCACCATGTTTCTATATATTTTTGGGATTGGTCTTCTCAGCTTGGTTATTGGCAAGGTCATTGACTCTATTGCAGAGGTGCAGAGAAGGAGAGGAGCAGGAACATTGAGCTTCCGGGGAAAGGATCATGTGATATTAATCAATTGGAGTAAAAAAGCGCAAGCTGCGGTAGATGAGGTGTTATGCTATTCACCTAAATGTCATATCGTCATCATTGATGAGATAGGACGGCATCCGCTGGAGCATATGGAACAGGTCCACTTTGTAAGCGGTGATGCTTCCAGCGATGAGATTCTCCTTAAAGCTAACATACACGAAGCTAGGGCAGCCATTGTGTTCGGAGACACACGGATTGATGAAGCATCGCTAATTGACGGGAAATCTCTGCTTATCGCCTCCAGCATTGAGCGCATAGCGCCACAAGTACATACTACCGTAGAAATTATGCAGGAGAAGAATATACAGAATTTCAGGCATGTTCAGGTCAATGAATTCGTTCTGTCGCATGATGCCATTTCTAGATTGGCTGTCCGATCCGCTCTGCAAGAGGGGAATTCAGAGGTGATTACGCAGCTGCTGAGCCGCCAGTATGGGGATGATATTTATGAGATTCCAGTGAATAGTGCATGGAAGACCTATGGGCAGGCGTTTCAGGAATTGCTCCTTCAAGGTGCAACTTTACTCTCGGATCGTAGTGACCTTAGCATCAATCGCAAGCTGGACCAGCCTATTCCTAAAGAGGCTAGATTATATATTGTTTCGGATGAAGAGACGTATCGGAGAATTAAAGGTTAGGTCAGTGATAAGCGAGTAAAGCGGATTTTCGGGAGAATGGCTTCTCGGAATTCCGCTTCTTTTTGTTTGCCGTTCCTTCCTTAAGGGTAAGAGATGAATATTATCGTTACTCTACCTTTCGGAAGGAGCCATTGTTAATGAGTGAACAGCAAAAAGTGAACGGAAATAGCAAAAATGAGCAACTGGAACAGTTTCGCAGTAAGGACGAAGGTCACGCTTTAACAACCAATCAGGGATTGAAAGTGTCCGAGGATGAGTTCTCCCTAAAAGCCGGTGACCGGGGGCCAACCTTGCTGGAGGATTTTCATTTTCGGGAAAAAATGACCCATTTCGATCACGAGCGGATTCCTGAGCGGATCGTGCATGCACGCGGATTTGCCGCCCACGGGGAGTTTGAAGTATATAAATCGTTGAAAGAATATACGAAGGCGAAATTCCTTCAAGATCCGTCCGTGAAGACCCCGGTGTTTGTCCGGTTCTCAACGGTAGCAGGATCACGGGGTTCAGCCGAAACTGTGCGGGATGCCCGGGGCTTCTCGACCAAATTTTATACCGAAGAAGGCAATTATGATTTGGTAGGCAATAATATGCCGGTCTTTTTTATACAGGATGCGATTAAGTTCCCTGATTTAGTGCATGCGCTTAAGCCGGAGCCGCATAATGAAATGCCTCAGGCAGCATCAGCCCATGATACCTTCTGGGATTTCATCGCCAATAATCAGGAATCGGCCCATATGGCGATGTGGCTGATGTCTGACCGCGCCATTCCGCGAAGCTTCCGGATGATGGAAGGGTTTGGAGTTCACACCTTCCGTCTGATCAATGAACAGGGGAAAGCGCATTTTGTTAAATTCCATTGGAAACCAGTACTTGGTGTACATTCTTTGGTGTGGGACGAAGCACAGAAAATATCTGGAGCGGACCCTGACTTTCACCGCCGTGATCTATGGGAATCGATTGAAGCCGGCAACTTTCCGGAATACGAGCTGGGCATTCAGCTTCTTAGTGAAGAAGACGAATTCAAGTTTGATTTCGATGTGCTGGACCCTACAAAGCTATGGCCAGAGGAAGACGTGCCCGTGCAGATCGTTGGGAAAATGACCTTGAACCGCAACGTGGATAATGTTTTTGCCGAAACGGAGCAGGTGGCTTTCCACCCTGGACATGTAGTGCCAGGGATTGATTTCACCAATGACCCGTTACTTCAGGGCAGATTGTTCTCTTATACGGATACCCAGCTGATTCGGCTTGGGGGTCCTAACTTTCATGAACTGCCGATTAATAGACCGGTGTGTCCTTTCCACAACAACCAGCGTGACGGATATGGGCGGCAGACGATTAATCAGGGCACTGTGAGTTATCATAATAATTCTCTGGCCCAAAATACGCCGAGACCTGTCCCAGAGGCAGAAGGCGGTTATGTGCATTATCAAGAAAAGGTTGAGGGCCGTAAGGTACGGAGCCGGAGTAAAAGCTTTGAGGATCATTTTTCACAAGCCAAGTTATTCTGGAATAGTATGAGCCCTCCGGAACAATTGCATATTATCGAAGCTTATTCTTTTGAGCTTGGAAAGGTTAAGAGTAAGTCGGTCCGACAGCAGGTCGTAAATATGCTTGCTAACATTACCTCCGAGCTTGCTGTACCTGTGGCAGAAGCCATTGGAGTAGCGGCTCCAGAAGTTGGCGGTTCCGAGGTTACTCAAGCTTCCCCTGCCTTAAGTCAGGCTAATACGAAAAAACATCCCAACACGCGGAAAGTAGGCGTGATTATCGGAGATGGTTTTGATGAAGCTGCGGTAATGCCTGTGTTGGACACGCTTATGGGAGCTGGGATACAACCGGAGCTAATCAGTGATAAGCTTGGATTTATTAAAGGCTCAAGCGGCACAGAGCTTGAAGTCATCCATACCTTGTCCACTACAGATTCGGTGCTCTTCGATGCGATTTATGCGGCGGGTGGAAATGCGGAACGCAAGAAATTCCATAAAGATGCAGCGTTATTCCTCAACCAAGCCTATGCACATTTTAAACCTATCGCGATGACGACAATACTTGCTGAGCTGCTTGCAACAGATGAACATAGAAGCAGTCCGGGAGTCATAATAGGCGATGGTGGGGAAGTTTTTGCGGCTAGCTTCGTTGCGGCCATTACTGCCCATCGTTTTTGGGAACGTATGGAATAAAGTAAGTAGATGACAGAAAAAGGAGGATCTGCTCGTCAGAAGGCGTGTGGATGCCTCCTTTTTTTCATCTAATGGTTTCATAAATTTAACATTTGGATTAAGGATGTGATGTATATTACCGTTATAGATAATACTAGGCAATATAAGCAGATGCTTAGAGAGGTGATTTTTTGAGGAAAGAGATAGCTGTTGCTATAGTGGTACTTACAGGTTTTACAGCATTAACAGCATGCGAGCAAACAGCAATGCCGGCATCAACACCCTCGCCCTCCGCGAATGTTCATACAACAGAGCCACCGAATCCTACGGGTTCGGCTAATAATGATATGGGGGACCCTTCACAGGAATTGGATGCTTTAGAGCAATTTATTGTTACGAAGCTTACCGGCTCGTCCGGTGTTTATACGAATTTAATTGAAACAGAGCAATCCGGGGAAGCAGCAAGCGGCCATGAGATTCTAAGTGAGTCTGCCTCTCTGAGGATGCTGGCAGCCGTACGGAGTGGTGAGAAAGAGCGATTTGCAGAAGAATGGGCGCTGGCTAAGCAAACCTTTGATATGAAGGGTGGTTTTAGCTACCGGTATAGCCCTAAACAGCAGAAATTATATCCTGTGAATGCTGCAGTTGATGACTTACGTATCATTCGTGCGCTTTATGAAGCGGGGGATACGTTTAGAGATAAACAATATACAGAAGAAGCGGCTAAGTATGGTGAGAGGTTTTATAACTATAATGTAAAAAATGGATATATGTATGACTTCTATGATGAAAATTACAAAAAAACCAACACATTCGTTACTTTATGTTATATTGATTTAGGTACAATGCGAAAATTGTCGGTTTCTGGAGAATCTCGTGACTTTTTGTTGAATAATATGAGCGTTATTCTGAAAGATGGATATTTATCAGATGAGTTTCCCTTCTATGAAACAAGGTTTAATTATGAGAGTGGAACCTATAGTTCGGAGAATATCAATACAGTAGAATCGCTACTGTCTATTCTGGCTTTGGCAGAGGTAGACCAGCAGAAATCCTCCAGCATTAATTTTATCAAGCAGCAGGTCGAGGCTGGCACATTATATGGACAATATTCGCGTGAGGGAAAGCCGCTTAACGATATTCGCTCAACAGCCATTTACGCCATTACGGCTATGATTGGTGCCGAGATCGGAGACGATGCACTCTATCGCAAAAGCATTGAAAGAATGAACGAGTTCAGAATAACCGATGCCGGCAGCTCACTGTATGGAGGCTTCGGCGATGTAGCTAGTGGCCAAGCCTATTCCTTTGACAATCTGATGGCATCATTGGCCTATGTCTATTAATTTAAACCTATAGTAACGAAGGTGAATCTGCATGATAAACAACATGGTGAAATCACCTCTGAGGCAGGGGATGACACTCGCTAACCTACCGTTGCCATTGTCCCCGGCTTTTATCACTGCTTTTGGAGTGTTGCTTATAACCATCATCGCCTTATTTACCGCCCCGTATGTCGGAATGGCGGATAATGGTGATTTTTTTCGCAGCATCTATAGTAACGGAATTTATTTCAATCTGCCGGATTATGACGAGCAATACTTTGGTTATTTTGTAAAGCAATATGGAATCTTTCAGTATTTTAATGAGAATGGCGCGACATTATTTTCTTCACAGTCCCTATTTATCCAGCTGTCCATTGGACTTAATAAGCTGTTTTTTAGCAGCGAGGTTTTCGATATCCGGTTTCAAGCAGTCATTTACACGATTTTATATGCTGCGGCGATCTACTTATTAATAGAGGCTATTACATGGGGGATGACCCGCAAGCAGGGATGGCTCACTGCAGGTATTGCTATTTTTATATTTGGAGATACCGGGTATACCGCTTATTTCAACTCCTTTTACGGCGAGAGCGTCGTGATGATCACGATGATTACTATGTTCGCAGCTTGGTTGTTGTTATATCAAAAAAGATACAATGACTATGTGCTGCTGGCCCTGTTCTTGATCAGTACGATCATCCTGACTACTTCCAAACAGCAAAATGCGCCAGTGGGTATAATCATTGCGGTTCTGGGGTGTTCAATCCTTTGGATTCGCAGGGATAAGATCTTTCGTATTCTGACCCTGGTTTCCCTTGCCTTGATCCTGTTCGCAGGTGTGTTCACTTATTTGAATATCTCGGATGAGTTCGTGAATATTAACCAGTTCCATGCCATGACCCGAGGGGTGCTGAAGGATTCCTCCGATCCGGAGAAGGCATTGAAGTCATTCGATATTGATGAACAATATGCCATCTTGAAAAATAGCATTTACTACGAGAAATACGGAACTATTGATGTGAATTCACCGATCCTCCAAGAGAACTTTTACAGTCGTTACGGATTTGTTTCGATCCTTAAATACTATATATCGAATCCGGATCAGCTTAACTCGATTCTTAATGTAGCTGCTCAAAGTGCATTCTCGATCAAACCAGCGGCGATGGGCAATTACGAGCAATCCGTTGGGAAGGAATTTCGAGCACAGAGTCATTTTTTTACTGGATATAGTCAGCTGAAAAAAGCTTTAGCACCACGAACGATAGGTTTTATCTTCCTTTGGACAGTGCTTGTCATCGGTCTGTATATGCCTTCCTTTGTAACAGCCATTAAGGCACGCAATTTTAGAGGATTGCAGCGGATGGTATTGATTGTCGCTACGATAGGCATTGGTCTTTCAGGCATTTTTGTATCGATTATCGGTGCCGGTGATGCCGACATTTCCAAGCATGAATTCTTGTTCACTTTATCTTTTGATTTGGTGACCTTTTTGACAGTATCTAGTGTGATCGGACGCAGATTCTCCAAAAATCGCAAAAAGCCGGTTAACGAGAGCCCCACCATGTCTAGTCCATTTACAAAGCCTCAAAAGGATGTGAGTGTTTGAAGCGCAGAGGGATCTTATACTGTATATTGCTGCTGACGCTGAGTTTAACCATCCTATTGCTTCCCGCCACTCCTGTTCAATCTGCTGCATCGCCACAACAAGTCTTACTGCTCTATGACAGCCTTGCCAAGGGGACCTCTAAGGATGGAAATGTGACTGAACTTCAACGTCTGCTGGCAGCTTACTCGACAAAGGTTACACTTCGAAGCCTAGATCAATACGAGCAGGGGATGCTGAAAAATTACTCCAGAGTGATCATGGTCCGTAACGAAGCGGATATTTCGATCACGAATAAATCCTACATAGAGGATTGGGAGCATTATCAGGGGCAGTATTTGCATATCGGGTACAACCCACCCGCTAGTCTAACGAAGGCGTTACAGCTAACCACTGATGTGATCTATGACGGGAGTGCTGAGCTCGAAATCGGACAGTTCTCCGGAATTCAAGCTAAGGTGCAGGATATGCCTTATATTGTAGCGAGTCAGGCGGTCAAATCCTTCGGGCAACTCTCTTTTGCGGAGGAGGGTCTGCAAGCACCGTACGCTGTGAGTAAGGGGAATGATACATATGCCCCATATTTTGAACAAGGGAATGTCAGTACGCTGGGGATGGCGTATGTTCTGAAGGATTGGCTCCATATCACTGCTGCTCCTAAAATGTACCTTGCGATCAAAGAAATCTATCCTTTCTCCGATCTGCGACTGCTGGCAGAAACGGGTGAGCGGCTGTATCAACTGGGGATTCCGTTTCTTGCAAGTGTGCGGCCTGTGTTCAGCAATACCGATTATCCGGCCATGCAGCGTTATTTAGTGGCCATGAAAAGTGTGCAATCCAACAATGGAAGCATTCTGGTCAATGCCCCAGTGGTGATGCCAACGATAAGCTCCAGTGACCATACGCTTAAAGGAAAGATGAATGATTTCATCAATCTGTTGGCCGAAAACGGGCTTGGGCCGCTTGGAGTCGGAGCGGAAATGCATTGGTCGTATGACAAAGAGTATTCAGAAGCGGGGATGAGCTTTTTTGATTCTGTGGTGTTATATCCGGATGAACAGATTGATTATATGGAGCAGAGCGACACCTCTAAATCCTTTCCATCCTCTTTATATAGCGTTCCGCTGGAATTTCTTCAAGCTTTGCATACATCCAATAAAGTGATACCGCATTTGCCGATGGATACTGTAATCACCGTCGACATGCCCGAGGATGAGCGTCAGCTTGAAGAAATGCTGCAAAGTCTGGAACGGAATTGGGTTTCTTTTGCCGATTATAAGCAAGAAGAGCATCAGGTCGTTACTGATCAGAACACAATCTCCTCATTAGATGGAATGATTTCTATTAATGGACAACCTCTAAGCCTGGACTATACACCGGAAACAGTGGATAGCGATTATCGCTACACAGAGGAGCAGCAAAAGAGCTTCACCCGACTTTTTAATATTCAGAATCAATTTTTTATTGTTGTGATCATGATTTCTCTGCTGCTGTTTGGCGGATTGTTAATGATCGGATACCGGTTATATCGCAGAAAGTTTTTGAAATGAGACAACTAATCGTGATTTGGAGGGCCCTATGACGATTTCAGACGTGCTGATGGTGATTGCGGTGATCTGTATTTGGTCTCTGCTGCTGGTGAATGTGACCCTCATTATCGCGGGCTATCTATATTACATTAAATCCGAAAATGAGGATATACCAGAGATAGAGGGCGAATATCCTTTTGTTTCAATTATGGTTCCCGCTCACAATGAGGGGGTAGTGATTTGTAAGACGGTTGAATCTCTGCTGGCGCTGGATTATCCGCAAGATCGGTATGAGATTATTGTGATTAATGATAACTCCTCTGATAACAGTGCCGAGCTGCTTGCGGGCATACAATCCCGAAATCCGGGGCGTCAGCTGGTAGTCATTAATACGGATGCAGTTACAGGAGGCAAAGGCAAATCCAATGCATTGAATATAGGCTTTACCAGCTGTAAAGGGGAGCTAATCGCCATTTATGATGCCGACAATACTCCGGAGAAAACAGCTTTGCGTTATCTGGTTGCTGAGATCATGCATGATTCCAGCCTCGGTGCGGTGATTGGGAAGTTCCGGACCCGTAATCGTGATGCAAGTTTACTGACCCGGTTCATTAATATTGAGACCTTATCCTTTCAATGGATGGCTCAAGCGGGACGCTGGAAGCTGTTCAAGCTTTGCACTATTCCGGGAACCAATTTCATTATGCGCAGGTCAATTGTGGAAAGCATCGGTGGTTGGGATGTTAAAGCGATAGCCGAGGATACAGAAATCAGCTTCCGGATTTATATGATGGGTTACCAAATCAAGTTCCAGCCGAAATCCGTCACGTGGGAGCAGGAACCACAGACCTTGAAGGTCTGGTTCAAGCAGCGAACCCGCTGGGCGAAGGGTAATATTTATGTCATTGTCAAAAATATTCCGCTGCTGTTCAATAAATCGGCCGCAAAGGTGCGGTTCGATATTCTTTATTTTCTATCCATTTACTTCTTGCTGCTGCTGTCGTTAATCACCTCGGATGTGCTGCTGATCCTGCATGCTTTGGGTTATGTGCATACTACTATTGCAGGTCTTAGTAATTTCTTATGGCTGCTCGCTATTATTCTTTTCGTTGTGGGGACCTTCATCACGCTAACGACAGAAAAGGGCGAGATGAGCTTGTCCAATCTAGGGATTGTAATGTTGATGTATGTGTCTTATTGCCAGCTGTGGATGGTTGTCGCGGCTAACGGATTATATCTATATCTGAAAGACCTCATCTTCAAAAGAGAAGCCAAATGGTATAAGACGGAGCGCTACTAACGAGGCACCAAAAAGTCATATGAGAAAAATGTAATCACAGGAGAAACAGAACATGAAGATAAAAAAACAGCTGGTTATACTGTTAACCTGCCTCTCCCTTTTGTTAATTCCAATCCATCCTGCTGCCGCAGAGACGTTGCCGCAGGATCATAAGTCCACTTACACAACCTCATTTACGGGAACGGACTCGTCCTTAACAGGTTCGAGTGCCCAGCAGCAATATTTTGAGGTTCTGGATTATTGGAATGTGGATCAAGTAAAGATCAAACTGCATTTTCAAATTTCACAAATTACCGAAGAGCAGATTTCTAGTGTTACCTTAACGCTAAACGGCAGCCCGTTCTATACGTTTCGTCCGTCACTACAAGACAACGGCGAACAGCTGTTGACCCTTGTGGCGCCCAAGGGGTTTCTGAAAAAAGGGACGAATACGCTGGGCATTCAGGGCTATTTAAAGACAGATCGTCAAGAGGACCTCTTTTGTTCGGTCGATGAAACGTCGGATAATTGGCTGCATCTGTTCAATACGTCCAGTATTAACGTGATTTATACCGCAAAGCCCTTGAGTGGAGGGATCAGTGACTTCAGCGAGCGATTCGCCGGGATAGATACCTTAACGAAGAATCAGAGTATTCTGACTGTACCGGACAAAAGCACAGCGGCAGAAATGGAAGCAGCCACTTATGCTCTCTCCGGGTTTGTTAAGGGGATTACGTTAAATGATAAGACTATTCCCTTGCTTCCCTACCGGGCAGACACTGTGCAGAATAAGGCCGCAGTTGTACTGGTAGCTATGTATGACAGAGTACCAAGCGGGCTGAAAGCTCAGCTAAGCTCCACTGAAGATTTGGGTACGCACGCGCTGCTCCAGCTAGTGAATAAGGATACCCAGCCCACCTTGGTTGTAACCTCGAAGGATGAGAACTTGCTGATTAAAGCGGGTCGTTTGATTGCTAATCCAGAGCTGATCGGGCAGATCACTAGTGATCTGAAAACAGTAACGGATGCTACAGAAGTATCAGCACCTGCGCTTTCGATTAGCTCTAACATCACGTTCACTGAGACAGGTGATAAACTGACCGGGGCACATCATCAGGAGCAGACGTATTTTATTTCATTGCCAGCGAACCGCTCGATTGCCGATTCCGGTAAAATCAGCCTGGATTTCCGTTATGCACAGAATTTGGATTTTACTCGTTCATTGGTTACCGTGAGCATCAACAATACTCCGATTGGCAGTAAGAAGCTGACTAAGGAACTGGCGAATGGCGATATTCTTAATCTCTCGGTGCCTCAGAACTTGAATATCTCCGGAAATTTCTCGGTGACAGTGGCTTTTGATTTGGAGATCGAAGGAGCCAGATGTATTATCGATCGGGATCAAATGCCATGGGCTTATATCAGTAAAGATTCTGTAATGCAGCTGAATACGAAGGATCGCACGGATCTCTTATTTAATAACTATCCATATCCGTTCATCCGCGATGGGATCTATAATCATGTGGCGGTTGTACTGCCCGAACAAATGGATGATTACGCCTATTTAAGTGTATCGAATATCTTTAATCTGCTTGGTAAATATGCCAGCGGAAATATAGGGAATATCCAGTTCTATACCGATACCGTCAACGCCGATCATTTGAAAAATAATAATATCATCGCTATTGGTGCTTATAAGAATAATAAGGTGATCCGTGATCAGAATGCTAAGCTTTATTTTCAATATAACGGAGATGGAACCACAATTCGCTCCAACGAGAAAATGAGTATTGAAGAGCAATACGGCGCACGAATCGGAACACTGCAGCTGATTGATTCGCCATTTGAGGCGGGACGTGCATTGCTCGCGGTTACAGGGGTCAGCTCGGAAGAGTATTACTTAGGATCTAAACTGCTCGCTACAGAACGGGACAAGTGGAAGGTGTTTGGCGATGGTGCAATCGTTGATAAAGACGGTAATGTCAGCGCACACCGCTTCAAAACGATCACTGGAGCAGCCGAGGACTCTGTGGCCCAGAAAATAATGGAACGGTCGGATGTACTCAGTTTTATCATCGTGATTTTACTGGTGCTGACGCTGGTGGTTCTATCGCTGATCCTGCTGCTTCGCAAACACATGAAGAAACGTGGTGATAAGCGTGAGACGTAATCGTAGCTTAGTGTCAGACATCGCTCTCTTATCATTCTTGGTGTTATCGTTCCTCTGTATCGTCTTCATTGCCGGGGCACCGGATGATTACCTCCAGAATATTATCATTTTAACGGTGGCTTTTATTCTGGCCATTGTTACGTATTTTACAACGGTCACTGCCGGTCTGGTCTTGAATCTGGTATTTATCTTTGCTTACGGATTCTACACGATGTACCAGACGATAACGCTGGGGGAAACGATTAGCCTGAATACTTATTTCTGGCTAATTATGACTCCGCTATTAACGGTCGTTCTATGGGTATTCACTTTAAGCAGTCGTGATTTGCAGGTGGAGAATGAGCAGCTACGCAAAAAGACTGCCAATATGGCTATCGTCGATGAAAACACAAATTTGCGGAATAGTATTTCTTTTCAGACGGATGCTACATTATTTACAAGCATTTCGACCCGCTATCAGATTCCGCTCACCCTGCTAGTGGTGAAGGTGAAGTATTGGAAAGAGATCAGACGGATCATTCCTGAAGATCAGCTGGCAGAAGCTATCTATGACGTGTCTCAGCTTAGTCAGGCGAGTATTCGTACCAATGATGCACTCTATCTGCTAGATAAGGATGAAGCAACATGGGGCCTGCTGCTGTTCACGGACAGCGATGGGGCGAAGATTGTGATCGAGCGGATTAAGCTCAAGCTTCAGGAGTTGAATGACAATAATTTCTCCAGAAAATATAAGGTCAGCCTGGGTCTTAAGATTGGGGCGGTCGAATACCAAGCCGGCACGATTGAGAATCCGCTGGATTTCATTGTTCAGGCCAAAAAACAGCTGGAGTACGACGTGTAGGCCAGCTTAAAAATCAACGGTTTCACTATCAGCCTCTGTATGGATGGCGATGAGCACGCTTGCCGGCTCATCGCCTTTATTTATGACCAGATGTGGCACACAGGCATTCCAGCTAAAGGAATCCCCCGCTTGGAACATCCCGAAATCTTCACCTTGCTCCGCATAAACCTCACCTTTTATTACTAAATGGACCTCTTTGCCTTCGTGCGCCTGCGGAGTTTCACCCGTAGAAGTACCCGGAGGGAAATGGACAAGCACCATTCGTACACCACCTGCCGAGCTTAAATGCTCAACTTGCAGTTTATCACTTCCGCTACTGGTGATTTGCCGCTCCTTGGAGCGTACCACCTGCATCCGCTCTTCCTTTTTTAACAGCAAATAAGCCAACGGAACGTTCAGCGCATCCGCAATCAGGCTAAGGGTTGCAATCGAAGGAGAGGTCTTATTAGTCTCAACCTGGCTCATAAAACCTTGTGACAGGCCAGTAGTTTCACAGATTTGGGCAATCGTAATATGTTTTCTTTTACGGATTGTACGAATGTTTGAACCTATATTCATTAGTAAAGCCCCTTTTAATATTAGTAATAGCAAATATATTTTTATATTAACAAATTATTAATTGACATACTAGCTAGAGGTTTATAATATTATCTTTACAAATATTATTTTTGTATTACAAATATTTTGAAGGAGTGTTTAGTATGAAGGCACCTTATATATATGATGTCAGTCTACCTTCCGGTTACGATGAGAATCGGGTTTATCCGGTTATCTTCACCTTGCATGGCAAAGGTTCCAATGAGAAGAATATGTTCGGGCTTGTTGAGTCCTTGTCTGAAGAGTTTATTATTATCGGGATTCGGGGAAATATGATTTTAGGGGCAGGATTTCAATATTATGATCTCAAAAGTCTAGGTCATCCCATCCGCGAGCAGTTTGATCAGGCTGTATCGCAATTGCAGCAGTTTATCGAATACGCCACCGACAAATACCCTATAGATGCTAAACATCGTTATCTGCTTGGCTTCAGTCAAGGAGCCATTTTGTCCATGACACTCGCTCTTACAATGGGGAATTCGCTTCGGGGAATTGTGGCGCTGAACGGTTATGTTCCGGGGTTTGTGAAGACGGATTATGAGCTGAAGAGTGTGCAGGAGGTATCGGTCTTCATCTCGCATGGTGAATATGATTCTGTATTTCCAATTTCAGTGGGGACAGAAACAGCCGCTTATTTCGAAGGTCTAACCCCATTATTAACCTTTAAAACTTATCCTTCGGATCATGGTGTATTACCGCAGAATCAGCAGGACTTGATCGCTTGGTTACGGCAGAACTTAGGGAGTGATAAACTATGATACCTTCTTACTTTATTGCCCATGGTGCTCCTTCTCTGGTACTTGATAACAATGCATATACGAAATTTCTTGGGGAGCTCGCTGAGAGGAATGTCAAACCGAAAGCGATTGTTGTATTTTCTGCACATTTCGAAGAACACACACAATCGGTTGGAGTTATGGAGACTTTCGACACCATCTATGATTTCTATGGCTTCCCAGATGAGATGTATCGAATGACTTATCCTGCCAAAGGGGACAATGAGGTTGCACAGCAAATTATGTCTCTGTTCCACAAGAATGGGATTGCCAGCAAATTAAATACAGAGCGTGGACTAGATCACGGAGCTTGGGCTATTCTTAAATTAATCTATCCGAATGCAGATATTCCTGTCGTATCTTTGTCAGTTAATCGAGAGTTGTCCAATGAACAGCAATATTTAATGGGTAAGGCTTTATCTGAGCTGCGTGAGCAGGATATTATGATTATTGGCAGCGGTGGAACCGTCCATAATTTGCGTAGCGTGAAGTGGGGAATGGAGAACGTCGAGAAATGGGCGGAGACATTCGATGACTGGCTGCAGCACAGGGTGGAAGCTTGGGATACAGAGTCGCTATTTAACTATCAGGAGCTTGCTCCTTATGGCGTTGATGCAGTGCCGACTAGTGAGCACTTTATCCCCTTGATAATAGCTATGGGAGCTGGCGATAAAGGGAAGGAAGCGAAGCTGCTGCACCGAAGTTATCAGTATGGCAATTTAAGTCTTAGCTGTTGGGAGTTTAATTAAGAAGGAGGCATTAATGATGGACTTGGGACTTCGTGGGAAATCAGTTTTTGTAGCCGCAGCAAGTAAAGGGTTAGGACTCGCAACTGCGCTGGAGTACGCCCGTGAGGGAGCGAAGGTAATGATCGCCAGCAGGAGTATGGAGCAGCTTGCAGACGCACAGAAAGAGATTCAGGCAGCCACAGGACAGCAGGTGAACATGGTTCAGATGGATGTGACTGTCCCAGAGGATATCGTACATGCTATTCAAACGGCTGTAGCCAAAAACGGTGGGCTTGATATTGTAGTGACCAATACGGGGGGGCCTCATGGCGGAGGTTTCGCTGATATGGAAGACGCGGATTGGAACCAAGGATTTGAGCTCACACTGATGAGCACCATTCGTTTGATCCGTGAATCACTGCCGCATCTGCGCTCTTCTGGGGCAGGGCGAATCGTTAATATAAGCTCGATTTCTATCAAGCAGCCTATTGAGGGGTTAATTCTTTCCAATGTTTTTCGCGCTGGCGTGTATGCCTTGACCAAGAGCTTGGCTACTGAGCTGGCTGCGGATCGCATTTTAATTAATACGATCGCACCAGGGCGTATTGCAACCGACCGGATTCTTCAACTAGACGGCAAACGTGCACAAGCAGAGGGGATCCCTATGGAGCAGATTCAAGAGGAAGCGCTGCTGCAAATCCCGTTAGGAAGATTGGGCACGCCCGAAGAATTCGGCAAGGCTGCTGTTTTTCTAGGCTCTTTTGCGAATACTTATGTAACGGGACAATCTCTTTTAGTCGATGGAGGAATGGTGAAGTCGCTCTAACCTCCGGCGTTATGGGTAGGCTTTGAAAGGTTATGGAAAAATTAGTAATTTGAATATTAGTTGCTTTGTGCTCTAAATAAGCGTATGATGGAGCGGTGGTCTAAATCGTAAGATTTACGAATTTTCCTACGTTTATTAGGTTATACTATATATAAACCTACAGATCATTTGGATAATTTACCATAAAGGCTCCACGAATTTATTCAGAAGGAGGACGATCAGAATGAGAGAAGGCATACATCCTAAGTACAACCAAGTGATTTTCTTGGATGCAAGCGTAGGCTTCAAATTCTTGAGTGCATCTACTAAATCATCCAATGAAACTATGGAATGGGAAGACGGCAACACTTACCCAGTGCTCCGTGTGGACGCAAGTTCCGCATCCCACCCATTTTACACTGGTAAACAAAGAGATACAGAACAAGGCGGCCGTGTTGATAAGTTCAAACAACGTCTTGCACAAAAGAAATAAGAATCCTTACGGATTGAAGAGGGACAACCCATGTAGAAGCAATCGCTTCGGGGATGTCCCTTTTTTGTGTTCAGGCATGTTAAAATGAGATGAATTTAAAAATATACATGGCGTCGAGGGAGCGATCAGTGATGGAAAATGTAATAAAAGTAGATACAGTCCTAAAGAGTGAAGACGTTCAGGAGTTTAACTTATGGTTCAGCTTGAATAGCCGGATTATACTCAACTCTTTTAGCGTAGTCGCTTACTTTATGATTTTGTTATTAATTACTAAGGATTACAGTACTCAAAGCATCTCAATCCTGGCTGTGACTGCTATAATTCTTGCTGCTGTCTTATGGTATATGACCAAGTCAAGCTTGATCAAAAAATCCAAAAAGGCGTTCAAAACAGATAGCCTAATTCAGCAACCGCAAAATTATACGATTTCAGATGAAGGCATATCTTATCTTTCCGAAGCGGGCACTGGGCAAGTGAAGTGGGAAGAGATACATAAGATAGGTGAAACTACGAACTTGTTTGTGTTTTTTGTGTCCACACAGAGAGCGCTGATTATCCCTAAACGTTTCTTTGAATCGGCACAAGATAAAATAACATTTAAGGATTTAGCCAGAAAATATATGTTCTCCAATCGGGTGAAATTTAAAGCATAAGATGTGCTGTTATTGTTGATTCATTTGTACCAAGGATTAGGCTATAATGATAGGAGCGACTTGAAAAATAGGAGAAATATGGCATGCCATGGATTCAGGGATATCCGTATTACTTATTAATGGGCAGTGTTCTAAGTCTGTACATGGGCGTCAGCTCCTATCGGCACCGTAAGTTAGCAGGGAGACGCTATTTGTGGATCTTAATGCTGTTAGTCAGCCTTATATTTGTTGCAACGGCGGGAGAGATTATGTCACCCTCTTTTCAGTCTAAGCTGTGGTGGAAGAATGTACAGCAGGCTCCGCTTTTTTTTAGTGCGCTCTTTACTTATGCTGTGGTAAAAGAATACGTATCTCCTTCCACAGGGCGCCTGCCCGTGAAGCTTGCCATCTTCTCTATCCCTATTGTTATGGATGTACTTCTTATTTTTACGGATAGCTATCATCATCTGATGCGCAGTGAAGTGTCCGTCCTGACGGTTGCGGGTGTTAGTGGAATTGCTGTAAAGCCTACGCTCCTTAGTATGGCTTTTATTGCGTATGATCAGCTTTTTGGGCTATATGCAGTCTGCTTGCTTGCAGTTTCCCTACTGAATACCCCGAGAGTTTATTTGCGGACTAATGTCCTGCTGTTGGCGGGTTTGCTGGTTCCGGTTATTTCCGTCTTTTTACTCCCCCTCTTGAAGATTACCATTACAGGTTTTACGGCGTTTACTTATTTGCCTGCGATTATAGCGGCTTATTTTGCACTTTTTGTTAGCTCCAAATTAACCATCTTCCCTCTAACCAAAAACAAAATTCTAGAGCACATGAAAGACGGCGTAGTTCTGACTGACCGTTATGATAATATCATTGGCATAAACGATGCGGCGACTGCTATTTTATACGACATTACCGGAATAGCGAACGATAATTGGATGGGAAAAAACATTGATCTTTTTACGAAGTCTCACAAAGACATTGCAGCTCATTACAATCAGAGGACGGAAGGACAGTTTGAGGTAGTTTGTTCTGGTGCAGAGGAGCTCTGTTATGGGGTTTCTTTAATTGCTACGGAACATACGACAACAGAGAATAAGGGTATGCTTATTGTGTTTAGTGATCATAGTGAGAAAAAGCGATATGAGCGTGAACTGGTCTATCAGGCAACGGTTGACGATCTGACAGGGCTTTATAATCGCAGGCATTTCATGCAAAGGGTTCAGAATCAAACGATCCCGGATGGATTAGGGTTGGCTCTGCTGTTATTTGACATCGATGATTTTAAATTAATTAATGATACTTATGGTCATTTAGCGGGCGATCAGGCGTTAGTTGATTTCTCGAATAAAATACTTCAGGTATACCAGAATAAAGGTATTGCTGGAAGAGTAGGTGGCGAGGAATTTGCTGTATGCTTTTTCGCTGAAGATAAACGTGCAGCCTTAAAAGAAGCAGAGGATTTTCGTACAATGATGAGTGATTACACGATAATCTTGAATGAACAGGATAGCATTCATCTTACCGCAAGTATCGGAATCTCTTTTACGGAGCGTAGAGAGGTGACTTTCGAAGATTTATATCGGGAAGCGGATGAAGCGTTATATCACTCTAAGAATACAGGGAAGAACAGAGTTACGTTAGGTCGTGAACCGATCATAAGAGAAGCGGTAAAGGGATAAGAACATCGAAGATAAGGGAGTGGCCTAATGAATCTGACTGTTGATGAAGTGATGAGCAAGCTTGAGGAGATGGGTACAGAGCAGACGAAACGTACTTTCTTACGACATGGCGCAGTGGAACCTTTATTTGGAGTAAAGGTAGGGGATATGAAGAAGCTGGTTAAGGATGTGAAAAAAGATCAGAGTCTGGCAAGGGCTTTGTATCAGACAGGCAATTACGATGCAATGTATTTGGCTGGACTAACGGTCAATCCTAAGAGTATGACGAAGGAAGAGCTTCAAAGCTGGGCTTCGGCGGCCAGTTGGCATGCGGTAGTGGAATATATAGTATCCCCTCTCGCCGCAGAGAGTCCATATGGATTGGAACTTGCGAGAGAGTGGATTCGTTCCTCGGATGAACTAATAGCCATTTGCGGCTGGAGCACTTATGCCAATTACATTTCAATTACACCGGATGATAAGCTGGACATCGCTGAAATTAGGGAGTTGTTACAACAAGTAGGCGCTACTATTCATCGGGAGCGGAATCGTGTCCGTTATACGATGAATACTTTCTTAATTATGGTGGGCAGCAGTATCACAGAACTGCATGAGGAGGCAGCAAAGATCGCAGCAGGTATAGGTAAGGTCCAGGTGAACATGGGACAAACCGCTTGTAAAGTTCCTATGGCTGTTGATTATATTGCTAAGGTTGAACAAGCTGGGAAGCTTGGTGTGAAGAAGAAAACTTGTATTTGCTAAGTTAGATATTTAGGTAACCCTTCAAGGTGAAAGGCACTTGTGGGGTTTTTTTTATTCCGGGAAAAACAAGTGTTTCAACCCTGCGGAAATTGTTTAAATTAGCAGCAGTCAAAATTTACATAGAAGAATTAATGAAGCCTTATTCAAGTAATCTTTTACAATGATGTAGAATAGAAAGGGGTTTATAGTTAGAAGACAGGACGGAGGCTAGTTGTGAACAAACGCCGATTCACTTTGCAGTATAAAATACTGTCAATTACAGTTTTAATCGTGATCTGTCTATTAGGATTCGTTTTTGTCATGCATGGAAGAATCAATGCTCTACAGCGGGAAACCAGCTTCATCTCTCATCAGGATCGAGAGATTACTAATTTAGCTAATCTAATTGAGAAGAATATTTTGGATATGGAAACCGGACAACGCGGATATGTCATCACCGGCGATAACAAGTATCTGGAGCCCTACAATTTGGGTAAGGCTGAATGGGAGGCTAATTATGATAAGCTCTACGTGCTGACTGCTAATGATTCTTTACAGCTACAGCGTCTGTTGGGTATTGAAAGTAAAATTAAGCAATGGATCGAACAGTCCGGAAATTATGTGATCCAGTTGAAAAAAGAGGGACAGGACGTTGAGCTCCTAAGATACTTTAATTCCGACGATGGCAAAGATCAAATGGATCGGATTCGTAATCAGATCAGCACTTACCGCGAGACGATGAAAGAGAACACCAACAGTCTGATAGCTAGACAAGCAGACAAGAATAAATTATTGCTAGAGCTTCTTTATATTGCTTGGGCAATTATAGCGGTTACCGCGATGGTCGCTTCGTGGATCAATTCACGCTCCATCGTTAGTACGGTTCGTAAAGTTACCCATACGATTGCAGAATTGAAATCTGACGAAGATATGAAGACAAGGATAGAGATCACCACGAATGATGAGATCAGGGATCTGAGCGTAGCTACGAATCATCTGATAGACACGCAACAAGAACGGATATGGATTCAGGCTAACGCAAACGAACTGTTGGCGAGGTATCAGGGCATCACACATATCTCGCAACTGGGCGATATTTTTCTTGGCAAAACCGCAGAAGTGATCAATTATCCATATGGATCCTTATATGTTCGAACACAGGATCATGATCGGGATTTCTTTAAGAGAGTCTCTATTTTTGGCGGAAGCAGTAACATTCCAGATCAGCGGGCATTCCAGACCGGAGAAGGTCTAGTTGGACAATGTGCTAAAGAGGCGCGTTTGATGCAAATACAGGATCTGCCGGAGGATTATATTAGCATACAGTCTGGGCTGGGTGTTTCTGCGCCGAAGGCGCTTCTGTTAATGCCGATTTCTTTTTCGGGTGAGGTAGTTGCTGTGGTGGAAATCGCCGCCTTTGCTCCACTTACGGAATTGCAGGTTAAGTTCCTAGGGTCTATTTCGAATGCCTTTGGCTCTGCAATTAACAGCACGATTAACAGTATGAAGATTGACCAACTTCTGGCACAATCTCAGCGTCTAAACGAAGAACTACAGGTATATACCGAGGAACTACAGACTCAGTCTGAGGAGCTGCAGATCCAAACGGAGTCACTGCATGCAACAAATAGAAAGCTGGAGGATAAGAATCTGCTGGCGGAACAAAAGTCATTGGAGGCGGAAAGAGCTCAAATGGAGCTTAGTGAATACACAGAGTTATTGCAGCAAAGCTCACAATATAAATCTGAGTTTCTGGCTAATATGTCTCATGAACTGCGAACTCCGCTGAACGGCATTCTGCTGCTCTCCGAATTTCTTATGGAGAACCAGTCGGGAGCTCTAAGCGAAGAGGATATTGAATTCTCAAAAGCCATTCATTCTTCGGGACAAGATCTGCTGGCGCTGATTAACGACATTCTGGATTTGTCCAAGGTTGAGGCAGGAAAGCTGAATATTGAAATTGAAGCGATAAATATATCGGAGATTCCGGAGGCAATGATCCAGAACTTCAGTCAGCTTTCCCGCAAAAAAGAGATTCCTTTGCAAATACAGCTCGGAGAGGACTTACCCCCGCTGTTTTATTCGGATGCTCAAAGAGTACGGCAAATTATTATAAATTTGCTGTCCAATGCGTTTAAGTTTACGACGGAAGGCGCAGTCACTCTGGAAATCCGTTTAGCAACTAAGGACGAGTTGCTGGATTTGGCAGGTTCGTATACAGGGGAATTTATTGCCTTCGCCATCAAAGATACTGGAATTGGGATTTCAGAAGACAAACAGTCAATTATCTTCGAAGCATTTCAACAGGCGAATGGAAATACAGAACGTCAATATGGGGGAACTGGGCTAGGTTTATCCATATCCAGAGAGCTGGCAACATTACTTGGTGGTAGAATTACGCTGGAGAGCCAAGAGGGTGTGGGCAGTGTCTTTACAGTGTATTTGCCTTTGCAGCTTGAGGCTCCAAGCCTTGAGGAAGTGGCTGATCAAGCGACTGTTATTCAAGAGATCGGGAGTGGAGTGGTACTTGCCGCTACAACGGCTGAGGATACACGTACTGACTTCACTTCTCTGAATCAAAAGCATGTACTTATCGTGGATGATGATGAACGGAATTTGTTCGCTTTATCAAATACCCTAAGAAAGCGCGGGCTGCATGTAACTACAGCTACTAACGGAGAGAGCGGCCTGTATGAACTGGAGCAAGCGGCTTCTATAGATATCGTTCTTATGGATATTATGATGCCAGTGATGAACGGGTATGAGGCAATCAATCGGATCAGACAAATGCCCGCAAAGAAGGATATTCCCATCATTGCACTGACTGCAAAAGCGATGAAGGAAGATAAGGCTAAAATCCTACAGGCTGGGGCAACAGATTATCTCAGTAAGCCTGTTAACTTGGAGCGTTTATTAGCGTTGATGCAATTGATACTGGCTAGCGATTCATGAGCTAGACCTCCAACTTCGGACAACTCGAGTGAAGTTGCGCGAACGAAGTAACTATAATCTGCTCTGCTATCGGACACAGCTGACCGTTAACGCAGCTTTTTACCACATTTGTAATTCTAACGGACCCCACTGACGCTATTGGCATAAAAAACATCGAATATGCCCCTCTTTTTAATGAATAGTGGCGCTGGAGTCCGAAACGCTGCTCTGAAGGCAGAAAATTCGCAAATAAAGTCAGCTGGGTCCGTAAGGCTCGCGATTATGATCATCCCAAACTCTGCAGCAAGGCAAGTAAAAGTGTGACCAAGCGTTCAGCCGGCTTTCGTTTACCTCACAAATCGGCTGAAGCGAGTCAGCCAACCTATAGTCTATAACGCAAAACAGCGATCCTCCCATAACGGAAGGATCGCTGTTTTAATGTCTCTTTGGAATCTTTTTAATAAGATTCCAGTCTCTCTCTTATTGTTGTGCAGAATCTACTACAACTTTGACAGCTGTGCCGATGGGTGGCAGGCTTCTGGTCAGCACTGGGCTGTAGAATCCGATAACTTTTGTGCCTTTAACAAGCTCGCTGCTTTTAACAGCTTCGCCGTCTTTGTTAATGAGCACTGTGTCTTCGCTAATGCGCAGTACTACTTCTTTTTGTGACAATTCGCTCAGGCCACTACCTTTAACAGTGATACTAATATTTCCCTTATCGTCTTTTTGAACTTCTTCAATAGTACCAGCAGTACCTAGAAGATCATCTTGTTTTTGCTTATCCAGAACGGTGATTTTGTAAGTTGGTGTTTGTGGCGGAAGACTCATAGTCATGACCATGGAGTGTTCTGCTTTTACTGTCATCCCGATATGGAGATCTTTGAGTGCAATTTTAGTGCCGTCAGCCATCTCAATAGCCGTATCTTCCCCTACATTTAATACGATTCCATCCGTACCTACACCTTGGATTTGAACGGATTGGTATTTACCACCATCATAGACTGCTGTAATCACACCAGTCTTAGTCATGTGCTGCTCGGCGGCATTTGTGTTGATCACAATGGAATCTCCCTTCACAGTCATGTTTTGATGAATTACTTCGCTTAAAAAGGAAGCTGGGACATACAAAGTGGAGTCAACCAATTGTGGTGCAGTTCCAAGTGTTGTATTCATTTTGTTGATACTATAACGATCTTCTCCAGCTTTCACTGTAGTGAATACAGCGCCATTGATAAGTTCAACGGATTTATTCTGTGCATTCCAGGTTAATTCAAATCCAAGGGCTTCAGTAATTGAACGTAGTGGTACCATCGGCTCTTTACCGCTTATGCTTTGGAAGCCTGTTTCTTTAATAGTCGATCCGTTGATTTCAATCGCAAACGTCTTTTGATTAACGCTAGCGGAGGTTTGTGTAGCCTCATTTTTAGCAGAAGTTGTGGTGGGTGCAGCATAAGCTGCTCCTGTAGAAAGTGCTAGGGACAAAGTTAAAAGAACTGTACTTGTTTTTAAAATGTTGTTCATGGTTGTGAGCTCCTTTTAAAATCTTTTGTTAGTGTTGTTATTATTCTGACGGGACACCCCTCCAAAATGTTGCAGTTTTTTTGCATCCCGATTGTAATCTTCATTCACTGCAAATATAAAAAAGCATAAGACCCCACAGCTATATGTAGTAATATGTAAGTATTAACAATCGCTCACATAAGGAGGCGCTATGGAGTCATTCAAAGATCGACTGAGATTCATGAAGGTACAGCAGGACGGGCTTATTAAGGAATATGAGGCTCTGATCGCGGAATATGAAAGTCACGATCTGGTCAACGAGAATGAATACTTGAAGAAGCAATATGAGAAGCATAAGCTCGCTTTGGTCGAGCTAAAAACTCAGGTAGGTAAGCTTCAAGAAGAGAATACTGAGCTAAGAGTTGCGCTAACGGAACAAATTTTAGATGAGAAGCTGGGCATTCTTAAAGTGTCGAGGCAGAAGCTGCAGACTTATTTTGCCTCTAGAAGCCACGCTCATACGGATCGGCTGACGGCTTTTGAAGTGGAGACGAAACGCCATATTCAGCAGCTGTACCACACAGCCTCCAGGCAGCTGGGTGAGGAACAAGCAGAGATATCCAGTCGACTCGGGGCGTTGGCGGCAGAATTAAATGAGCGTGTGCTGGCACAGCGGCAGAGACTGAGGGGAGCGGAGCTTCGCCTCAACTCGGGCATGGATAATGGATTACATGATTTTGCCTCGGAAGAGATCAGTGAAGAGGTGCTTAAGCGCCGAAGAAAACAAAACCAGATCGAAATGAAGATTGGACTAAGCTGGATTAACAAGCTGGGTATTCTGCTGTTGATTTTGGCGGTGGGGGCAGGCTTCCGGTATACCTATTCCAACTGGTTCACAGGTTATATGAAGGGAAGCGCTTTTTTTCTACTGGGATTATTGATGCTGGGAGGCGGGGAGTGGCTATACCGCAAAGGAAAAGGCACCTTCGCTTTAGGGCTGCTTGGCGGCGGGATTTCGGTGCTGTATGGCTCTATTTTTTATAGCTATTTTCTGCTTGATATTATTAGTATATATGTAGGGTTATCCTTGTCTGTACTCGTTACTTTAACTGCGGTACTCCTGTCTTTAAGGTATGAATCACGGAGTATTTGTGCGCTGGGCTTAATCGGAGGATATCTGCCCTTATACTCTTATCTGGGGGCGTTTGGCCTTTCGGGCAACGCGGTTTATGTGGCTATGGGTTACTTGTTTTTATTGAATTTATTCATCTTATTGATTTCTTTCCGCAAACGCTGGAACGTTGTCAATTATATCAGCTACTTATTTAATACACCCTCCATGCTCATATTAATAGCTTTGTCGGATAGCAACGGAATTAATATGTGTTATGCTGTTTTGACTTTTGCGATGTATCTGGGAATTACCTTGTGGTACCCGTTCAAATATCGTTCCAAGCTGTCCTGGTGGGATTTCTCTCTCTTAGGATGTAATACGTTTATTAGCTGTCTCACCTTGTATATTTTATTTATGGATGCAGGACTGAAGGATTACAATGGTGCACTGGCGTTGCTTTTCTGCCTGCTGTATCTCGGTCTGGGTCGAGGGCTTGAGAAGCTGATGCCACAGGAAAAAGAAAGCATGCTGCTGTTCTACGCCACTTCACTGACCTTCGGCATATTGATGATTCCATTTCAATTTGGAGCGGCTTGGTGGTCCATCGGTTGGCTGATTGAGGGCGTCGTTCTTACGCTGTATGGCAATCTGAACCGCTTTAAGGGGATGGAAAGGGCAGGCTGGGGCATTATGATGCTCTGCCTTGTAGTATTCTTCTGTCTAAATGTACCGACGCAGTGGGTCGCAGACTATCAATGGACGAATTTTAGAGATGTCTACTTCCCGCTAAAATATGTCTTTATCACAGCAGGCATGCTGATTGTCGCGGTGTTGTATGCTGTTCAGCATAACCGTAAGGATGCTCTTCAGCGCAGCGAACCTTATGAAATCACCTTAGCGTTGTGGTTCAAATATGCGGCGTTATTAAATTTCTGGATCTACGGCTTGTATGAATCGGGAAGATTGTATCATCTGGTTGTACCGGAGGATTTTGCGCATAGAACCTTCTATAATTTGCTGCTGTCCGCTGTATGGACATTGGTTCTGGCTTACGTGCTGCCAAAGGTGAAGGTGCTGTATGACACGATTGTTAAATATTTTGTGAGACTTCTGTTTGGGATTGGCTACGTCATTTGTATAGTGATTACAGTAGGTCTGCCAAGTCTGCAAAATAATTTCGCGCAAAATACAGCAGCTGATTATATCGCACTGGCCGTACTGATTATCTTTAATATCTTTGTTTGGTTTAGCGGACGTGATCTGCTGATTGCAGCGCTGAATCGCCAGTTTAAGAGTATGGAGATCTATCCTGTTTTCATGGCGATTTATCTACTCGGCATTATCACCGCTTTCCTAGGAGTGCAATTGCAATTGAGTGATGCAGGGTTAATTTTTAGTCTCATTTATCTACTGTTAGCAGTTCTATTTATCATGTATGGCTTCCGCAAAAGGTATGTGTACATCCGGCGCTTCGGCCTTGGATTAACGCTGCTGGCCACGGGCAAGCTGCTGCTCTATGATTTGGGTCTGCTGAATACTGGCAGCAAAATCATAGCCTATGCCAGCTTTGGTATCTGTTTGCTCGGCATCTCCTATCTCTATCAAAAGGTGTCAAACCGGATGGAGGAGGGCCAGACAACCACCGACAATGGCAATGGTACTAAGGGATAAAACACAGAGAGAATAATAGGAAGGAAGACGGTGGATGTACGAGACTTATATTTTCGACCTGTATGGCACATTAATCGATATTCAGACAGATGAGGAGAAGCAGGAGGTATGGGATCGATTATCGCTCCATTTCGGATATCAGGGGATGTCCATAACAGGAAGTGAGCTACAGGCACAATTTCTGCGGGAGAGGGATTTACAGCTCGCCGAAGCCGCACGGAATTGTCAGTATCCAGATTTCGTAATGGAGGATGTGTTTCGTTCTGTGGCCCGTCAATTGGGTGGGGAACCGGATCAAGCGTGGTTACATGAAACGGTTAGATGGCTGCGGACATTATCGATGATCCATATCTCACTTTATGAGGGTGTGGTTGAAATTCTGCAAACATTAAGAGAACGTGGCAAAAAGGTGTTTTTGCTCTCCAATGGCCAGAAAACCTTTATAGAAGCAGAATTAATGATGCTGGGTATTCTTCCTTTATTCGATGGCATTGCCATTTCGTCCGAAGCAGGAGTGAGTAAGCCGGATCCGCTATTTTATCGTTATTTAGTTGAACATTATGGAGCGGATTTGCGTTCGGCCATCATGATCGGGAATGATCCCCGTACGGATATTGCAGGGGCGCTAACGATAGGAATAGATTCCTGTTACATTCGTACGGCTTCTTCACCCCACGATACGACTGTGGAGAGTACTCAATCGATTTGGGACGGGGATTTGCGGAAGATCCCCGGATGGAACGCTTAGACACACAAAAAGTCCCCGTAACCGGATTCTTGCTGACCGGTTACGGGGACTTTTGTATGTCAGGCGTTCGTGACTAGAGCGCCGGTAATTTATTTAGATTACACCTTCAGCCAGCATAGCGTCGGCCACTTTTTTGAATCCAGCGATGTTCGCTCCTGCAACAAGGTTGCCGGACTGTCCATATTGCTCGGATGCATTTACAGATTGTTCGTAGATAGAAACCATGATTTCATGCAGCTTCGTATCTACTTCTTCAAAGCTCCAGGACAACCGCATGCTGTTTTGTGCCATTTCAAGCGCAGATACAGCTACGCCGCCAGCATTAGCAGCTTTAGCAGGTGCGAATAGTACGCCAGCTTGTTGGAACTGATGAATAGCTTCAAGGGTGGATGGCATATTGGCACCTTCGCCTACTGCTTTTACACCATTCTCAATCAGTTTCAATGCCATGGCTTCATCAATCTCATTCTGAGTAGCACTCGGAAGGGCGATATCACAAGGAATGGTCCAAATTTGCGTGGAATCTTCAGTATACACAGCGTTAGGATGTTCATTCACATATTCACTAATCCGTTTTCTTTCGACTTCTTTCAGGCGGCGGACAGTTTCGAGGTTAATCCCATTTTCGTCATAGATATATCCGGCGGAATCACTACAAGCTACGACTTTAGCGCCTAGCTGTACAGCTTTTTCGATCGCATAGATCGCTACGTTACCAGAACCGGAAACAACAACGCGGCTTCCTTCAAAGGAAAGGCCTTTTGCTTTCAGCATCTCGTTTACGAAATAAACTGTACCGTAACCAGTAGCCTCTGTCCGAGCCTGACTTCCGCCGTAACCAATACCTTTACCAGTCAATACGCCAGCCGGATATCCTCCGCGGATCCGCTTGTATTGTCCGTACATGTAGCCAATCTCACGACCACCTACACCGATATCTCCTGCAGGAACGTCTTGGTCAGGACCGATGTAATTTTGCAATTCAGTCATGAAGCTTTGTGCAAAACGCATGATTTCGCCTTCGGATTTACCTTTAGGATCAAAGTCGGAGCCGCCTTTACCTCCGCCGATGTGTTGGCCGGTAAGAGCATTTTTGAAGATTTGCTCGAAACCAAGGAATTTGATAATACTAGCATTAACGGATGGGTGAAAACGAAGTCCACCTTTGTAAGGTCCAATTGCACTGCTGAACTGTACACGATATCCACGGTTAACTCTGACCTTACCTTGATCGTCTGTCCAAGGAACACGGAACATAATCAAACGTTCTGGCTCAACCAATCTTTCCAGAATGGCATTTTCCTGATACTTAGGTTCAGCAGCGAGGATTGGAAGCAAAGATTCAAGGATTTCCTTTACGGCCTGATGAAATTCGGGCTCAAAAGGATTACGCGCAACAACCTGTGCGTATACGTCTTCGATATAACGATGTGCCTTGTTGCTGTTTGTGTCTAATTGCTGGGTAGATACAGAGCTCATGAATTCAACCGCCTTTTCTAGTATTCATTTGGTCCAACACTTTTTTTATATTTTGGCACAAGTCAATGTTCCTCACAACTGTTTTTATTAAATAACTTACTTCAAGTGGAACGTTATAGACACTGGAATGATAAGAAAAGTGTGAATAAACCGTGGTATACTTCGCGTAATGACGCGTTAAAGCGCGAAATATGCTACAATGATTGTGTAATAATTGTAAGGAGATGAAATTTAAAAAATGAGTGACAAAGTAAATGAGCAGGAGCTAGTAAATGTATTATCTGCCAAAACCAAAGTGGATCCGCAAATCATCCGCGTAGTATTAAAGCATGAACAGACCTTTATCAATAAGGCCAAGGCGAACGCCAAGGGTGAGGTAGACATCGACAGCGATGATCTGGTCGACTATGTTACCGCCCAACGTGATGTGAAGCTGGATGAAATCACAGTAGAGACCATTCTTGATGCAGAAATGGATTACTTGATGGATAAAGGATTGGCAGGTTATATCGACTAACATGGGTATTCGTCCGGCTCGGCTGCTGCTGTTTACAGGCAATAAGAGCCGGAGTGAAAATTAAATAGGCATACGCATTGCTTTTAGTGATTTAGTGTGGTACAATGAAATCAATCATAAATTTAACCCTTAATTCACATATTGTAAAAGGTTATCATTTGTGCGTATGAGTCCTTTTCCAATGTGTGAATTTTTATTTGTTCGTACACTACGTAGGAATAAAAGGACATGTGTTAAATAAAATATTGGAGGTAATATCATGCAAACAGGTACAGTGAAATGGTTTAACGCAGACAAAGGATTCGGTTTTATCGAGGTTGAAGGTGGAAGCGACGTATTCGTACACTTCTCCGCAATCACAGGCGACGGATTTAAATCTTTGGACGAAGGCCAACGCGTTGAGTTCAACGTAACTCAAGGCGCTCGTGGACCACAAGCCGAAAACGTTGTAAAACTGTAGTTTAAAAATCAGGCTGCCCTTAACACAAGTTGAGGGCAGCTTTTTTTATTTTCATAGTATGAATCTGCCCCTAATAGGGTAGCGATATCGTCTCGATTCGATCCAAGGAGGGGTACTTATGTATTTTCGTAAAAAAGCACTGGAGGAACTTCCGCAAGAAGACACAGCTATTTGGTCCTGTACCAAGGAAGGTTGCACAGGTTGGATGCGCGATAATTTCGCCTTTCAATATGTACCTACCTGCTGGCAATGCAACTCTCCCATGACTAGAAGTATGAAGATACTGCCAACGCTTGTGAATACGAATGCAGACATGAAGGCCATGAAGAAGGGCATTTCGATTAAGTAATCGAAGAAGCTAATATACTCAAACAGCTGGACCCTTGGACGGGAGCAGCTGTTTTTTTGTTTGAGTATTTTATTTACTGTGCAGTAATTTCTCCCATTCCGTTAAGGTTATGTTCTCTGAAATAGGCTTCAGATGTTCAGGAACCTCTACGTGGCACATAAATTCCAAGCTGTTGCCGTCAGGGTCGTTGAAGTAGACAGAAGCATTTCCTTGATAAGCCCGGATAAAAGGCTCGACAGAAGTCCGGTTGCGGAACGGAACAGCCTCTACACCAATCGATTCCAGCCATTGCAGTGATTGCTTCAAATCCTCGTAAGTGACACGGAAGGCAATATGCCGCAAGGACGGATGGTATGGGGTTTGAACCTCCTGGCCTTCCCAAAGACCAATCCAGCTCCGACCTTCCTCGATCCAGAAGAATACAGTTTCTTCATCCCGCCAAGCCATTTTCAGACCTAATTTCTCATAAAATTCGATGGATACTTCAAGATTGCTTACTGGTAAATGTGCTTCATATAGTCCTTTGATCATTGGATAGCACCTGCCGGTCTGCCGATTTTGCGGGCTAAGTTCAGGAATGCTTCTAATACTAGGTGGATGCGATCTTCGATTTCTTGCCCACCCTCGTATCCGTCGTACCCGACCTCGAACCGCTTGCGTTGCAGTCCACCGATGGAGATCCAGTCTGGTGTATTGATGCCGTGCAGGTTGCGTACGATGGCTTGCAATTGAAGTAATGAGCTTATCCCTACCGCTCCCCCGGCTGAACTGGCGGATAACACAACTTTACCATTGAAATGCGCCTGGCCTAGATGATCAATCGCATTTTTTAATACGCCACTTACCGAGCCGTGATATTCCGGAGTAACCAAGATTACTGCATCCGCTGCTAACATCTCTTGTTTAAGCTCGTTT
Organism: Paenibacillus sp. FSL P2-0121; assembly: GCF_037975345.1. Taxonomy (NCBI): domain Bacteria; kingdom Bacillati; phylum Bacillota; class Bacilli; order Caryophanales; family Paenibacillaceae; genus Paenibacillus; species Paenibacillus sp. FSL P2-0121. Next base: position 6,723,253 of record NZ_CP150245.1, on the reverse strand, counting down.
AAATGTTCATGCTCTGTGTAAGCCTCGTCTGGTGAATAAAAGGGAAGTGGGCGTTTGTAGAGATCAAACACGTTAACCTTTTCTCCTTGCTGACTAATGAAATGGGCGGCATGTTCTGCCAGCTTCGTGCTGGTTGCTTCTTTTCGATTACTGCCTGTCAGGATCATCACTTTCATCTGTATCCACTCCTATGTGAGGTCAGTTGCTATAAACCAATGATAGTTGAATCGGCCTCTGTTAACATCAGCACATGGAATGAACATATATAATAAAAACGCTCAGCCATTGTGCTGAGCATCTAAGACTAAAGTTGTAGAGGAGTTTTGATTCTAGGCGTTATAGCCGCCTTTCAATGCGAAAATGGCAGCCTGAGTCCGATCCGCTAAGTTTAGCTTTCCGAGAACGTGGCTGACATGGGTCTTAACGGTTTTTTCGGTGATGACCAGCTTGCTGGCAATCTCTTTGTTGCTCATACCGAGCGCAATCAGGTCTAATACTTCTTGCTCGCGTGGGGTAAGAAGCTCTAATCCGGTGATTGCAGCAGGTGTTGTGTTTGGGCCGTTCGGATCGGAAGTATTAAGTTCCATTTGCTCTAGTGTAGAAGTCGCCATTAGATTCATCAGTTGGCTGGCAGCCTCGGAATGTAGCTCCACTTGCCCGTTATGTACCTTACGGATCGCAACTACCAGCGCTTCTGGTTCTATATCTTTAAGCAAATAGCCTTTGATTCCTACGCGGATAGCCGGGAGTACATGATCCTGATCCGAAAAGGAGGTCAATACAATGACCTTGACCTGCGGGTGGGAGATCCTCAGCGCTTGAGCGGTCTCAATGCCGTCCATAATGGGCATATGCAAATCCATTAATATGACATCCGGGTTCAATTCGGCTGTTCTTTCCAGTGCCTCGCGGCCGTTGGAGGCCTCCCCGATAACCTTGATATCGGGTTGTGTGGAGAGAAATACTTGCAGCCCACGGCGTACCATTGCATGGTCGTCTACTAATAATAAGTTTATCGTCATTTATGATCACCCGACTTCATGTAGATTGGATGGGCAGAGGTATGGTTGCCTCAACCGTTGTGCCCTGATTTTCCACACTGTGGATATGAATACGACCGGAGAGAGCTTCTGCTCTTTCCTTCATAATATGCAGACCAAGAGATTCATTAGTGTCTGTGTTAGAACGCCGTTTGGCCCCGCCTTTACCTTGGTCGGCAACGCTCAGTACCACCTCGGCTGCATTCAGATGCAGAGATACCTCCGCTTTAGAGGTTCCGGAATGCTTTCGTACATTATTGAGCGCTTCTTGGCCAATGCGCCACAGCCCTTCCTCCACGTTACGGGGAAGTTCGTGAACACCACTCCGTTGCGTCTGTATCAGCAGCCCTAGCTGCTGGCCATGAGCCTGCAGCGCAGTCAATAAACCGGCTTCCAGTCCGGCAGGCCGAAGCTGCATAATTAATGCACGCATTTCTTTGAGTGCAGACTGGGATAAAGCTTGAATATCGCGGACAGCCTCAGTAGCAGGATGGGAGATATGCTCCTGCTTCAGCATACTTTCCACGCCTTTGGCGGTCATTGAGAGGGAGAAGAGGATCTGGTTCACGGAGTCGTGCAGGTCACGGGCCAGACGATTCCGCTCATCAAGACGCGCAATTTCGCGGCGTTTCTCTCCAAGCTGAGCACTTTCCAATGTAGCGGAAATATGCTCAGCGACAGCCTCAAGCACCTCTCCATCCGCAGTTGCGGAAGCTAGTGCTTTGGGTGAGGTGATCAGTAGAATTCCTGCACCTTGTGCGGCAATCTGCCGAAAGGGCACAGCGAGCATCACGACACGCTCCGCGACAGGTTGTTCAGAACAGCAGGACTTCGTAATTTCCTGCTCTTCATCAGGGGTTAATGTCGCAAAGCGTTGTCCTTTTGTGATATCTCCTAGACGTACTTTAAAAGAATCCGAGAGCTCGAAGGGAGCTATTTCAGGCGTTATATTAGCCGCATAGGCAGCATGGACTTCGAATTGCCCTTCATATTGCCCGATAATCGCTGCAAAGGGCCAATCGAAATAGTCGCCAATCAGGGCGGCGCTTTTCTCGATCAGAATACTGGGCGAGATACATTGGTTGGCGGTTAGATTTAAAGCTGCGCTGAATTCGCCTAATTTGGCGTACAGATTCGCGCGGCGCTGCTCGGTGCTATATAACTGCATCCGTTCTATAGCACTGCCAATTTGCAAAGCCACGGATTGCAGCAAAGCCAGCTCGCTGTCGGCGTAATGTGCTTTGCCTGGTGCGGCCACATTCATAAGTCCCAAGTAACGCTCACCTGAATGCAGCGGGACGGTGGCGTGGTGGGTGATGCCCAGCGTGTCGCCCCAGTTATACTGCCTGGCGTTACTCAACCGCTTGCAGCTTAGAATGTTAACGGCATGCTCGAGCCGACCGTCCCATAGGCGGCTTAGGCACCAGCAGCTTCCGCACTGCATTGGTTGTTTATTGTCGCGCTGTAGTGCAGGTGGCAGGCCTCGATCAGCGGCACACTCATATTCCATGTATTCTTCGCTCAGGAAGATCCAGCCTGCAGTGTTTCCGGTTAACTCAAGTAGCTTGCCCATGACTGTGTCGAGCATGGGTCTGAGCTCATTGGAACTGTTTAAAGTCTCCGCAATCGTTTTGAGCGTCAGTAACTCATGGATTCCGGTTTCCTCCGGCATGAAGCTCTCTCCTTTAGCTTTGTGAATTATGTTCTATCTATTGTAACGTAGAATGGTTCATTCATTCTCAAATTTTATGTAATGTTGGCGTAAATAAATAGAAGGTTCCTTAAGATCTGATATGACCTTAAAGAACCCTCTGTATATACATATTAATTTACAGCTGCAGGAGTAGCGGAAGGTGTACAGTGTTCTGGAGCTTCGTGTTCGATAAGTCCATGTTTCTCCCAAGCTCGGCTCTTCCAGCGGAAATACATAATGACGGCTCTCACCCACTCATCGACCGCAGTAGCAATCCACACGCCGGCTAACCCGAGATCAAGTTGGAACACCAGGAAATAACCAAGAGGTAAGCTCATGCAGACCATGGAGATCAGTCCCATATATACAGGGAATTTGGCATCGCCCGAGGCGCGTAAAGAGTTAATGATAACCAGATTGGTTGTGCGCCCGGTTTCCAGGAAGAAGCTAAGCAATATGACCTGCGCCCCCATCCTAATGATGTTCTCATTGTCTGTGAAAAGCCCGAATAGCGGTACCCGGAAGAAAATCACCACAGCATCTATTATTACGGTAACCAGCAACGCCCACTTTACACTGGTGAATACACGCTTATAGGCTTCATCAGGTCGTCTAGCTCCCACGAGATGTCCTACAACGATGGAAGTTCCCATAGAGACAGCTACACTGAATAAATAAATATAATTGGAAATATTAAGCGCGTACTGGCGGGTAGCCATAGCTTCAGCGCCTAAATAAGTAATATACAGTGTGAATACAAGCTGGCACGACTGATAAGTGATGGATTCAAAAGCGGACGGGATGCCGATTTTGAGAATTTGCAGCACGTATTTTTTAGAAAGATGAATGTAATAGGTTACTTTCACCCGTACCTCCATCACTCTGTAGAGCAGCAGGAAGAATAGGATCAGGCAGATAAAGCGACTCATCACTGTTGAGATAGCCGCACCCTCCACACCTAACGCCGGAAGTCCGAAATGACCATAAATGAGCAGGTAGTTGCCCACCACGTGAATGATATTCATCAGCAAGGATACGACCATCGTCTGTTTGGTGAAACCGTGAGTACGGATAGTAGTCGCCAGAGCATTAATTAATGCTTGCAGAAAAATACCGCCCCCAACAATATTCATATAGGCTTTGGCGTAAATGAGGATATCCCCTTTTACATTCAGCGCAGTCAGTAGCGACCCTCCGAATATCAGCAAAAACGTACTTAGGAGAATGCCGACTAACAGGTTTAGGGTAATGGCATTGCCGGTCACTTGAGCGGCTTCCAGAGGTTTTTTGGAACCGAGATATTGGGAGACCACAATAGCTGCGCCGTTACCAATTACACTGAGGACTAAAATTGCTATCGCAATGATCTGATTCGCTGCGCCGACACCAGACACGGCATCGTCCGACACTGAACTGATCATAAAAGTATCCACACTGCCCATGAGCATAAAGAGGAATAGCTCGAGGAAAATCGGCCAGGTCAGTTTGACCAGGTTGAATTCCTGGTGATTATTTTGCTTCATTGTGCACCTTCTTATATTATGATGTACTTCCTAAAATTTCATAAACAAACTGTAATATTAGCACAGCTTTCATGGAAATGCAGTATTTTTACAGAAAAATGACAAAACGTTTTTAATTTAAGTCGAAAAGAGCCCTTTAACCGCACATTAGTATCCTCCAGGTAACTACATCACAATAAAGTGCCTACTTCCCTAAAGGGATGTAAGGAACTACAATTTGTACATGACTTACTAAAATATATTAATAAGGAGTGCAAATAAATATGAAATTACAATTAGCGTTGGATTTAGTGGACATTGCGGGAGCGAAAGAGGTTGTCTCAAAAGTTGCCGAATTTATAGATATCGTTGAAATTGGAACACCTATCGTTATAAATGAAGGGTTACATGCAGTGAAGGCAATCAAAGAGGCTTTTCCAGCTTTGACTGTGTTGGCGGATTTGAAAATCATGGACGCAGGTGGATATGAAGTGATGAAGGCTGTGGAAGCGGGCGCGGATATCGTTACTGTACTTGGTGTTTCTGATGATTCTACCATTAGAGGTGCAGTGGAGGAAGCGAAGAAAACCAATAAAGAGATTCTAGTTGATCTGATTAATGTGAAGGATATCCAAACAAGAGCGGCTGAAGTAGACGCACTTGGCGTAGACTATATCTGTGTACACTCTGGATATGACCATCAAGCGGAAGGTAAAAATTCTTTTGCAGATTTAAATGCGATTAAGAGTGTGGTTAAGCAGGCCAAAACAGCTATCGCTGGAGGGATCAAGCTAAGCACACTTCCAGAAGTGATCGCCGCGAACCCTGATCTTGTCATCGTTGGCGGAGGCATCACAGGTGAAGCGGATCAAAAGGCTGCCGCAGCAGAAATGAAACGTCTAGTTAGTCAGGCTTAAGATTACAATGGATACAATGAAATATGCGCAGCAAATTATAGAGGAGCTCCAGCGCTCCATATCTCAGCTTGATGAAGAAGAGACTGAGCGAATGGCTGAGCTGCTGCTTCAGTCCAACAAGATCTTCGTGGCTGGAGCGGGCAGATCTGGATTGATGGGACGGGCCTTTGCTATGCGGTTAATGCATGTTGGTAAAGAGGCTTACGTTGTAGGCGAAACGGTGACTCCGGGGATTGAACAGGGGGATGTGTTAGTCCTCGGTTCCGGTTCCGGTGAGACAAAAGGGTTGATCTCTATGGCTGAGAAAGCCAAAGGGGTAGGCGCAGAAGTTGTTGCCGTTACCATTGCGCCGGATTCGACGGTTGGACGTTTAGCGGGCTACACAGTGAAGCTGCCGGGATCTCCAAAAGATCCGGCCAGTGGAAGCTACAGCACGATCCAGCCGATGGCTTCTTTATTCGAACAGACGATGTTGGTCTTTTATGATGCTATTATTCTGCGAATGATGGAGAAGACGGGGCAGACGAATCAGCAAATGTTCGGCAAGCATGCTAATTTAGAGTGAACGTACAGAAACGAATACCTTCCAATGAGGAGGTTATTCGTTTTTGTGTTAGTATGATAACAGGAGAGAGGAGGCGCTTTAGGTATGGCAACCGAGATTAAAGATCGCATAAACTTGAAGGAAATTAACTGTGAGAAGGAATTGACGCTTGCGGTGATCGGAGGGAAATGGAAGCTGATTATCCTCTGGCATCTAGGGCTTGAAGGGACAAAGCGGTTCAGCGAGCTGAAGAAGCTAATTCCTCATATCACGCAAAAAATGTTGACCAATCAGCTTCGCGAGCTCGAAGAGGACCAGCTGGTTCTAAGAAAAGTGTACGCTGAGGTTCCGCCAAAAGTAGAGTATTCCCTGACTTCATATGGCCAAAGTCTGCTTCCCGTCCTTCGATTGATGTATGATTGGGGTAAAAATTACGGAGAAAACGTGATCTGGAAGGACACGCCGCCGGAAGAAAGATGCTAATCGAATAGCCTATGAACATTAATGATCCCTGAGAGGTCTGGATCGGCCTCTACAGGGATTTTTTGGTGTTTTAAAGGAGTGATGCGGATAATGCTTTAGGCTTTCTGTTCGAATAGCTTAGCAATCTCCACGATAACATTTACCGCTTTTACCATATTGTCCGCAGACGCATATTCGAATTTGCCATGGAAATTCTCGCCTCCGGTGAAAATATTAGGTGTCGGCAAGCCCATGTAGGAAAGCTGCGAGCCATCTGTACCTCCGCGAATCGGGCGGATGATCGGTGTGATGTTAAGGTTCTCCATCGCCTCATGGGCAATATCGACGATATGACGCACTGGCTCGATTTTTTCACGCATATTGTAATATTGGTCCTTCATTTCAAGCACGATGTTCTCTTCACCATGGATGCTTTTGAATTCTTCTACGACAGCTGAGAGATATGCTTTACGTGCCTCGAATTTCTCACGGTCGAAGTCGCGGATGATATATTGCAGCTTGCTGAATTCAGGTGTGCCTTCTATAGAGCTTAGGTGATAAAAGCCTTCATAACCGTCTGTATATTCGGGCGCTTCCTCAGCAGGGAGTCTGAGATGAAGTGCCATGGCGATTTTGGCGGAATGAATCATCTTTCCTTTTGCAGTCCCAGGGTGAACATTAACGCCGTAGACTGAGATTTTGGCAGACGCGGCATTAAAGCTTTCATACTCTAATTCTCCGAGTGGACCTCCGTCTACAGTGTAAGCATAGGAAGCATTAAAAGCGGCTACGTCAAATTTATGAGGCCCGCGGCCGATTTCTTCGTCTGGTGTGAAGGCAACTCTAATCTTGCCGTGTTTGATTTCTGGATGTTGAATGAGGTAATGCATGGCGGTCATAATCTCAGCAATACCGGCTTTATTATCTGCGCCAAGCAGGGTCGTGCCATCGGTTGTAATTAAGGTGTGGCCTTTGTATTCCGCCAGCTCCGGAAAGCTCGCTGTGGACAATACAACATTCAGCTCTTTATTCAAAAGAATATCTTGACCATCATAGTTCTCGATAATCTGTGGCTTCACATTCGTTCCGGTAAAATCAGTCGCCGTATCCAAATGGGCTAAAAAACCAATGGTCGGAACATCCTTGTCCGTATTCGCAGGGAGTGTCGCCATAACATAGCCATGCTCGTCCACCTGGACTTCCTCCATGCCGATTTCCTTAAGCTCTTCAACCAGCTTGTGGGCCAGAACCATCTGTCCCGGAGTGGATGGGCAAGTCTCATTATCTTCATTCGATTGGGTATCCATTTGTGCATACGAAATAAACCGTTCTACAACCTCTTTCTTCACCTTGGGTCATCTCCTCTTTACTATTGTATATATATAGTATCACTTTCCATATAAGGTCTCATCCCTGAGGAAGAAGATTGAGGTAATATTTAAGTTTAATGCGGCAATATATCTTGTTTCACTAACTTCGCTGAAAGTAAATAACGGTCCGGTGCAGATCCCACATATGAAAAGGGATAACAGGTAATCAATGTAAGGATGGCCTTATCACTTGGCTTTATAGCACCACGTTCGTCCCCGTCAACAATTGTGCTGCCTGTTACTTCATAGGTAAAAGTCCCATCGGTACTTTCCAGCTCGATAAGATCTCCAGCGACGAGTTCTCCCAGATTACGGAACACTGTATCGCGGTGGCCTGCGAGCACACTGTTGCCGGTGGCACCGATAGCTGCGCTGCCTTTATAATGTCCGGCTCCCTTTTTTAGCTCTGGGCTTTCCGTGCCTTCTAGCACTGCGATCTTTTTGTTTAATTTGGGGAAACGAATCTCTCCTATGATTTCACCTTCTGAATAGGAATGAGCGGGGTGCGGCTGTTCCTTGGCTGAACTGATCATTCCCATGGGAAGAGGGATTTCTTCGGCAGAAAGGGGGCGGGCGACAGCTTCCTCCCTCTTTTTTGCCCAATCATTTAAAGCCTGTTTAGCTTCGAGCGGTGCTTTGACCACTTGTACAACCGAGTAAATCAACACAACTAAAGAGAGTATGAAGATTAGCTTCACGGCTAGCAAGGCACCATTACGCTTCTTCATACTCTCTCACCTCCAGACTTATGCTGCAAAATGTGGTTATTTCTTCGATTTCAATCTGCGCATGATAATCACGCTGAGTACCGCAATGGCTAAGCTGGCAAGAATCAAGTTATACCAAGGCTCAGCGGTATTTGGAAGCTTGTTGCCAACCTCTGGTGCTCCCAGTGGAAGCTCATCATCAGGCAGGGAGATCTCATTGCTTGGCTGCGGTGTTGCACTGGTAGTTTGGCTGCCAGCACTTGGTGATACTGTCGGCTCATTATCGCCTCCACCCAGTGGGATCGGCGCTTCAGTAACACTAATTTCATCTACTACTGGTGAAGCTGTAGGTATTGGCGATGGTGTTGGCGTCGTTGATTGCCCTGGTGTGGCAGCTGCTGTTGCCGTTGGCGAAGTAGCCGTCGTGGTTGGTGAAGCTGTTGCGGTCGGCGAAGCTTCAGGTGTAGTTGTAGCCGTGGCAGTAGGTGTCGTAGTTGGCACTAAAGTAGGTGTAGCAGTCGCTGTAGGTGATGGCTCAGGTGTAGGCTGAGCTGTGGCCGTCGCTGTCGGTGAAGGACTAGGTTCAGCGGAAGGCTCCGGTCCTCCAGAAGCGGAGAACTCAAAGGCTACAGTGGCTGTTTTCCCTTGATATTCGTTCCCTGCTTCCCACGGGAAAATTACATCCATTTGGATTACACTTTGTTCTCCCCCGGCAAGTGAACCGATGGCAACTCTTCCGGCAGCCTCACTCATCACCCCTGAATAGATGATTACTCCCTCTTTTTCGAGTGTCATTTGGAGAATATCGTATAATTCTGCGTCTCCAGAGATGAATTTGAAGTCCACATAGTAATTAAAGCCCTCACTACCTGCGTTGATAATTGTGTATTCTGAGTTCGTTTCATCACCAGGCTGCATATTGTTCATGGTGGCTGTGCTTGTCGTATGCGAATTCACCGTAAGCTTAATGGTATCTTGCGCACTAACTCCGCCAGCATGCCAGATGACTCCTGCTAGAATAGTCAGGATATAAGCAGCTATGAAAGCCGAGCGATATTTCTTCTTCACTTTACTCGCTCCTTTCTCCTGAACCCCATATTAAATTTTGTAGACATCATTTGCGGGCTTCCGGCAAATTCTTCTCTTCTAATCGGATTTTCCATCAAACATTGTCGAAATAAGTAGTATCTCACAGAACCACTTTCTTGTGCGTATATAGGAATCTCCGTGAAAGTGGAAGGAGAGGGTAGAGATATACCGCCAATTCGTTCGTTATAGCGAATAACTAAAGTATAATCAAAATAATATCTAAACAAAAATGGGATATTAGAAGGAAATCCATCATATTTGATCAAATATCAATTATATTAATGGTTTTACACCAGTTCTCTCTATTTAACTCTTTATTTTTATGTAATTCATTGTTTTTATTGTGTTTTATTGAGAACGATTATGAATGCAAAATAAAAAGGCAAGACATACATCTGGAATAGGGCTCAAACCCCGATACCAGACCTATCGTCTTGCCTTAATTATGATGATAAATTAGATTTCCTTCATAGCGTCGGCTACAATCTCATAAGAGCGTAGACGAGCGTTAGGATCATAAATTCCACCAGAAACAATCAATTCATCGGCCTGTGTCTCTTGCAGGATTTCTTGAAGCCGTTCTTTAATTGCTGCTTTATCACCAGCGAAAGAGTAACGCTGTTTCTCAAGCATGGCTGCTTTTTCTTGCATCGTCCATAGCCCCTCCATACTATCAACCGGTGGTTGTAACTTCCCCGTACGTCCGCGGATGATATTAAGGAATTGCTGCTGCTGCGAGGTAGCCAGTCGTCTTGCCTCATTCACGGTATCGGCTGCTGTAATACCAACTCCGACCATCACATAAGGCTTGTCGAGTGCTGCTGAAGGACGGAAATTACTATGATAGATGTGTAAAGCTTGTAGTAAATATTCTGGTGCGAAATGGCTGGCGAAAGCAAAAGGTAAACCTAGCTTCCCTGCCAGCTGAGCACTAAAACCGCTGGAGCCCAGCAGCCAGATGGGGATATTCAAGCCTTCACCAGGAACAGCACGAACCCCAGCCGGTCGTGATCCTGCACCTGCAGGATCGAAGTAGGCTCTGAGCTCACTTAACTGCTCGGGGAAGTCACTGCCGTCGCTTCCGAGACCACGGCGTAGCGCACGGGAAGCCGGTTGATCGGATCCTGGGGCTCTGCCCAGTCCTAAATCAATCCGTCCTGGATATAGGGATTCGAGGGTCCCGAATTGTTCCGCAATGACAAGTGGTGCGTGGTTGGACAACATGATGCCTCCAGAGCCTACGCGTATGCTTTTTGTGCCGCCAGCAATGTGGCCAATTAAGAGTGAGGTAGCAGAACTGGCAACACCAATCATGTTGTGATGCTCAGCAAACCAATACCGGTGATAGCCCCATGCCTCAGCATGTTGAGCTAAAGCTAAAGAGTTATGAAAAGAGTCTGCCGCTGTGCCACCCTCCACAATAGAGGCTAAGTCCAGTACGGAGAATCGAATATCGCGCTGTTGCTTCAATGTAATCCCTCCTATAATAAACGCTCAGATAGTCTAGAGCAGTATTTGTAGCTGCGAATATTGCTACTCGCCTAGTATACCATGTAATAAAACTATATACACACTTTAAGTAAGTTATACGCACTTTGTAATGATTAGATAAGGAATAAGTATGTCTTTAAAAGAAAATGTAAGCGCTTTAAAATATCTGTTGTTATTTCTTAACGGGCTTGCTATAATCACATCGAAAAGTTACCTGAAAAAAAGGAAGTTATCGTTATGAAGCCAACCATAAGAGATGTTGCCAGAATGGCGGAGGTGTCGATCAGCACCGTATCGCGGGTTATGAATGCACCGAATACGGTCGTAGAGAGCAAACGGAATCGAGTGATGGAGGCTGTAGAACGTTTGCAATATCAACCAAATGCGTTTGCACGCGGCCTGATCTACAAGAAGTCTTTTACACTGGGCCTGCTGATTCCGGATATTGAGAACCTGTATTTCGCAGGGGTTATTCGGGGAATGCAGGATGCATGCATCAAGCTCGGATACAGTTTAATGATCTGCAATACGGACCGCGACAAAGAACGGATGCTGTCTTACATCGATAACTTTCATGAGAAGCAGGTGGATGGGATCGTGTTCGCCAGTGATGTCCTTTATCCTGAGACACATGACAAATTAGTCGGTTGTAGAATTCCTTTTGTGTTGGTATCCTCGCATTCTGATGAGTACGACATTCCATCTGTGGAGGTGGATGATGAACAGGCGGCTTACGATGCGGTAAAGTTTCTGATTGATTTAGGGCATAAGGACATTGGCATGATTGGTTTTAACCATGATAACTCCGTATCTGGCCCGCCTCGTTATGAAGGTTTTGTAAGGGCATTAACAGAGTTTGGACTACAGCAGAATATTGTGAAGAGCAAATATGCCAATCACAGGTTCGAACACGCTTATCAAGCTGCGCATGAGTTGTTTACTGATTATCCCGAGCTGACCGCCGTTTTCTGTGTTGCTGACGAATTTGCAATGGGGACGATTTCTTATCTGAAGGATCGTAATATTCTAGTTCCGGGTCAGGTATCTGTGATTGGATTTGATAATTTGCGGATGTCGAGTATGTTCATTCCAAAGCTGACCACGATTGCGCAGCCGATTTATGAGTTAGGGTATCGTGCGGCGGAGATGCTGCATGAATTGCTCACAACAGGTGGTGTCCAGGTATTGAATGAAAAGATGGAGCATAAGCTGATTGTGCGGGAATCCACGCGGGAAAAATAAAGGCTCTTTATTTTTGTGACCTTCTTCTGAAAAGCTTTTCAGAGCCATGTATCGGTCTTAATTAAAATTTAAATGTTAGGATAGAAAATAGTATGAATTCTTATGAAAAACATCTCATTTTCCGATTGGAAACGGTTACTAATTATGATAATATAAAAAATGTAAGCGCTATTATTAAATTACATTTGTGATGGAGTTTGATTTTAGGATATTTACCTGTCTTCTGAAAAGCTTTGCAAGGAGGTGATCTGCTACAAGCTGCTAATACATGCCAGGGTGCCCGGATGATTGAATAAGATGTTATCTCTATAACCATTAAAGGGGATGTACAAAAGATGAAGAAGATCTCAGGACGTAAAAAGTCGTTGGCTTTAGTACTGTGTTTATCCTTCACAATGACGCTGAGCGCATGCGGCGGAGGCAACAATAATGCGGCGCCTACAGATCCACCGGCGGCAACAGTCAGCCCAACAGCAGATAACACCGAGAAAGCGACAAATACACCTAGTGCTGAACCTTCGGGTTCCCCGTTAGATTTAGCGATGAAAGGTGAATATAAAGGGACTAAAGTAACCATGTTTGGACCCTTCGTAGATGCTGACCAAGTGAAATTTGAGAGCAGCATTAAAGAATTTGAAGAGAAGACAGGGATCGATATTCAATACGAGGGCTCCAAGGAGTTCGAAGCAACAATAAATATTCGGGTGGACGGCGGAAATGCTCCTGATATCGCTGACTTCCCGCAGCCGGGATTGCTGGCATCGATTGCTAAGACGGGCAAGGTTATCGATTTGACCAGTGTGCTGGATCAAGACAAATTGACGGCTAATTACAACAAGAGCTGGCTCGATATGTCTACGATGGACGGAAAAGACGGGAAGATCATGGCGGGGATTTGGAACCGCAGTAATGTAAAGAGCTTGGTATGGTATCCAAAGAAACAATTTGATGATGCAGGTTACAAGGTTCCTGAAACTTGGGATGAGCTGATGGCACTCACTGAACAAATTGCCAAGGATGGCGATCCTGCCTGGGCTATTGGCATTGAGAGCGGTGCTGCAACGGGTTGGCCAGCAACAGACTGGGTCGAAAATATAATGCTTCGTACGACTACGCCTGAGAACTACGATAAGTGGGTAAAAGGTGAACTGCCATTTACTTCACCAGAAGTAAAAAATGCTGTTGAAATCATGTCTAAAATTTGGCTTAACAAGGATTATGTTTACGGTGGTGCTAAGTCTATCGTGACAACATCCTTCGGGGATGCCCCAGCGCCAATGTTCACTGATCCGCCTAAAGCCTGGTTTAATATGCTCGGTAACTTTATTACAAGCTTCTTCCCTGAAACGGCAAAGGTTGATCAGGATTATGATTGGTTCTACTTGCCGCCAATTGATGCACAATATGGTAAACCAGTGCTGGTTGCAGGTGATATTTACGCTATGTTCAACGATCGTCCAGAGGTTCGTGCAGTCATGGAATTCTTCACCACTGGAGAGTCGATTAAGAGCTGGGTACAATCTGGCGGCGTAATTGCTCCTATGAATGATGCTTCCCTTGATTGGTATACCTCTGAATCCGATCGCCGGATGGCGAAGTTGGTTCAAGATGCTTCCACACTGCGTTTTGATGGCTCTGATTTGATGCCAGGTAAAGTGGGTGCAGGCACCTTCTGGAAAGGGATGACCGACTATGTGAGCGGTACAGCGACACTGGATCAAGCCTTGGAACAAATCCAGTCCGGCTGGAACAACTAACCTAATATTTAAAGCGCACAGTAAAAAGAGGGGCAGTGAGAAAAGAGGATTGTCTGCCCCTCTTTTTGTTTTCTAACTAGTGAGTTCGATGCTTATGATAAGAGTTTTGCTCCGCAAAACTTATAGGAGGAGCTGGAGCTAATATGGGTGCACAATCACAGCCACAGCCACAAATGCCAACACAACCACAAGCTAGGCCAACCGTCAGCCTGAAGGCGGTAATGCTGTCCCTAGTTGTGTTGTTAGCGAATATTGTTGTTAACGGCGCAATCTTTTTATTCTTCCGGGATTCCACATTAAATCCGCTGCTAACAGCGGTTCTGGCTGTCCTCTGGGGAGTTCTAGGTGTTTATCTGATTTACTATACGCTGACTTGGGCGGTTGAGCAGTACCCTGATCATATCCGCCGAAAGGTGCTGCCTTATATCTTTATTGGTCCGGCAGTGATTATTCTGGGCTGGTTACTGGTCCTGCCTGCACTGCGAACATTATATTTGAGCTTTTTTAATGCTTCTTCAGAAAAATTTGTGGGTCTGAGCAATTATGCAGCGATCTTTAGCGATCATCTGATGGCAACGGCATTGCGTAACAATTTACTTTGGGTATTCGTTGGCACGCTTGCTTGTGTAGCATTCGGGCTCTTAATTGCTATTCTTGCCGATCGCAGCAGCTATGAGAAAATCGCCAAATCGATCATCTTTATGCCGATGGCTATTTCCTTTGTAGCGGCAGGAGTCATTTGGAAATTCGTATATTACTATCAACCGGGTGACGAACAAATCGGGCTGTTGAACGCAATCGTTACTTATTTTGGGGGAGAACCCCAAGCCTGGACGAGTATGCTTCAGCCATGGAATAACTTTTTCCTCATTATCATTTTGATCTGGATGCAGACGGGATTTGCAATGGTGATTTTCTCGGCAGCAATCAAAGGGGTTCCTGACGACATTTTGGAAGCTGCACGAGTGGATGGAGCAAATGAGGTGAAGATTTTCTTTGGAATCATGATTCCATATATTTCATCAACCATTCTGACAGTGACAACGACCATTATCGTCTTTACGTTGAAAATATTTGACGTCGTCATGGTGATGACAGGAGGTCAATACGATACAGAGGTTGTTGCTACACAGTTCTACCGGCAATTCTTTATGTACCGTAATTTCGGCTACGGCTCCACGCTGGCTATTGTTCTACTGATCGCGGTGCTGCCTGTAATCATAATCAATCTACGTCAGTTCCGTAAGCAGGGGGGATTCTAATGGCTGGCAAAAAGAAGAGAAAAGGCAGCAAAACGGTTGTAAATATCGTGTTGGGTGTGATCTGTTTTATTTGGCTGCTTCCGACTCTTGGGCTATTTATTTCCTCCTTCCGTCCGGCTGCTGACATTCTGCAAACCGGATGGTGGAAAGCTTTTCCTCATCAGGAGTGGAAGGCTGGAGAGACGATTCAGCTATCCAAGGATGTGGATCTTCGGGAGCCAATTGAGGTGAACGGTAAAACTTATACAGATGATGAGCTGAAGGCTGGCGTGAAGGCAGATGGCAGCCGGCTTATGTGGGAGAATCGTAGAGCACGTACCGTAAATGAACAGATACAAGGTTGGAAGATGACACCGGATCTCACGCTGGATAACTATAATAATGTGCTTTCCGGTAAGGAATACAAGCTGAAACAGGCTGATGGTAGTGAAACGGTGCAAAAAGGCTCCGGATTGTCACAGGCCTTCTGGAATACGCTAACGATTGCTGTTCCAGCAACAGTTATTCCGGTGCTGATCGCTTCTTTTGCTGCATATGCTTTTGCCTGGCTGCGGTTTCCTGGGCGCAGAATCCTTTTTGTGATCATTATTGCAATGCTCGTCATTCCGATACAGGTTGCGCTTATTCCAGTGCTTAAGGATTATACCGCACTTGGGCTAAACGGAAGTTATCTGGGAATTTGGCTGGCGCATACGGCTTTTGGATTACCGCTGGTTACGTACTTTATGTACAACTTTATCAGTCAATTGCCGAAGGATTTGTTCGAATCGGCTTTCATGGATGGGGCAAGTCATTTCACTATATTCAGTAGGCTAATTCTGCCTCTATCAGTGCCAGCACTGGCTTCTATCGGAATCTTCCAATTCCTGTGGGTGTGGAATGACTATTTAGTCTCATTGATTTTTATCGGCAATCAACCGTCTGTGCAAGTTATGTCGATGAAAATTGCCGATTTAGTTGGCTCACGAGGCAACGATTGGCATTTACTTACTTCGGCTGCATTTATCTCTATGCTGATGCCGCTCGCTATTTTTTTCCTGCTGCAAAAGTATTTCGTCAGAGGGCTTATGGGTGGGTCGGTGAAAGGTTAATGATTTAGAACCCGAATGAAACTGTGATCAGGGGGAGCTTAGAGAGATGAAGATGAAACCATACGTACATCCGGCGGCGGTATATCCTTACCGGGAGTGGAGTCTTGATGAGGAAGCTTATAGTGAAGAGAACAATCAAAGAAGCGAGAGTATTTTTGCTCTTGGCAATGGATATATTGGTATGCGCGGTAATTTCGAAGAAGGTTACCACGGCAGCTCAGGCTCGTCTGTAACAGGCAATTATTTGAATGGTTTTTTTGATTCGGAGCCCATTGTATATCCAGAAGGAGCGTACGGATATCCATCCCGCAATCAAGCGATGCTGAACGTAACAGATGCCAAGATTATTGAACTGAATATTGAAGGGCAGACCTTTCAGTTAAACAGTGGGCAAGTGCATCATTATGAACGAAAGCTGGATATGCGAAGCGGGGTTCTGCATCGGCAGGTAGATTGGGAATCTCCAGCTGGTCACCGGGTACAGCTTCATATCCGGCGGATGGTGACTTTGCAGCACAAACATCTGGCGGCGATAGATTATGAGGTTAAAGCGCTGAATTTCAGCGGAGTGCTTACCTTCACTTCATCCATCGACGGCAAGATCCAAAAACCTAAGGTAACGGATGATCCCAGATTGGGCTCGGGAGGCAAGGAGCCCAGTCTGCTCCTGGAGGATACCGGTCATGAACCGGGACAGTCCTTCTTATGGATGAAGCAGAGGACGCGGCATACCCAGTTTGCCTTATTAACAGGGGTAAGTCATAAGCTCGATTCAAGATCTGAGGATAAAAGGACCGTGCAGCATGAGGGGCAGAAATTATCCATGCAGTTTGTCGTCCCGGTGGAGCGTGGGGAAAGCGTCTCACTAACCAAATATATCTCTTACCATACCTCTAAAGATTATCCAGAAGACGAACTACTTAGTAGAAGTACTGAAATATTACACTTAGCAGACCATAGCGGGTTTGAAGCGCTTGCCCAGGAACAGCAGGCTTATCTGGATCGATACTGGGCACATACGGATGTGGAGATTCATGGTGATCTTGCGCTTCAGCAGGGCATTCGCTTTAATGCTTTTCAACTGCTTCAATCCGTAGGCCGTGATGGGGTTACGAATATTGGAGCCAAGGGATTAACGGGTGAAGGATACGAAGGGCACTATTTCTGGGATACCGAGATGTATATGCTGCCCTTCTTTACGTTCACACAGCCGGAGATTAGCCGAAAGCTGCTCGAATTTCGTTATGCCACGTTAGACAAAGCAAGGGAGCGTGCAGCGGTAATGTCGCAGAAGGGAGCCTTGTTCCCTTGGCGGACTATAGACGGGGCAGAGAACTCTGCGTATTTCCCGGCAGGCACGGCGCAAATGCATATTAATGCGGATATTGCGTATGCCATCAAGCAGTATGTACTGGCTACCGGAGATTATGATTTTTTGGTTACGAAGGGAGCGGAAATTTTATTCGAAACTTCCCGCTTTTGGTTGGACTTGGGGTACTTTAATCCGGCTAGGGGCGGTGTCTTTTGTATTGATGCAGTAACCGGTCCTGATGAATATACAGCTATCGTCAACAATAATGCATACACCAACTTTATGGTACAGGATCAGCTTTATTATGCACACGAGATGGCAGGGATATTGTCTAAGCAGTATCCTGAGCATTTTGAACGCCTGAAGCAAAAAATCGGTCTGACTGAGCATGAGATATTAGTGTGGCTGGAAGCGGCGGACAAAATGTTTATCCCCTTTGATGAGGGACTTGGCATTTATGCTCAAGACGACACGTTTCTCTCCAAGAAAAAATGGGATTTCGAGCATACACCAGCTGACAAATATCCGCTGCTGCTCAACTACCATCCGCTGGTAATTTACCGTCATCAGGTGTTGAAACAGGCGGACTTGGTAATGGCGATGTTTCTACTGGGTGACCAATTCAGCTTGGCGGATAAGATCCGGAATTATAATTATTATGAGCCGCTGACGACGCATGATTCTTCATTGTCACCGTGTATTCACAGTATAATCTCTGCTGAGATTGGTGATTTGACGGGAGCCTATTCCTATTTTGACCGCACGGTACGGATGGACTTGGATGATATCAACCGCAACGTAAAGGATGGACTGCACACTGCTGCTATGGCAGGCTCCTGGCTGTCGATTGTGAATGGTTTTGGTGGCATGCGCTTATGCGGCGGGATGTTATCATTTAATCCTAGTGTGCCAGCGCAGTGGGAGAGCTATCGGTTTAAAATAACATGCTCTGGACAGCTATTGGATATTTTTGTGAGTGATACAGAAGTGATCTATACGCTGCTGGAGGGCGAAGAGCTTGAGATTATGCATAAGGGAAACCTTATACAGTTGTCTGCACAGAAGCCGCTGAGGCTTTCGAATGTGAAGCAGCTTGAAGCTGTTATTTTCGAGCTGGACGGGATAATTACTGACACTGGAGAGTATCATTATGAGGCTTGGAAGGATCTGGCGGATGAACTTGCGCTTTCTTTTGATCGAGAGAAGCATAAGAGTCTTAAGGGCCTAAGTCGAATGGAATCTTTAGAAGTCATTCTGGAGAGTAGTGGACTGAATTTGCCGCAACCGGTAAAGGGAATGCTCTGCAACAAAAAGAACGAGAAGTATAGACAGCTGGTTCAGCAAATGACGCCTGCTGAGCTGTATCCGGGTATCCACCGCGTGTTGTCCGATTTGCAGCAAAGAGGGATTGCTATCGGACTGGCTTCAGTGAATGAGAATGCGCTGCTGATTCTCGAACGCTTGCAGATCGGGCATTGGTTTCAGGCGGTGGCTGACCCTGGCAACTTGCGTAGAAGCAAGCCAGATCCAGAGATTCACTTGCAGGTTGCGGAGATGCTGGGCATATCCCCAGACTGCTGTGTGGCGATTGAGGATACCGAGGAAGGAATAGCCGCAATTAATGCTGCTGGTATGAGGTCAGTGGGAGCTGGAGTGGCGCTCGTAACCGGGACCGCGGATCTATGTCTGGCTTCCACAGCAGAGATAAGTGTTGAGAAATTGTTAGAGCTGTTTGCGTAGTTACCCTGATAAGCAGCAAACCTCCCGATCATGGGAGGTTTGCTGCTTTGTTTATTTCATTACTTTTCGAACCAGCTTCACTTTATTGCCATAAGGAGGATACACGATTCCGAGGTCGATCCGTGTGCCTCGCTTGACGATGCTTTTATGATGGGAGAAGACCTCAAAGCTATACTTCCCGTGATAACCCCCGATTCCAGAGTTTCCTACTCCACCAAACGGAAGATAAGTGCTCGCCACATGTGAGATCGTATCATTGATACACCCTCCCCCGAATGAGACCCGGGACAGCACCTCTTGTTCTACACTCTTATCCTCCGTAAATAGGTATAGTGCCAGTGGCTTTGGATGTTCATTAATACTCTGAATGGCCTCATCCAATTGATGATATTCCAATATTGGGAGGATCGGACCGAAGATCTCATCTTCCATAGCAGCATCCGTCCAAGTGGCAGGATAGATTAAAGTAGGCTCAATATAACGTTCTTCTGGCACGATGGTGCCGCCCATAATCACCTTGCTCTGATCTCGCGCAATTAGGTCAGCAAGTCTTTGCAGCTGGCGATCATTCACGATCCGGCCATAATCTGTATTAGGCTGTGCATCCTGACCGTAGAACTCAGTGACGTGATGTTTGAGTTTGGTGATCAATTCTTTGGCAATATCCTTGTGGACCCATAGATAATCCGGTGCGATACAGGTTTGGCCCGCGTTCAGCAGCTTGCCCCAGACAATCCGTTTCGCTGCAACATCAAGATTAGCGGTCTTATCAACAATAACCGGGCTTTTCCCGCCAAGCTCCAAGGTTACAGGCACTAAATTTTTCGCTGCCGCTTCCATAACGATTTTGCCGACAGGCACACTGCCTGTAAAAAATATATAATCAAACTTCGCGTGGATCAGTAAATTAGTGGTCTCTTTTTCCCCTTGAATTACGCGGATATACTGCGGCTCGAAGGTCTCCTGAATAAGCTGTTCAACCACGGACGAGATGGCAGGTGTGCTCTCAGATGGCTTGAGGACAGCGCAGTTACCAGCGGCAATGGCGCCGATCAGGGGCTCAATCAGCAACTGAAATGGATAATTAAACGGGCCAATAATGAGCGTTGTGCCGTAAGGCTCACTTAAAATATAACTTTTTGCAGGAAATAAGTGCAGCGGGGATCGAACCTTTTTAGGCTTCGCCCAACGCTTAAGATGTTTCATCATGTAGCCGATACTGTCCAGCGTAAAGCCGATTTCTGTGGCATAGGCTTCGAACTCACCTTTTCCTAAATCCTGTTGTAGTGCGGTGATGATACGTCCTTCGTATTGTTTAATAATATTTTTAAGTTTTCGCAGCTGCTGGAGACGAAAAGAAACCTCCTTAGTTACGCCGCTATTAAAAAAATCCTTATGCTCTTCAAGCATTCCTTGAATGCTGTCAGCTGTATAGGTTGTCATTAATCTTTCCTCCATCCTTGTAAGAAGTTAAAGCATACTACTCTATGGGAGCCGGTAAAAAGCGAACGGTTCGCCATAACGGAAGGAATCACTGGCTTCATCCAGCTTGGCCGAAGTTTCTTCATTAAGTACAAGCGAGGTACTAAGCAAATTTTGTTCCAGCTGTTCCACACGTGTAGCCCCGACAATAACCGTCGAGACGGCAGGCCGATTCATAAGCCAAGCTAAGGAGAGCGAGGTAGATGAGGTTTCCATTTCCTCAGCAATTTGGCTCACTTGGCTTCCGAGCTTGATCCGGTCAGCATCAAGGAATCTTTTGAAATTAGGATCGGTATCTGCTCTGGACCCCGATGGGGCTGAGTCGCTTGTATTATATTTGCCAGTGAGAATCCCGCCAGCTAGCGGAAAGTATGGAATGATCCCTACACCTTGATCCAGGCAGAGCGAAAGAAGCTCATTCTCCGGTGTCCGGTCTGCTAAGGAGTAGCTGCACTGAATTGAAATGTACTTGGTGAAGTTGCGTGTTTCACTAATCCCAATCGCCTTCATTAATTGCCATGCTGTATAGTTGGAGGCCCCGATATAACGGACTTTCCCCGAGGATACCATATCGTCCAAGGTTCGTAAGGTTTCTTCAAGCGGCGTATAGGGATCAAAGGTATGAATCTGGTATAGATCGATATAGTCCGTCTTAAGACGGCGAAGGCTATCTTCAAGCTCCTGCAGCAAATGGCGACGGGAGGAGCCGCTACCGTTAGGACCCTCATTTTTGACTAAACCTGCTTTAGTTGCGAGAACAGCCTCATGTCTCCTACCTTCCAAGGCCAGACCGATGATTCGCTCGGATTCCGAGCCAGCGTAAATATTAGCAGTGTCTATGAAATTAATTCCCTGATCAAGCGCAGCATGTACAATCTGAATGGAGGTCTCTTGATCCGCACGTTTGCCGAAAGCGTTCGTTCCCAGTCCTAATGCGGATACCTGTAATCCGCTATTTCCTAGTCTTTTAAAGTTCATCCTCAGCACTCCTTATCATCTATTAATTAATCCATTTATTTTTGAGTGAAAAGATCCAGCGCTGTCTCAATGAAGAGCTTTACAGCAATTGAAGTGTCGGCAAGCGAGCTGACCGCAATTTGGATATCTCTATAAGCATCCGGCTGCAGCTCACGGGTAACCACATTTGGAGGCAGAGATAACAAGGACAGTTCAGACATCACGCCGATCGCCAGTCCCTCCTGAACCATATTAAGAGCTGTTGCAAAGTTATTAACCACATATTTTACATTCAGATGGCTATTACTTCTGCGGAATAGCTCTACAACAGGCGGTTCATATCCTGCTTTGCAAATCAACATGGGCTCGTTCGCTAATTCCTGCACACATACAATGGATCGCTTTTGCAGGGGATGGTCATCTCTAAAAACGGCAAACAATTTCTCTCTATATAATGGAATGGTTTCGAATTCTGCACTGGGAGCGAGCAATAAGCCAACATCAATTTCTTTTGAATCCAGCCATTCTCTGACTTCAGCGATAGAACCCTCCTGTAAGCTAATCGTAATATTTGGATATCTTTTAGTAATAGAGCTAATAATCTTCGGTAGAAAATGAGCCGATGCCACAGGGAAAGCTCCAATGCGGATACTTCCTTTTTCAAGACCTCTCTCCGCGTAAATCTCCTGATTGACCTTATCAAAGCCCATTAGAATTTCACGGAAAATAACAAGAATACGTTTGCCGATATCCGTAAGCATCAGGCCATTACGCCGGTCTCGAAGCAAGAGCTTTACGTCTAATTCGGCTTCGAGGGACGAGATCGCCCGGCTGACCGCAGGCTGTGTCATATTCAGTTCTACACCAGCTTTAGTAAAGCTGCCGCTTTCGGCGATTTTGACGAATAAACGAATTTGAGTATTGTTCATAACAAATATGATATGCCCCTTATGATTATTATTCATTTCATTTATGCTCTTGTTTATTGTATCATTTGTGATGAATCTACACCAAGGAAGTGAACAAATGAATCAGCAGAAGAAAAGTATGATCCTTCTTATTTTTTTGGTGATTGTATGGGGCATTAATTGGCCTATATCCAAAATCGCCTTAGACTATGCTCCACCTCTATTATTTGCAGGTATTCGAACCGTCGTAGGCGGTATTATTCTGATTCTAATTGCATTGCCCAAGGTGAAGGAGCTTCGCTTCAAGCAGCTCTGGCCGATCTATCTGATCTCGGCGGTACTTAGTATTGTGTTCTATTATGGATTTCAGACGATTGGCTTGCAGTATGTTCCGGCGGGATTGTTCTCATCGATTGTATTTTTGCAGCCTGTATTGCTAGGTGTTTTTTCTTGGCTGTGGTTAGGTGAGAGCATGTACGGGCTTAAAATGGCTGGTTTGCTGCTTGGTTTTCTCGGGGTAGCCTCTCTTAGTATCGGCGGAATTAATGGGAGTATCTCCATATGGGGAATTGTGTTGGCTCTAGCCAGTGCCCTAAGCTGGGCATTAGGGACAATATATATGAAACGGAATGCTGTACGTGTGGATATGCTGTGGATGACGGCTATGCAAATCACGATCGGTGGCATCATTCTGCTACTTTCGGGATCAGCTACGGAGAAATGGTCGGATATCACCTGGAGTGGAACCTTTATTGTGGATACCTTGTTTATCGCAATCTTTGTTATTGCTCTGGGCTGGCTAATTTATTTCAAGCTGATTAACGAAGGAGAAGCAGGAAAAGTAGGTTCATTCACCTTCTTGATTCCCCTGATCTCGATAGCAACCAGCGTAGTTTTTTTGAAAGAGCAGATTACCATAAACCTTGTGATCGGATTATTGCTGATTGTCAGCAGTATTGTACTGGTAAATGTGAAGATAGGGCGTGCTGCCAAACAATCAGTCAGTTAAATTTGTTGGATGGTTGTAGTAACCAATCGTGCTAAAGGGCATTATGTCTAATAGGGATTGAACATAAAAAAAGGACACTCCCAAGCTTAGAGCTTCTGGGAGTGTCCTTTTTTAATTAAGCGTATAGCGCGTGTGATTTCAGCTGTTGAAGGCCGAGCTGCAACTACGTAAGTAGCAGAACTAGCACGTTCCACTTCTTCGAGTACCCGGTTTAAGTGACTGAAGAGCGCTCCTAGATCACGAACAGATGACAGTGAGCACCGTCCTTGCAGTTCAGAGAAGCTGGCCGCCTGCAAGTCGCGGGCACGATGCAGACAATCTGTAAGTGAACGTTGGCATTCAGCCTTGGATAAGGTCTTGGTACCATAAACAGCTATACAATCGGCTGTTGCCTCCAGCACTTCCAGCATCCAGTCAGAATTGGCATGATGTGCTGGCAGCAAGCAAATATCGTCGGCAATTTCTTTAACATAGGAATGAATGGTCTTTAGATGTGCTGTGGCTTGTATAAGCCCCTTTAGATCACCACGACACTGATAGTGAGCAATGGTATAGAACATTTCCTTCTGTTGCTGATTGCTGGCAGACAGCAGTTTACCTGCTTGCTCCAGCATATTATTATCCTTTGATGAATCTCTTCTTATGCCTACGAGACCTTTTAAAGCATCCGAAAGTAGAAGGCTTCCATCGAGTGCCAATGCTTTTACCTTGACGAACCTGTTCGGTGGAACGATAATCATATTGATGATCAAGGCAATGAGCACACCAATAAAGGTTTCGGCGACTCTCCACAGCACGTAATCATTGTGATAAAAGGTAAGGGCCAGAACCGAGGTTACCCCCACCTGCGAAACCGCTTGGATATTCATCCGACAGGCTGTGGCAATTCCAATCCCGATGAGCAGAATTAGCAGAATGGAAAATGCACCTACATCGAAGAATTGGCCTACAATCAGGCTGACAATTCCGCCGATAATAATGCCGATCAGGCGGTAGATTCCTTTTTCAAGTGAAGCCTTCACACTGGCTTGAGTAATTAGAATGGCTGCAAGCGGTGCAAAGTATAAATATTGGTCACCATATAAACTGTGTACGGCTACCCAGGATAGTGATGCGGCAAGCGTAATTCGTATCATGTAAAGCGAGAATCCATATTTTTCAAGGCGGTCTAGTAACCCCTCGTTCATTATCATTCATCTTCTTTCGCAAAAATAAGAAAACCACACTGGCTTTTCAGTTCGTTTTCATTATAGCACCTCAAAAAGGGCAGGGAAGACTGGACTTTTTACAAACTTGTTAAGTTTATGCTTAGCATTTAACAATGTAAGCTATCGCATATAATGGTACAATCTAATATGCTATATCTATTGGGGCGTCGAAGAAGAGGGGAAATTGTCGCTTATTAGCGCTGAGCATACTCATTTCGATTGTTCTCCGCAAGATGCGGGTAAAATAGTATTGTATTACTAAGGTAAGGGAGGTTGTTAGCTATAGCTATTCAGGAAGGTACCATCATTTCATTTGAAGAAGTTACTAAGCAATATGACGACGAAGATCCGGTGTTAAAAGGAGTCAGCTTTGAGATAGAGCGCGGCAAATTCTATACACTACTTGGTCCATCTGGCTGTGGTAAAACGACTATTCTTCGATTGATCGCCGGGTTCGCTGAGCCAACGAGCGGTTCTATCTATTTAAATGGAAAAGTAATTAACCACATTCCCGCCAATGAGCGGCAGGTCAATACGGTATTTCAGGATTACGCATTGTTTCCACACCTGAACGTATTCGAGAATGTGGCTTTCGGACTGCGTATTAAGAAGCTTAAGAAGGACGTTATCACAAAGAAGGTACAGGAAGCGCTAAGCTTCGTTAACCTTGTGGGTTATGAGCAGCGTGCGATTAACGAAATGTCCGGCGGTCAGCGCCAGCGGGTTGCTATTGCCCGGGCGATTGTGAATGAGCCACAGGTTCTATTGCTGGACGAGCCTCTATCGGCGCTAGATCTCAAGCTGCGCACGGAGATGCAGTACATACTGCGGGAAATGCAGCAGCGGTTAGGCATTACCTTCATTTTTGTAACTCATGACCAGGAAGAGGCACTCGCGATGTCCGACTGGATTTTTGTCATGAATAAAGGAAAAATCGAGCAAAGCGGCACCCCTAACGATATTTATGATGAGCCGATTAACCGTTTTGTGGCGGATTTTATTGGCGAATCGAACATTGTGCCGGGAGTTATGATCGAGGATTATCTGGTGGAGTTTAACGGCCGCCGCTTCGAATGTTTCGATGCCGGGCTGAAACCGAATGAATCCGTAGAGATTGTTATTCGTCCTGAGGATTTGGAAATTTCTACGCTGGAACAGGGTAAACTACGTGTGCGGGTTGATTCCCAGCTGTTCCGGGGCGTGCATTATGAAATCAGCTGTTATGATGAATCCGGGCATGAATGGCTTGTACATTCTACACGTAAGGCGACTGTAGGCAGTGAAATTGGCCTTTATTTTGATCCGGAAGCGATTCATGTTATGCGTTTCGGTGAAACGGAGGAAGAATTCGACAGACGTCTGGAAGCTTATGGCGAGGTGGAGAGTCATGAAGAATAAGGGCAAATCGTACTATCTCATCCCTTATTACCTCTGGATCGCATTGTTTGTAATTGCACCGGTAGTGCTTGTCATCTATTATTCGTTATTTGATTTGGATGGCCATATTACTCTGGATAATTACGTCAGTTTCTTCACCCCTGTATATTTAAAAATGACGCTGACCTCGTTCTGGTACGCGTTTCTGATTACAGCATTCTCATTGCTGGTTGCCTATCCGGCGGCTTATCTGCTGACGAGAACCAAACATAAGCAGCTGTGGTTATTGCTGATTATTTTGCCGACATGGATTAATTTGCTGCTAAAAACCTACGCTTTTATAGGGATATTCGGTACATTTGGTCCGATCAATAATTTCTTTGATCTGCTTGGAATCGGAGAACAGCAAATTCTGTTTACGGGCTTCAGTTTTGTATTTGTATCTGTCTATATTTTTATTCCGTTTATGATCCTGCCGATATACAGCGCTTTGGAGGATTTGAATTTATCCTTGCTGGATGCGGCACGTGATTTAGGGGCTTCGGGCTGGACCACGTTTAGACGTGTTATTTTTCCGCTGACCATTTCGGGAGTACGCTCAGGCTGTATGGCAGTATTCATACCTGCGCTGTCCCTGTTTATGATCACCCGTCTGATTGCAGGCAACAGGGTCATTACGCTGGGCACCGCAATCGAGCAGCATTTCCTGGTCACTCAGGACTGGGGCATGGGTTCTACAGTTGCAGTGTTTCTGATTGCCATTATGGCGCTGTTTATGATTATCACAGGCGGATCGCGGAAAGGGGCGCGGAATGAGAAATAAAAATGGATTCTCTAACCTCTACCTAGTTCTGGTGTTCATTGTTCTGTATGCACCTATCTTCTATTTAATGTACTATTCGTTCAACAGTGGGGGGACGATGCATAAGTTCGAGGGCTTCACGCTGGATTACTACCGTGAGGTGGTCCAAGATAAGCGCCTGATCATCATCGTAATCAATACGCTTGTGATCGCGCTGCTATCCTCGGCTATTGCAACCCTTATCGCTATTATTGGTGCGCTGGCCATTAAAAGTGTGCAGAATCGCCGCGCCAAGAACACCTTGCTGTCTCTGAATAACGTGCTGATCGTCAGTCCAGATGTCATTATTGGTGCTTCGTTCCTTATCCTGTTCACCATTGCTGGCATCAAGCTGGGTTTCGCGTCTGTTCTGCTCTCACACGTTGCATTCAGCGTACCGATTGCCGTATTGATGATTTTGCCGCATCTACAGGAAATGAGCCCTACATTAACGGATGCAGCCCGTGATCTTGGGGCAAGCCGTAAGGATGTGCTGACTAAAGTAATTTTGCCGATTATTAAACCAGGGATATTCAGCGGATTTTTTATGGCGCTTACGTATTCACTGGATGACTTTGCGGTTACGTTCTTCGTAACAGGCAACGGTTATTCGACGTTATCGGTTGAGATATACTCTAGAGCCCGGCAAGGGGTGTCGCTATCGATTAATGCGCTGTCGACAATGATCTTCCTGTTCACCATTCTGCTTGTGGTTGGTTATTACTTCCTGACCCTTAAGAAAAATCGCCATAACACAGCAGAAGCTGTGGCGGAGCCTGTTGCAGAAGCGGGGGTGCCTAGATGAAACAGCTGATAAATGCTTTTCTGGCGATCCTTATCACGGCATTTGCGCTCATGTACTTGGGATCTTGGATGAATTCGAGAGAGGGATATTCGGGTGGAAACACACTGACTATCTATAACTGGGGCGACTATGTCGATCCGGATCTATTGAAGGAATTTGAAAAAGAGACCGGCTTAACAGTCATTTATCAAACCTTCGATTCCAATGAAGCTATGTTGACCAAGGTTGAGCAGGGCGGAACTACCTTTGATGTTGTAATCCCTTCGGATTATGCCATTGCTAAGATGAAAGAAGAAGATCTGCTCATCCCGCTGGATCATAGCAAGATTTCGAATCTAAAGAATATTGATTCACGCTTTATGGACCTCTCGTTTGATCCGGGTAACAAATATTCTGTACCTTATTTCTGGGGGACCGTCGGGATTATTTTCAATCCGGAAATGACCAAGGGCATGGACTTCACCAGCTGGGATTCTCTCTGGGACAGCAGACTGCATAATAACATCTTCCTGGTAGACGGAGCCCGTGAAGTGATGGGCATGGCCTTGAACAGCCTGCATTATTCCGTTAATGACAAGGATGAGGCACATCTGCAGGAAGCACTGACTAAGCTCAACAAGTTGTCTCCTAACGTGAAGGCGATTGTCGGTGATGAGATCAAGATGCTGCTGGCAAATGAAGAAGCTTCGGTTGGGATTGTCTGGTCCGGCGATGCTTCCGAGATCATGGACGAGAATGATAAGCTGGATTATGTAGTGCCGGAAGAAGGCTCGAACAAATGGTTTGATAACATGGTTATTCCTCGGACAGCGAAAAATGTGGATGGAGCGCATCAGTTCATCAACTTCATGCTCCGCCCAGACGTTGCTGCTAAGAATGCAGAATATGTAGGTTATTCCACGCCTAACATTCCTGCACTGGAGCTGCTTCCTGAGGAAACTTCTGAGGATACCCGTTTCTATCCACCAGCCGAAATTACGGACCGGCTTGAAGTATACGATAACCTTGGCAAACGGATGCTTGCTCATTATAATGAGCTGTTCCTAATGTTTAAGATGAATAAGAAGTAAGCTGACTAAAGCTAAAGCTAAAGCTAAAGCGAAACGACATTAAGAGCGTCTACATACGGGTAACCGTGTTAGACGCTCTTTTTCGGTTTGATCATCGTGTAGTCTCAAGACAACAGACAGTTTAGCCGAAAGTATAATATAGTATAATAGTAAGAATGGACAACAGGAAAAGAGGAAACGAATGCCTACTATACTGGTTGCTGACGACGATGCGAACATTCGCGAACTTGTCTGTTTATTTCTCCGCAACGACGGATTCGAAACAGTTGAAGCTGTGGATGGCAAGGAAGCGCTCGCCGTATATGCTGGAACACATGTCGATCTTGTCGTGCTGGATATTATGATGCCAAATATGGATGGTTGGATGCTTTGTAAGGAGCTCCGCAGAGCTAATCCTGATCTTCCATTACTTATATTGACTGCCAGAGGCGAAACCTGGGAGAAAGTGAAGGGCTTCGAATTAGGCACGGACGATTATTTAACTAAACCGTTCGATCCGTTAGAGCTGACGGTTCGTGTTAGGTCATTGCTGAAACGATATCGGATTGGCTCCACGCAGATGATCCAAATTGGCAATGTCATCCTTGATCGGCAGACCTATAAGGTGATGAAAGGTACGGAGTCATTTCCCTTACCCCTTAAGGAGTTCGAGTTGCTGTACAAGCTTGCTGGAACCCCTGGACAAGTATATACGCGCGAGCAGTTGATCGATCAAATTTGGGGAATTGATTATGCTGGAGATGATCGGACGATTGACGTGCATATCAAACGCCTGCGTGAACGGTTTGCGACTACTCCTGATTTTCGTATTGAGACGGTGCGTGGACTTGGCTACAGGCTTGAGGTGCATGAATGATCAGATCTATATATACACGCGTTGTTCTGACCTTCCTAGCCTCCGTAATCGGGGGCACAATCATTGCTTTGTTTGTGGCAACTTGGGTATTTGAAGACAAACTGAAAGAGAACATGCGAATTCCCTTATTGCATTTTGGACAGGATATAGTCAAAATTTACGAAACCTTTCCATTACGTGAAGCCAACTCTTTCGTAAGTGGGATGAAGCAGCTTGATTCCTACTATATCCGAATATTCGATGAAGCGGGTAAATTCCAATCTTACGGACTTAATGGGCACAAGCCGGTCCCTGTAACTATGGAAGAAATAAAAAAAGTTCTCGCAGGAGAAGTTTATCAACCTCATAACAGGAATACTTCTGCGCTTCTCCTAGGCTTGCAGTTGAGAACGGAAGACGGCACCAAAGCGATGTTTGTGGAGACGCTTAATCCCCCTTCCGTCACTGCCAGAAGGAATTTGATATTAAATTTCTTGCTCTATTCATTGATAGCTGGAAGCCTCTTGATTCTGGTAGCTGCGATGTTCTTAGTCAGACCGATCAAGAAGCTAACCAAAGCGACTAGACGAATAGCAGCTGGTGATTTCAACGTCGAGCTGAATATTAAGCAAACCGGTGAGCTAGGTACCTTGGCTCGCAGCTTTGAAGAAATGATGCACGATCTGCAGCAGCTTGAGCAGATGCGTAAGGAGTTTGTATCTAATGTGTCGCATGAGGTCCAGTCTCCGCTCACCTCAATATCTGGTTATGCGATTGCGCTCAAGCGAGTAGATCTTGCAGAACAAGAGAGAAATCGTTATCTTGATATTATTATCGCAGAAGCAGAGCGGATGTCTAAAATGAGCGACAGCCTGCTGAAGCTGAGTTTATTAGAATCGCAGTCACAGCAGCTACGGCTAATTACATTTAACCTGGACGAACAGATAAGAAGAGTAATCGTAGCGATTCAGCCGCAATGGTCGGCTCGTAATATCAGCTTTGACCTTGATCTGAAGCCTATTATCCTACTGGCTGACTACGACCTGTTAAGTCAGGTATGGACCAATCTCCTTGGCAACAGCATCAAGTTTTCTAAGGATAACAGTGTAATTAACGTCAGCCTCAAACAAGATATCAACAACGTGACCGTTCGGGTAACAGACACTGGCATCGGGATTTCACTTGAGGATCAGCAACGTATATTTGAACGGTTCTTTAAGGCTGATCGGTCCCACAGCCGTAAATATGGTGGCAGCGGGATGGGACTTGCCATTGTTAAACAGATCGTAACGCTTCATAAAGGGGATATCCGCGTGGAAAGCGAACCCGGCCAAGGAACGACCATCGTTGTCACCCTCCCAATTATAGCGCCGACAGAGTAATTAGCTTCCAGGCGGTGCCTTGCGAGGGCTTGAATGCATCCCGGATTTTTCATGCTACAGCAGTACAGGCAAGTTTTCTTGTCTTGTGCTGCTGTAGCATTTTTTTTACCTGTTCATTTTCAGTTCATATTGTCGTCATGAGGGGTACATCTTTGTTAGTTATGATCTCATTAGCGAAACGTTAAGGGAACTTAATAAACAGATTAAAGACAGGAGAAGATGAGGGTGACACAACAAGAGGACAAAAAAACGGGGAATGGACAGAAAAAACATAAACTGCGTAACCTGTTGCTCAAAATATTAGGAGCAATAGTGATCGTGGTCGTACTTTTTCTAGCTGTTGTCTATACAGTTAATGTGATCAGCAACAAAACAGATCAGAAAAAAATACAGCACTATGGTCAGTTAGTCCCTGTTGACGGGAAAAATATGAATGTTTTGATTCAAGGAGAAGGTAAACAGACGATCGTGCTCATACCAGGCTTTGGAACAGGAGCGCCAGCGCTTGATTTCAAGCCGTTGATTGATGAGTTATCACCATTCTACAAAGTGGTGGCGGTTGAACCGTTTGGGTATGGACTCAGTGATGAAACGAAAAAAGAACGAACTACAGAGAATATCGTTAGTGAAATTCATGAAGCCGTTCAGAATCTTAACATTGACCAATACATTCTAATGGGCCACTCGATTGGAGGTATTTACGGATTGGAATATGCGAAGAAATATCCAAACGAAGTGAGTGCTTTTGTGGGTATTGATAGTAGTGTTCCGGAGCAAGGCGGTATGGATGTTAAATTCCCAATTAAAAAATTAAAGCTGCTTAAAGATTCAGGGATTATAAGATTGGGCTTGCAATTAAGCGGTGACCCTTATGATGGACTGCCATTTGATGATGAAACCAAAAAACAAATGAAATTAATTTCGCTTAAAAATATGAACAATTCCACTACCTTAAATGAAATGGAACATATTTATCCTAACTTTGTTGCCTCCAGAGGCTTAACATTTGACAAGAATCTACCCATTATCTTCTTTATACAAGCGAATAATACTACCGTGAAAGACTGGATTCCTCTACATGAAGGGCAAGTCAAGGATTCTGTGCATGGAAAAGTAATGACATTTGAAGGCGGACATTACTTACATCATTCAAAATCCAAAGAAATCGTAGAGAACCTAAGGGTATTCATGGAAGAAGTTAAATAAAAAGAAGAAAACGCTCCGAACTCCTCATATGAGGGGGCGGGGCGTTTTTTTGGTTGTGATCGAAGATTATTTGATGCCGATTCTCATTCGGTAGCTGATCAGAACCTCTAATGTTCTGCCTTTAAAATGCTGTTCAACTGCGGCGGTGTAATCGGCGATGTCTTGCTCAAGCAAGGTAGCGTCTAGTTTCATTACGGTTTGCACTCCCCCTTGACTTAGGGTTAAACCAATATATCGCTGGGCATCGCAGGACTCTAGGTTGTGGAATACGATTTCTCTGGCAAAAGAGAAGGCCCCACTAGCTTTGATCCGTGACAAATGACCTTCTTTGTCCCATTTATGTGCTCTCTCCTCATTAGGTAAAAGCGAAGCCAGCAATTCTTCTGTTTTGGAGATCAGCTGGTTGTATCGTTCTTCTACATTTTGCTGAAGAGATAAAGGCCAATCGCAATCGTAGGCGGCAAAGACTCCGCCTTTTTTTAAGACCCGGGAGATTTCTTGCAGTGTACTTTCAGGATCCATCCAGTGGAATGATTGCGAGCAGGTAACTATGTCTACACTATCTGATGCAAGCGGAAGCTGATTAGAGTAGCCTTGCACAAAAGTAATTGATTGGGGTGCTTCTAATCTGCTAAGTTTATCGATTGCTTTTCCCAACATATCTGGATTGGGTTCGATACCGATTACGCGTTCTGCGACATCGTTCCAGAGAAAAGTAGACAAACCCGTACCGCAGCCTATATCTGCGACGAGTGAAGGGGTGGTACCTAGGTAATCTGTTAGCAATTTGATAATCATCTCAGGGGCTTCGGGACGGTAGCGGTCATATTCATTTTGAAAGCCCAAAAAGCGGTCGATGTTTTGTTTGCTGTTTTTTTCAGGTATCATGTGATCCTCCCTCATAGATCATGTTTATAGGTCTATTGTATAATCACTGGTTCGATAAGCCAAATAATGTCTGGCTGGAAGGCTACGTAGAATAAATAAAATCCCCGGAGAACACCTTATAGGTGTGGCCGGGGATTGTTAAACTATCTGGTAAATGCTAACGAAGCAGTGCTGGATCGATTGCAGGCACAAGTCCTTCTGCCGCAGCACGATTAAGCAGGGCAGAGATTGCGGCATAGCCGTCATCACCCAGATTCATCGAGAAGTCATTCACGTAGAGATCGATGTGGGATTTAGCCACTTCAGGAGCCAACTCTTGAGCATGGCTAAGCACATAGTCTCTGGAATCCGTTGGATGATCCCACGCATACTGAAGAGAGCTGCGAATCCAGCCGGTGATAGCATCGGCATCTAAATCACGGCGGGCAATGATAGCGCCGAGAGGAATGGGCAGTCCGGTATCGCTTTCCCACCAGCTGCCTAGATCAGTCAGCATATTAAGACCATAAGAGGCGTAAGTGAAGCGGGCTTCGTGAATTACCAGCCCTGCATCGATATGGCCATCCCGTACGGCAGGCATAATCTCATCGAAAGGCATTACGACTATTTCGCCGATGCCTCCAGTTACATTTTGTGCTGCCCATAATCGGAAAAGCAAATAAGCCGTAGAGCGTTCGCTAGGTACAGCAATCCGGCGTCCGGCTAGCTTTTCTGGGCGTTTGACCGCATGGGGTCCACTTGCTGTAAGCAGCAGCGGGCCGCAGCCGCGTCCTAAAGCACCGCCGCATGGCAGCAGTTTGTACCGCTCCAGAACCCAAGGCAGAGCAGCGTAGGAGATTTTGAGGACTTCTGGTCCTTCTCCGTCAGCAGCCAGCGTATTGGTAATATCAATGTCGGCATAGGTTACATTCAGCTTAGGTGCATTCGGGACAAGCCCGTGCGCCCAGGCATGAAATACAAAGGTATCGTTAGGGCAAGGGGAAAAAGCGATATTAAGCTCAGTTGTCATTACAGCACCTCCAGTAATATAGCGGCTGCCGCCGTTAATGCTTCCATTGCATCACCGATCTTCCAAGCGGCCCGGTCGCGGGGACCGACCGGGTTCGAGATGGCGCGGAGCTCCAGTACCGGGAGCCCCAGCGCCTGAGCGGCCACGGCAACTCCGTGGCCTTCCATCGCTTCCGCGACGGCATGGGGATGCCGCGCGAGATGGGCGGCGGCCGTCTCCGCGGTGCCGGTCGCCGTCGAGACCGTAAGCACGGTGCCCGTGCTTACGGGTAACCCGGCCGCAGCCAGCGCGGCCGAAACCGCTTGCACCGTGCCGCGGTCAGCCGGCACGGACACGCTGCCGAAGCCGAGCTCGGCAGCGCTGCGGAAGCCCTCCGGCGTCTCGGCCCCGAGGTCGGCGGCAATCATCTCGCTGGCTACAACCAGCGAGCCTAAAGGCGCCAGCCCCGGGAATCCGCCGCCGATCCCGACGCTCAATACGCAGCCGTAAGAACCGGCTGCGAGTGCCGCGGCGGTTCCCGCCGCCGCCGCTGCCGGCCCTGCGCCGGCAGCGATAACATGGAACCTGTCGCTGCCTTGCAGGCCGCGCAGGACCGCGTCACGCTCCGCGTCTACGGCTGTCACGATCAGCACGCGTCGTGCTCCAGCCTGCCCCTCCATAGCTTCTTCGGTAGGGGTTGGATTGAACGAACTCATCAGGTCGCCTCCTTTAGGGTATTGAAATCGCTTACTAAAGAGTCATTCGTAAAGACAAGAATACGCCCTTTTATAGGTCAGGTCAAACTTGGGGTGATTTTTATCACTCCCTGTAAAGTGTCAAAGAAAAACTTACCGGTCTCTAGACGGAAGTGACTTTTTTAGCGATGAGGTTGACAAGGAGGATGGGAAGTCGTATAGTTATCTTAAATTAAAGATACTTAACGTAAAGACAAATAAATGGATTGAATACAAGTTTGATTGAAGTGGAGGTGGAATTGATGAGTGATAAACAAATAAATCTGCGTAATACAGAGAGTGCACCTGACGAAGAACAAGCCGCCTCACTGAAATTGTTCGTAGTCTTATCTAAGGCTTATAAAAGCCTAATGGATCATGCGGTGAAGGATATGAAAAGTTATGGCTTGGCTTCGGCTGAATTCATGGTGCTTGAAGTACTTTACCATAGAACGCGGATTCCGCTGCAACAGATTGGGGAGAAAATTCTCGTTACGAGCGGAAGCATTACCTATAATATCGACAAGTTGGAGAAAAAGGGACTGCTGAAACGTGTACCCTGTAGCGAGGATCGCCGCGTTACTTATGCGGAGATTACGGATGCAGGCCGTGAACTGTTTGATGAGATTTTCCCTCGTCATGTAGCCTCAATTCATGATTTGATGGGTGGATTAGATAAGGAAGAGAAAGTCCAGGCTATCGAATTAATGAAAAAGCTTGGCAAAGGTGTATAGGCGCTGCGAACATGACGAATAACTAGGCGCTTCTATAAGGTTGGAAGTAGTTCGGCTCCATCCTCATTCTCCCAACTCCAGTAAGTATAAGTGAAACCCTGCTTTTTTGGGTATATCACTAATAAGATATTTAACTTAACGAAGCCAGGTAGCCATTTACTTAAGATTACCTGATATTTCGACTGGGGGCTTGGCCATGAAATGGCAGGGAAGAAGAGGGAGTTCGAACGTGGAGGACCGCAGAGGCATGAGCGGCGGCGGCAAGATGATTGGTGGCGGGATCGGAGGAATTATCCTTGTCCTGGTCATCACGTTACTCAGTGGAGGCAATGCCGGGGATATCCTGGGAAGTTTGACTTCCACAGGCTCCAGTTCAACGGCCCCTTATGAACAGACCGCAGAGGAGCAAGAGCTTGCGGAGTTTGTATCGGTAGTTCTTGCCGACACAGAGGAGGTTTGGGGTGAGATTTTTCAGCAGCAGGGAATGACCTATACGGACCCCACCTTAGTGCTATACAGTGGGAGTGTAGACTCTGCTTGCGGAACAGCCACCTCGGCAGTTGGTCCCTTCTACTGTCCGGGTGACGCCAAACTGTATATTGATCTGAGCTTTTATGATGAGTTGCAGCAACGCTTCCACGCGCCGGGCGACTTCGCCATGGCTTATGTCATTGCCCATGAGGTTGGACATCATGTACAGACATTACTAGGCACCTCGAAACAGCTCGATTCCCTTCGCCAGACGTTGAGTGAGAAGGAGTACAACAAATATCAGGTTCGTTTTGAGCTGCAGGCTGATTATTTCGCCGGTGTCTGGGCCAATCATGCTCAGGGTATGAATCTGCTGGAGGAAGGCGACTTAGAGGAAGCTCTGGCAGCTGCAAGCGCCGTCGGCGATGATACGATTCAGAAGCAAGCTCAGGGCTATGCAGTGCCGGATAGTTTCACTCACGGTACCTCAGAGCAGAGAAAGCGCTGGTTCTACAAAGGTTTTAACTCGGCTACGATTAAGGGCGGCGATACGTTTAACGCCTCCGAGTTGTAGATAGAAGAGGGAAGAGGAGAGCAGCCCATAGGTTATTCCGGTTCGCCGGGCGCTCTTTTTTACCCAATATCTTAACATTAAGATAATTAAATCAAAGGAATAGGGGAAGGTAAAAATGATAAGTGTAGGACTGTTATTAATGAGATTGGTGATTGGGCTTGCTTTTATAGGACATGGCGCACAAAAGCTATTTGGATGGTTCGGAGGATACGGTCCGAAGGGTACGGGAGGCTGGATGGAGTCCATCGGAATCAAACCGGGTGTGACTATGGCGATTTTAGCAGGGATTATGGAGCTGGTGGGCGGATTTATGTTCGCGGCAGGACTGTTAACGCCTGTTGCAGCGGTGTTAATCGCTGCCACGATGCTGGGGGCAATCGTTAAGGTTCATGCTCCAAATGGTTTCTGGTCCACTTCGAACGGGATTGAGTTTCCGCTCACGGTTTTGGTATTTGCGGTAGGTGTGGCGCTTACGGGACCAGGTTCGATTTCTCTAGATGCATTGTTTTTTAACTAAGAAGGGAGTTTATAATAATGACACTTCAAACTGCAGGAATACATCATATTACAGCTTTTGTCGGAGACGCTCAGCGCAATGTTGATTTCTACGCCGGGATTCTGGGCCTACGGCTCGTGAAAAAAACGATTAATTTTGATGCTCCAGAGGTCTATCATTTATACTTTGGGAATGAGCAGGGTGCGCCGGGAACGATTATTACATTTTTCCCTTCACCTGTAGGGCGTAGAGGCAGAATCGGCAGTGGTCAAGTTGGCGTAACGATCTACGCAGTGCCGGTCGGTGCTCTGCAATTCTGGGAACAACGCCTTGCTGAATACGGAATTTCGGTTACAAAAGGAAGTCGGATCTCGGAACCCTATTTATCTTTTGCTGATTACGACGGTCTGCGGATTGAACTGGTGGAACGTGAGGAAGGCCCGCTCAGTAAGTGGTCCTTTGGTGGGATTCCTACTAAATACGCGATCAAAGGTTTTGGCGGGGCCGTGCTATATAGCAGCAATCCGTTGCAAACAGCCGAGACACTTGTTCATACGCTGGGTATGGAACATATTGCTGACGGAGATGGATATACTCGCTATAGAACCAATGGGGAGCTAGGTAATATTATTGATTTGAAGACATCACCCGTTCCGCTCGGAGCGGGAGGTGCAGGGACAGTTCATCACATCGCGTGGCGGGCAAAGGATGATGCAGAGCAACTGGAATGGTCGCGCCATGTACAGAGTCATGGGCATAGACCTACACCCGTTCAAGACCGTCAGTATTTTAATGCGATCTATTTCCGTGAAAGAGGAGGAATCCTGTTCGAGATCGCTACAGATCCTCCAGGTTTTGCCCGTGATGAAGCCCCAGATGCGTTGGGTGAAAAGTTGATGCTGCCGTCCTGGTTTGAGCCGCATCGCGCGGCCATCGAAGAAAACTTAACGCCTATTCAAGTAAGAGAAATTGAGGTGAAGCAGGGATGATTCATGTATTCCGTAAAGGTAAAGATATAACTAAACCTACGTTAGTGTTGTTTCATGGTACAGGTGGTAATGAGCAGGATTTGCTGCCGCTGGCTGAGATGTTATCCCCAGATTCATCGGTGCTAGGTATACGGGGCAATGTGCTGGAGAATGGCATGCCACGATTCTTCCGTCGGCTGGCAGAAGGAGTGTTCGATGAAGCGGACTTAGTTTTCCGTACCCATGAGATTAAGCGATTTCTGGATGAAGCGGCAGAGAAATACGGGTTTGATGCCAACAATCTGGTAGCGGTTGGTTACTCTAACGGTGCAAACATTGCTGGTAGCCTTCTGTTTCATTATAAGGACATTTTCCGCGCGGCAGTGCTGTTGCATCCGATGGTGCCATTACGCAATGTGGAGCTTCCTTCTCTTGAAGGTGTGTCTATCTTTATTGGGGCAGGTACGAATGATCCGCTAATAACATCTACGGAAACTCAGGAGCTAGAGGGGATTCTGCAGAAAGCAGGCGCTGAGGTTACAACCCATTGGGGCAACCAAGGTCACCGCTTGAGTATGGCGGAAGCCGAAGCCGCCAAAGATTGGCTACAGGGGTTTAGTACATCTCAAAATGCATAAAACAATTAGGATAACCGCCTTTTGGCGGTTATTTTTAAGTTATTAGCCCCGAATGAGGCCTTATAAAAGGATTGATCATTTGAGTTCCTTTACGTTAGTATGAAGAATACAAAAAAAGGCCCCCGGGTTGCTTTAGAAAGGTTGACGTAAGGATCATGATTGGAATGCAAAATGCTAATAAACTTGCTGCAGATGGACCCTCAAGGAAGCAGAGATTGCAACTTGCTGTTATTCTGGGCTCCATTACAACCATTGGGCCGTTATCGA
This sequence comes from Paenibacillus sp. FSL P2-0121, assembly GCF_037975345.1. Classification (NCBI taxonomy): domain Bacteria; kingdom Bacillati; phylum Bacillota; class Bacilli; order Caryophanales; family Paenibacillaceae; genus Paenibacillus; species Paenibacillus sp. FSL P2-0121. The sequence goes on along the minus strand of NZ_CP150245.1, from coordinate 6,684,196 downwards.
TTGATATGTATTTGCCGGCGCTGCCTACACTTGTCGACGATTTCGGTACGACGGCTGCTTTGGTGCAGCTAAGTCTCACCTTCTTTTTATTGGGACTGGCCTCAGGTCAGTTAGTAGCTGGACCACTGAGTGATGTATATGGACGTCGCCGTCCACTGCTTATAGGGATGTTCATCTATGCCGTTTCCTCAGTGCTATGTGCTTTTAGTCCTTCGATTGGACTTTTAATTGTTTTGCGGTTTATTCAAGGTCTTGCTGGTTCAGTGGGTGTAGTTGTCTCTAGGGCGGCTGTGCGTGATCTGTACAGTGGCTCTGAACTAACGAAATTTTTCTCTTTATTGATGATTGTTAATGGTCTGGGTCCGATTTTGGCTCCAGTCATTGGAGGCCAGCTCTTAAGAGTGACTACATGGCAGGGGATATTCCTCGTATTATTTGCTGCCGGAATTATCTTCTGCTTGACGATTCTCCTGCGCTTGCCTGAGACATTGCCGAAGGAGCGGCGCTCCAAGAGTGGGTTGAAGGGTACTCTGCTTACCTTTAAGGTGTTACTTGGCAACCGCAAGTTTATGGGTTATGCCTTGTCCCAAGGTTTTGTTACAGCGTCTATGTTCGCTTATATCTCAGGGTCATCTTTTGTTTTGCAAAATATTTTTGCAGTTACTCCGCAGGTATACAGTTTGATCTTTGCTGTGAACGGGATTGGGATTATTATTACAGGTCAAATCGCCGGCAGACTAGCTGGTAAGGTGAGTGAGACGAAGCTACTGCTTAGCGGGTTGCTGCTCTGTACAACGGGGGGCGTCTTGCTGCTGCTTACGATCCTGGTAGGGGGAGGGCTGATCCCTATTCTAATCTGTCTGTTCGCCGTTGTCTCCAGTGTGGGGATTGTCGGAGCGACCAGCTTCTCACTTGCGATGCAGGACCAAGGAGAGGCCGCAGGCAGTGCTTCGGCTTTAATCGGACTGTTACCGTTGCTGCTTGGTAGCTGTGTAGCACCGCTTGTGGGTCTTGGGGGCGTAGACTCAGCCCTTCCGATGGCAATTGTGATTGCCTGTACGGGTGTTCTCTCTATTCTGTCTTATTTTCTGTTGGTCAGACGGGTGAATTCCAATTCCTAACAGTTTATCCTTATAACCTTGAAAGAGAGCAATACTTTCAGCAAACTTTCAGCGGGTTTTAACGTTCCTTATCTGCAAAAGGATTATATTGGAGGTAAGGAAGGGAGGGATGATTATGAGTATATCCGCAGTCTCAGGTTCTACATCGTATACTACCTCGACGTCTAGTACTACAGATACCAGCGCGCTCGAGAAACAAAAAGCGAAGCTGGAAGCCGAATTGGACAAGATTGATGCCAGCTCGGATGACGCGAAGACCAAAGAAACGAAAACGAAACAAATTGAGCAGCAGATCAAGCAAATCGAGGCACAAATTTCCCAGAAGTCGCAGAGCAGTGCTTCCGCTGCAAGCAGTAGTGCAGAAGCACCTGCCAAACCTGCAAACAACGCGCTTGCTGCGGCAAGCCCGCAAGAAATCGCTACCGCAACAACGAATAGCCAAGGCAGATTTGATATTCGTGTATAAACCATACTAAGTCGTGTTACATAACAAAAAGGGCATCCTTTGCCGTGAGGGATGTCCTTTTTGTTATGTATTTTTAAGTTTAGACTACAATTTAAATGTTCTTTTATCACATTGTTGGCCAATACTAGAAAGATACCCCTAAAATAAAGTTCCGTCATATTGATCTGTCCAGCTTCGTAATATATTAACTATGCTTATCCTCATTTCCCAAAAAATCTTTAACTGTTGCAGGGGTTAGGGATTTGCTGGCAGTCTAATAGAGTAGGTGTTGATTATCACGGGTCTTCTATTCCAAGAATTGCTATAATGGACTAGTTGTAAAAATTGTCTAGCACAACGTGTGTCAGCGGTAAAGGCAGGTGGGCTCATGCATTCAAAGCAACAGACATTAGAAAGATTCAAAATTGTAAGACTGATCTTATCTATCTATCGGATCCGGGCGGTCAGAGCTCTTTTTCCAGTGGCTATCATAGCGTTCGTATACTGGGAGGGGCAACATGAGCTGAAGCAGGTTCATTTAGGACTTATAATGCGTGAACTAAGGCGAGTACCTACGTCTGCTATTTTGCAAATGATTGGTTTTGCACTTCTTTCCGTAGCTGTGATGAGTGCTTATGATTATTTGATTCGGGCCCATTTTCGTTTAAAAGTAGGGCTGTGGAGTACCTTTCGGTATGCATGGATTGCTAATACATTTAATAACTTGATTGGGTTTGCAGGTCTGGCTGGAGTTGGTTTAAGGACGCTGCTGTATAAAAAAAGCGGAGTGCCGACCTCCGTACTAACACCCGCCATTGTATTTCTATCGCCGCTTATGATTACCGGGTTATCACTACTTTCATGGGCGAATATCTTTGGTTTACTTCCGGCAACGGCTTTGCTGGAAGAACATCGCTGGCTGGTATTTGCAGTATGGGGTATGGCGCTTTATTTGCCGGTTTTTGTGTTTGTGCAGCGCTCATCGCTTTATGCGAAATGGATTAACCGGGGAAAAGGCAGAACACCATGGCTTACAGTCGTTAACTCCGTCGGTGCTTCCTTTCTGGAATGGAGCTTTGCTGGCGTGACGTTTTGGACCATCAGCAGCCATCTCTTGGATGAGGTCCATTTTATAGCTATCTTTGGTATATTTACGATTGCTGCTATTGCCGGAATCTTGAGTATGGCACCCGGCGGTATCGGTGCATTTGACCTTATCGCCTTGCTCGGGCTGACACAGCTTGGCTACCAGACCGATAAGGCGATGGCGGTGCTTGTCATCTTTCGATTGTTTTATTATGTCATTCCTTGGTTGATTGGATTGGTGCTGGCTGCACTGGAAATTGGTCTGCAAGGAAAAAAGGATCAAGATCGTTCAGTTCCAGGGTTCGAACCCTCTCTTAACAAATGGCAGAAGATCTGGGGCTGGCCGGGTCAGTATACCTTTCTGAGCGATCTTGGGATGTGGGCTCTTGGCAAGCTGGTACTAGCTAGCGGGCTTATTCTCTTACTATCTGCAGCAGTACCCGGATTGCTGTATAGGTTGAAGATTACGGAGGAAATATTGCCGTTTCCCGTAATGCAGCTTTCTCATCATCTGTCTGTCCTTATTGGTTTTATGCTGATTTTATTGTCGCGGGGCATTACATTGCGGGTCCATAGTGCATATGTATGGACTAGCATACTTCTGTTTATTGGATCATTGTTTGCAGTCACTAAGGGTTTTGATTATGAAGAGGCGCTTTTGCTACTTATAGTAGCGCTTATTCTTTGGATATCCAGATCGCGGTTTTATCGGATTAGTGCGCCAATCAGCAGACAGAGCGCGATCCGGTGGTTTGCCCTCACTTCAGTAATTGCACTAAGCTACTATCTGATGGGCTGTTATGTACATCGTGGATTTCTGAAGCATCTGCCTCCGGGTGTACAGCCTGAATGGTTGCAGCGATATAGTCATGTTGCATTTACGGCAGTGGGAGGATTGGTCTTGTCTTGGGTACTGCTCATAATGTGGGTAAACCTCAGGCCCCATCATAAGGAGAACGAGCTGTTCGGGACCTTGGATGTAGCTAAGCTGAAACATTTTCTAGATGGAGTTCGAGGCAATACCTTAACTCATACGTTGTTTTTGGGTGATAAGGGCTTCTTCTGGGCTCAGAACGATAAAGTGCTGCTCGCTTTCGCCAGAGTTAGGGATAAACTCGTTGTGCTGGGTGATCCGCTGGGAGAGAGCAGCTTAATAAGTGAAGCCATCAGTGAATTTAGACAAGCTGCAGATCAGTATGGTCTGGTTGTAGTTTTCTATCAAGCTTCACCTGCTTTTTTATCGGTCTATCAGGAGCAGGGCTATCGCTTTTTTAAGCTGGGTGAAGAGGCAGTGATAAGCCTTGATAACTTTGCACTCAGTGATCTGAAGAATGGTGATCTGCAAAGGGTAAGCGATCGTTTTGAACGGGAAGGCATGATTGTTGAAATTACAGAAGCGCCGCATGCTGATAGTTTGCTGAGAGATCTGCGAACGATTTCGGACGAGTGGTTGAATGGCCGAGCGGAAAAGGGTTATTCGTTAGGGTGGTTTAAGGTCGAGTATCTGCAACGGGCTCCCATTGTGGTGCTGCGGAACACCAAAGGTACAATACTGGCATTTGCTTCTATTGCCCCAGGGTATGATCAAGGATTGACCCTGTCCGTAGATTTGTTGCGCCAGCGGAAGAATGTGCCAAACGGGACGGTAGATTATTTATTGGTTTGTATGCTGGAATGGGCGAAGTCCAAGGGGTATCGGCGATTTAATCTAGGCAACACTCCTCTATCATCCAGTGGGGGTCAGGACCCCGGAGCTCTGAAGGAGGAGAAGCTGGCTCATCAAGTGTTTAATAGAGGTGGGCATGGGCATGGTTACGGTTTTGCCAGATTGCGTCGTTACAAGGAAAAGTTCAATCCAGAGTGGGAGCCGCGTTACTTAGCTTATCCAGCGTCCCTAACATTACCCGTCTTAACGCTGGATCTGGTGAGGCTTGTATCCCGCCATCCGGAGCATAAAACGAATAACTAAAAAAAGGTGCCCAACGCCAAACGGCGTTGGGCACCTTTTTAATCAGGTTTACTTCTTGTCAGCTTCTGCATCTGGCAAAGCCCAGACGGAGACGCTGCCGCCATTGACCGGGAAGGTCGCCCAACCATCTTTTTCAATGGTTATGGTGGCTTTATGGTTATGGGTGAAATCCACCCATGCTTCACCGGCGCGATGTTCTCCTACGAACATTCTCTTCTGGCCATTCTCACCATTACTGATCACAACCGCACAACCGGAGTTTTCAATATCCTCCACGCCGAGCCGTGTCCAGCCAATCGTGTTAGGATGATCGAAATAATCCTTCTGTTCACCATAAGCTTTGTGATAGCGGGTATACAGCAGAGGGTCAATCGCATCTTTTTTACCTGCTACAGGTGTTGGTCCTTCGATCCCATAATAATCCCCGTAAAAGACCACAGGATATCCATCCCGTCGCAGCAGGATAAGCGCGTAAGCACTTTGCTTGAACCAATCATCTACCCAGGATTCCAGGGCTTCGTGAGGCTGAGAATCATGATTGTCAACGAAGGTTACAGCATTGGTGGGATGGGTCTGCACCAGTGTGTCATCAAGAATTTTGGTCAGATCATAGTTTCTGCCCTCCAAAGAAGCTGAATGCAGCTTGTAGTGAAGGGATACATCGAAGAGGTCAATTTTATAATCGACGGTATTCAGAAATTGTCGACAGGACTCTAAGTCGGAATTCCAGAATTCACCGACGATATAGAAATCCTTCTCGCATTTATTAAACATCTCTACCGCGAATTCTTTAACAAACTCATGGTTGATATGTTTGATGGCGTCCAAGCGGAAGCCGCTGCAGTGGAGGGTATCCACCAGCCATTTTCCCCATTGGATCATTTCTTTTTTGACTTCCGGATGGCTGTAATCAATATTAGCGAACATTAGATAATCATAGTTTCCGAACTCGTCGTCAACATTCTGATTCCACGCTTTATTCTCGCCTACTATACGGAATACGCCGGTTCGCTCTTCTTTGGCGTCAAAGTCAGTGCCGTTAAAATGATTGTGATTCCACTTAAAGGCAGAGTGTTCATTCCCGCGGCCAGGGAAGGTGAATTTTGTCCAGCCCTCAATCTCGAAAGGTTTCGAAATTTCTTTCATCCGATCATTGGGGTCGACCTCGATGACTTGGAATACTTCCTTTTCATCCGCGCCAGCCTTATGATTCATCACCAAATCAACGTAAACGGCGATGCCATTCTTTTGACATTCCGAAATTGCGTTGATCAGTGCTTGTTTGGTGCCATATTTGGTGCGTACCGTACCTTTTTGGTCATATTCGCCCAGATCGTATAGATCATACACGCCATAGCCTGTATCGTCAGCGGAGACGGCCTTTGTCACAGGAGGTACCCAAACAGAATCAATGCCTACGGCTTTTAGCGCGGGTGCAGTTTCTTTTAAGCGATCCCAGTGTTTCCCGTCCGCAGCAACATGCCATTCAAAAAACTGCATCATTGTATGGTTCCTCATTATTTCTTACGCCTCCATATCCCATCAAGCAAATTTTACTCTCAACACTCTGATTAGTTTTTCAGATAACTCTTATTAAACTTAAAAACAGACTATGAAAAATAAGGCCAGTTGTTGAATGCGCAGGAAGGGACATGATTGTCATTAAACAGGCTTGAAAAGAATGATTTCTGACCTTTGGGAGAGATGCACAGCGTTGCGTCCATTCCGTTTGGAGCTATACAGAGCATGGTCGGCTTCAGATAGCAGTTCTTCTAGAGTGGCCTCTGGATTTAGGGCCTCCACAACTCCAAAGCTTGCGGTCACATTAATGGGCCCGATGACGGTATATAAGGTGCTTTGTTCAATATCCGCGCGGATAGTTTCGCAGATCAATGCTGCTTGCTTCAGTGACGTCTCTGGCAGACAGATCACAAATTCCTCACCACCATAACGGCCAAAGAGATCTCCCTCCCGCAGATGTCTGCTGCACACCTGGACAATATGCTGTAGAGCTTGATCTCCATATTGATGCCCATAGCGGTCATTAATGCTCTTGAAGAAGTCCACATCCAGCAAAATCATAGATAATGAGCTTCGCAGGCTGGCAGCCCGGGCAAGCAATGCTTGACTCAGCTCCAAAAAATAGGAGCGGTTATAGATACCCGTTAGGCTGTCCATCGTAGCCAATTGACGCAGCTTCTCCTGAAGCAGTATTCGTTCAGTCACGTCAATCAGCATGATCATCTGTCCTGCTATGTGCCCCTCTTGTTTCTGTACCGGAGAGGAGCGGATTTGATAATAGCAGATCTCCTCTGCTTTGTTCCAAGCCACTTCCCGTTCTTCGCGCAACAGTGGCTCGGCATCCATCACATAGGACAAGGCATCTTTGCCTGCGTTAAGAAACAATTGTGCTAGCGGTTTGCCAATCGATGAGGAGTTGAGCCCCTCTATCATATTCGCGGCTGCACGATTGTAATCGACGAGCATGTCCGAGCGGTCGGTGACAAGCACTCCCTCCCGCATGCTCTCGAACAGATTCTCACGAGCAATAGGTGCAGCCGTTAACATGCCCCGGGATAAAATAGCCCAAATATATAGGGAGGAGGTTAGGCTCATAATGATCGGGACGGGATCCATTCCGTAAGGAGTCAAGCCTATCAGATACAAAAAAGCGCCGAGGGTTGGAAGGCTTAACCCGATTATTATTGTGATGATCTGCCTGCGGTATACCCTTTTCATCCGGTTCCACTGCCATATCATGAGGCAAATGGCTGCCAGCAGACAGCCGAAAGTAAAGCTGCCGTGAACGATATACCAAGGTCCCATCACAACATCAACGAGTGGGGTGGGCGTATTTTCCCGTAAATAAATGGATTTATAGAAGAGATGATGGTAATCATTGGTCCAGACCAGCAGCGTTGTAATGAATGGAATGATAAATAACGCCGCCCGTATGCCTTTTTTAAACAGCGTCTCCAGCCCAACGAAATGGATCACCATGATTAGACTAGCCGGCGCAATAAAGGGCATCCCCAGATATTCTAACTTAATCCAGAAGCTGATTTCCTCCAGAGTTTTCCCCGATAATTCTAATGCGAAACCGAAGGTGTAAATAGCAGAGGTAAAGGAGCTTATAACAAAAGCCCTGATTCCTAAGAAATCAGTTTTTTTATAATAGGCGAAAAGGGCTAGTAAGACACTCAGCACACCTGATATAGCAACAATTACAATATAATTCGAGATTATAGATCCCATGGGTCTATTGTCACCTACCGAGGAAAGATATGGATAAATATTACCACATATTCGCGGATATAAAAAAATACTTCGGGTTTGTGGTCAAAAAAATGTCTCCTTGACAAAATGACGCAATTTAACAGGAGCTATTTTACTAATTGTCTAGTGAGAGTCCAGTGAGCAGCGTGTAACATGTTAGTTAATACTACATGCAATAGAAGTTTTCTTTATTTTATCTGAATAGCGTCAGTTTATATAACATTATAAACATGGCTTATTTTGAAAAGGGGGGCTGAGGATGTCATCACTAGCGACAAATATTCCTGAGATTCAGCTGGAGAATGTTGAAATGCGTTATCGGACAGAAGCTGCGGAAGTGCTTGCCCTGCATCAGGTGAGTCTTGATATTGCAAAAGGGGAGTTCGTCTCCCTGCTCGGACCTTCCGGATGTGGCAAAACGACGCTGCTTAGACTGATGGCCGATCTCATAGCACCAACAGGCGGGAACATTGTGGTAGCTGGGAAAAGTGCCAGAGAAGCCAGGCTGGCGCAAAAATATGGCATTGTTTTTCAAAGTCCAGTGTTATACGACTGGCGGAAAGTGAAGCATAACATCACATTGCCACTGGAGCTGATGGGGGTAAAGAAGTCAATCCGTGAGGAAAAGGCGATGGAGCTTCTTGATCTGGTGGGGCTGCAGAGCTTTGCGGATAAATATCCGTGGCAGCTCAGCGGCGGGATGCAGCAGCGTGTAGCGATTGCTAGAGCACTATCGATGGAGCCGGAAATTCTGCTCATGGATGAGCCGTTCTCTGCACTGGATGAATTTACGCGTGAGCGATTGAATGAAGAGTTATTGTCTGTCTGGAGTAAAGTGCAGAACACAATTGTTTTTGTAACTCATAGTATTCCTGAATCTATATTCCTCTCTGACCGGGTGTTTGTTCTTTCCCCGCATCCAGGTCGCTTGTCCGCTGTGGTCGAAATTCCTCTGCCACGTCCGCGAACGGCGGAAATGAGAAATAGCCCAGAGTTTTTCGAACTGATCGCACGTATTCGCGACAGCTTCGAAGGGGTGTAGTGATGAAAGGGGGCAGTATCTTTGTGCGAGGTCGTCTGCTGCCGTTGTTCGTCTGGAATATTGGCCTGCTGCTAGTCTGGGAAGGGACTTCCTGGATGCTGCTCCATGTGGTGGAGACGCCGTTAGCACAGTCCAAGCTGCCATATGTTCATGAGGTGTTAGCTACCTTATGGCAGTATGGAGGCACGCTCTTGAAGGAAGGGGCTGCGACCTTCGGTAATGCTGGTGTTGGCTTCCTGATTGGAGCGGTAGCTGGTGCCTCATTGGCGGTGCTGATGAGTTTGTCGAAGACAATAGAGCAATTAACTTTTCCTTATGCTATTGCCTCGCAGATGATTCCGATTCTGGGGTTGGCACCCATCATCTACGGGATTGTGCGCGATGAGCAGACCTCGCGGATTATTATTTCGGGGTATATCACCTTTTTCCCCGTGGCTCTGAACATGCTGCGCGGCTTGCGGAGTGTAGATCCATCAGCGCTCGAATTGATGCATTCTTACGCGGCGAAACCTTGGGCGGTCTATTGGAAACTCAGATTCCCGGCGGCTTTGCCGGGTTTGTTCGGTGGGCTTAAGATAGCTGCCCCACTTGCTGTGACTGGAGCTATTCTGGTGGAGCTTATGGGTGCCCAGCATGGCATTGGTGTAATTATGCTGCGCAATCTCTATTATGGAAGCTCTCACACCTATATGTTCTGGTCTACGGTGATTGTGGGTGCCTTGCTGGGAATCGTAAGCTACTGGTTAATCAGTCTGATAGAACGCCTGGTAACGCCTTGGCAGCCTGAATATCGTCCGAAAGGAGGCAGCCGCTAATGGAAACTAACTCCGTTCGGGAGACCACGTTTATAGGCTCTACTGGTAAAGAAATGGCTCAGCCGGCGCTAACGGCTACACCAAAGAATGCTGTAGCCGTTCCGAAACCTGCGGAAGCTACGGCGAGTCGAGGCGGCTCACGAATGCTGAATAGGATATTTAGCGCAGGGGTGCTGCTGCCAGTACTGGCAGGTCTGTTATTTCTTGCACTATGGGAATTTCAATTTTTCCATAAGATCTTTGATCTGAAAAAATATCAACTCCCGCTGCCTACAGCCATCGCCGAAACCATGCGAGATAATTTCAGCTTGTTGCTGTCCTATACCGGATACACTCTTGCTGAAGCTGTGCTGGGAATGTTGGTTGGTTCTGCTATCGGCTTCCTGATCGCTTTAGTCGCGACAGCTTGGCCGCGCTGGGGGAGTGGAAGCTTGACGCTGGTTGCCGCTCTAAATGCTGTGCCTATCGTTGCCCTCGCGCCCATCATGAATCTGTGGTTTGGAGATGGGATAGGCTCACGAATTGCCATAGTAACCGCAACTACAATGGCAGCGATGGCGATCAACGCCTATAAAGGTATGGCGGCGATTGATCCATTGGCGCTGGATCTGATGCATTCTTATGCGGCGGGTAAACCGGCGGTATTCCGTTATCTGCGGATTCAGAGCAGTCTGCCCTATGTATTTACAGCACTCAAGATTAATGCTACTGCCAGTATGATTGGTGCCATTGTTGGGGAATTCTTTTTCTCCTCAAAAGGGCTTGGATATCTGCTCTCCAATTCCATTAAAGTTGCCAAAATGCCACTGGGTTGGTCCTGTATTGTGTTGGCTGCGATTGCAGGCGTGCTCTTCTATTTAGTGGTTGAGCGGCTGGAGAAAGTATTCATTAAGTGGCATCCTTCGCAGCGTACTTAATCTTACCCTCATTACATCCGGCCATAGTGGGAATGGAAAAGAGAAACCGCCCACGGCTGTATGCATAAACGCACCACGATGATTGTCCATACTGTGCTTGTTACAAACTTAAATTACGATAGGGGGAGTTCGATTGATGAACGGGAAAAAACGCAAATTTCGTGGTGGTTTGTTGGCAATCGTGATGATGTTGAGTGTTTCTTTAATGGCGGGTTGCGGTGGCAACAATAATAACTCGGCAGCTGAAGCTACGACTGCCCCTGAAGCTTCAGCAGCTCCTGAAGCAAGTGCTGCTACTGAACCGGCTGCTGATCCAGTTACAGTGAAGCTACAGCTGAAATGGGTGCCGCAGGCGCAATTCGCTGGGTATTTTGTGGCGCAGGATAAAGGATATTACAAGGAAGAAGGCTTGGATGTAGAAATTCTGCCGGGTGGGCCTGATATCGTTCCGGAACAGCAAGTGGCAGGTGGCTCCGCAGATATCGGTGTGGGTTGGGTAGCCAGCTTGCTGCCGAGTCTTGAAGAGGGAATGCCGCTGGTGCAGATTGCGCAAATCTATCAAAAGAGCGGATTGGTCCTGGTCTCCAAAAAAACTGCTGGCATTAACTCAGCCGCTGATCTTAAGGGTAAAAAAGTCGGCAACTGGATGGGTGGCAACGAATTTGAACTATTAGCGTTATTCGATAAATATAAGTTCGATCCGAATAAGGACCTAAGCTTTACGAAGCAAGGGTTCACGATGGATCAGTTCTTGGGCGATCAGATCGATGCGGCCTCAGCAATGACTTACAACGAGTACCAAGTAGTGCTGGAGTCAGGCATTAAGGCTGAGGATCTAAATGTCATCGACATGAATACAGAAGGCGTTGCGATGCTTGAGGATAACTTGTTCGCGAATAAGGAATGGCTTGCGGAGAATAAAGAGACTGCAGCAAAGTTTGTGCGTGCCTCCCTGAAGGGCTGGAAAGATGCAATTACTGATCCTGCGGCTGCCGTGGACAGTGTGATGAAGCAAGCGGAAGACGGCAGTACGACGAAGGAACATCAGCTGACAATGATGACTGAGGTTGCCAAGCTGATTCTGCCTGAAGGCTTTGACAGTGCCAAGATGGGATATACCGATGCGGCGGCGTTCCAGCAAACCGCTGATATTTCGCTTAAATTTGGTGTCATTAAAGAACCGGTTAAGGTAGATGAGGCTTATACGAACGAAATCGTAGAAATGGCGGCAAAATAACTAACTGAGCTCAATGTTATAGTGGATGGCCGCCTGATCTGGCGGTCATCTATTATAATCAGCAGTCCATCAGTGCATCTGAAACAGAGAAAGAGGTGCGAGCTATGTCTCTCCTAGTAACGCAGGCTGAAAGAGTTAAGAATTATGTGAATGGAGCTTGGGTAGAATCGTCGTCCGGGCGAGATGAAGAGGTTTATAATCCGGCGACAGGTGAAGTGATTGCTTATGTGCCCATTTCTAGTAAGGAAGAGTTGGGTGCGGCGGTAGAAGCGGCTGCGGCGGCATTTCAAGCGTGGAAAAGGGTCGCTGTGCCGCGTCGTGCCCGCTATTTATTTCAATATCAACAGCTGCTGGTAAAGCATTGGCATGAGCTGGCCGAGCTGATTACGCTGGAGAATGGCAAAAGTCTGGAAGAGGCGCAAGGTGAGGTGCAGCGTGGAATTGAGTGTGTGGAATTTGCCGCAGGCATCCCCACGTTGATGATGGGCAGTCAGCTTCCGGACATTGCTACCGGTATTGAATCCGGGATGTACCGTTATCCATTGGGGGTGATCGGGGGAATTGCCCCGTTTAATTTTCCAATGATGGTTCCTTGTTGGATGTTTCCGCTTGCCATCGCTTGTGGAAATACCTTTGTGCTGAAGCCTTCTGAACGGACGCCGCTGCTGGTTAATCGATTGGCAGAGTTATTTGCCGAAGCGGGCTTTCCTCCAGGTGTACTGAATGTGATACATGGGGCGCACGAGGTTGTGAATGGGATGCTGGAGCATGATGAAGTGAAGGCGATTTCGTTCGTCGGTTCGCAGCCGGTTGCGGAATATGTATATAAGACAGGGACAGCGCAGGGAAAACGGGTGCAGGCGCTAGCTGGAGCCAAGAATCACTCGATTGTGCTGCCTGATGCGGAGCTGGACAATGCGGTCAAAAATATCATTGCGGCTTCCTTTGGCTCGGCAGGTGAGCGGTGTATGGCTTGCTCGGTCGTAGTGGTTCATGAGGATATCGCTGACGAGCTAGTGAACCGTCTGGCTGCGGCTGCGGATGAGCTTAAAATTGGTAATGGCGCGGATGATGGGGTGTTTTTGGGTCCGGTAATTCGTCAGTCGAATAAGGAGCGGACTCTTTATTACATTGAGACTGGTGAAGCTGAGGCAGCCAAGCTTGTGAGAGATGGGCGGAAGGATGCGGCTACGGGGGGTGCGGGTTATTTTATCGGGCCGACGATATTTGATCATGTACAGCCGGGAATGACCCTCTGGAAGGATGAAATTTTTGCGCCGGTATTGTCTGTGATTCGTGTGAAAAGTCTGAGTGAAGCGATTGCGGTAACGAATCAGTCCCCATTCGCGAATGGGGCGTGCATTTATACAGATAGCGCAAAGGCGATCCGTGAATTTCGGGAAGAAATTGATGCAGGGATGTTGGGTGTGAATCTGGGTGTGCCTGCCCCCATGGCATTTTTCCCCTTCTCGGGTTATAAGAAATCGTTCTATGGAGACCTGCATGCCAATGGCCGTGATGGGGTGGAGTTCTATACGCGTAAAAAGATGATCACTGCCCGTTATTAGAGAAAATGAGCTGCTGAGAGGAGAAAATGTTATGCAGATTCTGGGGAACGATAGTGAGCTTGCGGTGAAGAAGGATCAGGAATATTTATGGCACAACATTACACCTTATAGTGAAAAGAACCCGCCTATGATTGCCGCCTCGGCAAGTGGGTCGTGGATTACAGATATACAGGGCAATCGATTTTTGGACGGGATGTCTGGCCTGTGGTGTGTAAATGTGGGATACGGGCGCAAGGAGCTGGCGGAAGCTGCTTACAATCAATTGCTGACCCTGCCATATTTTCCTCTGACACAAAGTCATCTCCCGGCGATTGCGCTGGCGGAGAAGCTGAATGAGTGGCTCGGAGACGATTATGTGATCTTTTTTTCCAATAGTGGATCGGAAGCCAATGAGGCTGCTTTCAAAATGGCCCGCCAGTACCAGCAGCAAATCGGCCAGCATTATCGCCATAAATTCATTGCCCGTTATCGTGGGTACCATGGCAGTTCACTTGGGGCATTATCTGCAACGGGCCAGGCCCAGCGCAAATATAAATATGAACCGTTGGCGGGTGGTTTTCTGCATGTAGCTCCCCCGGACAGCTATCGCCGCCCGGCTGGGATGACTGTGGAAGAATTCAATCTCCAGTGTGCACAGTCCATAGAGGATATGATCATCTGGGAAGGCGTGGAGACGGTAGCTGCGGTGATTATGGAGCCTGTAATTACGGGTGGTGGCGTCATTGTACCGCATCAGGTTTATTTGGATCGGGTGCAGGAAATCTGCCGTAAGCACGGTGTGTTGCTCATTATGGATGAGGTGATTTGTGGATTCGGACGTTCTGGACGTAAGTTTGGTCATCACAACTTTAATGTGAAGCCTGACATCGTAACGATGGCTAAGGGACTGACTAGCGCTTATCTTCCTCTATCTGCCACTGCTGTTCGTAAGGATATCTATGAGGTATTTAAGGACAATAGCGATGACTATGGGCATTTTCGCCATGTGAATACTTTTGGTGGTAACCCTGCTTCCTGTGCGCTGGCGCTGCGTAATCTGGAGATTATCGAGCAGGAGAAGCTGGTGGAACGTGCGGATCTTTTAGGTAAAAGAATAAATACAGAATTTACTGAGCTGCTTGATCACAAGCTTGTAGGTGATGTCCGCAGCTTTGGTTTGGTGACAGGGATTGAGCTGGTTGAAGACAAGGTCAGTAAGAAACCGGTTGATCTGAATATTGTGAAGGGGATTATTGCCGAATGTAAGTCCAAGGGGCTTATCATCGGTAAAAATGGCGATACCGTAGCTGGGTTCAACAACGTGCTTACCTTCGCCCCGCCGTTATCCTCCACGGATGAAGATATAGAATTTATTATCGATACCTTTAAATCTGTGCTGAACGGGGGCTAGGTAAAGTGATTTTGTCTGGATATAGAAATTGGTAAGCGCGCAGGGCGACTTGAATGGAGATCCGATTCTCTGGCTGCATGAAGTCTTCACCCAGTAGCTCTGTTATTTTGTCCAGGCGATAATAAAGGGACTGTCTGACAATGAATAAGTTTCGAGCGGCAATTTGTTTGGAACCATCATGATCCAGATAAACACGAAGGGTAAGCAGCAGCTCGCTGCCTTTGGTTTGGTCATGGTCGATTAGCGGGCCGAGATAACTGCGAATGAAGTTCTGCAACGTTTTTCCGTCGTTTAAGCTCAACAGCAGCTGGAATACACCCAGCTCTTCATAGAAGAGTAGTGACTTCTGGTAACAGGAGTATAACGACAATGCCTGTAGGGCTTCCTGATAACCGGAATAGGCTCGTTTTAGGCGCTTATGCGATTTGCTGACTCCAATGACGAGCTGCAAATCCTTGAGCTTCTCATCGGAGCGGATGTTCTGCAGGGCTTCAAGTGCTTGTTGAAGTCGCATTTTTCCAGGCATTTTCGATTGGATGTCAAGGGCGATGACGGTGAGGCGATTGTTCTTAAGGGTGATCAGTGGACGTAAAGAATATTTCTCAAAGATGGAACGCAGGATGAGCGAAAGGTGGAAGGTGATGGACTCCCATTCGTTCTCTGAGCTGTTCCATTTTACATCTCTGGGGTTCTTGATCTCTATAAGGCATACACGGTAAGGGAGCTCGTTGACTACGTTGAAATTAGAGCCGATCAGGCCCTTTAAGCGGTTATCATCTTCGATGCGGCCATTGATCAGCTCGTCGACCCATAGATTTTCTGAAAAAAGCTTACGCTCCTCCATATACCGCGTCCGCAGCAGCTCTTGTGCAATGGACAAAGAGGCGGAATCCAGCAGCAGACAGTCGAACTCCTGTGGTTTGTGATTGCATACCATCAGAATGTAAGCCCAGGTCTGATCCAGCGCACCTACAGGCTTGAGCGCGATGGTCTTCTGTCCATATTCCCGGATATAGGGGGCGGCGTCAGGTTGAATTCCTTCCAGCTCGTCGCCGAAGGCGGTGAAAAAATTCAGCAATGGAGCCTGCTCTTCCGGCGGAAGTGCCGGAAAAAATAAGGGTTTGCCTTGCAGCTGCATATAGACAATTTGTGTGCGGGTACTTTTGCACAATAATTGCAGCACTTTCAGCGTTCCTTGTGAAGTTAAGGTCAGGCGGTGGAATTCACGTGAGATTTTTTCAAGTTCTTGGAGCATCCGGTGATGCCGGTTGATGATAATCGAGTGAAGATCCAACGTGATATCTACGAAACGAACCGTGCGGGTGAAGATGATTAGCGGAAAGTCATGCCTGTCGGCTAAGTCGATCATCTCTTGCGGGATGGTACTGAAATACGTACCTAACTCAATACATAGGCAAGCTGCATTTTTGTCGATCAGGTTCTGCATAAACTCCAAGGAGGAAGGGAGATCGACACTTGCACCAATCCCCGTAGTCAAAATCATTTCTTCGCCATGAATCAGAGTCTCGAAGTTGGCACTTTCCAGCACATGCACCCAGCGAATGGCACGGCTTAGGCCGCTTTTCCCGCCGATCACCTCGGCTTCTGCGAATAGTGGTCTTTTTAAAGCGTCACGAATGGTTAATACAAGCTCCCAGTCCATAGGTACTCCCCCTCGATCTTCTGCGCTCTGGCCTTCGGCTAACGCCTTGTTATTCTCAGCCTATTCTCACACGTAAAAAATACAGTTTTGAAATTAGACAAAGTGTCTAATGCAACGAAAATTCGAAATGACTATAGTTTGATTAACGGATGTCAGTATATATAACCTAATCAGGAAGAACGTTGAGAGATAATTTCTGTTAATGCTTATATTACTACAATAAATTAAAGATGTAAGCAAAATATTCAGACAAAACTTGAAATAATGTTATATTATATAACACAAATATGAAAAATTACCCATAAGGAGGGACTAGTGATGGAGCATTCATCTCCGTTAACAGCATTTACACCTGATATGTTCATGCGCAATTTCGCCGAGGCTGAGCCGCCTCTGACCCATAAAGGTGCCCTGGATGAGTCTAATCGCTGTCTATATTGCTACGATGCCCCATGTATAAAAGCATGTCCGACCAGCATTAATATTCCCTCCTTTATCAAACGGATCGCTACTGACAATTTGAAAGGCTCGGCACAGACGATTATGGATTCCAATCCTGTGGGTGCCAGCTGTGCTCGTGTTTGTCCTACAGATGAGCTGTGTGAAGGAGCCTGTGTGTTAAATGATGCCTCGGCGCCGATCCAAATCGGACTGCTGCAGCGTTATGCGACAGATTGGGCGATGAACAGCGGAGTTCAATTATTTAAGGCTGGCACCCCTAATGGGAAAAAGGTAGCCGTAATTGGTGGTGGTCCTGCGGGATTGTCTGCGGCTAGGGAGCTCGCCCGTGAAGGTTTTGCTGTTGTGATCTACGAAGCAAAGGCGTTAGCGGGTGGGCTGGATACACATGGGATTGTATCGTTTCGGCTCCCGCAGTCTGTATCTCTTTGGGAAGTAGAGCAGGTAGAGAAGCTGGGTGTGGAAATACGTACAGGTGTAAAAGTCGGAGTGGATGTTTCTGTAGATGAGCTGAAGTCGAATTATGATGCTATCGTTTTGGCAGCGGGTATGGGATATGTGCCTCCAATAGGGATTGAAGGTGAAAAAATGGCTGGAGTTTATGACGCTATTGCGCTTGTAGAATCTACTAAGACGGGCATTCCTCTGCTAGAGCTGATGGATCAGCGGGTCGCTGTCATTGGGGCAGGGAATACGGCTATTGATGCAGCGACTTGCTCAGTGCGGCTGGGAGCCACCAATGTGAAAATGGTCTACCGCCGGACCCGCGAAGAGATGACGGCATATGACTTTGAATATGAATTCGCGAAGCAGGAAGGTGTGGAGTTCAGCTGGCTTACCTTACCGAAACGTATCGTGGGTGATGAGCTTGGGAATGTAACCGCACTGGAATGTGTGCAGATGAAGCTGACGGAGGAGCTGGGCAAAGATGGGCGTCCAATACCTATGCCGATCGAGGGTTCTGAGTTCTTGATTCCTGTAGATGCGGTTGTAATAGCTATTGGTCAAAAGCGTCGTCTGGATCTAATAGATTCCTTAGGTCTTATGCATGACCGTGGGGTTGTTAAGGTGGATGAGGTCACCTGCCAAACCTCCGATCCGCAGGTTTATGCCGCTGGGGACATTATTTTTGGTTCAGGTAAGGGTGAGGCCATGGTTGTGTCAGCGGCACAGCAGGGAAAAGATGCAGCCCATGCGATTGTTAAACAATTCTCAGGCCAGCAGGAGGTCGTTGTTAGATCAGCGGGCTGAGCGTAGAAATCAAATTGGATTTTACATGACAGGGAGGGAACATCATGGCAGATTTAAGTATTAATCTCGCAGGAATCAAATCACCGAATCCGTTCTGGCTGGCCTCCGCGCCGCCTACGAATACAGGTTATCAAGTGCAGCGGTCCTTTGAAGCAGGTTGGGGCGGTGCGGTGTGGAAGACGCTCGGCGATCCGATCATTAATACCTCATCGCGTTTTGCGGCAGTAAATTTCAATGGGCAACGGGTTGCGGGCTTTAACAATATTGAACTGATCACCGACCGTCCGCTTGAAGTTAATCTGAAGGAAATCTATGAAACGAAAAAAAGATTCCCTAATCATGCGATTATAGCCTCCCTGATGGTAGAACCAACGCAGCATAAATGGCATGAGATTGTTAAGCGGGTAGAGGATGTGGGTGTAGACGGCCTGGAACTTAATTTTGGCTGTCCGCACGGGATGGCTGAGCGTGGAATGGGCGCTGCTTCGGGGCAGCAGCCTGATCTGGTGCAGGCACAGACCACCTGGGTAAAAGAAGTTGCAACGACCCCGGTGATTGTGAAGCTGACGCCTAATATTACGGATATCACCGTCGTTGCCCGCCATGCGGTTAAGGGTGGAGCAGACGCGATTAGTATGATCAACACGATCAACAGTCTTGCTGGTGTAGATATTCATAGCTGGAACACAATTCCGAATGTTGGGGGTCAGGGTGCACATGGCGGTTACTGCGGGCCGGCTGTGAAACCAA
Source organism: Paenibacillus sp. FSL P2-0121 (assembly GCF_037975345.1). Taxonomy (NCBI): domain Bacteria; kingdom Bacillati; phylum Bacillota; class Bacilli; order Caryophanales; family Paenibacillaceae; genus Paenibacillus; species Paenibacillus sp. FSL P2-0121. The sequence goes on along the minus strand of NZ_CP150245.1, from coordinate 6,665,207 downwards.
TTGCGCTTAGTATGGTGGCCGAGTGTGCCCGTGACCGGGGAGTAGGCATTCCTATCTCCGGTATTGGAGGGATTTCCACCTGGCAGGATGTTGTTGAATTCATGCTGATGGGTGCTACGGGCATTCAAGTATGTACAGCGGTCATGCATCATGGCTTCCGGATTGTGGAGGAAATGATCGATGGCCTGAACAACTATTTGGATGACAAAGGTTTGGCTTCTGTAACAGAGTTAATCGGTAAATCGGTATCCCGGTACTCGAACTGGGGTGATCTGGATCTCAACTATAAGGTTGTTGCCCGTATTAATGAGAACAACTGCATCAACTGTAATAAATGCCATATTGCCTGCGAAGATGCTTCACATCAGTGTATTGATATGTTAACTAATGCAGATGGGAAAGCTATTCTACAGGTCCGCGAGGAAGATTGTGTAGGTTGTAATCTTTGTTCTATTGTCTGTCCAGCAGACGGCGCGATCGATATGGTTCCAGTGGATACCGGGGCAGCTCCACTGACCTGGAATCAGCGGCAGAAAGTGATCGGCAGTTTGAATGGCACCTATTCGGAAGTGGAGGTGGTTTAAGGATGAAAAAGATTATTAAAAATGGCATCATCGTTACCGCAGCAGATACTTATACAGGCGATGTGGCGATTGAAAACGGGGTTATTACGGAGATTGGCCTTCATTTGGATGTCCCTGGTGCGGAAATTATAGATGCCTCGGGGTGTTATGTTTTTCCTGGAGGCATTGATCCTCATACCCATCTGGATATGCCTTTTGGCGGCACGGTTACAGCTGATAATTTTGAGACGGGAACTATTGCGGCTGCATATGGCGGAACGACCACAGTCATTGATTTTTGCTTAACCACCAAAGGACAACCGCTACAGCAAGCCGTAGATACATGGCATCATAAGTCGCAGGATAAAGCTGTGATTGATTACAGCTTCCACCTTATGGTCTCAGAATTAAACGATAAAGTACTGGGTGAGCTTCCGGAGATAATTGAGAATGAAGGCATTACCTCGCTCAAAGTATTTATGGCTTATAAGAATACTTTTCAGGCGGATGATGGCACACTTTTTAAGACCCTTCAAGCTGCGAAAAAAGAAGGTGCACTCGTTATGGTGCATGCGGAGAATGGAGATGTCATTGAATATCTTGTTGAGCAGGCCTTGGCCGCAGGCAACACTGATCCGATCTTTCATGCGCTGACCCGCCCGCCGGAGCTGGAGGGTGAAGCTACGGGACGCGCAGCTTATCTAACCGAACTGACAGATTCTCAGCTGTATGTTGTACACGTGACCTGTGCGGAAGCTGCTTGGAAGATTGCTGAAGCGCGTAAAAAGGGACTGCGCGTCTACGGCGAGACTTGTCCACAGTATTTAGTGCTGGATCAGACGGCACTGGAAAAGCCTAATTTCGAAGGTGCTAAATACGTGTGGTCTCCGCCCCTGCGTGAGCAGTGGAATCAGGATGTTTTGTGGGATGCGTTATGGAACGGCAGCTTGCAGACGATTGGCTCTGACCAGTGCTCGTTTGATTTCAAAGGACAAAAGGATCTGGGGCTGGGCGATTTCTCCAAAATCCCGAACGGTGGGCCGACCATTGAGGACCGGTTTACGATTCTATATTCGGAAGGTGTGCAGAAAGGCCGGATCTCATTGAACAAATTCGTAGACATTATTGCTACCTCTAGCGCCAAGCTGTTTGGCTTATATCCGCAAAAAGGCACGGTCGCAGTAGGTAGTGACGCTGACCTGGTCATTTTTGATCCTTCTGTAGAAAGAACCCTTTCTGCGGACACGCACCATATGAACGTAGATTATAATGCGTTTGAGGGCTTTGAAGTGAAGGGAGAGCCTGTTTCTGTTCTCAGTCGAGGCGAATTTGTTATTCGTGACAAACAATTTGTCGGCAAAGCAGGTTCGGGAAAATATTTGAAACGCAAACGTTTTGCAGCGGAGGTGTAGTCTAATGTCTGCTTTTGCGGAATATGCCAAAGAACAGCAGGAGATTGATGGGCTGCTTTTTAAAGGATATACGATTGCCGGCATCCAAGAGGATTTGGACGGTGCCCGAATAAAGTTTGTCAGAGGGGAGCCGGCTAAAAGCTCGGTAGAGCTGTTACTGCTGACAGCGGATGCCCGTAAGTACGTGACAACCTATGTGGTAGCGGGGCTGAGGGCGGAAGGTGAGCAGGCGGGTTGTTACAGTGGAGAGGTTTGAGGGAAATGGAATTGAAAGCTGAGTAGTGAGCCTGCGCAGGATAGGGGGCCTATTGCTCGGCTTTTTATTGTGCTCCTGAAAGGGGGCGAGGAAATAAATTCCCTGAAAATAGCCGATTATCATCGCGGCATACACTTTTTTGGGAAAACCTCCCTAAAAAGTGGCTGATTAGGGTCCCCAAATAGACGATTTAGGGAAAACCTCCCTAAAAATTACTGAAATACGCCGATTTTGCTCAAATTCGCTGAATATTAGGGAAGTTTTCCCTGATTTGCAGTTATAGGCACCTGAAAGACCAAAGATCAGGGAGGATTTCCCTAATCTATTTCTGTCGCTGCTGCTCACGCTCTATATACTCATACCGTAATATGGACATGATATGCAGAGATTCAAAATGTCCCTCAACCTTCATACAATCACGTAGAGTCCCTTCCAGTGTAAAGCCACAGCTTTCATAGACATGGCGAGCCCTGTGGTTGTGATCTCTAACATCCAACCATAGCCGATGCGTCTCGGTGTGCTGGAAGATCCAGTCGCTCACGAGACGAAGCGACAGTTTGCCATACCCAAAGCCCTTGGAATGGATGACGATTCGTTTAATACAAACAGTAAGATGAATATCTTGAAGTCCTGTTACGATGATATAGCCGACTCTTTTCCCGGACCTCTCCCAAATTGTAAGATGCAGGATATCTGGATCATGGATAGCCGTAATGTGCTCCTCTTTACTCCACTGTCCGATATAGGCACGATTAAGCTCACTTTGTTCAATGGCTAGAACGAACGCTAAATCCTGCTCAGTGGTAGTTTGCAGATCCAACGTTTCTGAATGAATGATCATAACCTTATGCCCCCGTCTAATATGTATTTTTGTCTATAGTAACGAAGAAATTTCTCCCTGTCATTTAATTAGTCCCGGTTGCTCACTCTATATTGGCGGCACTGTAGGAATGAACGTAACTTCGTGTATAATTGAGACCAAGTGTTAAGAATTCCAATCGGATGAGGAGATCAGCTGGTTATGTATTTTCTTGATATTATGTCTTGGCTGACAGAGGATAATCTGCGGCATCTGCTTGAACAATATCGTTCGTTTGGGCCCTTTCCGGGCATTGCGTTAACGTTTATGAAATCATTTATACCACCACTGCCAACTATTGCGATCGTAGGGTTAAATGGGGCCGTATATGGTTTATGGTTAGGTTTTTTGTATTCTTGGATCGGTCTGGTTGCAGGCTGTGTGACTACCTTTTGGATTATCCGCAAAGTAGCCTCCCATCGTTATTTACGAAAATGGGCAGCGCGGCCCAAAGTAGCCAAAAGCATGACGTGGGTGCGGCAAAGCGGATTTAGCTATGTTTTTCTGCTTAGTATATTTCCGGTAGGGCCTTTTGTTGTGATTAATATGGCAGCGGGGCTTGCCGGGATGAGGTTCCGTTCGTATCTTCTTGCGCTCACGGTAGGCAAAGCGATTATGGTATTCGCAGTTTCATACATTGGCAACGATCTGGAACGTTTCATTCGCCAGCCGTGGGAGATTATCTATGTTCTGTTGTTTATCGGGCTGTCGTTATGGGGAGTCAAAGCCATCGAAGCGCGTTTTGCTAGAACAGCACAGGATGGGAACAAGATAGCTTAGCATAGTGTCAGAATTAACTTGAATCCCTAAATCTAAATAGAATAAAGGAGGAAATGATGATGAAATATCGTAAGCTTGGCAGTACAGGAATGAATGTCTCGGTGATTGGCCTAGGGACTTGGCAGTTTGGCGGAGAGTGGGGCAAGGATTTCACTCAGGTTGAAGTCGATGCCATGCTGGATAAGGCTGGAGAGCTGGGTATTAATCTGATTGATACGGCAGAATGTTACGGAGATCACTTGTCGGAGAAGTTCATCGGGGATTATCTGGCGCGCCGCAAACGCGAGGACTGGGTTGTAGCTACGAAATTTGGCCATCATTTTCAGGGGCATTTGCAGCGGGAACAGCTATGGCGTGCTGAGGATGTGCTTAAGCAGCTGGACGACTCCCTCCGCGCACTCCAGACAGAGTATATTGACCTCTATCAATTCCATTCCGGAACGGATGAGCAATTCGATAATGATAAGCTGTGGAGTATGCTCGACAGACAGAAGCAAGCCGGCAAAATCCGTCATTTGGGCGTGTCGATCAGTGCATCGGGCTCGGGGGTGCACCAGACCTCTGCGGCAGCGGATGTGCAAGCAGAGGCCATACAAGTAGTATATAATCGGCTGGATCGTCAACCTGAAGAAGAGATTCTTCCGCTGTGCATCGAGCATCAATTAGGTGTGTTAGCTCGCGTTCCGTTAGCCAGTGGTTATTTGAGCGGCAAGTATAAGCCAGATGCGGTTTTTGCTCAGGGTGATGTGCGAGCTAACCATAAAGAGGATGTAAGACAAAAGCAGCTGCGCGCAGTAGCAGAAATTGCTGCTAATGAAGTGCCGTCAGGTCTGGATATGGCGCAGTGGGCTTTGGCTTGGTGTCTCCAGCATTCCGCAGTAACCAGTGTAATTCCGGGCTGCAAAAATGTAGAACAAGTCATCTCCAATGCCAGTGCTGCCGATTTGGACATGGTGAAGGGCAACGTGTGATAAGTTAGATTGTTACATGGTGAAGAGTTCTTGGAGCTTCATCTCGGGTGAATGCTGCGCGTAGATATGATTCCAGCTGTTCGTGGAAGTATCGTAAAGGTAGTCCTGCTTCCATTGCTGGACATGGGTCGCAATACTCCTTACAGCGGATACAATTCTCTTTACTTCCTGATTAGTCATAATGGGATGTAGGGAGATGCGAATCCACCCTGGTCTGAAGGATTGGTCGCCGCTCATGATCGCTCCGGCAATCTGAGCGGATTGCGTCCACCCTAATCCAAGCAGGTAATGTCCGTATGGACCTGCACAAGAGCAGCCGCCTCGAGCTTGTATGCCGAAACGGTCATTCAACAGCTGAACAGCGAGGTTGTAATGGATATCACGAAGTGTAAAAGAGACGATTCCATGACGTTCTGTATGATCTCCGGCCAGCAGCGCGCACTCCGGGATGCTGCGGAGTCCTACCATTAATTCCTGACATAGCTCGTGTTCTCTAATCACCATATATTGACCGTTTCCATTCATCTGCTCCTTCAGCTTCACGCAAAGCGCCGTGCGAAAAGCTTGTAAAAACCCCGGTGTTCCCCCGTCTTCCCGCATCTCAATCGCATTAGTGTAGCGGCGTCCTCCCCAAGGGTTGACCCAGGCTACTGTACCTCCACCCGGTTCGTCAGGAATACGTCCATTGCTCAGCGCTTCATCAAAGATTAGAACGCCATTTGTGCCCGGCCCACCCAGAAATTTATGCGGAGAAAAAAAGATCGCATCAAGCTTCTCCAGTGGGGAAGGTGGGTGCATATTGATAGGCTCGTAGGGAGCACTGGCGGCAAAATCCACAAAGCATACGCCCCCATGACGATGCATAGTAGCCGCTAGCTTTGCGTAAGGCGTCTGAATTCCAGTCACATTAGAACAAGCTGTAAATGAACCAATCTTGAAACGGCGATTGGGGTACAGTCGCAGCTGGTCTTCAAGCTGTTGAGGGTCAATATTTCCGTCCTTTCCGGCGGGAATGGTAACGACGTCACCAAGTCCCTCCTGCCAAGGAAGAATATTGGAATGATGCTCCATATGGCTGGTGAAGATAACGGGGCGGTCTTCCAGTGCACGGTTATTATGTTCCTGTAGCCATTCCGGGAGCCTTAATCCCATGATACGCTGCAGCTTGTTCACGGCTCCTGTTGTTCCATTGCCGCAGAAGAGCAGTACATCCTGAGGGCCAGCATTTACATGGTTCTTAATGATTTGGCGAGCTTCATTATAAGCCTGCGTCATGATTAGTCCGGTGGTGTTGGAATCTGTATGTGGATTGCTGACGTAGGGACCGAAGGCTTCCTGCAACTTGCGTTCGATCGGTTCATATAAGCGCCCGCTTGCGGTCCAATCGGCATACAGAAGCGGCTGTCTGCCATAAGGGGTGTTGATTTGATGCCGAATGCCGATGGTGTGACCACGAAAAGTATCAAAATGGTCTTGTAATGAAGCGGGCGTCTCTGCAGAAGAGGCGTGGATGATGTTTAGCACGGATATTCCCTCCAGCCCGTACGCCGTCAGTGCTAAGTTAATGGGGTGTATTTTCGGCGTGCCAGTAGTTTCTATGGCAACAGTATATGCCTGCATGGGGGATTGGGTTAAAGCCTAGTCAGACTTTAAATAAATAACTGTACATCACTTTCTAAAGCATCTTTTAAATATGCCGCAGCATCGATGATTTCGACCTCTGGCAGCAGTTCCTCGGGCTTAAAGCCCATGATCTCCACAGAGAGCTTGCAGGCATAGAATTTGATGTTTTTTTTACGAGCCCCTTTTAGAAAATGAATCAGCTTCGGTGCGCCTTGTTCCTCCATCATTTCCTCGAGCATCATTCGTCCTAGCCCGCTAAAGTTCAGATGAGAGAGCGGCAGCTGCCCAGGGCCCTTCGGTGTAATAACATCCATCAGCTTCTCGTAGATACTCTTGTCCTCAAGAGTCATCTTCTCCGGATCACGCACCAAAAATAGACCCCAGAATGAAAAAAACATAGTAACCTCGACATCGATATCTCTTGCGGCATTCGCTAGGATCAGTCCAGCCATCGCTTTGTCGTATTCCCCACTGAACATTAGCAGATTGATTTTTTTGCTCACCCTGATAATCCTCCCGTTACTTTTATTAGAATGTCATTAGTATGGTTGTGAGGGGGAGAACTATGCGAAGAAGCTTTCTGAAATTATAAAAAAAAGCCCCCTTTCGGGAGCTTGAGATTTACTAATGTGCTTCAGGATCTTTAGATTCTGGACCTGCATTGCGACTGATGTCGTAATAACGGGCGGACAGCCAAATAGCTCCGGTAAATAACACAATGAGTCCAAGGACGATAGAAAAGCGCCAATCGCCTGCTTTGAAATTCAACTGAAGCACCGTTAGTACTAGTGAAACTTGGGTCCAAACCAGTGTTCTTTTGCGAAAAGCCGCAATATCACCAACCATCTTCGGGATATTCCGAATGATCAGGTAGGCAATAACTGCGAGAATAAGGGCGAAAATAGCAGTTACCGCTAATTCAGAAGAGGACAGGACATGCATAGTCTCAGCATCCTTTCGGCTTGCAAAAGTATTAGTTTCAGATCAGAACAATTTCTATTTTTTGAAGATGCCCAGCGGAGCTCCAATCGGTAAGAAGCTGCGGCCGAAATGAGCGTTTAGCACGGATGCTCCACATCCGTAAAGGGACACGATACCAATACCAAGCTCAGCACAAGCAGCTAGCTTATGGAAGAATTCTGGAGCGATCCCAAAGGAATCAAAGGTTAGTCCGATAAAGAGAAAATCTATCAATACAAAAATAATAAGCAGAACTCTATTTGCCTCAACGGCACCAATCGTCATAAAGAGTGTGAAGATCAAGTAACCCAGAAATACAAATCCGAGCTGCTTAGGATCTACAGCCTCCGCAAGCGTTGGACCAAATACGCCAAGCTTGATTAGCCAGCTGCTAGCCATGCCGAACCAAAAGAAAGCGTAGGCGCCAAAGGCGGTCATACCAAAGGTATTGTTGTGCTTAGCATCCTGAATGGCGGCGAATAGCTGCGCGAATGCTCCCAGGAAGATAGCCCAAGGAATAACGTAGCTAAGTCCTGTTGTAAATTCAAGCTTCTGTGAAGAAGCGACCAATGTGACAATAGCCAGTCCGAATAGCCCGATGGCGCTAGGGTCGGCAGTGACGATTTTGACAGATTGGGTGTTAGGGGATTGCGCTGACATGACAGTAAAAGCCTCCATTATTATATATAGTTTTACGCTCTTAAAAACAGCCCGTAAGGGGCGCTGTTCATAGGCTTGCCTATCATATCATATCGGTATGTGCTTGCCTATAAAACAACACTCATTTTTTGTCGTAAAATAGGGGTCCTGCGTGAAATAAGGAATTGTTTACATTTTTATCTTCCATTATCAAGATACTTAACCAAACAAACGGAAATATTATGTCAAGAATAGACATTATATGCAGTGATAATCTTCACAATCTCTCGAAAATTGATGTATAATAGTCAGTGATAATTATTATCAAATCATATGAAAAAGGCGGTAAGCTTGAAGTGAACAAATGGACATTATTTACCAAGGCGACCCGGTTTTGGAGTTTTTCTGTTATGCTCATCCCGATTGTTTTGGGGACCGTTGGGGCATATGTATGGGAAGGGACATTCCATCCGGTTTTATTTATTCTTACCTTAATAGGGGCGATTTCGGCGCATTTGTTCTCCAATATGGTGAATGATCTGTGGGACTTCCGCAACGGAACCGATACAGAAGCAAAGAATTCCGCTGGTGAAATCAGCACAAACTCCGGGCTACTGACAGGTGGAATCCTCTCGGAGTCTTTTTATGCAAGGATGACCTGGAGTATGCTGGCGATTGCCCTTATCTGTGGTGGGATTCTTAGTATATATAGCGGTTGGAATATCCTCTGGTTTGTACTTGTTGGTGCTTTAATCGCTTATTTCTATGTGGCTCCGCCACTGCGTTATGGCTATCGCGGCAAAGGTTATAGTGAGATGGCCATTTTTATTGCTTTTGGGATTATGCCTGTATTAGGCTCCTATTTCGTACAAACCGGTCAGTTTAGCATGAAGCCTGTAATTCTCTCGCTGCCTGTCGGATTTTTAACTACATTATTGTTGTTTAATCACCATTTCCTACATTGGAAAGCGGATGAGCAGGCGGGTAAGCTTACGCTTGTTGTAGTATGGGGAGAACAAAAGGCACTTGTTTTCTCACGTGTACTTCTTTTCACTGGCTACGCTTCGGTGATAGTCTGTGTGCTGTTGGGTGTACTTCCTGTTTACGCACTGTTGGCGCTGGTTACAGCTTTCTGGCCGCTGCGCATTTACAGTAGTCTGAAGCAACATAATGCTTCGCCGGCTTATATCCCGCTGATGGGTGCTTCACAAAAAGCCTCCGTACGCTGCGGAGTAGTAATGGCAATAACTTTATTAATTCAAGGCTTGATCTGATACTAATAGATGGACTACAGAAGGAGTGAGCTTTCATGGAAAAGAAGGACAAGGAATTGATGGCAGAAGAACAACAAGTTAAAGGCAATCGCATGGTTCTTGGGGATTTCCACTCCATTTTAGAAGAAGGAAAGGTCTGGAAGACGGGTGGATTTACACTGCCTGACGGATCATTTTGGGCTTACCGTGAGCCGGAGGCTGTAGTTATCGTTCGTAATGATACCTTGTATGTACGTGCGAAGTTATCTCGTGAGAACCATCAAGTGCAAATTCTGGACAATGCCAAGCACATGTATTATTCAGCCAAGCCAGTGGAGATTCCGGAAGCTGGAGAGATTAGCATTGAGCTGCAAATTCGTTGCCGTACACAAGGAACTGCACCTGGAGATCTGTATGATGGATATGTATCGCTGAACCTGCTGGATTTCACGACAGGCGCTGCGCTCGATTTCTTCGCGGGAAATGACAAATATGCTAGTGTATATGGTATTTTGCCGTTCCCGGGTGTACAAGTGCCAGAAAGCACTGGAACGAAATATTTCTGTATCTTTAAAGAAGATACGGATTTCAAACCACGGGAATTCAATACGTACCGTATTATCTATCACCGCGGCAATGATGAGGCTGTATTCTATTTGAACGGCAAGGAAGTACGCCGCGAGAAAAATATACCGCTTAAATTCAATAACTTCACTGTAGCGCTCGGAATTATGACAGAGAAGGATCTGAGTCCTGAAGGCAGTGTGTCTGTACATGGACAAACAGTTATTGCAGAATGGTCCCCAGTGACGGTTACAACAACTGAACAGTAATGCCTTGCAGGCTCATTTGACAGATAAGGGTGTATGGTGTGAATATTAAAAGCTTTCTAAGATTTGTGGAGCTGCCGACGAAGGTAGCCAGTATTATTCCGTTTCTAATGGGAACGTTGTATGCCCTGTACCGGTTTGAGGATTTTTACGTACTGCGTTTTGGATTGATGTTCGTGTCTTTGCTTAGCTTCGATATGGCGACGACGGCGATTAACAACTATTACGATTTCAAAAAAGCCTCCAAAACCCACGGCTACGGCTACGAAACGCATAATCCGATTGTTCATTTTAAGCTAAAAGAGCGCACCGTCGTGGCGACGATTGTTATTTTGCTGGCGCTGGCAGCAGGGGGCGGGATTGCGCTTGTCACTCAGACGGGTTTGCTGGTCTTTTTGCTGGGTGGACTGTCGTTCTTGATCGGTATACTTTATTCGTTCGGGCCGATTCCCATCTCGCGTATGCCGTTAGGTGAGCTGTTTTCGGGTTTGTTTATGGGCTTTGTTATTATTTTTATCTCTGCCTATATCCATACGGATGAGCATGTGGTTTCACTGCTGCTTCAGAACGGCTGGGTCAGCTTGAATATCAACATCGTGGAAGTGCTGTACCTTTTCTGGTTTTCCGTGCCCGCTATTTTGGGGATCGCAGGGATTATGCTCGCTAATAATATTTGTGATATTGATGAGGATGTGGAGAATCGCAGGTACACGCTTCCGGTGTACATTGGCCGCCGCAATGCGCTTGTGCTTTTTAAATATCTCTACTATGTCTCTTATCTGGATCTTGTAGTGCTGCTGATCTTAGGGATTAACCCTATTCTGGTTCTGTTGATTCTACTTACGCTGATCCCGCTTCGCCGAAATATTGCCTTGTTCACAGAGAAACAGGAGAAGGCGAGTACCTTTATTCTTGCCGTCAAAAACTTCGTATTGATGAACCTTGCGCGTATAGTTGTGCTGGGTGCGGCTGTGCTGTTAAATGCACTAATATAAACATTCATATTTTATAAAAAGCAGTGTCTATCGGGGTTGGAGCTCCTTTTGGCACTGTTTTTTTGCAATTTGCAGGCTTCTTTCTGTTAGAGAAACGTTTCATTCTATGATAAGGTGGCTTTAAGTATAGTAAGTAATCTATAAGGAAGAAGGTTAGCAACGATGGTGCAAAAACTTCGCTGGGGAATCATGGGCTGTGCGCAGATTGCGACAGGTTCAGTGATGCCGGCTATAATGGATTCGGAGACGGGAATGATTACAGCGGTAGCCAGTCGCGGTTTAGAAAAAAGCAGCGCTGTAGCCGCAGAGTTCGGAATAGATAAAGCTTACGGCAGCTATGAGGAATTACTGGCGGATAAGGATATTGATGCGGTGTATATTCCACTGCCAAATCACCTCCATCGGGAATGGGTAATCCGTGCGGCGGAAGCTGGCAAACATATCTTATGTGAGAAACCGATCGCGCTGAACAGTGAAGAAGCGGCTGAGATGGTAAAAGCTTGTAATGATGCTGGAGTCCATTTGGCAGAAGCTTATATGTATCGGCATCATCCTCGGATTGCGGAATTGCAAGAGATTATCGCTAGCGGAGAAATTGGCGAATTACGCTCCATTCGAGGCACTTTTACTTATAATGACGCTACAGACACCTCTAATATTCGTTTTAAATCCGCTTGGGGCGGCGGCTCGCTTTATGATATCGGCTGTTATCCGCTAAGTGCAGCACGACTGCTGTTCGGAGCTGAGCCGGAAGCCGTAACAGTTCATGCTATGTTCTCTCCGGAGCATGACAACGTAGATATGATGGCTTCAGGACTGGTAGAGTTTCCGAAGGGGCTAAGCCTGATTTTTGATTGCGGGATGTGGGCATATAACCGCCAGCTGTTAGAGATTCTGGGGACCGATGGAATGATTGAAGTGCCTATGCCTTTTAATGCTAGAGATGAGGATGCTGAATTTTTTGTGCATACGGGAGAAGGGGTAAGGCGGGTTGATGCCACCGGGGCGAATCCCTATACACGGGAGGTCGATGATTTTGCCGCCGCAGTATTTACAGGAAAAAAATTATTTGCACCTGAGGATGCAGTGCTGGGCATGCAATTGATCGAGACTTGTCTAGCTTCTGCTAAAAAGCGGGAAAGAATTAGTATGCTATAAGAAGATGAATCCAATAGGAATCTATGCAAAAAAAACCTCCGGGCGCTCTGCTTTACGCAGATTCCGGAGGTTTTTACAGTTTCAGCTTTTACACGGTGCTCAAGAGAATATCATCGTCATCATTGCTATTAAACGCTTCGCGGTCAAATTCACCTTCGGAATTAGCTACTAACAGAGCTGTTACAGCTGTTCCAGTTGCGTTTACAGCGGTACGGCCCATATCGATGAGCGCTTCGACACCTGCAACGATAGCGATTCCTTCAAGCGGCAGGCCGAGAGCAGTTAAGACTACTGTGGTGGAGATTACGGCTGGTCCAGGTACGCCAGCTACACCAATGGAAGAAATAATACTTACTAATACCAGTGTAATATAGTCGGTCCAGTTCAGATCAATACCGAATACTTGGGCGGTAAATACAGCCACAATAGCTGGCCAAATCCCACCGCACGCATTAAAGTTCACAGATGCCCCTAACGGTGCGATAAAGCTCGCGATCCGCGGGGAGACATGAAGCCGCTTCGTAATCACTTCTAGATTGACCGGTAGGGTTGCGTAGCTGCTTCTGGTTGTGAAGGCAACGGTAATGGTTGGATACACTTTGCGGAAGAAACGAATTGGATTCACCTTCGCTACTAATAGAACCAATCCGCCAAAGATAAGTACAAAATGTATAATCATTGCTACGTACGAGGTTATAATTACACTGCCTAGTTCCTGCAATGTCTCCCAGCCATAACGTGCGGTGATTCCGGCAATCAGTGCGAATACGCCATAAGGCGTCAGGCGAATAATGAATTTCACAACCTGATGCAGTATCAGTGTCAGGGATTCAATAAGATCACGTACAGGCTTGACGGCTTCCGGTTTCTTGGAGCCAATCTTGATTATAGCCACTGCTAGGAAGATCGCGAAAATGAGTAGAGGCACAACCTTACCCGTAGCTGCTTCATTAACAGGGTTAGAGGGAACAAGATCCAGAATAACCTGGGAGAAGGTCGGGATTTCCCGGGCTGCAAAATCTGCGGGTACATCTTGTTGTATACCTTGGCCGGGATTGAACAGCAGCGCAACGGATAGGCCGATAATAGAAGCGATGCCCGTTGTTCCGAGGAACCAGGCGAAGGTTTTGATCCCGATTTTGCGTAGATACTCCAGATTGGTTAAGGAAGAAATGCTGTTTAATACGAGTACGAATACTAAAGGAATGACGAGCATGCGGATCAAGCTGACATAAATGCTGCCGAATGTGCTAATAGCTTTGGTCTCTAAATTGAAGTACTGAAAGAATATACCGGCAATAAGTCCGATGCCAAGTCCGATGAGTACCCGGGTACCAAATCCAATTCGTTTACGTGCCAGTAGAAACAAAATTGCAAACACAAATATGGAGGCGACAAATCCATACCAGTTCGTTTCGATGGCGGATAATAAGTTGTTATCTATGTTCACTACCAATACCCCCTTAAACCTAGTTTTTTAATGTGATTAATCCTATTGAGATCAATCTATATAGAATTTATAGTAAAGTCAATGTAATTATATGTTAAAAATAATCAATTCCGATAAAAACCATGTGAAAAATAAAAATTGATTGACAAGGCACTATGGCATGAATAATATGGAACTTAATCACAAGCCAATTGGAATCGACTGGACAGCCGGAGATTCAACGAAAGACGCGTAAATTGCGTCCCGTTGAGTCTCTTTTTTTTTACTTTAGAGAAGGGAGAGTTACGGATTTAAGGTACAAGAATGTAGTGAAGGGGTTTCTTATTTTATTTGAAAAGGATGGTACACATATGAAAAAGCTTTCGATCTCTTTGGTTGCCGCCGCTATCGTCTTCTCCGCATTGACGTATGCCGCGGTATCCGCTAACAAAAAAACAGCAGAGGCAGCACCCATTCAAGAGAGTAGTAATACAGCAGTAACCGCAGCAGCTTTACCAGCAGCTACTTCTGCGGCAGCAGTTGTTGTTCAGGCAGAAGCTACTGCAGCTCCTGTAACAGAAGCTGTCCAGCCGGAAGCTTCGGCTCCAGCAGCTGAGACAGTCACGGCAGAAGCTACTGCGGCTCCAGCCGCAGCTGTTGATTCTGCGGCGAAGGTTGTGGCTTCAGCAGCTCCAGAAGCGGTTGCAGCTCAGCCTAAAGCAGCTGCATCCCCGGCTGCGGACACCGCTAAGACGGCAACAGCTGGAACAACGGTATCTGCATCTGTTAAACCGCAAACCAGCGCAGCAACGCCTGCGCCAACTGCTGCGCCTACGACTGCTCCAAAAGCAAACGTAACCGCTAAAGCCGTTCAGCCGACCACCGCTCCTGTTGTATCTGAACAGCCTAAGGAAACCGCAGCTCCCGTAGCAAAAGCAACGGAGACACCTTCCAAAAAGGCTATAACCTTCTCTACCACAGAGGTAGTTAAGGCGACCCCGGCTCCGGTAGTTGAGTCTTCTCAACCGAAAACATCGTCTTCTGCACCTGCATCCACGGTCAGCGCACCAGCTCCTGCTCCAGCGGAAACGGTTCAGGCACCCGCACCGGCACCAGCCGCTGAGGAAGAGGTTTGTCCTTGATGAGCAGCAGGCTCATTCAGGATTCCTTTCAGCCCATTCTTCCCATAAACCTATTTAAGGCGAGGTGCACATAATGATACGACCATTAACCTTCAAAAAAATTGTAACGCTGCTGCTGGCAGCCTCCCTGCTAATCCTGCCTACTCAGGCAGGAAGAGCTTATGCTAATCCGGATACCGCAGAGGCGATAACCTCTTCACAAGGCGGCGTTAACCAGTTTGACTATTTCAGTCATGTCTATGACCGTCTAAATGATGCTAACCATGTATTTAAAACAGCGACGTATGAAGATATCGTTCATCTTTTTGAGAGTGAAGGCACATACGCTGTTCTGGTTGGCGGTGCTTGGAGCGAGAATACACAGGCTGATATCGGCTTTATCAACGAGGCAGCTAAGGAATATGGCATCTCTACGATTTATAACTTTGATACTAAGCTGGACGGGGACACCCTTCAGATTGCAGACAGCAATAATAAATTTGCCTATAAATATGTTGATCTGGTCAACAAGTATTTGAAGAATTTAAATCTGTCTTCCAAAGATGATCCAGAACGCAATGTCAGCTATACCAATAAAAACGGGGAAGTTGTGACTGCTAACAAGCTCGAGTCTCCATTCTTATTGGTATACAACAAGGATCACAAGGATGCACAGGGAAATAGTGCTCCTGTCGTATCCTACCTGGATAAGAGCTATTCGTGGAATGAGTTCCTGACGAACGGAACACTTGATGCGGCGAAGGTTAATGCGTATAAAACATCGGTAAGTGAGGTGCTGGGTGCCGCTACCCGATATGACACTATCGACGAGTCGGCTTATATCAAGGCGGCATTTAATAAGAACTATGAAGGGGAAAATGAGGGCAAACCTACGATCTTCAACGAAGCGGATGGCACGCTTGTTTATGAACATGTGACCTATCATCAGCTGAAGCAAATTTTAGCGAGTGAGGGAAACTATGCGATTTTGTTAGGCGGCTCGTGGTGCCCTAACACGCAAGCGGTGATTAAATATATCAACGAATATGCCAAAAAACATAATATCCATAAGATCTACTTCTTCGACACTAAGCTGGATGCTGGTGTGACCGTTGCTGAGCCTAATAACAACAGCGGCACTAAGGGCAGTGCGAATCCGCATAATAATAATGAGCTTCAGATTAGAACCACCAATCATCCGTATGCGCAGCTTTATGTTGATCTGGTTCGTACTTATCTGACCAATATCAAGACCGAAAACAATACAGCTGCTAAACCAACTGTAATTAGTTATGTAGACGGACTTGGAAACACTGTGAGCGGAGACAGACTTCAGGTTCCATATCTGTTCACTTATAACAAGGACAACAAGGATGCAGGAGGCAAAAACACACCGATTCTAGGGCATGTTGAACTTATGTACAGCTGGACGAATATCCAACCGGATTACGTGCAGGCTAATTACCCAATCGGAGCCAGATACAATAACACTACAACAGCGCTGGATAAAATATTCTCCAGACTCGAAGCTGTGCCGGCAGGACTTACGGGTGTAGCACCAACTGCGGCCGACAATAAGGATGGGCAAATTGTAGGCACCAGTTCAGCATTGGAATTTAAGCTTGCTGGAGACGAGGCTTACACCCCAGTTTCGGGATCAGCCATCACAGGGCTTGCACCTGGTGTTTACAAGGTAAGATATGCCGCAACATCGGGCTATCAAGGGCCAACTTCCGCAGCTGGACCCACAATCATTCCTTATAATGCTGGCGAAGACGTAAGTGTGGAAGTTCCTGCTTACACCCATCAACAAGCAGCTCCGATAGGACTGGTAGGCGTAGCCCCTACTTCTGAAGCTAATGATGATGGGCAAATTACGGGTTCAGCGGAAGGACAGGAGTATAAAGGCGTTGGAGAAGCTGATTATAAGCCTGTAACAGGTGCAGCTATCACTGGTCTTACTCCGGGCTTCTATAATGTGCGATATGCGGCAAAAGAGGGATACAGCGTTGGTAAAGACGCTACAGTTGAAGTCCCGGCATATGGTGAGCAAGCGGCACCTACAGGATTAGTAGGTGTAGCACCAACCAGTGCAGCTAATGACGACGGTAAAATTATAGGAACTACGAAAGCGCTGGAATATAAGCTGTCTACCGTTACCGATTATGTCTACGCATCAGATGTAGAGATCGTTGGACTTGTGCCGGGTATCTATCAGGTAAGATACGCAGCTAAAGAGGGATTTAACGCGGGTAGAGCAGCAGATGTAATCGTTCCAGCATTCACTGCGGAACAAGCAGCTCCAACTGGGTTACAGGGAGTTGCTCCTACCTCAGCAGCGAACAACGATGGAAGAATTACGGGAACCACGACAGCCTTAGAATATAAGCTGTCGAGTGTAACTAATTATGTGTATGCACCAGATAAAGAAATCACAGGATTAATACCGGGCACGTATCAAGTGAGATACGCAGCCAAAGAAGGTTATAAGGCAAGTCCAGCGACTGACATTGTGGTTCCGGCCTATGTGCCTATTTCAGATCCTGGAACAGGTGGAACAGGTGGATCGGGTGGCAATTCTACACCGAGCACGACTACACCAACACCATCAGCAAGCCCGCAACTGGTTGCTACGGCAACAGCAGGGAATACCGTGAACCTGTCAGCAACAGCGGCAACTAAAACGGATAAAACCACAGGAGTTACTACTGCAACGATCACAAAAGAAACGGCTGCTGAATTTGTGAGTCTCGCTAAGAAGGCAGAAGCTGATGGGAAGAAGGCTGTTCTTGAAATTAAAGTTGCAGCTACTTCGGATACTCAAACAGCTGATCTTACACTTCCAAGAAGCATAATTAATGAGTTAGCCGCCGGAACGAAGGCGGAGATTACCATTGAATATGAGAATGTGGGTACGATTACGTTTGATGCCAAATCATTGGCGAGCATTAGTGCAGCTTCAGATGCCGGAGACATCATTGTTAGAATCGCGAAGGTGTCATTAACGGCAGAAGGCAAGGCTGTTCTCGGAGACAGACCGGTTTATGACTTGTCGGTTATAGCGGGTGAAAGCACGATTTCCACCTTCGGTGGGGGCAGTGTTCGTGTCAGCGTACCGTACGTGCTGCAAGCGGGAGAACGGTCAGATGCGGTTATTGTGTATCACATTAACAGCACTGGAAGCTTGGACAATGTACGTGGAAATTACAATGCCGCCAAGGGAACTGTAGATTTCGTAACCACACATTTCTCCCAATATATTATTGGATATAATCAGGTGAGCTTTGCAGATGTTCCAGAGGCATCATGGTATAGCCATGCAGTAGGTTTCTTAGCAGCACGCAGTATCACATCTGGTACGGATGCTGAACATTACAGTCCGAATGCTGCAATCACTAGAGGGCAGTTCATCGTCTTGTTGCTCAAGGCTTATGACATCACACCGGATGCCATTGCTGCTGATAATTTTGCAGATGCAGGCAATACGTATTATACGAATTATCTTGCTACAGCTAAACGTCTTGGGGTAGCAACGGGTTCGGGAGATAATCAATTCCAGCCAGATATTCAGATCACTAGGCAGGAGCTATTTACACTCTTGTACCGCTCGCTTGTAGCGCTAGGTGAACTGCCATCTGAGAAGACAGCGGCCACGCTTGCCGGCTTTAGTGATGCTGGACAGATCGCTGGTTATGCACAAGAAGCCCTTCAAGCGCTGGTAGAGAGAGGCGTAGTGACCGGAGCGAACGGTAAACTCAATCCGAAAGAAGTCACTACAAGAGCAGAAGCAGCACAGGTTATTTACAATTTGCTATCCAAATAATCAGCCACTAAGACATAGCGGACGTCACATAAGTAGCGTCAACTATGAATGCGGCGACTTGGTTTGACTAAGGCAGCAGAGCAGCGATTCCTCCTTTATTGGAGTATCGCTGCTCTGCTTTTTTGTTTGTTAGCTGGCTGGCTGGTTGCCCTTGCCCTGTCCGCTTGCCCTCATGCCCTCTTGCCCGCTTGATTCAGCAGTTCATTCATTATCGGTGCGGCTTTCGGACCCAGATGACGTTATTTTCCACTTTCCAGCCTTTGGGGCATAGTTTCGGACTCCAGCGACGCTATCGCTTTGAAAAAGGTGCGTTTATGGTGTTTTTCATGCTGATAGCGACTATGGGGTCCTTTAGCACTCCAAATGTGGGAAAAAGCCGCGTATAAGGTCAGCTGTGTCCGATAGCGTGCTCGCTCTCTTACTTATAAATGCTACCCGACCAAACGTACGCTGATCTTAGGCCGGTTTGCTCAAATAAAGGGGGTGCCAACAGCCATTTCGTGGCATCGGTGGCGCTGCCTTTCGCTATAAATCTCTAGTGGGTGGCCTAATGGCCACTCTTTTTTTAACTAGACATAAGATTAGCAGACTAAATCATGGAAGAGGATTCTACTAAATGATACAATTATTGTAATTACATAAAGTAGTAATATTTCACATTATTGATTAGTTACTAGAAAGGGGACTGAGATATGGGTTTAGCTGACGATCCGGTCATAGCGATTTCAGGTTTATGGATGAACTATACAGACCGAATGGTGCTAAAGGGAATTGATCTTAAGGTATATAGAGGACAAATTATTGGTTATATCGGCCCTAACGGGGCAGGCAAGAGTACAACGGTGAAGATTATGCTCGGTCTGGTAGAAGGATATAACGGTAAAGTGGAGATTTTCGGTAAGGATATTGCCGATGGAGATGTTTCTTACAAGAAACGTATAGGTTATGTGCCGGAGGTAGCCGAATTATATGATAGCCTCACTGCAAGAGAGTATCTAACCTTTGTTGGCGAGCTGTATGGGTTAGGTCGTGCGGAGGCGGACTACAAGGCCAAAAAATTAACTACACTGTTAGGTTTGGAGAAGTCTTACGATATGCGGATTTCTTCGTTCTCAAAAGGGATGAAGCAAAAGGTGCTGCTTATCTCCAGCATGCTGCATGACCCTGATATTTTATTCCTGGATGAACCGCTGAGTGGTTTGGATGCTAATAGCGTGATGATAGTGAAGGAGATTTTTGCATCGCTGGCAGCAAGGGGGAAGACCATTTTTTACTCCTCACATATCATGGATGTGGTTGAGAAAATCAGCAGCCGGATCATTTTGATTGATGGCGGGGATATTGTGGCGGACGGAAGTTTTGCAGAGCTGAAGGAGAAAGGCCGCGAAGGGACGCTTGAAGATATTTTCAATCAATTAACCGGATTTGATAAATACCGTGATATCGCTGGTGAATTTGTTGCGGTCATGCAGGAGCAAGAGGTATCCTCTTATGACTAATTTCTTCGTGCTGAGGCTGTTGGATAAGCTGCGGGGTGCCTTTATAAGATTTGGAGTCGATTACGACACCATGCGGAGTATTTTACAGATCAAACTGACCATGGACGGAAGAAGAACGCCTACAGCGCTTGCAGGTATGCAGAAAAAGGAGAACGCTAAAGAAGGTTCACCCTTGCGATTACAGTGGATTTATTTACTATTTGGTTTAATATTAATTCCGCTAACGCTATCCAACGATCACTATATGCTGCAAATGAGCTTAACCTTTGGGATCATTATGTTTTTTGTCTCCACAACCCTGATCTCTGACTTTTCTTCAGTAATGCTTGATTTACGTGATAAAAATATTCTTTTTTCCAAACCCGTCAACCGTACCACCTTAAATATGGCCAAAACCATCCACGTTCTCCTCTACTTAGGGACAGTTACATTGTCGATCACTGGTCCATCTTTGGTATTTAGCCTATTTAAGCAGGGGATCGCTTTTTTTCTGATGTATGCGGTGACAATTGTCTTGTTAGACTGTTTTATCCTCGTAATAACTGCACTGCTCTACCTGATGATCATGCGGTTTTTTGATGGGGAGAAGCTCAAGGATATTATAAATTATACGCAAATCCTTCTGACGATCGGAATAATGGTGGGCTATCAATTCATCTCCCGGTTGTTCAACCTCACTGAGCTTGGCGCTGCTTATCATCCTGCTTGGTGGCAGTACTTTATTTTTCCGGTTTGGTTCGCGGCTCCGTTTGAACTGTTGCTTGGTGGAGCTAGAGAACCCTATTACTTCATTCTTTCAATGCTGGCTTTGATAACCCCACTTGTACTGATCGCAGCCTATATTAAGCTGATGCCGCAGTTTGAACGGAATTTGCAAAAGCTGGCGGAGCAAGGCTCCGGTGGAAAAGACAAGGGCCAGATCGCAGAGTGGCTCTCCCGCAGAGTATGCAAGGAACCGGCAGAGGGGATTTTCTTTCGGTTTACTTGGTCCATGATGAAGAATGAGCGCGATTTTAAGCTGAAGGTCTATCCTGCACTTGGCTTTTCTATCGCATTCCCGTTTATTTTTATATTTGGTATATTGCAGAATAGTTATGATGGTTCCCTTAAAGGTTCAAAAGTGTACTTGTTAATCTATTTCTGCACGATGTTAATGCAGACTGTAATACAGATGTTACGCTACTCTACAAGTTATAAAGGAGCTTGGATTTATAGGCTGATTCCTTTACCCGATAGCACGCCTATTTACCGTGGGATGCTTAAGGCGGCACTGCTACGGCTAGTCTTGCCTTTATTTGCTGTAGATGCGGTATTGTTCATTCTGTTGTTCGGTGTGCACATTGTACCTGATTTAGTAGTGGTATTATTCGCCATGCTGATTTTCTCAGTCATCTGCTTTCGTGTTTATCCCCGGAGCTTACCTTTTTCAGAGCGTTATGAGGCAGCCAAACAAAAGGATTATACTGGAGTCGCCTTCATGCTTATGTTTTTGCTGATGGGGATGGCGGGTATTCATTATGTCTTCACTTTATTTACCGGAGGAATTTACATCTATCTGTTAGTTCTGGTAGTTTTGAATCAATGGTTATGGCGAAAGACCTTCCCCAAAACCCCATCAACCACAGGTCACATATCCAACTTTTCGGGGTGAGTGAATGCGTCAAATATGGACATTTTTTGCCGACATAAAAAAAGGGTATAAATTCCAGTATTTTCTTAGACAATCGGCTGAATACAAGGTAGAATACATCTAAAGTTGCTTTTCAGGGATAACCTATAATCTTTACGCACTCTTCCATTTATCTGATATTCGTGTACTGATTTTTTACTTGAGAAATACGCTGCAGCGATTACGGTATTCAAAACCGGTGAAGAGGTTAACTAATGGATAAAATGGGAATCCACTATAACGTTTGGATTGTTTTACTATCATTTGCGCTAGCGGCGACTGCAGCTTATTCCGCGCTGAATCTGATCTCGCAAGTCCCTCGTTCGTTTGGGAAAGTTCGTCGCTTATGGTTAATATCGGGGGCATGTGTACTCGGCAGTGGCATATGGTCGATACATTATGTAGGGATTATGGCGAGCCGTTTTCCTTTTAGCGTGAATTATTATCCAGGCAGGGCTGTATTATCGTTATTGGTTGGTGTGTTGTGCTGCTATTCGGCATTCCGGATTACGTTTGTGCCACGTTTAAGAAAAAGTTGTTTAATAGTTAGTGGTGTTCTTCTAGGCAGCGGAATTTCGGCTATGCATTATATCGGAATGTCCTCCATGAAGATCGCAGCGGAGATTCATTATGAGATATGGACTCAGACATGTGCTGTAATCCTCGTTATGCTCTCGTCTTTTATCGGATTATTTCTATTTCACAAGTTTAAAGACTATGTGGGTTTTAACCGCTGGAAGTTATACTCTGCTCTCTTTATCGGATTTTCGGTGACTGGATTGCATTATACGAGTGTAAGGGCGACTCATTTTGAATATAACGGTCTACTAGGCAATACAACTTTTTTTATGGAGACTGATGTTATTCTTTTAATGGGAGTGTCCTTGGTAACGCTATTTATGCTTGCGATTTCTGGTGGTGCTGTATTTCTGGACCGGCATGTGCTGGAACGGATGGCTTATTATGATCCACTAACTGATCTTCCGAACAGGCATGGCCTGGTACGTTATTTTAAAGATGAATTTTTCGGGAGTAGATCTGGCGCCGTATTTTTTGTGGATCTGGATCGGTTTAAGTCGATTAATGATACGCTTGGACATGATATAGGCGACTTGTTACTGCGAGAGGTCGCTATAAGATTAAGACGCTCTGTAGGAAGTAAGGGCAAGGTCTTTCGTTTGGGCGGAGATGAATTCCTGATCGCTCTTCCAGATTGTACTGTGGAGGATGCGCAAGAGGAAGCAGAGCACATTTTATATGAGCTTAAGAAATACTACAGCATTCAAGGTAATGAGCTATATGTTACTGCAAGCGTGGGGATCAGTATGACCCCTATGCATGGAACTGACCGCTCAGCGTTAATGAAGGCAGCCGATACAGCTCTTTATACCTCTAAGGATTCGGGTAAGAATAAATTCAGTGTGTTCGATCAGGAGATGAACCGCCATCAGCTGCGACGGATGTCGCTGGAGAAGGATCTTCGTAAAGCGCTGGCACGCTCCGAGTTTATGGTTGTGTACCAGCCAAAATGGGATTCGTATATGAACGTTACCGTGGGTCTTGAAGCACTGCTGCGTTGGCGGCACCCTGAACATGGGATAATCTCCCCGGCTGAATTCATTCCCATTGCAGAGGAAACGGGACTGATTGTCCCGATTACCTATTGGATGCTGCATGATGTATGCAGCCAGAACATGCTTTGGCATAAGGAAGAGATAGCAAATGTCGCAGTCTCTATTAATATGTCAGCACGGATGTTTGAGGGCGGGGGCTTATACGATGTTGTAGAAGAAGCACTCACACGTTCAGGTCTAGAGCCGCATTTCCTTGAACTGGAGATTACAGAGTCCATTGCGATGAATAACATGGAAGAGACGGTTGCGCAGCTCTCCAGACTTCGGGCACTTGGGGTAAGGGTATCACTGGATGACTTTGGGACAGGCTTTTCATCCCTTGGTAATTTAGATGAGATTCCAGTTAACACACTCAAGATTGATCAAGTGTTTATTCGTAAGAGCAAGATGCATTCCAAGAAAGCCATTATCAGTAATATCATTGCGATTGCCACCAATCTTAATATGGAGGTCGTGGCGGAAGGTGTGGAGACGCCAGAGCAGATTGAGCTGCTGCAATCCTTAGGCTGCAGAGTGATGCAGGGTTATTATTATGGGCGGCCAATGCCGGTGCATGAGCTGGGCCAGTGGTTTATAGCGAATACAGCAGTATCGTAGCAGATGATCTCAATACATAGAATAAGGGGCTAGCGTCTAAGCAGAATATCTCTGCTTGGATGCTAGCCCCTTTGCTATTAAGAAACCTTAAATCGTTCAATCAGAATTTGCAGCTTCTCAGCTAGGGAGGACAGGAAAGCTGCTGCGGACTCAACTTCCTCCATTGCGGCAAGCTGTTCTTCTGAGGAAGCGGATAATGTCTCTGCACTGCTGGCCGTCTGATTAGCGACATTTACGATATTCTGAAGGGTTGTAACGAGACGGTCGGAGATCAGCGAAAGCTGGCGAACCGTTCCTGAGATCTGCTGGCTTTGTGAGGCCATTCCCGAGACAGACATTTCAATCTCCGAGAAGGACTGGCCTGCCGTGGCAATCATTTCTCTGCCGTGCTCCATCTCTTCTGTAGAGCGTTTCATAGTTTCTCCTGCCTGATCCATCTGGTTTACGATGATGTTGACCAGTTGGCCAATTTGCGCAGCGGAATGGGCTGAGCGCTCAGCAAGCTTACGTACGGAATGGGCAACGACCGCAAACCCTCTTCCCTCTTCTCCAGCTCTTGCGGCTTCAATCGCTGCATTCAGGGACAGGAGATTGGTTTCTTCTGCGATGCTGGCAATAGTACCCACGATATTTTCAATTTCTTTGGAATAACCACCCAAGGTTTCAATAATGAGTGCTAGGTCGGTAATACTGTCACTTACGACTCTCATCTGCTGTGTGGTGGAATCCATTGCCTCACGGCCTGTACGCGCTTTATTAGCGTTGCTGACCGCATTATTCATTGCGTTATCTGCATTGCCTGCAATCTCTGTGATGAAATGAGACAGGTCTTGTACAGACTTATATTCACCCTCCATATTCTGCAGCTGCGAATTCGCGCTATCGGCAAGCTCAATCGTAACATTGACGCTATACTCACCGGCCCGGTTGGTTTCCTGCGCACTGGCGGAGAGCTCTTCGGAAGAGGAGGCTACCTGCATGGAGGTCTCATTGACCTCGGTAATAAGTAAGCGCAGGCTTTGGGTCATGTCATTGAAATCACGGGCTAATGTACCAATCTCATCCTTGCTGTTGAATAAAATAGGATTATGAGTAAGGTCGCCCTGTGCAACAAGATTGACCCCTTTGGACAGCTTCGTTAACGGACTAATCATTCGGCGGATTAACAGATAAGCTGCCACAATAGCTATAACCAGAATGGAAGCACCGATAATAAAAGGCTGAACAATGATATCTTGAGTTCGTTCTTGAATTATGGAGCCATCGAAATTAATAGCCATCAGCGCAACTATAGGTTTAGACGGATCATGATCCTGATAGATGGGGCCGTAACCTGTCTTAAGTGAGGTACCTTCGTATGTATAAACCTTGGAGTAGGAGGAATGCTTGGACTCAGTGATATGTTGCTTAACTTCAGCTGGGAAATAAAAAGTATCGCCTGCTTTATAACCTCTAGCCTGGAAGCTTGAATCTGCGGCAAGTACTTTTCCGTCTAAGGATAAGATGAATGCCTCTTTAAAAATAGCTTTATGTGCTACAATCCAACCGATTCGATCCTCTACAGCCTCCAGTTTACTTTGATCGCCTGCCAACAATGCGGAAATGTCTGCTGGGTCAATCAGGCCGGTTGTAATATTAGCGCATCCTACCAATTCGATACCTGCGGCTTCGTCTACTTGCTTATAAGCTGTACGGTATCCGAAAAACCCGATGGATGATCCTACAAGAAGTAAGACGACGAACATCATCCAAGTTAATTTAGTTGCTAATTTCATTCTTCGCACCAACCTTGACAAATTATGTTCTCAGTGATAATAGCTCTCACCTCTACGATTATATCGTATTGATATGCTTATAACCTTACATGGAATATAGTATTTCTGTGTCGGAAATTGGAGAATGGTGGAAGTTTGCGCTTTCCATCATGCTTTCAATGGTTTAGTAGACAAAACCATTGAATCATAACCAGTTCTAATGGTACGCTTGAGTTATTAAAAACGGATTGGGGTTGAACAAATATGCCACATCAAATAGATCCGTTAATAGATCGTCTAGGACTATCCATGTGGAGAGTACAGCGTAAGATTATGTCTCAAATGTCTTTGCACAAAGAACTCGGACTTACGGTGCCACAGATGGGTCTGTTAAATATGATAGCGAAAGAAAAGAAGTCGCGGGTGGTACAGCTGGCAGAATGTATGGAGGTCAAATCCAGTGCGGTGACGGTGATGCTGGACCGTTTGGAGGTGCTGGGTTATATCAAACGTGAGCCGGATGGGAAGGATCGGAGAGCGGTTGTAGTGACGATCACCGAAAAAGGTCAGCAGGTGCTCGAAGAAGGACATTTCCGGTCCAAAGAACTGCTGGCGGAGCATTTATCCATACTAAAGCCCGAAGAACTACGCAACTTTGCAGAGTATTACCGTATGATCGAGGACCAGGAGCGTTAGTCAGCTAAGCTTCGGAATGGATATCTTTATAAAAACAGCAGAGCAGCGGTTCTCCTTATTGGAGAATCGCTGCTCTGCTGTTTTTGTTCGTTGGCTGCCTACGCCCTGTAATTTATTGTTTAGGTTGTTTGTCAGGCAACTGAGTGATATAGCTGTGGGAAAGCTGTAAAAGCCTCAAGGCACGGTTATATTCGTCTTCAGTGGCACTCGGCGTTGTTCCATTGTTATAAATAGAGTACTGAGTGTTGTCTTCAAAGCTGTTACCAGGAATAAGCAATCCTGAGCTGGCAATGAATGAACCAGAAGGTAAATAATATCGTTCTGGCAGCAAATTATAAGTCTGACTGAGTAGATCTTGACCAAAATATACGTTATTCTCTAATGAAATCCCAAGCAGACTGGCTGCGGTTGGCATGATATCTACTTCCCCGCCTACTTCGTCAATGGTCTGCGATGCTACGCCAGCACCTGCATGAATAAGCAGAGGGATGTTCATCATATCCGCATAACTGTATTCATGACCATAGATTTCAGTCATCAATTCTTTATCATCATGATCGAGGGAATAAATCGGCAATCCCATATGATCTCCATAAATCATGATTACACTATTGTCCCAGACACCATTTGCTTTTAGCTCTTCTACAAAATGTCCAAAAGCATCATCCGCATAGTTCTGGGAACGGATATAGTCACCAACAAAAGTACCTTCATAACGCTCCGGCAGCTTCATGCGGTATTTTTCTTCCGGAATAGTAAAAGGGTGATGCGCTGACATTGAAATGACTTGAGCGTAAAAAGGCTGCTCCTGTTGGTCCATTTCTTTTAGTTTATCGGCTGTCTTACTGTAGAGCGTATCATCAGAAGCTCCAAAGAAGAAGACATCATCTTCACCAAAAAATTTGCGGTCATAATAATGATCGAAGCCGAGGGAGTCATACAGCTCGCCGCGGTTCCAGAATTCTACGACATTGGTGTGGAAGGTTGCTGTCTGATATCCATTTTCTTTAAGCACGCGTGGCAGACTTGGAAGTACCTTATCCACATAAGACATCGTTGCCGCTCCACGTGGAGGGATGTAGAAGGAAGTGTTAACTACGAACTCTGCATCCGACGTATTCCCTTGGCCAACCATTTGATAGAAATTAGGGAAGTAAAGACTGTCCTTCATTACCTTGTTCAGGTTCGGTGTAATTTCTTGACCGTCTAATTTAAGTCCCAGCAAGAAATTCTGGAAAGATTCCATTTGAAGAATAATAAGGTTCTTGCCTTTAGCGATGCCTTGAAGTGGAGAACTAGCCGCAGTATTAATCCCCTTCAATTTGTTGATGGCATCCTGTGTAATGTCACTTGAATCGACTAGCTCAGGCTCTTCTTTAGCGAAGATCGTATAAGCTTCATAATTAAGAATTCCCATTTCTTGAGCTTTCTTAATTTCGTTCATACTGGCCTTATTAGGCAAGATGTTGAACAAACATAAAGCAAGTGAGACTGCAAACAGAACACTATACTTAAGTTTTCCGCCACGGCGGTGGTTGATATTCTCTTTCTTATAGACCCGGCCTTTTTTATTAAAGAAGAAATAGACGCCAAGAATAATGATGTCTGTAAAAATCAGCAGGTAGTATGGATCCATTAGTGAGAATACGCTGTTGCTGACGGCGGTGACTTGATTCACCTGCTCCGCTGCATGGTAAGTCACAATAACACCGTAATATTTAAAATACATAATGGCTGCGAAGAAAATGGCTGTCACTAATAAATTTACGGTCATGTAATATCCGAGCTTGCGCTTGGAACCAAAACGTTCAATGATACAGAAGAGCGCCCAAGCAAAGGGGATTTCAGTTAATAATGATTTCCAGGGCAATATATCGTCAAAGATTACGCCCCATGCCAAGAAAGCTTTTAGAATAAAAATTATTGTGAAAAACACAAAAGGTTTAACGATCCACTGTTTAAAGTTAAAGGATGACACAGCTTCGCCTTCTTTCTACATGATAAAACGCCATTTCCCGGCTAGGAAGAAACAGCGCCCAGACAAAATAATTCCATAGTAATAAAATTTATTATGCAGGGCTAGCTATAGAATGTCAAAAATCGAGAACCTAAGTATAAGCTTAGTGGAGCGCGTAAAGTTGAACACAAAGGGTTGAAGCTGACGCTCCTGCTCTCATGCAGGGTTATACAACGAATTCAGGACTAAAATGGCAATTGGGAACAAAAAGGATATATGGATAATAAAAGGAGGTGATGCTGGATGAGCTCTACAGTAGCTTTATCAGTTAGAACTCTCGTTGAATATGTTTTTCGCAGCGGAAGCATTGAACCTGGCTTTCATGGAACGGGCGCTATGGTCGAAGGCACAAGAATTCATCAGAAGATCCAAAAGCAATATAAGGAAGGTGACCGCAAGGAGGTTTATTTGAAAACGGAGATTCCTTATGGAAACCTGCTTTATGTTGTAGATGGGCGTTGTGATGGATTGCTTGTCTCGGAGGATGGGAGCTTTACGGTCGAAGAAATCAAATCAACCTCCGGACTGCTGGATTTACTGGATGAAGGACATGAGGTTCATTGGGCACAGGCGCTGATGTACGCATATATGGTGGCTCTGGAGCAAGAGCTTTCTTCTATTCAGGTTAAGCTTACCTATGTCCACCGGGCTACTGATGAGCAAAAAAGCTTGTACCGAACGTTGTCTTTTGAAGAACTGATTTCATTTGTGAATGACACAGTGGCTAGATATGCTCCATACGCTGAGATGATGGTTCGTCATGATGCTAAGAAGGAGCAGAGTCTTCGGGAGTTGAGCTTTCCGTTCTCCTCTTATCGAAAGGGACAACGTCATTTTGCAGGAGCTGTATACAAGTCCGTCGTGGAAAAGGTCAGTCTGTTCGCTCAAGCCCCCACAGGTATCGGGAAAACAATGTCGACGTTGTTCCCTGTCCTTAAAGCGATGGGCGAAGGACAAGCTAAAGGATTGTTCTATTTAACGGCAAAGACGGTTACCCGTTTTGCCGCGCAGGAAGCCATCTCGCTGTTGCTAACGCAGGGTCTTCAGCTGCATGTCATCACACTTACCGCTAAAGAGAAGGCTTGTTTTCGCGAAGAGGGGATATGTGGTAAGGATTCCTGTCCTTATACGGATGGTTATTATGACCGGATCAACGAGGCATTAATGGATCTGTTAGAGCATGAGACGCTGATGAGCAGAGACACCCTTGCACTGTATGCTCACAAACACAAAGTGTGCCCATTTGAGTTCTCGTTGGATGCAGCCTATGCCTGTGATGCTGTGATCTGCGATTACAATTATATATATGATCCTCGCATCAGTCTGAAACGGCTAACAGAGGAAAGAAAGAGAGAAACGGTACTTCTAGTAGATGAAGCACATAATCTGGTAGACCGGGGACGGGAGATGTTCTCCGCCTCTTTGCTGAAAGCCCCTTTCCTGGAAATCCAGCGCCAATATAAAGAAATGAACCGGAATTTGAGTACAGCCGCTAAATCGGTGAATGCTTTTTTCATCTCCCTTCGCAAAATTTGCAATGAAGAGGGGCAAGGGCAGTGGGACTCGTTCCCGGAGGAGCTGCCGGCTTTGCTTGAGATATTTTCTTTGGAGGCGGAACAGGAGCTTATTCACCCGAGCTCCAGTATTGTCTCACTGAATGGGGAAGGAGAAGGGGAAAATGTCCTCTTGGATACCTATTTTGCAGTTCAGGGCATGCTCCGCACCTTTAAGACCTATGATGAACGCTACATTACCTATGCGGAGGTTCGTAGAGGGGATGTCTATCTCAAGCTATTCAATTTGGATCCCTCGCATCTGCTACGGCAGATGTCCAAGAGCTTTCGCAGCCAGATCCTGTTCTCAGCTACACTTTCTCCATTATCTTACTACCGGGATATGATTGGTGCAGCGGAGGAAGATTACAGTTTAACCGTGTCTTCCCCTTTTCAGAAAGAGCAGTGGGAAGTTACCGTCTTACCTGTCTCCACACGTTATCATGACCGGGAAGCCTCCCTAGTTCCGTTGACTAAAGCACTGAGCCAAATGGTCTCTAAAAAGGGCAACTATCTGGTGTTTTTTCCTTCGTACCTCTATTTGCAAAACGTATATCAGGCCTTTACGGAGTATTACCCTGAAATCCGGACATTGATGCAGGATACTGGCATGAGCGAGCAAGCTAGAGAAAGTTTTTTAGCCGCATTTAGTCCAGATAATGACGAGACGTTATTGGGATTTGCTGTACTTGGAGGGATTTTTTCAGAAGGTGTGGATCTGCCAGGGGATCGCCTCAATGGGGTTATGGTTGTTGGCGTTGGCCTGCCACAGCTTGGTCTTGAACGCAATCTGCTGCGTCAATATTTTAATGCCAGAGGAAAAAATGGCTTTGATTATGCCTATGTCTATCCGGGAATGTGTAAGGTACTCCAAGCCGGAGGCAGGTTGATTCGCAGCGAGACGGATACGGGCATTATCGTGTTGGCGGATGACCGTTTTTTGCAGAGTCCATATATGCATTTGCTTCCCGAAGAATGGAGAGATTATCTTATACGCTCATAAGAGGTTATAATCTACGAAAGGGTATTCATAATCAATCGGCAGGAGGAAATAATATGACAATAAAAGTGGGTATTGTGGGTACAGGTTGGTTCTCTAAGGTACATGCTGATTTGCTGGCGGGGATGGCTGATGTCCAGTTGCAGGCAGTCTGTGGAAGCAGTAAAGCCAAAGGCGAAGATATGGCACGTCCATATGGAGCTGCTGGATATGGTGATATTACAGAGATGTTGGATGCGGAGAAGCTTGATGCTGTTTATATCTGTGTGCCTCCACAATCTCATGGTGCGATTGAACGTTCATTAATCAAGAGGGATATTCCTTTTTTTATAGAGAAGCCGCTTAGTATGACTACTGAAATTCCTGCCAGCTTGCTGCAAGATATTAAAGAACATAATTTATTGACCTCGGTAGGCTACCATTTCCGCTATCAAGAGAATGTTAATAGGCTCAAGGAAACACTACGTGGTGACAAGATCGGTATGGTCATGGGCCAGTGGATGGGCGGCATGCCGGGCGTAGCTTGGTGGCGTGATCAGGAGCAATCCGGAGGACAGTTCACCGAGCAGACCACTCATATCGTCGATTTGGTGCGTTATCTGGCAGGAGAGGTAAAAGAAGTATACGGCATGTTCGGAAATCGAATTATGCATGAGCAGCATGAAGGTGTGAGTGTAGCCGATGTAGGTACCGTATCTCTGAAGCTTGAGAATGGAATCATAGCTAATATTTCAAATACATGTGTGCTGCCTGATCCGGTAGGAAGTGTAGGTCTTAGTTTCTATAATGATCGGGGATTGCTGGACTGGAACCCGGATCGTCTCTTGGAAGTGCGAAGTGGCAATAGCACCGAATTTGAAAACACAGGAAATCCATATTTAGTGGAAAGTGAAGCTTTTCTGTATGCTGTACGGACAGGAGATCGTTCGCGTATTCTCAGTGACTATGAGGATGGATTCAAGACGCTTAAAGTAACTTGTGCGGCTTACGAGTCCGCACAAAGTGGACTTCCGGTTAAATTCTAAGTTTGGATTCTTAAAAAAAGGACATGCCGCCTTAGATGTGCTAAAGAGACGTGTCCTTGGCTCAAGCTGGGTTAGCCTAGTGGAGGAATATTGCGAGTAAAGCTGGCGCCACACCTATGGATAACAGCGCGGACAGAATCATCGCAATACTGGAGATGGTTCCGGTCAGTGAACTAAGCTCGAAGGCCTTGGATGTTCCTGTACCATGCGCAGCGGTTCCCAGCGATACACCACGCGCGATTTCATTGTCAATGCGGAAGATGCGGAGTACTGTAGGGCCCATCATTGTACCGAGTATCCCGGTAATGATGACGAAGACTGCAGTAATACTCGGTACACCGCCGATACTTTGCGAGATGCTCATAGCGATCGGTGTAGTCACCGAACGTGGAACCAGACTGGCTGCCAGATCGCCGCTGACATGCAGCCATTTGGCGAGCAGAATGGAAGAGATCACCGCTGTTATCGTCCCTGACAGCACGCCTGCCGCAATTTCGGCGGCGTGCTTTTTGAGCACCTTGAAGTTTTTATGCAAAGGGATTGCAAAGGCCATAGTTGCCGGTTGCAGCAAATCCGTCAGCCATTTGCCTCCCGCATTGTAAGAATCATAAGTAATGCCTGTGATGAGTAAGAAGATAATCATAAGCACGGGTGTAATGATCAATGGAGAGGTGTACACTTTGCCACTAGAAGCATAAATGCGTTTCGCCAGTAGATATACAGCAACCGTAAGACCGAAGAATAATAGAGCGTTTAACATGATCCTTTCCGCTCCTTTGCTTTGTAAATTCTACTGGTAAGTAATCCGGAACTGGCCATTACAACAATCGTACCCAAAATGACCACCGCGAGGATTCGTAAACCATCAGTTTCCAGAATATTGGCGTATTTCATTACGCCGATAGCAGATGGAATAAAGAACAGCAAGAGCTCAGCCAGTAGCCAAGAAGCACCAACTTCAACCCAATTCAGATGAATGACACCAAACTCAAGCAGAAGAAACAATATAATCATTCCGAGTATGCTTCCGGGAATAGGGATATGCAAAAATGGGGTTACAGCATTGATTAGTAATGAGAATAGGGTGAGTCCCGCTACCTGTAGCAAGCCTATAACAATCTTTTTCATAAGGCTTCGCTCCTTTCATGATAATGAAAGTTTACATCAATTGTTTTCATAGGTAAAATGAATAGATTGAATAAATGACATTCCTTTTGTCTATGGATCGGAGGTTGGAAAATGGATATCCGACAATTAGAATATTTCGTCCAAGCAGCACGAATGAAAAGCTTTACTCGGGCTGCCGAATCCTTATATATTTCACAACCTACGATCAGTAAAATGATCCGGAATATGGAGATCGAGCTGGAGGCTGATTTGTTTTACCGTGAAGGGAAAAGTGTCCGGCTTACAGATGCGGGGGAAATTCTGTTCAACAAAGCGCAAAATATCGTGGAGTCGTTCGCCAGCTTGTCTTCTGAGCTGGATAGCTTACGAAATTTGGAGCAGGGCCACATCCGCATCGGTCTGCCTCCAATGGTAGGAGCGAGCTTTTTTCCTTCGGTGATTGGTCAATTTCATAAACGTTATCCGCAGGTTACTATTCGTCTGCATGAGGATGGCGCGAAAAAAGTGGAGGAAGATGTAGAAACGGGCTTGTTGGATATCGGAATGGTTGTGCTGCCTGTAAATACAGCCAAACTTCATTGCTTCACCTTTGTTGAAGAGAAGCTGAATCTTATTTTACCTGTTGGACATAGATTGGCCGAGGCAGACCTTGTTCCGTTAAGTGAACTAGCCGAAGAGGAGTTTGTGCTGTTCCGGGAGGATTTTACGCTGCATGATCGGATTATTACGGAATGTGTGAAGGCGGGATTTCAGCCTAAGGTTATCTATGAGAGCTCCCAATGGGACTTAATTAGCCGTATGGTGGCTGCCGGAATGGGAATCGCATTGCTGCCAGAAACCATTTGCCGGGATATGGATCGTTCACGATTGGTCGTTGTGCCTTTGACGGATCCGGTAATTCCGTGGCAGCTTGCTATGGCGTGGCGTAGAGACCGTTATTTATCTTTTGCGGCACGCGAATGGATTGCTTTTGCAAAGGGACTTTTGCGAGAACAGTATCCAAATGAGCTCCCTGACGAACTTGTGGAGGACTCTGAATAAGTAGTAATTCCGTTTTTGTTAGAAGCTCTACAATTTTTCTTTTTTTTGAAAATATGTTTTTTGGTATCATGACTTATGATAGGAGAAGATGTTGATAGAGAGAAGGAGAGAGATGTGACACAAAATCCAAATTCCTCCAAGAATAATCATAGAAAAGATTATAAAGAAGATGAGCTACTTGTAACTATAGAGAGTCTTAGATGTGAATTGCTGGAGGTTGCAGAGCAACGCAGTCTTAGTGACCGTGCTGTTCTAGAGCTCAGTGAGCGATTAGACAGCTATATTTTGCTGGCACAAAATAAGATGATGGAAAATTTGCGCAACCGGAAAGCCGGCATTACATCCTATAGTAGAAGTTCCAAAACCGCCATCACTGTTAGCTAAACTACCAACAACATAGAATTATAATACTATGAAGATGTTACTGATCTAGAGGAGCGTATTAGGCTCCTCTATTTGTCGTACAATCTATTTGTTGTACAATCCATAACTTTCACCTATAATGTCAATTAATAGAATCTTTTCAAGTCAAACTTTGGGGGTGCCGAGTGGAGGGAAAGTTAACAACTATACGCTCAGAAATTGAGAAAAATTTGTCCCGCTCCGGCCATAATCTCGCCTCATTTTCAAAAATTTGTGGCCTGAATCGAGGCAGCCTCAGTGCAATTCTGCATGGAAATCCGCCGAAGCCTATGTCCTTGGGACAAGTAGATGCAATTATAAAAGCCTTTGGTTTTCCAGAAGGTTGGTTATATCCTCTGTATGTTGATGAATGCTTCAATGATGAGAAGGTCTCACGCCGTAGAGTGGAGCCTTTTTTGATTCGTTGTGCTGAATTGGGCAAACAGAATTGCATTGATGAAACTATAAGCAGATTATTAGAGTCTACCAAGCCGCTGGATATCATTTATTCTGTTGCTGATAAATTATTCAATAAAGGCAAAGTTCAGGAATCCATGTTTTTTTACAAGATTGTAGTAGAGAACGAGTCGGATAGTTATAGTGAACGTCTCGCGATCAGTCATTATCGTAATTTTAAATTTTTGCAAACACTTGATATGGAGGAGAAGCTACGCGCAGTCATTAGCTTTAGTCCTTTTAGGGGGCGCCTTCCGGAAAATTTGCAATTAGATGGTTTATTGATGCTGACACAGCTATGTTTCGCCCTTCGCAGATGGGAAGAAATGGAGATCTATGCTGATGAGTTGAGAGCTTTAGCCAATGCAGTTTACCGCCAAGAACTGCGGAGGAGCGGAGACAAACGAAGAGAAGAACTCTGTACGGAACGTCCGCTCGTTGTTTATTATGGACACGGATATTTGCTTAAAGCAATTTCGTTGACGAAGCAAGGTCAATATGAAGCGGCGAAGAAATATACCGCTGGTTATGCAGACTTAGGCTGGTTTGAGATGTTGGATGAAGTAGGCCAGCAAGCTGTAGAACAATTCCGATTATTTGCAGTTGGGAACAGTTTCACACTGGAAATGTTGGAGGGAAACGTAAAGGTTGTACCGGACTATGTAGCTTTTTTGGCTGAGCACCCCGGAGAAATATTGCCAGGACTCATTATTATTATGGAATCGGCTAATCATTACAGATTTTCTGTAGACGATGTGCTTAAACGTTTTGCACGGGAAATGTTACGATTTGAACAGTTTGAAGATCCCATTAATATTGACCGATTATATCGGTTGTACTATCAAATAGCCATGTATCTAATAAACAATGGACAATATATTACGGGTGTAGACTATATCATACAGTCTTTAGAGTTATCTATTAAGACTAATAATGGGATAGACTTCATTAAGTGCGTGACCTTGTTTGAGACCAATAGGGACTATGCAACTCTGAATCAACAGGAGAAATACAGAAAGCTGATAAGGGAGGTGAGAAAAGATGAAAAAATCACTATTGATGATGGCAGGCATTTTAGCATTGTTTAGCTTCATCATTATCGGCCCAGTTGGTTCCGGAAGTAACGGACCAATCACAACTTATGAGCACGGAGCAGGATTCTAAAGGTTATCCTTGGCAATATTCTATATACAGATACATATACGCATAACTACTCCCTTGCACTCGTGCTGGGGAGTTTTCTTTTTCGTAATAATTGATAGCGCATTCATAATTTGACAAAGCAATCTGGCGAAAATATAATTAGGTAGCCTAAATAATATAGTGTTTAATAATTAGTTGACCTAACTAAAATAGAGGTGAAGGAAATTGGGATAAACGGAGGAAATACAGAAAATACTGAAAATTCAGTCGCACACGGGCTTTTTGCGGCGATGAAACGCCTGCACAAAGCTCAATGGCAAAAGGGCGTTGAGGGCCACAAGCCAAGTGAGATGACT
Organism: Paenibacillus sp. FSL P2-0121; assembly: GCF_037975345.1. NCBI lineage: Bacteria > Bacillati > Bacillota > Bacilli > Caryophanales > Paenibacillaceae > Paenibacillus > Paenibacillus sp. FSL P2-0121. The sequence continues at coordinate 6,628,565 of NZ_CP150245.1, read as the reverse complement.
TTAATGATATGCATTGAAAAATGGAATCATTCTGATGAAGAGGGTCTCAAGGTGTCTGAAATCAGCCGACTACTTGGATTCACTCCTCCTACCATCACGCAGCTGATTAACAGTCTTGAAGCGAAACAGATGGTGGAAAGACGCGCGGATCCTTCAGATCGAAGAGTTGTACGCGTGAAATTAACGGAAAGTGGAAAAGAACTCACACGAAAAGCAGAACATTATCGTGATGTGATGCTTGATAAGCTTGTGCAACACTTAGGCGAAAAAGACACTAAACAGCTCACAGAGCTATTGCTTAAGGTACATGAATACGTTGAGGATAATCCACCACCTGATTGGGATAGGCTACAAATGAACGGAGATGAGAAGCTTGATTAAATTATTTAAACAACTGAAGCCTTTTAGGGTAGCTATTGGTGCTGTATTAATCCTTGTATTTTTGCAGTCCATGGGCGATTTATACCTTCCTACACTGATGTCCGACATCGTCGACAAAGGGATTGTTCAAGGAGATCGCGCTTATATTTGGAAAATAGGTAGTTTCATGCTCCTGGTTGCAGGTGGCGGTGCTTTATGTTCGGTAATTGCCAGTTACTTATCGGCAAAAGTAGCAGCCGGGTTTGGTAAACTCACCCGTGCACGAGTATTTAACCATGTAGAAAATTTTACGCTGCATGAATTCGATAAGCTGGGTACAGCTTCCTTGATTACACGTACAACAAATGATATTACACAAGTTCAAACGGTACTTACTATGATGTTGCGCATGATGATCGGAGCACCGATGATGATGATTGGTGGTATCATCATGGCAGTATCTGAAGATGCTAAATTATCATTGATTTTTGTAGTCGTTATTCCTGTACTTGTAGGGGCGATCTTCTTTATTGGGATGAAGGGTCTGCCACTGTTTAAAGCCATTCAGATTAAGCTTGATAAATTAAACCTGGTGCTGCGTGAGCATCTGACAGGTATTCGTGTTATTCGTTCTTTTAACCGGATTGATCATGAGAATAGACGTTTCACTGAAGCTAACCGTGATCTTACGGATACAGCTATCAAGGTCAATAAAATTATGGCCGGCCTGATGCCGCTGATGATGATTGTAATGAACTTTTCTATGATTGCTATTCTTTATTTTGGTGGAATACGAATTGGTGATGGCGACTTGCAAGTTGGGTCCCTGATGGCATTTATCCAATATGCAATGCAAATTATGTTCTCTCTGATTATGGTATCGATGATGTTCGTGTTAATTCCGCGTGCTTCAGCTTCAGCCGTGCGTATCAATGAGGTACTGGATATGCAGCCTGAATTTACAGATCCTACTGAGAGTGAACTGCATACAACAGCTCAAGCTACTAAAAAAGACGGACGCGATTCTTTGCGTGGTTTTGTTGAGTTTGAGAATGTATCTTTTTCCTATCCAGGGGCAGAACAGCCTGCACTTTCGAAAATTAGCTTTAGTGCTCGTCCGGGTGAAGTTACCGCAATTATCGGGGGTACCGGATCGGGTAAATCTACACTGCTTAGCCTGATTCCAAGATTCTATGATGTTAATGAAGGTGCTGTACGCGTAGACGGAGTGGATGTACGTGAGATGACACAGGAAGAGCTGCGGAGCAAAATCGGTTACATCCCACAAAAAGCAGTATTGTTCTCGGGTACGATTAATGAGAACATCCGCTACGGTAAAGAGGATGCTACGGATGAAGAAATCATTCATGCATCTAAGGTGGCTCAAGCCTACGATTTCGTATCCGCGATGAAGGATGGGTTTGACTCGGAAATTGCTCAGGGCGGGAATAACGTCTCAGGTGGTCAGAAACAGCGGTTGTCCATTGCTCGGGCGCTTGTGAGAAAACCTGAGGTTTATCTGTTTGACGATAGCTTCTCAGCTCTTGATTTCAAGACAGATGCCAAACTTCGCGCGGCTCTCAAATCTGAAACTACGGAATCCACCGTATTGATCGTAGCTCAACGGGTTAGCACCGTTATGGATGCGGACCGGATTATTGTAATTGATGAGGGTGAAATTGCTGGAATGGGCACTCACCGTGAACTGCTCGAGAGCAGTGATGTGTACCGCGAGATCGTATCCTCGCAGCTGTCAGAGGAGGAAATAGCATGAGTGAACAAAACAGAGAACATAAACCTGCAGCTCCCCGCGGCCATAAAGGCCCGGGTGGACCGGGTGGTCCTGGAATGAGGATGCCGGCAGAAAAAGCTAAAGATTTTAAAGGTACACTTCGTCGCCTAATCAAATACTTGCGCCCACGTATGGTTCAATTGATTATTGTACTAATTATGGCGATTGCCAGTACGGTGTTCAGTATCTTCAGTCCAAAAGTTATGGGTAAAGCTACAACCAAACTGTTCGAAGGTGCTTACGGCAAACTGATGGGTGTAGAGGGTGCCTCCATTGATTTTGGATATATTAATGATATTCTGATCCTGCTCGCGGGATTGTATCTGCTTAGTGCTCTGTTTAGTTACATTCAGCAGTATGTAATGGCTGGTGTAGCGCAGAAGGTAGTTTATGACATGCGTGAGCAGATCAACAGCAAGCTGGAGCGTTTACCTTTAAAATATTTTGACTCCCGTACACACGGGGAAATTCTTAGCCGTGCTACGAATGACGTGGATAACATCAGTACCACGTTGCAGCAAAGTTTAACGCAGCTAATTACTTCAATCGTCACTATTATTGGTGTTATTGTGATGATGCTTACCATCAGCCCATGGCTGACGTTAATCACGATTACTACGTTGCCACTCAGCTTTATTGTGATTATGGCGATCTCTAAACGTTCGCAGACTTATTTTGTGAGACAGCAGAAATCGCTTGGCCAGTTGAATGGTCATGTAGAGGAAATGTATACGGGGCACCGGATTATTAAAGCTTTCGGCCGCGAACCGCAGTCGCTTAAAGATTTTGATGAAATAAATGATAAGCTTTATGATTCTGGCTGGCGGTCTCAATTTATGTCAGGTATGATTATGCCGCTTATGATGTTTATCGGTAACTTGGGTTATGTGCTTATCTGTGTTGTGGGTGGTATTTTTGTTACTAAAAAAATGATTGATGTCGGGGATATCCAAGCCTTCATTCAATATTCACGTCAGTTCACCCAGCCGATTGCACAAACGGCTAATATTGCTAACATTATTCAATCCACCATTGCTTCCGCAGAACGTGTATTTGAACTTCTGGATGAAGAAGAGGAAGTTAAGGAAGTTAATAGTACACTTGTGAAGCTTGATGAAGGTGCTCCGGAAGGTTCCGTTGAGTTCCGTCATGTGAAATTCGGCTATAAAGAGGATGCTATTCTGATTGAGGACATGAATATTGAGGTTAGTCCAGGTCAGACTATAGCGATTGTCGGTCCTACTGGTGCTGGTAAAACCACTTTGATTAACCTGCTGATGCGCTTCTACGAGCTTAACGACGGGGAAATTATCATTGATGGCGTCAACATTACCGACATGAAACGGAGTGACCTACGTAGCAAGTTTGGTATGGTGCTTCAGGATACCTGGCTCTTTAACGGTACGATTCGTGACAACATTGCTTACGGTCGTGAAGGTGCATCTGAAGCTGATGTGGTGCGGGCTGCCAAAGCTGCGCATGCCGATCACTTTATCCGCACACTTCCGCTTGGCTACAATACGGTGTTAAATGAAGAAGCTTCTAATATTTCACAAGGACAGAAGCAGTTGATTACTATTGCTCGCGCTATTCTGGCCGATCCATCGATCCTTATTCTTGATGAAGCAACGAGCAGTGTCGATACACGGACTGAATTGCTGATTCAAAAAGCGATGAATGCGCTGATGCAAAACAGAACAAGCTTCGTTATTGCCCATCGTCTCTCGACGATTCGTGATGCGGATCTCATCCTTGTCATGAATCAAGGTAGTGTAATCGAGAAAGGCAACCACGAAGAACTGCTGGCCCAAGGCGGATTCTATGCGGATCTCTATAACAGTCAGTTCTCTGAAGGAGATTTGGACGTAGGCTAAATTGAAGTGAAGAAAAAAGTATAGATAACCCATAAACCCCTCTTTTCACATGTTGCTGATTTTTTATGTGAAGAGAGGGGTATTTTATATGTGATGATGTGTTTTAATTTTTCTGAAAAATAAAAAAAGTTTGATTAAAAATTAAAGCATATATATGATAGAATAAAAAATGACCCGCGGCTCATTTTTAAGGCTGCAAGGTAAAGGAGAGGATGAAGGGAATGTCAGGCTACGGAAAATGGGTGGCAGGAAAAAAGACGAAGTGGATTACTCTTCTCGTATGGATAGTGCTTGTAGGTGCACTTACCCTGTTATGGCCTGCAGTGAATTCTCAGGTTGCTAATAATGCGCCTAACCTCCCAGATGATTCACAATCGGTACAGGCAGCAGCTATTGCAGAGCAAGAATTCCCTAGTGGAAGTGGAGTGCCTGCGCTGCTCGTATGGCATAGAGAAGGTGGGCTTTCACAAGATGATTTAGTACATATCACTGCTGTGTACAAGAAGTTGGAGCAGCAACCATTGCCCCATCAGAATTTTGTTCCCCCATTAGGACAACTGCCGCCACAGGCATTACAAGCCTCGTTATCTGAGGATCTTAGTACGCTGGTAACCCCGGTGCTTTTTGATAAAACAGCAGATAGTGATCAGCTTGGCGAAGCTGTGACAGAAATGAAGAAGATCATAAACACAGAGACGGGTGGAGACCCCTCCGCGGCTAAGGTGGATGGAAAAGACCTGAGTTTACGTGTTACGGGTCCAGTGGGCATCTCCATAGATGCTTCAGGCCTGTTTCAGAACGCAGACGTTTCCTTGTTAATTGCTACGGTTATGCTTGTGCTGGTGTTCTTATTGGTGATTTATCGTTCACCGATCTTGGCTTTTATTCCACTTATTGCGGTTGGATTCGCTTATGGTGTAACTAGTCCGATTCTTGGAAAAATGGCGCAAGAAGGCTGGATCACAGTGGATTCACAGGCTGTCTCGATTATGACTGTTTTGCTATTCGGAGCTGGTACGGACTATTGCCTGTTCCTGATCTCACGGTTCCGGCAGTTGTTGAAGGTAGAAGAGAGTAAGAGTCGTGCGCTTCTTCGCTCCATTACCGAATCTTCAGGCGCCATTGCTATGAGTGGCTTCACCGTCGTGCTCGCGCTGTTTGCGTTATTGCTGGCTAAGTATGGAGCTTATCATCGTTTTGCCATTCCATTTAGCGTATCTATCTTCATCATGGGAATTGCCAGTCTAACCCTCGTACCAGCACTGCTGGCAATCTTCGGACGGACCTCGTTCTTCCCATTCATTCCGCGCACACCGCAAATGGAGGTAGAACGGGCTAAGGCTAAAGGCAAACCTATTCCGGAACCCAAAGTTTCCCGTAAAAAAGGAATTGGTGGTTTGGTAGTAACCCGGCCTTGGGCTATCGTAGGTGTGACCGTTATCGGACTGGGGATTTTGGCTTCATTCTCCAGTGGCATCAAATTTACGTATGATATCCTATCCTCTTTTCCTAAAAATATGGAGTCCCGCGAAGGTTTCGACCTTATTGGCAAACAGTTCTCTCCCGGAGAATTAGCTCCAGCGAAGCTGATTATTGATACCCAAGGAAAAGCGAGCGGAGAGGATTTAAAGGTCATTCTTGGCGGACTCACCTATGTGGACACGGTTTCCGATCCGCAGCAGGGGGCAGTAAACAAAGATATTGTTGGTTTTGATATTGAATTTAAAAGCAATCCATATTCACTAGAAGCGATGGGTCATATTCCTACCCTTCTTGCTACCGCAGAGCAGGCATTAATCGATGTAGACGTTGCGAACCCTGCGGATCACGTGTGGCTAAGCGGGCAGACGGCGACACAGCATGACACTAAAGAGATTGGAGATCGGGACACCGATCTGATTATCCCCGTGGTGATCGGAATGATCACCGTACTGTTGTTGATATATCTGCGTTCAATAGTGGCCACCATCTATCTGGTCGGCACCGTTATTCTCTCCTTTTTCTCAGCGCTTGGCTTAGGTTGGATTATCATTCACTATGTGATGGGAGCAGATGCCATTCAGGGAGCGATCCCACTGTATTCCTTTGTTTTCTTGGTGGCACTTGGAGAAGACTACAACATCTTCATGATCTCGAATATCTGGAAAAAGCGTAAAACCATGCCGCTTAAGCAGGCTATCGCGGAAGGTGTGAATGAGACCAGCTCGGTAATTACCTCTGCCGGCCTCATTCTGGCAGGTACATTTGCTGTATTGGCAAGCTTGCCGATTCAGGTGCTTGTGCAGTTCGGTATCATCACCGCTCTTGGGGTTCTGCTGGATACCTTCGTGGTTCGTCCGTTCCTTGTACCAGCTATTACAACGCTCTTTGGCCGTTGGTCGTTCTGGCCGGGTAAACATCAAGAGGTGGAGACCCCTCAGCCAGATGTAAGTAAATAATGAGTTTATAAACAAACAGGGATGTCTCAGAGCCATATTGGCTCCGGACATCCCTGTTTGTTTTAGGCTTGGGCACAGGACATCGCTGGATAATAGCGCTGCTTGTACCAACTAACTTAATTGTATCTATTAGGCTAATCAATCAGTCTGCTTGACGATAGTTATTCTAAGTATTCACTGTGCTAATTAGTATCTAGAAGCGATAACTGTGTTAATTAGCGGCTGATTGTCTTAGCCAAGAGGTAAAAGACAATTAGCTAACTGTACTTATCGGGCAACTATCCCGTACACACTGCTGGTTCCATCAAGCTACGGCTCTGTTTGGGGGTCCAAATACTTAGTTACCGGGCGTGCGGCTGATCATTAGTTCATATTTATCGATGGAAGCACCCAGGATTGCGTCATTACCACCAGCACCACGGTGCGACTGACGGAAGGACTCGCTGGAGGTCCAGCCTTTGAATGCATCCTCATTCTCCCATACGGTGCAGATTTTTAGTTCCTCGACACCTTCCTTGGCATTTCCACGCCAAACCTCCATACGTACAAACCCCGGCATATCCTGCACACCATTATTTCCTCCGAAACGTTGAGCAATAGCTTCGCCATGGCCTTCTTTTACTTTAATAGTATTAGTTACTACCAGCATGATAGATAAACCTCCGATCAGAAAGTTAGTATATTTTTCAGGACATTGTGAATCGAAATAATATAACATGGGAACCTCGAAAATTAGCCAATATCTCAAGGTAACATCGTGATTTTCAACTAACAAAATAAAAGACCATCCCACAAGACACAAGAGTGCGGGCGTTTAATTGCACTTTGTACACTTAAATTATCCATCACACCAGAAACGATCGAATAAGTGTATTCTCTGCAACTAATTTATGCGAATCTGGTGAATCGCCGAGATTAGCCTTCTTTTAACTGTATAGAGTGCAATTAAAGTATGATTTCTCCTCTAATTGCGCTGAATAGATGTACAAAGTGCAACTATTATCTATTTAAACGTTAAGTATTGTGCAAACTCAGGTACCTGCGGAAAATCAAAGTGTCTACCGCAAGTAAAGTGGCTTTAGCAAGTTAAAGTAACTACTGCACGTTAAAGTAACTACCGCAAGTAAAGTGCCACCTCAACCGTAATGTTACTCTAAGCCAAAGTGCCAACCCAACTCCAAAGTTTTTACTCAAAACCACCATTACAGCTAGCACCTAATTTCAGTCCCAGTTCCCTAATTAAGCCCCCAAATGAAGTTACATTGCAGAATGTGCAACAGAATAGCCTGAATGTTATCTGAATAAGGCAGTCTGTTGCATTCTGTACAATAGAATCAAGCCCAAATCGCCTAAAAAGGAGGGGAGCCACTAAACTGATTGCACAACGTGCAATCACCCAAGGTTTCGCCCTTAACTAGAGGGATTCAATTGCACAAAGTGCAATTAGAAAACGCAGTAGAGCAATCCTGAAGCGTTATCCCGCACCACGTGCAATCACCCAAGGCCTCACCCTCGTCTAGAGCGATTCTATTGCACAAAATGCAATCCCCCAGATCACCCGGCTCCCCCCGCGTCCAGCGCGATTTTATTGCGGATTGGTGGTCCATAGTCCTGCTGTTTTTAGGAAGACGCGATCCGGCAGCTTCAAAGCTGTCAGTGCCAATTCAGCAACATCTTCAGGTTGCATCATGCGGTCTTCGTCACCGATTTTAAGTCCAGCATTGGAAGCTAGGCCAGTGTTGACGGTGCTTGGAGTCAAGGCTACGACGCGAATATTGTGTTTGCGCACTTCTTGTGCGAGGGCTTCGGTCATGCCCATGAGAGCGAACTTGGACGCGCAATAAGCAGAGCCTGTCGCGAAGCCGCGTTCTCCGGCTGTGGATGAAATATTGATGATATTTCCGCCATTTTTCTCAATCATCGCAGGCAGTGCAGCACGAGTTACGTAATAAGTACCGTAAAGATTAACTTGGATGTGGCGCTCCCAGTCTGCAGGATCCATTTCTACTAAAGTGCCGAATTTTGCGATCCCGGCATTGTTGATTAATGCATCAAATGCTCCAAGCTCATTTTGCAGGGAAGCAACAGCACGTTCAGCTTCTTCGCGTACGGCGATATCGGCCACGGCAATGCTGACTTTAACGTCATATACTTCCGTTAAGGCTGATTTTAACGCTTCGAGATCACCTGAAGTTCTGGAGATCAGGCCTAAATTAGCACCTTCCTTAGCCAGTGCCATTGCCAAGGCTTTTCCGATCCCTTTGCCTGCACCAGTAATTACAACACTCTTTCCTCTCAAATCCATCTCTATCGTCACTCTCCTTCAAACTTTTTTGAAGCAGCTGCTTCATTCAAGTCTTATTATACCTGAATGCTATAGGGCAATTACAATCGCCCCTTAGAAAAGGGACTGCAAATTTTCATGAAGCCGAACTGCCTTTTCATGAAAAGTATTATTCATGGAGTTTCGTCAGCGGTACCGAAGCAGGGCCCTCTAAAACTTCGCCATCGTAGGAGAAGCGGGAACCATGGCAAGGGCAATCCCAAGAGCGATCCCCGTTGTTCCATTCGCATTCACAGCCCATATGGGTGCAGGTTCTATCCACCAGATGAAGTTTACCTTCTGGATCCTTATAAGCTCCCACACGTTTGCCATCATGGAACACAACGGCTCCTTCGTCAGCTTCCAAATCAGTTGTCTTTTTATGGACGATTTCCACTTTGCCCGCCACGAGCTCTTTTGCCACATTGGCATTTTGCACGATGAAGTTTTTTAGACTGGTGCCAGCTTTGAAGCGGGACGGATCGTACAATTCGGTATACGGATTATCTTTGCGCTGAATCTGATCCGAGATAATCTGTGCGGCCAGCGTACCGCTTGTCATGCCCCATTTTCCAAAACCTGTGGCGATATAAATCTCTTCGTTGTCCGAAATCTTGCCGATGTAGGGCACTCTGTCTAGGGTGATTAAATCCTGTGCTGCCCAGCGGTAAGGGATTGTTTTGATGCCGAGCAGATTTCCTGCGAATAGCTCCAAATTCTCATAATGTCCTATCGTACAGATGCCCTGGCCTGTCTTATGGTTGTCTCCCCCGACAATGACCAGATTCCTGCCTTCCCACTCTACTGCACGAAGAGAACGGGTGGGTTCGCTTGCACTTAGATACATTCCACCCTCAAAATCCGTTTCAGGCTGGATCGCCAGACAGTAGGAACGTTCAGCATGCAGCCGCGAGAAATATAGTGCTCCTCCATCGTAGAATGGGAAATGAGAAGCTGAAACGGCGTAGCGGCAGGTGATCCGATGCTCGTCCTTTTCAGTAAAAAGCGTAAGCTTATCGTTCTTCTCCACCTTATCCGCCATCATCGTATGCTCATAGATTACGCCACCTTTATCCTGAATGACCTTCAGTAGCCCCTTCAGATATTGCAGCGGGTGAAAGCGGGCTTGTCCTGGTAATTTAATGGCACCACTCGCCATCAGAGGGATAGAGACGTTATCTAGCCATTCTCCGGGCAGACCCAATTGTTCATAGGCTTTATACTCTTCCTCCAGTTGTTTAAGCGTTTTATGATCTTCAGCATCCGCGTACAGAAAAGCCGCCTCATGTTTCATGCCGCAGGATACTTCAAGTTCCTCAGCCGTATTCTGGATCCAATTCATAGCCTCGCTGTTCGAGCGATAATAGAGCCGGGCTTGCTCCTGCCCAAAATGCTTTATCAAATGATGATAGATTAACCCGTGCTGTGCTGAGATTTTTGCACTGGTAAAACCCGTAGTGCCACTCAGAATTTCTCCGGCTTCTAAGAGTGTGACTTTGTAGCCTGCGTTGCTGAGGAGATAGGCTGTTGTAATGCCTGTAATTCCACCGCCTACCACTGCCACATCTGTAGAAATATCTTCAGCCAGCTTTGGAAAAGCCGGTAAATCCGTGGTATCTCTCCATAATGATTCCGGAAATTGTGGAAGACTTTGCGTTATTTTACGGTTTGGGTCCATCTATTATCCCTCCATCTTTACAATCTTCATCTCATTTATTACCACAGTCCTGTGAAAAGAAACTTCCCATTCCATCGTGCTGTGCATGAATTCAGAGAAACAGTGCCAAAATAAGGTGGAAACTGGGACGTAAAGGATAAATAGGAGGGATGATGTTCCATGTCAGTTCAACAGGATAAGGACAATATTTCTCTGGAATGGATCAAAGATCAGCTGAACGGGTTCGCGGATTTAATCGATAAAACAAGCGTTGCCCCTTTTGGGCAAATCAACCTGCTATATATCAAAAGTGTTACAGATGCGCAGACACTCAGCCGCCACGTGATTGCGCCGTTTTATGAAATGGAGAGTATTAGCGCTTATCAGGATTACATTATGACTTATCCGGGCACTGAAGAGGCGACTACGAGAGAGAAGGCGATCGACCTTTTGCTCAGTGGTTATGTGCTTCTGGGTATAAAAGATGTGATATATTTCTTCGATGCTATGAGTACGGAGAGCAGCGGTGTTAGTGAAACGTCTGCCGAAAGTATTTCACAGGGGCCGTCAGATGCACTGACAGAGGATATAGCGATTAATTTGAACATGATTCGGCGGCGTTATCAATCCACTAATCTCAAAATGGAGACCATGGTCATCGGCGATGTCTCTAAAACAAAGATAGCTATTTTATACGATGACAGTCGTGTTGACCATAACGTTTTAAAAGAATTAAGGGAGAAGATGGGAACGCTAAAGGTTGATATTTTGCAGGCTACAGGAGAGCTTGAGAAGTTTATAAGCAGTGACAAATTAAGAATACTCCCTAAGTCCATCATCACCGAAAGACCGGATAGAGTGGTGTTTAATTTGTCTGAAGGAAAAGTAGCGATAGTGCTGGATACAACCGGTTATGCGATAGTGCTGCCTTCTATTTTTAATGATTTCTTTACATCCATGGATGATAAAATACAATTTCCTATCGTGGGGCGATTCCTAAAGCTGCTTCGGATTATCGGTGTGTGCATGACGTTGTGGCTGCCTGCGCTCTATGTAACACTCACCTCGTATAACCCAGAGATTATTCGTGTGCAGATTGCCTTGCTTATTGCGGGCAGTCGTGCGACTGTGCCTTATCCATCTTTTGTGGAAGTGCTTTTAATGCTCATGATGATGGAGTTTCTGACTGAGGCGAGCTTACGGCTCCCCAAGGCAATTGGTCCAACGGCCACGACGGTAGGGGGGCTTATCTTGGGGCAGGCAGCGACGGCAGCAGGACTTGTAGGAAATATCATGATCATATTGGTTTCTGCTGTTGCGATATCCAATTTTCTAATTCCGCTGAATATGATGAGCTTGTCCATACGAGTGCTGAAGTATATATTTCTAATTGCCGCAGCTTTTTTAGGATTGGTTGGGGTAGTAGTCTGTGTCGTGGGATTCGCAATGTATTTATGCAAACAGCGTACCTTCGGACAACCTTATTTCAGATTGTTTTTTCTCGATAATCTCGGCAAGAAGAAGGGTGGAGAGCATTGATGGCCAAAAGCCGTTATTTCTACTGTCTTTTTCTGATGAACAGCCTGATCAACATCATTAATTTTGTTCCAAGGGAACTAATAGACAGACGTTTTGGTGGCGCTTTGATGTCCATACTAATCGGAACGATTTTGGGCACTTTGTTTGTCTATATATTTACTGTACTGATTGCTAAATTCCCCGGCAAGGGGTTCCCGGAAATATTTGACTCTTTGCTTCCTAAGAAGTTATCCAGAATCTTACTGGTCCTTTTTGCTGGCTTATGGTGTGTGGCCGGGGGAGTTACATTGCTTTCTTTTGTAGATATTACGCTGCGGTTTATCAGTCCGGATTCGAGTCCTTATACGGTTGTGATCAGTTTTTTAGTCTTGGTCTGCATCTGCTGTCGCTTCGATTCTCTATCACTCTTGTATGGGCTTGAAATCATTCTCAGCGTATCCTTACCTTTAATTATTTATGGCCTCGTAAAAGCATTGACCAATCCGGACTTTAATTGGGATTCTGTTCTGCAGGTCACTACATACTTCTGGCATAAGCCGGACCTAATGAGCCTTGCGGCGGCTACCTTTTCGTTTAGCGGTTACTTAAACCTGGCCATATTTAATCGGGTATTTCATGGGCTGAAGCTGAAGCATGTCTGGATTTTAGGGGTGGAGGGTCTTTTCGTATTACTCTTGACTTTTTTAGTTCCCATCGGCTATTTCGGAACCGTTGCTATTGATAGACATGTGTATACATGGTTCTCGACGGCCGACAGTATTCGGATGGAATCCTTTATTATTGAACGGATGCTGTTTATTTTTTATTTTGCCTATTTAAGTTTATCTCTGGTGAGTGTAATCGTTCATTGGCATGGAGGTTTAGAGCTTTTTAAAGGTGCTCTTTCATCTGCAAAAAAACAGTCCCCAAAAGCAGAGCGCTGGAAAGAGTGGGGGATCCTAGGCTTGTTTAGCGCGATGGTTCTGTCCTTAATGGGGCAGGATCAGTATCAACTTAATATGTTTGGTGCCTGGTTTCTGCAAATTCGCTGGTTTGGTGAGATGTTCATCATCGCTCTGTTGTTTTATTGTTATCGCAAAGCTAGGAGGGGGAAGCTATGAGAAGAGTACTTGCTGGAATTGGAATTACCTTGCTCCTTCTTCTTCCCGGTTGTGACTTCAAGGAGATTGATTTGCGGATTTTCGTGTTAGCGATCGGCGTTGACCAAGGTACAGAAGCAGGGAATTTTAAAATTAGCTTGAAACTTGCCATCCCTCAGGGGGATGTTACTAAGATTGATGAGAAGATGCAAATCTTGACCGAGGAGTCTCCAAGCATTTCGGAAGCCCTTCGTAGAATGAAATCCAGAGTGGAAAAGGAGCTTGATTACTCCCATTGTAAATCAATTGTTTTGGGGGAAGGGGTTGCCCGTGAAGATATTCTCCATGTTATGGATTGGGCTGTGCGACGTAGAGATATCCAGCTTATTGTCAATTTTGCAATAGGGCGTCCGGAAGCACTTCAAGTGCTGAAGGTAAGACCCGAATCGGAGCGGATCCCATCGAATTCTCTTATTCTGGCTATGAGTGGACAAGGCACAGAGTCTCCATTTATTTCTAGTGTGTATTCCTTTCAGCTGATGAGAAATATCTTTGAGGAGGGGATTGATCCAATCCTGCCGATTATCGAGGCTAAAGGGGATAAGGAGTTTTTAATTGATAAAATTGCTCTGCTGAATAACGAGAAAATCAAAATGGTTCTTACGCCCAACGAAACCCGGCTATATAATCTGTTATCACGCCCGAATCTGCGAACCAACTTACCCGCCCATTCCGAAGGCATTATGTATCAATACTACACAGAGAGATCATCTTCAGACTACAAAATCCTGACTCCAGAGCATGGGAAAGCTACTATTCGTTATCGTATTAAGATAAAAGGTATTCTCGAAGAGAGCAGTAGCCCCGATTTGGTGACACATCACATGTTGAAGAAGATCCAGGAAGCCGGGGAAAAGGAATTGGAAGCGGATATCTTAGCATTGCTGACCAAAATTCAAGCCAGTGGCCTAGATCCCTTTGGTTGGGGGCTGCATTATGGAGCAAGGCATTTTAATAACGATACGGAAATGAAAGTGTGGAAGGGGCTCTATTCAGATCTTAAATTTGAGATTAAAGCAGACGTGAATATTAAATATTCAGGGATGATCAAGTAGCTGGGAAAGTAAGGTGTGGATAAAAATGGGATTGACGTTCCCATTCACAAGATTTATACTTGATCTAAAAATAAGTTAGAGGATGATAGTAATGAAAAGTCTAAATTTGACCTCCCAACGTCAAGCCGTTTACGATATCGTCCTTAATTCACATGACCATCCTACTGCTGCGGAAGTAATGAATCGGCTAGTAGAGCAGGGACATAGCTTAGCATACGGTACGGTATATAACTCTCTGCGTTATCTTTCAGATAAACAAATGATTCGTGAGCTTAAGCTTGGTGAAGCTGCCAGCAGATATGACGCACGTATGGATGATCACCAGCATATCATTTGTGAGGTTTGTGGAGCAGTGGATGAGGTTATGAATCAAGTTCCGCGTGAATGGATGAATACAGTGGCCAAGGATACCGGTTATACCATTGGTCATGCTCATGTAGTATTCGGGGGCGTCTGCCCAAACTGTAAGAACAAAAAGAATAATTAGGATAGAGGTGCCGGAGCCTGTGCTGCGGTAATAATATGTATATCCGGAGAGACCGCTTTCATTGAGGCGGCCTTTTTTGTTGCATTTATATGACAATTCTCAAAAAAAATGAGAAAAACAAAGAAAGATAGGAGGAAAATCGGTTCCTAAAACAGATTTTAAATTATATATTAAGTCTGGTAAATGTATCCTTGCCTAAGACTCAGATGAGAGAGAGATGATGACGTCTATGAAAAAAAATGCGGGTATGACTATCCGTACCAAGTTAATTCTTACATACCTAATAATACTGCTGCTGCCCAGTATTATAATAGGCTGGCGAACCTATCAAGCTGCCAGCCAGGAAGTGGAAGATCAACTGGTGAACAATGCTACCGAAAGTGTGTTGGCCGTAAATGAAATCATTAACTCTAATATTCAATCCAAAATAGATGCGATTTCTTATTTTGCCGCGGAGTTTTCATCTGAGGGGACTTCCTCTGCTGTAAAAGCCAGACTGAAGGAATATGTGGCGCTGCATCCGGATGTACTGGACATTTATGTGGGTACAAGCAATGGCAAGGCTATTCATGCTTTAGATGCTAAGCTGCCAGAGGGTTATGATCCAAGGCAGGAAAGCGCCTATATTAATTCTCTGAAGCAAGGAAAAGGGGCTGTGATTTCTCCAGCTTTTCAAACCGTAAATAAAGAAACCGCGATTGCGATATCAACGGTTCTTAAGGGCGGTGATGGGGTGATCACAATGAATCTCAACCTGTCTACTTTAGGGGAGTTGACCTCAATTAAGGTGGGCAAGGAAGGTTATATCCTCATCGTTGATAACAGCAAGAAGTTTCTAGTTCATCCTACAGAAGCTATCGGGCAGGAATCGTCTGATGATTTTGTTAAGAAAATGTTCGAGAAAGAACAAGGGGTCTTCGATTATGTCTTCAAGGATACGTCCAAAAAGATGACCTTTATGGTCAATGAACTGACGGGTTGGAGAATCGGAGGTACGATCAGCATTGATGAGGTTAACTCAGCAACTAGTGGAATTCGCGATACAGCTCTGCTTGTTATTGTAGTTTCCGTTCTGCTTGCGCTGGTTGTGATCTATTTTAATATTCAATCGATTTTGAGACCGCTTTTCCGGCTGCGGAAAGCAACTGCGGTGATAGCCAAAGGTGATCTGTCGGAAGACATGGGTGTTTTCCGTAAAGATGAAATAGGGCTGCTGGCAGAGAATTTTCAATTAATGGTGATCAGCTTGCGCGAGATGATCATTGGCGTGCAGGAGATGACAAGCAATGTATCCTCCTCAGCGGAAGAACTGACGGCTAGTGCGGATCAGACTGCCCAAACGATTGAGCAGGTGACCATAGCGATTCAGGACGTAGCGGCAGGGACGGAGCGACAGGTGGTTAGTGTACGAAAAGGAATGGAGAGCACTGCCGCTACAGCTAGTGAGGTCGAGCAGATTTCCACATATATGGAGCAAGTATCCACAATGATGGACAAGACTTCACTCTCAGCATCAGAAGGTAATGATTCGGTTATCAGCGTGGTGGACAAAATCAATGGTATCCATGAAACGGTCGGAGAGCTGGGCAGTGTAATTGACAAGCTGAATGAAAGAACCAGTCAAATTGAGGGCATTGTTGGTGTCATCACCGGGATTGCCCGCCAGACCAACCTGCTGGCCCTCAATGCTTCCATTGAGGCAGCCAGAGCCGGGGAACAAGGGCGTGGATTTGCGGTGGTTGCTGCCGAGGTGCGTAAGTTGGCAGAGGAATCAGAGAGATCCGCACATTTGATTGCCGAACAGATTACCGCTATTAATAGTGAAATGCTGCTGGTAACTCATACGATGGAAGACACCAGACAGCGCGTATCCGAAGGTATTGAGGCTGTGGATACTTCCGGACGTTCTTTCTCTCGTATCCGAAGAGCAGTAAAGAGTGCCGCGGAGAAGATTGAAGCCATGGGTGGGGTTGTGCAGACTTTATTGGTGGAATCTAATGATATGGAGAAGGCTATTGGGGAAATTCGCGGCATATCGGAAGAGGCGGCTGTGAATACGGAAACTATCGCAACTGCCGCACAAGAGCAGCTTGCTTCTGTAGAGGAGATGGCATCCTCGTCTACCGACCTTAGCCGTCTTGCAGAAGAACTGCAGAAGCTGGCGAGCCGCTTTAAGATAAACGCTTCTGGTAATTAGATTGATTTCTGATAGGACAACCGTGCTTTTTATCTTCCCTTTTGAACTCCTTTGCAAGTATACTGATAAACAATAATGTTGGGTTAGGCAATGGAGAGAGGAGAGATAATAGGAAATGGCAGAGCAATTAAAAGGGTTCACTGTCGCCTTGGCGGGTCCGCGCAAATCGGAAGAAATGGCCAAGCTGGTTCAGAATATGGGGGGAACGGCAGTATGCCGGCCTGCTCAAGGGACTGTATTTCTAGATGATGAGGCATTGCAGGAAGGTTTGAATGCATGGATCAATCAGCCTCCTTACTTGGCGATCCTGACTACAGGGATGGGACTTGATGCTCTCTTCGATATGGCTGAGCGAATGGGGATCGAAGAACGTTTCTTAGAAGTACTTTCTGGTTCTATTATTGCCGCACGGGGTTATAAGACAGTGAATGCTTTGAAAAAAAGAGGACTTACGCCGGAGGTTCGTGACGACGACGGAAGTACAATCGGATTGATTCGTGGGCTTCAATCCCTGAATTTGCAGGGGAAAGAAGTCGTTCTTCAGCTGCACGGCGATCCAGCTCCTCATATGCTTGCATGGCTGCAGGAGGCTGGGGCTACTACCCGCCAAGTGCTGCCGTATCGCCATACCCCACCTGAGCCGGGCGAACTGGAAAGATTGCTTCTAGAAATCATATCAGGCAAAATTGATGCCGTGGCTTTTACGAGTGCACCACAGTTTCGTTTCCTCTGTCAATTTGCCCGGGAACAGGGAAAGCTGGAAGAAATGCTGAAGTCTTTCGAGGATAAAGTGCTTGCTGTTTCTGTAGGACGGATTACCTCTGAGGCGCTTAAAGAAGAGGGCGTACAGCGTATCATTATGCCTGAGCATGAACGGATGGGAAGCATGATTGTAGAGCTAGGCAAATATGTGGCGGCGAATCGCTAAGTCACAAGTTGCGTCAGCTTTACACGAATGACGTTATCGCACAGAAGCATTCCCGCCTGTTATCATGGCCGGGGATGCTTTTTTACCCGGAAAAATAAGCCCAAAGAGCAATATACCTGCCATCTGCATGGACATTCGCGGCAGTTTTCCTTAGAATATAGGCAACATGTGACGAATAATAACAACGAATAAGGAGGAGGATCCCATGGACAAGAGAAAATGTCTATTACTTGGTGATTACACCCATCCCCGGTTTCATCCACTTCAAGGAGTGGACCAACAAATTAGTGAGATCTTAAATGATCTATTAACCGTGCAATGTTCAGAAAATAAAAAATTAATGCGCATTGAGCATTTAGCAAGTTATGACCTATGTATTGCTTACAATGAATTGTGGAACGAAACAGTCTCCCCTCAACAAACGGCTGGTTTGCTCAGCTATGTAAGTGGAGGAGGCGGACTCATTGTTCTTCATACGGGAGCTTCGCTGACGAAACGTAACGAGCTTGCACAGCTAATCGGGGGTCGATTTAACGGACACACAGCTTACGAACCCCTGAACTTCAAAGTGCTAGAGCATGACATTACCGAAGGTGTGGAAGATTTCCAATTGGATGAGGAGCCCTATCATTTTGAATTTGACCCGTTCACAGAACGGACTATTCTACTTCAATATGAATCTGAGGGGCAATGGATTCCAGCTGCATGGTGCCATAGCTATGGTTTAGGACGAGTAGTATTCCTTATGCCTGGTCATCATGAACCTTCCTTCCGTCATCCGGCACTACGTAAACTAATTCTACAGGCGGCTACTTGGGCTGCCCGTATTCCGGTCACTAACTAAGCAATGTTGTGTTTTTTTTGAAATACGTACACAGTGGGGTATACTTTAATCATAAACTCCGTTATGTAATGAAACGGAATCTTTGGGAGGAAAGTGCCATGAGTGATTTGTTTAAAAAAGCGATCTCTTTAGGAGTGGGCCTCACCATTGTCAGTAAGGAAAAAGTAGAGAAGGTTGTTGAAGAACTAGTGAAACGCGGGGAGCTTGCTCCTTCGGAATCTAGGGCTCTCGTCGATCGGCTAATTGAACGTGGTGAGGAAGAACGAGGCATGTTCAAATCTGCTGTACAAGAGCAAGTACAACGCGTGCTGAAGGAAATGAATGTGCCTGTACAAAACGATATTGCCGAGCTGGAAGGGCGAATTGCAGTATTGGAGCGCCGGTTGGCCGAGCTAGAGGGAATTTCCCATCTAGAGGGAACATCGGCGGAAACGCGTTCGGACTAAATGGCAGTACGCATTAGACATGCCGGACGTTACCGGGCAATCGCCATGGCGCTTATGCGCCATGGTTTTGGCTATATGGTGGAAGAGCTGGGGCTCTATCACTTACTATCCCTTCCACGTCGTCTTGTAACGCAGGAAGCACACACAAGCCTTACGCTCGGGGAGCGGATTCGGCTGGTGCTGGAGGATTTGGGTCCAACCTTTATTAAGCTGGGACAACTCGCCAGTACCCGTTCAGATCTGCTGCCTGATTCTATTATTCAGGAATTGGTAAAACTACAGGATAATGTGCCTCCTTTTCCTGTCGACCGCGTGCGCGCGATCATTGAGCAGGAACTGGATCAGCATATGGATGAAATCTTTAATTCTTTTGAGGATACGCCACTTGCTGCGGCATCCATCGGTCAGGTGCATAGGGCTGTGCTTCACAGTGGACAAGTCGTAGCTGTTAAAGTTCAACGTCCGGGTATTCTGCGAACGATGAGCAGGGATTTGGAAATCCTCAAAGATTTAAGCACGCTTGCTGAAAAGCGGCTCGCTTGGGCGAGGCAATATCAGCTGTGCCGTATGGTAGAGGAGTTCTCGAAATCGCTGCTTGGCGAGCTGGATTACAGCCAAGAGGGGCGTAATGCAGAGAAAATCGATCAGCAGATGGATTATGAGGGAGTGTACATCCCGGATATCTATTGGGACTATACGTCAACACGAGTGCTGACGATGGAATATGTGGTAGGGACAACGCTGAGTCGTCGCGATGAGTTGCTGAGTAAAGGCGTTAAGCTTAAAGCCATTGCTCAGCAACTTGTGGAGATGATGCTTAGACAAATCTTCATTCATGGTTTTTTCCATGCTGATCCTCATCCGGGCAATGTTATACGGATGGGTGATGGAAAGCTGGCTTTGATTGATTTTGGCATGATGGGTCGGCTGAATGAGGAGATGAAGGAGCAGCTGTCTGCACTTATTATCGCTCTGATGCGCAAAAATACGGATGCAATGGTCCGGGCAATTTTGCGTCTTGGAGTCATTCCCGAGGATGCTGATCGAAGTGCGCTGCATGATGATATGGATCGGCTGCGGGATGAATATTATGATGTTCCATTTAGCAAAATGAGTATAGGCAAAGCCCTGAATGATCTGTTTGGCATAGCGCGAAAACACCGTCTAGTGCTGCCGCCGGATTTGACGATGTTAGGGAAGACAATGCTCACGCTGGAGGGAGTCATCAGCAACTTAGATCCAACCATCAGTATTTTGGAGATGGCGGAACCCTTTGGGCGGGAACTTGTGAAGCAGCGCTTTAGCGGCAGTCGATTGCAGCGTAAGTTCCTGGGAGGCGTAGCGGACTTAACAGAGAGTCTGCTGGAGCTTCCTGGGCAGGCAAAGCAGTTATCCGCGCTGATCAGTAAGGGGAAGATAAAGGTGGAGATTGTGGCACCTGAGATGCAGAATCTGGAGCGTAAGCTGGACCGGGTAGGTAACCGTTTAGCTTTCAGTATTGTGATGCTCGCGTTTAGCATCATCATGACAGGACTCATTATTGGTACTGCGATGCGTGGACAGCCCTCAGTGTTATGGAATTTCCCTACAGTGGAGGTTGGCAGCGTAGTGGCACTTCTGATGTTCTTGTGGCTGATCTATGCGATTTTTAAATCGGGAAGGTTCTAGATTAAGGGATTTGAATAATTATTCTTCAGCAGTTTCACACAAATGCCTTTCTATCAAGTACAATATAAAAGATAACTTTCTAAGCTTAACTTTACTTCTATTGTATAAAGTGGAATGGAACGCAAATGGAGTGCCGTCTTAACGTCCGGTGGATCGCTGCTGCCCAGAAACCGAACTTTGACCGCACTCTTTTAACGGGTCAAGGGATACATGGGACGGAAGGATGCCGGTGACGGTGTTCTTCCGCTTTTGTTTGAATATAGCTGAATCTGAAGCATATGCCCCAGAACAGGACAGCCTATGCAGGCTGCCTCATACAGGGCTTTTGAAGACGGAAGTTAAGAAAGAGATGTAATCAAATTAAACCGAGAAAATAGTGAGGTGGAGAATTTGCCGGGATTTAAAGATTTAGGAGTTTCAGAATTACTGTGTACATTGCTTCAAAGTCAAGGCATTGTTAAGCCTACGCCAGTGCAACAGGAAGCCATTCCGCCATTGGTGCAGGGCTTGGACGTAATAGCTAGAGCGAAGACAGGTACAGGGAAGACTTTGGCCTTTTTGCTGCCAATTATGGACAAGATCCATACGGAGCGGGCTTACCCTCAGGCGCTGATTATGGCTCCAACACGTGAGCTGGCTTTGCAGATTACAGAAGAGGCACGCAAGCTGGCGCGTCACACGGATATCAAAATATTGGCGGTTTACGGGGGTCAGGATGTAGAGAAGCAACTGCGCAAGCTGGAAGGCGGCAGACATCTTATCATCGGTACACCGGGCAGACTTTTGGATCATATGCGCCGGGAGACGCTGGATCTTAGCGGCGTAAAAATGCTCGTTCTGGATGAAGCCGATCAAATGCTGCACATGGGCTTCTTGGAGGATGTTGAGACCATCATTACGGCTGTGCCTTATCGTCGTCAGACTATGTTGTTCTCCGCGACAATGCCTGATCCGATTAAACGTCTCGCTGCTAATTACATGAAAGAGCCACTGGATATCATCATTAAGAGTGGTTCGCCGATTCCGCTGGATAATATCAAACAGCAAGTAGTGGAATGCTCGGACCGTAATAAAGAAGAAGCGCTCAAATCCCTCATTGAACGGGATCGTCCTTACTTGGCTATTATTTTCTGCCGGACGAAACGACGGGTATCCAATTTGAACGAAGCGCTGCAAGCAGCCGGTTATGAATGTGACGAGCTGCACGGTGATTTGTCCCAAGGTAAACGTGAAGGCGTGATGAAAAGATTCCGTGATGCGAAGCTGCAGCTGCTTGTAGCGACAGACGTAGCAGCTCGGGGTCTGGATGTTGAAGGTATTACTCACATCTTTAATTATGATATGCCGCTTGATGTGGATAGCTATATTCACCGGATCGGCCGGACTGGCCGTGCTGGAGGCAAAGGGCTTGCAATTACTTTCGTATCTCCACGTGATCAAGAGGGTCTGGATTTGATCGAGCATGGCATCTCGCAGCGGCTGGATCGCCGCCGTTACGAGAAGGATGAATTCGGCGTTGGCGAATTCATCCCTGTGCAAGGCGGCGGACGCCACGGCGGTCGCCAAAGCGGCGGCGCTGAAGCAGCGCGCACGGGCCGCGGGCCGAAGACCGGCGGCTCTGGCCGCGGAGGAGCTCCGCGCGGCGAAGGCGGAGCGCGGCAAGGTGGCCGTGGCCGCGGTAAAGAAGCAGGCGGCTGGGGCGCGCCTGCAGAAGGTCGCCGCGGTCGTTCCGATGCGGCGGCGGGCAAGCGTGGCGGCAGCGGCTATGACGCTGCTGCTCCTAAGGGCGGCGGCAAGGCTGCCGGCGTAGTGCGAGTAGGCGGCGGCTATGGCGCCTTCGCCTCCCGAGGCGAAGCGTCTGCCAGCGGTAACGCGGCAACGCCTAGCGCCGGTTCGCGCGGTGCGAACCGGAAGGGCGGACCAAGCACTGGCTACAGTGAGAACGTAGCTAGAGGTGCGGACGGCGGTGCCTACACTGGAGGCACTCCACGTGGCGGCTTAGGCAGCGGCTACGGTGCAGGCCCGTCTAGAGGCGGCAAAGGTGGTAAAGGCAGCAAAGGTGGATACGCCGGTGCCAAGGGTGGCGCTGCTGGCAAAGGCGGCCGCAACAGCGGCGGCGGATCTTCACGCGGTGGCCGTAGCAATGGATCCGGTGGCTTTAAAAGCGGCGGTCGCGGCACTTCCAGATAAAGTTAGTAGAGTTTTATAGATGAAACTTGTTACCATAGGGTAGTTAGCGCTGAAGCTAATGACCTATGGTAACCTTTATTTTATAGCGTGGAACATATTGATTTTTATATTAAAAATAGGTTCTTAGTGAAACATTTATGAAGGAAAGCCTGTCTAATAGATAAATAGAATGTTCGGCTTCGAGGAGGAAGAACTTACAGATGTCAAAAAAATTTAAAATTATAATCTTGTTAATTGTCGTTATTGCTGTCGGTTGGGGAATAGGAAAGTACACGTCTCCTTCTGCTTCGGAGAGTAACGGTTCAAATATAAATGTGGGGGATAATCTTCAAGGTGAGCCTGGGGATACGGGGGAAAGTGATGGAGGGGGGATTACAGACCCGGCAGTAGCTGATCCATCGGATACACCAGATCCATCAGAACCCTCTAGTCCGCCTGAATCAGGCGGTGATAATGCAGGTAGTGTTCCAGATCCTATATCTGCAGAGCCTGATAGTATTACAGTGATGGTAAATAAGCAGTATGGTTTGCCTGATAATTATAAACCAACGGATCTTGTCTATCCTGATGTCCGGTTTACCTTCAAAGAGAAAATCGAAAAGCGTATGATGCGCAGCGAAGCCGCTAAAGCCTTGGAGAAGATGTTCGCAGGTGCAGAGGAAGACGGAATTTATTTAGCAGGCGTTTCTGCCTACCGCTCACAGGCAACCCAGACGACTTTGTATAACCGTTATGTGGAGAGAGATGGGGAAGAAAAAGCCCGTACTTACAGTGCAGTCCCTGGCTATAGCGAGCATCAGACCGGGCTGGCTATTGATGTCTCGGGAAGTGATGGCAAGTGTGCCGCTGAGAGCTGTTTTGGTGGGACGAAGGAAGCCGAGTGGTTGGCCAAGCATGTAGGGGAATATGGTTTTATTATCAGATATCCTGAAGGTAAGCAAGACATTACCGGATATAAGTACGAGCCTTGGCATATCCGTTATGTAGGTAAGGACATTGCTGCCTATATCAATGAGAAGGATATTACGTTGGAAGAATATTATGACGCAATTCCGGTATCGAAATAACACAGACGCAGAGAGCAGTCCTATGAAATTTGTAGGGCTGCTTTTTCTATGGCTATAAAAAGAGTTCAGAAGTTGCATTCCCTTACAGTTCGGGTAAGATACGTAGTGTAGTCTAAGTAAAAGGAAAGAAGGGGAATAAAGATGTCGATCTACAATTTTGCCGGCGTTACACCTTCGGGTAAAGAAGTGCCGTTTGCGGAGTATGAAGGTAAGGTGCTGCTGATTGCTAATACGGCTAGTAAGTGCGGACTTACGCCACAGTATGGAGATCTTCAGAAACTATACGAACAGTATAGCGATCAAGGACTTGTAGTATTAGGATTCCCCTGCAACCAGTTTGCGGGCCAGGAGCCAGGTACGAGTGAAGAGGCTGAGGAATTCTGTCAGATTAATTATGGAGTTACCTTTCCGGTATTCGCCAAAGTTGATGTTAATGGACCGGATGCCAGCCCGCTTTTCAATTATTTGAAGGAGCAGCAGCCTGGTGCTGGGGACAGCAGCGACATTAGCTGGAATTTCACGAAATTTCTAATTGATCGCAGCGGCAATGTAGTGGCTCGTGTGGAGCCCAAAGAATCGCCGGAAACGATGAAACAACATATTGAGTCACTACTGTAGATCCATTATGGGGTCAGTTGCAGAGTGATCCTCCAAGTATCCCCTCGACTCGGTTTCGACCGATGCTCGCGGGGATTTTCTTTTTTTAAAGGATTAATGGAGATTGTCTTGAATTTTTATTGTGATAAATTATACTTGACGCTTTAAAAAGACGATGTATCCTTTGAAGAGAATATAGCAACTGTGCGAACATGCATAAAAAAGCGGAGTACAGCAGGATAATAACGGCAGGAGGGTTTTATACAAGCATGAAGTTAATTACAGAGGTAGCAGCACAAGCAGGAATCGACGAGCAGCATCTGGAACTATACGGCAAATATAAAAGCAAACTCTCACCTTCCTTATGGGAGGATATGAAAAACAAGCCAGATGGCAAGCTGGTTCTGGTCACTGCGGTGAATCCGACCCCTGCTGGCGAGGGTAAGACCTTAACAACCATCGGGTTGGCGCAGGCAATGAATGCAGCAGGAGTGAAGACCGTGGCTGCTTTACGTGAGCCCTCGCTTGGACCTTGCTTAGGGATGAAGGGCGGTGCAACAGGCGGCGGGAAGTCGCAGATTGTTCCGGCTGATGAGATTAATTTGCACTTTACCGGTGACATTCATGCGGTAACTTCTGCGCATAATTTATTGTCCGCAATGATTGACAATCATATCTTCCAAGGCAATGAGCTGAGACTGGATCCGCAGCGTATCGTTTGGAAACGTGTCATGGATATGAACGACCGCAGCCTGCGCAGTATTGTGACTGGGCTCGGGGACGGAAATGGAGCGGTACGGGAAAGTGGCTTTCAGATTACAACGGCTTCTGAGATTATGGCTGTGTTATGCTTATGCGATAACCTTATTGATCTCAAGAAGCGTTTAAACCGTATTCTGATTGGATATGACCAAGAGGGACAACCGGTAACAGCCGAGCAAATCGGGGCCGTTGAAGCGATGACAGCGCTGCTTAAGGAAGCAGTTAAGCCAAACTTGGTACAGACTCTGGAAGGTACGCCTGTTATTGTACACGGGGGGCCGTTTGCGAATATCGCTCATGGCTGCAGCAGTGTTATTGGCACTCGTTATGCCCTTAAGCTGGGAGATGTTGTGGTCACCGAAGCAGGCTTCGGAGCGGATCTTGGTGCAGAGAAATTCATGGATATCAAATGCCAACAGGCCGGGTTAAACCCTTCTGCTGCTGTTCTTGTCGTAACTGTTAAGTCCTTAAAATATAACGGTGGTGTGCCTAAAGGTGAGCTTCTAACCGAGAATCGGACGGCGCTTCGCGCGGGATTGGTGAACTTAGAACGTCATGTAGAGAATCTCGGTAAATTTGGAGTCCCTGTTTTAGTTGCCATAAATCATTTTGAAGGGGACAGTGAGGGCGAGATTAATGATGTATTGGAGGCCTGCCGCAATTTAAACGTGCCAGCTGCGATCTCAAAAGTATGGGCGGAAGGTAGTGCAGGTGGACAGGAATTGGCTTCTGAACTGAACAAGCTCTTGGACAATAGTGGCCCGAGCCAGTTTGCTCCTCTGTATGAGAAGGATCTCGACATTTCATCCAAAATCAACAAAATTGTCCGTGAGATCTACCGCGGGGCAGAAGTGAACTTTTCTCCGGCGGCTAAGCGGAGTCTGGCGGTTATCGAGCGGCTTGGGCTAAATGATCTTCAAGTATGTTTGGCGAAGACGCCTTATTCCTTCTCCGACCAGCCTAGACTCCTCGGAGCACCAGAAGGCTTTACGATTGGTGTCCGAGATATTACCCTTTCGCTTGGTGCAGGTTTTGCGGTAGTTATTACAGGCAATATCGTTACGATGCCAGGTCTGCCAGCTAAGCCAGCCGCTGAGGGACTATGGATGGATGAGGACGGAGAGATTCACGGTTTGGTGTAAAAGTGTTTTAATAAAAGGCTTCTCCTTGTTGGTATTAGAGGGGAGGCCTTTTTTTATGCTTCCTTTGGATTCCTGCAAATACGGATCATAATGTACCTCCCACGTGGCAAAGCTAACGGAGTCGCATTCGGCAGCAGTGGCGGAAAAAACTTAAAATTGTGAACAATATGAGGATATAGGTAAAAAAGACTTGTAATGTGATAAATATCACAATATAATCAGTTTATAAAGTGAAATAAATCACAACTAACCCATTGTTGATCAGATTCCATCATTGATCGGTCATGCAAGTCAAATATATAACCCGATTGTCCATTTGAAGGAGGAAGAAATAATGAAAGTAGCTGTCATTGGATGTACCCATGCCGGAACCGCCGCAATTGTGAATACTGCTCAACTTTACCCGGATGCCGAGATTACTGTATATGAGCGTAATGATAATATTTCCTTCTTATCCTGTGGGATTGCCTTGTATGTAGGTGGAGTGGTTAAAGACCCAGAGGGGCTATTCTATTCTTCACCAGAAAAGCTTGCAGAGCTTGGCGTAAAGACCAATATGCGTCATGAAGTAACTGCAGTGGATACGAAGTCCAAAACATTGCGTGTACGCAATCTGGAGACAGGCCACGAGTTCGCTGATACCTACGATAAGCTGATTATGACTACAGGTTCATGGCCGATTGTGCCGAAGCTTGAAGGATTTGAACTCGAGGGGATTTTACTTTCCAAGAACTATGATCATTCCAACACTATTATAGAAAAAGCTAAACAAGCAAATAAAATCACCGTCGTCGGCGCTGGATATATCGGCGTAGAACTGGTGGAAGCTTTTCAAATGAATGGCAAGCAAGTTACACTAATTGATGGTGAAGATCGCATTCTGAGTAAATATCTGGACCAGGAATTTACTGCACCGATCGAACAATCTTTTCAGGATCATGGGATTAAATTGGCACTGAATGAGAAGGTTAGCTCTTTTGCAGGCAAAGACGGTAAGGTAACAAAGGTTATTACAAGCAAAGGTGAGCATGAGACAGATCTGGTCATTCTCTGCATTGGTTTCCGTCCTAATACTGAACTCTTAAAAGGTCAAGTCGATATGCTGCCTAATGGTGCCATTGTAGTCAATAACTATATGCAGACTAGCTGCCCGGATGTATATGCCGCTGGCGACAGCTGTGCGATTCATTACAACCCTACAGGCAAACACGCCTATATCCCACTGGCAACCAATGCCGTACGGATGGGAACCTTAGTTGCGCGCAACTTGGTAACAGAGACCATTCCTTATATGGGTACACAAGGAACTTCGGGCATTAAGATTTATGAAGACAATATCGCTGCAACAGGGCTTACTGAAGAAGGAGCTAAGGCTGAAGGAATGGACGTAGAAACCGCCATGATTATTGATAACTACCGTCCAGAATTTATGCCCACCTTTGAGCAGGTTCAGTTAAAAGTAGTGTTTGATCGCGCCACACGCCGTATTCTCGGGGCTCAAATTATGTCCAAGATGGATCTGACGCAATCGATCAACACAGTGTCTGTATGTATTCAAAATCAAATGACAATCGACCAACTTGCCTTTATCGATTTCTTCTTCCAACCGCATTACAACAAACCTTGGAACTTCCTGAATACAGTAGGTCTTCAAGCGCTGCCGACAACAGTACCAAGCAAAGAGGCTGTAACGGTTTAAAAAGGGACGTTGTTCCTGAGTGATTTATCGACGAAAAAGACAACCTTATAAAGCTTGAGAAGCAGCGATCCTCCTGTTACGGGAGGATCGCTGCTTTTTTTGTTAGGTGCTGAATAGCTGCTTGGGTAGATGCAATCCAATGGCTTCGGTGATGGTAGCAAGCCAAATGTGCTCAAAAGCTACGTATAAGGTCAACTGAGTCCGATCGTGCGGAGTCACCGCCCACCTCAGAATTTTCCAGACTCAGAAGCCGCTATATAGCAAATAATCGCCGTTTGAGCGTGATTTCGGACTCCAGTGCAGCTATTACATAGAAGGAGGTAAAACTAGTGTGTTTTTGGTGCCAATAGTGACTATGGGGTCCGATAGCGAGCCAAATTTGCTCAAAAGCTCTGTATAAGGTCACCTGAGTCCGATCATGCGGAGTCAACACCCACCTCAGAATTTTCCGGACTCAGAAGCCGCTAATAAGCAAATAATCGCCTTTTGAGCGTGATTTCGGACTCCAGTGCAGCTATTACATAGAATGAGGTGCAACTAGTGTGTTTTTCGTGCCAATAGCGACTATGGGGTCCGATAGCGAATCAAATGTGCTCAAAAGCTACGTATAAGGTCAACTGAGTCCGATCGTGCGGAGTCACCGCCCACCTCAGAATTTTCCAGACTCAGAAGCCGCTATATAGCAAATAATCGCCGTTTGAGCGTGATTTCGGACTCCAGTGCAGCTATTACATAGAACGAGTTACAACTAGTGTGTTTTTCGTGCCAATAGCGACTATAGGGTCCGATAGCGAGCCAAATATGCTCGAAAGTTACGATTAGGGTTAACTGAGTCCGATAGTGCTGAGTCATCGCCCTCCGTAGAAGCTTTCGGACTCAGAGGCCGCTAATTAGCAATAAATCGCCGTTTGAGCGTGGTTTCGGACTCCAGTGCAGCTATTACATAGAACGAGTTACAACTAGTGTGTTTTTGGTGCCAATAGCGACTATGGGGTCCGATAGCGAGCCAAATGTGCTCAAAAGCTACGTATAAGGTCAACTGAGTCCGATCGTGCCGAGTCAACGCCCTCCTCAGAATTTTTCGGACTCAGAAGCCGCTAATTAGCAAATAATCGCCGTTTGAGCGTGGTTTCGGACTCCAGTGCAGCTATTACATAGAATGAGGTAAAACTAGTGTGTTTTTGGTGCCAATAGTGACTATGGGGTCCGATAGCGAGTCAAATGTGCTCGAAAGTTACGAATAAGGTCAACTGAGTCCGATCGTGCTGAGTCATCGCCCCCCGCAGAAGCTTTCGGACTCAGAAGCCGCTAATTAGCAAATAATCGCCGTTTGAGCGTGGTTTCGGACTCCAATGCAGCTATTACATAGAATGAGGTACAACTAGTGTGTTTTTCGTGCTAATAGCGACTATGGGGTCCGATAGTGAGTCAAATGTGCTCGAAAGCTAAGATTAGGGTCATCTGAGTCCGATCGTGCTGAATCATCGCCCTCCGCAGAAGCTTTCGGACTCAGAAGCCGCTAATTAGCAATAAATCGCCGTTTGAGTGTGCTTTCGGACTCCAATGCAGCTATTACATAGAATGAGGTACAACTAGTGTGTTTTTCGTGCCAATAGCGACTGTAGGGTCCGATAGCGAGCCAAATTTGCTCAAAAGCTCTGTATAAGGTCACCTGAGTCCGATCATGCGGAGTCAACGCCCACCTGAGAATTTTCCGGACTCAGAAGCCGCTAATTAGCAAATAATCGCCGTTTGAGCGTGGTTTCGGACTCCAGTGCAGCTATTACATAGAACGAGGTACAACTAGTGTGTTTTTCGTGCTAATAGCGACTATGGGGTCCGATAGTGAGTCAAATGTGCTCGAAAGCTAAGATTAGGGTCAACTGAGTCCGATCGTGCTGAGTCACCGCCCTCCGCAGAATTTATCGGACTCAGAAGCCGCTATATAGCAAATAATCGCCGTTTGAGCGTGGTTTCGGACTCCAATGCAGCTATTACATAGAATGAGGTACAACTAGTGTGTTTTTCGTGCTAATAGCGACTATGGGGTCCGATGGCAAGCCAAATGTGCTCGAAAGTTGCGATTAGGGTCATCTGAGTCCGATCGTGCTGAGTCACCGCCCACCTGAGAATTTTCCGGACTCAGAAGCCGCTAATTAGCAATTAATCGCCTTTTGAGCGTGATTTCGGACTCCAGTGCAGCTATTACATAGAACGAGGTAAAACTAGTGTGTTTTTGGTGCTAATAGCGACTATGGGGTCCGATAGCGAGTCAAATGTGCTCGAAAGTTACGAATAAGGTTATCTGAGTCCGATGTCCGGGTGTGGGCCAAATATGCTCAAAAGCTACGATTAGAGTCATCCGAGTCCGATAGAATGCCGATAGTGAAGTATGACGATAGTGAGGTATGACTACAGTGAGGTATAGCTACAGTGAGATCTTGCTGCATATAAGGACAACTGAGTCCGATAGCTGCTGCGTACGCTCAAATGTAATCCAACGAAACAAGATATGCTGGCTTAGCCGGTCATACACAAACTTCTATTTGTGCACAGGTCGCATTAAATTTGACATGTCAGTGAAAACTTTCACTTAGTTTTCTCAAAGTGATAATTATCACGTTAATGTGTTTTACGACACGCTACAATGGTCATAAAGGAACAAATTTGAAGTAAATAGATGAAGGGGATAGGAACCATGGCTTATAGCAAACCGCAGCAAATTGCCGAAGTAACTGTAGAGAACGGCATAAAAAAAGCTCATAATCCGCTAAGTACCGTACTTATTCTGGGCTTTTTGGGAGGAGCGTTTATTGCGCTCGGGTTTTTATTAGATATTCGCGTCATTGCTGGCGCACCACAGGAATGGGGTTCCATTGCTAACTTTATCGGAGCCGCAGTCTTCCCCGTTGGGCTGATCATGGTACTCCTTGCAGGTGGAGAACTGCTGACAGGGAATATGATGGCCGTGCCGCTCGCTTTTATGGCTAAGAAGATTTCTTTCTGGGAAGTTGTGAAGAATCTTTTGCTCATAACGATTAGTAATCTGGCAGGGGCATTATTTGTAGCTTATTTCTTCGGTCATGTGGTGGGTTTAACTTCAGAGGGTGTGTATTTAGAAAAATTGGTGGATATGGCTGGTCATAAAATCGATGCAGAATTCTTTCCGGCATTTGTTTCGGGTATCGGCTGTAACTGGCTCGTTGCGCTGGCCGTATGGCTCTCCTATGGAGCAGATAACTTCAGCGGCAAAATCCTTGGTATTTGGTTTCCAACGATGGCCTTTGTTGCGATCGGATTCCAGCACGTTGTAGCTAACATGTTCCTAATTCCAGCAGCTATTTTTGAAGGTTATTATTCATGGGGGCAATACTTCACTAACTTTGTTCCCGTCTGGCTCGGCAATCTAACGGGTGGAGCAATATTTGTCGCAGCTGCCTATTGGATGGCATACTTGCGTAAAGCACCTACGGCTATTCAATCCGTAGATAGCATGTCCGGCAGCAGTGTCAAAAAACACGCTTAAGCTCGTCTTATAGAGCACTCCATAGAACATTCAAGGTCTGCCTTATTGGTGGCGTTAATGTTTTAGGGGTGCTTTTTGTTATGTAGACACAAAAAAATCCGCCGTGATTTATCCGCGCTCGGGGGAACGAAATCGGATCACGGCGAATTTTGAAGGGGGAGTGTTTCTAGGCTCTATTACCCCGTCTTTCTAAAAGCGAATCAGTTTCTTCTTGTTTAGTTTGCTTTACGGACGACAGCCACGGCTTTAAAATAAGAATAGATATTAGAACTAGGGAGGACTGCGGACGTGAACCCCAAGGGAGACGGGATATTTCATGCGATATGTGCGTCTTATCCTCTAGATTTCATGCGTACTTTATCACGATAAAACGTCAATGTGTATGCTTGCTCATAGCCCTGTTTTGGGATGATACTGGATGAATTAATGACACATATATAACAGGGGATGTACACTACTTATGAAGTTTTTACAGGCATATCCAAAAGAAGTGAAAATATTTCTAATTGCCAGCCTAATTAACGCAACAGGTAGTGCGCTGATGTGGCCGCTCGTTACGATGTATGTATTTGATGAGCTTGGACGCAGCATGTCAGATGCTGGACTGGTGATTCTTATTCAATCGGTTGGTGGGATCGTGGGTCAACTACTCGGGGGCTCACTCTATCATAAGGTAGGCGTTAACCGGCTGATTGTCGGAGCGCTCGCCATGAATGCTTTGGCACTGTTCACCTTGCCAGCAGCTAGTAACAACTGGACGTTATTTATGGTAGCAATGGGACTGGTAGGATTATTTAATTCCTTATCATTACCTGCCATTCAGGCATTTATCGGCTTTCGTTTCACGAAGCAACGTGGTGAGCTGTTTAATGTTATTTATGTCGCCAATAATATTGGTGTAGCACTGGGGACGGCATTAAGTGGTTTTTTGGCCGATATTTCCTATATGCTAAGCTTTGTAATGAATGGTGTAACTTCGGCGGTATTTGCGGGTTTCTTTTTTATATATCTGAAGAAAATCGGTGGAGAACCTGCGCATGAGGTAATGGGGCATCAGAAGAATGAACCAGAGAAACAATCCACGTGGAAGCTAATGGGGCATACTCGTATTTATCTTTATATGGGGATCGGTTCTTTGTTCCTGCTTCTCGGTAACTCTATCTGGAATACAGGGGTATCTCCGTTCATTATTTCAGAGGGCTGGCCTAAGAAAACTTATGGTTTTCTCTGGACACTGAACGGTATTTTGATTTTTGCAGCTCAGCCATTGGTAACAATGATTAAGCGCTGGTTCGCGTCTACCTCAACGGCGCAAATGACTGCAAGTGCCCTGTTTTATTTGGGTGGCTATGCGTTTCTTTTGTGGATGCCTAATTATCCTGGCTTAGTGCTCGGAATGGTGCTTGCTACACTGGGAGAAATGCTGATTTCTCCAGCGATGCCATCATTTATCTCGGATCATGCGGGGCGCAGCGCACCATTTTATTTGGGACTAAGCGGAGGGATTGGTGCAGTCGGGAGAGTCATTGGCCCTTACTTCATGGGCAGACTGTATGATAGCGGTGGTTTGGCACCAACAGCCTGGCTGGCCTGTGCGATGGCGCTGCTGTCTGTAGGATTTTTCGTCATCCATGCTTTATTCAATCGTAAAGGCCATTCGTTAGAGCGGCCCCTAGGATAACTATATGAATTCTATAGAGGTGCAAGGCAAGGGGTGTACATCTTATGAAACAAATCAACAAGGCAAGGTTAACTATTAGACCATCAGAGATTAAAGACGTGCGAGAACTGATTGATCTGGACCATCTGATTTGGACAGAGGACACTAGCCCGGGACCTATGTTGTGGCGCTCACAAGAAGATTTCTTACTGAATGCTCCCCCGGGCTCTCAGCTCGTAGCGCTGCAAGATGACAAGCTATGTGGATATGTCGGGTTTGGCTGCCCTAGTAGAATGGAGAGCAACCGGCATGTGTGCGAGGTTAATATTGCTGTTCATCCGAACTATCAACGTTTAGGCATCGGCCGGCAGCTCATGGAAGCCATTAAGGAACACGCTGCGGCGCATGCTATTCGTAAGCTTCGCCTGCGTGTATTATCCTGTAATGAATCAGCGATTTCTTTTTATCGGAAATGCGGTTTTGTGGAAGAGGGACGTCTGCGGGAGGAGTTTTATCTTGGCGGTCGTTATGTGGATGAGATATTTATGAGCTGCATGCTGACAGGAGGAAATGGATATGGAGATCGTCTCGCTTAATGTCGGTCGGCCGGTGACGGTGGATTATCGGGGAAAACCTTTGGAGACCGGAATTTATAAAACGCCTGTAGATGGATCAGTTCAGCTACATACCAATGGATTTGTTGGAGATGGCCAGGCAGATCTTAAACATCATGGAGGTCCTGACAAGGCGGTATGCGCCTATCCCATTGAGCACTATCCGTATTGGGAACAGCAGCTGGGAAAGAAACTGGAGTACTCGGCTTTTGGAGAAAATATCACCACAACGGGTCTACTGGAGACAGAGGTGTGTATTGGCGATGTATATGAAATAGGCACCACTTTGCTTCAGGTTAGCCAACCACGATACCCTTGCTTCAAAATCTCACAAAAGCATGGACCCTCAGATCTACCGGCTCAAGTTCTGGATACAAGGTATAGCGGATTTTACTTACGTGTACTTCGTGAAGGAATGATTTCAACCGGCGATGCAATTGTCAAAAAAGAAAACGGAGACAGCAATGCTTCCGTGGCGCATGTACTGCATTTAATGCAGGTTGGGCTGCAAGAGGAGGCTGCTCTGGCAGAGCTTGTGGAGCTGGAAGCTCTCTCAGCCGTAGTACGGAACAAGTTTCGAAAACAACTGGGTATGCCAGAGATCTAATCTTGGTCTGCACAATAAAATAAACCTGGGGGCGTATGCCAGCCAGGTTTATTTCTGCTTACGTGTTTGTTTAACTTTGCTTTGCTTAAGTAACTTAGCCGAGCAGCTGCCACTCACTACGCAATAAACCATATACGGCGTGATTCACGTAGCCATCGGGCAGCTTTTCTGCCTGTCTGATCACACCTTCGAGCACAAAACCAAGCCGTTCAGGAATTGCCCGGCTAGTTACGTTGGCGGTCGCGCAGCGAATTTCTACCCGCTGCAGCTCCATTTCCAGCAGTGCGTAGTCTACTAGAACTCGGCAGGCACTGGTCATATAACCTTTGCCTTCATAGCCATCACCAAGCCAATAGCCAATCCCTACCGAACGGTTATGCCAGTCAATCTGGTGATACCCAATGACGCCAGCGAGCTCGCCGCGGACCCAAAGTCCAGCAGTGAAGGCGCCATTGTCGGTGCCTTGTTTTATAGCATTTTTAATGAAATTAAGGGTGTGATCCTGTTCCGTAACGGCATCAACCCAAGGAAGCCATTGCCTAAGTCGTTCCCGCGAGCGCTCCACTAACGCGAATATGTGCCTAGCATGCTCAGGCATGAGTGGCTTTAAGATAAGCTCTTCGTCGATGACATAATTAAACAAGCAGTTGCCTCCTTTTCGGCACAAGGCCTTATGTATGATTATGGATTTTTTCTTATGATTATCATGCTACTCTATCGCCCGCAGAGAAGTCAAAAGGTCTAAAGATGCTAAAAATTGATCCAGGCCATGTGCCCCCTTTTATTGAACAATCTACAGTTAACGGGTATATTAGTAGGAAACATGTTTATACAAGAAGTAGTGTAACACTACAGAACGAAAGGTTGATAGCTGTGGAGAACCGTACTACCCCCTCCAATTTTATTAAAAATGTTATTACCGAAGACCTCCGTACGGGTAAAGTAAAAGAAGTTGTCACACGCTTTCCGCCGGAGCCGAACGGTTACTTACATATCGGACATGCCAAGGCGATTTGGATTAACTTTACACTGGCGGACGAGTTCGGTGGCAAGACTAACCTAAGATTTGACGACACGAATCCTGCCAAAGAAGATACGGAATATGTGAACTCCATTCAGGAAGATGTAAAGTGGCTGGGCTATGAATGGGAAGAGCTGCGTTTTGCATCGGATTATTTTGAAGAAATGTACAAACGTGCCGAATTATTAATTACTAAAGGCAAAGCTTATGTAGATGACCTCAGCGCGGATGAAATTCGCCAATTGCGGGGAACGCTGACAGAGCCAGGACAGAACAGTCCACATCGTGAGCGCAGTATCGAAGAGAATTTGGATCTGTTCCGCCGTATGCGGGCAGGGGAATTCAAAGATGGTGAGAAGGTTCTTCGTGCCAAGATCGATATGGCATCACCAAATATTAATCTGCGTGATCCTGTCATCTATCGGATTACTCATGCGCATCACCATAATACAGGGGATAAATGGTGCATCTATCCGATGTACACGTTCGCTCATCCACTTGAGGACGCCATTGAAGGAGTAACTCACTCCCTTTGTTCGCTTGAGTTTGAAGATCAACGCCCATTTTATGATTGGGTCGTAGCGGAATGTGAGATGCCTTCAGTTCCGCATCAATATGAATTCGGCCGTCTGAATCTCGCTCAAACTATGACTAGTAAACGTAAGCTGAAGCTGCTGGTAGACGAAAAACATGTGGATGGCTGGGACGATCCGCGGATGCCAACGATCTCCGGCCTGCGCCGCAGAGGATATACGCCGGAAGCGATTCGTAAATTCGTGTACGAAGCAGGGATCTCCAAGAGTCAGGGTCTAGTGGACCTGCAAATGCTGGAGCACTTTATCCGGGAAGACCTTAAGTTAACTGTGCCTCGCACCATGGCTATACTTCGTCCGCTTAAGGTTGTTATCACCAATTATCCGGAAGGCCAAACAGAATGGCTTGAAGCGGAGAATAATACAGAGAATGAAGAAATGGGTGTACGCCAAATTCCGTTCTCTCGTGAGATTTATGTTGAGCGCGACGACTTTATGGAGAATCCGCCCAATAAATATTTCCGCTTGTTCCCCGGCAATGAAGTACGCCTGAAGCATGCTTATTTCATCAAATGTAATGAAGTCATTAAAGATGAGAATGGCGAGGTTGTTGAACTGCATTGTACGTATGATCCGGAAACAAAGAGTGGTAGTGGATTTACAGGCCGTAAGGTAAAAGGTACTCTGCACTGGGTAGAAGCTAGTCAAGCTGTGCCTGCAGAATTCCGTTTATACGAGCCACTGATTTCTGCTGAAGAAGTAGATGAAGCTGCAGAAGTTGAAGGTCTGGATTCCACGGTAGAGAAAGCGGAGCCTAGCTTCTTGGATCAGCTTAATCCTAAATCCATTGAAATCTTACAAGGTTTTGTGGAACCCGCGCTTAAGGACAGTGTGGCTCAGGATAAATTCCAGTTCTTCCGTCATGGCTATTTTAATGTAGATAGCAAATATTCGGCGCCTGGGCATCTCGTATTCAATCTTATCGTTTCACTGAAGAGTTCATTTCAGCCTCCAAAACAAGGCTAACACTTGATTCGTTCAGGTTCTTTATAATAAAACAGGCTCAAACGTCCCGTTTAGGTACGTTTAAGCCTGTTTTTTATATTTTCGCTTATAATATTTCGATGTGAGAGAGTTCTTCCTCATCCTCTGTAGGGGGCCGGTAGCCTCCACGGTTTACAAAGAGCCACATGAAAGTAAAGCCTAGCGTTCCAAACAGTGTCAAGAAGACACCCGCTTGATACATGCTCTGTGCCCCTAGATTTTGATACATCCAACCTCCGAGAACTCCTCCAACAATACCGGCTATACCGCTCCAAGTCAGTGTGTAGAGCGCTTGTCCTGAAGCACGGTAAGG
Organism: Paenibacillus sp. FSL P2-0121; assembly: GCF_037975345.1. Taxonomy (NCBI): domain Bacteria; kingdom Bacillati; phylum Bacillota; class Bacilli; order Caryophanales; family Paenibacillaceae; genus Paenibacillus; species Paenibacillus sp. FSL P2-0121. The sequence goes on along the minus strand of NZ_CP150245.1, from coordinate 6,591,043 downwards.
TCTTGGAATAAGAAGCATGGTCAGTTGAGTGCCTACATAGAAGAAACCACCAAATGTTATGCAGTGTAAAATTTGAATGAGCACTACTTGGAGGGCTGTAGTCGCGTCCGCCATGAACCACCATCGTAGTACGAATAAAGCGCTAACCAGCGCAAGCCAGCCGAGCAGAACAGATATTTTACGTTTAAGGAATCGGTCGCAGAGAACAAATACACCCACTTCCAAAATAGAGGAGAGGAATACTGCGAGACCAATCATTCCCTTGGAGCCGCCTAGGTCCGTAATATACAAAGACATGAATGTAGTGTTCATGGTGTTCGGTATGGAAACTAGGATACCAAACAATATGAAACACAAGAAAAAGGGATTATAAATTAGTTTGCTGAAGCCTCTATACGGCATAGGAGCCATGCCAATGGTATGGTTAAGTTTCGGTAATGCAAGAATGGATAACATTGATGCACATAGTAAGCCTGCAAACAGATAGGACAAGATAGATACACCAGCCCAATCTAGGACCAATCCGGCGGCAATTGCAATTAGTGCCCACCCCAATGAACCCCAAAGCCGAAAAGAACGGAAGCGATAGTTAGTTCCGTCAATATAGCTGAGAATCATCGTATTGCTCTGAGCAAATAACGGTCCTTGGAAGAAATAGAACAAAAGAATGGAGATGTAGATCATCTCATATGTATTTGCCCGAAACATAAGCTGGGATAACACTAACGTTCCGATTAACATAAGCAAAACGATTCTCCGGATATTCTGGTATCGGTCAGTCCAGATTGCCCAGAATGGATTTGCAAAGATGGATACTAGCGCACCCATAGAAAATACGGCACCGATCTCTAATTTGTTCATCCCTACATCCAGCAGGTATAGTTGAAAGAAGCTGGAGAAGAGGACCATGGTTCCGTATACAAAAAAATTGAACCATTTTAAAGACGTGAAAGAAGATGGATAGTTAACGCCTTTCCGCAAATGCGTCACTCCTTTCCCACTAGATGTCTTGCATGGATATACTGACCAATATTAGGCCCTTCTATCACTGTAACACGTGTTGAAAAGGGATACAAACTTCCTTTTTTACTTTTTTACATTTTTTTAACGTTTATTTAAATTTGATCCGCTAAGTGACAAAAAACGCATATAACAAGTTTGCAGGTGGTAGAAATGTTAAGAGTTCGCTCCTCTTTATTAGGAATATGCCTGAGGATTATCCTATCTACGTTTGTATAAAAGAGAATCAATGGGTTTAACTTCAGTTTACAATTCAGGGCTAGGATAGGGTTAAGCGAAACAGAGAAGATACATTCTTCTCGCAGATTCACCAAGAAAAGGGGAGTTTTTGCATGAAAAAATCCGAAGCTAAGGGGAAAACGGCGCTGAAGCCATTCCTCACATTATTAAAAGAAACCAAGCCTTCATACGGCTTATTGGCAATAGCCATTGCACTAAGCATGATCTCGACATTGGTTAGTCTGGTGATCCCAATGTTCACCAAAAATCTGGTGGATGGCTTTTCTTTGGCTTCTGTCAGCAAGCTGCAAATTGTGGGCATAGCGGGTGCTTTTATCGCGCAGACGATCGCCGGGGGAATCTCTATCTATCTGCTGAATTATGTAGGCCAGAAGATGGTTGCAGGTCTTCGTGACCGGTTATGGCGTAAATTTTTAGTGTTGCCAGTAGCTTATTACAATGATAATCGGACAGGAGAAAGCGTCAGCCGGATGACGAATGATACAGGGATCATCAAAACGCTGATCTCTGAACATCTGGCCAGCTTATTTACCGGAGTGATTTCCATTGTGGGCTCCATTGCTGTGCTGTTATTTTTGAACTGGAAGATGACGCTTGTTCTGTTCACCGTTCTTCCACTATCTGCGTTGATTTTGGTGCCGCTTGGACGGCAGATGTACAAAATCTCCAAAGGCATGCAGGACGAAACAGCTTCTTTTACCGCCACACTTAGTGGTGTATTGTCAGAGATCCGTCTGGTGAAATCCTCGGGTGCAGAGAAAAAAGAGTACGAAGCAGGCAAAACCGGAATTATGAACCTGCTCTCCTTTGGCATTCGTGAAGGCAAAATCAGCGCTATGATCAGCCCACTGGTCTCTTTTGTCTTTATGATGTTACTTGTGGTCATTATCGGTTATGGCGGAATGCAGGTATCTTCCGGGGCTTTGACAGCTGGAGAGCTGGTAGCCTTTATCCTGTATCTTATTCAGATTATTATGCCGCTTACTCAATTGACCACGTTCTTTACACAGATTCAGAAAGCTAAAGGGGCATCAGAGCGCATTATTGAAACCCTGGCAGCAGAAGAGGAGGTATATGAGGGCCAGGAAGAGGCGAACGGTGCAGAGGGTCCTATCTCGGTAGAAGATCTAAGCTTTGGATATAAAAATGGTGAGAATGTGCTAACCGATGTAAGCTTCCGGATGCTTCCGGGTCAGGTGACGGCTATTGTTGGACCGAGCGGGGGAGGCAAGACTACATTATTTTCACTGCTCGAACGATTCTATGAGCCTCAGAAAGGTATGGTTAAGCTAGGCGATAAACCAGTGTCAACCTTCTCATTACGCTCATGGCGGAAACTGATCGGGTACGTCTCACAGGAAAGCCCATTGTTGGCAGGTACGATTGCTGAGAATTTAACCTATGGATTGGATCGAGACGTTAGCATGGAGGAGATGCGCGCAGCAGCAGCAATGGCTTATGCAGATGGCTTTATCGATGAGCTTCCTGAAGGATATAATACGGATGTCGGTGAGAGAGGTGTGAAGCTCTCGGGTGGACAGCGGCAACGGATTGCTATTGCTAGAGCGCTGCTGCGGAATCCAAAGATTCTTATGCTTGATGAGGCGACCTCCAGTCTGGATAGCCAATCAGAGGCCGTAGTGCAGAAGGCACTGTCCAATTTGATGAAGGGCCGGACTACGATTGTAATTGCGCACCGTTTGGCTACTGTTGTAAATGCTGAGCAGATTATTTTTATGGAAAAGGGCCAGATTACCGGGATGGGAAGACATGAAGAACTGCTGGAAAACCATGAGCTATATCGTGAATTTGCCACCCAGCAGCTGCAGATGAATAACCTTGAGATTCAAGACAATAAAGAGGAGGCTCCAGTGATACATGACAAAAATACTAGTAGCGGACGACGATCCGCACATCCGCGAATTGGTAGAAGTATTTCTGAGAGCTGAGGGGATGGATGACATCTATGGAGCTTCTGATGGACTGGAGGCTCTTCAGATTCTGGAGAGCCATAACATAGACTTAGCCATTATTGATGTGATGATGCCCAATTTGGATGGCTGGGAGCTGTGCCGGAAGATGCGCCAAACCTATGATTTTCCGATATTGATGCTGACGGCTAAGGGAGAGACCTCACAAATTGTGAAGGGCTTTGAGCTGGGAAGTGATGACTATCTCGTCAAACCCTTTGAGCCAGTGGTGCTTATTGCGCGAGTAAAGGCGCTGCTCAAACGTTACCAAATCTCTGCTGCACAAAGTGTGGGGATTGGCCGGCTGCGAATGAATCGTAAAACCTACGAGGTATCCTCAGCGTATGGAGAAGTCACCTTGCCACTTAAGGAATTTGAGCTGTTATTTAAGCTGGGCAGCTATCCGGGGCAGACATTGACTAGAGACAGGCTAATCGAAGAGATATGGGGTTATGATTTTGAAGGGAATGAGCGGACGCTCGATGTGCATATCAACCGTTTGCGCGAACGGTTCGCTCCTGATAAATACGGGTTTGTTATTCGTACCATCCGCGGATTAGGCTATCGGCTGGAGGCAGAGGCATGAACCGGTTTAAGGAGCTTCTTAAGCGGATTGGGATGACTTTTATTTACTTCGGTGGTGTTGGGATTAGCTGGAGTGCAGCTTATTTCTTGATGAACTGGATATATGGCAGGGTTGGACGCCCCTCTTCGGAGTATTTGACCCAGTTAATCGGCGTGATGGTCGGAATTGTGATTTTGTTTTTGATGGCATTGGTAACCTCCAAGTTATTCCGGGGCTGGGAACGTGTTTTTTATAAATCAATTATCGAAGGTTTAGGGCGGATTGCTAAGGGTGATTTCAATGTGGTACTTGATAATACAAAGGACTACGGTGATTTCGGTGAGATTGTAGAGAGTATCAACGTAATGGCCAGCGAACTGAGCCAGATGGAGACCATGCGTCAGGATTTTATCTCTAATGTATCGCATGAAATTCAATCTCCGCTAACCTCTATTCGGGGGTTTGCTCTTGCGCTGCAGGATGAAACTCTGAGTGTGAAGAGCAGGAGGCACTACCTTAATATTATAGTGGCTGAGAGTACCCGCGTATCTGGGCTCAGTGATAATTTATTGAAGCTGTCCGCGCTTGAATCGGGCAATTTTCCGTTTGAAAATCAGATTTACCGCCTGGATAAGCAGCTTAGAGATACGATTCTGGCTTCTGAACCACAGTGGTTGGAGAAAAAAATAGAGGTAGAGGCTGAACTGGAAGAAGTGAATGTATCTGCTGTAAAAGATTTAATGAGTCAGGTTTGGACTAATCTGCTGCATAACAGTATCAAGTTTACTCCGCAGAACGGTTGCATCCATATTAGCCTTCGCATGGTGGATGAGCAGGTAGAGGTGGAGATTCAAGATAGTGGGATTGGCATCTCGGAGGAAGATCTGCCTCGGATCTTCGAGCGTTTCTATAAGGCAGATAAAGCTAGAACCGCAAGTGGTGGCGGTAGTGGACTAGGTCTGTCATTGGTTAAAAAAATCGTTGAGCTGCATGAAGGTAAGGTAACTGCAAATAGTCGCCCGGGGGATGGGACAGCGTTCAAGGTGAGCTTGCCAGTACGAATGAAATAAACTTGCTGTATGTGAAAAACAGCTGAAGCCGGTATTCTGGGTGGATTCGAAGACAATACCTTCCGTCCTGAGAAAAAGGCTACAAGAGCCGAGGCGGCGGCGACTATTTCTAAGCTGCTCGAAGCTCTATCTCTCTAATAGTGATTGAATAGCTCATCGCTAAGCTTTAAGCACAACGCCGCTTTCCCAGATCGTTCAGTGGGAAAGCGGCGTTTTTTGTATTTATGCAATTAAAAGAGGAACTATAATACCGGGATGGACGTTTATCCACCAATTTGAGACATGCGCCGAGCTGTCGGCGTGTGGCTCTGTGCTTTTTTCTCCAGAGCTAAGGCCATTTCATGATTATGGGGTTTGTTGCCCAGCGCTTTCCGGAATAAGGCCTGCACAGCAGCAGGATCGCTTATCAAAGGGCGGACATTGTATTCATCTGCCCAATATAGGCAAGCTTTGATGTGCCCATCTGCGGTAAGTCTCAGGCGGTTGCAATTATCGCAGAAGTGCTCGCTCACCGGATGAATCAGGCCGAATGTACCAGGGGCTCCGACAACCCGCCGATTCTGGGAAGGGCCATTCCCGGAGGGCATTTCTGCCGCTTCCGTTTCCCAACCAGCCTCAGTACAAGCTTCTACAACCCTTTCCAGAGGCAGATAAGTTTGGCGCCAAGCATCAGTAGCACTGCCAATCGGCATGTATTCTATAAAGCGTACATTTAGAGGACTCTCCAGCGTAAGGGAGATGAAGTCTTTGATTTCGTCGTCATTAATTCCTTTCATCAATACAACGTTAAGCTTTATCGGTTGAAGTCCGGCGGCTTGTGCGGCCTCGATCCCCTTTAATACCTTGGCGACTTCGCCGCCACGAGTAATCATAGAAAATCGATCCTGCCGTAAGGAGTCTAGGCTGATGTTTACCCGTGACAGACCGGCTTCTTTTAGCTGTGCTGCTTTGGCTGGAAGCATTAAACCATTTGTAGTCAGCGAAATATCTTCTATACCTGGGATCGCAGATATCATAGCAACAAGCTTTTCCAGATCTTTGCGGACAAGAGGTTCTCCACCAGTTAGTCGTACTTTACGTAATCCAAGAGGGGCTAGCGACTTAACGACTGCGGTAATTTCTTCGTAACTCAGAATCTCGTCCTGCGGTTGGAATTGCATCCCTTCCGCTGGCATACAATAGATGCAACGCAGGTTGCAGCGGTCGGTAACCGAAATGCGGATGTAATCGTGTAAACGTCCAAAAGGGTCCGTCAGCGGCTCCATGGCGTTGCTCCCTTCCTTTAAATCTGGCTGGTAAATTGCTCTTATACTTTCTCGTATACACGCATAACGTCCCTAATAGGACAGAACGCGAAGTTGTTTATACTTGTTTAGAATTTTAAAGATCGCTTGGATTCACGTCAATGAGCAAAGTTCTGGACGACAGGGTTTCATTACATAAAACTGGACAAACTAGATAAGAAGATAACGCATATTGAACAACGGAAAGTGTGACAAAAGTACGACAAATAAAGTTTTTAGACATAGAATGCTCACGGAAAGCGCTTTTAATATCCGATATAATCTAGGTGCGGATTAGTTTTAACGTTCACTTTTGCGAAAACAGATAGGATACCGGAAACCGCACGTCGGTAATGTGACGGAGAGTGACCGGGAAACCATTGAGGAGGATTTGCAAAATGAGTACACATACTGTTCCATCGCTCACCGTTCCGGAGGCTTTTAGCCGTTGGTTGGAAAGTCGGGGATTAATATATCAGCTTTTAGTGGATTTTTTGGGTAGAAAACCATCACTCTCTCTAGTGGCTCAATGGAGCCGCAATCGCCAGATGAGTGTAGCGGCTGAGATGACGGAAGGCGGTCGGGAGCTGAAGCGCTATTTGAGTCAGGAACCGAACAAGCTGCCAATGATATGCGAGAAAGAGAGCAAAGAATATAAACGGCTTATGCAAGAACAGTCCGTTAGTTCTTTTAAATTGCGCGAAGCAGCGATTTTAGGACGCTCGGAGGATTTCTGTAACGTGCTTGCGGATGTGTACACCTCCGCTGGAATTGTATTCAATAAGTGTAATGGTGAAGCCGATGATCATATTGCTATTGAGCTCGAATTTATGGCAGTCATGCATGAGCGTATGCTTTACAATAGCTTTTCAATAAGAAGTGCTATGGAGCTGCTTGATATTCAGGAGTCCTTTTTGGAAAAGCATCTACTGCAATGGACACCGCAGTTCTGTCAGAAACTGAATGCAGCAACGGATAGTCCGCTATATCTAGGCCTCTCACATATGCTTGAGGAATTTCTGCCACTTGATCTGCAAATGCTTCGTTCCTGGAGAGCTTCATTGGAGAGCAGTGCAGCTACAAGCATTTAATATTAGAAAGCCCGGCCTAATTGATAGGTCGGGCTTTTGCGTACTGGTCAAGTAGATATGAAGCTTTAATAGAAGCTCTGTAGAAGCACAAATAGAAGTACCGTGGGAAGCATCCTAGTGATGATCTAATTAAACTCCGATAGAAGTAGAGGCTGAAGCACCAACTGAAGTAGTAATGGAAGTACCAACCGAAGCGCCTTCTTGTTGCCCAACTCAAGCGCCGATAGAATAATAGGGGAATTTCTCCCTGAAATTCTAGAGTTTCTGGTCATCAGACTAATAATTAGGGAAAACCTCCCTAAAATATAGATGATTCGGCGGTAATAAAAGAAATCCCCCTTATTATCAGGGAGGAATTCCCTAATTTCGTTCATTTAGAGCGAATATTGGCTTTTTTCAGGGAGTTTTTCACTAATTAGTTTAAGATCCACTCCGCACATTGCCCACGGTACTTCGTCCACCGTCCAGCACCCACGGTACTTCGTCCACCGTCCAGCACCCACAGTACATCAGCTATCACTCATCACGTATTTTTCACCGCTCAACTCTCCCTTCTCACCACCCACCCTAATGGCGTTGAACAATTGGCACAGCACACAGTCTATTGGCTAAGGCAAGAATCCGCTGTGCAGCCTTTTACTAAAAAAAAAGAAGCTGCCTCATAAGTAGAATTCACTACTTTGGAGACAGCCTCTCGTTTGAGCCTATTTACTTGCTCACATCATAGTTCTAATCAATTACCTTTTTGCTGCGGAATTTCATCAGGAATTCATACACGACTGGCACTACTACAAGTGTCAGCAGCGTGGAACTGACCAAACCACCGATTACGGTCACACCGAGCCCCTTAGAGATAATTCCAGCACTGTTTTCAAGTCCAGTAACCAATGGCAGCAATGCACCAATCGTTGCAAGTGCAGTCATCAGGATTGGACGTAAACGTGTGCCACCTGCTTCAAGCAAGGCTTGACGCGTAGTGAGTCCTTCTTTTTCCTTATGAATAACGCGGTCGATAAGGACAATCGCATTCGTTACTACGATACCAATCAACATCAGCGCACCCATGAGCGAGGACACGTTTAAGGTTTCTCCAGCGATCAGAAGGGCAACGAGTACCCCGATCACTGTGAAAGGAAGTGAGAACAGGATAGCGAATGGTGCTAATCCACCGCCAAATGTAACCACAAGCACGAAGTATACGATGGCAATAGCCGCCGCCATAGCAATTCCTAATTGACCAAACGTATCATTGATCTGCTCGGTTACACCGCCGAAGGTAACAGTTACACCATCAGGCAATTCCATAGCGTCTATTTTTTCTTTCACGCTGTTCGAAGCGCTATTCACGTCACTCGAAATAATTTCGGCAGTAACATCTACCTTCATTTTACCGTCCATACGAGTAATCGAGTCAGGGGAGGAGCCATTTTCAATTTTAGCGACTTGCCCGATTGGCACGGAGATGCCTAGTGGGGAAGTCAAAGTAGCCTCTTCCATTTCTTTAATACTCTTGTACGTTTCTTTATCTGTTTCGATATAGACTTTGTAGTTCTTGCCGTCCAATTCTACTTCTGTGAGCACTGGACGTGTGCCTGCTGGACTCAGCTTCATCGCAATTTGTCCGGCTGTAAGTCCAAGGGAGCTAAGCTTCTGTTGATCCGCTACAATCGTATATTGATCGTAAGCTTCCTTGAGACTTGTTTCTGCGTCTTTGAAATTAGTGGTGTCAGCCTGTACGATTGAGGCAATCTCATCCGCGACTGGCTTCAGCTGATCCAGTTCATCTCCGAATACATTCACGGTCAGAGTGCTTCCACCCATGCCTCCACTCATCAGAGCGGACATGTCACCCCATACACCATCTGGCACTTCTGCGGTCAAACCTTCAATAAGCTTCTCTTTAACAGCTTCAAAATCAGGAGTGTCACTATCATAAACGATGAAAAATAGTCCTGAATTGCTGGATCCACCCATACCCATCGGGCTTCCGCCGCCAATGGAATATTGCATTTTGTCTATATGCTTCTGCGCTAAAATGTATTTTTCAGCTTTCAGACCTTGCTCTTGAACTTCCTCAATCCGTTGTCCAGCCTTTGGTGAATAAGTAAGCATTACGGTTTTATCCTCTTGGGATGGCATAAAGCTTACACCAATAGGTTTGATTAAGAACAAGCTGCCTGCAAGGAGAAGAACGGCAACTCCAAACGTAACGAGCTTATGAGAAAGGCACCAGTTCAGAATCTTTTGATAACCAGCAGAAAGTTTGTCTGGTTTCTCGCTGTGAGTTTTTTTACCTTTCAATCCATTACGGAACAACGAGTGAGCCATTGCAGGAACTAGGGTAATCGCAACTACTAATGAAGCGAGCAGGGCGAAGACCATGGTTAGAGCGAAAGGCAAGAACAGCTCACCAACCATACCACTAACCAAAGCAAGTGGTAAGAACACCGCGATGGTTACAATTGTAGAGGACATGATAGGCACGAACATTTCACGTGTGGCCGCACTGATTAATTCTCTGCCCTTCAGCTTCTCACCAGATAAGGAGAGTCGTCGATATATGTTCTCTATGACTACAATCGAGTCATCGACTACCCGCCCGATCGCGACCGTCATCGCTCCTAGTGTCATCATATTAAGCGTAATGTCCATCTGCCGCAGACACAGCACTGCGATCAGCAGGGATAATGGAATAGAGATGATGGAAATAATCGTCGAACGAATATTCCTCAGGAACACCAAAATGATAATTACTGCGAATAAGGCACCAAATACCGCTTTGGACAACATCGTATTTACGGAGTCCTCAATGGGCTTCCCTTGGTCAAGTAGAACAGTAAGGTCTATACCTTTATATTGTGCTTTTAATTCTTCAGTTTTGTCTTTAACGCCATTTACAACATCAACAGTGTTGGCATCATTGGCTTTGACAATCTGAATACCGATCGATTCTTTACCATTTGTACGTGAGATGGATTCGGAATTGCCCACAACCTCAATCGTGGCCAGCTCTCCGAGCTTCACGGTTGGAAGTCCCATACTTGCAGCTCCGCCAGTAGCTATATTTCCAGCGCCTGCGCCAGCAGCTCCGTTAGCAGCACCAGCATCAATGCCGGCAGCTCCAGTAGCTCCAGCACCAGCAGCGTTAGCGCCAGTTGGCATTACCGGAATGGTTACATTTTTAAGATCCTCAACGGTAGTGATGTTGCCGTCCACGACAACTGCCTTTTGAGCTTTGTCCATTTCGAACAATCCTAGTGGAACACGGAGGGAAGAGCCTTGAATGATACCTTTAACGGTATCTTCGGTCAGTCCATATTGGCTGAGCTTATCTTGATTGAATTTAAGTGATACTTCTTTGACGTATTGACCAGAGATTTGAATAGAAGCGACACCCTCAACATCCTCTAGGGCCGGGCGAATATCGTTCTCAGCAATACGGGTCAGTTCCTCAAGATCCTGGGTATCCCCGTTAGAAAGACTGAGGGAGACAACAGGCATTGAGCTAAGACTAAAGCGGGAAATGGAAGGCTTCTGCACATTGTCAGGTAATGAGACTTCATTTAGTGATTCGCGCACTGCTGCTGTAGCATTATCCAGATTTGTTCCATAATCGAATTCAATTTGGATGCTGGAGGCATTCTCCAGAGAAGTGGAGGTGATCGTCTTTACACCATCCACATTGCGGAGCTTTTGCTCCAACGGTTTGCTGACATCATTAACGACGCCTTCTGGTGCGGCCCCCGGATAAATGGTTGTTACGCTAAGATAGGGTATACTAATATTAGGCAAGGTTTCTTGCTTCATCGTCAGTCCGCTATATAAACCGGCAAACACAATAATTATCGTCAGAAGCCAAATGGCAAATTTGTTCCTGAGCGAGAAATTAATTAAGCTTTTCATAAGTTTCGTTTCTGCTCCTCTCGGCCCTTTTCTTTACGAAATAAGGCGCCATTATAAAAAATCATAATACTCACTATCCATGACTTTCTCTCTACCGAACTCTTCTTAGAGTCAATTAACGAAATACACATGAATTGTGCGGAATTGAGGCAATTAGCTTCCTCAGCTCTTCCAATTCTGCTGTGAGCTCAGAGCAGGATTGGAGGTTGGACAGCATCCCCTGAATGATTGCTTTTCGTGGGTGAGGGATAAGCACTTCACCTTCCAGAATGTTGAGCGATTCCAGCAGATCGGCTGCTTCTTCGGATGTTATACTATCTAGTTTACTGATCGCAGTCTTCATTTCTTTAATGAGCTGTAATGGATTTTTTCGTTTGTTCTCCTCATTCTCCGCCATCCAGTTTGCTAAAGTAGCAGAGTTGATTAGCGGAGCCTGTTTACTAGTAAGCAAGCCAGACACGATCATATCCATTAAATTCATTAGATGATCTGCCATATCGGCAATAGGTACCTGCGTATCCTTACGAAAAATAACCGCAATATAAGATTTGATGAGACCATGTCCGATCATACATAAATCTCCGGTATAGGGAACGACGTCTTTTCCGTAGAGTAACTCCATTTTTACCTGGAACCATCTTAAGAAGGAAGCGTTGTTTCTACGCAGCCAGTCTGGGACTTCAGTATCAAATCCTTTGCCCGCAACCTCCTGAATTTGACGCTGCAAGAACTCGCGTAATTCGTACACATGACTTAGCAGAATTTCTATCTGATTCCTAAGCTTCTCACGTGGTGTTCGTCGGGTTTCCTGTTCTTCACGTAACAAGGGATCCCGAATCATCCGATAACAATAAAGGAAGATACTGCGCTCCAGCTCTTCTTTTGATTTAAATACCAGATATAAACTGCCCTTCGAAATCCCGCATAATTCAGCTATCTCTTGCATGGATGTGGACGAGGAGCCTTTTACAGCGAATAACTGCATAGCAATCTTAATAATCTGCTCCTGCTTATCAACAGTTTTATCATTCATTAAAGGATTAACCTCCTTTCTGACTACCCGGTTCTATAATTGACTAGTTGGTCAGAATAATTATATTCTATACAACCAGGCATTACAAATATCGGAACAGAAGGGTTACAGTTTTGTCGTAAATAGACTTTAAACAGTAATTTGCTAGGAAGAAATGTGTTCTTCATGTAATATATAAAATGTGTCAATTTCGTGTTGCTTGTATGAATAAGAAGGTAGGTAGAGTATGAGAAGAGGACTTCAATCTATAATTATCATTGGGGCATTCATAGCATTTTATTATTTTGGTTTCGGCATTTTTGGGAGTACTGCGGGAACGATTATTAGTATCTTCTCCACTCTGACAGTCATTTCGATTAGCTTGGCTATTTTTATGGAGAACCGTAATCCTTCTACAACAATGTCATGGATCTTATTGCTTGCGTTGATCCCGGTGCTGGGACTGGTCTTCTATTTTCTATTTGGGCAAAATGTGTTCAAACGCCGTAAATATGATAAAAAGGCACAAAGAGACCTTATGGCCTACGAAAGAATTGAGAATGACGCTTTACGTACGCACCAAGATTGGTCAGTCTTTGATCCCTCGCGCCAAAAACTGCTGCTGTTATCCAAAACTTTAGCACGTACTCCTATTTCCTTTGCATCAGAAACACGTATCCTCACTAATGGTGAAGAGACGTTTGGTACGTTATTGTTGGAGCTCCGTCAAGCTAAACATCACATTCATATGGAGTATTACATCTTCCGGGCGGACCACATTGGAACACGCATTAAACAAATTCTGATCGATAAAGCTCGCGCCGGTGTTGCAGTCAGATTTATGTATGATGCCGTTGGCAGTTTTCAGCTTTCCAAAGCTTTTTTGAAGGAAATGAGTGATGCCGGGGTTCAGGTGGCTTCGTACGGAAATTCAACATCCTTTTTTTCCAGTCGTGTGAATTACCGGAATCACCGTAAGATTGTTGTGATCGACGGTGATGTCGGATTCATGGGGGGTCTCAATGTAGGCGATGAATATTTAAGCCGCAGTAAGACTTATGGGTTTTGGCGTGACACACATATGTTGGTTAGAGGCGAAGCGGTACGGACGATGCAAATTATTTTTCTGCAAGATTGGATGCACACTACGGGTGAAAAAATACTGGAGCAAGACTATCTCACTCCGCAGCTTCGCTTTATGACAGGTGATGGTGCCGTACAGATTATTGCTAGTGGGCCGGATAACGAACGTCGTGCGCTCAAAAACATTTTCTTCTCCATGATCACTTCTGCCGAGAAATCGGTGTGGATTGCCAGTCCATATTTTATTCCTGATGAGGACATCTTAACTGCACTGCGTGTAGCTGCTGTTTCTGGTTTAGATGTGCGATTGTTATTCCCGGCTAAGCCGGATAAATGGATTCCGTTTCTGGCTTCACACTCTTATTTTCCGGCGTTGCTGGAAGCTGGCGTGAAGATTTATGAATATGAAAAGGGATTTATCCACTCGAAGCTGCTTATCGTTGATGGTGAAATAGCGACCATTGGCACGGCCAATATGGATATGCGCAGCTTCCACCTTAACTTTGAAGTGAATGCACTACTGATTCAGACGGAGAGCGTTGCTCGTATTGTTGCTGATTTTGAACGGGATTTATTATCTACCAGCTTAATTGAGCATGAGGAATTTATGAATAAGCGTATGGTGATCCGTATACTGGAATCTGCTGCTCGGCTTATGTCACCGTTACTATAACCCAAAAACCACCGCAGAGGGTGTTATCCCTCATCTGCGGTGGTTTTTGCTTTAAAAAGTGGTTAAACCCAAGGTGGTCTGCAACCGGAACAGAATGTACTTGAACCAAGTTGCTTCCCCCTGATAAGCTTCAAGAGGCAGAGTATACTCATGGTCCTCGTTATTCCACAGTCGATTGAAGTAGGTTTCCATCTCGGTATAAAGAGGCTGATCTTGTTTTACAGATACCCACAGATTATTCTCCAGGTTGTAGTCATCCAGATTGCGTGTCGTAAAATTGGTGGAACCGCCAAGTATGATGGAACTTCCAGTCTGTTTGGCAATGAAGAGCAACTTTGGATGATATTGCTCTTTGGTCGTATTGTACCAGCGAATAGAGATCTCTCCGTTTGTACGCTTGTTCAAGTTCATGGCAACTGGACGGTTAGGAATGCCGATTTTATCACGGCCGAAGGCGTTCTGATTGGGGTCCAGTATCAATTTTACCGTTGCCCCTCGTTGGGTAGCCTCTACTAATTCATCGAGAATGGCATCATCGGCAAGGTAGAACATACCCACCCAAATGGTGTCACCCTTCTGCGCAGATTGAAGGGCTTGCCGTGCATATTTATATACCTTTCCTTCCGTTAAATAGCGGACCTCCATAGATTCTTCAGAGTGCTGATCCTTCTCTTTGGTGAAGTCTGGCTCATAAGTGAGTAGTGGCCCTGCATCCGAAAGATTGGCCGCGGCTTGTTCCGTCTGGAGAATATCAGCAATAATTGGGCCTTGTACTTCCAGAGCGATATTGGAATGATAGGCGCTGGCATCATGGATATTTCCTGAGGAGACTAGAGCGGTATTCTCACTAACAACTACCTTACGGTGGTTAGCCTTCACATTAAGTAGCTTCAAATAAGAACGTGCGGTAATATCCGGTCCTCCGCTGGCCATAAGATTGGGAATCCGGCCTTCGCCCGACTGTCCGAACCATTGAATAAAGGTACGCCAGACAGCGGAATAAGCAGGCGTAGAATCGCGTAGAGCATTTACATCGGTCAAAATCACTTTAATCCCCGCAGCCTTCAATTCTTCCAGAAGATGATTGGGTGCAGAGTTGTAATTGGTATTAACCTCATCTGTAATGAAGACGATCTCCATCTCAGGATAAGTTGTTTTTTGTAAAATAAGCTTGTCCGTCAACATTCGGCTGACCGGAGGAAATGACTGATCTTTATGGGTATAATCATTGAAAAGAAAGAGGTCAATCACCAAAAATTCTTTGGACTCCTCGATAATTTGTAGAATCCTCGAAAGAATCTGACTCTCTTGAGTGCCCGTGGCTGTACCGTCCGAATAGGTCAGGTCGTGCCAGAAGGATACATGATTGGTTTTGTATATAGGGCTTTCATAGGAAATGCCGCGGGGTAAAGGTTTGTGGGTCTGGTAAGTCATTACGCCGATTAGCCAGAGAATTAGAATGAAGACAGCCCATAACACCATTGTAAGGCGGCGTGAACCGGAACGTTTCTTCGTAGTTAAACCGGGAGAATAGTTTATTTCTTTAGGTTTATAGGGGTGAACGGGTTGCTGACGATCTGAATTCATGGAAGTTCCTCCTGAAATTATTGCAGAGCACTTCCTTGTGATTGTTATGCTCCGGTGTATTACCAACCTATTAACACCTAGTGGAGCGAAATGAAGCAGCCCAAATATCCTTAACAGTAATGAAATAACATTCGGCTAGCTATAATGAGTTTGAGCAATTAGTACGATGTTTATGAAATTAATGATTACGAAACCGGAGAATTGTAATCGCTAACCTCATATTGTAAATTCATCTGTAGGGATATGTTATAATAAATCGAGTTTGGAAATAGGAGGAACGCAGCATGAATCATACGCCAGAAGAGGCCGTGCCATATGATGCGACTAGGCAGTCTGGCGCAGATCATGGCAAGGACCTACCGGCTGCAGAGGCTTCTGACAAAAGATCTTTATTGCCTACATCGAAGACAGGCGAACGCAAAATTGAACATGTACGCCTTTGCCTAAATGAGGAAGTAGGTGGCGTCGGTGTGACTACAGGGTTTGAACATTACAGATTTCAGCATAATGCTCTGCCAGAGCTGAATTTCGACGATATATCATTGCAGACTATGTTTTTGGATCGTAAGCTGCGTACGCCGCTGCTCATCAGCTCGATGACAGGTGGCAGTGCAGCTACAGGAGCGATTAATGCCCGGTTAGCCGCAGCTGCGCAGCGTCGGGGTTGGGCGCTGGGTGTAGGTTCGGTTCGGGCGGCAGTGGAGCGTTCTGAGCTTACGGCAACCTTTTATGTGCGGGATCAAGCGCCTGATATTCCGGTTATCGCCAATATTGGTGCTGTACAGCTGTCCTATGGTTTTGGGATTGAGGAATGTCGCCGGGCTGTGGATATCGCAGGTGCTGATTTTCTTGTACTACATCTGAATGGCCTGCAAGAGGTCTTTCAACCGGAAGGGAACACTGGTTTTGCCTCTTTGCTATCGCAGATAGAGAAGGTATGCCGGGCACTTGAAGTCCCTGTAGGTGTGAAAGAAGTAGGCTGGGGCATTGATGGAGATGCAGCTGCACGTCTTTATAATGCAGGAGCGGCTTTTATTGATGTTGCGGGTGCAGGCGGGACATCCTGGAGTCAGGTGGAGAAGTTCCGCAGTGTAGATCCTATACGGCGGGCAGCGGCGGAGGCTTTCGCGGATTGGGGCACTCCAACAGCTGATTGTATCACAGAGGTGCGTGCAGTTTCTCCGCAGGGCGCTTTGATTGGCAGCGGCGGACTGAAACATGGCGTGGATGCAGCGAAAGCATTGGCACTTGGAGCTGATCTGGCAGGCTTTGGCCGCAATCTGTTAGGGCCGGCTGTCGATTCTGAAGAGGCGCTGGATGCTGCATTAGCACAGGTAGAACTGGAGCTGAAAATAGCAATGTTTGGTATTGGCGCTCCAGATTTAGCAACTTTACGTGGAACTTCCCGTTTAATACGTAAATAGGATGGTAAATATTGAAGCGAGGAAGTGAGTAAGATTATGATTAAACTGATCCATATGGATGAGTCGGCCTTTCAATTTTTCTTAGGTCAAGCTACCCGGGATTATGCGGAAGATAAGATCAGCGCCGGTGCTTGGGATCCAGAGATCGCGATGAAGCTGTCTGAGGAAGCTATAACACGCTCTTTGCCAAAAGGGCTGCACACAGATGGTGCTTATCTATATTCCATAGTAGAAATAAGCAGTGATGAACAGGTGGGTTATATCTGGTTTAACGTAAGTGAAGGTCGTGGTGGCCGCGAGGCTTTCATTTATGATTTTTATGTTTTTGAACCGTTCCAGAGTAAGGGTTATGGCAAGCAGGCTATGATCGCACTCGATGAAGAAGCCCGGGAGATGAATGTTACCAAAATCGGGTTGCACGTCTTCGGCCAGAACAATCGCGCATTTGAGCTATACAAAAAAATGGGGTATATCGTAACTGACATCACGATGTCTAAAGATCTATAGTCCATAAGTGTGAGGACCTCGAAAGAGGTCTTTTTTTTGTTGTTCTACTGAATTATTATGTAAATAATTGTGATAAATATATTTGATTTAGGATGATTAGGAAAATATGATTAAAAAATAACTTCCTGAAAATGGATTAAGTCATAAAGAGAGAAAAGGGGGGATTAAGGTGAGGCCAAGGACTGTATCGTGGGTGGTTGTTTCCGCAGTAGTATTACTATTACTGGTTAGCTGCAACAGTGGCGATTTACCAGGAAAGAAGAAATCTGAGTCTGAGCAAGTCCAGGCAAGTCCGGTTGCACCGCTAGCCTCTTCAGCTGTAGTTGAAGAACAATCGAAAGTAGCGTTGCCTTCATTGACAGTAGAAAAAAGGCTAGAGGACTTTGATTATATGTGGAAGATTATTGAGGAGAACTATCCTTTCCTAGAGGTGAATAAACGTCTCAATGGAGAGGATTGGCTTGCTAAAAAAGAGGAATACCGCAATAAAATAGCAGCCGTGAAATCGGATGATGAGTTTTTGAGACGAATGAGATTTGTCCTTAGCGGATTAAACAATGGGCATACGAATTTTATATCCAAGGAGGAATATCCTTGGTATCTACATACCTATGTTCAAGCAGGTTTTGGTTATGAACCTTGGATCGACGTGGTTCAACAGCCTAACGTATTGGCCCGTTACAACCAGAAACCTTTAGCGGAGCAGCAAAGCTCTAATGAACTCAATAATGATATGCATAATGGTGGAGATGGAGTAGGAGATGTAACAAAAAAGACTTCTGGGAATGTAAAAAAAGTCATTATAGAGCCCGATCGAATCGCTTATCTTGGCATGCAAAGCTTTGACGGGAGTCTCATGGAGATGGACAGCTCCGAGATCCATGATTTTTTAATAGAGGTAAAGGACTATAAGACCTTAATATTAGATATTCGCGGAAATGGCGGAGGAAACAGTAATTATTGGAGAATTCATATTGTTCCTCTGTTGATTAATAAACCTATCGAATATAATACATACTTCCTTTATACAAGAGGCAAATATGCGGAGACTTTTATGCAGGCACGTCAGATCACAGCCGGGCAACAACCTATTTCCGGCATCAAAGATGAGCAACTGCCTAATCTGCCATCTGAGGCTTTAAAGATGTTCAAGACATATAGAAAAATAAATGATGTAGTAACTCCTAATAAATCTGTTGGATTTAAAGGGAAAATCTATTTGCTGGTAGATAGCTCTGTGTATTCATCAGCGGAAGGTCTTGCAGCCTTTGCAAAAGGCACCGGGTTTGCAACGGTTGTAGGCGGCAGGACAGGTGGGGATGGACTAGGGATAGATCCGCTTGTTGTTGCATTGCCAAATAGCGGTTATGTATTCAGGTTTTCCTTTGAAATGGGTCTGAATTCTGATGGAAGTTGTAATGAAGAGGTAAAGACTGTGCCTGATGTGGAGGTTGATCCAGATAAATCTAAGCCATTACTGGACCAGTCGGCGATAAAAAAGGTATTAGAGCTTGCGCGTTCGGACACATCTGCTTGACATCCGGTGTTGCTGGCGAATATGTTCTAATATATAATGGTTTAGATCGTATAGCTTATTCGGATGATCAATTTAGCTGAAAATAGGAGTTGTCATATAAATGGCTTTGAAAGCTGGAATCGTCGGTCTTCCTAACGTAGGAAAATCCACATTGTTTAATGCGATAACGCAAGCGGGAGCAGAATCCGCTAACTACCCTTTTTGTACCATTGACCCTAACGTGGGTGTTGTTGAAGTTCCAGACGAACGTCTTGATAAACTGACTGAGCTGGTACAGCCGAACAAGACCGTACCTACTGCTTTTGAATTTGTTGATATTGCTGGTCTCGTGCGTGGTGCAAGTAAAGGAGAAGGACTAGGCAACAAGTTCCTGGCCCATATCCGTGAAGTAGATGCTATCGTGCATGTGGTTCGTTGTTTTGAAGATGAGAACGTTACCCACGTTGATGGAAAAGTAAATCCGATCAGCGACATCCAGACCATTAATCTGGAGCTGATTCTTGCTGATATTGAGAGCATTGAGAAGCGGATTGAGCGTTCCCGTAAGAATATCAAAGGCGGCGACAAGAAATACGCTCAAGAAGTTGAACTGCTAGAACGCGTCAAAGAAGTGCTCTACGAAGATAAACCTGCACGCAGTATAGAATTGTCTGATGACGAGAAGCTTATTATCCGCGATCTTCATCTGTTAACATTGAAGCCAGTGCTGTATGCGGCGAATGTAAGTGAAGATGAAGTGGCAAGTGCTGAGGACAATCCTTATGTACAGCAAGTTCGCGATTTTGCAGCTACTGAAGGTGCAGAAGTGGTTCCGATCAGTGCTAAGGTGGAAGCAGAAATTGCTGAGCTTGAAGGCGAAGATAAAGCTATGTTCCTGGAAGAGCTGGGACTGGAAGAATCCGGCCTTAACCGGTTGATTAAAGCGGCTTATAAACTGCTTGGCTTGTATACGTATTTCACAGCAGGCGTTCAGGAAGTTCGGGCGTGGACGATTCGCCGCGGCACCAAGGCACCTGGAGCTGCCGGTGTGATTCATACAGATTTCGAACGCGGATTTATCCGTGCTGAAGTAGTGGCTTACGCGGATCTTGTGGCAGCTGGTTCCATGAACGGTGCGAAGGAACGTGGTCAACTACGTCTTGAAGGTAAAGAATATTTGGTGCAAGACGGCGACGTAATGCATTTCCGTTTTAACGTTTAAGAAGGTTTAAGTGTACGAATGATAAAGGGGTCATCTCGAGCAGTGGGAGTTTCTATTGCTGGGATGATCCTTTTTAAAAATATAAGCTTTTTATTAAGGTATTGTGCGTACGGAACTGTAGCCATTTCACAATATCTTTGGTATAATATAAAGTCGTATATCTATTTTTATGACAGTACAAATTTGATGTTATATTTGCGAATTTGAAATTGAATCAGGAGAGGTGAATTCCCTTGTTGGACCGATTGCAATCCCTGGCGGACCGCTATGAGAAGCTCAGTGAACTGCTTTGTGATCCGGATGTTGCAAACGACAGTAAGAAACTGAGGGACTATTCCAAAGAACAATCAGACCTACAGCCCGCATTTGAGGCGTATACTGAATATAAGAGTGTAATGGAAGAGCTTGAAGCTGCTAAGCAGATGCAAGGCGAAAAGCTTGATGATGAGATGAAAGAAATGGTCAAGATGGAAATTGATGACCTTTCCAAACGTCAAGTGGAGCTGGAAGAGAGAATCCGCGTATTGCTGCTGCCTAAAGACCCGAATGATGATAAGAACGTAATCGTTGAAATTCGTGGTGCAGCGGGTGGAGATGAAGCAGCATTGTTCGCTTCAGATCTTTACCGGATGTACACTCGTTATGCTGATGCACAAGGATGGCGCGTTGAGTTAATGGATGTTAACGCGAGTGATCTTGGTGGATTCAAAGAGGTAATCTTCCTTATTAACGGCCGTGGTGCATACAGTAAGCTGAAATACGAAAGTGGTGCGCATCGCGTACAACGTATCCCAGCGACCGAATCCGGAGGTCGTATTCATACCTCTACTTCTACGGTGTCTGTGATGCCGGAAGCTGAGGCTTTTGAGATCGAGATCCATGATAAAGATATTCGCGTGGATACCTTCTGTTCAAGTGGTGCAGGCGGACAGTCTGTAAATACGACCAAGTCTGCAGTACGTGTAACCCATGTACCTACAGGCATCGTTGCTACCTGTCAGGACGGTAAGTCACAGAACTCCAATAAAGAAAAAGCGCTGCAAGTGCTTCGTGCCCGTATCTCTGATATGAAACGGCAGGAAGAAGAAGCGAAGTATGCCGGTGAACGGAAGAGCAAAGTAGGTACGGGTGATCGTAGTGAGCGCATTCGGACGTATAACTTCCCACAGAGCCGGGTTACAGACCATCGTATTGGCCTGACACTGCACCGTTTGGAGCAGGTTATGAACGGAGAAATCACTGAAATTATCTCAGCCCTTTCAATCGCTGAACAAGCTGACTTGATGGATAATATGGATAATGGAGAATAATGCTTTGAACGATGGCGTATATGTCATGTCGGAAGTCAAAAGCATCCGGGAAGCCTTTGCGGAGGCTTCTTCTTTTTTGAGCCGGAGCGGCTGCAATGAACCGCAGCGCAGTGCACAATTGCTGCTGGAGCATGTGCTTGGAGTGTCTGGCGCAGCTTATTACATGGCGCTGGCAGATCCTTTTCCAGCTGCGGTTAAGGAAGCATTTGAGGCGGGAGTTACCCGCCGGGGCGCTGGTGAGCCGGTGCAGTATATCATCGGCGAGCAAGAATTCTACGGGCGGCCTTTTGAGGTGACGCCTGACGTGCTTATTCCACGGCCGGAGACGGAGCTGCTTGTCGAGGCGATTTTACGTTACGGCGCGGAGCTTTGGCCGGACGGCGTTGTAACGCCGGGCGAAGCGGCGCTGGATAGCGCGGGCGGCGCTGCGGCCCGCAACGGAGGCGGCGCGGGGGACGTGCGCGCCGCAAGACCGCTGGCCGCCGTCGATATCGGCGCCGGCAGCGGTGCGATCTCCGTCACGTTGGCGGCGGAAGCGCCGGCGTGGCGGGTCTGCGCCGGCGATATTTCGCCGGCGGCTCTGGCTGTGGCCGAGCGCAACGCTTTGCGCAATGGCACAGCTGTGGATTTTCGGCTCGGCGATCTGCTCGAGCCGTTCGCGGGGATGGAGACGGATATTCTCGTCTCCAACCCGCCATACATCCCCGGCGAGGATATCGCCGGGCTGCAGCGTGAGGTGCGCGACCATGAGCCGCGCACTGCGCTGGATGGCGGAGCGGACGGGCTGGACCCGTACCGCCGCATGATGGAGCAGCTGACGCTGCTCCCGGCACCGCCGCGCCTGATCGGCTTTGAGCTTGGCTTCGGTCAAGCTGAGCAAGTCGCTGCACTCCTTGCGGCAGCGGGCCATTGGACCGAGATTATCACCATTAATGATCTGGCTGGAATCCCGCGTCATGTGCTAGGCATAACGAGATAATATTGCCTGCTATGCAGAGGGTTCATTTTGTCCGGAGTAGAGAAATTGTATTTTCAATCCGACTTCCTTTACAATAGAATTTAGCAGGATTTCTTAGGGGATCATAAAGAAAGCCCAGATATAGAGTAGGGAGGCAGAGCGTGCTTCAGAAGATTAAAAAGATTGATGGTGCTATTGTAGTCGTTCTGTTATTACTCATGGTGGTCAGCATCTTCGCCATATATAGCGTTACTCATGGAAGAGAGAAGCTGGACGGACATCATATTCGTATGATGATGTATTATGCTATTGGTTTTGTAGCTTTTATTGGAATGACCTTTTTGGATTACAGAATATTAGTGAAATATGCGATATATATTTATCTGTTTGGGATAGGGATGCTGGTGCTCGTCAGCTTTTTGGGCGAGACCAAAAATAATGCGCAAGGCTGGTTGACCCTGCCGGGGGGCCTGAGTCTGCAGCCTGCAGAGCTGTTCAAGCTGATATTAATTCTTTTTCTGGCAGCCATGCTTGTCCGCAAGAATAAGAGTAAGCTTCTGTTCTGGCGGGATGTTGTGCCGCTCGGCCTTCTGACCTTGTTTCCGTTCCTTATTGTCCTTACCCAAAATGACCTTGGGAATGCCTTGTCTTACGTTGTGATTCTTGCGGGTCTGTTGTGGATTGGCAATATTAAATACACGCATGCATTAATCGGGCTGGTCATCGTGGCTAGTTCTGCGATTGCGGGAATTATGAGTTATATCCATTATCATGATGAAATTAAAACCTTTCTTACGGATATTGGACGATCTCACTGGATTGAACGTTTTGATCCTTGGCTTGTTCCAGACAAGGCAACAGCCAAAGCCCTTTATCATACTAAAAACGCCAAGCTGGCGATTGCATCAGGTGGAATGAGTGGCGAAGGCTACATGAACGGCAGCTCCGTTCAGACGGATCGGGTGCCATATACGTATTCAGATTCTATCTTTGTGCAGATTGCCGAAGAATTTGGGTTTGTAGGTTCGGCGTTTGTGTTGCTGCTGTACTTTATTTTGATTCACCGGATGATTCTGATTGCGCTGGAGTCTAGGGATAGAGCTGGCCCTTTCCTGATTGTCGGTGTTGTCGCGATGATGTTGTATCAGATTTTTGAGAATATCGGCGCATTTATCGGCTTGATGCCATTGACTGGTATTACGTTACCTTTCATCAGCTTCGGGGGTACATCACTGCTTATCAACATGGCCAGCATTGGTTTGGTAATGAGTGTACGTCTGCACGGGCAAGAAGTGGAAGAGGATTTTCCTAAACCTACTCCTTATGCAGCTGCCAAACAGGTGTAACTACGAAATAAAATAGAACCGTCAGGTCCTTATTGTTTAATAGGGGTGCTGGCGGTTCTTTTTGATGGAGGACGGCTTCGTCGGATTGGTGTAATATAATACGGACCGTTTCAGGTAAGCAGGCTGGAAGCAATTCGTATTTGTATTTGCATTTGTATCATATTCGTATTTGTATCCTGACTCGGACTCAGATGCGCTTATACTCGAATATTAACTACGTATTGGATAGTATCGGACCGCAAAGACGTTATTTGATCAAAAAGACTGGATTTACTGCAAAATGGCAAGTAATAACGACTCTGGAGTCCGCAAAAGTTCCCGTGAAGCAATAAATCCATAAATAAAGTCTACGGAGTCCGTTAGGTTTGGATCATAGAGTAAAATCACGTCTGAGTGTAATTTTAATAGAAAGATATTTTATAGATTGGCTACATAAATTTGGAATTATATTCACGAATGTTCTACAATAGAAAGGAACGACTTTCCCTGAGAGAGGAGAGTTGAAACCTTAACAGAGTAAGGGGCTTGCAGATGCTTCAAAAGTTCAAAAGGATTGATAAGGTAATCGTTACTGTTCTGATTATGCTGATGGTGATTAGTATTTTTTCAATATACAGTGTAACCAATGGAAGAATAACGCCTCCGATGAAATTGGATGGATTTCATTTACAAATGCTTAAATACTATATTTTAGGTTTTGTAGTTTTTATTGTGCTCGCTTTTGTGGACTTTAAGATATTTGTTAAACATGCACTTTATATTTATCTCTTGGGCTTAGTCTTGTTAGTGTCGGTTAGTTTTATTGGTAAAGTAGAGAACGGTGCTCAATTGGGACTTGAGATCGGTGGACTTAGGTTTCAGCCTGCCGAGCTGTTTAAATTGGTATTGATTCTTTTTTTATCATCGATCTTAATTCGAAAACAAGGGTCTACCTTAACCTTCTGGAAAGGGATTGTTCCTCTCACCATTCTTACGTTCATTCCATTTGGTATAGTCATTATGCAAAATGATTTGGGAAATGCCCTTAGCTACATCGTAATATTGATTGGGCTTCTATGGATCGGGAATATCAAATTGTCGCATGCACTCATCGGTTTGCTTATAGTGGGTGGGATCGGCCTTGCTGGGATTTTGAGCTACATAAACTATCATGATGAGGCAGTCAAATTTTTTGAAGGCATTGGTAAGGATCATTTAGTGGAGCGGTTTGACCCTTGGCTGGTACCTGATTTAGCGACAGATAAGGCAAGCTATCACACGAAAAATGCCAAAATAGCTATAGCCTCCGGGGGAATGAGTGGAGAGGGATATATGCAGGGCAGCTCTGTGCAGAATAATCGTGTCCCATATACCTATTCGGATGCGATATTCGTGCAGATTGCCGAGGAGTTTGGATTTGTGGGGTCTGCGCTACTGCTCTTGCTCTTTTTTATTTTGCTGCATCGGATGATATTGATTGCTCTCGAGAGTAAGGAGCGTAGCGGACCATTTCTAATCATTGGAATTACGGCTATGCTGTTGTATCAAATTCTTGAGAATGTTGGAGCTTTTATCGGCCTGATGCCGTTGACAGGAATAACACTTCCGTTTATCAGTTATGGAGGCACGTCTCTTCTGATTAATATGGCCAGCATGGGGGTCGTGATGAGCGTGCATCTTTATGGGCAGGATGTAGAGGAAGATTTGCAGCTGCATAAGGAGCTGGCATTGAAGTTATAATTTTAATAGATTCATAGGTTTGCAGTCTCTTATCTCCGGGCATACTACTAGCATGAGAGTTAAGAGGAGAGGGGCTGCAACAAATGAACGATAATCATATGGATAAAAGAGATTCCTTACGTGTAACTTTTAAGTATACTGCCATTTTAATTTGTTTTTTTATGGTCCTCATGATGGCTTGGGAAGGTCAAAAAACCGATGCTGCAGTAGCTGAAGTATCTATTCCCCAAGAATCTATCCGGTTACGTATTCTAGCTAATTCTGACGGAGCGCAAGATCAGCTGGTGAAACGGCAAATTCGCGATAAAATTGTGGAGCAAATGAACCAGTGGGTATCCGCTCTTGAGGATCCACAGAGCTTGGAGCAGGCACGTGCTCTGATTAGAAATCATCTGCCGGAGCTTAACGCGTTGGTTGGATCAGAGCTGGAGAAACGGGGCATTGAATATTCCTATAAAGTGGAGCTGGGCGTAGTCCCTTTTCCAACCAAATTATACGGTGGCACCGTCTATCCTGCTGGGGAGTATGAAGCTGTTCGGGTCACACTTGGTGCGGGCAAGGGGCAAAATTGGTGGTGTGTACTGTTTCCTCCGCTTTGCTTTATCGATGCAGGCTCTGGAGATGCGGCAGCACCTGCTGCTGACAAAGGTACAAAAACAGTGTCCGCTGCTGGTGCGGATAACAGTGCTAAGGTGAAATCAGCAGCTGCAAAAACAGTGCAGGCTGATTCCTCGGCAGGAAGTGCTTCATCAGGAGAAACTGCTGCTGAGCCAGAGGTACGGTTCTTCGTCTGGGAGCTGCTGCAAAACCTTTGGAACTGGATCAGTGGATTATGGTCGTAAGACCCCAGATGTGTTACTATTTTATAAGCAGATCTATCACGGCTCCCTACAGGGGCCGTTTTTTTGCTAAGCTAAATTATATCTTCTAGAAAGCCTGTGATGAGAATGAATGAACACAATAATCCTTTATTCGCCGTTCAGCGGCGGAGTGGAAATAGAGATGAGACTGTATACTGGAAGTTGAATTCCGCTGAGGGAACGAACTCTGAGGTATTTCAGCCGAATGAAGCTGACAAGCTGGCGATAGCGGAGGCAGCAACAATGCTTCGTGAAGGCGGAACCGTGGCTTTTACAACCGAAACCGTCTACGGGCTAGGGGCGGATGCCCGAAATACGGCGGCAGTTGAGGCTGTTTTTGCGGCAAAAGGACGGCCCTCTGACAATCCGTTAATTGTGCATATTGCGGATACGGCAGCTTTGGACGAGCTTGTTGCAGAGGTGCATCCTAAGGCGGCGGCGTTGATGGCAGCTTATTGGCCTGGTCCGCTGACAGTTGTGCTTCCTGTTCGTGAAGGTGTACTGTCGCCCTGTGTGACGGCGGGTTTGGATACGGTTGGTGTGCGGATGCCGGATCATCCGGTAGCTCTAGCACTGATAAGTGCCGCAGGTTGTCCAGTTGCGGCGCCCAGTGCTAATCGTTCGGGTCGCCCGAGCCCGACATTAGCTTCGCATGTGATGGAAGATTTGGCTGGATACATTGATGGCGTCCTTGATGGTGGTGCTGCTGGAGTTGGACTAGAGTCAACAGTCGTGCAGGTACAGCCTGACGGAAAAGTTGCTGTGCTGCGCCCCGGCGGGATTACTTCGGAACAATTGGCTGCAGTGGTGGGAGCAGAAGCTGTAAGCTCAGAGCCCGGTAATGCTGAGACAACTGCTGCCGCTACCGCAACCGCTACTGTCTTGGCTGATTCGGGGACGACAAACTCTGTTATTGATTTCAGTACTGCTGAGCCAATCACAGCTAAAGCAACTACCGCGCAATCTTCAGCGGATTGCCTGAATGTTAACAATCGTGAGCCTTTCGAAAGGGCTTCCGCATCTATTGAGCAGCATGGTGCGGATGCTGCTGGCGATATTTCGGCGCCGCGCGCGCCGGGCATGAAGTACACGCACTACGCACCGCGCGGCTGGCTTGGTGTAGTGCGCGGCTCTTCCCCGCAGCGCGTGGCGGATGAAGCCGCAAGTCAACTTCAGGCGGCGCAGCTAAACGGCGAGGTCACGGGCTTGCTCCTCTTCGAGGAGCATAAGGCCCTTTATCCCGCCGACCCTGCCGCCTGTGTTCTTTCCCTCGGCTCGTTATCCTCGCCGGAGGAAGGGGCTCGCTCCCTATATGCCGCCTTGCGGTGCTTCGATGAAGCGGGAGCGACTTACATCTTAGCCGAGGCTTGCCCGTATACCGGCCTCGGCGCTGCAATCATGAACCGGCTTATGAAAGCCGCCGGCGGATCTGTCATCGACGCCGGATAACCACGGCATTGCTTTTTCGTATATGACTCCCATATGAAGTCATGAATACCCCCTTGTCCGCATATCGTTGTTGTACAAGATATTTCGGACTTGGGGGGTTAAGCATGGGCTTAGGAGATGTATATACCGAATGGGGGCAGATTGTTACCATTACTATAATGGCGGTTGCATTAGGGATGGATGCCTTTTCGCTCGGTGTAGGGATCGGGATGAAAGGTATTCGTCTGCTGCATGTTCTGCAAATGAGTCTGCTCATTGCTGTTTTTCATATGCTGATGCCTCTCCTGGGTTTATTGACAGGAAGTTATGTCGGACACCTGTTAGGTCAAGTAACGACTTATGCTGCTGGAGGTCTTCTAGTTCTTTTGGGCGGGCATATGGTGTACAACTCCTTTCGTCCGGATACAGGAAGCTCACGAGCTATGGATCATCGAACCTTGTGGGGGATGATACTTCTTTCGCTCAGTGTCAGTATTGACTCTTTCTCCGTGGGTGTATCACTGGGGATGTTTGTGAATGGAGTACTTTTGACCATCTTAGCCTTCGGTGCTTGCGGGGGACTAATGTCGATTCTAGGGTTGCTAATTGGACGGCATGTCAGTCGTGGTCTCGGGGATTATGGAGAAGCGCTAGGCGGTGCAATACTTCTGGGGTTTGGCTTGCTATTCATCTTTTGATACAATAACGGCATTAGAATATTTAATTTCATGGGGGTGCAAAACATGCTGCATATTTTATTCGTCTGCACCGGGAATACATGCCGAAGTCCTATGGCTGAGGGGCTTTTACGAAAGCTCGCGAAGGAACGTGGAATCGACCTGGAAGTGCGGTCTGCAGGTGTATCCGCCATTTCCGGTACTTCTATATCAAGACATGCTGCAGCTATACTGCAGGAAGAAGGAATTCATGATTCAATGGAGTCGTCACAATTGACAGGTCAAGCTGTCGCTTGGGCCGACCTTGTGCTGACCTTGACGGGTGGGCATAAGCAGCATTTGCTGCAGTATTTTCCGGATGCTGTAACGAAAACCTATACATTGAAGGAATACGTGCATGATGAAGATACGGTGACGGAAGATATCAAGGAATTGGACAGCCTTTACGCAGATGCGGAGTTGAGCTTAGCCCTTGGTGGTGAACCGAATGCAACGGATCTGCAGCGGATGATTGAGATTCGCCAGCGTATTCCGAGCTTCGATATTTCTGATCCATTTGGTGGCACGCGTGAGGACTATGAGCTAACTGCTGCTGAGATTCGCACTGCGCTATTCAGTTTGCTGGATAAGCTGGAAACCTTCCGCCATTTGTAAATGGTTGATTTTCAGTTCACTTTGCTTTAAGATGAAGTTACAAATAATCGGTTCCGATGTAACTGGCGACAAATGTGGATCAAACCACGATGGAGCATCGGAATAAACGGCCGGTCGCCTGGGCAAAAGAGCAAATCCGCAGCTACCTGCGGACTGCTCTTTTTTGTTTAAAATAAGCTTGTTTGAAGTTTGAGGAGGTAGAGTGATGGACGAAGTAGTGGAGCTATCATTAACTGAAGCCACCGTCACTGTGTTAAGGGAGTTGGCGGAGGCTGGTAACCTTGGGTCAGGCAAAATTGTTGTCGTCGGAGTGAGCACAAGTGAGGTTGCTGGTGTCCGGATTGGAACTGGTGGTGCACTTGAAGTTGCAGAACAACTGCTTGAAGGTGTTCGTTTAGTAGCAGCGGAAAAAGGATTTCATCCGGTGTATCAGTGCTGCGAGCATTTAAATCGTGCACTTGTCATGGAACGCTCTCTGCTAGAGTCACTTGGTCTGAAGGAAGTATCAGCTGTACCTATACGAGGTGCTGGAGGTTCGATGGCTACGGCTGCTTATCACGCTATGAAAGATCCTGTTTTGGCGGAAACGATAGAAGCTCATGCTGGTTTAGATATTGGCGAGACACTGATAGGAATGCATTTACGGCGGGTAGCCGTTCCTTTCCGTCCGACTCTACGATACATTGGAGCAGCCAGAGTGAATGCGGCATGGACCAGACCCCCACTAATTGGCGGGGAACGTGCGGTATATCGTGCTCCAGAACAAAGTGGTTCACAGTTTTGTGATTAACGAACTTTAGTTTTTATATTTTTTGCAGAAACGTAGACCTAAGTCTCTTTATGGCGGGCAAATCGTTTCTACTTAAATACAACATATCTACACACACTAGGGAGGAAATAAGAACATGGAACAATTGCGTAAGAGTGACCCGGCAGTACTGGAAGCGATGGAACTGGAACTGAAACGTCAGCGTGCCAACATTGAGCTTATTGCCTCAGAGAATATCGTTAGCGAAGCCGTAATGGAAGCTATGGGCTCCGTGCTTACGAACAAATATGCAGAAGGTTATCCAGGCAAACGTTATTATGGTGGCTGTGAAGATGTAGATATCGTTGAGAACCTTGCTCGTGATCGTGCAAAAGAATTGTTTGGCGCGGATCATGTCAACGTACAACCACATTCCGGCGCTCAAGCAAATATGGCAGTTTATCTGGCTGCACTTAAGCCTGGCGACACCGTTCTTGGAATGAATTTGGCGCACGGTGGTCATTTGACACATGGTAGCCCAGTTAATGCTTCTGGATTGCTTTATAACTTCGTTGCTTATGGAGTACAAGAAGATACTTTCCTAATTGATTATGATGAAGTACGTAAAGCAGCCTTCAAGCACCGTCCAAAAATGATTGTGGCTGGTGCTAGTGCCTATCCGCGTATTATTGATTTCGAAAAACTTGGCGCTATCGCCAATGATGTGGGTGCGCTATTTATGGTAGATATGGCCCATATCGCAGGATTGGTTGCTGCTGGTCTTCATCCGAGCCCGGTTCCTCATGCTCATTTCGTTACAACTACTACGCATAAGACTTTGCGCGGTCCCCGCGGAGGTATGATTATGTGCAGACAGCCATGGGCAGCTGCTATTGATAAAGCGGTATTCCCTGGTTCCCAAGGTGGACCTCTGATGCATGTAATTGCTTCAAAAGCAGTCGCATTTGGTGAAGCATTGCAGCCATCCTTTAAGACTTATGCTCAAAATGTAGTGAAGAACGCTAATGTTCTTGCAGAAACGTTGATCAGCGAAGGGGTTAACATTGTATCCGGAGGTACAGATAACCACTTGATGCTGCTGGATACCCGTAATCTGAACATTACCGGAAAAGATGCGGAAAAAGTACTAGATTCCATCGGGATTACTGTGAATAAAAACGCAATTCCATTTGATCCTACAAGTCCTTTCGTAACAAGTGGTATTCGTATTGGTACACCTGCAGTCACATCCCGTGGTATGGACGAGCAGGCGATGGTCACTATTGGACGTATCATTGCTAATGTTCTAAAGAATCCGAAGGATGAGGCAAACTTGGCAGAATCTGCGCGTCAAGTGGCTGAGTTGACTGACCAATACCCTCTTTATCCAGAGTTGAAATACTAAATCTTTGCTTCTAATAAGAAATGATTCTGCCTCCATCCATACCCTCTTCCGGGTTTGATGGAGGCTTTTTTGTTGCATATTGTTCACAAATATCACTGTAGGTAATAGATGAAATTGAATGAAATTAATCATGAAAGTTCATGGAACTTTCAATAAAATTAGTGAAAATAATGTGAATAGTATGAAAAAGCCAAAGTTGCACAACATAATCTAGGTTTTATAAGTGATTGGTTTCCTAATTAAGCCAATCATTACCTTTAAAAACAAGGAAATACAAAGGAATATGTTCAATGTGAGTTCAAGTACCATTCTGAGGTGAAATGCAGCGGCGGGAGTGCTATAATAGACAGGATTTAGCCACTGAGAAGCAAAGCGCTTTCTATGGCTATAGACAAGACTTACAATTACCGGAGGGACAGTAAATGGGAAAATTGGTGATTTGCGATCATCCTTTAATTCAACACAAACTAACATTTATTCGCGACGTTAGAACAAACACGAAGGATTTCAGAGAACATGTTGACGAAGTTGCCACATTGATGGCTTATGAGATTACACGTGATATTCCACTAGAGACCATTACGGTACAAACACCGGTCACTGAGACGGAAAGCAAAGTGATTTCGGGAAGAATGCTGGGGCTTATTCCTATTCTTCGTGCGGGTTTAGGTATGCTTGAAGGTGTACTGAAGCTTCTACCTGCGGCTAAAGTAGGACATGTAGGGCTTTTCCGTGATCCAGACACTCTTCAACCAGTGGAGTATTATATCAAGCTTCCAACGGATGTACAGGAACGTGAGTTGATAGTAATTGACCCGATGCTTGCTACAGGCGGATCCGCAATTGCTGCGATTACCTCACTGAAGAACCGTGGTTGTACACAGATCAAAATGATGAACTTGATTGCAGCGCCAGAAGGTGTTGCTGCAGTTCAGGAAGCTCATCCGGATGTTGATATTTATGTAGCAGCGCTTGATGATCATTTGAATGAACATGGTTACATCGTGCCAGGTCTTGGTGATGCTGGTGACCGTCTTTATGGAACCAAGTAATAAGTAATTAAGTATTAAGTATAGTAATGCGAGAATATTTGATGAGAGGGTAGGGGTAATGTCCAAAATCAAAGTAATGACTATTTTCGGAGTGCGCCCCGAGGCGATCAAGATGGCTCCTCTGGTTCTTGAACTGAAGAAGCATCCTGAGCATATCGAATCAATAGTATGTGTAACAGCACAGCATAGAGAACTGCTCGATCAAGTGTTGGAAGTGTTTAATATCACCCCTGATTACGATTTGGACGTGATGAAGGACCGTCAGACCTTGAATGAGATTACTATTCGTGTGCTTGAAGGTTTGGAACCTGTACTGAAAGAAGTTAAACCTGACCTCGTGCTGGTGCATGGGGACACCTTAACAACGTTTTTAGCTAGTTACGCTTCCTTCCTGCAGCAAATTCAGGTTGGGCACGTAGAAGCAGGACTTAGGACATGGAACAAATTGTCTCCGTATCCTGAAGAAATGAACCGTCAACTCACAGGTGTGTTAGCTGATCTGCATTTCGCTCCAACTGATTTGTCAGCTAACAATCTGAGACACGAGAACAAAAAAGAATCAAGTATTTATATCACAGGCAACACCGTAACTGATGTGTTTCAATATACCGTACAGCCGGATTACCGGCATCCTGTTTTGGATTTTGCTTCAGGAAAAAGACTTATTTTGATGACCGCTCACCGCAGAGAATCTCAAGGTGAACCGCATCGTAATATCTTCCGAGCTATTAAAAGAATCGCTGATGAATTCGAAGATGTCGCCATTGTTTACCCTGTGCATCCGAGTCCTGCCGTTAAGGAACCTGCGCATGAGATACTGGGAGGACATCCGAGAATTAAGCTGATTGATCCGCTGGATGTCGTGGACCTGCATAATTTTTATCCGCATACCCACTTGATATTGACCGATTCCGGCGGTCTGCAAGAGGAAGCTCCTTCTTATGGAGTGCCTGTTCTTGTGCTTCGTGATACAACGGAGCGTCCCGAAGGGATAGAGGCTGGAACGCTGGAACTTGTGGGCACGGACGAGGAGAAGGTGTATCAACGGACACATGCTCTTTTGACTGATAATGAGCTCTATCAGTCGATGAGTCGGGCCGCCAACCCGTATGGAGATGGCAAGGCTTCCCAACGGATTGTCAATGCGATTTTGCACCATTTTGGTGTTAATAAGGAACGTCCTGAAGAGTTTCACAGAATGTTCACAAAAAATAAATAATTTCAATTAAACTAATATCTGATCTGATTAAAATCAACATACAGTGAAACTGTACGGTTTATATGGTTTTGGAACGTTTTGCTGTGATTATTTTCATGTTTTCAAGGGTTTTTAGGCAATGTTCAATGAATTGACAAAGACTCAGGAAATTCAGTAAAATTAGTTGGGATTGTAGCCCATGAAAGAACAAAATAGCAAGGACAGCTTGTTACAGACCGCGCTTGTCATTGGAAGTGCAGGCACTTTGCTTGCCGCTTACATTCTTATTGGTTTTTTTGCGGCAAGATGGCTGAAAGACCTGATGGAGGGGCCGAAATATTGGCTCGCCATTGGCACTATAACTGGAATGATTCTGGGAATTGTGAATGTCGCCTTGTTAATTAAAAAATTTTTGGGGGAGCAGAATGGATAATATGACTCCCATGATCAATACCGTCACTAGAGTTACGCTCGTCCTTATGGCAGGACTCTTAATGGGCTGGGTGCTTCATCATGAGACCCGGGCAATTACACTGGGCATGACTCTGGGTCTGGTGGCGGGATTGGTAAACTTTCGTTATCTGGCCGTCAAGGTTCGACGGGTTACGCAGTCGATTGCGAGCAACGAAGGGAATGCCTTCAGCCTCGGTTTTGTTACACGGATTAGCTTCGCAATTTTGGTCACCATGTTCTCGGTCAAGATTGAGCATTTCTCCCTGGTAGCAACTGTTTCGGGCGTATTCATTCCTCAGCTTCTCGCCATTCCTGCGGGGATATATCTGAGTGTGAAGAATAAGCTTTAACCAGATTAAAGAGAAAGGGGGATGATACTATGCATGACATGCCGAAAATATTTGTCGGGGGAATACCGATAGATTTATCCGCCGTGTTGATGCTTCTGATCAGTTGTACAGTGGTGTTTGTTCTGGTTATGCTTTCGGTTCGTAAGCTTTCCGTTGAAAATCCATCCAAGCTTCAGAACTTCATGGAATGGGTTGTGGAATTTGTAGAGGGTGTCATAAGCAGTGCCATGGATCTGAAGAAAGGAAAACCTTACATATCTTTAGGGTTGACATTGATTCTGTTTATCTTTGTTTCCAATCTACTTGGATTGCCTTTCTCCGTTGTAACTGAGGCGCATGGACCTGTAACAGTGTTTGGCCACGTGATTGAAGCAACTAAGAACTTGGCGAATGGTGAGCATGCAGAAATTTTATGGTACAAGTCGCCAACTGCTGACATTAACGTCACTGCAGGATTGGCAATCATAGTATTTGTACTGATGAACTTTCTGGGCATTAAGCTCAACGGCAAACATTATTTCAAACACTACATCGAGCCGTTTCCAATCTTTTTGCCACTGAACATTATCGAAAACCTGGCAAAACCTGTAGCGTTGGCTATTCGTCTATTCGCTAACATTTTCGCCGGAGAAGTACTGATTACAGTCATTTTGAAGCTGGGGATTCTCAGTATTCCGTTCCTGGCTGTATGGCAGGGCTTCAGTATTTTCGTCGGGGCACTACAAGCGTTTATCTTTACGATTCTGACGATGGTTTATATCGCACAGATGACGATTCACGAAGAAGAAGCACATTAATGAACTGCTGCGAAGAGAACGGCTATCGTCTGATTTTCCTTCGTGGGAGATATCTTATATCATTAAACACAAATATGAACCGAAATTAAAGGAGGATATTTACAAATGGAATTTTTAGCAGCAGCAATAGCGGTTGGATTGGGTGCACTTGGCGCAGGTCTTGGTAACGGTATGATCGTTAGTAGAACAGTTGAGTCCATCGCTCGTCAACCAGAAGCGAAAAATGCTTTGCAAACAACAATGTTTATTGGTGTAGGTATCGTCGAAGTTATTCCGTTGGCAGCAACAGTTATCGCATTCCTGATTATGTTTACTTAATAAACCGTAGTTACGGTTTGGCGGGGACGGCCGATGCCATCCGCGCCTTACTTTTGTATACGTCCGCATGACGCGGTAACGGAAGGGAGTGACCTCAGTGGATATTGTTTGGACAAACATAGTATTTTCAATTGTCGCCTTTGGGATTTTATATTTCTTGCTTAGCAAGTATGCGTTCAGCAAACTTTTTGCAGTTATGGAGAAACGCCGTGAGCTGGTAATGCAGCAAATGGACGAAGCTGCGAAGACTAGAGAACAAGCGGTCGCGTATGTGGAAGAGCAGAAGCAAGCGCTGAACAGTGCACGCCAGGAAGCTCAACAGATTATTCAACAATCGCAAATCACAAGCAATCTACAGGTAGAACAAACTTTGGCACAAGCCAAAGCAGATGCAGCACGTGTCAAAGAAGAGGCCGTGCGCGATATCGAGAACGAAAAGAACAAAGCAGTGGAAGAGTTGCGCAGCGAAATTGGAACGGCATCTGTTCGTATTGCTTCTAAACTTCTTAAGAAAGAAGTTAGTGCTAACGGCGAGCAGGAGCAACTTGTGAACCAATACCTCAAAGAGGTAGGAGGCCAATCATGAGCCGCGATACGGTAGTTGCCAAGCGCTACGCTAGAGCATTGTACAGTGCAGCGGTAGAGAAAGGGATTACCCTTGAAGTAGAAGAAGAGCTCAAGGCAGTGGTTGGATTATTACATTCCGACCAAGAGATAAAGCGGTTTATTCTTGCACCGCGCATCTCGGAGTCCGACAAGCTGAAAGTGCTGCGCACAGCGCTTCAAGATAAGCTCTCTCCCATCGTGATGAACATTGTAGAATTGTTAGTAGAGCGAGGCAGAACCGATATTTTTGCCGATCTGCTGGATACGTATATCAAGATTGAAGGAGACGCTCTTGGCATTGGTGATGCTAAGGTATACTCTGTTTATTCTTTAAGTGAAGAAGAAAAAGCAGCTGTAGCTGCAGAATTCGGCCAACTCGTAAACCGTAAAATCCGGATTACGAATGTGGTGGACCCAAGCCTGTTGGGAGGACTGAAAGTTTATATCGGCGATACGCTGTATGACGGCAGTCTGTCTAACAAATTGGAGCGTCTCGAGAAATCCTTTAATGATAAGCATAGAAGATAGGGGTGAGGATATTGGGCATCAGACCTGAAGAGATCAGCACTTTGATCAAAAGTCAAATTGAGGAATATAAAGCCGATATCGAAGTTGCCGAAGTCGGCACCGTCATTCAAGTCGGCGACGGTATCGCCCGTGTCTACGGTCTGGAAAACGCAATGGCTGGCGAATTGCTAGAGTTCTCCAACGGAGTAGTGGGCATGGCGCTCAATCTGGAAGAAAGCAACGTCGGTGTTGTTATTCTGGGTGAGTACAAGGAAATTCGTGAAGGCGATCAAGTAAAACGTACAGGACAAATTATGCAAGTTCCTGTTGGTGAAGCTCTGCTCGGTCGTGTAGTTAACGCACTTGGTATGCCGCTTGACGGCAAAGGCCCAATTGCTACAACTGAATTCCGTCCTGTAGAAAATAATGCACCAGGTGTTATCGATCGTAAATCGGTACATGAACCGATGCAAACAGGTCTTAAAGCCATTGATGCGATGGTACCAATCGGTCGTGGACAACGCGAACTTATCATTGGTGACCGTCAAACAGGTAAGACTGCAATCGCAATTGACGCGATTATCAACCAAAAAGGCAACGGCATGAAATGTATTTATGTTGCCATTGGTCAAAAGCAATCCACAGTAGCACAGGTTGTAGAAACTCTTCGCCGTCATGGCGCTTTGGAATATACAATCGTTGTAACTGCATCGGCTTCCGAGCCGTCCCCATTGTTGTACATTGCTCCATACGCAGGTTGCGCAATGGGCGAATACTTCATGTACAAGGGCGAGCACGTACTGATCATTTACGATGACCTTTCGAAACAAGCTTCGGCTTATCGCGAATTGTCCTTGCTGCTTCGTCGTCCACCGGGTCGTGAAGCATTCCCGGGTGACGTATTCTACTTGCACTCCCGTCTTTTGGAGCGTGCAGCTAAGCTTAGTGATGAGCTCGGTGGTGGTTCATTAACCGCACTTCCATTTATCGAAACACAGGCATCTGACGTATCAGCTTACATTCCTACGAACGTAATCTCGATTACAGATGGTCAAATCTTCCTTGAATCCGATCTGTTCTACTCTGGTCAACGTCCGGCAATCAACGTCGGTATTTCCGTTTCCCGTGTAGGGGGCTCCGCTCAAATCAAAGCGATGAAGAAGGTAGCCGGCTCGCTCCGTCTGGATCTTGCCCAATATCGCGAACTTCAAGCCTTCTCACAGTTCGGCTCAGATCTTGATAAATCTACACTCGCCCGTCTAAATCGCGGGGCACGTATGATGGAAGTTCTGAAACAAGGTGTGAATCAGCCGTTGTCTGTTGAGCATCAAGTGCTTAGCTTGTACACAGCTGTAAAAGGATATTTGGATGATATTCCAGTTAAAGACGTAAAACGTTTTGAAAAGGAATTCCTTGCTTACATGGATAGCAGTGCTGCTGATGTAGCTCAATCCATCAGGGATACAAAAGATTTGACAGCTGATAACGAAGCCGCTCTTAAAGCAGCGATTGATACCTTTAAAAGAGGTTTCGCTACTAGCTAATATAGATAGACTTTAACGGATTTTACTAAGTGAGCTTTGGCTCTGCCGAAGCTCAGGCTGTGCTTATGAAGTAGCTTTGACTTCGTCAAAGTTAAGAGAATGCTTACGAAGTTAGCTTTGACTCCGTTAAAGCTAAGATGATGCTTACGAAGTTAGCTTTGACTCCGTCAAAGCTCTAAGGTGGTGAAATCATGGCAAGAAGCATGCGTGATATTAAACGTCAAATTAAGAGTGTTCAAAACACAAGACAGATCACAAAAGCGATGGAAATGGTAGCCGCATCCAAGCTGAGAAAAGCTCAGGAGAAGGCAATTGCCGCCCGTCCTTATGCTGAGAAGCTAAAAGAGGTTGTATCGAGCATTGCGGCTGGCACAGAAGGTGTTCAACACCCTATGCTGGTTAGCCGCCCTGTGAAGAAGACTGGTTATCTAATCGTTACCTCTGATAGAGGGCTTGCAGGTGGTTACAACGCTAATATTTTGCGTAAGGTGACAATGCTCATCGCGGAGAAGCATAAGTCCAAAGATGAGTACGCATTGTTTGTTATTGGTCGTAAGGGCCGTGACTTTCTACGTCGCCGTGAATATCCGATTGTACAGGAAGTTACTGAGCTGTCGGATGCGCCGAAGTTTGCTGACATCAAGTCTATCGCGAATTCGGCAGTACAGCAGTTTGTAGATGGTACGTATGATGAGTTGTATGTTTGTTACAATCAATTCGTCAATGCTATCACCCAGATCCCAACCGTTGAGCGACTGTTGCCTATGGATGGAGTAGGGAATCAAGAGCATCATGAAGCTTCTGCAAACTACGAATATGAACCTTCACCGGAAGGCGTGCTAGAAGTATTGCTTCCAAAGTACGCTGAAACTTTGATTTATAGCGCTATTCTGGATGGCAAGGCCAGTGAGCTGGGTGCGAAAATGACAGCTATGGGCAGTGCAACGAAGAACGCGTCGAAAATGATCGGAGAACTTACCCTTACGTACAACCGTGCCCGTCAGGCGGCAATTACGCAGGAAATTACCGAGATCGTGGCCGGAGCGAACGCGCAGTCTTAAAATACAAGAAAAGTTAAACTAAGTGCTTAACTTGTCTTGTATTTTACGAGAAACAGTGTCGCTTGCTTAGGGTGCATAGCTCCTTAAGAACGGCACTGTAAGTTCTTCTTAAAATATAAGAAAGTATGGTTTTACACTATACAAA
Organism: Paenibacillus sp. FSL P2-0121; assembly: GCF_037975345.1. Classification (NCBI taxonomy): domain Bacteria; kingdom Bacillati; phylum Bacillota; class Bacilli; order Caryophanales; family Paenibacillaceae; genus Paenibacillus; species Paenibacillus sp. FSL P2-0121. Next base: position 6,551,741 of record NZ_CP150245.1, on the reverse strand, counting down.
ATGCTTATATTTCTACGAGAAACGGTTGTCATCTTTATATGACGACAACGTCGTTTCTTCTTGATGTAACAGCTTTCGAGGAGGGAAAAGAAGATGAACAAAGGACGCGTTGTAAGCATTATGGGTCCGGTTGTCGATATTGAATTTGAACGCGGCCAGTTGCCCGAGATTTTCAACGCTATCAAAATTGAAACCGTCTTGGACAATGGTCGTCAGCTTAACCTAACACTTGAGGTTTCCAATCACTTGGGAGACAATCTGGTACGTTGTATCGCGATGTCTTCTACTGATGGTCTGGTTCGTGGACTGGATGCAATCGATCAAGGAGGTCCAATTTCGGTTCCTGTAGGGGAAGCGACATTAGGCCGTGTATTTAACGTACTTGGTAATCCAATTGATAACGCTGGTGAAGTTCTTGCTGAGAAAAAGAACCCGATTCACCGTCTCGCACCAACATTTGACGAATTGTCAACACAAGCGGAAATCTTGGAAACAGGTATTAAAGTTATCGACTTGCTCGCACCTTATGCTAAGGGTGGTAAAGTCGGCCTCTTCGGCGGTGCCGGCGTAGGTAAAACAGTAACAATCCAAGAATTGATTAATAACATTGCCCAAGAGCACGGTGGTATTTCCGTATTCGCAGGTGTCGGTGAACGTACTCGTGAAGGTAATGACCTTTATCACGAAATGACGGATTCCGGCGTTATTAAGAAGACAGCAATGGTCTTCGGACAAATGAACGAGCCTCCAGGTGCACGTCTTCGTGTAGCTTTGACCGGTTTGACCATGGCGGAATATTTCCGTGATGTGGAAGGCCGCGATACGCTGCTCTTTATCGATAATATATTCCGCTTTACCCAAGCGGGTTCCGAAGTGTCCGCTCTTCTCGGCCGTATGCCATCTGCGGTTGGTTATCAGCCGACTCTGGCTACTGAAATGGGCCAGCTGCAAGAGCGTATCACATCGACTAAAAAAGGTTCAGTTACATCGATTCAAGCAATCTACGTACCGGCGGATGACTACACTGACCCTGCTCCGGCTACAGCGTTTGCTCACTTGGATGCAACAACTAACCTTGAGCGTAAAATTTCCGAGAAGGGGATTTTCCCAGCGGTTGACCCACTGGCTTCCAGCTCGCGTTTGCTCGCTCCAGAAATTGTTGGTGAAGAACATTACAACGTGGCACAAGGTGTTAAACAATTGCTGCAACGTTATACCGAGCTTCAAGACATCATTGCCATCTTGGGTATGGATGAATTGAGTGAGGATGATAAGGTTATCGTAGCTCGTGCTCGTAAAGTTGAACGCTTCCTGTCGCAGCCATTCCACGTGGCTGAACAGTTCACTGGCTTTAAGGGTAAATATGTACCAATCAAAGAAACTGTACGCAGCTTTAAGGAAATCCTGGATGGTAAGCATGATGATCTTCCAGAAGCAGCTTTCCTATTTGTAGGTACGATTGAAGAAGCAGTAGAAAAAGCGAAATCGATGTAACCTGAGCTTAGCTAATGCTTTCGATGCAAGCTTTACTTCGTAAAGCTTAGTGCATGCTTTCGAAGCGAGCTTTACAATGTAAAGCTTTAAGGAGGAATGGAAGTGAATACCTTTTTGTTGGAAATTGTCACGCCGGAGCATCTCGTTTACTCCAAGCAAGTGAATAGCTTGATTGTAAGAGGGGTCGAAGGCGAGTTGGGTATTTTGCCGGGACACATTCCGCTTGTGACTCCACTTCAGGTTGCTCCGTTATCCGTCAAATCGGACGGTGTTACGATCTCCATCGCTGTTCATGGCGGGTTCGTTGAAGTGCATAAGGACAAAGTAACCGTGCTGGCTGAAAGTGCCGAGCTGCCAACAGATATCGATGTTGAGCGCGCCGAAGCGGCTAGAGAACGGGCTCAACGCCGTCTCCAGACTCGGAGCAAACAAGATGATATCGATCACCGCCGTGCGGAATTGGCGCTGCAACGCGCTGTTACACGGATTAAAGTGTCCACTGGAAAAGGACAACAGTAGGATAAAAGCAGTCAAGCCTTAGGGTTTGACTGCTTTTTATTATAGTAATCTATTGAAAAAAGGTTAAAATTTCTTCATTATTTTGGATAATGGCGTTGAATTGTTTAAAAATTTGTAAAAGTACTGGATTCTTTTGCCCTTCACAAGTATGATATAAGAGTCGATTTCCGAGTAATACGAACACGGAGGGTTAGCATGGAGGATATATTGTCGGGTGGGTTGTCTAGCGCAGTTGGAACCAGCAGTATGGTCTCAATGATTGTATCTTTGCTCAGTGTTGTATTATCTTGGTGGGCATTGCAGAACCTTAAGCTCGATTTGGTCATAAGATATCCCAAGAGTCCTCAGGGAAGGCTGCTGCACTTGCTGTTGGCCATTGTACTTGGTCGTTTTGTAGCGGGGTTCTTCCTGGATTACCTGAGCTGGAGTGGGATGATCCGATATATGTTTTAAGGGGATGTAGTTTGGTTATAAGTGTCTTAGGTCGCAGTGGTCAAAAGGTGTCGAATAATAAGGTTTTATTATGTCAACACTGAACTTTAAGGAACATGCCCGAGTAAATGGGCGTATTGATGGAGTAGAGAACTTTTTTTGCAATTACTTTAATCTAAAAAAATAATTTAAGAAATAATGGACGCGGAGGGAAACCGAAAATGAGCAAATTTATCGTCCGCGGTGGCAACAGATTGACCGGGAGCGTGAAAGTTAGCGGCGCAAAAAATTCCGTATTACCGATCATAGCCGCCTCTCTATTGGCAGAAGAAGGAGTAAGCGTCATTGTAGACGCACCTCCGCTTGATGATGTGATGACGATATCAAAAATGCTGGAATCTCTGGGTGCAGGGGTTACATATCAGAACGATATTATCCAGGTGGATGCTACAAACATCACTTCCTGTGAAGCACCTTATGAATGGGTTCGAAAAATGCGGGCGTCTTTTTTAGTCATGGGCCCACTGTTATCTAGACTTGGTCAGACAAGAATTTCCCTGCCAGGCGGCTGTGCCATTGGTACACGACCGATTGATCAGCATTTGAAAGGGTTTGAAGCACTGGGTGCGGAGATTAGTCTCGGCCAGGGCTACATTGAAGCGAAAAGCAACGGACGCCTGCGCGGTGCCAAAGTGTATTTGGATGTAGCAAGCGTAGGTGCGACCGAAAATATAATGATGGCAGCTACACTAGCCGAAGGCGTGACCGTTATCGAGAATGCAGCTAAGGAGCCTGAGATTGTCGACCTGGCCAATTACTTGAATGGTATGGGCGCAATCGTACGCGGTGCGGGAACAGGCGTTATCCGTATTGAAGGGGTAGAACGTCTGCATGGGGTCAAACATCATGTAATCCCTGACCGTATCGAAGCAGGTACGTACATGGCGGCTGCAGCAATTACCGGTGGCGATGTATATGTGGAAGGCGCAATTGCAGATCACTTAGGTCCTGTTATTGCTAAGATGGAAGAAATGGGTGTAACCATTATTCCTGACGAGAACGGTATTCGTGTAATCAGTGACAAGCCTCTCAAAGCTGTTGATTTGAAGACTTTGCCGTATCCAGGTTTTCCTACGGATATGCAGTCGCAAATGATGGCATTATTGTTGCGTTCTGAAGGTACCAGTGTCGTTACAGAAACTGTATTTGAGAACCGGTTTATGCATGTGGATGAATTCCACAACATGAATGCTGAGATTAAGATCGAAGGTCGCTCGGCGATCGTTACAGGTAATGCACAATTGGTCGGAGCTAAGGTTTGTGCTACGGATCTGCGTGCGGGAGCTGCGCTTATTTTGGCAGGTCTGGTTGCTGAGGGCACTACTGAAGTAAGCGGAACTCATCATATTGACCGCGGGTATGTTCATTTGGCTGAGAAACTATCCGGACTGGGTGCGGAAATTTGGCGCATCTCCATGGAAGATACTTCAGCGCAAACCGTGAAGGATGAAGTTCTTAAACCGGAAGTATCCAAGAGTGAATCGACTAAAAACGAAGAGGTTAAACCACGCTTTCAGGTTCAACCAACTTGGGTATAATATCAATCATTAGGAGAGACCAGGCTGCTGTTTGCAGCTTGGTCTTTTTTTATGGAATCCTCATCTGATGGGGATTTTTTTGTATGCAATTTAATAGCTTGTGGTCTAGTAATAGATTGAGGACAGGAACTCTCTTTCTCTCAAATTGTGTTCTAGCAGTTGCTGCAAATTCATATCTATAAGAATCACCAGTGATTCACGGAAGGGAGCCATAGAGATGAAAGATTTCCGCTACTTGCGAAAAAACAAGATAACGCGCTGGCACTCGCGTCCCCTTGCTCCCCGGCGCAGGCGACTCATCCCCGTCGCCTGGCTCGCAGCGCCTTTCCTGGCGGCGCTGCTGATTCCGCTGGCGGTTGTCCCGCTACACCGGGGACAACCGGCGCCTGTGGCCGTGCCGACGGTCACGGCCCCTCCGGCGGCGCCGGAGACGGCTGCGCAGGAAGCGCCGCAGCCGGACGTCTCTGTCTATTTGTCACACAGCGGACAAATAGAGACATTGCCGCTGGAGGACTACGTCCGCGGCGTGCTTGCGGCCGAGATGCCGGCCGACTTTGAGCTTGAAGCGCTCAAAGCGCAGGCCGTAGCTGCCCGCACCTTTATCATGCGCCGCCTGGTGGCTGGCGACAGAAGCGGCGTACCCGTTCCGGAGGCGGATGTAACCGATACGGTAAGCCATCAGGCTTACATATCTAAGGACACGCTGGAACGGCAATGGAAGCTCGGCGGAAGAAGCGCCGACCTCGCAAAGCTGCAGCGCGCGGTCCTTGAGACGCGCGGAGTGATCATGACTTATAAAGGGCAGCCGATAACGGCCTCCTTTTTCGCCTCCAGTGGAGGATATACTGAGAACTCAGAAGAGTATTGGAATGCAGCGATTCCCTATCTGCGCAGCGTGACGAGTCCTTGGGAGAAAGAGATTACCCCAAACTATGCAGTGACTAACACCTTTACTGTTGCTGAAATACTTACTAGATTGGGTCTAAACGATAAAGTCATTCCAGCCTCCAAAGAAACTACCAATTCAGGAACTACAACTAAGATTTCATCATCTTCGAGATTACCTATGGAAGTGTTGTCTCTTACCACTGGACATCGGATTAAAGAGGTCTCAATTGGAGGCTCTATATTTACTGGACGTGAAGTGAGAGAGAAGCTGGGCCTACGATCCAGCCAATTCAGTTGGAGTCGTAAGGGAAATAAGATCTTAATCACGACCTTCGGAAATGGGCATGGAGTAGGGATGAGCCAGTGGGGGGCAAATGGGATGGCTAAAGAGGGTGGAACTGCTACCCAAATTCTCAAACACTATTATAGTGGTATCTCATTTACACAAATCTCAACTCTTCTGAAAAAATAACTTGAAAGATACGTATAAAAGAGAAAACCCCGGTAACACTGGTTACTGAGGTGATAACCATATGAATGAACAAGACAAAAACAAAACAAACCAAGATGAATCTCTCAAAAAAACTCAGGGAGATTTACCTGGTGCAAAACCTTCTTCATGGAACAGACTGGTATCTAAACGTTGGGTATTCCCAGCAGTCTACACGGCGGCAGCGGCAATTATACTAACCTTGGTGTGGGTCTATCAGGATGCCGGCCAGAAGCCGCTCAACCAGGACACCGCCGCCACTTCGCAGCAAGTAGGAACTTCCGCTAACGAAGCTGGTACAACAACCGGAGGTCCAGATGCACTTGAAGTTGTTGCTTCAACGGAAAGTATGACTTGGCCAGTAGCTAATCCAGGTGAAGTAGAAGTAGTTAAGCCGTACTATGATGAGAATGGTACAGAGGACAATCACGTTGCCGCTATGGTGCAATATAACGACAAATTTATTCCTAATGTCGGAATCGATATTGCCCGTGAAGACAACAATACGTTCGATGTTAAAGCAGCGCTCAGCGGTGAAGTGACCAGAGTGGAAGATGTTGCGGTATTAGGTAAAGTGATTGAAATTACCCATCAAGGTAATTTGAAGACTGTATACCAAAGTCTTGGTGAAACAAAAGTTAAACAAGGCGATGTAGTGAAGCAAGGAGATACTCTTGCCACAGCTGGTCGCAGTGAGATCGAAAAGGACCTTGGAAATCATGTACACTTTGAAGTGTACGAAGATGGCAAAGTAGTCAATCCATCGGATTTACTGCCACAGCGATAAAAATTTCTATAGCAGGGGGCGAAAGCCCCCTATTTTTTTGTGTATATAAGGATTTTTAAGGTTGTGTTTGTGATGAGCCTTTTGTTTACGCGGGAAACGGTTGTTGTTCTAAAGGGAGAACGACGGCTTTTCATCATGCTAATAACACGGGTTATTAGGTTGTCCATTAAATAAAATGAGCCCTCCATAGCTTGTCATGTCTTGAAAGCGCGAATATATAAGCCCGCCCCTCATATAATGTACCAAACTATCCACAGTTGGGAGGCGGGAGCGTGCACGATTACATCAAGGAACGTACGATCAAAATCGGACGCTGCATCGTGGAAACCAGGCATACGGTCCGGACCATAGCCAAGGAATTTGGCGTTTCAAAGAGCACGGTGCATAAAGATTTAACTGAGCGTCTGCCAGAGATCAACCCTGATCTGGCCGATCAGGTGAAGCACATTCTCGAATATCACAAGTCCATCCGACATCTTCGGGGGGGAGAAGCCACAAAAATCAAATATAAAAAATCGACGGGGAAAAAACGTGAGGTTGCTGTAGCATCAAAGCCATGAGATTTTCGGAAATTTAAGGAAATATTCAGCTTTAATACATTGTGTACTTCCCCTAAAGTATGGTATTTTTAAATTTAGTACTAACTGCTGTTTTTTCAATTAAAATAACACTTTGGGGGCTCTTTCATTATGTTTAGCAAGGATATCGGAATCGACCTCGGCACGGCCAATGTGCTCATACATGTTAAGGGAAGGGGAGTCGTTCTGGATGAACCTTCCGTGGTCACACTTGAAAGTGATACGAAGAGAGTCCTTGCGGTGGGAGAACAGGCACGTCGCATGGTTGGACGTACACCTGGAAATATTATAACAATCCGTCCTCTCCGGGATGGTGTCATTGCAGATTTTGAAATCACAGAAATGATGCTCAAGTATTTTATCGACCGCGTTGGCGGCCGGTCCTGGTACGCACGGCCCCGTATTCTGATTTGCGCCCCTACAAATATTACATCTGTGGAACAGAAGTCCATACGGGAAGCGGCAGAGCGGAGCGGGGCTAAGGAAGTTTTTATGGAGGAAGAGCCAAAAGCCGCTGCAATCGGAGCGGGAATGGATATTTATCAGCCTAGTGGGAACATGGTCGTCGATATCGGTGGCGGAACGACGGATGTAGCCGTACTTTCTATGGGCGACGTCGTTACCGCTTCTTCGATTAAAGTCGCAGGAGACAAGTTCGATGAGGCCATTTTAAGATATATTAAACAAAAGTATAAGCTGTTAATCGGTGAACGTACGGCAGAGGATATTAAGGTTACAATTGGCACCGTGCGTCCAGGCCTGATGCAGGCTGAAATGGATATTCGTGGTCGTGATATGGTAAGTGGACTCCCTCAGACGCTCACTATTACTTCAGGCGAGGTAAAAGAAGCACTATGGGATCCGGTTTCTTCTATTGTGGCAGCTGCTAAGTCCGTTCTGGAACGTACACCGCCTGAGCTATCCGCAGATATTATTGACCGGGGTGTTGTTCTAACTGGTGGTGGCGCTTTACTTAATGGATTGGACGAGCTCCTCTCAGAAGAATTACATGTTCCGGTGTGGATAGCGGAAGACCCGATGCATTGTGTAGTTAAGGGAACCGGAATAATGCTAGATAATTTGGACAAGGTCGTTAAGAAAAAGTTCTAAGCAGCCGATATAAAAGGTAGCAAAAGATTCGGAAGGGGACTACCTTCATGATAAGAGGATTATATACAGCCGCTGCAGGTATGGTTACACAGCAGCGTAGACATGATACGGCAACACAGAACATCGCTAACTTGAATACAACGGGGTACAAGCAGGTTGACAGTGTCAATCATGCTTTTCCGGATGTACTGATCTCTGCTATGAGTAATGGCAATACAAAGCCAGTGGGGCGCCTTAACACTGGGGTTTTTGCAGAACAATCGATATCCCAATATTTACAGGGTGATTTAAGGGAGAGCGGCAAGACCATGGATTTTGCTTTATCTACGGATTTGCAAGTAGCTGATCCAGTGACAGGTCAAAATATCTCCTTTGATGGTTCAGGCAAATATGTAAGCCCTGAGGGTGAGGTTGTTTATCGTCCACAGGCCTTCTTTACTGTACAGGATGCTGAAGGGAATAATCTGTATACGCGAAATGGGAGCTTCTCAATAAACGCGGCTACAGGAGAGGTACTGAGCAGTGGTGGCTTCAAGGTTCTTGATTCCACAGGCAAGCCCCTTGTCTTGACAGGAAATCAGGACACCCTTAAAGTGGACGGGCAGGGTAATTTGCTTAATCCAGTAACAGGACTTCCGACAGGGACCAAGCTTGGTGTGAGTGTAGTAACAAAGCCACAGGAGCTTGTACGTGACGGTAATGGTGTATTTCACGCTGATGATGTAGAGGCGGCAGATATCCGTTTCTCTAACGGAACAGATAACATGCAAGTACGCCAAGGTTACCTGGAAAGCTCCAATGTAGATCCTACTCAGGTTACTGTGGATTTGAATGCCGCCTATCGGGCTTATGAAGCGAACCAGAAGATTGTTCAATATTATGATGGCAGCTTGCAGAAGGCTGTAAGTGAAGTTGGCAGGGTATAGGCAGTGCTTAGGAATGAGCTTTACAGGTAGAGCTTATAGGAGGTTTGATCTATGAACAACTCAACGATTAGTGCAGCAGTCTCCATGTCGAGCCTTCAGCAGCGGCTTGATATTATAGCGGATAATCTAGCCAACATGGATACCAATGGTTATAAGAGCAAGCAGGGCTCTTTTGAGGACGTGCTGACTCGTGTACAACAGCAATCAGATGATTATGACCAACCGGGCCGTTCTACACCCCTAGGCTTTAATATGGGTTTTGGGACTTATGTGCCTTCGATCTCAACGAATTGGGAAGAGGGACCCCTTAAAGAAACAGGGAGTCCGACCGACTTAGCCATTCAGGGCAACGGGCTTTTTGGTGTTCAGGTCAATGGTACTACAGCGTATACACGTCAGGGTGATTTTCACTTTATTCCTGACACGACTGATGCTAAAAAGATGGTATTGGTTGATAACACAGGAAACTCGGTTTTAAATACAGAGGGCAAACCTCTAACGGTTCCTGTAGGTGTGAATGCTGCTATCGATGAATCTGGTCGTGTGTTAACAAAAAAGACGGAGAATGGACCTGTTCAGGTAGCGGGTACTATAATGATAGTAGAACCTAAGACACAGAATGCCTTAAAGGCTGTCGACGGGAATTTCTATATGCTTGCAGATGGGGTTACAGCACAGCAGGCTTTTGTACAAAGAGCGGCAGGCGAGGCATCTGGAATTGGAGTGCGCTCAGGATGGCTGGAGCAGTCGAATGTCGATATGACCTCAGAAATGACAGAAATGATGCAGATTCAACGCACGTATCAACTCGTAGCTCGGGCACTTTCGTCCAGTGATCAGATGTTTGGTCTAGCCAATAACATGCGCGCGTAGAGGTGAAGGAATGGATCGACAGGAAAAAGTTAAATCGGAAGAGAAGAAAGAACCCTCTCCACGAGGGATCTCCAAATGGACCATGATACAATGGGTTCTTATTCCCTTGCTTCTCGTAGCTGCACTTGGAGGCGGCCTGGCCGTCGGTTACGTTGTCCTGGGTAAGAAAGAGTTAAGCGATGCTCTGCAGTGGAGTACGTGGAGACATGTATATGATTTGGTTTTTGCTCCATAAATGAAGATGATTTAACCACTCCCTTGTTATATAAGGGAGTTTTCTTTTTTATGCTGAAAAATGTATAATGGTGGGGGGCCTCGGGCAGCAAAAAGGGCCCTCTCCGCCATGCTGCCGCATCCGGTGGAGAAAGCCCCTTATCTCAACCTCCACTTCTGCAGTTGGTGAAGGATAAATATAGTTTTTACCGAACCTGCCTAATTTTATGCATTTCGGCAAAGAATAAAAGAAAATGTGCAACATCCGAAAGGAGTTTTGTCATAATGCTGGATATCAACCAAATTCAAGAAATCATCCCCCATCGGCCTCCATTTCTGCTGGTGGACAAAATTATCGAGATTGAAATGGGCAAAAAAGCTGTAGGAATCAAAAATGTAACGATCAATGAACCGTTCTTTGTAGGTCACTTTCCGGGCTATCCGGTAATGCCGGGTGTACTGATTACAGAAGCCCTTGCACAAGTGGGTGCGGTTGCTATCCTGGGAGTAGAAGCTAATCGCGGCCGAATCGGTTTTTTAGCTGGGCTGGACGGATTCCGTTTCCGTGGTCAAGTGGTACCGGGCGATACACTTACTCTTGAAGTAGAGATCACCCGCCTTAAGGGCAGCATCGGAAAAGGACAAGCTACTGCTTCCGTTGAAGGTAAGGTTGTAGCCTCTGGAGAAATTATGTTTGCTCTGAGCTAAATATTTTATTTTTCTATAAATATATCTAAAGGAGAGATTCATATGACTCAATTAAGTGCGAAAGCGGCAGACACATTATCCCGCTGGTTGCAGGACCCTTCTGTTGACGAGGCTACAAAGGCAGAGCTTCGCGCTCTGGAGAATGAGCCACAGGAGCTTGAAGAGCGTTTTTACAGAGACTTAGAGTTTGGTACAGGCGGCTTGCGTGGGGTTATTGGTGCGGGCAGCAATCGTATCAATCGTTATACTGTTGGCAGAGCTACACAAGGCTTCGCTAATTATATTCTAGAAAAGCATACTGGAGAAGGCAGACCTTCGGTTGTTATCGCGCATGACTCTCGTCGCTTCTCGCCTGAATTCACACTTGAGGCTGCTCTTGTACTGGCTGCTAATGGCATCGAGGCGCATTTGTTTACCTCCCTTCGATCAACACCACAGCTATCATTCAGCGTGCGTTATTTGAAAGCAACAGGTGGTATTGTAATCACCGCGAGCCATAACCCTCCTGAATACAATGGTTATAAGGTCTATAATTCGGAAGGCGGACAGCTTGTACCACACGAAGCCGAAAAGGTCATTTCTTACATACTAGAGGTTGACACTTTTGATGGTGTAAAGCGGATTTCGCAAGAAGAAGCTGAAGCTCAAGGGCTGTTGCACTGGCTAGGAGAGAAGGATGACGAAGCGTTTACCGATACTGTTGCTGCGGTCAGTCTTGCAAGTGAAGAGATTGCCTCTACGCTTGGAAAAGACTTCAAAATCGTATACACTCCGCTGCATGGTACAGGTAATTTGCCAGTCCGCCGTGTACTTGAGAAAATCGGGTTCACCCAGGTACATGTTGTACCTGAGCAAGAACAGCCGGATTCTGAATTCTCTACAGTGAAATCGCCGAACCCGGAGGAGCGTGAAGCTTTTACGCTGGCTATGAAGCTGGGCGAAGAGTTGAATGCTGACCTTTTGATTGGTACAGATCCTGATGCAGACCGTATGGGTGCGGTAGTTCGCGACAATGAAGGTAAATTTGTTGTTCTGTCCGGCAATCAATCCGGAGCACTGATGATTCATTACTATTTGAGTCGTTTGCAGGAACAAGGAAAGCTGCCTAGCAATGGTGCGGTTGTAAAGACTATCGTTACTAGCGAAATGGGGGCTGCTGTAGCTTCTCATTATGGTGCAACTGTATTTAATACGCTGACTGGCTTCAAATATATTGGAGAAAAGATGACCCAGTTCGAACAATCCGGAGAATACACATATCTTTTCGGATATGAAGAAAGCTATGGTTATCTTGCAGGCAATTATGCTCGTGATAAGGATGCTGTTCTTGCTGCTATGCTTATCGCTGAAGCGGGTGCTTATTATAAAGCTCAAGGCAAAACATTATATGATGTTCTTCAGGAATTGTACAAGCAGTTCGGATACTTCTTGGAAAGCTTGGAGTCCCGTACGCTGAAAGGCAAAGATGGCGTTGCGCAAATTCAAGGAATCATGAATGATTGGCGTTCTAATGCACCACAAGAAATTGCTGGATCTGCCGTAACAGAAATTCAGGATTATTCCCTGGGCTTAAATGGACTGCCGAAGGAAAATGTACTGAAGTATTTGCTGGCTGACGGATCTTGGTTCTGCCTGCGCCCTTCCGGCACAGAGCCTAAGATTAAAGTTTATTTTGCAGTAGTGGGTGACTCCCTGCAGAATGCTAAGGATAAGGTTGCTGCACTGTCGAAACAGGTTATGGCTCGCGTTGACGGGGGACAATAATAAATATAGAGTGCTTTCTATATTGTGAATTATATTTTACGTAGAAACGGGTACCGTCTCTAAAAGGATGACGATCCGTTTCTACTTTTGTTAAAAGAGTTTTTAAAGCGAAAGAGGAGGTACTTTTGGTGCGGCAAAAATGGCAACGTTGGAATATTACTTCCCGAAAGTGGCTGTGGATCATAGTTGTGGTTGGCGTTATAGCAGCCTTGCCTGTGGTCTATGATCGACTGCAGACGGAGAAGTCTTCCAAGACAGTAGAATTTGTATTTGATTATCGTGATCTGGTTGATGTAGCCAGCTATCGTGCAAATCCACAAGATTATATTTCCGAACAGTTAGATCGCCTTAAAGACGCTGGTGTACAGAGCATGGCGATTTACGAAAGCACATTGGAAGATTACCGTAAGGCGCGTCGTCTAATGATATGGGGTGCGGCTGATATAGCTAATCTTACGGACACGATCATACCTGAAAATGAAAACTATACCTATATTCTGTTTACCAGTGCTGATTACAGCGATACTTTAGCGCCTGTAATTAAAGAAGCATTTAGTAATCTTGGGATTAATTCAAGAGACTGGAGTTTCCGCGGACAGCAGGGGCTTATCATCGAGACCCCGCTAGAAGACGCTACATTGAAGCCGCTGCAGCCCGATCCATTTACACTGGACATGCTGCATAACAAGGGATTCAGTATTGTACCTCGTCTTGTGGATTCTCTGACTTATAATGAAGCCACGGTAAAGAAGCTGTTGGATCGTTATGAGGAATTGGGTGTTAAACGGATTCTATTTGAAGGTGAGTCTGTTAAAGGGTTTAATGATGATGCCGATACTGGCAGTATCACTGACTTTGCTAATCTCCTTAAGGAACGTGGAATGGGGATTGCAGCAATTGAGAATATTAAAAAACAGCAAAAGGGCTTTAACAGGCTCGCTTATTTGCTGGATTATAATGTGACACGTTTATATTCCCTTAGTGAGGGAGATTCTGCCTTAGATCCAAAAGTAATTTCGGACCGTTTCGCTCTGGCAACAAAGGATCGGAATATCCGCATGATCTACTTAAACACGATTCCTGCAAGAAATACTGCTAAGGCACAGGTTACAGATACATTAGATAACCTTATTACCAGCCTAAGCGAACCAGGCGGAGCAGTTGAGCAGATTAAAGACAATGGATTTAAACTGGGACAAGCTACGGCATTTGAGGTTGTAGATTCCTCTTATCAACGTTACTTTAAGCTAGTTGCGGTGGTTGGAGCAGTGTCTTTAGTGGCTCTGCTGGTCTCTTACTTCATTCCACAGCTCACGCTTGCTGCCTGGGTGTTAGGTCTGATTGGAAGTGCAGGCCTGATGCTAGTGAAGCCTGAAATGTTTGAACAAGCGCTCGCGCTTGCCGCTGCGATAAGTGCACCAACGCTTGCCGTTGTGCTTGCCATTCGTAAGGTTAATGAAATGGGGCCACCTCTACGGAGCAATCCCCTTACCTATAAGGCTATGAGCCCGCAACGCCGGTTTACACATAGCTTAGTGCTTTATTTTAAGACTTCACTGATCTCTTTGAGCGCTGTGCCGTTTATGATAGCACTGCTTAATAATGTAACTTATAGCCTGGTTCTCAACCAGTTCCGTGGTGTCAGTCTGCTTCATATGGCGCCTATCGGTCTTGTGGCACTTTACGTGCTTTTGTATCGTGGGGATTTTGTCTTTAACAAGACAGGTAAGCTACTGCGGACACCAATCACATTTGCGATGATTATCATTGCCTTTGTTTTGGCGGTTGTTGGCTATTATTACATGACCCGTACAGGTAACGGTGGCAGTGTGAGTCCGTTGGAAATGGTTTTACGTACATTCTTGGAAAATACGGTTGGCGTTCGACCGCGTAATAAAGAGTTTTTGCTAGCGCATCCGTTATTAATTCTTGGCGCATTCTTGGCCTTTAGATATCGGAATGCAGCGTTTATCATGATTATTGCTGTAATCGGTCAGCTCTCGATGGTAGATACCTTTGCTCATATTCACTCGCCAGTTCTGATCTCGCTCATTCGTGGCTTGCTCGGTCTTGGATTAGGACTGATTATTGGTGTGATTGCCGTAATCGTATGGCAAATTGCAGAAGGGTGTTGGAAACGATGGTCGCCACTCCTAAAAAGATAGTTATTTCCGGTTATTACGGTTTCCATAACAGCGGGGATGAGGCGGTACTGCAATCTATATTGATTGCACTGCAACAACATGCTCAAGCTGCAGGTATAGAGATCGAACCCATTGTCTTGTCCATCGATCCTGAGTGGACTAGCGCCACATATGGAGTGAAATCTGTGCACCGGATGAAGCTGGTTGAAGTCCGTCAAGCTATTTATGAGAGTTCTGGTCTGATTAGCGGTGGAGGCAGCTTGCTGCAAGATGTAACAGGAAGCAAGAGTATTCCTTACTATTTAGGTATTATTAAGCTTGCGCAGTGGATGGGTAAACCGACCTTTATTTATGCTCAAGGTATCGGACCTGTGAATCGTAAGCTTTTCCACCCATTAATCAAATCAGTGTTTCGCAAATGTACTTATATCTCTGTGCGGGATGAACAATCCCGCGAGCTTTTACTTTCTATGGGATTAGAACAGAAGAACATAGAGGTTGTTCCTGACCCGGTGATGGGCTTATCTTTACCTGAAGAGACTGATGCTGCTGAATTACCAGAGTCTTCAGATTCACTTCCGGTAGTAGGTATTTCGGTACGTTATTGGGAACAAGATCGCAAGGAGCTGGACGCTCTTGCTCAAGGCTTGATTAAGGCGAATCTTGAAAAACCATTGCATTTAAGATTCCTTCCGTTTCATCTTCCATCTGATATTGAAGCCTCACGTTATGTGATGGAGAAGCTGGAAGAAAATATAAGCCAGCATGGGGGGCAGGTCAGTATTTGTGAAGATGCCAGTCATCCGCAACACATGCTGCGGGAAGTAGGGCAATGTGAAGTGCTGATCGGAATGCGTCTTCATAGCCTGATTTATGCCGCAGGGCGGCGAGTTCCGCTGATTGGTATCTCTTATGATCCGAAAATTGATCATTTTCTAGACAGAGTTCGGTGTCAGCCTGTGGGCACGACCCAATCATTAGATGCTGGACAAGTTGCTGCTGAGATAGGCCATCTTTTGGAAACAGCAGAGGGATGGAGAAATGAGAGGGAGACGATCCTCTCCTCGTTGATTCAAGAAGCAGGGGCTCCAGCACGGCAAATCGTAGAATATTTCCACCATAAAGGATGATCTAAAGTGAAAGCAGAAAGCGCGGTACCTACAGTTCCTATTTTTGGGATTAGAGTCTCCAAGGTTGATATGGCAGCAACTGTTGCATATTTGACAGAGGCGGTTCATACCCGTATCCCGCATCAAGTGATTACAGCTAATCCGATTATGGTTATGGCTGCTTTGGAAGATCCAGCTTATATGGAGATAATGAAGTCAGCTGAATTAGTTGTCCCAGATGGAACCGGTGTGGTATGGGCTGCTAATTATTGTAAGGAGCCTGTAACCGAACGGGTAGCTGGTTTTGACCTGTTACATGAATTGATGCAACAGGGTGAAAGATATGGATGGAAGGTATATCTCCTTGGTTCTACACCTGAGGTGATTCAGGAAACCGCTGAAAGGTTACAATTGCAATATCCGCGTGTTATTATTGCAGGATATCATGACGGTTATTTTGGTCCGGAATCGGATGATGAGATTATTGCTGGAATTGTTAAAACCAATCCTGACTTATTATTTGTGGCCAGAGGCGCGGATAGTCAGGAACCATGGATTGCAAAACACAAATCCAAGTTAGGTGTTCCGATCATGATGGGGGTCGGCGGCAGCTTTGATGTAATTTCTGGCAAGAGCAAGAGAGCACCAAAAGTTTTCCAAAAAATGAGAATTGAATGGTTGTACCGTTTATTAAAAGAGCCTACGCGGTACAAAAGAATGCTTGCGTTGCCGAAATTCGCATTAAAAGTGGTGCGTGAGAAAGATAAAGTAACAAAAGTCTAGTCAAATGCCGATATTCACCTAGAAAATCAGATGAATAGCCTAAAAAAGGGATTGGAATTTGTTTTTGTAACAGCGTATAATTCAATGCGGTAGAGAAATGGGGGTCGACTGATCAAATGTTAATCATATACATCGCTGGATTTATCGTATGCATGGGACTCGCACTTGGCCTCACACCTTTGGTGAAGAAATTCGCCATTAAGATTGGTGCGACAGATGTGCCGAATGCTCGTAAAGTGCACACGAAAATTATGCCCCGCCTTGGCGGATTAGCTATTTTTCTGGCGTTTGTGTTAGGCCTGCTTGCCGTATTGCCGATTATTCCATATGAGTTCACTCCGCGGGAGGCCAACTTCATCAAAGCGCTGCTGTGTGGCGGCGGACTGATTGTACTTATCGGAGGGTTGGATGACCGATTTGAATTATCAGCAAAGTTGAAGCTGCTGGGCCAAATTGTTGCAGCATGTATTGTAGTTTTCGGTTTTGGTATTACTGTAGATTTTGTGAATATTCCATTTAACAATACGTATTCTTCATTGGAAAGCTGGATTGCTATCCCGCTTACGATTTTCTGGATTGTTGGTGTCACCAATGCTGTTAACCTGATTGACGGGTTGGACGGGCTTGCTGCTGGTGTATCAGGGATTGCGATTGCTACGATTGCGGTAATGGCTTTCTTGATGGGTAACACGATGGTTGCCATGTTATGCCTGTTGCTTCTGGGTAGCATAATCGGATTCTTGTTCTTCAACTTCCATCCCGCCAAGATTTTTATGGGGGATACGGGATCGCTGTTCTTAGGCTTCTGCTTAGCTTTACTTGCTTTGCTAGGGTTTAAACAGATTGCCGTGGTTTCGTTTATTACACCTTTGCTTATTATTGGTGTACCGTTGTCGGACACGTTCTTTGCGATCGTGCGCCGTAAGCTGCAGAAGAAACCAATCTTTGCACCAGACAAAGGTCACTTGCATCATTGCCTTCGCGAGCTAGGCTTTAGTCATCGTCAGACTGTGCTCATTATTTATGGTATTGCTGCATTTTTTGGAGTTTTAGCTGTTATTCAATCCTCTGCCGCTCTTTACGAGGCGAACTGGGTTACCTTTGTAGTCATCTGCATCATGCTCTTCTTCTTGCAGATTGGTGCGGAAGTTACAGGTTTGATCGGTAAGACTAAACGTCCGCTGATTGATTTCTTTTTAAGAATTCGTATGAAGGCTAATCCGGAAAGAGGTTCCAAATCTTAATTTATTAATGGTATTATTCTAATATTTTCTATAACTAACAAAACTCATCCCTTTTCGGATGAGTTTTTTGTTGTTTTCCCTAAAAATATCGCCTCCTATGACCGATAAAGAACAAAGTGAAGGTTTACGAGAATTTATACTCAAAGGAGAGATATAACACATGCAACGCTTTAAGAGACCGTTCGTTTGGCTGATGCTGGCGGCTTTGATCGTTTCTATGTTCCCAGGTAAATACACGCCCATAGCGGCAGCGGCTACCACGAGCTCCACGACTTTCTTCAGTCCGGATGATCTCACATTACGTAATACTGTTCTGTTGAAACAGGATGTTGTAGCAACAACAGCTAATCCTAATCCTGAGGGACTTATTGACCGTTCTAGTGTTTACAAAGTAAGTAGCCCTACCTTTTCAATTACAGGAACCTACTCTCAGGTAACATCTTCCACGATGAAGGTTACTGTAGAGCAGCTTACAAAAGATAGTCAATCTAATAAATGGGTAACAGATGCTACTCACCTGACTACGGGAGCGGTAACAACAGATACCAATAGCCCGGATAACCGTTTTGTAGCATCTGGTCTTGTTTTGTATACAGGTTTTAATAAGGTGACCTTTTCTGGTATGCAAGGGAATCTCCAACGTTCAGAATCATTTTATGTTCTTTATGATAAAGTTCCCTATGTAACAGAATTAAAAGTTTTGGGTGGTCCTTCTGCGCTTAATTTAAATGAAGGAACACAAGTTGTCGTACCAGTATCTACAGTTACTCTTCAAGGTAAAGTAACGAATGCCACTAAAGTCAGTGTCTCCGTGAATGGAGGAACTGCATTACAAACTTCCCTATTGGAAGACGGAACATTTTTCACCCCCGCGCTGAACTTGAGTCCGGGATTAAGTACGCTTAAGATTGTTATTCAAAATGCTTCGGATTCAATAACAATAGACAGATCCGTATATTTCTTTGATAAGGATCAACCGTACGCTTCTTTGAACATCAACCACGACAATGCGGACTATAATATCTTAAATGATAATGTGCCTACGTTGACTGCTGATTTGACTCCAAGTGTTGCAGGTTTTACTGGACAGATCTTAGTTCCATATAACGTGGCTCCGTTTGCAACAAATGCTGTGCTAACTCTTAATAAAGGTAATAGTTCCGAAAAAGTTGTAACGATTAGTGCTGTGACAGAAGAATTAACAATTCCTGGTCCTGATGGCGTTACGCCAACGTATAAATTGGTTAAATTTAAGACTGCAGCTGATTTAGAAATCTTGGCGGGTGTAAATGACTTTAAATTGTCTGTAGATTATGGCAGCCACAGCAGTTCTCATCTTTATTCATATAAATTTTTGAAAAATGAGACTGTTATAACAGAAATGTACTACCTTCCTGGATATACAGGCTCAGGTGATCTTACCAATATCTCTAAATTGCCTTTGAATGGCCAACAGTTAGAGACGGATAGTTTCTATATAATGGCGAAGACAAATAGATCAACAACCCCAGCAGATATAACTGCAAACTATTTGCCTTTGAGTAATAAACCACTATCCATAGATTATGTAACTGCAGGCACAGGAACAAATGAATATATTTATAAAATATCAGGGTTCTCTAATGGTCAACAAAAGGTACAATTCCGTTATAAAGGATCAGAATCCTTCTATAATGCTGATATTTCATATGTATCGAAAAACTATATATATGTAAGTAATCTGCAAGATGGTCAGACCTACGAATTCGATTCCAGTGTAGAAAAAAAACTTAATGTCGCTGGGGAATATATCGGGTTCGAAAATATAGAAAATGCACAAGTGCAAATTAACGGTACAGACAGTAACTCATTATCTAGCAATCCTTTTAAGCTTGAAGTAGAAAAAAACTCAACAGTAAATAAAACAACTTTTAATTTCACTGTGACAATCAGTCAGACGGGACCACTGGTATACGGTGAGAATAAAATCGTGTTTACTGGAGTCTCAAGAGATAATGCTGGTAACCAACGTATTATCAAAAAAGAACTTAAAATTTACATCATTGATACCAACATTTCTGGGATAAAACAATTCCATCCTACTTTAGGGGATAATCGTTTACCTTTTACAACTACAACCCTTTCTAATGAAGTCGAGCGTAATGCCATGCTGGCATTGCCAGCTGAGATTGTATATAAGGATGAAAAATATACAACAAGCAAAGATAAATTCGACTTGGTACTACAAGGTAGTGGTGCTACAACGCTGAATCTATATCAGGGCTCTACTTTGGTGTTTACTTCGACGGGGCAGGATAAGCTGCTAATTGACGGTACGGAATCCGATGGACCTATTGGTCCTAAACGTTATCCTGATGAAGTGGCTGCAAATGGTTTGTATTATGACTACATTGGCAGTGCTAAAAACTTTATTTTAAGATTACGTGACATTAAGTTTGATGCCCCAGGAAGTCAAGTTTATACCCTAGAGCTTATTAACAAAACAGGAGCAAGAACTACACAACGTCTTGAAGTAGTGCGGGAAGTTGCTCCATATCGTCTTCTGTCACCTGTAGCGACGGTAGGTGAGCAAATTGTTGTTAACAAAAACTTTGTTCGTTTTGATATTGAGGCTGAAGGTGCCACTAAAGTAATAATTGGCAAAGAAGAAGCAATTAAACGTACGGATTTGCCAAATCAAGATCGCTT
Source organism: Paenibacillus sp. FSL P2-0121 (assembly GCF_037975345.1). NCBI lineage: Bacteria > Bacillati > Bacillota > Bacilli > Caryophanales > Paenibacillaceae > Paenibacillus > Paenibacillus sp. FSL P2-0121. The sequence goes on along the minus strand of NZ_CP150245.1, from coordinate 6,531,393 downwards.
CACCTATGATTATGTGGGCTTAAAAGCAGACAAATCGAATCCCATTAAGATACAAGTGGTTCGTGCTAACTCCACAATAAGCGATACTATAAATGTGTATTATGCTAGTGCAGTGCAGATTGATACACAATATATGGCTGAGAAGGTAGCTACGAAGTATAGTGTCTTTAATAAAACCTTGGAATTGAACTTCCCTAAAGGCACGATTATGAAGGGATATACTAGCTCTGGTGCTGCAAAATATTATCCTAATACAAAACTGTTGTTTGGTATCGCGGATCCCGCTGATGGCGTTGTTGAACGTAAGAATGATTACGGGAACATTATCAACGTAACGGGTAGTGACGACAGAACCGAAGGCGGGGGCGGGCAGCTTGTGATTCCACAGGATCTTGCTCTACGCTTTACATCAACCGTTTCTACTAATAACTTTTCGAGAGTATCGGATATCTATTGGCTTAGTGGTGGTCTAGGAAATGATGGCGTTAATCTTGAGACCAACGGGGTTACCCCGCATTTCGTGGATGCCAGTGGAAAGACTGGATACTTTACGCAGTATAGTCAAACAAGAAAAATCGTACCTTCCCAACGTGGTGAATTGACGCTTACTTTCAACTCCAGCATTGTGGATGAAGTGGGATCGACTATTACAGTATTCCGATATACAGATTCAGGTAAGTGGGAGAATTTGGGCGGCGTCGTAGATACGAAAAAACATACCATCACCGTTCCATTCGATGAATTTGGTTATTACACTGTTATGAAGCTGCGCCGTGGTTTTGTTGATATTACGAATCATCCTTGGGGCAGAAATATAATGAATGGATTGTATTCCAAAGGATTTATGACTAATCTTCGAGCAGATGCATTCGGGGCGGATGATTTGACCACTCGTGGTGAATTCGCTACATTGTTGGTGAAATCATTAAGTATTCCTTTGAACTATGATGCTAATAAACAAACCTTCTTTGATATTGTGCCAGAAGCCGTAGCGGCTACATGGGATTTCAAACACATTGAGACAGCTGCTAGGGCAGGTATTGTTACAGGCCTCAGTGATGGCTTCTTTGGGCCTGATCAAGCCTTAACACGTGAACAAGCCGCAGTAATGATAGCTAGGGCGTTGAAACTCAAGATGTCGTTGAATGACAGTAAACTGTTGGCAAGCTTAAGCAAATCATTTGTTGATACAAGCAACATGGATTTCTACTCACGTCCTGCAATTGAAGCTATATCTAAAGCTAAGATTATGGAAGGAAGTGCTGTGACCGTTACAGGCCAAAAGAAGCCCGTCTATAACTTTAACCCGAAGGGTAAGTTGACTAGAGCAGAGGCCGGTAAGATTACTGTGGCACTCTTACAGAAGAGTACAAGCATCTTCCCTAAGAACTTTAACTAAAGAATAAAAAAGTGCTCCGGCCTGCGAAAAGTATTCGTAGGTCGGAGTTTTGATGTAAAGATAACAATTACCAGCGACATAAATTTTGTAATCTGCACCGATTTACGATACAATAATGTAGAAAATATTATTTTCTGAAAGGTGAAAGCCATCGATGAAACCGATTTTATCAAAAGCACAGTTGGATTACATGAAAGCCAAGAATATGTTTGAGAATAGAGCAAAAGTGTTGGAGAAGGAAATTGCAGCTAAACGGGCACTACAGGAGATCACTCAAGAGGTCATGGAGGAACTGGTGCAAGCAACAGGATTCCACGATTCATACAACGAGCTTGTTGTTACTGAGAATGCTCTGATCGAATGGTCTCATACTACAATCAAGCATGAGAAGAGCTACCGCGAGAACCGCGCAGCTATTGATGCAATGTATGACAATGTGAACTCGAGTCCTGAGAAGCGTCAGGAATTGATCCAATTATCTATGAAGATTCGTTAGAAACAATGTAATAGAAGCAAGCGTCGGCAACGGCGCTTTTTTTGTTTTTTGTAGGAATGTTTAAATTAATAGTACAAGTGTTAATGATTCTTAGTAAATATTGCATAATGACGTTTAGAAAGCGACTATGATATACTGTTTTCCGTAGGCACCCATGATTAACAATAGTTAGTAGAACATACATATGTATCTTCTAATGGGATCACACCGGAAAATATAAAAAAGAAGATTTTTTTTGAGAAACCGCAACTTTTTCAAATCTTCTGCGTTTAAGGTGTAGAGTCATTTACACAGGGGCTGAAATTAACCGCTGGTAAAGCCAATTTAACAAAATGGAAAAATTAGCTTTACGTGACTTGAGGCACATTGTATAATACTTAGGTATAATTAGGAATCTAGTATTGTCATGTCCTAAAATCGTTTACCAGTTTCTGTGATACCCGTCACAGACATTATTTATACTTAATTTGCTCAACTCGGGAAAGGGGGTGCATCGGCTAATGAGTGACATGAGCTACTCAACTAAAGAAAAATCTCAGTTTATGAACGTCCAAGGAGGAGAAAAAAAGGTTATGAAGAAAATTTTATCCGTAGCATTATCTACAGCAATGGCATTCTCGATGTTTGCCTCTGTAGCGTTTGGTGACGCAGCAACAACTCCGCAACAAAAATTTGATGCTTTGGCAGCGAAAGGTATTCTCAACGGATACCCAGATGGTCAAGCTCACCTTGAAAAAGATCTTACTCGTGCTGAGTTCGCGAAGATCGTTACTAAATTGTTCGACCTTACTGAAGTAACTAACAAATTGTCTTACAAAGACAAAGGTTACAACGCATCGAACTGGGCTGTGCCTTACATCGAAGCTGTTACTGCAGTAAACTACATGCAAGGTAAAGATACTGTTAAAGGTATCTTTGACTACAACGGTAAAGTAACAGTTGAAGAAGTTGCGGCTGTATTGTTCCGCGCTTTGAAATTGGAACAACCAACTACAACTGATAATTCTGCATCCGCATGGGCTAAAGGTTATGCTCAAGCAGTAATCAATGCAGGTTTGGTTGCTAAAGACACTAACTTCAAAGCTAACGCTAGCCGTTCTTTGGTAGTTGAAACAGCTTATGCTGTGGATCAATTGAGCCAAGCAGCTACAATCGTTTCTGCTGAAGCATTGAGCCCAACTAAAGTAGTTGTTACTTTCTCTGACAAAACTACTACAACTGTTGAATTGACAACTGCTCTTGTAGCAGGCGTTGAAACTACAATCAACTTCAAACACAATGATCATGATTACACTACAAAAGTAACTTTGGCAGCTCCTAAGGTTGTTTCCGCAGAAGCTCCAAATGCTAAACAAGTAGTAATCAAATTTAACCGTTCAATCGATGTTGATACACTGGCTGAATCCAGCAAAGTTATCGACGGCGTAGTAAAAGTAACTAAAGTGGGTAGTGATGTTAACGAAGTAGCTAATGCTAATGTTACCTTCAACGCTGACAACACTGAAGCTGTTATTACCCTGCCAGGAGTTAAATTCCTTAAAGGTAACTACACTGTAGTTCTTAACGATGCTGTAACAACAACATCTGCTGAAGCTATCCCAGCTTACACACAACTGATCACTGTTGCTGATACAGTTGCTCCAACACTTGCTTCTGCTAGCTCTACTGCAAAAGCAACTACTAAAGATGTATACGTGAAATTCAGCGAACCAGTTAAAACTACTGGTATTGTTGCTTACGTAAATGGTCAAGTTGCTACTGTAACTGTAACAAATGATACTTACACTGAGTATAAATTGTCTGCAGGAACATTGGATAGCGGCAAAACTTACGATGTATCGTTGCTTAACGTTACTGACTTTGCAGGTAATGTAGCTAATCCTAACCCAATCAAAACTACTGTAACTGTAGTTTCTGATGTTGCTGCTCCAGTAATCAAGAGCGTAACTCCAGTAAGTGACAAGTATGTTGAAGTTGAGTTCGACAAAACAGTTGATCGTGCTTCTTTGGTTGGTAATGTTCGCTTGTTGAACTCCGTTGGTGAAAGCCAAGGTACGTTCCAAGTGTTGACTACTGACAATGGCAAGAAGTTCACCCTTCAAAGCCCATTGACTAGCTTCCCTTCAACTGGAACTTTCACTGGTTCTGTAGTATTCGGAGCTTCTGTAAAAGATACTCTGGGTAACATTTTGGGAACAGCTGCTAGCCAAGCAATTACCTTTACTAAAGACACTGTAGCTCCTACTGTAACTGGTGTTACTTACACTACTACAGCTGTTAATAAAGGTCTGGTTCTGAAATTCTCTGAAAATGTTGTATACAAAGGTAAAGGCACCCTGCAACTGATTAATGATACTACTGGTGAAGCTACAACTGTGCTTCACAATTCTAGTCTTGTTAAAGGTAGCGGAAGTACTTTCACTATCACTGGTGTAAGTGTACCAACTGCTGGTAGCTACACATTGCGTATTCCTGCAGGATTGTTCGTAGATAAATCCTACAGTGCAAATGAACTGACTGCTGCAGTATTGCCTGTAACAATCGGATCTACTTCAACTGACGATAAAGCTCCAGAATTGTTGGTTGTTAATGGCGCTGCTCCTATCAAGTTCTATGATAGCAAATCTGTTGGTGATGACACTTATGGTGATGCTTTGATCACTGTTGATCTGTTTGATGCTAGCGGTTTGAAATCATCCACAATTCTTGATAAAAACAGCTACACATTGAACAATGCTGGTCTTCCAAGCACTTCTTACGTTACAATTAAAACATTGAACGAAAAAGGCGAAGAAGTATCATCTGCTACTAACCCAACTCGTGCTCGTGCATATGTATATATCCCTAGCTCCAGCATCACAGAAACTAAAGACTATGTCTTTGCTGTGAATGGTGTTACTGATACTGCTGGTAACGTAATCGATGGTACAGTTGCACAACAAAAAGGTAAGCTGACTAGCAGAATTAGCCCTGCGTTTGATTCAGCTGTAGTATCCAGCGGAGGTTCAACTGAACTGATTCTCGGATTCTCCAAAGACCTGAATGAAGCTACAACTGAAGCTGACTTGAAAGCGAACCTGGAATTCTACATCAACACTGATGTTAATTCTAGCAACAAAATTTCATCAGAAAACATTCTTTCTATCACTCCGATTAAATACGGATCTGATAAAGGAAAATGGTCTGTTAAATTCTCCAAGAAAATCATTGATTCCGCTGCTGGTGCTAAAGAAGAACTTGATCTTAACGCCAACGGTGTTAACAGAATCATTGTTAAAGTTAAGAAAGACGCTGCAATCTTCGATGCTGATGGCAACAAGATCAAAGGCGAAACAGAAATCTCCGCTAAGTAATCTCCGATTACCGAAGCACAGAATAGCCTCTTCGGAGGCTATTCTTTTTTTATAGGTTTTTATCCCCAATAATGAGGAGGAACTTCTTTGAAATCGGTATGGAAAGTAACAACCACCGCTGTATTGCTGGCTGGTAGTGTATGGGCTGGATCTCTGCTAAATATTACTGCTGAAGGTGCAGGTGTTGGTTCTCAGCCTGGCACAACGGATGATCCTGTAGTTACGAAAAGCTACGTAGATCAGCAAATTCAGAAAGCACTTTCAGGTGGTACAGTGACGACTCCGGTAGCGACTGCTACACCTGCGCCTAGTGCAACCACAGCGCCAGTAGCTACACCTGGTCAAAATAGCAGTAATGAATCTGTGATTGTTGATGTGAAGCCTGGCCAAACTTTAATTGCTTCTGCAGGCGCTGAATTTATCGTTCGCGCGGGTAAAGCAGTAATCGTTTCACAAGATGCGAATGGTGTGGCAGATTTAACAGATGGTAAAGATCTAACAAATGGACTAGCTGCACCATCTAACCACTTATTGTCCTTCCCTCGTGATGGTCGTGGAATAACTGTTCAAGAGGGTCAAACACTTGGTCTTGTTGTGATGGTTCGTGGTGGATATACCTTGAAATAATGTGTAATGATATATATTCATAATGCCCGTAAACAGACGTAATCATACCTTCAAACTGTTTTCCAAAGTTACAAATCATTGGCGCGATTGAAGATTAAGTGATGGACGCACAATATTCCTGTAATCTTACAAATTCACAGGAGGTGCTGTAACATGGCACGTAATAATCGTACAGTCGTACCTGAAAGTCGGACAATGCTGAAACAAATGCAATATGAAATTGCAGCTGAATTTGGATTATATGGGGCTCATTATGGAGGCGGGGCAGACACGGAGTTTGCTTCTGAGTTAGGAGCAGTCGGAGGTAGTGGTTCTGGCCGTAGTCAGTACCTTGGGCATCTAAGTTCAAGGGATAATGGGTCTGTTGGAGGAGAAATTACGAAGAGACTCATTAAGCAAGCTGAACAGTCTCTTTTTCAATAATATCAGGGGTTAGGATGCCCTTATTCCTTATCTGATATTGCTTTTTTATAGCGTGAAATCAATATTCATACTCTCACGGGGGGTTCTGTGTTTAATTGACACCACCCCCTAAATAAGATAATATGACTTTTGAGGAAAGCCTTAAACCTTTTCCATATGGAAAAGGTTCATTTTTTGAAGAGTTTAGTGAATGTAGGCATCAAATTTTGCAAAAATCCTTCATAAAAAGAAATCAGGCAAACCTGAATTATTTATATTATTTAGTTTTATTATTTGGCCTGTTATCATTAAGGAATCCCTTATACAGTGTCAGACTAACCATATGGGAGGTTGTTATACTTGTCTATTAAAGGGCGTCATTTGTTTACTTCTGAGTCCGTTACGGAAGGGCATCCGGATAAAATCTGTGACCAGATTTCCGACGCGGTATTGGATGCATTTTTAGTTAATGATCCTAATGCACGTGTAGCCTGCGAAGTAGCAGTAGCAACAGGTCTTGTACTGGTGATCGGGGAAATCAGTACCAAATCAGAGTATGTTGATATTCCTGCCATCGTACGCAATACCATCAAAGAAATTGGATACACACGTGCAAAATATGGTTTCGACTATAATACTTGTGCTGTGTTGAGTTCTCTTAACGAGCAGTCCGCTGATATTGCCCAAGGTGTTAACTCTGCTTTAGAACACCGTGATCCTGCTCAAGTAGCTGAAGAAACTGCTAATATTGGTGCAGGCGATCAAGGGCTCATGTTTGGGTTTGCTACGAACGAGACACCTGAACTGATGCCACTGCCGATTGCTTTATCACATCGTATTGCACGTCGTTTATCTGAAGTTCGTAAGAACGGAACCTTGGACTATCTTCGTCCAGACGGTAAAACACAAGTTACGATTGAGTATCAAGATGAAAAACCTGTACGCGTAGACGCTATCGTAGTATCTACACAACATGCAGAGGAAATTTCTCTTGAACAAATTCAGGCGGATATTAAAGAACATGTTATTTTGCCTGTTGTTCCTGCGGAACTGCTTGATGCAGAAACCAAATACTTTATTAACCCAACCGGACGTTTTGTTATTGGGGGTCCTCAAGGGGATGCTGGTCTAACTGGCCGTAAAATTATCGTCGATACATACGGCGGATATGCTCGTCATGGCGGCGGAGCATTCTCAGGTAAGGATCCAACTAAAGTGGACCGTTCTGCGGCTTACGCGGCTCGTTATGTAGCTAAGAATCTTGTAGCTGCTGGTTTGGCCGACAAATGTGAGATCCAACTTGCCTATGCCATCGGTGTAGCTACTCCTGTCTCGATAAATGTGGATACATACGGAACAGGTAAAATCAGTGAAGAGAAAATGGTTCAACTGATCAGCAACAACTTTGATCTTCGCCCTGCGGGCATCATTTCTATGCTTGATTTGCGTAAACCGATTTATAGACAAACTGCAGCTTACGGTCATTTCGGACGTACTGATGTTGATCTTCCATGGGAACGCGTAGATAAAGCAGAATTGCTAAGAGATCAAGCAGGGTTGTAATTCATCATACGGTCTTATAATATGTTAACCCGCAAGTTGGCCATGGTGTCAGCTCTGCGGGTTATTTTGCGTGCGAAAACGAGCAAGGCTAGTGAATCTAACCATAGAGAAGTAGACTACTAAACTTTGCCAGCCTTTTAGCCGAAATATAAGAATATACATAAAGACGATAGTATGGCTTGAGAGGAGTCTATCACGGAATGAAAAGAAAAATTTCAATATGGACGGCACTTATTCTAGCGGGAGAGTTAGTACTTGGTTCGGGTTATCCTGCTATTGGAATAGGGAATTCAGCAGTGTACGCTGCATCAGAGTTTGGTATAACAGTCTCACCAGCGCCTGGAGCAAGTTATGTAAGTATAGGATCATCCCTTAGACTGAGCTTTGATCGTCAAGTAAACCCGCAGTCAGGTGAAATTACTATTACGGGTCAAGGTGATAGCTCACCTTTTTTAACGATTCCTATTGGTAGTTATGGTCTAATTGGTAGTTCAAAAGATTACGAGCTTAAGCTAAATCAACAGTTTACTTCAAACAAGACTTATACAGTGACAATCCCTAAGGGGTTGTTCAAGGATAATGATGGTAATGAGTCAGGTGTTACTTCATGGGCATTTACTACTGCGCCTGAGAGTAATACAGCGATTACGGCAGGCAACTTTTCACCTGCTAATAATACAAGAGTGGATGCAGGAGCCCTTAAGGAGCTAAGTCTAACCTTAAATAAAAACCTGATAAAAGGTGGAGGTTCCATTCGAATTTTGTCGTCTGCAGATAATGCAACCGTACAAGAGTTCAAAATTAAGGATGATGATACTAGAGTCAACGTTCAGACTGATGCTAACTCTACTACAGTTAAACTAACATTGGATAAAACATTGGCCTCCGGAAGTAACTATTATGTTCTTATAGATTCTTATGCTTTTAAGGATGTTGATAATCGAACGTATTCCGGGATTTCAAGCGGTGATGTGTGGAGCTTCTCTACTAAAGGTGTGGCAGAGATTCCAGTGACTCCTGCACCGGCAAACGGATCAGGTGGGGTATCTACCACTGGAGCCCTACAGCTTACATTTGATCGTCCTATGATGCCTGCAGCTGGAACCATAACAGTATCTCCAGGTGCAGCTAACGATGCTAGAACGAGATGGCTTAATGTAAACTCCCCAGCCGTTACAGGAGGAAGCAGCAGAACTATAACATTGCTTCCAGCATCAGCAGCATCACCCTTGCTAAACAGTACGCAGTATACGGTGACGATACCGCAGGGAGCTTTTTACGATCAAGACGGAAATGTATTTCCGGCTTCGGGTGCGTATACCTGGACATTTACAACGGCTTCTTTGACAGGACTTAACGTAAGCGCGCTAAACCCGGCTGACCGGAGTGAATCCATAGCTAACAACAGATCATTTTCTGTCACATTCAATCGTAATGTGAATTATAACAGTGCTGTGGAAAATGGCGTAGCACTTTATAAAAGTGGTGGCGCACAGGTTCCGGTTACTGTTAACCGGAGTACAACTGCTGCAAACGAATATGTAATTACGCCTAAAACAGCTTTAGATAGCGACTCAACCTATTATATTGATATTGCTAAAGGAGCTTTTGTAGACGCTATTGATGCTAATGTTATCTATGATGGACTAAGCGGCAAAAATTCATGGAGCTTCCGGACCTTGTCTCAGGACAAAACAGCTCCACAGCTCACATCTGCATCACTCGAGAACAATCGGACCATTCGTTTAAAATACAATGAGAGTCTCAACTCTTCCATTGCACTGTTGATCTCCAGTTTTAGTGCTACGGTGAATGATGAGAGTCGTACAATTGAAAGTGTCTATATCCAGGGAGACAGCGCCTATGTGGTACTCAGTACAGGGGTAGCGGTTGGACAGAACGTGAAGGTTAGCTATACAGGGGGTCTGCGGACCATTCAAGATCCAAGCGGAAATGCAGCCAGCACCTTTAGCTCAAAGCAGGTTACTAACACTATCGAGTCCTCCATGCCTACACCCAAAGATGGACGGATCACGGGTAGAACGGTAGCGTTGAATTTCAATGACTCCTTAAAGGCAGTTTCCTCTTACGCACATAGTCAGTTTCTAGTGACTTCAGATGGGGGATCCCTAGGGGTCAACTCCATAAGCTCCAGCGGGAACACTGTATATTTAGGGTTAAATAGCGATGCTTCTAATGGCCAGACCGTTCGTGTCTCCTATTATGCAGGCTCTTATCCTTTGCAGAATTCTTTTGGACAAAATATTGCGGATTTCACAGATTTCTACATTCGCAACAGCAATGATACAATTCCACCCGTGTTCCAAAGTGCAACCGGAGGTGGCAATAAAATCCTTCTGAATTACAATGAAGGCTTGTCAACGACAAACCTCCCGATGAACAGCCAGTTCTCTGTGCTTGTTGGCACCACTCCTAACTATGTTACGAATGTATCGGTCAGTGGCTCACAGGTCACGCTAACGCTCCAGAGTGCTTTGGCGGTGAATCAGAATGTTACTGTATCCTATGTTCCGGGGACTACCGGAATAAGCGATTTAAATGGAAACCGTGCAGCTTATATTAACCTGCAGCCTGTGTCCATCTCGGAAAACAGCGGAACTAGCATACCTGAGATTAGTTCTGCCACCATCAATGGCGACGAGCTTACGGTTACATTCAGTAAAAACATGCAGGCATCTGGTTCCCTCTACGCTAATCAGTTCGGAGTTAGAGCAGATGGGAGCAGTATGGGTGTACAAAACTACACTTTGTCAGGGGATGCTTTGAAAATAACAACATCCTCAGTAGTAAAGACCGGGCAAACTATCGATTTGTCCTATATGTCAGGTTCAGGTACGATCAAGGATCTGAACGGTAATATACTGTCCTCATTCTCTTCTCTCTCTGTTAAGAACCTAACCGGCGTGAGCACCGGAACGGGAAATCGTCCATCCTATCTAGGGACGCTTGCAACAAGTGAGTTTGGAAAAGAATACGCGCTGCTGAAGAGTGACTCTTCACAAATCGTGGATGACCGTTCGTTATACAATCAATCTGTAAAAAGATATACCTTAAACACAGATCGCCTGACGGCCAGTTATGAATATCTGTATAAGGCAAGTAGTGATACATTAGCTTTTGAGGTGCCTGCTACAGAACAATCGGCCTATGTGACTGTTCCTTTAAAGCCTTTGCTTGATGCTGTAAATCGTAGTAAAATCACAAAATTTATGATACGTTATGGCGATCACTTATATAGCGTAGGACTAGACGATATCGATATGAACGGATTAGCGACTAGCTTGATTGCAGATAGTAAAAATATCTCGCTGGTGTTCCGCTTAGAAAAGGTTCCGGCAGGTACGTTCTCCCCATTTGAGCAAAAGCTAAAAACTATGGGGATGCAGAGCGTTACTAGTCTTATGGATGTCCGGGTGACTGCGATAGTAAGCAGCAATTATTCTAATGCTAAGGCATTATCGGTACCTGGAGAATACACTGTGCGTACAACTTCTTCATTGAACAATGCGCAGACATCTGCTGCTAGACTGGATCTTTCCTATTACGATGCAGCCTATCTGCCAACAAAAGTAAGTACGGTAGGTAGCTATACGATTATTCGTGCTCGTACGGAGGGTAATCAGGTGTTAGGAACTTTTATATCAACCCGGGCCTTCTCAGATATGAGTAAGCATTGGAGTAATTCGATCGTAGCAGAGCTTAGTGCAAAAACTATTATCGATAGCAGTTACGGGACTACATTTAGTCCAGAAAAAAAGATTACCCGTGCAGAGTTTGCAGTAATGCTTAGCCGGGGACTTGGTTTGCTAGGCGATCGCGAGACCGCACAGCGCTTCCGGGATGTGCAGCCTTCTACACAAACTGGAGACTATATTGGTGCAGCAGCTAAGGCTGGTATTATTACAGGGAACACGGATGGCTCCTTCCGGCCTAACGATAATATCACTCGTGAGCAGATGGCAATCATGATGATTCGGGCAATGGAATACACCAAACATCCTATTACATTAAGCGGCACTTCTGCCTCAACACTGGCTCGCTTTAAGGATAAGTCCAAAATTCAGAATCAAAGTGCAGAATTCGTAGCTAAAGCTGTGCAATCGGGGATTATTTTGGGAATGACCACAAGTGAGTTCCAACCTCAGGGTAATGCCACTCGTGCACAAGCTGCTGTGATGTTGCATCGGATGCTGAAGCAAACAGATTATTTGTAGAATAAATTGATTGGTAAAGCCTGGCATTCTGCTGGGCTTTTTTTTATGTTAATAGTTTGTGCTACGAGACTCTATAAAGCTTGAAATCTCTCAATTTCGCAACTTTTTCGCTTATTTTCAGTCTATTAAAAGAGTACTAGAAAAATAGGAACCAGTTTCCAGACTTTTGATAACGGACTTGAAGAGTAAAAAAGAGATGGGAGAGTTACGTCGAAATGAATGAAGTTTTCATGGAGAAGAAGAGTAGAGAAGTTGTTCGGGGAATAAAATTATCATCTACTAAAAAATGGGTTGCCGCTTCATTAGCAGGTGTGTTGTGGATTATGCCGGTAATTGGCAGTGAAGGCTTAGCAATGTTTGGTCATAGTTCCACACCAATTGCTGCCGCAGCCACATCTAATTTTAAAGTAAGCAAGCTGGGAGAAGAAGTAATTACTTCGGGCGCCATTATGATGAAATACAAATATACGGCTACACGTTCAGGAGCGAGTGCTTCTGGCTTGGCGGATGTTATTCGCGTTGACCTCAACAATCCATATGTTTCATTAGATGTTATGACAGGTAAAGGTGGAAACCTGACAACACGTCAAAGTACTGGCGGGATGGCTAAGGAAACTGGAGCCGTGGCTGCAGTAAACGGAGATTATTTTAATACAGGCGGGGAAGGCGCTCCGATTGGTGGACAAGTATCCAGTGGCGTCTTGGTTTCCACCCCTTCGCAATTGGATGGAATGTATGCCTTTGCAGTGACTAAGGACCGCAAGCCTCTTATTGATGAGTTCAGCTTTGAAGGAATGATAACCGCACCTGACGGCGCACAGTTTGAGATATCCGGTATCAATAAAGGTGCTTATAGCCCTGAAGGTGGAAGCTCTACTTATAGCCATGCTAATGCAATGTACATCTATACGGATGTATGGACCGCACTCGATCGTCCCAAAAACAGCTCAACCACACCGACAGAGGTGCTCGTTGAGAACGGCGTAGTTACTCAAATATCTGAAAATGCTGCGCTTCCTACAGCGGTTCCAAAGGGAGCTTATATTTTGCGGGCCCATGGCTTAGCCGCACGGTATGTTACTGCCCATCTGACTGTAGGACAACCGGTAACAAGTGTGTACTCCCTGAAATCCAAGACTACGCAGCAATCGCTAGATCCTGCTAATCTGCAAACAATGATTGGTGGACATACGATTCTTGTAAATAACGGAAAAGCTGCAACGTTCTCTCGCTCGACTAGCAGCATTGGCGGTTATCGTGCACGTACGGCTTTAGGATACTCTCAGGATGGACGTTATGTTTATATTATAGCTACTGAAAAAAATGGCAACAGCTCAGGAATGTCATTGACCGAGTTGCAATCTTTTATGACCAATATTGGAGTCTGGAAAGGGCTTAACTTAGACGGAGGCGGCTCTACAACGATGGTAGACCGGCCTCTTGGTGAAAGCTCAGCCACACTAACCTTTAATACAGAGTATGGCACAGAGCAGCGCAGCATTGTTAACGCGCTTGGTGTGTATACTAACGCACCACAAGGTGAAGTAAAAGGAATTAAAATTAGCGGAAGCACTTCGCTATTAGTTGGACAAAAGGCTACTTATTCGTTAAAAGGTTATGACACTTATTATAACCCTATAGATGTAGCAGCAGGCAATCCTACTTGGACATCAAGCGGAGGAAGCGCAACTGTAAGTGCAGGAGAAGTAACGGCAGTGAAGCCAGGCACCGTTACCTTAACGGCTAAAAGCGGCGTAGCAAGCGCTTCTACAACCCTTACAGTCTTGGGTGGAGATGATCTATCCAGCATGAGTGTAGGCACTGCTACAGCGCCACTGACAGCTGGGACAACTGTATCTGTCCCTGTAAAGGCCTCTACGAAGAGTGGAGCAACCATAAGCGTTCCAGATTCAGCGCTGAAGTGGGAGTTTGTAGGCTTTAAGGGAGTCGTGCAAAATGGCAAGCTTACTGTAAACTCTGTGGATGCAGGGGTTACTACAGGTTACGCTATTGCTCGTTATGATGGATTTAGCACAGCGGTTGTATTATCGACAGCAGCAGCTACAACATGGGAAGATTTCGAGAAGGTAAGTTATCCAGTCAACTTTACTACCAATGTGCCAGCGGTACAGGGGACTGCAACAATAGTAGACGGATCGGCTGAAAGAGTAGGCTCCAAGGTGCTGTCACTCAGTTATGATATGACGGCTGGCAGCGGTAAAATGTACGCTTATGCTCAACTTAACGGCACAAGTGGAAAAGCCGTTCCAGCGCTTGCAACTTCGATGTCAGTTGATGTGATGGGCGATATGAGCTTAAATTGGCTGCGTGCTGAGTTTGTAGACAATAGTGGAGCTACAGCCTATGTAGATCTTGCGAAGATTATCGATTGGAACGGTTGGAAGAACATAAACATCGACTTGTCAGGATCAGGGATTAAATTCCCGGCTACGCTGAAGAGACTTTATGTAGTCAACGTAGAGGAAGGCCAAGATGAACGGGCGAAGACAGGTACCGTTGCTTTTGATAATATCACCTTCACAATGCCTTCACTTTCCAGTGATGCAGGGTTACCAAAGGGTACAGCTTCGATGAGCATCGGCTCCAAAGCAATGACCGTAAACGGAAATAAGAAGGCTATTGATGTAGCTCCAATTGTGAAAGACGGCAGTACTTATGTGCCGATCCGTTATGTGCTGGATGCTTTTGGAGGGAATGCTACCTGGGATCAGGTGAATAAGAAGATCATGGTGTTGCGCGGAGCCAAGGCACTGGATCTGACGGTAAATAAAAAGGAATACCTGTTAAATGGTAAGCGACAAAGTGCTGAAGTAGCACCTATTATTTTACAGGGTAGGACTTTAGTACCTCTGAGACTAGTTTCTGAACAGTTAGGATTAACTGTAAAATGGGAACAGAAAACGAAGACCGTAACTATCGAATCGTGATATGTTAATATATAAGGAAAACCTTAATACGATCCGATAGAAAAGGGGCAAGCATCCGTGGAATTTCAAGCCGATGCGATTGATCGCGTTATTAAAAATACCATCGACGTGATGGAGAGCAGCAAGTATCAGATTTTTGAAATATTGCAGGTTGCACGTGATGAACTTGCTGCACTCAACAAGGAACTGCAGCGGGTCATGGACGAAACGGATGAAACGTTGAAAAAGGTAGACAAGCTGGAGCTGCAGTATCACCGCTCCAGAATCCGGCTGACAGAGGTCAGCCGGGACTTTGTCCGCTACTCAGAGAAGGATATCCGTATTGCTTATGAGAAGGCTACGGAGCTTCAGCTCGAACTCATGATGACGCGTGAGCGAGAGGTCTATCTTCGAAGCAGACGTGATGAATTACAAATGCGAGTGCGCAGTGTCGAAAATTCTGTAGAGCGTGCAGAGTCAATTGGTTCGCAAATGAGCGTAGTGCTCGAATATTTGTCGGGAGAACTAGGCCAAGTGACGAGAATTGTCGAATCTGCGAAGAACAGACAGATGATCGGACTCAAAATTATCCTGGCTCAAGAAGAAGAACGGAAGAGAATTGCCCGGGAAATTCATGATGGTCCCGCTCAAATGCTGGCAAATCTAGTCCTTAGGACGGAAATTGTAGAAAGAATGCTGGTAAAGCAGGAATTTGGGCTGGTGCAGGACGAAGTAGTAGATTTAAAAGGGCAGGTTCGTAACAGCCTGGAAGAAATGCGTAAGGTTATTTTTAATTTACGACCGATGGCTCTCGATGATTTGGGCTTGATTCCGACTTTGCGGAAATATGTGCATGATTTTGAAGAGAAGACGAAACTGCGGACGACTCTGGAAACCCGGGGACAGGAACACCGACTATCCTCAGCGATGGAGGCGGCGGTATATCGTCTTGTTCAGGAAGCATTGTCTAATGCAGCAAAACATGCCTACCCAAGCTTCGTATTGGTGGAGATTACATACCAAGCGCAGTTAATTAAGATTGTGATTAAAGATAACGGATTAGGCTTTAATGTACAAAAGTTAAAAAATCAGCAAGGTAATCGGGAAAGCTTCGGGCTAGTAGGTATGCGGGAACGTGTAGAGCTGCTTGAAGGAAGAATGGAAATTGTATCAGCCGAGAATCAGGGGACAACAATCGTGATCCATATTCCGACGAATGTGGAGAAGGGGAAGGAGTAGTGTGATGGAGAACTTAAACTCTAGTAAAACGCCCATTAAGGTTCTTTTGGCGGATGATCATCAGCTTTTTCGTGAAGGGCTGAAACGCATTTTGAATATGGAGGAGGATATCGAGGTCATAGGGGAGTGCGGCGACGGTATTCAGGTATTAGAGTTTTGTAACGGGACTAAACCGGACATCGTATTGATGGACATCAATATGCCTGTTGAGAACGGCGTAGAAGCCACTCAAAAACTTCGGGAAATGTTCCCGGAGGTTAAGGTAATTATTTTATCCATTCATGATGATGAGAGTTATGTATTTGAGACCCTTCGTAAGGGCGCCAATGGTTATTTATTGAAGGATATGGAGGCTGAATCCCTTATTAATGCCATTCGTTCGGTCTGTGAAGGACATGCCTTTATCCATCCAAAGGTTACTGGAAAGCTTATCAATCAATTGCGGCGTATGACTTACCTTAACGAGACTGGTGTAACTACAGATACAGTGGTGAAGGAAGCTGGTGTTAAATTTATTGCTGGCGACAACAATCCTCTGACCCGTCGTGAAGCAGAAGTACTGCGTCTAATGGCTGAAGGTAAGAGCAACAAAATGATTGGTGAATATTTATTCATTAGTGAAAAAACAGTTAAAAACCATGTTAGCAGTATTTTGCAAAAAATGGAAGTGGATGATCGGACTCAAGCTGTTATTAATTCGATTAAATATGGCTGGGTAACCTTGTAGAAGCTTCACAGTAATACGTTACATATAGGAAAGAAATTAAGTAGACACAGCTTGCTTCCCTGATGGGTGTTCTAGGCAGTCACCGACCTTTTAATGCCGGCATATAGTGTTGGTATACAGAGGAGGTGCATCTCCATGGTAGCCCAGTTGATATGGATTGCGGTTGTTTATGTATCCGCTGCAGTGATGATTCATATGTTGCATAACCGGCAGAAGGTGCGTAAAACACCGCAGTCCGGAAAATGGATTCATTATATTTTTATTACCCGCAATCATGAATCTGTTGTGGAATGGTACATTCGGGCACTGACATTTCAAGCTCTTCTAACCGGAAAACGATTGCGAGTAACGTTCATGGATGATGGTTCGAGCGATGGAACACTTGGGATAGTTTCCAAAATGGCCGCTAGCGGCTGCTCTATCGATCTTGCAACATCTATGTACTCTCTTCAGATGAGTGAAGAATTGCAGCATGAAGGAATTGTAGTAGACTTGCGGCTGTCAGGGCAGTCTGTATCGCTGCCTTTTATGGGGATGGCAGGAAGTAGGGGATGCGAATCAAAGCGCAACAGATCTTAAGTAAATATGTAAGTAACGGGTGAAGCACACTCTCCAAGAACTGGGGGAGTGTGCTTTTTGCGTTTGGGGAGACGGAGTCGTGAATTTGGGATCAAATATGGAGTTGCTAAGTACAAGCGAGAGGTAGGAGGGATTATTATGCAAGTCGCTGTATATGCTGTGGAATGTAGGGGGAGCTGGAGGGTTGAAATTTCATTAGATCTTAGCGTGGATAGATGGTGGTGGTCTGTAGCTAGACCGGAGAAGAAAGCTGGGAGTTCCTTAGCGGCGAATAGTTTGGTTCTGCTTTCTTCTGCGTTGCCGCTAGGTTGGGCTGTGAAGCTCCGGGACAACTTTAAACAAAGAAGCGCAATGGGCACCTGGGGGATTAAGGAGTGGGGGCAATATATTAATAGTATGCTTGAGGCTGAGTTGAGAGAGGAGAAAGAGGCAGGGGGACTGTGGGAGGCTCAGTGGTTGAATGATGGAATATTCATATGGAAGCCTAATGAATCAAGTTTCGGAATAGATCAGGACAATAAGAAGAATGAAAGATACGATTGGTGTGAAAAAGAGGATTTTCAATCTGGATTACTAGAATCGGATTCAGAACAATTATTGCGGGCTGTGGCCGGGCGCTCTTTATTGGAGCCGGAAGTAGAAGCGCTGCTGGCAGAAGAATTGCCAGAGCTAGGAGGTTGCTGGCGCCAGGCGGCACAACTGGCGTATCTGCAGGGGCAGCTGTTGCTTACAGCCGCCGTAGGCAATGCGCCCCCGGCTACGCACGGGGCGCGGGCCCGCCAGCTCCCTGCGGGTGCTGGCGTTATGATGCGTGCGGCGGCTAGGCTGCCGCACGTATTGCGGCGCGGCGCTGTCGCTCGCCGCGCGGTTTCGCGCTGCCTGCGTTGCGGCAGCGTGCCCACCGGCCGCACGGCATGCGCCGCGTGCGGGCTTATGGGCTGCGCCTATTGCGAGGCCTGCCTCGCGCTTGGGCGCAGCCGGGCTTGTGCGCTGCTGCTGCGCAGCGCAGCACTTCCGGCCGTGCGGTGCACGGCCGCCCTTGACCCCGCCGCGGCCGCAGGCCGGTGGGGGCTGAGCCCAGCGCAGGCGGGAGCCGCTGGCGCTGCGCTGGGTTTTCTGGCGGAGGCGCGCAAGCGCTCCGCCAGTACATGCCCAGAGCGGTTTCTGCTCTGGGCGGTAACGGGAGCGGGGAAAACGGAGATGATCTTCCCGCTCCTAGAGGCCGTGCTCGCCGCCGGAGGGCGGGCGCTGGTAGCGACGCCGCGCCGCGACGTCGTACTTGAGCTCGCGCCGCGGCTCGCCCGGGCTTTTCCGGCGGAGGTTCTCGCCGTACTTTATGGCGGCAGCGCAGATCGCTGGGTGAGCGGTCGCTTAACGCTCGCAACCACCCATCAGCTCCTGCGCTTCCATCAAGGTTATGATCTCGTAATCATCGACGAGCTGGATGCGTATCCTTACCACAATGATCCTATGTTGGCCTATGCCGCTGAACAAGCCTGTAAAGTGGACGGCTCTTTCATCTATTTATCAGCTACGCCACCACAAAAAATGCAGCGTTTGGTCCGGTTAGGCAAGCTTCCACATGCCAGAGTGCCTGTCCGCTTCCATGGTCATCCCTTGCCTATCCCGCAGCATTTGAGTATACCCTCGGTTCTAACCTGTCTGAAGCGTGAGAGTTTGCCAAGATCGCTTATACAAAATCTTCAAAAGTCACTGGAGCGAAAAGCACAAATTTTTCTATTTGTGTCTCGAATAGCTCATATCGAAGGATTGCTGATCCTACTTCGTCGTAGCTTTCCCGGCGTGGTTATTGAAGGCACCTCGTCCAAGGATTCATTTCGGGCAGAAAAGGTGACTGCTTTTCGCAACCGTATCATCTCTTTGTTAGTAACTACTACGATCCTGGAACGGGGAGTTACCGTGCCACGCAGTGACGTATTTATTTTGGATGCAGACAGTGGTCTTTTTGACGAAGCCTCTTTGGTACAGATGGCAGGCCGTGCTGGTCGTTCTAAAGATGATCCTGATGGCCATGTTGTATTTGCCTCCCCTCAGTGGAGCCGATCCCAGCGTGGAGCGATTGCTCAGATTCGTACTATGAATATCATCGCTCGCCGCCATGGATATTTCCGTAAAGGTGGGGCTAAATGAATACCATGCTTATAGGGGTACGAAAATCTTTGTCTCTCCTCCTCACCCCCTCGTTGTCTCAATGTCTAACCTGCGGGAAGCACAGCCCACAGTCCTCACAGCTGCCTGGTATCTGTAAGGATTGTGCGGAATCCATTCCTTGGATACGCGCTCCACGTTGCTTGGTTTGTGGGCGGCATGTAGGCTGTCCAGACTGCACTCGCAGCGCTGAGCCCTCACCCATTGTATGTAACCGGAGTGCGGTAGCCTACACTAATGAGATGAGAGAATGGCTCGGTCAATATAAATATCGCGGGAATGAACGATATGCCCCTCTACTTGGACTCATGCTGGATAGGGCATATTTAACCCTAAAGGAGGAAAAGCAACAGGGGGCTCTTTCATCCCAGAAGGCATCGTTTTTTCATCTTATTCAACATAAAAGGTACAAAAAAAACAGCCTTTGGTCAGCTGATTTATTAGTTCCGGTACCTGTCAGTGATTCAAGGCTTCTAGAACGGGGCTTTAATCAAGCGGAAAGATTGGCCGATGTCCTATCTCGGCATAGAAAGATTCCACAGCTACCGCTACTAATTCGTACGCATCATACAGGTAAGCAGAGCTTTAAAGGACGTGCGGAGCGATTGGCAGATATGAAGAATGCTTTTGGAGCAAATCCGGCAGTCTCCACACTATTTAAGGATTGGCTGAAAGATAACTCACCTATAAGCCATCCTATTCGAATTATTATTGTTGATGATATCTATACAACCGGAAGCACGATTCGTGCTTGTGCCGAAATTCTAAAACAAATGGTTTCTAACTATGATTATGTTGCAGAAATCTATAGCCTAACCTGGGCGCGTTCCTAAAACGCGAAAAATGCATGATTGTGAACAGCTATATCCATTCCATTAAGGATTAGTTGCGGTTGGTAGCGTTTCTTCTGTCCCATAGACGAATTCCTTGCAATCATGTAATCTAGGAGCATAAGAATATTATGCATTGCACAGAATGTACGGAGAGGAGCGGCTGCTTGTTATGAATCTAGACAATTGTCCAAGGTGCGGCCGGTTGTTTGTCAAGAATCTTATGGGGTTGTGCTCGGCCTGTATCAAAGAGCTGGAGCATGAATATGAGATCTGCGTGAATTATTTACGGGAAAACAAAGGAACCAACATTCAGGAGCTCTCCGATGCTACGGGGATTTCTATTAAAGAGATTACCCGCTTTATTCGCGAAGGCCGGATTTCTATAGCTAATGCACCCAATATGATGTACCCTTGCGAAGTGTGTGGTACACTGATTCGGGATGGCCATATGTGTGACAGCTGTCGTAGCCGGCTCAGGAAAGATCTCACGAATGCTGTCAAGGAAAATTCTGCTGAGGATACTACTAAAAAGACATCTGATGGTGCATATCGTGCCATAGATAAGCTGCGTGACCTATAAAATCTGCAAAAAAACGTTTGCAGCTATAAAGAATGTTTCAGTCTACGCCGATAAACTTAGTAAAGATTATCGGCTTTTTTATATTAGAAGGAAGGTGGAAGTTATGAAAATTAACGAGACCGGACGAATTAACGCGATTAATCCGTATCAACGCAGCGCGGAAGCGCAAAGGCAGGAACAAATGAAGAAAAGCACACGCAAGGATGAGGTTTCGATCTCTGATGAAGCGATTCAACTCTTGCAAGCACAAAACACTGGCAAGAATGATCCAGAACGCGCACTTAAGATCGACAATCTAAAGCAGCAGGTCTCCGCAGGTACCTATCAAGTTGATGCATCTAAGCTAGCAGAGAAACTCGCCCCTTACTTTAAGCAATCCTCCGAGAATTAGGTGAAAACATCCATGGCATTGACGACATTAATAGAACTATTGGAGCGGCTAGATGGAGTGCATGTTCAAATGCTGGATCTGGCCGCTGAGAAGAAACAGACAATTATGGATAACAAGGTGGATGCGTTAATCGACATCCTTAACCGTGAATCCAAGCTAATGAAGGTAATTGGGCAGCTCGAGGAAGAGCGAATATTAGCCGCATATACCGTTTTGCAAGGTGTGGGTATTCGTTCCAACCTGAACCTGAACCTAACGGAGCTGTCCAGGCTTATATTTGACCCTGAAGACAAGGCACGACTGCTGCATATTCAGCAGAAGCTTTCGGGCACTTTGCATCGCCTGAAAGAAGCCAATGACCTAAATCAGAAGCTGATAGAGCAGTCGCTTACATTTATAGATTATTCTTTGGATCTGTTGGTCGGAAGACCAAATCAGGATATCACTTATCATCGTCCGTCCGACAAAGGTAACAACGTAAATCGGTCGGGGATTTTTGATGCACGAGGTTAGAATTGTACTGATGAAGTGTTCTGCCGGAGCAGAACATAAGGAGGAGTAAGAAGCATGACATCCACATTTCACTCGATAGAGACGGCGAGACGCAGCCTTTTTACTCAGACCGCAGCTCTTAATACAACTGGACACAATATCGCTAATGCGAATACCGAAGGTTATACTCGTCAACGTGTTAATATGCAAGCCTCTTTACCTATTGAAGCGTACGGATTGTTAAAATCTACCGTTCCAGGTCAAATGGGTACAGGGGTGGAATTCTCATCTATCGATCGGATTCGAGAAATGTTTCTGGATGATCAGTACCGTGGTGAGAACGCTGCTTTCGGCAACTGGAGTCTTCAAGCAGATACGCTCTCTAAGCTGGAAGCTATCGTTAATGAGCCATCGGATACAGGCATTCGTACAGTTTTGGATAACTTCTGGAAATCGTGGTCGGATCTAAGTAAGAACCCTGAAGATCCAACAGCCCGTAAGATTGTAGTGCAAACTGCACAATCTTTGACAGATGCTATGAACTACATGAGCACGCAACTGAATAATCTGGAGCGGGATCTAACCACTAATATAGATGTTAAGGCAAAAGAAGCTCAAAATTACCTGACTGCTATCGCAGATCTAAACAAATCAATCTATAAGATTGAGGGTATGGGGGATCATGCAAACGATCTACGTGATCAACGCGATCTGATGGCGGACAAGCTCTCCAAAATTGCTAATATTACTGTTGTAGAGACGGAAGAGGGTTATAACATTTCTCTGGGTGGACAACCTCTCGTAGAGGGTGGAGAAGTTACCGCAACCGTAGATAGTGCATTTCTTAATAATGCTTATACCTCCGGAACCTTGAAGGGCGGCGAGGCATACGGTATGATTTTCTCCAATAATACCTATGTTGCCGATTACAAGAAACAGCTCAATGATTTGGCGAGCACTATTGCTACAGGTGACGTTGAAATTACAGTGCCAGCTGGCTCCAATCTTCCTGAGGGCACAGTGTTGACAAGTGATGCCAAGATTACACAAGCTGACGGTACCGTAGTTACTTTGACCGCTGGTCAGGCCATGCCTAAGGGCGCAACAATGTATGAGGACGCCAAGACCATTGTCAAAGGGTTTAACGGACTTCACAAGTTAGGTTACGCGATGGATGGAAGCGTCGGACGCGATTTCTTTGTAACATCAGGCGAGGCTGGAACGATTAAGCTAAATCCGGAAATTGCTGCGGATGTGAATTTATTCGCAACTTCGTTACGTACAACTGTTGATGCGAATGGAAATACGCAAGTCGTTAAAGGAAATAATACGTTGGCACTCTTATTGACTAGCCTGAAGGATAGTAAATTTACTAAGCCAGACGGTAGTGTAAGCAACACTGTGGGAGGGCTTTTTAGCTCTATGGTTGGTCAGCTGGGTATTCAATCCCAAGAGGCTGCACGTCAGACGGATAACTCAGATTATCTCGTAGAGCAAGTTAACTCCCGTCGTCAATCAGTCAGCGGCGTTTCTCTAGATGAAGAAATGTCGAATATGCTAGTGTTCCAGCATGCTTATAGTGCGGCAGCACGTTTTATGACTACTTTTGATGAACTGCTCGACAAATTGATTAATTCCACCGGCACAGTCGGCAGATAAAAGGAGATATAGCGTATGTTGAGAGTAACCTCTAACATGATGAATTCACAGCTTCTGCTTAACTTAAACCGTAATGCACGTACAATGAACGACACACAGCTACAGCTTGCCACAGGACGTAAGATCAACAAAGCTTCCGATGATCCAGTGGGTATTACTTATTCTCTCCGCTATCGTGCTGAGCTTTCATCTAACGAGCAGTACACCAAGAATGTGGATAGTGCCATTTCATGGCTTGATTATAATGATACGGTACTCGGTCAGGCTGGAGATGTTGTTCAGAAGATTCGCGAATTGACAGTACAGGCAGCGAGTGGAAGCAATCCGCAGTCTGCACTCGATAGTATCAATGAAGAGGTTCTGCAGCTAAAAGAACAGCTTGTGGACATTGCTAACAGTACACTAAATGGTAAATATATCTTTAATGGCGAACAATACACCACCAAACCATATGATTATACTAAAGGTGCAGACGGTACATACGATGTATCTAAACCGATTACTACGGATACTGGGCAGATTCAGTTTATTGTAGGTGAAGATGTGCGTATGCCAATTAGTACTACCGGTAATGATTTATTTGGTTATACTGGGGATGCGGATAATCTGTTCAGTATTATTAATACTATTTCTGCTGGGTTAAAATCTGGTAATCTTAGTACAGTATCTGGTCAACTTGATAAAATCGATACACGTGTAGAGACTATTCTATCAGCACGTTCCGAGATAGGGGCTAAGACTAACCGCGTTGAATTGATGCAGGATCGGCTAAGTGATTTAAATATTAATTTGACGGAACTTCAAGCTAAGACAGAAGATGCAGATTACGAAGGTTTGATTATGGAGTCGAAGATTCAAGAGAATATTTATAATGCTTCCCTTTCTGTAGGCGCTAAGATTATATCTACAACTCTAGTAGATTTTATTAGATAACAGAGGTGGTTCTCGTTGCTGCAGCCGATATTGCAAATTCGTCAGACTCCTGCTTTGATTGGAATTGATAATGAGCAGGGAACATTTTCGATTACTCAGCCTAAACCTGAGGTCAAAATAACAACCACTCCAGGGAAACTTACGGTTCAATCTTTTAGGCCAGAGCTTACCATAGATCAGTCCCGAGCTTGGGCAGCCTATAATGGTGGTAATATGTTCGATATGAACAAACGAATATATTCAGGTATTCAACAGTTATATCTTCAGGGTATTGCAAAAAAGGTCGAGCAAGGCAATCGGATGGCCCAGTTTTTTAAGCCCGGAAATACCATTGCCGAAGTCTATGGAACAGATACCGAACCAAATTCATTTCCAGAGATTCGTGGTCCGGCATCATTTGACAATGTAGATATTCATATAGAAACGAGAGCACCACAAATCGATTTTCGAGCCGCAAAAGTGAATATTCAAGTGGTAAGACATGATCCTGAAATTGAATATACCCGTGGCAAGTTAAATATTTATATGCAGCAATATGCTTCCATAAAGTTTATTCCACCGGAAGTAAATCTTCAAACGTAGCTCTTAAGCTATAGACGTGCCAGAAAGCGCCTCTATAGCTTTTGTGTTATAAATAATAATCTTAATGGATACCAGTTTCGTGAGCGAAACTTTTGAGGAGTGGGCAACTTGATTATAGAAACACTATCTTGGGGTAAACTAGAAGTGGATGAGGAGCAGATATATCATTTCTCCAAAGGTATACCTGGATTTGATGAGGAAACGGACTTCGTCTTAATCACGATACCTGAGACGCCTTTTGGGTATTTACAGTCTATAAGAGAAAAAGGATTATCCTTTCTGTTAGGAGATCCGTTTTCTTTTTATCCGTCCTATGAATTCGAACTGCCTGATGATGAGGCTGAAGAGTTAGGGATCGATACAGAGTTGATCGTCCGTTGCATTATTACGCTGAAGGAATCAGTCGATCAGTCGACGATCAATCTTCTGGCTCCAATTGTTATGAATCCTTTAGGACATTCCGGTAAACAAATCGTTTTACATAGGACTCCTTATCATACGAAACATAGTTTGGTGCAGGAGAAGTCAGTTATAGAGGGAAAGGATGGTGGATAATATGCTCGTACTAACCCGTAAAAAAGGTGAGTCTATTATTATCCAAGATCAGATAGAGCTGACAATTTTAAGTGTAGACGGTGATACGGTGAAGGTTGGTATCTCTGCCCCAAAACATGTAGATGTTTTTCGCAAAGAAGTGTACCTATCGATTCAAGAAGCCAATCGCGAATCTGTTGCTCCGCAGCAGTCTGATCTGAGTGCATTAATCCATAGCCTTCGTAGTGAGAGTAATAATAACTAATCAACATATCGCATATAAGGAATCCAAAACCTGAGACTGCACAAATGCAGATTCAGGTTTTTTATTTAGTTTGAGAGATTTCTCCAAAAAAAAATTCAAAAAAACTTCGAATTACTCTAAACACTTTGGTACTTGCCGTCGATATATGAAGTAGACGCTGAATCGGCAGGGCGGCCGACCTTAATGGTTCGGCGTTTACCACATGGATGTGGAACTAATTTAATTTCAGGGAGGAAATATCAAATGATTATTAACCACAATGTTACAGCTTTGAATACTCACCGTCAATTGGGTGCAAACACTGCAGCAACTAGCAAGAACATCGAGAAATTGTCTTCAGGTCTTCGCATTAACCGTGCAGGGGACGACGCTGCAGGTCTTTCGATCTCCGAAAAAATGCGCGGTCAAATCCGCGGTTTAGACCAAGCATCCCGTAACTCACAAGACGCGATTTCCTTGATTCAAACAGCTGAAGGTGCTCTTGGCGAAACTCATTCTATCCTGCAACGTCAACGTGAACTTATTGTTCAAGCAGGTAACGGAGGAACATTAGCAACAGAAGATCTGACAGCTATCAAAGATGAAATTGCAGAATTAAACAATGAATTAACAGGTATTTCCGAACGTACAGAATTCAACGGTAAAAAATTGTTGGATGGTAAATTTGACGAAGATTTCCAAATTGGTGCTAATGCAGCACAATCACTTAATTTGAAAATTGAAGGAGCAACTGGTAAAGGTTTCAGTGCGACTGATTTAGGTGTCAACGCGCTAGCTCCTGATGGTACAACTGCTAAATTTGATACTGACGTTAAACTTGTAGATGATGCAATTAAATTGGTTTCTGCTTCCCGTTCTAAACTTGGTGCAAACCAAAATCGTCTAGAACATACTATTAACAACCTTAACAATGCTTCTGAAAACCTGACTGCAGCTGAATCCCGTGTTCGTGATGTTGATATGGCGAAAGAAATGATGGATCAAACTAAAAACTCCATTCTTGCTCAAGCTGCTCAAGCTATGTTGGCTCAAGCTAACCAACAACCACAAGGTGTGCTTCAATTGCTTCGTTAATCTTTAACGATAAGAAAAGGAATGGGATTCCCATTCCTTTTTTTATATAAACTAGTCTATAAGGGGTTAATCATAAATGACATCGAAATTAGTTGAAACGCTAACTCCTCAATATGTCAAAGAATTTACTTGTATTGGTTCGGCCTGTGAAGATACGTGCTGTGCAGGATGGCAAGTAACTGTGGACGAGCAAACATACAAGAAATATAAAAAAGTTAAAAATTATAAGATCAAGTCACAACTAGATGAATATGTGATTCGCAATCGTTCAAACCCTACAAAGAATAACGTAGCGAAAATGAAAATGAATAACTCAAGGTGTTCATTCTTAAATGAGGAAAATTTATGTGACATTCAATTGACCTTAGGAGAAGAAAATTTGTGCAATACCTGTGCTGTTTATCCTAGAATAGTTCATAATGTAAACGGTGTTGTTGAACGTTCATTAACTGTATCTTGTCCTGAAGCAGCTAGGTTAGTCTTGTTGAGTAAAGATGGAATTAGCTTCGATCAATTCAAAGAATCCCCCTCTACAAGGGATGTAACAAGAGCAACCATTCATACGAATAAAGAAGTAGCTTCTGATTGGAAGGACTATTTCAATGAATATCGTTACGTGACTATTTCCATACTGCAGAACAAAAATTATACCCTGGAAGAACGTTTGCTCGTTCTAGGTCTACTTTATAACGAACTACAAGAATGCGTGGATAACGATCGAATAAATGAGATTCCCGACATCTTTGGGCAATATATTACAAGTGTAGAAAATAACGCTCTCCAAGGAGCATTTGAAAATATACCAAATCGATTAGACATTCAACTTCGATTAAGCAGGGAACTTGTCGTATTACGTTTGCAATACGAAATTACTTCATCTAGATATTTAGAGTGCTCAGGAGAGATGATGTCTGGTTTACATATTGAAAAAGATGCTTCAGACGAAGAGATCCTTGAGAATTATGCATCTTCTTATGAAAAATACTACGCACCTTTTATGCTTCAGCATGAATACATGCTTGAAAATTACCTTGTCAATTACGTGTTTAAAAATATAATGCCTCTTGATAGTGATTCTTTATTTGAGAGTTATACTCGTATGATCTTGCATTATTCTTTAATCAAGATCCATCTAATTGGAATGGCAAATTATCATCAAACCTTAACCGAGGACTTGGTAGTTAAACTTGTACAATCCCTCTCAAAGACATTTGAACACAATAAGCTATATTTTAGAAGAATAATGAAATTAATAAAAGATAACGATTTTATGAAGTTAACATATATGTCCATTTTGATAAAACATTAGTAGAGTTATATTTTCCAAACCTAGGAAGAAGGCCTACAGAACTGCTATGTAATATTAATAAGTGAATAAGAAATCTTCGATTATCTAGGTTATTTTTATCTATGCCATATCACTTTCAGTTCGTGGAATGTTCTGGACTCAAATACACTAGGACATTAATTAAACAGATAAAGATGTCCCTCTCTACGGAAAAAATCAATTTTTTATATTTCTATTCTATGAACTAGCGCTGAAGCCCTCTAGAGACTCTGGTCAACTATACTTTTCTTAAGTGAATCCTAAATTATCCCTAAAACTAACCGATATATAAAGTATAAATTTGAGCGTTGTTGGAGGTCGGGGTATATGAATGTACAGTTTTCCCTTTCTGCTAGTTCTATGACGGTTGGATCAAGCAGATCTGAAGTAACGTCTGGAGTTGAGCCCGAAAATATCGAAAGTAAAGCAGATCCTACTCGATATGCTAAGGAAATCAGTCAGAAAGAGAAGCAGGATAAAAACGTATCAGTTGCTGAAGAACAGCTAATTCGTACCATCGAGCGAGCAGTTAAATCTTTACAGGGCCCCCAAACCACGCTATCAATTAGCATCCACGAGAAAACGCATGACATTATGGTCAAGGTGCTCAATAAGGATACAGGAGAACTTATTCGTGAAGTTCCTCCAGAAAAGACTCTAGATTTAGTGGCTAAAATGATGGAGATTGCAGGTATTCTCATAGACGAGAGAATTTAGTATAGGAGGTGCTGTTTTGGTAACAAGAGTAAATGGATTCTCAGGTATGGACATTGATAGTATGGTTAAGAGTATGATGGCTGTCAAGCGTGCTCCCTTGGATAAACTATACCAACAAAAAGAGACTTTAAATTGGACTAGAGATAGCTACCGTGAAATCAGTAGTAAGCTATATGATTTTAGAATTAATAAGTTATCAGATAAATATAATGTGTCATCTGCGTTAAACGCAAATAAATCCGTTGTTACCGGTTATACAGGTGCAGTGAAGGCTGAAGCTACAGCCGCCGCAAACAGAGTAGATATGGAAGTTGAAGTTATGAATTTGGCTACAACGACTACATTAACGACATCTGGTGTAGGAGCAAATAAGTCTAGTAAAATTACATTAGCAGAATTGGCTGCAGATGCAGATACTGACAAAGAGTATAGTTTAAACATTAATGGTGTCAATTTTACTAAAACAGATGAAGCTGGTGTAACTAAATCTTTATTCACAGGGGCCACTACGGTCGCTTCTTTTATTTCAACTGTTAATGCTGACAGTAAAGCGAATGTAATCGCTAGCTTCGATGAGGCAACAGGAAAGCTCATTATTCGCTCCAAGGCAAGCGGGGCTCCGAGTACAGATCCAGATTCAACAAGTATGAATGGTAAAATAGAACTTGGAGGCCAAAACTCTATACTGTCGCTTTTTAATGGCGGAAATGACATTGACGTTAATGATGATATAGCTATGGGTGTAGATGCTCTTGTCAGAATTAACGGTCAGGGCTTAAGTCAAAAGAGTAATACCTTCACTATAAACGGAGTGCAACTAACGTTGCTTGCAAAGACGGATGGGAATGGAACGACAAAGATCAGCAGCGAATCTGATCCAAATAAGGCACTCGAAACAATTAAAAGTTTTGTTGAAGACTATAATAGTTTATTGCAGTTATTAAATAACAAAGTTAATGAAGCTAAATACAGCGATTATGCTCCTTTGACGGATGCGCAAAAGAGTGATATGAAGGAAAGCGAAATCTTGGCCTGGACAGCAAAAGCCAAAAGTGGTCTTTTGAAAAATGATGACATTCTGAAATCTACAATAACCTCCATGCGTACGATCATCACAGAAAAATTGGGTGGTTTAAGTGCAATGGGTATCACAACAGGTACTTATTTAGAGGGAGGAAAGTTAATTCTAAATGAATCCAAGCTCAAGCAGGCGATTAATGATAATCCCCAAAGTGTTATAGATCTATTTCAAGGAGCTGCAGGTGCATCAAGTGAGGGACTATTCAGCAAATTGGGGAAACAACTAGCAACACCATTAGAAACTATCTCAAAACGCGCTGGTACTAATAAGTATACCACTGACATTAGTAGTGCCTTTAAAGAAGATAGCGTTATGGGAAAGAGACTTAAAGACTATAACACTCGGATAAGTAGCATGGTGAAAAAGTTGGATAACTATGAAACACGTTACTATAAGCAGTTCGCAGCGATGGAAACAGCAATGAACAAGCTACAGACGCAGTCTTCCAGTCTCTTCTCCAGCTAGGATAATTATAAAATATAGAGGGTGAGATTATTGATTACATCTCCATATGAGAAATACCGCCAGTCTTCTGTCCAAACCTCTACCCCTGTGCAGTTGGTCATTATGTTGTATGACGGTGCAATTCGTTTTGTAAGAACAGCGATTGACGGTCTCAGTAAACAGGACTATGAGAAGACAAGTCTTAATTTTGGCAAAGCACAATCTATAGTAAGTGAGTTAATGAGTACATTAGATTATTCATATGAGATATCTAACAACCTCTATTCACTTTATGAATATACAAATTATCTTTTAGTTGAAGCAAACATTCGTAAAAGTCCAGATAAAGCTGAAGAGGCTCTTGTTTATCTAACCGACCTTCGGGAAACTTGGCTACAAGCATCGAAGATCGCTGTGGGTCAGGGACAGGCTGATAGTGCTCATGGATGAATTAATCCGGAGTTTGGATCAACTCACCCGGGAGATCGAAGAGCGTCTTCAAGAGACCACCTATGAGGAGTTGGAGGCTTTTGTGGACGAGCGCCAGAAACTTGTCGATTCAATTGCAGAAGAAGCCAAAATTTGTCGAGCAACGCCTGCACAAAAGCAAGAAATTAATCGAATTTTGGAACATGATAATGTGATCTTAGATAGAATGAACGCTCTTCGCTTCGAAGCTCAAGACTGGCTGCAGAAGCGGAATCAGGCCAAAACACAACGCAACGCCTACGAGGCCGCCTACACCCCAGACAGTTTCCTTATGGATCGCAAAAAATAATTTATCAGTGTTTCACTATAGGAGTAGACGGGTATTAAATACCGTCTGCTCCTTTTTTTGATCATTGTACCGAATCTATTTCTTGTTTATGGAAAATTTAATAGTTTATTTTACGTGGTAAATTATTGAATGTAAACATTTTCTTTTCCAATTGACAATAAAGAAGTTACGGTGGTATAGTCGAATTGTGAGCAAGACTCACGTTCATCTGATGACGAAGGGAATGTTTAATCAATGGAAGGTAAAGTAAAATGGTTTAACGCAGAAAAAGGTTATGGTTTTATCGAGACTGCAGACGGTGGCGACGTATTCGTACACTTTTCCGCGATTCAAACTGATGGTTTCAAGACATTGGATGAAGGTCAATCCGTAGAATTCGATATCGTTGAAGGTGCACGTGGACCACAAGCAGCTAACGTAATCAAATTATAATCATCCGGCGAAGCCGAACTACATATAAGTAGATGGTTAGCAATTTAGACAGCGCTAGCAGGGATCTTGGAATCTTCCAAGATCCTTTTTTTGTGCGTTCATATGTGTCTAGTATAGCCAATCCTAGTAAAGAAAATAGCCTATTTTGTAAATTCATTTTATGGAAAATGTTAGAACTCTGCAAAAGGTGGGTAATAGATATACGTTGAGCTGTTTATCTTACCTCGACACACACTATGTTAGCCTAGGTTACTACATTCACGAAGAAATTCAATATAGCCTAAGCTATCAAAACAATTAGGAGGGTGATTAGCAGGATGAAGAAGATGTGGCGCGGTCTTATGACCGGAATATTAGGTACTAGTATGTTATTGGGGTCTCTCGGCAGCGTATCTGCTGCAACTGTACCTAAGGATATTCAAGGCCACTGGGCACAAGGTCAGCTGCAGGAATGGCTAGATAGAGGTTACCTTGGAGGCTACCCAGATGGAACGGTGAAACCAAACAAAGCAATTACGCGTGGTGAGTATGTGACTATGGTAAATCGCCTGTTAGGGTTTACAACTAAAGCAACAGTAACTTTCAAAGACATGAAGAGCACAAACTGGAATTACAGTGAAGTGGCTAAAGCTGTGGAAGCTGGATATATCGGAGGATACGAGGATAATACGTTCCGTCCTAATAATCCGCTTACAAGAGAAGAAGCAGCTGTAATTACTGCAAAATTACTTAAATTGAGCACCAATACAACTTCGAACAAATTTAAAGACAATGCACAAATTGCAGCATGGGCAAAAGGTGCTGTAGCAGCCGCAGTGGAAAAGAAGATTGTTAACGGTTATCCAGATGGAACCTTTGGTCCTAAGAGATCGTTAACACGTGCCGAGGCTGTAGGTATTATCAATACTTCAGCTATTTATTATCCTGGTAGTGGCACAGGTGGTGGTGTAACACCTACACCAACTCCAACGGCGACTCCGACACCAACAGCTACACCAACCCCAACTGCTGCTCCAGGTGGTAGTACGGGCGGAGGTTCTGGTGGTGGTAACGGTGACGGCGGAAGTAGCACAGCGCCAACAGTAAGTGGGGCAACCTACGGTAATGTTGGTTCGGTCACAGCGGATGTATACCTGACACCTTCCGTAACTGGTGCAGTATACTATGTTGTAGCTCCTTATAATGCTGATGTAACTGCTCCAACTGCATTGCAGGTGGAAAAAGGGCAAATTAGTAACGGGACTGCAAGTGGTATCCATGGTAGTGTTGCGACTGTAGCTAACACAACGGTTACATTCTCTGTTTACGGATTGAATCCTGGTACAGAATATGCAACATATATCACGCTGGCGGATGCAGCTGGTAACTTGTCTACTGTAACGACAGTTCGGTTGACTACTGCTCAAGCTACTGCTAGCTCGATTTCGCTTTTTGAGCCGGGACAAGTTAGTACAGTTACAGCAGATGTATATGTTAAATATGGTGTGACAGGTGGCACTACAACCCCAGTTAGATATGTAGTATTGCCAGCAAATGATAAGGCACCTACTGCAGCACAGATTGCTTTAGGTCAAAATGGTAGCGGTACTGCATTGGCTGCTCCATGGACTAACACGCTTACGTTTGCTCCTGGTGTAAAGCATACACAGACTTTAACTGGTTTAGCAGCAAATACTGCCTATAAGGTATATGTTATTGCAGGATCGGGTTCTCAATGGTCTCCTGTAGAAATCATTCAAATTCATACCAAATAGCCTGACCTTATGTGATTTCATTCGGAGAATATAAGAGTGGAATCCGTACTATAATAACGACAGGTTTACTTTTGGTCCGGTAGGGCGATTGGTTGCTCTTACCGGACTTGTTTTATTTGTGAACGCTATGACAACATTTGTTATCTAAATGTAAGGGCTGTAAGGAATTGCTTTTTACTTAGCGCTTACAATTTGGTATAATGAAGGTGTAACTAAAGGAGGAGTGGCCATGCAATTCACCATTCGAGGTCAACAAATTGACGTGACCGACGCTTTGAGAGAGTATGTTGATAAGAAGCTCAGCAAACTTGAGAAGTATTTCGAAGCACCCCCTACCTCTGAAGGGTCTGTGACGCTTGGCGTAGTTCGCGGCCTTCATACGGTGGAAGTAACCATTCCGCTTGCTGGCGTGACGCTTCGTGCGGAAGATCGCAGCGATGACATGTATGCTTCCATAGACGCCGTTGTGGACAAGCTGGAACGCCAAATTCGCAAACACAAAACGAAGCTGAACCGTAAGTTCCGTCAAGAGGGACTCAAGACGCTGTTTGTGGATGGAGCTAGTGCCGCTGTTGCTGTAGAAGAACAAGATTATGATGATTTAGAAGTGGTTAGGAACAAACGCTTTACGATGAAGCCGATGGATGTGGAAGAAGCGATTCTGCAAATGAACATGGTAGGACATAATTTCTTTGTGTTTTCCAATATCGACACCTCGGAAGTTAGCGTAGTTTACAAACGTGATGATGGTAAATATGGACTGATTGAACAGGGCTAAGATACAATGATGCCAGTTATGCTCTAAGTATAAAGGGCCTCGAGAGTTAGTCAGAACCTAGGAAATTTAAACCGAGCCCCTATTCGCTTATAGCGAATAGGGCTCTTGTGCGTATATATGAAAAATGTGGCTGTTACACCTTGTATTGCGGCATCTCTTACAAACTGTTACAATTTATGAAGCAGCGGAATC
Source organism: Paenibacillus sp. FSL P2-0121 (assembly GCF_037975345.1). Taxonomy (NCBI): domain Bacteria; kingdom Bacillati; phylum Bacillota; class Bacilli; order Caryophanales; family Paenibacillaceae; genus Paenibacillus; species Paenibacillus sp. FSL P2-0121. Next base: position 6,496,831 of record NZ_CP150245.1, on the reverse strand, counting down.
GAATTTATAAATGGCCCTTTCAATTTTGTGAGGATGGGCTCGGTTCCACCATCTGTGTTGCATGAAAGGGGTTAACCATGCTAGGACTTGTAAAGAAAATATTCGGAGACACAAACGATCGTGACGTTAAACGTCTCATGAAGACAGTCGATGTAATTAATGGATTGGAGCCGGAATTTGTAGCACTATCCGATGAAGCTTTAAAAGCTAAGACGGAAGAGTTCCGCGCCCGTATTGAGAAAGGCGAAACCTTGGAAGAAATTCTTCCTGAGGCGTTTGCAACCGTACGTGAAGCTTCCAAACGGACGCTTGGCATGCGGCATTTTGATGTACAGTTAATTGGTGGTATGGCCCTGCATGAAGGCCGAATCTCCGAGATGAAGACTGGTGAAGGTAAGACTCTAGTAGGAACATTGCCAGTGTACTTAAATGCTTTGCTTGGTAAAGGCGTACACGTAGTAACGGTCAATGACTATTTGGCTCAGCGCGACAGCGCACAAATGGCACAAATCTATAACTTCCTGGGCATGACGGTTGGGGTTAACCTAAGCGGTATGGACCATGCTGATAAACAAGATGCTTACGCCTGCGATATTACGTATGGCACGAACAACGAATTTGGTTTCGATTATTTGCGTGACAACATGGTGCTTTATAAAGAACAAATGGTTCAGCGCCCTCTTTATTTCTGTATTATTGATGAAGTGGACTCCATTCTTATTGATGAAGCACGTACACCTCTTATCATTTCCGGACAAGCTGAGAAGTCTACTGAATTGTACTTTGCAGCAGACCGTTTTGTGAAAAAGCTTAAAGCTGAAGAAGACTACACAGTTGATATCAAAGTGAAGTCCGTAGCCTTGACTGAAAAAGGTGTAGCTACTGCTGAACGCGCTTTTGGTATTGAGAACTTGTATGATCACAGTCATGTAACCTTGAATCACCATATCGTCCAAGCCCTGAAAGCAAACGTAATTATGCGTCGTGACGTAGACTACGTTGTTAACGAGGGTGAGGTCGTTATTGTTGATGAATTTACAGGACGTTTAATGTCAGGCCGTCGTTATAGTGACGGTTTGCACCAAGCGATTGAAGCGAAGGAAGAAATCGAAGTACAGAATGAGAGCATGACGCTTGCTACGATTACTTTCCAGAACTATTTCCGTATGTATCGCAAATTGGGCGGTATGACAGGTACAGCTAAAACTGAGGAAGAAGAGTTCAAGAAGATTTATGGTCTTGAAGTTCTTCAAGTCCCTACGAATAAACCGAATCAGCGCATAGATATGCCGGATGTTGTCTACAAGAGTGAGAACGGTAAGTTCAACGCTGTTGTGGCAGAAATTGTAGAGCGTCACAAAAAGAACCAACCTGTACTTGTGGGTACAGTGTCGATTGAGAATTCAGAGCTCGTATCTGAAATGCTGAAGCGCAAAGGCGTTAGACACCAAGTGCTTAACGCGAAACATCACGCTGCGGAAGCTGAAATCATTACACATGCAGGTCAGCCAGGTACAGTTACGATTGCTACCAACATGGCTGGTCGTGGTACGGACATCGTTCTGGGCGAAGGTGTGACAGATCTTGGTGGTCTGCATATCATTGGTACAGAGCGTCATGAATCGCGCCGGATTGATAACCAGCTGCGTGGTCGTGCGGGTCGTCAAGGAGACCCAGGTTCTACACAATTCTACTTGTCCCTTGGGGATGAGTTGATGAAGCGTTTCGGCGCTGACAACGTTTTGAGTATGATGGATCGCCTTGGGTTTGAGGAAGATCAGCCGATTGAGAGCCGCATGATTACGCGTGCTGTGGAATCTGCTCAGAAACGTGTTGAAGGTAATAACTTTGATATTCGTAAAGTCGTATTGCAATATGATGACGTGATGAATCAACAGCGTGAAATTATTTATAAACAACGCCGTGAGATTCAGGAGTCTGAAAATATCAAAGATATCGTACTTGAAATGATCAAGCCGGTTATTGAACGTATTGTTCACGCACACTGCAGTGACGATATTCCTGAGAACTGGGAGCTGCAAGAAGTTGCTGATTACGTAAACAGCAAGCTGCTTGAAGAAGGTGCTTTGACTCGTGATATTCTGTGGGGCAAGGAAGCAGAAGAGATCATTGAGTACATCTTCGAACGTGTACTTGAGAAATATGCTGCTCGTGAAGAACGTCTGGGTTCAGAATTGGTACGTGAATTCGAGAAGGTAATTGTGCTGCGCTCCGTGGACAGCAAGTGGATGGATCATATCGATGCGATGGATCAATTGCGTCAAGGGATTCACCTACGTGCTTACGGTGGTACAGATCCACTTCGCGAGTATCAATTCGAAGGATTCGAAATGTTTAATACTATGACGGCTACGATTCAAGAAGAAGTAGCTACTTATATTATGAAGGCTCACATCGAGACAAATCAGGAGCGTCAATCCGTTGTAGAGGAAAATAAAATTTCCACTAACAGCGAACCTGCTGAGAAACGTCCGGTACATGTTGAGGCGGCAGCTGGTCGTAATGATCTTTGCCCTTGCGGAAGCGGCAAGAAGTACAAGAACTGCCACGGTCAAAACGCATAAGACAAACGTTTAGTAGCGCTCATATTCAGGTGTTGAAGATGTAAGTCTTTAGCCCTGATCTCTATGGGTATACTAACCATAAAGAGCGGCTGGGCCCGGGGGTATCCCCCGTTTACGGCCCAGTCGCTTTTTTGGATATTTAGCACTTGAGTGAATGTGGAATGGAGAGAAGGTTTGGAACTGGAGAAACGGAGTGTTCGCCTTTGTTTCGGGATTCCAACACCTATGCGGTTATCAATTCAAGGAATCTGGAAACAACAGCGATCGGAAGTCCAATCCTTCTCGGAATGGCTGAACATTCACTCATTACTAACTTTCCAATAGTGAAGACCGTAACAACCTATTTTGAAAGGTGAAGTGACCATATGATTGAAGCTAATGTAAAGCAGGATCTGCGTGAAATAGGCAAGAAACTAACTGACCTTAGGGGGTCTCTTTGACTTAGATCTTAAGCAAGAGATGATCTCGAACTTTGAAGAAAAAATGGCTGCTCCAGGCTTCTGGGATAATCCAGAGCAGGCACAGAGCGTGATCGGCGAGATGAATGCCGTGAAATCGTCCGTGGATCAATACGAGAAGCTGCAACAAGAATACGACGATGCTGCGATGATGGCGGAGCTTGCGGATGAAGAGGGCGATGAAGGTCTTGCGGCAGAGATTGGGGAGACGATCAGCAGTTTAGGCAGTAAAGTGGATGAATTCGAGCTGCAATTGCTACTTAACCAGCCGTATGACAAGCTGAATGCTATTCTTGAGCTCCATCCGGGTGCGGGCGGTACGGAATCCCAAGACTGGGGCCAGATGCTGCTGCGGATGTATACCCGTTGGGCTGAAAAACGTGGATTCAAGGTTGAGGTGCTGGACTACTTACCGGGTGATGAAGCGGGAATCAAGAGTGTCACATTACTTATTAAAGGCTTCAACGCCTACGGATATCTGAAAGCTGAAAAAGGTGTACATCGGCTAGTACGGATTTCTCCGTTTGACTCTTCGGGCAGACGGCATACCTCTTTTGTATCCTGTGATGTCGTTCCGGAAATTGCCGATGATGTAGAAGTTGAAATTCGTACTGAGGATTTGAAGATCGATACGTATCGGGCGAGCGGCGCGGGTGGACAGCATATTAATACCACAGACTCTGCGGTGCGGATTACCCACTTACCTACGGGTGTGGTGGTAACCTGTCAGAACGAACGTTCACAGATCAAAAACCGCGAGCAAGCAATGAAGATGCTGCGTTCCAAGTTGTATGAGCGTAAACTGCAAGAACAGCAACAGCATTTGGATGAGATTCGCGGCGAGCAATCCGATATTGCTTGGGGCAGTCAGATCCGTTCCTATGTATTCCATCCGTATAACATGGTTAAGGATCACCGTACTTCCGTGGAAACGGGGAATGTGGGTTCTGTGATGGACGGAGATATTGATGTATTCATTGATGGTTACCTGCGTAGCCAGATCAAGATTGAGGCAGAATAAAAGAGAAAGTTTCGGGGGAAACGGATACCATTCATGGATTAGGATGGGATGGCCGTTTCTTCTTTCGTAGAGCAAGATGACACTTTAAGGAGAGCCTTTGAAATGCAAAAAGTCAATTCACGTAATAAACCCCCACTGATTCCTCTGAATGGGCCACTCCGACATGTGGTGGATACGATGTTAATTTTGCTCGGATCGCTAGTTACAGCGCTGGGGTTTAATCTTTTTTTTCTGCCTAATCATATTGCTTCTGGTGGTGTATCCGGTCTGTCGGTATTGGCTGAAGCTTGGTTTGGGGCTGAGCCGGCATTTACGCAATGGGCGCTTAATATTCCGTTGTTTGTACTCGGGGTAATCTTCTTGGGTAAACAATACGGAGTTCGCTCGCTGCTTGGGAGCTTTGTGTTGCCGCTCTTTATCTTGTTGACAAAAGATTTGCCTGCACCTACCACCAATCCACTCTTAGCCTCCATTTATGGCGGTATCTGTGTGGGGGTGGGGTTAGGTCTTGTGTTCCGCGGACGGGGCTCGACAGGTGGACTTACTATTTTGGCGCAGATTATTCAAAAGATATCCGGTCTCAGCTTCTCGATTTCTGTAGTGCTGCTGGACGGGACGGTCATTGTGCTGGCTGCTTTTATACTCGGTATGGAACAAGCACTGTATGCACTGATCGGTCTGTTTGTTACAGGTAAGGCCATTAATGCGATAGAGGTAGGCTTCCGTTATACAAAGGTGGCTTACATAATCTCGGACAAGACGGAAGAAATATCTGAGGCGATTTTGAATGATCTGGATCGGGGTCTGACGAAGCTGGATGCACATGGCGGTTATACTGGTGATGAGCGTACGGTGCTAATGGTTGTAGTAGGTCAGAATGAGGTTTCCAGATTAAAAGCGATTGTTCAATCGGTAGATACTAGTGCTTTTGTGATTATCACTGAGGCGCATGAGGTGCTGGGTGAAGGCTTTAAAAGAGAAGTGTAATTTCTCCTAAAGGAGAAGCTATGCTTCTCTTTTTTTGTAAATAGAATTATATTTAGGAATAAAGAAAGTTAACACTATGTGTTGTATTTATATTAATTGAGTCGTATAATAATACATATTTCTAAGACGGTATGCATTATATTATTTATTATAATTCATGATAAGCAGGAAGTGGGGATGACAGTGGAGGGCAAGCTGAGAGCGGCGATTGTTGGATCAACGGGTTATGGGGGCGTAGAGCTGATTCGGCTGCTACAAAGTCATCCTAAGGTAGAGATTACTTCGGTAATTTCCTCATCAAGCGCAGGGGATGCTATAGAGGAAGGTTTTCCGCATTTGACGGGCATCATTGATCGAAGGCTGGATGGCGTTGACCCGGCTCAAATGGCTGAGCGGGCGGATGTGGTATTTACGGCAACGCCGTCGGGTGTGAGCGCAAAGCTGGTGCCGCAGCTGCTGGAAGCTGGACTTAAGGTCGTGGATCTGTCCGGTGATTTCCGATTGAAGGATGGTGCAGAGTATGAGCACTGGTATAAACATCCCGCTCCGGCTGATGAATATCTAGAGCAGGCTGTATACGGACTTTGCGAGGTGTTTGGAGAGCGTGCGGCAGGGGTTGATTTTATATCTAATCCAGGCTGTTATCCTACAGCTACACTTCTTGGACTAATTCCTGCAATTCAGGCAGGTTGGATTAAGCACGACAGTATTATTATTGATGCGAAATCAGGAGTTACTGGAGCAGGACGCGGAACAAGCCTGATGGTACATTATGCAGAGATTAATGAGAACTTTAAAGCTTATAAAATCAATAAGCATCAACATATACCAGAAATTGAGCAGACACTCACAGAGGTTGCTGGAGAAAAGGTAACGGTAACGTTCACCACACATCTCGTGCCGATGAGCCGGGGAATTATGAGTACGATGTATGCAGGGATGACGGACAATTATACGGAGCAGGATTTTGTGAATTTGTACCGCGAATATTATGCGGGCCGGCCATATGTGCGGGTGCGTGATGTAGGTGTGATTCCGGCGACAAAAGAAGTTAGCGGCTCTAATTATTGTGATATCGGATTTGCAACAGATGCTCGTACAGGGCGGGTGACCATAGTCTCCGTCATTGATAATGTTGTAAAAGGTGCGGCAGGGCAGGCAATACAGAACCTTAATTTGATGATGGGATGGGAGGAAACCCTTGGCCTCGGCTACACACCTGTGTATCCATAAGGATCAGCGGTACAAATAATATGAGCGAGATTGAGTTATTTACCACCTTGGAGGGTGGAAGCATCACTTCACCTAAGGGTTTTAAGTCCGGAGGATTGCATTGTGGATTAAAAAAAACAGATCGCAACGATCTCGGAGTGATTCTGTGTGAAGTTCCGGCAACGGCTGCGGCCGTGTATACGACGAATGTTTTTCAGGCGGCTCCGCTGAAAGTGACTCGGGAAAGCCTTTCGAACGGAGTATTGCAGGCGGTTATCGTGAACAGCGGGAATGCCAATGCCTGCACAGGCGAACAAGGTGAAGCAGATGCTTATGAGATGCGCGCTGCTGCGGCTCAGCATTTAGGTGTGGCCGTTAATGATGTGGCTGTTGCTTCGACTGGAGTTATCGGTGAACTGTTGAAGATGGACTGCGTACGTAGCGGAATTACTGCAATACCAGAGAAGCTGGACGGAGGAGCTATTGGCGCGGAGGAATTCTGCCAAGCTATACTTACCACTGATTTAGTTAAAAAAGAGATCGCCGTGAAGGTGCTCGTTGGCGGTGTAGAAGTTACAATTGCCGGAGCTGCAAAGGGCTCAGGGATGATCCATCCTAACATGGCTACCATGCTTGGCTTTATGACCACGGATGCTGATATTGCAGCGGAGGATTTACTTAGTCTTTTAAGTTCAGCTACGAATGTTACTTTTAATATGATTACAGTCGATGGAGATACTAGCACCAATGATATGTTAGTGTCGATGGCGAGTGGGCTTGCCGGTAATGAGAAGCTGACACGACTGCATCCGGATTGGGACGCTTTTGCTGCTGGATTCACGTATGTCTGCCAGACGCTTGCCAAAGCGATTGCTCGTGATGGCGAAGGTGCAACTCACCTGATTGAGGTTCAAGTGAATGGTGCTGTTCATGATGAGGCGGCGGCAGCGATTGCCAAAACAGTGGTTGGTTCTAGTCTAGTGAAATCTGCTATTTTTGGAGCGGATGCGAACTGGGGACGGATTATTGCTGCGGTTGGACGCGCGGGTGTTCCGGTATCGCCGGAGCATGTGAACATTTCGTTAGGGGATATTGAGGTGCTTTTGCACTCGAAGCCAGTTGCTTTTGACGAGGAAAAGGCTTTGGCCTATTTGCAAAAAAGTGAAACTGTGCTGATCACTGTAGATCTGCATGATGGAAGCGGAAAAGCAACGGCTTGGGGCTGTGACCTAACTTACGATTATGTGCGTATTAACGCCGCATATCGCACTTGATTTATGGCGTGTTAAGCCCATAAGGGAAGGATATCGATTATATGACGCTAAATAGCGAGCTTGAACTTATAGATGCTTTAGATGGTAGTGGATTGTTTGTAATGAAATGCGGCGGCAGTACGCTTGCGGCTCTACCTGAATCTTTTTTTGAGGATTTGCGAGATTTGCAGGAGGAGGGCATTCAGCCAGTAATTGTTCATGGTGGAGGGCCAGCCATTTCCGAGAATCTAGCGAAACTGGGCATTGAAAGCAGCTTTGTGAATGGCCTGCGAGTAACCACCGAGGAAGTACTAGATGTTGTAGAGATGACGCTGGCAGGAAGTATAAACAAGGCGATTGTCCGGCGAATTCAAGGGAGCGGTGGTCTAGCTCTGGGGCTTTCGGGCATCGATGGCAATATGATTATTGCTAAACCAGTGGCGAACAGCGCCGAAGTAGGTTTGGTAGGAGAAGTAACGGAAGTTAAGGCTGAGATCATAACTGGTATTGTTGGGATGGGTTATATTCCTGTCATTGCACCTATCGGAGTAGATGCAGCAGGTCAGCGCTACAATATTAACGCAGATACGGCAGCAGGGGCAGTTGCTTCCTATGTGGAGTCTCCCAAAATGATTGTCGTCACAGATGTTCCAGGCATCATGAGTACAGTGGAAGGTGAAAAGATTGCGCTTCCCTCCGTTACTGTACAGGAAATCGAAGCCTTGATCGAAAGTGGGGAAATCTACGGTGGCATGATCCCCAAAGTGCGGGCAGCTATCGATTGCATTCAGGGCAGCGTATCAGAGGTTATCATTGTGGATGGAAAAGAACCGCGGGTGCTTAGTCGAGTCCTGCAAGGTGAAGCGATAGGTACACGTATTATTCGTTCGTAGAATCATAGATGAATACAAATTAGAGGCGCAGCCTGTTCACAGGAGCAGCCGATGGGAGAGTGACTTAGAATGAGCAAGCTTACACAAGCGGAGTTGGATTCGCAAGCAGGGGCACAGCAGACCGATACAGTAGGATCAGGTACACCGGATGTTGCAACAAGCAAGCTGAGTGCAGTGTTCCCTTCTTACGCCAGATATGATCTCAGCTTAGTTAAAGGCAAGGGCACCTGGGTATGGGATGATAAAGGCAATAAGTATCTGGATTTCACCAGTGGATTGGCTGTGACCAGTCTAGGTCATGCTCCTGAAAAAGTCGGCGCTAAGCTGAAGGATCAGATTGATACGCTCTGGCATGTCTCGAATCTGTTCCATATTCCGGGACAAGATAAAGTTGCCAACCTTCTGACAGAGAATAGCTGCGCTGATCAAGTGTTTTTCTGCAATAGCGGGGCAGAAGCGAATGAGGCTGCTATTAAGCTGGCCCGCCGTTACCATCAGAAGATTAAGGGTGTCGACCGTTATGAGGTTATCACATTCGAACAATCCTTCCATGGACGTACACTGGCCACACTAACAGCTACAGGCCAGCAAAAGGTGAAAGAAGGGTTCCTGCCACTTCCAGCAGGTTTCAAGACCGTACCCTTGCATAATCTCCCAGCGTTAGAAGCTGCTATCGGAGATCATACAGCTGCTATCATGCTGGAGATGATGCTTGCAGAGGGTGGCGTGCTTGAGGTAGAACCTGAGTTCTTGAACGCTGTAGTGGCCTTGTGTAAGAAACACGGATTGCTTCTGATTGTAGATGAGGTACAGACAGGTATGGGACGTACAGGCAAGCTGTTCGCTCATCAGCATTATGGAATTGAACCGGATATTTTCACCTTGGCTAAGGGGATAGCTAGCGGGTTCCCGGCAGGTTTAATGCTTGGCAAAGGGTATTTGCGTGAAGCCTTCTCAGCGGGCAGCCATGCGTCCACCTTCGGGGGAACACCGCTAGCAACAGCTGTTATGGCAGCGACGATTGAGACGATGCTGGAAGATGAGCTTCCACAGCGTGCCGAAGATATGGGTAAGTACCTGACAGATCTTTTGAAAGAGAAGCTGGCGGACTGTTCTTTTGTGAAGGATATCCGTGGTAAAGGGCTGTTGATCGGGATTGAATGTCAATCCCCAGTGGGCGATATTGTACTGGCTGGACAAAAGAAAGGCCTGTTGTTCGTGACAGCCGGTCCTAATGTCCTTCGTCTGCTGCCTAATCTATATGTAAGCAAAGAGGAGATCGACCAAGCGGTGGACATCCTATGCGAACTCATTCATACTTATGCTAAACAAGCAAACGGGGAGGTAAGCTCATGAGTCAGGGCGTACAGAGTAACAAGCACAACATTGCGCAGCAACTGAAAGGCCGTGATTTACTGGAGCTGAACGACTACAGCCCGGAGGAAATTACGTATCTGATTGATTCGGCGATTGAGCTGAAGAAGAAGCAGAAAAATGGCGAAGAATTTCAGCCGCTGAAGGGAAAGACGATTGGACTTATTTTTGAAAAATCCTCTACACGTACACGTGTGTCGTTTGAAGTTGGAATGTATCAGCTGGGAGGGCATGCCCTTTTCTTGAGCAAAAATGATATCCAGCTTGGACGCGGAGAAACTGTTGGAGATACAGCGCAAGTAATGTCGCGTTATCTCGATGGAATTATGATCCGTACCTTCGGTCATGACAAGGTTGAAGATCTCGCTCGTTATGCTTCTATTCCCGTAATCAACGGTCTTAGTGACCTGGCACATCCTTGCCAAGTGCTGGCCGATTATCAAACGATTTATGAGCACAAAGGAAAGCTCAAGGGCCTGAAGCTGGCTTACATCGGCGATGGCAACAATATGGCGCATTCCTTAATGATTGGCGGAGCTAAGCTGGGCGTGGACGTATCTATCGCCGGACCGGAAGGTTATGAGCCAGATGCAGCGGTTGTCGCAGAAGCTCGTGAGATCGCTAAAGAAACCGGAGCGAAGATTGTGGTCACTCGCAGCCCGCAAGAAGCTGTACAAGACGCTGACGTCATCTATACAGACGTATGGGCGAGTATGGGCTTCGAGGAGGAGCAAAAGGCACGTGAAGCGGCATTCAAGGACTATCAGGTCAATGAGGAGCTTGTAAAAGGCGCTAAGAGCGATTATCTCTTCCTGCACTGTCTGCCAGCCCACCGTGAGGAAGAGGTCAGCACAGGCGTGATTGACGGCCCTAACTCGGTGATCTTTGATCAGGCTGAGAACCGCCTGCATGCGCAAAAAGCTTTAATGGCTGCGTTGATGAGTTAAGGAATTTAAAAAATATAAAATAAAATATAAATTACTATATAAATTGAATTAATGTTGGGCGAAGTTAGACTTTGGACGATGGAGTAATGGAGCGGAATTTTTGGAACTGTAGGAGCGTAGCGTTCGCCTTTATCATCAGATTTTATCCGCACAATGCGGTTTGAAATAAAAGAAATCTGATGATAACAGCGACCGGAAGTCCAAATATTCAGTGTAATTGCGATTTATCGTCAGAGTGCTGGCAAAGGCACGTTTATTTTAATTTATATAGCCCACACGAAAGGAAGTTGCCACACCATGGCTAAAGAAAAAATTGTACTCGCCTATTCCGGCGGATTGGATACATCTGTTATTTTAAAATGGCTTAAAGAAACTTATGACGCGGAGATCATTGCCTTCACTGCTGATATCGGCCAAAAGGAAGAGCTCGACGGTTTGGAGGAAAAAGCACTCGCTACTGGCGCATCGAAAGTATACATTGACGACCTGCGCGATGAGTTCGCTAGCGATTTCATCTACCCGATGTTCCAATCTGGCGCCCTTTATGAAGGCCAATACTTGCTCGGAACTAGTATTGCTCGTCCATTGATTGCTAAGCGCATGGTAGATATCGCCATCGCTGAAGGCGCAACGGCTATCGCGCACGGCGCGACAGGAAAAGGGAACGACCAAGTCCGTTTCGAGCTTGGCGTAGCTGCATTGGCTCCGAACATTAAGGTGATTGCACCTTGGCGTCTAGAAGAGTTCCGCAATCAATTCCCAGGTCGTGCGGAAATGATCGCTTATGCGGAAGCTAATGATATTCCGGTACAAGCCTCTGCGGCGAAGCCGTATTCGATGGACCGTAACCTGCTGCACATCAGCTATGAGAGCGGCGTACTGGAAGATCCTTGGTTCGATCCAAGTGCACCAGAGAACAAAGGAATGTTCCTGCTGAGCAACGCTCCTGAGGATGCTCCGGATGAAGCGGAATATTTGGAGCTCGAATTCGTTAAGGGAGACTGTGTAGCCCTGAATGGTGAATCCTTATCCCCACTTCAAGTTATGGAGACACTGAATGAGCTAGGTGGTAAACACGGTATTGGGCGTGTGGATATGGTTGAGAACCGCTTTGTCGGCATGAAGAGCCGCGGCGTGTATGAGACTCCAGGTGGAACAATCCTGTTCGTCGCTCATCGCAAAATGGAATCCATCACGATGGACCGTGAAGTGATGAACCTGCGTGACAGCCTGATCACTCGTTACAGCACTTTGGTGTATAACGGTTTCTGGTTCGCTCCAGAGCGTATCGCACTGCAAGCTCTTGTAACACAGAGCCAACAAAATGTAACGGGTACTGTTCGTCTTAAACTGTACAAAGGCAACATCATCGGCGCTGGAGTGAAGAGCCCAGTCAGCCTGTACAATCCTGAGATTGCAACGATGGAAGCTGATCCTACACAAGCTTATGATCAAGGGGATGCCACTGGTTTTATTCACTTGAACGCATTGCGCCTTAAAGTTTCTACAGGTGTAAATGGAGCTTCTAAATAGTACGATAACATATACTTAAACGGGCAACCCCGAAGGCCGTTCCTCCCGTCAGGATAGGAGCGGCCCTCTGGCGTCCAAGAGGAGGAACAATAGGTGAGCAAGCTTTGGGGCGGACGGTTTACTAAAGGAACGAACAAGCTGGTTGAGGAATATACGGCTTCCATTGGCTTTGATAAGGCTTTGGCCAAAGAGGATGTGCAAGGCAGTCTGGCACATGTCACGATGCTGGGCAAATGCGGAATCCTTCCACAAGAAGACGTGGAAACAATCAAACAAGGTCTGAACAAAGTGCTGGACAAGGTTAATGCTGGAGAGGTCGTTTTCTCAGTATCGGATGAAGACATCCATATGAATATTGAAAAACATCTGATCGAGGAAATCGGTCCAGTTGGTGGTAAGCTGCACACAGGACGTAGCCGTAACGATCAAGTGGCGACGGACATGCACCTTTATTTACGTGGCCGTGTAGTTGAGCTAGTTAGTTTGCTGCATGAGCTGCAGGAAGCTTTGATCGAACAAGCAAAAGACAATGTGGAGACCATCATCCCTGGTTATACGCATTTGCAACGGGCACAGCCGATCCTGTTTGCTCATCACTTGCTGGCTTACGTATCGATGTTCCGCCGCGATGCAGAACGTCTGACGGACAGCTACAAACGGATCAACGTGCTGCCACTCGGAGCAGGAGCGCTTGCGGGAACGACCTTCCCGATTGACCGTCATTTTGTAGCGGAACAACTGGGTTTTGACAGTGTGTATGAGAACAGTCTGGATGCTGTCAGCGACCGCGATTTCATCGTGGAGTTCTTGGCGAATGCTTCCCTTATCATGACACATCTATCCAGACTCAGTGAGGAACTGGTCCTGTGGAGCAGCACAGAGTTCAGCTTTGTAGAACTGGATGATGCTTTCTGCACAGGCAGCAGCATTATGCCGCAGAAGAAGAACCCTGACGTACCAGAACTGGTACGGGGCAAAACAGGCCGCGTTTACGGCAACCTGATTGGCTTGCTGACGGTGCTGAAATCATTGCCACTGGCGTACAACAAGGATATGCAGGAAGACAAAGAAGGCATGTTCGATACGGTTACTACGCTGACTGGTGCACTGCAATTGTTCGCGCCGATGATCTCCACTATGAAGGTGAACAAAGGTCGTATGCGTGAAGCTGTGAACACGGATTTCTCGAATGCAACGGATATCGCCGACTTCTTGGTAGGCAAGGGTCTTCCTTTCCGCCAAGCGCATGAAGTAATCGGAAAAACAGTGCTCTATTGCATCAACGAAGGCAAATTCTTGTTGGATTTGACGCTGGAAGAGTTCAAGCAATTCTCACCGCTGTTCGACGAGAATATCTATGCTGTTCTTCAACCGGAAGCTGTAGTTAACGCTCGTAACGTTTATGGCGGCACAGCCACCGTTCAGGTGAAGGCTGCAATTGAACGGGCAGAGCTGGCATTGCACGAAGCTAATGAATGGGTTGTACAACACGGAGACGCTATATTGTAAACCGTATCAATATCAAATCTCGCCTCAGACCTTTATAGGTATCAGGCGGGATTTTTTTATTATCTAAACGAACTATGACTGGATTAGCAGTGTTCTTTACGGTTATCCTTAGGTTAGGATAGGAGGGTTCGTAGATATGAACAGAAAGCAAACCCTAGACGAGCTTAGATCGGAATTAAAAGTAGGCAATCATATTATTGGAGTAGCCACCGGTGCTGGTATAACGGCAAAGTATGCGAAGCAAGGTGGAGCTGATTTCATTCTGATGTTAAACTCGGGTAAGTTTCGCCAGATGGGGAGGAGCTCTCTCGCTGGTATTTTACCATTTTGTAATAGCAATGATATGGTGATGGACTTTGCATCTAGAGAGATCATACCGTTGGTCAGAGATATCCCTATTATTTTTGGCCTCAATGCAACTGATCCGACCAAAGATATGGAATCCTATATAAGTGAAATAAAGAATAGAGGCTTTGCCGGCATTAATAATTACCCCACGGTGGGTTTAATAGATGGTCAATTTGGAGAAGCGCTCGAAGAAGAGGGGAATGGTTATCTACTTGAAGTAGAAGCCATAAGAATAGCCCATGAGAAGGGTTTGTTTACCATTGCTTTTGTATTTGACGAAATCCAGGCAGCACAGATGATTGAGGCTGGAGCGGATATTATTTGTGCACATCTAGGTCTAACAGAAGGCGGGTTATTAGGCGCTAAGAAAGTATTCTCTCTGGAAGCTGCCAAGGTTAAAGCGGACAAGATATTTAATACATGCAATGAGCTAAAGCCAGATTTAATTAAGCTGGTTTACGGTGGTCCGGTGAAAACGCCAATTGATGTGCAATATATGTACAGCAATAATCAAAACTTGATGGGATATATCGGAGGCTCTGCTTTTGAAAGAATTCCCTCGGAGAAGTCCATTACAAATATAACCAAAGCTTTTAAAGTGTCGGGGACGCTGGATGAAGATGATTTTATGGTCAAAATGTTAGACGGCATCACAAAGCACTATGATTATGTTGAATTTGTAAAAGAATACGTAGCTCAAAATTATAGGAATGAGATCTTATTTGCAGATTTAGCTAAGGTGGCGCATGTATCCCGAAGTTATTTGAGTAGTTTGTTCACCAAAAAAGTAGGCTGCAGCTTCCAAACGTATCTCGTGCAATTTCGGATGGATAAGGCGGCGGAAATATTACATAGAGACCCTATCCAGTTATCTGAGCTAGCGCCATTAGTTGGATACCAGGATTATGCGCAGTTTAGCAAAATGTTCAAGAAGTATAAAGGGTTCTCTCCAAAACAATATAAATCTAACATAAACACAAAAACATAAGACATAAAATCGTTTTCATCCATAAATCAAAGAAGTATGATTAACTCATAAGTTGATCATGCTTTTTTTTGAAATATAAGAAAGCATAAGTTTCACATTATACATTATCCTTATATTTCTTGTTGTAGATATTTGAAGAGGAGGTTGAAGAAATGAAGACGATTGCTATTGCCGGAACTTTTGACACCAAGGGTGAAGAATATCTCTACATTAAAAATTTACTGGAAAGCTTGGAGTTAGGTACGTTTACGATTCATACGGGTGTGTTTGAGCCCACTTTTACACCGGATATCTCTAATAGAGAAGTAGCAGCAGCCGCGGGTGTAAGTATAGATGAGCTCGTTGCCAAAAAAGATAGAGCACTAGCAACAGAATTATTAGCCAAAGGTATGGAAAAATTAGTACCTGAATTATATAAGCAAGGCAAATTTGATGGAATTATCTCCTTTGGGGGCACTGGAGGCACTTCACTTGTAACCCCGGGTATGCGGGCATTACCTATTGGTGTACCTAAAGTGATGGTTTCGACCGTAGCTTCAGGAAATACTGCTCCATATGTAGGCACTAGTGATATTGTCATGATGCCATCCGTAGTGGATGTTGCCGGACTAAACTCTATTTCAACAAAGATTTTTACCAATGCAGCTTTCGCCATCGCCGGTATGCTTAAATTTGAGAATAAACAAGTGATAGAGAAAAAACCATTAGTAGCTACAACGATGTTTGGGGTAACAACCCCCTGTGTGACGGCAGCCCGTAACTATCTTGAAGCTAGAGGCTATGAAGTGCTTGTATTCCATGCAACAGGGGTAGGTGGCCAGTCCATGGAAGCGCTAATCGAGGCTGGTTTTATTGAAGGTGTATTGGATCTGACCACAACAGAATGGGCGGACGAAATTATTGGCGGCGTGCTGAATGCTGGACCTCATCGGTTAGAAGCTGCTGGTAAACATCATATTCCACAGGTTGTCTCGGTAGGCGCGCTTGATATGTGCAACTTTGGTCCTTATGATACGGTACCAGCGAAATTTGCTGGGCATAAGTTTTATAAACACAATCCAACAGTTACTCTGATGAGAACAACAGTAGAAGAAAATGAAGCCATCGGCAAAAAGCTTGTCGAGAAATTAAATATGGCCAAAGAGAAAACGGTGTTAATGCTGCCGCTTAAAGGGATATCCGGCATTGATGTTGCAGGGGAAGCTTTTTATGGGGTAGAGGAAGATCAAATGTTATTTGATACCTTAAGAAATGGTGTAAACAGAAATGTTGTCGAGGTTATCGAAATGGATTGTGCCATTAATGATATGGAGTTTGCAGAAGCAGCAGCGCAGAAGCTAATAGATCTCATGAGCAAATAAGGCTTTTATAAGATAAATAAATATTTAAATGGAGGCGTTACACATGAACAAAAATACAAGAACTGAAATCATGGCGAAGTTTAGAGAAGAAGTGGCAAATGGAAAGATTCTTTTAGGCGTGGGAGCCGGCACTGGAATTACTGCAAAAAGCAGCGAAGCTGGCGGAGCAGATATGCTGATTGTTTATAATTCAGGAAGATACAGAATGGCAGGCCGTGGATCACTGGCAGGGTTATTATCTTATGGGGATGCCAACCAAATTGTAGTCGAAATGGGCTCGGAAGTATTGCCTGTTGTTAAAAACACCCCTGTATTGGCAGGCGTATGCGGAACGGACCCTTTTAGAGTAATGGAAGTTTATTTAAAACAACTTAAGGAACAAGGTTTTAGCGGCGTGCAAAACTTCCCAACCGTAGGTTTGATCGATGGCGTGTTCAGACAGAATCTAGAAGAGACCGGCATGGGATATGGTTTAGAAGTAGATATGATTAGAGCTGCGCATGAATTGGATATGCTCACCACTCCTTATGTATTCGATCCTGAGCAAGCAAAAGCCATGGCAGAAGCAGGCGCAGATATTTTGGTGGCACATATGGGCTTGACTACCAAAGGTACAATTGGAGCTAAGACCGCTCTGACATTGGATGATTGTGTAGAAAGAATCGAAGCGATTATTAAAGCAGGGAAAGCAGTAAATCCAGATATTATGGTGATTTGTCACGGTGGACCGATTGCAGAGCCGGAAGATGCGGCGTACGTAATTGAACGGACAGAAGGCATAGACGGATTCTTTGGTGCATCGAGTATTGAAAGATTTGCTGCTGAAAAAGGAATCACAGAACAGACTGGATTATTTAAAAATATCACCAAACAAGCATAATTGCCTTCGGCGTCCTTATAATTAAAAAGAACCCTCCGAAGAGGGTAATCTGAGTAGAACAGATATTAAGATGCAGCTTATGGCTGCATCTTTTTGTTGTCTATTAAGTACAGCTAGTTACTTTTTAAAGGTAGCCATGCCAGCACATCGCGGATTTTGGCATCCCAGTATCCCCATTCATGTGTCCCCGGACCTTCTTCATAGGTTAAAGAAAGTGAGGTTGCCTGGCAGGCATCGCGGAATCTCAAGTTATCGGTATATAGGAAATCTTCTGTGCCACAGCATTGATACAACGCTGGTTTTGGTCCCGTGGAGCGGTTCACTTCCTCAAGCAGCCAAAGAAGGTCTTCCGGCGTTCCGGCGGTATCTTCTTTTCCGAAGATCATTTCGTATTCTTTACTTTTAGTGGTAGCACCTTCCCCGTTCAAGAAATTATGCGCCATATCAAGTGCTCCAGACAAACTCGCTGCCGCTGCAAAAGACTCGGGTTTACGCAGTCCCAGCTTAATTGCTCCATAACCACCCATCGACAACCCGGCTACAAAGTTCTCCTCGCGTTTATCAGAAAGCGGGAAAAATGAGCGCGCCAGCATCGGCAACTCCTCACTAATGAAGGTCCAATAACGGCCTCCCATCGCCATATCTGTGTAGAAACTGCGGTGCACATTCGGCATTACCACAGCTATCCCCATCTCCGCTACATACCGTTCTATGGAAGTCCGGCGCAGCCAGATCGAATCATCGTCAGACAAGCCATGCAGTAAATACAAAGTAGGGTGAAGATCACCTCTTGTTACATTACTCATCCCGATTTGTGTAGTTGTTTTTTGCGGCAAAATTACAGTCATTGAGGTATTCAAACCTAGTACTTCAGAATAAAATTTGCACTCTATTAAAGCCATTTCATTCATCTCCTCTCTTTCCAAATCATAGCATAGACCTAAAGTGAGAGATATTGTAGAAATATCTGAATTATAAGGGTTTTGAGGATTGCTGTAGCTGGATATGAGAGAATATAATGGAAGTAGAAAATTTAGGAAAAACGTGCAAATACGAAAAGTATTTTCATAGGCGAGAGGCGGAAAGTAGGATGAAACCGGGCCTAAAGCAGGAAAAAGGATTTACGTTAATCGAAGTTCTGGCCGCTATTGTAATTTTATCGATAGTTTCTCTGGTGCTTACGTCTTACTTTACTAACGCCATGAGTTACTCTAAATCGAACCAGAACAAAACGATTATGGTCAATCTGGCGCGTAACGCGCTATTTTATGTGGAGAAGCAGGATTTTGAGGCGATGAAGGAATTTTTTATAAAGCAGAATCATGATGCGATAGAGGCGGCGAAATGCCAAAAGGATACGGATGATTCTCTGAAATGTGAGGATTACAAGGGGCTTGTTCAGGATACAGAAATCTTAAACCAGGTTTTGAATCCTGCAATAAATGGTGTGAACTATCAGATAGATATTAAATATCAGCGTGATCTACATAACCAAAGCTTGGAATCTAGTGATCCGGAGAAACAAAATATGGCAGTATATTTGTTACCTGTGTTGGTCAAAGTCAGCAGAGCGGATTCTTCTGGCGGACCTGAAAGTGAACCTGTTGTGGAGGGATATATTACCGATGAGAAAATTCGTTAATCTTCTTCGCAGAGAAGGCGGCTTTACCTTAGTGGAGCTAATTGTGGCACTATCGTTGTTTACAGTTGCAGCGGGAATTATTTCGGGGATAACAATGCTGGGCTTACGAAGCTATCATAAAATATCGATTGAAAACTCATTACGAGACGAAGGTGATTTGTTAATGTCGGCGATTATAACGGAGTTGTATACATTTGCTCCTGAGAAGGTCACTCCAACTATTCTCAAAAATGATGCAGGGACTATTATTGATAGCTACATTACGTTAGAACGTCAGGATGGAACTAAGTCTCAGATTCGTATTGTTAATGGTGCTCTTACAATAGCAAATCCTGATGTAGTCGATCCACCAGTAGATGCAAGAACTGAGACGATATCTAAATTAGAACAGGGTTCTGCTATAACTTTAGAGTGTCAGAATAGCATCCCTTGTGATAGCGGCTTGATATCTATAAATTTATCGCTAGTTCAGAGCTACGACGGAAGGGATTACCCATTGGAGTTGAAAAGTAAATTCGGATTCTAGGAGGAGCAGGAGGGATGAAGAATAATGAAAGAGGCTCAGCTCTAGTATTAGTTATGTTTGTTGCTCTTCTACTTACTATACTCGGAGTAGCTGTACTCGGGGCAACGATGGGTGGCGCACAACGAACGGAGACAAGGGAAAACGACGTGCAGAGCCTGCATCTGGCTCAAAAGGGGCTCGATGAAGCAGCGGCATACATACAGACGAAGTTGGACGGGCGTACGGATATTGACCCTGATCATATGGAAGATGAGATTAAAAGTATTGTTAGTGAGGTGACCACCAAAGTTGTCGGCGTTAACAATGGCGTAAGTACGGGATTATCTGGAGCTGGCGGTACGATCAAAAGTATCACTTATGAGAAGCAGGATAAGCAAAAATATTATGTAGATATTGAAGCACAAGCCACAGTTAATGGCGTCATCAGACAGCTGAGACAAAAGATTGTCATTGATACCTATCCTGATTTTCTTAAATATGCTTTTGGATCGGAAAAAGTATTAACATTAAACGGAGCACCTGGTCTCCATGGCAATATATATGCGGGTGAAGAACTAAACATCAGCGATACGGCTGTTTATACGTATAAGAAAGTGAAAGATCTTAAAGAAAAGACTCAATATCCTAAAGTAGAATTACTAAAAGACTCTGCCAGTCCAGCATCTACGGAACCTCTTCCTGAGGTGCATGTGCAATCACTTGAAAGTATTAAATATTCCGGAAATGGAATTATTAACGCAGCAGTAAATAAAAACAATGCCTCAATTATTCTTCCTAACATACTGGGAGTTAATAAAGAGCAGGTGTTTATCAAACCGCAAAAAAAGTTCGTGCAGATTAATGTGCTGGAATCGTTTCTTGATAAAGTGGAGGAAGCGACAGGGGTGACCGGGAAAAGGTCTGAACTTGAACAAGCTATTAAGGATAATCAACTGGGGAATTATTTAAGCACAACAACATTAGATAGACTACCCGATGAGAATCCACCCTACACTGAGCCAGTACTTGAAGATAATCCGACAAAAGAAGAAAAGGATAAGTACGAACTAGAGTACAGCCAATACTTAGAACAATTGAGCATATATCAGAATTCCTTGTTGGATAAGGATTTGAATAATTCTACTGTTTATAACAGTAATCTGCTTATCGATGGAATTGATTACAAACAGTTAAAGTTTAGTGATGAAGCCAAAACAGGTAATCCTTCTAATAAGCCCAAATGGTTTATTGTTAATGGTGATCTGGAGGTAAATAACTATAGTCCAGATATAACTAAATTTTTGGAGATTCAAGCTAATATTCTAGTTACAGGTAATGTTACTATTAAAGGACAGGTGAAATTCAACTCTACTATGTTTGTTTTAGGAGAAACGAAAGTCGAGGACGCCGTGATCCAAGGTTTAAGTAGTAAGGAGTTAGTCCTCATATCTCAAGGAGATGTGCTCATTAACCGAATTGATACTTTTACTAATCCACCTAAGAAAAAAGTTGAGCAGGATTCATTTTATATGAAAGCTTTTTTTTACACGGATAGTGACGCTGATTTGTACGGAGTGGGGTCAATCTTTTGGTTAAATGGTGGCTTCTTTGCCAAAGGGAATCTTACAGTAAACGCAGTACTAGGAGGAGTAACTGAGCCCTTAGATCCGGCTCTCGGCTTTAATTTTGAAAATCAGGATGCGGATCGATATAATTTGGGTCACCGTTTTCAGATTCAATATAATCAGGATGTTTTTACTCATCAGCAGTCTAGCCTCCCGCGTGTGCAGCAGGTGAATGTAACTGTAGGCCCTCTGGAGCTTGTGAGTCATTGAGACCAATTGAAAAGGGTATCCTTAAGCGAGTGCTTAGGGATACCCTTTTTTTCGTTGGAAGTTTCTTATTTTTAAATGTAAAGATTAGTAACGATCGTCATTCTGGGGTGCTACAACCTTAACTGTAATATCTGCTTCTGCTGTTGTGCCTGTGCTTCCGGTATAAGTAACTGTAATGGTGGTTGATCCCTTTTTGACACCTGTAACAATTCCTCTGCTATCAATATTGGTTCCATTATCGACACTGGCGATTCCAGAATTGTCGCTTACCCAACTTAAGTTACCTTTGATTTGCTCGATCGAGATGGAGGTAGGGAATGCCCATAAAATATTGGTTAACGGGAAAGTATGGCCCACTTCAATAGTAATGGACTGTTCTTTAAATCGTAACCCTTTCAAAGCATCAACGATGTTAACCTCGTGTGTTGAAGTCATATCTTTGAATGAAACCTCAATCAGCAGTCCTTCTTTAGCGGTATCACCAGCCGTCAATTTAGCGGTCGAGCCATCACTAGAAGGCGTAAGAGTAGCAATATGATCATTCGTAATAGTGTCATCCGTAATATTTTTATCCGTTGATTTCACGAATCTCCATCTTAGCGTTGCTGGATCAGCATCCGTAGGATTTCTACTTGCGCTTAGGTCGATTTGTCCTCCTATCAATACCGTTGTTGGACCTGTAATCGACAATGAGGTTAGTGGGTTAGTAACTGTTATGGTTTTATCTTGGGTAATTGGAACCGGGTTACTTGAATTTACAGTAAGACTTACTAGGTAAGTTCCTGACTGCGTCGCACTGAAAATCTTTTCGGTATCATCACCGGGATACTCTGGATTGGTATTAATTACAGCAGTGCTTGCCCCAGAGGTAATGTTTTTAACGGACCAGATATAGGTTATGTTGGTCTCAGGTTCTTTACTGTCTTGGACGTACGAGGCACTTAACGTAATGGATTCATAGATTCTCGCTGTTTCATATCCTTTAATTGATAGAGAACGAGAATTACGTTCTTCTACAGTTATGAATGCAGTACCAGTAACTTCGCTACCATCAAGAGCCTTAACAGTGACTTGTGCTGTTCCTTTGGCCAACCCGATAATATCGCCACTGCTGGAGTCTATTTGTACAACTGAAGCATTACTAGTTGTCCAGAGGAATGCAGAATTACTTAAATCAGAAGGCGTAACTATTGGAATTAGTCGAATCTTATCTCCTACATAAATAGCTTTGTCATCCAATTGCAGGGTTTTAATTTTATATTCGGCTGTAAAAGTTAAAGTCTCAAACGAAACCGTAGTCCGCGCTAAATTAGTCGATGAAGGATCTGTTGGGATTGGAACAGGTAGCGGATAGATTTCCGCTGGTAGGCTACCGGTAAAAGGGAAATGGTATAAAGTGGCACTACTCATATTCATTGAAGCTCCAATGATTGTTCCATACACCTGTCCTCCATCAAAGTTTATAGTAGATCGTGGTGCCAGAATGGTTCCGTATACGTTGGCTTGGGAAATTAGCAAAGGCTTGGCGTTAGGGAAGTTGTATAGCACACGGCTACCGTCGCTCCCCAGTGGGAAATGTAAAAATGGTTCACTGTTACTGTCTTGTTGTACATTAACAATTACCGTTGATCCTTGCGGAACCTTAAGCTCGGAACTGTTAAGCGTATTTAACGCTGAACTAGAAATATTAACAATATTGATATCTGAGTTACCTGTGACCGTAAGTTTTCCGTATTCATGAGTCGCCGTGGCATTGGAAGGCAACTTGGCAATAGCATCAGAGAGTCCAAGGAGATAACTCTCTTGCTTGTTGAAATCGAGAAGTTCTCCGTAATTGATGGTACCATTTTGGATAGAACCAGGACGTTGGTCTTTAACGGTGCCTTTAACCATTAGGTTTCCGTAAACTGTTCCTTCAGGAAGGGAAACATCTCCGCCCGTGACAATACCATATGGCACTTGGTCTTTAAATTGTTCATTTACTGTAATACCCGCGTTGTTGAAGTTGACTGTTCCCCCGGAAGCCAGTGGTCCCTTGATAGTGCCTCCACGAAGTGAAGTGGCATGAAGGATAAATGCGTTGTATTTACCTAAGATTCCCAGAGGTGGCAATGTGGCATGAATATCGACATAACTAAGTTTGGAATCATTTAAAATATAGGTTTGGGTCTCGGTCGGTTTAACTGTGATTTGGAACGTTATAGGCTGTTCAGAGTCTGGTTTATAGATTTGGGCGCCGTTCACCGTTTTCAATGAATAGGTTATGTTATTTAGATTGCGTGTCAATCTAAACCCACTGGTTGCATTTCCAGTGACTATCGTACCGGCTGGTAATTCTCCTGAAATCTCCAGGTTAGGTGGGAGATTCTCGGTAAATACAATATCCGATATTAATTGTGTGTTAGAGGTCTGGTTGACCGTGCCGACTTTATCAAACGGTACAGATTTTGGGGTGATGGAATAACTAAGAGTGACCGGTTCTCCCTTTTCTATTTTGCCGTTCACAACATTCTGAGAGAGAGATCGTGTTACACTCAAATTGGTGTTCGACGGCAGGACATTTACTCTGAGCGTTTTAATTGAGAGCGCCCCATTTTGATCCCAAGCTTTAATTTCGATGTCGAGTAGACCTCCGTTAGGAAGCGGATTGTCAACTGTTCTATATATATTTTGACCGGACTTGATGTCCATCTTGCTTATTTCATTCATAGGAAAGTATGTGTTCCCTGATTTGAAACGGACTTCAGTTGTTAGATCACGATCGTTAAAGTCCAGATCAGTTACTGTATAGTCGACAAGGAGAGTTTTTTGATAAGACGGAATCGATGAATCATTAGCCGGCGTATGCACGGTAATCTCTGGAGCATGATTGGCACCAATAAAAGCACGATACATAGTATTAACGAACAATTGTTGTTCCCAGACAGGGAATTTCTTTAGATTGGCTGGAATATCACTTACTCCAAAAAAGTGACCTGTACCTGAGTAGGTAATATTTCCTTTGGAATATGTGTAATATTGATTCCAGCTATCCTCGGTATCACGTTGGTATTGATTATATTCTCCATTTGGTTTTATCCTCGTACCTGATGCTTCACTTTGAATGTTATACCAAGATACTACTTCAGGATCTTCCAGATTAAGTGTGAAGTACTGGTTATGTGTTGGTGCAATTTGTGGTGTGGAAATATCGATTTGCTGGTTGCTGTCGTCCCTCTTGCTTAGATAAAAAGGATATTGCATCAAAAGCCCGTCATTCACCGGCTTAACCTTGGTGGAAAGATTGATGGCATTATGGCCTAAGTTGGTCTCAGGATTCACCTGACCAGTAATCCCCATGAAATTATTGATCCAGTTCTTTTTATTTGCATCTAAATTAATGATGGTATCGTGAGTGAACAAGGCGCTTTGCTTGAAAGTACCAGTAAATTGTGTAATAGCGTTAATCGCATTAGTGTTTAAATTAGATTTTTTGTAGTATTCGTCTACAAATCCAAAGATGAGCATGTCATAGGTGCCATTTAATCCGTAACTATGTGTTGCAGCATAGCTGTCATCAACATATTTTTTAAATTCAGTCATCGTTTTGATTTTTATATCGAGCTTATAGTCAGATGTATCGAGAAAATTTGGATTCATATTACTAGTGTCTAGGAGGCTGCTTTCCGTTAGAGTGTCAGGCATAATCTGAAGAATATTTACTATGGTTTTCTCGCCACGGTAACGAATTACACCGCTGTCGAAGTCTTTTAATTGTCTACTGTGATAATCATTAACTTCTAGCTTCCAGTAGAGCAACCCAGAGTATGTTTTTGGCAGAGTGTATTCAATAGTTCCGCTGGACGTACTAATCTCAGTTTCAGCAACGACCTGTTCTTCTCCCATTTTGATGGATTTATCAAGACCAACGTACAGTTTGACTGAGAGTGGAGCACTATTTTGTGTAGAGGGTGTGTTGACATTGAAATTAAAAGAAAGCTTCTCCCCAGGAACATAGATTTTGCTGTTAGTTGCATTAGGGTCATAGTTGGGAATTCTATTCGTAATTTGTAGACGAGGGCGTTTCTTCAAGTCGCTTATGTATTTGGAGTCTTGTTTTTTTAAATCGGCAAAAATATCCGCCAGTTCACTGTCATCTACAAACTTAACATTTGGGTTGGAGGTGGAAAGACGATAACTGTTAAAAGAGCTGTACAGTATACCTTGCTCAGTTTGAGGTTTTGCATCTTTGTCTTTAAAGGGCTGGCTATGAAAAAAAACATATAATCCCTTGTTGATAAATTCCTTCGTAATTTGATCAGCCTTCAGATGAGTAATGTCATTCTTCATACTTTTGGTATTAAGGGCCTTAGCTCTATTTTCCTCCGAGGCGGGTTGTTGATTACTTACCTGTGCAGGATTGTAAGTCCCCTTCCCGATATATACCGCATCATATCTCCCGTCCAGATCATCCCGCAGCGCCACAAAGCGCTTCATACTCATCGTGTCGATGGTAAGGTTAGATATTCCCGTTTTTAGAGACGCAAGCTCACTAACCCCACTCTCTGTAACCTCCAGCATACGAATTTGGTATTCATTAGAACTGGCATCGACATTCATAAAGTGATTTTTGATTGGCATAACAAGCAGAAGGAGAAGCAGGGTAGTTACTGTAAAAATAAAAACTTTTTTGTTACTGGCAAGTTTCATTGTCATCTCTCCCTGATTGTTAACTATTGGCAGATATGGTCGTATTCCGTCTCGTATATGCTAGATTCCGACAGCATTTTTCATTCCGTGTCGTTGTAAAATTATCCAATCTATGTTATATACATTCTAGGACATTCAGCATTGATAGACAACATAAATCTATTGAAATATACCTATTAAATTATAACTAAAGTCCTAGTTAGATTGAAAAATACTCAAAATTGACAAATTTATGGAAGGTCTATTTATGGTAATTATATCTTTCGTTTTTGAGTGAATTTTGCTGGGAGTTTGATTTCTATTTCTATAAAAAATATCCATTATTTCAGCCGGCATAAATAACGGCATACGGAGATGAATAGACTTGGCTATCGCGAAAAAGAGACTGGGCGACTTGCTGGTAGAAAATAATATTATTTCGCAGGACCAGTTGCTTGAGGCTCTCGCGGAACAGCGTAAGAGTAAACGTAAGCTCGGCGATCTGCTAATCTCTCAAGGTTATATCACGGAGCAGCAGCTGATTGAAGTGCTTGAATTTCAACTCGGCATCCCGCATGTCAGTTTATTTAAATACCAGGTAGATCCCGCAATCACGCAGATTATCCCTGAAAGTATGGCTAAGCGATATCAGGTGCTTCCATTCTTAAAAGAGGGTGGTAAGCTGATGGTTGCGATGGCGGACCCGCTGGATTATTTTGCGATAGAAGATTTACGTATGAGTACTGGCTTCCGGATCGAACCCGCTATTTCTACGAGAGATGAGCTGCAGCGGGCGATTGCGCGCCACTATGGCATGCGCGATTCTATGAATCAGATGCTGGTAGAACTCCCGACACAGGAAGAAATAGAAGAGACCGAGATTACAGATGAGGACTCCCCAATCGTACGTTTAGTCAACCAGATGATTCAGCAGGCAGTTGCCCTGCGGGCGTCTGATATACATATGGACCCAGGTGAAAATAATTTAACCATCCGCTACCGCATTGACGGAACCTTACGGACAGAGCGGATTATTCCTAAGCAGATGCAGGGCTTTATCACCGCCCGTCTGAAAATAATGGCCCGCCTGAATATCGCAGAACGGCGTTTGCCGCAGGACGGGCGGATCAAAATGCAGTTCGATTACAAAATGGTAGATATTCGTGTGTCTTCATTACCAACGATGCACGGAGAGAAGATTGTGTTGCGGCTGCTAGATTTAAGCACAGGGGTCAAATCCGTAGATGCTTTGGGATTCAGTGAGGGGAATGCAGAAGCTTTTAAGGAGATGATAGCTCGTCCTTATGGGATTTTGCTGATCACGGGACCTACAGGCAGCGGAAAAACAACAACTTTATATTCAGCGTTAAATCAACTTAATGTAGAAAGCGCAAATATTATCACAGTCGAAGATCCAGTGGAATACCAGCTTGAAGGAGTAAATCAAGTACACGTAAACTCGGCTATTGGACTAACCTTTGCAGCTGGGCTGCGTTCGATTCTTCGACAAGATCCGAATATCGTAATGGTCGGTGAAATACGGGATGCGGAAACTGCTGAAATTGCTGTTCGCGCCTCATTAACGGGTCATCTAGTGTTGTCTACTTTACATACAAACGATGCGATTAGCTCCGTCTCCCGATTGCGGGATATGGGGGTAGAACCTTATTTGATCGCTTCTTCGCTGATTGGTGTGGTAGCACAGCGGCTGGTGCGCAAAATCTGCACTGACTGCAAAGAAACCTACAAACCATCTGAACAGGAAGCAATTATGCTACGTAGCTTAGGACTACCTGTGGAAGCATTACAGCGTGGACGCGGCTGTGGTAGCTGTAACAATTCTGGCTATCGTGGACGAATAGCGATTCATGAAGTACTCAGTATTGATGATCACTTACGGCAGCTCATTACAAACACTGCCTCAGTAGAAGAACTGCGTGCAGCAGGTAAAGCGCGTGGGCTTGTTCAACTGATGGATGACGGACTGCTCAAGGTCAGTCAAGGAATTACAACGCTTCAAGAAGTCATGCGCGAGACGGTCTCACATTAGAGTTTAACAGCGATTTAGCATTCTAACTTAGGGGGAGCGGCTAATGCCAACGTATACGCGGGATATTAGACAACTATTACAAACGGCTTACTCCTCCAAAGCTTCTGACTTACATATTTCCGTAGGATCACCGCCGGTTATTCGGATGGATGGAAAGCTGCACTCGCTTGAGGGTGAGTCCGTGGTTGCTGAAGAAGCGGCAGATATGGCCAAAATGCTACTTGGTAGTGAACGAATTGAAGCATTTCGGAATGCGGGCGAATTGGATTTTTCATATCCGCTTGATGGTGGGGTAAGATTCCGGGTGAACGTTTATCGTCAGCGGGGCGAGGTTAGTATCGCCGCCCGGGCCATTCCTGCAGAGATTCCGAGTCTGGAACAGCTGTCGATGCCTTCGATTTTAACTACTTTGTCGCTTAAGCCACAAGGTCTAATTTTGGTTACAGGACCCACAGGCAGCGGCAAATCTTCTACGCTTGCAGCTATGCTGAATTATATTAACCAGACGGAGAGCAAGCATATAGTGACGTTGGAAGATCCGATAGAATTTCTACATAACCATGGAACCTGTCTAGTAGATCAACGTGAAGTGGGAAGTGATACGGCTAGTTTTGCTAATGGATTGCGTGCTGCCTTACGTCAGGATCCGGATGTCATTCTCGTTGGTGAGATGCGGGATTTGGAGACCATTTCAGCAGCGGTTACGGCCGCAGAGACAGGTCATCTTGTGATGGCAACTTTACACACAACAGACGCACCACAGACGATTGACCGAATTATCGACGCTTTTCCGGGCCATCAGCAGGGACAGATTCGTTCACAACTAGCATCAGTGCTGCTGGCAGTAGTCAGTCAGCGGTTGTTCCCAAGGGCTGGAGGTCGGGGGCGTTTATGCGCTACGGAAATTTTGATCAATACACCAGCCGTAGCCAATCTTATTCGTACCGAAAAAACACATCAGATCAAAAATGTGATGCAAACGGGACGCTCACAAGGCATGCACACCTTGGACATGAGCATCCGTGACTATTTATCGCAGGGGCTTATTGATCCAACAGCAGCTAAGGCGTTTATGGCGGAGGTGAGCAGCTGATGCCTCTTTTTGAATATCAGGTGAAGACATCCGCAGGCAAATCTATCAAAGGGAAACTAACGGCAACCGATAAACCTACGGCGATGGAGGAGCTACGCAAGCGGGGACTTACGGTATTTTCACTGATTGAACGCAAAACCACAATTTTATCGATGGACATTTATATTGGTAATCCCGTTAAGCCGCTTCATTTCATCATTTATTGCAGACAATTTGCCACGCTTATGCGGGCGGGGGTATCGATTGTGGATGCAACGCGTATTTTGGCAGAGCAGACCGAGAGTAAGCCACTGCGCAAAGCGTTAGTAGATGTTAATTCCAGCCTGATGCGCGGGATATCGTTCTCACAAGCCGTTCAGGATCATAAAAAAATCTTCCCGCAGCTATTTGTCAGCATGATCCGTGCCGGTGAGGAATCCGGTGATATTGAGGGGACGTTGGACAGGTTGGCTATGTTTTTTGAGAAACAGCACACCACGACAGAGAAGATAAAATCAGCGCTTACGTACCCGATTACCGTAGGGGTTATGGCGATTGCCGCGGTTATCTATCTACTTTGGGCGATTGTGCCACAGTTTGTAACGATGTTTGAATCGATGGATGCCGAGCTTCCGGCAATTACACAGATGGTCTTGGCACTTAGCAAAAGCATTCAAGGTCAATGGTATTTCTGGATACTCGGAGTACTTCTCCTAGTGATAGCTTTTCAGATTACAAAACGTACGGAAAAGGGTGCTTACGCTCTGGATTATGCCAAGCTTAAGATACCTGTGTTCGGTAAGCTGAATCAAAAAGGCTCGATTGCTCAGTTTACGCGTACTTTTTCTTCTCTTTATGCCAGCTCTGTACCGATCCTACAGTCCTTGGTGATTGTTGAGGAGGTAGCAGGAAATAAGGTCATCGGGAAATTCATCCGTAGTGCAGGGGATTCGCTGAGACAAGGTAATCCACTATCTGAGCCGCTAAAAAAAGCTTGGGTCTTTCCGCCACTAGTTACGCAGATGATAGCGATTGGCGAAGAGACAGGGGCGCTCGACACGATGTTGTCTAAGGTAGCTGATTTTTATGAGATGGACGTGGAGAATACCGTCGACCGTCTGAAATCGCTGCTTGAACCACTATTGATCGCTTTTCTAGCCGCTGTTGTAGGTGTCATTGTAGCAGCCATTATGCTGCCTATGTTCAGTCTGTACGGTAATATGTGAACCTCTTGGTTCCTTGTATATATTGAGAGGGGTGACGCCGGGGAGGCGGGGCAAGATCCACGAACTTACGCTGGCGATTAGACGACGATGGACGAGCTGTTTCCGTAAGCACAAGAAAGCTGATGCTGGATTCACTGAAATAAAGGATATAGGTCTTATCATCACACACCACTTAGAGGGGGAAATCAAATGTTAGCACAAGCGATTAAAAGAAGATTAAGCAAAGAGGAAAATCAAAAGGGGTTTACGCTGATTGAGTTGCTGGCGGTTATTGTTATTTTGGGGATTATTGCGGTTATTGCAATTCCGATGATTGGTGGAATAATTAATAACACAAAAGAGGATGCTGATGTTGCTACTGCTCGTCAAGTTTATGATGCAACTCGTATGTATATTACTTCCGAGTTAAATGGAGCATTCGACTCTGACACTACGACAACTGGTACTGCAGTTAATGTTACAGTTGCAGAATTAATAGCAGGTCATTATCTTGAGCCTAATCTGTTGTTGCCCAGCAATAAACATACAATTACCGCAGGCACAGTTACCTTTACCGATGGCGCATTAACAGCTCTTTCTCTAAGTACAACTGGTAGTACTCCATCAGGAGGGACTGCCCCAGCAGCGGTAGATCATACTTTTGTTGTTGCCGATGTTCTCAAATCTGAGAAATCAAAAAAATAAAATGAATTAGACTTTCAAGGAATCGGACTTCCCGATTCCTTTTTTAAAATCCAGAAGCTAACAGAGGACAGCCATGACGATATTTATCGCAAGTTACATCACATTACTGGGCCTGGTTCTAGGCTCCTTCTATAACGTAGTAGCGCTGCGGGTGCCGGCCAAGGAATCCTTGCTTAATCCGCCGTCACATTGCCCGAACTGCAATACGCGGCTGAAAGCGCGGGATTTGCTTCCGGTGGTAAGCTACCTGCTGTCAGGAGGCAAGTGCCGATACTGCGGCACAAGGATTTCGCCATTATACCCGCTTGGAGAAGCGGCAACGGGTTTGCTTTTTTTATGGGTGTATTTGCAATTTGGTCTGACGGGTAAGGGAATCATCGGGTTCATTCTTGTGAGTTTAGCGGTTATCGTGACGGTTGCGGATTTGAAGTACATGCTGATTCCCAACAAGGTATTGTTGTTTTTTTTACCGCTGCTGCTGATTCTTGTACTACTATTTCCAGAAGGACCGATATGGCATCATCTGCTAGGAGCTGTGCTTGGGGGAGGGGGCCTTATCCCTTTTGTTCTATTAGGTGGCATGGGGGCTGGAGATGTGAAGTTATTTGCGCTGCTGGGCTTGGTGATTGGCTTTCTGAATGTGATTTTGGCCTTTTTTGTGGCTTGTCTGCTTGGGAGCGTGGTGGGCGGACTGCTGATGCTGCTCGGTGTAATCAAACGTAAACAGCCGGTACCCTTCGGCCCATGGTTAGCTATAGGAGCTTTAATTAGTTTTGGATATGGTTCACACATCATCGGCGCGTATCTCTCGCTCATCGGATAGGAGGACATCGATCACATGCTTGGATTAGGCCCCAAAGTGGCCGGACTTTCAATTGAAGCTGCCGGAATCCGTTATATTAGTTTTAAGAATAAACAGTCATGGGAAGTCCGTAAAAAACGGTTTCTCCCGCTCCTTCCAGGCATGATCATTGAGAATCAGGTGGCGGATAGCGAGGCGCTTTATGATCGGGTAAGGCAGTGGGTGAAGAAGGAAGGGTTAAGGGGAAGTAAGGTTTCTTTGTCCATTCCACCTTCGCAGATCATTATCCGTAAAATGAGTATTCCTAGTACCAATGACAAACAGGTAGAACAACTCGTGAAGCTGGAAGTGGAGACGGGACTGCATTTACCTTTTGAAAATCCTGTCTACGACTATGTAACGCTCGAAGTGGATGAGGAGCAAAGTCACCTGCTCGTATTTGCTGCTCCGCGAAAATCGATTCAGGATTACGTAGAAATTCTGGAGCGGGCGGGTCTTCGGATAAGTAGTGTCGAAATTTCGGCAACCGCCTTAGCGCGTGCTATAACCACTGGGCACGGGGAGAGCTTTGCGGAGACGATGCTGATTAATATGGAGCCATCGGTAATGGACATTTATATGTTCAGAAACGGGAATCCGGTCTTCATTCGTACGATAAACTTACTTGATCTACATAAAGGAAGAAATTTAGCGGGAATGGATCTTTTGTCAGACAGTGAAACCTTGGCAGAAACAGCTGTCGCTGTGGAAGAACATTTATCACCCGAGCAAATGGTGGAAATCACTGCGGAAATCTCCCGTATGCTCAGCTTTTATCAATACAGCTTGCATGACGGTTCCACTCGTATCAACAATTTAGTGATTACGGGCACTCCCTCGATTCGTAAACAACTGGACCTGGAGCTCCAGCAGTCCCTAGCTGAACTTGAAATAACACCAATAAGTCTGGAACAGATGGCTAGTGCTGCTGTTTCTGACCCTGATCTAAATGATTACCGTGTAGCTGCCGGGACCGCTCTAAAAAATAGCATCAACACGGATACGATTGATCTATTGCCGAGAGAAGATCGAGAGACGTTGCTATTTCCTTATGTCACGATGGGGCTTGTAGCGATCTGGCTGCTGGGGATGATCGGAACGGGGATTTATTTTTCGGCCAATAAGGGTCAAATTTCTAATGGTAAAGAAGAGCTGCAAGGCCTGCAGGATCGCAGTTTAATGCTCCAAGTAGAGCTCGCGAAGCTTAAGAACAGCGGACCTGGACAGCTAGATCGGAAAGCAGCCATCACAGTGCTTCAGGACAATAAGGTGATTGCAGTCCCTATCTTGGACGAATTAGTGGAAGGATTGCCTAAGGAGGCACTAATCCGTGATATTAACTATACCTACCGGACATCTATAGATCTGACTGTAAATGTATCCACTATGGAGGATGCTTCCAACTATTTAAGACAACTTCGCCAAATGTCTTTTACGGCCGATGCCTCTATTCAAAAGCTTACTGAAGGTGCCGCCGATGCCATTTCATACAATACGTATACGGCTATTTATAAAGTGAACTTAGCAGCGGCTAAGCAGCAAAACAGTGAAACGGATGCCAGCCAAGGGGAGGTGAGCAGCGATGGAACAGATCAATAAATATCGCTCTCCCATCGTACTAGGGGTGTTAATTCTATTCCTGATATTGTTTGCATTCTATATGCTGGGTGTTCAGCCGACTACTAAGGAAATTTCCGCACAGAGCAGCGAGATCAGTCAGTTGGAAAAGGAAGCAGAAATGCTCCAAACCAAAATCAATGAGCTGAAGGGCAGCGGCAATGAGGGAGATCTAGAACAGAAGGAATTACTGGGGGAACTCCCAAAGGGCGATGACAGCGAAGGTCTGATTGTTGATTTGCGGGAGGTTAGCACGTCCTCACAAGCGCGGCTAAAGGATCTTAGTTTTGTTTTGGATGAGGCTAATCCGATTCAGCAAATGACAGGTTCAGCTGAGGTGTCATTCCCGACGGTCAAACAGATCAAAATGACTGCAGTGGTGGAGGGGACATATTCGGGGATACGGCAATGGATGGATGAACTACAAGCCTTACCTCGTATTGTGAATGTGGACTCTTTCAATTTTCAGCAATCCTACGAGGATCGTACTAAGAACAATACGGAGAGTATTTTGACTGCTAACGTAGCTTTTACAGCGTATTATGAGGCCACCGCAGCAGCATCCAATTAGGGTTCTAGTACTACTTTATTTAATTATATTACTCCGCTTTTCCTGTGAATCAGGAGGGTGGAGTTTTTTATATTTCCAAAAGAGTTGTAATACGTTTTCATTCCTCTGTTTATTGGGTATTTTAGCTTGCGGGGTGCATAAGCTGAAACAGTGGCGATCGCCTGTATTTTTTAGATGAAAGAGGAGGAACTTCAGATGAACAAAAAATGGATGCTTGGTTCGTTGGCCCTTTCCTTAGGCCTTTTATCAGCAGGTAGCGGAGTTATGGCAGCTTCATCATCAGTGGGAAGCTCGGCAATAAAAAATGTGGCTGTGATTGGTACAGGAAAAGAAGGTCCAGCTACCATAAACAATTTGACGGTAAAAAGTGTTGTACCGCTTGTTGTACATGCCAGAGCAATCTATTTCTATACTAGCCGCGGGGGCAACTTTTTCCCGATGGAAACCTTCATGTATAAAGCGCAAGAGTACCGTTACCTTTCCAATGATATTGGGACAAAGGCGAAGCTGATGAATTACATAAAAAAAGCCTACACGCATAATGCAGCAGCTTATTATGTGCAGACTCAATTTTTGGAGCATGAAGGTAGAATGTCACAGGTGAATGCGGATCTTGGAAACTCATTAATGTTTGAAAAAGCCACCGCCCGAATGCTCTCCAAAACTGCAACAACCGCTGAATTTGACTTAACAGTTCCTTATTCGAGCGGGCAGGAAGGCAGTGAGTCGGTGTATGTGAAGCTGAAAAAGGTGAATGGATACTGGAGAATTGATACGTCACCGGATATTCTTTTTTGAGGAAGGTTTAGGGTAGAAGAGGAAAGGTAATGAGGTTCTACGCTTGGGCGCGGATAAGGTCAGAGGTATATGCAACACCAGCGAATTTACCTTTGCGAGTGATAATGACACAATCATTTTTCATAGGATCTGGGCGGTTCATAGCGAGGCTCAATACCATATCGAGTGGAGTGGAAATGTCAAGAATGAGCGGGGTTTTGTTCATAAGCTTCATGGCAGGTTCTCTGTAGAACAGGTCTACTCCCGATCTTCCTGTAGCTTTCAAAAAGAAACGTTCGCTCATCAACAATCCGAGGGGTTCATTCATAGCATTGCAGACGACGATACATTTGGATTCTGGATGCTGAAACATGACGCGAAGGGCTTCTCTGCAAGTGCGTGAGGCAAAAATAGCAGGAGCACTGCGGACAATACCAGTAAGATCATTTACAAGAGCTGTTGTCATAGGATGTTCATCCTTTCTGATTATGGGTCTACTTCTAATGTACCCCTGAATCGTAAATTTCAAAGCCGGGTAACGTAAGCTACAGGTAAAATAGATGGCTGGAAAAAATAACCGATCAGACCTTAGGGGCTCTGACCGGTTATTTGTTGTTAGCTATTCACTGCGGACGCCGTCCTCCACCAGCTGCTTTCGGGGGACATCCGGGATTATGGATTTGCTCACGCCTCCACGATTAATGGCGATTAATCGTTTTTGTGCGTAATATACGTCGCGGGACAGTTTATTCACCTCAGTGGATTTACCGTCAACATACTTTGTAATGTAGGTTTCAACAATATATCCGGTTTTCCCATTTTGAATAACGCGTGAGCTGCCACGAGGCAGTGAAGAATCGTTTACGTATTTATCGACTGGTGGGAGTACCTCTACTGTTTTTGAATGAACTTTGTAAGTGACATTTTGCGGAAACGTGCCGAACAGCTTTATGGTCAGTGATTTACCCTGCACAGCTGCTTTAATTATGAGATATTTGCCAGTCGTATTGCGAAAACGAAAGTTGATATAACCTTCAGCGAATGTTGCGTCCTGACCTTTGGGCAAGTAGTTGACGGGCAAGGAATGATTACGGCGTTCCACAATTTCTAGCCCTATACGCAGTGCGGCATTGTAAAGAGTGCTCGACACTTGGCAGATCCCTCCACCAACACCTGCTTGCAGTTTGCCGTTCACAATCACCGGCGCTTCACGGAAGCCGTAATTCACCTTTGCTTTTTCTATAGCTTTTCCATAATCAAAGACGGCTCCAGGCGGGAGAATGGTTCCATCCACAGCTTTGGCAGCAGCTTCCACGTTGTAGCTTCGTCCAGGTCCACTTGCACCTAGAGAGGTGCTGAACTGCATTACTTTTCGCTCGATACCTTGTTCCTTTAATTTCTTTAAAGTTATGTCAGGCTGCAGGATTAACAAAGGGACCTCCATCGTGATTCCCTTCTCCAGCAGGGCATTCAGATGATTAAAGTTGGTGGGGGCAGCTGCTCCTAAGGAAGTCTCCAGAGCTGTCCAATCAACCTCCAGGGAAGTTTTCTCAGAAGTATATACGATTCGGTCATCGCCTGTAATTCGTCGTGTAGCGTCCACTGGTTCACCAAAGGACTCCTTCTCCCAAGTGGGACTTAGAATCTTTTGAAATTGTGCGATTTCCAGATGGGTTTCAAGCCTCCACAGCTGAGGAAAGTTATAGCGTGCCTTTACCCGCTCCCAAAGCGTTCCTTCGGCAAGCTCTTTTAAGCCCTGCTGAAAAGCAGAGGCTTCATAGCTCAATCCAGTCTTACTAAGAGTTAGGGGTAAATCTGCATTGCCTTCCACTTTTAGTACTAGAGGGACGGATTCGAGGGCATGTAGCCGTTTATCCAGCTGGGAGCGGACCTCGGTGAGGGTCATGCCTCCGACCTGCCAGCCGGCAAGGGTTGTACCCTTTGGAAGCGTGGTTTTGCTGCCATATAGATGAAGCCCTCCGTAAATACAGGAGCCGATAAGGACGAGTGCGATGACCACTATGAGGGCAGCATGGATTTTTTTCATGATTAATCTCCTTTTGGGGATTTGGATTGCGTTAAGCAGGCGCGGCCCTGTAACAGAACTTAAAGAACACTTCGTGGGATACCGATAATAAATTAGTAAGAAATAAGTAGTCTCTAATAAAGGGAGTTAGGACATCTGATAACAGGCACCGCTAGGTGCTTTTTTATATGTATATGTCCAGTCACTACAAAACTTTCGAATAGTCGTGCAGTTACGGGGTACTCAATCAGTTACAGATTTGTTACAATAGATACATTGCGGAAATATTGAAGTTTATGGAAACTTGAGGTGGACAATGTCGATTCGCACAAGTGGAAAATGTCATAATTGGGAAGTGAGAAAATGATTGAAATGCAAGATGTATGGAAAACGTACCCTAACGGAACTCACGCACTGCAAGGAGTTTCAGTGAAAATCGACCGCAATGAATTCGTGTACGTTGTCGGCCCTTCCGGCGCGGGTAAATCTACTTTTATGAAATTGATTTATAGAGAAGAAGTGCCTACCAAAGGACAGATTTCGGTGGGAGGTTTCAATATAGGAAAGCTAAAACCACGCAAAATCCCTTATGTCCGCCGTAATATCGGCGTTGTATTTCAAGATTTTCGGCTTTTGCCCAGAATGACGGCATACGAGAATGTAGCTTTTGCTATGGAAGTTATTGAAGCGCCGAAAAAAGTCATCAAGAAACGTGTGAATGAGGTTCTTGATTTGGTTGGGCTGAGAAGTAAAGCGAATCGTGAGCCCTCACAGCTTTCTGGTGGTGAGCAGCAACGGATCGCTATTGCACGGGCTATCGTCAATAATCCTTCTGTTATTATTGCGGACGAGCCTACAGGTAACTTAGACCCCGAGACTTCATGGGGCATTATGCAGCTGCTTGACGAGATTAATTTTCGTGGAACAACGATTGTAATGGCTACCCATAACAGAGATATTGTGAACAAAATGCGCAAACGGGTGCTTGCGATTGAGAATGGAAACATTGTCAGAGACCAAGCGAGAGGGGAATATGGTTATGAGTTTTAAAACCTTCTTGCGACATGTGCGGGAAGGCTTCAAAAGCGTATTCCGTAATGGCTGGATGTCGATCGCCTCAATCACTTCGATTGTTGTTTCTCTTTTTGTTCTAGGTGTATTTATTCTTCTTGTTCTTAACGTAAATTCTGTAGCTGATGAGGCAGACAGTCAGGTACAGATCAAAGTGCATCTAGCTTTGAATACAGATCAGAAGATGCGTGAGACCCTGCAGACTGAAATTGGCAATATGCCGGAGATCAGCAAGATTACGTTCATCTCCAAGGAACAGGGACTTAAAGATCTCCGCGCAGATATGGGCGAGGAGGCAGCAGAGCTTCTGGAAGGGTTCGATGAAGACAATAACCCGCTTCCAGATACCCTTCAGGTAGAAGTTATTGAACCTACTACCGTTGCTTTTGTGGCTGAGAAGATTCAAGCCCTTAACAAGACACATACTGAACAGCCTATCTACAAAGTGAAATATGGCAAAGGCTCGATAGAAACATTGTTTAAAATCACGCGTGCCGTACGCAACATTGGCTTTATTTTTGTAGCGGGGCTGGCACTTATGTCTATGTTCCTCATCTCCAATACTATTCGGGTAACGATTCTTGCCCGGCGTAAAGAGATTGGGATTATGAAGCTGGTAGGCGCGACAAATTATTTTATTCGTTGGCCTTTCTTTATAGAAGGGGCATTAATTGGACTCATTGGATCATTGATTACTTCGGGTGTTTTATATGCCGGCTACAAGGGTTTGGAATCTTCGATACAGGGAGATCCAATGCTCGGATTGCAGCTGATCCCTTTCAGTGATATTTGGCTGCTGCTCGTAGGTCTGTTAGTTGGACTAGGTGTGTTGATCGGCGTCTGGGGAAGTACGGTTTCTATTCGTAAGTTTTTGAAAGTTTAATTTAAGAGTGAAGGATGGGGAGTGCGAGTTGAAGAAGATTGCCGCCGGACTAGCCGTAATGTTACTAGCTGTCACTATATTCCAACCCTCTGATGGATATGCCAAAAAAACAAGTGTTGCCGAAATCGATAAGCAATTAAAGCAGCTGCAACAAGAGGTGCAGGAAGCTAAGGCGCAGCAAGAGAAAGCGGAGTCCCAAACGCAGGAAGCGCAGCACTATAAGAATAAGACAAATATCAATTTACAATATGTATTGCAGCAAGTGGATCAAGTTAAAGGCAAAATGACCGAAATCTCTAACAAAATTTCCGATACAGAAGAATCTCTTAATGTTACAGCAACGGAATTGGATGAAGCAGAGGCACGAGTGGCCTCAAGAGAAGAACTCTTAGGATCCCGTGTCCGGTTGATGTACACGGATGGAGCGGTATCTTACCTAGATGTTTTGCTCTCATCGACAAGCTTCTCTGATTTTCTGGGCCGCACCGATTCGCTTAAGATGATTGTGGATCAGGATCAGGAGCTGTTAGTCCAACACAAGCTGGACAAGCAGACAGTTGTAGAGAAAAAGCAGGAGCTTGAGGGGCAATATGCTCAAGCCAAGCAGTTATACACCTCCTTGGAAAATCAGAGAAGCCTGCTGAAAGAGAAGGAAGCGGAGAAGCAGGAGCTTATCGCATTTTATGATAAGCAGATTCAAGAAAGCGATGATCTAAGTGAAGAGCAGAACGAGAAGCTGGTTAAGCTGGCAAGCGAACGTTCTGCTTTGGAAACCCAAAAGGATAAGATTAAAGCTGAGGAAGCAGCGCGCAAAGCAGCAGCCGCCAAAGCAGAAGCGGCACGCCGGGCAGCAGCAGCTGCCAAGAAAGCCGCAGCCAGCAAGGCAAGCAGCAGTTCAAGCTCCAGCTCCTCAACCGCGTATGCTGGTGGAGATGGACCCTTCCTGCTCCCTGTAGGCTCGGCAAGAATCTCCTCCTCCTACGGACCACGGACACACCCTATTACGGGGGAGAAGGGGAAAGTACACACCGGGGTAGACTTTGCAGTTCCACAAGGAACCAATATTCATGCGGCTGATTCGGGAACGGTAATCGTAGCTGAATGGTATAGCGGTTATGGATATTGTGTAATTATTGATCATGGCGGCGGAGTTTGGACCCTCTACGGACATATCCGTAAAGGTGGTATCAAGGTTAGTCCTGGGGATAGAGTCAATCGTGGGGATGTGATTGCTGAATCCGGTTCTACAGGTAATTCGACGGGCCCCCATCTCCATTTTGAAGTTCGGATCGACGGCAAGACAGTAAATCCGATGCCTTATCTCTAATTTTTAAGAACTTATAACTCATATTATTTGAGCGTACGGCATATACTGGAAGAGATACCGTACCTTTCAGGACGGACTTATGGAGTTGTTTGCGAGATGGACAAGAAGGGACGGTGGGAACATCATGTTAAAAAAAAGCACAGCGGCGTTTATGATTATCGCCGCCCTGCTATGCGGTAGTCTGGTGACCTTGGGCGTGACGGGTTATAGTCATGTTATCGGACAAGCTGCAGGAGAAGGACTGGCCTCGGCATTGCAGGTTACTGGCCTTCAGCAGAAGGAATCCCAGAAGCTTGGAACGGCTCTCAGTCTGATTGAGAGCAATTACTACGAGACAGTAGATCGGGAGAAGCTGATAGACGGTGCTGTCAACGGTATGATGGAAGCGCTGGGCGATCCTTATTCCAACTATATGGGCAAAGAAACAGCTGAGAAATTCGAAGAAAGTATTGAGGGTTCCTTTTCAGGTATCGGTGCGGAGGTCTCTTCGGATAATGGCAAGGTAGTCGTGGTCTCTCCGATCAAGGGCTCACCTGCTGAGAAAGCTGGGATTCAGGCCAAAGATGTTATTCTGTCCGTTAACGGTGAATCGCTGGAAGGCATGGAGCTGAATGCAGCTGTTGCCAAGATTCGCGGTCCTAAGGGCAGTGAGGCCACTTTGAAAATACAACGTTCCGGCTCTGTAGAGCCACTCGAATTTGTTCTTACCCGGGATGATGTGAAGCTTGAAACAGTCTACGCTACCATGGAAAAGGACAATGTGGGTGTAATCGAGGTTACGCAGTTCTCCCTGAATACCGCAGAACGATTCAAGGAAGAGCTGGAGAAGCTGGAGAAGCAAGGCATGAAGGGACTTGTTATTGACGTCCGTAATGATCCAGGTGGTGTTCTTCCGATTGTTATTGAAATGGCAGAGCAATTCGTTCCAGCTGGCAAATCTATAGTGCAAATAGAATATAAAGACAAAAAACGCGAAGTTAGTACCTCAAAAGGATCGAGTAAAGCTTATCCAGTGGTCGTGCTGATGAATAAAGGTAGCGCAAGTGCTTCGGAAATATTGGCGGGTGCTTTGCAACAGTCGGCAGGAGCTAAGCTGATCGGTGACAATTCTTTCGGTAAAGGTACCGTGCAGACGAGCTTTGACAAACAGCTTGGAGACGGCAGCTTGCTGAAAGTTACCATTGCCAAATGGCTTACGCCAGACGGCACATGGATTCACGGTAAGGGCATTAAACCGGATATCGCGGTAGCGCAGCCGGATTACTTCTCGGTGGCTCCAATTAACAAGAGCGTGGCGCTGCAATATAATATGAACAACGCTGATGTTAAGAGTGCACAGACGATGCTGGACGGTTTGGGTTATAAGCCTGGACGTAAAGATGGCTATTTCGATGCTGGCACTAAGGACGCAGTGAAGAAGTTCCAAAGTACAGCAAAGCTTCAAGTCACAGGCATAATTGACGCCAAGACAGCCGAGGCGCTGGAAGCGGCGCTGATCAAGGTCATTCAAGACCCTGTTCACGACAACCAACGGAATAAAGGGATTGCTGAGATTCAGAAGGAAATTAAGGCGGCAGCGTCGAAAAAGTAAGAAGGCTGAATTCAGCCTTCTTTTTTTCTTTTAGATAAGAAAATGCCAACCGACGTAGAGGAATTAGAATATATACAAATCAGTCATCGGACGAAAAGGAGTGTGACGAACAGTTTGAATGTGATTCAGGAACTGTTAGGAAGCTTGGGCACTGCGTTCTTACACTTATTGATCCAGCCGTATTACTACATTGCTATTATATTTATTGCGTTATATTACCGTAGGCAGGTGGCATTAGAACGAAAGCTGATACATGTGAAATTACATAGCTGGGGTCAGGAAACGTGGCGGACGGTATGGAGTGGTCTAGTCATGGGTTTGGTCGTCTCTATAGCAGCCGTTCTGCTAGGAATATCATTATCAGGTACCGCTGTAGCCTGCATTTGGGTAGTTAGTCTCGTGTTGTCGCTATTGCGTGTACGGTATTTGTGCTTTGCGTATTCTATAGGCTTGTTAGGTATCATTCAGTTTGTAATTTCTTTCTTTCCAGATGCTTTAGATAGTGGAACGGTAGGGAATATTACCACCGCCATACGGGAGATGGATATTCCTGCTTTGCTAGTGTTAGCTGCGCTGCTGCACATGGCGGAGGCACTGCTGGCCCGCAGACAAGGGGCCAAGCTTGCAACGCCGCTCTTCCTGAAGGGAAAGCGCGGCATGGTCGTCGGCGGCTATCAGCTGCAGGCCTTCTGGCCGCTGCCGCTGTTCCTGCTGCTCCCATCGGGAGCAGGAACGGATTTGCCATGGCACTCGCTGCTCGGCGGCAGCCTTGGCATCGTCTCTTTGCCCGTCATCATCGGCTTCAGCGAGATGACACAGGGCATGCTGCCCGGGCGCAAGGCGGCCCGCACTGCAGGACGGCTGCTGATCTACAGCATCGTCCTGCTCGGCTTAAGCCTGCTTGCCGCTTGGTGGAGCCCGCTGACTCTGGTCGCGGCGCTCGCAGCTATTGTGCTGCACGAAGGGTTAAGCTGGTACAGCGCTCTGGAAGAGCGCAGCATCAGCCCCATCTTCGTGCATCCACCGCGCGGCCGCAAAGTGCTGGCCGTGCTGCCGGGCAGTCCCGGCCAGGAGCTGGGCATCCTGCCCGGCGAGATCTTACTGAAGGTCAACGGGGTCCTGTTGACCGATGCGGCGCAGCTACATGAGGCGCTGCGCATGAATCCAGCGTTCTGCAAGCTGGAGGTGCTGAACCGTGAAGGGGAGAGCAAATACCTTCAAAGCCCGATCTATGATGGGGATCACCATCAGCTCGGTATTATTTTGGTGCCGGAGACAGATGGGATGATTACCACTGAGGCGAAGCCTTCCAGCATCTACAGCATCATCGGGATGAAGACAGGCATACGCAGCCGGAACCTTCCGGACGGCCAACTTAAACGAAAAAAAACCACTGAAGCCAAGCAGGAATCAGCGGAAGGATAACTAGAAGATGCCCCATAAGCCATGAAATGGTGAATGGGGCATCTTTGTTTTTGATTAGATGGTAGTTTTGCGTGCGAGAAGTTGCTATCGGACCCAGTTGCCCCTAATCACAGCATTTTCGCTTTTTTAGAATGGTAACGGACCCAAAAGGCGCTATTGGCATCAAAAACACCCCAAATGAGCCTCTTCTGAGGAATAACGTCGCTGGGGTCCGAAACTCTGCTCAAACGCCGATAAAATTGTAAATAGCGTCGCTGGAGTCCGAACCCGCGTCCAAGGAGTAATGTCACTGGAGTCCGTAAGAAAAACTAACTTTGGCAGTGGACTATTCATATGCTATATGTTACTAGTTCAACCTTGCCTATTCTTCAAATAAAAAATTGCAATTTGCGTACGATCGCGGAGCTCTAATTTGCTTAATATATCCGTTATGTAATTTTTGACGGTGCCCTCGCTTAAAAAAAGCTGTCCGGCGATTTCTTTGTTGCTATGCCCCTCAGCGATAGAAGCCACTACAGCCAGCTCT
This sequence comes from Paenibacillus sp. FSL P2-0121, assembly GCF_037975345.1. Taxonomy (NCBI): domain Bacteria; kingdom Bacillati; phylum Bacillota; class Bacilli; order Caryophanales; family Paenibacillaceae; genus Paenibacillus; species Paenibacillus sp. FSL P2-0121. The sequence continues at coordinate 6,453,145 of NZ_CP150245.1, read as the reverse complement.
GTTTTGGTCAATCCGAAGGATTCCAGTGGCTGTACCTGTGGCAATTCTTGCCGTGCCGTGGGCTGCAGAAAGGTTGCCAGCTTGCGGGCGATATCAGGGTGGATAAGCATGTTCCCTTCAAAAACCGTTTTAATGCCCTGGATGATCCGGTCTGGCGGTATGTTTTTGAGCAAATATCCACTAGCTCCGTTACGCAGTGCCTCAATGATATATTCATCGTCGTCGAAGGTGGTCAGCATCAATATTGCAATTTGCGGAAAAACCTGCTTAATCTTCTCCGTTCCTTCAACGCCACCGCAGCCGGGCATGCGGATATCCATCAGAGCCACATCGGCCATTAATCCTTCTTGAAGTAATTCCAAGGCTTCGTTACCTTCACAAGCTGCTCCAACAACTTCAATATCTGGGTCCATCCCTAGCAATACTTGCAGACTTTGGCGAATAAAGGGGTCGTCATCAACAATTAACACTTTAATCATTAGCATGGCTCCTTTCGTTATACAATCTCATCTTGCTTATATATGGGCAGCCGCGTAACGACTGTAAAATGTGGCTCCTGCCTTAGTTCGAGTGTTCCGCCGATCAGATGAGTGCGCTCGTACATGCCTTTCATCCCGTCCCCACCACTCCCCAATAATTTGCGGAGCTTCTCTTCTTCTGGAAGTGATCCATTGTTGCTAACCTCCATAGTGATTCCTGCTTGTGCGTAGTCAATTTTGATCCGGATGGACGTTGCTTTTCCATGCCGCAAGGCGTTGGTTATAGCCTCACGGGCGTTTTTGTACAGGATCACTTGGATACTAGGATAGAGCGGATAAGGTATGCCCTGAACTTGGTATGAGGTCTCGATCCCCGTCTCACGCCCAATCTCTTCGAGCAGCCGGTCTAACGCATAAGCTCCCTCAAGCTTCGGAGTGTAGTTGATACGTTTAACTGCGGACCGCATATCGTCCATGCTGGCCGACAGCTGGTCACGAATCAGTTCCATCATTTGCATTCCGCTCTCGGGAGAGGTAGGTAAGGTCTGGAGGGCGGCCTCCATCATCATTTTAATCCGGATTAGCCGGTGGCCGATATCGTCATGGAGCTGGCGTGAGATTCGGACGCGCTCTTTGGACTGGGCAGACTCTTCTACTTGCGCGCTGAACTCCAGCAGGCGGTTGCGAGCTTCATCGAGTTCGAAATGCTTTTTGCGCAACTCATCATATAGAAGAAGAGTGTCTTCGCGCCGCTGGCCAGCTTTCAATAATAGCTTATTTAGGTAGGCAGTGAGCAGAAATGAAAGGTTAATGTAAGTCACTACGAGCGATGGAGAATTCTGGAGTGCAACGTTCAAAGCTATCAGATGTACACCTGTGAACACATAAGGCACTGCTTTAGGCTGGAGTCTGGAATAATAAAGCAGTGCTGATATAGCGGGGAAAATCATCATGCTGCCATATTGATAACATAACCAGGCCGTGAACAAGATTTCAATGATACTAATCAAAGCATGAATGGATCGAGGGAGCTTTGGCACCATGACCACAAGGAATAGAAGCATCAGGATATGCAGCGTGAAGATTCCATAATCGTTATATTGATAGACATAAATGGTAATAAACGCAGGGATTAAGATGAGTCCGTAACGCAATAAGTTTAGCTCTCTGGGCACGCCTTAGTCATCCTTTATGTTTTTTAATAATCTTAGCATATTATCCCACTACTTCAGGAGATGACTTTAGTCACCTTCAAAAAATGACCTTTCGTACATCCGCAAAAATTCAACCTAGAATAAAATTGAAAATATAGAAGCACACACGACAGGGGAGATAAGAGATGGCAATCGCGGTGTTGACCGATGTGGTGAAACGGTATGAGAACAAATTAACGGTAGATCATGTGAATGTTACGATTCAAGCAGGAGAGATCTTTGGCCTGCTAGGCCCGAACGGGGCAGGTAAAAGTACAACTATAAGTATGATTTGCGGCCTGCTAAAGATTGATAGTGGAGACATTGTTATTGATGGGTTATCAGTCTCTTCGAATGCACTGGAGGTTAAGAAAAAGATCGGCTTAGTTCCGCAGGATTTGGCTTTGTACAATACAATGACAGCAGCTGAAAATGTAACTTTTTTCGGAAGATTGTATGGCTTGCGGGGAAAATTGCTGAAAGAGCGGGTGGCGGAAGCTCTTGCTTTCACAGGACTTAGTGACCGGGCCAAAGAAAAACCAGCCACCTTCTCCGGAGGGATGAAAAGACGTTTGAATATCGCTTGTGCCATCATGCATCATCCAAAGCTGATTATTATGGATGAGCCGACCGTAGGGATTGATCCGCAGTCTCGTAATCATATCCTTGAGTCGGTCAAAGAGCTGAATCGGCTTGGCTCAACCGTCATCTACACTAGTCATTATATGGAAGAGGTTGCAGCCATTTGTGATCGGGTAGCGATTATGGATAAGGGACATATCATTGCTTGTGGCACGGAAAAGGAGCTGCGGGAACGGGTTTCTCAGGAAGAAAAAATAGTGGTCAAAGCAACGAACATCACCCCGGAGTTAATCAATGAGCTTAGTCTACACCCGCGGATCACGAGAGTGGAAAGTAAAGAGGGAACGGTAGAAATGTATCTCCCCTCCTCACAGGATGAGCTGCAGGATATCTTATTTATTTTTGCTAAACATGAAGGCATTATTGGTTCTTTAAATATTGAGGAGCCGGATCTGGAGACATTATTCCTTAGTTTGACAGGACGGACATTGCGCGATTAAAGGAGGGCGAGAACGTTTTGAGAAATATTTGGATAATTATGATTTATGAGCTTCGCAGGCTGTTTATTTCACGCTCAATCATCATTAATATGTTTCTGTTACCGCTGCTTTTGATCTTTCTGCTGGGTGCTTCCCTCTCCAGTGTAATCGGTGATAAGGCAGCGTCTAAGATTGACCCTGTACGTGTTGGTGTAGTTAATCTTTCTGGAGAAGGGTATGAAAGCTCGGCGATGATAGACAGCTTTTTGAAGACGCCGGAGCTTAAGGATATCATTATTCCGGTCAAAGTAGGGAGCCGAGAGACAGCGGAAAGCGGCCTGCGCGCCGGGAAATATGGTTATGCGGTTATTGTTCCCCTAGGCTTCGATAAGAAAGTACAAAGCGGCGAAACTGCAAAGCTAGAGTTTGTTCTGGGCAAAGATCGGACAGATAATATGGTTGCGGGGACGGTATTCGATAACTTTTTGAACAATATTAACTATAAGCAATCCGTAGCTATGACGTTGGGTCCAGAAGCTTTGACCGCTACTGCACCAAGTTTGGGAGAGCAGCCTTCTGTTAAGGTTGGGGCGCTCAGTGAAGGTGGCCGATCCTATACAGCCTCCCAATTCTATGCGGTATCCATGATGCTGATGTTTCTGCTATATAGCGGTTTGACCGTCAGTACCTCTCTTTTTAATGAAAAAGAAAATCATACCCTCTTCCGAATAACTTCAATGCCGGTAAAAGGTTCTGAGCTGTTTATTGGTAAAATGCTAGGCGTAGGGGTTGTAAGTGTAGTGCAGTGCGCAGCGATTATTATCCTGACTCATTTGTTGTTTGGCGTAAATTGGGGCAATCGTCCGGGCTTGCTGCTGCTCTTCTGTCTCTTAATGATCATAGCTTCCATGACATTATCGATTGTTATTTCAATGTTTTGCAAAACTAAAGCAAGTGCAGGAAGTATTGTTAATGTTATCACTGTGGTCATGACCTTCATTAGTGGAGGGATGGCTCCACTTCCGGAATCATGGGTGAACTCGGTCGGGGCATTTACCCTGAATCACTGGGTACTACAAGCTGTTCTAAAAATGATGCTGCATGCAGAGGTCTCAGAGATTTTGCCGAATCTGCTGGTCTTGTCGATCATCTGTCTGGTTCTATTCAGTGCAGCGGTTATCTCGTACCGGAAGGTAGGTTACCATGGATAAGATCTTAACGATTGCTTGGAATATGGTGAAAAGAACGATTGGTTCTCGGAATGGGCTGCTTTCGTATATTCTTCTGCCATGTCTTGTCGTGGCCGGGGTAGTAGCAATTAGTGGAAGTATGGGTGAGAGACCGGCTACTATTTTATATTCGAATATGGACGATGGTGCAGCGGGCAAACATTTGCTTACCGAGCTGGAGAATACCGGTGATTATAAGCTGGTAGAGAAGACAGATGAGGCTGATTTGAGGGAGAGTATTATCGATCAGAACGGAGACGCCGGTATTTTGATACCGCAAAACTTCACCTCCGCACTGCTTGCTGGAGAAGAGCCACAAATTAGTGTGTATGAGCTTAAGGCTACTGAAACATCCATTATGGTAAAAATGAAAATCAGTGTAATTGCTGATGAAATGCGAAACACTGCTGGACTAATTGGAGCAGCTCGGACTGAGGCTACGGACTCGGACTCACAGTTTGCTGCCGTAATGCAAAGAGCTGAGCAACATAGTGTAGGCAGTATAAGAACAGATTATGATTTATATCCCAAAGAGGGCTTAAGCATCGTCACAGGATTTACTTTGATGTTCTTAATGGGGCTGGTTACAAGTTCAGTGTCGCTTATTATGGATGATCGAAGAGAACGAACAATGAAACGTATGTTCAGTGCCCCGGTTCGTTCGTATGAGATTGCCCTCGGTAATTTTCTGGGAAGCTTCATTGTTGGGTTAATTCAAATTGTTGTAGTACTTGCTTTGGGCCGTTATGTACTGCAGTTTGACTTTGGATTACCGCTCTACTTGTATTTTTTGGTTCTTGCAGCATTTATGCTCGTTTCCATGGGCTTAGCCAGTACGGTAGCAGGTCTGATTCGCAATCCCAATAATACTGGCATGCTTAATTCGCTGATCCTGACCCCGACCTGTATGCTTGGAGGCTGTTTCTGGCCGTTATCCATTATGCCGGATTATATGCAGAAGGCAGCTAATTTTGTACCGCAAAAATGGGCGATCCAAGCGATCGATATCGCTGCTACAGGTGGAGGCTGGAATGAATTATGGCTGCCTTTTGCCATCTTGGGTCTTATGGCCGCGGTGCTGCTGGCGATTGGTTCTGCTATTCTACGTCCGAGTGAAGCCGGAATTAACGCTTAAAAAATTTACAGATCATATAGATATGCATAGCTTGGACTACTCTATTCAGGTACAATAATAGGTATCAAATGTCCCTAGTTCTTAATATGTGTAAAAGAGGGGATTTCTAGGAGGATGAGCAGATGAGCAGCAATAAATTGGCTTGGACATGGCGGGTGAAGGAAGAATGTTTAGAGGAGTATGTAGCTATGCATTTAAATCCTTGGCCAGAAATTTTGGAGGAGCACAGTAAGGCTGGTATTTCTAACTATTCCATCTTTCAGAATGGCAATCAATTTTTTTACTGTTATGAGTGTGAGGATAGTAAGGCGGCTTTTGATTACATTGCCAAAAGTGATGCCTGCAACCGCTGGAATGCGATTACCTCTAAGATGGTTGAAGGGTCATTTGATTTCAATGATGAGGTGCCTATGCAGCCCTTACGTGAAGTGTTCTATCTGAAATAAGCAATTCAATTCTAGAACAAATCAAATGTGCATAATTTATATTATCGGCGCATCTGGTTTACAGTTATTTTAAATATAGGTATAATATAATTTATAAAGTTAAATTGAATAATTATTTGTTTTTTGGAGGAGCCTGTCAACAAGGGCTCCTCTTTGTCTTTTTTTGGCTTGGAGAAGCTCCTGGTTGGCAGTTCTTATATACAACAAGGGAGTGGATTGAAAGATGGAGTTTGTTTTATATCTTATGCTGATCATATTGTTCACCAAAGTAGCTGGTGATCTATCTGTGCGGCTTGGGCAACCAGCTGTGCTAGGTAAGCTTATTGTGGGAATCATACTGGGGCCTGCGGTACTGGGCTGGGTTCAGGATGGAGAGTTTATTCATTATATCTCTGAGATCGGTGTTCTACTGTTAATGTTCATAGCGGGGCTTGAGACGGATCTGGATCAATTGCGCAAGAACTGGAAATCAGCTTTTGCAGTAGCCGTCGGTGGAATTATATTACCCTTTTTGGGTGGGTTCGCCTTAGGAGAAATGTTTGGTTTTGCTTATCATAATGCTTTGTTTATGGGCGTTATTCTTAGTGCAACATCGGTCAGCATATCGGTGCAGGTGTTAAAAGATATGAATAAGCTGAACACACGTGAAGGCTCTACAATTCTGGGGGCTGCCGTAGTAGATGATATTCTAGTTGTTATTTTGCTCGCTGTTCTGATGAGCTTTTTTGGTACAGGTACAGACGTTTCTATTGGTCTTTTAATTGGGAAAAAGGTGTTGTTCTTTGCCGTAGCGATTATTGCCGGCTGGTTCATTGTTCCTCGGGTCATGAAATGGATGGCTCCGTTGAAGGTGACAGAGGCGATTATTTCAGCAGCGTTAATGATTTGTTTCGCATTCGCCTATTTTGCTGAAATCATGGGGATGGCAGGAATCATTGGTGCCTTTGCGGCTGGGATTGCTATCTCGCAAACTTCCTTTAAGCACACGGTAGAATCCAAGCTCGAGCCGATTGCTTATTCGATTTTTGTGCCGGTCTTTTTTGTAAGTATCGGACTTAGTGTTTCCTTTGAAGGAGTAGGCAGTCAAATAGGCTTCGTGATCTTGCTTACGGTTGTTGCCATTCTGACCAAGCTGTTTGGTGGCGGTCTGGGTGCGCGTCTTACAGGCTTTGATAACCACTCGTCTGCCATTATTGGGTCTGGGATGATTTCACGGGGGGAAGTTGCGTTGATCATTGCCGCCACAGGGCTGCAAAGCGGCTTGTTACAGCAACAGTATTTTACTTCGGTCATTATTGTTGTCATTGTAACTACACTTGTAACGCCGCCACTATTGAAATTTATGTTCCGTGATCCAGTACGTGCGGAAGGGAAATAAACCATAACAAAAGGGAGTCCTGTTGGTCATTTATATGGCTAACGGGGCTCTTTTTTTATGCTCACGTTCCAGTTGCCATCATCAAGAAAAAGGACGGGGATCTGTCTACAGAAGGGGAAAGTTCCCCGTCTTAAGACTGAGTACGAAACCAGCCGTAGGGCTGTTTTGAGTTCAGCCAAAAATGACTAAACTAAATCTCGGGATGGAAATTAATACATAATCAAACAGACATAAGGGGAGTGCCAGAAATCATGTGGAGTGGAAGGGGAAAAAGAAAATGAAATGGTTAACAAAATGGTCGTTCGGTAACAAGGCTGCGGTGGGGCTTTTAGTAGTCATGGCTCTTGTGGTGGGAGGGATGAGCTACACTTCGCTACCGATGGAATTTATGCCAGAGGCGGATAATCCTCAAGTGACTGTAACTGTGCTGGGTCCTGGCCAGGATACACATGCTATGGAGACTAATGTAACGAAGCCGATAGAAGCTGGAGCAGCTTTTGTGAAAGGGAAGAAGGAAATACTGTCCACTTCCGGAGACGGATATGCGCAGGTAAATATTTTTTATGATTCGAAAACGAATATGAAGGATGCTGCGCAGGAGGTTCAGAAGGTCGTCGATTCATTGAAGTTCCCGGAAGGGGTAATGGCTCCTTTTGTACTTCAGTTGAATACCTCCATGATTCCTGTATCACAGGTTACTCTTGCTTTTGACGAAGGCCTGACTAAAGAGAATCTTAAGCTTGCGGAAGAAACTATCATTCCAGAGATGCAAAAAGCTGAAGGGGTAGCGAACGTTGCTTTATATGGTAAGGTAACTCCGCAGGTCAGCGTTAAGCTGGACCCGAAATTAATGGCTGAGAAGGGAGTCACGACTCCACAAGTATTAGGTTTACTTCAAGGACGTAATGTATCGGCATCCCTTGGGGAGCAAACGATTGGTGGGCAGACCGGCAATGTTAACGTAGTTTCTACGATAGATAGTATGGATACTTTGAAAAAGCTTCCTGTATCTGCGGGCGTTAAGCTACAGGATATCGCTGCTGTCGAATTGAAGCAGGATCAGGAAAGTGTCAGCCGTTCGAACGGGAAAGACGTTCTATTCGCCATAGTGACCAAAGAGGCTAATGCGAATGCAGTCAGTGTCGGAGATAACATTCAGGCTGCCGTAGATCATATTAATACAACCATTCCTAATGCAGAAGCAGCAGTGGTATTCAGTACATCGGATATGGTAGTTAGCTCGGTAAACAGTATGATGCGTGAGGTATTGCTAGGTGCATTATTTGCGACGATTGTGATTCTGTTGTTCCTGCGTAACCTGCGGGCTACTCTGATTACGGCAGTATCCATCCCACTTTCGTTAGCAGTCACCTTATATCTGCTGAATATTTCCGGCATAAGCTTGAATATCATTACACTCGGGGGAGTCGCGGTTGCGGTAGGCCGTTTGGTCGATGATAGTATCGTGGTGATTGAGAACATTTACCGTAGGCTGCAAAAAGAACCCTTTTCCCGTGAAATGATTATTAGTGCAACTGGGGAAGTGGCTAGAGCGATTACCTCATCAACCATTGCTACCGTAGCAGTATTTTTGCCGATGGGTCTCTTGCGTGGTAGTTTGCAAGCTTTCCTACTGCCGTTTGCTTTAACAGTGACCTATTCATTGCTTACTTCACTCGTAGTAGCTTTGACGGTTGTTCCTCTTTTAAGCTCATGGCTGCTGAGAAGAACATCAATGAAAGAACACGAACCTTCTAAATGGTTTATCCGCTTTCTGGACTGGAATCTTCGCCGTAAATGGGTTAGCTTATCGTTGGGTCTCCTGCTTCTGATTGGCTCCATTGCTGCTTATGTGACTATGCCCAAAGGGGCGCTCGATGCTTCGGATGCCAGCTATGTTTCTGTTCAGATGAATTATCCGAAGGATGTTCCTGTCAAAGATATTTTGGAAAAGGGAAAGCAGTTAGAACAAGATTTGATGAAGCAGCCACAAGCAGAAACGGTAATCATGCAATCAGGGAATAGTGCGGACGCCGCTAAGTGGGGGAGTGTTACCTCTGAAACCTTAGTGGACTATACCGTTGTTATGAAAAAAGGTGCAGATGCTCAGGCTTTTATTGATCATGTTCGTGAGGTAAAAGATTCATACACTGGAGCAACACTTGTTGCTAACCAAATGAGTATGATGGGATCCAGCTCTACCAGTGAATATATTGATATTGTCGGAGATAATCTTACAGATATTACTACTGTAGCAACAGAAGTCACCGCTAAGCTGAAGACCGTAGAGGGAATTCAAAAAGTCAGCAGCAATATGGAGGACACGAAACCTGTATTTTCCTTTAAGGTAGATCCGGCGCAAAGTAATGCGCAAGAGATTTCAATGCAGCTGTCAGCGATGCTTAATCCGATTCCAATGGGGCAAATTGAGCTCGATGGTGACGCAGCAGGTGTAGTGTTAGATCCTATGGTTCAGCCGCAAACGGAGCAGGATTTAAAAGCGCTGACGCTCATGACGGCTGAGGGGCCGAAGCCACTGTCTCAGCTCGCAACTTACGAGGTTCGGAATGAACCAGCAATGTTGTTCCATAAAGATGGGAAGCCGTATGTACGAATTACAGCAGAGGTTGATCCGAAGAAGGTATCTGAGATCGGTGCGAATATTAAAAAAGAAACCGATAGTCTTACACTTCCGAAAGGCGTGACCTTATTTGCAGGCGGAGCGTCAGTTGATCAGTCAGAGGATTTCAACGACTTGGGCATGACGGCATTGATCTCCATCGGGTTGGTCTATCTGATTATGGTACTCACCTTTAAAACCCTTCGGGCTCCACTGGCGATTATGTTCTCCTTACCGCTCGCGGCGATTGGTGCGATTGTTGGACTTATCGTGTCCGGTGTAACGCCTGACTTCACAGCTCTGTTCGGGGCGTTGATGTTAATAGGTATTGTTGTTACGAATGCCATTGTGCTCATTGACCGGATTAAGCAAAATGAAGCCAATATGAGTATCCACGAGGCTATTCTAGAAGCTGCCGGAACACGGATGCGTCCGATTCTCATGACGGCGATCGCCACCATCTGCGCCATGACACCGCTGCTGTTCGGCCATGCCGAGATGGGCAGCATCGTCTCGCAAAGCTTGGCGATTGTAGTCATTGGCGGATTAACCGCAGCAACACTGCTTACGCTGATTGTAGTGCCGGCGATTTACGAGTTGTTCTACTTCCGTAAATCGGCAAAAGAGCGTAAAGGAGCAGAAAAGACTAATGCTCCGGCGCTTTAAATAAGCAAACGGCAAGCCTCCGGGTTAATGGGGCTTGCCGTTTTTTTTTTGTTTTGTTACAAATTCTTATAATTATGGAGTTAACTTGTCTAAACTAATAGCCAAAACTTTGTTTAGGAAAGGCTGAAAGGCGCTTTGCCAGATTGCAATATCCCCCCCTGAAATAAATATTTATTTTTTAATTTTAAATATTGCTATTTTCACAACAATGTACAGAGCATTTAACATAATTATTAAGAAAGATATTATTGGAAATATTCTATTTACCGCAGAAAATGCCAATATAAATAATGAAAACAAAAGTAAAAATGGAATAGACTTTGTATACTTTCTACTGAAAATCCCTACTAAACTCTTGATGGAATTCATTCCTTTCAGGGTAGCAGATATAAATATGTTGAGCATGATTTCTCGCTAGTCTCAGACTCCATTGTGAAATTTTTTTCTAATCAACGAATATCCCTATTTTCATAAAAAAAATGGATTTCGTATATATTCTAGGTAGGATATAGACAAGTGGTAATTGTTATGCTCTATTCTTTTTTGACGAAATTCCAAGAATACAGGACAGGTGAAAATTTCTTATCAAATAATCGGCCATAGAAAAATAACCCAAACAATGTTATTTCAATTCTTACTAATCTCCCACAACCCTAACTAATTATGTCATTGTTTTCCTTTGAAGGGAGTGATATGATATGCTCTGTTTCATTAATACCACAAGTTGGGAGAATGGATTGTTTGAATATTGTTGAATGCGAACGTGCCTGGTTTACGGTAGATGATGTAGATAAAGAATCTAATAATTCCGTGTGTGAATTTTGCCAACCCTGGAGTAACCTCAAAACAGAAAAATCCTTTTCTATAGAAGAGCTGGTTCCCTACGAGATTTTAGTTGAAGTATTACATTCAGAATTGGCGAAAGTAATGGAATTTCTCTTATTGCCCTTTGTCTTTTTCTTAACAGATCGAGCCGGCAATATTATTAATATTGTCAGTCCATTCGAAACGTTTCAGGAGAAAGTAGATCATTATGGAATTAGGAGTGGAACTAATCTTTCGAAGCAAATCTCTGGAGTGAATGCAGTTTCTTTAGCGATGGAGGTTGAGTCAATTGCAGTAGTGCGTGGAGAAGAGCATAGTATGCCAATGTTTAAAGAGTGGAATTGTGTATGCGCTCCTATAATGATAAATGATTGTATATGTGGATATATAGACATCTCATTTGAAGCCGAGAGGCAACTTGGTTTTTCGATTCTCTTTATTAAACAATTATCCGAAAAGATTGTGTTGAAGTTGAAGGAACGAAGCCCGAAGTTAATTGAGTACATATTTCAGGAGAAGTGTGATTTGTATCGATTATCCCCTAGAGAGAGAGAGGTAGCGTATCACTGGGCACTAAGAAAAGGGGCGCTGCAAATTTCCAACGACCTTAATGTGAAAGAGGGAACTGTGCGGAATATCGTTAAGAGTATTTACAGTAAGATGAATATCAGCGAGAGATGGGAATTGATTGAAAGATTGGCCATTGTGGTCCCAACTATTTAGGAACTGTTCTATATCCGTATCAGCCAGAGAACGTAGGGGAAGCGGGTAAGATTGAGCTCCGGCGCTTTAGATAAGCAAACGGCAAGCCTCCGGGTTAATGGGGCTTGCCGTTTTTTTGTTTTGTTACAAATCCTTATAATTATGGAGTTAACTTGTCTACACTAATCGGATAGGTCTGATCCAGCATCCATTTGCCTGCTTTGGATTTCTTCAGCGTTGTGACAGAGGTGGAGCGGTTATCCTGAAACTCAGGACCCTTAAGCTTGATGCTCGTCTGAACCATATATACGGCTGCGGTATCCTGGGTATAATGAATGATTTTGGCAGATTCCAGAGTGAACTTTAGATCATAGACTGTGAAAATTTGGCTGAAGAGCTGTTTGGTTTGTTCGAGAGCAGGGGACTCAGGATCAATAGTAGATAGCACACCTTGAATATTCTCTGCATTGGTATAGTCCAAGTTGCTCTTAAGCACAGCTAATATATCCGTTTCATCCGACTTCGTCACAGCTGGCTTAGCGTTCAGCAGTTTATCTGGGAGTATATATTGTACGCCTTTAATCTGCAGGTTGTTGATTTTCCAGTCTTCAGTGCTGGCAGTACGCGTTAAGCTATAAATATATTCAGAGGTATTGTCTAAGGTGAATGGACCGCTGAGGTGTGTAGTCGTTTCAACGGTGTGAACCGTAGCCTCTGTGGGTTGAAGGCTGATAACCTCTAATTGATCAAGTGAAGTGGTCAGATCGTATTGTTCCATTTGGCTCTTAATCTGTGGCCCGATGATCACAAGAGGAGACTTGCTATCGATTAGGCTCATGAACCCTTCATAATTCTCATTGTTGGTATAGGTTACGTATTTTTCAAAAAAAGCATTGATTTCCTGCGGGTTTACCTGGTTAGTCTTGCCTGTAATGGTTACTGTCTTCGAGTGTGCATTCCAGGAGACTTCATTACCTGTAGCCTCCCCAACGAAGCGCAGCGGAATGTAAGTGGAATTATTGATGAGCTTAGGGGCAACAGAAAGTTGGGTTATTACACCATTGACGCTGGCCTGCTTGCTGCCTAGTTGCAGTGTAATCGTAAGCCCTTCCTTAGTACCCGTTATGGTACCTGTGGTTTGATTCCAATCGATTGAAAGTCCTAGTTTTTCAAAAACCGGGCGAAAAGGAACGACAATTGTACCATTATCATTGAAGGGAGCCTGTCCCTTCAGTGCGAGCTGTTGCTGATTGATCTGAATGGAGATTGGCTTCTCTGCGGCATGGACAGGCCAGGCGATAGCGGTAGAAAGAAGAGTTGCTGCGATTAGGCTAGATATGGTTTTCATCTTGTGATATCTCCTTTGGGTTATGAATGATAAATTAATGGTTATTAGAGGATAACTCCACTAAGAGCCAAAGTAACTTTTGCTTGGAATAAACCGTACTTTACTTTTTGCTTATCGAATTGCCGATTTAAGTTTAGTAAATCCAGCTTGTCCTGATCTGCCTGAGCCGCTGAGATTAACCCGCTATTTAGGAGAGTATCATTATCCTGGGAGACGCGTACGAGTTCCAATTGCTGCTCTTTTAGTTCTGAATATTCAAAATCAATTTCATTTGCTTCCGGCTTATAACTAGCCAGTTTTTCTTCGAGTTGTTGTTGTACTATATTTTTGTGTGCAATCTGGCTAGACCATAGGACTGAATAATAAGTGATGAGTTCAGCATCGGAAGCTTTAGCTGCGTCAAGATTATCTTTGGCGAGTGTGATACGTGCATCTTCTTCGCGTAAATCATAATTACTAGAGAGGCTAATTACTGTATTACAATTCACAGGCTCTGGTGTACTGGAAATGACATCATCTAGAAGGACTTCTGAATAGGATGATAATCCTAACTCAAGCTTAAATTGTTCTAACTGAGCTTCATAACTTCGAAGGTTACGTTCAAAAATAGATTTTTGTACTATGTTTTTACGATTAAAATCGTCCAAACTTCTCTTAGACAGAAGACCATGCTCATAGGACCGCAAGGTATCCTCAGACTGTTGAAACCAATATTGGCTTTCTTGTTTGTCATATTCAATCGTTTTTTTTAGAGAAGAGAGTTGATAATATTTCTGCACAGCATAGTAGCGGATGAGGGCTTCTGTTTTTTGAAGTCGTAACTGATTAATTACTTTATCTGTTTCTAATGTGCGTAACTGGTCACGAAATTCCTTAAGCTGCGCTGTTTTAGTCTCTTGATTGTAACTGTTTTGGCTTTCATTCTGAGCGCTAACCCATTGATTCAGAGATGTGTTAATCATAATTTGAATGAGAATGGATTGATTGACCCCTGCCTGTTCTTCTTCACTTAAATCAGCGTAACCAGGAATACTATTGATAAAAATATCAGGATTTACTGGCAGCAGCCCGCTGGTTGTGACTACATTTTTTTGCTTCAACTTTTTCTCTTCAGATGATACATATGAAAATTTGGAATCCGTTTCTGCAATATTCCATTGTGAGAGCTTGATATCTACATAGTTAGTTAATGCTAGCTGGATTGCTTCTTCCATGGAAAGCGATTTTATTGCGCTGGATACCTGCGTATCAGCATAAACTGTAATGGAATGCGGCAATAGGAGTAATAAGAAGGAGAGTATCAAGAGAGCTGATTTCTTTAACATTTAGCTGGCAACCTCACTATTCCTTTAAGTTGATTTTTTCAAGAACAAAATCAATGATCTTCTTGGAGTCGGTAATAACAGAGGCTTGCGCTATCATCCCTACACGAAGCTCTCCACGTTCACCTCTGCGATTAACAAGTGGGTCATTGGATATCGTTGCCTCCACCAGATAGTAGCTTAGACCGTCTTGCTGAATAATTGAATCTGTGCTGATAGATGTAATCGTACCTTTTTGGGAACCAAAATTTTGTTTAGGAAAGGCTGAAAAGCTGAAATCAACTTTATTGCCAATCGCTATTTTTCCTGCTTCAGCATTAGGTACAGCGATGCTCATTTTATATTTTGACTCGTTGCTAGGTATAATGGAGATCAAGGCTTCGCCGGATTGTACCATGTCCCCGATGCTGGTTTCTTTTAAAATATTAATGGTCCCGGAAATTGGTGCTATGAGCAGTCTTTTGTCTCGTTCAAGCTCAAGTCCCTTAACAGCCTCTTGCAGCGTAATTAAGGTTCTTTTATTTTCTTCTATTGCTGAATGAATCTGTACAATACGGTCAAGTTTCAGTTTTTTCAATGAGGTTGCTTCAGATGAACGGTTAAGTTTCTCTTGATTCAGTAGATCATTTTGCTGCTCAGCCAGCTGTTTCTTTTGCATTTCTAAAGTTTTTCGTTCTGAAACTGATGGATCGTGCCCATTTTTTAGCAAATCGAGGCTGACCTCTATCTCAACCAATTGCTGATTGTAATTGGTGATATTGCTTTCTGAGCTGAGCACGGCTTCGGTTTGGAATTGGTTGATTTGCAAATATGAACTTTCATATTGATGCTGTTCATCTGTAATCTGGGATTGAGGCACAAGGCGGTCCCCCAAGCTGAGCGAACGATTGTAGATTTCTTTTTTCTCAGCAGATTGTTTAGACAGTTGGACATATTTAATTTGGTATGTATTATATTGTTCCGTCCGTTTGGTATCTTCAATTGGAAGAAGATTTTGATTCTCTTTGATGGATTGCACAAGCAATTTCTCGTTTGCAATTTCAACATTTAGCAGTTTCTTTTTTCGTTCCAATTCAATTTTATTCTGAAGAGATTTATCCGAACTAGATTCGGCACTAAAGGTAGCAGAATCTTGCAAGCCTATATTCTCGTGAATGGCAGCTGTAAGCTGATCCTGGGTTCCTTGAAAGGTCTGCTGCTGCTGGCTGTATTCAAGGAGAAATTGTTCTACCATGTCATAATAGTAACCCTCATCTGCACGTTCAGAAGAAAACTGATTATCTAAATTGCTAATGCTTTGTTTATACAGCCCGAGATAGTGCAGTTTCTTAGTGAGCTTATTGATTTCTGAATTACGATTGGATAATTCTATATCAAGTTCTTTATGCTCAAAGGAAATTAACTGCTCGCCCTGCTTAATTTGCATCCCTTCATGGACATATACCTGTTCCACTTTTCCCATAGATGAAGTCTGAATGGTACTGACTTTTTCATTGGGTCTAACTACAGCAGAGGCTTTGGCAACTTCATCGATCTGGCCAAAATAGGACCAGACTAACGCAGCCCCCAATAGAATGAATAAGATAAGTATGAAAATGGAAATCACAGGACTGGTCTTGGATTCCATGATTTCTCTGCTATCTGTCATTTCTGATAAGTTATGTATTTGTGCGCTCATACAAGAGACACCTCGCCTACTCCTGCGGCATATTGATGGTTATGTTCTTGTTTTTGTTCAACTCCAGGGAGTTGATCTTTCCACAATTCATAGTACTTTTCACGGTAATCCAGAAGCTCCTGATGAGTTCCATGCTCAATAATCCGTCCTTGATCCATGACATAAATCCGATCACAACGCATGATTGTACTCAACCGGTGAGCGATAATAATCGTAGTCATGTCTTCAAAAGCATTAATCGTCTCCGATACAGCCTTCTCCGTTGTAGAATCCAGATTACTAGTGGCTTCATCCATTATAAGAATATCGGGCTGTTTAAGAACTGCCCTGGCGATAGCTAGTCGCTGCTTCTGTCCCCCGGAAAGGTTAGTAGCATTTTCTTCTAACAAAGTGTTGTAGCGGAGTGGAAGCTGATTAATGAATTCGTGTGCCTGTGCGGTCTGGCAGGCCGAAACAATTTGTTCCAGATCCGTATCCTGATTGACACCCAGACATAAATTTTCCCGGATTGTTCCGCTAAAAAAGAAAGTATCCTGTGATATATATGCGATTCGCTGTCTCAAGCTATCTAAATGAATATCTTTAATATTGTAGTTGTTAATTAAGATATCGCCTTTTTCATGTTGGTAAAATTGCATGATCAATTTGATCAGGGTGGTTTTACCCGAGCCGCTCTCACCGACAAAGGCGACTTTCTCGCCCTGTCTAAGTCTCAAATCAATATCATGAAGTACAAGGGAACGTGTACCATATCTGAAGCTGACACGATCAAATCTAATATCACCTTTTAATGAAGCGGGTTGAATCTTCTTGTCCTCATCCTCAAGCTTCTCCGCTTCTAAGTCGAGTATTTCCCCCAATCGGTCCGCCGCTACAACAGCTGTTTGCAGGGTAGGCTGGAGATTGATGAGATTTTGAATAGGTTCAAGGAAGTAAGCAAGTAATGAGTTATAAGTGATAAGTTGACCCATGGTCATATTTCCTTTTATTACTTGATTACTACCTACCCAGAGGATGGCTACACCTCCAAGCAACTGAACCACACCTTTTAGCGAGCCTTGTATATTATTGAAAATACCAAAGCTGAACACGGATTTCAGAAACGTGATGAATTTCTGTTCCGTCTCAAAGCCAACTTTAGACTCCGCATGGTAGGCTTTGACCGTCTCGATACCGTCTATGGATTCAACGATGTAGGAGGTAAGTTGGGCGTTTTTCTCCATTTGTTCACGGTTTAACCGGTCGAATGGCTTGTGGAATCCCCACACTAACGCTAGATACAAAGGAACCAGCAGCACAGTTACACCAAATAAAAGGGCACTCTGCGAATAAAGAATGATTCCCCCCGCAATAACCATGATAATATCGATCATGATGGTGAGGGTTGCGCTGGAGATGGCATCCCGTACCTTAGAGGCATCCATAAGTCTTGAGATGATTTCCCCCGTCTTGCGAGTACCAAAAAAGTTCATGGGTAGCTTCAACACATGATGGTAATAGCCGAGAATTAGCGAAATATCAAGCTTTTGGCTCAATGTTAGTAGAATGTGACTACGAAAAGCGTTCAATAAAACTTTGAATAGATATAGAATGATTACTCCAATGGATACTATATTCAGAGTCTTCTTTAAGCCAAAAGGAAGAATCTCATCTAGCAGAAATTGAAAATAAAAGGCTGATAATATACCTAATATTGTATAGAGCATGGATGTCAAAAAAATTCCTAGTAGCATTCTTCTCTGAGGAATAAGTAAACCAAAAAAACGAGTGAATAAACCCTTGGACTCACCGCCCTTTTTGAACTGAGGGGTAGGAACCATTAATATGAGAACACCGGTCCAGATTTTAAAGAAGTCTTCTGGTGTATATTTAACAATGCCCTTCGCAGGATCCGAAACGACAACTGTTTTTTTTGTGATTTTATGAATAACAACGTAATGCAATAAAGTTTGGTCTATGACCACATGAGCAATAGCCGGAAGGGGGAAATCTTCGAAGAATGCCTCGTGAGTCCCTTTTACAGCCTTGGCAGTGAATCCTAATTTTTCAGCAGCTTTAACAAGGCCATAGGCGCTGGTACCCATTTTATCGGTTCCCGACATCTCGCGAATTTTAGTTATAGGATAGTTGAGACCATAGTTTTTACTTATAGTGGCGAGACAGGCAGCCCCGCAGTCTTTAATATCTTGTTGTTTGACACATTGGTATTTAGTGAATGCCATATAATCCTCCGAAAAGCAATTATTAAATGATGATTTTATATTGTGACCTGTGCTATACAATGAATCATTTATCTTTGTTGCTCATGTAAAATGCAATGAAAAATCCGATCAGGCCTAACGCCACTAATCCTACGCTTAATAAAATATCTCCAGATCTATTGTCACTTCGAATAATACCTTTTGAAGTTAACATATCTAATATGACTAAAGAAAAATAGATGAAAGCATAAATAAAAACTGCTATAAATGTCTTGTTTTTATTTTTCTTATATATATATATACCTGTTAGAAAAATTAAGAAATTCATTATAAACCATTGGGATGGGAGGATTATATTAGGTCTTACAATTAATAAGAATGATATTACTAGCCCTAAAGTAATGTCTATTCTAATTAGATACGATATTAATTTATCTATTTTCAAAAAAATCACTCGCAATCTATTTATGATTATTCTCTTCTTTTATAGAAGAAAAGATGGAGACATATCCATCTGAAGATGAATGTCTCCATCAAAATTTAGAATGAAGTACCCACTAAATATCCGGCAGCCACTGTACCACTTATGTAGACAACTGCGGCTGTGGCTGTTACTGGTGCGGCAGCAACAGCAGACATGATTGTAACCATACCTAACACTCCTGCACCTACCTTGGCCCAATCAACGCCACCATCAATATTGATACTATCTTCAAGTGTAAGTTCTGAAAAACTAGGGGCATATGAAAGCATTTAATTCCTCACTCCTTATAACAGATATTTAATGTTTTAGTCCGCTACCAGTAAGATATCCAGATACTATTGATCCACCCACTGCCATAATCGCAGTAGGAATCGTTACTGGTGCTGTGGTAACAGCGGCTACCACGGTTACCATTCCCAAGACTCCATAAGCAACATTATCCCAATTTATACCTCCGGAAATCTCCATCGTTTCAATGTTGGACAATGTTGAAAATTGACTATTAAGACTCAGTTCCATTCTATTCACCTCCTTTCGAGATAGACGAGTTTTGACTAGTTAAAGAAGACTAGGATTGATGCCAATACAAATATCTATTTTTATATTTTCACTAGTACCTTCAGATAAGTTTATATTATATGCGGATGTTATTTGATGTAGATTGTTTTGAGAGATATATTTGACTAAAAATTCATAAGCAGAATTGATGCCATTCATTTTACCTTCATACATCAAGCAAATTGCATTTATTAACTTGAATTCTTGCTTATATATAAAAGGGGGATTTTTTTTAATTTCTCCTTTTACTGGTACCATAATCTCAAAATCCACCATCTCTATGCCATTATTTCGGGATACAGAATGAGTAGAAGTGATTAAAGGACCATTCTTTTGGAGGTTATAGTTGTTTAGTGAAAGGATAAATTCGTTTAGTTTATGATGTAAAAAACTGGAAGGAATAGTGTTGCGATATGAGACTAAATTAAAATACTGGAATGTTTGTTTTTCATTAATTTTATACAATTCCACTGTGTTATCTCCTTAGAGGTTTCTTTTTTCTATGACTTAAGGCACATTGAATAGAAGAGAGTGTAAGGATAATTATTAATAATAAATGGGGCATCTAGCGGTTATTTAAGTTCTACAAATGTAATTATGGTCTTTATAACAAAGTTTGAAAATATCCCCCATTGGATATTTACTAATATGAATAAATATGTTAATAGTTGGTTGAATCTTCAATGTTTAAATATATAATGGTATCATTTTACATTATAAATGATGGAAATCAGGAGGAGTTGGAATTGACAGTAACATACGATCAGACAAAACTTTGGTGTTCAGCTGAAGATCTAAAGAAGGAACAAATGGATTCTATCTCTTCATTGGGTAAAGTCAAAAGTTCAAAGGCCCCACAAAGAACGAGTGCGCACTCTTTTGAGGAGATTGGCCAGGAATCTATTTATCACGAGGCAATGATTCTTTCCCTACATAACGAGATGATTAAAATTAGTAAGTATATATCTGTAGATTTTGCGGCTTTTCTAACAGATGATATGGGGGGAATTCTCGATCTGTATTTCTCTTCAGTACATATAAAAGAAGAATTTGATAAGGCAGGAATAAGAGTTGGGAAGAGTTTTGCCAAACAGGATTTCGGGCTAAATGGTGTTTCACTTTCTATGGAAATGAATTCTATTGGAGTAGTTAAAGGGAGCGAACATACGAATTCTATATTTTCTAATTGGAACTGTGTATGTTCTCCTCTCTACTCAGATGGTGTTATAAGAGGCTATGTAGATATTTCTTTCTACAAAGGACTGCAAATCGAATTTGCTATTCCATTTATGCAACAGATAGCTGAAAACGTTACCGAGAAATGGATGTGGAGTAACCCTGAGATGCAGTTACTTAGACTAGAGTTTAGTTTTGAACAATTCAACTTGACTGCCCGAGAAAAAGAGGTGGCTCAAATGTGGTTATGTGAAAAAAGTGCATTGCGTATTTCTAACGAGTTGGGAATTAGTGAAGGTACAGTTAGAAATGTAGTGAAGAGCATATATAACAAAATGAATGTAACTGACCGTTGGCAGTTCACTAAGAAACTTTCATTTAATCCCGTACATAATCCAGAACTTCTGTATGTAAAATAGCATTTTTTAATATGAGAAAAGGAGACCACGTGTTAAGTGGTCTCCTTTATTTAGTGCGCCCAGCCGATAGTTATGGATTTCGTCCGAAAAGACAAGGGCATGATGCGGTAAGGAAAGCCAGAGCATTCATGAAAGAGGGATATCGATTCGTAGTCGATCTAGACTTGGAGAAATTCTTTGATCGCGTCAACCATGACCGACTGATGATGAAGATTTCGGCTAAAGTGAAGGACAAGAAAGTTCTCCTGCTGATTCGTAAATATCCTCAGTCAGGTGTGATGGAGAACGGGCTAGTAAATACGACAACAGAAGGGACACCGCAAGGTGGTCCACTCAGTCCGTTGTTATCTAACATCGTTTTGGACGAGCTCGACAAGGAACTCGAGAAAAGTGGACACCGCTTCGTCCGTTATGCGGACGACTGTAACATCTATGTGAAAACACTAAGAGCAGGAGAGCGAGTGAAGGCATCCGTCACCAGATTCATTGAGACAAGACTAAAACTAAAGGTGAACCAAGCGAAGAGTGCGGTGGACCGCCCATGGAGACGGAAATTTCTTGGGTTTTGCTTTAGTAGCGATAAAGAGCCCAAGGTGAGGATAGCAAAACAGTCCTTGCAGAAAGCGAAGGCTCGAATTCGGGAGATAACGTCCCGGAAGAAAGCGATGCGAACGGAAGAGCGAATCCAGGAGCTCAATCGATACTTGATGGGATGGCACGGATATTTCTCGCTGGCGGATACGCCAAGTGCCTTTAAAGCGATGGATATGTGGATTCGAAGGAGATTGCGAATGTGTCTCTGGAAGCAATGGAAGAGCCCGAGAACCAAAGTCAAAAGGCTTATATCCTTAGGCGTGCCTAAGGATATAAGCCTTTTGAGTGGGGAAATACTCGGAAAGGGTATTGGCGAATTGCAGGGAGTCCAATTCTGCAACGTGCATTGAATAACCAATATTGGGAATCCAATGGATTAAAGAGTGTATTGGACAGATACAACTCCTTACGGAATACCGCCGTATACCGAACGGTACGTACGGTGGTGTGAGAGGCCGGGGGCTCGCCGCCCCCTCCTACTCGATTTATTATTGAAATATTAACCGCAAGAACAATTCAAAACCGGCTTACGCGCAGCCTGTGTCTCATCCAAACGGCTAATCTCTGTGGTATGCGGTGCGTTGATTACGATTTCCGGTGTCTCCTGCGCTTCTTTAACGATCTGAATCATCGTATCGATGAAGCCGTCTAGCGTTTCTTTACTTTCGGTTTCCGTCGGCTCGATCATCATGCATTCCTCAACGGTCAGAGGGAAGTACACGGTTGGCGGGTGGTAGCCGAAGTCGAGCAATCGTTTAGCAACGTCTAAGGTGCGCACGCCATATTGCTTGAGGTTTTTGCCGGACATAACGAATTCATGCTTACATACACCCGGATATGGGATTTCAAAATACGGCGCCAGACGGTGCATCATATAGTTCGCATTCAGCACGGCATTTTCGGATACCTCACGTAGTCCGTCTGGACCATAGGTGCGAATGTAGGCATAGGCACGAACCAGAATACCAAAGTTTCCGTAAAAAGCTTTCACGCGTCCAATGGATTCGGGTCCGCCGAAGTCGAGTGAGAAGCTGCTATCTTCACTCTTCACCACAGTAGGTTGTGGTAGGAATGGAATCAAGATGGATTTTACGCCGACTGGTCCGGCCCCAGGGCCGCCACCGCCATGTGGGGTGCTCATTGTCTTATGCAAGTTCAGATGCACAACGTCAAAGCCCATGTCGCCAGGTCGGGTAATGCCCATAATGGCATTGGAGTTGGCTCCATCGTAATAGAGTAGGCCGCCTGCTTCATGCACGATCTCAGCAATCTCGACGATTTGGGTTTCGAACAAGCCGAGTGTGCTTGGGTTAGTTAGCATTAGTGCGGCTGTGTCGCTACCGACGGCTGCTTTCAGTGCTTCAAGATCGACCATTCCTTTATCTGTGGAAGGGATCGTGATCGTTTCAAGTCCTGCTGCTGAGGCACTAGCAGGATTGGTTCCGTGCGAGGAATCCGGCACGATAACCTTAGTACGCGTCTCGCCGCGACTTTCATGGTAGGCGCGGATCATCATGAGGCCGGTCCATTCACCATGCGCACCTGCGGCAGGTTGTAAAGATACTGCATCCATGCCCGTCAGCGCGGACAGATCATTTTGCAGGGTATACATTAATTCCAGTGCGCCTTGAATACTTTCTTCCGGTTGGTAGGGATGAATTTTGGCGAAGCCGGAGAAGCGGGCAACATCTTCGTTAATCTTCGGATTGTATTTCATCGTGCATGAACCGAGTGGATAGAAGCCATTGTCTACACCAAAGTTACGACGTGAAAGAGAAGTGTAGTGGCGAATGACATCCACTTCCGATACTTCTGGAAGTACGACGGGTTCGCTACGGAGTAAACCTGATGGAATCAGGGACTCCAAGGTTTCTTCCTGTGGCACATCGCATAGTGGCAAAGAATAGGCCGAACGGCCGGGACGGCTTAATTCAAAAATTAGACTTTGCTCCGGTTTCATAAACAGCCCTCCAGTGCGCTAGCGAATTGGTCGATTTCGGTTTTGCTTCTTTTTTCCGTTACGGCAACCAGCATATGTCCAGCAAGTTCAGGATAATCACGACCCAGATCATAACCGCCGAGATAACCGTCCTTCAGCAGCTTAGAATTAATAGCGGTCACGCTGCTGCCTTCAGGAAGCTTCACAACAAATTCGTTAAAGAATGGGGAGGAGAAGGCAAGTTCAGCACCTGTTAGTCCGCTAAGTTTATTAGCAGCGTAATGGCTTTTGCGAATATTTAGTTCGCCTACTTCACGCATGCCTTCTTTGCCCATAACGGACAAGTAGACGGATGCGCAGAGAGCCAGCAGTGCCTGATTGGAGCAGATATTCGATGTCGCTTTTTCACGACGAATATGCTGTTCACGCGCTTGAAGTGTAAGAACGAAGCCACGTTTACCATTACGGTCTACCGTTTGGCCAACGATCCGGCCTGGCATGCGGCGCATCAGGTGATCAGCTACGGCAAAGAATCCGCAAGTTGGACCCCCGAGAGAAGCTGGAATACCGAGTGGCTGAGCATCACCGACTACGATGTCGGCTCCAAGTTTGCCCGGAGTTTCAAGTACACCAAGAGCTATTGGGTTGGCGCTGACTACAAGAAGACCTTTAACCGCGTGAATCAGCGGCTCAACCGAGCGAAGATCCTCAATGCTGCCGAAGAAGTTAGGCGATTGCATCAGTACTGCGGCAGTATCACCATCGATAGCTTCAGCAAGCTTAGCTTGATCGGTAACACCGTCTTTATAGTCAATCTCCACCACCTCCAGACCCCAAGCATTAGCCGAAGTACGTAGCACTTGGCGAGCCTCAGGATGAACGGTACGGGAGACGATTAATTTTTTGCGTTTGGTAGCACCAGCCGCGAGAACCGCTGCTTCGGATAAAGCTGTAGCACCATCATACATACTGGCATTGGCAACTTTCATACCGGTTAGTTCGCAAATGTAGGATTGGAATTCGAAGATCGCTTGCAGCTCAC
Source organism: Paenibacillus sp. FSL P2-0121 (assembly GCF_037975345.1). Lineage (NCBI taxonomy): Bacteria > Bacillati > Bacillota > Bacilli > Caryophanales > Paenibacillaceae > Paenibacillus > Paenibacillus sp. FSL P2-0121. The sequence continues at coordinate 6,428,650 of NZ_CP150245.1, read as the reverse complement.
CTTGGCTGATCTCCGGTTGGTAAGGAGTGTAGGCAGTGTAGAATTCAGAACGGGAAATGACATGGTTGATGACCACAGGGATGTGATGATCGTATAATCCGGCACCGAGGAAGCTGGCGTGAGAATCAAAGTCGGCATTTTGGTCAGCCAAACCTTTCATGTGGCGCAGCAGGGCGTATTCATCGAGTGGTTCAGACATCGGCATAGTGCCTTGGTAACGTACCGCTTCAGGAATATCGGAGAACAGCTCATCTATAGACTGAATCCCGACGGCCTCCATCATCTCTACGCGGTCCTGTTCTGTCATGGGCAGATAACGGTGCTTCATTAAGGTTTCACTCCTTGGCTTTTTTAAAATATAAGAAAGTACAATTTTGACGCTATACTTTATCCTTCTATTTCTCGCTTAAAAGCTCACCGTCCTTATATGGACGCTAAAGGCGTTTATACTTGTAAAAAGGGGCCTTAATCACTACAGCCTTAAGCTGCTTACCGCGTATCTCTACGTAAACCTCTGTGCCTATTTCACTGTAAGCAGTATCAATCAAAGCCAACCCCAGGTTACGTTTCAGCGTAGGGGACTGTGTTCCGGTTGTGACCTCACCAATCTTAACCCCATCTGCCCAGACAGGATAATGGGAGCGTGGAATGCCTCGATCAATCATTTCTAGGCCGACAAGGCGACGGGGAATGCCAGCTTCTTTTTGCTGTATTAGTGCATCGCGTCCGATAAAGTCTATTTTGTCCAGCTTCACGAAGAACTGTACTCCTGCTTCAAGCGGGGTGATATCAGCAGATAGCTCCTGACCGTACAGTGGTAATTTTGCCTCAAAACGCAGGGTATCCCGTGCACCCAGTCCAGCAGGTGTTAATCCGTGGGGCGCGCCTGCTGCAAGCAGTCCGTTCCATAACGTTTCTGCACCTTCCTGCGGAGCGTAGATCTCGAAGCCATCTTCACCGGTATAACCCGTACGGGAGATAAGTACCTCTACACCGCAAACGGTAGCGCGTTCGATGAAATGGAAAGGCTTGAGTGCTGAAATAGGAGCATCAGTAACTTCCGCGAGAATGGTCTCTGCCAGAGGACCCTGCAAGGCGAGCAAAAGCGTCTCGTCAGAGACATTAGTGAGCGTGACTTCGCCGAATTCAGAGGTCAAATGCTCTTGCAGCCATTGGAAGTCTTTGTCGATGTTGGAGGCATTAACGACGAGCATATAATGCCCTTCGCTTAGGCGATACACGAGTAGGTCGTCGACAACTCCGCCATTTGGATAACAGAGCAGCGTATATTGCGCCGCACCATCTGTGAGGCGGCTGACATCATTGGTTGTCATTTTTTGCAAAAAGTCTTCTGCACCGCTCCCAATCACCATGAATTCACCCATATGCGAGACATCGAACAGCCCAGCCTGCTGGCGAACGGCTTCGTGCTCTTTCACGATACCTGTAAACTGTACTGGCAGCTCCCAGCCACCGAAGTCAATGCACCTGGACTCCGCATAAGCGGAATAGAGATCATAAAAAGGTGTTCTTCTCAAAGCATCCATGTCGTCACTCCCCTTGATCTGATTACATACGAAAAAAGGACAGGCAGAAGCAATCATGCATAAATGCACAAATCGCTTTCTGCTCTGTCCTTTGTACCTGAGAGTTACCCTGCCGTAACTAGCTTGCAGGTTTCCCCGTTGGTGATCTGACGCATCTAGCCTTGCGTCTGATGCTCTCCAGAGATACGTCCGACAAAGGTCCTTTTGCCTGAGAGATTCACCCCTGTTAGGGCTTACTCCTTCGGCGCCGTCTTCAAGTGAGACAGTCTCTCCCTATGCCATCATCCGCAATTATATTTCTTCGAGAAACGGTTATTGTCTATAAAAAGACGACAACGTCATTTCTTCTTGTATGTCTCCATTAAACGGGTATAGTCGGGCGCTGTCAACAAGAAAACGTCGAAAAAATGACAAATTTAAATTTCCTGTTAGTAATATTGACATTGTGAGCCGGGATAACTTAGGCTATAACTAAATTTAGAACTCCAAATTGGAAATGAGGCGGCTTGAAATGAGTGAAGTATTAGACAACCTTCTTTACAGCGAAGAGCATGAATGGGCACAGCAAGTAGAAGGGCGAGTAGTACGTGTTGGGATTACGGACCATGCTCAGCATTTATTAGGCGACATCGTATTTGTTGAGTTTCCTGAGGTAGGATCGACCATTTCGGCCGGTGACAGCGTAGGCAGTATCGAATCCGTTAAGACGGTATCGGAGTTGTATTCGCCCGTCTCTGGGACGGTTACCAAGGTGAATGATGGATTAGAAGCTAGTCCGGAGCTTATCAATGATCAGCCGTATGGCGGGGGTTGGATTTTTGAGATTGAAGTTGATGGAGAGTATGCTGATGCTGTAAAAGGTCTGTTAGATGCAGCTGGTTATAGCGCGTTAGTTGCTGAATAATTGGAAATCGGGGACGGAAAATAGTCTGATCAAGTGTGATATTTTTAGCAGCAAGTTTCTGTGATTCGGGGACTTTCTGTTTGTGTTTCTTATGTGGATTGTGCGAGTATTCGTAAACCCAATCGAGTGGTTTGAGGGTCTAGTGGAGTATGGAATTAGGGAAAACCTCCCTCATTTTAGACGATTATAGCGTGAGAGTTAGGGTTTTAGGAAATTCCTCCCTAATCATCTCGGTAAAACCACTATTTCAGACTAAAAAGAGTAATAATCAGGGGGAAATTCCCTCATTCCGCGATTGGATACGATAATAGGTGAATAATCAGGGAGGTTTTCCCTAATTAAATTGGATGAAGCCCCTTGTAAGCTCAATGTGGTAATTGCAAAGGCCCCTGCCGCCGAACTTAGCTCTGAGCGCAAGCAACTATATTTTATTCCACCTCTTGAAGCTGTCGAAGTACAATGATCTCTACGCGTCGATTTTTCTGTTTGCCTGCTACCGTAGTATTATCTGCTGTTGGTCGGGTATCGGCATAACCTGCATATTGAAAAGTGTCCGGGTTCAGTCCTTCATTATCTAAGAAAAAGCGCAGCACAGAAAGCGCACGAGCACCCGATAGCTCCCAATTGTCGTTATAACGTGAAGCTGATGACACTGGTGTATTATCCGTATGTCCTTCAATGCTGATCGTTGCTCCGATATCTTTGAATAAGCCAGACAACTGCTGAAGAGCAGGAAGGGCTGGTGACTTCACATCTGCTTTACCCACATCAAAAAGAAAACGGTCGCTGAGCGTGATTTCTATGCCCTGCGGTTTGTCGGCTACAAATATTTGTTCACCGAGATTATTCTCCTCCACATAGTGGGTGATCACACCCATTAACTCAGCAAGCTTCGCCTCTTGTTCTCGAAAAGCCAACTCCCGTGCTGAAGGTGTTTCATTCTCCGTTTGTTCATCAGAACCGTCATTTGGTTTTGCAGTTGCGTTCGCATTCCCATCTGTACTCTCTGGTTTGTTGTCAGGGGTCTTTCCAGCATCTAAAATACCATCCCCGCCTTCAAGAACAGTGCTGCTCGACTTGAAAGTCTGGGATAAAGAGCCGGTAACGATATTATATTTGTCAGTGTCCAGGCTGCTCATCGCATACAATATAACGAAAAATATAAGTAAAAGTGTAATTAGATCAGCGTAAGTAATCATCCAACGATCACGGCTTTCTCGATTCTCTACCCGCCGTTTGCGCCGGTCTCTTTGTCTCATATAAAACCTCTTGCTTCTGCACGGTCATCTGTGGTGGTGTCTGAAATGAAGGAGTTCAGTTTTTTACGCACCAGCAGCGGATGATCCCCGTTCTGTAGAGAAAGAATGCCTACTAGCAGCATCTCCATGCTATGCAGCTCACTTTGGCTGCGGGATTTGATTTTGGAAGCAATGGGTAAAAATATTAGATTAGCGATGGCTACTCCGTACAGTGTTGCAGTGAACGCTACTGCGATAGAGGTACCTAGATTTGATGGGTCCGTAAGGTTGCCCAGTACCCTAATAAGTCCCATAACTGTACCGATGATCCCCATCGTTGGAGCATATCCGCCAGCGGCTTCAAAAATCTTGGCGTAGCTTTCATACTTCAATTCTTTCGCATCCATTTCCAATTCCAAAATCTGTCTTACCTGCTCAGGGTCAGTGCCATCGACGATAAGCAACAGTCCTTCGCGTGTAAAAGGATCAGGATGCAGTTCCGCTTGTTTTTCGAGCATTAAAACGCCGCCGCGGCGGGCCACTGTGGCCATTGCGATAAGCTCTTCTGCTTTCTCTTCATCACGTTCAGGATTGCGGCCAAAAGCCATGCGCAGAGCGGCGGGAATGGAGCGTAGCTTAGCTGCCGGGAAGCTGATCATTACGGCAGCAATCGTACCTCCAAATACAATCAAAGCTGCATTAAGCTGCAGCAGTCCGGAAAGGCTTCCGCCTTCCCAGAGGTAGCCGCCGATTAGCGCAGCCAGTCCGGCCACTAGGCCGATTATTGCGGTAATATCCATGCTTCAAGCTCCTAACATTTCTGTGTATTATGGTTTGCATCGATCTAAGCAACACTGTATAATGAACGGGAACACATATTCTTATCTTCCATATTTTTTACTATCGTATGGAGAGAGAAGATTCAGACAACAATTATAATATATTAATCTAGTTTAGACGATAGAGGGGAGACGGGCAAATGAGTGATATTGTCGTCAGTACGAAGACTTTTGAATTGGAGTCCGAGTATACACCCCAGGGCGATCAGCCTCATGCCATAGATGAATTACTACAAGGCATCCGGCAGGGTAAGAAGCACCAGACGCTGCTGGGAGCGACAGGTACAGGGAAGACCTTTACTGTCGCGCAAGTTATTTCCAAATTAAATCGCCCCACGCTGGTTATTGCGCATAACAAGACACTCGCTGCCCAGCTGGCAAGTGAGTTTAAGGAGTTTTTCCCGAATAATTCGGTAGACTATTTCGTCAGCTACTACGACTATTACCAACCAGAGGCGTATATTCCCTCCTCCGATACTTATATTGAGAAAGATTCCAGTATTAACGAAGAGATTGATAAACTTCGCCACTCCGCGACAAGCTCCTTGTTCGAACGGCGTGACGTTATTATTGTAGCGAGTGTGTCTTGTATTTACGGTCTCGGTTCACCAATGGAATACGGAAGCTTGCTGTTGTCCTTGCGGGTTGGGATGGAGAAACCGCGCAATGAGATTCTGAGCAGACTGGTGGATATTCAATACCAGCGCAATGATATCAATTTTGTACGCGGAACATTCCGTGTACGTGGTGATGTGGTTGAGATCTTCCCGGCCTCTCAGGGTGAACATGCGATTCGTGTTGAATTGTTTGGGGATGAGATTGAGCGGATCACTGAAATAGATGTTTTAACGGGCGAATTGATCGGTGAACGCGATCATGTCGCCATTTTTCCGGCTTCTCACTTTGTTACCAAGGAAGAAACGATGCGTGTAGCAATAGTCAATATTGAACGGGAGCTGGAAGAGCGGCTGACCGTGCTTCGTGACGCAGGCAAGCTTCTGGAAGCGCAACGTTTGGAACAACGGACACGTTACGACATTGAAATGATGAAGGAAGTGGGTTTCTGTTCGGGGATCGAGAACTATTCCGGGCCGCTAACCTTCAGGGAACCGGGAGCAACTCCATATACGTTAATGGATTATTTTCCTGATGATATGTTAATCGTCGTAGATGAATCCCATGTTACCCTTCCGCAAATTCGGGCGATGTATAACGGTGACCGGGCGCGTAAAACAGTGTTGGTAGAGCATGGTTTCCGTCTGCCTTCTGCACTGGATAACCGTCCGCTTCAGTTCGAAGAGTTCGAAGATAAAGTAAACCAGATCATTTACGTTTCCGCGACACCTGGACCTTATGAAATGGAACACTGCGAAACTATGGTGCAGCAGATTATCCGTCCGACTGGTCTATTGGATCCAATCATCGAGGTCCGTCCTACAGAAGGTCAGATTGATGATCTGATTAGCGAAATCCGTGACCGGGTTGAACGCGATGAACGTGTACTCGTTACCACTTTGACGAAGAAGATGTCGGAGGATCTGACAGACTACTTTAAGGAAATCGGGATTAAGGTTCGTTATATGCACTCTGACATCAAGACGCTGGAACGGATGGCGATCTTGCGGGATCTTCGTCTCGGTACGTTCCATGTACTGGTAGGGATTAACCTCCTGAGAGAAGGTCTCGACTTACCGGAGGTATCTTTAGTTGCAATTCTCGATGCCGATAAAGAAGGGTTCCTTCGTTCCGAACGTTCACTAATTCAGACGATTGGCCGTGCGGCTCGTAACTCTGAGGGTCGTGTAATCATGTATGGTGATCGGATCACTGATTCGATGGAGAAGGCGATGAGTGAAACATCGCGCCGTCGCGCCATTCAGATTGCCCATAATGAGAAACATGGCATCACCCCAACCACCATTAATAAAAAAGTGCGTGACATCATCGAGGCAACGAAGGTTGCTGAGTCTAAAGCTGATTATCTCACAGGTGTTGGTGGCAAGATGAATAAGAAAGAAAAACAAAGTCTGATCCAGCGTCTGGAAGCTGAAATGAAGGACGCTGCCAAGAACCTGCAATTCGAACGCGCGGCAGAGCTACGCGACGCATTGCTGGAGCTTCGGGCTGAGTAACAAACCATTAATGCATCACCGATATTTAAAATAGGTATTGAACGGTGCTGTCCTAGACCGTTCTTTTTGAATCAATAGAGGGTCGCGTATCCCGCGATGTTTATGACACTTATGCGTATCCGCAGGGACAGCACCATGCAATGAACTCGGCACTTATGCGTATCCCACAGGGAAAGCACCATGCAATGAACTTGGCATTTATGCGTATCCCACAGGGACAGCACCATGCAATGAACTTGGCACTTATGCGTATCCCGCAGGGACAGCACCATGCAACGTTTATGACAGTTGCATGTACCTGTCTTTAGTTAGTGCGCTAACGTCCAAGCGGTCCCGTAGGGATAAGCGCTCTGAGCATTGTAGTCACTAAGTTACGTCCCACCATACTCCTTCTCCAGAAAATGCGGGTGTCCAGAGGGTGCAACCCTTGGGGCCCTCCCTTGGAAGGGAGGGTTTGGGAGGGATCGAAAGGCTTTGAAAGGGTTCTGAAGAGGCTTTGAGAATATTTTGAAATAAAGTTGAAATAGTTTTTTTAAAAGGAGAGGTTCCGTTGGCGAACGAAAATATTGTAATTAAAGGCGCGAGGGCGCACAATCTCAAAAACATCGATGTGACGATTCCACGTGACCGTTTCGTCGTGCTGACGGGACTTAGCGGCTCAGGTAAATCATCGCTTGCATTTGATACGATTTATGCTGAAGGACAACGGCGTTATGTTGAATCTTTGTCGGCTTATGCACGTCAGTTTTTGGGACAAATGGAGAAACCAGATGTGGATTCGATTGATGGTTTGTCCCCGGCGATATCTATAGATCAGAAGACAACAAGCCGGAACCCACGCTCCACGGTAGGTACAGTTACGGAGATTTATGACTATTTGCGGCTGCTCTTTGCACGTATTGGTCATCCCCATTGCCCAGAGCATGGCATTGAGATTACCTCCCAGACCGTTGAACAGATGGTAGACCGGATTATGCAGTATCCAGAGAAAACTCGGTTACAGATCCTGGCGCCAATCATTTCAGGACGTAAAGGTGAGCATAAAGGACTTTTCACAGATATCTCTAAGCAAGGCTTCGTACGTGTGCGTGTGGACGGGGAGCTAAGAGATCTGTCAGAGGATATTGAACTAGAAAAGAATAAAAAACATACAATAGAAGTTGTGGTAGACCGGATCGTTGTTAAAGACGATGTGGAGACCCGGCTGACGGATTCACTGGAGACGGCGCTTAAGCTTTCGGGCGGTAAAATCCTTGTTGATATCATCGGCCAGGAAGAGCTGCTTTTCAGCTCTAACTTTGCTTGTCCAATTTGTGGTTTTAGTATTGAAGAGTTGGCACCACGGATGTTCTCTTTCAACAGTCCGTTTGGAGCTTGTACAGAATGCGATGGACTTGGCATGAAGATGGTGGTCGATCCAGACCTGCTTATTCCTGATGCTGAGAAATCCATTGAAGAAGGTGCTTTTTTAGCTTGGACTGGAAGTACTTCTAATTACTATCCGCAATTTCTGAAGTCGGTTTGTGAACACTTTAAAATTCCTCAGAACGTTCCGGTAAGCAGTCTGACACCTGATCATATGAATAAATTACTGAATGGTACAGGCAGTGAGAAGGTTCGCTTCCGTTATGAAAATGATTTCGGTCAAAAGAAAGATGCGATGGTTGCTTTTGAAGGGATTATACCTAACCTCGAGCGGCGTTACCGTGAAACTGCTTCGGATGGTATTCGTGAATTTATCGAAGGATTTATGAGTGCTAAGCCATGTCATGTGTGTAAAGGTAAACGTCTGAAAAAAGAAATATTAGCTGTGACTATCAATGATCATAATATTTCTGATGTTACGGACCTTTCAATAGGAGACTGTCAGCATTGGTTTGAAGAGATAAAATTGAGCGAAAAAGAAACAGCCATCGCCAATCTCATTTTAAAAGAGATCTGCAATCGGCTTGGATTCCTTGTGAATGTAGGCTTGGATTATTTGACGCTTAGCCGTGCAGCGGGTTCGCTTTCCGGTGGTGAGGCGCAGCGTATTCGCTTGGCTACTCAGATCGGTTCAAGTCTCATGGGCGTATTGTACATTCTGGATGAGCCAAGTATTGGCTTGCATCAACGGGACAATGATCGCCTGATCTCTACGCTTGCGCATATGCGTGATTTAGGCAACACGCTGATTGTTGTAGAGCATGACGAAGATACGATGATGGCAGCGGATTATATTATTGATATTGGTCCGGGCGCAGGTATTCATGGTGGACAAGTTATGGCTCAAGGGACGCCAGAAGAGATTATGAAAGATCCGAATTCATTAACGGGTGAATATTTAAGCGGACGTAAATTTATTCCGGTTACTGCTAAACGCCGTCCTACCGATGATCGCTGGGTAGAAATACGTGGTGCTAAAGAGAATAACCTGAAAAATGTGAATGTGAAGATTCCATTAGGTGTATTTACAGCGGTGACAGGTGTATCGGGTTCCGGTAAATCCTCGCTTATCAACGAGATTCTTTACAAGAGTTTGGCACGGCAGCTGAATAAGGCTGTGAAGGTGCGTCCTGGTCAGCATAAAGAAATTCGTGGACTAGAAAATCTCGATAAGGTTATTGAAATCGATCAGTCGCCAATCGGGCGGACACCGCGCTCCAACCCAGCAACTTATACAGGTGTATTCGATGACATCCGTGACCTATTCTCCAAGACAAATGAGGCTAAGGTACGTGGTTTCCAAAAGGGGCGCTTCAGCTTTAACGTAAAAGGCGGACGTTGTGAAGCTTGCCGTGGAGACGGGATTATTAAGATTGAGATGCACTTCTTGCCGGACGTATACGTCCCTTGCGAAGTATGTAAAGGCAAACGGTATAACCGGGAAACCCTAGAAGTGAAATATAAAGGCAAAAACATTTCAGATGTGTTAGAGATGACGGTAGAGGATGCAACAGAGTTTTTTGTAAATATCCCGCGTATCCATCGTAAAATGCAAACACTGATGGATGTAGGCCTTGGTTATATTAAGATTGGTCAACCGGGAACCACTTTATCCGGTGGTGAAGCACAGCGGGTAAAATTGGCTTCTGAGCTCTACCGTCGCAGTACGGGTAAAACACTTTATATTTTGGATGAGCCTACGACAGGTCTGCATGTAGATGACATTGGTCGTCTGCTTGAGGTATTGCATCGTTTGGTGGATTCCGGAGAATCGGTTCTTGTTATTGAACATAATCTGGATGTAATCAAGACAGCGGATTATATCATCGATATGGGACCGGAAGGTGGTAGCGGCGGTGGTACCGTTCTGGCAACAGGAACACCGGAGAAGATCATTACTGTCACAGAGTCTTACACAGGTAAGTATCTGAAGCCGGTTCTGATTCGTGATACAGAGCGGACCGAAGCGCTTATGCTTGAGACGGCGGAAACCCTCTAAATAAACAGAAAGTAATATAACCTATGTATAATAAGGCCTCGGTATCTTGCCGGGGCTTTTATTGTAGGATTATCCGGTAATTATACGAAAGACGGCTCATAGATATATGATGTGATCTTTCTAGCAAAAGTTATACGGATTCTATAGAAAAAATGGATTTAATAATAGGTAAGGTAGGCATATGTAGGACATGTTCGTAGTAAGATTCAATGAGGAGTATTCTGTTGATAGGGTTAACGGGTAAGTGATTAACATTAGGGTCAAAAGTTCCTTGAAAACCGAATAATTAATCCTTCATATCACTCTATCAAATAACTGTTTATTAGATTAGGGAAAACCTCCCTGAAAACCTGAGTTTTTAGATCATAGAAGGTGAAATCCGGGAAAACCTCCCTAATTATCGGGTGAATTTACTCATATAGCCGGTTTTCTAATGATTTTTAGGGAGGAATTCCCTGATAATCACAAAATGAGCTGATAATCGGTCAATTTTAGGGAAAATTTCCCTAATTCATTAAAACCCTAAATTTCGAGCCCAGAATGTTAAGTTCTAAGTTCTAAGTTCTAAGTTCTAAGTTCTAAGTTCTAAGTTCTAAGTTCTAAGTTCTAAGTTCTAAGTTCTAAGTTCTAAGTTCTAAGTTCTAAGTTCTAAGTTCTAAGTTCTAAGTACTGAATTTTAATTCCAATTCACTGCTCAATTTATCTCATCTCTAAAGCAGTTAACGGACTTTCTATTGTAACCTTTATGACGATAGAGTTGATTGGACTCACAGTACTTTCACTAATCCGCCCCAATTGTCAGTGATCAATCTCATCGTTATTACGGATTTTGCAGGGATAAAATATATTTTTTATGACAAATACATAATTTTTCTACAAAACCTATTGCATCGCCCAAATGGTAGCGATAACATAGAAGGTGATATGGGGATTACTGGATCTTGCTTGACAACATTTTTGAGGAGGTAAGGTTATGCTGCTTGCAGAAGTTGCCGCGCAAGGACCGTCTAAATTTCATACCTTTGATGTGTTTATGATTTTATTTACCATCTTGATTTTGGTCGGGGTTGTTCGACTATTGAAAGCTCCCCAGAAGAACAAATTTGCTATTGGTTTTGGAGCCGTTAGTTTGCTGGTTTTTGTGATCTCTGACTATGCCATGGTGATGCATTGGTTAAGTTAATGAAAGAACTAAATTGAACAGCTTTGCACCAAAAGACTCCTTTAACGCCATGGGCGCATTGAAGGCGTCTTTTTTCAAATAATATAATGTAAAATTTATCCATGAGCAAAGAGAGGGTCTGGTGAGGAATGAGGAGTGTTGGGGAGAAGCTGGTGAAGAAAGGATTAGGTCTATTACTGTGCGGCGTAGTGCTGTCGGGAGTATGGAGTCAGTCGGTGTTTGCTTTTGATAGTACTAGTAAGGTGGTTAGTAAAGCAGCGGCAGAAGATCCGATACCTGGAATTATTAAAAGTATCACTCCTTCTGTTGTGGGCATTATCGGCAAAGACGAGAGTGGCGGTAATAGTGGCCCGGATGATCGGTACAATCTGACGCATGGCTCCGGCATCATTGTGAAATCGAACGGATGGATTGTAACCAATGCTCATGTAATCAAGGATCTGCAAAATGCCATAGTGGTCACTTCGGACTCTAAAACCTACAGCGTTAAAGAAACCTATCTGGATGAAGTTAGTGATCTGGCGCTGATCAAAATCAATGCCACCCATTTAAAGCCCGCCAAGTTTATTCCAGCGAATAGCAAAACAGTGGTTGGGGAGAAGGTTATTGCTATCGGAACACCGATTAGCTTTTCTCTACGAAACTCAGCGACTGTAGGCGTTATAAGTGGTCTTAACCGTGAGGTAGATGCGGCTTATCGTCTTATCCAGAGTGACACTGCGATTAATCCCGGAAACAGCGGAGGGCCGCTTGTAAATATGAAAGGTGAGGTGCTGGGAATCAACAGCCTGAAATACTCAGCGGTGGGTGTGGAAAATATGGGGTTTTCGATTCCAGCGAATACTGTGCAGTATATTATGAACCAGCTTTTAAAATATGGTGAGGTACAGCATCCGAGTCTAGGGCTAGAGCTGGAGGCGAGCTGGTCTACGATTGTGGGATTGCCAACGCTGGACCCGCTGTCCGTCACTAAGGTGGTGTCTTCAGAAGCGCTCAAGTCAGGGGTTGCTGAAGGGGACGTCTTGTATAGCATCGATGGGCATCGTGTGGTCTCACTAGTTGATATTAATGAATTGTTCAAAAGCTACCTGCCGGGAGCAACTGTGCGGCTGGTTATGCAAAGCGATGGGGATATCGTCGTCCGTAAACTCGTGCTCACTCAAGGTGATCCATTGTTAAGCGGAGATGATTATGAAACGGATGGGGACGAGCACGCGGAAGAGTGATCAGCAAACTGGAGAGGGGGACGGTAAATGGGCTTTAAAATTTTAAAACAAGGATTTTGTGCGATGCTGACCTTATTACTGCTATTTTCTATATTACCCATACAAACAGTATTAGCTTCACAAGGAGATAAGCTACAGCTGAGTCTAAAAGTTGGCAGTACTTCAGCTACGGTGAATGGTAAGAAGGTGGCTATCGAGCGGCCTTATACGGAGAATGGAACGGTTATGGTCCCGCTTGGGGTTTTTAAAAAGACGTTTGGCAGCACTGTTTCCTTAGAGCAGAACAATGTTGTAAAAGTAACCTATGGTGCTCATTCAGGGGTGATGACGATTGGGAGTGATATCGCTTGGAAGGATGGGATCAAAGTTAAACTGGGCTCAGCGCCCCGGATGGTTTCAGATGTGCTGATGGTACCGCTACGCTTTGTAGCTGATGTGTTAGGTGCGACCCTCTCTCAAGGGAGTGGGGGTGAGCTAATGGTTACCCTAGTTCCTATAGACAACGAAGAAGATACGCCAGAGGATACTGGGATTGACAGCGATGTTGGTAAGACTCAAATTGGAAACAGTTATTATCATTGGACACTGAATTATCCCTCTGGGCTGATTGCTGGAAATAGCGGTGGAGATGAAAGTGTGGCTACCTTTTCAAGTGCGGACAATCTATATTATGTGGAGATTCATGTAAGTGACCAGGCGGTTGCGGTGGATGCGGATGGGCTGCTGGAACAGCTGGTTCGGGAGGTCGAGGCAGGTGGGGAGTTGATATTGGATCGGGAGTCGTTCCCCAAGGCCGCGGTACCTTATGCTAGATTGATCAGTAAAGATTCCAGTGGAGCGCTCTGGGAGAGCAGACTGTTATATGCTGAAGGTCGACTATACGAGATTTATTTGACGGATAACAAAGCAGTTAATTATAAGGATTTTGCTAAATATACAGGATTACTTAACTCTTTCCAGCCTTCTTTTGATACTAAAAGCAAAAAAATCCGTGATCTTTCTACGGTGAAAAGTGGATTGCGTGACGCGTACAATGAGGACTATGGGATTTCACTACAGGTTCCCGCAGATTGGAGTAAGGACGACCAGCATCTCTATTACGAGAGTAAGCAGGGAAGTCATCTGAGTGTGGCAGTTACCTCGGCACCTGCTGGTTCTACACTAGAGAGCTGGGCTGAAGATCTGAAAATGAAAACTAAAGAAAACTTTGTAGCGGATGCTTATATTCTGAAAGACAGCAACAAGTCGGAGATCTCGGGCGTATCCGCACAAATTAATGAGCTACAGCTAAATTACGGCAACGGTGTTACTACAGAATATCAAGCTCTCATACTCAAAAATGGGTATCGTTATTATTTTGAATATGTAACAGCAGCTGGGCAAGATGACGATAAGGCAAAATTCAAAGCCATCATATCCTCTATTGATATTGATTTTGCTCTGCTGAAGGAGAACTTCGGGCGGCTCGCTAGTGATGATTATAAGACGCTCAAAAATAAGACATTAACCAAAGTATCCAAAACCTACGGCTATGCCATCGATATTCCAAGTTTATGGACACCTTATCAGGATATTTTTGAGACGCAGTCGATTGAATATCGGTTCAGCGGAGGACGTCTACAGATCAACTCAAAACCCGAGGGTTCAGTGGATTATACAGTTAATGTGCTCAAAGATGCTTATCAAAATAAAAATAATGATCCCAAAGGCCCTCGTATAGAAAGTGTAGTGGAGTCTACCATTGCAGATGTCCCTGCTACGATCATAACTGCACATCAAATCAAAAATGGTATCCCTCTTCGCAGTAAGCAGGTTGTGTTTGGTAAAAATGATGTGGTCTACACGATTACCGTTACGCTGAATGATGCCAATGCCACTGCAGAACAGCAGGCTCTGTTAGACAAGACACTACAATCGTTTCGGTTTACAGGCAGCAAGTAGTTAAAAGAGTACCAATGTCGTAGTTGACACACGAATAGAAGCGTGTAATTCAATCAGACGAAGAACGTCCCAGTTGCCGATTTGGCTTGGGGCGTTCTTTTTTTGTATAAAGGGGGAAAAGGGATATGAGGTGTACGATTGGAATCGTTTGTCACAATTTATTGATATCGCTAGGTTCGGAGCCAATGTTATCCAAGTTGGGCATAATGTGAATAGCTAAAGGGTGGATTGATGTATTTGATACAACATTCTATCGTATGTCCCGTATGTCACGGAATTCCTAGTGAATTGTTGTAAATGTTGCAACTTTTTGTACCGGTTGTCGCTACTAGAGTGTGAGAATGATGCTTTAAGTACAACATTTAGTTGTCGAAGCGCTGGATTAGGCAATAAAGTTGCATGTTCTACAACATTCATGGAGTAAAGAGCAATAAGCAAGAAGTCAGCTTCCTGACAGCATTATGACTTTTATTCTATATAAATGTTGGTAAACGCATAGCGCTCAAGTGTGATATTTGATACAATTATCAAGTTAATCAACTAGAAATGACCCGTCAAATGGCGGTTTGGGAGGATATAAATGAAAGAGCAACAAATACGCAGAGAAGACGTGGAGCTATTGGCACCCGCAGGTGATTGGGACTGCATGCGTGCAGCGGTAGCAAACGGAGCGGATGCTATCTTTTTTGGCGTAGAGAAGTTTAATGCACGGGCCAGAGCGAACAACTTTCGCATGGACGAGCTGTCGGAAATTATGGCGTTTTTGCATAGCTATGGTGTGAAGGGCTTTTTGACCTTTAATATACTGGTTTTTGAAAATGAATTGTCTGATGCAAAAGAACTGATTGATGCGTGCGTGGATGCTGGCGTGGACGCAGTAATTGTACAAGATTTAGGTTTGGTCAAAATGATCCGCGAAATCTCACCGGATTTTCCGATTCACGGATCGACACAGATGACCATTACTTCGCCGGAAGCGGTCGAGTTTACTAAACCTTTCAGTTTGGAACGTGTGGTATTAGGTCGTGAGAACAATTTGAAACAAATTCGTACGATCGGGGAGCAAGCCCGCTTACCGATGGAAGTATTCGTACACGGTGCTTTGTGTGTTTCCTACTCAGGTCAATGTCTGACCTCTGAAATGTGGGGCGGACGTTCTGCCAACCGCGGTGAATGTGCTCAGGCTTGCCGCCTGCCGTATGATCTGATGGTGGATGGTGAGGTAAAACCTATGGGAGACGTAACTTATCTGCTTTCTCCTAAGGACCTGGCAGCAATTGATCTAATGCCTGAACTGATCGAGGCGGGTGTGACTTCTTTTAAAATCGAAGGCCGCCTCAAAAGCCCGGAATATGTAGCGAATGTAGTTAGTAAGTATCGTAAAGCGATTGATCGGTATTTTGAAGGCGATCTGTCTAAACCTTCGAAGGAGGAGGTGCGCGAGCTGCAACAAAGCTTCTCCCGCGGGTTTACACATGGTTTCCTGGATGAAACGAACAATAAGAAACTGGTAGACGGGACTTTCCCAAAAAGCCGTGGTGTATATTTAGGGACGGTTGAGCAAATTCTGCGTGACGGAGTGGTCTGCCGTATTCATGCACCGCTTAAGCGTGGGGACGGAATTGTTTTTGACGCTGGGGATCCAACGAAAAAAGAAGAAGGCGGCCGTGTCTACGACCTTCGTCGTAAAGGTGTGAAGCTGGAAGGCGAAGCCGGAGAAGGCTGGATCATCGACATCGTAGCCGGTCGTAATGATGTGGATCTTCGTCGTCTAAATGTCGGTGACCGCATTTGGAAGACAAATGACCCTGCGTTAGATAAGGCGCTGCGCCAGACTTATGAAACTGAAAAGCCGTACCGGGTATTTCCGGTACATGTTAGAGTGCAAGGCTGCGTCGGCGAGAAGCTGACGACTTGGTGGACGGACGTTCAGAAGAACGTTACCGTCCGTGTGGACTCGGAGCTCGCGCTGGAAGCCGCGCAAAAGCGTCCGATGGATACCGCGCTGCTGGAAGAACAATTCGGCCGCCTGGGCGGGACCGTGTTCCAGCTTGACGCGTTGGAGTCGCATCTGCAAGGCGACGTCATCGTCCCTATGCGCGAGCTGAACAGCATCCGCCGCCAAGCGGTGGAGCTGCTTGCGGGCGAGCGCCCGAAACCGCCCGTCTACGTGAAACGGGCGATCGAGGTTTACGGCGACGCCACCCGCAGGGGCGTCGCTCTGCAGCGCGCTGGTGAAGCGGAGCTCACCGCGCTGTGCCGCAGCCTGCCGCAGGTGCAGGCTGCGCTCGAGGCCGGCGTGAGAAACATCTACGCCGACTTCGAGTTTATCAAGCAGTTCCCGGCAGCGGTAGATGCGGTACGGGCTGCAGGGGCCAGCATAGCGCTGGCCACGCCGCGCATTCATATGCCGGGCGAGAACGGCTACCACGCGAATATTCTTCGCTTGCAGCCGGATGCTGTGCTCGTGCGTAATACAGGCGCGTTATATTATTATCTGCGCCGCCGCCAGGAGCAGCCGGATGCTGTGCATCCACGCCTGATCGGTGATTTCTCACTGAATATCGCCAATCATAAAGCAGTGGATTTGTTCCTTGAGGCTGGCTGTGACATAGTAACGCCATCCTATGACTTGAACATTCAACAGATGGTTGATCTGCTTGAACACAGTGATACGTCCCGGATGGAGATTGTTATTCATCAGCATTTGCCGATGTTCCATACTGAACACTGCGTGTACTGTACCTTTATGAGTGAAGGCACAGACTATACGAACTGTGGTCGTCCTTGTGAAGAGCACCGTGCTTCTTTGCAAGACCGTATTGGAATGTCACATCCAGTTCGTGTGGATGAAGGCTGCCGTAATACCGTCTATAACGCTGTTGAGCAGTCTGGTGCGGAGTATCTGAATAATTTCCGTGACCTAGGAGTATCTTCATACCGTGTGGAGTTCTTGGAAGAGACACCAGAGCAAGTGGCTGAGGTAATTAGCCTCTACAGCCGCGCTCTGCGTGGTGAAATCTCTGGTACACAGGTATGGAAGAGCTTAAAGGCTACTAACCAACTTGGTGTAACGCGTGGGCAATTGGTGAACGCGAAGTAATAAGAGTTAAGAGTTGAAGAAAAAGGGCTAAGTAACTACCAGGTAGATGCTGGTATTGCTTAGCCCTTTTTTTAGAATTGATCTCGTCCTCATCCTAATTTGCATATACTAAATAATATATCATGAGGGTCAGCAAAGTGTTTATTCTAGCAGTAAATGATTTTATAATTCCTTCTCTCTTATTTCAATGGAATAGATATACAAATATAACAAACACTCTGACATAAATCTGCTATAACTGCTATAATTGAAGGAAATATGCCATTTTACATACTGAGTATTTAGAATGGAAGAGTATCTGACAGAAGGAGTTAATGTGATGAAGATCCGTAAAGCCATTATACCCGCCGCAGGTCTTGGTACCCGTTTTTTGCCTGCGACCAAAGCAATGCCTAAAGAAATGCTCCCGATTGTAGATAAACCGACGATCCAATATATTGTTGAAGAGGCTGTTGCTTCTGGGATCGAGGATATTATTATTGTAACAGGGAAAGGTAAACGTGCGATTGAAGATCACTTTGATAACTCTTTTGAACTGGAATTTAACTTAGCAGAGAAGCAGAAGTGGGAGCTGCTTGAATCCGTTCGTAAATCTTCCGAAATGGCAGATATCCACTACATTCGTCAAAAAGAACCAAGAGGTCTCGGACATGCAATTTGGTGTGCACGTAAATTCATAGGAAACGAACCGTTTGCTGTCCTGCTAGGCGATGATATTGTTGAAGCGAATAAACCTTGTCTCAAACAGATGATAGATGTTTATGACGAGTATAAATCTTCTATCGTGGGTGTTCAGCCTGTTCCATGGGAAGAAGTATCACGGTATGGTGTTGTAGATGCTTCGCCTTTGGCAGAACGGGTATATAAAGCTAATCGTCTAGTAGAAAAGCCAAAGAGAGAAGAGGCTCCTTCTAATCTAGCAATTTTAGGACGATACATCTTAACCCCACGTATCTTTGATATGCTAGGTGAGCAGCAGGTAGGTGTAGGTGGAGAGATCCAACTTACTGATGCGATAGCACGTCTAAGCGAGGTTGAACGAATTATTGCCTATGACTTTGAAGGTAAACGTCATGATGTTGGTGAGAAAATGGGCTTTATCCAGACCACCATTCATTATGCACTTCAACACGAGGAGCTTAAAGATGACTTGCTTCGTTATATGAAAGAGCTTGTTGAGAGTGAAGCGGCTAAGACCGGGCTATAAGTAAATCTCGTATAATCGAAAAAAAAGCGCGCCACGGTTATTACAGTGGCGCGCTTTTATGGTTTCTTTCTTTTTTAAAATTGTGAATTTGTAATGGCCTCAACTTGTGCTGCTTCCGCAGGGTCAGCTGCAATCAGCGAACCGTATAGTGCCTGATCCTCGCCACCAGTTTTCGCCAGTGCAGCTAGGTACCAACGAGCAATCTCTCGATTAGTTGCATCTGCGAAATCTTGGCTTAAAGCTGTTTTTAAGATGGAGGAGGCAATTTGTATCTTTCCAGACATATACTGCATCTTTCCTACCTTCAGTGTTACATCCGGATTAAATGTCTTCGAAGGATCATTATCCGCAAGTACATGATCGTAGGCCAAAAGCCCAATGACAAAACCAGCTTTCATATTGTCTATTCTATCTGGATTATCTTGTTGTGCATAAGCTGTCTGCCCCAAATCAAATGAACGGCTGATGAGTGAACTGTACCAATTTATATCCCATGGAGTTTCACTGTTCATGATATCCGTGTAATTAGCATCTGAATTAAGCTTGAGGGTGGTCTTCGCTGCATCCTCTTGTCTGGATAAAAGCTGCATTTTGCCAACGTTCAAAGCGATAGTTGGCGTTACTGAGAAAGGACGCCCTTGCAGTTGTTCTGGTGGAAGAGTCTTCAGATGATCTATTCCAGCAAGAACGTGATTATATGCTTCTTGCGCTTCATTGAAATACTCTTGTTTCTTTGTCTCATCCTTTTGATTAAGTGCTTGCTGACCTAAGGCAAAGGAACGGCTGATTATTGCATCATACCAATCGATATCCCAGTTGAACTTATCTGCGTTGTCACGGTAAATACCCAAGGCGATGTCGCTTTGACCTTTCAGATCGTAGTAGCTCACTAATTGGAGCAGAAGATTTTTGTTGTATGGCTCATCTTTGAGTGCACGAGTTAAAACATTGTAAGATTCGTCAAGGAACTGTTCCTCTTGGGTCTGGCTAAATACCTGCTGATCTAAGGCTGAAAGATAAATTGTCGATTCTGGATGGCTTGGACGTTTGTTCAAAGTCTCTATCAAGGGAGCTCTAAGCTCTTCGTAAGAATTGCTATAACTCCTCAATTGTTTAGCTTTCAAAGCGGAGTTACTGGAGCCAATATAGCTAATTGATAAGAACACTAGGAACAAGGTTCCTAAAGAAAGCACAGCGAGGTATCCAAAACGGATGCCCGCTTTATTCCAATTTTTCCGTAGTGGCTTGCTATCCATAACAGCTGCCATTCCAGCAAGACCAATAAAAACTAGTATGCCCATAAAGGCATAACTCATATTGAAATCAAGTAGACTGTGCACAAGAATAGATAGAGCAATAATTAAATAGAAGAAACCATTCTCGAATTCATTCTTATCCCGTTTTACATATCCACGAATATATTTATAGAAGATATACAGAATGAAGCTCATAAATATTATAAATCCAACAATACCTACTTCAATGAGAAATTGTAAGAAGAAGTTATGCACCTGCCGGCTTGTATAAGGATTATTCTGATAATGCTCATAGAGTGATGCCCAGCCTCCTCCACCAGCACCGAGGATCGGATAATCCTTAACCACCTTCAAGGCATCCTTATAAAAAGTAATCCGCTCGAGTACGCTATGTTGTTGGAAGTTGATGTTCTCTAGGCGAGTCTCCATATTGTCGGGTAAGATGCTTTTTGCACTCGTACCGATAAGCAAGAAAGCTACAATAGCAACTAGAGCGACAGATCCGAGCGGAATCCAAAGACCTGTCCGTTTACGTGACGACCAATTCTCTAGTTTTGCATACAACCATGGAGCGACAAAACGCTGAATGACCCAAGAAAGGCCAGCCACAACTATTGAGGCTCCTAATAGATACGTCCAACCTTTTAAAGCTGAAGAAGAAGTGAAATTAGCATTTAACTCTATTCCTAGGTTAGTAACGGGTGTCGTAATGAGCAAAGCTACAATACCAGCAACTCCTAGATGCAGAATCCAAAGGATTTGCTGTGCAGGTTTTAGGAATAAAAGTAGGAGTATGAATACTACAGGTAGCAGGACTAAGCCGCCACGAGATAAGGTTAACAAGATCGACACAATAATGGGAACTAACATAAAGCCATGAGTTAACGATCCATACCAATTTTTAGAGCGAATAAGCGCGAATATTGCTACAAATAGAAAGGCCATCAAGAAGGCAGCGTACGTGTTTGCGTACTGAAAGATCGAAGTCAGACGAAGTCCGTTAGAGTCAGTCATAACAGCATCTAAATAGACATCATTTCGGACGGTGTTTGAGAACCAACCTATAAGATTTCCTGCTAACTTACTACTGCCTAGCCAATTTAAAAGTCCAAAACCCACTATAAAATAGGCAATCGCTAATATAGCATTTTGAATGACAACATTTACTTGCTTTTGCTTCATGAGATAAAAGGCTATAATGAAAACTGCGGCATATGTACACTGAATGAACAGCATATTCATCGCCGTATAATGCGAAACTGCGACAAACAGTGACAGAGCATAGGTCACAGGGAGCAATAATGCTGCCCAAGCTACTAAATCACTCTGCTCTTCAAGCTTGAATTGTTTGTAGTTCAAGCCAACACAGACCAGCAGCATCAGTGCGCTTAATAGTGCGGATACATATATTGGCTTCTCGTAATCTACTAGCGATCCATTAAACAATCCCACTTGAAATGGGGTCCAACACAAAAATAGAATAAAACCAACAACTAATGCCCATATCGGACTTGCTATCTTTTCAACATTTCTCGACTGAGCGGCGTTTTTACCGTATACTGGTTTCGACACGTTATAATCTCCTTTTCCTGTAGGTACGTGGATATTTTAACATATGTAAGGCGACCTAACTACTTTTTATCATTAATAATAAATACATTAATAATAAACGTATAGGTAATAAATGCAATAATAATATATATATGATTTTACTAAGGAGACGCACAAATGAGGAAAGAACCGTACATGAAGAGGATCAAAAATATATGTTCCTTAACTAAAAGTTTAGCTATTAATGATTTCAAATCAAAATATGCAGGTTCATATTTTGGATTGTTATGGGCGTTACTAATGCCATTAGTTACTATACTGGTTTATTGGTTTGTTTTTGAAAAAGGTTTGAAAGTCAGCGCCCCGGCTGATTTAAACGCACCTTTCGTTTTATGGTTTGTATCTGGGATTATACCTTGGTTCTATTTTTCTGAAGCATTAACAACAGCGACACATAGTTTCTTAGAGTATAATTATTTAGTTAAGAAGGTTGTTTTTAGAATTGAATTATTACCATTAGTAAAGATATTCTCGGCATTCTTAGTGCATCTGTTTTTCATTATAATCTTATTCTCCTTTTTTATTAGTTATGGTTATCCTATCAGTTTTTTTGCAGTTCAAATTATATATTATACCCTATGTAATATAATTCTTATTTCTAGTATATCTTGGTTAACTGCAGCAATTACTCCATTTTTTAAAGACTTCTCGTACGTATTGTCTATTATTTTGCAGTTTGGTATGTGGTTAACGCCAATTCTTTGGTCTGTAGATGTTTTGTCTCCGCATATGATTTTTTTGTTTAAATTAAATCCATTCTATTATATCGTAGAAGGTTTTCGAGATTCTATGATTAATAAAATTTGGTTTTATGAGAAATACAAATTGACACTTTACTTTGCATTAGTAGTGATAGTTAATTTTGCTATATCAATAAAAGTATTTAGAAAACTTAAACCACATCTTTCTGATGTGCTTTGATAAGGTGGTTTGGAAATGGAAACTATAGCGATCAGCGCTCAAAATGTCAGCAAAACTTATAAACTATATAAAACTCCTATGGATAGGCTCAAGGAGTCTTTATTTTATCGCAAGAAGACATTGTATTCTGAGCACCATGCTCTTCAGAATCTCAATTTCACTATAGATAAGGGAGATATTGTAGGTATTATTGGAGAGAATGGATCTGGTAAATCAACTTTGTTAAAAATTATAACCGGAGTATTAACGCCATCAAGTGGTATCTCAGAAGTGAATGGAAAAGTAGCTGCACTTTTGGAGCTTGGTGCCGGATTTAATTTTGAGTATACAGGTATTGAAAATATCTATTTAAATGGTTTGATGATGGGTTTTAAAAGAGAAGAAATAAAAGAAAGACTTGAGCAAATCCTCTCGTTCGCAGAACTAGGGGAGTATATTTATCAACCAGTTAAAACATATAGTAGTGGTATGTTTGCAAGGTTAGCCTTTTCTGTTGCTATCAATGTACAACCTGATATTTTAATAGTTGATGAGGCTCTGAGTGTTGGAGATATGTATTTCCAAGCGAAATGTATAACGAAAATGAAAGAATTATTTCTACAGGGAGTTACAGTTTTATATGTAAGTCACGATTTGAATTCTGTTAAGTCCTTGTGCAAAAAGGCTATATATTTGAAAAACGGAAATCTTGAAGCTTACGGAGATGCTGAAAAGGTAGTAGATATGTATGCTAAATATGTTAGAGATCAAATGAACAATAATACTAAGGGGAGAGTGAACTCGGAAGATAAACTGTACCATCTCGATGAGGTTTCCCTGGATGACAATCTTGTTTTCAAAGAGAATTCTGAGTTTATGGAGAAAGTGGAATATTTCAGGCAGGGGACCCGTGATGCGATTTTAACAGAGCTAGAAGTGTTAGATAGCAACAATAATCCAGTTATAACAGCTGATTTTAATGACAAAATTAAAATTAGAATGCATATAAAATTTGATAAAAAATGTCAAATTTCTGTTGGGTATCATATTAGAGATAAACAAAACATCGAATATTTAGGCAGTAATACTTTGATTGAGGAAATCGGCGAAATATCTGGCGAAGCAGGTCAGAAGATAATTGTTGAATTCAAAACGCGCTTACCCTTAGTAGAAGGAATGTATAATTTTTCTACTGTTCTTTCTACCTCAACTATAAAAAATAGAACATCGTTATTCGTAGACTATACAGAGAACTCATATATATTTGAAATGCGCGAAAGGGATCCTTATAAGATCTGGAACAAGTTATACATTCCAAATGAAATACAGATAAGTAGAGTTAATTAGGAGGTGAATTTTGAGTTGTGATTCCATTTCATCAATTTCAACGTTATAAGATGGTAGAGATTATTTTTGAATTATTGGGGATTAAAGAACTTGAACTTTCTATTCTGGAAGTAGGGGCGAATGAACATAAAAATTTAGAGAACTTTGTTGAAAATAAGAATATAAAATATTTGGATTTACTCCTTCCTGAAGAGTTATTAAATGATCCATCATTCATACAGGGTGATGCTACTAACCTTAGCTTTGATAATAATTACTTTGATTTTGTTATTGGGCTGGATGTCCTTGAACATATTCCTCTGAATAAGAGAAATGATTTTCTATCTGAAATTGAAAGAGTATCTAAATATGGATTTATAATTTCAGCGCCGTTTTCAAATAACGGGATAGAGGAAGTGGAAGAGAGATTAGGTGCTTTTTTTCATTATTTATATAACGGTGAAATACTATGGAGTAAAGAACATCAGGAAAATGGTTTGCCTGATCTTCAATTAATTAAAGATAAGATGGATCAATTTAATGGAGAGTGGAATCAATTTAACCATGCTTCAATTTTTCTGTTCGAGAAATTTATGCAAATGGAGTTTAAGACAGGATTACATCCTGATATATATGAGTACTGGAATACGGTAAATAGTTTTTACAATGAAAAATTATTTTATAAAGATTTTAATAATGAAGAATCAGTACGTACGTTTATTATATATGGAAAAAATGGATTCGAAAAAAGAATTGATAACTTGCCTTCGCTTTTCAAAAAAATAAGTGCAGAAATGACCTCGGAAGATTATGCAATGATATCGCATCATGAAAATATGATTGACTTTATGTCAACTCATAAAATGAATGCAGATAACAACAAAAAAAACGGAGGTGATCTTGATAAAGATAATTTATACCTTCAAATATACTGGGATGATGGTCAGGGGTACAGTGAATCAAAAAGTGAATCTTTTAAAGTAGAAAAATCCCAAAAAATATTTCAAGTTAATTTCGATCTTCCTGCTTTAGCCAATAAGATTAGAATAGATCCTTCTGCTACTAAGTGCATTATTGAAATTTTAGATTTAGAATTAACAAATCAAGATAATTTAAAAAACAAAGAATATACACTGAGTTCAAATGCTTTCTCTACAGAAAATAACCAATATATGTTTCTTAATAATGACCCTCAAATTGTTATTGAGGTTATGCAAGGCACTTATATTAGATCAGTTTCGTGTCTGCTTAAATATAGTACTCCTGTACTAGATATATCAGAGGATTTAATTTCAAAATTACAAGCGAATAGTGATTGGGAACATACTAAATATAAATATATGAATTTTGTGAATAAATTACGGATGAAGAATCAAACTCTCAAAAGAAGGATTAAGACTTTAAAGTTAACAAATGAAGATCTGATACAGAGAAATCAAGAAATGCAAGAAATGAATGAGTCACGAGAAAATTGGTTTGATGATGAGTTTAAGAAGAAAGATGAAGTACTTAAAATGATTGAGTTGAATAATTTGGGGATTTCAAAAGAGAAAAGTGAATTAGAAAAAGAAATCGAAGCTATTAAGAATAGAAAGGCCTATAAGTTAATAACAAGATTAGAACCAATCATTGATAAATTAAGGAGAACAAAAAATGACTGATTCAATTACAAAATGTAGTATTCTATTGGTGACATATAATCACGAGAGTTATATCAATCAAGCAATAGACAGTATTCTAGAACAAAAAACGACGTTTGATTATGAAATTGTAGTAGCAGATGACTGCTCAAAAGATAGTACTATGAGTATAATTCAGCAATATGCTGAGAATCATCCTGGGAAATTTAGAATTTTAGCTAATGAGAGTAATTTGGGGATAACGCTAAACTATAAGAGAGGCTTTGCTGCATGTAAGGGAGAATACATAGCTATTCTAGAAGGTGATGATTTTTGGACTGATCCTTTGAAAATCCAAAAACATGTGGATTTTCTAGAGTCTAATAAGGCTTGTGTTATGACCTTTAATCAATTTGTGGTACATGACATGAAGAAAAAGAGATATAATGTTCAACCTTGGAATTGGGATCGTAGTTTCCAGTTGATCACAGTCTCTGAACTTGTACTGGACAATTTTATAGGTAATTTCTCTACTTGCGTATATAAGGCTAAGTATTTGAAGCAATTAGATAGCTCTTTATATGAGTTGACAGTTTATGACTGGATGACGAATATAATGGTATCCCAGAATGGACTGATTGCCTATCTCCCAGAAGTGATGTCTGTGTATCGCTTGCATCCGAACGGAACTTGGAGTCAAAAGAAGGAATTGGAAAAGTTGAAAGATACTATTTCCTTAATAGAGCAGTATGATAAATATCTAGATGGTCTGTATCATGAAGAGTTCAATGCTCATAAAAGAAGACTTCAGGATAGAATAGATAATATAGATGGTCCTTTGATTATTACTAGTAAAGAGAGTATTAAACAAAAAGTAAAGAAATACCTTCCTCCATTTGCAACATCACTCTTAAAAGGTATAATACCCCCAAAATTTTATAAATAGAGCAGGTGCAGAAATTGAAAAGTACTAATCCGAAAGTTTCTATAATTATTCCATCCTATAATCATTCAAAATTCATTGGAAAAGCTATAGAGAGTGTTTTAAACCAAACGTATGGAAATTTTGAATTACTAATTATTGATGATGCATCACCTGACAACTCTGTAGATGTGATAAAGAAATATGAAGATTCCAGGATTAAATTTTATGGATTTGAAACAAATCAGGGAGCAGTTGATACACTTAATCATGGAATAATAAACTCATCATCAGAGTATATTGCTTTGTTAAACTCAGATGATTATTGGGAAATAGATAAATTAGAGAAACAAGTACACTTTTTAGAAGAAAGTGATAGTGTGGATTGTGTTTTCTCAGACGCCAATTTTATTGATGAAGCAGGAAAAGTATTATCAAAAACAGATTATTTTTGGGCAGATGCATTCACTCAAAATAATAAGTCTTCGGGGCAATGGTTAAAACAATTATTTTATAAATTAAATTGCTTTTGTCATCCATCGATGCTAATTAAAAAGGAAGTCTATAACGAAGTTGGATTGTATGATCCGAGTTTGAGACAATTACCGGATTTTTCAATGTGGATAAATGTTATTAAAAAATTCAATATTCATGTAATGGAAGAAAAATTAGTTAACTTTAGAATATTATCTAATGAAATGAATACTAGTTCTGTTACTTATGAAAATAGAATTAGGAATAAAAATGAGCTTTTTATTATTATGAGTAACTTTTTTGATGAAATAAAAGACGAAGATTTTGTTGAAGGTTTTCTAGATGAATCGAACGCCTTATATACGAAAGAAGAAATTGAATGTGAAAAAGCATTCGCTTATTTAAAAGAAATATCTCCTGATATCAAACCTATTTACGTTCTTATTG
Organism: Paenibacillus sp. FSL P2-0121; assembly: GCF_037975345.1. Lineage (NCBI taxonomy): Bacteria > Bacillati > Bacillota > Bacilli > Caryophanales > Paenibacillaceae > Paenibacillus > Paenibacillus sp. FSL P2-0121. Next base: position 6,401,351 of record NZ_CP150245.1, on the reverse strand, counting down.
GTTTACGAAAACTTAGCATTCTTTTGAAAAATGAAAACACAAGAAGAGTTTTAAAAGAAAAGTATAATTTTAGTGCCAATGATTTCTTCGCATATACTGGTAAACTTGATATTATTGATGTGTTTGAAACGTCATTTCATCAGGTAGTAGTGGAAAGTGCTAAACGGAAAATTCAAAAAGATACAAACCTATATTCAACGATCAGGAAATTTTTTAAAAAATAGGAGTCGGTAAGCATGTCAAATGAGTGGAATGGATTACCGATTGTTATTTATGGTACTGGAGGGTGTGCTAAAGAAATCAAAGCTTTAATAGATGAAATAAATGATTATTCGTATACTAATATATATCATTTGGTTGGTTTTGTGACTAATGATCCAAATGAAATTGGTAAATCTATTGAAGATGTAGAGATTATTACTTCTAATATGGAATTTTCCGGGTATAGCGACAAATTCTCGGTGATCGGTGTGATAATTGGTTTAGCGGATCCAAAGATTAAAGAAAAGATATATCAAGAAATTATGGATTTAAATAAATCGAATATTGTTTTTCCTAATTTAATACACCCTCTCTCTAAATTGTCTAAAAGTTCTAATAATAATATGGGGTATGGAAATGTAATCTGTTCAGGAGTAAATCTTACTGTTAATGTGAAACTAGGGAATTTTATATTATTAAATCGATCCTGTAATATTGGTCACGATTCTACGGTTGGTGATTTCTGCACTATTAATCCTGCAGCAGTCATCTCAGGGAATGTGTCTATTGGTGAGTTAACATTAATTGGTGCAGGAGCTTGTGTTAGAGAAAAAACTAATATAGGTGTTAAAAGTATTGTTGGGTTAGGGGCAATAATAATTAAGAATGTTGAGGATTCTACAATAGTTATTTCTAAGGCTGCAACAAAAATGTCTACATGATTTATAAGTGGAGGGCAACTCATAATGAATGAATTAATTAAATTAGAAACACCTGTCAATGTAACAAAGACTTATATGCCTCCTTTTTCGGAGTTTACTGCAGAAATTGAACGTCTCTGGAATAATTCTTGGATTACGAATAATGGAGAGTTGCACCAAGAATTCGAGAAAAAGCTAATTGATTTTTTATCCATTAATAATGTTAGTCTTCTCGTAAATGGACACTTGGCTTTAGAAACAGCCATTAAGACTTTAGGGATCACTGGTGAGGTTATAACTACTCCGTTTACATTTGCTTCAACTACTCATGCTATTGTCAATAATAATTTAAAACCAGTTTTCTGTGATATTGATTTAAGTGACTATAATATTGATTGTACCAAAATAGAAGCACTTATTAATGAAAATACGAGTGCCATAATGCCCGTACATGTATTTGGAACTCCATGTAATGTAGACGCTATTGAGAGGATTGCTCAGAAATACAATTTAAAAGTATTATATGATGCTGCACATGCATTTGGGGTTGAGATTAATGGTAAACCTATAAGTCAGTTCGGAGATATTTCGATGTTTAGTCTTCATGCTACGAAACTCTTTCATTCAATTGAAGGTGGAGTATTAGTTTATAAAAATGACGAATATAAAAGAATAATTGATCTTTATAAAAACTTTGGTATTAGCGGTCCTGAAACTGTTGAAATTGTTGGTTATAATGCAAAAATGAATGAGTTCCAAGCAGCAATGGGACTCGTGAACTTAAATCATGTTCAGGAAAATATTGAAAAAAGAAAATTGGTAACAGAAAGATATGTAGACTTACTTGGGGAGATTCCAGGAATAAGTCTTCTGGATTACAAAAAGTCAAATATAGTTTATAACTACTCTTACTTTCCTATTGTAATTGATAAAGAAAAGTACGGAGTATCCAGAAATACTCTATATGAAATCCTTCGGGACAATAATATTTTCACTAGAAAATACTTTTATCCATTGGCAACTGATTATAGTTGTTTTAAAGAGGAGTATTCAAATATTGAATTGCCTAATGCTAAGAAAATAAGTGATAACATCCTAACTCTCCCTATATATCCTGATTTAAGTTATGACATAGTTGATTTAATATGTAAAAATATAGATATAATCCATAGAAGGTCATTATGAAAGGCATAATTCTTGCTGGAGGTACTGGTTCTCGTCTATTTCCTTTGACTAAGTTACTAATAAACACTTGCTACCTGTAGTAAATATCCTATGATATTTCATTCCGTATATAAGTTATAAAAAGCTGGAATAAATGATATCCTAATTGTTACTGGTAAAGAGCATATGGGTGATGTGGTTAACCTATTAGGTAGTGGTCGTGAAATGGACGTGTGCTTTACATATAAAGTACAAGATGAAGCAGGTGGGATTGCACAAGCTTTAGATTTAGCTGAGCAATTTGTTGGTAATGATCAAATGGTTGTAATACTTGGAGATAACTTCTTTGAAGATGATATTACGCAATATGTATAGAACTTTGTTGATCAAAAACAAGGGGCCAAAATATTGATTCAAGAAGTATCTGAACCCAAAAGATTTGGTGTTCCCGAACTTCGCAATGGGCGAATTCTTTCAATAGAAGAGAAACCGGCTGAACCAAAATAGAATTACGCAGTAACCGGTATCTATATGTTTGATAGTCATGTGTTTGAAATAGTTAAAAGCTTAAAGCCATCCGCACGTAGTGAATTAGAGATCACAGATTTAAATAATGCATATATTGTAAGAGATGAGTTAACCTATGATATTCTGCAAGGTTGGTGGACAGATGTTGGTACGAATGTGTCCTTAGCTAAGGCGAATGAACTAGCACAATCTGTTGTGTTTGGAAATGAGCTCGGTAAGCTGAAATTATAATGGTGAAGGAGGAGAGGCTATGAAGGTAATTCCTCTTCAACTGTTTGGTGCAAATTTAATAGAGCCTGTGGTTCATGGTGATAATCGTGGTTTTTTTATGGAAAGTTATAATGAAGAAATAATGAACAAGTTAGGTATAACTCATAATTTTATTCAAGACAACCACTCCCTATCTGCTGAGGTGGGTGTTTTGCGTGGTCTCCATTACCAACTTAATCCCAAATCTCAGACTAAGTTAATTCGTGTCTTATCGGGTGCTATTTACGATGTGATTGTTGATATTCGTCTTAATTCGCCTACCTTTGGGCAATGGGTAGGTGTAATACTTAGCGAATATAATAAGCGACAGTTGCTTGTTCCGAAAGGATTCGCTCATGGCTTCTGTACATTAGTACCTAATACCCAAGTGTTATATAAGGTGGACGAATATTATTCCCCTGAGAATGATCGTGGCATATTATGGAATGATCCAGCGCTGGGTATTGGTTGGCCAACTTCTAGTGCGATATTATCGGATAAAGATCAACGTCATCCTTTACTGAAGGATGCGGAGTTAAACTTCGAAATGTAAACATCTCATTGAACAAAAGGTGGGCTATAAATGAAACTGCTAGTTACTGGCGGAGCCGGATTTATCGGCAGCAACTTTGTATTATACATGCTGCAACAACATCCTGATTACCAGATCGTCAACGTGGATGCATTGACTTACGCAGGTAATCTGGAGAACCTAAAATCGATGGAGAATCATCCGAACTATACGTTTGTGAAGGCCGACATTACAGATGTTACTGCGATGGATGAACTGATTAGCCAGGGTGTGGATGTCGTTGTCAATTTCGCGGCGGAGTCGCATGTGGATCGGAGTATTTTAGAGCCGGAAGTGTTTGTGAAGACGAATGTACTTGGAACACAAGTGCTTTTGGATGCGGCGAAAAAATACAGTATCACTAAGTTTGTTCAAGTATCTACGGATGAGGTATATGGATCACTGGGAGCGACTGGATTATTCACCGAAGAAACTCCTCTGGCTCCTAACAGTCCATATTCAGCAAGCAAAGCAGGCGGAGACTTGCTAGTACGTGCGTATCACGAAACGTTTGGACTGCCAGTGAATATTACCCGCTGCTCAAACAATTATGGCCCGTACCAATTCCCGGAAAAGCTTATTCCGCTGATGATTTCCCGTGCACTTGCTGATCAAGCGTTGCCTGTTTATGGCGATGGAATGAATATCCGCGATTGGTTGTATGTTGAGGATCATTGCAGCGCGATTGATTTGGTTATTCATGAGGGTGTGAACGGCGAAGTCTACAACATTGGTGGCAATAATGAACGTACGAATGTGCATATTGTAAACACGGTATTGCAGGAACTAGGCAAGCCTGATTCTTTGATTACTTATGTTCAAGACCGTCCTGGTCATGATCGCCGTTATGGGATTGATCCAACTAAGATTATGAATGAACTGGGATGGAAGCCGAAACATACGTTTGAAACAGGTATTAAAGAAACTATCCAATGGTATCTCAATAACCGCGAGTGGTGGACCCGTATTCAATCTGGGGAATACCAAAAATATGCTGAACAGCAATATGGTGATCGTTTAGGTGACTCATTGTAATTTTGATACGGGGGTAAAATAGCTATGAAGGTACTTGTTACAGGTGCGGCCGGACAACTAGGTCAGGACGTAGTTTTACTGCTCCAGCATCAAGGTCACGAAGTGTTGGCTTGCGATCGTCAGGAGATGGATATTACTGATCTGGATCAGTGCATCCAAGTTATTGGCGGGTTTGGACCGGATGCGGTTATTCACTGTGCTGCTCATACGGCAGTAGATGCGGCAGAAAGTGATATTGATGCAGTTTATTTAATTAATGCTACTGGCAGCCGAAATGTAGCGCTTGCTTCTGAAAAAGCTGGAGCCAAGCTGGTGTATATTAGCACGGATTATGTATTTGATGGTATGGGTGCACAGCCTTACCATGAATATGATAATACAGACCCTAAGAGTATATACGGCAAATCGAAACGTGCGGGTGAGGTACTCGTTCAATCCCTCTCCTCTAAGTATTTCATCGTACGAACGTCATGGGTGTACGGCAAATACGGAAATAACTTTGTCAAAACAATGCTAAAGCTTGGTCAAGAAAAGCCAATGCTTCAAGTTGTCGATGACCAAAAAGGTTCGCCAACATATACAGTCGATTTAGCTCAATTCTTGGTTGAGCTTATCCAAACTGAGAAGTATGGTGTATACCATGCGTCAAATAGTGATTCTTGTACTTGGTTTGAATTTACACAAGCGATTTTTGTAGAGGCTGAGGCTATTTTGGGTTTGAGTTTTACGGCCAAACTTAACCCGTGTTCTACGGAACAATTTATACGTCCTGCACCACGCCCTCGTAATTCTGTGATGGAGCATTTGTCAATACGTACAAACGGTTTTCAGGATATACGTCACTGGCGTGAAGGTTTGAGAAGCTTTCTGCTAGAACTTAAAAATTAATAGTGGTAGCATTATCCCCGTAACGGGAAGAGAACTAGGTCTATGAATAGCCCTTATTTAGTATTAGGTACTAAATAAGGGTTAATTAATTAATGTTAACTGCCATATTAGTATTAAATATAAAGGATGAGCTATGAATTATGGAGATTATAAGCATTTGTATCCCTTGTTATAATGAAGAGAAAAGTCTTCCTATTTTTTATAATGAAATAATACGGATTGCTAAATTAATGAACGAGGTTGAATTTGAATTTGTTTTTGTGGATGATGGGTCATCTGATAACACTTTAGATATTATTAAAGATCTTGCTAATTCAGATAATCGCGTTAGATTTATATCTTTCTCACGGAATTTTGGAAAAGAAGCAGCTTTATATGCAGGTATTAAATATTCAAAAGGCGATTATGTTGCAGTAATGGATGCGGATATGCAGGATCCACCAGCACTCCTTCCTAACATGCTTAAGTCTATTAAAGAGGAAGGATATGATTGTGCTGCTACAAGAAGAAATTCAAGAAATGGCGAACCCGTAATACGTTCTTTCTTCGCAAGAATGTTTTATAGAATCGTAAAAAAAATATCAAAGGCTGAAATTATTGATGGAGCGCGCGATTTCCGACTAATGACTCGTCAAATGGTTAATGCAGTATTATCAATGGGAGAATACAATCGCTTTTCAAAAGGTATTTTTGGTTGGGTAGGTTTTAAAACCAAATGGTTTGAATTCGAAAATATTGAAAGGGTAGCTGGTGAGACTAAGTGGTCTTTCTGGAAGCTCTTTATTTACTCGATTGAAGGAATTGTCGCATTTTCTACTGTTCCGCTTGCTCTTTCTTCATTAATAGGCTTGTTTTTTTGTTTTGCTTCTTTTGTTCTTATTTTGGTTATTATCTCTAAAACTTTATTGTGGGGGGATCCTGTAACTGGCTGGCCTTCACTAGCATCTATAGTTTTTTTTGTTGGAGGGATTCAACTTTTTTGCACTGGAATTATAGGGAATTATTTGGCGAATATTTATCTGGAAACAAAAGGGCGTCCAATATATATAGTAAAACAAGAAGGATAGCATGAAAAATATAGTTGTGGAAAAGACACAAGAGGTATGTATGAAACTAACTAACAATAAGCTCATAAGGTTCCTACTCGTTGGTGTATTTAATACAATTTTGGGCGCAATCACTATGTTCCTGTTGTATAATTACTTTGGATTTGGATACTGGAGTTCAAGTGCATTGAGCTATTTATTTGGTGGGGTTATTAGTTATTTCTTAAACAAGACCTTTACTTTTAAATATGGTAACTTCGACTACAAATCATTTTTTCAATTCTTTTTAGTAAGCTCAGTATCTTATTTAGTTGGTTTTCTTATATCTAAGCGCCTTATACTAGAAATTATAAATTTACTTTCTTTAAAGTTTTCAATAGAAACTAATGAACAACTAGCAATGTTATTCGGTATGGGGTTATATACAATTTTGAACTATTTAGGACAGCGTTTATTAGTATTTAGAAAATAATCGTAAAGGATTTGACATATGATAGATCATATAAAAAAGTTTTCCAATAAATATAATGTTACATTACTGTTTATATTTTTTTCAATTATTATGTTTATAGTGAATCTACATGTGGATAGTAATATTTCAGATGATATTGAATTTAAAAAGGCTCTAACTGATGTGAGTTCTTTTGAATTTGTCAAAAATTACTATTTAAATTGGAATGGCAGAATTATGATTAATTATTTCCTTACAAGTATAATAGTTCTAGATCCAATTGTTTGGAAAATACTAAATACCATGATTTTTATCTTGCTATTTTTAACTATGTATAAGATTGTATTAGCCATAACTGGAGATAGAAGAGAAAAAAAGACATACTTGATAATATCTATTTGCCTGTCCATTTTTTTATTACCTGATGCAGTTTTTTGGAGTGGTAGCATTTGGGTTACTGGATCTTTTAATTATCTTTGGCCTACTGCTCTTGGTTTATTTAGTTTAATTCCTATAATTTATAATTATTTCGAGAAGGAGTATAATAATAAGTTAATAATTTTTAATTTATTGGCTGGGATATATGCTGCATACTCAGAGCAAATAGCTGCGATTGTGATTACTTTTAGCACAATTCTAATTTTACTTTCTGCTCTTAAGAAAAAGAAAATACATATACCTTCTATGCTTGTTTTAGCAGTTGTCATAATTAATGCTATTATAGGTTATACAGCACCTGGGAATGTCAAAAGGTTTGCCTCGGAAGCTTCATTATTCCCGGAATATGAAACGTTTTCCTTGTTTAAGAAATTATTTTATGGGTTGTTTTATAGTCTTTGGCATCTTGTTAATGAGGCTAGTTCTATAATGTTTATAATCTCATTACTCATTACAATATTGATGTTCACAAAAAATAAAAGAATAATGTATAGAATAATGTCCTTAGTACCGGTGGCATATTTCGGTATACGCATGATTTCTGCAAAAAGCAGACCAGGGAATGTTACTACGGCATTTGATCAAACTCTTGAAATGTTCATTAAAAGCAATAAAATTTCTATGTTTGATAATTTATATGATCTCCCCAAAATATTCAGTGATTATAATTCAAAATCAGTAAGTATGAATGTTTCGATATTATTGGGCTTACTAGTTTTTCTTTGTATTGCCTTGTCTATTGTGAAGTTATTTGGAAATTCTAGGATAACAATTGTGAGTGTTCTCTTTTATATGGCTGCTTTAGCCTCAAGTATTGTTATTAGTTTTTCACCAACTATATATGCCTCAGGGCATAGAGTTTTTTATGCGACTGACATTCTCTTATTAATACTACTAGCGACTTTACTTTCTGTTTTATTAAATACTATAACAGAGTCAAAAGCTCTATTTAGAATTTGGATTTATTATGAAGCTATTTTAGTTTTTCTGGCACTGAGGCATCTCACCTTTTATATCATTCTTTATTGATAAGAACAAAATCGAAAAAAATTCTTGAATAATGTCAACATCATAAGGATCTGAGGATTATCATGCTTACCAAAACCGTTAGTGTACAACTAGTTACATATAATAGTACTGATGATATTGTAGGTTGTTTAAAGGCAGTCCTTGCACAGGATTATCCACTAAAATGTATTGTGATTGTGGATAATGACTCTGAAGATGATACTATAGAGAAATTAAGAGAAGCATCAAGCTTTGTCGATCCTATGGGTAAACCCCTTATGGCTATCTTCCCGGATGAGAAAATTTTAAATATTGATAAAAAATCATCTGAAATCACTGACCTACAATTGTTTGTATATCAGAACTTATGTAACACTGGTTTCGCGCATGCTCATAATAAAGCTATCGGTGTCACAGATACTGACTACGTACTTGTCCTAAATCCAGATCTGATACTAGCGAAGGATTACGTATCTAGATTAGTTACACGGCTGGAGGAAAATCCTTTAATTGGCAGCGCCACAGGTAAGCTTTTGCTAAAGGCTGATCACGGATTAGTGGATAGCACTGGTCTTCAGATGAACAAGGCACGGCGTGCGTTTGACCGTGGTGCGGGGGATCCAGCAGAACTATGGACACAGTCGGGTACAGTATTTGGTGTATCTGGGGCGGCGGCGATGTATTCTCGACGGATGATTGAAGACGTTAGTGTTGATGGGGAGTTTTTTGATGCAGATTTTTTTGCATATAAGGAAGATGTGGATGTGGCTTGGAGAGCCCAGCTATTTGGCTGGCAGGGGTATTATGATGCTGAGGCAATTGGGTATCATGAACGTGGGTGGAAAACGTCTGGCCGTAGTACCAAACCAATGTTCATCCGGCGAATATCTTACATTAATCGCTACAAAATGATCTACAAGAATGAATTGGCTCGAACTATGCTGAAGACAATCTTAGTTTCTCTTCCCTATGAAATTGCCGCGCATGGTTATATGCTTCTGAGAGAGCCAAAGTTAATCGTAGCGTGGAAATCCTTTTTCACTCAGCTCCCAGCGTTAAAAAAGAAACGAAAATATATACAGACCATCGTAAAAGAGCGAAAGAACACGTAAATCAAACAGTATCTGGAAAAACCTCCCTGAAAGGTCACCTCCTCTCAGGGAGGTTTTATGTTATAATAATTGTCGGTAGATTACTATATTTGTCAGGAGCGTTACGCAGTGAATGTAGATGTAAGCATACTTATTGTCAATTACAACACGTGTCGCCTGACGATGGACTGTATCAGGTCGGTATATGACTCAGAAACGAACTATTCCTATGAGATTATTTTGATAGACAACAATTCCCATGATGATTCGGTAGAGATGATTGGTAGAGAGTTTCCAAGTGTCATGTTGATCGCAAATAACGACAATGTCGGTTTTGCCCGTGCAAATAATCAGGGGATGGAAGCTTCGTCCGGACGGTATGTACTATTGCTCAATTCAGATACGGTGGTGCGCAGGGATACGCTGGAGACGATGATCTCCTTTATGGATGGTCGTCCCGATGTTGGGGCGTCAGGATGTAAGATTATATTGCCAGATGGGTCGCTGGATAAAGCGTGTAAGCGAGGATTTCCTACACCGTCAGCTTCCTTCTATTATGCTTTTGGTTTCAGTAAGTTGTTTCCGGATCGACCGAAGTTTAACGGTTACCAGTTAGGTTATCTGGACCCTGATCTTGATTACCCGATAGATTGTCTGGTGGGTGCGTTTATGCTGCTGCGGCGGGAGACGATTGATCAGGTCGGCGGATTAGATGAAGAGTTTTTTATGTACGGTGAGGATTTAGACTGGTGCTATCGTATTAAAGAGGCTGGTTGGGAGATTTATTATTATCCGAAGACCTCCATCGTCCATCTCAAAGGCGGCAGTGCCAGACGTAGACCGTTCAAGATCGTCTATGAATTTCACAGGGCAATGATTTTATTTCATCGTAAGCATTATAGTAGGAAGTACAACAGTATTATAAATGGAACAGTATATGCTGGTGTTGGTATGAAGTTTGCTCTGTCCCTTTTGCGGAATGTCCTAATCTTTCCTAAAGCAGTTCCATCACCTGCACAGAGTCTTAGCTCTGCTACGGAAACAGGCGCTCGTAACGATAAGAATACTGAGGTGAGATTATGATTCGGCGGAATCAGAAATTTTTGACACAGCTCTATATGGTTGCTGACTTTCTTGTCATCCAACTGTCCTTTTTAGCGGCTTGGTGGATCAAGTTCAAAAGCGGATGGATGGAATCCTATAACACGCTTCATGTAGAGTCTTACGCTTATTGGAGTATGATTTATGGCGTAGTAGCTGTCTTAATTGGTATCCTTTTATCGCTTTATTTGCCTAAGCGTAAGAAACGTTTCGTCGATGAATTTCTGAAGATTTTTCAAGTGCATATAATTGGTATTTTTATTCTGCTGGGTTTGATGTTTTTTGTGAAAGAAATTGATATCTCCCGTGTCTACCTTGCTATTTATATGGGATTTAACGTTCTTTCCATTATGCTTTACCGTTATGTGTTGAAGAAGATGCTTAAATCTTTGCGCGAAAAAGGATTGAACCGCCAGTTCGTACTTATCATCGGCGCTGGTACACTCGGCAAAAGATTCTACAACAATTTGGAGCAATATCCAGAGCTCGGATATGAAGCTATTGGTTTCTTAGACGACTATCATACTTGGGATGGAATTGAAGAACAGCGCTATAAACCGATTCTAGGTACGGTTGATCAGTTATCCGGAATGCTGGAGATGCTGCCTGTGGACGAGGTTATTCTAGCCTTGCCGCTCGATGCGCATTCTAAATATCCTTCGATTATTGCAGCCTGTGAAAAAGCAGGGGTACGCACATTGATTATTCCGGATTTCTTTGATTATTTACCAGCTCGTCCTTACTTTGATAACTTTGCAGGTATGCCAATGATTAATGTTCGTGATATTCCACTGGATATGACGGGGAATAAGATGGCAAAACGTTTGTTTGATATCGTGTTCTCTCTATTCGCTATTATTATGATATCTCCCGTGATGCTGATCGTAGCTCTCGGCGTACGTCTTACCTCACCGGGACCGATCATATTCCGGCAGGAACGGGTGGGACTTAATCGGCGTAATTTTATGATGTATAAGTTTCGTTCAATGAAGCTGCAGCAGGACGGGGAAGAGGATACAGGTTGGAGTACGCGGGAAGATCCTCGTAGAACTCGATTTGGAACCTTTATCCGTAAGACAAGTCTGGATGAGCTTCCGCAATTTTTTAATGTATTACTCGGTCATATGAGTGTAGTTGGCCCACGGCCAGAACGACCATTTTATGTAGAACAATTCCGTGATGAAATTCCGAAGTATATGGTGAAGCACCATGTGCGTCCAGGAATTACGGGCTGGGCACAGAGCAATGGGCTGCGCGGGGACACTTCAATTGAGGAACGGATTAAGCACGATATTTTCTATATCGAGAACTGGTCCTTACTGTTCGATATTCGAATTATTTTCAAAACGATTCGCAACGGCTTCGTTAACAAAAACGCATATTGAGACCTGCACTTATTTAGATTTGTGAAATTTTAATAATACCCCGTTTTGCCACTGGCAGAGCGGGGTATTAATTTTCTAATCTAAACTTTGCAAAGGAAACTCACAACTATGAATAAGAAAAAGATTATTGCAACCGTAGTAATGATTGTCGCACTAATAATAATTCTTGTAATAACGTTGAACAAAGAGGAAGAGCAACCCGCGAGCGGTTTTGAAGCGCACAGAATCGTTGCACATGCCATGGGGGGAATTAACGGCTATACGTATACCAATGCTTGGGAGGCCTTTGTCGCTAACTATGAACGGGGAACTCGCGTATTTGAAGTTGATTTTTTGTTATCGAAGGATGATCAGTTGGTTGCTCGGCATGAATGGACAGGCAATATGAGCAAGCTTTTAGGTCAGTTGGAGGTTCTCCCTGCTAATAAACAGGGTGTGGCACTAGATTACGAGGAATTTATGGACAGCCCCATCCTGAATATATACTCTCCGCTTGATATTGAGAAGGTGCTTGATCTAATGCAGAATTATCCAGATGCTTATATCGTTACGGATACCAAAGAAATCCAACCGGAACTTATAGAGAAGCAATTTACATTGCTGACCGAAGCGGCGCAGCGTCGGGATCCAGCATTGTTGGAGCGGATAGTTCCACAGATCTACAATCAGCCGATGCTTGATGAGATCAATAAGGTGTATTCTTTTCCAGAAGTGCTTTACACCCTGTACCAATCTAAGGATACGGATGAACAAGTTATTGAGTTTGTTAAAAAAACAGGTGTGGATATTACGATGCCAGTTAGCCGGGCCACCAAGAGTTTTGTCAAACAGTTAAAAAAGATCGGAGCTCGTGTATACGTTCATACAGTGGATGAAGAGGATGAGATTAGAGCGTTATCTCGTATGGGTGTAGACGGATTTTATAGTGATTTTGTGCCTGAAAATGATTTGAATAACCTCAGAGGTATACGCTGAAATCTTTCTCCACTCATTACAACTAATATATCCCTGCAAAGTGCTGCTTTCCTCAGATGCGTATTCAGGTACTTTGCGGGGACCCCAAATTTATATGCGAAAAAATGTTCGTATTTTTGTTCGCTTTAAATTGACACACCTCCTGTGCTGGCATAGACTAGATCTATATCTTTTGCGGCGGCAGGAGTGTTTTGTCTTGCCCAAATGACAATTAAGGATGATTCCCATGAAATCAGTACAGCAAATGATCAAACCTTGGCGGCATGTGTTTAAGTTGGACCCAGATCGTATGATTTCAGATGAGGATTTGGAGGCCGTTTGCTTGTCCGGCACGGATGCCATATTGATAGGAGGCTCTACAGGAGTAACCTATGAGAATACAGTAGATCTCTTATCAAGAGTAAGACGTTTTGAGCTGCCCTGTGCACTCGAGGTATCCGAACTTGAAGCTGCTGTACCCGGATTTGATCTTTATATGATTCCTATGGTGCTAAATACACCTGATCCAGCTTGGATTGTAGGCCATCATCGTCGAGCTATAGAGCGTTATGGATTTATGATCCCATGGGATCAGCTGCTAACGGAAGGTTACGTCGTTTTGAACAGTGATTCTTCAGTTGCGCGGATTACAGGGGCCGAGACAACCATTAATGCTGAAGAGGCTGCTGCGTATGCCCAGGTTGCGGACAAGCTGATGTCCCTGCCAATAGTCTATCTTGAATATAGCGGTAGATTTGGGGATATGGAGACAGTACGTATAGTGCGTGAGATGGTGGAGCAAGCCCAACTATTTTATGGAGGCGGCATTACTTGTGAGGCAGAGGCCGAGCAGGCAGCAGTTCTATGTGATACAGTAGTTGTCGGCAATATTATTTATCGGGATGTAGAGCAGGCAATTCGTACGGTATTTGCTGTTAAAAAGACGGTGCAAGAGCAGTTCGACTAGCGGTTAGCTTATGGACTACTTATGATTTGTAATTTCATTTTTAGAAAGGAGCATGTTACACATGCAACTTATTAACATACAAGACGCGGTCAGCCGATTGAATCCTCCACAAAGGCAGGCTGTCGAAACTACTGAAGGACCCCTTTTGATTATGGCTGGTGCGGGCAGTGGGAAGACGAGAGTGCTGACTCACAGAATTGCCTGGCTGATTGCTAATCGAAAGGCGCCGCCTTGGGCGATTTTGGCGATTACATTTACGAATAAAGCTGCGAGGGAAATGCAGGAACGTGTATCTAAGCTCGTTGGACCTGAGGGAAGAGATATTTGGGTATCCACCTTTCACTCCATGTGTGTTCGGATCTTGCGGAAGGATATTGAGCGCATTGGATTTACTTCCAACTTCTCGATTCTGGACTCTACAGACCAGTTATCAGTCATTCGTAATTGCATGAAGGAACTGAATATTGATACGAAAAAATTCGAACCGAAAGCTGTACAAGCCATAATTAGCGCATCTAAGAATGAACTGATTACTCCGGCGCAGTATGAGCAAAAAGTCGGTGATTATTTCGAAGGTTTAGTTGCCAAGGTTTATAAAATGTACCAACGGCGTTTGAGAAGTAATAACTCGCTTGATTTTGATGATTTGATTATGAAGACTATCGAATTATTTAAGGAAGTTCCCGAGGTTCTGGATTTTTACCAAAAGAAGTTCAAATACATCCATGTGGATGAGTATCAGGATACGAACAGAGCACAATACATGTTGTGCCGCATGCTGGCAGACAGCCACCACCGCATTTGTGTGGTAGGGGATAGTGACCAGTCGATCTATCGCTGGCGTGGTGCGGATATTACGAATATTCTTAATTTTGAAGAGGATTATCCGGAAGCGAAGACGATTCTGCTAGAACAGAATTACCGTTCAACCGCTAATATCCTGAATGCAGCCAATGGGGTAATCGCGCTTAATAGTGGCCGTAAACCTAAAAAGCTGTGGACCGATTCCGAGGAAGGCGCCAAGATTAAGGTGTACCGGGCGGATTCCGAGCATGACGAAGGGTATTTTGTAACCGGAGAAATCAGCAAAAATGTGAAGCAAGGTCAAGCTTACCAGAATCACGCGATTCTGTATCGGACGAATGCTCAGTCACGGGTAATAGAGGAAATTTTGATCAAATCAGATATTCCATATCAAATCGTTGGCGGGATCAAGTTCTATGATCGTAAAGAAATCAAGGATCTGCTGGCGTATCTACGTTTACTGTCTAACCCTGATGATGATATCAGCCTGACGCGTATTATTAATGTTCCTAAGCGTGGATTAGGAGATACAACGGTTGGCAAGCTGGCAGCTGCTGCTGGTGAACGTGGTGTTTCTATTTTCCGAGTACTGCAAACGGTCGATGATTTGGGCTTTGCTGGACGGACGCGGAATATGCTAGTAGAGTTCTACGATATGATTGAAGCTCTACACCGTATGGTGGAGTTCTTGTCTGTAACCGAATTGACGGAAAAAATACTGGAAATGTCGCAGTACCGTTTGGAGCTGCAAAATGAAAACACACTCGAATCACGCTCGCGGCTAGAGAATATCGATGAGTTCTTATCGGTGACGATGGAGTTTGAAAAGAACAACGAAGACAAGTCGCTGGTCTCCTTCCTCACGGATCTTGCACTTATCGCAGATATCGATAGTGTGAACGATGATGAAGAGGATCGTAGTGATGCGGTTGTGTTAATGACGATGCACAGCGCCAAAGGTCTGGAGTTCCCGACGGTATTTATCGTCGGAATGGAAGAAGGCGTGTTCCCACACAGCCGTGCCTTCCAGGACAACGACGAGCTGGAAGAGGAACGCCGGCTTGCGTATGTGGGGATCACCCGCGCGGAGAAACAACTGTTTCTCTCTTGTGCGCGGATGCGTACGCTCTTTGGCCGGACGACGGCGAACCAACCGTCCCGCTTCTTAGAGGAGATTCCGGAGGAACTGAAGGAAGATACCGTTAAGACTCAAGACCGCTTCCAGCGCGGAGGCGCGGAGGCAGGCGGTGCTTACGGCGGACGCGGCTTCGGCAGCGGTGGCCGTGGGAACTTTGGCGGCCGGGGTGGCGCCACCGGAGCTACGCCGGCAGGCGGCGGAAGCACGGCGTCAGCGGCGGCAAGCAAGAGCAGCGTGACCGTGACCTCCGGAGGCGCACAGCGTGCTACCGGAGCAGGGGCTGCTGCAGCTGGCGATTACAAAGCCGGTGACAAGGTCTCCCACGGCAAATGGGGCACGGGCACCGTTGTATCTGTTAAAGGCAGCGGGAATGACACGGAGCTACAGATTGCTTTTC
The DNA here is from genome assembly GCF_037975345.1 of Paenibacillus sp. FSL P2-0121. Classification (NCBI taxonomy): domain Bacteria; kingdom Bacillati; phylum Bacillota; class Bacilli; order Caryophanales; family Paenibacillaceae; genus Paenibacillus; species Paenibacillus sp. FSL P2-0121. The sequence continues at coordinate 6,385,234 of NZ_CP150245.1, read as the reverse complement.
CGGCTCCCGTGGGTGTGAAACGCCTGCTTGCGGGGTTTGCGCCGATTACCAAAGTGGAATAATAACAGACAACGATTAACGAACGGATATTTAGACCACGCTAACTTTAGGAAACTTATTGACGGAGGGATGTACCTGCATGGATGCTATGCATGTGATGGAAGAGCTTGTTGCGGAATTAAATAACTATAATTACCACTACTACACGCTGGATGCACCGCTAGTCAGCGATAAGGAATACGATGTTTTATACGACAAGCTTGTAGCACTGGAGGCTGAGAGTGGCTTCGTACTACCGGATTCGCCTACACAACGTGTAGGTGGAGAGCTGCTTAAGGGCTTCACGCCGCATCGGCATCTGGCACCGCTTTGGAGTCTGGATAAAGCACAGAATATTGAACAGCTGCGCAGCTGGAATACCCGGGTGCTCCGGTTAGTGAATGAATACAATCTTAAGAATCCAGATACCCCTCTTCCTGATCCTTGTTATGCAGTAGAACTGAAGTTCGATGGCTTGACGCTGAATTTAACCTATCGTAATGGTGTTCTCGAACAGGCATCAACGCGTGGCAATGGTGTAGTTGGCGAAGGAATACTTGCACAGGTGAAGACCATCAAATCCGTTCCATTGACGATTCCCTTCAAGGATGGGGTCATTGAGGTTCAGGGTGAAGGGATTATGAATCTGTCTGTGCTGGCTGATTATAATACAAGGGCTGCAGAGCCGCTGAAGAATGCGCGTAATGCAGCAGCAGGTGCACTGCGTAATCTTAATCCGAAGACTACTGCGGACCGCCGTTTGAACGCTTTTTTCTATAATGTAGGCTTTGCAGAAGGCGCGGAGTTCGCTGACCATCAGGAAATGATGGATTTTCTGCGGAATAACAAATTTAAAGTGAACCCATACCTGACCTACTGCAATGATTTTGATGATGTAACTGAGCAGCTCGCTGGAATCGAGGAGAGTCGTTCGAGTCTTGATTACCTCATTGATGGGGCTGTAATTAAGGTCACGGATTTCCGGATCCGTGAGGTGCTTGGCTACACTGACAAGTTCCCGCGTTGGGCAGTTGCTTATAAATTTGAAGCCGAAGAAACGACGACCGTGCTGGAGTCTGTTAGCTGGAATGTAGGTCGTACAGGTAAAGTGACTCCGCTGGCTCGGGTTGAGGCTGTAGAGCTTGCCGGAGTTACCGTTCAGAACTGCACCCTGAATAATGTGGGTGATATTGAGCGCAAAAACTTGAAATTCGCCTTAGGTTCGCGGGTCTTTATTCGCCGTTCCAATGATGTTATCCCAGAAATTCTTGGCAAGGTAACAGAGGAGAATGACGGTGGAGAGATTATTTTCCCTGAGGACTGTCCAGCTTGTGGATATCCGTTAGAAATGCGCGGAGCACATCTTTTCTGTAACAATAAACTGAATTGTAGGCCGCAGATTATCAGTCGGATCACCCACTTTGCTTCGCGTGATGCGATGGATATCGAGACGTTCAGTGAGAAGACGGCGGGTCAGCTCTATGATGAGCTTAATGTACATGACTCTGCGGATCTGTATGAACTGAACTTTGAGCAGCTTGTACAGCTGAACCGTTTTGGTGAGAAAAAAGCACAGAATTTGCTGCAAGCTTTAGAAGATAGCAAAGGTAGAGATCTTGCTTCATTTCTCTTTGCGTTAGGGATCCCTAACACAGGTAAAGCAACGACGAAGATGTTGGCTGATCATTTCCGCGATCTGGATGCTGTGATGCAGGCCAAAGCCGAGGAGCTCGCTGAGTTACCAGACATTGGTGGGATTGTCGCCGAGAGCATTGTCAGCTTCTTCGCAGACCCAGTTGTAGTAGCTAATGTTTCCCGCTTGCGGACGTTGGGTGTGGAAGCAAAGGCTCCTGAGGCGCCACGTCCTGTTAGTACCGATTCCTTCTTTAGTGGCAAAACGGTCGTATTGACCGGTTCCTTGCAAAAGCTTACCCGAGATGAAGCAGCTGAACGTCTGGAAGCACTCGGAGCAAAGGTGTCGGGAAGTGTGTCCAAGAAGACGGATTTAGTTATCGCTGGTGAAAAAGCTGGCAGTAAGCTGGCCAAAGCCCAGCAGTTAGGCATTCAAGTCATTGAGGATGAAGATGAGCTAATTCGCTTGTTGGATATGTAAGTAACAAACTATATTCGATTCCAAAAGGTTCCCGGTTCCATTTCGTTTAAGTACGAGAGGAGCAGGGGCCTTTTTTGCGTGGATTACAACTAAACGTTTCTTTTTTAGAAAAAAATTCGGTTGATCTGCTAATATATAGGCTATAGATATTTATTACTATATTTGAAAGGAAACCCTTCCTGTGAAGAGAGAAACGATATTGTTAGTAGACGATGAGAAGGAAATTGTAGAACTGTTAACGATTTATCTCTGTAATGAAGGCTATAGACTGCTAAAGGCTTATGATGGAATGGAAGCGCTGGAATGTCTGCAGAAAGAGGAAGTTGATCTAATTATTCTTGATGTCATGATGCCTAAAATGGACGGGCTAGCTGCATGTATGAAGATCCGTGAAGAGCGGAAAATGCCAATTATCATACTATCAGCCAAAAATACAGATATGGACAAGATCTCCGGCCTGAGCCTCGGGGCAGATGACTACGTGGGCAAGCCGTTTAATCCTTTGGAGATTGTGGCACGAGTAAAATCACAGTTGCGCCGTTATCACGGATTTAATAAGGATAGTAATACGTTGGGAAACGACAGCAAACTAAGCTTTGAGGATCTGACTATAGATACGTCTAAGCATGAGGTGTATGTAGACCAGCAGAAGATTAAACTGACTCCGCGGGAATTCTCTATTCTAGAGCTTTTAGCGAGACACCAAGGTCAAGTGCTTAGCTTGGAGCAAATTTACAATAAGGTATGGAATGAACCCTTTTTAGATGGCGGTAACACAGTGATGGTACATATTCGTAATCTCCGAGACAAAATCGAAATCGATTCGAAACGCCCACGTTATATACAAACCGTCTGGGGAGTTGGCTATAAATTAGACGGACCTTCCTGAAAGGATTAGGTGAGGCTTCTTGAATTCTAAATATATAACGACGATTCGCTGGAAGTTTATGTTTGCTTTTTTGCTGAGTGTGCTTTCGGGCGCTTTGCTGCTTATGGCAGGGTACCAACTCGTCAACTTTATGATCTATCTAAATCCGGCTTCAGAGTCGGCTCCCTATTCACGCATACTGCGCTGGATTATTAATCATATTGGCTCTATGCCACTAATGACAGCAGCGGGTATTATCAGCTTTTTATTATTCTTTTTTATCTACACTCGTAAAGTTGTGCTGTATCTGGAAGAGATCACAAAAGGGATTCGAGAAATTACAAGCTCCGGGATGTCCCATAGAATTGAAGTCAGAACCACGGATGAGCTGGGTGTGCTGGCTGAGAATATTAATGAAATGGCTGAGCGTTTGCAGCACTCCATAGAGGAGGAACGTAAAGCTGTAAATGCGAAAAATGACTTGATCACAGGTGTTTCCCATGATTTACGCACCCCGCTTACCTCTGTCTTGGGCTTTCTGGAATACATCGAACAAGATCGATGTCAGGAAGAAGCGGAAATCCGGTATTACGTGGATATAGCCTACAACAAATCCCTGGTGCTGCGTAAACTGATCGATGATCTTTTTGAATACACACGTGTAAATAGTGGAGAGTACCCTTTGGTTATGCAGAGATTGGATTTGAAGGCCTTCATACGGCAGCTGGCGGAGGAGTCAGTTCCTGAACTAACAAAGGCGGATATGATCTATGAAATCGAGGACGTTGCTGATGAGTTATGGATAGAGGCTTCGCCTAAAGAATTAGTACGTGCTTATGAAAATTTGATTACTAACGCGATCCGTTACGGCAGAAGCGGCGGGAAATTGGAGATAGGTTTCAGTAAAAAGGAAAATGATGCTGTGGTCCGTATTAGCAACTTCGGAGAGAGGATTGCGGAAAGTGATATCCCTTTTATTTTTGAACGATTCTATCGGGCAGAAAAGTCGCGTTCACAGCATACAGGCGGCTCAGGGCTTGGACTTGCGATTGCCAAAAGTATCATCGAACGCCACAATGGCGTTATTTATGTAGAAAGTACATCTCTTCGCACGGATTTTATTACCCGTTTCCCATTCTTCATAGAATCTTAAGAAAACTCTGGCGGGTTCTTAAGATTTGGAAGTTATCCTTGTGGCACAAGGAGGGAACTACCATGCCAAAACTTCGGACGGTTCGTATCAGCTATTTATATATTTTTATGGGTTGTGCTCTTTTGAGTGCTGCCTTTCTTTTTGTTGTCCAGCGGGCTGTCGCTTTGCTGTATTCTCATTATTCGGGTCAACCAGGAGCCTTTTTTGTCCGGCTTATTCATTGGGTTATTAATCATATGGGTCAAACCCCTAGTGCCATCCTTCTATTTATTCTAGTCTTCGGTGGGCTGTATGTTCTTCGTTCACAGAAAATGGCTGATGATTTGCGCTCGCTAGTGGTGGGAACCTCAGAGCTGGCAGATAAAGGAGTCGCCCAGAACATCAAGGTTCTCTCTGGAGGAGAAATAGGTGAAATTGCTGCTAACCTCAATCGAATGCAAAGAATAGAAGTTCCAGATAGAGATGCAAGCTCAAAGCGGATAGAGGACACACCAGCAGTAGCTTTATTAATAAGGACTAGGGCGATACTTCGCACCCTCCGTGAGGTTGAAGAGAATGAGGCGGAAGTACATACACTTCTTGCAGCAGCGAATGATGAAGTTCGGAGTATGGAGCGGTTCCTGGAGAACCTGATTATCGAATCATGAGCAGATGGAATGCACGCACCCGGATATTGCGAGTAGGGTACCTATTATTTGATGTGAGTGTTATTAGTACGGTATTGGCGCTTTTGATTTTGTTTTATGTATACCAGTATGGGGGTATTGTACTTAACCGGCATGAGGATAGGCTGCAATTGCCAGAATCAAGCCTCATCACAGCTTCAGATGGAACAGTTATACGAATGACTCCGCTACCGAGCTCGGGTTATAGGCTTACAGCAGAGCTTGAGGAGATGCCGGCTTTATTAATAGATACCTTTTTAACAGTAGAAGACCGCCGTTTTTATAGCCATCAAGGGGTCGATTATAAAGGGATATCACGCGCGTTCTTAAAAAATATCTTGGACATGAGTTTATCAGAAGGTGGCAGTAGTATTACTCAACAGCTTGCTCGCAATCTTTATTTGAACAGAGATAAGAATATGCTGCGTAAGTTAAATGAAACCTCTATTGCTTTTGCCTTGGAGCAGCGACTGACGAAACGTGAGATTTTGCAGCTGTACCTCAATCAGATTTATATGGGGCGGGGACAATATGGAGTAAAAGCAGCAGCGAAGCGTTACTTCGGCGTGTCTGATCTGAAAAAATTGGAGATCTGGCAAATAGCCACTCTGGCGGGAATCCCTAAAGGCCCCTCTATTTATAACCCAGTAGACAATAGTGCATTATCCAAAACGAGAAGAAATCTAGTGCTAAAGATGATGTTCAATCAGCGACTAATCACGTATGAGCAAATGCAGGAAGCTATGAATAAACAATATCAGCCTCCAGCTGCGGTCGAAAATGGGGTTGCCGGAGTGTATTATGTGGATGCAGCCCTTAAGGAAGCGGCTCAGATCACAGGGGAATCCGTAGAGGAGCTTCGTACAGGCGGCTACACTATAGTTACAGGTTTGAACATCAAAGCACAGCAGGCACTTGAGCAGGCCGTTCTCAAAGAGGCTTCATTTCCACCTGACGGAAAAGATCAGCAGGTAGAAGCAGCTATGACCATAATGGATCATCGTACAGGAGAAGTAGTGGCATTGATTGGTGGGCGAGATCAAAACGAGGGCAATTTGAACAGAGCTATTATTGATGCACGTCAGCCGGGCTCCAGCTTTAAGCCGATCATTGATTATGGACCTGCACTCGAGAGCGGGAAATTCAACCCGAATAGTATGCTGTCCGACCGTAAAGTTGCTTATGGCAGCTATAAGCCTGAGAACTTGAACGGTATATACCAAGGTCAGGTCACAATGAACACAGCTTTGCAAAAATCCATCAATGCACCAGCCGTATGGGTATTGAAGCAGGTTGGAATCTCTTCTGCGCGGCAATTTGCCGCCAAATTAGGAATTGTACTGACGGAGGAGGACAATCATTTATCAATAGCTTTGGGGGGGCTTCATAATGGGGTTTCTCCACTAAAAATGGCCCAGGCCTACAGTGTCTTTGCTAGTGGAGGAAAATTTAATGCGGCTCATATGGTGCGCTCCATAACGGATTCAAAAGGGAAGGTCTTGTATACTCATCCCTCTGAATCACGTCAGGTAATCTCGCCGCGTACCGCAGAAGCGATGACGGCTATGTTACGCAATGTTGTTAATGAAGGAACAGGGAAAAAAGCGCAGATGAACAGACCAGTAGCGGGAAAGACCGGTACGACCCAATTGGACTTGGCTGGCGTGAGCAAGAAAGCTAATCGGGATCTTTGGTTTGTAGGCTATACTTCGGAGTGGACAGCTGCGGTATGGATGGGTTTTGATCGTACGAATCAGGATAATTACATGACTGAAGGCAGCGGGAAGGCTGCCGCTCTATTTTCTACAGTAATGAGTAAAGCCTTAAGTGATCATTGAGAAGTTATTGCGCCGCCCATTCTTCTAATTTCTCATCTCTAGGAAGCAGCAAGGCAAGAAACCCAAGCAGCGGGAGGAAGCCGCAAGCGATGAACACTTTAGCAATCCCGATACTATCAATGAGGTTGCCGAGGACTAATGAGCCGATCCCGCCGAGTCCAAAAGCAAGTCCCGTGATCAGACCTGAAACTGTGCCAATGTTGCCCGGATATAGCATTTGAGCATAAATGACGGTAACAGAGAAGCTGGACAGAAGGATGAAACCGCCAATCAGCAGCAATACAGCCGCCCATAATGGACCTACAAAGGGTAGAGCAAGTGCAAAGGGAACGGTTCCTACCATTGATAGTAAGATGAGATTACGCCGTCCAAAACGGTCAGCCAGCGGACCTCCAAAAAATGTGCCCACTGCGCCAGCAGCCAAATACATAAAAATATAGATTTGGGCTTTATCCAGCGTCATTTGATATTTGTCCATTAGATAGAAGGCGTAGTAACTGCCGATAGAAGCGCCATACCAAGACCTAACAAAGACTAGGAATACAAGAATAATCGTTGCTGTTCGTATGCTTTTTCGGCGGGCGGGGTCGATTGCCCGTGCTGTTGATTTTTTATGAAAGGTATAACCGGCATCTAGCATTTCTCTATACCAGCGAGCTACATAGGTCTGAACAGCGATTCCGGCAGCCGCGACGATCGTGAAGCCTAGGGCACCAATCTGGCCAAAGGGGATGAACACCCATTTCGTAAGCATTGGACCCAGGGACTGTCCAGCATTGCCGCCCACTTGAAAAATAGATTGCGACAATCCCTTTCGCTGACCTGCGGCCATATGAGCAACACGCATACCCTCTGGGTGGAAGGTGGCTGAACCGAATCCGATCAGGATAACCGAGAATAAGACCAGAAAATAGCTATTGGCATAAGCCAATAGAAGTACACCTAAAAATGTGCTGCACATACCCAGTGGTAATAATATAGGACGGGGTTTACGGTCTGCAGCATATCCAATGACGGGTTGGATTACTGATGACGTCATATTTAAAGCGAATGAGATCCATCCAATCTGGGCGAAAGAGAGCAGTAGATTATCTTTGAGAATAGGGAAGATTGCTGGAATGACTGCCTGTATAGAATCATTAAATAAATGAACAAAACTGACAGCTAACAAAATTTTATAAATCGTTGCCTGCTGCAGATTACGCTGCTCCTTGTTCTTGCTGTCTACCGTGGATGCAGCGTCTGTAGGTTTGGTCTTCATTTTGACTCCTCTCTGTACTGATAGTTAAAAGGTAAGATTGGCGAATACGATAAATTCTATTTAGCCACAAATAATGGATGAATGGTATCAATTTGTGTTGTATCGAAGTTATTTATACGAATGATTTTTTTATTTCAAAAAAAGCTTGCAAACTCAATGACAGCATGGTATATTATCTCTTGTGCTTACGACGCATCGCACATACGAAACACAAGCGATGAAGAAATAAGTTGACAAGATAGAAACAAACATGATATACTCTAATTCCTGTGCAAGAGACATTGAATGTCCAAATGCTAGGAGCAAGTTCTTTGAAAACTGAACAAATGGAACACGTTAATTTTTAAAAAGATTCAATTAATGAATCGTCAGTTTCAAAATGAGCATATCGCTCTTTTCAATACTAATTGGAGAGTTTGATCCTGGCTCAGGACGAACGCTGGCGGCGTGCCTAATACATGCAAGTCGAGCGGAGTTATTTTGAAAGCTTGCTTTCAAAATAACTTAGCGGCGGACGGGTGAGTAACACGTAGGCAACCTGCCCTTCAGACTGGGATAACTACCGGAAACGGTAGCTAATACCGGATAATTTCTTTTTTCTCCTGAGAGAAGAATGAAAGACGGAGCAATCTGTCACTGAGGGATGGGCCTGCGGCGCATTAGCTAGTTGGTGGGGTAACGGCCCACCAAGGCGACGATGCGTAGCCGACCTGAGAGGGTGAACGGCCACACTGGGACTGAGACACGGCCCAGACTCCTACGGGAGGCAGCAGTAGGGAATCTTCCGCAATGGGCGAAAGCCTGACGGAGCAACGCCGCGTGAGTGATGAAGGTTTTCGGATCGTAAAGCTCTGTTGCCAGGGAAGAACGTCCGGTAGAGTAACTGCTACCGGAGTGACGGTACCTGAGAAGAAAGCCCCGGCTAACTACGTGCCAGCAGCCGCGGTAATACGTAGGGGGCAAGCGTTGTCCGGAATTATTGGGCGTAAAGCGCGCGCAGGCGGCTATTTAAGTCTGGTGTTTAAACCTTGGGCTCAACCTGAGGTCGCACTGGAAACTGGGTGGCTTGAGTACAGAAGAGGAAAGTGGAATTCCACGTGTAGCGGTGAAATGCGTAGATATGTGGAGGAACACCAGTGGCGAAGGCGACTTTCTGGGCTGTAACTGACGCTGAGGCGCGAAAGCGTGGGGAGCAAACAGGATTAGATACCCTGGTAGTCCACGCCGTAAACGATGAGTGCTAGGTGTTAGGGGTTTCGATACCCTTGGTGCCGAAGTTAACACAGTAAGCACTCCGCCTGGGGAGTACGGTCGCAAGACTGAAACTCAAAGGAATTGACGGGGACCCGCACAAGCAGTGGAGTATGTGGTTTAATTCGAAGCAACGCGAAGAACCTTACCAGGTCTTGACATCCCTCTGAATCTGCTAGAGATAGTGGCGGCCTTCGGGACAGAGGAGACAGGTGGTGCATGGTTGTCGTCAGCTCGTGTCGTGAGATGTTGGGTTAAGTCCCGCAACGAGCGCAACCCTTAACTTTAGTTGCCAGCAAGTAATGTTGGGCACTCTAGAGTGACTGCCGGTGACAAACCGGAGGAAGGTGGGGATGACGTCAAATCATCATGCCCCTTATGACCTGGGCTACACACGTACTACAATGGCCGGTACAACGGGAAGCGAAGCCGCGAGGTGGAGCCAATCCCATCAAAGCCGGTCTCAGTTCGGATTGCAGGCTGCAACTCGCCTGCATGAAGTCGGAATTGCTAGTAATCGCGGATCAGCATGCCGCGGTGAATACGTTCCCGGGTCTTGTACACACCGCCCGTCACACCACGAGAGTTTACAACACCCGAAGTCGGTGGGGTAACCCGCAAGGGAGCCAGCCGCCGAAGGTGGGGTAGATGATTGGGGTGAAGTCGTAACAAGGTAGCCGTATCGGAAGGTGCGGCTGGATCACCTCCTTTCTATGGAGAATCGTTCTCTGCAATGAGAACATTCAAATCGGAAGTTTAACTTCCACAACCAATTAACGTGTATCCATTTGTTCGGTTTTGATGGAATTTGCGGGGCCATAGCTCAGCTGGGAGAGCGCCTGCCTTGCAAGCAGGAGGTCAGCGGTTCGATCCCGCTTGGCTCCACCAACAAACTTCATCTATTTGTTATGTCTATACACTTGATCCTTGAAAACTGGATACCGAAACGAATTTGCGTTTTAGAACATCTTTTAGCAACTTGTGTAAACAAGTAAATGTTATTAGTGAGATGATTCCAAAGAGAATGTCATCGTATGATATTTTCCTGCGGAAAAATCAAGGTTAAGCTAATAAGAGCACACGGAGGATGCCTAGGCGCCAGGAGCCGACGAAGGACGTGGCGAACAACGAAACTGCCTCGGGGAGCTGTAAGCAAGCTTTGATCCGGGGGTGTCCGAATGGGGAAACCCAGCTGTGGTAATTCGCAGTTACTCATTTCTGAATACATAGGAAATGTAGAGGCAGACCAGGGGAACTGAAACATCTAAGTACCCTGAGGAAGAGAAAACAATAGTGATTCCGTCAGTAGCGGCGAGCGAACGCGGAACAGCCTAAACCTAAGAGCTTGCTCTTAGGGGTTGTGGGACGTCTCACATGGAGTTACAAAGGAATATGGTAGGTGAAGAGGTCTGGAAAGGCCCGCGATAGAGGTAAAAGCCCTGTAACCTAAACTGTGTTCTCTCCGAGACGGATCCCGAGTAGTGCGGGGCACGTGAAACCCCGTATGAATCCAGCAGGACCATCTGCTAAGGCTAAATACTACCTGGCGACCGATAGTGAAACAGTACCGTGAGGGAAAGGTGAAAAGCACCCCGGAAGGGGAGTGAAATAGAACCTGAAACCGTGTGCTTACAAAAAGTCAGAGCCCTATTAATGGGTGATGGCGTGCCTTTTGTAGAATGAACCGGCGAGTTACGTTTAACATGCAAGGTTAAGCCGAGAAGGTGGAGCCGCAGCGAAAGCGAGTCTGAATAGGGCGGATTAGTATGTGGACGTAGACCCGAAACCGTGTGATCTACCCCTGTCCAGGGTGAAGGTGCGGTAACACGCACTGGAGGCCCGAACCCACGTACGTTGAAAAGTGCGGGGATGAGGTGGGGGTAGCGGAGAAATTCCAATCGAACTCGGAGATAGCTGGTTCTCCCCGAAATAGCTTTAGGGCTAGCCTCGGTATAAGAGTAGTGGAGGTAGAGCACTGATTGGGTGCGGGGTCCGCAAGGATTACCAAGCTCAGTCAAACTCCGAATGCCATATACTTATTGCCGGGAGTCAGACAGTGAGTGCTAAGATCCATTGTCAAAAGGGAAACAGCCCAGACCATCAGCTAAGGTCCCCAAGTGTGTGTTAAGTGGGAAAGGATGTGGAGTTGCACAGACAACCAGGATGTTGGCTTAGAAGCAGCCACCATTGAAAGAGTGCGTAATAGCTCACTGGTCGAGTGACTCTGCGCCGAAAATGTAACGGGGCTAAACACACCACCGAAGCTATGGCTAGATACGTATGTATCTGGGGTAGGGGAGCGTTGTGTAGGGGTTGAAGGTGTACTGAAAAGAGCGCTGGACACTACACAAGTGAGAATGCCGGTATGAGTAACGAAAAGATCAGTGAGAATCTGATCCGCCGAAAGCCCAAGGTTTCCTGAGGAAGGCTCGTCCGCTCAGGGTAAGTCGGGACCTAAGGCGAGGCCGAAAGGCGTAGTCGAAGGACAACAGTTTGAAATTACTGTACCACCGTAATCCGCTATGAGCGATGGGGTGACGCAGGAGGGTAGTGACGCGGACTGATGGATGTCCGTCTAAGCAGTGAGGCTGATGTGTAGGCAAATCCGCACATCATTAAGGCTGGGCTGTGATGGGGAGCGAAAATTGTAGTAGCGAAGGTCATGATCTCACACTGCCAAGAAAAGCCTCTAGCCAGGAGAAGGTGCCCGTACCGCAAACCGACACAGGTAGGCGAGAAGAGAATTCTAAGGCGCGCGGAAGAACTCTCGTTAAGGAACTCGGCAAAATGACCCCGTAACTTCGGGAGAAGGGGTGCCCCGGTAGTGTGAATAGCACGAGGGGGCCGCAGTGAAAAGGCCCAAGCGACTGTTTAGCAAAAACACAGGTCTGTGCGAAGCCGCAAGGCGAAGTATACGGGCTGACGCCTGCCCGGTGCTGGAAGGTTAAGGGGAGTGGTTAGGGGTAACCCGAAGCTATGAACCGAAGCCCCAGTAAACGGCGGCCGTAACTATAACGGTCCTAAGGTAGCGAAATTCCTTGTCAGGTAAATTCTGACCCGCACGAATGGCGTAACGACTTGGGCGCTGTCTCAACGAGAGATCCGGTGAAATTTTAATACCTGTGAAGATGCAGGTTACCCGCGACAAGACGGAAAGACCCCATGGAGCTTTACTGCAGCTTGATATTGAATTTGGGTACGATCTGTACAGGATAGGTGGGAGCCGTAGAAATCGGAGCGCAAGCTTCGGTGGAGGCGCCGTTGGGATACCACCCTGATCGTATCTAGGTTCTAACCTAGTACCCTTATCGGGTACGGGGACCGTGTCAGGCGGGCAGTTTGACTGGGGCGGTCGCCTCCTAAAGAGTAACGGAGGCGTTCCAAGGTTCCCTCAGAATGGTTGGAAATCATTCGCAGAGTGCAAAGGCATAAGGGAGCTTGACTGCGAGACCTACAAGTCGAGCAGGGACGAAAGTCGGACTTAGTGATCCGGTGGTACCGCATGGAAGGGCCATCGCTCAACGGATAAAAGCTACCCTGGGGATAACAGGCTTATCTCCCCCAAGAGTCCACATCGACGGGGAGGTTTGGCACCTCGATGTCGGCTCATCGCATCCTGGGGCTGAAGTAGGTCCCAAGGGTTGGGCTGTTCGCCCATTAAAGCGGTACGCGAGCTGGGTTCAGAACGTCGTGAGACAGTTCGGTCCCTATCTGTCGTGGGCGCAGGAAATTTGAGAGGAGCTGTCCTTAGTACGAGAGGACCGGGATGGACGTACCGCTGGTGCACCAGTTGTTCCGCCAGGAGCATGGCTGGGTAGCTACGTACGGACGGGATAAGCGCTGAAAGCATCTAAGCGTGAAGCCCCCCTCAAGATGAGATTTCCCAATTAGTAAGACCCCTTGAAGACGACGAGGTAGATAGGTTGGAGGTGGAAGTGCAGCAATGCATGGAGCTGACCAATACTAATCGGTCGAGGGCTTATCCTATACGTAGAATGCAGATTTGTTTCGGATTCAGTTTTCAGGCATCAAGCCTGAAATACGCTTAGAAATTCATTGTCACTTCTGGTGATGAACCGAATTTCACGCGGCAGCGTCTGTTTGACAGACGCATGTTTGGTGGCGATAGCGGAGGGGTTCCACGCGTACCCATCCCGAACACGACCGTTAAGCCCTCCAGCGCCGATGGTACTTGGACCGAAGGGTCCTGGGAGAGTAGGACGTTGCCAAGCACAAATAGACCACTGTTGATAACTCGACAGTGGCTTTTTTGCGTCTATTATAGATTGTGGAAAACTTGTGGATAATTCATTGGAATTTGCAGAAAACTTACGCACATGTGGATAGATGATTAAAAGGCAAAAAATCACCAAATGGTGTGGATTAAGTACATATTTATGTAGATCTGTCAACAGAAAACCTAAGTAATACACGGGTTGCTGTGGATATAGTCATATTTATGTGGATAGAGGGATTAATAAGTGGATAATTATTTTAACTTGAATAGAACAAGATTACAAGACTATTTTTAAAACTGCCTAAGGCTGTGGATAACTAAAAAAAGTTCGAAAAATATCCTTATAATTCGCACACAATACACTCTCTTGTTATACTAACCATAAAAGTAAATTCATAAATGATGAGGTGAGTTTTGTGGATATCAGACAGTTGCACTCAGAAGAGTTTGATCTAAGCATGGATTTATCTGAATATGCTTTTCAATATAAGCTGCCTAGTGAGAAAAGGGCGAATGCTAAGGAAAGATTTAAAGCAGAACGCGTATGGGGTGCTTTTGAAGAAGGTACTTTGGAAGCTAAACTTACTCTTCTTCCGTTCGAAGTGTACATACAAGGTAGATTAGTACCTATGGGAGGGCTCGCAGGGGTAGCGACATGGCCAGAGAATCGCAGACAGGGGCATGTGGCAAAGCTCCTAGCGCATACGCTGCAAACGATGAATGAGGCGGGGCAGACATTATCTTTTCTGCATCCGTTCTTGATCCCCTTTTATCGCAAATTTGGTTGGGAAGTTTATTGTGAATATAAGAAATACTCCATTCCTGTTGCCAAGTTTCCCAAGAAGGTTGAAGTTGAGGGCAAGGTAAGACGTGGTGTTATAGATATCGAAGTATTGGACAACTTATACAATCGTTTTGCAGTTAGATATAACGGAACACTTAAGCGTGATTTGGACTGGTGGGAAAACTCTGTTCTGGATGATGAAGGTCAGACTGCGGTATTTTATTCACAGCTTGGGGAACCTGAAGGATACGTACTATATAAGATAGAAAATAGAGAGCTGGTCATTGATGAATTTGTGTTTTTGAACGAACAGGCCCGGCAGGGGCTATGGACATTTCTTGCGAATCACGATTCGATGGTGACCGGTGCATCGCTAAAACTGGTGCCATCCGATGATATGTTACCCTTTTTGCTGCCTGATCCGCGTATAGAGCAGGAGAATTATCCTTATTTTATGGCGCGTATTGTTAATGCTAAAGCATTCGTGGAGAGTTATTCTTTTAAGCGTCACAACAGTCAGAAGAAACAGGTTATCTATATTGAAGATAAATATGCCCCATGGAATGACGGGTTGTGGGAATGGACTGTCTCCGAAAAGGGAGCAGCAGCTTTCTTGCGTATAGAGGGTGAACGGGATGCAGCTGACTTAAGCTGTGATATTGGTTCGCTGACGATTCTAATGTTTGGATATAAACGCCCGGCAGAGCTGGCTCGTTATGGACGTGTGACTGGTAATCCGACGGCTCTGGAATGGCTCGAAGAAATCATACCGCAAGCTGAAACTGCACTTTTTGATCATTTTTAGAAAATAATTAGGCTCTCCCCTTCGAAAGATGCTGGGAGAGTTCTTTATTTCCGAATACATTCGCTGAAAAAAGTGAAAAATAAGAGAATCCTCTTGGAATTAGCACAGAATATGTTATAATATTAAAAAGTCAAAGAAAGTCAAAGTCAACGCACCTGATGACATACAGTGCGATCCTCTGAATTCGTGAAGTTTTCTTCAGACTTATATGAATGAAGTTCACTAATGAATGTCATTAAGGATGCGGGCCGTAAGCGATATTATGAAGCTTTAAAGAGCACTGGAGGATGAGTGATGCGCAATATCTCTGATATTATTGAACAATATCTGAAGAATATTTTGCATGAAAGTCCCGAAGGTACGGTGGAAATCCAGCGAAATGACCTGGCGGACCAGTTCTCATGCGTACCGTCACAGATCAATTATGTTATTAGTACACGCTTTACACTGGAAAAAGGCTATGTGGTGGAAAGTAAACGTGGTGGCGGGGGATATATTCGTATTCAACGTTTTGAATTGCCGCCCAACGTGGCACTGCATGCCCATTTAAACCATACTATAGGTGGCGGGATAGATCAGAACGCTGCCGAAGGGTTGATTTATCAACTGGAGGAAGCTGGTTTTCTAAGCAAGCGTGAGGCGTGTCTTATGCGCGCTGCTGTTTCTCGGGATTGCCTAACGGTTAAGATTCCATATCGGGATGAGATTCGGGCCAAGATTATGAAGGCGATGTTAATCTCTTTGTTAGGCAAATAATTGTCAATCATAAGGGAGGGGCTTTCGCTTATGCAATGTCAGGAATGTGGCGTCAAGCCAGCAACACTCCATTTCACCAAGATCGTGAATGGAGAGAAGACAGAATTTCATATCTGCGAGAGCTGTGCGCGGGAGAAGGGTGAACTGATCCCGGGAACTGCTGGAGGATTCTCCATTCACAGCTTGCTGTCCGGTCTGCTTGATCTTGAAGGGGCCGGTAAGGAAAAGACGGCTGCTACGAAAACTACGCAGAGTCTGCAATGTGAGAATTGTGGAATGACGTACTCGCAGTTTAGCAAATTGGGTCGTTTTGGCTGCAGCTCCTGTTATAAATATTTCAACAGTGCACTGGACCCGCTCTTTAAACGGGTGCATGGCAGCACTTCGCATGTAGGCAAGATTCCTAAACGTGCTGGAGCACAAATTGTGTTCAAGCGGCAAATTGATGAATTGAAGCTGGAATTACAGCAAAGTATCGCACAGGAGGAATTCGAAACTGCGGCAGAGCTGCGGGATCAAATTCGCCAACTTGAAAAAGAAATGGCACAAGAGTAAAGTCTTTGATATATAGGGGGGATATGACATGTCAAGTCTCCGATTTACTGAACAAGCGCTTAGTGATTGGATGCGCTCGGGAGGCAGTCACTCCGAGATTGTAATTAGCAGCCGTATGCGTATTGCACGTAATTTAGAGCATCTTCCATTCCCTATGCTTGCTTCCTTAGAGCAATCGGAAGAAGTATTAGAGCTGCTGGCCCCTGTGTTTCATGGGGAAACTGCTGCCGAATTCGGATCTTTTCAACTAATAAAGCTTGCTGAAGTGAATGAACTGGATAAAAAGGTATTGGTCGAGAAACATCTCATCAGTCCTAATCTGGCTAATGATTCACGTGGCGCAGCTGTGATATTAAATGAAGATGAGTCGGTTAGCATCATGATTAACGAAGAAGACCATCTGCGGATCCAATGTCTGTTCCCGGGTCTTCAGGTAAGAGAAGCATGGGAACGTGCGACAGCCATCGATGATATCTTCGAATCGGCTGTGAATTACGCTTTTGATGATAAAAGAGGATACTTGACCAGTTGTCCCACCAATGTGGGTACAGGGCTGCGTGCCTCAGTAATGCTGCATTTGCCAGCACTAGTAATGACCCAACAGATCAATCGCATATTGTCAGCAGTGAATCAAGTGGGATTGACTGTAAGAGGAATTTATGGTGAGGGCAGCGAAGCAGTAGGGAATATCTTTCAAATTTCCAATCAGATTACTCTCGGTCAAACGGAAAGTGAAATCATCGAGAACCTTCACAGTGTAGTCACCCAGATTATAGAGCATGAACGAAATGCCCGTGAAAGGCTGCTTGTAGATTCCGCTTTAAGAATTACAGACCGAGTCAAAAGATCTTATGGGATTTTGTGTTATGCAGCTCTAATGGAGCTTAAAGAATCCGCACAACGGCTGTCTGATGTGAGACTTGGGGTTGACCTTGGCATACTGGAAGGCCCTTCGATTTCCGTGCTTAATGAGCTTAACGTTAAGACACAGCCAGGATTTCTGCAAAAAATGTTCGGTGACGAGATGAACGCCACTGAACGGGATATGTATCGGGCGAAACTGCTCCGAGAAACACTGGGAACACAACATTAATATAGATATTTATTATTCATGGAGGTGCAGGAGATATGATGTTTGGAAGATTTACGGAACGCGCACAAAAAGTGCTAGCGCTAGCGCAGGAAGAAGCTGTTCGTTTAGGACACAACAATATTGGCACAGAACATATTTTGCTAGGACTTATTCGTGAAGGAGACGGCATTGCTGCTAAAGCATTAATCGCTTTGGGTCTGGGTCTTGAGAAAATCCAGGACGAAGTGGAGACACTGATTGGCAGAGGCCAAGAACAACCTACGAACATTGCTTATACTCCTCGCGCCAAAAAAGTAATCGAGTTGTCGATGGACGAAGCCCGCAAGCTGGGACATACGTATGTCGGCACTGAGCATATTCTGCTAGGACTTATTCGTGAAGGAGAAGGTGTCGCGGCTCGTGTGCTTAATAACCTCGGCATCAGCTTGAACAAAGCTCGTCAGCAAGTGCTTCAGCTTCTGGGAAGCAGCGAGGCTGCATCCAGTCATAGCGGAACACCTGCTAATGTCAGCACACCTACTCTAGACGGTCTAGCACGCGATTTGACGGCTTATGCCAAGGATGGCAACCTGGATCCAGTTATCGGTCGCAGCAAGGAAATTGAACGTGTTATTCAAGTACTGAGCCGCCGGACGAAGAACAACCCGGTGTTGATAGGTGAACCTGGGGTTGGTAAAACAGCTATTGCTGAAGGCTTGGCCCAAAAAATCATTAATAATGAAATTCCAGAAACACTGCGCGACAAACGCGTAATGACGCTCGATATGGGCTCGGTAGTGGCTGGTACTAAATATCGCGGTGAGTTTGAAGACCGCCTCAAGAAAATCATGGATGAGATTCGCCAAGCGGGGAATATCGTACTCTTTATCGATGAGCTTCATACGCTGATCGGTGCTGGTGGCGCAGAAGGTGCTATTGATGCTTCCAACATTCTTAAGCCGGCTTTAGCCCGCGGAGAACTTCAGTGCATCGGTGCGACTACGCTGGATGAATATCGTAAATACATTGAAAAAGATGCAGCTTTGGAGCGTCGTTTCCAACCGATTACGGTGGATCAGCCATCTCCAGAAGAAGCGGTACAAATTTTATTTGGACTTCGCGATCGTTATGAAGCACATCACCGTGTGAAAATTACGGATGAAGCTATCGTGGAAGCTGTAAAGCTGTCTGATCGTTACATTCCGGATCGTTTCCTGCCGGATAAAGCCATTGACCTTATCGATGAAGCAGGGTCTAAAGTAAGGCTTCACTCTTACACTATCCCGCCAAATCTGAAGGAACTAGAAATGCGCTTGGATGATATCCGCAAGGAGAAGGATTCTGCTGTTCAGAGCCAAGAGTTTGAGAAAGCGGCTGCCCTGCGTGATACGGAGCAAAAAATCCGTGAAGAGCTTGATACGACTAAGAACCAGTGGAAAGAAAAACAAGGACGCACCGATTCTGAAGTTACACCTGAAGATATCGCACAGGTTGTTGCAAGCTGGACGGGAATCCCTGTAAGCAAGCTGAAAGAAGAAGAGACCGACCGTCTGCTTAACATGGAAGCTCTGCTGCATGAACGAGTGATTGGTCAGGACGAAGCTGTTAAGGCTGTCAGCCGGGCATTGCGCCGGGCGCGTGCGGGTCTTAAAGATCCGAAACGTCCAATGGGCTCCTTTATCTTCCTCGGTCCTACGGGTGTAGGTAAAACTGAGTTGGCTCGTGCGCTTGCTGAAGCCATGTTCGGCGATGAGAATGCGGTCATCCGTATTGATATGTCGGAATACATGGAAAAGCACTCCACATCCCGTTTAGTTGGTGCCCCTCCTGGATATGTCGGCTATGAAGAAGGCGGCCAATTAACAGAGAAGGTACGTCGTAAACCATACTCGGTAGTACTGCTTGATGAAATTGAAAAAGCACATCCGGAAGTATTCAACATTTTGCTGCAAGTGCTTGAAGATGGTCGCCTCACCGACTCCAAAGGCCGGGTAGTTGACTTCCGCAATACACTTATCATTCTGACCTCTAACGTAGGCGCACAGGCAATCAAGAAGAATTCAACGCTTGGATTCACGGCTGTGCAAGATGCAGGAGCAGAATACGGCAATATGAAGGGCAAGGTTATGGAAGAGCTCAAGAAGAGCTTCCGTCCAGAGTTCTTGAACCGGATCGACGAAATCATCGTCTTCCACTCACTCGATGAGAAACATATCGCTGAGATCGTTACGTTGATGTCTGATGAGCTGCGCAAGCGCCTGCGTGAATATGATGTTGATTTCGTACTCACGGATGCAGCGAAGGCCTTCTTGGCTAAAGAAGGTTATGACCCAGCCTTTGGTGCACGTCCATTGCGTCGGGCAATTCAGAAGCATATTGAAGACCGTCTTTCTGAGGAATTGTTGAGAGGAAATATCCAAAAGGGTGATTCCCTCAATATTGATGAGGTCGGGGGAGAACTTGTGGTGACTAAAGTGGACGCTCCAGTAGCGCCAGCGCTTGAAAAAGAAGTAGAATCCGAATAAAATAAACAAGGCTTTCACTCCTTATTTATAGAGGAGCGGAAGCTTTTTTTATTGGAAATAGATCAATTTAAAATATACATTTAATGCAAATACCGAATGACCTTTCGTTAAAGGGGTAGAAATGGTAAACTTTCATTAGAAGAAAATGATCCGAATTGTAAACAGTTCGGACCGTAAGGAGAACAAATGGCTAAAGCAAAAACAAAATTTTTTTGCACCGACTGTGGATACGAATCGCCAAAATGGTTCGGGAAATGCCCAGGGTGCCAGGCTTGGAACTCCATGGTGGAGGAAACGGAAAGCGTAGTCAAAACACAGGGAATGAATGCCCCTATTTTTCATAGTAAAGAAAAGGCACAGTCGATCATAAGTATAGAAAGTGACAAGGAACCGCGCATACTGACAGGTATAGGTGAGCTTAACCGTGTTCTCGGTGGGGGGATCGTACCAGGATCGCTGGTACTAGTAGGGGGAGACCCAGGAATCGGTAAATCTACGCTCTTATTACAGACCTCGCACGCCCTTACAACACAGGGATTGCGAGTACTGTATATCTCGGGCGAAGAATCGGTAAGGCAAACTAAGCTGCGCGCGGATCGCCTCGATGCGTTGTCAACGGAGCTTTATGTACTATGTGAGACAAATATGGAAAGCATAGAAGAAGCGATCGAACAAATCCAGCCACAATTTCTTGTCATCGATTCTATTCAGACCGTATTTATGCCAGAAGTAACGAGTGCGCCAGGCAGCGTGACCCAGGTTCGGGAGTGTACGACAAGATTTATGCGTATCGCTAAGATTCGTGGAATTGCAACAGTTCTCGTTGGTCATGTTACCAAGGAAGGGGCTATTGCTGGACCACGGATGCTTGAACATATGGTGGACTGCGTGCTGTATTTTGAGGGTGAGCGGCATCATACGTATAGACTTTTGCGGGCTGTAAAAAACCGCTTTGGCTCTACGAATGAAATCGGCATTTTCGAAATGGGTGAAGCGGGGCTTACCGAAGTAGAGAATCCATCGGAGCTCTTTTTATCGGAACGTCCGCTTGGCGTGGCTGGTTCTACTGTGGTGGCAAGTATGGAGGGAACTAGACCTGTGCTTGTAGAACTTCAGGCACTTGTTGCTGCCACCCACTTCCCTTCCCCACGGCGAATGTGCACAGGCATGGATCACCAGCGGATGGCACTTATTATCGCTGTACTCGAGAAACGGATGGGCATGTTCCTGCAGAATCAGGATGCATACCTGAATGTTGCCGGGGGAGTAAAGCTGGATGAACCGGCGATTGATCTAGCTGTAGCTATTAGTATCGCCTCCAGTTTTCGTGATATTTCAACAAAACCTTACGACGTTTTCTTCGGAGAAGTAGGACTTACCGGTGAGGTAAGAGGCGTTTCGCGCGCGGAAATGCGCGTTAAGGAGGCCGCAAAACTTGGCTTCCGGCGGGTGATTATGCCTGAAAAGAGCATGAAGGGATGGAAGCACCCGCAAGATATCCAGATTATTGGCGTCAGTACCGTAGCAGATGCACTATCGGTCGCGTTAGATTAGGGGGCACAGGGATATGAAAGAATATAACCAATTAGAGAATATGAATGATCTGCTCAGACTGGCGGCACCGGGTACACCTTTTCGGGAAGGTTTGGAGAATGTGCTGCGCGCTAAGACAGGGGCACTTATTGTCGTAGGGTACAGTCCTGAGGTGATGGACGTAGTGGATGGTGGATTCTCCATTAACTGCGATTTTTCACCCAATTATTTATATGAGCTAGCTAAAATGGACGGAGCTATTATTCTAAGTGAGGATTTAAAGCGTATATTGTATGCTAATACACAACTTATACCGGATTCCTCTATCTCATCCATCGAGACGGGGATCCGTCACCGGACCGCGGAGCGGGTAGCGAAGCAAACGGGTAAGCTGGTGGTTTCCATTTCACAACGCCGCAATATCATCACGCTCTATCAAGGCTCGATACGTTATGCACTCAAAGAGATCGGGGCTATTTTGGCAAAGGCTAACCAAGCGATTCAGACACTCGAGAAGTATAAAGCAGTGCTCACGCAAGGACTGACGAATTTGTCAGCTTCAGAATATGAGGGCATTGTTACCGTTGCTGAAGTAGTGGGTGTTATCCAGCGTGTAGAGATGGTTTTGCGCATAAAAATGGAGATCAAACGCTATATCAACGAATTGGGCAACGAAGGACGCCTGATCAGCATGCAGATGGAAGAACTGGTTGGAAATACAGAGGAAGAAGCATGGCTTCTATACAGAGACTATGCTAAGGAAGAGCAGGAAGATAAAATCCGTGAAATTATCGCCGGTCTCAAACGGATAAGCGATGATGATCTGATGGATGACAACCATATTGCCCGTATACTGGGTTATTCTTCTACGGCAATTACCTCTGAAGAAGTGGTGACTCCACGTGGTTATCGCCTGCTTAACAAAATTCCGCGGCTTCCGAATGTGATCATTCACAATCTGGTGGAGCGGTTTGAAATGCTGCCTAATTTGATGTCCGCAAGCATAGCTGAATTGGATGAAGTGGACGGAATTGGGGAGGTGCGGGCCCGTAATATTCAGGATGGGCTCAAACGTTTACAGAAGCAAGTTCTTATTGACAGGCAAATGTAAATAACATACAATCACGTAATATTGGGGACGTTAAAGGCCAAAGTTAGAAAATTGAGGTGAAGAAATGATACAAAAATCAATTCCGAGTCTTTTTACGATAGGTAATTTGATGCTCGGAATGTTTGGTATCATGATGGCGTTTGACGGTAAGATTAGCATGGCCGCTATCATGGTTATTATTGCTATGCTGTTAGACGGCTTAGATGGTCGAGTAGCTCGCGCTCTAAAATGCGAAAGCGAATTTGGCAAGGAGTTGGACTCCTTATCTGATGTCGTTTCTTTCGGAGTCGCACCGGCCGTTATTTTGTACGTCTCAAGCCTGCAGGATTTGAACTCTGCATTAGGCTGGACAGTAACTGCGATTTTTCCGGTGTTTGGTGCTTTGCGCTTAGCCCGTTTTAATGTTCGTCCGGGGGTTCCGGGTTATTTTATCGGTTTGCCAATTCCTGCTGCAGGTGGTGTACTGGCCACATTAGCTCTTTTTAATAAAGATGTTTCGGCTCCGTTTATGATCGTTGCTACACTGCTCTTATCCTATTTGATGGTCAGCACTGTTAAATATCCTAATTTTAAAAAGATTGGATTGCCGAAAAAAGCGGTGGTTGGAGCGCCAGTGGTTATTGTTGTTGCAGTGGCTGTAGCTGTTGTGTTCCCAGAGCAAATCGCTAAGCTGATCTTTGTCTTACTTGGAATTTATGCATTATACGGCTTTAAGCAAAATATTGATCGGTTGACAGCCAGACGCCGTCATCGTCGTCGTAGTCGTTCAGAGGATAAAGTGTATCATTCCAAGAACGGTTAATCGGTCCAAAAGGTAAGGTAACTGAATAAATTATGACCAAAGGTTTTGTCTTCCCTGGGGGATGGCAAAGCCTTTTTGCATTTCCAGCGCTACCCTAAGTTTATCGTCTTGAAAATTGGAACATACTGGTGAGGAATAGATCCATTTAGGATGAATAAAAAGGAGGTGCGTTAGGTTATGTGGAAAAAAGTGATTTTGTCTTTTGCCTTAATATGTGGTGCTTGGTCAGGTTTTTCGCTATACCATGCGCTCGAAAGAGGATTCCCCAAGGGGATGGAAAAGCTGGGTGAAAGCTTACCTGTAGAAGGAAGCATTTTATTTACAGTGCTGGGTGCCATTATTTTTTTGTTTGCGGGGTCTTTATGCGCGGAATGGGGAGGTTCAAAACTGCGGGAGGCGGTTCACTACTGTTCGCGTATTCCAATGAATGAATTAGCTGCAAGTGCAGCTGGGTTAACAGGGGGGCTTCTGTTATCTCTCCTGTTATACCCTGCAATGATCTGGCTTGGGAAAGCTGGGCAGCTGCTGCAAGTGCCAGCTACGTTAGCTTTTGGATATCTGGGGCTGCGGATCGGTTTGGAGAAAAAAGAGGAGCTAGCTGCACTGTGGACATCTGGACGCTGGGGTCAAGCGGCTGAGCCGGAAGGCCGCGGGCTTGAGGAACATAAAATTCTCGACACAAGTGTTATTATCGATGGAAGAATCGCTGACATTTGTAAGACGGGATTTATTGAGGGAACCATTGTCATACCTGAATTCGTGCTTGAAGAGCTCCAGCATATTGCTGATTCTTCGGATCTGTTGAAGCGGAACCGGGGACGGCGTGGGCTTGATATTCTCAATAAAATTCAAAAAGAGCTTGATGTGAAGGTATTGATCTATGAGGGAGATTTTGAAGAAATCTCTGAGGTTGACAGTAAGTTAGTGAAGTTAGCGAAGGTACTCCAAGGTAAAGTAGTCACTAATGATTTCAACTTAAATAAGGTTTGCGAATTGCAGGGTGTTTCCGTTCTGAATATTAACGATCTGGCGAATGCTGTGAAGCCTGTAGTGCTGCCTGGTGAGGAAATCGTAGTTCAGGTCATTAAGGATGGCAAAGAACATGGGCAAGGGGTAGCCTACTTAGACGATGGAACGATGATTGTTGTAGAAGGCGGACGTGAATATATCGGGACTACGATGGAGGTTCTGGTCACTAGCGTGCTGCAAACTTCGGCTGGCCGAATGATATTTGCTAAGCCAAAACTTTTGGAAAAAGCGCAATAAGTGAAGATAAAGTGTATGGGGACTGTCCTATGGGTTGGAAATGCCCGCCAAACACGTTATGATGGGATTATACGTGAAAGACAGGAGCCAGATTAATGTCAAACAGTGTGGGCGTCGTCATTGTGGCGGCAGGCAGAGGAACGCGAATGGGAACTCCGGAGAGCAAGCAATATTTGTTACTGCAGGGGAAGCCGATTATCGTTCATACGCTGGAGGTATTCCAGCAGCACGAATTGATCTCTGAAATCGTGCTCGTAACCGGTGAAGAGGATATTGAACGCTGCCGGGAATGGATACAGCTCTATAAGCTGGACAAGGTTAAGGCTATAGTAACTGGTGGATCTGAGCGTCAGCATTCCGTACATAAAGGGTTGTTGAAACTTACGACACAGTGGGTAATGGTACATGATGGTGTTCGTCCGTTTGTACAGCCGAATGAAATTGAGGCTTGCTACGAACGAGCGAAGCAGATGGGTGCTTCGGTTCTTGCTGTACCCGTTAAGGATACGATCAAACAGGTGGATAATGAAGGACAAGTACTGTCTACGCCGGATCGGCGAAGTCTGTGGGCGATTCAAACCCCGCAGACTTTTCGTCTTTCTGATTTGCTGGAGGCTTATGCAGCGGCAGAGCGGGATGGCTTTCTGGGCACCGATGACTCCAGCTTGGCGGAGCGTGCGGGGATTCCGGTTTCTGTGGTAGAGGGAAGCTACAGAAATATTAAGATTACGACACCTGATGATTTGGATTATGCAGAATTCACAGAAAGAAACAGGGGAGAGGGACAATCATGATCGCTGTAGGACAAGGATTTGATGTGCATCAGCTGGTAGAGGGCAGGCCTTGTATTATTGGGGGAGTTACGATTCCTTACGAAAAAGGATTGCTTGGGCATTCCGATGCAGATGTGCTGCTGCATGCAGTTAGTGACGCGATTCTAGGCGCACTTGGACTTGGTGATATTGGCAGACATTTTCCGGATACAGATCCAGCCTTTAAGGACGCAGATAGCTTGAAGTTATTAGAAGAGGTATGGGCACTTGCTCGTGAGCGAGGATATAAGCTGGGAAATATCGATTCAACGATTATCGCCCAAAAGCCTAAGATGGCTCCGTACATTCCACAAATGACCGAGATTATTGCACGTGCACTTAATGCCGACCCGTCCAAGGTGAATGTTAAAGCTACTACAACTGAGCAGCTTGGTTTTGCCGGACGCGGCGAAGGAATTGCCGCACAATCTATTGTCTGTCTACTCCAAGATGTGATATCATCTTGAGATGGTCTAAGTAGTAAATTAAGTTCAACCATATGAAGCGGAGGGAATACAATGACGGATGAAGTCCGGGTGCGTTACGCACCGAGCCCTACGGGACATTTACATATAGGTAACGCCAGAACGGCGCTGTTTAACTATCTGTTCGCCCGTAATAAAGGCGGTAAATTCATTATCAGAATTGAAGATACAGACGTAAAGCGCAATGTCGCTGGTGGTGAAGAGAGCCAGCTTAAGTATTTGAAATGGCTGGGTATGGATTGGGATGAGAGCGTTGATGTTGGCGGAGAGTACGGACCCTACCGTCAGACAGAACGTCTTGACTTATATCGTGTACATTGGCAGGATTTGCTGGACAGAGGTTTGGCTTACCGCTGCTATTGCACAGAGGAAGAGCTGGAAGCGGAACGTGAAGAACAGACTGCCCGCGGAGAAACGCCTCGTTATTCTGGCAAACACCGTGATCTGACTGAAGAGCAACGTTTAGCTTTTGAAGCTGAGGGACGAGTGGCTAGCATTCGCTTCCGTGTGCCAGAAGATCGTACGTATGCGTTTGATGATCTCGTAAAAGGCAGTATTTCTTTTGACACAAAAGAAATGGGTGACTTTGTTATTGTGAAGAAGGACGGAATTCCGACCTATAACTTCGCGGTAGCTGTTGACGATCATCTGATGGCTATTACTCACGTATTGCGTGGAGAAGACCATATTTCCAACACACCCCGCCAGCTTATGATCTATGAAGCGCTTGGCTGGGAGCCACCTTTATTTGGTCACATGACGCTTATTGTTGGCGACAACCACAAGAAGCTCAGCAAACGGGATGAATCCGTTATTCAGTTTATCGAGCAATATGATGAATTGGGTTACTTACCTGAGGCTCTGGTTAACTTCATTTCTCTGCTTGGCTGGTCTCCAGAGGGAGAAGAAGAGATCTTCAGTAAAGAAGAACTTATTTCTATTTTTGATGCGGACCGTTTGTCCAAAAGCCCGGCTGTATTCGATAAAAACAAGCTGGCGCATCTGAATAATCATTATATTAAGCATGCTGATCCTAAACGGATCTCTGCGCTAGCTATTCCACATCTGCAAAAAGCGGGTAAAATACCTGCTGAGCTGAACGAAGAGCAACAAGCATGGGCGGAAAGCCTTGTCGCGTTGTATCAAGAGCAGATGACTGCAGCTTCTGACATCGTGGCGCTATCGGAACTGTTCTTCCGCAGTCACCTAGAGTTAGAGACGGAAGCAGCGCAGGTTCTGGCTGAAAGCCAAGTTCCTGAGGTATTGTCTGCTTTTCTGGCTAAGGTTGAAGCCTGTCAGGATTTCAGTGCAAGCAACATGGCTGTTCTGATTAAGGAAGTACAGAAAGAAACAGGTCATAAGGGCAAAGCACTCTTTATGCCAATTCGTGTGGCTCTGACCGGACAAACGCACGGACGTGATCTTAATATAACCATTGCTTTGCTCGGCAAAAACCGGGTCATCGAACGTTTGAAATCACAAATTAAGGGCGCTTAAGGTCGTATTTCATACGACTAAACCCCCTTGTCAGTATCTTGTCTTTTGCGCTAAGATAGAATTATATGATAATAGCTGTGATCAGGAGAAGTACGTCCATTGAAGACAATTGCCAGAGAGAATAACCGAGAAAGGGACACCCTTTCGGGCTGGGAGTTATTCATTTGTCCGGGGCAGAACATGCGCCTGTGAGCTGCACGGTTGAATGACCTTTTTAAGGCTCATTAGATCGCGCCGGGAACGTCGCCGTTAATGATGCCAAGTGGAACGAAGAAATTCTGCCGTTTGTTACAATAGCGGCTCATTTGATTCGTTCAAGCAGAGTGGAACCGCGGTTAAACGTCTCTGCAGCATTATGCTGCAGGGGCGTTTTTTGTCTAAATATAAGCAAAAATAATTTTCATACAATACTCTTTGTCTTATATTTCTACGAGATAACAAACCAAGCGAACACTCACCGCATATGTATGATAAGGATGATGGGCCTGGAGACAATACCTTTCTTGTGTACCTGTAAACAGGAGATAAGGAAGTTAAGAAGAGAGGAACCGTGATGTTTAAGCATATTAAGTCGGACATTCGGGCGGTATTTGATAACGATCCTGCTGCCCGCAGCTGGTTCGAGGTTGTCTTCACATATGCCGGCTTGCACGCCATTTGGGGTCACCGGATCGCCCACTCTTTTTTCAAACGCCGCTGGTATACAATGGCTCGTATGGTTTCGCAGTTTAGCAGATTTATGACTGGTGTTGAGATCCATCCTGGAGCTGTCATCGGAAATAGGCTGTTTATCGACCATGGTATGGGGATTGTTATTGGAGAAACCTGCGAAATCGGTGATGATGTTATAATCTATCAAGGGGTTACGCTTGGAGGAACAGGAAAAGAAAAAGGTAAGCGACATCCCACGGTCGGCAACAATGTAGTTATTGGTTCCGGTGCGAAGGTTTTAGGATCTTTTCGTATTGGTGACAATTCAAATATAGGTTCGAATGCAGTTGTGTTGCGTGAAGTGCCTAACAACAGTACAGTAGTAGGGAATCCAGGTCGTGTGGTAAAACGTAATGGAGAACGGGTATCCGATCGGCTCGATCATACGAAGATGCCTGACCCGCTTGTCGATTCACTGCGGTTTTTGCAGAAAGAAATCGAAGAAATTAGGGAAAAGCTTGGCGCAGAAGATAAACAAAAAACCGCACAGCGGATAGCAGAAGCTCAGCAGTATATTGGTGACTACGAAATTTAAGCATCCCGGTATTAAGGAATCCGGAAGAACAGAAAGGGCTGGAATAAGGATGGCTTTACAAATATATAACACAATGACACGCAGCAAGGAGCAGTTTGTGCCCCAGGAGCCGGGCAAAGTTAAGATGTATGTGTGTGGTCCAACCGTTTATGGATATATGCATATCGGAAATGCTAGACCTATAATTGTTTTTGATATGGTCCGGAATTACTTGGAGCAGTTAGGTAATGAGGTGCGGTATGTTACGAATTTCACGGATGTCGATGATAAACTGATTCGCAAAGCCGAAGAAATGAACACTACTGTAGCAGAGGTAGCGGAAACTTTCATAGCTGCTTACCGTGACGACCTGGAAGGGCTTGGTGTTAAACCGGCAACCTTGAATCCCCGTGTAACGGAAAGCATGGAGCTGATCATTGGATTTATTAAAGAGCTTGAGGAAAAAGGATACGCATACGAAAGCGGCGGCGATGTATATTACCGCACTTCAAAATTTGAAGACTACGGTAAATTATCTCGTCAGAATCTGGATGAGCTGCAGTTTGGTATCCGTGTTGAGGTAGACTCACGTAAGGAAAAACCGGAGGATTTTGTGCTTTGGAAAGCAGCCAAACCTGGTGAAGTGCACTGGAGTAGCCCTTGGGGAGACGGACGTCCCGGCTGGCATATTGAATGCTCGGCTATGGCGCGAGAGTTCTTGGGAGATACGATTGATATCCATGGTGGTGGACAAGATTTGCAGTTCCCGCATCATGAATGTGAATGCGCTCAGACCGAAGCTCTGACTGGTAAACCACTCTCTAATTACTGGATGCATAATGGATTCATCAACATCGGGGACGAGAAAATGTCGAAATCGCTCGGTAATGGCTGGCTTGTAAAAGACATCCGTGAGCGTTTTAAAGCAGGAGCTATCCGCTATTTCATGCTATCGACCCATTACCGTAACCCGCTGAATTTCTCAGAGGAATCTATGACTTCCGCCGAAAAGAGCGTTGAACGGATCACGCTTGCAGAGAGTAACGTTAAACATCGGCTTGAACTCGCTGCTGATGGTGCTCAAGGTGAGGTCAACTCAGAGATTAATGATAAGCTGTCAGCTATAGTGGCCAATTTCCATGCTAGAATGCAGGATGACTTTAATACGCCTGATGCGATCACGGCTATGTTCGATTGGGTGAGCCTGGCAAACCATACGCTTGCGAATAACGAGGCTGCTCCTGCTGATTTTGCTGCATTACTGCAAGCTTTTGGCGAAATGAATGCTGTGCTGCGTTTGACGCCTGAACTGGAAGAGGAAATTGCAAGTGAAGAAGTTGAACGGTTGATCGCCGAGCGGGTTGAAGCTCGTAAGAATAAGAATTGGAGCCGGTCTGACGAGATCCGTGATGAATTAGGCCGCTTGGGCATATTGCTTGAGGATACTCCACAAGGAATGCGGTGGCGTCGTAAATGAGTGAGGAACGCAAGTTTGATAACGGATGGTTTCCTTATGAGCCTTCCAAACCTGCGCGACTACTTTCGCCTATTGTTCTAGCTTATGTAGGAGATGCTATCTATGAGGTGGCTGTTCGCCAGTATTTAGTATCTCTTCCGAATTTGCGTCCGAACCATTTGCATCGTTCTGCTACAGGGCTGGTATCCGCTAAAGCACAGTGTGCAATTCTGAACTTTTTGGAGCCTAGTCTCACGGAAGAAGAGAAGGATGTCGCCCGTCAGGGAAGAAATGCGAAATCGGGAAGTGTTCCTAAGAATGCGGATGTGCTTGAATACCGTCATGCTACAGCTTTTGAGTGCTTGATTGGTCACTTGTACTACACAGGACAACAGGAGAGAATAGAAGAAATTGTGCACAAGGGTATACAGTTTATGTTGAAACAGCCGTGATAGGCTTTGGCGAAATAGAAAATAGGAGAAGTGAACATGGAAGAAGAATTGAAGACTGAAGAGGAAATATTGGCAGGGAAGCATTCTGTGCTTGAAGCGCTTCGTGCTGGTCGTACATTAAATAAAATTTGGATTGCAGAGACAGCCCAGAAGCATCTGACAGCACCCATCGTTGCCGAAGCCCGGAAAGCGGGAATTGTCATTCAGCATGTGGACAAGCGTAAGCTGGATCAACTGGCACCAGGCGTGCAGCATCAAGGGGTGGTTGCACAAGCAGCACCATTTGCCTATGTTGAAGTGGATGATCTGTTAGCTATAGCAGAAGCCAAAGGAGAACCGGCATTCCTTATATTGCTTGATGAAATTGAAGATCCTCATAACCTGGGCTCGATTCTACGGACGGCGGATTGTACTGGAGTACATGGGGTAATCGTACCTAAACGCCGTTCGGCTCAGATAACTGCGACCGTGTCCAAAACATCCGCGGGTGCTGTGGAGTATGTTCCGGTTGCCCGGGTTACAAACCTGGGTCAGACCATTGACCGTCTAAAAGAGCAGGGAGTCTGGGTAGTAGGAACAGACGTGGATACCGATCAGAATCTATACCAATCCGATATTTTCACGGGTCCGGTAGCTGTTGTAATTGGCAATGAGAATAAAGGAATGGGACGCTTGATTCGTGAAAAATGTGATGTACTTCTTAAGCTGCCGATGGCCGGAAAGATCAATTCATTAAATGCCTCTGTCGCCGCAGGAGTCATTATGTATGAAGTGATACGCCGCCGGCAACAGCAGGGATAGCTATGGCCGACTGGCGCGATGTGCTGCTTGTGGATGGATATAACATGATCGGTGGCTGGCCGGAACTTGTGGCACTGTCCCAGATTGGTATGCAGGAAGCACGCGACCGCTTGATGGATTTGCTGGCAGATTACCAGGCTTTCTCTGGACGAAGAGTTATTGCTGTTTTTGATGCATACCGTGTTCCGGGGTTGGGAAGGTCTTTTGTCCAGGGTAAGGTCCAGGTGTACTTCACCAAGGAAAAAGAAACCGCAGATGAATGCATTGAGCGACTGGTTGGGGAATATAGCAATCGGCGCCGGCAGATCTATGTGGCTACGAGTGATTTTATAGAGCAGCATATTATTTTTGCACAAGGTGCATTGCGAATTTCGGCAAGGGAATTGCATCTGGAAATTGAAGAGAATCAGAAACAAGTAAAAAAAGCTATTGAACCTGGCGGTGTCAGTTCTACTCGTCATTCTTTGGAAGACAAACTGCCTCCCGATGTGCGCAGTAAGTTGGAAAAATGGCGCAGACAGTGAGATTGAGGAAGAATCAGGAAATATTTTATTCCAATTTATGCTATTCTAGATTGATTTTGGACAAACTCCGGTTGACGGTGGAAGGTAACATAATATATACTGATCCTATATTTCGCGAAGTAACGATGTGTCTTGCGTTGCAGCCGGGGGGATTCTTGGTGAGTGTCGACCTCAAGGAAATAATGCTGTCTGAGTATGATTTCATAAGTGATGAAGATATTGTCGAGGCTTTCCGTGGTGGCGACAGTGGCGCATTAGAACACTTGATTAATAAATACCGTAACTTTGTACGTGCTAAAGCCCGCTCTTATTTCTTGATCGGGGCAGACCGTGAAGATATTGTACAAGAAGGAATGATTGGTCTATACAAGGCTATTCGTGACTTTAAAGGTGACAAGCTCTCTTCATTCAAGGCTTTTGCTGAGCTCTGCATTACACGACAGATTATAACGGCTATTAAGACGGCCACTCGTCAGAAACATATTCCGCTGAACTCTTATGTTTCCTTGGACAAGCCCATTTATGACGAAGATTCTGATAGAACACTTATGGATGTCATTTGTGGAACACAGGTTCTAGATCCAGAAGAGCTAATTATTAATCAAGAAGAATTCATTGGTCTTGAAGATAAGATGGCGGAGATTCTAAGTGACTTGGAGCGCAAGGTTCTGATGTTGTATTTAGACGGAAGATCCTATCAAGAGATTGCTGAAGATCTTAAGCGGCATGTAAAGTCTATTGATAACGCTCTACAACGAGTAAAAAGGAAATTAGAAAGATATCTAGAAGTACGTGACAATTGATGATATAATGAACAAGAGAGGGCTCGGACATCGAGTTCTTTTTTTTAGTCTTTTTGAAATCACTCGGATAGAATTAGGTGCTTGCACCATAAATTACTATTTGAGCCGATTTTAGTCGTTGCCGTTGAAGGTAGGTTTATACACAGACGGAATACCCCATAATGGTAAGGAAGACAGCGAAGTGTGAGGAAGAGATAGACCCAAAGACAGGGTACGGCCATATGACTACTAAACCCGGAATTACCCAGTGCAGAACGGAATTCTTTCGTTGACACAGACCTTGACATTATGCTAAAGTGTTTTAGGTAGGCCTAAATTCGCGGCTTTTTTTTAGGATCAATATTTGCGTCTTCTAATGTGAATTAGAAGGACGTCTCGGGAGGTGCACATCATGCGGGTAATTATCACTTTGGCTTGTACAAGTTGCAAACAAAGAAACTATGCGACTACCAAAAACAAGCGAAATCACCCCGACCGCATGGAGATGAAGAAATTTTGCAAGTATTGTAACTCGCAAACTCCTCATCGCGAAACCAGATAGTCTGTGGAGGTGTAGTCGGCATGAAACGTAGTTTCAAGTCTATGTTTTCCTTTTTCACTGAGAGCTGGAGTGAACTCAAAAAGGTTCGCTGGCCAAGTCGTAAAGAATTGACCAACTATACATTGATCGTTCTCGGTACGATTGTAGTTGTCGCTATTTACTTCTGGGTTCTGGACATCGGTATTTCCGCTGTGATTGAAGCGATTATTTAGAGAGGTCCCAGGTGGCTTGATATGGAAAAAAGATGGTATGTCGTTCATACCTATTCTGGGTATGAGAATAAGGTCAAAGCCAATTTGGAAAAGCGCGTTGAGTCCATGGGCATGGAAGACAAAATATTCCGCGTTCTTGTTCCTATGGAAGAAGAAATCGTAAACAAAGACGGTAAGAAAAAAACCGTTATGCGTAAAGTTTACCCCGGATATGTTTTGGTGGAAATGGTTCAGACTGATGATTCCTGGTATGTTGTCCGCAATACTCCGGGCGTTACTGGATTTGTTGGTTCGACAGGCTCAGGGTCTAAACCAACAGCTTTGCTTCCGGAAGAGGTAGAACAAATTCTGAAGCATATGGGCATGGTTGAACCTAAAGCGAAGATTGATTTCGAAATCAAGGAATCCGTACGTATTATGGTTGGTCCGTTTGCGAATTTTGTGGGCTCCGTGGAAGAAATTTTGGCTGACAAGAGCAAGATCAAAGTGCATGTTAACATGTTTGGACGGGAAACCCCGCTAGAGTTGGATTTCACTCAAGTGGAGAAAATATAACATAAGCTAGGGTTTCTTGTGGGAGAGCGCTATTGGCGTTCGAAGACCACTATTTTTGCAAGGAGGTGTCACTCATGGCTAAAAAAGTTATTAAAATGGTGAAACTGCAGATTCCTGCAGGGAAAGCGAATCCAGCGCCTCCAGTAGGTCCGGCGTTAGGTCAAGCAGGTGTCAACATCATGGCATTCTGTAAGGAATTTAATGCTCGTACTGCCGACCAGGCTGGCTTGATCATTCCGGTTGAAATTACAGTATTTGAAGACCGTTCCTTTACTTTCATCACTAAAACTCCTCCGGCTGCTGTTCTGCTTCGCATCGCTGCTAAAGTAGAAAAAGGATCCGGCGAACCAAACAAGAAAAAAGTAGCAAAAATCGGCCGCGCTGCGGTACGTGAAATTGCTGAAACAAAAATGCCTGACCTTAACGCTGCAACTGTTGAAGCTGCAATGCGTATGGTTGAAGGTACTGCCCGCAGTATGGGTATCACAATCGAAGACTAGTAGTTTTCGAAGAATCGGTCATTCGTGACCCGCAAGTATGTGGGAGGAATTTCCGCTAACACCACAAAGGAGGAACATTTTCATGGCTAAACATGGTAAGAAATACCAAGAAGCTGCTAAGCTGATCAACAGCGAAGCAACTTACGAGCCTTCAGAAGCTGTAGAGCTTGTGAAAAAGGCAGCGACTGCTAAGTTCGACGAAACCGTTGAAGCAGCAGTTCGTCTGGGTGTAGACCCACGTAAACAAGACCAAGCAGTTCGTGGTGTTGTTGTCCTGCCTCACGGCACTGGTAAAACACAACGCGTGCTTGTATTTGCAAAAGGTGAAAAAGCGAAAGAGGCTGAAGCTGCTGGCGCTGATTTTGTTGGTGATCAAGACATGATCAACAAAATTCAACAAGGCTGGTTTGAATTTGATGTCTGCGTAGCTACACCTGATATGATGAGTGAAGTCGGTAAACTGGGTCGTCTGCTTGGTGGTAAAGGTCTTATGCCTAACCCTAAAGCTGGCACAGTTACATTCGATGTTTCCAAGGCTGTGCAAGAAATCAAAGCCGGTAAAATCGAATACCGTCTCGACAAAGCAGGTCAAATTCACGCGCCAATCGGCAAAGTGTCCTTTGATGCTGCACAATTGAACGATAACCTTAAAGCTCTTATCGACGCTTTGAACCGTGCGAAACCAGCTGCTGCTAAAGGTGTATACCTTAAAGGCATCTCGATTTCTTCCACAATGGGACCTAGCGCTCGTGTGAACACAACCGTCTTCAGATAATTAAGGGTTGACTCTTTGAGTCAATTTTGATAATCTATAACAGTTGTGAAACTTAAGGTATCAATCTTAACCTTGAATATGCTTACCGTAGACAGTAGGTGCCTTAGTGCTTAATTTCCTACCGAGGTGTTGTGATAGAAACAAGAAGTAACGAGCTCGCTCGTATAACTTTCGTTTTATCAAGCCTTCGTGATTCTGCGGAGGCTTTTCTACTGCCTGCGTAGGAGCGGTGAAGCTTTCCTTGGAAAGAACGCCGACACATAAATTTTCAGGAGGTGTATACATTGGCAAATGCAAAAGTAATTCAAGCAAAACAAGACGCGGTTGACGTCGTTACTGCAAAACTGCAAAACAGTCTTTCGACTGTTGTAGCTGACTACCGTGGATTGAACGTTTCCCAAGTGACTGAACTGCGTAAGCAACTTCGTGAAGCTGGCGTTGAGTTTCAAGTCCTGAAGAACACATTGCTGCGTCGCGCAACTGCTGCGGCTGAGTTGAGTGAATTGGATGAAGTTTTGACTGGTCCAACAGCTATCGCATTCAGCACAACTGATGCAGTAGCACCAGCTAAAATTTTGAACGATTTCGCCAAGAAAAACGACGCTTTGAAATTGAAAGGCGGCGTAGTTGAAGGTCGTGTCATTGACGCGGAACAACTGAAAGCACTGGCTGAGCTTCCATCCCGCGATGGTTTGCTGTCCATGCTGCTTAGCGTACTTCAAGCTCCAATGCGCAACTTCGCGCTTGCAGTTAAAGCTGTTGCTGAAAAAGAAGAACAAAGCGCGTAAGCCTTTGACTCTTGCAGCATAATCAATACCACAAATAAATTTAAATATAAAATGGAGGTTCAATCATGAGTAAAGAAGCAATCTTGGAAGCAATTAAAGGCATGAGCGTATTGGAACTGAACGACCTGGTTAAAGCAATTGAAGAAGAATTCGGCGTAACTGCAGCAGCTCCAGTAGCAGCTGGCGGTGCAGTAGCAGCAGTAGCTGAAGAGCAATCCGAATTTGACGTAATTTTGACAGGCGCTGGCGCTTCCAAAATCAACGTTATCAAAATCGTTCGCGAAATCACTGGTCTTGGCTTGAAAGAAGCTAAAGATCTTGTAGACAACGCACCAAAAGCAATCAAAGAAAAAGTAAGCAAAGACGAAGCCGAAGCTACTAAAGCAAAATTGGAAGAAGCAGGCGCAGCTGTAGAAGTGAAGTAATTCCTTCTATTACTGAAAACCCCTTGAACTTGTTCAAGGGGTTTGTTTTATAAATAGAGTTAGTAGGGCGTATATACCAACTGCTAACATAATAGGAAAGGGAGGAAAGAGATGTCGCAACATTATTATTCGCAGCAGCCGGAAGTACGTCATGACAGACGTAGCATTGATACCGTACTAAGAGGCAAAAGCTTTCGTTTTACGAGCGATGCCGGTGTATTCTCTAAAGGGGACATCGATTACGGTAGCCGAGTTCTTATTGAAGCTATGATAATTCCGGACGGTTCAGCGGTGCTTGATGTAGGTTGTGGTTATGGGCCGATTGGATTAAGTGCAGCATACCTAGCTCCCAAAGGACATGTAACCATGATTGATATTAACAGTCGTGCGGTAGAACTGGCGCGTGAGAATGCTCAGCACAATGGAATCCGGAATGTTACGATAATGGAAAGCGATGTGCTCGGCGCATTGAATGAGCAGCAGAAGTTCGATGTGATTCTAACTAATCCTCCGATTCGTGCAGGAAAAGCTGTAGTGCATAAGATTTTTGAAGATGCGTATGAACATTTAAATGAGGGTGGCTATCTGTGGATTGTGATTCAGAAGAAGCAGGGCGCTCCATCCGCAGTGGCAAAACTAGAAAGCTTGTTCTCAATGGTGGAAGAAGTGGGGAAAGACAAAGGCTATCGTATTATTAAAGCGCAAAAATAAAATACAATAGGTTATTGACATGTGATAGTGATAATGGTATTATTATAAAATGTCAGTATTAAGATAGGCTCCATGTCTTTAGTTTGCTGAAATGTCAAGCAATATATTGTCGCCCGGCTAGCGCATGCCGCACGGCAAGTTTTTGCGAGTTGGTTGTCTATGCTCTAACGTAGCAAATGCTGCGTGGTAATAGATAATAGCGCATAAACTATTGCTTGGTGACGTATAATATGTACGTTTTGGGCAAATCTACTTGATAAGGAGTATTTTGGTCATGGATAAATGCGCTCTTTTTTCGAAGATTTCGATAAGGGCTTTTCTTTTATTTATGACTGAATCCTTGTAGTATGGTTCCATTATACGGTTCCAAACAAGGGTTCGCAATCAATTTTTAAGTGAGTAGACATGAGGGGTGAGTAAAGTTGGCAGGACATCTTGTTCAGTATGGTCGACGCACTCGGCGGAGCTATGCGAGAATTAACGAGGTACTCGAGGTCCCGAACCTGATCGAGATCCAACAAAAATCTTATGATTGGTTTTTGGAGGAAGGATTGCGGGAAATGTTTCAGGACATCTCGCCGATCCAGGATTTCACAGGTAATTTGGTACTAGAGTTCATTGATTACAGCCTGG
This sequence comes from Paenibacillus sp. FSL P2-0121, assembly GCF_037975345.1. NCBI lineage: Bacteria > Bacillati > Bacillota > Bacilli > Caryophanales > Paenibacillaceae > Paenibacillus > Paenibacillus sp. FSL P2-0121. Next base: position 6,347,405 of record NZ_CP150245.1, on the reverse strand, counting down.
GTGAACCGAAATATACGGTTGACGACGCTAAAGAGCGGGACGTAACGTATGCGGCTCCTCTGCGTGTAAAGGTGCGGCTCATTAATAAAGAGACCGGTGAGGTTAAAGAGCAGGAAGTGTTCATGGGAGATTTCCCGCTGATGACGGAGACCGGCACTTTTATTATTAATGGTGCGGAACGGGTTATTGTCAGCCAGTTGGTTCGCTCTCCAAGCGTCTATTTCAGCACAAAAGTGGATAAGAACGGCAAAAAAACCTACACCGCCACAGTAATCCCGAACCGCGGAGCCTGGTTGGAACTTGAAACCGATGCTAAGGACATTATGTATGTTCGTATCGATCGGACTCGTAAAATTCCTGTTACCGTACTTTTGCGTGCTCTCGGTTTCGGTAGTGATGCCGAAATTCTGGAATTGCTTGGCAATGATGAATATATTCGCAATACGCTGGATAAAGACAACACGGACTCCACGGAGAAGGCGCTTATTGAAATTTATGAGCGTTTGCGTCCGGGCGAACCGCCGACACTAGACAATGCCAAAAGTTTGCTGGTTGCGCGTTTCTTTGATCCAAAACGCTACGACCTAGCTAATGTAGGCCGTTACAAAATCAATAAAAAGCTACACATTAAGAACCGTCTTTTCAATCAACGTCTTGCTCAGCCTTTGGTTGACGACTCTACTGGAGAAATCCTGGCAGAATCCGGCCAAATGGTCGATCGTAGACTGCTTGATGAATTGATTCCATATTTCGAAAAGAATGTTGCCTTTAAAAACTACCGTGTTACTGGTGGAGTTATGGACAGCGAAGATATTCCTCTTCAAACAATTGACGTATTCTCGCCAATTGAAGAAGGCCGGGTTATTAAGCTGATCGCTAACGGCAATATCGACAAATCTGTTAAGCATATTACTCAAGCTGATATTATATCCTCAATCAGCTACTTTATTAATTTGCTTCACGGAATTGGCAATACCGATGATATTGACCACTTGGGTAACCGTCGTCTGCGTTCTGTAGGTGAACTCTTGCAGAATCAGTTCCGTATCGGTTTGTCCCGGATGGAACGTGTTGTACGTGAAAGAATGTCGATTCAGGATGCTAATGCGATTACGCCTCAGGCTCTGATCAATATTCGTCCGGTCATCGCGTCTATTAAAGAGTTCTTCGGTAGCTCCCAGCTGTCTCAATTTATGGATCAGACGAACCCGCTTGCGGAACTTACGCATAAACGTCGTCTGTCCGCCCTCGGACCTGGTGGTTTGACACGTGAACGCGCGGGCTTTGAAGTTCGTGACGTCCATCACAGTCACTACGGTCGGATGTGTCCAATTGAAACGCCGGAAGGTCCAAACATCGGGTTGATCAACTCCTTGTCTACCTTTGCCCGCATCAATGAATACGGCTTTATTGAAGCTCCGTATCGTTGGGTGGATCCGAAGACTGGTAAGGTGACTGAGCAAATTGACTATCTGACTGCTGATGAGGAAGATAATTATGTAGTTGCTCAGGCTAACGTGTTGATCGAAGAAGATGGCACCTTTAAAGAAGACATGGTAATCGTTCGTTACAACAAAGACTCAGACAACATTACAACGATGCCAAGTAATCGTGTCGATTACATGGACGTTTCGCCTAAACAGGTTGTATCTGTCGCTACGGCGCTCATTCCGTTCCTTGAGAACGATGACTCCAACCGCGCACTGATGGGATCTAACATGCAACGTCAAGCTGTTCCGCTTCTGATTCCAAAAGCTCCACTGGTCGGAACAGGGATGGAACATAAATCCGCTAAGGATTCTGGCGTATGTATCGTTTCCAAGTATGACGGTATTATCGAACGTTCTTCAGCTAATGAAATTTGGCTGCGTCGCGTTGAGACTGTCGAAGGCAAGGAAGTTAAAGGCGATATCGTTAAATATAAATTACACAAATTTATGCGTTCTAACCAAGGTACCTGTATTAACCAACGTCCTCTAGCTAAAAGAGGGGACATTGTTAAGAAGGGTGATATCCTGGCAGACGGTCCTTCCACAGAAATGGGCGAACTTGCTCTTGGTCGTAACGTAGTCGTTGCGTTCATGACTTGGGAAGGTTACAACTACGAGGATGCGATCCTGTTAAGTGAAAAGCTGGTTAAGGAAGATGTATATACTTCGATTCATATCGAAGAATACGAATCTGAAGCTCGCGACACTAAATTGGGACCTGAAGAAATTACGCGCGATATTCCGAACGTCGGCGAAGAAGCTCTGCGCAATCTTGATGAGCGCGGAATCATCCGCATCGGTGCGGAAATCAGCGCTGGTGACATTCTGGTGGGTAAGGTTACTCCTAAGGGTGTAACTGAACTGACAGCAGAAGAACGTCTCCTGCACGCTATCTTTGGTGAGAAAGCTCGTGAAGTACGGGATACCTCTTTACGCGTTCCTCATGGTAGTGATGGTATTATCGTGGACGTTAAAGTCTTTACACGTGAGAACGGCGATGAGCTGCCTCCTGGTGTAAATCAATTGGTACGTGTCTACATCGCTCAGAAACGTAAGATCTCTGAGGGAGACAAGATGGCCGGACGTCACGGTAACAAGGGTGTCGTTGCCCGTATCCTGCCAGAAGAAGATATGCCGTTCCTTCCGGACGGTACGCCAGTACAGGTTGTTCTTAACCCTCTGGGCGTTCCTTCTCGTATGAACATCGGACAGGTGCTTGAGGTCCATATTGGTATGGCCGCATTGCGTCTGGGAATTCACATTGCAACGCCGGTATTCGACGGAGCGCGTGAGTACGACGTGTTTGATACGATGGAAGAAGCAGGTATGCAGCGTAATGGTAAAACCGTGCTGTATGATGGCCGTACAGGTGAACGCTTCGAACGTGAAGTTACTGTTGGTGTCATGCACATGATCAAACTGGCGCACATGGTTGATGATAAGATTCACGCCCGTTCAACAGGACCTTACTCACTAGTTACGCAGCAACCATTGGGTGGTAAAGCTCAATTTGGTGGACAGCGTTTCGGGGAGATGGAAGTGTGGGCGCTTGAAGCTTACGGTGCTGCATATACATTGCAAGAAATTTTGACCGTGAAATCCGATGACGTAGTTGGTCGCGTGAAGACGTACGAATCTATTGTCAAAGGTGAAAATGTACCGGAACCAGGTGTTCCTGAGTCGTTCAAGGTATTGATCAAAGAACTGCAGTCCCTGGGTATGGATGTTAAGATTCTTAGCGGTGACGAGCAGGAAATTGAAATGAGAGAATTGGACGATGAGGACGAGACGTCAGGCGACAAACTAAGCCTCAATTTAGAAGGTTCAGAAGTCGGAGTAGAATAATCAAGCTGGAGCTTAAGTGTTCCATTTTATAAAGGACCGCACGCCCTCTTTTGATGTAACAGTCAGAAGAGGGCAAAGCGGTACTAAATCAGGATTAGGTTAAGGAGGGTTGCTCCTTGTTGGACGTTAACAATTTTGAATTTATGAAAATCGGACTCGCTTCTCCGGAGAAGATTCGTTCATGGTCCCGCGGAGAAGTTAAGAAACCGGAAACCATTAACTATCGTACGTTGAAACCGGAAAAAGAGGGTCTTTTCTGTGAGCGTATCTTTGGACCACAAAAAGACTGGGAATGTCATTGCGGTAAATACAAACGTGTCCGTTATAAGGGCGTAGTCTGCGACCGTTGTGGCGTTGAGGTTACCCGTGCTAAAGTTCGTCGTGAACGTATGGGTCACATTGAATTGGCCGCTCCGGTATCTCATATCTGGTATTTCAAGGGTATCCCAAGCCGCATGGGGCTTGCACTAGATATGTCTCCAAGATCACTTGAAGAAATTATCTATTTCGCATCTTATGTTGTAACGGATCCAGGTGAAACTCCACTGGAAAAGAAACAACTTCTGTCCGAGAAAGAATATCGTAGCTACCGTGAAAAATACGGTTATGGTTTCCAAGCCGGCATGGGTGCTGAAGCTGTTAAAAAGCTTCTTCAAGATATCGACATTGATAAAGAGCTGGAATTCCTCAAAGAAGAACTGCGTACGGCCCAAGGCCAACGCCGTAACCGGGCGATCAAACGTCTGGAAGTCATTGAAGCGTTCCGTAACTCCGGCAACAAGCCTGATTGGATGATCATGGATGTTCTTCCGGTTATTCCTCCGGAGCTTCGTCCGATGGTTCAGTTGGATGGTGGCCGTTTTGCTACGTCTGATTTGAATGATCTCTATCGCCGTGTTATTAACCGGAACAACCGTCTGAAAAGACTGCTTGATCTCGGTGCTCCTGACATTATCGTGCAGAACGAAAAACGGATGCTCCAGGAAGCTGTCGATGCTCTCATCGATAACGGCCGTCGGGGACGTCCGGTAACCGGTCCTGGTAACCGTCCGCTTAAATCGCTCAGCCATATGCTGAAAGGTAAACAAGGACGTTTCCGCCAGAACTTGCTCGGTAAACGGGTTGACTACTCTGGACGTTCCGTTATCGTAGTAGGACCGTACCTCAAGATGTATCAGTGCGGACTTCCTAAGAAAATGGCGTTAGAATTGTTCAAGCCTTTTGTTATGAAAGAATTGGTTAATAAGGGCCTTGCCCACAACATAAAGAGCGCGAAACGTAAAGTTGAACGCGTAAGTCCTGAAGTTTGGGATGTACTCGAAGAAGTAATTAGAGAACACCCAGTACTTCTAAACCGCGCACCAACACTTCACCGTCTCGGTATTCAAGCATTTGAACCGATTTTGGTGGAAGGTCACGCTATTCGTCTTCACCCACTCGTATGTACGGCGTACAATGCCGACTTTGACGGTGACCAAATGGCGGTGCACGTTCCTCTGTCTGCAGAAGCTCAAGCGGAAGCACGCATTCTTATGCTTGCATCTGGTAATATCTTGAACCCTAAAGACGGTAAGCCAGTTGTAACACCTTCCCAGGATATGGTCCTTGGTACTTTCTACTTGACCATGGATAACAAGGAAGAAAAGGGTAGTGGTATGATTCTGCGTACCGTTAACGAAGCTGTATCAGCTTACCAACGCGGAACTGCAGGACTTCATGCTCGTGTTGCTATTCCGGCTAAAGCACTTGGCAAAACATGCTTTACGGAAGAACAACAAAATGCAATGTTGATTACTACGGTCGGTAAGATCATTTTTAATGAAATCTACCCAAGTAGTTTCCCTTATATCAACGAAGCAACCAAAACTAACTTGCTGCACGGCACACCAGAGAAATACTTTATCTACGAAAAAGGCGCGAACATTCGCGAGCTGATTGAATCCGCTCCAGAAGCCAGTGCTGTAGGTAAAGAATATCTGGGTCTGATTATTGCTCGTTGTTTTGAAACTTATCACACAACCAAAACTTCTATGATTTTGGATAAAATCAAACAACTCGGATTCACTTACTCCACACGTTCTGGTGTTACAGTTGCCGTGTCGGACGTTATTGTTCCTGAGGAGAAAGTTACCATCCTGAAAGAATCTGAAGCTAAGGTTGATGTGGTTGCTAACCAATATCGCCGTGGTTTGATCACCAATGACGAACGGTATGACCGTGTTATTGAGATCTGGTCGAAGACTAAGGATGATCTTACGAACATCCTGCTTAAGTCGATGGACCGTTTCAACTCTATCATGCTCATGGTTGACTCTAAAGCGCGTGGTAACAAATCGCAGATCACTCAGCTGGGTGGTATGCGTGGTCTGATGGCAACACCTTCAGGTCGGATTTTCGAATTGCCAATCAAGGCGAACTTCCGTGAAGGTCTTACCGTCTTGGAGTACTTTATCTCCACTCACGGAGCGCGTAAAGGTCTTGCCGATACCGCACTTCGTACCGCTGACTCAGGGTATCTGACTCGTCGTCTTGTTGACGTTGCCCAGGACGTTATTGTCCGTGAAGAAGATTGTGGAACCGATAAAGGCTTCACAGTTAGTCGTATTCAGGATGGTAAAGAAGTTATCGAAGATCTGTATGACCGTATTGAAGGTCGTTACTGCTTCGAAACTGTTCGTCACCCAGAAACAGGCGAAATCATTGTTCACCGCAATGATTTGATTGACTCCGATAAAGCGGAGGCAATTGTAAACGCAGGTGTAACTAAGCTGCAAATTCGTTCTGTACTGAGCTGCCGTGCCCGTCATGGTGTTTGTAAGAAATGTTACGGACGTAACTTGGCAACTGGTAAACACGTTGAGATTGGTGAAGCAGTTGGTATTATTGCCGCACAATCTATCGGTGAACCAGGAACCCAGCTTACAATGCGTACGTTCCATACCGGCGGTGTTGCCGGTGATGACATCACTCAAGGTTTGCCGCGTATTCAGGAGTTGTTTGAAGCTCGTAACCCTAAAGGTCAAGCTACAATCAGTGAGATCGATGGCGTAATTAAGGAAATCCGTGAAACCAAAGACCGTCGCGAAATCGAGGTTCAAGGTGAAGCAGAATCCAAGACTTATTCCATTACTTATGGTTCACGTCTACGTGTTAGCGAAGGCCAAGAAATAGAAGCCGGCGATGAGCTGACAGACGGTTCGATTGACCCTAAAGAAATGCTGCGTATCAAAGGGATCCGTGGGGTACAAAACTACATTCTGCAAGAAGTACAGCGTGTATACCGTAACCAAGGCGTTGAGATCAATGATAAGCACATTGAAGTTATGATCAAGCAAATGCTTCGGAAGATCCGTATCATTGACGCAGGTGACACAAGTCTGTTGCCAGGTGCATTTGCGGATATTCATGAGTACGAAGGTGCTAACAAGGAAGCTATCTTGTCTGGTAAAGAGCCTGCTGTTGCTAAACCAGTCTTGCTCGGTATTACCAAGGCGTCTCTTGAAACGGATTCCTTCTTGTCAGCTGCATCATTCCAAGAAACTACTCGTGTCCTAACAGACGCTGCTATCAAAGGTAAAGTAGATAAGTTGCTTGGACTTAAAGAAAATGTTATTATCGGTAAGTTGATTCCTGCAGGTACTGGGATGAACCGTTACCGTAACGTTAAGCTAAGTGATCCAAATGCAGAAAGCGAACTTGAATCTTTAGAGACGGTTCCTGCTGAATAAATTAGCAATCATGGTAGTGTGCTCATGTCATACCTACTCATAGGTGTGGCATGAGTGTTCTGCTGTGTATAATTTCTATAAAAATTGTTGCTGAATTTCTTGACACCATCTATTGATAATGCTAAAATGTCTAAGGTGCGTGAGTAGCCATGTTATCCTTGTTCATTGGAGGTAAAGAGAATGACTGATGATAGAGGACTACAGGATGCTCAGGTCAAGATCGGTACCAAACAAACCGTCAAGGCGGTAGAGTTGGGCCTAGCCGCAGAAGTCTATGTGGCAGAGGACGGAGATCAAAGGCTTACTTCCAGGATAGTTTTGCTTTGTAACAAACAAGGTGTTAAGATCACATATGTGGATACGATGCTGAATTTGGGCAAGGCCTGCGGAATAGAAGTTGGCGCTGCGATGGCAGCCGTCTTAAAACAATAGCTACAGAAATGTTTTTGTACTGGGGTGAACACCAGCGGCAAGAACTTTTCATTTGTCTTTTTATGAACCGCCTGGGTCTGTGGGCTTAGAGTTCTTAAATCGACTATCATTTCAGGAAGGGGGTGGCAACAACATGCCAACAATTAACCAATTGGTTCGTAAAGGCCGTCAAGCCAAAATCGAAAAATCTAAATCTCCCGCTCTTCAAAAAGGGTATAACGCCCTCAAGCGTGAGGCTACAAATTTGAGCGCTCCGCAAAAACGCGGTGTGTGCACTCGTGTAGGCACAATGACTCCACGTAAACCAAACTCAGCGCTTCGTAAATATGCCCGTGTTCGTTTGACGAACCGTCTCGAGGTAACAGCTTATATCCCGGGTATCGGACATAACTTACAAGAGCACAGTGTTGTATTACTTCGCGGAGGTAAAGTAAAGGACCTTGCAGGGGTTCGTTACCATATCGTTCGTGGTGCTTTGGATACAGCAGGTGTAGCTAACCGGATGCAAGCTCGTTCTAAATACGGTGCAAAACGTCCTAAAGCTAAGAAGTAAGATAACAATATCTGAATAATAAACATTTAAGAAAGGGGGATATCCATGCCACGCAAAGGTCCAGTTACAAAGAGAGACGTATTGCCAGATCCGTTGTATAATAGCAAGTTGGTTACTCGTTTGATTAACCGCATTATGCTGGGTGGTAAAAGAGGTGTCGCTCAAAGCATTCTGTACAATTCATTCAAATTGATTGAAGAACGTACGGGTAAAGATCCGATGGAAGTTTTCGAAGCTGCCATCAAGAATATCATGCCGGTTTTGGAAGTCAAAGCTCGTCGTGTCGGTGGTGCTAACTATCAAGTACCTATCGAGGTTAAACCAGAGAGACGTACTGCTCTGGGATTACGTTGGCTCGTAAACTACTCTCGCAACCGCGGTGAGAAGACTATGGAAGAGCGTTTGGCGGCTGAGATCATCGACGCTTCCAACAACACAGGCGCTTCTGTTAAGAAACGTGAAGATACACACAAAATGGCTGAAGCAAACAAAGCGTTCGCTCACTACCGTTGGTAGGATAAAGGTCATTCAAATAACTTATATTTTGAAGGGAGATCCATTTCATGGCTAGAGAGTTCTCCTTAAAAAATACACGTAACATCGGGATCATGGCGCATATTGATGCTGGTAAAACAACTACCACAGAGCGGATTCTTTTCTATACAGGCCGTACGCACAAAATCGGTGAAGTTCACGAGGGTGCTGCTACAATGGACTGGATGGAGCAAGAACAAGAGCGCGGAATCACGATTACGTCCGCTGCTACGACTGCTGCGTGGAAAGGTCACCGCATCAATATCATTGATACCCCAGGACACGTTGACTTCACTGTTGAAGTTGAACGTTCCCTGCGTGTATTGGATGGGGCAGTTGGTGTATTTAGTGCAAAAGAGGGCGTTGAGCCTCAGTCTGAAACCGTATGGAGACAGGCTGACCGTTATAACGTTCCCCGGATTGCATATGTAAACAAAATGGACATTATCGGTGCGGATTTCCTTAACGTAATCGAAACTATGCGTGATCGCCTTCAAGCCAATGCAGTTGCTATTCAATTGCCAATTGGTGCAGAAAGTGATTTCACTGGTATTATCGACTTAGTTGAGCAAAAAGCACACATGTTCAGAGATGATCTGGGCCAAAACATCGAAGTAACGGATATTCCGGAAGAATATTTGGCCAAAGTTGAGGAGCTGCGTCTCGAGTTGATCGAGAAAGTTGCTGAACTTGATGAGGATCTGACTATGAAGTATTTGGAAGGCGAAGAAATTACAATTCCGGAAATTAAAGCTGCAATTCGCAAAGGCGTAGTTGAAGTTAAATTGTTCCCTGTAATTGCTGGATCTTCCTACCGAAACAAAGGGATTCAGCTTATGCTGGATGCTGTTGTTGATTACTTGCCATCTCCTCTTGACGTTCCAGCTATCACTGGACATCTTGATGACGGTACAGAAGCTGTTCGTCACTCTTCGGATGAAGAGCCGTTTGCAGCTTTGGCATTTAAAATCATGACAGACCCTTATGTTGGTAAACTTACGTTCTTCCGTGTTTACTCAGGCGTACTTGAGTCCGGATCATACGTAGTTAATGCAACTAAGAACAAGCGTGAACGTATTGGTCGTATCCTTCAAATGCATGCGAACAGCCGTCAAGAAATTTCCATCGTGTATTCTGGCGACATCGCAGCTGCTGTTGGTTTGAAAGATACCAGTACAGGTGATACACTGTGTGATGAGAAGAATCCAGTAATTCTGGAATCAATGAACTTCCCTGATCCAGTTATCGAGATCGCTGTTGAACCAAAAACTAAAGCTGACCAAGATAAAATGGGCGTTGCTCTCGGAAAGTTGACTGAAGAGGATCCAACTCTTCGTGCTCACACTGATGAAGAAACAGGCCAAACAATCCTGGCTGGTATGGGTGAACTTCACTTGGACATCATCATCGACCGTATGCGTCGTGAGTTCAAAGTAGAAACTAATGTGGGTAAACCACAGGTAGCTTACCGCGAAACGTTCAAGGCACCTGCTCGCGTCGAAGGTAAATTTGTACGCCAATCTGGTGGTCGTGGTCAATACGGTCACGTATGGGTTGAATTTGAACCCCTCGAACCAGGTACTGGTAGCAAATTCGAAAGTAAAGTTGTTGGTGGCTCGGTTCCTAGAGAGTACATCGCTCCTGCACTTGCGGGTATTGAAGAACAAATGAAAAACGGCGTACTTGCTGGCTTCCCGCTAGTAGACGTTAAAGCTACCATCGTAGATGGTTCTTATCATGATGTCGATTCCAACGAAATGGCATTTAAAATTGCCGGTTCGATGGCACTCAAAGCAGCTAAAGACAAGTGTAAGCCTGTCCTGCTTGAGCCAATCATGAAAGTAGAAGTAACTGTTCCTGAGGAATATATGGGTGATGTAATGGGTATGCTGAACTCCCGCCGTGGCCGTATCGAAGGTATGGATTCCCGTGGTGGAGCGCAAATTATCCGTGCTAAGGTGCCTCTTTCCGAAATGTTCGGATACTCTACAACACTTCGTTCTGGTACACAAGGACGTGGCGTATTCTCAATGGAGCTTTCTCACTATGAAGAAGTTCCTAAATCCATTGCGGAAGAGATCGCTGCAAAGAACAAAGGCGCTGAATAATTACCAGTTTTAACTTGCCGTCCCGGGTATAAACACTCAGTCATCTAAGATTACAGGTATGCGGGCGGCTCAAATATAAGGAACCCCACATTAAGGAGGAACTGTTCAAATGGCAAAGGCAAAGTTTGAACGTAACAAACCGCACGTTAACATCGGTACTATTGGTCACGTCGACCATGGTAAAACGACTCTGACTGCTGCAATCACTACTGTATTGTCCAAAACTTACGGTGGCGCAGCTATCGCATTCGATCAAATCGACAAAGCTCCTGAAGAGCGCGAACGTGGTATCACAATCTCCACTTCCCACGTTGAATATGAAACTCCTAACCGTCACTACGCTCACGTAGACTGCCCTGGTCACGCCGACTATGTTAAAAACATGATCACTGGCGCAGCGCAAATGGACGGAGCTATCCTGGTTGTATCCGCAGCTGATGGCCCAATGCCACAAACTCGCGAGCACATCCTGTTGTCCCGTCAAGTAGGCGTTCCTTACATCGTTGTCTTCTTGAACAAATGCGACATGGTTGAAGACGAAGAGTTGTTGGAATTGGTTGAAATGGAAGTTCGCGACTTGCTTAGCGAGTATGACTTCCCAGGCGACGATACTCCAATCATCCGTGGTTCTGCTCGTGAAGCTCTGCAAAACCCAGATGGCGATTACGCTAAAAAAATCATCGAAATGTTTGAAACAATCGATGAGTACATTCCACTTCCTGAGCGTCAAACTGACAAGCCTTTCTTGATGCCTGTCGAAGACGTATTCTCCATCACTGGCCGCGGTACTGTGGCAACTGGTCGCGTAGAACGCGGAACAGTTAAAGTCGGAGAAGAAATCGAAATCGTTGGTATTCACGAAGATACTAAGAAATCCGTAGTTACGGGCGTAGAAATGTTCCGTAAATTGCTGGATTCCGCTCAAGCTGGGGACAACATCGGAGCATTGCTTCGTGGTGTTGACCGTAACATGATCGAGCGTGGTCAAGTATTGGCTAAGCCGAACTCCGTTAAACCACACACTGAGTTCACTGCTCAAATTTACGTTCTGACAAAAGAAGAAGGTGGCCGTCACAAGCCTTTCTTCACTGGATACCGTCCACAGTTCTACTTCCGTACAACTGACGTAACTGGTATCATCAACTTGCCAGAAGGTACTGAAATGGTTATGCCTGGTGATAACATCTCCGTAACCGTACAACTGATCTCCCCAATCGCTATTGAAGAAGGTACTAAATTCTCCATTCGCGAAGGTGGCCGTACGGTTGGTGCTGGTAGCGTAGCTTCTATCCAAAAATAATAATTCGACTTCTATCTGCGGGTAGATTCCGAATTACAAACACCCCTGATTCTTCTTGCGGAGAATCAGGGGCTTTTTTGTTTTTTCTGAGAATAATGTATTATTCGACACCAATTGATAATAAAGCATAACAATATGATCTTTTTCTACATAATTCGTCAAATTACAACAATCAATTGTTTACAATTATACTAATGATAGAGTAAAATGAAGGAGGAATAATAATGTAAAATAATAGGAATTGTGGGAGAGTGGTAATATGGGGAAATGTCCTTTTTCCTTCATGCATGCGTTAACTGCACGTAATAATAATGTGGATTCTCCTGCCTCTCATTCCTTAGACTTCAAGGATCAGAATCATTCTGTGGCAGAGTCTTTTCATAAGCTGGATGGACATGGTGAGCTTAACGAGCAGATGAGAATGATTGATCTAACTGAAGCAGATTTGAACTTACTACGCAGGGTGAAACCTGTTGTTGAGCAAAATATAGACTATATCATTGATCAATTTTACAATTCGGTATTAGGCGTAAATAAACTTGAAGCTATTATTTTAGAGCATAGCAGTATAGACAGGTTAAAAACTACTCTTCGTGGGCATATTCTAGAGATTTTTAATGGAAAGGTTGATGATGAGTACATAGCAAAGCGTCTATTGATCGCTAATATTCATAAAAAAGTAGGGCTTGAGCCCAAATGGTACTTATCTGCTTTTCAGAATCTTCAGAACGTATTTATACGCGTTATATATAATGAAACAAACGATGATAATACACGCCTTCGAGTGGTTCAGACCGTGACCAAACTCCTTAACCTTGAGCAGCAGCTGGTTCTAGAAGAATATGAGAAGGAGAACATAAAAGAGAAGGAAGAGCAATATCTATTGGTGAAAAATGAATTAAAACAAAAAATTTCAGAGTTTAGCGTTGAATTGATAGATTATAGCATCGATACTAATGCTGCTGTGAAGCAGCTAGTGGCAAGCAGCAATGAAGTAAGTAGAACATTCCAACGTACCGCTGCATCCGCCCTGGAGTCACAGGGATTAGCTACAGATGGGCATGAACACTTGGGTGATTTGACTGAGCAAATTAATCTTATATATCAGACCACCAGCGAGATGGAAGACTCGATCATTGAGTTAAGCGATTCCTCTAAGCAAATTCAAAAAATTGTGAACTCAGTAAGGGAAATTGCCGATCAGACTAAAATCCTCTCACTTAATGCAACGATTGAAGCCGCTAGAGCCGGTGAGCATGGTAGAGGTTTTAGTGTGGTTGCTCAAGAAGTTAGCCGGCTTGCAGAGGATACTAAGAGTACTGTAATTCAGATCGTAGAGCTAACAAATAAATCAGGTCTACTCACTCAGCAGGTTGTAGAAGAGATTCGTAAGGTGCAGGAGTTAACTAAGAATGGGAAGCACCAATCGGTCGAGACTAGTCTTTTGTTCTCTGATATTGTAGACGCTATGCGTAGCAGTACACAGGAGATTGTAATAGTGGAAGAAGAAATAAGAACCTTAATCCAAACCATTGAGGGGATCGGAACAGCAACGGCTCAGACTGCTTCCTCCGCAGAGTTTTTTAAGTCTGCCACAGAGAATCTTTAACATATATATAGTAGAAGAACAGTGCATGAAAAAAATATGCGTTGTTTTTCTATTTTCGCTTGCAATACTGCTGCCTATTATATATAATAATAAATGTTGTTCTGAGACGTTGCGATGATGTGAGAGGTTACTGACACACCCGGCCCCTTTGCCATGGGGACGAGGTCAGAAAATTTTCACGGAGTATGTCCGATACCAAATTGGGCGATAGAAGGAGGGACTAAAATGGCAAAGCAAAAAATTCGTATTCGCTTGAAAGCATACGACCACAGAATTCTTGATCAATCCGCTGAGAAGATTGTTGAAACAGCAAAACGTTCGGGTGCAGGTGTGTCCGGGCCGATTCCGTTACCAACTGAGAAGCAAATCATTACTATTCTCCGTGCGGTACACAAGTACAAGGATTCCCGTGAACAGTTTGAACAACGGACTCACAAACGTTTGATCGATATTGTGAACCCAACACCACAAACTGTGGATGCCTTGATGCGCTTGGATCTACCGTCCGGTGTAGATATCGAAATCAAATTGTAATTCTATTTTAAGTAATTTAGGAAAAGAAAAGAGGTGTCAACATTGAAAGGTATCTTAGGAAAAAAACTCGGTATGACTCAAGTGTTTACTCCAGAAGGTAACGTAATTCCTGTTACTGTTATCGAAGCAGGCCCTTGTGTAGTACTGCAAAAGAAAGACCTGAATATCGACGGATATGAAGCAGTGCAATTGGGCTTTTCTGATAAAAAAGAAAAACGCTCCAATAAGCCTGAACAGGGTCACGCCAAAAAGGCAAATGCAACACCTAAGCGCTACGTTCGTGAAATTCGCGGTGTTGATCTCGGGTCTCTCGAGGTTGGACAAGAGCTGAAGGCTGATATCTTTGCTGAGGGCGAATTTGTTGACGTAACTGGTACATCTAAAGGTAAAGGTTTCCAAGGTAACATCAAACGTTGGGGACAAAGTCGCGGACCAATGGCACACGGATCGCGTTACCACAGAAGACCGGGTTCCATGGGTTCTATCCAAGCTAACCGTGTTCCTAAGGGCAAACGCCTTCCAGGACATATGGGTCACACGACTATTACGGTTCAAAAGCTTGAAATTATCAAGGTTGATGTTGAACGTAACGTATTGCTGGTTAAAGGCGCTATCCCAGGTCCTAAAAACAGCTTCGTGAAAGTTAAACAAACCGTTAAGAAATAATTATTGAAGAAAGGAGGAACATGAAATGCCAAAAGTAACACTTTTTAATATTAGTGGCAACGAAGTTGGTGAAGTGGAACTGAGCGATACAGTATTCGGTATTGAACCGAATGAGCACGTTCTACATGAAGCTGCGCTTATGCAAAGAGCTTCCCTACGTCGTGGTACACACAAAGTAAAAGGACGTTCTGAAGTTCGTGGCGGTGGACGTAAACCTTGGAAACAAAAAGGTACAGGTCGCGCTCGTCAAGGCTCCATTCGTTCTCCACAATGGAAAGGCGGCGGCGTTGTCTTCGGACCAACACCACGTAGCTATTCCTGGAAACTGCCTAAGAAGGTTCGTCGTTTGGCGATCAAATCCGCTTTGTCCTCGAAAGTACTCGAGAATGACATTATCGTATTGGATAGCTTGACAATGAATGCTCCGAAGACGAAAGAATTCGCAGCAATCTTGAACAACCTGAAAGTAGATCGTAAAGCGTTGATCGTAGCTACTAGCTATGATGATAACGTAGCACTTTCCGCTCGTAACATCCCTGGGGTGAAATTCGTAGCGGCTGACGGCATTAATGTTCTTGACGTACTGACGTACGACAAACTGATCATCACTAAAGAAGCAGTTCTGAAGGTAGAGGAGGTGTTCGCGTAATGAAAGATCCTCGTGATATTATCAAACGTCCGGTGATTACGGAACGTACTTCCGACTACATGAGCGAAATGAAATACGCTTTTGAAGTGGATATCCGTGCTAACAAAACCGAAATCAAAAAAGCTGTCGAGGCTATTTTCAAAGTAAAAGTAACTAATGTGAACACAATGCGCGTACCTGGCAAACTGAAACGTTATGGTAAATATTCTGGTTACACTCCAGAGTGGAAAAAAGCCATCGTTAAGCTTAGCCCGGACAGCAAACCGCTTGAATTTTTTGAAGCGGTAGAATAATACTCTGTTGAAGTAAGGAGGGAACTACAGTGCCAATCAAAAAGTACAAACCGACCTCTCCGGCAAGACGCGCTATGTCCGTGTCTACGTTTGAAGAAATTACAACAAACCAGCCAGAGAAATCGTTGCTTTCTCCGCTGTTCAAACATGCGGGACGCAACAACCAAGGTAAAATTACGGTTCGTCACCATGGCGGCGGACATAAACGTAAATACCGTATTATCGACTTCAAGCGGACTAAAGACGGCATACCAGGTAGCGTTGCTACAATCGAGTATGACCCGAACCGCACATCTAATATTGCTTTGATCCACTATGCTGATGGAGAGAAACGTTATATCATCGCTCCTAAAGGACTAAGAGTTGGGGATAAAGTAGAGTCCGGTCCTGCGGCCGACATCAAAATTGGTAACAGTCTTCCACTGGAGAACATTCCAGTAGGTACAGTTATCCACAACATTGAGTTGAAACCAGGTAAAGGCGGACAATTGGTTCGTGCAGCTGGTACAGAAGCTCAATTGCTTGGTAAAGAAGAAAAATACTGTTCCGTTCGTTTGTCATCCGGTGAGGTTCGTAAGATCCTTAGCGTATGCCGTGCAACTATCGGTTCCGTAGGTAACGAAGATCACGAATTGATCAAAATCGGTAAAGCTGGACGTAGTCGCTGGCTCGGCCGTCGTCCTGAAGTTCGCGGGGTAGTAATGAACCCTAACGATCACCCACACGGTGGTGGTGAAGGTCGCGCTCCAATCGGACGTAAATCGCCAATGTCTCCATGGGGCAAACCAACCCTTGGTTACAAAACGCGTAAGAAAAACAAGGCATCTGATAAATATATCGTTCGCCGCCGCACTAAATAAGACGCTTCTGGCAAGTTAATAAAGCGCGAAGCGTCGATTCGCGGTTTGAAGAACCGGATGAAGGGAGGATTCACACATGGGTCGCAGTTTAAAGAAGGGGCCGTTTATCGATGGCTACCTGCTTAAAAAAGTTGAGGAACTGAACGAGGCTGAGAAAAAGGTTGTTGTTAAAACTTGGTCCCGTCGCTCAACCATTTTCCCTCAGTTTATCGGACATACGTTTGGTGTATATGACGGCCGTAAACACGTGCCTGTATACGTAACAGAAGATATGGTAGGTCACAAGTTGGGCGAGTTCGCGCCAACACGTACTTACAAAGGCCACGCGGGTGACGATAAGAAAACAAGAAGATAATAATAAGGTCTCTGTTTGAAAGGAGGTTAAACAATGGAAGCAAAAGCACATGCAAGATCGGTGCGAATTTCCGCTCGTAAAGCGAAACTGGTTGTTGACTTGATTCGTGGTAAGCAAGTGGGGGAAGCAATTGCTATTCTTCGCCACACTCCGAAATCCGCTTCTCCGGTCGTTGAAAAGTTGCTTAATTCGGCAATTGCGAATGCTGAGCATAACTATTCTTTGGACGTGAACAGTTTGTTCGTTAGCGAGGTTTTCGTTAACCAAGGACCTACTATGAAACGTTTCCGTCCGCGCGCCATGGGCCGCGCAAGTCGGATCAATAAACGCACGAGCCACATTACACTGGTGGTATCTGAGAAATAAGGAGGGATAACACGTGGGTCAAAAGGTAAATCCAATCGGACTCCGAATCGGTATTATTCGCGATTGGGAATCTAAATGGTATGCAGGAAAAGATTTCGGTACTCTTCTGATGGAAGACGTCAAAATCCGGGAATACCTTAAAGGCAAATTGAAGGATTCCGCTGTTTCCCATATCGAGATCGAAAGAGCGGCTAGCCGCGTGAACGTTACAATTCATACAGCTAAACCAGGTATGGTTATTGGTAAAGGCGGAGCAGAAGTAGAAGTACTTCGCAGCGCAGTTACAGCAATCGCTGGTGGCAAAAAAGTACACATCAACATCAATGAAATCAAGCACCCTGAATTGGATGCAATTCTTGTAGCTGAGAGCATTGCTCAACAATTGGAACGTCGTGTATCGTTCCGTCGTGCCCTCAAACAAGCGATTCAAAGAACTATGCGTTCTGGCGCAAAAGGGATTAAAACTCAAGTGGGCGGACGTCTTGGCGGAGCTGAGATTGCTCGTTCAGAAGGTTATAGCGAAGGAACAGTTCCACTTCATACGCTTCGTGCCGATATCGATTACGGAACGGCTGAAGCACATACTACTTACGGTCTTATCGGCGTAAAAGTATGGATCTACCGTGGAGAAGTTCTTCCCCCAGCTAAGAAACAAGCTGCTCAGGAAGGAGGCAACTAATCATGTTGGTACCAAAACGCGTAAAACACCGCAAGCAACAACGCGGACACATGAAGGGTATGGCAAAAGGCGGTACTGAATTGAACTTCGGCGAATTCGGCCTGGTTGCACTTGAACCGTCTTGGATCACTAACCGTCAGATCGAAGCTGCTCGTATCGCGATGACACGTTATATCAAACGTGGCGGTCAAGTTTGGATCAAGATTTTCCCAGATAAACCTATTACTCAAAAGCCTCTCGAGGTTCGTATGGGTAGTGGTAAAGGTAACGTTGAGAAATGGGTAGCCGTAGTTAAACCGGGCAAGATTATGTTCGAACTCGGAGGCGTGTCGGAAGAAATCGCTCGTGAAGCGATGCGTCTTGCCGCTCACAAGCTGCCTGTAAAGACTAAGTTTGTGAAACGTGAAGAATTGGGTGGTGAAGCAAATGAAAGCTAATGAACTTCGCAACTTAACCACTGCTGAGATTGAACAAAAGATCGCTGGATTCAAAGAGGAACTTTTTAATCTCCGTTTTCAATTGGCAACTGGCCAATTGGACAACCCAACTCGGATTCGTGACGTGCGTAAGGAAATAGCTCGTGCTAAAACCGTGATCCATCAAAGAGTGCTTGGGATTAGTTAAGTGAGACGGATCGCAGATCCGTATTCAGGAAGGAGGCTAACTAATGAGTGAAGAACGTAATGCACGTAAAGTGCTAATCGGTAAAGTGGTCAGTGATAAAATGGATAAAACCATCGTAGTTGCTGTTGAAACCTATAAGAAACACAATTTGTACCACAAACGCATCAAGTCTACGAAGAAATTCAAAGCACATGATGAGGGAAATGTTGCAAAGATTGGCGATACCGTAAAACTCATGGAAACTCGTCCGTTGTCTAAGGACAAACGTTGGAGACTAGTTGAAGTGGTAGAAGCAGCGGTTATCATCTAAGATAATCAAGAGAGTTTTTCCGGAAGGAGGAAATTATAATGATTCAACCATTTACACGTTTGCATGTGGCTGACAACTCTGGTGCGAAGGAACTGATGTGTATCCGCGTACTGGGTGGTACTGGACGCCGTACAGCAGCAATCGGTGATTTGATCGTTTGTTCCGTTAAACAAGCAACACCAGGCGGCGTTGTCAAAAAAGGTGATGTTGTTAGAGCGGTAGTTGTTCGTACGAAACGTTCCGTTCGTCGTAAAGATGGATCTTACATCGCATTCGACGAAAATGCAGCTGTTGTTGTTAAAGACGACAGAAGCCCTCGTGGAACACGTATCTTTGGACCAGTTGCTCGCGAACTTCGCGATAAAGACTACATGAAGATCGTTTCCTTGGCACCGGAAGTTATCTAATAAACACGGCACCAATAAGTTGAAGGTTAGTTATAGGAGGTGTAATAAATGCCTAGAGTGAAAAAAGTTCTGGAATCCCATAACAATAAACTGCACGTGAAGAAAGATGACGTGGTGCTTGTGATCAGTGGTAAAGACAAAGGCAAAAAAGGCCGTGTCATCGCTGCTTATCCTCGTGAAAACCGCGTTCTGGTAGAAGGCGTCAATATGGTGAAAAAACACCAAAAGCCGAACCAGCTGAATCCACAGGGTGGAATTATTGAGCAGGAAGCTTCGATTCATGTGTCCAACGTAATGCACATCGATCCGAAGACCGGCAAAGTAACCCGTATCGGTTACAAAGTTTTGGACAATGGTAAAAAAGTTCGGATTGCTAAAAGATCCGGAGAGATTATCGACTAATCTAGCCCTTAAGAAAGGAGGTTAAATCTTCATGGCAGCAAGAATGAAAGAACGTTTTCTTAACGAAATTACACCTGCTTTGATGCAGAAGTTTAACTATACAACTGTTATGCAAGTGCCTAAGATCGAGAAGGTTGTCATCAACATGGGTGTGGGTGACGCTGTTCAAAACTCCAAAGTACTTGATGCTGCAGTTAATGACATGCAGTTGATCGCTGGTCAAAAACCAGTAATCACTAAAGCTAAAAAATCCATCGCTGGTTTCAAACTACGCGAAAATATGCCGATTGGGGTTAAAGTAACACTGCGCGGAGAGCGTATGTATTACTTCTTGGACAAATTGTTCAACGTAACACTTCCACGTGTACGTGACTTCCGTGGTGTTTCCACTAAAGCCTTTGACGGCCGTGGTAACTACACACTTGGTCTTAAAGAACAATTGATCTTCCCCGAGATCGAATATGACAAAGTGGATAAAGTCCGCGGTATGGACATCGTTATTGTAACGACTGCTAAGACGGACGAGGAATCCCGCGAGCTGCTGGGTCAGCTGGGAATGCCTTTCGCAAAATAAAGTCGGTTAATCCATTTTCTCCGAAAATGTTTAGGAGGTGTCAGGCTAAGTGGCAAAAACTTCGATGAAAGTTAAACAACAACGTACGCCTAAGTTTAAAGTACGTGCATATACACGTTGCGAACGTTGTGGTCGTCCACATTCGGTACTGCAAAAGTTCAAAATTTGCAGAATTTGTTTCCGTGAATTAGCTTATAAAGGCCAGATCCCTGGCGTGAAAAAAGCAAGTTGGTAAGAAGTTTATAAACGGGAAGGAGGTTTACACACATGACTATGTCTGATCCTATTGCAGATATGCTTACTCGTATTCGTAACGCTAACATTGTGCGTCACGAGACGGTAGAAATGCCTGCTTCTACTATGAAGAAACAAATCGCTGACATTTTGAAGCGTGAAGGTTTCATCCGCGATGCGGAATTCGTTGAAGATAGCAAACAAGGGATTATCCGTATCTTCTTGAAATACGGCCCTAACCAAGAGCGTGTTATTTCTGGTTTGAAAAGAATCAGTAAACCAGGCCTTCGCGTATACACGAAGAGCAATGAAGTGCCTCGTGTACTCGGTGGTCTAGGAATCGCGATTATCTCCACATCTAAGGGAGTTATGACCGACAAAGAAGCTCGTCAATCAAAATCTGGCGGAGAAGTTGTCTGCTACATTTGGTAATAAACGTCACAAGATAAGGAGGTGCAACACATGTCTCGTATTGGTCGCAAACCAATCGCAGTACCTAGCGGTGTAGATGTCACTTTGGACAACGCCGTTATTACAGTAAAAGGTCCAAAAGGTTCTTTGACTCGTGAGCTTCATAAAGACATGAAGGTTACAGTTGAAAATAACGAAATTACCGTTGTTCGCCCGTCGGATAACAAATTGCATCGTTCACTTCACGGCACAACCCGCTCCGTTGTCAACAACATGGTAGCAGGTGTGACTGAAGGTTTCTCGAAATCTCTGGAACTGGTTGGGGTCGGATATCGTGCAAGCAAATCCGGAGATAAAATCGTTCTGAACGTTGGTTATTCCCACCCGGTTGAAATTACACCGGAAGCTGGTATCGAGTTCGAAGTTCCTGCGAACACGAAGATCATCGTTAAAGGTATCGATAAAGAACGCGTTGGCGCATACGCTGCTAAAATCCGTTCCGTTCGTGAACCAGAACCGTATAAAGGTAAAGGTATCAAATATGAAGGCGAGCGTATCATCCGCAAAGAAGGTAAAGCTGGTAAGAAGAAATAACCAGTTTAAACTTAATTGTAAGATACCCCGTGCATCTTAAAGTGAAGCTGTTTACGGCAAACTGAAGGGAGTGAAAGGGAAGTCATGATTACAAAAGAAGATAAAAACAAGGCTCGTCTCAAAAGACACCTGCGTGTTCGTAAGAAGATCCAGGGAACTACTGAGCGTCCACGTTTGAACGTATTCCGTTCTTCGAAACACATCTACGCTCAACTGATCGATGATGTTAAAGGGGTTACTATCGTATCCGCTTCTACACTTGATAAAGATCTGAGCGCTAACATCGGTAATGGCGGCAGCGTTGAAGCTGCAGCGAAAGTTGGCCAATTGGTCGCTGAGCGTGCCAAAGAAAAAGGATATGCAGTGGTCGTATTCGACCGCGGAGGTTACTTGTACCATGGACGGATTCAAGCATTGGCTGATGCAGCTCGTGAAGCTGGTCTTGAATTCTAGAATAATTCTTAAAAGGAGGTTAACGACTTGCGTGTAGATCCGAACAGTTTAGAACTGACAGAAAGAGTTGTACACATTAACCGTGTTGCAAAAGTTGTAAAAGGCGGACGCCGTTTCAGCTTTAGTGCACTTGTTGTTGTGGGCGACGGCAACGGCTACGTCGGTGCTGGTATCGGTAAAGCCGGCGAAGTTCCGGATGCCATCCGTAAAGGCATTGAAGACGCCAAGAAAAACCTGATTCACATCCCAATCGTAGGAACTTCGATTCCCCATCTCGTTACTGGACACTTCGGCGCAGGACGCGTGTTGCTGAAACCAGCATCAGAGGGTACTGGCGTTATCGCTGGCGGTCCAGTTCGTGCCGTATTGGAATTGGCAGGCGTTGGCGACATTTTGACAAAATCACTGGGTTCTTCGAATTCCATGAACATGGTCAATGCAACTTTGGAGGGACTTTCCCGTCTGAAACGCATTGAAGAGGTCGCGAAACTTCGCGGCAAATCTGTCGAAGAATTGCGCGGTTAAGGAGGGGAACGTCAATGGCAAAATTGCAAATTACCCTCGTACGTAGTGTAATCGGACGTCCAGAAACACAACGTGTTACTGTTAAGACGCTCGGCCTGCGTAAACTCAACACGACAGTGGTTCACAATGACAGTCCTGCAATTCGCGGAATGATCAATAAAGTGAGTCACTTGCTATCTGTAACTGAAATTGAAGGCTAATCGCCTCGCATAAATTAACAAACATAAGGAGGTGCAAACGATGAAGTTACATGAACTTGCTCCAGCTCCTGGTTCCCGCAAAGAACGCAATCGCGTTGGTCGTGGTCCTAGTAGCGGAAATGGTAAAACTTCCGGTCGCGGTCACAAAGGTCAAAACTCACGTTCTGGCGGTGGTGTTCGTCCGGGCTTCGAGGGTGGACAAAATCCGCTCTATCGTCGTCTGCCTAAACGTGGTTTCGTCAATCCTACCCGTAAAGAGTATGCGATTGTGAACCTGGAAGATCTGAATAGCTTTGCAGAAGGAACTGAAGTGACTCCGCAGTTGTTGCTTGAAACTGGTGTTGTCAAGAATTCCAAAAGCGGCATCAAGATTCTCGGCAACGGTGAGTTGACCGTAAAATTGACTGTACAAGCAAATAAGTTCTCTCAATCTGCGGTAGAGAAAATCGAGGCTGCCGGCGGTAAAACCGAGGTGATCTAATGTTCAAGACGCTTAAGAATATCTGGCATGTTGAAGATTTGCGCAAAAAGATCCTGTTTACCTTGTTCATTCTGTTTATCTACCGTATCGGTTCGTTTGTTCCGGTTCCTGGTGTAAACAAAGATGTACTGGCAACAGCAAATCAGAGCGGTGACGCTTTGATGGGACTATTGAACACCTTCTCGGGCGGAGCGCTCAAAAACTTCTCGATATTTGCGATCAGTATTTATCCGTACATTACAGCATCCATCATCGTGCAATTGCTGTCGATGGATGTTGTTCCTAAGTTTGCTGAATGGGCTAAACAAGGGGAGCACGGAAAAAAACAATTGGCGCAAATCACTCGTTACGGTACAGTGATATTAGCCCTGATCCAAGGTTTTGCTACGTCGATAGGGTTTAACCGGATATACAATACTCAAATGATGCCGAATGCGACATTTGCTGATTACTTGCTGGTTGCCATTATCTTGACGGCAGGTACTTCTTTCTTGATGTGGCTTGGTGAACAGATTACCGAAAAGGGAATCGGGAACGGGATTTCGATCCTGATTTTTGCGGGAATCGTCGCCGGTATCCCGGGATATATCACAAGTACGGCTAACTCAAGCTTTATTCAGCCGGATCAGGTGTTCCTGAATATTCTTAAAGTCGTTATTGTGCTGATTGTGATTGTAGCGATTATTACAGCAGTTATCTTCGTGCAGCAAGGTATTCGGAAGATTCCTGTTCAATATGCTAAACGCGTAGTTGGCAACAAAATGTACGGTGGACAGAATACACATATTCCGCTGAAAATTAATGCGGCAGGTGTAATTCCGGTAATCTTCGCCGTATCATTGCTTCAGTTCCCAGTTGTTCTCTCCAGTTTCTGGTCAACACATGCTTGGGCACAATGGATTACCAAATATTTGGCAACCGATGCTCCGCTTGGTATGCTTCTATATGTAGTGATGATCATCGGGTTTACGTTCTTCTATACGTTCGTACAGATGAATCCTCAGCAGATGGCCGATAATATGAAGAAGAATGGTGGTTACATCCCAGGTATTCGTCCTGGTAAAGCTACAGAGAAATATCTGACTAGAGTAATGTCTCGGTTGACTATGTCAGGCGCGTTGTTTCTAGCTTTGATCTCTGTACTACCGATGTTCTTCGGTGCTATATCTGGATTGCCCAAAGAAGTTCGAATTGGTGGCACTGCGCTGCTTATCGTAATCGGCGTGGCATTGGATACTATGAAGCAGATCGAGAGCCATTTGATCAAACGCCATTACAAAGGCTTCATCAATAAATAGGTGATAGGTTCCGGTGAAGCTTAAGTTTTTATTCTTCCCGGCACCTATTATGCTGTTTCTTGCTTGGTGGCGAACTTTTGGGGGGAGAGAGAAATCGTGAACATTTTATTCATGGGCCCTCCTGGGGCAGGCAAGGGAACACAAGCGGCAGAAATCGTTAAAGAATTTGGTATTCCTCATATTTCGACAGGAGATGCTTTCCGTTTGGCAATCAAACAGGAAACTCCGGTAGGATTGAAGGCCAAATCATTTATAGATCAAGGTTTGCTTGTACCAGATGATGTGACCATTGGGATAGTCGAAGAACGGCTGCAGCAGTCCGATTGCGAAAAAGGATTTCTATTGGATGGTTTTCCAAGAACTCTTTCGCAAGCGGAAGCGCTGGATGATATTCTTAGCCGTTTGAACACTTCTTTGGATCATGTCATCAACTTGAATGTTGACCGTGGATTGCTAATGGCGCGTCTTACTGGACGTCGTATCTGCAGCGTTTGCGGAGCATCCTACCATTTAATCTTCAACCCGCCGAAGCAAGATGGCATTTGCGACATTGATGGCGGTGAATTATATCAACGTCCGGATGACAACGAAGAAAGTGTAGGCAAGCGCCTGGATGAGTATGATAATAAAACAGCGCCGCTGCTTGCGTTTTATGATAATAAAGGTCTTTTGCGTCAGGTAAACGGGGAAAACGAAATTAATGTCGTTACTTCTGAAATCGTGTCTTTAATGCGGGGTTAATGTAATGATCATTTGTAAATCCGAACAGGAACTTGCCTTTATGAGGGAAGCTGGTCGAATTGTTGCCGAGAGTCACCGTCTTATTGCTCAGGCCATTGAGCCTGGCATTACAACGGGTGAGCTCGACAGAATCGCCGATCAATACATTCGCAGTCAAGATGCTGTGCCGTCTTTCAAAGGCTACAACGGTTTTCCTGCCAGCATTTGCGCTTCAGTCAACGAACAATTAGTGCATGGATTTCCTGGTAAACGTAAACTGATCGAAGGCGATATTGTTACGCTGGATATCGGTGCAGAGTACCGCGGTTATCACGGTGATTCCGCCTGGACCTACGGTGTGGGCAGCATTTCCGAAGAGGCTCAGCGTTTGCTGGACGTTACGGAAGGCTCCTTGTACGCGGGACTGGCGTTAGTTAAGCCGGATGTGCGCTTGTTTACAATCTCCCATGCTATTCAGCAATACATCGAAGAGGCTGGTTTTTCAGTCGTACGTGAGTATGTTGGTCATGGTATTGGGGCAAAACTGCATGAAGAACCGCAAATTCCGAATTATGGCATAGCGGACCGCGGACCACGTCTGAAACCGGGTATGGTGCTCGCGATTGAGCCGATGGTAAACGCAGGAAAGAGACATGTCAGAACACTGGAAGATAACTGGACTGTCGTTACGGTTGATGGCTCACTATGTGCTCACTTCGAGCATACAGTAGCAGTTACTCCGGACGGCATGGAAATTTTCACAAAACTGAATGCGTAGGTGATCTCCTCTTGAATACTGTGAGCAGCCCGCAGGTTGGTCAATTAGTGAGAATTCTCAAAGGCAAAGATGCCGGAGAGGCAGCCGTTGTTATCGCAGTTGTTGATAGCAGATTTGTATACATTGCAGATGGAGACAAACGTAAGTTTGATGGGCCAAAGAAGAAGAATATTCTTCATCTTGAGCTCATACCCTTCATCAGCAGTGAGGTTGTGGACAGTTTGAAGGAAACTGGGCGGGTAACAAACGGAAAGCTGCGATTCGCAGTCATGAAGTATGCTGGACCCACCGGAATAAGTGCTGATGAGAAAGGAGACTAACTGTGGCTAAGGAAGATGTCATTGAAGTAGAAGGTACTGTCCTTGAACCGTTGCCAAACGCAACGTTTAAGGTTGAGCTTGAGAACGGTCATCAAATACTTGCCCATGTATCCGGTAAATTGCGGATGCACTTTATCCGTATTTTGACCGGAGACAAAGTGGTCGTGCAGTTATCGCCTTATGATTTATCAAAAGGTCGTATAACTTACCGTAAATAGATGGGAACTACGAAAAAAGTTTTGCTTCGCAAAACTTTGAGGAGGTAATTAACATGAAGGTAAGACCTTCTGTAAAGCCCATTTGCGAGAAATGTAAAGTAATCCGCCGCAAAGGGACTGTTATGGTGATTTGCGAAAATCCGAAACACAAACAAAAACAAGGTTAAGAAGGGGGTGTAGCGTAAAATGGCTCGTATAGCTGGAGTGGATTTGCCACGTGACAAACGCGTTGAGATCGCCTTGACTTATATTTTCGGAATCGGTAAAACGACTTCTCAGAAAATTCTTAATGAAACAGGCATTAGCGCTAATACACGTGTCCGTGATTTGACGGAAGATGAAGTCAGCAAACTGCGTGAAACGATCGACAAAACGGTTAAGGTTGAAGGTGACCTGCGTCGTGAAATTTCCTTAAATATTAAACGTCTTACTGAGATCGGCTGTTACCGCGGTGTTCGCCACCGTCGTGGATTGCCTGTTCGCGGTCAACGTACTAAAACGAATGCCCGTACCCGGAAAGGCCCGCGTCGTACGGTAGCAAACAAAAAGAAATAATAAGGGGGGATAAGAGACAATGGCTAAACCGAAAAAAGTCGTACGTACCAAACGTCGCGACCGTAAAAATATCGAATCCGGCGTGGCACATATTCGTT
The DNA here is from genome assembly GCF_037975345.1 of Paenibacillus sp. FSL P2-0121. NCBI lineage: Bacteria > Bacillati > Bacillota > Bacilli > Caryophanales > Paenibacillaceae > Paenibacillus > Paenibacillus sp. FSL P2-0121. The sequence continues at coordinate 6,320,202 of NZ_CP150245.1, read as the reverse complement.
CCACGTTCAACAACACCATCGTTACCATCACGGATCCTCACGGAAATGCAATTTCCTGGGCAAGCTCCGGCGGCCAAGGATTTAAAGGTTCCCGTAAGTCCACTCCATTCGCAGCGCAAATGGCAGCTGAATCAGCAGCTAAAGCAGCTATGGAGCACGGCATGAAGTCGGTTGAGGTTATGGTTAAAGGACCGGGCGCGGGCCGCGAAGCAGCCATCCGTTCCCTTCAAGCTGCAGGGCTTGAAGTTAACCTTATTAAAGACGTAACTCCGGTTCCTCACAATGGATGCCGTCCGCCTAAGCGTCGTCGCGTATAGTGAAATCAGTATTGTGAATGTGGTATAATTCTGACGCATCTGCTAATAATAGGTGTTTAGGCATACTACATGATGCACCTGATGGGGTGACAGTTTCATATAGGAGCGACGTTGAAGGAGGGGTAAACTCGTGATAGAAATCGAAAAGCCGAAGATTGAGACCGTAGAAGCTAATGATGAAGGTACCTATGGGAAATTCGTAGTTGAACCGCTGGAACGTGGGTATGGCACGACTCTGGGGAACTCGCTTCGCCGGATATTGCTTTCTTCGCTTCCAGGAGCCGCAGTGACTTCGGTCCAAATTGACGGCGTTCTGCATGAGTTCTCGACCGTTCCAGGCGTAATGGAAGATGTGACGGAAATCATTCTGAACCTTAAAGCCTTGTCTCTGAAGATTCATTCAGACGAGGAAAAAGTGTTCGAGATTGATGCTGAAGGGGAAGGCATCGTTACCGCAGGTGATATCCGTGCGGACAGCGATGTTGAGATCCTCAATCCGGATCTTCACATTGCAACGCTGGGACCTGGTGCGAGACTTCATATGCGTATTTTTGCAGGCCGTGGTCGCGGCTATGTCCAAGCGGACCGGAACAAACGTGACGATCAGCCAATTGGTGTTATTCCAGTTGACTCCATCTACACTCCAATTTCACGCGTTAACTACGGCATAGACAATACACGTGTTGGTCAAGTGACTAACTACGACAAATTGACGCTTGAAATTTGGACGGATGGAAGTATCAGACCGGAAGAGGCTGTAAGCCTCGGAGCCAAAATTTTGAACGAGCACCTCGTTCTGTTCGTAGGTCTTACGGACGAAGCGAAAGACGCCGAAATTATGGTTGAAAAAGAAGAAGACAAAAAAGAAAAAGTACTTGAGATGACAATCGAAGAGCTTGATCTTTCTGTTCGTTCCTACAACTGCCTCAAACGTGCTGGTATTAATACCGTACAAGAGCTTACCACGAAGACTGAAGAAGATATGATGAAGGTGCGTAACCTTGGTCGCAAATCTTTGGAAGAAGTTCAGGAAAAGCTTGAGGAACTTGGTTTGGGTCTCCGCACAGAAGAATAGCTGCAGATTGCTTTAGTAAAGGAGGGAAAACACAATGGCATACCAAAAATTGGGCCGTGATTCCAGTGCGCGTAAAGCGTTATTTCGCGACATGGTAACGGATCTGTTTTTATACGAGCGCATCCAAACAACGGAAGCTAAAGCGAAAGAAGTTCGTTCTATCGCTGAAAAGCTGATCACTAAAGCTAAAAAAGGTGATCTTCATGCTCGTCGTCAAGTAGCTGCATTTGTTCGCCGCGAGACTGTTGATGGTGAACAAGATGCAATTCAAAAATTGTTCTCTGACATTGCTCCTCGTTACACTGAGCGTCCAGGTGGATACACTCGTATCCTTAAACTAGGACCTCGTCGTGGCGACGCTGCGCCTATGGTTTATCTTGAATTGGTAGACCGCGCGTAGTATCACAAGTATTGATTTCCGATGCTTCCCTTTCATCCAGCCCTCTTTGGAGTAAAGATGGGGGAAATATCAGCGTTATTGTGCTGCAGAGGCGCAAGACTCTGCTGTACTAATAACCGTGGGAATCACCTTGGTTCAATTGAAGGAGCTCCCGCAGGGGCTCTTTTTTTTGAAATTAAGGATCCTATAGGACTTGTAGTTCTATATATGAAAAATGGATGCCGTCCTTCTAGGGACGGCGAAGCCATTTCTTCAAATAGAAGATCAGACAGTGCTTCGATCGACGTTCTGCTGACCGGTTTAAAAAGGAGAACGGAATGCGTAATCTATTGATGAAGGTCAATTATGACGGAACGAATTATGATGGCTTTCAGACCCAGCCTCAGGGCAATACGATTCAGGATCGGCTGGAGCAAGCCATACTCCATCTGACAGGTGAGAAGCTTAAGATTACTGCTTCAGGCCGCACAGATGCCGGAGTACATGCCTATGGCCAGCCTTTTAACTTTACAACCTCCTCTCGAATCCCAACTGAACGTTGGTGTCTAGCGCTTAATGCCCGGCTGCCACAAGACATCGTGGTTACAGAGGCTAGGGAAGTTCCGCTAACGTTTCACTCTCGTAGAGGGGCTAAGCGTAAAACTTACCGATACACGATCAATGGCAACAGGTTTCCAGATCCGTTTCAGCGGCGCTGGCAGCTTCACCATCCAGTGAAGTTGGATATTCCTGCGATGCAGCAAGGCTTAACGCAAATTATAGGGACACATGACTTCACTTCGTTTGCATCACGACGGTCTACGAAGACTTCTCATGTACGAACGATCTTTGAAGCTCATATGGAAGTAGACCGCAGTATGTGCCGACACTCTTCATCAGATCAAGGAGTTATCCATACTTATATAACGGGTAGTGGATTTCTTCAGCACATGGTTCGCATTATTATGGGGACTTTGATCCATGTGGGGGAAGGTAAAATACCTGCTGATAAGGTTGCTGAAATATTGGCAGCATGTGATCGATCACATGCTGGTCCAACAGCTGTGGCCATGGGGTTAGCTTTGTGGAGTGTTGAATATGACGAGATTGAAAGTGAATAGTTTTTTCTATAAATTTCTTCCTGATTAATAGGCTAAATGTTTAAAAATCACTTGCACTTGTTATGTTTATACTGTAATATAAAAGTTGTGTTTTCTTGATGGCTATCCCACAGCCCCGATCGAGAAAATGCCAAAAAAATGCTTTGCTTAACTCACATAATCGTAATTCAATGAGAAACAAGATATACGAAACAGAAGATTTTCGTACGAGAACAAGGAGGAAACATTCATGCGTACCACCTATATGGCGAAGCCGAACGAAGTTGAACGCAATTGGCACATTATTGATGCCGAAGGCAAAACACTCGGTCGTTTGGCCAGCGAAGCCGCTGCTTTGATCCGTGGCAAACACAAACCGCAATTCACTCCACACGTTGATACAGGAGATTTCGTTATCGTTATCAACGCTGAGAAAATTCACTTGACCGGTAAGAAATTGCAAAACAAAAAATACTACCGTCACTCGATGCACCCAGGTGGTTTGAAAGTTACTAATGCTGAAACTCTGCTGAATACTAAACCAGAACGCGTAATTGAATTCGCGGTTCATGGTATGATTCCTAAGACTCGTCAAGGGGACCACATGAAGCTGAGATTGAAAGTATATGCAGGCGCCGAGCATCCACATGCAGCACAAAAACCTGAAGTTTACGAACTTCGCGGATAAGAATAGAGGAGGACAGTTTCATGGCACAAGTACAATACTATGGGACAGGTCGTCGTAAACATTCGGTAGCACGTGTTCGCCTTGTACCGGGTGAAGGACGCATTGTCATTAACAAACGTGAGATGGACGAATATTTCGGTGTGGAAACACTGAAAATGATCGTAAAACAACCTTTGAACCTGACTGAAACACTGGGCAACTACGATGTAATCGTTCTTGCACATGGTGGCGGCATTTCCGGTCAAGCTGGAGCAATTCGTCACGGTATCTCCCGTGCATTGCTTAAAGTTGACCCTGAATATCGCGGTGCATTGAAGAAAGCCGGCTTCCTGACTCGTGACCCACGTATGAAGGAACGTAAGAAATACGGCTTGAAGGCTGCACGTCGTGCGCCTCAGTTCTCGAAACGTTAATATCTACAGAATTCAACCCTTGGCCATATGGCCGAGGGTTTTATTTTTTATATCAGAACAGAATCATATTTAGAGCTGTGTTTCAAACTAACTTATTTCTTTCGGAAATAGGTTTTTTTATATTAATATTTTTTATTTATTCATAGCAACTTTTTTCCAATTATAGGCGTTTAAGGTTATAAAGGAGGAGTTGAATTTATGGAAATTGAGAGTTCTTTGAGTAAGAGGAAATTTATTTTGTCCTCAATCGTTCTAATGGTTGTTGCTTCGATTTTTATCTCTCAGGTAGATGCTTATGTACTTCGCGGAAACAGAGTGGATAGACCTAACCAAGTTAAATATTGGCTTGATGCCTCTATATCTTCAATTGGCTACAATGCCGCTGCCATACATGGAAGTACAGCGTGGAATGGTCTTACTGCTGGTAGACTGTCTATTAACGTTACTTCAACAACTTCAGCCTCTGCTGCTGACGTAAAGTGGTACGCTTCGTCAGAAACAAATGATCTTGGACAATTTTATGCGCAAACCTCTACTTCAGGTACACTAACCTCTACATCAATCGTTAGAATTAACACGGTAAGATTCAAGACAGTAGATGGAAATAGACAAAAAGAAACCACTGCTCATGAAATGGGACATGTACTAGGCTTAACTCATGAAGATACAGTTCCGTCCATTATGCTTTCTGGACCAGCTTGGTTATATGGAACTTACCCAGTACAAGATGATAAAGATGGTATAGCGCATATTTACCAATTTGATTAAGGGGGTCAATATATGAAAAAACAAAATAAGTTTCTTTCAATAGGTGTGTTGGCTTTCGTATTGGTTGTCGGTGCTGCAGGATTCATTAACAATAACAAAGCTGTAAAGGGAGATAATTCTCCTGCATTTATCAGTTCTGAAGCAAAAGTTATTGGTTATCGTGATTTTAATGAGCTAGACAACACGGCTGAATTGATACTGAAAGGCACAAAAGCTAAAGTCATAAATACATTTATCGATAAAAATGAATTTGGTGAAACGATTGATTATCATACGCAATCTGCAATAAAGATTAATCAGATTTTCAAATCTGATAATCAAGATATTGTAGAGGGCTCTGAAGTTACAGTGCAAGAAAATGGAGCTATCGAAACAACAGAAGATGGAACATTGATCTATGGAATTGAAGGTTATCAGTTAATGAATGAAAATGAAGAGTATTTATTATTCTTAGATAAAAGTTTAACCGATCCTAATGTTTATTTTGTTAAAGGAGTTTACTACGGTAAAATTCCTTTGAGTGAACCCAAAGTGAATAAGATATTGGAACAGTCTGAGGAAGAGTCTTCTCAAGATTTAGAAATCTATGGTGAGTATCCTGAAGCGTTAAATACTATATTTAAAGAAGCCTTAGAAAAATACGGGAGATAAAAAAGCACATAAGAAACCTTTAACCTTTATGGTTAAGGGTTTTTCTTGTTTAGCCCCTTTCCACAAGAAATGGGCTTTTTTTTGCATCTATTTACTAATTCTAACGGTTGAAACGCATTGACTTCCTCAGTAAAAGTTATATACTATTTCATATAGAATTAGTTGGTTTTATTACTTCTTTTACCTCATTTATTCATACGATTAATATTTTGGATGGAGGAATACCTTAATGAACCTGCTCGAGAAAGAGGATTTAATCAAAGTTAAGGCCGAAGAATTAGAAACTGCTTCACCCGAGGAAATTATCCGCTGGGCTGTAGAAACATTTCCTAACATTACTTTTGCCTGCAGCTTTGGTGCCGAAGATGTAGTGCTAGTTGATATGCTTCACAAAGTTAGTCCGTCTACAGACGTCTTTTATCTCGATACAGATTATCATTTTAAGGAAACCTATGAGACCCGAGATTTGATGGCAGATAAATACGGGCTGGAGTTCGTACGAGTGTCTCCACAAATCACTCCGCAGGAGCAAGCACTTCAACACGGTGATGCGTTATGGACAGTAGACCCTAACCAATGCTGTGGGATTCGTAAAGTAGAGCCGCTGACTCGTATCCTATCTCAATATGAAGCTTGGATTACAGGCATTCGTCGTGACCAAGCGCCTACCCGTGCTAATGCCAAAAAGGTTGAGTATGATTATAAATTTGGTTTGGTTAAGTTTAATCCAATTGCGGATTGGACAACCGAGGATGTATGGAACTATATTCGTGAAAATGATGTAATTTATAACCCTCTACATGACCGTAACTATCCAAGTATCGGCTGTGAGCAATGTACACGTCAGGTTATGCCTGGTGAAGATCCGCGTGCTGGACGTTGGGCTGGATCAGAGAAGACTGAGTGTGGATTACACAAGTAAGACCTATCCCCGTGAGAACACAGAAGGAGAGACGATAATGACTTCAATACGTCCGCATGGCGGAACATTAGTTAACCGTGTAGTAGAGGGTACAGAAAGAGAAGAATTACTGCAGCTTGCACGTGATTATAAGGCGATTGCCGTGAACACCTGGACTTTATCTGATTTGGATCTAATTGCGGTAGGTGCATTTTCTCCACTGACTGGATTTTTGAATGAACAAGATTATCACTCCGTAGTCAAAAACATGCGTTTAGCAGATGGCACAGTGTGGAGCATTCCAATAACACTTGCTGTAGAAGAGGATGTGGCCTCTGGTTTAGCTATTGGAGACAAGGTATCTCTAATCGGTGAAGAGGATGGCGAGATCTACGGTTTATTGGATATTGAGAGTATTTATACGGTTGATCAAAACCTTGAAGCGCAAAATGTATTCAAAACAACAGACCCTGAACATCCAGGAGTAAGTAAGCTGTTGGCCCGCCCGGCTATCTATGTAGGAGGACCAATTACAGTGCTGAATAGACCACAGCCAGAAAAGTTCGGAGAATTTTATTTTGACCCTTCAGCTACACGTAAGATATTTGCAGACAAGGGCTGGAGAACAGTTGTAGGCTTCCAGACGCGTAACCCTGTTCATCGTGCACATGAATATATTCAGAAGTGCGCTATGGAGGTTGTAGACGCTCTGTTCTTAAACCCGCTAGTGGGTGAGACGAAGTCTGATGATGTACCGGCAAATGTACGAATGAAGAGCTACCTGGCGCTTTTGGAGAATTATTATCCTGAGGATCGTACCTTTCTAGGTGTTTTCCCGGCGGCCATGCGTTATGCTGGTCCGAGAGAAGCGATTTTTCATGCTATGGTTCGCAAAAATTACGGCTGCACCCATTTTATTGTCGGACGTGACCATGCGGGCGTAGGTGATTACTACGGAACTTATGAAGCGCAAGAAATTTTTGCGGATTTCACCGCTGAGGAACTTGATATTACTCCATTATTTTTTGAACACAGCTTCTTCTGTAAAAAATGCGGAAATATGGCTTCCAGTAAAACCTGCCCACATCCTGGCGACGATCATATGACATTGTCGGGTACAAAGGTACGGGCTTTGCTTCGGGAGGGTCAATGTCCGCCTCCTGAATTTACGCGACCTGAGGTTGCGCAGATTCTAATTGAAGGCATGACTCAAGAAGTAACAGCTTAATCATCGTTAGCTAGTACTATTTGGCCTTCTTGTCCCATATAGATGAGTATTATCTATCGGGACGAGGGGGTCTTTGTTATGTCTGGCCGAAAACACAGTAAAGTCTCGGTCTGGATCTCATGGAGCAGTATCAAAAAATGTATGCTGGGCGCGACACTGCTAGCTATAATGATCGGCATTATAGCGTATGACATGCCTACTGCCAAAACGTTAAATTATTGGAGTCTGCCTTTGTCTGGTAAAGTGATCGCTATCGACGCTGGACATGGGGGAGCAGATGGAGGGGCAGTTAGCCGGGAAGGGCTAATTGAGAAAGACATTAATCTTGCAGTCTCTCTTTATTTACGTGATTACCTGCAACAGGCCGGGGCTATTGTTGTGATGACCCGTGAGGGGGATTATGATTTGGCTCAGGAGGGCACTAAGGGCTATTCTAAGCGCAAGACTGAAGATCTTAAGCAAAGAGTAAGAAGTATTGAAGAGAAGGGCGCAGATCTTTTTATAAGCGTTCACATGAACAGTGTGCCTTCGAACCGATGGAGCGGGGCGCAGACCTTTTACTATCCCAATCACAAGGATAATAAAGCTATCGCAGAGTTTGTACAGAGTGAGCTGAAGACTACACTGGAGAATACTGATCGTGTAGCTAAGACTGTAAATACTGTTTATCTACTAAAAGCATTAAAAATACCTGCGATCCTTGTAGAGGTCGGTTTTTTGTCGCACCCTCAGGAATCAGTTCTACTCGGAGATGATGTTTATCAACGCAAGGTAGCGACTAGCATATATCGTGGCATTCTTCGTTATGCTTCCGAGTAGCCGGGACTACTCATCAGGAGATGGGTAATGCTATAATAGACAAAAACTCCGGAAGAATTCTCCTCCGGAAAGGAAACAGAGGTGCTTTCCATGCTGACTAGGGAACATATCCAGGAAATACTGCAGTCAATAACAGACCCGGAAACCGGAAAAAGCCTTGTGGAACTACAGCTGATCCGTGACATTATGATTAAAGAAGATCGTATATCTTTATCAATCGTATGTCTGGATCCTGAAGAGCAAAGTCGCATGGATCTAGAACAACGGGTTCGTGAGTTGCTTGAAGCAGGTGGAGTCACTAATGTGCATATCCGGCTGCGTGATGCAACCGATTATGAACGTGCTCTGCTTCGCGGAGAGAGTGCCGGGGAAGAGCCGTTGGTTGATGAACCGGGGAAACTTAAGGGACATGCAGCTGGCCTTGACGATCATGAATTAATCAATGAGAACTCTGGTGTTAACTTTATCGCCATTGCCAGTGGTAAAGGCGGTGTTGGAAAGTCTACAGTTACTGTGAATTTGGCAGTAGCTTTGGCTAGAAAAGGTAAAAAGGTTGGATTGATTGATGCGGACATTTATGGGTTTAGCATCCCTGATATGATGGGAATCGAAGAGGGACCCGTTGTAGAAGAGGGAATCATTATTCCTGTGGAACGTTTCGGAGTGAAGGTCATGTCTATGGGCTTCTTTATCCGTGAGAATAGTCCGGTAATTTGGCGGGGACCTATGCTTGGCAAAATGCTGCGCCAATTCTTCGGTGATGTGGGCTGGGGAGAACTTGATTATATGCTGCTTGATCTTCCTCCAGGTACAGGTGATGTGGCGCTTGACGTACATCAGATGCTCCCTCACAGCAAAGAGATTATTGTTACTACCCCTCATGCTACCGCAGCGTTTGTGGCGGCTAGAGCGGGCTCTATGGCTCTGCAGACAGAACATGAGATTATTGGGGTCATTGAGAACATGGCTTATTATGAGTGTAAAGACTGCGGTAAAAAAGATTATATTTTTGGCAGAGGCGGAGGCGCTCGGCTTGCGGAGACACTCCATACCGAGCTGCTTGCACAAGTTCCATTGGGCGCACCGGACAACCATATTTCTGAACCGGATTTCTCACCTTCCGTATACAAGGAAGACACAGCTACTGCGTTGTTGTTTGCTGATATCGCCGATAAGCTGATTGCGAAATATGAGCACTAATTATTGTGCATAAAAAGAGGCCGTCCCACTTTGTTAGGTGGGATAAGGCCTCTTTTTTGTTATGTGCTTGAATCATCGCCGCTACCGCTGCCACTTTCACCACCGCTGCCGCTGCCTTCCTGTTTATCGCCGCTTTCGCCGCCCTTTTTCTGTTCCTTCGGTTCGAGCTCGTCCTGAACGACCTTTTTAAGTAAATTCAATACCTCCATCCGGAATAATGGAGTCTGCATAGATTCCTGGATGGTCTTCATGGATTGCTTTCGGTAGTCAGGTGTTTTGGTGAGATTAAGAAACATGGTCATCATTTCTGGAGACTTCATGATTTCCTCGACGGATTTTTGATAGGTGGGATCTTTAATTAGTTGCAGGTGCAATTCTTTGCTTTGTGATTGAATGGCTTTAGCAAAATCGCCTGCGAACTTGGGATCAGTCATAATTTTCTCGATTTCCTTTTGATATTCCGGTGCAGTGAGGGTATCTTTAACAGCGGTTTTTATATCCTCTGTTGTTTGAAGTGGCATCATTTTCATACTCATTCCGCTGGTGCCTCCAGAACTGGAATTTGATAATGATTCCTCAACTGCTTTTTTTCCATCTTCACTTTTTAATATATCAATAACCATGGTCTTCATTTCTTTATAACTGCCCTGACCAGAAGAAGAACTGCTCTGCTCACTTCCGCAAGCCGTTAAGGCCATAACAAAGCTTAAAGCCAAACCCACAGATCCGATAAATCTCCATTTCATTGGCGCTGCCCTCCTTTATTAGGATTCTCCAGTTGTATTATGCCGCATTAACACACATTTATGTTGCTGATGTAATGGTGTTTTGTCGGTATCCTTGGTAAAATAAATCTGACATAGGGGAGGTGAAGTGGCTGAGTATAAAAAAATGGTTTTATTTATTTTGGACAACCCTTCTAATAGGAGCGGGCGGAGCAGTAATCGCAGGTCTGGCACTGCAATTCGTGAACGGTCGAATTGATTTCAAAAGTGTCGCTGATTTCTTTTTATACCCGCTGATACTATTCGGCTACGGTATGCTTGTCAGTGTTTATGCGCAACTTGGTTTTTTTGCTTATCTAATTTTAAATTACATGGGCAATGGTGTTTTCCCGCCAAAAATTTGGAAATACATACAACTGGTGCTTTCTGTGCTCGCATTGCTTGAACTGATTTTTTTGCGTACCGTCGTTGGCGGGGAAAGAAGTGTCTTGTCTGATCTAATATTAGGAATCTTTATTTTGTTAGCTGCCATTATTGTGTCTTATTTCAAAGTGAAAAGTACAAACATCTCAGCTTGGATTCCAACCCTCTTTTTTATGACAGCTATTTCAATTGTGGAAATTATCGGCGTGCTCCGTATAGGTGTTGATAGTGCGACAGTGTTTATTGTTGTTCCGCTCATCGCCTGTAATGCATTCCAAATTTTGATGCTTCACCGTATTCTCAAGCCGGCAGCCGGATAAAGGTTGGGGCGAATTCAGCAAATCATGAACCCCGTGCTCTGGCCTTCAGAAAACGGGGTTTTTTGCTCTAGAATGTATCCTAACGATTAAAATCCGCTGGAGGAGGTTAATCTTAAAGAACAATAGAGCGGATTCTTTGTGTGTAGCAACGCTCACAAAACTAAGCAGATGCTTCCGAAGTGAGTTTTGTACGAAGTTTTTCAATGATGCACATGCTTTACAAAACTAAGCGTATGCTTCCGAAGCAGTTTTGTACGAAGTAATACAAGCGTAGCAACGCTCACAAAACTAAGTAGATGCTTCCGAAGTGAGTTTTGTACGAAGTTTTTCAATGATGCACATGCTTTACAAAACTTTTAGGAGGGGAATATATGGACATCAAGCGTTATATGATAAAAGACACAAATGAAATCCAGCTTAACAAGCTGGACCCGGACGATACAGGTAACTTTAAATCAAAAAAAGAAGCAGAAGCCAAAACAGAGCAGTTAAAGGAACGGTTGGCAGAGCTTCAAGATATTCTTTTTGCACAGAAAAAGCATTCACTGCTCGTAATTCTGCAAGGGATGGATTCCAGCGGTAAGGATGGAACGGTTAAACATATTTTTTCAGGGATTAATCCACAAGGCTTTATAGTGACCAGCTTCAAGAAACCTTCTCTGGAGGAAGAAGCTCACGATTTCTTATGGAGAGTGCATCAAAAGACACCCCCTAAAGGCTACATCTCTGCATTTAACCGCTCACACTATGAAGATGTATTGGTACCGCGGGTACATGGGGGATTGAAAAAGGATGATTTGAAGCGCCGCTTTCGTTACATACGGCAGTTTGAGGAGATGCTGGTGGAAGAGGGAACGACAGTTATCAAGCTTTTTCTGCATATTTCAAAAGAGAAGCAGCTTAAGAAAATCAAAGAACGGCTTGAAGATCCCAAAAAACACTGGAAATTTGACGCAAGTGATCTACAGGAGCGGGAGTTTTGGGATGATTACCAAGAGGCATATGTAGATGTTTTTAAGGAGTCAAGTATTGATAAAGCACCCTGGTACTGGATACCAGCCAATCATCAATGGTACCGCAACTATTTGGCCTTATCCATCGTTGTAAAGACACTGGAGAGTCTGGATCTGAGCTATCCGAAGCTGAATACCCCCACACCCGACATATCGGAGCTCATTTCCCCGCGTCATTAATATTTGGATAAAACCAACATCTATTGCGGTACCTAAGATTGGGAGGAGCGTTACAGCCCGGCAGCATCCTCTAAGGCACTATTTAGTGAGGCCGAGTCGCGAACCTCTTTACCCTCTGCGTTGCTTTGGCTGATCAGCTCAGAGACGGTAACGAATTCATAACCTTGTCTGCGGAGCTCATCGATAATTTGCGGAAGAGCTTCGTGAGTTTGTTTGCAGGAATCACTGGCATGTAGAAGAACGATATCACCAGGATGTGCTTTAGTCGTTACACGCTTCACGATATTGTCTACACCTATGTTCTTCCAGTCTAGAGAGTCTGTGTCCCACTGGATGACTTTGTAACCAAGATCATTGGCCACTTGCAGAACTCTTTTGTCAAAATCACCATTAGGCATACGAATTAAATTTGGTTCTTTACCGGTTAATTCTGTAAGCACAGTGTGAGCCGTTGTGATCTGAGTGCGAATCTCTTCGTTACTTAGAGTGCTGTAATTGACGTGTTTATGGCCATGGCTGCCAATTTCGAATCCTGCGTTTTTAATGCTTGTTACAATATCCGGGTGAGTCTTACTCCATGGTGACGATAGGAAAAAGGTGGCTTTGTCCACTTTCTTGTCTTCAAGTACCTTCAAAATTGGTTCGGGTCTCTTTTCCCCCCAGCTAATATCGAAGGTTAGGGCAATCAGCTTCTTCTCTGTTGGCACACTGTAAATGGCAGAAGGTCCAGCCTCAGAAAAAACGGTGATATTACCCCTCTCGACATAGACAACTCCAGCAGCAAGAAGCACAGCGGCGAAGATATAGATGAACCTTTTGATCTTTTTGCCGCTGAATACATAAAAAGAATTCATTAATGACAGCGCTCCTCTCCCATGCGAAATGCTTGTTTGTTCTAAATGTATGCTCGTACCGCACGGTTATGACCTAAGAAACAGAGATCACAATTTCAGGAGGTATTTATGTTGTCGTTCTTCACGTTTGTTAAAGATATTAAATCGATCCGCAAGGCTTTGCTGCTATCCTGTCTGCTCTTCGTAATAGGAGCGGTTGTTGGCTGGGTAGCGACAAGTAGTCTGGAAAAACTATTGGTTCAGCAATTGGAAGGGCTTAGTGAGATCAGCGGAAACTTAAGAGACACCGCTAATCCGCAATGGAACTTCTTTGTATTTATATTTCTGAATAACGCCATCAAGGGCGTGGTTATTATTTTCCTGGGAGCGTTGTTCGGCATATTGCCAGCTATATTCTTATTTATAAACGGAGCGGTAATTGGCTACTTGATACATTTATCCGCACTGCAAGGACAGGATTTGTTCGATTTAATCGTAAAAGGATTGCTGCCACACGGGATTATAGAGATTCCGGCAATCATTATCGCGTGTGCCTTTGGGCTGCACTTTGGCGGAAAAGTGATTTCAAGTCTATTTCGATCTACAGATAGAAAAGAGGAGAGAAGCGCAGACTGGTCTGCTTTCATGCGTCAAACACTTACGGCTTCCATATGGACTGTAATCCTGTTATTTGTTGCAGCCATTATTGAAAGTACAATTACTTTTTCACTTTTATCATAAAACTTCCGGGAATAGAGCATAACATTAAGGGCGTTCATCCAAGGATTGCCTAAAGGTAAGGAGTATATAATCTAGACGAAACCATAAAGGGAATTTTTAATAATTATGGTTATAAAAAGAGGACTCCGGTTAATCTAGTGTAAGAGGATCTTAAGGCAGCTTTCTCCATGAGATGTACTTACTGATTATGCAAAAAAGGTTTTGGGGGTTTAGAGAAGGTGTTAATTGCAACTTCATGAAGGAGGCCAAGCATATGTTGGGAATGTTGTTTAACGAAAAGGAATGCAAGGAACTGGATTATGTTTTGAGAAAAGAACTAGATGAGATGCTGTTAGATTTGAGTGATCAGCGCTTGGACCAAAATATCAGGCACGCCATCGCTAATAGATATAAGACTGTATTCCGGATGTATGCTCGCTTCGCTCCTCAGAAAGAGCTTTCCAAGTATGCATGGGGTGGGCGTTCTTCTCAGTATAAACACTGAAGATATACGAGAATTGCTACAGTTTTATAAAGTTTTCAGATTATTTAATAAAATAGCTTGACTAAAAAGGAGTGCTCATGATAAATTATATCTCGCGCTCCTTTTGCTTGTGTAAAAGGAAAGCGGAAGGCAAGAAAAATTGAAAAAAAGATTTTTCAAAAAAAAGACTTGCCAAACAGCTTAACACTGTGATATATTATAAAGGTCGCCGCTGATAAACAACGACGACGAAATGACAGATATTGATCTTTGAAAACTGAACAACGAGTGAGTGGGAAATCACGCAAGTGAAATCCAAAATTAGAGAATTAATTTTCTCGTCAGATGTTTCAAAATGAGCATATCGCTCTTTTCAATACTAATTGGAGAGTTTGATCCTGGCTCAGGACGAACGCTGGCGGCGTGCCTAATACATGCAAGTCGAGCGGAGTTACTTTGAAAGCTTGCTTTCAAAGTAACTTAGCGGCGGACGGGTGAGTAACACGTAGGCAACCTGCCCTTCAGACTGGGATAACTACCGGAAACGGTAGCTAATACCGGATAATTTCTTTTTTCTCCTGAGAGAAGAATGAAAGACGGAGCAATCTGTCACTGAGGGATGGGCCTGCGGCGCATTAGCTAGTTGGTGGGGTAACGGCCCACCAAGGCGACGATGCGTAGCCGACCTGAGAGGGTGAACGGCCACACTGGGACTGAGACACGGCCCAGACTCCTACGGGAGGCAGCAGTAGGGAATCTTCCGCAATGGGCGAAAGCCTGACGGAGCAACGCCGCGTGAGTGATGAAGGTTTTCGGATCGTAAAGCTCTGTTGCCAGGGAAGAACGTCCGGTAGAGTAACTGCTACCGGAGTGACGGTACCTGAGAAGAAAGCCCCGGCTAACTACGTGCCAGCAGCCGCGGTAATACGTAGGGGGCAAGCGTTGTCCGGAATTATTGGGCGTAAAGCGCGCGCAGGCGGCTATTTAAGTCTGGTGTTTAAACCTTGGGCTCAACCTGAGGTCGCACTGGAAACTGGGTGGCTTGAGTACAGAAGAGGAAAGTGGAATTCCACGTGTAGCGGTGAAATGCGTAGATATGTGGAGGAACACCAGTGGCGAAGGCGACTTTCTGGGCTGTAACTGACGCTGAGGCGCGAAAGCGTGGGGAGCAAACAGGATTAGATACCCTGGTAGTCCACGCCGTAAACGATGAGTGCTAGGTGTTAGGGGTTTCGATACCCTTGGTGCCGAAGTTAACACAGTAAGCACTCCGCCTGGGGAGTACGGTCGCAAGACTGAAACTCAAAGGAATTGACGGGGACCCGCACAAGCAGTGGAGTATGTGGTTTAATTCGAAGCAACGCGAAGAACCTTACCAGGTCTTGACATCCCTCTGAATCCACTAGAGATAGTGGCGGCCTTCGGGACAGAGGAGACAGGTGGTGCATGGTTGTCGTCAGCTCGTGTCGTGAGATGTTGGGTTAAGTCCCGCAACGAGCGCAACCCTTAACTTTAGTTGCCAGCAGGTAATGCTGGGCACTCTAGAGTGACTGCCGGTGACAAACCGGAGGAAGGTGGGGATGACGTCAAATCATCATGCCCCTTATGACCTGGGCTACACACGTACTACAATGGCCGGTACAACGGGAAGCGAAGCCGCGAGGTGGAGCCAATCCCATCAAAGCCGGTCTCAGTTCGGATTGCAGGCTGCAACTCGCCTGCATGAAGTCGGAATTGCTAGTAATCGCGGATCAGCATGCCGCGGTGAATACGTTCCCGGGTCTTGTACACACCGCCCGTCACACCACGAGAGTTTACAACACCCGAAGTCGGTGGGGTAACCCGCAAGGGAGCCAGCCGCCGAAGGTGGGGTAGATGATTGGGGTGAAGTCGTAACAAGGTAGCCGTATCGGAAGGTGCGGCTGGATCACCTCCTTTCTATGGAGAATCGTTCTCTGCAATGAGAACATTCAAATCGGAAGCTTAGCTTCCACAATAGAACCTTCGGGTTCGAACACTCACTCGTGTTCAGTTTTGAAAGAGCAAGTCTCTTTCGTATGCGTTTGGTGGCGATAGCGGAGGGGTTCCACACGTACCCATCCCGAACACGACCGTTAAGCCCTCCAGCGCCGATGGTACTTGGACCGAAGGGTCCTGGGAGAGTAGGACGTTGCCAAGCGGACAACCAATTGATTGGTTGATTCACAATGTTATATATGTTATATGGGCTTTTAGCTCAGTTGGTTAGAGCGCACCTCTGATAAGGGTGAGGTCGGTGGTTCGAGTCCACCAAGGCCCACCATATAACATTATAGAGTAATTTTATGGGGCCATAGCTCAGCTGGGAGAGCGCCTGCCTTGCAAGCAGGAGGTCAGCGGTTCGATCCCGCTTGGCTCCACCATAAATTTTTAAATGAATAACTTTTTCAACTTGATCCTTGAAAACTGGATACCGAAACGAATTTGCGTTTTAGAACATCTTTTAGCAACTTGTGCAAACAAGTAAATGTTATTAGTGAGATGATTCCAAAGAGAATGTCATCGTATGATATTTTCCTGCGGAAAAATCAAGGTTAAGCTAATAAGAGCACACGGAGGATGCCTAGGCGCCAGGAGCCGACGAAGGACGTGGCGAACAACGAAACTGCCTCGGGGAGCTGTAAGCAAGCTTTGATCCGGGGGTGTCCGAATGGGGAAACCCAGCTGTGGTAATTCGCAGTTACTCATACCTGAATACATAGGGTGTGTAGAGGCAGACCAGGGGAACTGAAACATCTAAGTACCCTGAGGAAGAGAAAACAATAGTGATTCCGTCAGTAGCGGCGAGCGAACGCGGAACAGCCTAAACCTAAGAGCTTGCTCTTAGGGGTTGTGGGACGTCTCACATGGAGTTACAAAGGAATATGGTAGGTGAAGAGGTCTGGAAAGGCCCGCGATAGAGGTAAAAGCCCTGTAACCTAAACTGTATTCTCTCCGAGACGGATCCCGAGTAGTGCGGGGCACGTGAAACCCCGTATGAATCCAGCAGGACCATCTGCTAAGGCTAAATACTACCTGGCGACCGATAGTGAAACAGTACCGTGAGGGAAAGGTGAAAAGCACCCCGGAAGGGGAGTGAAATAGAACCTGAAACCGTGTGCTTACAAAAAGTCAGAGCCCTATTAATGGGTGATGGCGTGCCTTTTGTAGAATGAACCGGCGAGTTACGTTTAACATGCAAGGTTAAGCCGAGAAGGTGGAGCCGCAGCGAAAGCGAGTCTGAATAGGGCGACTTAGTATGTGGACGTAGACCCGAAACCGTGTGATCTACCCCTGTCCAGGGTGAAGGTGCGGTAACACGCACTGGAGGCCCGAACCCACGTACGTTGAAAAGTGCGGGGATGAGGTGGGGGTAGCGGAGAAATTCCAATCGAACTCGGAGATAGCTGGTTCTCCCCGAAATAGCTTTAGGGCTAGCCTCGGTATAAGAGTAGTGGAGGTAGAGCACTGATTGGGTGCGGGGTCCGCAAGGATTACCAAGCTCAGTCAAACTCCGAATGCCATATACTTATTGCCGGGAGTCAGACAGTGAGTGCTAAGATCCATTGTCAAAAGGGAAACAGCCCAGACCATCAGCTAAGGTCCCCAAGTGTGTGTTAAGTGGGAAAGGATGTGGAGTTGCACAGACAACCAGGATGTTGGCTTAGAAGCAGCCACCATTGAAAGAGTGCGTAATAGCTCACTGGTCGAGTGACTCTGCGCCGAAAATGTAACGGGGCTAAACACACCACCGAAGCTATGGCTAGATACGTATGTATCTGGGGTAGGGGAGCGTTGTGTAGGGGTTGAAGGTGTACTGAAAAGAGCGCTGGACACTACACAAGTGAGAATGCCGGTATGAGTAACGAAAAGATCAGTGAGAATCTGATCCGCCGAAAGCCCAAGGTTTCCTGAGGAAGGCTCGTCCGCTCAGGGTAAGTCGGGACCTAAGGCGAGGCCGAAAGGCGTAGTCGAAGGACAACAGTTTGAAATTACTGTACCACCGTAATCCGCTATGAGCGATGGGGTGACGCAGGAGGGTAGTGACGCGGACTGATGGATGTCCGTCTAAGCAGTGAGGCTGATGTGTAGGCAAATCCGCACATCATTAAGGCTGGGCTGTGATGGGGAGCGAAAATTGTAGTAGCGAAGGTCATGATCTCACACTGCCAAGAAAAGCCTCTAGCCAGGAGAAGGTGCCCGTACCGCAAACCGACACAGGTAGGCGAGAAGAGAATTCTAAGGCGCGCGGAAGAACTCTCGTTAAGGAACTCGGCAAAATGACCCCGTAACTTCGGGAGAAGGGGTGCCCCGGTAGTGTGAATAGCACGAGGGGGCCGCAGTGAAAAGGCCCAAGCGACTGTTTAGCAAAAACACAGGTCTGTGCGAAGCCGCAAGGCGAAGTATACGGGCTGACGCCTGCCCGGTGCTGGAAGGTTAAGGGGAGTGGTTAGGGGTAACCCGAAGCTATGAACCGAAGCCCCAGTAAACGGCGGCCGTAACTATAACGGTCCTAAGGTAGCGAAATTCCTTGTCAGGTAAATTCTGACCCGCACGAATGGCGTAACGACTTGGGCGCTGTCTCAACGAGAGATCCGGTGAAATTTTAATACCTGTGAAGATGCAGGTTACCCGCGACAAGACGGAAAGACCCCATGGAGCTTTACTGCAGCTTGATATTGAATTTGGGTACGATCTGTACAGGATAGGTGGGAGCCGTAGAAATCGGAGCGCAAGCTTCGGTGGAGGCGCCGTTGGGATACCACCCTGATCGTATCTAGGTTCTAACCTAGTACCCTTATCGGGTACGGGGACCGTGTCAGGCGGGCAGTTTGACTGGGGCGGTCGCCTCCTAAAGAGTAACGGAGGCGTTCCAAGGTTCCCTCAGAATGGTTGGAAATCATTCGCAGAGTGCAAAGGCATAAGGGAGCTTGACTGCGAGACCTACAAGTCGAGCAGGGACGAAAGTCGGACTTAGTGATCCGGTGGTACCGCATGGAAGGGCCATCGCTCAACGGATAAAAGCTACCCTGGGGATAACAGGCTTATCTCCCCCAAGAGTCCACATCGACGGGGAGGTTTGGCACCTCGATGTCGGCTCATCGCATCCTGGGGCTGAAGTAGGTCCCAAGGGTTGGGCTGTTCGCCCATTAAAGCGGTACGCGAGCTGGGTTCAGAACGTCGTGAGACAGTTCGGTCCCTATCTGTCGTGGGCGCAGGAAATTTGAGAGGAGCTGTCCTTAGTACGAGAGGACCGGGATGGACGTACCGCTGGTGCACCAGTTGTTCCGCCAGGAGCATGGCTGGGTAGCTACGTACGGACGGGATAAGCGCTGAAAGCATCTAAGCGTGAAGCCCCCCTCAAGATGAGATTTCCCAATTAGTAAGACCCCTTGAAGACGACGAGGTAGATAGGTTGGAGGTGGAAGTGCAGCAATGCATGGAGCTGACCAATACTAATCGGTCGAGGGCTTATCCTATACTTAGAATGCAGATTCGTTTCGGATTCAGTTTTCAGGCGATCAAGCCTGAGCATTTACGCTGTAAATGCCCGTTTGGTGGCGATAGCGGAGGGGTTCCACACGTACCCATCCCGAACACGACCGTTAAGCCCTCCAGCGCCGATGGTACTTGGACCGAAGGGTCCTGGGAGAGTAGGACGTTGCCAAGCGGATATTCCCTGATAGCTCAGTTGGTAGAGCACTCGACTGTTAATCGAGTTGTCACAGGTTCGAGTCCTGTTCGGGGAGCCATGCTCTCATAGCTCAGCAGGTAGAGTGCTTCCATGGTAAGGAAGAGGTCACCGGTTCGAATCCGGTTGAGAGCTCCACAGATTTGCAAGGCCCGTTGGTCAAGGGGTTAAGACACCTCCCTTTCACGGAGGTAACATGGGTTCGAATCCCATACGGGTCACCAACTTTTACTTGTACTTACCCTTAGAGGGTCCCATAGATATGGAGGCTTAGCTCAGCTGGGAGAGCATCTGCCTTACAAGCAGAGGGTCGGGGGTTCGATCCCCTCAGCCTCCACCATAATCTTCCTAAGAGATTATGGGCAACATAGAGGTACCATCAATGGGGATTAGCCAAGCGGTAAGGCAACGGACTTTGACTCCGTCACTCATAGGTTCGAATCCTATATCCCCAGCCAAGTGCGAGCCATTAGCTCAGTTGGTAGAGCACCTGACTTTTAATCAGGGTGTCGAAGGTTCGAGTCCTTCATGGCTCACTTTTATTATTATCATGCGCGTGTGGCGGAATGGCAGACGCACCAGACTTAGGATCTGGCGTTTCACGACGTGGGGGTTCAAGTCCCTTCACGCGCACCACTTATTGCGGACGTGGCTCAGCGGTAGAGCATCGCCTTGCCAAGGCGAGGGTCGCGGGTTCGATTCCCGTCGTCCGCTCCATAATTTTGCGCCCTTAGCTCAGCTGGATAGAGCGTTTGACTACGAATCAAAAGGCCGGGAGTTCGAATCTCTCAGGGCGCGCCATTTTATTATTAAGCAATTATAGTATTTATAACGGGATGTAGCTCAGCTTGGTAGAGCACCTGGTTTGGGACCAGGGGGTCGCATGTTCAAATCGTGTCATCCCGATTTTCACCTTTGCGGGTGTAGTTCAATGGTAGAACTTCAGCCTTCCAAGCTGATAGCGTGGGTTCGATTCCCATCACCCGCTCCATAATTTTATAGTAACGGGATGTAGCTCAGCTTGGTAGAGCACCTGGTTTGGGACCAGGGGGTCGCATGTTCAAATCGTGTCATCCCGATACTCAGCTTAATCGCTGCTCAAAAGCTCTTACTTCGGTAAGGGCTTTTTTTGTTATGTATTTAATATACATATAAATACAGCCAAAGAACATATGTTCTATTATTCCTCCAAAAAAAATCGGACTTCCGGTGGAATTCCAATCCGTAGATAATAGTTTCTCCATGATTCCTCTTGTTCGGGGCTTCTGCCTGAAGATAATAATTTTACAGCAAAGACATTAGCTTGACGTTCAAGCTTCCCAGGAGAGAAATAGGAGCTTTCCTCCAGAAAAAAGCGATTGATCCCCTTGTGAAGCCGATCATGTCCTAATTCATGCGCACAAACGAAGCGCTGCCATTCTACAGGCAACTCATTATGAATGACGATAAACCTTCTTCTTAGTTTTCGATAATATAATCCCTTTGTGCCAGTCCCCAGATTCATGAAACGAATTTGAATGCCTAGTGCTGCGGCAAGCTCGAACGGGCAGTTGGTTTTATATTTTTTAATCAGACTATTGATCAGTTCATCCATGTTCTTCACCTGCAGCATGTTAGTATAGTTATTTAGTGTCTTTGGATTTTTTTCTCTTATTCATCTGTTTGGCTTCCCAGAACAATCCGGTTAGTACATCTTTTATCCTCTGTTTATCTTCTTTGTCTAATGGAATTCCGTCAAACATCAGCTCTCCATCATCCTCTAGCATTTTTCGAAAGTCTCTTTTATCTTTGCTTGTGGCCCAATCTGGGACAGCCTCATCGCTTGAAAGAGTCTGGTCCTGCAAATACCCTGCTTGATCCATTAGCTCCTCGTAGGGGACGCCAGTGGCCTCAGCAATTTTGCGTAACGTGGTTGGTTTAGGAACCCCTCTTAATCCATTCTCAATCCGGGAAATTTGCGAACCGCTGATTCCGGCAGCTACTGCTAATTGATTAATGGTGAGTCCCTTTGTTTCCCGAAGATGCTTCATATAATCCCCGAATTCCTGTTTCATCTCAACTCACTCCTTATTGGCTGTAACCTTATGATAATAATATAAGCCATTTTTGCCAATAGGTAAACGACAAAGCGTATATAATTGCCAAAAGGCAAGATAATGGAGGGATATACGCTCTTTTTCGATAAAAACAGCCTAAAACGGGGTTTTACGAGATTGGTAAAGAAGTGGTATATTATAGAAAAATACGAACAGAATACGAACAAGATTTATTTTATCACATTGGGCTGGAAAATTCCGCAAATTAAATCTCATTCAGTTAAACCCAAAAGGAGTGCATAAATGATGAACATATCAACTTTACCAGAGTTGGACCGTCGCCGAACCCAGGTCGCTATAGAGAGCATGTTGGAGAAATACCGTATTTTTAAGACCGTTACATTTGAAGCTAAGGAAGCAAGCACAACTTATTCATACACAGAAAGATTTCATGGTCCTACTAACACTGTAACTGATCAGACTGCTGCGATAGCTTCTTATAATGTGGACATCCCCGCCGCAAGGAGAGCTTATTGTTCCGCAATAGACTCTGTGGTAGAGAGACTCGATACGAGAGAACAGCAGCTGGTACGGGAAAGGTATATGAGAAGAGACGAGATGTACGATTATACGATTTACAATCATGTGTTTGATCCACCGGTAAGTAAGGACACTTACGTGAAGATACGCTCGAAGGCTTTTTACAAGATGGCATTAGCGTTAACGGATCTCGGCTTACTGTCTCTGCAAACTTTAGTAACAACAGCGCCTAGGGTAAAGAAAGAGAAAATGAGTATTACTTAATAGAAGTAGAATAGTTTGATTAGTAAAGAAGACTGTATCGTCCGAGCGGATGATGCGGTCTTTTTTTGAATTATAAGAAAGTATAAGTTTCAGGGTGTACTTTATCCTTATAATCCTCGCACAAATGCTTGCCGTCCATAAAAGGAGGGTCGAAGGCTCTTTAGCTTGTCTTCAATTGTGTACCTCCAACAAACCGCTCTATACCATCCCAAAGCTAGCCAAAACCTCGTCCGTTTACCCTCTCCGCAAGGATAATATGGGGGTATGATTATAACATGGCAAATGAAGCAAAAGAACACCGCAAGAGCATGAATGCTCTGCTAATAGTTCCGCCCTAAGGGTGATGAGAACAACCTAGCAGTGAAAGATTCTTCTCGCATTTGCCTAATGAAGAAGGGATATTATCCAACCTCGGATAGTATCCTTTTTTCTTAAATCTAGTTGAGGGGGTGTCTGCTTAATGTTCATGCAGTTGAAGGTTAACACCATCAAGGATCGACGAACGGTCGCAGATCAGAAAGGAATGGAGTGATGTCGGTACAACAATTGCGAGAACATATTACAAGTACACTTGAACGGTATTTTCCTGATGTGCCTGTATATGTAGAAGGAGAAAAACCTCAAACCGCTTATTTTCATCCCGGATTGATCTCAGCAACACTGGATCGGCAGCGGGAGGGCCGGTATTTAGCGGTCTACCGTTTTGGCATCCATTTTGAGCAAGGCAATTTGCTGGCAGCTGAGAGAATGGCAGATAAGCTAAGTGAGGCGATGGCAGGAATGGAGCAGGATGGTGGAGCTTTTCGTGTAGTTAGGCAAGCTTGGGAAGCTGGAACTGAAGGGCATGGGCCGCTGTTTACAGTTGACTATATGTTGTATTTGCAAAACGACAAGCCTGACAGCATTAAGATGGGACAAATGATTGGAGGAGAACGATTGAAATGAGTACTAAAGGAAGTAACGGGAATGGGTTCAGTAAGGAACAGATTGTGAATTCCCCACTTTTTACGCCGAGGGAAAAGGATATATTGAACGTTATTTTGCAGGATGGCAAGAACTATACGCTCGAAGAAGCAAAGCAATCTATGGGATTGTTCAAAAATAAGGAGGTAATGAACTAATGGCAGGCGGAACATGGACAACGCAAAATAAGGTGCGCCCCGGGGTGTACGTAAATGTAGCATCAAATCAAGGTGCCATCGGCAAAATGGGAGAACGCGGGATTACGGCATTGGCGCTTGCCCTATCTTGGGGAGAGCCGGGAGTAATCATGAGGATTACCCCGCAGGATGATGTGAATAAGCTGCTAGGAGTGGATTTGGAACATCCAACTCTACTGCCAGTGCGTGAAGCGCTGAAACGGGCGGGAACCTTGCTGCTCTATCGATTGAATGAAGGTGTTAAAGCGGCAGTCACGAATAACGGCCTTCAGGTAACAGCTAAATATGGCGGTGTACGCGGAAATGATCTTTCGATTGTAATTGAGAAAAATATAGAGAATGCTGCTCTTTTTGATGTAAAGACGTTGCTTAATGGAACCGAACTGAACAAGCAAACGGTCGGAACGGCTGAAGAGTTGGTCGCGAACGATTATGTTCAATTCCAGAAAAATGGTGCAGAAGGCTTGAAGCTAATTGCAGGCATGCCGCTTACAGGGGGGGCTAACGGAACCGTGACGAATGGAGCACATAGTGACTTCCTGTCTGCTCTTGAGGTGCAGGAATTCCAAACAGTGGGTCTAGTATCGCAGGATAGTGCTCTGAAGGCACTCTACAGTTCTTTTGTGAGACGGCTTCGGGATACAGAAGGGAAAAAGGTACAGGCTGTACTATCCGATTATGTGGCTGCAGGTCATGAAGGTGTGATTAGCGTGAATAATGGGGTAGTACTGAGCGACGGAACTACGATTGATAACGTCAATGCCGTTGCTTGGGTAGCTGGTGCTACAGCAGCAGCTGCTGTTAATGAATCGCTGACTTATCAGGGTTATGATGATTCGGTGGATGCTGATGTAAGACTTAGCCATTCTGAGACTACAGCTGCGTTGCTAAAAGGAGAGCTTATCTTTACTTACAGTGGCGGACGGGCTGTGGTGGAACAGGATATCAATACATTTACCGCGTTTTCACCGGACAAAGGCAAAGCATTCTCCAAAAATCGTGTACTGCGCGTGCTGGATGGAATTGCAAATGATATGAAGCGTATTTTTGAGAACTACTATATCGGTAAGGTCGCGAATAATGAAGATGGCCGTGCTCTTTTCTGGTCACAGTGTGCGACTTATATGAATGATTTGCAGGATATGGGTGCGATTGAGGGCTTTAACGCGCAGACAGATGTTGTAGTTGTGGCTGGTGCAGATAGTGATAGTATCGTGCTGGATGTGGCTGTGAAACCGGTAGATTCGGTAGAAAAAGTATATATGAAAGTGAAGGTGGTTTAAGATGGCATTTTTAAAAGCTAGTGATACGATTTCCGGCCAGGAGGGCCGTGCTTATGCTGTGATTGGTACACAAACCGAAGAGATGTTCTATGTGAAAACTCTTGAAGCTACAGTAGAAAAAACAAAGGCAGAGGTGAAAACACTGGGCCGCCGGGGTGTTCAGCATAAAGCGACTGGATGGTCGGGCAGCGGTTCGATGACGATTTTTTATATGACTAGTCGTTTCCGCCAGATGATGCTCGATTATATGAATACGGGTGTTGATCAGTACTTCGATATTGAGGTTACGAACGAAGATCCATCGTCCAGCGTGGGAGCACAACGTATTATTTTAAAAGGCGTGAACCTTGATAGTGTCATCATGGCCTCACTCGATACAGAGTCAGACGCTCTAGAAGAAGAAGTTAGCTTTACCTTTGAAGATGTGCAGATTGTGCAAGCTTTTGGTGCTCCGGCAGGTTCCGGGCTTTAATTAAGACAACTAGATAGATTGGAGCAAGCAAGACCCGAACGTAGAATGAGCGGCGGGTCTCTTCTCTGTCTATTGGCAGCTAGTAGCAGGAGAAGTATCTAAATAAATAATTCTAGGAGGAAGACAATGAGCGAATTAAGTTTATTTTTTGCCCAAAATGTAGCATGTGACACGACCGAGGAGTTTGTAGTATCCCAGCGTTTTAAGGATAAGGAAGGAAATGCGGTAGCTTGGAAGCTGCGCAGTATGACTGAGGATGAGAATCAGGAATGCCGCAAGGCCGCAACCCGTAAAGTCAAAGGTAAAAACGGAGTGTATACCTCCGAAATTGAGCCTAACGATTATATGGCGAAGCTGATGACCTCAAGTGTAGTGCATCCGGATCTGAAAAATGCTGAATTGCAGCGTTCTTATGGCGTACTTGGCGCTGAGACACTGCTGCGTAAAATGCTGCTACCAGGTGAATTCGCGGCGTTGGGTGAGCGGGTGCAGGCCTTAAATGGTTTTGGCACGGACATGAACGAGCTGGTGGATGAAGTAAAAAACTAATCAACGAGGGCGATAGTGAAGCCAATTTTGCTTATTACGCCCTCCATGAGCTGCACATTTTACCCCATGAGCTGATGAAGCTGTCTTCCCGCGAACGCGCCGCAATATATGCGATGATTGCTGTTCGTGTGGAGAAGGAGAAGCGCGATCAGGCACGGAGTAAGGCGAGGAAGAGATAGTTAGGGGGTGAGAGAATGAAGATAGACGCATCTAAAGCCGTAATGCTACCGATGAAATCTCTGGCAATTTGGAAGAGTGTTAATAAACAATGTGTTCGTGTGAACAGCAATCTGGATATCGTTAATCGATTGGTCAAGGGAGTGCAGGTAGTTGTTAAGCGGTCAAGCGATGAGATGAGCCGTTCTCTGAATCTAGTGAACCAATCTTTGCAGGATATCAATGATACGCTACTTGAAGGCTTTAAGAGACTTCCTCCTAAGGTCATAGTTTCTAGAGATATAGTTATCGAGCAAAGCCAACAAGCAGGGCAATCACAACAGTTAGCGCTTCGAACATTAAATAGCTCCCCAAGTGTGCAAAAAGGTAAGGCTGAAGAAGAAGAGGCGAAAAAGGTAGAGTGGTGGAAAGGGCTAAAAGCGAAGGAGAAAAAGAAAGAAGAGGAGAAAAAGCCGGAGGTTAAGGCTGATCCGGTCCCCAAGCCCAAAATTAATCTGAAAAAGGAACCTCCGGTTCCACCATCCCCACCAACTCCTGACTCGAGAATTATGAAGTTTCTCAAGACAGTTGATGTGGTAAAGCCATTTAATGCCGTGAAGTCTTTTGGGGAGAAAGCTGTAAAAGCTGCGGCACAACCAGGAGATATCGCTGACTGGAATAAGCTGAATGACAATACAGATGCTGCACTTGGGAAAATCGGTGAGAAAGCAATGGGAGCCTTGAGGCCAGTGATGGATACTTTGAACGAGGCGCTGACTTCAAACCAATTTATGCCGATTATAGATGCTATGGCTAACGGCTTTCTGATCATTGCTAATGTGATTGGCATGGTAGTGGATGGCTTATTATGGTTGGTTGGAGTGTTGCAGGAGAACTGGTCTTGGATTAAACCGATTCTTGAAGCGATAGCCATTGTCTATCTCGTAGCTATGATCGTACAAGTGGCTCTACTTGTAGCAGCCGCTTATCAGCTTGCAGCAGCATGGTTGGTAGTAAACTGGCCTATTTTAGTGGTTATCGCTGTTATAGCTGTTCTTATTTATATTTTTCAAATGTTAGGTATTTCTGCGGGGGATGTCGTTGGAGCTATAGTGGGAGCATTTGGATGGTTAAGCGCAGTGATGGATAACATTTGGATTTTTATACAGAATGCAGCTATCTCTGCATGGGATTATATAGTGAATAAATTTCATGAAGCGGTCAATTTTATGAAGCAGCTGCTATATGATTTGGGTATGGGTGCCCTTAATGTTCTTTACAATATGACAGTTGGAGCAGAGGGCTTTGCCGGGGGATTCATGAAGGTAATGGCAAAAGCAATCAATTGGGTACTAGACAAATTCAATTCCATGATTGAGGCTTTAAGTCATATTCCATTCTTCGACGAATTGGGGATAAGTGAACTAAAAGTTGAGAGGAAGGAGCCGGAAATTCCTCATGCAGCAAGCGATATGATCGATAAATACCGGCAAAATTTTAAGGCGTTTGCTCCTACCGCTGATAATTTTCCAGAGCAAAAGACTGCTAAGATCGAGTACGTTAATCTTGAAGATAGTTTTAATAGCGCCAGTCAAAAAGGAAAGAATGCCACGAACAAGTTGATGGACAAAGGGCGCGATGCTACTGAAAAAGTGAAGGATATGTTGAATCCGATCAGCAGTACAAAAGCACTGGATTCAACAGGTCTACTAGCTACTCAGGGCAATAATCTGAACACCGTCAACCGTGTGAACGAGCTCGGCTCCATCAACGACACCGTAGACATCTCCAGTGATGATCTGAAAATGCTGCGCGAGCTGGCCGAGATTCAGGCGATCCAGAATTTTGTGGAGCTTACGCCGACGGTGCAGGTGACGACCGGGAATATTAACAATGCCGGAGACATTGATACGATTATCAACAAGATCGGGCAAAAGCTGAACGAGGAGTTTGTCTCTACGGCGCAGGGGGTGTATACGTAACGTGGAAGAGTACGGGATTTTTTTGGGCTTTAATAATCAGGAGGATGCAATCCGGCTGCCAGTCAATCCAGAGACCTTGGAAATCAAGGAGAGTGGAGATGGAAAAAGCTATACCATTATCGATCTGGGTGAGATCAATACGATTGCTTATCCGAAGCTTACGGAGATCACAATTGAAAGTATTTTCCCGGCACAAAGGTATCCGTTCGTATTGGTGCAAGAGGATGGACTGAAAAGGCCTTTTGAATATGTGGAGCTTATTAAGAAATGGATGACGAGTCGTCGGCCCATTCGGTTTGTGTTCTCCGGTGTGAGGTATCCCGATGATACGAAAAAGGATGAAAAGAAGTTAAACAAACCGCAGAAATGGCTAGAGGAATCTTCAATTAGTGAGGATAGATCTTTAGAAATTGATTTTGCTGTGAATATGGCTATGAGCATTGAAGGTTTCACTTGGAAGCTTAGTGCGGGTACGTCAGGGGATATTGAATATTCGTTATCTCTCAAAAAATACGTATTCTATCAGGCGGTAGCTGTGAAGGTTGTCAAAGGTGAAGTGAATGCGGAGCAGAAGCGGGCCAATGAAAAAGCAAAGCCTACTACCTATACCTTAAAAGCTGGAGACAGTCTATGGAGCATCGCTCAAAAAAAACTAGGTGATGGCTCGAAGTACAAAGTCATTCAGAAGCTTAATGGCATTCCGGATAGTGAGCTGAAAAAGCTGCCCATCGGTAAAGTCATCAAGCTGCCGTAGGAGGGTGTTATGGAACTGCTAGTGAAGAATAAAGAAGGGAATCTATGGGATATTTCTGGCATCGTCTCAGATATTTCTTGGAAAACCGCACGGTCAGGTAAACCGTCAACGCTAGAGTTAACGCTTGTGGATAGCGGAATCTATCAGCTTCCCAAGTTTGGGATCAGCAATGGTGATATTATTCAGTTCAGTAAAGATAATGTAGATGTATTTTACGGATTTGTGTTCAGCATTGATACGGGCTCGGATCAGGAGATTAAGCTGACTGCCTATGATCAGATTCGTTATTTGCTGGGCAATGGTAGTTATGTTTTGCAGGATGTTACGGCTAGTGATGTGATCAAGAAAATAACAACGGACTACGGATTAAAGACAGGTGTGCTGGAGGAGACAGAGTACCGGATTCCTTCTTTAATTGAAGATGACAAAAAGCTGTTGGACATCATTATGGGAGCCATCGGCAGTGAGCTTCAGTATAAGGGGCGGTTGATGGCTTTTTACGATGATTTTGGGAAGCTGACGCTGCGTAAACCGGGTTCTATGCTGCTTAACCTGGTGCTCGGAGCGGGTCATTATCTGTACGATTATTCGCTCAAAAAAAGTATTGATGACGATACGTACAACACGATTTTTCTGTACAAGGATAACGAGGCATCGGGCAAACGCGATTTCTATCCGGTTAGTGACAAGGACAATGTGAAACGCTGGGGTATCCTGCACTTGTATCAGAAGGCTGATGACAAAGCGAATGCTGCCCAAATTCAGGAGAAGGCAAACAATTTACTGAAAATGCACAACCGTGAAAAGCTCAGTCTCTCCGTACAGGCGATTGGTGATATGCGCGTAAGAGCAGGCAATTTCATTTATGTCCTATTGGATGAATTCGAGACTCAATTGTTTCTGGTGGACCAATGCAGCCATAAGATTTCTGGAGGGGAGCATACCATGTCCCTCGATATTAAGGTGGTGTAGAAATAATGTTAGATATTATTAAAAAAGCAAGTCTAGGAGCCGTGGGAAGTACAAATCCCGTGGCTTTTTCTTATGGAACGGTAACGGAGGCAGCTCCTTTGCAGATCCAGGTGGATCAGCGGTTTATTTTATCGGGGAATGCGTTAGTGCTGCCTGAATCGGTAATGGAAAGCAAGATCGACATCGAGGGCAAAGAAGTAATACTTCGGCGAGGATTAGCGAGTGGGGACCGCGTATTAATGGTTCGAATGCAGGGCGGACAAAGCTACATTGTTCTGGATCGGCTGGTGAGCCCGATATGATCCCGGCGATTGGAAAAGCTGGACCGATAACGGCCTTGCTTGAGGGGGAGGTCAACCTTGAGCGTGGGGAAAGCCCTAGTCTTACGTACCGGATGGATTGGGAGAGAAAAAGGATTACAGGCCAAACGGATGGACTAGAAGCAGTTCAACAGGCAGCGGCAAAAATTTTGCGAACCGAACGGTTTGAACATCTGATTTACAGTTCTGATTACGGAACAGAGTGGCGGTTGGTACTTGGTAGGGACCGGCTGCTGGTTAGAGCTGAAATCAGACGTATCGTTAGTGAGGCACTACTTCAGGATGAACGAATACTTAGCTTAGAGAATATTGTTGTTTCGTTTACCGGAGATAATCTAACTTTTGACTGTAAAGTCGTCACACGTTACGGAAATTTTCAGCTGAGAAAGGAGTGGAATGAGGATGTATGAGGATCAGACGTATGAGGCTCTTTTGGAGCGGATGTTGGACCGGATTCCATCAGGATTGGATAAACGCGAGGGCAGCATCATTTATGACGCGTTGGCTCCAGCAGCCGCTGAGTTGGCACAGATGTATATTGAGCTGGATGTGAATAATAATCTGTATTTTGCAGATACGGCTACCGGAGAGTACTTAGAGCGAAGTATCTCCTGGTCAGGCATTGTAAGGCATGAAGCCAGCAAGGCACAGCTGAAAGGGATTTTTTATAAGGCGGATGGAGGATTGTTGGATGTTCCACTCGGCAGCCGCTTCTCACTCGAAATGCTGAATTATACGGCTGTAGAGAAGTTATCTCCTGGAGTGTATCGCTTGGAAAGTGAAACCGCTGGAGAAGAAGGAAATCGATATTTTGGCTCTTTACTGCCAGTGGATTATATTTCAGACCTAGCGCGCGGAGAAATAGCTTCTCTTCTGATCCCTGGGGAGGACATTGAAACGGATGATGCGCTACGCCAGCGTTATTTGGATTCAGCCAGACGCCCAGCTACTAGCGGAAATAAATATCACTATATGGAGTGGGCACTGCAAGTTTCGGGTGTGGGAGGCGCACGTGTTTTTCCATTATGGAAAGGTCCTAAAACTGTGAAGGTGATTATTGTGGACGCCGAAAAAAAACCTGCATCCGAGCTGTTGGCGGCTCAGGTGCAGCAATACATTGATCCGGTCTCAGGAGCGGGTGAGGGACAAGCACCGGTAGGGGCTGTTGTGACCGTGGCGCCGGCTGCGGGCAAAAACATCAGTATAAGCGCCAAAGTAACCCTTGCTTCTGGCTATGCACTGCAAGCTGTAAGCCAAGGCTTTCAGGTGATGCTTGAGAAATATCGCAAGGAGAAGGCTTTTTCAGCAACCTATATCAGTCATTCTGTCATCGGGGCATTATTGCTTGCTACTGAAGGAGTTGCGGATTACACAGAGCTGAAGTTGAACAGTGGAGCGGGCAATGTGATGTTGAACGAAGAAGAAGTACCGTTGTTCGGTAACGTTCTACTGGAGGTGTAGCATGGGTTATCCAGAGCAAATTGATATTTTTCAAGAAAAACTTAATAAAAAAGTAAACGGTAGCAGCTATGTTATCGAAGAGAGATTACCGCTTGTAAATGGCGTTTACAGTGGTCTTCTAGCGCATGACAATATTAATAATCAGACCATTGCGGTGTACACAGGGTCACAGTATTCCGGGATCGAGCTACGCAATTTCACTGTGTCTTTTCCGGATGAGGCGCCCTGGCGGCGGTTGATTAAGGTTTTTGCCGATGTGCCTGAGGTATATGTGACTTACGAAACTCCCGGCGATACGGTTGAAGCAGAGGATATTAACGGTTTGCAGGTGAGTCTTACTGCTGTCCAGACTGAAATAGAGCGTTATAAGAACAAGGGCCAGATTGACGGAGGATCATTTAGAAGAGAGGTGTAAAATGGCACAGACCATACAAATAAAGCGGGGTACAAAGGCTGAGCTAACGAGTTATGGCGTGTTGAAGGCAGGCGAGCTTGGTTTTTGCAGTGATACTAAGGAAGTTTATATTGGTGACGGCACGTCCAATTCCATGGTCGGCAGGGCGCTGTCAGGGCCAGAAGCTTCGCGTCCGGTTGCAGGATCCGTTGGTCGTTTGTATTACGTGACTACGGGTTCGAATAGCGGATATTTATATTTTGATGATGGGGCAGCTTGGCGGCGGGTGAATGCGCAGAAGCTTACCGATCTGACAGGTACAATTGATGATATCGCTGATGGAGCAACCTATGCGAAGGTGCTTAAAGCGGATATTAGTGCGGGACATATCAATAAAGTATCGGATGGCACAAACGTAAAGACTGCCGCTGAGATCAAGACTCACATTGATGATGTGGCCAAGCACCGGACAATCAATGATGCAGGGACTACGATTACAGACTTGTGGTCTGCGCAAAAGATTAAAAATGAAATTGAGCTGGCTAAGCATAACATCGAACCGCAAGCATCGGTAAAAGACCAGAACCTGCTGGCTCCACCTGCCAGTCCGGTTGAGGGTGATCGTTATATTATTCCAGCAGGGGCAACCGGGGCATGGGCGGGCAAAGCGAATCAAATTGTTGAATACCAATCTGCCGCTTGGGTATTTTATGTTCCTGCCGTCGGTTGGACCGCTTACGTCGATGATGAGCAGAAGATTTACAGCTGGAACGGCAGCGCATGGGTACGTACCGGTGGTGCACTACAGACCATTACAGCCGGGAGCGGGCTGATTGGTGGGGGGCAGGCCGATACTGTGACGTTGAACATTGGTGCGGGTAATGGGATCACGGTTACTGCAGACGCGATTGCGGTTACGGCAGGAAAAGGGATCACCGTAGATGGATCCGGTGTAGTTGTAAGTGTGGATGGAAGCAGCATCATTTATGATGCAGCGAATGGCAATAGACTTACCGTAGCCAGTATTGATGGCGGAACATTCTAGGGGGCGGGACAATGGCTCTAAAAACATTGATTCAAATACGCCGCGGCTTGGAAAGCGCCATTGGAGCGCTGGCTATTGGTGAGCTTGGGTATTGTACAGACAGTGGCAAGCTGTACATTGGTTCTGCCGCTGGTAATGTCTTGCTGGTAGCCGCGCAGAGTACCGGGGATATGCTGAAAAGCATTTACGATACGAATAACAATGGCAAGGTGGATTTTGCGCAACAAGCGGATAGTGTAGCTTGGGCGGGGGTAGCAGGTAAACCAGTGGTATTTCCTCCGGCGGCGCATACACATGATTATTTGCCCAAAGGCCCCCTAACCTGGAATCAACTGAAGGGGGTGTAGAGGATGAGTTACGGCAGCTCTTTATACAGCGAATTGCAATATTCCGCAGATAAAGATTCGAGCCATCCGGGTGAAGTCGAGGCGCCTGATCTAATGCAGTATTTGCCGGACTATTATAAGGATGTCCGCGAAATGGAGAAGCTTCAGGAGACCATCGGGCTAGAAATTGGTGGACTGAAGCTGGGCACTATAGACGTACTGGATCAGGCTTTTGTTGAAACGGCAACGGTGAGCCTTGGACGATGGGAAGCTGAGCTTGGACTAAATATCGATTCATCCAAGTCATATGCCACACGCCGAGAGATGATTAAGGCAAAGCTGCGTGGAAATGGGACGACCACACCGGAGATGATTCAGCGGACGGCGTCAGCTTTTTCAGGTGGAGTGGTTGAAGTAAAGGAAGTGCCTGAGGAGTACCGTTTTGAGATTCATTTTGTGAGTACACTGGGGATTCCTCCAAATATGGTAGGGTTGATTCAAATCATCGAAGAGATTAAACCTGCGCATTTAGCTTATGAATTTGTGTTCAGCTATACCTGGTGGGACTCTGTTAAGGCTTTGACTTGGGAGAGTGCTCACAGTAAAACATGGAACGAATTAAGAACTTATAGATAGGAGAGTGACATATGCAAACCACAGGAAATTTGGGCTTAAAGAAGCCAGAGGGAACAGATATCGTTGATATTGCCGATTTGAACGGGAATATGGACATTTTGGATAATGCAGTGAATAGCAAGGTCGATAAAGTTACTGGTAAGCAGCTATCCACGAACGACTACACCGCAGCTGAGAAAACAAAGCTGGCGGGGATTGCAACAGGAGCGAATAATTATGTGCATCCTAATCACACGGGGGATGTTATAAGTACTGGTGACGGGGGGACCGCAATTGCGGCTGGGGTGATTGTAAACGCCGATGTTAATGCTTCAGCCGGAATTGATGCTTCGAAGATTGGAACGGGAGTGGTCTCTAACGCGGAGTTTGGGTACTTGGATGGGGTGACTAGTGGGATTCAGGGGCAGTTGAATGGTAAGGCGCCGTTGGTTACTACGCCTCAGCAGACGACAGCGGATATTACGTACTACGTACGGACGGACGGGAATGACACAAACAACGGTTTAGCCAATACGGCAGCAGGGGCATTTAAAACAATCAATAGGGCTATCGGCATGATTCCTCAAGTTGTTAATCATACTGCATCTATAAATGTTACATCTGGAACCTATGCCGAAGATGTGAGGATTAGCGGCAAAGTAGGCGGTGGTCATGTTCAATTTATGGGTACTTCTGTAACTATCCGCTCCTTCGTGGCTGAACGGTGCAATCGTATTGTTATAGACGGTTTTTCTGCTAATACCACAACCTCAATGGGTTTTAATGCATATGACGGTGGAAACATCGACATTAAAAATTGCTCCTGTGGAACTACCGCTAATTATCCGGGCATTAATATTGCAGGTCAAAACGCAGACATTAGAAATTCTTCGGTATCTGGACGAAACTTTGGAATAATAGTCGGAAGTGCTTCGATTGTTACATCACTCGAAAACACGGGGCAAGCGAATGGCGTAGGTCTTTACACTAGTCATGGCGGTTCAATCTATAAATATGGCTCACAGCCATCAGGAATAACTCCCGAAGGCTCATTAAATGGTATCATCACAAGTGGGGTTCTTAACCCATGGGGAGATAATACAACGAATTCTAGAAGTAATATTGCATGCGGCGGTAGCGCTACACAAACAATCGTACCGCTCACATTCACTAAACTTTTATTCCCATCGGTTTACTATGATCGTTTAGGTGAATGGAATGCGACCACCGGGATTTTCACTGCAAAAGCTGCTGGTATATACGCTATTGATGTTATGGCTACATGCACATCCGTACCCTTGCCATTTGTGGTTCAGATTCAAATTTATAAAAACGGAGCGCGGGATCAGTGCATTGGAAGAACCGTTGCGTCAGCTAGTGGGCAAGACGTTTCCGTCCTTGGGGTTTCTAATACAGATCTTAGCGCTGGGCATACGCTTGAATTTTACATTTATCATTACGGAACATCTAACGTTGGGGTAACTGGTGACGGTCTTTTCAGTCATTTGAGAATAGTTAAAGTTGCATAGAAAAGGGGATGAGGAACAATGAATATAGCACAAGCAATTATGTATCTATACCCAAACGCCGACCCAATAAAAGATTTCATAGTGCAAGATAACGGAGCTGAACCCGTATTACACGAAGGCGTACACGGACGCACACGCTACGAAATCCGACTATTAGATCAAGACGAAACCGAGTATATAGAAGATGTACACTATCGTTATGTAGTGGATTTTAACCGATTGAAAAAGGGCGTAGACTACGACATTATTGAACGTGGCCCATACATCGCAGCTTGGAACCTAGATGTCCCACAACCAACGGAAGAAGAACTCGAAGCCGCGTGGGAAGCATATCTAGAAGCAGAAGCTAACAAACCACCAGAATTAAGCGAATTCGAGCAACTCCGTGCTGAGAATACTACTTTGCAAGACAGGCTTCAAGATGTCGAAGTCATTATGGCTGAATTACTCAGCATATAAACCCAAAAGGAGGTGAGTTGTAATCATGACAATGGATTCATTGACAGCCGCCAAACTCCGCTTGATGGCCAATGCCTGCATCACTCGTTTTGATCGTGAGGAGGGTCCGATAGAGAATATCATTTCTTCCTATAACATGCAGCCGGATAATGAGATTTTGGTTAAGGATCAGATTATCGAGAAACGATCAGATATTCATTTTGCTGAAAACGATTCGACTGAGCAAGCTTCATCAGCCAAATAATTAGCACGCATCCACACAGGAGCGTGTTTTTTGTGCCCTCGGTGGTGCCGGGGGCTATTACGCATCAACATCATTACAGAAAGGAGCAGACGAATGGGCGAAGGGGATATTGCGCAATTGGAGAAGCTGCTGCCGCTGGCAGATAAGTATGGGCTGGCTTATATTGTTGCTTTCATTTTGATGATCGTACTGATGGTGTTATTGCGTGCGATTGTCAAAGGGAACCTTGTACCGCGAGAAATGCTGGATCGGGCAGAGGAGGATCGGGATCGTCTGCAAGCGATTTTGGATAAGGAGCGCTCGGAGTTTATGCAGCCCACACTGGACGTCTTAAAGAAACTGAAGATTGACCATACGGAAGACAGGGGGAGTTAGGAATGCTGTCACAATGGATTCGGCGGCTGCTTCTCCCCCGGCATGTTGATAAAGAGATGGAGCTCCGCAGAGCCTCTACCAGCGTTACACTGACCATAAGTCATTATAAAAATGTCTCGCAGGAAATTCAGGAGGAGATTGATCGTAACCGGTTCGCCAAATATTTAGTTTATGATCGAGGGGATCATGATGCACATGATTGAATTTTTATTATTGGTGCTATATGGCACTACTACGGCCTGCGGAATATACATTATTCATCGCCACAGGCAATATTTTTACGAAAGATTCCAAAAAGGTGTGGTCAGCGTGTTTATGCTGGCTATGCTTTTTTTCTTATTGGCTTATACATTCAATATGCTTATCGTTCTACTATTCCGTTTGGCAGAATTACTAGGAGTGGACATGGCAACAGGGCTGACTTGGCTTCATTATAGCTGGGCTATTGCCCAATTCGGTACAACTGGTGGAATTATCATATTAGCGATACTGACACGTTCCGGGAAATACGACCAATTTATTTATCTGAAAAAGATAGACAGAAAAGAGGAACTTCATGCTGACAATAACTCAGGTGAAAAATAAATCAGCCCAACACCTAACAGGCCTACACCCCGTAGTTCGTTCCGCTGCTACTGCGCTTATCGAGCGGTGTTACAAACTCAACATCCCCATTCTCATTACGCAGGGACTTCGCACAATTGCCGAGCAGGATGCTCTTTATGCACAAGGCCGCACCAAGCCCGGAGCGATTGTAACCAATGCGCGAGGCGGGTATAGCTATCACAATTTTGGATTGGCCGTAGATTTTGCTCTTTTGCTGCCGAATGGATCGAGTGTGTCATGGGATATGTGCCGGGACGGCAATAACAACCAGATCGCAGATTGGCAGGAGGTTGTGAAGGAGGCAAAAGGGCTGGGCTTCGAGTGGGGTGGCGACTGGACAAGCTTCAAGGATTACCCCCATTTTCAAATGGCGTTTGGGTTAACACTCACACAGTTACGAGCAGGGACAAAGCCCTCAACATCTGCGGTGGAGTCAGCGTATAAGGTCATCAATCGGAAGGAGGAGGAAGAATTGAAGAGTGATGTTATTGCTGTCGTAAAGGTTAACGGGGTTAAGGTTGCAGATGGAGTGCTTGAAAAAGGCATCACCTACGTCCCTGTACGTGTTATTGCAGAAGCGCTGGGTGCTCAGGTAGGTTATGATTCTGCGACTCGAACGGTTGAGATTATAAGTACCCGCTAAGGAGGGAAAAGGATGGAAACTGGAACAATTTTAGATAATGTTGTGGCATTCGCCTCTATATTAGCAGTATTCGTACTGGCACTGGTTCAGTTGGTCAAAAATAGTATCAACATCCCGCGTAATGCAGTACCGATTATCGGACTATTGATAGGTTTGTTCATCGGCGTAGTAGCGTATCCTTTTACCGAACTAGATTTAGTGCTTCGCCTTTGGGCTGGGGGCCTTGCAGGTTTATCTGCGACGGGGTTGTTTGAGCTAGCTTTTAAGGATCGCCCGGGCACGACGAAAGGGTAAGTGGATAATAGGTACGAATTATAAAAAGGGCTGTTCCAAAAAGTCTGAAAAAGACCTAAGGAAGAGCCCCATTGTTTTTCTCATGATATTACATAAATAAGTTTCAGAACGAAAGCGTGCTGCCGGGTTGTAAAGAATATAGTCCTGTGAAACCTTCTCCTTTTAATATAGAAGCTACTTGGTCGATATGTGGTTTGGGAGCATGGACAAGCACTGTCCGGTGGCTGGGAATCGTTTGGAGCATTTTGCGAATGTCCGGCAAGCCTTGATGGACTTTATAGCGGATAAGTGAGACTGTACAGCGTACGCTGCTAGATTCTCCGATCATAGCTTGCTCAACAAGACGATGTCCAAAGCTTCCCGCCGCTAAATGTCCCGTAAAAATCACATGGTTGTCAGGAGAAACAGAGAGTTGCTGAAAGTATTCTTGTGCTTTTGCTGACTGCATCATCCCGTCATTGGTAAATACGATAGCGCCCTTAAGATTCAGCATTGCCTTCGCGCGTTCGTCCGAATTAGATACAACACACAAGTTTTTTCTGTTAAAAAGTGCATTTACGCGCTGAATAGCGTCCTCTTTCAGCCATTCCACCTTGTCGCTTAATGCTCGTAAAGGAGCGACGAGTGCTTCTTCAACGATCAATTGATGATCTGGAAAACATTCATTTGCCCATACGATCAATTCCTGGCTTCTGCCATGGATAGGCACGGGAAGGAGAACAGAACCCCCTTTTTGCAAGGTGTTGTGGATGGCTATCTCTAATTGCTGTAATTTTACAAGCTGCTCATCAGGATCTGCCCCATAAGCGGCATCGATAATGGACAGATCAGCCACATTTTTAGCTTCGGCTTCCATAATTGCTGGTGTGTCTGCCGTGAGCAGCTGCGATTCCTCCGAATAATCCCCCGAGAAAAATACAGTCTTGCCCTCCCATTCTAGGGCCAACCAAACCGAACCTGCTAAATGCCCGCTACGTCCCCATTGAACTCGAAGGTTAGGCGCAAGCGTCAGCCAAGTGTGAGGGGAGACATACTCCTCTAAATACATGAATTGAATAGCTTTTTTATCCGTTTCCTCATAGGGGAGCGGGGCGGATTGAGCCGCCACATATTTATCCCAGGCCTCGAAATAATCAGGAAGCTGTAATGAGGTAGATCTAGTAGTCCATACCTTACCTCTGTATCCGTGTTTATAAAGTAAGGGCAGCGCTATGGAATGATCCTCATGCGCATGAGACAGAAATACTGCCTGCAAATGTGGAATAATATCCGTATCAAGTAGGGGGTATTCACCGGGGCCTTCTTTTTTTACGCCACAATCGAGCAGGATGCCATTTCGTGAATCCTTGCCCTGCAAAAGATAGGAGGAACGGCCATGCTCTCCGGCCCCTCCCCAAATCGTTAGTGTGCTCATTGTTGTCTCCGCTTTCTATCTGGGCTTAAATATTCTAAGACTAATAGTAATAAGGTAGTGATGCCTACAGAGATTACAGCCATGGCCATCCCCATGGCTACCGCACCTTGTTCAAACTGGGCAAAAATATAGGTTGCCGAGGTCTGCATTGAAGGTGGCAGAATGAGTAATGAGGCTACCAGTTCCCGATTAGAAATGGTGAAAGTCATCATCCAGCCAGCCACCATCCCCGGAAGGATGAGGGGAAGCAGGATACGGCGGAACACATACAGCTTACTACCTCCGAATACTTGTCCCGCTTGCATCAGAGAGGAATCGATTTGCCCATAGCTTGCTTTTACATACTGAACAGTATAAGGAAGGAAAAGTACGACATAAGTCAGTACAACCATCCAGTAGGTATTATAGAGCGGGATAGGCATCCAGCGGGCATTCCACAGCAGAATTAGCCCTACTACAATTACAATTCCAGGGACTGTATTTGGAAGCAAGCTGAATAAATCTGTAATTTTCTGCTTGAATGTAGCCCCTTTTCCTACCGTTAAGGCAAACCAAGTCCCGAGAATAACAGCGATACTGGAAGCAACGATAGCTAATGTAAAGCTATTTAATAAGGCCTCTAGTCCTTGCGAACCCGGGGATAACAGCTCTGCATAATGTTTTAAGGTTAGATTGCTCCAGGATACACCTTCTCCCCGAAGCTTCAATAATGAGGCTGTTATGATAGAGAAATAAGGAATGCCGATGGATGCCAGAAGCAATAGAAGAACATAACCCCAGCTAAGAAACCCTACGATTCCTGTACTCTTATAACGTTTAGTACGAGTTCCTTTTCCACCGATCAGACGGTAAGAGTAGCGGCTGCTAATTATAGTTTGGATGTACCACATGACAAGACAAACTCCGAGCAGCAAGGAGGCTAGTGAAGTAGCCTTACCAAAATCAATCGGCCAACTGGAGATATATTTATGGATCTCAGAGGTCAGCACGTAAAAGCCGATCCTGCGGCCAAAGGTCGCAGGGGTACCGAATTCAGCAATGGTTTT
Organism: Paenibacillus sp. FSL P2-0121; assembly: GCF_037975345.1. NCBI lineage: Bacteria > Bacillati > Bacillota > Bacilli > Caryophanales > Paenibacillaceae > Paenibacillus > Paenibacillus sp. FSL P2-0121. The sequence goes on along the minus strand of NZ_CP150245.1, from coordinate 6,279,316 downwards.
GACGAAGATGAGCAGTGCTCCAAGCCCATAGCTAGAGAGCAGTAAAGGAATAATCACTCTTTTAAATCTGTAAAAGAAGGGGGCGCCGTGAACAGAGGCTGCTTCCTCCAGATTGCCCCCGATCTGCAAAAGCGCATTGCGCAGCAGCAGGTACAGGAAGGGAAACAGGTGAAGGCTCATGATCAGCACCATACCCCCATAGCTAAAGAAATATGGTGTCAACACGGAGGAGGAGGGCAGAAACTGCTCCATATACCCACCCGTCTGCATAAACAACATCCAGCCCATAGAACCAATGTAAGGCGGCGTCATAAATGGAATTAACAGCACGACATCCAGCCAGTTGTGGCGCCCTAAGTCGGTTTTTGCCATAATCCAGGCTAGAGGTAGCGCAAACAAAGTAGTTAGCAGAATGACGCTTACCCCAAGCCCGATAGAATTCAGCAGCACCTCTACTAGGTCATTGCTCCCCATAATGGTTCGTAGTGGTGCGGCTATGTCGAGATGCTCCTCTGGATAAATACTGGTCCAGAAAATGAGCAGGAGTGGCAGCAGCACGATCACGGTTAGTATAAATAAAGCCAGTCCACCGCTCACCCATTTAAATGAGCGCAAAGAGTTAGTATTCATTACGCTTATTTAAAAATTTGTGTGAAGGTCGAGGAAACTTCATCGCTGTGCTCATTCATCCATTCCCAATTCACATCAAATGTTTTGATTTCTTCAAGATTGGCACGATTTTCTGCCTTCACGTCAGTTCTGCCTGGCAGCAAATAGGCTTTGGCAACAAGGGCTTGTGCTTCATCGGAGAGCAGGTAGTCGATAAAAGCCTTAGCGTTATCTACATTTGGGCTTGTCTTAATGATCGCAGCCGGACGAGGGCTGATTACAGTTCCTTCAGCAGGATAGACGATATCCACAGGTTCTCCGTCAGCTTTTGCTTTATAAGCCATGTAATCTACGCCAGCAGCAACGACGGATTTAGCACCGGTAATCACCGGATCAAGTGCCTCTTGATTGGCGCCTGCCATAGCTACTTCATTGCTTTTATATTGTTTAAAAAGTTCCCAGCCACTGTCCCCCTTAGCACTTAAATACCCAGTCATGAAATCAAGAGCCGAGCCGGAAAGTGAAGGATCAGGGATATTGACTGCACCCTTCCATTCCGCTTTGCTGAGGTCATCCCAGGAGGTCGGCGGTGAGCTTACTTTTTTAGTATTGTAGACAATACCGAGTGCGGATGCACTGTAACTGAAATAGTTACCTTCATCTATATCTGACCAATCGCTAACCAGCTTGTCTGCGTTAATCGCTTCTTTATATGGAAGTAATAATCCGTCGTTTTTCATTCCTTGCATGGACGGAAGAGAGGCGAGGACAACAACATCAACGACCGGATTGGATTTTTCTGCTTCCATGCGGGCAAGTATTTTTCCTGTAGTGCCTTGGAACATTTCAACCTTAACGCCAGTTTTGGCTTCAAAGCCGTCTTTGATTTTATTAGCTAAGCCTTCAGGGCCTGCACTGTAAACGACAAGATTGCCGCTTAGTGTCTTTTCTGTTGGTTGTGGGGCTTCAGTTTGCGTCGCCGCCGCAGTATCGGTTTGGTTGTTGCTTGCGTTAGCCGCAGGGGTGTTCGAGGAGCCGCAGCCCACTAAAGTAATACCAAGTGCAGTTGTTAGAAGAAGTGAACTTAACCCTTTTGTCTTTTTCATTTGATTCAATGTTATTGCCTCCCTAATATTGTTGTGTGCATCTTGCTGCATGGAACAGCATCATATAGAGCCATTCCATGCAGTGGACGCTTAATTCAGATGATGGATTTGGTGCTCTGAAGCGTACAGCTGAATCTTTTCCCCTACAGGTAGGCGCCGCTCATGATAAGCGGTCCAAGTCCCATTGTGCTCCATGTCCAGAATGATCTCATAGCGATCCCCCATATAACTCACATGCTGAATAGTCCCTGTAAAAAGAAGAGAGGAAGCATTCTCCTGAGACCAGCGTAAATGTTCTGGACGCAGCATCTGTTTATCCGGAACGATCCAGTTGGATTTACCAATAAAGTGGGCTACAAAAGGATGACTCGGTTTACGATAAATGTCCTCAGGAGATCCACTTTGTAAAATAGTACCACCTTGCATTACAACTACTTCATCTGACATAGACATCGCTTCGGTTTGATCATGCGTCACATACAGGGCTGTAATGCCCATGTTTTTTACCAAGGAGATTAACTCCAGCCTCATTTCATCTCGCAAGACCGCATCCAGCGCACTTAAGGGCTCATCGAATAATACAAGCTGAGGGCGCATGACTACGGCTCTGGCAAAAGCAACCCGCTGCTGTTGTCCACCAGACAACTGATGTGGAAAACGCAGCTCCAGCCCCTCCAGCTTGACCGATCGAAGCGCCTCCTGCACCCGAACCCGTAAATTCTTTTTTTGTTTGGAAGCTCGAAGGCCGAAGGCTACATTCTCGAACACAGTCAGATGCGGCCAGAGGGCGAAATCTTGAAAAACCATGCCAAAGTTACGGCGATGAATGGGGTGGCTAATTCTTTTGTTGCCTGAAAAAATAAACTCATCATCGATCAGAATTTCTCCTGCATCCGGTGTTTCCAGCCCAGCAATCAGACGGAGTAGTGTCGTCTTTCCACAACCTGAAGGACCGAGTAATGTCGTAAAGCTTCCAGCGGGAATCTTCAGATCTGCAGCCTTCAAGGCATGCACATCTCCGAATTTCTTTTCCAATCTGTGGATTGTAATTTCCTTCATTCTATCTACCTGCCTGTTCTTAAGCTTGTTCTTAGTGTAAAGGTAAAGAATTCCCGCTATATTTGCTGAATGTAACTGTGATATTAACTTTTTTGCCGATTTATTTTAACATTCATAGAATTCTTCTATGTTACCGTTTAGGAAAAGGCGAGGGAGTGGAAGAGAATGAACCTTAATCTAATGAAGCTGGAAATTGTAGAACTGCTGAATAAACATAAAAAAATTACCACGGTAGCAGATAAACTCGGACTAAAGCAGCCCACCGTTACGTATCATTTGAAGAATTTAGAGCAGCAATTGGGGGAGAAGTTATTTGAATCCAGAATGGATAAAATGATTCTTACGGAGAGTGGCAAAGCTTTTCTTCATTATGCGATCAAAATCAATGCGCTTGCTGCGGAAGCGGAGCGGGTGGTAAAAGAGTTCAGTCAGGCAGGTCGGGGGACGCTGAAAATTGGCGCCAGTTATGTTCCAGCTACTTATATTCTTCCACAAATATTGGGGCAGTTTGGCGAACAGCATCCGGGGATTACCATTTCTTTATCGGTTAAGCCTTCACCGGTGATCAAAGAAATGCTTGCCAGCCATGAGATTGATCTTGGTATCTTGTCTACGGAATCTTTTTATCTGCCTGATCTGCATACTCAAGCCTTATGTGAGGATGAGCTTGTCCTTGTTTTTGCACCTACACATGATTTTGCCGGATTTTCTAATTTAAACTCGGCGATGATTGCTTCAGCCAGCTTTATTTTACATGACAAGGAATCAAGCACACGCCAGTTGACGGATAAATGGTTTGAACGAGAGGGAAAAGAATCAAAACCGCATATTTTACTCGATTCACTGGAGGCAATTAAGCAATCGCTCATGAGTGGACAACATGTTTCATTTATTTCACGACTTGCTGTGGAGGACGAGGTAGCCAGAGGAAGATTGCTAATGCGAGCCATTCCGGATTATAATTTTGAAAGACATATTTATTATTCGTATAACCGTGATCGCCATTATTCTCCTTTAATTGGACTGTTCATAGATCAGCTCCGTACAATCCGAATATAAGCATACATAGAGAATATACGATAGAGCCATTATATATATGAAAGAATACATAAAATATAAGGACTGTATAAATTCAGAAATTGGTGTATAATCTTAGGTGCTGTGTCGCTTTACAGCACAAAAAAGTTGCAGATTTTCAAACGGTTTTATTGTATGATATGAGGAAGCTTTAATAGACGATATTTAGACAGACAAACTTAACACATTGATCCGGAAGAGAATGGGGGGAGCAGCATGACCGAACTTACGACTACCGTCAGCAAAAGCAACTCTAACAATCTGCTGCGACGGGACGTACGGTTCTTGGGGAACATTTTAGGAGAGGTCTTGGTTCACCAAGGCGGTAACGAACTGCTAGAGATCGTGGAGAAGATCCGCGAGACCAGTAAATCGCTACGCTCACTATTTTTACCTGAACTGCATAGTGAATTTAAGGAGTTAATCAATTCTTTGGATCCGGAGAACCGTCATCAGGTAATAAGAGCGTTCGCCATTTATTTTCAATTGGTGAATATTGCCGAACAGAACCACCGGATTCGCCGTAAACGTGACTATGAACGTTCAGCTGGGGAGACAGTACAACCCGGTTCTATAGAAAGCGCTATTCAAGAGCTTCGTGAACGTGATTTCTCTCATGAGGAAGTCAACGAGATTATTGAAGGATTGTCTCTGGAACTTGTAATGACGGCACATCCAACGGAAGCTATGCGCCGTGCGATTCTCGATATTCATAAACGGATATCCGATGATGTTATGGGTCTTGATAACCCTACCTTAACTTTCCGTGAACGTGAACAGCTTCGCGAGAAGTTATTGAATGAAGTGATTACGCTTTGGCAAACGGATGAGCTGCGTGACCGCAAGCCTACAGTACTCGATGAAGTGCGTAATGGAATGTATTATTTCCATGAGACGATTTTCCATGTATTGCCCGACGTGTATCAAGAGCTTGAACGCTGTCTGAGCAAATATTATCCAGGACAGAATTGGCATGTGCCAACCTACTTGCGTTTTGGATCATGGATTGGCGGAGACCGTGATGGTAATCCATCGGTAACCTCAACAGTCACTGCGCAGACTTTACGCATGCAGCGCAAGCTGGCCATTCGTGAATATCAGCGTATTATGCGTGAACTCATGAAATATCTAAGCTTTAGCACAAGTATTGTTAAAGTGACGCCTGAGCTCGTAGAATCCATCGAAGCTGATCGTCAGATCATTAACCTAGGCAAGATGGAAGAATGGCGCAATGACAATGAACCTTACCGTATTAAACTTAGCTACATGATCTCTAAGACACAAAATGTTTTGGATGATGAGAAAAAAGATACTCCTGAGCGTTATGCTACACCTGAGGAGTTCATAGATGATTTGAATGTCATTGACCGCAGTCTACGGCATCACTACGCCGACTATGTGGCCGATACTTATATTAAAAAGCTAATCCGCCAAGTGGAGCTGTTCGGATTCCATACGGCAACTCTTGACGTGCGTCAACACAGTCAAGAACATGAGAATGCCATGACAGAAATTTTGGCGAAGATGAACATTTCGCCGGATTACTCTAAATTGACGGAGATTGAGAAGATTGATCTGCTGGAGAAATTGCTGAATGATCCACGTCCGTTGACCTCTTCTTACCAGACGTATACTGAAAGTACAGAGGAGTGTCTGGCTGTTTACCGGACGATCTTCGCATCGCAGGAAGAGTACGGCAAACAATGTATCACCAGTTATCTGATCAGTATGGCTGAAGCTGCGAGTGACATTCTGGAGGTTATGGTCTTCGCCAAAGAGGTAGGACTATTCCGCAAGGATAACGACGGTACAGTTGTATGTACCCTGCAAGCTGTGCCACTTTTTGAAACGATTGATGACTTGCATGAAGCACCGCAAATTATGAACACACTGCTCAATATGCCGATCTACCGTGATGCGGTAAGAGCAATGAATGATTTGCAGGAAATCATGCTTGGATATTCAGATAGTAATAAAGATGGCGGCGTGGTTACTGCTAACTGGGAACTGCGTGTTGCCCTAAAAGAAATTACAGCGACAGCGGATAAGTTCGGAATCAAGCTGAAGTTCTTCCATGGTCGTGGTGGAGCGCTCGGCCGCGGGGGTATGCCACTTAACCGCAGTATTCTTGCTCAGCCTGCTTCGACAATTGGCGGCGGGATTAAGATTACCGAGCAGGGAGAAGTAATCTCCTCCCGTTACTCCATGCAAGGAATTGCTTACCGCAGTCTGGAGCAAGCGACATCTGCGCTTGTAACAGCAGCAATTAGTGCGAGAGTGCCACAAGCCGATCTTTATGAAGAGAAATGGGAAGAGATTGTTGCCCGTATTTCTGAGGTCTCGCTGAACAAATATCAGGATTTGATCTTCCGTGATCCGGATTTCCTGACTTATTTCAAAGAATCAACACCTCTGCCTGAGGTAGGAGAGCTTAATATCGGTTCCCGTCCTTCCAAACGGAAGAACAGCGATCGTTTTGAAGATCTGCGCGCAATTCCTTGGGTATTTGCATGGACACAAAGCCGTTATTTGCTCCCAGCCTGGTACGCTGCTGGAACCGGACTGCAGAGTTTCTATGAGGGTAAGGAAGAGAATCTGAAGATAATGCAACATATGTATGAGAACTTCTCATTCTTTACTACACTGATAGATACGCTGCAAATGGCTATTTCAAAAGCGGACTTGATCATTGCTAAGGAATACGCCAGCATGGGCAAGAACGAGGAAGCACGTCAACGGATCTTTGGCCAGATTGAAGATGAGTTTAATTTGACCTCTGAGCTAATCCTGAAGATTACAGGCCAGCAGGATATTCTGGATAACGTTCCTGTGATTCAAGAGTCGATCAGACTCCGCAATCCATACGTTGATCCGCTTAGCTACCTGCAGGTTCAATTGCTATCTGAGCTTAGAGCGCTCCGTGAAATTGATGGAGATGATAGCGAGCTGCTTCGCGAAGTATTGCTTACCATCAACGGCATTGCCGCCGGTCTTCGGAATACCGGCTGATATAGTCTTAACAACAAAAAGTCCGCCCTATTTGGGGCGGACTTTTTTTGCCTAATACAAGTTGTTGTGATCATAAACTGTATATTGCTGCTGTGAACTTTATTTGTTCCTAAATATTGGAGAGTCATACCCGATATTTCTTTATTACCCTACCCAAGTAACCGAGATGTAATCGGAGGTAATTAACGTGGCACTTATTACTTCGGTGATGGAGCAGCGTAGAGGATATTTGGAACTGTAGGAGCGCCAGCGTTCGCCTTTATCCTCAGATTTCGACCGCTATATGCGGTTTATAATCAGGAAATGTGAGGATAACAGCGACCGGAAGTCCAAATATTTCTCGGAGCTGCACTTAATCGCCTATACCAACTTGTCCAGTTTTTAACTCAGTTTACATAGAAGGTTACAATACAATCCTTGATTTTTACACAAACTTGAATTACGATTTAATTGCTTGTACCGTGGATATTTGCGAAGAAATACCAAGGGCGGCAAGTCTGGGGGAGTTAACAGGTGGAGAATTTGGAAGGCAGATTGACAAAGCTCGCCTTGAAGGGCGACCAAAGGGCATTTGCCGAGCTTGTGGAACTATATAAAGACAAAATATATCATTTAGCTTACAGGATGTTGAACAATCGCCATGAGGCGGAGGATATTGTTCAGGAGACCTTTTTGCGTGTGTATAGGAATTTGGATCGTTATGATGATAAACAGAAGTTCTCCACATGGATTTACCGGATTGGAACGAACCTCTGTATTGATAGATTGCGTAAACGAAAACCAACCTATTCGCTGGATGCTGAAATGAACGATCAGGAGGGCCTTGATGGCTATTCGTTGATTCCGAGCGACAATGTGACACCTGAGACCGAACTATTGCTCTCTGAGACGCAGGGGCTAATCTATGAAGCGATTGACAGTTTGCCTGTGAAATACAGGTCGGTGATGATTCTGAGATACCTGCAGGATCTGTCCCTTCAGGAGATTAGTGATGTCCTGGATATGCCCGTGACCACGATTAAGACGCGTGTACACCGAGGCCGTGAATTTTTGCGTAAAAAATTAGGCCCAAAAATGTAAAAATAGATTTTATTTATGAAACATCTTTTCGAGAGCGACGTATGTAAGTTAAGCAAGTCTTATGTGTCCTGACCCTTTGTCTTAGGATAATTAAATAGCACTCATGAAAGGATTGGCTCCTATGGAATGCAAACTGGCCGTCTCTATGATGCATGACTACTTGGATGACGACTTGCCCGAACAGCAGCAGAGGGAATTGAAGGAGCATCTTCTATCCTGTCCAGATTGCCGTGCAAAGTTTAAAGAATTGGAACAGACAGATATGTTGATGTTCTCCCTAATGCATCAGAATCCTGTAGCTTCAGATGATCTTGTGAGCCGGATAATGAGTTCATTGCCAAAGACTAAGAAAGAAAAAGCCTTTATTACCTGGATCAAGAGGCACCCTGCACTTACAGCGGCATCTCTATTCCTTGTCGTTATGCTGATGAGCACCGTAACTTTTTGGAGTCCAGACAGACAACTTGTAGTTAGAGGTGTTGATTTGGATCAAGTGGTCATCAAAGGGGATACTGTAATTGTACCTTCCGGCAAAATAATTACCGGGGACCTTACCATAGAGAACGGTAAAGCACAGGTATATGGAGAAGTGAACGGCAACGTGACAGTCATTGACGGATCTCTATATCAGGCTTCAACAGCTCATATTTCTGGGCAAGTCAAAAGCATAGACCAGGCAGTAAGCTGGTTCTGGTATAAAGTGACGAACATGTTCTCTGAAGTTGCCTACCGTTAATGCGGGCAGTGGTTACCTTGAGCAGGAATATTAATTAGCGCCTCTTTTTCCGGAAAGATGGCGCTTTTTTGTTTCCTTAAATTGGGTGGTTTCGGAAAGGATTGAGGGACTAAACTTGCAACTGAAGCCCGAACGTTATAACCTAGATATGATACAGAGCTAACAGACATTTTACATAAACCCAGCTAATTTGAAATGACGGGGGTTTTAGGCAATGAGTTATTTTACTGAGCTAACATGGAAAGATTCCATTAAAGATATAATTGATATCCTAATCGTCAGTTACATTATTTATAAAGTGCTTAATATGGTACGCGGGACGCGGGCGATTCAGCTTTTAAAAGGGATACTGGTTCTGGTCTTGATTTGGGCGGTAAGCACAATCTTGGACTTGTATACACTTAAATGGCTAATGAATCAAATGTTTACTTTCGGGGTCCTAGCTGTCTTTATCATTTTTCAGCCGGAACTACGAAGGGGACTGGAGCAGCTTGGACGGGGCAGATTTTTCGGACGAGCTGGAGAAAGTGACGAAGAGATCAGTAAGTTAATCGGCGAAGTGATTAAAGCCGTGAATTATTTATCTCGCAGAAAAATAGGGGCGTTAATCGTTTTTGAGCGGGAGACGGGGCTAAACGAATATACAGAGTCAGGTATACCCATGCGTTCCCTGGTCAGCTCCGAATTGCTTATTAACATCTTCATTCCCAATACACCTTTGCATGACGGAGCCCTTATTATGCAGGGAAATCAGATTGCTGCGGCTGCTTGTTACTTGCCTTTGTCCGAGAATCCTTTTATCAGCAAAGAACTGGGAACCCGGCATCGGGCTGCTATAGGAATAAGTGAGGTTGCAGACTCGGTGTCTGTCATTGTCTCGGAGGAGACAGGGCAGATTTCCCTTGCCATCAATGGCCAGATCGTTAGAGACATTAAGGAAGAATCCATGATATCGAAGCTCCATCAAGAGCTTAGTGTAAGTTCATCGCTGAAGGAGAAGGGTTCAACTTTCTGGAAACGGAAGGGGGACAAGAATCATGGATAAGTGGATGAATAATAACAATTTCAATAAGATTCTGGCCCTTGTGTTTGGGATCATTTTGTTTACGATGGTTCATGTCGATACTGCGCCTTCTGGACAGACAACAGTGGATATTAAAACAAAAACTATTGAGAATGTGAAGATTGAAGTGACCGGCCTTGACGAGGACAAATATGTCCTTGAACCCTTGGCTGTCGATAGTGTCAGTCTGGAGGTAGCGGGTAAAAATTCCGATATCTCCTTTCAGTTCTCGGATGACTATAAAGTGATGCTTGATCTGAGTAAGGTTGAACCTGGGGATACCACGTTGCCACTTTACTATAAATTACCCAAAGGTGTATCTCTGGTAAGAATGAATCCTAAAGAGGTTACTGTACATGTAGAACCGCGAAACACGAAGTCTTTTCCCATAACATTGGTTACAAAGGGAAAACCTGCAGCGGGCTATCAAATAGGCACGCCTGTCTTGCAGCCTACAGATACTGTAAAAGTGACACTTGCGGATAATGAACTAAGCAAGGTAGCCAAGATACAAGGGACTATTGAGCTTAACGGTGAGAACGAAACCTTTGTAGAAAAAAAGCTGAAGCTACACGCTTATGATAATAATGGAAATGAAATTAAAAATGCTGTAATTGAGCCTTCTACTGTATCTGTGGAATTGCCGATTACTTTACCTTTTAAGAGTGTGCCGCTGGAGATTGGCTTTACTGGGCAACTTCCAGATTCACTCGTATTATCCAAAGTGACCCCTGAGCAAGAAACGGTCGTAGTGTATGGACAAGCAGAGGCTTTAAAAGCTTTATCTGCTTATGAAGCTACAGTCGACCTTAGTGCAATAGATTCTGCGGGGACGAAACAAGTAAAGGTGGATCTGAAGGCACCGGCTGGAACGGAGAAAGTTATGCCAGAAGCTGTGAATGTTTCATTAACCATCTCAGAAATTGCTGAGCGGACCATTGAGGCGGTACCCATCAAGCTCCAAGGCGTGGGGGATGATTTGGAAGGAAGTATTGTTGATCCTTCAAGCAAGGAAATTGCGCTTACCTTAAAGGGTGCACCTGCTTTACTTGATCAACTAGATAAGAAAAATATAGGGGTTGTGGCTGATGTTAGCGGACTTTCAGCTGGAACTCACGAGGTTTCTTTGCGGGTATCATTACCCAAGTTCATCGCACTAGCCAATGCAGGGGTGCCACTTACTGTGACCGTGCAGCTGCTATCGCCTGCAGCACCAGTCCCTACGCCTCATCCAGATACGGGGGGTGTGACTACTCCTGAGCCGAGTTCTGAACCTGTTATAGGCGATGTGGAACCTACGGAGAAGCCCACGCATAGTGGAGAGGCTGGTGGAGCAACACCAACGCCTGTCCCGACGGATAGCAATCCGGAGAATAACGGCACAGCTAACACAAGTACGAATTCCGAGAATCCTGTAGGTACAGGCGGGACGTAATCTTTTGAGCCCAGAGGTACACCAAAATAGTATGCAATTCATATGATAGTACATTAAGCTAACGTAGCGTATTCAAAGGAGAAAAATAATGGGGAAGTATTTTGGAACTGACGGTGTGCGGGGAGTAGCAAACCGTGAATTGACTGCAGAAATGGCTTATAGTATTGGCCGTTGTGGAGGATATGTACTAGCGGGTAACTTGGATAAACCGAAGGTTGTTATCGGAATGGATACACGTATTTCCGGTCCTTTATTGGAATCCGCGCTGATAGCGGGCTTATTGTCTATTGGAGCCGATGTAATCCGTATAGGCGTAGTGAGTACCCCTGCTGTTGCTTATATTACGAGATTGTTAAAAGCAGACGCAGGCGTCATGATTTCAGCTTCTCACAATCCTGTAGAGGATAACGGCATTAAGTTCTTTGGTGGGGATGGCTTCAAGCTTACAGATGAAACTGAACTGCGCATTGAAGAGCTTATGGATGCTGAGGTAGATGAATTGCCACGTCCTATCGGTTCGGGTTTAGGTATGGTTACCGTAGATAATGATGCTAAGTATCTTTATCTGGAGTATTTGAAAACTACCATTTCTCAGGACTTTAAGGGAATCAAGGTTGTACTGGACTGTGCGCATGGCGCAGCGTATGAGCTTGCTCCAAGACTGTTCAGAGAGCTTGGCGCTGAGGTTATTTCTATCGGGGCTGAGCCAGATGGATTGAATATTAATGATGGATTTGGTTCGACACATCCAGAGACTTTGCGTGAAGAAGTCTTGCGTCATGGAGCCGATTTGGGACTTGCTTTTGACGGAGATGCTGACCGCCTGATCGCTATTGATAATAACGGTGATGAAGTCGATGGCGACTTTATCCTTTGTATTTGTGGTGATGCCATGAACCGTGCAGGTAAGCTGAAGGATAGCACGATTGTATCAACTGTTATGAGTAACATCGGATTCTATAAAGCTACCGAGAAATTATCCCTGAATACTGCTAAGACAGCTGTAGGGGATCGTTATGTTATGGAAGAAATGCGTCGTGGGGGCTTTAATCTAGGCGGAGAACAGTCTGGACATGTTATTTTCCTGGATTACAATACAACTGGTGATGGTATTCTTACAGCTATTCAGCTGGTAGATACGCTTAAGGCTACAGGCAAACAGCTTAGCGAAGTTAAGAGTATGATGACTAAATACCCGCAGGTGCTGGTTAATGTTCGTGTACAGGATAAGACTAATTACCCTAATAACCCGGCTATAGAAGCGGCTATCGCTGAAGTTGAAGGTAAGCTAGGTGACAATGGCCGTGTGCTTGTACGTCCGTCAGGTACGGAATCTCTAATCCGCGTTATGGCAGAGGGACCGGATAAGGCAGATTTAGATCTTTATGTGAATCAAATTGTGGAAGTAGTTCAACGCGAATTGGTATAATCCATTACCTTAACTATAAGGCTGGTGCAGTGAGCGAGAGCGATTCGGACTCGTTGCACCAGTGTTATTTTATTTTAGGATTGGATCGTTTGAACTGCTTTTGTAAAATTTAGGTTGATGCGCCATTGCCAAAGTACAACAAGGTGCATATAATAGATTAAGTGTCATTCTAGAAGGAAAGCGGGGATTGTGAGGTTAGCAATAGCAAGCGCCAGAGCTTGGTCTAGCGCGGGGGAGAAGGGAAAGCTGCTTACTTGTTATGTAGGCTATGGCTTGAACGGATCACGGCAGACGTAAGCTGACGAGGTGGAGGTGTTCGAAATGTTCGGCGGGGACCTCCCGGTGATGCACCAGAGCCGTAAATGGATACGGAAAATGAAAGGGCGACCTTTCACACAACGTTTTCATGGGTGCAACAAATTATATTATTCATGTGTGCGCGCATCAGAAGGAAACACGTTATTTCTGCCACGGCAGAGGAGAAGGCTGTGCATTTCATGAACATTAGAATGTAAGTGACAGTTTATTTTGTTGATCCTAAAATACAACAGAATATTTGCTTTTTCTCAAAAACATGCCGCACGGCACGTTTCTTTCCTTATGCCGCCACATTACGATAACTCGGACGGGGGAAATTATAATGTGTGGTATTGTAGGATATATTGGTAATCAGAATTCGCAGGGGATCTTGGTTGAGGGTTTGAAGAAATTGGAATATCGTGGATATGATTCCGCTGGTATTGCTGTATTCACCCAAGAAGGACTGCAAGTAGTGAAAGCTCAAGGCCGTTTGGCGAATCTGCAGTCGAAGCTCGAAGACAGCCCGCTGGCAGGTAGCGCAGGTATCGGACACACACGCTGGGCGACTCACGGTAAACCATCCGATGAGAATTCACATCCACATACGGATAACAGCATGAAGTTCTCGGTAGTTCACAACGGTATTGTCGAAAACTATCTGGATCTGAAAGAAGAGCTGATCGCTGGCGGATGCCACTTTGTCTCTGAAACCGATACAGAAGTTATTTCACATCTGATTGCTCGCGAATATGACGGAGATATCGTGAAGGCTGTACAAAAAGCGATTACGTTCATGCGCGGTGCGTTTGCATTAGGCGTCCTGACTGAATATGAACCAGATAAACTGGTGGCTGTGCGTCAAGCTAGCCCGCTCATTATCGGTCTTGGCGAAGGAGAAAACTTTATCGGGTCAGATATTCCGGCACTGCTTGAATATACCCGTAACGTATATATTTTGAACGACGGCGAAATGGCTGTGCTGACAAGAGATGCTGTCGAATTGATGACGATTGAAGGCAATTTTATTTCTCGGGAAATGATTACTGTCGATTGGGATGCAGTTACCGCAGAAAAAGGCGGCTACGAGCATTTCATGCTGAAAGAAATACACGAGCAACCTAAGGCTTACCGCGACACCATGCGTGGTCGTATCAATGCCGAAGGTAACAAGGTTGTATTGCCTGAACTGAACATGACTGAAGAACAAATCAAGAACATTCGTAACATTCAAGTCGTTGCTTGCGGAACGGCATACAACGCTGGTGTGGTAGGACGTACTATGATCGAATCTTTGGTTCGTATTCCGGTTGAGAATGATATCGCTTCGGAATATCGTTACCGTTCACCAATCGTGACTCCAGAAACTTTGGTTATCGTAGTCAGCCAATCCGGTGAGACTGCAGATACTTTGGCAGCTCTGCGTGAAGCACAAGCTAACGGGGCACATGTATTGGCGATCACTAACGTTGTGGGCAGTTCTATCGCTCGCGAAGCAAATGATGTGTTTGTAACCTTGGCAGGTCCAGAAATTGCAGTAGCTTCGACCAAAGCTTACACTTCACAATTGATCGCATTTGGATTGTTTGCTCTTTACTTGGCTGAAGTTCGTGGTACACAAACCGAAGCACAAGTTACTAAGATTCTTGCAGCTATGCAATCTCTACCAGAGCAAGTAGAAGAGATCCTAGCTCAAAAAGAAGCGATCAAAGGTTATGCTGAACAAATTTCTGAGCACAAAAACTTGTTCTTCATCGGCCGTGGCGTAGACTACGCTGTTGCTCAAGAAGGATCCTTGAAGCTGAAAGAAATTTCTTATATTCACTCCGAAGCTTATGCTGCAGGTGAATTGAAACACGGTACATTGGCTCTGATCGAAGAAGGCGTTCCAGTTATTGCCCTGGCAACTCAGGAAGCTGTACTTGAGAAGACCGTCAGCAACATCAAAGAAGTGAAAGCTCGGGGCGCAGATGTGCTGGCAATCACGCACCAAGAGCATTTAACTGACCTGCTTAGATCAGTTGATCAAGTGTTCGTGATTCCTAAAACACTTCCAATGCTGACAGCAGCTTTGTCCGTAGTGCCTCTGCAATTATTGTCCTATTATGCTTCTCTTGCGCTGGGTCATGATGTGGATAAACCACGTAACTTGGCGAAGAGTGTTACTGTGGAGTAGGTTTGGTGATGTAAAAGTACAGTTGTTTGTCTGGTGACATTAAAGTTGGTGAACAGACATTAATGAAAGTGTTCAGACAATAATGTCAGTACCTTTACAAAATAGTTGGTCTTAGAAGTTGAATAGGCCCATTAAATATCATAAAAAAGTCCCGATGATGTCTTACATCATCGGGCTTTTTTATGATAGGTTAATTAATGAAACTTTATCCTATTTCAAAATTCACTTATGTATAAACCGTCAAATGAAAATAAAGTTCTATGTTGAAGCAGCAAACAAAGTTGTAGACTGAGAAAATAAAGTATTGGACTGACGACACTTCATTAAGCTAACGGGCAGGATAGTTCAATCACTTCGCGAATAATTTAATTGTAGAATATTCACGAAATTCGTAAATAATACGTTATGCGGGGAACCTCGGAATACCTGTGAAAATTAATTAGGGGTCTAACTGTTCGTATAATTATTAGTTCTTTGAAATACGCTGAACATAAATACACACAATAAATTTGGAGTTGAAAATTATGTCAGAAATTAATGTTGCTTATACAAATGAATATCAGGAGCATAAGAAAAAGTTCGAATATATTTTTAATAAAAAGTTTATGTCCAAAGATATCAATGAAAGACTGTTGCCGGATGGGAAGCATATACTTAAGACATATTATTACTATGATGATAGCCACCAAGTATCAGAATACAATGTAAGAGCTTCAAAAACTGACGTGTTGGACCTAAGGGGAAATATAATAACAGAGTTAAAGAATATAGACTACCATGTTGATTTTTTTTCAATGGTTGAACATTCCAACGGTAAGAATTATCTGTTGTTTTCGACTGAGCTATATGGCTATAGTGTTTTAGATTTGTCTGATTTAAGTACACATCATTTCATCCCAGCCGAGAGTTTTAAGGAACATAAAGAAACATTTATTTGGACGAGTGTTTTATACTGTGCTCAAAATAATATTCTGGCAGTTGATGGATGCTATTGGGCTTGCCCTTCAAGTACATTCTTTTTCGACTTTTCCCAACCGACAAAAATTCCACTTAAAGAAATATATAATTCCTATGATATGGACGGCGAGGTAAATATAGATACCGATGTAATACCTTTACGTTGGAATAATGATGGAACGATAGTCTTAAAATGTTGTATGGATGAAGAAGGCGTGAAAGAAGTTGAAAAAACAATAGATGTATTATCACGCAAAAAATAAGCAGTTCATGTTTTATTTTGATAGTAACCAGGAAACAAAATATGCGTGAAACACGTGCAACTGATAGTAAAGTTTGGGGATTAATATCTGCAATAACCCACGCTAGTATGTAGCGTTGTGCTTGCAAATCCTGATAAGTTTTATGATGTCGCTTTAATTTTATTCAAAACAATAGAATTCTTTCATTTGGACACTTTCAGGTGCACAAATGAATTTCAAGCAAAATCGCTATATTCAATAGGATATGGAATGGATAAAATTAAAGATATTTTATACACAGATGAAAGATTGAAAACTTGCGAGGATAAACATAGAAACTCAAATTTAGAATCACTGTTTTTAAATTATCAGCTTTTTGGCGTAAAAGGTTTTACAGAGGAACAAAATACTGAATTCATCAAAAAATTGTATGGGATAATTGACCAACACAAATCAAACACCTTAGCAAGTAAATCTTACGGAATTTTGATGGCAAGAATGGACAGACGAAATTTAGAACCAAAAGTATCACAACATGACGACGACCATTTACAAATAGAATTTAGTCCCATAGAGCTTTCTGATGAACTTAAAAAGGAAAGTGAAGAAGCCTTAAATCAATACCAAGATGTTTTTAAATATTCTTCGCTAAGAGTGTGGGCAGATTTTTTGGCTGGTGCAAGAAATCAAACTAAAACCACAAAACAAGAGGAATATGACAACAATCCTCTTTTAGCATTATCCGAGACAAAACAACTTGTTGAAGAATTGAAAGAGGGACGAGACGGAATGGGTATGTTTGAATATTCCATACCTGCGTTTTCGTGTTCTAAATTATTACGTGAGCACAGTGACAAACTATCAAAAGAAGATAAGGCTTTTTGCAAAGAAATAGTTCTTGCAACAATATCTAATCTTTTTGCAGATGATTACGGTTATCAAATAAGTGACGGAGTTGAAGCAGCTGTCCATGCAATTCCAGCATTAGTAATTGAAAATCCAGAAGAAACAGAAGATTATGTTTCGATAATGGTTTTGGCACTTTTAGATGAAACACCAATTGGGCATTACAAGAGAATATGTGACTACGTTATTGAATCAATTCACAAATCAAATTTATGGGAACGGGATTCAAAAGTTGCACAATCAATTTTGTTTGGTTATATAAAATTCAAACCTATTTATAAAAATATCATTGCTGAAATAAGGAAAGAAAAAGGTTGGGGACAAATTTCTAAAAGTTCAATTTTTGAAAGGTTAGGCAAGATAGATGACGATTTCACTTTTGAAAATATATCATTTGATATAAATGATATTGCCTCACTTGATATTCATGACTTGGAAATAGTTCTTCAATTAATTCCTTCGGAGACGAAAGATAAAATACACTTAGACATTTATACGAAATCGTTGCCTTCATTAGCTTCACAGTTATTAAAAGACAGAAGAAGTTACAAAGATGATTCGGGGGACAACTCTAACATATACTTGTTACGCAATCATATTTTCAAAAAATTTGCTTATTTCATTTTACAAAGAGAAAAAAGTGAAATTGATGTGTTTCTAAAACCATTTGTTGATTCGTTTTCTTCAACAGAAGAAACGGCTTCAATTATTGAAGAATTAGTATTGGCGGAAGATAACCTAAACCGTCATGAACAATTTTGGCATATTTGGGATAACCTGTATCCTAAAATAAAAGAACTATGTTCAAATCCACGTGGCTATCATTTAACAGAAATCATAATAAATTACTAATTCGCATGGCGTTGGTGGCGTGAAGGAATTGAAGAGTGGCATAGCTTAAAGAAGGAAAATTTGACTCTCTATACTAGCGCTTCTAAAGAAATTGGAAATATTCCATCTGTATTGTATTCTATTGTCAAAATTTCGAATTCAATCGGAAGCAATTTTAAAGATGAAGGTATTGAGTGGCTTCATACAATTGTATCGAATAACAAGTTTTTAAACCTTGATGATTTAGAATCAAATACCTTATACTATTTGGAAATGTTTTTGAGAAAATATATTTTCATTAATAGACAAAAAATTAAAGAAGAAATAAGATTGAAAAACAAGATTATTCCGATTCTTGATTTCATGATTGAACGAGGTTCTATACATGGATATTTATTAAGAGAAAGTATCTTATGATGTAAAAAGGAAACACCTACTGCCAACAAGAGTTTGCAATATTTCAAAACATTATGCAACCACGGAAAAGTAAAATTGGTAGTTGCAAATAAGTATTAGGAACCAACTCTAATGTAAAAATCAGACACAAACTTTAATGTCATCAAGTATTTTATGTGTTTTTCTTAGACACCAACTATATTGTGAAATTAATTAGAGGTAAAATAAGAAAATCACTTAATTTTACTGGTTTTTTCAGACACCAACTATAATGTCACTGAACATTGACTAATTACATTAATGTGTCGTTCTGAACATTAAAGTATTGTTTTGAGTAACAAAATTGCAATAAAGTTGTGTTTTGAAAAGCTTAAGAAAAAAATGAGTGTGGAACAGCAACACTGACATCTAGAGCCGTCCTGAAAATACAGGGCGGCTTTATCTTTTTTTTATATGGGGGAAGATGATCTCACAAGGCCGACTTAGTGAAATTGAGCAGGGAAAGACTAAACCCTCTGCCGAAACTCTAAAAGAATTAAGGAAAGAAATTAATGTTGATTTAAACTGGTTATTCGACGAGGATATTTAATTTTGTTAATATGTTGATGGTGTGCTACCCGCGTACGTTCTTTAATAGGTAATTGGAAATGGAATATAATGAGGAGGACGCAGCCCAAGCGAAGGCGCGGGAGCGTTCTTTTTATTAAACTAACGGGAGGATATCCCTCAATTCAATGTTTTAAGTACGGCAGCATAACGAAATAGTAGTTCATTAGCGTTCGAACCAAAACAGTGAGATACAGACAACTGAAGCACGGATGAGTCGGAACGAAACTATCATACGGACGAAGATCCTGTCGGGCAGCATATCTGACCTCCACCTCATGGACAGGTTGAATGAAGGAATGTGAGAGCGTGGACTGTGAGACTTGGGAGGGTTGACCTCCATGAGGAATGTGGAGATACATAAGTGCAACCATACTTTTCCTAGGTAACCACTTTCTTCAGACTGTGGTTAAGGAGATGTTCTTTTGCGCTTTTCCTCGTCCCAACATTTTCTTCGATTTCAACTTGATTCCACCATGAAGTCGTCTGCACTGAACGAATAAAATCAGAAACCTAAGATATTACGAGCATTCAAGAGAAAAGTGATTCCTCATAGAGGGAGAATAGTTTAACAAAGGACAGGATACCGAAGCACCTGCTCTTCAATAATTTCACCATACTTCGGCTACTCTTTGTAAGTGGATTGATCTGTGTCCATGTAGACTACACATTAAAAGACTTATTAGAACATAATATTACATAGAGGAGAATTGGAGATTATTGCGTAAGGAAATTAATATTATAGTAAACTGATGTTCACATGCACTTTAAAAGGTAGTATAATAAAATAAGGAAAATAATACATTTTTTAGTTTGATCTTTTCCTTTACGGACCTTATCCATTCGTTCAACATTTAAGTGAATATAATGTTTTGAAGTAGGAAATAATTTATTGGTATAGAAAGGGCGGGATAATATGTTTAAAAAAATATATTTAATAGCCTTTGCAGTGACTATTATTTCAGGAGTGGCATTAATATCAAATTCAAAAGCAGACACCTATCCAGAAATGGAAACCGTAAATAAGGCAGTTGAAAATCCTGTTAACACTAATTTTTCAACAAATAACGTAAAATCCGTAGAATCAGTAAAAAACGTAGAATCCGTAGAATCAAAAATCGCAAAAGGGTATTATAGTCAACTATATACACCTCATGGCATGTTCTTGCGAGCAGATAAACAAAGTATCTTTAAGGAATCGGAGATAGCAAGAAATTTAGATCAAATCGGGCCTAATACGAATCAACTAATTTTTGAAGGCGAGTTTTTTTTAAAAGTAGATGAATCAACATTTCTTAAATCGTATCCCAATTCGTTGATCTTAAATGAAACCTTAAATGAAACAGATGAAAACCCGATTAGACTGACGATGCTTCATTAAGCTAACTGGCAGGATAGTTTGAATATCCAATATACGGTATTATATTAATTATATCGATAGTAGTACTTTTTATATGCATCGGATACATTGAGTTCCAAAGGATGGTTCAAAACAGTCAAACAAAATCATGAAGGTATAAGCCGCTGTAATGCGGCTTATACCTTATTTTGATGGAATTCACTATCAAGCTTATATATTTTGGCCTTCGGGTACATCATAAGATAATCGATTTACGGGTCGGATCAACAACTTTATCAAGGTGATTTTCCATTACAAGACGGATATTTTATCGGTTATAGGCCGGTGGAATAGTCGAAGAGGTAGGACCAGAAGTTTCAAAAGTGAAACAGGGGTTATCCCTTTCAATATTGTATCTGACTTCATACGAGCTAATATTTAACTACTGGCTACTCAGAAAATTGTAAGGTAATATCGCCGTTATTTGTATAAGCAGATAATTTTTTTGAACCATTCTCTTTATTGGCAGGCAAATTGCTATCTCCTTTCTTTACCTTGCTTAAGATCGCGAAATCATCATATGGCCCTAGAATAGAACCGCTAATATTTCCGTTTTTTGTTTCAAGGGTTATAGCCGTCCCTACATTCAATTTGTCCAGTTGGATATTTCCGTTATTTATGTTTACTTCCACTGTCCCTAAAAACGCGATTGTTGGTAATACAATATTTTCATTTGATGTTTTTAATGTCAAATTTTTTAAAGTTGCATCAGGTATCCATACCTGAATAGTTCTGGTTACTTGCGAGTCTTTTCCTCCGATATAGTCGTTCCATTCCTTATTACTGTCACTTACCATTGACAGTTCTTTATCGTCAGATAGATCAATCTTGTAAAAATCTTTCTCACTTTCATAGTAAACAATATGAATTTGTTCATCTTTAGATTGGAGAATAGTTATTTTTTTGTCCTTTGCATCAATTGTTAAGGTATCAATCTTTTGGGCAGGGATGATGTAATTTTTTTTCTCCATGGAAGTGGAGTGGGAGGAGCATCCTGCCAATGCTATCAATAGTGTCACCAATATGCCTATAGTAGTTAGTAATTTTTTTGCAGTACTTTTCATTATAAAATGCTCCTTCGTTAAATCATTTTTCTTTTTAATATAGCCAGTCCTACGAATACCAAACCTAAGCTGCTCTGCAAAAAAATTGCGATATGCAACAAAGTATTAGAGTTGAACATAATCATCTTGAAAAAGTAATAAATCCATTTTTGTATTTCGTTGCGTTTATCAGTCGCATATGTTTTAATCATCATAAACTTTTGTGTTACAAAAAGGTCAAGAGGGTAGATATGAACAACTATTTTACAATTAAGCAAGCAGCAGAAATCGTAGAGACGACCAGTGAGACCTTGCGGCACTATGATCGTATTGGATTAGTCAAGCCATGCCATAAAGATGAATTGTCGGGATATCGATACTATTCCGAGCAGGAGCTCGTAAAGCTGCAAACCATTGAACTGCTCAAAGCAATGGATCTTACTTTAATGGATATTAAAGATATATTGCAGCAGAATGATCTCTCTAAAGTAATTGAATTTCTAAAACAGGCAGAAAAAAGAGCAGACGATAAAATTGCTCGTCTGCAGTATGCAAAATCGAAAATTAAACGTGCCTATCTACATTATGAAAATAAGTTCCACAACGGTTATAGTCAAAGTGAAAATTACTTTGTCAGAAACATAGAGGAAAGGGTAATTATGCTTTCGAATAAAATGGAAAGCCCCACACTTAAGAATTTATGGGACTATCACAGACATTTCTATCAACAAATTGAGACTTCTGTGCATTCACAATTTCTGTTTGAAGATATGGCGGGAATGTTCACGACTGAAGGAATAACACGGTTATTTGCTGTTTGCTTGAAATATCCGTCTTTAGAGGGGTTAACTGTGCTACCAGAAGGGGACTATCTGTGTGCAAACTGTACCGAAGAGAATAAGAATGCTGTATTACAAAATTTACTTGAAAGGGCAAAGACGGAATACGATGTGTGTCCAGATTTTGTTCTTCATAACATTATTGTGACTGGAATATTGCAGTGGGATTATCAGATACAACTGTTCATTAAAAAACGCACATGTTAGATTAAATACAAAGGAAAGGGTTTAGGAAAAGAAAATTGTTTGATTAAAAGTCGCTAATTTAGCGGCTTTTTTTGATTAAGGAAGCACGTTTCTTGCCCCAGGCTGAGGACAAGAATGTTATACTTCGCCGATTAGCTAAATATTTAACTATAGTTCAATGTTATCTATTTAGCTAACTGGCAGATTAACGCTATAAGTCTTAGGAATAGTATGCTTAAGTGAAAAAAGTATTCTCATGAATTCTCTAATGTGAATAAATACAAATTCCACTGCAGTTAATCCATTTTCTATACATATTTTTATAGTATATTGAGGTAAATAAAGTGATTATTCACTTTGATAAATCCGAAATTGCTTTGTCGGTATTATTTTATGGCTTCGTAAGGATTGCAAAACCATCGAAATATGGGAGTTTAAAACAGATGTGTGCCGTAGTTAGTTTTATGAAAGGAAGGTGTAGGGGTGAGTATTTATTACGCTTCAAGCAAAGAGGATATCACTAAGGATGCACTCCAAGAGTTATTTCTTTCGGTAGAATGGGAGTCTGGCAAGTATCCAAACGAGCTTTTACAAGCAATCGGAGGGTCTCATTCAATTGTTACCGCTTGGGAAGGAGGAAAGCTTGTCGGTTTAATAAATGCTTTGTCAGATGGTGTTTTAACGGTATATTTTCATTATATGCTTATTAATCCGAGTTATCAGAGTATAGGTATAGGTAAGGAAATGATGAATATAATGCTTGATAGATATAAAGGGTGTAAAACAAAGGTATTAATTTCTTATCCGCATGCAGTGGATTTTTATAATAAGTTTGGCTTTAATACAGAGGATGGAGCTACACCAATGTTTATCTCAGAGTTGATATGATTAAAATAACGGATCACGATAGTTTAATCGCAACAAGAAGGCAGCCGATCCGAGGATCAGCTGCCGTTTTTATTGAAGTAAAGGGGCAGGATAACTCAGTAATTTCGCGAATACTCAAAAGATGGAATTATCACAAAGTTCCCGAATAAGACGTTATAAGAAATCGGCGAGAAACTATAAGGAGCAGAAAACATGAAATGCCCTCACTGTAACAACGAATTAAGTGAACTTCCTTTATGTTACGGAAGTGAAGCACCATATTATTTTTACACTGTACCAGAAGAGAAAAGAACAGAATTAATTAGAGATTTTTGTGTAATTGATGAACAGCATTTCTTTATTAGAGGCCATATTGAAATACCAATAATCGATAGCAAAGAGAAATTTATATGGAGTGTGTGGGTTTCTCTTAGTGAAGAAAACTTTCTGAAGTCTAATGAATTATTGCACGTAGAAGGAAGGGAGACGGAAGAACCTTATTTTGGTTGGTTATCGACTGAACTTTCAATATATCCAATAACTACATTATCGTTAAAGACAATGGTGCATACACAAGAGGTTGGTGCTGTTCCGTTAATAGAATTAGAACAAACGAATCATCCACTTGCAGTTGAACAAAGAGAAGGAATTACAATGGAGAGAGTTAAAGAAATTGCTCATTTAATAAACCATAGTAAGTAAGAGAAAAATTTGAATCTATAGTCGAAGAAGCTGCCGACAGCTTATTAAATCATATCTACGCCAACAGACACCCCTGCAAGGCTAAACTCGGTGCGTAATGTCGTTTAAGCTAACAGGAGACTTTTGTTCAATGAAACAGAGACAGTCTTAATATTTTATTTTCTGCTGACAATGACACTTTTTTATCCAAAAGGCAAACTTTCGGAGGGTATATTCTTGAGGCAGACTAAGCTAACTGAAGTGTTTTTTTATAAGTTGTCGCCCGTGAAACACTCAACGTCACCCGTACTCCTATTAGGGAGTTAACGAGTGGCGTTTTTTCATGCCCGATTCTACAGATGTAGTATCAACAAGGCGTGCCCTAAATCATTACACCTATAAAGATCACGGGTTAAATTGCAATCAACTTCAGCTGATGGAAAGTTAGCTTTACATGTATAATCCAATATGTTATTCTTACGGAAAGTTAACTTTCCATAATTGCTTCAGGAGGTAAGATATTGAAAAACAGGCTTGAAGAGATTAGAAAAGAAAAGGGCATTAAACAAGAAGAACTAGCGGATAAATTGGAAGTATCCAGGCAAACGATTGGTTCACTTGAAAATGGCCGGTATAACCCATCCATCATTCTTGCATTTAAGATTGCGCGATTTTTTGAAATGAGTATTGAAGATATTTTCATTTACGAGGAGGAGCTGGGTAATGAAAACGGCAAGTAAATGGGTGCTCTTAACAATTGCAGGTGCTATTATGGTTTATATGGGTGGATTTATTTTAACTGACGAGAAGCTAAAAGGAATTTCCGGTTTGCTCATTGGTGTGGGTTCAGTCCTTGCAGTGCTTGGAGTAGGAAATATGGTGTATTCGTTATGGCTTAATAAGCCCCAGAACAAAATAAAGAATGATGAGAAAGTTAGAATGAGTAAAATTGAGGCTAATGATGAACGGAAAATAAGAATAAGAGAAAAAGCGGGTTGGAAAACTAATATTGTTAACTTTTACATCCTAATGGCTCTAACTGTTGTATTTAGTTTAATGGGAGTAGATCAAACTGTAGTCACTGTGTTATGTGGTGTTTTTGTTTTTCAAATCTCCTTAGGAATTTTCCTGTTTAATTATTATGCTAAGAGAATGTAATTGGAATGACGTAACATCAATTAGACCATTCGAAAATATTTTATTAGGAGAGAATGACATGGAAGTATTTTCAGAATATTTAGCGCAAATTGATAACCCGCAACATCGGGAAAGAATGGAAGAAGTTTTGGCTTGGGTAGCTGGAAAATTTACTGATTTAAAGCCAAAAGTTGCGTGGAATCAGCCTATGTTTACCGATCACGAGACTTTTATTATTGGTTTTAGTGTATCCAAACATCATTTGGCGGTTGCCCCTGAAATTGCAGGAATTAATCGTTTTTCTGATGAAATAGTGCAGGCAGGTTATGATCACACCAAGCAGTTGTTACGCATCCGGTGGGAAAGTCCCGTTGATTTCTCATTACTTAAAAAAATGATCGAGTTTAATATTTTGGATAAGGCAGACTGTTCAACTTTTTGGCGGAAATAAAATGTATTATTTAGCGTTCAATTCATTTTAAGCAAATTTATATGTGGAAGCACCGGAGGACAAGTCACTTTTAATATGTGATTTGTCTTTTTTATTTGAATTCTCAGCACGAAATATTCAATATTTTGGAAGGTGGACGGAATGTTGGAAGCGAATTTATACACGTTAGTTCAACCTGCTGAATGATGAAAAATGGAAGTGAGACAAATGGCTGCTTCCATTCAAAGAGTCTTTTTTAATAAATATGACACAGTCGGACAAGAGGGAATATTGTTGATGGAAGATCTGACCCCGACACATAACAATTTAGCGGACTGGGAAGTGCCTATTGATTCTGATAAATTATATCCAGATATCAAAATACAACATGCATCCATGGTAATCTAAATGTTGTCAATTTATTATATCCGATGTTCAGCAGTTCAAGGCCGTGCATCATTGATCTTGAAGCAGTGAAGGTTGGGCTTTGTACTGAGGATATCGTTATGTTATTTATCCACGATTTGTTTCACGGCAGTGAGGAGACTACACGTATTTTTGATCTGTATTTTCATTCAATTAACAATAAAATCAGGAGCGCATACACGTACACACAATTTGTGGAGGACGTTAGATTATCGATTATGGAAGGAATCTTTTTTCCAATAAAGTTATTTGTCCATGATGGAATTAAGGATGAGGAGCTTATATGGAAGTCGATAAATGTTTATAAGGATTTAGTTAGGTTTGATTGAAAGACCACTAACAAGTTGTAAGTCAACAAGCCATTATTTAGTTACATTGTATAAGCTGAAGTGGAATAATTGGGATATAACTGTATTAGGTATTGAGATAAGAAGTATTATATACAACAAAAAGTACGTACTTCAAAAAATTCGCTAAAATTCTCGTTTGTACATTCTGCAGCTGTTGTTAGAATGCCATGAACAGTGGCTTAAATGAACTCTACATTTCTACTTTTGTCGCCATTCGTTAACTGGCGTGTATTCCCAGGTTGATTCAGCTGATAACTTCATCACGCTCAATCGTAATCTCATATTAAATTAATGCTGGTGTTTTCTATCGATGATAAAGTGATTCATTTATTTATAAGGAATTTAAGATTAGGAAGTATTCTAAATGTGTTTGTTTGAATTATTATGGGTACTAAACTATAATTTAGAGGTCTAGGAATCTTTCGACAATCGCGGACTCTTGATCAATAGGAGGTGTAATATGAAATTCTTTAGAGATTCTTCAAAGTGGATAAGTATTATTGGCCTAATTCTAGTGTGGATTAGTGTGTCATATATTTTTGGATTTATTACTTATATATCGTTATTCGTTTTACTTTTACTTATCCAAGTAATTCTCATTTCTTCTTCTAATATTCAAATTAAAAAGAATCAGAGACGTGTAATCGTTATAGGTGGACTAGTAGTGTTAATTGGTATTGTAAGTTTTATCATCGCCTTTTTTATTGAAGTACCTATTTGGTATAAGATATTTCTATTAATTGCTCAAGGAGCGTTTGCTTATGCGGAAATTAAAATGTTAATTGAAGCAAGAACATCAAAAAATAGACTGACTAAATAATAGTAATCTGCAAATAAAAATGAGAGGCGATCCCCAATTTGGGTCGCCTCTCATTTTTATATATCAATGTACTTACGCTACTGCTGTATATTCTGTAGTTGTGTAATACGTCCAGTAGGACATGGTTGGATTTACAATAAGTTTTTGCCAAGTAGTAACTGTAACTTTAATTCTAGTGAAATTTTTATAGTCATTTAAGAGGGTATTAAGAATTTCTTTCAACTGATTAGCGGGTGTATAGCTATCAACCTGTTGAATAAGTTGACCAACTGTAATTAGTGTTGCTGCGGCAACAAGAGCACCTGCAATAAAGGGTGGAAGCTTAGCTTTTATAGCGTTAGTAGCTAGCCCGATTCCTACTGAAGTAACAGCGAGACCGAGACCGGTATAACTACTCCCAACGTGAGAGTTAATCATATCTACAAGCTGGGTCTTAGAAATATAATTGGTTTCCGTAGCACGAACTTCCGGACTTCCAACACCTGCCATTACTTGCTGATTTCTTGCTTCTGCCCGTTCTATATTTAGTAATTCTTCCAGCGATGATTCTTTGATAAATTGATTGTTTTCGTTCATTTTAACTCCTCCAAAAAGTTTATTGAAAGAATGGGGGATGTAAGTTCACAAGAAGAATCCCCTTCTTCTAGGAACAAACATTCTTTTCAAAGATTAATATATCATATAGCGTAACGTAACGCAATATTTAATTAATAAAAATATCCAATTATGAAAAAACAGACTTTTCATTCATGAGGAAACTTTTCTTTACTAAGGTTTAAGAACATAAAAATAAAGTGTATTGTCACGATACGTTATATCTTTTTATAATATTTTTTTGTGTTACTATAAATATTATTAAATCCTATCTCTATAAATATTTCTGATTAGGAAGGCTTATCTCACTTAATTATCAAAATTCCAAAAATCATTGTAATGATTTGATGAGTATTAATTAAATTTTAAAGGATATAACAAATGAAAAAGTGAAGAATATGGTAGGACGTAACAAATCGCTATATAATGATCAAAATAAATAAGGAGGTTAACCATGAAATATACCATAAATCTATTTGGTTATAACGTTGATTGTCAATTAACCGTGGGAAATGAAGGATTGCATATTAACATTCTTGAAGATGATCAGCGGGCTTTGAAGCAATATCTAATTCGAGTGTTGCCTAAGTATGGGAGAGAGGTTTCTAGCGCTTCTTCATTACAAACACTGCTGGAGCTTGCCTTAGATGCGGAAAAAACGCTAGAGGGCCGTATGGCCGAGCCTAAATTAAAGCTACCTTATGAGTTTCAACCCGAAATCAAGGAAAAACTAATCGAGGCTGCTTCCTTGCAAGAAATGTCTGCTACTCAACTATTGATTCGTATTATTGAAAAAAAATATCAAGAAATTATTGGATAGGAGAGATACAAAAATGGCCTATGGTAATAAGGTGAAATTTCATTATGATGTACCAGCTTACATTAAACAACAGTTGGCAGAAGCGGCTAAACAGATGGGAATGACAGCAACAGAACTACTATCAAGATCAATAGAAGAAGAGTATGAACGTATTAAGAAAGAAAAAAATTCATCGTCTACAAATTCGATAGTTGGGAAATAAACTGGCCAAAAGTCACTATCTGTTCTAAAGGCATACTTTGATAGGTGTAATCAATTCCGATTCTATCACAGAAAAAAAAGTGTCCTATTTTATAGGATTCTTTTAGACTACTCTCAATTAAATAAATGTAGATATTTGGAGTCGTATCTTCAATCTTACAAGAAAATTCAGATGTTGAGCTTGCATTCATAATTCTTATGATATGCTCGTGAACATGCGCAGGAATTAGTGGTTCAAGGAAAGTAAACGGGAACTGTTGACGTAAGTTCTCATAAATTAGCATAAGATACTAAACCCCTTTCTAGTTTATTATATGTAATCATAACCAGTTTGTTCATTATAACAAACATACGTTCGTATGTTAAGGGAGCAAATAGCTAATATTTTAGAAAATGAATCCCGACAACATATATCAAATACTTAGCAGATTCATTAATGCTGAAGGAAGTGGCCCTCGTTGTTTTTTCTTCAGATGTCTGGATACCCCGGATCAGGGAAGTCTTCATTAGCCAGAGTAATAGCGCAGCATACTTCTGCTGTTATTCTTGATCACGACATTGTAAAGTCTTCTCTTATGGAATCACTTGGAGCAAACATTGGGTTCAAGGAAGTTGGAAAAATTTCGTATGACATTGAATGGGCTTTGATAGATTTCCACTTATCTCAAGGTCATAATGTTATACTCGATAGCCCTTGTTTATACTCTGAAATGATAGAGAGAGGATTGAATCTGACCCGGAAATATAATGTGGAATATAAATATGTAGAATGTCTATTAAATGACTATGATGAGCTCAATAATAGACTGCGAAATAGAAAAAGAATGATTAGCCAGATTGAAAGAGTGCCTTCTGAAGAGACATTGCTAAAAACTATTGAAAATGCTAAAAAGCCATCTAATGTCAGAATACATATTGTTAATACAAAGGAACCGATTGAATCCTATATTAAAAGTGTCATTGAATACTTAAATACTTAGCCTAAATTTTGAGGAGGGGAACAGATGGATTTTGAGAAAGCAGCCCATTTCATTTGGACACATGGCAGATTATTAGAAAGAAGGGTTTTTGAATATATTTTCCACGGTGGATCAATGAGCAATGTTATGACTTCACTAACAGCCTACCAAAACGAAGATGGTGGGTTTGGAAATGCAATAGAGCCGGATTTACGGGTACCCGGTAGTCAGCCACTTTTCATGGAATTTGCACTACGTTTTTTATATGACTGTAACATAAAAGACGAAGAACTTTCTCAAAAAGCATGTGATTATATTTCAAAGCATGCTGATTTAAAAAAAGGGATTCCAACAATATTTCCTTCATCAGCAAACTATCCAAGAGCAGAACATTGGAGTAACCCTCTTTCTACAGAGCCATCATTTAGCAGACTTACTGGTCTTGTCGGGCTTCTTAAGTGGCAAGGGATAGAACATTCCTGGCTTGATAAAGCGACAGAAATTTGTTTGGAAGATATTCACGCACAAGCATATGACGATGCGCATACAATTTTGACTGCATTTTATTTATTGGAAAGCCTACCTCAATCGGATTATATCAAAGGATTATTTCAAAAATTATCTAAGGAGCTTATTACTGCCAACTTCTTTTGTATGGATGCCGCATCCCACAGTTATGGACTCTCTCCTCTAGAATTTTCGCCATCACCCACTTCTTACTGTAGCAGCATATTTTCTGATGAAACCATTCTTGATCACTTAAAAGTATTAGAACACCAACAGGAGGATGATGGAGGATGGCAGATAACATGGGAGCCTCCCGGTGAAACAGCGAGGTTGGAATGGAGAGCCTATAAGACGCTAAAGAGTTTGATGATACTAAATTCATACAATAAGATTAATCTATGAGACTATTAAGGAGATAATAAACACTCCAAGGAGAGGAACCTATGAACAAATTAAGGGCAATCATAGTTCCGTTATTCTTAATCTTTTTATTGGGATGTAGTAAGGAGCAAATTAGCGATAATTCAAAAAAAGAATATAGCAAAGCTGAACAATTTATTACCGATATGGGCTATCTGATCATTAGTAATGAAGGAATTGTTTCTGAATATTTATTAGATAAAAAACTGCTGACGGAAATGCCATACATACAATATTGGAGTGTTCAAAGTGTTGATCCAATCGATTATATAGGCAAGGAAATAACTACAAGTAAGTTCATCGTTAAAAACCACCCCTTAGATAATGAGAAGGATAATACAAAAAAACAAACCCTGATTTTTCTGCTAGAAGCAGACGATCAAGTGATAGGAGGCTATAGTTTTCCTGATTTCGATGAATTACATATGGGCTGGGTTTACACCATTGATGGAAAAACACTCGAAGAATTGACCGGAGAAGCTTTCCCGAAATGGTCTAAGGAGTGGAATTTAAGATATAAATAATGGCTGGGGAGTATTTATAAAGGAGCAGATATGAAAAAACTAATCCTAGTACTTGTAGCTGTGGTTATTATTTCGAATGCGATATGGAGTTATTTATATTTCAATAAAGAGGTCGAAACAAATTTAAACACTGGTGTTCAAGTATATACGCTTATGGGTACAGGGGATACATGGGATGTTTTAGATTACAAAATAATAATTTCATCTAGCAAAATTTTACGGGGACATGGGAAGTTAGTGTTCAAGGGAGACCCAAGCGCTTTAGTGAATAGTAGCTATTATAAGTATGAAGTTAATGAAAAAAACAATAATAATAAGGATGAAACAGTTCTTGTAAATGAAGCTAGGTCAACGGATGGACCCGTTTCAATATTAAGTAACACTGATATCGGGTCTATAACTGGTCCATATTTATATGACGAATTAAATAAAAATAGACAAAATTATGAAAACACCACTTTATCTATTACATGGAATGATAATGAAGGGGAGCTTCATTCCGAAACAATAAGTTTAGATATTGAGAGTGAAATTTCTCTTAAGGATGATCTTTAAGAGTGATAAATCCAAGAGACTAAGATTGAATCTCTACGGACTGAAGGAAGATCCTCTACGCCCCAAAAGCCTGCCGGTACTTCACAGGAGACATGCCTTCAAACCTTCTGAACACTTTAATGAAATAGCTGGACTGGGCAAAACCGGACTGAGTCGCAACCTGAGCAATGGAGAGTCCTGTGGAAACCAGTAAAAGCTTGGCTTTAGCCAGCCGACAATCGGTTAAATAACGGTTTGGAGTTTTACCCATAACCACCCGGAACAGCCTTAGAAAATGATAGCTGCTGTAACCGGTCAATCTTGCCATCGATTCAAGAGACCAAGGGCTGGCACATTCGACATGAATGATATCTGCAGCACTGCGGATGGACTGCCTAACCTCGTGCGGTACTGAGCCGTGAAGCGGCTCGGAGTTCTGCAGCAAG
Organism: Paenibacillus sp. FSL P2-0121; assembly: GCF_037975345.1. Classification (NCBI taxonomy): domain Bacteria; kingdom Bacillati; phylum Bacillota; class Bacilli; order Caryophanales; family Paenibacillaceae; genus Paenibacillus; species Paenibacillus sp. FSL P2-0121. Next base: position 6,247,119 of record NZ_CP150245.1, on the reverse strand, counting down.
TTTACTAGAAGCTCATACAGCAGAGCAGATAGTCTTGGCTCGCTACGGGTCACGTAGGAAGCACTCAGTAGGTACATTTCCTCGAATAGCTCGTCCAGCTTAGCATCCAAATCAAAAGTGAACAGGTATGCACGAGACTGGTCCACTTCTTCTAATAAGGGAAGGACAATTTCAGTGTTAAAATGAACCCAGCGGACATCCCAAGGCTCGCCTGGGTCAGAGCCGTATTGCTGATAAGCCCCTTTAGGGTACAGAAAACCTCGTCCTCTACTCATCGGAATACGTTCGCCCTCATGGAATACATAACCCTCCCCATCAAAGATCAAATGCAGGTTATAACTCCCCAGAAAACCTTCGCTTCTTCTCTCTGTATGTTGTGGAAAGTGAGTGTAATGTCCCAAAAATTCAGGATAACAGACATATTTCGAAAAAGCCGGTGTCGGCAAATACCATTGTTTCTTCATGTTTGGCAGCACCCGTTTCTGTAGCGCAACAGAGCGCAAGTTGGATTAAGGCAATGAACGCAAGATTGTTATATGATAGCAATATTTTGTTATATAAGACCTCTTATCATTGATACTACAATAGAATTATAAAATATTGAAAGCATATTTTTAATACTTTGGAGGTAATGATGAAGAAACCTGTCGCAACTGAAAAATTCGAGCTTGGCGTCTGTTATTATCCGGAGCACTGGCCAGAAAACATGTGGGAGGACGATTATCGCCGGATGCGTGAACTCGGCTTTACGATCATTCGGATGGGCGAGTTTGCTTGGTCTATTTTTGAACCGGCAGAAGGGCAGTTTCAGTTCGGGCTCTTTGATCGGGCGATTGATCTAGCACATAAATATGGTCTTCAGGTTGTACTTGGTACTCCGACGGCGACGCCTCCAGCTTGGTTGACTGATAAGTATCCCGAAGTTTTAAATGTAACCTACGAAGGTGTTACACTTCAGCATGGCATGCGCCGTCATTATAATTACAGCAGTCCTAAATACCGGGAACTGTGTGCACGTATTGCAGAACAAATGGCTGAACATTACGGCAATCATCCGGGTGTAGTTGGCTGGCAAATTGATAATGAGCTCAACTGTGAGATCAGTGAATTTTATTCGGAGAGTGACCATAAGGCTTTCCGGGAATGGCTACAGCAGAAATATGTTACACTTGAGCATTTGAACGAGGCCTGGGGAGCTGTTTTTTGGAATCAAAGCTATAGTGACTGGTCTCAGGTCTATCTTCCACGTCCGACTCCAGTACCGAAGCAACCCAATCCTCATCAGGCATTGGATGAAAAACGGTTTATTTCGGACAATACAATTTCTTTTGCCAAAAACCAAGCGGATATCATCCGTAAACTTGCCCCTAAGCAGTGGGTAACCACGAACGGTCTGTTCGGGCATCTCGATAGCCATGAAATGACGGATGAACTGTTGGATTTCTTCAGCTATGATTCCTATCCTCAGTTCTCTACTATTTTTTATGACCCGAATGAGCGGAATCCGCTGAATGATAGAGGCTGGGGACTGTCGTTATCTGTTGTTCGTTCGATATCCCCGAATTTCTGCATTATGGAGCAGCAGTCGGGCCCGGGTGGCTGGGTGAACCGGATGGATATGCCTTCTCCAAAGCCCGGGCAGATGCGGTTATGGACTTATCAGTCGATCGCTCATGGAGCAGATATGGTGTTATATTTCCGCTGGCGGACAGCTACGATGGGTAATGAAATTTATTGGCATGGAATCAATGACTATCATAATCAGCCTAACCGGAGAGTGCGGGAAGCGGGGCAGATCGGTCAGGAGCTGGCAGCAGCAGGTCATGCGTTTGTCGGTACTCGTAATCAGGCTAACATTGCTATTGTTCGTGATTATGACAATGAGTGGGATGGAGAATACGATGTTTGGCATGGCCCGTTTATGTGGAAGAGCAATAAGGAGTGGTACAAGGCGCTTCAGCGGAAGCATATCCCGAATGACGTACTCTATTTACGCAAAAAAACAACGCTGGAGGAGCTTGCAAGGTACGACGTGCTTATCTATCCTCACCCAGCGATTATGACAGATGAGACAGCAGCACTGCTGGATGAATATGTTCAGCAAGGCGGCAAACTGATCTTCGGCTGTAGAACCGGCTATAAGGATGAGCACGGTCAATGTTATATGCGTCCTTTCCCAGGTGCTGCTAAGGATCTATGCGGGATCACAGTTGAAGAATTCACAATGGTTAAGGGCAGTCGTCAGCCAACAACAATTAGCTGGTCGGGCGTGACCGAAGTCGTTACAGGAGCAGATGACTTTAATGATATTCTCAAAATAGAGGAAGCTTCGGTTGAAGTGATGGCGGTTTACGCCTCTGATTATTATGCGGGAAAACCGGCGGTAACTAGAAATCGTCGCGGCAAGGGTGAGGTTTGGTATTACGGAGCCGTATTTAATGAACAGGCAGCGGCTGAGATCATAAATTTAATTGATCTACAATCGCCAGCAGATTGGCTGGAGCTCCCAGAAGAGGTAGAACTGCAAGTCCGTACCGGAGCTTCTTCCAGTTATGCTTTTTTGCTTAATTATAATGAGACTCCTGTCACGATCCATCTTCATGAGACCAAAACAGATTTACTGAGCGGCACAACATTGTCGGGCGAGGTGCTTCTGGAAGGATTTGGGGTATTGGTGTTAAACTAACGTATACATTGATCTCACATTTGAGTAGATTTGGATAATTCTCTCTTTTCGGTTATACTTTGAAGTAGCAATTATATAGTCACGGGAGCTTGGTGGGACCAGGCTGAGAGGATAGTTATAACTATCGACCGTCAAACCTGATCTGGATAATGCCAGCGGAGGAAATGGAGCTCTATTTCTATTTGTCTACTCTAAGGCCGCATCTTATACAGATGTGGCCTTTTCTATGTGTGGGGAGTAGACCGTCTCCGCTTGATCAAATCACCTTATAGGAGGAATTGAGATGACAAGCGAATTGAACAACGATCCAATCAATCTATCAGCTTTTCCAGCAAGTCAAAAAGTGTATGTAAAGGGTTCACGGTCTGATATTCAGGTGCCTATGCGGGAGATCTCACTTAGTCCAACTGCGGGCATAGACGGCGAAGAGGAGAATGCTCCAATTCATGTCTATGACACAAGCGGGGCTTATACGGATGCTAATATTCATACTGATATTCGTCAGGGGTTAGAGCCCAATCGTCTGAGCTGGATTGAGGAACGAGGGGATGCGGAAGCGTACGAAGGAAGAACCGTGAAGCCTGAAGATAACGGGAATGCAACGGGAAAAGCTGTGGCGGAAGTGTTTCCAGCGCTCCATAGAAAACCTTTGCGAGCGAAAAAGGGGCGTAATGTCTCTCAAATGCATTATGCACGCAAAGGGATTATTACTTCTGAAATGGAATACGTTGCGATTCGTGAGAATGTGACACCGGAATTTGTAAGAGATGAAGTAGCCCGCGGCCGCGCCATCATTCCAGCGAATATCAATCATCCAGAGAGTGAACCAATGATTATTGGACGCAATTTTTTAGTGAAGATCAATGCCAATATAGGAAATTCCGCAGTATCCTCATCCATAGAAGAAGAGGTAGAGAAGATGAGATGGGCCACCCGCTGGGGTGCAGATAATATAATGGATCTCTCCACAGGTAAAAACATCCATACGACACGCGAGTGGATCATCCGTAATTCTCCTGTTCCTATTGGAACGGTGCCTATCTATCAAGCGTTGGAAAAAGTGAATGGGAAAGCGGAAGATTTAACGTGGGAAGTATACCGTGATACGCTCATAGAGCAAGCGGAGCAAGGGGTTGATTATTTTACCATTCATGCAGGGGTTCTGCTTCGTTATATCCCGTTGACTGCACAACGTATGACAGGCATTGTTTCAAGAGGTGGCTCCATCATGGCGGCATGGTGTCTTGCGCATCATCAAGAGAACTTTTTATATACACATTTTGAAGAGATATGTGAAATCATGAAGCTGTACGATGTTTCTTTTTCCCTAGGCGATGGATTACGTCCGGGTTCGATTGCTGATGCGAATGATGAAGCACAATTTGCCGAGTTAGAGACGTTAGGTGAATTAACAGCTATAGCTTGGAGTCATGATGTACAGGTAATGGTAGAGGGTCCAGGACATGTGCCGATGCACTTGATTAAAGAGAATATGGATAAGCAACTTGAAACTTGTAACGAAGCCCCTTTTTATACATTAGGTCCACTGACTACAGATATTGCGCCTGGTTATGATCATATTACCTCTGCTATAGGTGCAGCGATGATTGGTTGGTTCGGTACAGCTATGTTATGTTACGTAACTCCGAAGGAACATCTTGGCCTGCCTAATAAGGAAGATGTACGTATAGGGGTCATTACTTATAAAATAGCGGCTCATGCCGCAGATTTGGCGAAAGGGCATAAAGGAGCACAAGACCGGGATAATGCTCTTTCGAAAGCCCGTTTTGAATTTCGTTGGCGTGATCAATTTCATTTATCGTTAGATCCTGAGCGAGCGCTCGAATATCATGATGAGACATTGCCTGCGGAAGGCGCTAAAACAGCTCATTTCTGTTCCATGTGCGGGCCGAAATTTTGCAGTATGAAGATCTCTCATAATATCCGGAATACGACGAGAATTGAATCAGGAATGCAAGAGAAGGCGCAAGAGTTTCTCCAAGGCGGGAGCCTCATTTATAGATAACTTTTTCTGCTAAAAAGAAATATCTAAAAGAAGTCGTCATTGGCGGCTTCTTCTTTTATACTTTGAATAGATAGGAGTTGATGAATTGGAAGCGATTCGTTCAGAGGAAGCCATTTTAGAGGATTTAAGTAATAGTTTCTATCATTTTTTTGGATTGAAAGTCCTTCATGCTACCCCAATAAAACGTGGCTGGTTAAATCTTAAATGGAAAATCATAACGGATTCAGGACCATTTCTACTTAAACAATACAACAAAAAAAGATATAAATTGTATAACCCAGAAGAGCTGAACTTTGCTTTTTCTCAACAGAAAAGACTGTATCTACAGGGGCTCCCATGTCCCGGATTGTTGGCTTATAACCATAAAGTTTTATTGGAATCAGATATGGGAGAGACGTTTATGGTTATGGAATATTGTGAAGGGCGTGTCATAGAGCCGGGCAAAATTAACATCCTTCAAATGTTTGATTTGGGTCGTGGCACAGGTAAAATGCATCGTTTATTAAATGATGGGACCCTTAGTTTGAAAAGAACCCCACAATTTATTCCCCAAAGCCCTGAGGAACGTTTAGAACATTGGAATGTACTCCTACAACAATCAAAGGAAATGGGCAAAACTTCACTCATCACTGACCTAGAGATACAACTGAGAGCGACTGAAGAAATAGATCCGGAAATATTCGAAGGACTTGTAGCTGGATGGGCACATCGTGATTTATGGGTTGATAATCTTTTATTTCAAGATAGCCAATTGTCTGCAATTCTAGATTTTGATCGGTTCAAATATGATTATCCGCAGCTTGATGTAGCGCGAGCAGTGATGTCATGTGCTTTAGATGAAGATTTAGATGGAGCGCTAGCTTCAGCATTTATTGACGGATATCGTGAGGAACGAACGGTGGAGCAAGGGGATTTAACAAAATCATTGCAGTTGTTGTGGTATATGGAAAGCCCGTGGTGGATTAATGCCGCGATGGACAAACATAGTGTACCTCCAAAACGTTTTGCAAAAGAAATGAATTGGCTGGCTAAGAACCTGAACAATTTACCTGCTATCTTAGGGAACTTATAGTGAAAACGATTGAATTATAGCCTAAAAGATGCATTGACCAGCAAAAGTTTGGCGCCTATAATCTTAACAAGGAAAATCCATCAGATATAGAGCTGTTTGTAAACGCATACAATGAGTTTTTTCCTTATTAATCATTGAAGGAGGAGATCAAACCTATCAAGTATTTCTTTTTTTCTCATTTTTGCAAACGTTTGCACCCCACGATGGCGCTTAAAATCGTAAGCTGCACTTAAAATTATGAGGAGGTTATTTACTTGGTATCCAAACAATCCAGGCGTTATATTTCGTGGTTAATTATTTTTTTACTCATTTTTAGTTTATTTGGTTTATCGGGTGGAGCATCGGCCAGCAATACGGATCATACAGTCACCTATACAAATCCTACAGCGGCAGCTGTGACCTTACATTGGACTACGAATAACTGGGCTAATACTACGGACACGGTGATGACCAAAAATGGAACCACGTTCATCGCCAACCTCAATGTTCAGGAAGGTGCTACCCTAATTTATTGTTATCACATCACGGCTCCAACGGATAGTTGGGACAATAACGGCGGGAAGAACTGGACGGTTGTTATTCCGGTCGCCGGGAAATACGAAGCAGAGAGTGCATCCTTGTCTGGTGGTGCAAAAGTAAATACGAATCACACCGGATATTCGGGCACTGGTTTTGTTGATGGATATACAACTACAGGAGCAGCCACCACTTTTAACGTCCAGGCTTCCGCAGCAGGGTCCTATAATGCCACGCTTCACTATGCTAATGCATCCGGCAGTGCTAAAAAGGTGTCCATTTATGTCAATGGAATAAAGGTTACACAGACAACATTAGCCAACCTGACCAACTGGGATACATGGGCAGACCAAACAGAAACACTCTCCTTACAGGCAGGAAATAACACGCTTGCTTATAAATATGACTCAGATGATAGCGGGAATATTAATATCGACTATGTGACCCTTTCGGCCGGAGCTACACCAACACCAACGATAACTCCTACCCCAACAGTGACGCCAACACCTACGGTAACTCCTACACCAACAGTGACGCCAACACCTACGGTAACTCCTACACCTACGGTAACTCCTACACCTACGGTAACTCCTACACCAACAGTGACGCCAACACCTACGGTAACTCCTACACCTACGGTAACTCCTACACCAACAGTGACGCCAACACCTACCATAACACCCACACCAACGCCAACGCCAACGCCAACAGTGACGCCAACACCTACACCTACTTCAGCGGGGCTAACCGTTCACTTTAAGAAACCAGCAAGCTGGAATGCAGCGATCCGCATCCATTACTGGAATCTGAATCCGGCAACCGTTCCGACTAGTGGAGCGTGGCCGGGAATACTGATGAAATCGGACGGGAACGATTGGTATAGCTATACTGTTCCAAATGCTACAGGGGCAAGCCTGATCTTTAATGACGGCAATGGCAAACAGACGGCTGACTTATCTCGCAGCGTAAAAGAGGGCTGGTATAACTCAGATAACGTATGGTATGACGCCAATCCAGACGTTCCTAAGGTTCCGGTGATATCCGTCTCTCCTGTGCCCAAAACCTATGATTCTGCCCAAACGGTGACACTATCCAGTACAAATAGCGGCGATAAAATTTATTATACGACCGACGGATCAACACCTACGACAACCTCAACGTTGTATACGACTCCAATCCAAGTACCTTCTTCTTTGACTATCAAAGCATTCGGCGTTAACTCTATAGGGCAAGCGGGTAATGTAGGCTCTTTTGCTTATGTGATTGATCTGAATGCCGATTTGCAAGCTCCGATTATCACTGCGAATCTGCCTGTTGGGAATTCGAGCTCAGCGGTTTCCGTATCTTTTAATATAAAAGACAACAAGGCGGCAACAACCACAGCATATTACACAGATAATGGTACGGAACCAACAACGAGTTCAAAAGTCTATATTTCAGGCAATGCACTAACATCTCTTGCGGGACCGTCTATCTTGATTAACAAGACGACAACCTTAAAATTCCTTGTGATCGATGGTGCCGGAAATGAAACCAAACAGAGTTTTGTTTATAACATTGGTAATAAGGGTGATTTTCGTGAAGATACGATTTATTTTGTAATCACTTCCCGGTTCTATGACGGTGATCCGAGTAACAACGAGCATGCATGGGAGGATGCCAAGGCAGGAAATCCGGACTCGGATCCAGCTTGGCGAGGGGATTTCAAAGGACTGATTCAAAAGCTCGATTACATTAAAGCCTTAGGATTCAGTGCCATCTGGATTACACCTGTGGTGCAGAATGCCAGCGGTTATGATTATCATGGGTACCATGCAATAAATTTTGCAAAAGTAGATCCAAGATATGAATCCGCAGGGGCATCCTATCAGGATTTGATCAATGCAGCACACGCTAGAGGGATAAAGGTTATTCAAGATATTGTCGTCAATCATACCGGTAATTTTGGAGAAGAAAATCTGTTCCCGATGTTCAAAAAAGATCCAACGGCGGCGGACACCGTGAGTAACATGCTCAAAATTACGGATAAGCTGCCAGCTAACTATGATTCCATGACCCCGGATCAGCAATATCAGGCAAGACTTGCCTTAATGAAGACTGCGGAGACTAACAATAATATTTACCATACGGAAAAAAGTCTTTCTTGGGAGTCTTACACCGTCCAGACAGGACAGATTGCGGGAGACTGTGTGGACTTAAACACAGAGAATCCTCTAGTGAATCAGTATCTAATCGACAGCTATAATCAATATATTGATATGGGTGTGGATGCTTTCCGGGTCGATACTGTAAAGCATGTAAGCCGGTATATTTTTAACAAATATTTTGTGCCGGCATGGAAAACAAGAGGGGGCTCAGACTTCTTTGTCTTTGGGGAAGTGGCTACTCGGTACAGAGATGTGTGGAACAGTGGAATTCCGGCGATATCAACACCATTTTATACTTGGAAAAGCTCAAAACCCTATCCAGGTGACGGTCAAAATGACTACGCTTCCAACAAGCTATCGGTGGAACAAGAGTGGGCAGATAACTCTACTACAGCAGGACAACCTACCTCGAACAATGCTTTTTTAACAGGAAATACTTATCATACGCCTGATTATTCGAAGAAATCGGGTATGGATGTTATTGATTTTCCAATGCACTGGGCTTTCAAAACTGCTCAGGAAGCATTCAGTATGAGAAGCGGTGATCAATTCTATAATGATGCTACCTGGAATGTAACTTATATTGACTCTCATGACTATGCACCTGACCAAGCACCAGAAAATCAAAGATTTGCCGGCACACAGGACACTTGGGCTGAGAATCTCGCGCTGATGTTCACCTTCCGAGGAATACCTGCGATCTATTATGGTTCTGAAATTGAGTTCAAAAAAGGATCAGTCATTGATGTAGGTCCAAATGCGCCGTTAAGTACAACAGGCCGTGCTTACTTTGGCGATCATATTGAGGGTAGTGTTACTGTTCAAGATTACGGTAAATATACCAATGCTACTGGCACACTTGCAGACTCGTTAAATTATCCTCTGGCGAAACATATCAGACAACTTAATTTAATCAGAAGAGCAGTTCCTGCTTTGCAAAAAGGCCAATATTCCACAGAAAATGTATCAGGTGATTTGGCATTTAAAAGAAGATACACTGATAGTAGCAAAGGAATCGATAGCTTTGCTTTGGTTACGATCTCAGGAAATGCAACATTCACCGGAATTCCTAACGGAACATATGTGGATGCGGTCACTGGTGATACCAAAACCGTTACCAACGGTGTGATCACAATCAACTGCTCCGGTAAAGGAAATGCACGGGTGTATGTATTGAACGGTAGTGGTGGAATCGGAGAGTCAGGAACCTATTTGAAGTAGGACCTTGTATATTAGTTATCAAAAATAGCCTCAGTTCGGGATGAACCCGTACTGAGGTTGATTTTATATAGTACAGATTGAAACGTCAGTATTTTTACCCGTGTTTAATGCAAAGTTCTTGCCATTTCATAAGCCAACTATATTGTTCATCGCAGAATTCTTTGGATATACTTTGCAATCCTTGACACTGCACTATTCTTGAGATGATTTGAAAATGTCTGATCGCAATAAAATCGAAAAGAGCCTTAAACTCATTACTACTTATTGTACGTGTTGTACTATAACCCGAATAAAAACGTTCGTACAAACGCATGATTTGATCATACATCGATTCATTTGAGTGATTAAAATCGGTAGCATCACACATGTATGCAACATCCATACTCGGATAATCACCCGAAGCATCATCGAAGTCCAAAAGAATATATTCACCGCACTCATTTCTGAGCATATTTCCTGTGTGAAGGTCACCGTGACAAAAGCTTTTGGGAAGCCTTGTGAAACGTTCCCATAATTCATTGCCGTAATGATTTAGTTCAAGGATTTTTCCTGGGTCAAATTGGAGATCTTGCATATTGGAGATATAACCATCGATGTAATCGAATTTTGTTCTACGGATAAGCTTCTCGGGGTATCGCTCCATTAAGTTATGGAGTTTCCCGATCTGTGTCCCGATGCTCTTCGCCTCGATTTTACCATCGGGTGTTGCTCCCTCGACATAATCGTATAGTATTCCAACGCAGCTGCCAGCCTGACTACTGAGTATAATGTGGCTATCATTCTGTACAGTTCTAATCACAGAAACTGCTGGATATGAGTTAGCTTTTAAATAATCGAGGATGCGAACCGTCTGCAGAGCATCATCCGTTTTAAAGCTACGAAATATTTTGAACATATACTTTTTCTCTTGGTTCTGCAAAAAATACACCCTACCGATCATCTCACGATGAAGGTTGATATTCTCTATATTTATTTGATAGGAGTGTTTAATTTCATTGATAAGGCTATCATATTCCATATACAAAGATCTCCTTCTGATATATATCGAGCTATAAAAAAGTATATTCTCTTTGTACTTTATAACTAATATATAAAGCTTACACATACCATATGTCACAAGAAAATATTTAAGACAACCAAATAATGCTTGTAAATCATGATTGGAGATATTTATGCATACTATAGACGTCGATTTAGTAGCAAGATTAATAAATGAACAATTTCCTGAATGGTCCGATTTAGAGATCAGGCCTGTAAAATTCAGTGGGCATGATAATCGGACTTTTCATTTAGGTGAACAGATGAGTGTGCGATTACCAAGTGCAGCCGCTTATGTTCCTCAAGTGGAGAAAGAACAAAAATGGTTACCTTTTTTAAAGAAAGGACTTACGTTACCTATTTCAACACCATTAGCGAAAGGGACACCTACCAAAGAATATCCCTGGCCTTGGTCTATTAATAATTGGCTAGAGGGAGAGACTTTATCCCATGAGAACATTAATAATCTCAATCAATTTGCGAGAGACTTGGGAAGCTTTTTAATTGAATTACAGTCTATTGATGCTAGTGGGGGACCTTTAGCCGGAGAGCATAATTTTTATAGAGGTGGGTCCTTAGCTGTATATGATGAGGAATCTAGAAATGCGATTGAGCATAATAAAGATATTTTTAATGAAGGTCTATTGAAAAAGATCTGGGAACTGGCATTAGACTCTGAATGGGAGTCAGAACCAGTTTGGGTTCATGGTGATGTCGCACCTGGAAATATATTAGTCAAAGACGGACAGCTTTGTGCAGTCATTGATTTTGGCATATTAGGGGTGGGTGATCCTGCTTGTGATGCTGCAATGGCGTGGACTTTTTTTGATGAGGCTAGTAGAAGAATCTTTAAAAAGGTATTAAACATGGATGCACAAACGTGGAATAGAGCAAGAGGGTGGGCTTTATGGAAAGCACTGATCACCTATAATGGAAATCGATATTCTAATCCAACAGTAGCGGAAGAATCCTTGAATATTATCAATCTAATAGTAGAAGACATCGAATTGTAGAAATTGAACTACATAAAACATGTAAACTAAACCATAATAGTCAATAAGCACGAATGAGCATCAGTCAGATGATAAAGTGTTGTATTTAAATCCGAAAGAAAGGAATTTGTATGAACATTTAGCGACTGACAACGATTATCATATTAGAATTATTATAAATAACTTGACAGGCCTTAATTTGGTTAATTATAATAATTATAAATAGTATCCACTCTATTCATAAATTAAACCCAAAGGAGATTAAACAATATGTCATTAATCGGAACAGAAGTACTACCATTCAAAGCAAGCGCATTTCAAGATGGGAAATTTATCGATGTTACAGAAGAAAACTTCAAAGGTAAATGGAGTGTAGTTTGCTTTTACCCAGCTGACTTCACATTCGTATGCCCAACTGAACTAGAAGATTTGCAGAACCAATATGAAACCCTCAAACAACTAGGTGTTGAAGTATATTCCGTTTCTACTGACACACACTTTACACATAAAGCATGGCATGAAAGCTCCGCAGCAATTGGCAAGGTGAAATACATTATGATCGGCGATCCTTCCCATGTGGTTTCCCGCAACTTTGATGTATTGATCGAAGCTGACGGTCTTGCAGATCGTGGTACATTCATCATTGATCCAGACGGTGTTATTCAAACTGTTGAGATTAATGCTGGTGGTATCGGCCGTGATGCTAGCGCTCTTGTTAACAAAATTAAAGCAGCGCAATATGTACGCAATCATCCAGGTGAAGTTTGCCCAGCGAAATGGTCGGAAGGTGCAGAAACTCTTAAACCAAGTCTCGATCTTGTAGGTAAGATTTAAGGAGCGAAAGCTAAATGAAACTAGATCAAGAAATAAAAGCTCAACTAGCGCAATACCTAGAACTCTTGGAAGGCGATGTAGTACTGAAACTCAGTGCAGGCGCTGACGAGGCATCACAAGAGATGACCGAACTAGTTGATGAAATTGCCAAAATGTCACCTAGGATTACGGTGGAAAGAACCGAACTGTCTAGAACCCCAAGCTTTAGTGTAAATCGTGTGGGTGAAGATACAGGCGTAACCTTTGCCGGAACTCCGCTTGGACACGAATTTACTTCATTAGTATTGGCTCTGTTGCAGGTTAGCGGAAGAGCTCCTAAGGTTGAGCAAAGTGTAATTGATCAGATCAAAGGCATTAGTGGTGAATATAAGTTTGAAACTTATGTTAGCCTGAGCTGTCATAATTGCCCTGATGTTGTACAAGCACTGAATCTTATGAGTATCTTTAATCCGGGCATTACCCATACGATGATTGACGGTGGAGTATTCAAAGAAGAGGTAGAAAGCAAAGAAATTATGTCTGTTCCAAGCGTCTACCTTAATGGTGAATTTTTCGAAAGTGGTCGTATGACGGTTGAAGAAATTTTAGCTAAAATGGGCAGCAGTGTGGACGCATCTGAGTTTGACAATAAAGCTCCATATGATGTGCTTGTTGTCGGCAGCGGCCCAGCTGGTGCAAGTGCAGCCATTTACGCGGCACGTAAAGGTATTCGTACAGGTATTGTTGCTGAACGCTTTGGCGGACAGGTTAACGACACGCTTGGTATCGAGAACTTTATTAGTGTGAAGTACACTGAAGGTCCTCAACTCGTAGCTAAACTTGAAGAGCAAGTAAAAGAGTATGGCATTGATGTGATGAAATTGCAGCGTGTCAGACGTCTAGACAAAAATGACTTAATTGAAGTTGAACTCGAGAACGGTGCTGTTCTAAAGAGTAAGACGGTCATTCTGTCTACAGGTGCTCGCTGGCGGAATATGGGCGTGCCTGGTGAAGCTGAATTCAAGAACAAAGGTGTAGCCTACTGCCCACACTGTGATGGTCCTTTGTTTGCAGGCAAAGATGTTGCAGTTGTTGGCGGCGGTAACTCAGGTATTGAGGCAGCTATTGACCTTGCAGGTATAGTGAAGCATGTAACGGTTCTGGAATTTGCTCCAGAGCTCAAAGCTGATGCTGTACTGCAAGATCGTCTCTATAGCCTTCCTAACGTTACTGTTCTTAAAAACGTGCAAACTAAAGAGATTACCGGAACTGATAAGGTAAATGGTATTTCTTATGTTGATCGTGCGACAGAAGAGACTCACCATGTTGAATTGCAGGGTGTATTTGTACAGATTGGTCTGGTTCCAAATACAGAATGGCTAGGTGACACAGTTGAACGTACTCGCGTAGGTGAGATTGTTGTAGATAGCCATGGTGCTACTAGCTTACCAGGAGTATTTGCTGCTGGTGACTGCACTAATAGTGCTTATAAACAAATCATTATCTCGATGGGATCCGGTGCAACTGCAGCGCTAGGAGCATTTGATTATCTGATCCGTAACTAATCGATATTGTTAGTAACAGCAAGAGAACGAAAGCCCTCACTTTTCACAAAGTGGGGGCTTTTTTTATCTTTTGTGAGAGAGAAATGGGTGTTTGTAAACTTTTTTGGAGGATTTTATGAAGATTTTCGCGAATACATATCTAAAATATGAATTAAGCAAAATTAAGGATTTAGATTAAATGCATGTCTGCAAGGCATAATCTGGTTAGACTTGGTGCGCTATAAATAACGTTTTGCTGGAATGGAGACTATATTTCTGTGATTAACAACATTGAATCTTTAGACAAATTTATCTCACTTATACCAATTATAAAATTATCTATCCCCGCTGATTTATCAATAGCGATATGTGATTTGGAACGGTTCGTTGCTTATTTTCCTGGCGACACCATAAATTTAAACATTAACGAAGGACAACCTTTACACAAAGAAGAACCACTTTACTTAGCGATACAAGAGAATCGTACCTTGAAGTCCGATGTTCCAGCCCACTTTTATGGATTTGAGTTTACAGGTACAGCAACACCTCTTCACGATCAAACGGGACAAGTCATTGGCGGGATTGCAGTTCAGATTCGAAGACAAAGTGAATTAAAAGCCATTGTAGAACAAATCTCGGAATCATTATCCCAAGCCAATGAGCAAATTAATAATATTTCCTATGGCGTAAGTTCACTTTCGGATCACTCTCAGGAACTACTCATTCAATCTCAGCAGGCTGGAAAAGATGTGGAGAATACAACAGAAGTCCTATCCATTATAAACAGGGTTGCTGATCAAACGAATTTACTTGGGCTGAATGCTGCAATAGAAGCAGCGCATGCAGGTGAGAAAGGTAGAAGTTTTGAAGTCGTAGCCAAGGAAATCCGGAAATTTTCAAGGGAAACCGTCGCCTCGACGCAAAACATAAATAAAACCATGTTACAGATTAAGGGAATTACGAATCAAATGGCTAATTCGATAGAGAAGATAGCAGCTATCGGCCAAGAACAGGCGGCATCTGTTCAGCATACTTCTACATTTATTGAGGAAATAAAGATAATGTCCCAAAAACTTAATGAGTTTGCTAATAAATTATAAAAAGAGATTCAGTAGCAGTATTTTTGTCGCAATAAAAGAAAATTTTAAACGTATATTTAAAATCATGAATGGTATAGTAAGATAGTAATGAGTAATCAACATAGGAGGAATAAATTATGTCAACGCCGCACAATGCAGCACAAAATGGTGAAATCGCCAAAACAGTATTAATGCCAGGAGATCCTTTGAGAGCGAAGTATATTGCAGAAACCTATTTGGAGAACCCAACCCAATTTAATACGGTACGTAATATGTTTGGATATACAGGAACTTATAAAGGCAAAGAGGTTTCGGTAATGGGTTCGGGAATGGGAATGCCAAGTATCGGTATTTATTCTTATGAACTATACAAAAACTATGGTGTGGAAAACATCATTCGTATCGGTAGTGCTGGAGCATATACTGATAAATTGAATTTATTTGACGTGGTGTTGGCGGATAGCGCGTGGAGTGAATCTACATATGCCTATGTGCAAAGCGGTGTAGAAGGAGATATCCAGCTGCCAAGTAAAGAATTGAACGAAGTCATTGAAGCAGCGGCTACACGTATTAACAAGCCAGTTCTGACGGCGAGAATTCATTCCAGCGATGTATTCTATCATGAAGACAATGTGCCTGGAGTTAATGAATTTTACAATGAACATGGCTGTGTTTGTGTAGAAATGGAGAGTTATGCGTTGTTCCATAATGCGAAAGTGTTAGGTAAACAAGCTGCATGTATTCTTACCATTTCCGATTCGTTAGTTACTCATGCTGTAACCACGGCAGAAGAAAGACAAAATTCTTTCAACGGCATGATGGAAGTAGCTTTAGAAGCAGCGATTTCTATTTAATAAAAAAGATTAAGTAGATTAAAAAGTTCTACGAGCAAAAGCTTGAGAGCCTATTAAATTCAGGATTAGTCCTGATATTTAATAGGTTTTTTTCTCATTTGTAAGGTTGTGGAAATGGATAGGTGAAGCGTGTAAATTATTGTTGTTTTTAATCAAAATTTAATGTTAAATTCGTAATAATTCTCTCGGATTATACCGATATAAAAATCAAACCAAATGGCTACAAATCTTAGAAAAGACATCTAATCTCCATATGGTGGAAGTATTTATATTTTGGTGTAATGCCAAAGGGGGAAAATTGTGATTAAGCGGAGTGGCAATCTTTTATTAGCAATAAGTTTAGTATTCTCTATCGTCAGTTCTCTGTTTATGCCTGCAGTAATTTATGCAGCACCCAGCAATAGCAATATCATAGATCAAAGCTCCACATCAGCTGGAAATTTGAGCAGTGTTGCATTTGGTAACAATGTTTTTGTAGCGGTGGGCCAAGGAGGGATATCTACATCATCAAATGGCGTAGATTGGTCTATCTCAAAAAAGGCGGGGAACCCCAAACTAACTTCTATTGTGTTCGCTAATGGGCTGTTCTTAGCTATTGATGGTAGCGAAAAGGCAGTATACAATTCACTCGATGGTGAAAATTGGACAAAAAAAACGTTAGCTATCACACCGGAAAGGTTGAAAGCGGTCAATGAAAAGTTCTTTGTATGGCAGTCAGTATATAAACCTGGCACCAATCCACCTTCTTATGATGTAACTCTACTACAATCCTCGGATGGCATTAACTGGACAGACACAGGAATCACTTCTACCAATGCAATATTCGGAATGCAAAGCTTAACGGATATTGCTTATGGCAACAACAAATATGTGGTCTCTGCTAACAATGCTGTCTATTATACCTCAACGAATCTGATCAATTGGACAACGGTCACCTTAACCGATCTTGTGATCAACCACTATAACTCTAGTTGGCCTTATGTTACGAATGTAATCTATTTAAATAATCGTTTCTTTAGTTATATCGTGACTCCTTATGCTAAAAAAGTATTCACCTCTACAGACGGTGCTAATTGGACCGTTGATGCCTCATGGGATAACAAGCAATTTTATGGGGGAGGTTCTTTAAATGGGAGCTATTTGTTGTTTGGGCAGGGTGTAATTTATAAATCTTCTGCGGCTCCGCTGGACAGCACCCAGTGGACATCTTCGGATACCCATACAACAATGATGATGAACAATATGGTTTACGGAAATGGAAAATATGTTGCTTCAGGGGGTAACGGCTTACTGGTTTCTTCTGACCTATCGGCGTGGAGTAATGTCAGCGGTAATCTGAAAAGTATTGCTAAGGATGGTAATGGCAATTATGTTGCCGTCTCATCCGGGGAATATGGCTCTATTTACAAATCTAATAGCTCCGCAGTATGGAACGATGTCACACCCTCCAAGCTGCCGGGAATGAATGCGGTCACTTATGGAGCAGGGAAGTTTATTGCGGTTACAGATAAAGAAAACTACAATCTTAACGCCAAAGTGGTGACCTCGACCAACGGTGATACTTGGACTATGACAGATACCGGAGTGCAGGACAATCTGACTGGCGTTGCTTTTGGCACAAATCAGTACGTTGCTGTTTCCGATTATGGCGGAATTTATTCTTCAGTTAACGGAACCTCATGGACAGAGAAATTTAAAAATGGGGATTTTGCATTTAATACAGTAGCTTACTTGAATAATCAATTTGTAGCTCTTGGGATGAAATACAATAGTACTACTTATGAGCAAGAGAGCGTTGTTATCGCAAAATCATCAGATGGAATACAGTGGAATGTGCCCTTAGAGATTGGGTTCCCCAATACTTCTTTAAAGGGAATTGCCTATGATGGTAGAGCTTATATTCTGGTTGGAGAAGATACACTTAGCCAGCAGGCAGTAATTCTAACCACAGAAGATTTGGTAACTTTTACGAAGGTTACAATGTCAGCTAGCGCACTAAATAATATCAGCTTTGGTAATGGGAGTTTTCTGGCTGTTGGATTGAAGGGGGAGTTATTCTCTTCGGCAGACGGATCCACGTGGACTCAGGAAACATCTGATCTTACCTCTAATCTTAATGGCATTATTTACGATGGTACTAACTTTAAGGTCGTGGGGGATTATTTCACTAAAATGACCCTGAACCTAGGACCTACTCTTGCATATAGCATCACCGCCTCAGCGGCGACGTTGACACCTGTCGTAGGTGTGGATAATGGGATTACGCTGACCGTGAAAAATTCGCTGGGCGATACGGATACAACGTTCACCGGAACGAAAGAAGTGACGGTAACCGGTTATGATGTTGCGCCGGACGGAACGTACGGAAGCTTAGGAAGCACCGCTTTAGCGGCTTCACCGAGCAAGATCAACGTTAATTTCGTTGAGGGTGTAGCACAGGTGAACCTGAAGCTGAACAAAGCTGGCGCGCAAGCGGTTGTGTTCAGCCAAGCAGGCGTAGCCACGCCAGCAGCAACAGGGCTGAACATTGCACCTGTCGCAGGTAGCACAGCGACAATGAAGCTGACTACGGGCGTAAGTGCGCCGCAGGCTAACGGCGGCAGCTTCGCGCAGCAGCCAGTAATTACTTTGCTGGATCAGTTTGGGAATGTAAACCTTGGCGACAACAGTACGGTTGTTACTGTGTCGAAGAAGGACACTGGAAGCTGGACGTTGACGGGGAATACGACGTTGACGGCAGTAGCGGGTGTCATTTCCTTTACGGATCTGGGAGCTACGAATGCAGCTGGAATCACCGGAGCGCAACTGGCATTTGATGCGACAGGACTTCCACAGATCACTAGTGTAGCGTTGAATCTTCCAGAGCCACAGGGAGCACAAAGCATTACCGCCTCAGCGGCGACTTTGACACCAGTTGTAGGTGTAGATAATGGGATTACGCTGACCGTGAAAAATTCGCTGGGCGATACGGATACAACGTTCACCGGAACGAAAGAAGTGACGGTAACGGGTTATGATGTTGCGCCGGACGGAACGTACGGAAGCTTAGGAAGCACCGCTTTGGCAGCTTCACCGAGCAAGATCAACGTTGATTTCGTTGAGGGTGTAGCACAGGTGAACCTGAAGCTGAACAAAGCTGGCGCGCAAGCGGTTGTGTTCAGCCAAGCAGGCGTAGCCACGCCAGCGGCAACAGCGCTGAACATTGCACCTGTCGCAGGTAGCACAGCGACAATGAAGCTGACCACGGGCGTAAGTGCCCCGCAGACCAATGGCGGTAGCTTCGCGCAGCAGCCAGTGATAACGCTGCTGGATCAGTTTGGGAATGTGAATATTGGCGACAACAGTACGGTTGTTACTGTGTCCAAGAAGGACACTGGAACCTGGATGTTGACGGGGAATGTGACGTTGACGGCAGTAGCGGGTGTCATTTCCTTTACGGATCTGGGAGCTACGAATGCAGCTGGAATCACCGGAGCGCAACTGGCATTTGATGCGACAGGACTTCCACAGGTCACTAGTGTAGCGTTGAATCTTCCACAGCCACAGGGAGCACAAAGCATCACTGCCTCAGCAGCGACCTTGACGCCTGTCGTAGGTGTAGATAATGGCGTTACGCTGACCGTGAAAAATTCGCTGGGTAATACAGATACAACGTTCACCGGAACGAAAGAAGTGACGGTAACGGGTTATGGTGTTGCGCCGGACGGAACGTACGGAAGCTTAGGAAGTACCGCTTTGGCAGCTTCACCGAGCAAGATCAACGTTGATTTCGTTGAGGGTGTAGCACAGGTGAACCTGAAGCTGAACAAAGCTGGCGCGCAAGCGGTTGTGTTCAGCCAAGCAGGCGTAGCCACGCCAGCGGCAACAGTGCTGAACATTGCACCTGTCGCAGGTAGCACAGCGATAATGAAGCTGACTACGGGCGTAAGTGCCCCGCAAGCCAATGGCGGTAGCTTCGCGCAGCAGCCAGTAATTACTTTGCTGGATCAGTTTGGGAATGTAAACCTTGGCGACAACAGTACGGTTGTTACTGTGTCGAAGAAGGACACTGAAAGCTGGACGTTGACGGGGAATACGACGTTGACAGCAGTAGCGGGCCTCATTTCCTTTACGGATCTGGGAGCTACGAATGCAGCTGGAATCACCGGAGCGCAACTGGCATTTGATGCGACAGGTCTTCCACAGATCACTAGCGCTACCGTGAATCTTCCACAACCACAGGGAGCGCAAAGCATCACTGCCTCAGCGGCGACTTTGACACCAGTTGTAGGTGTAGATAATGGCATTACGCTGACCGTGAAAAATTCGCTGGGTAATACAGATACAACGTTCACCGGAACGAAAGAAGTGACGGTAACGGGTTATGGTGTTGCGCCGGACGGAACGTACGGAAGCTTAGGAAGTACCGCTTTGGCAGCTTCACCGAGCAAGATCAACGTTGATTTCGTTGAGGGTGTAGCACAGGTGAACCTGAAGCTGAACAAAGCTGGCGCGCAAGCGGTTGTGTTCAGCCAAGCAGGCGTAGCCACGCCAGCAGCAACAGCGCTGAACGTTACACCTGTCGCAGGTAGCACAGCGACAATGAAGCTCACTACGGGCGTAAGTGCGCCGCAGGCTAACGGCGGCAGCTTCGCGCAGCAGCCAGTAATTACTTTGCTGGATCAGTTTGGGAATGTAAACCTTGGTGACAACAGTACGGTTGTTACTGTGTCGAAGAAGGACACAGGAAGCTGGACGTTGACGGGGAATACGACGTTGACAGCAGTAGCGGGCCTCATTTCCTTTACGGATCTGGGAGCTACGAATGCAGCTGGAATCACCGGAGCCCAATTGGCATTTGATGCGACAGGACTTACAGAGATCACTAGTGCAGTTATTGACCTTACCTGGCCTGAACTTGCTGCGCCAAGTATTGAGTCTGTAACAGCAGGAAACGGACATATTCGTATTACTTGGAGTCCCGTATATGGTACCGATAGTTACGCTGTATATCAGTCTACAGCTTCAGGTGTTTATGGAGCTGAGGTAGCTACTATAAGTGGCTCTGAGAACAGTTACGATGCTGTAGGATTAATTAATGGAACTGCTTATTATTTTATTGTTAAAGCTGTTAATCCTGATGGTATCAGTGCGGCTTCCAATGAAGTAACTAGAACGCCTCAGGTTCCAGCGCCGGGCGCGCCAATACTTCATTCACCTGTGGCAAGTAATGGCCTCATCGGCTTAACATGGGATCCGGTGAAGGGTGCGATTGGATACACTATATATCAAGGTATCACTTCTGGAATCTATGAGACCCAAGTGGCTACAGTAAGCGAATCTGTCTACAACTATGATGTGACAGGGTTAACTAATGGCCAATCTTATTATTTCGTAGTTAAGGCATCTAATCCGGGCGGGGAGAGTGCAGCTTCTAACGAAGTCAGCACGAAACCAAGAACATCACCATCTGCACCTACGGACTTAATAGCGGTAGCGGGAGATGGCGAGGTGACTGTGACATTTGCAGTTCCTTATTCGAACGGGGGAACTCCAATTACGAATTATGAGGTAACTGCTTCTCCGGGTAATATCGTAACGGTTGGGGCAACAAGTCCAATAAAGGTAACTGGTCTAGCGAATGGAACCACTTATTCGTTTACAGTTAAAGCGATTAATAGCGCTGGTAGTAGTGTAGCTTCTGAAGTTTCGAACTCCGTGACACCGAAGTCATCAACGGAGGTTGAGGTTACATCTACACCGCCAACACCAACACCAACGCCAACAGAATCACCGACATCAACACCGACTGCACCACCTTCAACAACTGCACCAACTGCAACAGCAGGATCCACTGCTACAGCTACAGCTACACCATCTAGCAGCATGGTTGAGGTATTGGTGAACGGTAAGGTTGAAAATGCCGGAACAGCAACGATATCTGAGTATAACGGGCAGACGGTTACCACGATTGTTGTAGATCAGGCAAAAATAGAGCAACGTATCGAAAAGGAAGACCAGAATGCAATTATAACTATCCCTGTGACTGCGACTTCAGATGTGATTATTGGCGAGCTTAATGGCCAAATCATCAAAGATATGGAGCAGAAGCAGGCGCTGCTAATCATTCGTACTCCAAAAGGTACTTATACAATATCAGCAGCACAGATTGATATCAGTGCAATTTCAAAACAGTTTGGCACAGACATTGCTCTACAAGATGTGAAGGTGCAAATTTCAATTTCTGTTCCGACTGCGGATGCACTGAAAAGAATAGAAATGTTGGCAGCCAATGAAAAGCTAACGTTGGTAGCTCAGCCATTAGATTTCACGGTGAAGGTTACTTACGCTGGGAAAACTGTTGAACTCACTAAGTTTAATACCTATGTGGAAAGAACTATTCCTCTAGCGGATGGTGTAGACCTTAAGAAGATCACGACTGGGCTAGTGCTTGAAGCGGGGGGACATTCCGCCATGTACCCACACAGATTGTTGCCATTGATGGCAAACACTTTGCGAAAATACACAGTTTAACGAACAGTACGTATTTTGTAGTTCAAGATCCACAGAACTTCAAGGATGTCGCCACCCACTGGGCTAAGGACATTGTCAATGAGATGGCTTCCCGTAAGGTTATTAATGGAGTCGGCGACGATTTGTTTAACCCTAATCTGGAGATTACACGTGCAGAATTTGCGGCGATTATCGTACGTGGATTGGGATTGAAGTTGGAAAGCGGGACAACATCCTTTGCGGATGTAAAGGTCTCAGATTGGTATAATGATGCGGTGCAGACAGCTTACTCCTATAAGCTAATCAACGGTTTTGAAGATGGAGCGTTCCATCCAACAGACAAGATTACTCGGGAACAGGCGATGAGTATTATTGCTAAAGCTATGGTGATTACCGATCTGAAGACAAAACTTCCGGCCAAAGAAGCAAGCGAGCTGCTGAGCATTTACACGGATGCGAATGAAGCATCAGACTGGGCGAAGAGTGGCATCGCAGACAGCCTGCAAGCAGGAATCATCACGGGCAGAAGCGGAAATGTACTTGCCCCACAAGCCTTCATTACGAGAGCAGAAGTTGCGGCTATCATCCAAAGATTGCTGCAACAATCAGATTTGATTTAATACACGGTTCTGATTCGAGAGGATCCTTCATGCAGGAAGAGCTGCGGAGGGTCCTCTTTATTTTATTAGGTCAGAGACAATCATTTGTTGCTTTTTTATTGACAAGAAGAAGAATCCAGTTAATAATAACATATGAACACATGCTCATATGTTATTATTAACTGGAGCTTTTGAATGTAACTGCGCAGGGCTACGAATACTATCTAGCTGAAGGTAATAGGAGGTTAAGCATGATGAACAAGAAGAACAAACGCAATCATCAGGTCGAGAATGTACACGGGCAACAGTCCAATCACGATCACAGTAACCACGACCACGCTCATGAAGGACACAGTCACGCTCATGAAGGACACAGTCACTCCCATGGCTCTCACGGGCATCAACATTTTGATCCTAGTGGAAATAAAAAAGGGCTTTTGATTGCGTTGATCATTACGGTTGGAATTATGTTTTTGGAGTTTTTTGGTGGGTTGATTACTAACAGCTTAGCCCTGTTATCGGACAGTGGGCATATGCTAAACGATGCAAGCTCTCTAGCATTAAGCCTAGTAGCGGTCTGGTTTGCAACTAAACCTGCTTCTCCGAACAAAACGTATGGTTTTCATCGATTTGAAATTTTGGCGGCACTCTTAAACGGAGTTACTTTATTTGTAGTTGCTGGATTTATCATTGTAGAAGCTTATGGGCGGTTTTTTGAGCCGCCGACAGTTGCCAGCGGATCTATGATGCTGATCGCAAGTATTGGTCTTTTAGCCAATGTGGCTAGTGCATGGTCGCTTATGAGAAAAGGGGATGTGAAAAATAACATTAATCTCCGTAGTGCTTATCTCCATGTGCTTGGTGATGCTTTAGGTTCAGTAGGGGCAATTATTGCCGGTTTAATCATGATGATTTTTGGCTGGTATGTTGCTGATCCAATCATAAGCGTACTGGTTGCTCTATTGATTCTTAGAGGGGCATGGGGAATTATCAAACATACCGTTCACGTCCTTATGGAAGGCACCCCGATTACAATTAATCCAGCTGAAGTAAAGGAAATCCTCGAAAGCATTGAGGGGGTTAAAAATGTCCATGACCTGCATATCTGGACCATAACTTCGGGATTAGATTCACTCAGCTGTCATATCTTAATTGAAGAGGAAGCAGATGACCAACGCATTTTGCAGCAAGCGATTCGGTTAATTGCCGATCATTTCAAAATTCAACATACAACCATTCAGGTTGAAACTTCAGCTATAGTTCATGAAGAATTGAAAATCTAATCAATGATTTATTTTTTGAATAGAATAGGGGGGCTATAGTATAATAAAAATACGAGGAAAGGGGTGATCGGTGCATGGATAATCTGACTCACGAGCATGAATCATGCAGTACGGATGAGCGGAAAAGTCATCACTCAGATAAAACTAAAAAGAATTTGATTAGCCGGCTCAATAGAATTGAAGGTCAGGTTAGAGGGCTAAAAGGGTTAATTGAAAAAGACACCTATTGTGATGATGTGCTGCATCAAATCTCCTCGGTCCAATCTGCATTGAACGGCGTGGGCAAGCTTTTGCTGGAGCATCATATGAAAAGTTGTGTAGTGGAACGTATCCAGGAAGGTGAGAACGAGGTACTGGATGAACTATTAGTTACCATCAATAAATTAATTAGATAATTGATCAATCGGAAGGATTCCCCGGAATCCTTTTTTATTTGCTTAAATTGGGTATATATAGAGTAGGGGACTATCCTAATTAATGAATTGAGAGGAGAATGTGTTATGGCACATCAAAACTACAAAGAGTGTATTGAAGAGTGTTTAAAATGTATGATAGCTTGCAATCACTGTTACTCAGCTTGTTTGGATGAGGATCATGTGGGGATGATGAAGGAGTGCATTCGCCTGGATCGTGAATGTGCAGATATATGTGAGTTTGCAGCTCATGCCATGTCGATGAACAGTAAATATGCAAAAGAGATTTGTTTAGCTTGTGCAGAAGCTTGTGAAGCCTGCGGCAACGAATGCCAAAAGCATGATCATGAACATTGCCAGCAATGTGCAGAAGCTTGTTTTGCTTGTGCAAAAGTTTGCCGTGAAATGGCGGCGTAATTTAAAGCTTGAAACTGAAGGGGCTGCTGCGGCAGCCCTTTATTCATGAATAGGAAGCCAAATCTAAGGGCAACTAGTGAGGTTTTGTAAAATTATTAAGCAATATAGGTAAATATAGTGTTAAAATTTATTGAAATAATACCTTTATAATCAAGAGATATAGATGCCATAGGGGATGGCTGAGAAAAATAAACAGTTATGAGAGGGATGTTAACGACGGTATGATCAATCTTAGTCCAGAACGACTCCAGCAAGTTAGCTATATAGGGATTACTGAGGCTGATTTAGAATTATTAAAAAGCAAGGAGAAAGAATTCAACTTAATCGTTAGCTCATTGGTTGAGGAGCTGTATAAACAGATGACGATGGAGCCAGAACTGCTCCACATCATTGAGCAGCACAGTACACTGGATCGATTGAAAGAAACACAGCAGTGGTATTTTTTATCTATGGCCGCTGGTGTGATCGATGAAGCATTTATTGAAAGACGTTTGCTTATCGGGAAAATCCATTCCCGTATTGGATTAACAACGAATTGGTATTTGGGGACGTACATATTATATCTGGATCTGGCTACTGCTTATTTTGAACGGATATTACCAAACGAGTGGAAGCCTGTTATCCATGCCTTAACCAAGATGTTTAATCTCGATTCACAGCTCGTTCTTGAAGCCTATGAAGTGGATGAAAAAGCAAAAATAGAAAACTTGCTGGAGAAGCAAAATCACCTGCTTACAGGAGTGAGTTCAGCCGTTCAGGAGCTGGTATCTTTGATGGTTCAATTAAAGGATAGCAGTGAATCGATAGAAAGTTTAGCTAGTAAAAATGCTGATTATCAAGAGAAAACGCATCAAACGGTATTATATTTGGACAAAGAGGTGGAGTCTATTCATCAAGTGGGTACGATGATTAGAGAAGTGGCTGATCATACGCATCTTTTAGGCCTGAATGCGGCTATTGAAGCAGCCAGAGCTGGGGAGTTTGGAAGAGGTTTTGAAGTTGTGGCTAATGAAGTTCGTAAGCTAGCCCGTCGCTCAAAGGATTCACTGGTAACCATTGACCAGAAACTCGACAATATCAATGCCACCCTTTCCAAGGTGAAAAAAGAATCGGAACACAACTCCATGTATTCCAAGGATCAGGTCAAAAGCTCTCAAGAGCTGGCTTCCTTCGTGAACTTAATTGAAAAAGTGACTGCTGAGTTAGAGAGCTTGAAATGAAACTGCTACGGATTGAAACACTCCTTCAGAAAAATCTGAGGAGTGTTTTTTTGTTTGAAGAAGTTATTAGCGGTATAGCTTAAACATCAGTTTTGGAGACACCGTTTAAGCTGGGCACATAATCAGCAGCCTTATCGATGTTCACCATCTGAGCGGCTTCATTGAAATTGTTGTTATTCTCCGCATTGTTTTTCTTACTTGGTTGATGTTTTCCTGGAGCTTCTTTGGGATTGGCACTATTTTTGGGCATGACATTCACCTCCATATTCTTCACCTAGTATGAGAAGGTAGTTTTAATTTTATGCCAGCAGTTGACAAGTGTATCATTAAAAGATATAGTTCATTTAATGATATATCTTTTAATGATACATATGAGGAGGTGATTAAGTGTCAAGAACGGACTCATTGGAAATGGGAGAGCTCACAGACACTGCATTTTATATTCTCTTGTCTTTAGTCGAAGCCAAACACGGATATCTGATTATGAAATCAATCGAAACGATGACGAACAATCAATTTTCAATTGGGCCTGCTTCCATGTATACAACCATTAAGAAGCTGCTAGCGGCTGAATTTATTGAGCTGTATAAAGAAGAAGAGGACGACAAACGAAAACGTATATTGCAACGGAAAAAGGGATTGGATTGCTAAGAAAAGAAGTAGAGCGCCGAAAAGAAATGATTAGACATGCAGAACAAATTCTCAAATAAAAGGTGGGGAATAGGCATGAAGAATACAAAATATGTGACCAGCGGGGGCTTAGCTTTTACTGAAAAAGGAGATATGCAGAAATTGAGTAAGTATGCCAAAGGGGGCTGGCTCCTGGAGAGCTTTGCACCTTTGGGTTATAAGTTAAGAAAGGGAGATCCTCAGAATCTTGAGTACAGTGTAGATTATCACACAAATGTCGATGAGGAGTATTATTTGATTTTTGAAGATGCCGGATGGACTTATGTCTGTTCTGCCGGAAATGGGTTTCATATCTTTCGGGCAGCTGCAGGTACGGCGCCTATCTACTCGGACACAGGGACCCTCATTGACAAATATGAACGTGAAAAGAAAACGATGGGCAAAGTAGCCTTGCCATTGCTTATAGCTTTGATTGCTTTTATCTTCCTAGCGATCTTGGGCGTTAATGGATGGTTACCTGAGATCGTGAGGAATATCAGCCTGGTGTTAGTAGTGGTCACACTTTGTATGTTGGTCTTTCCGGGTCTTCCATACATTGCGTATCGATTCAAATTGAATAAATTACGAGAATAGCGAATGGATTTTTATCTAAAGGATGTTTGCACAGCCATGAATGAAGTTGGTTGTGGAACCATCCTTTTTTTAGTTGAGGAGTGAGAACAAATCTAAGTCTCAGATATATAGTACTAATGATCTATTAATGGAATTGCTTATATATTAATTCCATATTCTGTATTACAATGATAGCGAATACGAATTAGCTTGCTGTTTTCTTTCAAATTTATTACCACAATTGAAGAGGAGGCAATGAATGATGAAGAAGGATGCAAAGCTTAGGTTGAGTTGGAAAAGCCTTATTGTCGTATGCTTGGTAATTAGTATTCTTCCTGCCGGTTCCGCGTTTGCAGCAGTGAACAAACCTTTTCCGCAACATACCACCTACACGAGTGGATCTATCAAGCCAAACAATGTAACCCAGACCAGTATGGATAATTCAGTGAAGACCAAATGGGATGCGTGGAAAACGGCCTATCTCAAACCAGCTGGCACTGGCAAATATTACGTTAAGTATAATTCAGATGGAGAAACGGTATCTGAAGCACATGGTTACGGGATGTTGTTCACAGTTTTGATGGCTGGTTATGACAGCAATGCTCAGACTTATTTTGACGGCTTATATAATTATTACAAGGCTCACCCAAGTGCAATTAACCCTTATTTGATGTCCTGGAAGCAAAACAGCAGCTTTCAAAATATTGAAGGCGAGGACTCTGCTACAGATGGAGATATGGATATAGCGTTCTCATTGCTGCTTGCGGACAAGCAGTGGGGAAGTAGTGGGACGATCAATTATTTACAAGCTGCAAAAGATATCATTAATGCGATTATGGACAATGAGATTAACCAGACACAGTGGACGATCCGTCTAGGTGACTGGGCGAATAGCGGCTCGTATAATACGGCAACTAGACCTTCTGATTTCATGCTAAATCATTTAAAAGCATTCCAACAGGCTACAGGAGATACCCGCTGGACGAATGTTATCGATAAAACGTACACGATTATAAATAGCCTTTATACGGGTTATAGCTCTAGCACTGGGCTCTTGCCTGATTTCGTAGTTTACTCTGGGGGTGTGTATAAACCTGCTGCGGCGAATTTCCTTGAGGATGCCAATGACGGGAATTACAATTACAATTCTTGTCGTACCCCATGGCGGATCGCAACAGATTATTTGATTACTGGAGACAGCAGGGCGCTTACGCAGCTCAATAAGATGAATAGCTGGATTAAGACTAAAGTAAGCAGTACACCTGGTAGTATAAAAGATGGGTACAAGCTAAACGGAACCGTATTTGGAAGTTACAATAGCGGTGCCTTCTATGCTCCATTTGGAGTCAGTGCGATGACCTCATCAACTTACCAAAGCTGGTTGAATTCTCTCTGGAGCCACACAGCAAGCAGTGCTGCAGAAGATTACTATGAAGACAGCATCAAGCTGTTTTCGATGATCGTTATGTCTGGTAACTGGTGGACCTATTAAGATAACGTATAGTTAGAAAAAGGCTGTCCCCAAAACGTTCATGCCCAAAACCATAAAAGTCAAACAGAACAGCGATTCTCCTAATATCGGGGAATCGCTGTTCTGCATTTTTGGTCAACTACTGTTTGCTTCAGTAGATTATGGGCAAAAGTAAAGCCAACTGATCTCTAATGTTACGGCGGAGCATCCTTTATTTGATAACCAATTGAATCATGGGGCGTACCTAATGATGCTCCAAATGATGCAATAAGTGAAGCACTTATACAGTAATTAGGGAATTTCTCCCTAAAATTCAGAGAATTTTGTTCATCAGACTTATAATTAGGGAAAACCTCCCTGAATTTTGGCCGATTCAGTAACTAATAAAGAAATCCCCCTGATTATTAGGGAGGAATTCCCTGATTTCGTCCTTTTATAGCCAAAATCGGCTATTTTCAGGGAGTATTTCCCTAATTAGTTTACACTTACGCTGCACATCGCACATCGCACATCGCACATCGCACATCGCACATCGCACATCGCACATCGCACATCGCACATCGCACATCGCACATCGCACATCGCACATCGCACATCGCACATCGCTCACCAATTCACTATTTTTAGGACAACCTTACTGAAGACTTTGCGGCATACAGATAAGTAGTACCGCAAAAGAATTGTGGTTTTAACGAACGTTGTTTTCGGTGAAACGTCCTGCCTGGTTATATACAATTGGATTAAATAGGAAGATATAGTTCCTTATATCTAAAAAGGGTAGGTGATAATATTGCTCTCAGACAAGAAACAATCTCTTCTATTTATTATTATCGTATGGGCAATGGCGTTAGGGATGTTGCTGCTTCCGGAATCGGCACAAGGTCTGTATGGATTTACTCCTTTTTTCACAGTATGTATCATGATGTTTCTGATTGTGAGAGATGGATACAGTGCTGAGGGATGGAGAAGGTTGGGCTTCAAATTTAGGGGAGGCAAAGAATACATATTGGCTTTAGTTATTCCCTTAGGTTCACTGGGAGCGGGATATGCTGTCTATTGGATGGGATGGAACTCAAGCTTAATTTCTCCAGATTCATGGATCAAGACTGCTATATATTTGCTCGTTTACATTGTTCTTGGTTCATTATCTGCTTTGGGGGAAGAGATCGGTTGGAGGGGTTGGCTGCTCCCGCGTTTTCAATGGATGGGAAGAGTAAGTTCTAGTGTAACAATGGGCTTAATCTGGGCTATATGGCATTATCCGGCGATTCTTGGGCCGCGTGCTTATCATTCCTCTGGAAGCCGCTGGCTCGTGGTGGTGCTCTTTACCTTATCTGTTATGTTTGCGGGCATCATTATAAATGAACTGCGTCTGACCTCCGGTAGTATTTGGCCGGCAGTGCTTTTACACGGAACTAATAATGCTGTAGATAGTGTTTTGCACAATATTACTGTCAGTTCTTCACCTATGTTGGAGTATGTAGCCGGGGAGAGTGGTTGGGTTCCGGTGATTTTATATGGTTGCGCAGCTATATGGATTCTGAATCGAAACCACAGAGTGAAGCAGCAAAAAGCCAGGATAGAGCTATAATTCAATGCGGATATTTAGAGGATAAGGAATATCATGCATAAAAGTATATAATTTCCTGTGTGATTCATATAAAATGGTAGGGGAATACCAAATAAGAAT
Organism: Paenibacillus sp. FSL P2-0121; assembly: GCF_037975345.1. Taxonomy (NCBI): domain Bacteria; kingdom Bacillati; phylum Bacillota; class Bacilli; order Caryophanales; family Paenibacillaceae; genus Paenibacillus; species Paenibacillus sp. FSL P2-0121. Next base: position 6,216,304 of record NZ_CP150245.1, on the reverse strand, counting down.
AGAGATATGTATAATTTTGTTCGTTCGGGGGATTTGAAATGACAGTAAAACTCCGCCAGTTATTCATATCAGGGTTACTTTGCATTTTTGTTTTTCTTATTATTCATTTTGTGTGGGTCATTCACTCTAACATCTTGCTTGGCGTTGGTCTGGAGCAGAATGAAGAAGGGCAATATTATATTGCTGAGGCAGACGTTTCAAGCGAAGGGTATAAACAGAATTTAAGGGAAGGGGATATCTTATTACGGGTTAATGGGAAACCGATTGATAAAGTGGATGAAGCTGTGAGATATGGAAGCTTAACTCAGGTTCAATCCGTTGACCTTCTTCGTAACTCCAAAGGGGGGGCTCCACTTGCTTTGCATTATGATATTGAGAATAAGTCCTCCATCTATCATACGTTTACCCAGCTTGTAGTCCCTGGAGCGACATTTGTTTTTTTGGCAGTGTTAAGCCTTTTATTATACCGCAGGAAAAGCGGGGATCGCTCAGCAGAGCTGCTGATTTTATTCTTTTTATTAGTCGGAATAACTTACTTTGCGGGATATGCCTCAAGTAGATCTGATCTTATAGGTAGAATCGCGATGGGTAGCGTGTTGCCTTTAATTCCACTGGTTTTTATTCACTTTCTCCAAGTATATCTGAAACGATTTGATGTATTAGTTCTATCTACTACTGTAATCAAAATATACTATGGCCTGGTCATTTTACTAAGCCTATTTTCCACCTCCAGTCTAATGGTTTACTCCTGGGATAGATCTTTGTATTCCTTTATAAGGTTAATTATTATTGGGTTCTTTATTTTTGGGATTTTTTACAGCATATTTAAGCTGCTATATTTATACATTACTTATCGAAGCACAGCGCTTAAATCGATGTTTAAAATTATGCTTACCGGACAAATCCTTGCGTTTACACCGTTTGTTCTCTTCTCAGCTGCACCCATTGCTGTTGGGGTCAACCTGATTCCTTACGAAATTACTACGATCTTTTTGTTTTTGATGCCAGTTACTTATTTTTATCTGCTGACGGCTAGGCAACTATTTGATATTGATTTCGCTTTTAATCGGTTTAAATATTATTTATTAATTGCTTTTTTTCCGGCGCTAATGATTGTAGCCGTACTTGCGATCATTCAGAGCAGGCAAGAGTATGATTGGATCAAATGGATTCAGATGTTTTTGGTTGTATATTTATCTATTACAATCTTTTTATTCTTTAAGGAGAAAATAGATTATTATTTCCGGCCTAAACTGTTCCGTGAGCTTTATCATTATCAAGGTAGTCTGGAGCGATTCTCGAAGCAAATCTCCAAGGTTATGATGCGGTCTGATTTGGAGGCTGCAATTTACAAGGAAATCAATGAGATTTTACCGGTTAGTCGGTCTGCTTTTTTTGAGAGAGATGAGGATATGAGTAACCTCGAACAAATAGTCGACAATTCGGGCCAAGAGATCAACATAGAATTTGTATCGAAATCTCCAGTTTTTAAGGTAGGAGAAGTAGTTCAACTCAAACAGGGGATCTTACTCGTAATCGGACGTCACCAAAAAAAATTTCATCTCCTCTGGATTGATCATAAGAAGAACCATACAAAGCTTAATTCGGATGAGCTTAACTGGTTAAATACCCTCGCAAATTATGCGAGTATTGTCTATGAGAATTTATATCTTATTGAAGGCTTGATTGAAGACCTTGAAGCAGAGATGAAAAAAGAGCTACATGCAGCACCATGGGTTCTACGCCTGATCTTTAACTTATCAGAGAAAGAACGCAGAAAGCTGGCGGCGGATTTACATGATTCTGCTCTTCAGGATCAGCTCATTTGGCTTCGCAGGCTGGAAACACTGATCTCCGATCATGATATTGAGGCGGATATTTTGCCAGAGCTGCTTCAGATTAAAGAGGGACTTCTGGATGTGATATATCAGATTAGGGAGACCTGCAATGAACTGCGTCCACCGCTGCTAAGAGAGACCGGAATTGTGAAGGCACTGGAACTATTGTTTGAGTATGCCCAGCTGCAGTCCAACTACATTATCACCTTTACATCCAGTCCGATTGGTGAGCTAAGTGAAGACCTGGTGATTGCGTTGTATCGAATAGTACAGGAGCTCCTGCGGAATGCCGGGAAACATGCCAAGGCGAATCAGATTGAAATTGAGCTGGACCAGCAAGAGCACCTCTATTTTCGATATAAGGATGATGGGATTGGCATGAATATAGTTGATATCAGGGAATCTTTTCAGCATATGGGCCTGTCTGGAATCAAAGAACGTGTTGCTAGCTTAGAGGGGGAGTGCACTTTTACCTCGGAGAAAGGGAAGGGACTGGAGGTTATTATTTATTTACCGACAATGGCTTTTGTAGAAGAAAAGCACAGAGGAGGCGATGACGATGATACGTATCTTGTTGGTTGATGATCATCCTTCAGTCGGAGAAGGAACCAAAACTATGATTGAGCAGGACGCGGATATGGAGGTTACTTTTGTTTTGTCAGCGATGGAAGCTTTGGATAGGCTGGAGCAACAAGAATTTGATGTGATCTTATGCGACCTCAACATGCCTACGATCAGCGGACTTGAATTCGCCAAAAGAGCCGTTCAACGTGATCCTGAATCTAAAGTGGTGATTTATACCGGATATGAGATCAGTGCTCATTATAATCTTTTGATGGAGTCAGGGGTCACAGGATTTATCTCTAAAACAGCTTCCCGAGAACAGTTGTTAAATACCATTCGTTGTGCACTAAGGAATGAGGCGGTCATTCCGGTGTCTTTACTTAAACAGCTACGAAGAAATGATATCAAGATTTCTAATCACCGGGATAATCGGCTGCTTGAAGAAGTGTCCATTAATCAAAGAGAACAGGAAATACTCCAAGAAGTAGCTAGTGGAAAAAGCAATAAAGACATAGCCAGCAAGCTTTTAATGTCACAAAGGACTGTAGAGTATAACCTGACGAGAATCTTTGAGAAGCTTAGTGTACATTCCAGATCCGAAGCTATAGTGGAAGGGAAGCGACTAGGTCTTGTTAGGATGGAGACTTTCTAAGTTGAAGCCCATACAACCCAATACATAGTTTTGTTAGTTTTATTCATGGTGTTAAGCACCTCACTTTTGCATCTTGATCGTCATTACCTGTAATTCATAATTCTGAACCATTCAGGTATTTAGAGTATTATTCTGAAGAAATCAAGGAGGAACATCCATATGATTGACATGAACCAAATATTTTTGATTACAGATATCCCAGGTTACTCCCCGCAAATCAGCCGACTTTTATCCATGATGAACTATGCAAGATATACAACATTAGAAGCCGTTAAGGGTCTAACTGTGGAACAACTGGATTATTTATTGGATGCTCAGAGTAACTCTATTGGAGCGTTATTATTGCACTACGCTGCTGTAGAATATGCATATCAAGTGGCAACGTTTGAGCAAAGAGATTTGTCTGAAGAAGAGCTAACAAGATGGGGACCAGCATTAAATTTAGGAGACGAAGGACGAGCCAATATTAAGGGGAATGACCTTAGCTATTATTTAGATCGCCTAAATGAAGTTAGACAAAAGACTTATGAATTATTCGCAACTGTCGATGATAATTGGTTATATACTGAAGAGGAATTCTGGCATAACAAACCTGCGAACTACTATTTTATGTGGTTTCACGTTTTTGAGGATGAAATCAATCATAGAGGCCAGATTAGGCTGATCCGAAAAAGAGCACTAGCTTAAGAAAGGAGGCGCGCGAATGGAGTACATAGAGAAAAATATAAAGCCTTTATTTAAGAAATATCCGCTGCTCTCGAAATTTGTATTAACAGTGGTGATTATAGACATCGTTTATTACGCCGGAAAACAAGTTGGAGGATTAGCTTATTACCTCATGCACTAATTTCTTTTGAAAATAAGCCGAATAGAAAAGGCGAGTTCCACTCATTTTGAGTGTGAATTCGCCTTTTTATATTGCTTAACCTAAATATCTGCTGTAGCTTTGACTCTTCCATGTGGCTATCCAGTTCATTATCAGTTCACACAAATTTGTTAGGATATGAAACATCAAAAGAGATATAGAGCATGACCAGGAGAGGAAGAGAAACAAATGAAAATATTAGAAGTTAAACATGTAAAGAAATCATATACTTTGTACGGTAAAGAAAAGGTGCCAGTACTCCATGATGTGAATCTAAGCTTTGAGACAGGTGAATTCGTCTCTATTCTAGGTGAGTCTGGCTGCGGAAAGTCCACACTGATGAACATCATTGGGGGAATGGACTCCGATTATGAAGGCGAGGTCCTTGTCCGCGGAAAGAATTTAAGCACGATGACCGAAAAGGAAATGGATGATTATCGTAAGAACAATATTGGTTTCGTTTTTCAAAATTTCAATCTGATCCCGCATCTGTCAGTTTTGGAGAATGTTACAGTGGCGATGCAGATGACGGATACCAGTGAGAAGGACCGTAATAAACGTGCTATAGATATTTTGACTGAGGTAGGCTTGAAAGAGCACCTGAAAAAACGTCCCAATCAGCTGTCCGGTGGACAGAAGCAAAGAGTGTCCATCGCCCGCGCGCTAGCGAATAATCCTGATATTATTTTGGCAGATGAACCTACAGGGGCCTTGGACAAGGATACCGGCGATCAAATTTTAGCCTTATTGGACAGTATAGCCAAAAGAGGGATATTGGTCATTACCGTGACCCACTCACAGAAAGTAGCCGACTCTGGTACCCGTATCGTAAAGGTGGAAGAAGGACGGATTAAAGATGATATTCAGTTAAAGGACCGCTCTTTGATTAGTTACGATGGAGGAGAGGGGTCATCCCGGAATCTCAGTTTATTTGCATCTTTTAAAATGGCTCTGCAGAACATGAAACTCAACGCCAAACGTAATGTATTGGTAGCTTTGGGTGGGTCTATTGGTATTTTAAGCGTACTGTTGATGCTTTCCTTAGGGAATGGAATTACGAACTATATGAATGACGAAATTAATTCAAGTATGGATCCTTTACTCGTGGATATAACTAAACCCAGTGAAGAAGCTAAAGGTATGCAAGGTCCAGAGGCAATGATGTTGCCCGGCGAAACGTTTACGGCTGCCGATATTGAAACCATCCGAAATATTCTAAATGTTGATTATGTAGAAACCATCACTTCCATTTCGGGCAAATCTACTATGGTTTATGCAGATCAGACGGTTAGTCTTACACAATTAACAACCTTAACGGATGCTTTTGCTAAAGAGACGATTACCGCAGGAGCTTTTCCAGAGGGCAAAGAGATATTATTACCCGTGAAAACGGCAAGTAAATTAAGCGGAAATGACAGTCCAGAGTCTTTAGTAGGGAAATCGATTTATCTATATATTAATGAAATGGATGCTAAGCATAAACCGATCACATTGGAACAAGAAGTCACTATCTCTGGTATTTATGAAAGCACTGATCCAAGAGCGCAAATGCAACCCACGGGTTATCTTCCAGCGCAGACTCTGGAGCAAATGTATGTTGACAAGGGGATTACAATAGGTCCAATTCAAGTTAATGCTTTTGCAACCGATATGAAATATGTGAATGATATTAATGCAGCCGCTGTTGATGCTGGATTCTCAGGTTCTCAATCGGCAAAAATCATGGAGCGAATCACAACTTATGTGAATATGGCTACTATAGTTCTCTCTGGTATTGCCGGGATTTCACTTCTCGTATCAGGGATCATGATATTGGTTGTGCTATATATCAGTGTAGTGGAACGGACTAAGGAAATTGGGATTCTTCGGGCAATTGGCGCAAGGAAAAAAGATATCAAACGTATATTCTTTTCTGAATCAGCTTTATTAGGTGTATTCAGCGGTATCTTTGCGGTACTCTTTGCCATTGTCATTAGTTATGTGTTAAATATTCTCTTGGACAATGCTTTTGGAGTGAAACTTATTAATCTATCCGGTTATTATGTGTTATTTGGGATCGTTGTGAGTACCCTGATTAGTATTATCGCCGGTTTGATGCCATCCTCTAAGGCTGCCAAACTGGATCCAATGGAATCTCTACGATATGAATAAATAGGTTAGCGGAGAGGAAAATTGAGAGATGAACACGATTCTAGTGGCGGATGATGATTCTCATATCCGTAGATTAATACGATTATATCTTGAAAAAAACCAATTTTCCGTAGTGGAAGCAGCAGACGGTCAAGAGGCATTAGACATTCTAGCGCATACAAAGATCGATTTGGTGATTGTAGATGTGATGATGCCAAATGTAGATGGTATTGAATTGACCGAAGATATCCGATCTTATATCGATATTCCAATTCTGATGGTTACAGCTAGAGGAGAATCTAAGGACAAAGTCAGAGGATTTAATGCCGGATCAGATGATTATTTAGTCAAACCGTTTGATCCCATTGAATTGGTCCTGAGGGTAAAATCACTATTAAAAAGATATCATTTAACCTCCTCGAGTGTGATTCAACTAGGCGCAGTGATGATTGATCTGGGGAATTTGAACGTTGTTACGGCTCAGAGAACGGTGGAGTTGAAGAAAAAGGAATGTGAGTTGTTATTTGCTCTGGCGGGTTCGCCAGGGCAAATATTCACGCGTTCTCAGCTCATAGAAAATATTTGGGGTGTCGATTATGAAGGCGACGAGCGTACGGTAGATGTGCATATCAAACGTCTGAGAGAAAGACTTGAATCGATTCCCGAGCTAATTATTTCTACGGTAAGAGGACTTGGATACCGTCTGGAGTTGGCCTAAATGTTAAAAAAAAGCCTGCGTCTGCGTATTGTCATTACGTTCATTGGGATTGTGATCGTCAGCTTAATGATCTCTTTTTTGCTAAATGTACGGTTTTCCGAAAATAATGTGACCCCAAACCATATCTTCATTAGAGTAGCTGGGGACGTAGCCAAAGTGCTTACCCTAATCGATGATCCGGAAAAAGCACAGGCATTTACTAAACTGCTCAATAAATATGGGGTCGATATTGCGAAAGTGAGAGTGAATGAGTGGAGTGATGCTGTTTTTTCAGTGGATAAGGAGAAGGTTGCCGCTCTATTTAAGCCAGATTCCACAGACGCAGTGATGCTTAATGATAAGTCTGGTGTTGCTATTGTTGGCATTCCCATCGTAGATAAGGAGAAAGCTGCGCTCATCATTAAAATTGATTTTTCGTCGAGCTTGATCACATTCAGACGCAACGTGTTTTTTACACTTCTAACGGTTTTAGTCATTGGAAGTTTACTGATTCTCTTGATGTCCGGATTCATTGTTAAGCCTATCAAACGTCTGACGGAAGCAGCTAAAAAAATGGCATCAGGCGATTTATCTGTGCGCTTGACGCATAAAAATCAAGATGAGTTCGGGGAACTGATGGAAAGCTTTAATCATATGGCTAGTGAGCTGCAAAAGATAGACTCTGTTCGTGATGATTTTGTCAGCAATGTCTCTCATGAAATGCAGTCTCCGCTTACGTCCATTAGAGGGTTTACTAGAGCGCTGCAAGATGGTGTCGTTCCAGTAGAAGAGCAAAAAGAACATCTGGATATTATTTATCAGGAAACGCTGCGCTTATCCCGCCTAAGTGACAATCTGCTTAGATTAGCCTCGCTTGATTCAGAACATCATCCGGTTAATCTCACCACTTTTCAGCTGGATGAACAGTTAAGAAGAGCGATCGTTCTGGCGGAGCCACAATGGGCACAGAAAAACATTCAGATAGAATTGGATTTATTACCCTGCCAAATTACGGTGGATAAAGATTTGTTTGATCAAGTCTGGCAAAACCTAATCAATAATGCTATAAAATATACAAGCCAAGAGGGTATCATTCATGTCGAAATCGAGCGTTCTATAGCGTTTGTGAAGGTTTCTATTAAAGATTCTGGTCAAGGCATACCAGAGGCAGCATTGCCCCGCATTTTTGATCGTTTTTATATGGTGGATAAAGCGCGGAGCAGCGTTCATAAAGGGAATGGACTTGGATTATCCATTGTTTTAAAAATTCTAAAAATGCATGATTGTAAAATAGAAGTGGAGAGCAAGGTTGGGGAAGGAACTCAGTTTATTGTCTCGATCCCTGTCTCTCAACCCGATGAATAGTTAACAGGCTGAAGCTTAAGGCAAACGCAGACCCTTTCATTTGTGAACCAAGCAATAGAAGACTCTCAAAAAGTTCCCAGAACTCGGTTCGCGCAAGCCATAGTTGCAGTAGGAACTGAACATTTGATCGGCATGATTGAATTAAATATTAGAAGCCATACGGACAGAAGCGGCGAAATCGGCTATATTGTCCATCCTGATGCCTGGGGACAGGGAGTCGCTACAGCAGCGGCCAGACGAATGTTGAAATTTGGCTTTGAAGAACTGCAACTACATCGAATATATGCGACCTGTGACCCTAGAAATAGCGGATCATCCAAGGTACTCACCAAGATAGGTATGACTTATGAGGGAAGATTAAGAGATGCTTTGCTTATTAAAGATGGATGGCGGGATTCTTTGATGTTCAGTATGTTGGAGCATGAGTGGACGGTAGCCCGCTAAAAATTAACTCTTGCTTCCCAATGGTAAGTTCACTAGAATATAAGTATTAGCTTATATACTTTCAAGAGGAGGAGAGAAGGAATGCAGACACTAACGGAAATTGCTGAAGACTTGAAGCTGTTCGGAGATAAGACACGATTGGCAATGCTTTCTCTTCTGAAAGAGCGGGAATGGTGCGTGTGTGAATTCGTTGATATCTTTGACATTTCCCAGCCGGCGATTAGCCAGCATTTACGGAAATTGAAAAGTAGAGGAATCGTTCGGGAAAGCAAGCGGGGACAGTGGGTACATTATTCGTTAAATGTCGAGGATAAACCACATCTTAAAGCTGTTCTTCAACAGATGCCTAGTTCCAAATCGATATTGGCTGAACTGAATAAAGAGGCTAAAGAGCCATGCTGCGACTAAATTTCAGGTAAGGATTTTTTTGATTTATATATAATCATATAGTTATATAATGATATTGGATTGAAGTCACATGCTTATATAGGGGTGTTGAAAAAGATGTGGATTTGCAGTAAAAGGGGGATGGCACTTTGGCTATTGTAGCTATCCTTATATTTTTAGTAACTTTAATCCTTGTAATCTGGCAGCCCCGTAATTTATCGATTGGATGGTCAGCCTGCGGTGGCGCGATCATAGCTTTGCTAGCTGGGGTAGTCAGCTTTAATGATGTTCTGGATGTAACGCAGATCGTGTGGAATGCTACTTTAGCGTTTGTGGCTATTATTCTGATTTCTTTAATTCTGGATCGAATCGGATTTTTTGAATGGGCTGCTTTACATATGGCGCGGGCTGCCCGCGGGAATGGCAGACGAATGTTTGTGTATGTCATCGTTCTTGGTGCGTTAGTGTCTGCATTTTTTGCGAATGATGGAGCGGCTCTGATTCTTACGCCTATTGTGCTTGCGATGGTAAGGGCATTGCATTTTGATGAGAAAAAAGTCTTTCCGTTTATTATCGCCAGCGGTTTTATTGCCGATACCACCTCACTGCCGCTCGTGGTCAGCAATCTGGTCAATATCGTATCAGCGGATTTTTTCGGAATTACGTTTATGGAGTATGCAGGCAAGATGATTATACCTACGTTGTTCTCCCTTGTTGCGAGCATCGTGGTGCTCTATTTCTTTTTTCGCAAAAGTATTCCCAAGCATTTTAACGATTCACAGCTAAAAGATCCGCATGAGGCGATTAAAGACAAAAAAATGTTCCAGCTGTCATGGATTGTATTGGCTGTTCTTTTGGTAGGGTATTTTGTCAGCGAATTTTTGGGTATTCCGGTATCTGTGGTTGCGGGGATCATAGCTATTTTGTTCCTGCTTCTCGCGAGAAGAAGCCCTTACGTCAAGGTGAAAGAAGTGATTACAGGAGCGCCTTGGGCGATTGTGTTCTTTTCCATTGGAATGTATGTCGTAGTATATGGACTTCGAAATGTTGGGCTGACGGATTTACTTGCTAAGATGATTGGGTCTATTGCTGATCAGGGCTTATTTGCCGCAACGATGGGTATGGGCTTCATAGCTGCATTGATCTCATCGCTGATGAATAATCTGCCTACCGTTCTGATTGACGCGCTTGCCATTGATGCTACGCATACCACTGGAATCATTAGAGAGGCTTTAATATATGCGAATGTTATAGGCTCGGACTTAGGACCGAAGATCACTCCGATTGGCTCACTCGCCACACTGCTGTGGCTACATGTACTTTCGGCTAAAGGCGTGAAGATTTCTTGGGGAACGTATTTTAAGACAGGTATTATTTTAACCATTCCAACGTTATTTATTACGCTTTTAGGTCTTTATATGTGGTTGTTGATTAACTAATTTGGACAGGGGAAGATCAAGATGAACAAGAGAACGATTTATTTTTTATGTACAGGGAATTCCTGCAGAAGTCAGATGGCTGAAGGCTGGGCTAAGCAATATCTAGGAAAAGAATGGAGCGTGTACAGTGCAGGTATTGAAGCTCACGGTCTAAATCCAAAAGCTGTACAAGCGATGAGCGAAGTAGGCATAGATATTTCCGGCCAGACTTCGGATATTATTGATGCTAATCTGCTGAATAATGCGAATCTGGTCATTACCTTATGCGGAGATGCTGCGGATAAATGTCCAATGACCCCTCCGAAGGTCAAACGGGAACACTGGGGCTTCGATGATCCGGCAAAAGCGCAAGGGAGTGATGAAGAGAAGTGGGCAGTGTTCCAGCATGTGCGTGACCAGATTGGTGAAAGAATCAAACAATTTGCGGAGACGGGTGAATAAGCAAAAGGGAGGAAGTAACCTATTCTTTTAACTTAGGGTATTTCACCACTGGCCATTTCACTTTCCGTAAGGCATTGATCATTTCGGGCCCAACGTTCAAATTACTTTGAACCAATTCATGGGGAGTGAGAGCCATCCATTGGTTCAGAGAGACGTCGGCAAAACGGTCACTTTTGAACATTTCGAGGAACCACAACGATTCTTCTCCTGTATTCTGAATATAATGTCCAAATGCAAAAGGAACATACCCAACATCGCCAGCCCTGTAATTAAAGGTACGTGCTGCACCGTTTCCGGCAAACACAGTCATCCGTCCTTTTCCGGTAAGATAATATTGCCACTCATCGTTGTTGGGGTGCCAGTGGAGCTCTCTCATTCCTCCAGGTTCAATCTCTACCAGTGCAGCAGCCACGGTCTTGGAGACCGGAAAGTTGCTGGAGTCAACGATTCTGACGCTCCCGCCAGGAGTCTTTAATGGAGGCTGTGCCAACAGCGAATGTTTGAAGCTCTGTGGAATTTCTCCATATGGCGATTGCACCTTTTGGCTTTGTAATGAGCCGGGAACTTGATCCTGATAAATATAGACTTGTTCAGTGGGGATGGAGTCAAAGGCCTCGGCAGGTATTCCAAAGTTAGCTGAAAGTACCTCTTTAGGCGTATGGGCGAACCAATCGGAAATAGACAAGGTATTCAGATCAGAGAAGCTTCCGTCGTCGAAGACAAGGAGAAATTCACAGCCTTCTTCAAGACCTTGTATAGAGTGAGGAATACCCGGCGGAAAATACCATAGATCACCAGGTCCTACATCTGCTATAAAGTTCCGTCCATTCTGATCCACAGCAGTAATCCGAGCGCGGCCTAACAGCATATAAGACCATTCCGCTTGCTGATGCCAGTGAAGCTCTCGTACTCCACCGGGGGTCAGGCTCATATTCACACCTGCCAGTGTAGTTGCGATAGGGAGTTCTCTGACGGTTACTTCTCTGGACCAGCCACCATGATTAAGCTGCATATGCGCATCAGAGAAAGAAAATTTCAAATTGGGAACCAGGCCCGCATCAGTCACCGGAGGAACGAACATATCCGGATTCTCAAGATCCCGCATAACATCTCGGGGTCCTTTATCTAATCCCCCTGTGCCATCGCTTCGGATGGGCTGGGGGATGTTTGTTTTGTTTGCCGAATCCTGTCCAGCAGAAGTCATAAGAGGTTCTCCTTTCTTGTTCCTTAAGAGTTCAATGAAAATATATGCGGAATGCTGTCTTTTATGATGGATAGCAGAAGTGGTACAAGTTGACATGTGTAGGGTCATCATTGATTATTACTAATAGAGGCTAAGGTTCTAGATGAACTGGAGAGGGGTTTGTGATGATTCACATCAAGGAGTCCTTACAACGATTAGGGAAAATAAAAGCTTACGTAATAGGTCTATTAGTGATTATGTTCGCCGCGGGATCTGCGGTTACACCTACATCGGTGTCGGCAGCTGTCCAGTTAGGGACACAGGTAATGCCACTGTCATACGGGGGATATTACGTGCTTTTTCCAGGTAAACTCGCCCCTTATTTCAAAGCAGGTAAATTAATGGTGCCGATTCGAGCCTTCTCCAATGCGATTGGCGCAGATTTGCTCTATGACGCTCTGAGCAAGAGTATTACTGTTTCACTGCTGGACCGATCGGTAGGAAATATTAAAGCAGGGCAGCTAGAGGCAGATTTTAATGGGGAGACCGTAGATTCATTAGGCGTTGCTCCAGAGATAAAGGATGGCACTCTGTTTGTTCCGGCGTCTCCCATTTTAGAAGGGCTTAAGTCTTTTCGCTGGGAAGTGCAATTTAATAATGTGAATAAATTAACCCTTGGCATTGGAGCCAGAAAAGGGGAGGAATGGGTGAAGCCTGAGGCAGATCGTGCGCTTGCTCCTTATCCACTCGAAACGACAGCACATCCGTATCCGTTATATCCTACTATGCTAACGCAGGCTCAATCCGGGAAAGAATATAGATTAACCTTAGGCGTGCAAAATACCTCCGGATTCATCATCCCCAAAGGAAACGCGGAATTAGAGCTGGTGAGTGTGGACAGTAAAGGGAATTCTTTTTATCAAACGTTGAAAGGACCTGATTCCTCAACCTCCAAGGCGGCATTATTATCATTTTCCGTTACCATTCCAACAGAGGCTGAATACGTCATTTTCAGGTCACGCACATTGAGAGCGCAATAAGGCAATTGCTATAGATTATTCCAACAAGCTAGACAGAGAGCGGGTAAAGAAACAGATGACAGGTAACAAAGAACAGCAATATCGCTTCAGCGAAGCACCGATTTGGGAATTGCAACGAACATATTATGAAGAGCAGGGATTAAAGGCTTGGAATAATGATCAGGTCCCGCAGTACATCACGAGTAACCCTATGATTGCGACAGCATACGCAGAGATGATCTTTGGATTTCTGCAAGACCGGGCTGGACAAGGGCATCTCTCAGAGACCGTTACGATTCTAGAACTTGGAGCGGGAGCAGGCCGGTTAGCCTTCCATGTGCTTAAAAAGTTATGTGAAATCGTAGACTACGCAGATATTCCTCTTCCTCCTTTTCGTTATGTGATGAGTGATTTGCCTTCCAAAAATATATCCAGCTGGCAGCAGCACCCGAGCCTACTTCCTTACGTAGAGCAGGGTATTTTGGACTTCGCTCGTTTTGATGCTGTGCAGGATGTAGAACTACATTTAGTACACGCTAAGCTCAGCATTCGGCCGGGTGATTTACAGCAGCCATTGGTGATTGTGGCAAATTACTTTTTTGACAGCATTCCGCAAGAATTAATTTATGTGGATGAAGGAAAAATATATGAATGTGAGGTTTCGATCCAGTATTCGGCGGAAGTTGATCCGGATAACCCCTCCGATGCGCTCGGCAAAATCATCCCGCAGTACCATTATCGGCGTGCGGCTAGTTATGAAGAGGAGACTTATCCCTATCATGACGTTATAACGCTTTATCAGCAGAAGCTGGAGGATTCACATATACTCTTTCCGGTGGTGGGGCTTACTTGTCTGGAGCGGCTTGCGCGGCTCTCTACAGAGGGATTCGTGCTGCTTACAGCGGATAAGGGTGACCATCGCTTAGAGAACTGGGAATTTGCAGAACCTCCATTGCTGATTCATCACGGAAGCTTCTCTTTGACCGCGAATTATCATGCGATAGAGCATGTGCTGAAACAAAAAGGGGCGCATTCAATATTCACCAGTCATCATTATAAAAACCTGAACATCGGCTGTATTCTTATGCTACCAACACCGCTGAGCTATACAAACACTCGGCTGGGTTACAAGCGGTTTATAGAACGTTTTGGCCCGGATGATTTCTTTAGTATGAAGGAATGGATGGATCAGCAATTAGATACGATGGGGCTGCAGCAAATTTTGGCCTTTTGGCGTTTGGGTGGGTATGATGCTGAATGGTTTATCCATAGCGCTGAACAAATTTCGGAGCTGCTGCCGGGTGCCAGTGATGAAGAAATGCTGGATCTACAGCGAGGTATACAGTTGATGTGGACGGGCTATTATCCGATGGAACAGAGTTATGATCTGTCGCTAGATGCGGGGTTGCTGCTGTATGAAATGGATAAATTCGCGGAAGCATTGGGTTACTTAGAACGCTCCATGCATGCGATCACGGAAGAACCATTGGCATCAGTGCTTTATAGCATGGCAATTTGTAACTACGAGCTAGGAGCTGAAGCTGCTGCATTGGAATACGCGCGTAGAGCTTTGGCTGCAGAGCCTGACAATGAAGTAGTATTGGAACTTCTAGCGGCGCTGAGCGGGGAATAAGCACATTTACATAGGGTTATCTTTTTGGTATCCTATACAAAATAATCAAACGCGATGACGAGAAGAGTACATGAAATCATTCCTTCACAGAGAGCCCTGGATGATGAGAACAGGGTAAGGGGGATTTTATCGAAACAAGCCTCTGAGCGGCATATCGGAACCGGATTAAGGGGATGGTATGACGGGAGCTCCTGTTATAGAGCTAGAGTATAAGCACTGCGTAAGATGTTTTGCCGTACTTGATGAGATTAATATGGCGACATATTAATGAACCTGGGGTGGTACCGCGAGAATTTCGTCCCCAAGACCATAAGTCTTGGAGGTGAGGTTCTTTTTATTTTGCAGATTAAGCAGGCGGATATCACTTATAAACAGGAGGTAACACCAATGAGCGAGGAACCGGAAGTATTATCAGTGAGTTACATCGACAGATGGATTCAAGAAGAGCTGGAAGCAGGGACTTACAATAGAGATATATGCACGAGATTTCCACCGGAGCCTAACGGGTATCTGCACATTGGCAGTGCGTATGCTATTCATACGAACTATACGACTGCGAAAAAGTATGGCGGGAAGTTCCATTTGCGCTTTGATGACACCAATCCTTTAAAAGAGGATCTGGAGTATGTAAATGCCATCATCGAAGATATTCAATGGATGGGCTATCCACCGGACTATATTTTTTATGGATCAGACTATTCTGAGAAAATATACAATAGCGCAGTTACGTTAATCCGAAAAGGAAAGGCGTATGTCTGTGATTTATCACCTGAAGAGGTGACAGCCTATAGAGGGACGCTTACGGAGCCGGGAAAAAACAGCCCGTTCCGGGAGCGTTCTGTGGAAGAGAATTTGCGGTTATTTACGGAGATGAAAGCTGGAGATTATCCAACGGGAGCCAGAGTGTTGCGAGCTAAAATAGATATGAGCTCACCTAATATCAACTTACGTGATCCGGTGATTTACAGAATCATTCATGCGGAGCATTATAGAACGGGTAACGAATGGTGTATCTATCCGATGTATGATTTTGCCCATCCTATACAAGATGCTATCGAAGGGATTACGTATTCCTTATGCTCGATTGAATTTAAGGATCATCGGCCGCTCTATGAGTGGGTATTGACGGAGCTGGATATCCCTGAGGCTCCTAAGCAAAGAGAGTTTGGACGGGTGAACATCACCGGAGTTGTGACGAGTAAACGGTATATCAGACAGCTGGTTACAGGCCATTATGTGGATGGCTGGGATGACCCGAGACTTCCTACGCTTCGCGGTTTACGCAGAAGAGGTTTTACGCCGGAGAGTATCCGGAATTTTGTGAAGGAAATTGGCTTTGTCAGAAATAGCACCATTGTGGATATTGCCATGTTAGAGCATGCGCTTAGACAAGATTTGAAGGCAAAGGTTCCAAGTGTGATGGCTGTTCTTAAGCCTTTAAAAGTGGTCATTACTAATTATCCTGAAGATCATAACGAATGGCTGACGATTGAGAATAACAGTGAAGATAAGTCACTTGGAGAAAGAGAGGTTCCTTTTTCACGGATCCTTTATATTGAACAAGAAGATTTCATGGAGGAGCCGCCAAAAGGGTATCACAGGCTGACTATGGGGAACGAAGTAAGGCTGAAGGGTGCTTATTTCATAAAGTGCAATGAAGTAATCAAGGATGAAGTTACAGGAGAAATCCTAGAGCTTCGCTGCACCTATGATCCGAGAACGAAGAGCGGAAGCGGGTTTAATGAACGGAAGGTTAAGGCAACCATTCACTGGGTATCGGCAGACCATGCTATCAAGGCTGATGTTCATCTATATGAGCGGCTGCTAAAAGATAACGATGGTCCTAAAGAAGACGGTGAGCGCTGGGACGCGTATCTTAATCCAGATTCCTTAACGATCCTGAAGGATTGTTTGCTGGAGCCATCAATGGGCAACGCAAGGCCAGAAGATAAATTTCAATTGATCCGGCACGGATTTTTCTGCGTGGATAAGAAGTATACCACGGCAGATAAGCTGGTGCTGAACCGGATAGTACCGCTGAAGGACACATGGAAGAAAAATTCATAAGCAGCTTAAGCTGGGCGAAGATCGGGTAATTCCTGATCATCGTCCAGCTTTTTTTGTGCCTAGTCGTTGGTGAACAAGCAAATGAAAATTCCATATGAAACATGTTTACATTTTTCAGAAATAAGCATATACTTTAAATATAAGTTGCACAGGGGAAACTTTCGTGTATATAGACAACTTTTTCAGGGCAAGAGGAGGAATTGAAATGCTCGAACAAACTTTAGTAGAACAACCACATATAAAACAACATAAGAACTCGATTTCAGCACAAGCCGTACTTAACGGGGAGATCAAAGGGATTAAACGATTACTTCCTTTTCTAGGCCCAGCTTTTATCGCTGCTGTTGCTTATCTGGATCCAGGTAATTTTGCCACCAATATTACGGCGGGCTCCAAATATGGATATCTCTTATTGTGGGTGATCGTGGCCTCTAATCTAATGGCTGTGCTAATCCAAGCGTTATCCGCCAAGCTGGGGATTGCGACAGGCAAGAACTTGCCTGAGATCGCCCATGATCGTTTTCCGAAGAGTGTATCGATCTTCTTATGGATTCAAAGTGAGCTAGTGATTATAGCTACGGATCTGGCAGAGTTTATCGGGGCGGCATTAGGACTATATCTCTTATTTGATATTCCGATGCTGCCAGCAGCACTGATTACTGCGGTGGGCTCATTTGCTATCTTAGAGCTGCAACGCCGGGGATACCGCTCCTTAGAGGCAGGGATTGCCGCGATGATCCTTATAGTCGTATTAGCCTTCGCTTTTCAAGTTATTGTAGCTAAACCGGATATGGGAGCAGTTGCCGTAGGCATGTTTACACCTAAGTTTGAAGGGGTGGACAGCATCCTATTGGCCGCAGGAATTCTAGGTGCAACCGTGATGCCACATGCGATTTACCTGCATTCATCACTTACACAGAACCGTATCGTCGGGGTGAATGAATCGGAGAAAAAACAGATTTTCAAATTGGAATTTATAGATATTATTATTGCGATGATTATCGCAGGTGCAGTAAATCTGGCTATGGTTATTGTCTCCGCGGCATTGTTTTTCAAAAATGGTCTCGTGGTTGAGGATCTGGATGTCGCGTTTCAACAATTTGGTCACTTAGCTGGGCCAGTAACGGCGATCTCGTTTGGGTTGGGACTACTCATTGCGGGACTGTCGAGTTCCTCCGTAGGGACTATGGCTGGCGATGTGGTTATGCAAGGCTTCATCAACAAAAGAATTAACCTGTACTTGCGCCGTGCGATTACCATCATTCCGCCACTAGCGATCATTGGTTTTGGTGTGAATCCAACCAAAGCGCTCGTGATCAGTCAGGTGATCCTGTCCTTTGGGATTGCGTTCGCGTTGATTCCGCTGGTTGTGTTTACAAGCAATCGCCAGATTATGGGCGGGTTAGTGAATCGCAAAATGACAGCCACTCTGGGCTGGATTATCTCCGGTCTGGTTGTATCGTTGAACTTGTTCTTGGTCTATCAAATGCTCGTATAAGGAAGCAGTCAAAAGAGCCCGACCCACAGATCTCCTCAGATCATACCTGAGAGATACATGGGTCGGGCTTTTTTTGGAGTGTTGTTCCAGCCAGTTATTTAAAATAATCCGCAACGCCTTCAGCGATGGCTTTAGCCGCTTTTTTCTGATAGGAGGCCTTGCGGACAATGGACTCGTCTGTAGGATTGGTAAGGAATCCAAGCTCAACCAAGGTAGCTGGAATCCGATTCTCCCTTAGGATGTGATAATCGCCAAAGGACAACCCGTTGCTTTTCAGACCGATGCCTTGCCCCAGCCGGGTTTCAATCGCCCGCGCCAGCTTCAAATCATCCGCTTCTGAATAAAAGAAGGTCAACGTTCCGGACACATTTTTAGGTGAAGAATTATAATGAACGCTTACAAAAGCATCAGCACGCAGGGCTTGGCTCATCTGAACACGACGCGCTAACGTCGGCTTCTGATCATCTCGGGTGCGCGTCATCTCTACCCGTGCTCCTTTAGCAACAAGAGCATCGCGGACATAAAGTGCAGTATGCAGATTCAAATCTTTTTCCATGGTGTTATATGTAGTGCCAAGCATGCCCGGATCACTCCCGCCATGACCAGGATCGATGACGATCAGCTTTCCTCGTAGTCCGCCTTTATGCTGGACGGTGCTTACGCTGCTTGTACTGCTTGATGTGCTTCCACTTCGGATATACTGCTCTGCCACCCAACCGGTTTCACCGCTGACTGTGCGAATTCGAGCCCAGCCGTTCTGATGAAGAAGGAGAGTGACTGTATCCTTGGCTTTTAAAGAACCGAGCACCTTATAGTGAGTTCCTGGGCCACTTCGGATGCGCAGAGAATCAGCCGTGACTGTAGCCTTTGAAGTTCTACTAGAAGTATTGGCTGATGTTGACGAGGCAGTATTGGTTCTAGTAGCAATAGACGTTCCAGAAGCGCTGGATTGCAGGGAGTTGCTGTTCACCTTTTTTAGGTAATAACCCGCTACCCAGCCAGAGGTGCTCCCCGCTTTAACCTCTAACCATCCATGCTGCTCATCAGTCACAGTAACCCGAGCCCCATTCTTAATTGAACCTACAACAGTTGCATTCTTAGCCGGTTCATCGCGTACATTTAAAGAACTCGCATATACCTGTGCGGTATAACTTCCCGCTGCTGTCTTTGCTTCAGCAGACTGTGGCGCTGCTATACCCAAAAGGCAAGCTGTGAGCAGGGTGACACCTATCATTTTGTTCATAGTATCCTCGCTTTTTGAGAGTAGTCGTAATTCCTTACCCAATTTACGAGGTTTAGAATAATATTTTTTGAGAATATGGCCTCTTTTCTGGTGGTCTAAAGACTTGTATAATTATTACATATCGGGAAAGAGGATGAAGGAGCATTGCCGTGACTAAACCAAAGCTATTCATTGGATCTTCCAGGGAGTCTATACGTTATGCAAGAGCGATTCATGAGCAGCTGAAGAGGGATGCTGAAGTGCATCCTTGGTATGCCAACGCTTTTCGGGCGAATGAATACACTATGGAGGCGTTGGAGCGAAATTTGGATGAGAGCGATTTTGCCGTATTTGTGTTCTCGCCAGATGATGTCGCCAAAATCCGTGGTAAATATTATTATGTGACCCGCGATAATACGGGGTTTGAAATGGGTTTGTTTTGGGCTAGATTACGGCGCAGCCGTGTTTTTTGTCTAGTGCCTGATCAGGTAACTGCGCGTGATGATCTCATCCCTGGAGAAAATGTAGAAGAATATCATCTGCTATCTGATTTAGCGGGAATTACATCTTTAGAGTATGAAGTGCATCACGATAATCCTACGGCTGCTGTGGATGTGAGCTGTGGTAAGATTATTGATAGTATTCAAGAGCGTGGAAGATTCCGTGACCCGCTTAAAGATTTAGAGCAGCTAAAGATGGATTTAAGGCGCAAGGAAAGTATCCTTCATTTTTTTTGGCAATATAATAGTAATGTGACCATCTCCGAGAATGGAGATAAATATCACGCACTTAGTGAGGCGATACGCAATTCCTTTTTACCTCCGAAGCATTGTCGTGTAATCGGTGCAGCCATCTGGCAGGCACAAGAGAAGGAACAACTTGTTCAGGTGGGGGGGAATGTCGGACGTGGTCACTCCTATCCCTTGTCTGTAACGAAAGGGAATGAGAAGCAGCCTAGTGTGGTAGATGCATTTTTATCGAGTAAATGGACTTTTTTTCAACGCACGGAAGTTGCAGAGGTATATATCCTATGCTATCCTCTAGGTAAGAAGTATGTTCTTTCCGTTCATTTCTCAGGAAGTGATGGATTATCTGCAGATGATCTTAAGGCGGTAGTTGGGAATAATCAGGATTTATTCCGTACCATCAATCATTTAGTAGGAGAGGATTCAGCATGAAGAGAATAAAAGGTATTAACAGCTTATCCGATGCTGTTCTCCGATCTGCGAGTGGTGGGAGCAGGAGTGCAGGCGGCGATGACAAAAGCACCAAAAGAAAAGCAGGCTCGAGTCATTCTGCTCAGCAGCCAGCTTCAGCTCAGATTTATACTGCACCTTCTTTGGACGGCGGAGACGACGAATATAAGAAGCTTATCAGCGGGAAAGTAGATAATAATAAACCATCCTTTGCGTGATTTTATTTATAAAAAGGGGGCCTCAGCCGTTGGCTTGAGGGCCCCTTTTTGGTATTCCATTCTAACGGCTGTTCTTCTTGGCGATCTCACGCCGTACGATAGGTGCAACCTCTGTTGCCAAAAGTTCAATGGCTTTGGCTACCTTAGCGTAAGGAAGGCCGCCGATATCGAGCTGAGTCATAAAGCGGCTATGACCGAACAGCTCATGCTGATAGAGAATTTTTTCGATAATTTGCTGCGGGCTGCCTACAGCCATCGTGTTATCAGCAGATACATATTGCCCAAAGTCATCACGAGACACCTTGTACTCTTGACCCGGTTTTGGACTGATAGAGTTACGGTAACTATAGTAGTAAGGGTAATATTCATCCAACGCCTGCTGTGAGGTTTCAGCAATGTAGCCGTGGCTAGTGATCGCAATCTTTAGATCTTCAGGTGGATGTCCTGCTTGAATTCCGGCACGCCGATAGGTTGCGGCAAGCTCTTGAAAAGGCTCTGGACTGCCGCTTAGGATGGCGATAGCCATTCCGGTCCCGAGCATCCCGGCCTTCTCCGCACTTTCTGGAGAACCGCCTACACCAATCCAGAGCGGAAGATTCTCTTGCAATGGACGTGGAGCAATCTCCGAATCCTTCAGCGATGAACGGAAGGAGCCCTCCCAGTTCATAACTTCATGTTTGTTAAGCTCCAAGAGTAAATTGATGTTCTCGGAGAATAGACGGTGATAATCTTCAAGCTCATACCCGAAGAGCGGAAAAGACTCCACAAAAGCACCACGCCCCGCAATAATCTCTGCACGTCCATTCGACAGCAAATCAAGTGTGGCGAAATCCTCGAACACCCGTACAGGATCAATGGTGCTTAATACGGTTGTTGCGCTCGTTAGTTTAATTCTGTTAGTAACCTGAGAAATGGCAGCCAGCACCACTGGCACCGAAGAAATTACAAAATCAAGACGATGATGCTCACCTACACCAAATACATCAAGTCCCGCCTCATCTGCCAGCTTAGCTGCAGCTACAACTTCGTCGAGACGTTGTTTTGGACTGATCTTCTTCCCTGTATGACAATCCGCTACGATGTCTCCTAAGGTATAGATACCAAATTCAAAATCGGATGCTGGTGCTGCCGTTGCTTCGTTACTCATGCTCACAAACCCCTTGTTATTCATATATTTGCTAAAGCCTGTCCGTGTATGGAGGAATGTGATTATTATAACACAATGACTTACAAAATGTAAGTTTGTGAGTAAATGTTTTGAATTCTTCTGTTGTTTTTGACAAAATGGAATAATAATCCATAAGGATTATGTCCTGCTCGTCCAATATTATTATATTTGATTTTAAGAAGCTATCCAAATGAGGCAGTTACTTATATGAGGAGGAGTTTGGTGGTGAGAGGAACAATATTGAAATCTTATCTTCGTACTGCAGTTATTGGTTTAGGGGTATTGCTTATGGTAAATCCGGTACAAGCAGCTGCGGTTGATCCACACACCTCTTTTATAGGCTCGAATGGTGATGATTACTATGCAAACCTGCCTGCTGCGAAGGTTGAATGGTCAACAACAATGGATTTGCCAGCTTTGAAAGATGTGCCGTCGGATTATATCATGGGTAAGGGTGTTGTTGCAGTCGGCGCGGGCAAAGCTTTTATCCTTCAAAAGGGTCAGCTTTTAGCGATTAACGTCCAGACTGGAAAAGTAATGTGGAAATACGGCTCCAAATTAACAACGCCGCTGCTCTATCAGGATGGCGTGGCTTACGTCACTTCGGAGGCAGGTACGATCTATGCAGTTAACGCGGCTACGGGCAAAAATAAATGGAGCTCATCGGCAACCAGTAAAGGTGTCAGTAAATTGTTAATTGATAAAGAGCAGCTATTCGCTGCTAATGGCGATATTCAAGCCTACAATCTGAAAGATGGCAAGTTGCAGTGGCGCGATAATTTCAGCGAAATGCTGTTTGAACCATTTATGGTTGAGGGGAATCTGGTGCTAGCTCAAAACTCAGAGTCCGGAGCGTATACGTATGACATTTTACATGCGTTTGATCGAACAACAGGTAAAGAGCTTTGGAATAGTGGTAATCATAGTCTTCCGATTGCAGCAGAGGGGACTACGCTTATCTCACAACGGGAAGCTACATTGGTAGACCCTCTTCCTTTGACGACACTCGATCATTTGGATGTGAAGACAGGTAAGCTTGTAAAGGCTGTAGAGTATAACCCCGCTCATATAGATCCTAATCATCCGAAACCAGAAGAAGAATATATGACTAGCGGAGGCAGAGCCTGGATCATTGGGGACAGGATATATATTGGGGGACAAAAAGGAGTCTATGGCTACCCAGTAAATGTTGATCCAGCTGCCGTAACACGAGATAATTATTCGTATGAATCCATCGGAGCTAAGTTATCCTACGCGGCGGGTCCTTATGATGGAAGAATTCTTTTTAGTAACGAACAGAGCATCTATGGTGTTAAAATGTCTAATAAATCTGTGTTCCAGTACGGAGGAATCAGCAATCCGATTGCCCGCTTCGATCTGCTCGGACATGGCATGTATGTTGCCCAGACCGATGGGAAATTGGTTGCTATTGATCTAATTACCGCCAAACCTATCGTGCAGCTCAAAACATCAGGTAGAGTATTCGGCCCAACCTTGCTGGAGGATGGGATGATTATTGTGCAGAGTAAAGGGAAGTTAACTGCTTTCAAGGAGCCTCAGGCTCTGAAAATGAAATAATCGAATCCACAACGGCTCTCCGATAAACATCCGGCAGAGTCGTTTTTTAGTGGAATGATTCCACAATCCCAGTGCGAAAAATACAAATCTATTTTATGATAATAAGGTTATAGGATGAGTAGACTGTAAGTTAACGAAATTACATAGAAGGACCGAGGGATATTATGGAACAGCAAGCGGTTTGGGCGATAGGTATTTTTCTGCTTATTTATGGACTTATTATTTCCGAAAAGATTCACCGTACCATTCTGGCGATGTTAGGAGCTATCGTCATGATAGCGATGGGCATTGTGGATCAGGAGACGGCACTGCAGCACATCGATTTTAATACTATAGGATTGCTTGTAGGAATGATGATGATTGTAGGGATTACCGCTGACACGGGGCTCTTTAAATACGCAGCTGTGAAATCAGCTAAGTTGGCGAAGGGGAAGCCGAAGAGAATACTGATTGCTTTGTTTGTGATTACCGCAGTGGCTTCAGCCTTTTTGGATAATGTGACGACAGTGCTGCTTATGGTGCCAGTCACCTTCAGTATTACAAGACAACTGCGCATACATCCGCTGCCTTTTTTGATGTCACAAATTATCGCATCTAATGTAGGCGGAACGGCAACCTTGATCGGAGACCCGCCTAATATCATGATTGGCAGTGCGGTTAAGGAGCTGACCTTCATGGCTTTTATTAGCAATCTGACACCCGTGATTATCATCATTGTTTTGGCATATATCCCGCTGCTGTTATTGATGTTCGGTAAACAAATTAAAACTACACCTGAATTGCAGCAGAGCATCATGGACATGGATGAGAAGGTTATGATTACGGATCATAAGCTGCTGCGAAAATGTTTGATCGTACTGGCAATTACGATTGCCGGGTTCTTTTTACATCAGGCGTTACATTTGGAGTCCGCTACGGTTGCACTGGCTGGTGCATTTTTACTGCTGCTGCTGACCGGAGGGGAACATATGCTGGAAAAAGCTTTTCACAGCGTGGAATGGATTACGATCTTCTTTTTTATCGGACTGTTCGTGTTGGTGTCAGGGCTTGTAGAGACAGGTGTGATTGCAGAGCTGGCAGCAAAAGCGATTGAAATAACGAATGGTGATGTGCTGATGAGCTCAATGATGATTTTATGGGTCAGCGCCATTACCTCGGCATTTCTGGATAACATCCCTTTTGTAGCAACTATGATCCCGCTGATTCAGGAGATGGGCAATATGGGGATCAGCAATTTGGAGCCGTTATGGTGGAGTTTGGCCTTAGGCGCTTGTCTGGGTGGCAATGGCACATTGATTGGTGCGAGTGCTAATTTGATCGTGGCGGGTTTGGCAGGAAAAGAGGGGTACCCGATTACATTCATGAAGTATTTGAAGGTCGGATTTCCTTTAATGCTGTTGTCCATTGTGATCTCCAGCGTGTATTTATATTTAAGATATCTGATGTAAGCAGCGTTACTAAGAGCCGGGGGAGCGATATGCTTGAAGTGATATTTTGAAACGGTAGAAGTTGTGGAGGAAGTAGAAGTAGAAGTAGTAGGAGTAGTGGAAGTAGAGGAAGTGGTGGAAGTAGAGGAAGTAGAGGAAGTAGTGGGAGTAGAGGGAGTAGATGCAGAAGTATAAGTAACAAGTGGAGGCAAAATGCAGATTTTGAAGCGGTAGACATAGGTTGGAGTGACGGTGGGGGCATATAAGTGTATTTTGTACAGTTATAACTCATCGAATAAATCGCTAAGAAAAATAGTTGTATTCAGTACACTTATTTTCATGATTTCATCAGCTAAAGGTGGTTTTTCTGGATTTTAATTGTATAGAATACAGTTATATTCAGGACAACCCCTTTTTTATACGAAATAAGTGTACAGAATGCAACTAAATCAAAGATTGGGTTTAGATTCGGTAATTAAAATATACGGGGGGGATCCGGAGGAGTTATTCCGAGGTTTACCCAAAGTCGACTTAACCCTACGCAATGCAGATAAACAAGCAGGTAGTGTTTCTCCAATATCTGGAGGCTCACTGCCTGCTTGTTTTTTACATTAGAAAGGGCTGTTTAAGGAGTATGGCTTCCAAAATACTGGTAAGTTCCTTTGGAATATTGATTCCACTCGCCCTCAAGTGAATACTGCTGTGATCCAGTGTATATACCAGATTTACGGACAATAGTTCCACCTGTGGAGAGGAATTGCTGAGTAGAGGTAGGGTCACCGAGAACATCCACGATTTGGCCGTTTTTCTTCAGTACTAATGCTGTAATATTATATGTTTTTGGATTATATAGACTCAGTTCATCATTGTAATAGGAGATATTCATTAAATCAAATGCGTCCCCAAAAGTAGAATCTATAAACATATACGGCATTGCTACAGGTACAGGGAATAATGGCCGGGAATAAACCTGTTTGGTTTGGGTGGCTTTCATAAATTGGTGGACTTCAAGGGTGTAACCTTCTGCTTTTCCTGCGGGATTACCATTTCCTTTATAGTACAGCTCAACTGCGATTCTGCCGTCACCGCCGTCCAGATACTCTGAGAAGAATAGCTCGGAGGTACCCTGTGAAGCCACACTTATAGATAATACAACCGCTTTGCCATCAGAACCTACTATCCATACCGTTCCTGGACTTGTAGGACCATTCCATATAGCTCCATTCAGAGTTACAGGTCCGCTCAATGAACCTGTGCTGCTTTCTGTATACACTTTAAATTGACTCTGATTAGGAATCTGCTTGGAAATATCGAAGGAAATATTGGATACACCTTGCTTGGTGGTTATTGGCACAAAGCCGTTGTTTACAAGCTGGGCTGTAATCAAGGTGAAAGTTGAGGTAGCTGAACCTCCTTTATCATCCGTTGCTGTGAGGGTCACTAAACCACTCGCTGAACTATTAGCTGCCGGAGTTATCGTCAGAGTGTTGCCATTAAGGCTAAGTGTACCAGCATTTACGTTATCTATAGAAGCTGAATAAGTAAGCATGTCATTGTCTGGATCTTGAAAAAGCTGGGCCAGATCAAATGTACGTGGTGCCGTGATACCTGGTGTTAAGAGTTGAGTAGTGATTCCAGATATCGCAATTGGTGGCTGATTAGACGTTACAGTGAATGCAAAAGTAGCAGTGTTAACGCCACCTTGGCCGTCCATTGCTGTTATTGTAATCATGGCTGTACCTGAATCGACCGGCACAAGGTTGAGATGATTCCCATTTACAGATACAGTGGCAACGCTAGCGTCAGAGGATGCAGCTGCGAATGTAAGCGGGTCGCCGTCCGGATCAATGAACACATTACTGATGTCGACGTTTTGGACACCACTTGTGATCAGAGCAGACATTGGATCAATATTATTTTGCACGACTGGTGCATGGTTCACCGGAGTCGGCGCCGGAGTAGGGCTAGGAGTCACTGCGGGAGTAGGCTCAGGAGTCGCGACCGGAGTAGGCTCCGGAGTCGCTACTGGAGTAGGAGTAGGACTAGGAGTCGCGACCGGAGTAGGACTAGGAGTCACTACGGGAGTAGGCTCAGGAGTCAGCGCCGGAGTAGGCTCAGGAGTCGTCACCGGAGTAGGACTAGGAATCGTCACCGGAGTAGGACTAGGAGTCGTCACCGGAGTAGGACTAGGAGTCGTCACCGGAGTAGGACTAGGAGTCGTCACCGGAGTAGGACTAGGAGTCGCTACGGGAGTAGGGCTCGGAGTCGTCACCGGAGTAGGGCTCGGAGTCGCGACCGGAGTAGGACTAGGAGTCGCGACCGGAGTAGGACTAGGAGTCGTCACCGGAGTAGGACTAGGAGTCGCTACGGGAGTAGGCTCAGGAGTCGCGACCGGAGTAGGACTAGGAGTCGCTACGGGAGTAGGCTCAGGAGTCGCCACTGGAGTAGGACTAGGAGTCGCTATCGGAGTAGGCTCAGGAGTCGGATCGCTCACGGCGTTAGCAGACGTGGACGAAGTATATGCAGGAGCAACGGCTCCAGATGCATTTTGAACCGTTTGGATATTATTTTGAATGGCTGTGTAATTTGTTATGAAATGTGAAGGCAGACTCATGCCAGGCAACTGCAGATTTTGAATAGACAAGGAGGGATCGATGGTGATCCTAGCGCCACCTTCAACTATTTTTAAGGTTTGCAGGGAACCGCTGCCATGAATAGTAACTGGAGTTATAGAATCCACAATGATCTGCCCAACTTGGCCCTGAAAAGTTATACTCGAAACGCCATTTTTAATCTTCAAATCACCGGTAACATTGCCTTTAATAACAACATCATTTCCAGAAATATTGAGCAAAGAACCGGAGGGTAAGCCGGAGGTATTTAGTTGAACCCCTTTTTGTACAATTTCAAGCTCTTGCAAACCATCTACATGACGATTCAAGGAATTGAACTTAAGGACAGCTCCTCTTAAAGCATCATAGTTGCTATCACCCATTAATTCTTTGAGTGTACCTTCAATGAGGTAAGGCGTGCCATTGATCGTTACGAAATCTCCATCTATATTGTCGATCGTTGCAGTTTGTTGTTCTTCTTTAAAAATATTCAGCAGAAAAGAAGCCATATCCTGCCGCTGAACAGTACCTTTGGGGCTGAACATATCTTCAGGAGAGTCTATAAGTTTAAGACGTAGTGCGACATCAGTATACTCTTTTGCCCAATTGCTGATTGTGGATTCGTCATTAACCTTGTTGGCTTGTCCGCCTTGTGCTCCAGTTCCGCGGATGGCACGTACAAATATAACTGCAAGCTCTTCTCTAGTTACAGGTCTGGATGGATTAAAATTACCTGTAAGATCACCCTCCATAAATCCTGCCTTTTTAACAGCCTCAATAGCGGAGACACTCCAACTGGAATCAGATACGTCTCTAAAGGAAGAAGCGGAATTCCCTGAGGAATCTAGCTTTAAGGTCTTCGCTAAAATGGCTGCCAGCTCTTGGCGGGTCATAGTCGCAGTGGGTCTGAATTGTCCATTGGGATCGCCTTTAAGCAATCCTAGACGAGCAGCCTCGAGGATTGCGGCACTTTTCGTCTGTTGTATTTCGGTTAAATCGGAGAACGGTGGAGTGATTCCAGCTGCAGATGCATAGAGAGTACCACCGAACAAGGTGTTAAGGGCAACAAGTGTTGCTCCCCATTTTAATGATATGCTTTTCAAGCAAAAGCCCCTTCCTTAGAACCAATTTGTCATAAGCTTACTTCATTATATCGACGCAAAAGCAAAGTTTTTTAATACTTTCATCCTACTAAAAGTGATTTAATTCATTGCTTTTCAAACTTATGAACTAGAAATAACTCCACTTCTGTTCCATAAAAGGGCTTGTTTTTTGTTGACAGCTTATAAAATCGATGATATTTTAAATATTATAATTCCAATTGATTTACTTTGAATAATGATTGCCGACTGTTCCTACAGAGGTATTGCGAATGTAAAAACGCAATGCCTCTGTTTTTTTGTCCATACAGATTAAAGGAGGGGTCAAGGTGGGAGAAGCGTTGCTGTCTATTTCGAACCTAAATAAACGTTTTGAGTCTGCCGGTGGTCATGTTCAAGCACTCCATAATGTAGATCTCCATGTACAGGAGGGCGAATTTATTACAGTCATCGGCCCCAGCGGCTGTGGAAAAAGCACACTATTACGCATCGTAGCCGGTCTGGATAGCGGGTACACTGGCAGTGTCACCCTGGAAGGGGCGGAGATTGGGGGTCCTGGGATCGATAAGGGTTTTATTTTTCAGGAGCATCGCCTCTTTCCCTGGCTTACCGTTGAGAAGAATATTGCCTCTGATTTACCGCTAGGGAACAAGGAGGTTAGGCGGAAGGTCGATGAATTGATTGATCTGGTGAAGTTAAATGGATTTGAGAAATCTTATCCCCGCGAGTTGTCGGGAGGGATGGCCCAGCGGGTGGCAATAGCTCGTGCACTTCTGCGCAATCCGAAAATACTGCTGCTGGACGAACCGTTTGGTGCACTGGATGCATTCACTCGGGCTCATATGCAGACGGTATTGCTGGACATTTGGCGGGCTAACCAAACAACCATGATTTTTGTGACACATGATATTGATGAGGCTGTGTTCTTGGGGAATCGGGTAGTGATTCTAGAGCCGCGTCCCGGGAAAATACGTAAAATTGTACCGATAGATTTACCGTATCCACGGAAAAAAACAACGACCTCCTTTCAAGAGCTGCGTTTGAAGGTGTTGAATTATTTTGAAAAGGTAGATGAGCTAGAGCTTACAGACGGAGCCGGAATATAAAATAGGTCGACCATACCCATGGAGACTTTCGAAGGCATTACATTCGAGGGTCTCTTTCCGTTTATTTAAAGTGATTGTAAAGCTGAAAAAAGGTGGGTTCAAAGTATGACAAATCGGGCTGTAGCCATAAGAACTTCCGGAAGACCCGGAAAGGTGGCAACACTAGGACTTGGTCTTTTGCTGCCGGGCAGTGTGCTAATTCTGTGGCAGACGCTCGGGCATTATGGAATGATCTCGGAGATGCTGTTCCCTACGCCGTATACGATTGCGGAATCTTTTGTAACTTTAGCGGCTTCAGGCGATCTGTGGCCGAACTTTAGAATCAGCTTGGTCAGAGCCTTTTCTGGATTCCTGCTAGGTGGTGGACTGGGTCTGCTGTTAGGACTTCTCGTAGGCCTGTTCCGCAGATCGGAGAAGCTGTTAGATCCTTCCCTGCAAATGATCCGCATGATTCCCAGTCTGGCGGTAGTACCGCTGTTCATTTTATGGTTCGGGATCGGTGAGGAGTCGAAGGTGCTATTGATAGCTAAGGGAGCTTTTTTCCCGCTTTATATCAATACGTTCATGGGAATTCGCGGCGTGGATAACAAGCTGTTCGAAGTTTCCCGGGTACTTGGCTTCAGCCGATTGAAGCAGATTGGCAGGTTAGTACTTCCAGCAGCGCTGCCGAACATTATTCTTGGAGTGCGTCTCTCTCTAGGGCTTTCTTGGCTGGGGTTAGTAGTGGCAGAGCTTATCGCATCTACCTCAGGCATTGGATACATGATGTCCGACGCGCGTCAATTCGCGGACACACCAGTGGTGTTCGTGGGAATTATTATTTTTGCCGTAGCTGGATTGTTGAGTGATTCCATTGTTCGTTACATTGAACGACGGTTGTTGAGATGGCAAGACAGTTATCGCGGATAACCTTGAACGCTCATTAAACAAAAGGGGGATGCACCATGAGCGATGGAGTAGAAGCTATTATCAAAAATACTAAAAGAGCCAGAGAAACGCTGGATAGCAGCGGCACAGCTCCTTTATCCAAGAAGACACCGAAGAAACCTGCAATACAAGTTGCATGGAAAACCCTGCTCTCTGATTGGGGAATGGGTGCAATTATCC
The DNA here is from genome assembly GCF_037975345.1 of Paenibacillus sp. FSL P2-0121. NCBI lineage: Bacteria > Bacillati > Bacillota > Bacilli > Caryophanales > Paenibacillaceae > Paenibacillus > Paenibacillus sp. FSL P2-0121. The sequence goes on along the minus strand of NZ_CP150245.1, from coordinate 6,185,348 downwards.
CGGTGGTGACGTTAGTCCTTTGGCAGCTGGCAGGGAGTACGGGGCTGGTCTCCGCAACCTTTTTGCCGACTCCGCTTTCGATTGCAAGAGCTTTTACCGACTTGTTGGTTACTGGAGAGTTAACTCATCATCTGGGTGTCAGCATGGGTAGGGCGGGCATCGGATTTCTTATTGGAGGTGTGTTGGGTCTTCTATTCGGCGTACTGACTGGCTTGTTTCGCAGTGTAGAATATGTGCTCGATCCTAGCGTACAAGTGCTTAGGCTTGTTCCCCATTTAGCTATAGCGCCGCTCATTATTCTCTGGTTCGGGTTTGGAGAGATGTCAAAAGTTGTGATCATTATGACAGGCTCATTTTTTCCGCTCTATATTAATACGTTTATGGGCATCCGCAATGTGGACAATAAATTGTTCGAAGTAGCTCGTGTATTGGGATTCAGTCCATATCAGAAGCTGCGCAGGCTTATACTCCCGGCGGCGCTGCCTGGAATTTTGTTAGGGCTAAGGTTGTCGCTGGCTGTAGCTTGGATTGGTTTGGTTGTAGCAGAGCTTATTGGATCACAGTCAGGTATTGGGTTTCTTATCAATGAAGCGAAGCAGAACTCTAATACAGAGGTTGTATTCGTAGGCATTATTATTTTCGCAATTGTCGGTAAGCTGATCGATTCCTTGTTCCGGATTATTGAACGAAAGTTCCTGTTCTGGCGCGATAGTTACGAAGGCTAAACAAACTGAGGAGGTCTTAAACATATGAGTGGATCGGTGAAAAAAGGATCGGTGAATTTGGTGGCAGACGTGCTCGTTATCGGAGGAGGTCCGGCAGGAACGTGGGCAGCCCTTACTGCATCAGCGAAGGGGGCCAAAGTAATCCTTGCAGATAAAGGGTACTGCGGTTCAAGTGGGGCAACGGCACCGTCGGGAACGGGAGTCTGGTATGTGAAGCCGGATGAGAAGCTCCGGAAAGAGGCAAAAGCAAGTCGTTATGCGCTTGGCGGGCAGCTGGCTGAATCTCGCTGGATGGACCGGGTGCTGGATCAAACCTATGCCAATATGAACAAGCTGGGTGTTTCCGGTTATCCATTCCCCGTAGATGAGCAGGGCAATCAATTCCGAAGAAGTCTGCAAGGACCGGAATATATGAAATTAATGCGTAGGCTGGTGAAAAAGGCAGGCGTTAAAATTCTAGATCACAGCCCAGCCTTGGAACTCCTGGCAGATGAGCATGGCGTAGCTGGAGCGGCTGGAGTTCATACCCAGAGTGGAGAAACCTGGACTGTTCAGGCAGGAGCAGTCGTTATTGCTACCGGAGGCTGCGCCTTCCTAAGCAAGGCACTTGGCTGCAACGTGTTGACCGGAGATGGTTATCTCTTCGCTGCTGAGGCTGGGGCGAATCTGTCCGGCATGGAATTCTCCAATGCCTATGCGATCTGCCCTACGTTCTCTTCGGTGACCAAGACGGCGTATTACAGCTATGCCAGCTTTTATTATGAGGATGGAAGCATTGTGGAGGGAGCCGGTTCCAAGAAAGGCCGTTCTGTAATTGCCCGGAATCTGTTGGCAGGTAATCAGGTGTACGCCAAGCTGGATGGGGCACCAGAGGATTTAAGACCGCTGCTGCGGGTGGCGCAGACGAACTTTTTCCTTCCATTTGACCGCCAGGGAATTGATCCGTTCAAGGATGCGTTTCCGGTTACTTTGCGGCTCGAAGGCACGGTTCGGGGGACGGGTGGCATCCATATTACAGATGAAAGCTGCGGCACAGGTGTTCCCGGACTTTACGCGGCAGGAGATGCTGCTACCCGCGAGCTGATTTGCGGAGGTTTTACTGGCGGTGGCAGCCATAATGCGGCGTGGGCGATGTCTTCAGGTTCTTTTGCTGGTGAAGGAGCTGCTGTCTATGCACAGAGTCTGGGGTCGCACGCTGCGCAGCGTAGTCCAGTCGGCTTATCATCATCACCACTGGTGCATCAGGAAGTAAAGCCGGGAGTGGCAGCCCAAACAGCAGAGTATGTGTCTGCTGTACAGGCTGAGGTGAAGCCGTATGATATCAATTTGTTCCGGACAGAACAAGGGCTGACGTCTGCACTAGATCGTCTGGATGGATTGTGGAAAGAGCAACGAAGCCGCGAAATTCAGCGTACGCCAGAAGGGGTCAAGGCACGGGAAGCCGAAGCCATGACCGCAACAGCCCGCTGGATGTACAATTCTGCACTTGCTCGTACAGAGACGAGAGGCATGCATAAGCGTGAGGATTTCAAGGCTACAGATCATGGCCAGCATCACCGCTTGATCAGTGGCGGATTAGATCAGGTATGGGTGAAGACGGAAGCCGTGGCTAAGGAGGGTGTTCTATCGTGATTGAGGTGATCAGCGCTGCCAGATGTGTAGAGTGCAACCAATGTGTATCTGTCTGCCCGACTAATGTTTTCGAACGGGTAGAGGATGGCATTCCTGTTATTGCCCGGCAGAGTGATTGCCAGACTTGCTTTATGTGTGAGCTGTATTGTCCTGTCGATGCTCTCTACGTTGCACCAGACTCTGAGAATATTATTGGTGTGACAGAAGCGGAACTTCAGGAGCAGAAACTACTTGGCGGTTATCGTGAAAAAGTAGGCTGGGGTAAGGGCAGGCAGCCGGTGGCAAGCCATGACTTTATGTATAAATTGGCGTCGAGGGCAGGGTTCTGAGCTGGATCAAGATTTAAATAAATAGCATAAACCTAGGGGGAGAAACAATGAAACAAGCGTACAGAGAGATTCAAGGGAAACGTTCTAGGAAGATTCGGTTTGCACTTTTAACTACAATTATGATGGCCATGCTGGTGCTTCAGGCTTGCGGAAATAATACGGGCGGCAATGGAGCATCTGCCTCCGGGGGATCAAATACGGAGAAGGCGGGAGAAGGGGCCACGAGCACGAGCAATGTTCCAGCGGTATTGAACTTTGGGTTTATCGGTTCCAACAAATTGAATGTGCCCGGCGGTGCAGAGGGTTGGGGCTTTTATAAAGGGATTATTCAAGAAGAGTTGAAGAAATACGGCATTACTGAAGTGAAGCTTACTGGCTTTCCAAACGGTCCGGATCAGACAGAATCCTTGATTAGTGGTCGGCTGGATATCGGCAGCCTTGGAGATACACCTGCTATTATTGCCTACGCTTCTGGAGCCAAGACCCGTCTGATTTCACAATCTTCCGCGAACACGATTGGTTATTTGATCGGCAAGAAGGATGGGCCCAAGACGGTGAAAGATCTGCAAGGTAAAACTATCGCGATTCAAAAAGGCTCCTTCATGCACCGATATGTAGTTGGATTACTACAGGAAGAAGGCGTGACCGACTACAAACTCGTGCATATGCTCATTCCTGATGCTACTGCAGCTTTAGCCCGTGGAGATGTAGATGCTACAACAAATCTAGGTGTTCCTGCGCTGAAGCTGATTGACCAAGGTTACACTCACTTGGATGATGCCTCGAAGCACCCGAACCTGCTTGGTTCTAGCGCAACAGTTGTGTCTGAGGATTATCTGGCGAAATTCCCTGATTTTCCGAAGGTATGGAACGAAGCTAGAGAGAAGGCCTTGGCAGACTTGAAGCAGCATGAAGATGAGTATTATCAATTTCTGGCTGAAATCGGAGATACAACGCCTGAGCTGGCGAAGCAAGTGAATCCAATTAGTGATATCAAGGATACTGCGTTCACTGATGAAGGAACAAAGCTGCTGGACGGTACCAAAAACTTCCTCGTCGAAGAGAAGTTAGCGAAAAAAGACTTCAATATTAGCGATTGGCAGCTGAAATAAGTTGCTTAAAGGTTGCTTTAATTGAACTTAAGATTCTTCTGTAAAGGTAATTGAGTGACTGCGGTGAATGTTTGGACTTTCGGCCGCCACTCCGCCACTCCTCCCTTTAGTGATTTTTAAGTTCAACTAACTCAAGCTAATGGTGTAGGAGGAAAAAATATGTCGCAGCTTAAGAAGGAAATGACAGTGGATGTCCTCGTGCTTGGCGGAGGTCCTGCTGGGGCGTGGTCGGCATGGAGTGCAGCCTCGCAAGGTGCAAAGGTAGTCCTGGCGGATAAGGGCTACTTGGGCACTAGTGGCGCAACTGCACCGGGAGGAACAACGTTGCTCGTTATTCCTCCCATTGCCGAGCTGCGGGAGCAGGCAGTGCAGGCCAGACTTAAGGCCGGCGGATATTTGTCGGAGAATGCTTGGATTCACCGGGTGCTGGATCAGGTAGAGCAGAACCTGGCTCAAGTGGAGCAGTGGGGGTATCCGTTTCCGAAGGATGAAGAAGGAAACTCACTGCGTACCCATCTCCATGGACCAGAATATATGCGGATTATGCGAAAAGTTGTGCGCAAAGCAGGGGTCACAATTCTTGATCAGTCACCAGCGCTGGAACTTCTTCATGATGAACACGGTGTTGGTGGAGCGCGTGGGATCAACCGCCTGACAGGAGAGTCCTGGGAAGTGAAGGCGAATGCCGTTGTGATGGCTACCGGAGGCTGTGCTTTTCTCAGCAAAGGCCTTGGTTGCAACGTGCTGACAGGGGAAGGATTGTTGATGTCCGCAGAGGTGGGAGCTGATCTCTCGGGCATGGAATTCAGCCGCCAATATGCGCCAAGCTTTGCGGACGGAACCGTAACACGTGGCCGTATGCTGGCTTGGGCCACTCTCTATGACGCGGACGGTCATCCGTTGCATAGAGGGGATCGGACCTTTGGCAGCATTCCTGAGCTGATGCTGAAGGGTCCGGTTTACGCTTCGCTGGATCTGGCAGACACCGCGGAGAAACAGGATTTCCTGCGCAAAGCGCATCCGATTTTCTTTATGCCGCTGGAGCGGGCGGGAATTGATGCGTTTAAGCAGAAATTCCCGCTCACCCTGCGCTATGAGGGCACGATGCGCGGCACTGGGGGTCTGCGCTTGAGCGGCACGGATTGCCAGACGACCGTGCCCGGACTCTATGCGGCCGGTGATGCCGCATCTCGCGAGAAAGTGACCGGCGCCATCTCCGGCGGCGGGGCTTATAACGCTTCCTGGGCCATGTGCAGCGGAAGCTGGGCTGGACAGGGAGCCGCGCAGCATGCGCTGTCCTGCCGAGGACAGGCGAACAGCCGCAAGCTGACCGCAGCGGGACGCTACGGGCTGGCGGCTGGCGCCGATGCCTCGGAAACGCTGGAGGTGAAGCCGCTAATCGCGGCAATCCAGCGTGAAATCTTGCCGCTGCAGATCAATTATTTCCGCAGCGAGCCGGGCATTTCTTCAGCCTTGAAGCGGCTGAATGCCTTGATGCCCTATTTGAACGGGCAGGCTCCTGCCAGCGTTCAGGGCATCGTGCAATCACGTGAAGCCGCGGCTATGCTCGCGGTCGGCAGGTGGATGTACACCGCGGCACTCGCCCGGAAAGAGACCCGCGGACTGCAAAAGCTAGCGGAATATCCGGAGCTTGATCCGCGCCAGACTCACCGGCTGATCTTATCCGGTATTCAACATATAAGCGTCAGTACAGAGGCTGTGCCCCATGCTCATGAACTGAATGCGCCGAAGGAGGGGCAAGCGATATGATCGAATTAATCAGCTTGGAGCGCTGTGTTGGTTGTAAGCTGTGTACGAAAGTATGTCCGACGAACGTATTCGAAATGCAGGGGAAGATTCCGGTCATTGCCCGTCAGGAAGATTGCCAGACCTGTTTCATGTGTGAAGCTTATTGTCCTGTAGATGCTTTATACGTGGCACCACAGGCGGATCAGCTGATCGGTGTAAATGAGGAGGTGCTGATTCAGTCAGGTGTGTTGGGAAGCTGGCGTGCTGAAATCGGCTGGGGACCTGGTGCGAATGGTTCGATGGCGGAGAGGGACACGACTCCTTATTTTGAAGTGTTTACCGAGCAGTACCGAACATGATTAAGCAGATGCTTAAACCCAAAAAATCCGCCCGAAAGCTGGGCGGATATTTCATATATTAGAAACTTATAGCAGGGCTTCGATAGCTGGTTCAATATCCAGCGGGTCCACCGTAGATTCGAATCTAGTGACCACATTGCCTTCGCGATCAATCAGGAATTTAGTGAAGTTCCACTTGATTTCGTCATTGTTCAGAGCCTCTGGATCTTTGTCTTCAAGCATGCTTTGCAGCAGCTTTCCTGAAGAATGGTTGATGTCGAACCCTTCAAATCCAGCCTGTTCTGTTAGGTAGGTGAAAAGAGGGTGTTTAGCTTCGCCTTTTACGTCAACCTTTTCAAAGAGTGGGAAGGTTACCCCGTAATTGATTTGGCAAAATACATTAACCTCTTCATTGCTGCCGGGTTCTTGCTCTCCAAATTGATTGGAAGGAAAGCCGAGAATTTGGAGGCCGCGTTCCTCGTACCGCTCATAAAGCTTTTGCAGATCTGAATATTGGTGGGTAAATCCGCACTTACTTGCTGTATTCACTATCAGTAGCACTTTACCTTTGTATTGCTCTAGCTCGATATCTTTTCCCCGAATACTGCGTGCTGAATATTGATAAATGCTCATGGCTGCTACATCCCTTCAGTTATCTATGCTTTTTGAAAAAGAACAGGAAATATTTATAATAATTAAATTGTAAACAATTCAATTATCGCTGTCAAACAATACAGCTTGAAGGAATTGGAACCGTAATTGCCAGGTTGGAATAGGATAGATAATGGGTATGGATCAGTCAAAAAAATTTATTGCGTTAAAGCTACTCTGCGTTCCATTATTATCTTGCATCGGGGACGTTTTTTGATTAAGATAGCAGAAACCAGCGCAAAAGCCGCGCTGACATAGATAAGGACTATGACGAAGAGAGTAAGCATTATAGCGGATCTTAACAGGGAAGGCGTGCCGGAGACTGAGAGCACCCTCATGAGACGATTAATGCCGAAGTTCACTTCCGAGTCGGCCCCTGAAGTAGTTTGTCACAGGTTGTGGCAGGTATGAGTAGGGAGGCCCGCGCCCCGCGTTACCGGGTGAAAGACAGAATTAATTCTTAGTCAGGGGAACATGAGATTCTATTCCTTTGTGCTAGTATTCGGGTTAATTCTAAATAAGGGTGGTACCACGGCTCCTCGTCCCTTGCGACGGGGGGCCTTTTTGTGTTCCAAATTATAACAAAAAGAGGGAGTGGAAGGGTAATGAGTAACGTGGAATTGGATGTTCTTAGAGGTCGTCTGGATGAAATTAATGGGCAATTGCTGGAGCTGATCTCCGAGCGGGCTAAGATTGTTCAGGAGATTGGAGGAGTTAAAGAAAAACAAGGTGTCCCTAAATTTGATCCAGAACGGGAAAAACAGATGCTGGATAAGCTCGTAGCGAGCAACAAAGGCCCTTTCACTAACGGGACGATCCGTAGCCTCTTCAAACAAATTTTCTCAGCTTCTCTGGACTTACAAACAGATGATCATAAAAAAACTTTACTGGTAGCCCGCAAGAGCCACAAAGAGGATACAGTGATTGTTCTGCCGGGAGATGTAACGGTTGGCGGTCCTTCTTCACTGATGGTAGCCGGTCCTTGCTCCGTGGAAAGTGAACTGCAGACTCGTACCGTAGCTGCCGCCCTGCAAAAAGCCGGAGTACGTGTAATGCGTGGCGGTGCCTTCAAGCCTCGGACTTCACCTTATGATTTCCAAGGACTGGGAATGGACGGTTTGAGAATATTACGAGAAGCAGCAAATGAATATGGACTGCTGACCATCAGCGAAATTGTAGATCCAAGACATATTGAAGAGTCACTTGATTATGTGGATATCATCCAGATCGGTGCACGTAATATGCATAATTTCGAGCTGCTAAAAGCGGTCGGAGAAGTCGACAAGCCGGTACTGCTGAAACGTGGATTGGCTGCCACACTCGATGAATTCATCCATGCAGCGGAATACATCATGTCTCGTGGAAACACACAGATCATGCTGATTGAACGTGGAATTCGTACCTATGAAAAAGCGACCCGCAACACGCTTGATATCTCAGCAGTGCCAATTCTCAAACAGGAATGTCATTTGCCAGTATTGGTTGATGTAACTCACTCGACAGGCCGCAAAGACATCCTTATTCCATGTGCGAAAGCCGCACTCGCAGCTGGAGCTGACGGCATTATGGTGGAAGTGCATCCTGATCCTGCAACCGCATTGTCTGATGCCGCTCAGCAGCTGAACATTGATGAATTCAACACCTTCTTTAATGAAGTGAAAGCTTCCGGATTGTACCGGTAATCTAGAAATATAGAATTTGCATGATATTTTAAGGATTCGCTAGAAAATGAGGTGTATAAGCGCTTACAAGTCTAACTAATCTTTTTGTGAAGGTGAAGGTGGGTCGAGTACAATAAGCAACATTAGCGTTGCACCGGCCCCGGGTCTTTTCTGACAAAAGATCCACACATTTTAATAGTCACAGGAGGAAAATAGATTTTGAAGCAGCTTACCTTAAATAATGGGTGGTTTTCTAACACTCGAACCGATATTTTATCGGGGATGACCGTAGCCGTTGCGCTGATTCCTGAAGCGATCGCTTTTTCGATCCTGGCGGGAGTAAGTCCGATGGTTGGTTTATATGCCTCTTTTTGCATTGCGATTGTAACGGCACTTGCCGGAGGCAGACCCGGAATGATCTCGGCGGCTACGGGAGCTATGGCTCTGTTAGTCGGAAGTCTCGTACTAGAACACGGAATAGAGTATCTGTTCGCGGCAACTGTATTGGCTGGCGTGTTTCAGATATTGATGGGGATGCTAAAGCTGGGGCGGTTTATCACGTTTTTGCCACAGCCGGTCATGACGGGTTTTGTCAACGCGCTGGCGATACTGATTTTTATGGCACAGCTTACCCATTTTAAAGGACAAGGCTGGGTGATGTACGGACTGGTAGCTCTGACCTTGCTTATTATCTACACGGTTCCTCGGTTTACCAAAGCCGTACCTTCAGCACTTGTAGCGATTGTTATTGTTTCTGTTCTTAGTATCGCTCTTCATCTGGACGTAAGAACCGTAGGCGATATGGGGAATATTACAGCAACTTTGCCACTATTCCATCTCCCGCAAATCCCGTTCACGCTGGATACGCTGCTTATTATTTTGCCATATTCACTTTCGCTGGCCGTAGTTGGGCTATTGGAATCCCTGATGACTGCCACCTTAATAGATGATATTACGGGCACAGGTAGTGATAAGAACAGAGAGGCGAAGGGACAGGGGCTTGCGAATGTAGTCACTGGTTTTTTCGGAGGGATGGCAGGCTGTGCGATGATTGGCCAATCGATGGTTAACATGAAGTCAGGAGGACGCACGCGTCTGTCCACGTTTGTATCAGGGATCTTTTTATTATTCTTAATTATCGTACTTGGCGATGTGGTGAAGCAGATCCCGATGGGTGCGCTCGTCGGCGTAATGATAATGGTCTGTATCAGCACCTTTGAATGGGGCTCACTCAAAACTTTAACCCGTGTTCCGCTAAGCGATGCGCTGGTTATGATTGTGACGGTGGTCACTGTGGTGGTTACGGACAACCTTTCTATTGGGGTTTTGTTTGGAGTTCTGCTAAGTGCTTTAACGTTTGCTTGGAAAATAGCTTCGATCCGCCTAACTGTTCAGGAAGCAACCTCTTCCAAAACATATGCGGTATCCGGCCAGTTGTTCTTCGGCACGACAAGCCACTTCATTCATGAATTCGCCTACGATAGCGATCCGGATCATATTATTATCGATTTTTCACACTCCCATGTGTGGGACCAATCCGCTGTCCATGCCATAGCGAAGACGATGAGCAAATACGCCGAGCATGGTAAAAAAGTCACCATTACCGGACTTAATGACCAGAGCTCACAGCTGGTTCAGCGGGTGGGATTATCCATATGAAAAAAGATTGCGCTATATGCGCGATCTTTTTTTTATAGCAGATATTAACTGAAAGAAAGGCCAGCAAGGTTTTACTTTGGGTTTAAAATAATATAAAATATAAAGTGGATAATGTTTATCCGCTTTATACGCGGATGGTATTATCTACAGTTTGAATCAAGCTATTTACGTAAATCGAGGTGCTGTACATGCATATGAAAACAGGGGTAGAACAGTCGGTATATGCACTGGTTCTACTCAACATGCTGCCGGATAAGGCGGTGTTGTCTGGGGAAGCGATTAGCCAGCAGCTCGGAGCATCGGCGACCTATTTTCAGAAACTGTTAAGAAAGCTGGTAACCGCAGACATCATCACGTCTGTTCCCGGCATTAAAGGCGGTTTTAAATTAAAGAAAAGCCCTGAAGATATTCGTGTATATGACGTTTACCTCGCGGTGGAAGGCCAGCAGTCGCTGTATTCATCGAATGGTATTCTGGTAGATATGTTGGATTTAGAAAAAGAAGACAGCTGCTGCCTGTTATCGAATCTGATGGAAGAAGCTGAATCCTCTTGGAAAGCCGTATTAAAGCGGGAGACTATTGCTTCGTTGTCGGAGGAAATGCGTGGTGAACGCTTTAAAGATAAGATTGCAGCCCTAGAGGAATGGGTCAGTAATAAAATGGTCATCTAACCAAAGAAGGGATGTATTCGCATGAGATTAAGCATATTGGATCAGGCACCCGTGACAAGCGGCAACACTGCGGAAGGTGCCCTGAATAAAGCAGAAGAACTCGCCATTTTAGCAGATGAGCTGGGATATAGCAGAATGTGGATGGCAGAGCACCATGGCGGAAATACATTTGCTAGCTCAGCTCCGGAAGTAACGGCTGCCCGTTTAGCCGCCAAGACCAACCGTATTCGAATCGGCACCGGCGGTGTAATGATGATGCATTATTCTCCGCTTAAGCTGGCGGAAGTATTTAAAACGTTAAGTGCTTTTTCCCCGGGGAGAATTGATTTTGGTGTGGGACGAGCTCCTGGTGGCGATACAAGCGCCATGTACGCTTTATCTGAAGGCCGTGAGTTAATGCTGCATAATATGTATGACAAGCTTGGCATTACCATGCAGCTGCTTAGTGATCAGATTCCGGAAGATGAGCTATATGCCAAAAATCTCGCTGCTCCAACGAAGGTGGCGCTCCCTGAAGTATGGTTGTTAGGCTCGAGCGGCAATAGTGCGCGAAAAGCTGCACAAATGGGAGTCGGATACTCCTTCGCACAATTTTTTAATGGTGCGATGAGTAATGAGATCTTGGACCATTACCGGAATAACTACCAGCCTTCTATCTTTATGGACAAACCAGAGATCAGTGTATCCTATATGGTGACCACAGCAGAAACGAAGGAAGAGGCTGAGTATGAAGCATTGCCGCAGGATATTTTTCGGTTGATGATGAGTAAGGGCCGGATTACTCAGGTGCTGACACCAGAAGAAGCTCAGAACATTTCGCTATCGGAAATTGACCGGATGTCAATCAAGGAAGGGCGCAAGATTCATTTAGTTGGTGCGGTTAAAGACATCGCCGTACGTTTGCAAGAAGAACAAGCACAATATGGATTCCAAGAAGCAATGATATGCAGCATCCCACATTCGCAGGAGAAACGGCTAGAGGTTTACCGGCTACTGGCGCGTGAACTGCTAGGCTCTTGATTCTGGATAGCTAACCTTAACCCGCATTTCATGCGGGTTTTTTGTATGCCAATTTAGCTGTTTGATCGGCGCATACCCTCAAAAGACAATAAATTAACCCTCCCGCCTCCTAAAAGTAACATTTGAATGCCTAACTTCATCTATGATTAGTGAAAGATTTATTTTTAAAAAGAGGTTAGGAAGTGATCAAGGATGTTTCCTTTACATAAATCCGTTACGCTGACAGCCTTGCTTCTAATGAATCTACTGGCAGGTTGCCAACATCAGGTGGACCCATCCCCCGCTCAATCGGCTAACGACTACCACACCTCAAGACCGAAGCCAACAAACACCGCTGCTAACCTCATTAAGCTGGAGTGGAACCTGGTGGATACAATGCCCATAGTCTCTCAACTAAGTGCTCCACCCACAGGCGCTACTTTGATTACAGAGAAGAAGCTGGAGGATTTTGGAGGACTCAAAGTGAGTGTGTATACGATGGCTAGTGACGAAGACTATGTGTATGCCAGAACTTCTACTTCCAAAGGACAATACAGTCTAGGGGCGATAGGAACTTATAATTATCGTCAACCGGAGGATATCAAGGTAGAAGTAGTGCGGCTATTTAGCGAAAAGGTGTTGAAAATCACCGGAGGATTAGGAGCAAATAACTCGCTCAGTAACTATTATTTAATCGACGAGAGCGGTAACCCCTCGGGTTTGCTGCAAATTGATACCGGACATTCCAAAGAGCTGGATGTTGATCAGGATGGATCTTTTGAGGGTGTAGCCGCACATGGAAATCCGATGAGTGCCTATATTTACCGCTGGAATGTTGATCACGCTGAGATAACTTTTGTTAATGATGCTTTAAAGGCGGACTCAGTGGTGCTAACGGATGAAGGAATATATGAAGCTTCTAATATCGGGGACAAGCAGAGCAAGAAATTCCGGTTGACCGTAGAAGGACTGATTCCAGAGCGGTAACGCCATGACCACTGCTGTTGAAATATTTCCTGCGACCATTTACCCTAAACCTCCGTATAGACGGTTAAGCTTGAATGATTATCCATAATCTAGGAGGGGTATTGGATGAATATGCAAATGAATCCGAAATTGAAACAGCTGCGTCCGGGAAAAATAGTCACCGGTATTGCAGCGGTGCTTATTGTATTGTTGATCGGCGCGAACTCTTTTGTATCTGTGGAATATGGGCATGTAGGTTTATACAAAACCTTTGGTAAATTAAATGACAATACATTGTCACCCGGCATTCATTTTAAAATTCCATTTATTCAGACGGTGATTCAGGTCAATACACAGGTAACGAAGGCGGAGACCGATACTTCAGCCTCTTCAAAAGATCTTCAGCCCGTGTCCACACATGTGGCGGTGAACTATTCCGTAAATAAGGCTTCCGCCTTTAATCTGATGAACAATATCGGAGGTAATTTTGATAGTGTAATTATCAATCCGGCCATTCAAGAAATCGTTAAAGAAGTGACAGCCAAATATCCAGCAGAGGATTTGATTACGCGTCGTGATGTAGTGTCGAGTGAGATTAGTGAGCACTTAACCGCTAGGCTGGCAAAATATGACCTGATCGTCAACGATATTAACATCGTTAACTTTAAATTCTCGGAGGCATTTAACCAGTCGATTGAAGCAAAGCAGGTCGCCCAGCAGCAGGCATTGAAGGCCGAAAATGATCTCCGGCGGATTGAAATTGAAGCGAAGCAAAAAATCGCCCAGGCGCAAGCAGAGGCTGAATCTTTAAGACTTAAGAAGCAAGAGGTTACACCTGAGCTGGTGCAGCTGAAGCAAATTGAAGTTCAGGAGAAAGCGCTGGAAAAATGGAACGGTGTGTTGCCATCTGTAACAGGGGGAGCCACACCTTTTGTGGATGTTCAATCCCTGACTAAATAATTCATTATTGGGTTTCTGATTTATTTCACAATTTGCTGTTCTGTGATTGAGATCGTAGCTGTCTGCTTCAACAGAGTATTTATTATCCCTTTACGCTTACGGACTCAGAAGATGTTATTTGTAAGTTTTAAGGCTTAGGAGCATGGCTTCGGACTCCAGTGGCGCTATCCATTAGGTAGAGGTTCGGATTTGGTGTTTTTTATGCCAATAGCGGCTATGGGGTCCGATAGTTTCCCAAATGTGCAATTATGCTGCCTATAAGGTCAGCTGAGTCCGATAGTGGCTCGTACGCAATAATTCTCCCTATTTTACCTTATATAATTCCGGGTTTGGCAATAAGGACAGCCCATAGTGTATCAACAACTGCTCCTCTGATGAAAAAGCCCTACTTCTATAGAAGTAGGGCTTTTTATGCTATTAATATTGATAAAGCATCGTAGGAATTTGCCAGCCAGCGCCAACTGACCAAAAGAAGACATAATCGCCACGTTTGATTCGTCCGTCCTCGACTCCGCGTTGAAAGGCGATAAAAGGACTGCTTGTGGCTGTGTAGCCGAACTCGTCGCCTACATAAATGAACTTTTCTGCGGTTAGCCCAAGTCCGATTTGGATGAGCTCGATATTTTTCAGTGAGAATTGTGAAAGGCAGAATGCAGAGATATCATCCGTAGTCAGACCGTTGCGTGAGAGAAGCTCCTTCATATCCGCTATAGCCGCATCCACACACACTGTACCGTCAAAAGGGGTCCACCGTATCCGAATCTGCTCTGGGGTCATACCCTCTTGATAAATATTCGACAGGCCGCAGGCAGGGAACATAATATTCTCGGAGCCTTCAGAATCGGTGTAATAAAGGGAATCTATGAAGCCTGCATGCTCACTGCTGCGCTCTAGAATCACTGCTGCTGCGGCGTCCCCAAAGTTAGGGTAAGTAATTTCATCATCTGTATTGCAGTTCACTGAGCTGTAGTCGCTTCCTACAACGAGTGCGTACCTGATGCTGGGATTGGCTTGCATATAACGACTTGTCTGCTCCACGGCGGAGACCATTCCTGCGCAGTTAGCATTGGAATCCTGCGTAATGGTCCGGTGTTTACCTTGAAGCATACGGTGTAGGAGAAGTGCATTGGTAGGATAGGTGTACTCTGGCGTCTGTGAAGCGAACATGATCATGTCCATATCCTCACCTTGCAAATTCGCTTCGCTAAGCACTTTTTGGGCAGCCTTTAATCCCATCGTCAGAGCATTTTCACCCTGTTCTTTTACGATGTATCTCCGGTCGCGACCCATGACTTCTAGGAATCGTTTGATGTCCTTGCCCATACTCTGAAAATGCTTCAGATAATATTCGTTATCTACGATATGCTCTGGGTGGTAATAAGCAGCTTGGCGAATCGCTATATGTCCCAAGTGGCGCCTCCTATGCTTCAATAATTTCGTAATTTTCTAATTTCGTTGCCCGTGCCACTCGGCTTAACTGCATTTTTAGGACAGGGCTTTTGGCAATAATAAAGGTTACTTTTTTAAATCCGGATTGTTTGTACAGTATGTAGCATTGCTCAAGCATGGGAAGTGTGTCCTTTGAGGATACATTCAATGTCTTGCAATCTAGGATGATCTCATATTGTTTGGGGTCGAATGCACTTATGATTTGGTTGTACTCATTAATGAAACGTCCTGCATCTTCTGGCGACATAGTTCCTTCGACTTGTACATTCAGTTTTTGATCTGTAGCATTTGTGGCGAAATTGAAGTTTCCCATTTTTGATTAATCTCCTCCTAAGTTTTATCTAAGAAAAATTTTGATGAATAGGATAAAAAAACCTATTTATCTAAGACTATTATCGTATTTTTAATTGGGAAAGTTTAGGGGATTAAACCTTTATTTTTTTAAAAAGATAATTTAGGGAATGAGAAACTACTTAAAATCCATAAAATCTGCACAAATTAAGGTTTGAGGTAGGCATGCCCACCCTGTTTGCTTTGCAAAGCACAGTTCTATTGGTATGATTACAGAGATGAAAAAAACTACTATCCAAATCATGGAGGAATAATAAAAATGAGCGAAATTACACTATCGGGGATCATTGATCATACACTGCTTAAAGCAGATGCACGGAAAGAAGACATTATTAAATTGGCGGAGGAAGCTAAAACTTATAAGTTTGCTTCTGTTTGCGTAAACCCTGCTTGGGTAGCTACTGCCCATGAAGTGCTGAAAGATACGCCTGAGGTTAAAGTATGTACAGTAATCGGCTTCCCGCTGGGATCATCGACAACAGAGAGCAAAGCATTCGAGACTACCGATGCTATCGCTAAAGGTGCAGGCGAGGTGGATATGGTCATCAATATCGGAGCATTAAAAGATGGCAACGATGAGTTGGTTAAACGTGATATTGCAGCTGTTGTAGATGCAGCGCGCGGCAAAGCCCTGACAAAAGTCATCATTGAGGCTTGTCTGTTAACGGAAGAAGAAAAAGTTCGTGCCTGCAAGCTATCTGTTGAGGCCGGAGCAGATTACGTAAAAACATCCACTGGATTCTCTACAGGCGGGGCAACGAAAGAAGATATCGCGCTTATGCGTGCTACAGTTGGACCTAATATCGGTGTAAAAGCTTCCGGTGGTGTACGTAGTGCAGAAGATGCACATGTAATGGTACAAGCAGGTGCAAGCCGTATTGGAACTAGCGGTGGTGTAGCGATTGCTAAAGGCGAAACAAGCCAAAGCAATTACTAAGCCGAAGGGCTGAATCGGAAGCGGCGAGTGAGGAGGACAAGCTCATTCGCCGCTGTCCTGATTCAAGCTATTAACCGATCAGCTTGATTAGCGATTGTGTTTTATACATAAGTTTGAGGTTTTTATAATTTATATTGAAAGCGTTATCCAGTAGGTAGAGGACACTAGCAGAAGCATTTGACCAAAGTACAATAATTCACACCGGAATAATGAGATTTTTTTCTTTTCAAATGACGTGGTTTGTGAGAGAATGGGTACAATTCAAAATTGTTAATCATTTCTATACTTAATTATAGGGGAGGAAATACCTATGTCAGAAGATCGCAAGCTGTCGTTTGAAACTTTGGCTGTCCATGCAGGCCAGGAAATTGATCCAACTACTTTCTCACGTGCTGTACCGCTTTATCAGACCACTTCCTACGGGTTCCGTGATGCTGATCATGCAGCGGATCTGTTCGCGCTTAAAGAATTCGGTAATATTTATACTCGGCTGATGAACCCAACTACGGATGTATTTGAACAGCGTGTGGCAGCACTTGAGGGCGGGGCAGGTGCGCTTGCTACAGCTTCCGGGGCAGCGGCTATTTCCTTTTCCATTCTAAATATTGCGGGCGCTGGGGATGAAATTGTATCTGCAGCAAGCCTATATGGCGGGACTTATAATCTATTTTCGACAACACTGCCTAAGCTTGGTATTAAGGTACATTTCGTAGATTCGGATAATCCTGAGAACTTCCGTGCTGCGATTACAGATAAGACCAAAGCCTTGTATGCAGAAACAATCGGCAACCCACAGGGAAATGTTCTGGATATTGCGGCAGTTGCAGCGATCGCCCATGAACATGGGATTCCTCTCATCGTAGACAATACGTTCCCAAGTCCATATTTATTGCGTCCGATAGAGCATGGCGCGGACATTGTTGTCCATTCGGCAACCAAATTCATCGGCGGACATGGTACATCCATTGGCGGGATTATTGTTGACGGCGGTAAATTTGATTGGAAGGCAAGCGGTAAATTCCCAGGTCTTACGGAGCCAGATCCAAGCTATCATGGAGTGGTTTATACGGAAGCGGTGGGCCCGATTGCTTATATTATTAAAGCCCGCGTTCAATTGCTTCGCGATTTAGGGGCGGCGATTTCTCCGTTCAACTCTTGGATGCTGCTGCAAGGTCTGGAGACTCTTCATTTGCGGATGGAACGTCATAGCCAGAATGCGCTGAAGGTAGCGCAATATTTGGAGGCACATTCAGATGTGGAATGGGTAAGTTATTCGGGACTTCCTACGCATCCATCTCATGAATTAGCGCAAAAGTATTTGCCTAAAGGCCAAGGTGCGATCCTTACTTTTGGTATTAAAGGTGGAAGTGCTGCGGGACGTAAGCTGATTGAGAATGTGAAGCTGTTCTCTCATTTAGCGAATGTTGGGGATTCCAAGTCATTGATCATCCACCCAGCGAGCACAACTCATGCACAGCTGTCGGATGAAGAGCAAATCACAGCCGGAGTAACGCCGGAATTGCTGCGTTTGTCGATCGGGACGGAGTCCATTGATGATATTATCTATGATCTGGAGCAAGCTATTGCTGCCAGTCAACAATAGAAGTTTATATTTCGAAAAGCATTACTGCTCTGCGGTAATGCTTTTTTTGTTGCCTAAAAAAGTTGGAATATTCATCGGATTTGGCAACGCTTGCATATTTCAGGTGTGGCTCCCGTATTTATAAGTGAGGTAGGTAATGAAATGTCGGTCGCTTATGTTATATAGCTTGGCATACCGGCAGCAATCCAAAGATAAAGGGTGGGTGCGAGGATGAAGGGTGAACGTCAGCAGGATGGTTTGCGGAGTAGTGAAGAGCGCCCGTTCAAGTTCATGTATAAGGCTGGTGATCGGACTGTGGGAATGGAAATGAGCCAAGCTGGATCCGTAGCCTCCGCTGCCGCAGAATTTATCGCTGGAGTAGAGCAGAGGGATGTCATTGAGCCTTTGAAGCGGTCTTATTTTAAGCGGCCGGGGGAACCATCGACATTCCTAGTGCTGCGTGAAGGAAGAGAAGAACGTCTTGCTGGACGGGAAGGAACAAGGACTGTTCAAGCGGGACCTTGTTTGATACGGAGTGAGGAATGGCTGTTGGAACCAGAGCTGTTCTGTCTTTATGAGAACTGGTTATCTAGTGAGGATGAACTGCAAACATCGCGCTTTCTACAGCGAATCTCTTATCGTCTGCGCGCAGCTGTTGTCGAGCTGCTCGAATCGCCGGATGGCGAATGGGCAGCGGTCACCCTGCTGCATCCAGAGTCGCTTGCGGTGGCGCAGCCCGCCAAGCTTGCCGCGCTTCAGGACGCGCAGCTCGAAGCGCTGTTCGCTGCGGTGGCGGAGAGCCAGCGGCAAGGCGGCGATTGCCGCCTTGACCTGCTGGTCGCCTACACCGCAAGTGCAGCCGAATTCGCCGCAAAGCGCGAATTCATCGAAGACGTGGCCGATCAGACACTCGGCCACGCTTATGCGGCGGCATGCCGCATCGGGGCGCTGATCGCGCCCGATGTGGAGCCTGTCGCCGCTGCGGAAATCGCGCGTATCGCCGATTTCCTAGTGCTGGACGGCGCGGCGGGCGAGCACGCGCCGGAAGAGACCGCCGCGGAGGAATTCGCCCTGGCGGCGGGGAAGATCTTTGCCGCCGTGACGAGCGTGAAGCCGGCGGCGGTGGTGCTCGCCGCGGGGACACCGGCGGCGTCGGCTTTGGCCGATCTGTATCAGATCGGGCTCAGCGGGATCTTTTGCAGCGCCGGTCAGCGGACCGAAGCGCTGCTGAGAGCGGCCTGCCTGATCTGGATCGCCAGGCAGCGTGAAACGCTGGATACTGCCGCCGGGGGAAGGCAGTAAGCTTTTTCTGATGAACGATACGGTGCAGTTCATATAAGAATCGAAAAAAGACTTCAGAGCAGCGATTATCCGGTTATCGGAGAATCGTTGCTTTGTTTTTTTGGTCGTTAGCTGCCTGCTTCAACAGCGTACATATATCCCTTTACTCAATCACTATACTCAACCTCCGTGCTCAATACTGTACTCAACCTACGTACTTAAACTAATCTGCACTCATGCTTTGCATTTAAACGCCGTACTCACACCGGGTACTCATACCATGTGCCCAAACACCGCACTCAACCTCCGCCCCCTGATGCTTAAGGACCCAGATGACGCTATTTGCCTGATTTTAGCTTTTTAAGCATGGTTTCGGACACCAGAGACACTATTCGTTAGGAAGAGGCACATATTTGGTGCTTTTCAGGTCAATAGCTGCAATGGGGTCCGTTAGAATACCAAATGTGTTTAAAATCAGCGATTAGGGTCAGCTGAGTCCGATAGTAGCAACATACGCGAGCAACTTGCATCATACGCTTATCAATCGTGTCGTATTCATACTTTGCATTTAACCTCCGCACTCAAACTAATCTGCACCGATCCTTTCTACTATCACCAGTAGCTACAGACAACATTAGTTTTAGGACATCCACATACGTTTCCAGCTTCTCCTTACATTTTACATAAACAGGATAATGACAGTGAAGGCTCGAATTTTATTAGCATCTTGCTGAATAGGGGTGCTGTAGATGTCTACAAATTTTAGAGTTGGCCTGCAAAAGGTCGTAGATCATTCTTACGATATTGAGATTGGGGAAGGTCTTTTTGGCGCTCTGATCGAGGATTTGAAACATGGAATTGTCGAGAATGTAAGCAAATTCGCGATTGTTACAGATTCAAAAGTTGAAGCCCTGTATGGACAAGCCTTGCTGGAACAACTGCATCAGAATGATTTTCAAGCGGAGTTATTTTCTTTCCCTGCTGGAGAGAAGTCTAAAACCCGAGAAACGAAGGCACAGCTGGAGGACCGGCTATTAAGCCGTTCTTACGGACGAGATTGCTGTATCCTTGCCATAGGAGGTGGAGCGGTAACGGATTTGGCAGGCTTTTTGGCTGGAACATTTGGTCGGGGAGTGCCAAGTTTGAACTATGCAACTACCCTTTTAGCAGCAGCGGATGCTTCTATTGGTGGTAAAACGGGCGTGAATACACCGGTTGCAACCAATCTAATTGGTGTTTTTCATCAGCCTAAAAAGGTCTACATTGACCTAGCCACTTGGAGAACGCTTCCGGTACGTGAGCTTCGTAGTGGGTTGGCTGAAACAATCAAACATGCCTGCATCGCGGATGCTGACTTTTTTGAGTTTCTTGAACAGAATATGGAGCGAGTGGTCTCCTCAGAAGGCGAACTTGTATTAGATCGAGAGGTTTGTGAACGGATTGCTTTTCATAATTGTGAGATCAAGTACAGCGTGGTGGAAAAGGATGAACTGGAGAGCAACCTGCGCCAAATTTTAAATCTGGGGCATACTGCTGGCCGGGCGTTAGAGGCTTTAAGTGGTTATGAATTATTACATGGTGAAGCTATTGCGATTGGACTCGCGGTTCAGGTGCAGCTGGCAGAGCAGTTAAAGTATGTAACACCTGACCAAACTCAGCGTGTGATTGCTTTGTTGAAGAAGGCGGGACTTCCGACTGAAATACCAGCAACCATTACAAATAGAATGCTGATTGATAAGATGTATACGGATAAAAAGGTTCGCAAAGGGCGTATACGGTTTGTGTTCCAAGCTGGAATTGGAGCGATGAAGTCTTTTGAAGGTGGAGCTTATTCGACGCCAGTCGAAGAGCAAGTCCTATCCGAGCTTTTAAATAAAATACGCAGCTAAGAGAGGAAAACGCTAATTTAAATTTATGACGAATAACCCGGAAGGTAGGGTTTACTTTTTCGTTCAAGGTGGTATTATTAAAATATAAGTTGCACTAAGGAAATATAGTTGTACTATTGCAACAATGATTATCATTCTCACTACTCATAGTTATCATTCATGCTGTCCCGGCTAAGCCGGGGCAGCATGTGTCATTTTAGGGGTCTTAAGAATGGCTCTCATTATCATTTAGACAAAACAAAACGTATGCTCCCGAAGCAAGTTTTGTTGCGAAGAGAAGTCAATGAAGTAATCCTACACAAAACTTTCAGGATGGTGATTATTATGCAAGCAACATCAAAACATTTACCCCAGCAAACCTCAATCTCCGGCAGCATGAAGAAACCAGGCGCTCCAAAACGCCGGTTCGATCTGAGAGCCATGCTCAGCAACTCCGAGATGCAGGCTGCGCTTGGCAGCGGAGTACTTATGCTTTTTGCTTGGGCTATGGGCAGCTGGTCAGAAGTTTTCTCTATAGTACTTTATGTTATTTCGTATACCATTGGTGGCTGGAACAAAGCCAAAGAAGGCATTGAGACGCTCGCCAAAGAACGTGATCTCGATGTGAACCTGCTGATGATTGCGGCCGCACTAGGCGCAGCTACCATTGGGTACTGGAATGAAGGTGCTATGCTCATCTTTATTTTTGCGCTTAGTGGAGCTTTAGAGAGCTATACGATGGAACGGAGTAAGAAGGATATTTCCTCACTTATGGCCTTGAAACCTGCCACAGCCATGCGGATTGAAAAAGGAAGCATGAACGAGGTAGCTATTGATCAGTTAGTAATTGGAGATCTGTTGCTTGTACGTCCAGGGGACCTTATTCCTGCAGATGGCAAGGTGTACAGAGGAGAATCGGCAGTAGATCAGGCTTCCATTACAGGAGAGTCAGTGCCTGTTGAAAAATGTGCCGGTAGCGAAGTATTCGCAGGTACGGTCAATGGAGAAGGTCCGCTTTATATTGAAGTAACGAAATCAGCAGAGAACACACTTTTTTCCAAGATCATTAAGATGGTAGAAGAAGCAGAGACGGATGTTCCAAACTCACAGCGATTCATTAAAAGACTGGAAGCCATCTATGCACGGGTTGTCGTTGCCTCGACTGTGGCTCTTATTTTCCTTCCACCCTTTTTGCTGGACTGGAGCTGGAGCGCAACCTTTTATAAAGCGATGGTTTTTCTTGTAGTAGCCTCGCCTTGTGCGTTGGTCTCATCGATTATGCCTGCGATGCTGTCGGCCATTTCCAAAAGTGCGCGAAAAGGGATTTTATTTAAAGGAGGGGTCCACCTCGAAAATATGGCCCGGACCTCTGTTGTAGCTTTTGATAAGACAGGGACCCTTACAGAGGGAACTCCGCAGGTGACAGACTTTATTGCAGCTGAAGGCTACAACCGGGAAGAATTACTGGCGATTAGCGCATCCATTGAGCATATGTCACGCCATCCATTGGCGGAAGCCATTGTGCGTAAAGCTGAGGAAGAATATCTGGAGCTGCGGGGAGTGCAGGAAAGTAAAACCATCACTGGCTGGGGAATTGAAGGTCAAGTTGACGGGCATCTCTGGAAAATTGGAAAGTCCAATTTACTGGATGAGCTGACTTCATCTGCGATGAACTCTGAGCTTGCATTCTGGAGAACTAAACGGCAGCAGTTGGCGGAAGAGGGGAAGACTGTCTCCATTATTTTGGACGGTGAGCATATTGCAGGTATGATTGCATTGCAGGATACAGTTCGCCCACAAGCAGAAGCCGCAGTGCGGAAGCTGCAGGAGCTGGGGATTAAAGTGGCTATGCTTACGGGTGACCGGGAAGCTACAGCAAAAGTTATTGCGGCTTCAACCGGAGTAGATTTAGTATTTGCCGACCTTTTACCAGAGGATAAAGTAAAGCATATTAAGGCGCTTCGTGAAGAGCACGGTAATGTTGTGATGGTGGGTGACGGTGTGAATGATGCGCCTGCTCTGGCTACAGCGACTGTTGGTATGGGAATGGGCATGAAAGGCAGTGGTGCAGCGCTTGAGATCGCCGATGTAGTGCTTATGAATGATAATATTGAAGAGATCGCCTCGACCATTTCATTGGCACGGCGCTCACAGCGTATTGTGAAGCAAAATATGATTTTTGCTGTAACAGTAATCGCGGTTCTGATGATCAGTAACTTTGTGCAGGGCATCGCCCTTCCTTTTGGCGTGATCGGTCATGAAGGCAGTACGATATTGGTTATTCTTAATGGGCTGCGATTGCTGCGGTAAGTGGTCAGTGAAGTTACTGTGTATTATTTATTGCCAAAAATTAAATTGTTCACAAATGATTTTTCCCTGAGGGAGTCTGGCTTATTGACATTTTTGCTTTCAGTTAGCATAATTAAGACTACATTATAATTATTTTAAATAAGAAGCGACGTCACTGCCGTCTAACTCAAGGAGGATATAGATATGTATAAATCAATAATTGTTGGAACCGGACCGGCGGGGTTGACTGCTGCTATCTACTTGGCTCGTGCCAATTTGAACCCACTAGTAATCGAAGGACCTCAACCTGGCGGACAATTGACCACCACTACAGAAGTGGAGAATTTCCCGGGATTTCCTGATGGAATTATGGGTCCAGACTTAATGGATAATATGCGTAAACAAGCTGAACGTTTTGGTGCGGAATTCCGTACGGGTTGGGTGAACAGTGTAGAACTTGGAGAGCGTCCTTTTAAGCTTAATGTTGAAGGATTGGGTGTTCTTACGACGGATACCCTGATCATTTCGACTGGCGCTACGGCAAAATACCTCGGTATCCCAGGCGAGCAGGATAATGTGGGACGCGGTGTGAGCACCTGTGCTACCTGTGATGGATTCTTCTTCCGTAATAAAGAGATCGTGGTTGTTGGCGGTGGAGATTCTGCGCTTGAGGAAGCGGGTTTCTTGACTCGTTTTGCCTCCAAAGTAACGCTGGTACACCGTCGTGAAGAGCTACGTGCTTCCAAGATCATGCAGGATCGCGTTCGCGATAATGTTAAAGTAGCTTGGAGCCTGAATCGTACTCCTCTGGAAGTAACTTCTGGAGACAAAGGCGTGAGTGGACTAAAAGTGCTGAACAATGAGACCGGACAAGAAGAAATCATTGAAGCAAGCGGAGTGTTTGTGGCGATTGGCCACCATCCTAACACTGCATTTTTGGGTGGACAAATCACAACTAATACTGAAGGTTATATCATGACTAACCCAGGTACTTCTGAAACTAATATCCCAGGCGTATTCGCTTGTGGTGATGTGCAGGATACCCGTTATAGACAAGCAATTACGGCAGCAGGCAGTGGATGTATGGCAGCTATGGATGCTGAGAAATACATTGAAAGTCTGGAACATAGCGCGGTTATTCTGTAACATAACTGTAATCTTCCATAGGAGGTCTAATGATGGAAAATGTAATTGTATATACATCAACAAATTGTCCACATTGCCGTCAGGTGAAGAGCTTTTTGAGTGAAAAAGGCGTAGCCTATGAAGAGCGTAATATTGAGCAGAATGATGATTACGCGCAGCAGGTTTGGGATATGGGAATGAGAGCTGTTCCTGTAACTGTAATTGGTGAGCACAAAATCGTGGGGATGAATAAAACTCAGTTCGACAAAGCATTGGCGACTGTTTAATTAAATATATTTCTGTGAGGAAATTGCAAAAGCAAAAGGTCGCTTCCATTTTGGAGGTGATCTTTTTGTGGTCTAAGTATACAAAAATAGCCTGACGCTAATATGCGCAGGCTATTTTTTATGATGTAAATCGCAAAGTTCAATTTAAGCTTGAGTGAAAGAGGTAATGATCTGAAATAGGACGTATACAGCAACACCGCTGCCGATCAGAATGAATCCTGATTTCTTTTTGGCTTGAAAAAAACGGAGCACACCGAGACTGATCAAAGGGGCAATAATGAGCAGAAAAAGCAACACAGTGATGAACATCTGTGCCGAGATATCAGACGTATCAACATAGGTCATGGACTCGCTCTCCATTTCAAAAAAGGGGTTGTAGTGATAAATGTCACACTAACTTATCCTTTATTATATAGGATTTAAGTTGCTTTTACTGCACTTTTGATCCACCTAAATGCGGCAATTTTACGTCAATTCTATCCGCTCTTGAATTTCACCCGTGAAACTGTCCCGCAAAACGTTGTCCATTAGACTACATTAAACGGTCACCCGAATATCGCCTAGAAAATGCATAACTGCAGAGAACCCCGCGCCTATCATCGTGCCTCGGCTGCCCAGCTTGGAGAAGGTAATCTCGAGCTGCTGCTTATGATAAGGAAGTGTACGCTCGGCTACAACCCGGCGAAGGGGCTCCCCTAACCAGGCTTCTGCTTCGGATAAGGCTCCACCGATGACAATCAGCTCTGGATTAAAGCTATTGATTAGATTCGTTACTCCGATGCCGAGATATTCACCCATAGATGAGAAGTGGCGCAAGGCGTCTTCTTGTCCAGCGGCTGCATAACGGACCAGTTCTTGTGTGGTATGAGCAGGGAGGGAGAACTCGGAATGGTCATAGGTTTTCTCCGAGGCATATAGCTCCCAACAGCCACGGCTCCCACAACTGCACGGCTTGCCTTGTGCTTCAATCGTCATATGTCCGGTCTCGCCGGCATATCCTCTTGCACCTTTGTACAGTTCTCCGCCAATAATAATACCGGATCCGATCCCTGAACCCGCACTGATATAGAGCAGATGTCTAACATCTTTTGCCGCCCCAAAGTTCAGTTCACCTTGTGCACCTGCGTTAGCTTCGTTATCAATAGTGACTGGAACCGCGAATTCCGCCTCCAAAATACCCCGCAGGTCGACCATTTCCCAGCCGAGGTTGGGAGCAAAAAGAACAACCCCGTTCTCATCCACCATCCCGGGGACACCTACTCCGATGCCGACGATACCGTATGGGGATTCAGGTGCTTTATCAATCAAGTCTGAAATTGTTTTTTTCATCCGTTCCAGTACATAAGGCAGAGCATGATTGTCCAGGGAGAAATCGCTTTCGAAAAGAATGCCACCACTTAAATCACATAAGACGGCTGTCAGTTGCTTCACCCGTAGCTCTATACCGATTACACTGCCGGCCATGCTGTTAAAATGCAGCATTAGCGGCTTACGTCCGCCACTGGATTGACCTGGTCCAACTTCAGTCACTAATTCTTGAGCGCATAGCTCAGCCACCAGATTGGATACGGTAGCTTTATTCAGTCCGGTCATCTCTGAAACCTTGGCGCGCGAGAGCGGAGAGTTCCTTCGAATAGTATGTAGTACGATCGATTTATTGATTTTTTTGACCAGCGCCTGATCTCCGGTAACCTTCACGAATCACACATCCTTTTTAGCATAGTTCCCTTTTGTTGTATGCCACTTAGTCTAGAGTGATGTGCTGGAAATTGCAATACATCGGCAGAAAAGAGGAAATCTATGTTTATTGGATTTTTTGAATATTAAACGGATAGGCAAGGGAGACTTAAAGAGGCGGAAATTTTATAAAAAAACTTTGTTTAACCAATATACAAAGTCAAAAAGATGTGTTAAGATGATGCTGTAAACGCTTGCTAGCGTAGCACAATATGAGGAGGATTACACAATGGCTTATTTTGAGACAGTGAACAAAATCTCTTACGAGGGAAGCCGTTCCACCAACCCTTATGCATTTAAATTCTACAATCCTAAAGAAGTCGTAGCCGGCAAAACTATGGAGGAACATCTGAAATTTGCAATGGCTTATTGGCATACATTAACTGCTGGCGGTTCTGATCCGTTTGGCGCTGAAACTGCAATTCGCAGCTGGGACAAATTGAGTGGTCTTGATAAAGCTAAAGCTCGCGCTGAAGCAGCATTCGAATTTATGGACAAGATGGATCTGCCTTACTTCTGCTTCCATGATGTAGATATCGCACCAGAAGGCGCATCTTTGCGTGAGTTCTACAGCAACATCGACACTATTGTTGATATCCTTGAACAAGGCATGAAGACTTCCGGCAAGAAATTGCTGTGGAATACAGCTAATATGTTCACTAACCCGCGTTATATGCACGGTGCAGGTTCTACACCTAACGCTGATGTTTTCGCACATGCAGCAGCACAAGTGAAGAAAGGTCTGGAAGTTGGTAAACGTCTGGGCGCAAGCAACTATGTATTCTGGGGCGGCCGTGAAGGTTACGAAGAATTGCTGAATACAGATATGGGTCTTGAACAAGATAACATTGCACGTCTGTTCAGCATGGCTGTAGATTACGCTAAGGAAATTGGTTTTGATGGTCAATTCCTGATCGAACCTAAACCAAAAGAGCCTACTAAACATCAATATGATTTCGATGCAGCAACAACAATTTCGTTCTTGCAAAAATACAACCTCGACAAGCACTTCAAGCTGAACCTTGAAGCTAACCACGCTACGCTTGCAGGTCATACTTTTGAACATGAACTTCGTGTAGCTCGTATTAATGGCATGCTTGGATCACTTGACGCTAACCAAGGGGATACACTGCTTGGTTGGGATACTGATGAATTCCCAGTAAACATCTACGATGCAACACTTACTCTTTATGAAGTATTGAAGAATGACGGTCTTGGCAAAGGCGGAATTAACTTCGACGCTAAAGTACGTCGTCCTTCCTTCGAGCCACAAGATCTGTTCTTGGCACACATCGCTGGTATGGATACTTACGCAAAAGGCTTGAAAGTTGCTGCTAAATTGATCGAAGATCGCGTATTCGAAGATTTCATTGACAAACGCTACAGCAGCTTCACAGAAGGCGTTGGTGCAGACATCGTTTCCGGTAAAGCAACATTGGCTTCTTTGGCTGAATATGCTTTGAACAATGAGAACCCACGTCCTAACCAATCCGGACGTCAAGAATACCTGAGAGCTACCCTTAACCAATACATCTTGGCTGAGTAGTCCTTATAGGGAGCTTGAAGCTTAGGCTTTGAGTCGAGTTTGAACAAATGCAACGGGGGTTGCTGAAGAGAGCATTCTTCGGCAGCCCCCTTTTTGTAGTAAAAACTAAGCAAGATGCTTACGAAGTAAGTTTTGCTCGAAGTAATTCAATGAAGTCTATGCTAACAAAACTTTTAGGAGGTCAAAAATGAAATACGTTATAGGTGTTGATTTGGGGACTAGTGCAGTGAAGACTGTTCTAGTGGACCTGCAGGGGAAGGTGGCTTTTGAGCATTCCGAGTCCTACCCGCTAAGCAGACCCCAACCGAACTGGAGTGAGCAAAATCCTGAGGATTGGGTAAAAGGCACGCTGTTCAGCCTGCGCCGTCTGATTGAAGTATCAGGCATAGACCCGTCTCAAGTAGACGGTCTAAGTTTCTCCGGACAAATGCACGGATTGGTACTAGTAGATAAAGAAGGGCAAGTGCTGCGTCCAGCTATTCTTTGGAATGATACCCGTACTACTGCACAATGCCGTAAGATTGAGAAGATGCTTGGAGCGAAGTTGATCGATATCGCCAGAAACAAAGCATTGGAAGGTTTTACACTGCCTAAGATTCTGTGGGTTCAAGAGAATGAACCAGAAGTATTATCACAGGCGCATCAGTTCCTGCTGCCAAAAGATTATGTTCGTTATCGGTTGACGGGTGATTATGCAATGGATTACTCCGATGCTGCCGGAACGTTGCTATTGGATGTAGGTTCTAAAGAATGGAGTGCAGAAATCGCAGAGGCTTTTGAACTTCCGCTTTCTCTTTGTCCTAGATTGGTAGAATCCTTTGAACAGACTGGAACTTTATTGCCGAACATTGCTGAAGCGTCAGGTCTTTTATCTTCAACGAAGGTATTTGCTGGTGGTGCAGATAACGCTTGTGGCGCGCTCGGAGCGGGTGTATTGGGAGAAGGCCGGACCATGTGCAGTATTGGTACATCTGGTGTAGTTCTTTCTTATGAGAGCAATAAAGATTTGAATCTCGAAGGCAAAGTCCATTTCTTTAACCATGGTGAAAAAGATGCCTACTATATTATGGGGGTTACACTAGCTGCTGGTCATAGCCTTACGTGGTTCAAAGAAACCTTTGCGGTGGACAAAAGCTTTGATGAGCTGTTAAGCGGAGTTTCCTCTATTCCAGCTGGCAGCGGCGGCCTGTTATTCACACCTTATATTGTAGGAGAACGTACACCACATCCAGATGCGAATATTCGCGGAAGCTTTATTGGTATGGATTCAGGGCATACGTTGACGCATTTTACACGTGCAGTATTAGAAGGCATTACCTTCTCACTGCGTGAATCCATTGAGATTGTACGTGAGTCAGGCAAAGAAATTACAGAGATCATTGCAATTGGTGGTGGAGCTAAAAATGAGGCTTGGCTGCAAATGCAGGCTGATATTTTCAATGCATCCATCGTGAAGCTGGAAAGTGAACAGGGTCCGGCAATGGGAGCAGCTATGCTGGCGGCTTATGGAAGCGGATGGTTCACATCCCTTGCGGAATGTGCAGAAGCGTTTATCCGTCCTGCTGATGTATATAAACCAGATCCGAAACAAACGGCAATCTATGATGGTCTATTCAACCTCTATCAGGAAGTTTACGGCCAGACCCGCGAATTGAATAACAAGCTGGCTGCATATCGCCAATAAAGCGCCATTTATCTATCTGTCTGATATAAAAAAAGGTCTTTCGCATCTGGCGGAAGGCCTTTTTAAAGACCATCTTCTTTATAGAGGTGATGAACGGCAATATTCAAAAATGTTGCCGTTTTCATTTTTCTTCTGTAAAGTATGGAATATCTCCAAGGTAGTGGCAGCCTGTACATGAGATAGTGAAGGTTTCGGGGGGCGAAAGGCCATGTTTCAATGGTTTGTTAAGGTGCTGAATGACATCAAAATCCGCAATAAGCTGCTGCTTGCTTTTTTACTGACTACACTTTTACCGGTATTACTGGTAGGTGGTTATCTTACGATTGAGATGAGGACCATGGCGTTTGAGAATGCACTGGAGCAAGCTTCAATTAACGTAGATCGGGTAAAAAAAAGAACAGAAGAAGTCATCGGTGTATCGCAAGATATAGCGTATCGATTGTCCAATGATGCCCGGCTGAAAAAACTCGCCATACGCCAGTATGTAAGCACTTATGATGTGGTTGAGGCTTATCGGGATTACACTGATATGCGTGAATACCTAAGATTATATAAAGACATATCCAACATACGTTTATACACTGATAATGCTACGCTGCTTAACAACTGGGAGCTGATCAATCCTTCGTCTGCCATTAAGGAGAGCCAGTGGTATCAGAGAGCACAGCGGTACGATAGCCTCGTCGGTTGGGAATATATAGAGGATGAGCGTGATCAGCGGAATTATTTAAGTCTTGTCCGCAAAATCGAGCTGGAGGGCTCCAGTAAAATTGGCGTGCTCGTTATTAATGTAAACAGTCACCAGCTAACCTCAATTCTGAGCCAGGAATCATTTGATACCATGATCGTGGATGATCAGGATAATATCATTGCTGCGAACCGGAGCGATCGGACAGGAAAGAAACTGGCAGATGTTTCTTTTGATACAAAGCTTTTGGGGCAAGGAAGCGGGAGCTATGAGGCAGAAGTAGATGGTGAAGCCTCCAAAATAGTGATAGAAGAACTTAAACCACAAGCCAGCCGTAACGCCCTGCGAATTATTTCTGTTTTTTCTATTGATAGTATAGTCAAAGAACCTAATCGGGTGATTAAGCTTTCGATTACCGTGATTGCCGTAAGCGTTTTATTGGCCTTTTTAATCATATATAGTTTCTCTTCATTATTTTCACGTCGATTATTGCAGTTAAGCAGACATATTAACCGCGTTAGTACGGGTGATTTTGACACTTCATTAAAAATTGATGGCAAAGATGAAATTGCTCTGTTAGCTCGTCAGTTCAATTCTATGGTACGGAGTATTAACGATTTGATGTACGAGGTACAGGAATCTAATGACCAGAACAGTCTGCTGGAACAGAAACAGAATGATATCCGTTTTAAAATGCTGGCAAGCCAGATCAATCCTCATTTCTTGTTCAATGCGCTGGAATCTATTCGTATGGAGGCCCATATGAAAGGGCAAGTGGAGATTGCACGGGTAGTGCGTCTTCTTGGCAAAATGATGCGCAGTAATCTGGAGGTAGGCCGAAGTAAAATTTTGCTTAGCCAGGAGCTTGAAGTGGTTCGTTGTTATTTGGATATTCAGCAATTCCGTTATGAGGATCGTTTGAAATATCAATTTATTGTAGACCCTGCCGTCGAATCACTCTACATCCCGCCGCTGATTGTGCAGCCGCTTGTGGAAAATGCGGTGATTCATGGGTTAGACAACACGATGGATGGAGCAATGGTTACGGTGAATATCAAGCGTGAGCAGAATCATGCGGTCTTTACCATTACCGATAATGGAGCCGGGATCACTCCGGACAAGCTGGAGCAGATCCGTTATACCCTTGAGGTTCGTGATGAGCAGGAAGAGGCACGGATCGGGCTGCGCAATGTACACGACCGTTTGAAGTTATCCTACGGTGTTGAATATGGACTGAATATCGAAAGCCGGATGAATGAAGGAACATCTATTACGTTTCGTATTCCAATGGAGGACATAAATCTATGATCAAAGTATTGATTGTTGATGATGAGCCAAAGCTGCGGGAAGGCCTTCGGGCTCTAATCCCTTGGGAAGAGCTAGGTTATACGGTGGTGGCTACGGCCGCCAACGGCTTGCAAGCTCAGGAGAAATATCATATTTTTTATCCGGAACTGATTGTGGTGGATATCCGCATGCCTGGTATGGACGGGCTGGAGTTAATCGGTGAGCTGCGCGAGGAAGGCTCGACCAGCCATGTGCTAATTTTAAGTGGTCATGCGGATTTTGAGTATGCCAAACGTGCCATTTCTTACCGCATTGACGGCTATTTACTGAAGCCTGTGGATGAGGAAGAGCTAATCAACTATTTGGAGGAACTCAGAGTCACGATCGCTCAGGAAGATCGCTTTAGCCGCTGGAATGAAGAGGAGCCTGCCCGTAATCGCGAAAGCCTGCTGCGTACATTGCTGCAGCCTTCAACTGCGGAGGAGGGGGAGAATGATCCTGCTAAGCAGGCGGCAGCACTGGGTCTTAAATCAGACCGTGTCGAAGTGATCCTACTCGAATTACTCGCGCCTGCGGGCGGCAGTGAGGAAGGGGAGCGGGCCGTTAAGGCCGCGGTAGAACAGTATTTTGGCAGCAGTGAAGAGCGGATGTTTTTCACGATGCCGCCATATATTGGATTCCTGCTGCAAGAGCCGCTGCCAGGAAAGCAGGAACAGGAGCGGCTGATGGAAGAGCTTGCTTCCTTAATTTGCCGCGAGGGATACAACTTCAGCGCAGCAACGGGAGGCCCTGTAGCTGGACCAGAAGAGGCGGCACAGTCTTTTCAAGTGGCGCGTGAACTGCTGCGCCGGGCATTCTTTTACCGCAAAGGGATTCTGATCAGCGCCGATCTCTCCGGTATGTTGTTTCCTGGAGTGGCGGAGGCGTACACCGAAGAAGGGCAGGATGCGGAGAGCCGCCTAATGCTTGCTGTTGAAACCGGAAGCCGCGCGGCCATTGAACCGCTGGTGGATACGATCTGTGCGGAGCTACTGGCTGCGGGCAGTGAGGAGCAGCAGATCAAAGATACATTTGTGCGGATTCTCAGTACGGTGTTGGCCCGTCTCGAACCGGTCTATCCAGAGATTCGCAGCAATGCCGCTAAGCATTCCCCGCCGATCGGTGAGCTCTACCATAGTCATTACCTGGCAGACCTGCAAGAGCAGGCCGTCAATTTCATGGCGGAGATCGCCGATCAAATGTCCAGTGGCAGCAAAGGGAATGAGATCAAAAAAATTACGGAGCTAATCAACCGCCGTTACAATGAGAACCTTAAGCTTGAGACCTTATCCGAGTTATTTAATTACAACAGCGCATATCTAGGTAAAATGTTCAAGAACACTACCGGGGAATACTTCAATACGTATGTGGACAAAGTGCGGATTGAGAAGGCGAAGCAATTCCTAGCGCAAGGCATGAAAGTATATGAGGTGGCCGAGAAAGTAGGGTACATGAACCCCGATTACTTCAACGCCAAG
Organism: Paenibacillus sp. FSL P2-0121; assembly: GCF_037975345.1. NCBI lineage: Bacteria > Bacillati > Bacillota > Bacilli > Caryophanales > Paenibacillaceae > Paenibacillus > Paenibacillus sp. FSL P2-0121. The sequence continues at coordinate 6,152,268 of NZ_CP150245.1, read as the reverse complement.
TTCCGTAAATATGTAGGGCTCTCCCCGAGTTCTTTTCGCAAAAACATCTAAAATAGAAGCCCAAAAAGCCACAGTTGCAGTTCAGGTATAACCTGAGCTTTAGCTGTGGATTTTTTTTCTTACATTAAAGTTACTTCACTAATAATAAATCTAATCGTTGCTGCAATTCTAGATTTGCAGGGTCCTTTAGAAGGGCCAGAAGTAACGCTTGAATTTGATCCATCTCTTTAAAAGGTTCATTTTGTACATATTTGTCATGTATTCTGGTTTCCAAGGTATATCCATAATCGAACCCTAATGTTGAATACGTCGAAAGGGCGGCAACTTTACTCGCTTGCTCTACAGCAAGAATGCTTGGTGTTGAGGATCGTTCTAATTCCACTCTTAGACCGTCGAGTTCTGATGTCAGATTCAGGTCCAGCCTATTCATTAATCTGTTATGGCTTACGTTGTTATTGAATTGAAATAAATTTAGTGTCAATAATACTGCGGCGATAATCAATAATAATGTCTTGATGTTTTTGTTTTTCATTGCTCTCCTATTACCCTCCTTTAGGAAAAGAAATTGCAGGTACAACAGATAATGTCGACTCGGCATGTGCGTATAAGGAATATGTATCTGAAATAGTTGAAGTACTGATGTATCAGGTAATATTTTCTAGCTAAGATGATATTAAAGTAATTAATTTTAATTGAACCATACGGAGGTTTTCGTTGAGGAGCAGGGCAGGGGTTACGGGTATACTTGTTACGCCTCATCTGAGAGCATATTATAGTTTTCATTCGCGGGTATGACGGACTCCAGAGTCGTTATTTGGGCTATTTCGAGTCCAATTTCGATTTATCGGACTCCATGTACGTTATTAGCTGCAAATGTTCTCCAAAAGGTGGTTTTTTAAGTGAATAAGGTCTTTATAGTCCGCCTAACCCAATAAGATGTGCAATTTGCTTAAATAGGGTCATTTCAGTCCGCGCCTTCGCTTCCGGCCACGTTCACTTATAGAACGTTAGCTCGGGGCGTTTTTTAATTATGGGATGAAGTATTAATTGTGTGAAATAGACAGGGGATTAAGTATCGTATTGATTTATGAAATCAAATAATTTCACTTAATTTTATTTTCAGTAAATTCATGTTTGTTTTCAGTGTTTTCAACGATGTATCCGCTTTATTTGGGCTCTAAATCTCTAATTTTCACCTGATTTTAGGTCGAATTTATAGGGTACTGCAATCGCTTACAGAGATTTAGAATATAGACATAGAGAGGAGGGGCTTTATGAAAGCGGACACAGTAACTTCTCAAATCCCGCCGGATACCCGAACACGCAACAAAAAGCCTGCTTCAGGAGGACGGTTTTGGAGAAGCTTTAAGAATCAAAAGTACTTATGGATGATGTCGATACCTTTTGTGATCTGGGCATTCGTCTTCAGTTATCTCCCGTTATGGGGCTGGACGATGGCTTTTCAAAAGTACAAGCCCGCACGTGGCTTTTTTGAACAAGAATGGGTAGGTTTTGAACACTTTAAGACACTGTTCAGTGACTCGCAATTCCTTCTGGCGCTGCGTAATACGCTGGCGATGAGTGGAATGGGCTTAGTCGCAGGATTTATCTTTCCAATAACGTTTGCAATATTGCTCAATGAAGTGCGTCTTGGCTTCTTTAAAAGATTTGCTCAAACAGTCTCGTATTTGCCCCACTTTGTATCATGGGTGGTTGCAGCGGGGATTGTAACTAAAATGTTATCTGGTGAAAATGGTCTTGTAAACGATATCTTGTTAGGAATAGGATTCATAGACGCACCTATCCAGTTTATGGCCCAGGGCCATCTCTTCTGGGGAATCGTTACCTTATCGGATGTCTGGAAAGAGACCGGATGGAACGCCATCATCTACCTTGCAGCTATCGCAGGTATTGGGCCTGAATTGTACGAAGCGGCCCGGGTAGACGGTGCCAGCAGGCTTCGTCAGGTATGGCATATTACAATTCCGGGTATTCGCCCAACAATTACTGTACTACTCATTATGTCGGTGGGTAATTTGCTCAATATCGGCTTTGAGAAGCAATTCTTGCTCGGAAACAACCTCGTTACCGATTATTCTCAAGTGCTAGACTTGTATTCACTGAAATACGGACTGGGCATGGCGAGATATTCCTACGGTACTGCGATCAATATATTCAACTCAGTGATCAGTGTAATTCTACTGTTTACGATTAATGGAATCTTCAAACGTACAACAAAAGAGAGCCTTCTGTAGCACAGAAGGCCCTTCTACCCAATCGTGGCAGTAAATTGCCCTTTTCATGAAAGGAGAGCGTTACAGTGGGAAATTCAGCTATCACCGGAAAGTCATGGTCAGACCGGATCTTTGATTTCTTTGTATATTTTGTAGTACTGTTCGTGGTTGTAATCACGATTTATCCGTTTTTGAACGTGCTTGCCATCTCACTGAATGATTCAGTGGACAGTGTGCGCGGTGGAGTGACCATCTATCCCCGGGATTTTACTTGGGACAATTACCTAAAGATCTTCACTTTCTCCGGATTAATCACCGGGTTTAAAATATCCGCTTTGCGGACAATTATCGGTACTTTGTTCGGACTGATCAGTGCCTCGATGCTGGCGTTTACGATCAGCCGCCCTGACTTTGCAGGTCGCAAGTTTGTCTCCACATTCTTGGCAATGACCATGTATATCTCAGGAGGAATGATTCCAATCTATATGCTGATCAAGGATCTGCATATGATGAACAGCTTTGCAGTCTATGTATTGCCTGGACTGGTTAGTGCCTTTAACGTCTTCGTTATCCGCTCCTTCATCGACGGCCTGCCGTATGCGCTGCAGGAATCGGCGAAGCTGGATGGAGCCAATGACTTTACTATCTACTTCCGCGTTATTCTGCCATTGATGAAGCCAGCGCTAGCAACGATCGCGCTGTTCCTAGCAGTAGGTCAATGGAATGCTTGGTTTGATACTTATCTGTACAATGGTTCAAGCCCTAACTTGACCACATTGCAATATGAATTGATGAAGGTTCTACAGACCACAACAAGTGGTAACGGAGGCGACTACCGCTCCAACATTGCTTCGCTGGCTTCCAATCAGGTCTCGCCGGAGTCGCTCAAAATGGCGATTACGATTGTCGTAACCGTACCGATCCTGTTGGTTTATCCGTTCATTCAGAAGTATTTTGTTAAAGGTATGACACTTGGTGCTGTGAAGAGTTAATCACAGTTTAACGGGGGAGCTTAGTCTCCCCTATGCTTAAAACCTATTGTGTATCCGTTTTCTTTTGGCAAGCTGGGTAAAGTATTAACAGGTCTTCACCTGTGATACGATAGATAAACAATTTTAAGGAGGGTTTATTTAATGGGAAGTAATAGAAAGATAAAAGCCAAAGCTACGGCATTAACGCTCACTTCTATTATGCTGCTCGGTGTGCTTGCAGGCTGCGGCGGTAACAATGGCAACAATGGTAATGCTGCAGCTGGAAATACAGGCGGCAATGCAACTAATGCTGGAAATGCGACCAATGCGGCTGAGGATATTTCCCCGCTCACGATGACCTTCTTCAGTGCAGACCCTAACCCGAACTGGACAGGTATGCAAGATGAAGTTGGTAAAGTGATTACGGAAAAAACGGGAGTAACCCTAAATGCTGAATATGCAGTTGGTGATCCTCAACAAAAAGTAGCCTTGATCGCAGCGAGCGGCGAATATCCGGATTTGATCAGTGCTAAGACTGATGTCAGCAAGCTGGTGGATGCAGGCGCAATGCTTGATCTAACAGACCTGATTGAAAAATATGCTCCGAATATCAAAAAAGTATTGGGCGAAGAAGGCATGAAACGTTCACGTTACAGTGACGATGATCACGCGATTTATGCCATCCCTACCTATGCAGGTGTGGACAACAAATATTTTGATGCTGGTGGCGGATTTGAACTACAGCACCGTGCTGTTAAAGAAGCTGGATATCCTGCAATCAAAACTGTTCAAGATTATGAGAACGTAATCAAGGCTTACCTGGAAAAACATCCTACCGATGAAAATGGTAACAAAAACATCGGCCTGACTCTGAATGCAGACGATTGGTACATGTACATTACAGTAACTAACCCAGCATTTATTACTACTGGTTCTCCTGACGATGGTGAATATGCGATTGATATCGACACCCAAGAAGTAACTTATCACTTCCGTCGTCCGGCTGAAAAAGAATATTTCCGCTGGCTCAACCACATGAACGATATCGGATTGCTTGATCCAGAAAGTTTCGTTCAAAAGTATGATCAGTACAAAGCTAAAATTGCTACCGGCCGCGTTATTGGTTTGATTGACCAAGACTGGGGTTATGGCGATGGAGAAAGAGCATTGAAAGCTGAAGGCAAGCTGGATCAAGGCTATGGACACTATCCTGTAACCTTGTCTGAGGAGTACAAAGAAACCTCCTTCTGGCCTACAGGCTTCATGGGTGGTAACGGAATTGGGATCAGCGTAGATGCTAAAGATCCAGTTCGTGCGATTAAATTCCTGGACTACCTAGCTTCCGACGAAGGTCAAGTATTGGTTAACTGGGGTATTGAAGGCAAACACTACAATGTTGTTGATGGCAAACGTGTCATTCCTGAAGATGTGAACGACCGTAAATATAATGACACTACCAACTTCCAAAAAGAAACTGGTTTGGGTAATGTCGGATCAAACTATGCATTGCTGAGCGCTCACTATGGCGACGGTGTATTGGATCCATCTGGTAACTACTACACAACTCGTTTCCCTGAGCAAGTAACTGTAGGTTACAATGCGGTTGAAAAAGAAACACTTGCTGCTTACAAAGCAACAACTTGGAAAGACCTCTTCCCAAGTGAAGATGAGTTCAAAGTTAAACCTTGGGGCGCGGCATGGAACATCACGATTCCTGGGGATAGCGAAATTGTCGTTCTTGACAACAAGCTGAAGGATATCAGTTGGAAACGGATCCCAGAAGCAATCTTGTCTAAACCAGCTGATTTCGATAAAGTTTGGGATGCTTACATGGCTGAGCTTGATAAAGCTGGTGTAACGAAAGCTGAAGATTTGCGTGAAGAGCTGGTTAAACAACGCGTGAAACTTTGGAATGATTAATTATTAAATTTCGTCTAATCCAATAAAAGCATGAAGATGGCGGGAAGTCCGAACGAAAGTCCGGGCCTCCCGCTGATTGCTTTTCACCGGTAATAACAGGACAGGAGGAATATACATGGGAGAGAGCAAGAACTCCGGACGGCATGAGTTATGGTACAAGCAGCCGGCGGCTGTATGGGAAGAGGCGCTGCCCGTAGGTAACGGGAGGCTGGGCGGCATGGTCTTTGGTGGAATCGAAGAAGAACGGATTCAATTAAATGAAGACACTCTATGGTCAGGTTTCCCGCGGGATAAAGCCAACTATGAGGCACTGCGGCATTTGGCTCCAGCTAAACAGCTAGTTGCAGAGGGGAAATACAAGGAAGCAGAAGCACTGGTGGACGCCAAAATGTTAGGCAGCCGGACGGAATCCTATCAACCGCTTGGAGATTTGCGATTGAAGTTTAATTTTGCAGGTCCTGTAGAGGATTACCGGAGAGAGCTTGATCTGGATCAGGCGTTGGCTACGGTATCCTATACTGCCGGTGGTGTAAGGATCGTACGTGAAGTATTGGCCAGCAGACCGGATGACATTATAGCTCTTCATATCCGTGCTGAGGGGGGGGAGGGCCAAGCTACTCTGCCAGATTTCTGGGCGGATCTGGCATCACCACATCCTTTCAACTCGGAGATTACTCCGGATGGCATGCTGATTATGACTGGCCGTGCCCCGTCGCATGTGGCTGATAACTACGTAGGGGATCACCCGCGTGCCGTATTATATGAAGAGGGGCTTGGCATAAGTTTTGCTGCGGTTATGGAGATCCAGACGGAAGGTGGGACTTGTGTAGCGGAGAACGGCTCGCTGTTGATTTCTGGCGCGCACTCCATTACCCTTCGTCTGGCTGCGGCAACCGATTATGCCGGGTATGACCGGATGCCGGGAAGCGGTGGCAAGCTGCCAGCGGAGTTGTGCCTAGTGCAGTTAGCTTCAGCCTCTAAAGGATACGCAGAGCTTAAGCAGCGCCACTTAGAGGATCATCAATCCTTGTTCCACCGTGTGGAGTTGACGCTTGCATCTGCTGCTTCCCGAGGAGAGCTTCCGACTGATGAGCGCCTGGTACAATACCGCGAAGGACAGGCAGATCCTGAACTGGAAGCGTTGCTGTTCCAGTATGGCCGCTACCTGATGATTGCTGGCTCACGGCCGGGGACGCAAGCTCTGAATCTGCAGGGCATTTGGAATCCCTATATTCAGCCACCATGGAACAGCAATTATACGACAAATATAAACACCGAAATGAATTATTGGCCAGCCGAGTTATGCGGATTGGGCGAATGCCATGAACCTTTAATAGATTTTATCACGGAGCTTAGCGTGGCTGGCAGCCGTACAGCGAGTATTCATTATGCCGCACGTGGCTGGACAGTACACCATAATACCGATTTGTGGCGGATGACTTCTCCATCAGACGGTAAGGCGATGTGGGCTTTTTGGCCGATGGGCGGGGTATGGCTCTCTCGCCATCTATGGGAGCGTTACGCTTTTCGTCCAGATGAGGACTATTTGCGCACAGCTTATCCCATATTAAAGGGAGCCGCATTGTTTTGTCTGGATTGGCTAGTAGAGCTGCCTGATGGAAGATGGACCACAGGTCTGTCTACCTCGCCAGAGAATGTATTTCTGACTGCTGACGGCACACCATGCAGTGTCTCGGCTGGCTCAGCTATGGATTTATCGCTTATCGCTGAGTTGTTCAAGCACTGCATTCAGGCTGCTGATATTTTAAATACCGATGTAGAGCTGCGTCAGGAGCTTATGCAGAAACAGAAACAGCTTGCCCACCAAGGGATCGCACCGGACGGAACTGTCCGCGAATGGAATGAGGATTTTGCTGAACAAGAGCCTGGGCATCGTCATGTTTCTCATTTGTATGACCTGTATCCTGGGAACGTAATTAGCCCTTCCTCCATACCAGAGCTAGCGGAGGCGGCAGCCTTAACACTGAAGAAACGTATAGAACATGGAGGTGGCCATACAGGCTGGAGCGCAGCTTGGTTGCTTAATCTTTATGCGCGTCTGAAGGATGGCGAGAGTGCGGTTAGCTGTCTACGTCGCATTTTGCAAGATTCCAGTTTGCCGAACCTGTTCGGTAATCATCCTCCGTTTCAGATTGATGGAAACTTCGGAACTACAGCCGGAATAGCAGAAATGCTTTTGCAGAGTCATCAGGAGGGTCTGGAACTATTACCTGCTCTTCCAGAGGAATGGTCTGAAGGCAGCGTGAAAGGGTTGGTGGCACGTGGTGGCTTTGTCATGACTATAGAATGGAGCGGGGGCTGTTTAACTAGGGCAGAGGTTACCTCGACTCATGGCCGATCCTGCAGAATTGTTCAACACCAGCCTTTGCTCATTCAAAAACCGGATGGTACACAGATTGAAGGAGCGGGGCTGGAATTTGAAACAGTAATAGGAGAGACCTATCTCATTACACCCCTAAAGAAATAATTCATATTGATCTGGCTTAGAGGCTGTTCTCAGAGTAGAATTATTCTACAGAGAACAGTCTTTTTTTGCCCAAGTCTTCATTATCTATTAAATGGAGGGTTTTGAATAAGTCTGTAGGAGCCGGAGGATCAGAATAATTATGTGGAAAAAACGCTTCACGTTGGCAAAAGTCATTCTTGGAGGAGTGATTATTTGCGCAGCCATTCCCCCGACATTGTATTGGACCTGGGGGCATGCTTATGCGGCCACGACTTCACCGACCGTTCGTTCTGTGAGTGAAATTGCCCAGAAGCTAACCGGTGCGATGAATAATCGTAGAGAGACTATCACTTTTACTTATGAGGGGAAAACCTCGAATTTAAAAACACAGATACAAACGGGTCTAGATCAAGCGATGAATAGCGATCCCTATTTGTATTACATCATAGACAGCTACGGATACACTTATCGAGGGAGCAAAAGTTCTGTAAAGGTTACGGTAGAAGTGAAATACTTGGAAACGCTGGAGCAGACCGCTTTTGTGAACAAAGAAGTAAAGGCAACGCTCAAGAAGATCATTACACCGGGCATGAATAATCATCAGAAGGTTAAGGCTATCCACGACTGGGTGGTGCTGCGTCTGAAGTATGATACCTCTTATCGTAAATATACGGCTTATGAAGGCCTGAAGAGTGGCAGTGCCGTTTGCCAAGGGTATTCGCTGTTGACCTATAAGCTGCTCAAGGAAGCGGGATTCAGTAATAAAATCGTCGAGGGCACTGCAAAACAGCCGGGAGGACGCAGCCAGTCTCATGCTTGGAATCTAGTGCTGCTCGAAGGGAGATGGTATCATCTCGACACAACTTGGGATGACCCGACACCTGATAAAGCCGGCGTGGTAAGCACCGCGTATTACTTGAAGACGGATGCACAAATGCGTCAGGACCATAGCTGGACGAAGTCTTATCCGGCAGCTTCGGTTGCCTATTATAAGACCTTGTCAGCACTTGTAGAGCGTGGAGGACAGAGCGCCGGGGTGTATAAGCAGCTTCAGAAGGACCTTAATTATGAGCTGTATGCCGAGGAACGGATTGTACGTTCAGCAGCAGATTTAATTCAGCTGGCGAATAAGGCTGTCGCTTCAGGAGAGGGATCTTTATTATTCCGCTATGACGGTAGTGGAACCCAGCTGAAGAATGATCTACAGGAGTTATATAAACTTGGACTAGAGGAAGTGTCTTATTCTAGCACTTCTTTTGATAATACGGGTGATCTAAAAGTGTATGTGACTTGGGAATAGGCAAAGGGCTAAGTAAAATGAGGAGTTGAATATACTAGATTGATTTATATAAAAAGGGATATCCCGCAGCCTTTCAGGCTTCTGGATATCCCTTTTTGAGGAGTCTATTTATTCTGGGTGAGTACTAAGATCGCATTTATCCAAAGGAATAATATTACTCTTGCGGAAGAAGCGATAGCCGGCCCAAATCAAGACGAATAATGGCAGGCTGATATAGGAAACGGCAATACCGTACCAGTCGATGTTTCCACCTGAGAAGGCACCCATATTCTGGCCAAGGATGGCTACCGTACAAAGTACTAAGGCAAATATAGGCCCAAACGGGAACCATCTAGCCCGGTAAGGCAGCTCATCAAGGGAATGACCTTGAGCTATAAAGGCGCGTCTGAAACGATAATGGCAGACAGCGATGCCGAGCCAGTTAATAAATCCACACATACCGGAAGCATTAAGCAACCAGTTGTATACAGCACCGTCACCAAAGAATGATGCTAAAAAGGCTAACATACCAACGGCTGTGGTCACGAGCAAAGCGCCAACAGGAACACCGCGGCGATTAAGCTTGCCTAGAGCACGTGGAGCCATTCCATCCTTAGCCATAGCGTACAGGACGCGGGTGGAGGCGTACATTCCCGAGTTCCCGGCTGACAATACGGAGCTGAGAATGACAGCATTCATGACGGATGCGGCAATAGCAAGTCCTGCTTTATTAAATACGATCGTAAACGGACTGACTCCGATATCATCAATACCACCGCGCAGCAGATCTGGATTCGTGTAAGGAATCAGCATTCCGATTACTAGTATAGCGAGGATATAAAAGATTAATATACGCCAGAAGACTTGGCGAATAGCAATAGGTACGTTACGGCGAGGGTTCTCACTCTCACCTGCTGCAACACCGATTAGCTCGGTGCCTTGGAAGGAGAATCCCGCAGCCATAAAGACACCGACGAAAGCGAAGAAGCCACCGTGGAACGAGCTGCCCCCGATCTGGAAATTGCTGAAGCCTACGGCTTTTCCGCCCATGATTCCGAAAATCATCAAAACTCCGACAATAAGGAAGGCGATAACAGTAATAATTTTGATAATGGCAAACCAATATTCTGATTCTCCGTATCCACGAGCAGATAGGAAATTAAGACCGAACATCAGCAGCAGGAACACGAGACTCCAGAGAAAGGAGGGACTGTCCGGGAACCAATATTTAATAATGACGGTGGCGGCAGACAATTCTGCTGCAATCGTAACCGCCCAGTTATACCAGAAGTTCCAGCCGATGGCGAACCCAAAAGCGGGGCTGACGAAACGCGTGCCATAAGTGCTGAATGAGCCCGAATCCGGCAAATAGGTAGCGAGCTCTCCCAGACTGGTCATGAGGAAATAAACCATAACACCAACAGCCGTATAGGCTAGAAGTGCTCCACCGGGTCCGGCTGAAGCGATAGCGCCACCACTGGCCAGGAAGAGTCCAGTACCAATAGATCCTCCAAGCGCAATCATGGTCAAATGCCTTGCTTTAAATGATTTTTTTAGCTCAGGCGGGTTACTTACGTTGCCTTGTGCTAGATTTTGCTGCTTGCCCTGCATGATTTGACACTCCTTATGATCTAATCTTTCAATTCATGAACGGGGAGTGCTGAGCTGCTTCCTCCCGCAGAGCGGGAGAGTGTATTTGGTGGTCTCCATAAGGTTATGGACAAACACTAAATATACAAATTCTGTAAACGCAAAGAAACCGCAGACTATATCTGCGGTTTCCATCTATACAGCTCCGCATCATACTCCCTGTGAAGATAGCGCAACACATTATGACCTGCTGCTATGCAGGTTATACAATGTGACAGTTCCGTGCCTTTCGGCAACGGCCCCAGCCTGCACCGCTGTAAGAGCGACAGTGCAGACTTCGGCAGATATTCCTTTCGACGCGATTCATAGACGGCTCTAACGTCTCCACGCGCGTACTCTTTATATCCGCGACCTCTACCTCATCTTAGTATGACGAGGCTATCTTTACTTCATTCATTTATAAACAACAGGAATTAGTATAAAGCAAGTTCGCAAGTCAAGCAATGACAAAATCCGGTAGGGAATGTTAGCTGCGACGACGCTCTGACATTTGCTGCCAAACGGTACCCGCCGCTGCTTCACCGGAAGCGATACGTTCCAAAGCCATTTTGGCCTGAAGTCCAACCTCGAATTCCGGATCTTCCGCCGCAACTGACAGCGCTTCTTGGGCATCGGATGTGCCCACCTCATAGAGGAAACGAGCTGCGCGCCAGCGGACAAGCTTGCTCTTATCTGTCAGTGCTGCCGTCATCACTGGCGTGGCGGCAGGATCGCCGATGTCGGACAGCGTATCGCCTGCCGTACGTCTCACGGCTGGCGCGCTGTCTGCCATCGCCTCATAGAGCAGCTCCATCGCTTCAGGCGTGCGAAGGTCGCCTAGATACACGACCGCAAGCCTGCGAATATGCAGCTTGGGATCGTGCAGCGCCGCCTTAAGCTCCGGCAGGAGCTCCGCCGTCGGCGTAAGATCCTCCAGCGCGGCGTAACGCACGCGCCAATCCTCATGCTTCAGGTCTCGCAGCAGCTCATCCTGACTGCGGGTTCGTCTCTGCTCGACGAACTCGCCTTCGGCGCCGTGCGCAATGGCTTGCTGCACGAGAGAGTCGAGGCGTTCCTGCGGATACGCCGCTTCGACCTCTTGCTCCACCTCGCGTGCAATCTCCGCGGGCTCGCCATAACGCACGCCGTAATCAGTGAGCTTACGCTCTTTAATCATCACGGCGCTAGCCACATCCATAACCGCCTTCGTGAAGCGGTTTGCTAAGGAGATGCGCTCTTCATTCGCGCCGGTCTTAACGCGGATTTGCAGCGGAATTCCGCGGAACATCTGGACGAAGACTTGAGCTTCGCCGAAATGAGCGCCAGCGTTCTCATCGGCAAGATTCCAATCGTCATTTAAGCCTTCGCTGTTGCCGAAGCGGTTCTGAACTTCTCTTAGAATCGCTGCCCAATCCGCATTGCCCTTGCGTTCGAGCGCTGCAAAGTCAGCAGCGTGATAGATGCTAATAACGCCCGGTATCGTTAACATTTCGCGTGCCCAGGCCGGTGCGGAACGTTCACTTTCTGGTGTATAGGTTCTGCGAATTCCAGGTTCCAGACTTTCGTCCAAATGAAGCTTCATCGTATTTGGACTTGGAGTCGGTTCAATAAAAGTAATCTTCATACGTAGCTCCCCCTTGAACGGTATATGCACCGCCATACTTTATACACATATTATCTCATTTCTGGCGTGAAACACAAAAGGGTACTTAGATATTTTGCAGAAAAAGGGCGCACCATTACCAAGTAACTTGTATATTTTGCAAAATACTCTGCCGTTCAATATAGTTGTATTATATTCGCTAAAGTAAAGCATGCTCTGCAAACTTCTAAAGATGAGGTGCTCTATGGCTAAATTTCGCTACAATAACCTCGACAATGTGAGTACCGATAAAACACTTAAAGAGTTTCGTAAGTGGCGGGAGGAACGTCGACGGAAGAAAAAAGATTATTCATATGTAGTGCCAAGTACGCCGCCGAGGTTAGCTTATCTGGCGGAGAATCGCCTGGAGACCACCATTACGTGGATTGGGCATTCAACGTTTTTCCTTCAATATGAAGGGATGAATATCATTACTGATCCAATCTGGGCGAGAAGACTGGGCTTTGAGAAAAGATTGGGGCAACCCGGGATTCCGCTCAGCGAAGTGCCTCCCATTGACCTGATTCTGATCTCGCACTCTCATTATGACCACTTGCATATGGCTTCTATCCGTAAATTATATAGAGCAGGGACAACCCTTGTTGTTCCTATAGGCTTGAAACGAAAGATGCTCCGCAAAGGATTTCATAACTGCATAGAAATGGAATGGTGGCAGGAAAATACGCTAGGTAAAATTAAGCTTACCTTCGTGCCGACTCAGCACTGGACGCGGAGAACGCCTTGGGACACGAATACTTCTCATTGGGGAGGATACATTCTGCAGCCGATCGAATCGGATAGCGACAAGCTGCCCCCTAACCTGTATTTCGCAGGAGATAGCGGTTATTTTCCGGGTTTTAAGGAGATTGGGAGCCGCTATAAGCTTCATGTTGCACTCATGCCGATTGGAGCTTATGAACCGGAGTGGTTCATGACCTCGCAGCATGTAACCCCTGAAGAGGCTATACAAGCATTTGTAGATGTTGGAGCGGAGACCATGATTCCGATGCATTACGGCACCTATAGACTTGCTGATGATACGGCCCGGGAAGCGCTGGATCGGATGGAAAGTGCCCGGCTTAAACAGGGTATTTCTGAAGAACGAATCCGTACGCTCAGCTATGGCGAAACGCTTATTATACAACCCGAGAATCGCATAACTGGACAATAATTGAAAAAATTCCTCCTAACTGGCGACCTCTGTACAGCAGCTGGAATAACTTTAGTATTGGAGAGAACAGCTGAAAAGGCTATTTTACGGGCTTTTTGCTCTCTATTTATGCTATAATGAGCCGAAACCCTAAGTGAAAAGGATGGTAATGCGTAATGATTAGCACAAGCGGCGTAACACTCCGCTACGGAAAACGCGCTCTCTTTGAAGATGTAAACATAAAATTCACCCCTGGTAACTGCTACGGTTTGATTGGTGCCAATGGTGCCGGTAAATCAACCTTTCTGAAAATTCTGTCTGGTGAGATCGAAGCAAATACCGGTGAGGTACATGTTACACCGGGCGAACGTCTCGCAGTACTCAAACAGAACCATTTTGAGTATGATGAATTCCCGGTACTTGAGACCGTAATTATGGGTCATACACGTCTTTATGAAATTATGAAAGAAAAGGACGCGCTTTATGCGAAGTCCGATTTCACAGAAGCGGATGGCCTGCGTGCAGGGGAGCTTGAAGGTGAGTTCGCTGAGCTTAACGGCTGGGATGCTGAGCCAGATGCAGCTGCCATGCTGATTGGTCTCGGAATTATGCGTGAACTGCATGACAAAAAAATGGCCGAACTGAGCGGCAATGAAAAGGTACGGGTACTCTTGGCGCAAGCCTTGTTTGGCCGTCCGAATAACCTGCTGCTAGATGAGCCTACCAACCACTTGGATCTCGAATCTATTGGCTGGTTAGAGAATTTCCTCATGGACTATGAAGGTACTGTTATCGTCGTATCCCATGACCGTCACTTCCTGAATAAAGTATGTACGCATATTGCGGATATTGATTTTGGCAAAATCCAGATGTACGTCGGCAACTACGACTTCTGGTATGAGTCCAGTCAGCTTGCGCAAGCTTTGCAGCGTGATTCGAACAAGAAGAAGGAAGATAAAATCAAGGAATTGCAGGCATTTATCCAGCGTTTCTCGGCCAATGCTTCCAAGTCTAAACAAGCGACATCACGTAAGAAGCAACTTGAGAAAATTACCCTGGACGATATTCGTCCGTCCAACCGTAAATATCCGTTCCTAAACTTCAAACCTGAACGTGAAGCGGGTAAACAATTGCTGACAGTCAGCGGTTTGTCCAAAGCGGTGGAAGGTGAAAAGCTTCTTGATGAAATCAGTTTTGTAGTAAACAAAGGGGATAAGATTGCTTTTGTAGGCCCATACTCCCAGCCTAAATCCCTTCTGTTTGATGTGATTATGGGAGAGCAAGAAGCGGATGCGGGAGAATATACATGGGGAGTAACTACAACTCAAGCGTATTTCCCGAAAGACAACTCCAGCTATTTCGATGGTGTGGAAATGAATCTTGTAGAATGGCTACGCCAGTATTCTAAAGATCAGGACGAAACTTTCCTGCGTGGATTCTTGGGCCGTATGTTGTTCGCCGGAGAAGAAGCACTGAAGAAAGCAAGTGTGCTGTCCGGGGGCGAGAAGGTTCGCTGTATGCTGGCCAAAATGATGCTCAACGGCGCGAACGTGCTTGTGTTCGATGAACCAACCAATCACTTGGATCTGGAATCCATCACAGCACTGAATAACGGGCTGATCGATTTCGATGGCACGATTCTATTCACTTCCCATGACCATCAGTTCATCCAAACCATTGCTAACCGCATCATCGAGATTACACCTACAGGTGTAATTGATCGCTCCATGAGCTACGATGAATATTTGGAGAATCCAGAAATTAAGGAAATGCGCCAGCGCATGTATCCTGTAGAAGTATAATATTTAAATTCCGCTATGCGGAAGGAACCCCATGAAGCAGCTACTCTAATCCTTTTTAGGATCAGGGTAGCTGTCTTTATAATTTCGATTTTGAAAAGTTATTAACAAGTAGAATTCTACGGGGAGTATACGCGGGGCTTCCAAGACAGGAGTCTTTAGCCCTTGAGGGTTCCCAAAGCGCATGTTTTCAGCTGGCTAATCGTACATTAAAGAGAAGCAATTATGAATTTGAAGAGTTCTAATCCATCCTATCAGGCAGGACGAACGTATAAACGGCTGCGTTTCCCCGAGGGATTCGCAGCCGTTTATGTTTAAGTATAAGTAAATACTAAGATCCGCCAGTACGACGGCGTTGGTTGTTAGGCTTTTTGTTATTTTGGCTTTTTAGCGGTTTGGCGGAACCGGCCTGAAATGTGGATCCAGGCTTGGAGGAAGATTGTTGCTTCTTCTGTTCCAGTTTTTTACGGATAGCTTCCGCTAAGTTGATTTTACCTTTATCGTTGCTTTCGCTCATTATGATAACCTCCTTCGAAGCAAGTCCTTACACTTTATTCTAATTGTTTTTAAATGCTGCCACAAGGGCAAGAATAATTGAAAGAATTCTTTTCCGTATTTTAAATAATCGGGGGAAAAGAGGGGGAGCCAAGAATGACTGATATTTACGAAGATATACGTAAAGGCGAACGAGGAGCTTGGGTAAGCATAGCGGCTTACCTCATCCTATCATCATTTAAGCTGGTTTGTGGTTATTTATTTGCATCTAGCGCACTCGTAGCGGACGGGGTCAACAATTTAACAGATATCGTGGCATCCATAGCTGTGCTGGTGGGGTTACGGATTTCGCGGAAGCCACCTGACTCTGACCACGCTTACGGGCATTTCCGCGCAGAGACCGTAGCGGCGTTGTTGGCTTCTTTTATCATGGCGGTAGTGGGCCTTCAAGTGATTGTGGAGGCGGTGCGGTCCTTTTTCGATCGTACAAAAGAAACGCCACAGCTCTGGTCGGCAGGGGTGGCTATTGTATGTGCAGTAGCTATGATGGGGGTATACATATATAACAAAAGACTGGCCAAACAAATTAACAGTGGGGCACTTATGGCAGCGGCTAAGGATAATTTTTCTGATGCAATGGTCAGTGTTGGAGCCGCAGTTGGGATTGTGGGTGCACAGTTTGGTTTGCCATGGATTGATTCCGCAGCAGCTGTTCTTGTCGGACTCATTATCTCCAAGACCGCTTGGGATATTTTTCGTGATTCGACCTATCGGCTTACCGATGGCTTTGATCAAGATAAATTGATGGATCTACGCAGTACGATTGCTCGAACGCCGGGAGTAGAAGAGATTAAAGATGTGAAGGCACGGGTTCATGGTAATCATGTGCATGTGGATGTTGTAGTGGAAGTGGATGCGAATATTTCTGTGACGGAAGGTCATGAAATAAGTGATTCCATCGAAGAAAGAATGAGCAAAATGCATAATATTATGAATGTGCAGGTGCACGTGGAACCTAAAAAATAAATCGCGAAATGCTATATTAAGGAAAAATAACACATATTCAAGGAGAAATCGAGACTTTAGACCTGTGTGTTACCATAAAGTGGCATGATTATATGTGAAATTTGGAGCATGTTCCAAATCCCGGGCAAGCCTATAATGAGGGCATAAAGGAATAATGTAGTACAATCCTTTATTGAAATCTCATCATGGAATTTGGGGGAACGTATGATCAAATCACATAAGCAAATTACAGCATCTTTGTTAGTATCTGCTGCAATTGTTGCAGGTTTAGGAGTATCTGCTCCTGGACAAGCAGCGGCAGCCTCAAGTTCATCTAATTCAGTTACAGCAGCTTCAGCCGTTCAAACAGGTGTGATCGAGGCTAGTGTTCGCCTTCGCAGCACCCCTTCTACTGACGGAGAAATAGTGAAGTACTTGCAAAAGGGAGATCAAGTGCAGATCCTTTCGCAGCCTAACAGCTATTGGTATCAAGTAAAAACGGCTGATGGTTCAGTGGGTTATACAAGTGCAGGAGATAAATATATCAGTGTATCCTCTGCTTCAGTAACGACACCATCGGCACAAACTGGCACCATTAAGTATGGTGTGAATCTTCGAGTTTCACCTTCAACAAGCGGGAAAATAATGAAGCTTTTGAATAAGGGAGAAAAAGTAGAAGTTCTGGCGCAGCCTAACAGTTACTGGTATCAAGTTAAAGCGGCGGATGGTAGCATCGGATATATAAGTTCAAGTGAACAATATAGTACACTTTCAGGAAACGGTGGGGGATCTGGAACGGTAACACCAACACCAACGCCTACACCAACGCCTACACCCAAACCACCTGTAACAACACCGGGGGCTTCAGCCCAAATCGAACGGGTGATTGCTGCAGGTATGGGATATCTAGGAACGCCTTATGAGTATGGCTCCAGCAGAAATGATACAAGCACCTTTGATTGCTCGGACTTCATCCGGCAAATTTTTATGGATGCAGCCAATCTCAAACTGCCGGCGGATTCCCGTCAACAGGGAGATTGGGTGAAGTCGAATAGTACGGTGGTTACGTCTATTTCCAATTTGAAGCGCGGCGACTTAATGTTCTTTATGGATTATAAGGGGAATTCTGCTTCTGCTTATGAGGGAATCGACAAATCTACAGCTAGAATATCGCATGTTGCAATGTATCTAGGAGATGGACAAGTTCTACAAACTTATTCCGTAGCTTCAGGCGGGGTAAGAGTAGATAAACTAAGCGCTTCTTGGATGAATCGTTTTCTCTACGGAGGTTCGGTCATTCGCTAAATATATGAAAATGCAGGAAGCGACAGCATCGCATGTTTGTGACGGGTGAACGATGGCGGGCGTACGCGCAAGAGGGCTATCCTTTTAGTAGAATTCTCTACTGAAGGGGTAGCTCTTCCTGTTTATCTGTTCAGAATATGTACTCTCCACATAAAAAAAGGGCAGTACCATCGGCCATTTTCTTGGCTCTTGGGACACCCCTTCTTCGCTTATTGATTAATTATGGCAAAATCACATTGGCTGATACAGGAACCTTAACCCATGCTTTTCCTAGCCAAGTGTAAATTTCTCTCCATTCATTACCCCAAGTATCCGAAATGACTTCACCTGTTGTATCAAGAGTCTGAACGCCAAGCCAGCCTGCTGGAATTATACCTCCGACTGAAAAGTAGAAAGGTGTTTTCTCAGTCAGCACTATTTGCGGTGTAGCTGGACTCATATCCGCTGGAGTTATAATGGTTTCAAAAGAATTGCTGTAAGTGCTTCCAGTTACGGTTGCAGGAGCCGTAGTAGTTCCTGTTACTTCAGCTGCTGAAGCTGTAGCTGCAATGGAAGCCATAAGTCCTAAGGCTACTGTAAGGCTGGCGATTTTTTTCATGTTTGGTTCCTCCTGTGGGGGTTGGATGTATTTTTTTCCAAAAGCGCTGTTTGTTAATAAGCTAGTAAACGTAATTGATGCGTGATGAACCACCCATTCAACATTTCTTATTTTCTCAAGTGACATCTGTGCAGGAATGACCTATACTTTCTGCATGATGAATAAGATATATGGATAGATATGGGAGGGATACAACAGTCACACCATTAATAAGAGGGGCTACATAGATCTGCCTCTGCGTCCCGTGAAGAGAGAAATTACAAACAGAACCAGGAAGACGAAGAACAGGATCTTAGCAAGACCAGCAGCGGCAGCTACTAGGTTGAAGAAACCAAAGATTCCGGCGATTACTGCGACTACAAGTAGTATTGCGGACCATTTTAACATTACATATCACCTATCCTTTTTTGATTAATGTAGTCATTGTATAAACGGGGACTTTGATTTTGAAACAAAAGGGAAGAGGGACTCTTGACAACGCTCGACAAGATGTTTCGGCTTATGGGACCAGGGGTAACTATGCAGTATACAAGGCTGATTAGCCGATATTTATGAGATATGGAAGGGGTTATGAATATGATCATTGAACTTAGTGTAGCACTCGTCGCAATTGCATTCGCAGTACTTGTTTTCTTTTTAATTAAAACTTTAAAGTCGGCAAAGGATTCACTCGACAAAGTCAGCCAAACCTTGGTGGAAGTACAGAAGACGATGGATGAGCTTACTTATGAAGTGAAAACGACGGTCAGACACGCAAATGAAATCACTGCCGATGTACAGCATAAGATTCAGAAGATTGACCCAGTCATCGATTCTGTCAAGAATCTGGGTGATGTTATGAATGAGCTAACCTTAACGGTCAAACAAGTGTCAGTCACAGTGATTGAGAAATATCGTAAATCGCGTGAGCTGAAGGAGAAGAGTAAGGAAGTCTCTATAAAAGAAGCTCCGTTAACTCCTGCTGAAGAACGTACTGTTAACTCCTATGATGCCATTTATGCTGAGAAGTCACCGGGAAAAATAGCTACAGTGCTAAAAGGTGTAGACGTAGCTGCAACTCTTTGGAAAAAATTTCGTCATTAAGCATAAGATAGTAAGGCTTCTGTAATCGGTGGCTGCAGATAAGAAAGGTGGGACACAACATGAACATGATGATCCTTTTATTTGGTCTTCTTTTCCCATACTTTGATGCGTCTCCACAGTTGGCGCCTATCTCTACTTTTATTGAACAACCTAAGTCGGTTCTCGCATTTGAACATGCTTCAGCATCCAGCCCATATATAAATCACTTTGATTCTCTGCAAGGTGTTGCTTTATACACCACAAAGGAAGAACTGCTTCTGACCAAAGGCAATCCGCTTGCGGTGACAAATGATCCATTGCTAGAGACAGTGGAGTACCACTACGCAGATGTGACAGTGGGTGTGGGCGAGGGTGTTGTACTTTATGTACATGTTGCACCTCCGCAAGCACAGCAGTTCGGTTTACATGTAGATGGCGTAGAAATCGATCCTTTAACAGATAATCTGCAAGATACTTTGGGCAAACCGTATTTTATAGCCGAAGATGGGGATGTATACCTGAGAGGGAATAATGCACTCAAAATATATCGAAATTTGGCGGGTGAATTTGAAGGAATTGATTTATTTGATAGTATTTCTTCCTAATGTGTTTCATATTTGAGCAAATTGGTTAATAAACATAGGCTGTCTTTAGAATAGAGTAACCTCCAGCCCCACTAGGTATAGTGGGGCTGGAGGTTACTTTGCTGAATACGTAAATTGATCCTATGACTATATTTACATATTATGAAAATAGAAATAACACTGTAAAATAGCGTATGATATAGTTAATAGGTTTGCAGAATTTTACGGTCGTAATACTACTCGTGTGAGGTGAAGATGATGAGAATCTTAATCGTGGATGACAATCCGACTAATGTTATCATTATCCGTGAAATCCTGAAAAAAGAAGATTACCGAAATTTCGTAACCGCATCCTCTGCCAAAGAGATGCTGGAACGGCTTGGAATCGGTTCGGGGAGTGAAGATGGACGTCCCCGGATGTCAGATATTGATCTGATTTTACTGGATATGATGATGCCAGAAATGGATGGGATCGAAGCATGTCGTGTTGTGCAGCAATACGAACATCTTAAGGATATTCCAATAATAATGGTTACAGCTGTAGGCGATTCTAAGAAATTGGCCGAAGCGCTGGATGCAGGTGCAGTAGATTATGTTACGAAACCTATTAATAAAGTGGAGCTAATGGCCCGGATTCGGCTTGCTCTGCGGTTGAAACGTGAGAAAGATTGGCATAAGGAACGGGATCAGCGGATTCAGGAGGAATTGAGACTGGCTGCACTCGTGCAGAATGCTGTACTCAGCCTACCCCTGCAGGAAGAGAATTTCGAGGTGCATGCTATCTATCAGCCTTCCTCTGAATTGGCGGGTGATTTATATGCTTGGTATCCCCTAGGGGATGGCCGATATGGCGTAATCCTCCTGGACATTATGGGACACGGTATATCGTCCTCTCTTTTTTGCATGTTCCTTGCGTCAGTATTAAAGGATACGGTAACTACCTATGTAGAGCCGGAAAAGGTAATTCAGGAACTCAATCGAAGGTTTAACCAACTTTATATTGAGAAAAAGCTGATTCAATATTATTTTACGACGATTTATCTTGTGATCGACACTCGTATAAAGCGTATTGACTACGTTAACGCCGGGCATCCACCTGCGCTATTTTTTGAGGGCGCAGCTATGACTCCGGTCTTGCTGGAAAGTAATTGTCACCCTGTAGGCCTGTTTGAACGGATTGATATTCAGCCTCAGAGCTTGACCTACGAAGATGAAGGGCATTTGGTTCTCTATACAGATGGTCTGCTGGAGCTGGTTGAGGGTGAACAGGAAGAGCAGCTGAAGTTTATGATTAAGCATTTAAATGTTGAGCATGAATGGAAGGAAGAAACTATACGGGCTGCTTTTTTCAATGCTGATGTTCCTAAAGAGCGTGACGATGACAAATGTATAGTGTGGATCTCACTGAAGAAGGGAACAGAATGAGGATGAAAATAAAGGCTAAACTCTTAATTGGTTTTAGTGCGATGCTGGCGATTATGCTGGCACTTACTATGATTGGATACGATCGTTTGGATTATATGAATGGTCAGCTTGAGGGTTACCAGGATAGATATATGAAGGGGCGCTCTTCTTCAGGTATGCGTGGAGAAGTGAATGATATGGCGCGCATATTAACGACGACCATGTTAAGTGCGGATACATCAACGGTAGAATCACAAAAAAAAGAGATTGATAAAAAAATAGCTAAGGCGAATGAGCACTACGACAAAATAAAAGAATCAATGACTAGCGCTGAAGAGATGCAGATCGTTAATCAAATTGATGATTCTTATACGATCTATCTAAATTATCAGGAAAAAATATTGAAGCTGCTATCAGCTGGTTATTTCCAGAATGCCAGTACGTATTCTAACACAGAGGGACAAGCGATTCAGAATGCCGTGTTAAATGCTCTGAACAGTCTCTCTGATTATAATGCCTTTATTATGAATGAAGAGAGCGCAAAAGCTAAAGATGCCTATCAAAGCTCTACTCAGATGGTCATCTTGATGATGATTGTAGGTCTATTACTTGGACTTGGAGTTGTTCTATGGATCATTCCAAGCATTACGCGGGGACTTAATGTCGTTTCGATGATGATTACCAGCTTTGGCAACGGCAGAATCCGGGCCATAAGGCGCATAAAGGTTACTTCGAAAGATGAGATTGGTGAGGTTGCCCTTGTCTTTAAGAAAATGGCGTTAGATCTTGAAGAGAAACAGCAAATGGAACAGGCTTATGCACAGGCACAGAATGATCAATCCTGGCTGAATGCAAATGTTGCTCAGGTGACAGAACTTCTCCGGGGGGTTAGCTCATTGGATCAGGTCTCACAGACCTTTATCAACGAGTTCACCCCTGTGCTCGGAGCCCAGTTTGGAGCTGTGTATTTGAAGGATGCTAATCGTCCCGATTTTTTACGAAGCAGTGGTTATTATGCAGTAGATAACGATAAGAAACCAAAGGAAGGTTTTTTGATTGGAGAAGGGCTTGTAGGACAAAGTGCGCTTGATATGCACCCAATCAGATTGGAGCGGGCTCCTGAAGATTATATCTCCGTGAAATCCGGCTTTGTGGATTCACAGCCAGGATATATTTCCATTCATCCGCTTATTTTTGAAGACGAGCTGCTCGGTGTAGTAGAATTCGCTTCATTCCAGCCATTTAGCAGTCTGAAAAATGATTTGCTGCAACAACTTGCGAATAATTTAAGCATTATTTTCAATAATATTAGTCGTCGTCTGATTGTAGAGAAATTACTGCGTGAGTCACAAGCACTTACGGAAGAACTGCAATGTCAGTCAGAGGAGCTGCAGACTCAGCAAGAAGAACTGCGTCGTTCCAATGAGAACTTGGAAGAGCAGACGGACGCACTTAAGCGTTCAGAAGAACTGCTGCAACGTCAACAGGAGGAATTGGAACATTACAATACGGAACTCGTCGCCAAGACTCGTGCACTAGAGGAACAAGTGCAGGAGGTCGAGGAGAAAAAAGATGAAATTGAGCATGCTAAGGTTCAGCTAGAGAAACAGGCTATGCAATTATCCGTGACTAGTAAGTATAAATCGGAATTTATGGCGAACATGTCCCATGAATTGCGGACGCCGCTCAACAGTCTGCTGATCTTGTCCCAGCTGCTTACCGAGAACAAGGATGGTAATTTAACGGAGAAGCAGGTTGAATTTGCCCATACGATTTATATGTCAGGTGCTGACCTGCTTAAGATGATTGATGAAATTTTAGACCTGTCCAAGGTTGATGCAGGAAAAATGGAACTGAATCATGAAGAAATTAAACTGACTGAGCTGAAAAGCTTTGTGAAGCAGAATTTTGCTCCGCAGGCGATCAAAAAAGGACTCTCCTTACGGATAGCCTTTAACGAGCCGCTGCCAGATAGCGTAATTGCCGATAGTCATCGGTTGAAGCAGGTTTTAAGAAACCTGCTTTCCAATGCCTTTAAATTTACAACCGAAGGTTTTATCGAGTTTTCAGTTAGCCCGGCAGATAGTAATCTCTTGCCACTAAATCTGCCGAGTGATAATGAATATATTGCTATTGCTGTGAAGGACAGTGGCATTGGTATTCCGGCTGACAAAACAGATATTGTATTCGAAGCCTTCCAGCAAGTAGATGGAACTACCAGCCGTAAATATGGAGGCACGGGCCTGGGATTGTCGATCAGCCGTGAATTGGTTCGTATAATGGGTGGAGCTATTGTGCTCGAATCCCGTGAGGGACAAGGCAGTACCTTCACTTTGTATTTGCCGGTGAAGGCAAATTACAGTAAACAACCTGCAGAAATAGAAGCTGCTGTGTCCAAAGAGGATTCAACATATGATGAATATATTGGAGACATGCTTCCAACCTTAGTGCCAGCAGCCGTTAATGTACCCCTTCCACAACTGACGATTGAGGATGACCGTGACAATTTGACGGCGAATGACAAAGTCCTGCTTATTATTGAAGATGATGAAAGCTTTGCGAAAATCTTGCTAGACATGGCTCGTGGGCGCAGATTTAAAGGTTTAGTAGCGCTTCAAGGCGATATAGGACTGCAGATGGCAAAAACTTATTTGCCAGATGCGATCATTCTCGATATACAGCTGCCTGTAATGGACGGCTGGACCATCCTTAGAGAGCTGAAAAGTGCATCTCAGACCCGTCACATTCCTGTTCATGTTATCTCAGTGAACGATGAAGTGAAGCAAGGATTAATGATGGGAGCTATGGCGTATCTTAGAAAACCATCTTCAAGAGAAGCATTGGAGCGGGCTTTCTCACAAATTGAGAACTATACGTCCAGCACAGTGAAGTACCTTCTGATTGTTGAAGATGATGAGATTCAACGTCGTTCCATTATGGAATTGATCGGTCACGATGATGTAGCTATCACCGCGGTATCAACCGGCAATGAGGCACTGATGGAGCTGCGCAAGCAGAGATATGATTGTATGGTTCTGGATCTTATGCTTGGGGATATGAACGGCTTTGAATTGCTGGATCAGATTCGTGATGATGAAGAATTAAATGATCTTCCTATTATTATTTATACAGGTAAGGATTTAGATAGCAAAGAGGAGACACAGCTCCGCAAGTATGCTGAATCCATAATTATTAAGGATGTTCGTTCTCCGGAACGACTACTGGATGAGACAACGTTGTTCTTGCACCGGGTAGAAGCCAATCTTCCGGAAGATAAACGTAAAATTTTGCAGAAGCTGCATAACAAAGAAGAGTTATTCGAAGGGAAGAAAATACTGCTCGTCGATGATGATATTCGTAATGTTTTTGCACTCTCTAGTGTACTGGAAGAATACCACATGGAAGTGAAGTTTGCGGAGAATGGACGTGAAGCGCTGGAAATGCTGGTAGAGCAAGAAGATTTTGATCTCGTGCTTATGGATATGATGATGCCGGAAATGGACGGATATGAAGCTATGCGCCGAATCCGTGAAATGCCGCAATATCAGAAACTGCCTATTATTGCGCTTACCGCCAAAGCAATGAAAGAGGATCGCGCCAAATGTATTGAAGCGGGAGCTTCTGATTATATGAAGAAACCGATCGCAACAGGTCAACTTCTTTCGTTAATGCGTGTCTGGTTGTATTCGTAAACTCAAATTTGGGGTAATACCTTTTTAAGAACTAACATGACTAGAATTACGGTGTGTTAATAAGGGAGTCGGGATAACAATGAAAGCGATAGAACACGGATATGAGGAGCAGCCCGTTATGGTAGGAAGTGACGAGTTGGAGCAAATTGAGATCGAGCTGCTCCTTGATGGAGTACACCGTTTATATGGATATGATTTCCGGAATTATGCGTTGCCTTCTTTGAAGCGACGTATCTGGCATCATGTGCATGCGGAGAATGTACACAGCATATCCGCGCTGCAAGAAAAGGTGCTGCATGATCGTGCCTGTTTTGAACGATTTGTCTATAGTCTCTCCATTCCGGTTACCGAAATGTTTAGGGACCCGGGGTTATTTTTAACGTTTCGCCAGAAGGTAGTTCCGTTGTTGAGGACTTATCCCTATATTCGTATCTGGCATGCTGGATGCTCCACTGGTGAAGAAGTATACTCTATGGCCATCCTGCTTCATGAAGAAGGGCTTTACGATAAGGCTCGGATTTATGCCACAGATATGAATGAGCGTTCTTTACAGCAGGCTAAGGAAGGCGTCTATGATATTAGCAGAATGAAGCAATACACTAAGAATTATTTGGAGGCGGGAGGTACCCGGGCATTCTCTGAATACTATACAGCGAAGTATAACTCGGTTATTTTACAGCCATATTTACGCAAAAACATTATATTCGCTGAGCATAACTTGGCTACAGATACTTCTTTTAATGAGTTTAATGTTATTTTCTGCCGCAATGTGATGATCTATTTCAATGATGAGCTGCGGGATCATGTTCACGGCTTGTTTCATGAAAGTTTAAGTCGTTTTGGAATACTTGTTCTAGGCTCTAAAGAATCCATTCACTTTACGAAGTACAGCGATTGTTATGAGTCTTTGGACAGAGTAGAAAAAATATACCGTAACATAAAATAACGCATGAAGGAGGGTGGTCCTATGGGGTTTCAAGAACCAATTCATATACTACTAGTAGATGACCGTCCTGAAAATCTGCTGGCGCTGGAGGCGGTACTTGAAAGCCAGCATTATGAGCTAGTCAAAGCCACCTCCGGCGAAGAAGCGCTGCGGTGTTTGTTAAGGTATGATTTTGCTGTCATCGTACTGGACGTGCAGATGCCAGGTATGGATGGGATCGAGACCGCAAAGTTGATTAAAGCCAGAGAAAAAACAAAGGAAATTCCGATTATCTTTATCTCTGCGAATAGTAAGGAAGCGGAGCATTTATTCGCGGGCTATTCTGCAGGGGCTATTGATTATATGGTCAAGCCCTTCATTCCACAAATTCTGAAGTCTAAGATACAAGGTTTTGTCGAGATGTATATTACGAGCAAGAAGCATCAGACTCAGACCATGCTGCTGCAGCAAAAGACGAAAGAACTGGAAATCATAAATAGTGAGCTCGTAAAGGCTAAGGAAGAGGCGGAGATCGCCTCCAAAGCGAAGTCGGAATTTCTGGCTATGATGAGTCATGAGATTCGTACACCAATGAATGGCGTAGTGGGTATGATTGATTTATTAATGGAGACTGACCTTGCTCCTGAGCAGAAGGAGTATTCAGAGATCATTCGGAAAAGTGCAGACACGTTGATTACGGTGATAAACGATATTCTTGATTTCACCAAAATGGAATCCGGTAAAATGGAAATCGAAGAGCAGCTGTTCGAACTTCGCACATGTATTCAAGAGGTGTTCAGCCTCTTTTCGGTGGAAGCGGGAAAAAAGAACCTGGAGCTCGCTTATTTTATCGATCAGAAGTTGCCTAGACTTTTATATGGAGATATGGCCCGTTTACGCCAAGTATTAATTAATCTGATTGCTAACGCAGTTAAATTTACGAATCAAGGCGGTGTCTATTTAGTCGCTTCCATCAAAGAAACATCTGGGAACAAGGTAGAAGTCGAGTTCACGATCATGGATACTGGAATTGGTATTTCTCCAGAGAAATGCGACCGATTGTTCCAACCGTTCTCACAGCTGGATTCTTCAATGACACGGAAATACGGGGGGACAGGGCTTGGTTTAGCCATATGTAAATCCCTTGTAGGCATGATGGGCGGAGAAATACGGGTAGAATCCATGGAGCAAAAAGGAGCTACCTTTATTTTTACGATACAAGCATCCGTACCTGGAGAAGATTTGACAGGAGGTTATCAAGAAGAGGAATCGCCTCATCTTCTTCTTAATCAGGAGAGCAGAAGCCGAATCCTTGTTGTAGATGACCATCCTATCAATCAGCGTCTGATGGTTAGCATGCTAGATAAGCTCGGCTATGAAGCTGATATGGCTGAGGACGGGAAACAGGCTGTGCAAATGGCGCTTAAGCAGCCCTATGATTTTATCTTTATGGATCTCCAAATGCCAGTAATGGATGGCCTGGAGGCAACCGCTCAAATCCGTCGAGAAGGCGGTCCGGCGGCTGAGAAGACTATTATTATTGCAATGACTGCGAATGTCATGGATGGCATCCAGAATCGCTGTAAAGCCTCAGGAATGGATGACTATATCAGCAAGCCACTTAAGATGAGTAGTATTAAGCAGATTATCTCTCGGTATTCTAGCAGCGATAATCGGATGGTTGAAACAGATACCTCTATTTTTCAGGCGTAACCCAAGATTTACTAGTTTATATTTTAATGTTATTTGTTTCAAAGGTAGGACTATGAGGTTATTAATATAGAAAATATTTATCAGGAGAGATCGTCTATGAACACGCATAAAAGTAATAAGTTTCACGCTAAGACAGAGACAAAAGAAAGTGTATGTACGGTTTTCCTGAATGGTGAACTTGATCTATCCGTCGCTTCCGATTTCCGTTTGGTAATGGAGCCGCTTGTAGGTGATACGAAGCATGATTTAGTAATAAATCTTAAAGAATTAAAATACATCGATAGCACGGGTATTGGTATTCTACTTTCGATCCTGAAATCAAGACAAGGTATGGACGTTAAGTTTATGGTTGAGGATGTTCCTCCCCAAATTCAGAAGCTGTTTGACATGACTGGTATTACCAAGTTTTTTGCCTCCCAAGAGAATTCCCACTAGGAAAGGATAGAACAAAGAATGAGTGATGATGTGCAAAAAGTAATTCTTCAGCTGCCGGCTAGCGCAGAGTATGTGGATATTGTTAGGTTGAATTTATATGGTATTGCTTCAAAAATGGGCTTCACCTACGAAGATATTGAAGATATGAAGGTAGCTGTATCAGAGGCGTGTAACAACTCAGTATTGTACGCCTATGGACAACAAGACGGAATGGTTGATGTAATCTTTGAGGTGGGTGAAAGTGCCCTATCCATTACAGTCAAAGACGAGGGGGAGAGCTTTGACGGTTTGGAAGACTCGTCCAGTGAGCGTATGACACTGCATGATAAAGAGTTAAGTGACGTTCAGGTCGGCGGTTTAGGGTTCTACTTAATGCAAGCGTTGATGGATGACGTGAGCGTCGTAAGTGAGGCCGGAAGAGGGACGGTAGTAACTTTGAAGAAGCACCTTAACTTTAGCGAGGAAAAGGTATGAGTGATAAGGTGACTCCCCCCGAGTCCATGAATGAAGCAGTCACCCAAATTTGGGAATATCAGCAGACTAAGGATAATGAACGCGCAACAGTGCTGATTAAGAAATATGAGCCTATGGTAAAAATGGCTGCTGGAAAAATTTCTCGCAACCGCCCCGACTTGTATGAGGATTTATATCAGGTCGGGCAAATGGCGCTCATCCGGTTATTACAGCAATATGATATTAGCCTTGGAATCCCTTTTGAGCCCTATGCGATGAAAAGCATGATTGGACATATGAAGAATTTCCTACGTGATAAATCTTGGTACATACAGGTACCTAGACGGATTAAAGAAAAGGGAGCACTTGTTCAACACGCGATTGACGAACTAACAGTGAAGCTGGAACGTTCGCCTGCGGTGGATGAGATTGCTCATTATCTTGATTTGTCTGTTGAAGAAACTGTAGAAGTACTGGCGGGCAGAGAATGTTATCATTACGTCTCCCTAGACTCGCCCCTTTCTCAAGAGGAGACAGGAGCCACACTAGGCGAGCTGATCAGCTCTGACGCAAATGATTACGAGACCGTAGAGAAACGTATGGATTTGCAACAAGCACTAGGTCAATTGAAGGAACAGGAGCAGCAGGTGCTGCTGTTAGCGTTCCAAGATGGACAATCCCAGCGGGCGATCGCCCAGAAGCTGGGGGTATCACAGATGAGCGTTTCACGCATACAGAAGCGGGCCACTGAGAAGTTAAAGCAGATTATGGCCAACTCTTCCTATTGAGTTCCTGTATGGGTAATATACATTTTCGACGATAAGGACATGCCTCTCTCCGCTGACTGGAGACCCGCATGTCCTTTATTTGTATACTGTTGTAGACTTATTCCCCCGCTTGTCCGTCCAACCTAGAGGATTAGACGGACAAGCGGGGGAAGCGGTCGATAGTTGGGGAATAGATTGATAGTCTTGCGGTTAGCTATTAGCATCAATGTATTTTTTAATTTCGCCAAGATACTCTCCGATTACTGGAACATTAAGAAAAAGACTAAGAATGTAGCCTAATAAACCAAGGACTACAAATGTTCCGAGAGATAGTCCAAGTCCCCGAGATATACCGGCCATCAGGTTTGTGATGATTCTTTTTTTCGGATCTGAATAGTTGTCGAGAATGTCTTTGAATTCTGATTTTTCCAGTGAGTGAGCGATCTTATCAAGACGACTGTTTAAGCGTTTCACTTCATGTCGCAACTCGAAAGGATGTTCATCAATTTCATAAGGTTTTGTTTGGTTATTTGAATCTGCCATGCGCCATCCCTGCTTTCTATAGCCCGAACGGGCATTAATTAAATGTCTAGTTGTATCTGCTGATGTGAATAAAGGTGTAACTAAACAACAGCCAGCTGCGGTCAGCTGGCTGTTGTTTGTTAAAGTGATAGCTGTATGATGCCGCAGATTAGTAATTGGATTTATAGGAGGATTTTACATCCTCTTTCGCATCCTTAGCCTGATTGGCAACCTCTTTAGAGGATGCTTTAGCTTCATCAGCTACGTCTTTAGAGGCGTCTTTAACATCCGAGCTTACATTGCTTGAGGCTTCACTTACAGTGTCACCAATTTTACTTCCAGCCTCTTGAAGAGTGGCGGCAATTTGTTGTTTGCTGTCACTGACAGTGGTATAGATATCAGAAGCTTTATCTGACACCGTACTAGCCAAATCGGTTGCTTTTTCGCCAACTGTTGTCGCAATAGCTTTGGTTTTGTCAGTTACGGCACCAGCAACTTCTTTGGTCTTGTCTGTAGCTTGAGAAAGTTTATCTGACAGATCACTGCGCATTTCACGACCAGGCTTTGGTGCAAATAGCAGGGCTGCTGCGGCACCAATTAAGCTACCAATAAAGATACCTTTTAATAAGCTGCTTCCGTTCTCTACTTCATGTTCTACGTTACTCATCACCAATCACTCCTTATAATTTATCTTACTTCGTATATAAACTTTGGCGTATGGGCTGAAACAGTTGAAGAGCAAGGGAGAGATTACGGGAGTTTAAGGGAGGATACGGTAACCTAGAGGGCTTTAGGTCATATAAACCGCGTTTTTAAGGCTTTATCAACATTTGTTTATGCGCAAAAAGAAGGCGAAGACAGGCTGTGATATGCAGCATATGTCTCCATCCTTCCACGATTGAATTTATAATGTTACGGATTAATCATTAACGGCTTGGAGTACCGCATAGCCGAATTCAGGCAGATTCAGATGCAGCTGGGATGTGGAGGTTTCAGTCCGCTTCTGCGTCTTTAGATTTACCCATATCGTGTCTGCTCCGGTTACAGGAATGATGACTTCGGCCATAACATCTTCATTGTTCAATACGATTATGAACCGGCTTTGTTTGTCCCACCGCTCATATACAAGCAGCTTTGGATAACCCGGAATCTCCAGCGCTTTAAATCCACTGCTCCGGAATGCGGGATGAGATTTACGAAGGCTGATCGTCCAGCGATAGTATTCGAACAATTCTTGATTCTGTTTCTGGGAGTCCCACTCCATACATTTTCGGTTGTCCGGATCGTATCCGCCATCCATGCCGATTTCATCGCCATAATAAACACAGGGTGCTCCTTGAAAGGTCATCTGGAACAAAACGGCCAGCTTTAACTTCCTGATGTCACCGCCACAAAGTGTCAGGAAACGAACTGTATCATGGCTGTCTAGCAGATTAAAGGCGGCTTCCGTAATTTGCTGCGGATAATTCGCTAGCATAGTAGCAACCGACTGAGAGAATTGTGCAGCATTGATCTGTCCGTGAGCGAAAAAATTAATTTGAATATTCGTTAGCGGGTAATTCATAACGGCGTCAAATTGATCGCCAAGCAGCCACGGCAAGGAATCATGCATGATTTCTCCTACGAGATAGGCTTCTGGATTAATGCTTTTGATCGTACTGCAGAATTGCCGCCAGAACGAATGGGAGACTTCATTTGCGACATCAAGCCGCCAGCCGTCTATACCGATTTCCTCGATCCAATAGCGGCCTGCATTCAGTAGATATTCTATGACTTCAGGATTCTCAGTGTTGAACTTAGGCATGATAGGCTCAAATGCAAAGGTGTCATAGGTGGGAATTCCGTCGATGACCTGTGGCGGCCACTCGCGTACATGGAACCAATCCGCATAACGTGAAGATTGCCCGTTCGCGAGCAGATCAACAAATGGCGGGAAGGTATGACCGCAATGATTAAAGACACCGTCCAGGATGACACGGATGCCTTTGGAGTGACAGGAGTCCACAAGCTCTTTCAGCAATGTATTGGTGCCAAAATGAGGATCGACCAAATAATAATCTTTTGTATCGTATTTATGATTGGTGGTTGCCGCAAATAAAGGATTAAAATATATAGCATTGATGCCCAATTCACAGAGATAATCCAAATGATCTAGTACACCCTGTAAGTCCCCTCCGAAGAAATTCCGAGGACTCGGCGTGCCGCCCCATTCCAATACATCTGTCGGATCATTGGTGGGATCCCCATTCGCGAAACGCTCCGGGAATATTTGATAAAATACTGCATCTTTCACCCACGATGGAGGGGAGTGCACATCTTCACGATTCAAAAATGGAAAGTCGAACAAGCCCTCATATACCACAGCAGGTGGCTCTGGATAAAAACCTTTTTCCAAAAAATAAAGAACTTCGTCTTTGTCATAAAGCGCAAAGTAATACGCGAGTCTGCGGTAAACGGGACGGACGGAGGCTTGCCAGTAATCGAACAAGCCGTCAGAAGCGAGGCGCTGCATTGGAATGACCTCATGCGTTTTGTCCCAGCCAAATTTATCTCCACAGAAAAGATCGATCTGTGATACGTTGTCCCGCTTAGTTCTTATGCGAATATGAAGTGTAGACTCATCGTAGGCATATGACCAATTTTGTCCCATACGGTGATAAACGGCTTCCGGTTGAATCATACTCATTTTCCATCCCTTCGGGCATGTAAACGCAAAAAAGGGCCAACCTCATGATTTTCAGAGGTTGAACCCTTGGCGGTTTCATTGCCTTTAAATTTGTCTGCATCTTACCATAACCCTCAAGAGCAAAGCAAGAGGTTATTTCACAAGAATTTACAATATGGAATTTTTAGTATGTGGTAGGGATAAAGAGAAAATAAAAGAAAAGAAAAGATAAACTTTGTTAAACCGTCTTTTTTGGACTTATACTCTGATTGCAATCAAAATTATGGATATTATAGAATGAGGGCGAACGAACTTGATTTTTCATAACACGCATTCAAATTAAAGGCACTGTTACCTGGAAAGGTACAACCTCGGCACTTTGTGCAAATGAGGTTGTACCTTTTTTATATGCTTTTTTTCAATGCGGGTTAGGTTTAATCACTCATGAACGAAGGGGAGATGAGCAAATGAAGAAGAGTAAACGTTCCAAAATGCAAGCGGTAACATTTAGTTTAGTCCTATGCCTGCTGTTAACTTTGACGGTCACCGCATGCGGTTCAGGCAATGGGAACTCCGCATCAAAGCCGAATTCGAGTCCGAATTCCGCAGTGAACGAGCCGGGGGGAACCACAAATGAGACAAATACTTCCGGAGAGAATACCACCGATGAGGAAATGAAACCAGAAGCAGGGGCCAAACTGATGGTCTGGGAAGCCAAGGAGCAGCTTGAGTACATGAAGCAGATTGCTGCTGATTTCGAAAAAGAATATGATGTTCCCGTCACAGTTGAGGAAATGGCAGGTGGTGATCAAGGCGCAAGACTGGCGACGGATGGTCCGTCTAAACTTGCTGCAGATGTGTTGACTCTGCCCCATGACCAGATCGGGCAAGCCGTAAAAGCAGGGCTGCTTTTGCCAAATGATGTTTTTGAGGAAGAAACCAAATCAACGATGGTGGCAACAGCCGTTCAGGCATCGTCTTATGATGGCATTCTTTACGGTTATCCTAAATCGGTAGAAACCTATGCGCTGTTCTACAACAAGGACCTGATTCCTGATGCTCCTAAAACGTGGGATGATGTGATTGCTTTTGCAGATACGTATAACAATCCGAAGGAAAACAAATTTGCAATCATGTGGGAATTCGTCGGATATTACAGCTATCCGTTTATTGGCAGCTTCGGCGGATATATTTACGGAGACAACAATACGAATTTCAAGGATATTGGATTGAACAATGAAGGCACTATCAAAGGGTTTACGTTTCTGCAGAGCCTCAAAAAAATTCTGCCTTTGAATGCAGGAGATATCACTTATGACGTGAAAACACAGTTGTTCCAAGAAGGTAAGCTGGCGATGAATATCGACGGGCCGTGGTCCATAGCGGCGTTTAAGGAAAATGTTAACCTGGGTGTGGCGCCTCTTCCAAAGGGACCTGACGGTCAAGACAGTCTTTCTTTCTCCGGGGTCAAATCGTATTATGTCAACTCATATACGGAATATCCGGTCGCAGGCCGTTTGTTCGCACATTTTGCAAGCAATAAGGAGAATCAGCTTAAGAATTTTGAGATGACGGGAGCGATTCCTGCGAGTATAGAGGCTGGAGAAGCGCCGGAAATCAAAGATGACCCTATTATTGGCGGATTCTTCGAGCAATTCCAAAATTCCGTTCCAATGCCTTCCGTTTCAGAAATTAAATCGGTCTGGGAACCCCTAAAAGCAGCGTTTGTGTCCCTGTGGAACGACTCAAATCTTGATGTTAAACAGACGCTGGATCAGACTGTAACCACGATTCAGGCCGATCTGGAGTCGAAGTAAAGGGCAGGTGATTTAACCATGAGGAAGAAAACAGGCGCAGCGCTACTCTCGGCTATTATTCCGGGACTGGGCCAGTTCTACAACCGGCAGTGGCTGAAAGGATTGGTATTCCTGCTGGTGGGGTCTGCTGGAATCTACTATATTGCTCATGATCTGATGGGACATTTGCATGGCTTAATTACGCTTGGTGAATTTCCAAGCCGTATGGTCAAGGTAGGCAAATTAACCCGGATGGTGGAAGGCGACCACTCCATTTTTATGATGATCAATGGTCTAATGGCATTGCTGGCGCTGCTCTTTTATACAGCTTTTCATTTACTGAACATCAGAGATGCATTCCTAGTTGGAGCTGCACGGGACCGGAAAGAGCCCATTCATTCATTCGCTGAATCGCTCAGAGCTATGGGGCGGAGGAATTTTGCCTATCTTGTCCTCGCGATTCCCTTTGTGGCCGTGGTTTTTCTGACGATATTACCACTTGTTTTTTCGGTGCTACTGGCGTTTACGAACTATGCCGACCCGATTTTACCGCCAGCACATCTAGTAGACTGGGTGGGTTTCGGTAATTTTAATAAAATGCTTAGTCTGGATGTCTGGAGTTCCACCTTTGGTGGAGTGCTGACTTGGACCTTGATCTGGGCGGTTATTGCTACTGCGACGACTTACATTGGAGGTGTGCTTATTGCAGTACTTATTCACCAGCCCCGTGTCCGCTGCAAAAAGCTTTGGCGCACACTTCTGATCGTTCCTTTCGCTATTCCCAATATGATTTCTCTGCTCGTCATGCGCAATATGTTCAATAATCAATTCGGACCGATCAATAGTTATTTAAGAGCCTTGGGACTGGAGGGTGTGGCCTGGCTAACCAATCCTTTCTGGGCTAAGGTCACTGTAATCCTGGCTAATATGTGGATCGGCATTCCGGTGACCATGATTCTGGCCTTTGGGGTGCTGACAACAATTCCGAAGGATATGTATGAAGCGGCAGAAGTAGACGGTGCTGGGTCATTTTATAAATTCCGCATGATTACGCTGCCCATGGTATTGTTCGCAACCGCACCTATCCTGATTATGCAGTTTGCCGGCAACATTAACAGCTTTAATGTCATTTATCTAATGACTAACGGAGAACCGGTTAATCCTAACTACCAGTACGCGGGCCACACTGACCTGCTGGTGACTTGGCTTTATAAACTGGCGCTGAACCAGTCACAGTACAGCTTTGCTTCTGTCATCGGGATTGTCATCTTCCTGATGGTCGCGACATTCTCCATCTGGAGCTACCGGCGGACGCGATCCTTTAAAGAGGAGGATATGATTGCATGAAGCTAAGACTGACGGAAGCGTTAAAAACGTTTGGAAGCCATTTATTGCTGATTGTGCTCAGTTTTATTAGTCTTTTCCCAGCTTTCTGGATTATTATGTCTTCTTTCAAAACAGGAAACAGTTTGTTCAGTGACTCATTGATTCCTAAGAATTTCACCTTTGTTCATTACAAGGAACTGTTTGAGCAAACTAAATATTTGTTATGGTTCATGAATACGCTAAAGATTGCGGCGTTGTCTACGCTGCTCGGCACCTTTTTGCTGCTGCTGACTTCGTACGCCATTTCTCGTTATCGATTTACGGGCAGAAAAACTACACTAACCACGCTCCTAGTTCTGCAGATGTTTCCGGGATTTATGGCTATGATAGCAGTTTACGTGCTGCTGAACACACTTGGGCTACTGAATTCTCATTGGGCACTTGTGCTCGTGTACAGCAGCGGTGCTATTATCACGAATGTTTTTGTGGCTAAAGGTTTTTTTGATACGATTCCTAAAAGCTTGGAAGATGCTGCGCGAATGGATGGGGCGAGTCATATGAAAGTATTTCTTTCTATCATGATCCCGTTATCTAAGCCGATGCTCACCTATGCCAGCCTTATGATTTTCAACGGCTGCTTTGTGGATTTTATATTCGCCGACCTTGTATTGCGCACGGAGGATACAAGAACGCTCGCCGTTGGGCTTTACCGGATGGTGAACCAAAGTAACTCAACCGAGTTTACGTTGTTCGCTGCCGGAGCGGTATTGGTCGCTCTCCCAGTCACGCTGCTGTTCATTTTCCTACAGCGTTTCTTGGTGGATGGCCTGACCGCAGGTGCAAGCAAAGGATAAGACGAACTGCGCTACCCTTGTGAGGCTACGCTGAATTCCATAAAAACCGCTTTCTACTCAGAGATCAAGGTTCTGAGAAGGAAGCGGTTTTTTATATTTTATCCGGTTTCTAAAATCTTCTTGGTGGGGACAGGATTGAAGAATAATGAAAATAGGAGTAGAATTCCTCATGGAACCAACACTTAAGGGAGTTTGTAGAGTACTGAAAAATCCCGGAGCACGGGGTTATTTTCTAGCATTTATTAAATGTGAATACTAATAAGTCCTTGTGAGTTATAGAGCATCTAGTTAAAAGAGGAGAGAAATCATGGAAACCGTATTAGTACGAGAGTATCGGGCGGATTTGCTGGAATGTGTCCATAGTGGGCATATTGCCATCGTAGGAGAGAACGGAAATTTAAAGGGGTATGCAGGTGATCCGGAATTTGTATCGTTCACCCGTTCAGCTGCTAAACCCCTTCAGGCTATTCCAGGCGTACGTGGGGGGATTGTGGAGCATTACGGCTTTACACCCGCAGAGGTTGCCCTGATGACCGCCTCTCATCGGGGAGAGAGCTACCATGTAGCTGCGCTAGAGAGCATATCCTCCAAGATTGGCATCGATGAGCAACAAATGATCTGTGCAACGAGTTACCCACTGGATTATTCCAGCAGGGAGAACGCCATTCGTGGTGCGGGCAAAAGAAAGTTCTATCATAACTGTGCGGGCAAGCACATGGGTATCTTATCTTACAGTAAGCTCAAAGGTTTGCCGCTTGAAGAATACTCACAGCCGGAGCAAACGGTGCAGCGTGAGATTATCTCCACCATTGCTTATATGGCCGGTGTGGCCCCAGACAGTATCGGTTTAGGTACGGACGGATGCGGGCTGCCGGTGTTTGCTCTGCCTCTGACCGCCTTGGCGACGGCCTATTTGAAATTAGCCAATCCGGATTTGATTGCAGATGAAGCTACTCGCAAAGCGGTTACTACTATTACAACGGCAATGAATGCTTATCCGGAGATGGTTTCTGGATCTGGTCGCCTTGATTCTATTCTTTTGGAAGATGATAATATTATTGCTAAGGGTGGATTTAAGGGTGTGTATTGCTTCGGCTTACGCCGTGAGCGACTGGGGATTGCCTTCAAGATTCTGGATGGGTCGGAAGAAGAGTGGGGACTTATTGTACAGGGAATTTTAAATCAAATTGGTTATAGTCAGAAAAATACCTTGGAAAAGCTGCGCAATGCATTTTCAGGCGTGATTTACAATGACGGGGGTACACGAGTAGGCCATGCGGATACCGAGTTCAAGCTTAATTTCATAAAGTAGGATCATATAAAAAGAGCCCTTCGACTACGAATCCATCTTCTGGATACGCAGCGAAGGGCTTTTTTCTACGAGAAGCGGTGGTCATCTTTAAAGGACGGCAACATCGGTTCTTCTTGTAATAGGGAGAACTATTATTTATGACGTAGACGGCCGAGTTCGGAGACGAGTGCTTCCACCTGAGAAATACTCAGTCTGTCACTGCCCATGGCTACCTCATAAACATCATAGATATCTTCATAATGATCTACTGAAAAAGCGGAGGCTTGCATCGCCGCGGCACTGGCCATTTTTAATTTGTTCTTGATAGCCTCGATCATATACTCAACATTTTCCTGACTAGGCTTTGTTAAATCCATTAGGTTAAAACATCCTCTCTGTATACTGATTCATGTATTTTACCATGTTTGGCAGCTTGACCACCATTTTTTTGTCGGGTTCACTGAAATCATGTTAAATTAAAGGCATGAGATCAAAAATATCATCGAAGGGAGGAAATGTATTGGCAATCAGAGAACAGGGAAGCGGAAAACGCATTAAAATGGACGATGCTGGATTAGTGTCCTTTTTCATGGAAATAGCTGCTCTGCATTCCGCCGAGGAAGTCACGTTCCTGTGCATTGGAACAGATCGGTCTACAGGAGATGCACTCGGTCCGCTGACGGGCAGCAAACTTGTGGAACATGGCTTCCGACATGTAATCGGTACGTTGCCGTCTCCTTGCGATGCAGATAACTTGGTGGCCAGAGTGGCTGAGATTCCCTCCGGGCATATTGTAGTTGCGGTAGATGCTTGTCTGGGTCCTCCGATCGCGCTTGGATATTACTTCGTTTCGAGTGAGCCACTACAGCCTGCACAATCGGTGGGGGCAAATCTTCCAGCCGTAGGTCACTATAGTTTGGCGGCCGTTGTAGATATGAATGGCCCGAAACCCTATAGAACGTTGCAGACCACTCCACTGCATAGAGTGATGGTTATGGCAGAACATATCGCTATAGCGGCAGCAAAAGGATTCGGACTCCAGTAGTACCCATTGGGCACTTAAAAATAAGTTGTCCGTTTCAAGGCGGGCTGTTTTGCTTAATAATAGATATTAGACACATTATCTTAGTATTCTAGAAAGAGGGAAGCAGCCATGGAAAGAGTTCGTTGTGACGGAAGCAATATATGCTACAGTGATCAGGGGAAAGGCGAAGTTATTGTATTGCTGCATGGCTTTTGTGGAAGCGCTGAATATTGGGAACAAGTCATTCCTGTCTTAAGCAGCGGCTACCGAGTGATTGCTCCCGATTTACGTGGTCACGGAGCTTCGGAAGCTCCATTAGGACCTTATAGTATTGAACAAATGGCAGATGATGTTCTGGGTCTGTTAGATTCGCTGGAGATTGCTGAATGCATCATGCTTGGTCATTCGCTTGGCGGATATATTACGCTATCGTTTGCTCAGCGTTATGCTTCTCGATTGAAAGGCTTTGGATTAATTCATTCTACTGCTTATCCAGATAGTGAAGAAGCTAAGGAAAAACGACTGAAGAGTGTCAGCGCGATTCAAAATGAAGGGATTACTCCTTTCGTAGACAGCTTCGTACCAGGATTGTTTGCTGAAGCAACCGCTTCTGCATCTCCACAGCTGCTGGAGCGCGCTAAAGAAATCGGCTACAAAACGCCTCCACAAGGAGCGGCAGGAGCTGCACTGGCGATGCGTGAGCGTCCAGATCGACGGGATGTAATTACGGCCACTACGTTGCCGGTATTGCTTGTTGCTGGCGAGCAGGATGGATTGATTCCTGCTGAACGAACCTTTACTGCGGATAAACCGAATATAACGCAAGCAACGATATCGGGTGCAGGCCACATGAGTCTTTTTGAAGCTCCTGAACGATTAGCCGAGATCATAAAGGATTTTGTTCAGGCTTCCGTTTTAGACAATAGCCGCGTATAAAAAATCATCTACAAAGAGGCAGCACGGCGCCATTATGGCGTGTGCTGCCTCTTTTTTTAAGGGCTATCTAATGATCTGGTATTCTCCTTAACTGGCATAGAATTCGGCAATGGTTTAAGATAAATCAATAGAATAACTTAAGTGGTCTGAGTCCTGAATTTTTTGCTACCACAGTACGGAAAAGGAGGAATTGCATGTTTCGAAGAGACTATATTGTCCGGATGATCGAAGATATGACGGCGATGGTTGCCAAGGTATTTTCTCTGAAGCAGGAACGGAAGACGACAGAAGCTTTATGGGAAATCGATGAGCTGTTGAACCGGCATTTTCCGCTGAATTCACGTCTTTTAAATTCACTATCTGTAGAAGATATCATAGATATGTTTCGTTTTGGCGGTGTGGTTGAGTCCGATAAGCTTCAAGGTCTGGCCAAACTGCTGAAGGAAGAAGGCAGCATTTATGCGGCAAATGGCGATAAGGATGCAGCATTATTTAGAAGTATGAGAGCTTTACATTTATATTTGTACGCGGATCTTCATGGAGCAGACAGGGAGCTGCTGCATATGACTCAGGAAATTGATGAACTCTTGCAGGATGTGCAGGCCTATCGTCTCCCGTCTAAAACGGAGCGGCTACTGTTGGAGTATATGGAGTCGGTAGGACGATATAGTAAAGCGGAGGACAGCCTCTACCGGCTGTGGGAGCAAGGAGAAGATGTTGTAATAGAAGGGGATAAGCTGTACAATCGGCTGCTGCTCAAATCATCTGCAGAATTGGAACAAGGTGCCCTTCCTCTGGAGGAAGTAGAGCAGGGGTTAAAAGAGTGGGGCAGGGTAACAGCGATACGAAAGGAAGCAGGAAGCTGATGAATACGATGAATATCCCTTTATATATTATCGATGCTTTTGCAGAACAGGCTTATTCAGGCAATCCTGCGGCGGTATGTTTACTGGAGCATCCTGTCGATGAAGGTTATATGCAGAAGACAGCGGCGGAAATGAACTTGTCAGAGACAGCTTTTCTCTGGCCAGAGGAAGATGGATACCGCTTGCGATGGTTTACACCTAAAGTTGAGGTCAAGCTATGTGGGCATGGGACTCTAGCAAGTGCGCATGTACTATGGGAGAGCGGATTGCTAGCGCCTGACATGGAAGCAAGGTTCTATACACGCAGTGGGTTGCTCAGAGCTTCTCGTTCAGGAGATTTGATCTCACTGTACTTCCCGCCTTATCAGCTTCAACCCTCTCC
The DNA here is from genome assembly GCF_037975345.1 of Paenibacillus sp. FSL P2-0121. Classification (NCBI taxonomy): domain Bacteria; kingdom Bacillati; phylum Bacillota; class Bacilli; order Caryophanales; family Paenibacillaceae; genus Paenibacillus; species Paenibacillus sp. FSL P2-0121. The sequence continues at coordinate 6,111,077 of NZ_CP150245.1, read as the reverse complement.
TGTAATTTCAGGTCTCGCAGCAGCACTTGGTATTGCAGAAGCCAATGTGGTGGAAACTATGCGATATGCTGACAATGTACTTGTACGACTGGATCAGGAAGCCCGGGTTCGCGAACTCAGCCCTGACTTCGGAGCTTTATCCGGGCTTGAAGGGAGAGGTTTCGCGGTTACCGCAGAAAGCTCTATCGAAGGTATTGATTGTATATCACGTTTTTTTGCGCCGAAGGTAGGAGTGAATGAGGATCCGGTAACAGGCTCAGCGCATACTGCATTGGCACCTTTTTGGGCGGATAGACTCAATCGTACGCAGTTGACCGCTTATCAAGCTTCGAAACGTGGAGGTTTGCTTCAGTTAGAGGTAAGTAAAGACGAGATTAAGATGTCTGGGCGAGCATTAACTATAGTTAGTGGAGAGCTGCATGTTAAGCCCTGCTAGAACAAGGAACGCCCCTTGTTAACACGTGATATAATGAACGATGATGGTTAGGAGACATAGATTCTCCATTTTTAATCCCGAAAGTGAGATGTGCGTTGTGGAATCTTTAACAGCTCTAATTGAACAACTAATTAATGACCGTACTTTGATTACGGCTACCCTAAGTCAAGTACGTTATAAAGGCGAAAATTGTACCAAAGTGCAGGTTAAACCTGTTGAACTAAAGGGGAAGCTGCATTATCAGTTTGCGTCCTATATTGGTACAAAGGTAGAACATCGCAACGTACCCGCAGAGTTAGCGGCGGAAGAAATATCTCTTTTATTTAGAGAAACTTATCGGCAAGGTTTGTTGTGTACAGTAGAAGCCGATTATCAGGTGCTTATTAGTAAGAAATTCAAAGTATCAATCCTAACCAAGTCTCCAAGTAAAAAGGAAGAGCCGGATCTAGCTCACAACCGTCGCAAACGTTATGTGCTGGAGGATGGAGAGCCTGTGCCATTTCTGGTGGAGCTTGGAATCATGAATAAAGAAGGCAAAGTGCTGGCCAAAAGATATGATAAGTTTCGGCAGATCAATCGTTTTCTGGAGATGGTAGAGGACGTGCTTGCCGATCTGCCAACAGGCCGACCGTTGACGATTGTGGATTTTGGCTGTGGAAAATCATATTTGACCTTTGCGCTGTATCACTATCTGACCGTTCGCAAGAAGCGGGAGCTTAATATCATTGGGTTAGATTTAAAAGCAGATGTGATTGAGCATTGTAACGAACTTGCTGCCAAAATCGGTTATGATCACTTGAAGTTCTTCGTGGGTGACATTGCCGAGTATAATGAGCTGGAGCAGGTGGACATGGTGATCACACTTCATGCTTGCGACACAGCTACCGATGCTGCCCTTGAAAAAGCAGTACGTTGGGGAGCGTCTGTTATTTTGTCCGTGCCTTGCTGCCAGCATGAATTATTCGCACAAATCGAAAATGAAGTAATGAGCCCTATGCTTTCGCATGGCATATTGAAAGAGCGTTTTTCCGCCTTGGCTACAGACGCCATTCGCGCCAAATTGCTCGACATGATGGGCTATAGCAGCCAGCTGCTGGAATTCATCGATCTGGAGAATACACCGAAGAACATTTTGATTCGTGCCGTTAAGAGCTCAGCCGGGGACAACTCCGTCAAATGGCGCGAATACACCGCATTCCGCGATTTTCTGGGAGCAAAACCCTACCTCGAACGCGTATGCGCGGATCTGCTTCCTACTGAGAGTTCGGTAGAAGGGTAGAGGATATTAAGGTAGAAAGCGTAGGACGGTAGGACTGTAGCATGGTAGAACGGTGACTGTAGAATGGGCACTTATAGGTGCAGCCTAATTCGATCAGTTGTCTTTTTACAACTATATAGCTTTTTTAATGGGAAATTGGATGGTGCAGCTAGTGTGATCTAATGGTTAGGACGGTGCAGTGAGTGCGATCTAATGGTTAGGACGGTACGGCTAGTGCGATCTAATGGCGACTTGGTTTAGTTGTACTTTGTGCAACTGGATATGCTCAGAAGCTGCGTTTTAGTAATTTAGTTGCACTTTGTACACTTAAAAACGAACAATACTCCGCATATGGCGGGATTCTCGAAAAACAGTTGCACAAAGTACAATTAAAGTGGAAGTCAGCAGCGAAAGCACGGGAATAGCTGCACTTTTTACAACTATATAGCTTTTTTGATGAGAATTCGGATAGTGCAGCAAGTGTGATCTAATGGTTAGGATGTTGCAGTGAGTGCGATCTAATGGTTAGGACGGTACGGCTAGTGCGGTCTAATGGTGAGTTGATTTAGTTGTACTTTGTGCAACTGGATATGCTCAGAAGCTGCGTTTTAGTAATTTAGTTGCACTTTGTACACTTAAAAACGAACAATACCCCGCATATGGCGGGATTCTTGAAAAACAGTTGCACAAAGTACAATTAAAGTGGAAGTAAGCAGCGAGAGCACGGGAATAGCTGCACTTTTTACAATTATATAGCTTTTTATGGGAATTAGGGCGGTGCGGCTCCTTTGTGGAGAGGTATCGTCTTTTTGCGTTCTAGTCTTGTATTAGTGAAATGTGGAAAGGATAGAGATAAATTAACGAATACAGGGGTATCTAAATGTGGCGTTTTAAAAAAGACCGGAGTCTGGAATCATCAATCGCATATATTTGTGGAGCCTTAGTGATAACGGCTGGGGTGGGTGCTTGTTTGTTGCGGGGATTGTTTTTTACTGAGGAGATGTATCCCTTTCTAACTTTATGGTTTGTGTTGTGTTGTACGTGCTCGCTTTATTATCTTGTTGGGGTTGGCGCATGGAGAAAAAGTGGGGGAGGTGCAGTAAGTGGTATTACGGGAGTCAATGGAGTTAGTGAAGGTAGTGAAGGTAGTGAAGTTAGCGGAGAAAATAAAGCGTTAAGAATATTATTAAGCGTCCCTTTAATTATTCTATCGCTTTATGTGATTCATTGGTTGCGCGGGCCGCTTTCCTCCCAGGGAACTATGAATGAAACGCTGCGGTGGGGCTTGTATGCTAGCTTTGCATTATTGGTTTGTTTTTGTGCGGTGAACCGGGTGGGGCGGCGGATTGTAAATGTAACTTGGTCTATGGCGGGTATGTTTTTGAGCATGAGCGCTTTGTTGGCTGTTTGTGGAGTGGTAAAGTTGCCTTTCGCTGTGGCCTACAGCAATTCATCGGAAGTGAGTGCCACAGGGGTTAGGTTAGCAGGATTGATGGAATATCCGAATGCTTTTGGTGCTGTTATGGCTGTTTTTCTGCTGGAACGGCTATTTGCTGTTGCTGTTTATTACGGGGAGCCAAAAAAGAGCGTGAATATGTTGGGAGCAAGAAGTGTTGGGCTGGGGATGGAGTGCGCAGAAGCAGAACGGAGGAGCAAAGGGGCAGGAGGCGTGGAAGCGGAGCAGGGAAAAGCGGGAAGCACGACCGCCGCGCTGCTGCGCTTGCTGCCGCTGTTTCCGTACACCGCCGCGCTGCTCCTCAGCGAGTCGCGCGGCGCATGGCTGACGGCGGCTTGCGCCTGCGCCGCCGTCTTGCTCTGGAAGCGGCAGCTAATCGCGCCGCTTCTTGCTGCTGGCGCCGCGCCCGTGGCCGTCGCGGCGCTACTCTACCGCCAACTAGCCCGTGCCGGGTTGGCGGTAGAGCCTGTGCCCGGCCTGCTGTTGCTGGCCGGGCTTTGGGCCGGCGCGCTGCTAGCCGGCCTGTGGCTGTGCCGCCGCCAGCGCAGCGCGGCGGGCACTGCCCGAGCCGCCATGCTGGCATTGGCGGCGGCGGGTTGGACGGCGGCGGGGATCGCCGTGCTCCTGCACGTGCGCGAGCGGATTACCGGACCGTCATCGACGGTATCCGCGCGCGGGCTGTTCTACCGCGACGCCTGGCGGCTAGCGGCAGAGGCACCTTGGCTGGGACGTGGGGGTGAGACTTGGCGGCATGCCTACCTTGCCGCCCAATCTCGCCCTTATGTAGGCAGCCAGGTGCATAATGGATACCTCGACATCCTGTTGAACTTAGGATTCGTTGGTCTTGCAGCCATACTCCTTATGCTGTTGGCAGCAGGCTGGCTGCTGGCTACCAAATCGCCGCGGTTGCTACCGCCGTTTCTGGTCATCGTCTTACACAGCGTCGTTGATTTTGACTGGAGCTACGGATTATTTTGGCTGCTGCTATTCTGGCTGCCAGCGCTTGCTCTAGCTGAGGGTAAGCAGAAACATCAATCTGCGCCAACCCACCCTCAGTCTGAGACCAAGCTGCCAATTCAATCCACATCTACGAACCCACTCACCAATGTCACTACACCAGCGAATCCGCTAATTGCTCACTCCACATCTACGAACCCACTCACCAATGTCTCTACACCAGCGAATCCGCTAATCGCTCACTCCACATCTACGAACCCACTCACCAATGTCTCTACACCAGCGAATCCGCTAATCGCTCAATCCACATCTACGAATCCGCTCACCGGTGTCTCTACACCAGCGAATCCGCTAATCGCTCACTCCACATCCACGAACCGGCTCCCCAATGTCACTACACTAGCGAATCCGCTAATCGCTCACTCCACATCTACGAACGCGCACATTGATGTTTCTACATCTACGAATCCGCTAATCGCTAACTCTACACCCAAGAAACAGCCCCAAATCCGCCTTCGCCGACTAATCGGAACTGCGGCATGTTGTTTTTCGCTTCTGCTGGGGGTGCTATCTTTTCACGCCGCTCAAGGAGAGAAGTTCTATCGACAAGCGATTATGTCGGTGGATCCTTCGGTGAAGGTAGAGTTGCTACAGCAATCGCTGGGTTGGAATCCCCGGTCACCTCGAACGGTTATAGCATTATCTAGGTTGCTCTCGGGTGAACAGAGCGTGAGTCTGCTTCGGCAGAGTTTGTTGTATTCTCCCGAGAATGCCAGCTTAAGCTGGGAGCTGGCTGAACGATGGATAAGCAGTGGCCGTCCGGGGGCGTCGTTATATTGGATGCGCCAGAGCCTTAGGCTGGATAAGTACAACAATGCCAAGTGGATGAAGGCGATTGAAGGGATGTTTCTTATGGGGCAAAAAAAGCTTGCAGAAGGAAATCGAAAGGAAGGCTTAGTCTGCGTCGCCTCTGGGAATGAACTTCTTCTGGAATATAGAAGGTTGGCAGAAGAGGAGGCTAATAAAGGAGGGCAACATAATGACCGTGAGTTCCAAATGACAGAACAAGCCGACGACTTGAGTCGACGGCTTAGTATGTTGGCTTTACGATTTTAGCGGACGTGAAATCATCCAGGAGTAGAGAATGGGCACGATAATTGCTAGTACGAGTGCCGTAATAATAAGAAGCTGAGACAAGGCTCCGCTCAAAAAGGCTCCTGCAAAAATAAGTAGGCCACCGATCATCCACATTATCCCGGATAGGCGATGTGTTTTTCGCCATACCTCGGGGTTGGCGAGCGTCCAGGCTGTACGAACCCCAAACAAGTAATTATCTTTTACCTGTGGCATGTAGTTGCCAAGAGCAATAAACATTATTCCAACAGCTCCTATGGCGATCTTCCCAACGTTTATATCTTTACCTAGACCGTAAGCAATCGACAGCACCAGCATTAGATTAAAAAGCACCCCAATAGCAAGTCTGCTCATGGCATAGGCATTTTCAAATTTTTTGTAATTATCCCGCTTAGGGTCGATGCTGCGTGTAAACTGCATGATCAGCGGGAGCACAATGCCTAAGATTCCGAACACAAAAATAGCTATATTTTTGTCCCAGTATCTGTTGACCTTACCCGTAATTCCAAATTGTGCCGGTAACTCCTGCGGAAGCTTGCTGTAATTGATCAGAGCGTAGGCTAATGTAGCTAAACCTAATATTACGATGAGGGTATCCTGCCATCTCCATTTGAAATCTTTCATCATTAATCCGCCTCCTTTTTGGAATCGATATCCTGACGTTGCTGCTTTCCGTCCAGCGATTTACTCTCCGTCTCCGTTTGCTTACCTGTCCCAGTGAGCTCCAATAACCAACCGAGAACCTCTTCAAGGACTGTTGTGTTTAGCGAGTACATAATAAATTGTCCTTTTCGCTCATCCTGTACAAGATCGGCATGCTTTAGCGCATTCAGATGGTGAGAAATGCTTGGCTTAGACATGTTGAAAAAATCTGCGATTTCACCTGCGGTTCGATCTTTCTCCCTTAGTAACCGAATGATTTGGCGACGGGTAGGGTCAGCTAGTGCTTTAAAGGATTCATTCATATTCCACCCTGCCTTTCGATATTTAAATAATTATCTAAATATATAATAGCTCTTTGTTTTAATAGCTGTCAATGCAGTATTCACTTAGCAATAGCGTGTGTAAAAGTGTCACCGAATCTTTAAAATTAAGGACCGTCCAAAGCCTCCTCCTGTTCATACTAACGAAGGGCATGCATTCCTTGATGCACCGAACATACGATGCAGAGGAGCGGATATATGATACTAACCAATAAAGTCGCAGTTGTTACGGGTGCAGGATCGGGGATTGGAGAAGCGATTGCTCTGCTTTTTGCCCGACAGGGTGCTAAAGTGATTGCTGCGGACATCCATCTGGCGAATGTAGAAGCGGTAGCCAAAAAGGCGGAAAAGGGTGAGGGACACGGAGTCGTCTACCCTGTAAAGGCCGATGTCTCGAAGGAAGAGGACACACAGCGAATGATTGATGCCGCAACCACACAGTTCGGAGGCCTTCATATCCTTGTTAATAATGCCGGAATTATGGATAAAATGACGCCAGCGCACGAGATCACTGATGACTTGTGGGAACAGGTGCTTGCGGTCAACGTAACCGGTCCGATGAGAGCCATTCGTAAGGTTTTGCCGATTTTTATGGCGCAGGAAAGCGGATGTATCATCAATGTAGCCTCTATTGGCGGCTTAGCGGGCTCGCGGGCGGGAGTGGCTTATACTTCCTCTAAGCATGCTGTAATCGGGATGACCAAAAATATAGGATTTCAATACGCTAAGCTTGGAATTCGCTGTAATGCCATAGCGCCGGGCGGGGTAAAGACAAATATTGATCTGTCTGATCCAAGTCCTTTTGGGAGTCAAAAAACGGGCGAAGGTATGGCGTCGATGCCACGGACAGGGGAGAGCAGTGAGATTGCTTCAGTAGCTTTATTTTTAGCTTCAGATGCTGCAAGCTTTTTGAATGGATCGGTGATAACGGCGGATGCCGGCTGGATGGCTTATTGATTGAGCGCAGATAAAAAGGTGTTCATTTTCCCTTTATTGGTGGAATTTGTTCACCTTTTTTGTTTATGCCTATTACTCAAACTCTTTTTAAGTATGGATTGGAAGATGGAAGCTGCTTGCCGCGTAAGTAGAAGTGATAAGGTTGCTTGTGCTAGAATAGGCTAAGAGAAACTGGAAAATATAGCAGAGCGGCAAAGCTTTTAAAAATATAAGAAAGTATAAGATTAGTATCTATGCTTTTATGTTCTTATATTTCACTCGCTTAAACGCTTAGTGTCTTATAAAGATGCCAAAGGCGATTAGCTTGATACATGTAGCCATATTCTGCGGAAAAGGGAGGAGGAGCACGTTTGCATTTTATTTCTGATCTGATCTCGACATTATTTGAATGGATTCAGAGTCTTGGTTATTTTGGGATTATGATCGGACTGATGATTGAAGTTATTCCTAGTGAAATTGTATTGGCTTTCGGTGGTTTCTTGGTATGGAGTGGAGATATTAATTTTTTCGGCGCAGTATTGTTTGGTACGATAGGCGGAGTGATTGCCCAGATCTTTGTATATTGGATTGGCCGTTATGGGGGCAGGCCTGTACTGGAGAAATACGGGAAATATATTCTTATCCAAAAAAAGCATATTGATCATTCGGAAGAGTGGTTCAATAAATATGGGACAGGCGTAATCTTTACGGCACGCTTTATTCCCGTTGTTCGCCATGCCATTTCCGTTCCAGCGGGGATTTCTCGTATGCCTTTAGGTAAGTTCACTTTATTGACTACACTTGCTGTTATTCCATGGAGTGCTTTGTTCGTATATCTCGGTATGACATTGGGGAATAAGTGGGAAGATATTGACGAGGTAGCAGCTAAGTATACCAACGAAATTATTCTCGTAGCGTTAGCACTAATCATCATTTATTTTGTGTATAAGTGGTTTAAATCCAAGAAGAGGGGGACTGCAAAATGAAACCGAATGTAGCTCATAAATTTGGAAAAGGTCTTACACCGCGCCAATTTGTAGAAAGCATGACGAAGAACCAGCAGGCTTTTGAATCCTGGTATGAGAAGTTTTCTTGGGAAGATGAGAGTGACAAGGAATTTTTTGAAAGCCTGAACCATCGTGATGATTTGCGAGTACTTATCCTTGCCGCTGATTGGTGTGGAGATGTAGTTCGTAATGTCCCTGCGGTATTCCGTATTTTGGAGACTGCCGGAATGAAGACAGAGGTATTCATTTTGGAGGAGAACCAGGAGCTTATGGATGAATTCTTGACCATGGGCGGAAGATCTGTTCCGATTGTGATCTTTGCAGATACCGGCGGATATGTGCTTGGACATTGGGGTCCTCGTCCAGAGCATGTGCAGAGCCTAATGAGAGAGTTCAAACGTGAGAATCCTGATCGCGAGGCCGCTGATTACGACAGCAAAATCGCAGAAGTACGTAAGGCTATGGGGCAAGCTTATGGGGAAGGAACGGAATCACAAGCAGTTATCGCAAAAGAGCTGCGTAGTCTGATTTCCGGATTCTAGACCAATGCTAAATATACGTTCGTTTAATTTAGGTCCTCTTCAGACCAATGCCTACTTGCTGACAGGTGCAGATCCAACGAAGGGTATCATTATTGATCCCGGTATGAATCCTGCGGCATTAGTGCGGAGTATTGAAGGGATGGAGATCGAGGCTATTTTGCTGACGCATGCGCACTTTGACCATATGGGCGGCGTAGACGAAATTCGTAAAGCTAAGAAATGCCCTGTTTATTTACATCCACTAGAGAGTGAATGGCTCAGCAGCCCTAAGCTAAATGGTTCATTGATGTGGCCTGATGTTTCATCTCCTTTAACTACAGATCCTGCAGAATATGATCTGGCAGAAGGACAAGTTCTGCAATTCATCGGACATACCTTCCGCGTGTACCATACACCTGGGCACTCTCCGGGCAGTGTCAGCTTCCTATGCGGGAATGATTTATTCTCTGGAGATGTGCTGTTTAAGATGGGAGTTGGGCGCACCGATTTGCCTGGTGGCAGGGAACGTGATTTGTTCGATTCTATTCGTGGCAAGCTGTACAAAATGGATGATGAAGTGAAGGTTTATCCAGGTCATGGCTCCCGAACAACCATCGGTTTTGAAAAAGTTCGTAACCCTTATATCCCTCAATAAACAATCATTCTAGTAGAACTGACAAGAATCGAGGAATTTTTGATAGACAAAGGGATACAAAAGGACTACAATATTGTTAATTAAATGTAACATTAACCTCGCGAAGCACGCAGACTGCGGAATTAATCCCGGTTTGCGTTCTTTTTTTGTCTACATATAGGTTTAAAAGCATGGGGGGAAATAGATTGGAGAAGAATATATATTACCCGTTGGATTACGGATGGTATGACTCCAAGGAGAAATGGACTAGTTTTTGCAGCAGTAAATGCCGATGTTTTTCAGAATGTTCTGGAAAGGGCGGTTTTTGTACTTCCATCGAACGCAGGGACATACAATCTGAGAATAAGGATGGGAGAATACCAGTGAATTCAGGAGGCGAGCCTAGAAGAACGCCTCTTTTTTGGCATTTCCCTGCTGAAGCAGGATTGCTTCAGCCATGGCGGTGTAAGCTCTGGGAGTTCAAAAAATAAAATTAAAGCGCATTGAACGAATCACTATACATAATCGTATTACAAATAAGAACGAAATCCTGAATGGAGGGGCAGATGAGCGATCAGGCGCTGGAGAAAATCAGACGGGCACAGCAGGGAGATACTTCAGCACTGTCTTCACTGCTGCGAGAACATTATACTTTTCTGTTCAAATATCTACTCAAAGTGACTATGGATCCGTTGCTGGCAGAGGATCTTGTACAGGACACGATGGTCAGATGTATGGAAAAAATCAATACCTATAACGGTTCTTCTTCGTTCTCCTCTTGGTTAATTACGATAGCCACCAGAATATTTATCGATCGAAAGCGGCGCTGGAAACGTGAGGCAGAATGGAAGAAACGGGAACAGCAGGCGCAGGGCACCCGTTCGATTCGTTGGCGGTTTGAGAGCAGGGGGGAAGAATGGAGTGAAGTACTTGATTCCATTTCCAAGCTACCCTCTGCTCAGAGGGTAGCTGTGCTGCTGAAGCATTATTATGGCTATAGCTATGAAGAAATCGGTGTGATCATGCAAATTCCTTCTGGCACGGTCAAATCGCGTGTGTCCCTTGGTCTTAACCAATTGCGAAAGGAGCTGAATGAGGATGGAGAAGGATAAGGAGCCAGAACTGTATTTGCACAAGCTTACTGAAGAGCTTGAACGTTTGGATGCGCAATATGATGACCTCACCCCACCTTCGTTACAGGAACTGGAGTGGTTAATGGCTGATGCAGCTGTGCAGAGAAAGAGAAGGGAACGCAAAGAACTACTGTTATTCTGGGGGGTCTCATTGATCCTGATCTGCGCATTTTTATCCATTCTCACTTCTGCACCCATGATCTATTGGATTATTCAGGCGATCATTCCTATTGTAGGACTGGGTGGCTTAGGGATCGCCAGGATCAGAAGAAATAGAGAAGGTGTACAAAAATGAATGAGCTGCAGGATGTGCCTCTTTGGTTGTGGTTTGGCATAGCAGTAGCGTTAATGCTGCAGGGGACCTTACTGTTCCGGGATGCAAGACGGCGCGGGAAAAAAGCTTGGTTCTGGGGATTGTGGGCGATTACTACAGTTCCGTCACCCGCATTAGTCTACTTACTTGTTGTTATTCTTCCTGAGCGACGTAGACGGAATAAGCAGTTGTGAAGCTTTAGTAAGAAGCTCGTTCCTTTCATCCTATTACAAGGAGTGGTACTTCATGGAAGAGGTAAAATGGGGTTTAATCATGCCGTTAATTATTCTGCAGGCTTTGCTTGCTATTATTGGTCTGATATCTCTGGCCAAAGCGGATAACGTTCGTGGTCCAAAATGGATGTGGATTATTATCATTATTTGCGGAAATATATTAGGCAGCGTAGCTTATTTCACAATAGGAAGGAAAGATGTCTGATGTCACTCCTTCAAGTTAAGAATTTGCGCAAAAGCTATGGGGCGCATATTTCCGTAAATGATATAAGCTTTGAAATTGAGAAAGAACGGTGCGTCGCTTTACTGGGGCCTAACGGTGCTGGGAAAACGACCACACTTCGTATGCTGGCAGGGCTGCTAGAACCCACCTCTGGAATGATTTCATTTGAGGGGAGCCGTCCTGGAGCCGAATATCGCAGAGGATTAGGATATGTGCCACAGTCCCCAGCTTTTTATGGGTGGATGACTGGACATGAATATGTTGTTTTCGCTGCAAAGCTTAGTGGAATGGGAACTAAAGACGCAACCAGCAGGGCATTGGAATCGCTTGAGCGTGTAGGGCTTAAAGGTGATGCTCGTCGCCGGATTGGTGGATACTCCGGTGGGATGAAGCAGCGGCTGGGTCTGGCTCAGGCGCTTGTGCACCGGCCTCGTCTGCTGTTGCTTGATGAGCCTGTATCTGCACTTGATCCGATTGGCCGCAGAGAAGTAATGGGACTGCTGCGGGAGATACGTGAAGAGACAACTGTAGTTTTTTCTACACATGTGCTGCATGATGCAGAAGAAATTTGCGATGATATTATTTTAATGAATCAGGGCTTGATTGCTGAGAAGGGGTCTTTATCACAGCTGCGTACACAATACAGCCTTCCTGTTATTCGTTTACGTACAGAGAAGCAAGAAAAAGCTATTCAGTGGCTGGAGTCTCTTGCTGCCAAACCGTTTGTACTAGAGACTCAGTTGTTCGGAGATCAGGCAATTTTTAATGTGAACGATGTAGACATGGCCCGATGGACGATTCTGCAAGAAGCGGCGCAGCTCGAAATTCCATTACTGCAATTTGAAGCGGGTTCTTCCACGTTAGAGGATTTATTTATGAAGGTGGTGGGAGTATGAGAAGCGCCTGGGTCCTTTATCGCAAAGAAATGCTCGAAATGGCTCGCAGTTATAAGTTAATCTGGATACCTGTCGTTTTTATCCTATTAGGTATTATGCAGCCGTTAACTACTTATTATTTGCCGGAAATATTAAAAGCTTCAGGTGATGTTCCCCCAGGTCTGCTAGAGGGGTATGAAATACCGAGTGCCGCAGCTGTGATGGCGCAATCTCTGGGACAGTACGGAACGATCGGAATGTTAGTATTGGCACTTGGCGCGATGAATGTTTTAGCCGGTGAGCGCTATAGCGGAACTATGGAATTAATTCTGGTAAGGCCGGTTTCTCCAGCCGCAATAGTGTTCGCTAAATGGGCAGCGCAGCTGACCCTGTTGATCGTTGCTCTAGGATTAGGTGCAGCGGGCGCAGCTTACTACACGGAGCAGTTGATTGGTTCACTATCTTGGGGAGATGTCATCGCAGCTTCTGGAGTATATGGATTATGGCTGTTATGTGCTGTCTCAGCTACGTTGTTGTTTAGTGGATTTTTAAAATCTCCAGTTGCCGCCTTTTTAGCATTGGCGCTAATGGCAGGATTATCATTAGGGCAAAGCTTATTACCTTCATGGTTTGAATGGGCACCTGCGGGGCTTTCCGGGTTATCGGCTGGAATTCTTATGGCTGGAGAAGGCTTCAGGGTTGGACCCTATCTTTCAGCAGCTATTTTGATCTTGATTTGTTTAGTGGGTGCTGCACTTTTGACAAGGAAGAATAACTTACCCGCTTGAACCATAAGTTATATTTTTATTAAATATAGTATATTTTCATAGAATTTGTAGGATCGGCCAGCCTTCAACTAGACAGTTCTATCTTTTTTTAGTAGACTGTTGAAACAAGCAAAATCTTGAAAGATTTTGGGGTTAGGAGGTAGGGCGATGCTGCGTTTAGGAGAGAAGATTGTCATTGTTGCGGACGCTTTCGAGCAGAGTCTTCCTATCGGGGAATACGGCTACCTAATTGCTTACGACCGCAATCCCGATAATGCGTTTGACTATGTTATTCGTGTACCAGAGGCTAATAGGAACTTTTATGTTCCGGCTGAGGACATTGAGGCGGAAGAACATTTATTAGTAGCTGAGGCTGAGAGAGCAACGCATGAAGCGTTGATTGATTATGCTTTGTCCACGTACAATGAGAAGCTGTTCCATCATTTGATGAACGGTGAAGATATGGATATAGAAGAGACGGAATCAACGTCAAGCGAAAGCATGTCCCAAGCGGATTTCATCAAACAAGTGAATCTTCGAGCTTGGATTTAAGGAAGGCCGGCGCAAGCCGGCTTTTTTTGTTTTGTCATACCGCTGCTAAATGCTGTGAAATCACTGACTGTCAAAACCCTTCTCTATGAATATACTAACGATACGCTCCTTTAAAATGTGTAGGAATCCCCTTCACTTTGATAAAGGAGCGTTTGTTTTACAGCCCATCATTGAATTGTCCAAGCTTCTACAATATAATTAAAAACGTTATCCGGGCGCTTTAGCCCTTTAAACAGGAGGGATTTTTCTTATGAGCATTACCGTTAAAGATGTGCAGCATGTGGCCAAGCTGGCTCGTCTGCAGCTGAGCCCGGAAGAAGAGGCAACCTTTACAGAACAAATGAATGCTATTTTACAATATGCCGAGAAATTAAATGAGCTAGATACGGAGAATGTAAAGCCGACCACGCATGTGCTGCAAGTCAGCAATGTAATGCGGGAGGATGTTGTGAAGGATAGCCTTACGCAAGAGGAAGCACTTCTTAACGCTCCAGATGATGAAGACGGACATTTCAAGGTTCCAGCTGTTTTGGAATAACTACATAATTAGAAAGGGGGAAGAATCTTGAGCCTGTTTCAAAATCGATTGCCTGAAGTACACCGCATGTTAACTGCTAAAGAGGTATCGGTCAGTGAACTGACTGAAGAATCGCTGGCGATTATCGCTGAGCGGGATAAGAACGTAAATGCATTTTTGACCTTGAATGAGGAGGGCGCTCGTAGCACTGCACGCGCTTTGGACGACAAACTGGCATCCGGAGCAGCACGTGGGTTGCTGTTTGGTCTTCCTGCTGGAATCAAGGATAATATTGTAACTAAAGGCCTGCGCACAACTTGTGCCAGCCAATTTTTGAGCGACTTCCAGCCGATTTATAACGCTACTGTAGCTTCTAAACTGAAGCAAGCAGATGCCGTAACGATCGGTAAATTAAATATGGATGAATTCGCAATGGGCGGATCTAATGAGAACTCAAGCTTTGGTCCTGTACGCAATCCTTGGGATTTAGAGCGTGTGCCCGGCGGTTCCAGTGGCGGATCTGCAGCAGCAGTAGCTGCGGGCGAAGTGTTCTTCTCACTAGGTTCGGATACTGGGGGTTCCATCCGCCAGCCAGCTTCCTATTGTGGTGTTGTAGGTCTCAAACCTACTTATGGTCTTGTATCACGTTACGGGCTGGTAGCCTTTGCCTCCTCACTAGATCAGATTGGACCATTAACACGTAATGTAGAGGATTCTGCCTATGTGCTTCAAGCAATTGCTGGTTATGATGCCCAAGACTCTACTTCGGCTAAAGTAGAAATTCCTGATTATTTGAGTTCACTTACTGGTGATGTTTCCGGACTTCGCATTGCTGTTCCTAAGGAATACCTGGGAGCAGGTGTCGATGCTTCTGTGCGTGAGACAGTTTTGTCTGCACTTAAAGTGCTGGAAGGAATGGGTGCTGTCTGGGAGGAAGTTTCATTACCACATACGGAATACGCAGTAGCAGCTTATTATTTGCTGTCCTCTTCGGAAGCTTCATCTAACCTCGCGCGTTTTGACGGTGTGCGTTATGGCGCACGTGTAGATGAAGGCGGAGGATTGCTTGATCTATATCTTAATTCCCGCAGCCGCGGCTTTGGCCCTGAGGTTAAACGTCGTATTATGTTGGGTACTTATGCACTCAGCTCCGGGTATTACGATGCTTACTATTTAAAAGCACAAAAGGTGCGTACTTTGATTAAACAGGACTTTGATGACATCTTTAAAAAATATGATGTGGTCATCGGCCCAACAGCACCAACGACAGCATTCAAATTGGGTTCACAGACTGAAGATCCGCTGACCATGTATCTGAACGATATTCTCACGATTCCTGTAAGCTTGGCGGGTATTCCGGCCGTGAGTGTTCCTTGTGGTTTTGCGGAAGGCATGCCTGTAGGTCTGCAAATTATCGGTAAGGAATTTGACGAGAGCACGATTTTGCGTGTCGCTCATGCTTTTGAACAAAATACAGATCATCACAAGCAGCGTCCACAGCTGTAGTAAAGGAGGGAATGGGATTACTTATGTCTAAATACGAAACGGTCATCGGCTTGGAAGTTCACGTAGAGCTTCATACCAACTCCAAAATCTTTTGCGGATGCTCCACTGAATTTGGAGCCCCACCTAACACTCATACCTGTCCTGTCTGCTTGGGTCACCCCGGCGTATTGCCAGTGCTCAACAAACAAGCGGTAGAATACGCTATGAAAGCAGCGATGGCGCTGAATTGCACCATTGGTGATGTTAGCAAATTCGACCGCAAGAACTATTTTTACCCGGATTCACCAAAAGCTTATCAGATTTCACAATTTGATCAGCCTATCGGCCTGAACGGTTGGATCGACATTGAAGTTAACGGAGAGACCAAACGGATCGGCATTACTCGTCTTCATTTGGAAGAGGATGCAGGTAAGCTTACGCACGTAGATGGCGGTTTTGCCTCGCTTGTCGATTTTAACCGGGTGGGAACACCGCTTATCGAAATCGTATCCGAACCTGATCTGCGCTCCCCTGAGGAAGCTCGTGCTTATCTGGAGAAAATCCGTGCGATTATGCAGTATTGTGACGTATCCGATGTCAAGATGGAAGAAGGATCGATGCGCTGTGACGCGAACATCAGTCTACGCCCAGAAGGACAAGAGGAATTCGGCATTAGAGCAGAGCTTAAGAACATGAACTCCTTCCGCGGTGTATTGCGTGGACTGGAGTATGAACAATATCGTCAGGCTGAGATCCTGGATGATGGTGGAGTTGTTGTGCAGGAGACTCGCCGCTGGGATGAAGCACAAGGGAAAACATTATCGATGCGCGGGAAAGAAGAAGCGCATGATTATCGTTACTTCCCGGACCCGGACTTGATCGTTCTGCATATTGATGATGCTTGGAAAGAATCCATTCGTTCAACGATTCCAGAACTTCCGGATGCTCGGAAAGCACGTTATAGCGAGGAACTGGGCCTGACAGCTTATGATGCAGGCGTCATTACATCCTCTAAATTGTTAGCGGACTTTTTCGAAGGATGTCTTGCCTATACGCAGGATGCCAAGGCTGTAGCTAACTGGATTATGGGTGACTTGCTTGCCTATTTGAATGGTAATAATCTGGAGTTGTCGCAGGTACAAATTACACCACAAGGGCTAGGCGAGATGATCGGGCTGATTGCAGCCGGAACCATCAGCAGCAAAATCGCTAAAACAGTATTTAAAGAAATGCTAGAGAGCGGTAAACTGCCAGCTGTTATCGTTGAGGAAAAAGGTCTAGTGCAGATCAGCGATGAAGGTGCCATTAAAGGGATAGTGGAAGCAGTCGTAGCCGCCAATCCGCAATCAGTGGAAGATTATAAAGCGGGTAAACAGAAAGCAATCGGCTTCCTGGTCGGACAAGTCATGAAAGAAAGTAAAGGTAAGGCGAATCCGGGTCTTGCTAATAAACTTCTCATCGAGGTATTGAGCAGCTAAACGCTTGTCGTCTGTAAAAGGACGCCAGAGGCGTTTATAATTGGGGTAATATACTTATGTAATAAGCTAAGGGCTTGTCGGCAACGGCAGGCCCTTAGCGGCATATAAGGGGACTGGTTAGGATGAATACAATTAACAAGCTAAATCTGCAGGATGAAAGCACCGTTAATGAATTATGGAGTCTTCAGCATAAGGCCTATAGACTGGAAGCTGAACTAATAGGCTTTCGTGAAATTCCACCTCTGATGGAGACGAGAGAAATGCTCAGCAGCTCTAAAGAGGATTTTTATGGCTGCTTCGATAAAGATGAGGAACTAATGGGTGCTGTTGCTGTAGAGGAAGAATCTCCTGGCAAATTGACGATTACACGAATGATGGTGGGGCCGGACTTTTTTCGTAGAGGTATCGCTAGCCATCTTTTGGAATATGTATTTGAGCATTTTGCAGGGATGGAGCAATTCATTGTGTCGACAGGCAAAAAGAATACACCTGCCGTTTCGTTGTACAGTAAACATGGTTTTCTGCCTACCGGTGTGGAGGAAGTCGCTCCAGGAGTTGAATTGATTGAATTTCATCGGAGTGGTTCGCTTTGAAAAAAGATATTCATAGACAACTATTTACGAAAGGAGGAGTCCAAAATGAAACATGACTCTGCAATGCTCCCAGAGCAGGAAGAACTGCAAGGTTCTGTTGATATAGAGACTAAGGAAAATGAGATACAGAAGAGGATTATTCCTCCGCGTCCGAAGCGGCGCCACCGCAAACGTAAATTTATTGCTGGACTGCTGGCAGCACTCATCCCTGGGACGGGGCATTTGTATTTTGGACTTCTCCGAAAAGGGATCACCTTCATCTTTCTAATTCTTTTGGATATCTCAGCTTTATTGTATTTCTCATCCATCGGGATGCAGATCAATGTTCCACTGCTTATTTTACTTGCGCTCATTATTCCAGTGATCTATTTTTATAACGTGTATGACGTATTGCAATCAGCGGACAGGCTTCTTCGCTTCCCAGAGGATCATGATCTTGCTATTTCTGTGACCAAAGCAAACGAGGCTCCTAAACGTCGTAGTATCGTTAGCGAGCCTGGGATATCCTTTGGACTCTTATTGCTCTTAGGGGGCGCCCTGCTTATTCTGTTCCGGCAGAAACCAACATGGCTCCAGTTCTTTATTGAACATTATGCCGAAATGGCCGTGTCTGTCATTTTAGTATGCGGTGGCTTATTTATAGGAGCTAGAGAAATTGCCAGAGCAGTTGTGCAGCGTAAAGACAATGAACCTCGCAAGCGGCGCGTGGGAAGATATACAGCTTCTGTATTACTGATAGCTATTTCTGTTCCTTTGTTTTTGGATTGGAGAGAGGGAACTGACTATATGCTCCTGCTCTTGAAGTGGTGGCCAGTCATCCCGGTGTTATGGGGGATTGAGTTCCTACTGATGTTTATCTTCTCTAACCGTTCAGCCAAGGGAACCAGAATCAGATTGGATTTACGTGGGCTTTTATCTGCTATATTACTAGCTGCGAGTGTATTTATTGTTGCAGAGCAAGAACATTATTTATATCTATGGAAAAATGTCAGTCTAAACCTGACGGCAGCAGCAGTGGACTATGGTGAGGCTAAAGGCAGCAAATATCAGAAAGCCCCGCTAATTGTTCCGGTGGAATTAAATACAGCCAAAATATCTATTGATAGTATTAATGGTGATATTTTATTACACCGTGCTCCGGTGGATGATATTCAAATTACGACGACAGTTTGGGTAGATCAGTTAGATGGGCCGATGGCTGAAGCTATATCAGAACAGTCCTTTGTGGACGTTGTTGAAGGGCCCAACATAAAAATCACCTCGAATAGCAAGGCCTATGGAGAATCTGGTAAACGCCAGCCACGCATGGATCTAGACATTTACTTGCCGGAGGATCGCCGCTTTAACCTCGATGTTCGCACTATGAATGGCGGGATCACGTTGCAGAATGTAGAAGCCATTGAAGACATTTCTCTGGAAACGGGGAATGGAGAGCTGATCCTTCATCGTATCTTTGGTAATGTTAAGGGAAAAACACTGAATGGAGCTGTCCGTGCCAGATCTGTTCAAGGCAGCGTTGATTTAACAACGAGCGGAGGCAATATGAATGCTTGGGATGTTACCGGTGCTTTGAAATTATCGACGGCTGTCGGCAATATTAGCGCGATCGGAAATAGCAATGATATCGATATTACTACCAAAAACGGTAATTTAGAGGTGGATGGAGCCAGATCCAAGCTACATGCCGAATCTCTAAATGGTACCATTGATGTTCGCTCTTCTGATGTCGCTGGAGATTGGGACATTTATAGCGCAGTTGGTGACATTCAATTGTATTTACCGATGTTAAGCAACTATACAGTGAATGGTTCCAGTGGATATGGTGATATTACTTCAGATTTGCCTGAACTTACAATTGATAAGAAAAAAGTATCAGGTGAAGTGGGAACCGGCGAGTTCAAGCTTCATGTTGAAGGAAATAGCAATCTAAATGTTAGGAAATATTGAAAAAAGTAATTTTTCTTATATAATAATAAATATAATGTATAGACTTCGTTGACAATATTGAAAAATCGGTCTTACAATCTTAAGAAGTATTTCTTTTATTTTTAAATTCAAAAGGCGGTGACAGTAATGGGGAGTGGAGTACAACATGCACTGGAACAATTAAAGACAACAGGTGTCCGTATAACGCCCCAGCGTCATGCGATTCTTACGTATTTGATGGAAGCAATGAATCATCCTACAGCTGACGATATATACCGGGCGCTAGAGCCGAAATTTCCGAGCATGAGCGTAGCAACTGTATATAATAATCTCAAGATGTTTATGGAAGCCGGCATGGTTCGCGAGTTGACCTACGGGGATAGTTCCAGTCGTTTTGATGCCAATGTATCTGATCATTATCATGTCATCTGTCAGCTATGCGGTAAGATTGAAGATTTTAGTTATCCTTCGCTTCATGATGTAGAGATACATGCAGAGCAGGAAACGGGCTTCAAAATTACGGGTTTGCGTATGGAATTGCATGGAGTTTGCAAATGTTGCAGAGAGAAGCAACAATAAGACAGAATACTACTGTACTTAAGGGCGTATAGCCAAGCTACACAATAAACGTGTGAAATCCGAAAGCGGAGGACTCACGTTTTTATTTTTTTCAAAATAACAAAATATAGTGAAAATGACTAACTTATACTGGTTATCCGGAACCAAGTGGATGTTATAATCGTATTGTTAGACTTAACTTAAAATCATCTAATATTTGGAGGATATATTTTGGACAGAAGATATAGACAGAAACGCGTCAAAAAGCGCGGAGGTCTTTTCCGACGCTTTTTTGGACTTTTGCTCATTGCGGCAGCAGCTTATTGGGTTGTGTTTTTTGTATTGCCAAATCGCCAGCACATCGATCCAGACTGGAAAGGCCTAGAACATCCTATCTTCGTAAAAGGAGAGCTAACAGGATATTTCGCCTCAGGGACCGGTGATAGCATGCTTTTACCTCTACCATTACTGCAGGAACATGTGGACTCATCTATTCGTTATGAAGAAAAGACTAAATCGGTCATCTTATCAACGGAAAGTGAACTTCTATATATGCAAGAGGATAAAACCAATGCTAGTCTGAACAATCGTCCGCTGCAGCTACGGCTGGCACCTGAAGTTAAGGAAAAGATAACTTATCTTCCTGCGGATGTTTTAGAAGACCTGTATGGGTTTGAGATTCAAGAGGATACGACTACCGGGGCTGTGCTGTTAATGACAGCAGGGGAGAGTGTACCGCTGGGGAAAGTGAAAGGTGAAGCAGGTGATAAGACAGTCGCTCTTCGCAGCGAAGCGTCGATTCACGCACCCATCGTGGCCGATATGTCCCCAGGTGCCATCGTGAGTATTTGGAATAAGGAAAATGAGGACTGGCTGTATGTGCAGTTAAGCAGCGGTTATGCGGGTTATGCCAAGGTCAGTGATATTATCTCAGACGGTCAAAAGACAGTGGAACCCAAAAGCACCACTCCCTCACGGGCAGAACGAAGCTGGAAAGGGAAGTCAGTGAATTTATATTGGGAAGCTGTTTATCAACGCAAACCTGACCCAAGTACATTCGGTGAGCTTCCGGGCGTTAACGTGGCTAGCCCGACTTGGTTCAGTATCATAGATGGTGATGGGAATGTGCGCAGTCAGGCTGATAGTGCGTATGTGCAGTGGGCCCATGAGCGCGGTTTGGAAGTATGGGGGCTGCTCAGCAATAGCTTTGAACCAGACATAACCACTGAGGCATTGTCGAGCTATGAGAAGCGGATGAACGCGATCGTACAGATCCTCGAGTATTCAGATTTATACAAGCTGGATGGAATTAATATTGACTTTGAGAATGTATATACGAAAGACGGGGAGAATGTTACACAATTTATGCGAGAGCTAAAACCTATGGCTCAAGCCAAAAACTTAATCGTCTCCATAGACGTAACCCCTAAATCTAACAGTGAGATGTGGTCAGCATTCCTTGATCGTAGAGCTCTTAATTCAGTAGTTGATTATCTTATTGTTATGGCTTATGACGAGCATTGGGCTGCTAGTCCTGTAGCAGGCTCTGTTGCGTCTCTGCCGTGGGTAGAAAGCTCGTTAAGCCGGATCATAGAGGAAGACGATGTGCCGCCTGAGAAGCTGATTCTAGGGATTCCACTGTACACTAGAATCTGGACTGAGGCCCAGGTGGATGGCAAGACCAAAGTAAGCTCTAAATCGGTTAGTATGAATGCCGTTGAAAAAATTATTAAAGAGAAGAAGCTGACCCCAACCTTTGATAAGGCAGCAGGGCAGAATTACGTTGAGTATAAGGAGGATGGCGCTCTTAAAAAAATATGGATCGAAGACAAAGTTTCTTTAGAAGCTAGAGTTGAGCTTGCTAAGTCTTTAGGGCTTGGTGGCATTGGTTCATGGAATCGCAGCTTTAGTAATCCGTCTGCGTGGGAGGCATTACAAGGGATTCATAAGTAATTATTATTTCATTTATAATGAACAAAGGGGCTCCCAATACGGGGGCCCCTTTGTTGTATTAAGCAAATGTTTGATCGCATTATAAATCGCTAGTAATAAGCTTCTGTAAGATGTGTTTTATTGATTAAGCTGCTGACTCTTAAGTTGTTCCGCAGTAATATTGGCCTCAGCTGGATCCATAGTAAGGATGGTATGGCAGAACATACAGCGGTCTGTTTTGCCCAGCATTTTGGTCAGTTTGTGACATTCAGGGCATTCCAGTTGGACTGCGCTAGTTGACAGCATCCCAGCCCAGAAATAGATTGCAAGACTTGCCATCATTGAGATTAAACCGATTACAAGACCGATTCCAGCGAATACTTTTCCAGTTGAGCCCCAAAACACGATGCCCGCTGTACCCAAAACCATAAGTCCCATTCCGAGCATTGTGAGCAGTAATCCCCATGTGCGAAAAGCGTTGATCTTAGCCGTTTTAAACTTCATGAGTGTTTGCTCCTAACTAAATATAGTTGGGTTGTCCAGAAGGAACTGTCTTTCATATGTAGAATAATAATTATAACTGAATTATAACTGACTGGACGCAAAATCGCCAAATTTAATGGAGGGAAGCATGGAACTGTCCAATGTAACTTTGTTGAGTGGAGAAACGTTTGATGAGAATGTTTTAGGAGCGGTCGTTTTGCGGCAGAATGGGGATATTCCGTTTCAAAGCGCACTTCTTCAAGATTTTGATATGGTAGTGTTAGTTTTGCATGAAGAACAGGATAGAGAGCATATTGTTCGCCATACCATTGCCGGTGACCAACGGACCCAGTCAGTCCATATTGGCCTTTTTGCTTTGGAGCAGGCTGTTATGGCAGGGGATAATAACGAACTTCTTATCAGTTTGATGAGGGGGGAAGTGATCTGGGACCCCAAGGGAATACTAGAGGAAATGCGACGTGAGATACTGCAATTTGAAGGACCGATCAAGGAACGGGTCGCATTTATGGAGTTTGCTCGCTTTTTGCATATGTATGTGAAATCCAAGCGCTATATAGAGGCTGGCTTTATTATGGATGCTTACAACTGTGTATTGATAGCCTTATACCATTGGGCAAGAATAGAAGTGAGTGAAGTGGGTGCTTTCCCCGAGCCAGCTATTTGGGAGCAGGTTAAAAGCATGAATACCTCTGTTCATAAACTTTATGAGGAGTTAACGATCAGTACTGAGACCTTAGAGCAACGTGTGGAGCTTGTGCTTCTTGCATGTGAATTTGGGATTATGTCCAAAATGACGGACTGTTGTCTATTGCTCTTTAATATTTTGAATAGCCGTAAGGAAGCATGGAGCATTAAAGAATTACTGCAGCATTCAGGTCTGAGTCAATTAGAGTCTGAACTACCCCTTGTTTTACGAAAGCTGGTTTCTCGTTCGCTAATCCGAGAGATTACATCTTGGGCTGATGTTCACGAGGGAGAAGGGCATGCGATCCGCTATACATTATAGAGATGAATTAGATACAGCAGAAGATGTTTAATTATAGAGAGATGAGCAAGGATAGGGAGAGGCTGAGCACTCTCTTTTTGTTTGTTTACTAATATGAAACGCTCATATTTATCCAGAAAAATTAATGGTTGACTCTTTCCTTGTTCATGTGTTAAATTATAACTCGTCCCTCTGACACAGAGATGTGCTTTCGAAAACTTTCGAAAGACAACCAAAAAAAGAAATTAAAAAAAAGGTTGACTAAAACGAGGACGCTGTGATATATTATAAAGGTCGCTGCTGAACAACACATCGACGAAATAAACAGCTTGATCTTTGAAAACTGAACAACGAGTGAGTAGGAAATCACGTAAGTGAAATCCAAAATTAGAGAATTAATTTTCTCGTCAGATGTTTCAAAATGAGCATATCGCTCTTTTCAATACTAATTGGAGAGTTTGATCCTGGCTCAGGACGAACGCTGGCGGCGTGCCTAATACATGCAAGTCGAGCGGAGTTGTTTTGAAAGCTTGCTTTCAAAACAACTTAGCGGCGGACGGGTGAGTAACACGTAGGCAACCTGCCCTTCAGACTGGGATAACTACCGGAAACGGTAGCTAATACCGGATAATTTCTTTTTTCTCCTGAGAGAAGAATGAAAGACGGAGCAATCTGTCACTGAGGGATGGGCCTGCGGCGCATTAGCTAGTTGGTGGGGTAACGGCCCACCAAGGCGACGATGCGTAGCCGACCTGAGAGGGTGAACGGCCACACTGGGACTGAGACACGGCCCAGACTCCTACGGGAGGCAGCAGTAGGGAATCTTCCGCAATGGGCGAAAGCCTGACGGAGCAACGCCGCGTGAGTGATGAAGGTTTTCGGATCGTAAAGCTCTGTTGCCAGGGAAGAACGTCCGGTAGAGTAACTGCTACCGGAGTGACGGTACCTGAGAAGAAAGCCCCGGCTAACTACGTGCCAGCAGCCGCGGTAATACGTAGGGGGCAAGCGTTGTCCGGAATTATTGGGCGTAAAGCGCGCGCAGGCGGCTATTTAAGTCTGGTGTTTAAACCTTGGGCTCAACCTGAGGTCGCACTGGAAACTGGGTGGCTTGAGTACAGAAGAGGAAAGTGGAATTCCACGTGTAGCGGTGAAATGCGTAGATATGTGGAGGAACACCAGTGGCGAAGGCGACTTTCTGGGCTGTAACTGACGCTGAGGCGCGAAAGCGTGGGGAGCAAACAGGATTAGATACCCTGGTAGTCCACGCCGTAAACGATGAGTGCTAGGTGTTAGGGGTTTCGATACCCTTGGTGCCGAAGTTAACACAGTAAGCACTCCGCCTGGGGAGTACGGTCGCAAGACTGAAACTCAAAGGAATTGACGGGGACCCGCACAAGCAGTGGAGTATGTGGTTTAATTCGAAGCAACGCGAAGAACCTTACCAGGTCTTGACATCCCTCTGAATCTGCTAGAGATAGCAGCGGCCTTCGGGACAGAGGAGACAGGTGGTGCATGGTTGTCGTCAGCTCGTGTCGTGAGATGTTGGGTTAAGTCCCGCAACGAGCGCAACCCTTAACTTTAGTTGCCAGCAGGTAATGCTGGGCACTCTAGAGTGACTGCCGGTGACAAACCGGAGGAAGGTGGGGATGACGTCAAATCATCATGCCCCTTATGACCTGGGCTACACACGTACTACAATGGCCGGTACAACGGGAAGCGAAGCCGCGAGGTGGAGCCAATCCCATCAAAGCCGGTCTCAGTTCGGATTGCAGGCTGCAACTCGCCTGCATGAAGTCGGAATTGCTAGTAATCGCGGATCAGCATGCCGCGGTGAATACGTTCCCGGGTCTTGTACACACCGCCCGTCACACCACGAGAGTTTACAACACCCGAAGTCGGTGGGGTAACCCGCAAGGGAGCCAGCCGCCGAAGGTGGGGTAGATGATTGGGGTGAAGTCGTAACAAGGTAGCCGTATCGGAAGGTGCGGCTGGATCACCTCCTTTCTATGGAGAATCGTTCTCTGCAATGAGGACATTCAAATCGGAAGTTTAACTTCCAAAACTCAGGTTTAGGCCTGTTACTCACTCGTTGCTCAGTTTTGAGAGTTTAAGCTCTCAAGTAAGACTTGATCCTTGAAAACTGGATACCGAAACGAATTTGCGTTTTAGAACATCTTTTAGCAACTTGTGTAAACAAGTGAATGTTATTAGTGAGATGATTCCAAAGAGAATGTCATCGTATGATATTTTCCTGCGGAAAAATCAAGGTTAAGCTAATAAGAGCACACGGAGGATGCCTAGGCGCCAGGAGCCGACGAAGGACGTGGCGAACAACGAAACTGCCTCGGGGAGCTGTAAGCAAGCTTTGATCCGGGGGTGTCCGAATGGGGAAACCCAGCTGTGGTAATTCGCAGTTACTCATACCTGAATACATAGGGTGTGTAGAGGCAGACCAGGGGAACTGAAACATCTAAGTACCCTGAGGAAGAGAAAACAATAGTGATTCCGTCAGTAGCGGCGAGCGAACGCGGAACAGCCTAAACCTAAGAGCTTGCTCTTAGGGGTTGTGGGACGTCTCACATGGAGTTACAAAGGAATATGGTAGGTGAAGAGGTCTGGAAAGGCCCGCGATAGAGGTAAAAGCCCTGTAACCTAAACTGTGTTCTCTCCGAGACGGATCCCGAGTAGTGCGGGGCACGTGAAACCCCGTATGAATCCAGCAGGACCATCTGCTAAGGCTAAATACTACCTGGCGACCGATAGTGAAACAGTACCGTGAGGGAAAGGTGAAAAGCACCCCGGAAGGGGAGTGAAATAGAACCTGAAACCGTGTGCTTACAAAAAGTCAGAGCCCGATCTATGGGTGATGGCGTGCCTTTTGTAGAATGAACCGGCGAGTTACGTTTAACATGCAAGGTTAAGCCGAGAAGGTGGAGCCGCAGCGAAAGCGAGTCTGAATAGGGCGACTTAGTATGTGGACGTAGACCCGAAACCGTGTGATCTACCCCTGTCCAGGGTGAAGGTGCGGTAACACGCACTGGAGGCCCGAACCCACGTACGTTGAAAAGTGCGGGGATGAGGTGGGGGTAGCGGAGAAATTCCAATCGAACTCGGAGATAGCTGGTTCTCCCCGAAATAGCTTTAGGGCTAGCCTCGGTATAAGAGTAGTGGAGGTAGAGCACTGATTGGGTGCGGGGTCCGCAAGGATTACCAAGCTCAGTCAAACTCCGAATGCCATATACTTATTGCCGGGAGTCAGACAGTGAGTGCTAAGATCCATTGTCAAAAGGGAAACAGCCCAGACCATCAGCTAAGGTCCCCAAGTGTGTGTTAAGTGGGAAAGGATGTGGAGTTGCACAGACAACCAGGATGTTGGCTTAGAAGCAGCCACCATTGAAAGAGTGCGTAATAGCTCACTGGTCGAGTGACTCTGCGCCGAAAATGTAACGGGGCTAAACACACCACCGAAGCTATGGCTAGATACGTATGTATCTGGGGTAGGGGAGCGTTGTGTAGGGGTTGAAGGTGTACTGAAAAGAGCGCTGGACACTACACAAGTGAGAATGCCGGTATGAGTAACGAAAAGATCAGTGAGAATCTGATCCGCCGAAAGCCCAAGGTTTCCTGAGGAAGGCTCGTCCGCTCAGGGTAAGTCGGGACCTAAGGCGAGGCCGAAAGGCGTAGTCGAAGGACAACAGTTTGAAATTACTGTACCACCGTAATCCGCTATGAGCGATGGGGTGACGCAGGAGGGTAGTGACGCGGACTGATGGATGTCCGTCTAAGCAGTGAGGCTGATGTGTAGGCAAATCCGCACATCATTAAGGCTGGGCTGTGATGGGGAGCGAAAATTATAGTAGCGAAGGTCATGATCTCACACTGCCAAGAAAAGCCTCTAGCCAGGAGAAGGTGCCCGTACCGCAAACCGACACAGGTAGGCGAGAAGAGAATTCTAAGGCGCGCGGAAGAACTCTCGTTAAGGAACTCGGCAAAATGACCCCGTAACTTCGGGAGAAGGGGTGCCCCGGTAGTGTGAATAGCACGAGGGGGCCGCAGTGAAAAGGCCCAAGCGACTGTTTAGCAAAAACACAGGTCTGTGCGAAGCCGCAAGGCGAAGTATACGGGCTGACGCCTGCCCGGTGCTGGAAGGTTAAGGGGAGTGGTTAGGGGTAACCCGAAGCTATGAACCGAAGCCCCAGTAAACGGCGGCCGTAACTATAACGGTCCTAAGGTAGCGAAATTCCTTGTCAGGTAAATTCTGACCCGCACGAATGGCGTAACGACTTGGGCGCTGTCTCAACGAGAGATCCGGTGAAATTTTAATACCTGTGAAGATGCAGGTTACCCGCGACAAGACGGAAAGACCCCATGGAGCTTTACTGCAGCTTGATATTGAATTTGGGTACGATCTGTACAGGATAGGTGGGAGCCGTAGAAATCGGAGCGCAAGCTTCGGTGGAGGCGCCGTTGGGATACCACCCTGATCGTATCTAGGTTCTAACCTAGTACCCTTATCGGGTACGGGGACCGTGTCAGGCGGGCAGTTTGACTGGGGCGGTCGCCTCCTAAAGAGTAACGGAGGCGTTCCAAGGTTCCCTCAGAATGGTTGGAAATCATTCGCAGAGTGCAAAGGCATAAGGGAGCTTGACTGCGAGACCTACAAGTCGAGCAGGGACGAAAGTCGGACTTAGTGATCCGGTGGTACCGCATGGAAGGGCCATCGCTCAACGGATAAAAGCTACCCTGGGGATAACAGGCTTATCTCCCCCAAGAGTCCACATCGACGGGGAGGTTTGGCACCTCGATGTCGGCTCATCGCATCCTGGGGCTGAAGTAGGTCCCAAGGGTTGGGCTGTTCGCCCATTAAAGCGGTACGCGAGCTGGGTTCAGAACGTCGTGAGACAGTTCGGTCCCTATCTGTCGTGGGCGCAGGAAATTTGAGAGGAGCTGTCCTTAGTACGAGAGGACCGGGATGGACGTACCGCTGGTGCACCAGTTGTTCCGCCAGGAGCATGGCTGGGTAGCTACGTACGGACGGGATAAGCGCTGAAAGCATCTAAGCGTGAAGCCCCCCTCAAGATGAGATTTCCCAATTAGTAAGACCCCTTGAAGACGACGAGGTAGATAGGTTGGAGGTGGAAGTGCAGTAATGCATGGAGCTGACCAATACTAATCGGTCGAGGGCTTATCCTATACGTAGAATGCAGATTCGTTTCGGATTCAGTTTTCAGGCATCAAGCCTGGTATGAATATTCCCTGATAGCTCAGTTGGTAGAGCACTCGACTGTTAATCGAGTTGTCACAGGTTCGAGTCCTGTTCGGGGAGCCATATGGAGAGGTGTCCGAGTTTGGCCGAAGGAGCACGATTGGAAATCGTGTAGGCGCCACAAGCGTCTCGAGGGTTCGAATCCCTCTCTCTCCGCCACAAATTTTTAATTAGTATGGCCCGTTGGTCAAGGGGTTAAGACACCTCCCTTTCACGGAGGTAACATGGGTTCGAATCCCATACGGGTCACCAAATTTTCACTTGATTTATCCTAGTGGACTTTGGTACAATAACAATTGTTGTTTATGGAGGCTTAGCTCAGCTGGGAGAGCATCTGCCTTACAAGCAGAGGGTCGGGGGTTCGATCCCCTCAGCCTCCACCATAACACTTTCTTACTGACGCGGGGTGGAGCAGCCCGGTAGCTCGTCGGGCTCATAACCCGAAGGCCGCAGGTTCAAATCCTGCCCCCGCAACCAATTAACTTAAGCAATTATATCTTTTGGAACCGTGGTGTAGTTGGCCTAACATGCCTGCCTGTCACGCAGGAGATCGCGGGTTCGAATCCCGTCGGTTCCGCCATTTTCATCATGGCTCGGTAGCTCAGTCGGTAGAGCAGAGGACTGAAAATCCTCGTGTCGGCGGTTCGATTCCGTCCCGAGCCACCATTTATCATCACAAAAGAATGAGTGCCATGCCGGTGTAGCTCAATTGGTAGAGCAACTGACTTGTAATCAGTAGGTTGGGGGTTCAAGTCCTCTCGCCGGCACCATCCTTGGAGGATTAGCGAAGTGGCCAAACGCATCAGACTGTAAATCTGCTCACGTGAGTGTTCGGTGGTTCGAATCCATCATCCTCCACCAGTTTTTAGGGGCATAGTTTAAAGGTAGAACAACGGTCTCCAAAACCGTTGGTGTGGGTTCAATTCCTGCTGCCCCTGCCAAGTTCTTTCTAAAGTTTAATATGGCGGCCGTGGCGAAGGGGTTAACGCACCGGATTGTGGTTCCGGCATTCGTGGGTTCGAGACCCATCGGCCGCCCCATTTACTTTAAAATGAATAATGGCAACAATATCAACTTAATATGGCGACTGTGGCGAAGGGGTTAACGCACCGGATTGTGGTTCCGGCATTCGTGGGTTCGAGACCCATCAGTCGCCCCATTTTACTTTAAAATGTTATTGGGGATTAGCCAAGCGGTAAGGCAACGGACTTTGACTCCGTCACTCATAGGTTCGAATCCTATATCCCCAGCCATTTTATGCGGACGTGGCTCAGCGGTAGAGCATCGCCTTGCCAAGGCGAGGGTCGCGGGTTCGATTCCCGTCGTCCGCTCCAAGTTTTCATGGCGCCATAGCCAAGTGGTAAGGCAAAGCTCTGCAAAAGCTTTATCCCCAGTTCAAATCTGGGTGGCGCCTCCATTTAGTTCATATGTGCCGGCGTGGCGGAATGGCAGACGCGCTCGACTCAAAATCGAGTGGGAAACCGTGGAGGTTCGAGTCCTCTCGCCGGTATCTTAAAAAGGTTTGTAAGAATGCTTTTATAAGCAATCTTACAAACCTTTTTCTTTATGTCCTTGGGTTTACAGCAGTAAGCCGTTGAATAGAGAGTTTCTCTATTTCAACGGCTTTTTTTAATCTGATTAGTGATTAACCTGATTGATTATTAATGCGGAATGCTCGCGGGGTAAGACCTATTTCTCGTTTGAACATATTGCAGAATTGGGCATCGTTCACAAAACCTGCAGCAGCAGATACTTCAGAGATTTGCATCTGAGTATGACGTAATAGAGATTTTGCATAATCCAGGCGTTTTAACAGCAAATACCGCAGGGGTGAAGACCCGAAACGTTCTTTAAATAGATGGCGAAAACGATCGTAACTATATCCGGACATTTCTGATAGTGTTTCGACGGACAATTTATGGCGATAATGCTCATTCATATAATTAAGGACATATTGTACTCGATCTTCTGTTGGGGATTGATATCCAGAGGCACTAAGAAGCCTCATAAGATGGACGGTAATCTCGCTCATTTGTAGGTTTAGAAGCTCAGAGAATCCGTCTTGCTTGCGTGTAAACTCTGCTTTCATTCGCAGCAGGATTTGAAGAACGGTCTGATCTTTATCATCTTCATATACGCCGAGCAGATTACTCATATTGGGGTGTTCTGAGTGGAAGCCTACAAATAATACATTTGCATCCTCACGGTGGTGCTCGTCATGTTTATGATTGGGTGGCACAAGCGCGAAAGAAGAGGAGCGAAAATGGTAACTTCGTGGGCCAACATTGGTTGTCCCTACCCCCTGTAAATAATAGACTAGTTCGTAGCATTCATGCTGGTGTGGAGGGATATAAGTATTTAGCTCATGTGTGGCACTTACAATATATAGAACACGATCCATGATGATCCTCCAATACTTATGTTTTAGCCGAATCGTACAAAACAATGACCGAAATCATATAATTATTTTTAATAATATTTGTTATGATCGTATCAATAAATCCGAAAGTTCGCAACCTGACTGGCCATCTCGTTCGGAAATAAAGCGGATTATTAATAATAATGGTATTTTTATTGCTATTTTTGAGCCTAAACGTTAAGTTTATTACTTTTAATGATACTTTATTTGGAAAAAAGAGAATTTCCATTTGAACCGTGAATTATACAATGGGTGAAGATGGGATTCTGCGGATTACTAACCAACTAAAATTAGGGGTGGAATAGAGTAATGAATAAAAAAGTTCTTTCTTTGTTGTTATTAATGGTGATGGTTCTGGTCACAGCATGTGGGAATAACACGTCCAATAATGGTTCTTCAACGAATACTGGATCCAAAGCGGACGAAGGCGGAGAAACAGGTGCAGGGGATAAACTCAAGGTTGTATTGCTGATTCCGGGGACACTTGGGGATAAATCATTTTTTGATTCCGCTAATAACGGCTTGCAAAAGGTTAAGGATGAACTTGGTGCAGTAACAAAGGTTGTTGAAATGGGCGTTGATAAAACGAAATGGGAGCCTACATTTAACGATATCGCTTCCGAGGATTGGGATGTAATTATTTCTGGCGGTTCTGAAATTACAGAGATGTTTAATGCAACGGCAGAATTGTATCCAGACAAAAAATTCATTAATTATGATACCGACATCGATGAAGCACCAGATAACATGTACAACATGTCTTATGCGACAAATGAAGTATCTTTCTTGGCAGGTGCCGTAGCAGCATTAGCTACACAATCGGATATGCCGAATGCTACCCCTGAGAATGTGATTGGGTTTGTCGGCGGTATGGATATTCCGGGGATTAATGCTTTCTTGGTCGGTTACATTCAAGGTGCTCAGTACGTTGATCCTGATGTAAAAGTGGCTGTGTCGTACGCTGGTGATTTTGTTAACCCTGCAAAAGGTAAGGAGCTGTCTCTAATTCAATATAACTCCGGTGTGGATGTTATTTTTAACGTGGCTGGGGGTACAGGTCTTGGGATCTTTGACGCAGCTAAAGAGAAGAAAAAATATGCAATTGGTGTAGACTCCGATCAGGCAATGTTGATTAACGATACGGATAGTGAAAAAGCAAATCTAATCGTTACTTCATCTATTAAAAAGATTGATACGGCTATTCTAGGTGCAGTGAAGAGATTGCAAGAGGGTACGCTAGAAATGGGCAAACGTGATGTATTGAGCTTTGTAGATGATGGTGTAGGTATTGCTGAGAATGATATTTATAAAAATGTATTCCCGGCTGATCTTCAGGCCAAGGTTGAAGAAGTGAAGCAAAAGCTGATCAATAAAGAAGTTAAAGTGGATAATGCGATGGGGATGGAAACCGCAGAGGTAGAAGCTATTCGTAACGCAGTTAAGCCTTAAGCTTTAAATCTTAAGATCAGTTCTATAGAGTTAAACCTACAGTTGGAGATTCTTCTAGTCAGGGGAATTCCAGCTGTATATTTTTGCAGACCTCCAAGTTGAAAGGCGTTGAGACCTATGTACACAGCTCTGCTGGAAATGCGGGGAATTACCAAGGTATATCCCAATGGCGTCGTTGCAAATAAAGACGTGCATTTTTCTTTACGTGAGGGAGAAATACATGCGATTGCAGGTGAGAACGGTGCAGGTAAATCGACTTTAATGAAGATTATGTTCGGCATGGAAGAGCCAAGTGAAGGCGAGATCTATATCAAGGGTGAAAAAGTAAAGCTGCAATCCGCTCAGGACGCCATTGATAGAGGCATCGGCATGGTCCACCAGCATTTCATGTTGGTACCTTCTTTTACGGTGGCAGAGAATATGGTGCTGGGTATGGAGCCGCGCAGAGGAGTTGGCATTAATTATGCCGAGGCTGTGCGCATGACGGAAGAGACCGCAAGGAAATACAATCTGGCAGTGGATCCAAAGGCAAAAGTAGAGGATCTTACAGTTGGGATGAAACAAAAGGTTGAGATTCTTAAGGCGCTGCTGCGTGGTGCTAAAATTCTGGTGCTTGATGAGCCAACTGCGGTGTTGACTCCACAGGAAACAGAGGAATTGTTCCGCGAGCTTAAGCAATTAAGGGAACAGGGCCATACGATAGTTTTTATTTCGCACAAATTAAAGGAAGTCAAAGCGATTTGCGACAGAATTACGATTATGCGCAGCGGCCGTAGTGAAGGTGTTTTTCAAACACAGGATGTGACAGAACAGGAAATCTCGCGACTAATGGTCGGCAGAGACGTCGTGCTGAAATATGACAAAGAGATTCTGGCTGTTAGTGAGCCAATACTAACGGTGCAGGGACTCAGTGTGAATGATGCAGATGGCAAAGCATTATTGTCGGATATCAATTTTGCGGTACGTGGTGGGCAGATCGTTGGGATTGCTGGTGTAGAAGGCAACGGGCAGACACAGCTCATTGAAGCTCTTACAGGTAGCTTGAGAGGTGTCTCAAGTCAGGGCTCTGTACTAGTGAAGGGAAAGGATATCCGTGAATCGGATATTTTGGATATTCGTAAGCTAGGCGTTTCCTATATACCGGAGGATCGGATGCGGCAAGGGATCGCTAGTGAAGCAAGCATAGCTGATAATCTGCTATCTACTCAGTATCGTACAAAAGCAATGAATAAAGGTCTTTTTTTGAATGGCTCACGAATTGCCAAGCTAGCAGTATCCCTTGTAGAGGAATTTAAAGTCCGCTGTTCAGGACCTTCTCAGCCCATAGGAATGTTGTCAGGTGGTAACATGCAGAAGGTAGTCGTAGCTAGAGAGTGTTCGACTGAACCGCAGCTGCTTATTGCAGAACAGCCGACACGGGGTGTGGATATAGGCGCAGCCCAGTTCATACATCAAAAGTTGTTGGAATTACGTTCAGACGATTGCGCGATTTTGCTAGTGTCGGCAGATTTGAATGAGATCTTGGAGATCAGCGATAGTCTGTTAGTAATGTACGAGGGTAAGATTGTTGCCTTTTTCGAGGAGCCCTCTAAGGTTAGTGAGGAAGAATTAGGTCTTTATATGCTGGGGATTCATCGACAGGACGAGGAGCACATCGGGAGGGCCGTAAATCATGTTTAAAGTTAAATATTTTGAGTACATTCGGACATCGGCGGTAATCGTTATTGCACTCGCTATTGCCTTTCTGATCATCTCTTTGGTCAGTAATCAGCCTGTGAAGACGATTGGTATATTCCTATTAGAGCCGTTATCCAGTAAAGGTCATATTGGTAATGTGATTGAGATGGCGATTCCGCTCATGTTCACTGGGTTGGCAGTATCCTTGTTGTTTCGAGCCAATATGTTCAACCTGGGAGCTGAAGGGATTTTCTATTTCTCCGGTGTTGTAACTTCCGTATTGGCTATTCATTTAACGCTGGACGGCTGGCTGCATCCGATGGTAGCTATTGCTGCAGGTTCAATTGTAGGAGCGTTGCTCTCGGCAATACCTGGTATTCTGAAGGCAAAATGGAATGCTAATGAGTTGGTTACATCCTTAATGTTCAATAATATTTTGTTCGGAGTAGGGCTATACCTACTGAACTATCATCTGCGTGATGCTAAAGCTTTTGCCAATGTATCCTACAAATTCGAGAAAACGGCACTGCTGAGTAAAATGGTCTCGGGCACCCGTATTCATACCGGTCTTATTATCGTTATCGTGCTTATTATTGCAGCTCATCTATTCCTATACAAAACGAAATGGGGATATGAGCTGCGCATGACAGGCATCAACCGGGACTTTGCCCGTTATTCCGGTATGAAGACAGCCAAGGTTATTATTCTCGTCCACTTGATTGCAGGTTTTATCGCAGGTATGGGGGGCTCCGTAGAAGTGCTGGGGATGTATAACCGTTTCCAATGGACGTCACTGCCTGGTTATGGTTTGGATGGTGCCCTTGTAGCGATGTTAGCCAAAAATAATCCGCTGTCCGTAATCGGCTCTGCATTATTCCTAGCGTACATTCGAATTGGGGCTGACATGATGGCTCGTCTGTCTGATGTACCTTCAGAGATGATCTCAATTATACAGGCAATTATCATTCTTCTGATTTCGGCTGAGCAATTTCTGAAGTTCTGGAAAAATCGGATGCTCTTGAAGGAGGCGAAGGAAGCGTGAACAGTTTGTTTGATGTGATTTTTACAACTGACTTTGCGTTCTCTGTCCTTCGCGTGACGACTCCGATTCTGTTCGCTGCGCTCGGCGCACTTATCTCCAATCGTGCAGGGATCATTAACATTGGGATGGAGGGCATTATGCTTGTTGCCGCTTTAGCGGGTGTCATCATAAGCAGCTATACGCATAGCGCGTGGGTAGGTCTGCTTGGGGCGGTGCTGTCTGGAACATTGATCGCTGGAATATTAGCTTTTTTCACCCTGAAATTCAAAACACATATCATTCTCGGGGGTGTGGCCATTAATATGTTCGCTTCGGGAGGCACTGTGTTTATCCTCTATCTGCTTAGTGGCGACAAGGGTTCTTCCACTTCTCTGGCGAGTAAAGTTCTGCCTAGTGTCCAGATTCCTTTGTTGAAGGATATCCCGGTGCTTGGACCTATTTTATCGGGGCATCACATACTGACGTATGTTTCTATATTGGCTGTGTTTGTTGTCTACTATCTATTAAACCGTACACCGCTTGGACTGCGCATTCGTTCAGTGGGTGAAAATCCACATGCGGCTCAATCCGTGGGTGTAAGTGTTGTAAAAATACAGTATATGGCTTTGCTGCTTAGCGGATTTTTTGCCGGTTTAGGCGGTGCTTATATGTCGATGGGGTATTTGTCACTGTTTACCCGCGATATGATCGCTGGCCGGGGCTGGATTGCCATTGCCGCTGAGTCGATGGGAAGAAGTACGACCGTAGGCACGGCGCTGACCTCTTTATTATTTGGTACTGCAGATGCATTGTCGAATGCGCTACAGGTGTTAAAGATTCCTGCGGAGCTAATCGCCACTCTTCCTTATGTAGCCACAGTAATTGGACTTGTGATCTACGCAGTATCTGAGACACGAAAAAAGAATAAAAAACTTAAAAGTCCGCTAGTT
Organism: Paenibacillus sp. FSL P2-0121; assembly: GCF_037975345.1. Taxonomy (NCBI): domain Bacteria; kingdom Bacillati; phylum Bacillota; class Bacilli; order Caryophanales; family Paenibacillaceae; genus Paenibacillus; species Paenibacillus sp. FSL P2-0121. Next base: position 6,074,899 of record NZ_CP150245.1, on the reverse strand, counting down.
AAATAGCGATTGAAATGATTGATACACAGACAAGGAGTGAGTAACTATGCCAACACCTATTATTATTGACTGCGATCCAGGGCATGATGACGCAATAGCGATACTGCTTGCCATAGCAAATTCGGAGAAGTTAGATCTGCGCGGGATTACAACGGTTGGTGGAAACCAAATTTTAGATAAAATCACGGAAAACGCCCTGAAGGTGATCAGCTTCGTGAATGCTGACATTCCTGTAGCTAAAGGGGCTGCTGGCCCACTGTTCGGCAAGCTTGTTACAGGTGAGGAAGCGCATGGTGAATCGGGCATGGATGGGCCGCTTTTGCCTCCAAGTAAATTCCGCCCTGTAGAGCAGGGTGCTGTGGAGTTTATGCTGAATATCATCCGTTCTTCAGAGGAGAAGATTACGCTCGTGCCGATGGCTCCTTTAACAAATATCGCACTGCTAATCACGGCTTATCCAGAGATTAAAGACAGAATTGAAAAAATCTCACTGATGGGGGGAGGTATCTCTTATGGGAATGTCACCTCTACTGCGGAGTTTAATATCTATGTAGATCCTGAAGCAGCCCGTATTGTGTTTGAGTCGGGGATTCCGATCACAATGAGTGGTCTGGATGTGACCGATAAGGCTGCTATTTTTGAAGATGAGATCCTAGCATTGAAAGAGCGGGGACCAGTGTCTACAATGGTCGGAGAATTGCTGGATTTCTATTCGATTTACGGTAAAAAAATGGGCTATGTCGGCAGTGCGCTGCATGATCCATGTGCTGTTGCCTGGCTGCTGCATCCGGAACTATTTGAATCTGAGCATCTATATGTAACGGTGGAGACCGAAGGCAAGCTGACGCGGGGAATGACAGTTGCAGACAGACGGAAAAAGACGGATCGTCCAGCGAATGTACAAGTATTGGTGGGCGTTGACCGGGAAGCATTTATGAAGCTGATCTTTGATTCACTGGAAAAGCTTGATCAAGAGCTGCTGCTAGCGGCTGAAGGGAAGTAGCCTATGGCAGGATGGGAGAGACTTCAAGAGACCGTGCAGTTTGAAATTGCTCAGCGTGGAGAAGAAGGTTGCGAGATTGATGGGTTCGCGGATAAGCTAGCGGCTGCTGGTGCCGATGAGCTCAAGCTGATGCAGGTATACAATGAGCTAATGGAGCTTACGATTAGTGAGGATTTTCCGTATCAAGAGCCATCCTCTCTGGAGGAGATTCGTCAACTACGTCCAGAAGGTCCACGTAAGCTTGAGGCGGACTGGAGCGAGGCAGAATGGAGAGATAAGTTCTATGGAGCCTGGCTCGGTAGAAGTGTCGGCTGCGCACTCGGGAAACCGCTGGAGTATTGGGACTATCTCTATGGGAAAGATGGCCGTTCGGGCTGGGAGAATATTGAGCTATGGTTTCAGGGTGCGGACGCCTGGCCAATTACTGGCTATACGCCTGGGCATTCACGGGCAGAGGCTGAATATGGTCTTGGCTTAAGTGAATGGACATATGCGAGTACCCGCGAGACGATCAAGTATATGGAAAGCGATGACGATATTCGCTACACTGTCCTGGGTCTTATGCTGCTGGAGCAGAAGGGTCTGAACTGGGATTCTTGGGATATCGGAAAGCTGTGGCATACACATTTAACATATAGTCAGGTGTGCACGGCGGAGACACAGTCATATATGAATTTTGCGCAGGAGACCTCTCATCTGCATGGCGAGAAGCCTGCGGATTGGCTGGTGCGGCAGGAAAGAGTGCGGATGCACTTAAACCCTTACCGCGAGTGGATTGGTGCCGCTATACGCGCAGATGGACTGGCTTATGGCGCAGCAGGTTATCCTGAGCTTGCGGCAGAACTAGGCTGGCGCGACGCTTCATTTTCACATGTGAAAAATGGTATCTACGGTGAGATGTTGAATGCGGCGATGATATCGGCAGCTTTTGCAGAGAAGGATAATGAACGGATCCTAGAGATAGGCCTTAGTGAGATTCCGCGTACCAGTCGTTTGGCCAGTGATGTTTTGCGGGGGATAGATATTGCGCAGAAGGCCAAAAGTGAGCGGGAGTTGGTTCGTAACATTTGGGATACTTTTAGCCACTATGATGCAGTCCATACAAATAATAATGCTGCTCTTGTAGCTGCGTCGCTTGTTTATGGCGGGAATGACTTTGAAAAAACAGTTGTCACTTCCGTATATGGTGGAATGGATACAGACTGTAACGGGGCTACTGTGGGCTCAATTATGGGAGCGAAGCTTGGAGCAAGTAAGTTGCCGGCTTCATGGATCGAACCGCTTCACGATACGTTATATGCCGATCTGCCCGGATTTCATCCGATAGCGATTTCGGAATGTGCGGAACGCAGCTACCAAGTGTTCTTGAAGATTCGCAGAGAGCTTGGCGAAAAGGCATAAAAGATTTAGCGAGTATGGGACTCGATAGATCAGGGATTCAGGGATTACTATATGAATTATGGGATGTCTTAAGCTATTGGCTTAGACATCTTTTTTTGTGTAACAGCAGGTCTTTAATCACACTCCAACGAACCAAATGTAGCTTTAACTGCATTTCATACACTTAAAAAAACCAAATATGGCTATATTAACAGTGGAGCGTTTAGTGGTGGGGCAATAGGAGAATCATGATTTCAAGAGGGAAGGATTATCTTTGCTAACCCTTTTTATTTTATTAATAAATGTGTAAAAAGAGCCCGGTATAAAGGGGTTTTAGGTTTTCATCAACCTTCCTGGTATATCATTTAAAGAAAAATGATGACACAGCAGAAGAAATGTCTTATTATTTAAGGAGATTTTTAATAAAACAGATTTTAGAAAATTGTAATACAATGTCTCACTTGATGGAGGTTCATTATATAAGGGAAAGGAAGGGGGAGCTTCTAATACTGTCGCTGAGTCGGGTAAGTAAAGGGTACAAGCTGAAGGAAGGCATCTATCAGGCTGTAGATGAGGTATCGCTGGAGGTAAAGCAGGGATCCATTCATGGGATCATTGGTGAGAGTGGTGCGGGGAAATCTACGCTGCTGCGACTGATGAATCTTCTGGAACAGCCGGATGAGGGAACGGTTACCGTAGATGGCCACAACCTGACCGAAATGCCTAGTAAAGCACTGCGTAAAGCAAGGCAAAAGATTGGAATGATCTTTCAACAATTTAATCTTGTTTATAACGTCACTGTAGAGCGGAATGTTTCGATCCCGCTGGAGCTGGCAGATGTCCCAAAGCATGAACGAATGAAGCGTGTGAAGGAGTGTCTGGATTTTGTTGGACTGGCAGATAAGGCAAAACAATATCCGGCACAGCTCAGCGGAGGACAACGTCAGCGTGTTGCGATTGCCCGCGCGCTAGCGAACAGTCCGGGAATATTACTGTGTGACGAGCCAACGTCCTCCCTGGACCCTGGAACCACTACAGATATCTTGAACGTGCTGAAGCATGTGAATTCAAGTCTTGGAGTAACGGTTGTCATTGTTACGCATGAGATGGATGTTGTCAAAAGCATATGTACTCATGTATCGGTGATGGAAAAAGGGCGCATTGTAGATTCGTTCTCTCGTGAAGACGGTGAATTCCGTCCAGCGGCAGCCACTACCGGGACATACCGCGATCAGATTCTTGGTAAAGCGGGGGAAGATCATGTTTGATAGTGTACTTCAATATCAGGCACAGATGTGGGATTCGATTGGTGAAACCTTTGTGATGGTTGGTATTTCTGTTGGAGCGGCCGTGCTGCTGGGGCTTCCACTGGGTACCTTGTTGTTTTTTTTCCGAAAAGGGCAGCTTTATGAGAATACAACGTTGTCTCTGGTGCTCAACAGTATCGTTAATATTATCCGCTCTTTTCCGTTCCTGCTGCTGGTCGTTGCGCTAATTCCAGTCACTCGTTTCCTGGTCGGGACCGCCATTGGTACGATTGCAGCAGCGGTTCCATTATCTATAATCGCTATTGCCTATTATGCTCGGTTAGTGGAGCAGTCGTTGCTGGAGGTTCCTAAAGGGGTCATTGAAGCAGCATTATCGATGGGAGCCTCGAAGCTGGGCTTGATCTTTAAATTTCTGTATGTGGAAGCTCGTTCGGGTCTAGTCCTTGGACTTACTACTTCTACAATTAGCTTTATCTCCTTCTCGACCGTGATGGGAGTTGTTGGTGGGGGAGGGGTTGGTGATTTCGCTATCCGTTATGGTTATCAGCGTTTTGAGACGGAAGTGATGATCTATGCCATTCTAGTGATGATTGTATTAGTCCAATTGGTTCAGTTCACCGGGGGGACTATCGCAAGGCTGTTGGATAAGCGGTAATACAAAATAGTTCAATATATAAACTGGGGGTTAGTAGTACTAATGAAAAAATCAATGATACTTGTGCTTACATTAATGGTATTGGTCGTAGCGGGTTGTGGCTCTAATAAAGCAGCCGAGAACAATACTGCAAAAGGTAGTAATGATGAGTTAACCAAATTAAAGATCGCTACACTGATCCCACCTATGACAGAAATTCTGGATATTGTGAAGCCGCTCCTGAAGGAAGATGGCATTGATCTGGAGATCGTTGTTCTCTCTGATAATGTGCAGCCTAATGAGGCGTTGGCTAATAAAGAAGTAGACGCTAACTTTTTCCAACACGTTCCTTATATGAAGCAATATAATGAAAGCAAAGGCTCTAATCTGGTAGAGGTACAGCCTGTTTATGACGCTATTTATGGCGGATACTCCAAACGTTATAAGACTATAGCTGATCTTCCTGAAGGGGCTACGCTTGTAATGGCTAATGATCCATCTAACATCGGCCGTTCATTGCAAATGTTCGCTGCAGCTGATCTTATTAAGCTAAAAGAAGGCGTAGGCATTCAAGCCACACAAGCAGACATTACTGAAAATCCAAAAAAATTCAAGTTTGAAGAAGTCGATCTCCTAATGCTGGCCCGTATGCTTGATGATGGCGATCTGGTAGCCATGACTCCGGCTTATGCGAGCCCACTAGGATTGACACCGAAGAAAGATGCACTGATTACGGAAGGCGAAGATTCCGAATTCACAATTACTTTGGTGGCACGTGAAGATAACAAGGACTCTGACGCCATTCAAAAGCTGGCTAAACGGATCAGCGGTCCTGAAGTGAAAAAGTTCCTTGAGGATAATTACGCGGATATTGCGTTGCCTGCGTTTAAATAAGCTGAATATGGATCTATAAAAAAGGGCAGCCCGGCGATATTTACCGGGCTGCCCTTTTTGTAATAGGAGTATTTAGGTGTGTCTTACATTACTCGGCTTCTCTCAGCCGTTCCACAATGGATGCTTGGGATAACGTTTTATAGGCTCTCAGTGTCACTGTGTAAGCGAGAATTAACAAAATAGGAACGGTGAGGATAAACGGCAGCCAACTCATCTGAAATACCATAAAGGCCATATTTTCCGTGATGTTTTTGGAAAGGTTATAGGTCAGCAATACACCTAATGTTGAGGTTATGAGGACGGTTAGCAAAACGGTGTAGAATCCTTCAAGGATCAGCATACGTTTTAGCTGCTTTTTGGTCATGCCAATACTCTCCAGCATGGCAAGTTCATTCCGGCGGGAGACTACCCCGGTGAGTACAGTGTTGATATAATTCAGCACCCCGATTAGAGCAATGACCAGGCTAAGCCCATACCCGACGGTTTGAAAAATGCGAATGAATCCACCGAGCTCATCCTTGTAATCCTCCCTTGATTTTAAAGTTAATTCATCAGTTGAATCTGTTAAAGCTTTGACCACTTGTTCTACCTGGTCCAGCTTAGTCGGATCGACATGTAGTGTGGCTGAAACGATATTGGCTGGATCTGTACCCTTCGGCATTTCCTTCTGCAGCTCCGAAGCAGGGAGGAAGATGTTGTAACCTAACATAGAGTAAGATTTTGTTGTGGCAGCATATACTGCATCATGTTTTACTACTGCCATCACTTCATAAGATTTATCCGACTTCTCGAAAGTGACTGTATCTCCAGGATGATAATAGGTGCGGTAGCTATCTTCTTCTATAAACATGGCCTCAGATATGACCGCATATTTTCCTGAAGCAAACTTCTGCCTGTTAAACTCCCCTTCAATAATATCCTTGTCCACAAGATCATACCAGCCCGGATCTAATCCATATAAATGATTGTAGACCATCCCCCCCTTATCTAAAGTGGAGAGAAGATAAGGATGTGGGTCAGCAGCTGCCATTGGCTCCAAAATAGCCCGGACAGCATCATCGACAGGAGATGGAACATATCTGTGGTAAACCTTATCAACAGTTTCTACACCGTCAATTTTACTTAGATTGTTGGCGAATTCCTCTGAAAGCTTATATGGATCACCGTCTCGAGGTCCTGTAATACTGACTAGCACTTCATTCTGAACCACAAAATCACCGGAGATAAAGGCACGCAGATATTTATTCACATCCAGTGAGGAAATTACTGTAAAAATGGTACTGAACAAGATGATACTCAAGGAGAGTGAAGAGAGCATCAGGATCAGCTTCTTTTTGCTTCTGAACAGGTTGGAGAACGCCATGTTGTGAAGTTTTGCGCCATGTTTTGATTTTTTGGCATTCCGTTTTCCACCGCTGCTGACTCCGGCAAATTTTACAGCCTCTACCGGCGAGGTTCGCGAAGCCATTCGGCCCGGTTTGCTTGCGGCGATCCATACTGTCATAAACGAGAATGCTGCTGCACCAATAAATATCCACGGGCTAGCAGAATAGACATTATCAGTAGAACCGTTTAAAAATGAGGAGGCCATAGGGAGAATCAGCAGACCTAGCAGATACCCGAACCCCAATCCAAAAGGCAATGCGACGAGATAAAGTGACCGGGCCTGAATGGAGATGATCTTTTTCAGTTGTCGGGGTGTGGTACCGATGGTCTTTAGCAGCCCGTAAAATTTGACATCCCGCACGACGGAAATAAAAAAGATATTGTAGATTAGTAAATAGCCGCTCAGCATGGTGATAAGAATGACAACTGCATAAGGAATGATATTCAGTAGATTATCGGAGAGAGAAACACTTGTATAAGCCGGATTGACACCATAAGGTACATCCAGGCCGGTGTCCGTCAAAATCTTTTGTACCTTCTGTTCAATATTATAAGAATTATTAAACATCACCCCTAGACCTGCGGTGTTCACATAAGAACCCGTTGCCTCAGAGATGTCCGGGTCAATATGGGAAATGTTCTTCTGTGTAAATGCTTCGGATACAAAAGCCAATCCTGACATCGCCAAATTTTGATCGGTTTCGTAATATCCGGAGAGCTTAAAGTCTTGGCTTATGACTTTTTCACCAATGTCTATATCCAGCTTCACAGTCTGGCCTAACTCATGTTTTGCTCCTAGCAAGTCAAGCGCCCAAGTATTTAGGACGATTTCATTCTCTTGGGAGGGCAGTCCGCCGGCTATAAAGTTGATAAAACCGTGTTTGGCATAATTCTCGTCAATTCGAAGGACCTCTACCCGGTGATTCTTGAACAGACTGGTGCTTATATCGCCAACCTTAAGGAAGACGCCATACTCTTTGATGGATGGTTGATTCTTCAGCTTCTCCAACTCGGCAGGATTCAGATATTTGAAGCTTCCATGATAATCGCTGCCGGTAGTCTGCATTTGTGCGCGTTGCATCGATTTGTTAATACTGAGCGCCAAGGTAAACACGCTGGTGATCAAAAGCGTAGTCAGTACGATGGCACAGATGATAGTGAAATTGCGAGCACGGTTGGCTTTGAGGCTTTTTTTGGCTAAAGTAGCAATGGTCTTATGGTTATTCGTGCTGATCATGGCTGGCTCACTCCGGAGCTACGGAGTGAGCCAGTGAAAATGACGCCATCTTCAATACGGATAATACGGTCAGCAGTTTGAGCAATTTGTTCATTGTGTGTGATCATCACAATGGTTTGGTTGAATTTTTCACTCATCTGTTTAAGTAAAATCAGCACTTCTTGGCTTGTTTTGCTGTCCAGATTACCTGTAGGTTCATCTGCTAAGATGATTGAAGGTTTGGTCGCCAATGCTCTGGCTATTGCCACCCGTTGCTGCTGTCCGCCAGACAGATTAGAAGGTAGAGTATTCATCTTTTCCTGCAAGCCTAAAGTGCGGATGATTAGATCAAGATAAGTTTCGTCAATTTTGCCACCGTCCAGTTCAATGGGCAGCACAATATTCTCCCGCACATTTAGTATGGGTACCAAATTGTAATTCTGAAAAACAAACCCCACCGATCTGCGCCGAAAAATGGTCAGCTTCTCATCACTCATCGCAAAAATATCGTTCCCGTCCACGTAAACCTTGCCCTCTGTTGCCCGATCTAATCCGCCAAGCATATGAAGAAGAGTGCTTTTGCCGCTGCCGCTAGTGCCGACAATGGCGACAAACTCCCCTTTATCCACTGACAGTGATATACCGTCCAAAGCCTTAACGCTTGAGCCAACCTTTCCATAGTGTTTTTTTAAATTTTCAGTCTGTAGAATCGGCATAACTCTTCCCCTCCAATGAGATCTGTTTGTCCATGATTTAAGGGTAGCAAATCAATCTGACAGGAGAGTGTCTGAATTCTGACCATAATGACACATTCTATTTCAGCGCTGGGGCAGGTAAACAGAGAAAGTTGTACCTTTTCCAGTTTCAGAAATGACGTTGATATGGCCGCCTTGCGCCGTGATAATCTCTCTGGACAAAAACAACCCGATGCCGACCCCCTCGAATTCACGCGCTTGCTTTCCTCGGTAAAACCGCTTAAAGATGTGAGGGATTTCTTCGCTGGGGATTCCAAGTCCAGTATCGGTAAGGTGGAGACAGGTGAACATCTCGTTGCTTTCAGCAAGAACGGAAATTTGTCCGTTATGCGGTGTGTACTTCACAGCATTCTCGAGCAGGTTGAATAGTGCTTCACTTGTCCATTTGACATCGTGGCAGGCTAAGATGTGTGTCCCGCAGTCAATATTGATCGTAATTTGTTTGTTTTCCGCTTGTGCATAAATCTGGGATAAAGCCTGCGTCAGAGTTTGTATGAGCGGTTTCGCCTCAATCTGCTGTAGGGAGATCATTCCTGTTTCCAAACGTGATAATTTGATTAGAGACTGAATCAGCCAATCCAACTTATCTGACTGCGCTTTAATATGCTGTATGTAGTGCCGGACATTCTCATTTAGTCCGGGCATCTCTTCGAGCAACTGACTGAATACCATGATATTAGAGAGGGGGGTCTTGGTTTGATGGGAGATATCCGAGATCAGCTCTTTTATTTTGTTTTTCTCTGTTTGGATATTTCGTTCATTCGCCTTAGCCATCCCTATATACCGCTTTAGTTTATGTTCCATCGAAGACAGAGCGGTTTCTTCATAGTTAGTGAGTGGCGGCAGGTCATGTATAGCCCGTTCAATCGCAGTGTCCAAGGTCTGTATATAGATTGCGATCTGGCGGTTCCATAACCAGACCCATACGGCTCCTGTCGCTAATATACAGATGATAAATAGAGAAGTCAGTTGGAGCAGAGTGGGGTCGAACCCGTACAGAAACATTATACTGCCGATAAAACAGGCTACTAGTATAAGGATGATCAGTAAAAAGAGCCTATGAATTTGCTTGAAATTAGCAGGTGGGCTATTGGTTTTCATGGTTTTTGCCCTTCAGTCCACATGTATCCAAGTCCGTAAATGGTCTTGATATATTTGGGTGCTGCCGGGTCATCCTCAAGTTTAGCACGCAGCCGTTTGATGGCTACTGTCAATGCGTTTTCATCCACAAATTCGGCATCCTTGCTCCAGATCTTGTCTATCAGCTGTTCTCGGGTCAAAATATTGCCCGTATTCGTCACCAGCAGCCGCAGCAGTTTTTGCTCAGTTTTGCTCAGCTGGAGCGATTGTTTATTTTTGCTGTACTCCAGTTTCTCAAAATCGAGTTCTAAGGGACCCAATGTTATTTTTCCAGTCCCTAGTGATTCCGTTCTTCTGAGCACTGCCATTACTCTGGCGCGAAGCACCATTAGGCTGAATGGTTTAGTGATATAGTCATCGCCCCCCAATGCAAAACCGGTGATAATGTCGGACTCCATATCATTGGCGGTTAGGAAAATAATGGGTACGCGTGAGGTCTTGCGAAGTTGCTCGCAATAATCCAGTCCACTGCCGTCTGGCAGATTGATGTCCAGAATGATGAGATCAATAGGGTTAACTGCGAAAATATGCTCCGCCGCGGCAATATCGTAGGCTTGATGGATCATGACATTGTTTTGAGAAAGAGTGAGAGCGATCCCTTTATTTAAACTACGGTCGTCCTCAACGATCAGTATGTTCATAGTAATTCTCCTTTGTTTCTTATTTGATCATTATACATTCTCGGGATTTATTCGAAAGCGAGATTTTTATTTAGTAGACAGTTGAAAGTGGACTTTTCTTTATAATCTTTAAAAATGTTTTATTGTATATTAAATGTAATTTTCTAGAACAAATAGTTAGTATAGTCCTCAAAAAAAACATTGTAAACGAATTTTTTTATATAAAATAGTAAATTAATGGAATAAAGTGGATCTTGGAAAAAAATGTCGAAGCACACACTATTTATTCTAGTTATTGGTATTGCAAGAAATTTCACGACGGTATGACACATGAAGAATCAGATATTCTAAAGAAATAGAGGGGTTGTGCATGAGTATATTAAAAGCTAACGACTTGAGAAAGTATTACGGTAGTGAACCAAACCCTGTCAAAGCGTTGGATGGCATAACAATGAGTGTGGAGCAAGGTGAATTTGTGGCTATCGTTGGGACTTCCGGCAGCGGTAAGTCTACGCTACTGCATATGCTCGGGGGCCTTGATAATCCTACCTCTGGCACCGTAGAAGTGAATGGGAAAGAACTGTCAAAGATGAACAGTGATCAGCTTACGATTTTTAGACGTAAAAATATCGGGTTCATTTTTCAAAATTATAATCTAATGCCGATACTTAATGTCTACGAGAATATCGTTCTGCCGATTGAACTTGATGGAAACAAGGTGGATAAGGAGTATGTGAACATCATTGTAAGGATGTTAGGACTGAAGGAGAAGCTGAATAATTTACCCAACAATTTGTCTGGGGGCCAACAACAGCGTGTAGCAATTGCAAGGGCTTTAGCGATGAAGCCCGCTATTATCCTTGCCGATGAGCCCACTGGAAATTTGGATAGTCAAACAAGTGAAGAGGTAATCAAGCTGCTGGAAATGACTAGTCACCAACTAAATCAAACAATCATTATGATTACACATAACAACGAAATTTCCTTGCGTGCTGATCGGATTCTCCGTATGGAGGATGGGAAAATCGTGGATTAGAGAGGGAAAAAATGTATAGAAATCATTCTTCATCCGTCATCCGAAAATTATTTCAGAGATACTATAAGGCAAACAAAACCAGAAATATTATATTGGCATGCGCCATCATTCTTACGACCATTCTGATTACAGCAGCTTGCAGCACATTTTACAGTTACTTGAAATTATCTAAACATCAAGAAATGAAAGAAACCGGGACAAGTGCTAATGTTATTTTGAGTCGTCCAACACAGAATCAATTAGATTTATTAAGTAAATTTGATATTTTAAAGCCTGAAATGAATATTCAAACCAAAATGGGATCACTTGTCAATAATAAGGGACAGGCTGGGATTGATATACAGATGATCAGTTCTACAAATTGGGAGGAATATAGCGGATCACTTGTAGATAATATGCAGGGTACCTATCCTGCTAAAGGCAATGAAATCATGATGTCAACATGGCTGTTGAATAGGTTGGGATACTCAAAGCCGCAGACTGGAATGGAGGTTTCATTGTCTGTTGCTATCAGTGATATTTCAAAAAACGGCGACGCAGAGGTTCAGAGCCTTCCCTTTACTCTGTCTGGATTCTATGAGGACACGGTAAATATCAATTCTGAAAACAATCGAATTGTCTTTTTTTCAGAAACATTTTTAAGAGAACATCCGCAGGAAGTGCCGAATCTTGTAGGGTTATTATTTAAAGATACCAGACATTATCACGATAAAATCGAGCAGATTCGAGCCTCCATTGATTTGGATGGAAATCAGCAGTTGATTCCTTCATATGACGGTAAATTGAATATGAATGTCAAGGATTCACTGGTTGCAGTAATAATGGTTTTGTTTTTTATGTTTGATGGATACCTTATTATTTTCAACGTTGCGTATATCTCTATTACTCGAGACGTACGATTTTATGGGCTGCTGAAAATGCTGGGAATGACTAGTGCGCAAATCAAGCAAATTGTCTATTACAGTGTTGCTAAAGTAGCCTTTTTTGCCCTGCCTGTGGGGATGCTGTTGGGATGGGGGCTTTCATTTTACGTAGTGCCGCTTGCCTTATCTTCGTATGAGGGTTTCTCATCCATAGATAGGCAAGTCAACTTATGGGTGTTGCTCTTGGCCCTATTTTTCTCAGCGTTAACTCTATTTTTAAGCTATAGAGCACCTGCAAAGAAGGCAGGGAGAATTTCTCCGATTGAAGCGTCGAAACATACTGATACACAATCCGGAAAACAAAATTCAAGAGGTAGACATGGCGCGAAAATACCGTATATGTCGTTAAAAAATATACTCCGTAGTAAAAAAAGATTGCTTTTTGTTGTGTTAACGCTCTTCTTAGGCAGCACTGCACTTGTGGTGCTTTCCACATTTCTAAAATCCTTCAGTGCGGAGGAATACATCAATGCAGAGGTTAAATACGACATTGCTATGTATAACCAAATGACCAGAGCCAGTTTTAATCCAACAGAGGAGCAGCACTTTACTCCTGAGTTGTTGTCGCAAATTTCCGCAGTAAACGGGATCCGTGAACTCGAACGAACGACGGTAGTATCTATTTTCCAGCATTATTCAGATAGTACTCATGGTGAGTGGCTGCGAAATTACAATGAATTTCGTGCAGGTGTGAATGAGGAACTCAGAGATAAAAAACATTATGAGGAAGATCCTAAAACTAACTTTTGGGGTTTATTGATCGGCATTGATGATAAAAAACTGGAGGAGTATAACCGTACTGCTAAGAACCCGATTAATTTAAGCGACTTTTCCAAAGGGAAGATAGCATTGGTAACTGATATTAATGGGAATGGCATTCCAATAGGTGTACAGATACCCTTTACGGTAATTGACAACAACAAGAGCTATAAGGTGAAAATTGGCGGTCAAATGACGTTTGAACGTGATGCTATGAATAGTGGTGCTGCTCCATGGCTAATTGTGTCAAATAATGTTATCAACAAATATCATTCTGATGCTGTGATTTACTCTATTAAGATTAATGCGCAAAAAGGAAAAGAACAGGATGTGTTGAATGAGGTCAAACTCCTTACAAGCGGAGACAGCAGCATTTCACGCACCTCAAAAATTGAACAGGCAAAAGCGTTTGCTGACTTAAAGCAGTCTTTTTCCAATCTTTCTATTGTTATCATTATCATTTTAAGCAGCATCGGTGTTTTGAATTTTATTAACACTATATTAGTAAGCATTGTATCCAGAAAACAGGAGTTTGCTGTTCTAGCATCTATTGGCGCGACGAAGAAGCAGATTAAATGGCTGATCACCTTTGAAGGAATATGGTTTGCTCTAATTGCTTTTGTTCTTACATTAATAGTGGGTAGTGGCATTAGTTATCTGGTCTTTAATATATTGCATGAATATATAGGCTATGGAGTGTTTAGATATCCGGTTACCTCTTTAATCATATATTCGGGGGTTGTCTTGTTGATCTGTTCTATAATTCCTGGTTTGTTGTACAAATCTATTTCCCGTTCAAGTGTTATTGAACAGCTAAGACAAGCGGAATAATAATGTAAGGGAGGTGGGAACTTTGAAACACAATAGTGGAAAAACTATGAAAAAATTGGCAAAGCGCTCTCTTAAATCTAGCAAAAATTATTTTGCTATTCTGGCAATAGCCTTGGCTGCGATTATGTTCACCAGTGTATTTACTATTGCAGGGAGTTTGTTAGAGTCAATGAAAGACAACAAGATGAGAATCGCGGGGAGCAATGCTCATGGTGGATTTCATCAAATGTCTATGCCTGAGTATAAAAGAGTCTCTTCAGATTTAATGATTAAGGACATCTCCTATTCGGTTCTTATCGGTGATGCACAGGGGGCTGCCTTTTCTAAGTTACCTACAGAAGTGAGGTATGGTGAGGAAAAGTATGCAAAATGGGCGTATAGCTTACCACAGCTTGGAAACATGCCACAGCAAAAGAAAGACATAAGTGTAAGCACCTTGGTATTGGATGCGCTGGGTCTTCCCCATACATTAGGTCAATCTATTTCGTTAACCTTCAAAACAGATGAAAAAACAATAACAGATACCTTTACCGTTTGTGGAATTTGGGATGGAAATCCGCTCTCTTGGCGTCAAAATATTTGGCTTTCTCGTGAATATGCAGATTTAATAGCTCCTGTGGCAACTGAACCATGGAACAACCGTCCCAATGTGTACTCAGGCTATATCAACAGTCAATTTTGGTTTTCGAATACGTGGGATATTGAAACGAAATCTGAACAACTTGCCAGCAGAAGTGATTTTGATGGTCAAATAACTGTTAACGCTTCTTATGATATTCTAGGATCTGAACCTCAAAATATACTTCTAGGTTTCCTTGTAATCACAGTGATTTTCTTAGCTGGATATTTGTTAATCTACAATATATTCTATATTTCAATTGCACAAGAAATTAAATCTTATGGATTATTAAAAGTCATTGGGACAACTTCAAAACAAATCAAAAGAATGGTTCGTTATAAGGCAATATATCTTGCTTGTATCGGTATTCCTTTTGGACTAGTGATAGGTTGGACGATCGGTCGTTTTCTTGTTCCGGCTATTATCGATATTTTTGGTGAAGATATGCGCGTCGTAACAAGTGTACACCCGCTTATTTTTGCTATTGCCGCTATATTCAGCCTCTGCACAGTGTTATTAAGTTGCTTAGGGCCAGCAAAGGTTGCATCAAGGGTTTCTCCAATAGAAGCTCTAAGTTATGTTGAAGGAAAACAGGCGGGAGAACTAAGAAGAAAAAAGAAAAAAGCTCAACCAATAACATCCGTTCGTCTAGCAATGGCTAATTTAAAGAGGAACCCCCGAAAAGTGATCATCGTCACGCTTTCTTTTACACTTAGTTTGGTTATTCTTAATAGTACTTATGGTCTTGTGCATTCTTTTGATTTTAATAAGTTCATTGAGTTTCAGTCTGTTTCGGACTTTACGGTTGCTGATACTTCTATCATAAATAATTCGCCTCCATTTGATACTTCCGGTGTAAGCAATGAGTTCATAAAACAAGTAGAGTCATTGGACGGGCTTGAAAATAGCGGTAATGTTTATGTACTCCCTTTAACACAAAATTTAAGTGATCAGGCAATGTCTGCGCTGAAAAGAGAAGTCGGATTGATGAATGAAAAGGACCAAGAGGAATTTCTGAGTTCTCAGGAAATGGTGAAACGGAGATCAATAGTGAATACATTTGGTTTCAGTGAGTGGCCGGCACAGATGATTCAAGTAAAGGAAGGAGCTTTGGATCAAAAACGCTGGGAGAACGGAGAGGGAATCTATGTTACTAACTGTAAGAAATTCCTAGATGGTACAAGCAGCATTTATCATCCGGGAGATAAAGTTAAAGTGAGTTTTGGAAACGGAAAGGAAAAGGAATATGAAGTGCTTGCCATTGTTGATTTTCCGGGAGCTATTCACTCAGTGGCATATTATGATATAGGATTAGAGTATTTGTTGCCTTCGGATGAACTGCTTGCCCATGCAGATTCTATGCTGCCAATGTATACAATCTTTAACGTAGATGATGAACATTTAACTCAGACAGAAAAATGGCTGGAGGACTATTGCTTACATACGGATACCGGATTGGATTTCTATTCGAAGAATACTTCTAGAGAAACCTTTCGTAGTTTAATCTTTATGTATGAGGTGGTAGGAGGTGCATTTTGTATTCTGCTAGGTGTTATTGGGATTCTGAATTTCATAAATTCCATGCAAACTTCTATTTTAACCAGAAAACGAGAAATTGCCATGCTGCAATCAATAGCCATGACGGATAAGCAGGTAAAAGAAATGCTTATCTTTGAGGGGGGCGGGTATGCCTTCCTAGGGCTGATGTTTTCGATTGTGCTAGGAAGCTTGGCAAATACTACCCTAGTACCCGCAATGGGAGCAGAACTTGATTATTTTACTTGGACTTTTACATTAACCCCTATTTTACTTAGTATAATCCCCTTTATGCTGATCTCTATTGTAGTACCCGTTTTGTGTTACCATAGCATATCTAAGAAGACTATTATTGAAAGATTACGGAGCGAGGTTTTTTGATAAAGAGCCGCATAGTTAACCCTAAAGGAAAGTTCAAAAGGGCATCACCTATATAGGGTGGTGTCCTTTTAATTTTTGATGGGTAGCATTCCCATTTATATGTGCAAAGGTTGGTTATGAGCTACAACTAGCCCAACAGTGGTCTGTAGTCGTACAGCTACCTCGACTAAGGTCCAGTACGAAAAACCGTCGTTGGTCTGTTTTGAAAGTCTGCGATTTACCCTAGAATAAGGCTATAAGGTTAAGGACAACGAAAGGCGGTGAGAAAAAATGCAAAGAAGACAAGGAAACGGATTAGCGGTTGTACTGATTGTGATTGGTGCGGTTATGCTGCTCGGCATTGCGCTTCCTCTGATCCACGGAATGTTCAGATTACTTTTCCCGGTATTGCTGGTTGTTCTCGGGTACTACGGGATTAAGAGCGGACGCAAGATTATTGGTTGGGTACTGATGTTCATTGGTGTGATGTCCCTGATCGCGAAGCTTTCCTGGATCATTGGACCACTTCTAGGAGTGGCGTTGATCGTCTGGGGCGTATCAGCATTAAAGGGCAGAAGTAACAATGGTACTTATTAAGAAGCAATGTACTTAAACAAGAAGCAGGGAGGGAGCAGGAGATCATGAGTGTTTTTCGTCGCATGAGGGATATTACTGTAGCTAATCTAAACGAACGTCTGGAGCAAAGCCAAGATCCCGTGAAACTAATTGATCAATTTCTACATTCAACCCGTGAGGAAATCAGTGAAGCTGAAAGGCTGTACCAGCAATATGCTTCCCACACGAAGCAATTGCAGCAGCAAGTGAACCAAGCAACTGCCATGAGAAACAAACGTGAAGAGCAGGCGTTGTTGGCACTGAAAGCAGGCGAGGATCATCTCGCGAAGCTGGCTTTACAAGAAAAGATCATTCACGAGGAAAAACTGGAGCAATATAGCGGGCTGCTAGAACAGAGCAAGCAATCCTTGTTTGAACTTGAAGCACAGCTGAATGAGCTGAAAATAGAGTATCAAACGGTGTACAGCAAACGTCAGTATTATTCGGCACGAATGGAGTCGCTGCGATTGCAGCAACGGATGAATCAAAGAGCCAGTGCTTATGGCAATGGTGGTGATGTTCCCAAAATGTTCGGACGTCTGGAAGATCAGATGTCGGATTGGGAATTAGAAGCAAAGAGCTTGCGTGATTTGCGGCGCATGGGACAGGAATATGCGGTGCAAGCGGGTGAGACCGTAGCGACCGTACTCGAAAGAGAAATGGCTCGCCTAAAGGAAAAACTGAACAATGGTGGAAAGGAGTAGCGCTATGAGTCGATTGTATCGTTCAACAAGAGATAAAGTGATGACGGGTCTTGCAGGTGGATTATCTGAGACACTCGGTATTGATTCCACGTTATTCCGGATTCTATTACTGGTCAGCATTCCGTTTACAGGTGGTGCGGTGATTCCGGTATACTTCATTGCAGCAATGGTCATTCCTAAGGAACCGACGCATTATAATCCATTTGGACCAGGGCCTGGGGCACCGGGTGGCCCATTCGGCGGACCCTACTCAGGCAGACCGGAACATGGACACGGACCACAAGCTACTGGCGGATATGGACCTTATGGACGCCAGCCAAATTACAATCCTAATTTTGAGAAGAACAACGCTTATTCCGCACCGGACTCCGGTTTGGATGCGATGATGAAGGATATTGAGAAGAAGGCTTTGCAAAAAGAAGTAGAAGAACTCAAACAAAAACTGTCTAAATATGAGAAAGGGGAATTGTAAATCATGGGAGTATTTCAAAGAATTAAAGATATGACAAAAGCGTCGGTAAATGACTTGTTGGATAAGGTAGAGGACCCAATCGTAATGCTTAACCAATATCTGCGCGATATGGAGGCTGAAATTCACGAAGCAGAAGTAACAGTTGCTAAACAAATGGCTAACGAACGCCGTATGAAGCAACGTGTGGAAGAAGCAGCAAAAATGTCTGCACAACGTGGATCACAAGCTGAACTGGCACTGAAAAATGGCCAAGAAGAAGTAACTCGCAAGCTGTTGGAAGAAAAAATCTACTTTGACCAAAAGCAAGTGGAGTACAGTGATCTTCACGCACAAGCTGAAGTACACGCTAAGGAATTAGTGCAACAACTGCATGACATGAAGGATGAGTTCTACAAGCTGCGCAACAAACGTAACGAGCTTGTATCCCGTGCTCAAATGGCTAAAGCTAAAAAACAAATGTCGCAAATCAGCAGCGTACATTCCATTGAAAGTGGCAGTGCATCACTCGGATTCCACCGGATGGAAGAGAAAATTATGCAGCTTGAGGCTGAAGCAGATGTAATGCGTGCACCTTACAGCCCATCCGCTGCTTATAGCAAACCCGTTGATGTTGAGAAGCAACTGAAAGTGGATGAGCAATTGGCACTACTGAAAAACAAGCTGAATGATACACCCGCGGCTCCTTCTCTAAACAAAAAAGAACAATAAATCCTGTTCCTAAAACTTGGACGGATATGATATGCTGGACAAGAAGAAGCCATACGGTATGGATCTCCATACCGATATGGCTTTTATAGCGGCTAGCTATAATATTTAACGGTGATAATATTCCTCATCATAGTGACGGATATCTAACCGATAGTATAAAATGAGTTTTGCTTCGCAAAACTTTTAGGAGGTGCGAAATGGATAAACGAAACCGTTTGATTGCCATCGGACTGATTGCTGTTGGCTGCATGATGATTTTTGGTAGATGGCTCGGCTTTTTCTCCATTGTCGCGCTTCTGTTCCTGCTGCTGGGAGTCTACCGTACGACATCAGGCAAAGTAAAGCAGGGCTATAAACTGCTCGGGATAGGTGCTGTATTGCTTTTGCTGGACCATTTGGTGCTCGTGCTGGGGATTTGTTTAATCTCACTTGGGATGTTTTTTACCAAATCCAAAAGAGTACAGCGTAAGGAAGGGTTTATGCAGAAGCAGAACTTTTCATCCAGATTTGACTGGGACCGCTCACCTTGGGTGATGCACAGCCTTAGCTCTTGGCATGTACTGGGTGAGGCCGATGTGGATCTTTCATTAGCTATGGCGGATCATAAGGAAACGGTCATGCTGTTTCAAGGGATTTTTGGCGATATGGACATTAACCTGTCCGATGATTACGGCGTGGAAATTGAAGCTTTTGTGCTCTTTGGGTCCATTGAATTCGGCAACCAGCGAGATACAGGGATGTTGAACCGTCTGAATTGGAAATCAGCTAATTATGACAGCAGTGAATACAAAGTGAAATTTAGTGTTTCTTATTTAATGGGAGATCTAGATGTACGATTATCCTGAAAAGCTTGATAGAGAAGGGAGAGTCCCCCGCATGGAAAAAAAGAACAAAAACATGATATCACGCAGCATGGGTGAGGGGGCTCTGTTCTCTTTGGTCATGCTGCTTGTGATAATGTATGTCATGTATACATATGGCTATTTGAAGCCTTTTGAAAGCTGGAAATTTGGCGTGCGGACAGCGGTCACTCTAATTCTTCTGCCTATGGGCTTTGGGATTGGTTATGGCTTTTATCAGAGCTTTCGTGTGAAGCGGCAGTTGGAACGTCTTAGGCAGACCCTCGTATTATGGGAAAAGGGGAATTTGACGCTGTCCATGCCGGATCTAGGTGATGATGAGCTGGGAAGGCTCGGAGAACAGCTTGGCCGGATTAGCGGCAAATGGGAGAATCAAGTGACGACGCTGCAGCGGTTGTCCACGAATAACGCGAAGCTTGCGGAGCAGGCGCGGGTATCTGCTATTATGGAGGAACGGCAGCGGCTTGCGCGTGAACTGCACGACGCTGTTTCCCAGCAGCTATTTGCAATCTCCATGACTGCCACGGCGGTGGGCCGGACCTTGGAGAAAGATTTCGATAAAGCCCAGCGGCAAATTGCGCTTATAGAAGAAATGTCTGCCGTTGCCCAATCGGAGATGAGGGCATTGCTGCTGCATTTAAGACCTGTTTATTTGGAAGGAAAGGGCCTCGAACAAGGTCTGCAGGAATTGATCAAGGAGCTTAAGATCAAGGTTCCAATCGAAATTGTATTTGAAATGGACCCTGATGTGCAGCTGTTAAAAGGGGTAGAGAATCACTTGTTCCGTATCGTCCAAGAGGCGATTTCTAATACACTTCGTCATGCGAAGGCAGAAAAAATGGAAATCCGGCTGCATAGACGGGGAGATACAGTTCGCTTGACGTTGCGTGATGATGGGATCGGCTTTGAGATGGACGACACCAAACAAGCTTCCTATGGTTTGTCGAACATGCAGGAGCGGATTAATGAAATCGGAGGCTCCATTCAGTTCATCACCGCTCCGGGTAAAGGAATGCGTATTGAAATTACCGTTCCGTTAGTCAATGAATAATAGGAGGAAAGAGTAACCATGGAGATGGAGGAAGCAATTAAAGTACTACTCGTAGATGATCATGAAATGGTACGGATCGGACTAGCAGCTGTTTTAGGTACCGAGGATGGAATTGAGGTCGTAGGTGAAGCTGGAAGTGGAGAAGAAGGCATTCGGCTGGCTCAGGAGTACAATCCCGATGTGGTCTTAATGGATCTCGTAATGGATGGGATGGATGGCATAGAAACGACTAAACAGCTGATGAAGCAGTACCCAGAGATCAAAGTTATTGTTCTTACAAGCTATTTGGACGATGAAAAGATGTATCCTGTTATTGAAGCGGGCGCCTTTAGTTACCTGCTGAAGACTTCGCGGGCTAGTGAAGTGGCGGATGCGATCCGCGCTGCGGCAAGAGGACAGTCCGTGCTTGAGTCACAGGTGGCCTCTAAAATGATGAACCGTTTTAGAAACAATGCAAAAGGAGAATCACCTGCTTATAAAGAGCTTACGGAGCGCGAGATGGAAGTATTACGTCTGTTGGCGCAAGGTAAATCCAATCAGGATATTGCCGATCAACTAATTATTGGAATCAAAACTGTGAAATTTCATGTGACGAATATTCTCGCGAAGCTGGGCGTGGAAGACCGGACCCAAGCAGCAATTTATGCATATAAAAATGGACTAGCTGAATAACAATAAAGGACTGAAGCCTCTGCTTCAGTCCTTTTTATTGTACAAGAAAGTGTGTTTTGGGGCTCCCGCAAAGTACTTGAGTACGCATCGAAGTATAAACCCTCACTTGGTGGGGATATTTCAGGTATAGAATCTCCTAATTCGAACATACTGTCTAGTAGATTGCTAGAGAGGTTCGAAGGGAGAATGACATATGCGGAAGATGAAGCTGAACAACGGAACAAAAAAAGGGACTTTTTTTATAATGATAATCGTGTGCTGCGCTGCGGCTCTGCTAGTTAATCTGCAAAGTGTTAAAGCGAATTCACCCGTTCTTGATGAGGGCGATAACCAAGCTTCAACAGGAGCCGAACTGAATCATGCTCTTGTGAGCTTAATTGATCTCGGAAAAGAAACAACCGTTTCTGATTCACCGCTGCGTTTAGTGTTAAAGTGGCAGGGAGAAAGCAGCAATTACGCGGATCTGTCTGCCGAAGTTGCTAAGCTAAGCACAAGTCTCGGATTGAATGTACCGTCAGGTACTGAGGAAGATGGACATATGACGTATCGTACAGAAGCTGTAAAACCATATGAATCGCGGCTCTCCTTATTTTGGAGTGAGCTTAGCGAAGGCAACAGTTATGTGATTGTAACGTTAGAAGCGGCTGATCTGCAAAATGAAGCCAGCTTTCAAGCGGCTGCTCGTGAAGTAAGTATGATTCTTGAACAGAATAAAATTAAGGTGGAATGGAATGTATCCCTTCAAGGAAGCGCGCAAGAACAGGGAGCACCTGAAAAAGTTCTAGCACAGACGGAGTCATTGATGCATGACCGGTTTGAAGCTGTGACCGGAGGAGAAAGCTACAAGGATATCTCAACGGTTAGCCGTACGTATTCGATTCCTAATTTGAATCGCTTCGTGATGAGTGGAAATCAGTCAGTTTCTGCCCAAATCGCAGTGCATCATGAAGATCAGAAGGGGACAAACCGCGTAACTATAGGCTTTCCTTTAATAACCATCGAATATTGACATTTTTCTCTTATATAAGCGCAGATATAGTTAATAATAAGAAATATTAATTGAAATTTGCGAAATCCCGAGAGTATTTGTCAGGAATGTGATAGCATCCTTTTTAGGAATATGCTAAAATGACATAACGTCGTTATTCACCTTATGTTAGTACCGACGCTGAGCATGTCAATAAACTATATTACATACAGAAAGATGAGGAGCCATGGCTGAAAATCAAACCCTTGATGCACTGCACACACCCGGTGCTGTCTTTTTTATCTTTGGGGCAACCGGAGACTTAGCCCGGCGTAAGCTTTTCCCGGCGATTTACAGCTTGTACCGTGAAGGTAAGCTGGCACAAGATTTTGCGGTAATTGGCGTGGCGCGGCGCCCGCGTACTCAGGAAGAATTTAGAAGTGATGTGAAGGAATCCATCCTTGAATTCTGCCGTTACAAAGCGGGAGAAGAAAGCGAATGGAATGAGTTTGTTCAGCATTTCGAATACAAATCTCTGGACATTAACAATATTGATGGTTTCCGCGAGTTAAGAGCACAAACTGAAGTTCTTGAAGAGAAATTCAGTATTCCGGGCAATCGGATGTTCTATCTTGCGCTGGCGCCTGAATTGTTCGGCAGTGTCTCCTTCAATCTTAAAGCTGGCGGGATGCTGGATAGTACGGGTTGGAATCGCCTCGTAATTGAGAAGCCTTTTGGTTATAATCTGGAGTCGGCTGAACAGCTGAACGAACAGATTCGTCAGGTCTTCAAAGAAGAGGAAATTTACCGGATTGACCACTATCTTGGTAAAGAAATGGTACAGAATATCGAAGTGATTCGTTTTGCTAATGCTTTTTTCGAACCGCTCTGGAATAATAAACATATTGCCAATATTCAAATTACACTTGGCGAAACCGTAGGTGTAGAAGAACGCGGTGGTTACTATGACCATGCGGGAGCCTTACGGGACATGGGCCAGAATCATATACTGCAACTGCTGACTATGATTGCTATGGAACCACCAAGCCGTCTGCTCGCAGAAGATATTCGGGATGAGAAAGTGAAGGTACTTCGTTCCCTTCGTCCTTATGCGACATCTGATGAGGTGCGTGAGAATGTCGTAAGAGCACAATATATTCAAGGCTTACACCAAGGCAAAACCCTTCCTGCTTACCGTCAGGAAGATAAGGTTGACCCTGAGTCGAATACAGAGACGTATTTTGCTGCCCGTGTATTTGTAGATAACTTCCGCTGGGCTGGAGTTCCTTTCTACATCCGTACAGGTAAACGTCTCCCAGTGAAGACGACGGAAGTGGTAGTTGAGTTCAAAGGTATGCCAACCAACGTTTATTTGGGACAAAAGCATAAACTTGAGCCTAACCTCCTTGTAATCCGTGTGAACCCAATGGAAGGCATTTATGTAAAGATTAATGCCAAGAAACCAGGTTCAGAGTCTGAGATTCAACCGCTGGCTATGGACTTCTGTCAGAGCTGCCTGGTTGGAATCAATTCTCCGGAAGCATATGAGCGCTTGTTACATGATGCCGCACGCGGCGATTCCACTTATTTCACTCGTTGGGATGAGGTATCCTCGGCATGGTCATTCGTGGATCGTATTGCGAAAGCATGGAGCGAAGAGTCTAGCGACTTATCTTCTTATCCTGCTGGCTCTTGGGGTCCAGTGGAAGCAGATGAACTGCTTGCTAAAGAAGGTTTCCATTGGTGGCCTGTAAACGGCCAAGATGAAGATAATGTGGTTTGGCTGAAGAATAACTAAACCTTGAGTTAATGCTATCTCCCTGCAGAGGATGCAGGGAGATTTTTTGTAATGCTAAGATCTAAAAGATCGGACTTCAGGCGGTATTTAGGGGATCTGGGCACTGTTCTAATAACTGCACTTTGTACAATTAAAATCGCTTATCTCGTTGTGATTAGTTTTTTAGATGTATTTTCTGCAACTATAATCACCGGATAAGGCGGAAAAGCGTGCACAACTTATTTTTAATTGCATCAAATGCAACTAAAGGCTAATGAAAATGCTAATACTTCAAGTAAGTGTAGGAAATACATCTATTTTCTTGAGCGATGATATGTGGGGATCATAATCCAGACCATTTGGGAGATATTTTGCGGCACGCGCTTTTTAGTAGATAATGTCTGCCGGATTTTGATATACTTTAGAGGATGCTTTCACTTGAAGCGGACTGGAGCTAGACCTAAGAGCTATTCATTCAGAAATGAAGGGGTATGAACAATGAGCAGAGCACCGATTTGATGAACCCCAGTGTAATTGAAGCAGAAGCAGGAATTTTATATATGAAGGGATATGTGTAATGAACAAAGCAATAGATCAGAAGCTGCAAAAGGAAGTGGATAGACGCAGAACCTTTGCGATCATTTCCCACCCGGATGCGGGTAAAACAACTTTAACGGAGAAACTGCTGTTATTCGGTGGCGCGATCCGTCTGGCGGGAACGGTTAAGGCCCGTAAAGCGAATAAACATGCGACGAGTGACTGGATGGAAATTGAGAAGCAGCGGGGGATTTCTGTAACGTCTTCCGTGATGCAGTTTGATTATTTGAATCATCGCGTGAACATTTTGGATACACCGGGTCACCAAGACTTCAGTGAGGACACCTACCGTACCCTAACTGCAGCGGATAGTGCGGTCATGCTTATTGACGTGGCAAAAGGTGTGGAAGCCCAAACCACCAAACTGTTTCAGGTATGTGCTAAACGGGGCATTCCGATCTTTACCTTTATTAACAAGCTGGACCGTGAAGGACGTAGCCCGTTTGATCTGATGGAAGAGCTGGAGCAGGTTCTTGGTATTCGTTCTGTGCCAATGAACTGGCCGATCGGTAGTGGTCGTGAGCTATGCGGCGTATATGACCGGATGAAAAATCAGGTAGAGCTGTTCCAAGGTGATGATCACTCCGTAATCAAGGTTCAAAAGGTTGACGGATACCGTGATCCAATCATTCGTGAAATGGCTGGAGAGTATCTGCATGATCAACTGTGTCAGGATCTGGAGCTGCTGGATGTAGCAGGCGATGCTTTTGACTATGAAAAAGTATTAAGTGGTGAACTCACACCTGTGTTCTTTGGCAGTGCGATCAACAATTTTGGCGTACAGACTTTCCTCGATAATTTCTTGGATCTGGCACCGAAGCCTGAACCACGCCGCAGTACTATAGGGGTAGTAGAACCAACGAATGAGAAATTCACTGGTTATGTGTTCAAAATTCAAGCGAACATGAACCCGGCTCACCGTGACCGGATTGCTTTCCTGCGTATTGTGTCCGGGAAATTCGAACGGGGTATGAGCGTGAAGCATGTACGTGCCGGTAAAGATATCAAGCTGGCGCAACCACAGCAATTTTTGGCGCAAGACCGCGATATCGTAGAGGAAGCTTATCCGGGAGATATCATCGGTCTGTTTGATCCAGGTATTTTTAGAATTGGTGATACCTTGAGCCAAGCAGGAGATATGGAATTCGATGAGCTGCCAACGTTCTCACCAGAGATTTTTGCTAAAGTGAGTATAAAAAATGCATTGAAATCAAAGCAGTTCCAGAAGGGTGTCGATCAGCTGACTGAAGAGGGCATGATCCAGGTGTTCCGCACGGTCAACTTTGACGATATTTTGCTTGGTGTAGTTGGACAACTGCAGTTTGAAGTGTTTGAGTACCGCATGAAGGGTGAATATGGTGTGGATGTTCAGTTGCAGAGAATGCCATACCAGTTTGCACGTTGGATCGTAGATGATACTAAGCCGGATGCGAGCAAATTCAGAATCAATTCAACGTTGGTGACGGATAAGAAGGGCAATTTTGTCGTGTTGTTCGAGAACGAATATGCTATGCGGACAGCGATGGATAAGAACCCGACAGCTAAATTCCTGGAAATGGCTCCAAAAGCATTACTATAATTAGGACGCTATAACTTTCTGAATGTAATAATAAAACCTCCGCCTCCATAGGTGAAGTTACACCATGGTGAGCGGAGGTTTTTTGACTAGTTGTGGTCAGTTTACGATGTGATATCCCCAGGGGTAATAGTCTCCAGGTGATCATGTAGCATGGTAACCAACCTATCTTGCTTAGCGGGATCTAAATCCTTCCAGATCATTTCGAACACGGCGCCAAGTCCCGGGAGTGCTGCCTCCGGACCATCCACAGAGCCTTCAATCATATGACGTAAATCCTCTTCAGATTGACCGTGCACTTTATGAATAATCGCCTGGCGCAAGTCAATGGTAACGGGCATAATGTACCTCCTTTTTTGAAAATATAGTGATATTGACCTCGTTATAATGTGCCCTGCAAAGGTGCTGGAAATTCAAGTTTTTGTCCAAATATAAGATAGTATAAGTTTGACACATATATATCATCCTTATATTCCTACGAGAAACGGTTGTCATCCATAAGGACGGCAATGACGTTTCTTCTTGGCTTATGCTATACTGTTTGAGATATAGAATGCTACGGGAGGTACATAGACATGGCCAAAAAACAATATGCCGTCATCGGTATGGGGCGTTTCGGATCTAGTGTTGCTAAGGCGCTCAGCGGCATGGGGTTTGATGTACTTGCGATTGATGCTGACGAGCAGCGAACACAGGAAATTTCAAGTATTGTAACTCATGCCGTATCTGCAGATTCCACGGATGAGGAGGCGCTGCGTGCCCTTGGTATTCGCAATTTTGATGTGGTGGTTGTAGCCATTGGCGAGGACATACAAGCTAGCATCCTGACAACACTTATCCTAAAAGACCTGGGTGTGCCTGCAATTCTGGCAAAAGCCAAAGGTGAACTGCACGGCAAAGTATTAAGCAAAATTGGTGCGGACAAGGTGATTTATCCTGAACGGGATATGGGAATGCGGGTTGCGCATCATCTTGCTTCGCCTAATATATTGGATTATATTGAGCTGTCGCCGGACTACAGTATTCTGGATATGAAGGTATCCGGACCGATGCTCGGAAAAAATCTACAGGAGCTCGACATCCGCGCAAGATTTGGCTGCAACGTAATGGCCATCCGCCAAGGTGAAGAAATGAACATCTCTCCCCGTGCAGAGGATCGCCTGATCGATGGCGATATCCTTGTTATTGTTGGGCATAAGGATAATTTGACGAAGCTGGAGATGGCGTATCAGTAGGAACAAAGAATAAATGGCAAGGCAGAAGAAAGGAAGACTTTATGGAAATCATGTCTCCGCAAAATACGCGGGTTAAAGAGTGGGCCGGGTTACAGGAGAAAAAGCATCGTGACAAGGCTCGTAAATATATCGTAGAGGGCGTTCATCTGGTTCAAGAAGCACTGCTGGCTGAAGCAGATGTGGAATGCCTAGCTTATGACCTCGACAAAGGAATGCCTGCTGAACTTAAGGGGCTGCTTCAGGCCGTTCAGGGAATGGAAGTGATTGGCGTTTCGGCGGCGATCATCTCAAAATGCAGCAGCACCAATACGCCGCAGCCGGTGTTCGCCATCGTGCGGAAGGAACAGCAGGCTGTAGAAGCTATCCTAGCGAAGAAGGATAGCCTTGTGGTTGTGCTGGACGGCGTGCAGGATCCCGGCAATGTCGGCACCATCATCCGCAGTGCGGATGCAGCGGGAGCAGACGGAGTGATCC
The DNA here is from genome assembly GCF_037975345.1 of Paenibacillus sp. FSL P2-0121. Taxonomy (NCBI): domain Bacteria; kingdom Bacillati; phylum Bacillota; class Bacilli; order Caryophanales; family Paenibacillaceae; genus Paenibacillus; species Paenibacillus sp. FSL P2-0121. Next base: position 6,046,831 of record NZ_CP150245.1, on the reverse strand, counting down.
TCGGACAAGGCTGTGCCGACCTCTATAATCCGAAGACCATCCGGTCCACGATGGGCTCGATGTTCCATCTTCCGGTGGTGGAGGGAGAGTTAAGTGAGATTTTGCCACAGGCCCGGGAAAATGGGGCGCTGCTGGTGAGTACTTCGCTGCAGGGAGAAGAATCGTGCTATGAGCACGATTTTCAGGGCAGCCAGTGGCTGCTGATCGGCAGCGAAGGCAAAGGCATCTCGCCGGAAACGGCGCGACTCGTGGACAAGAGTATCATCATCCCGATGGCAGGCCGCGCGGAATCGCTGAATGCCGCAATGGCGGCGACGATTTTGCTGTTTGAGGGCATGAGACAGCGGGGATAAATTGTCACCGTTTGTAACGTAGTTTTCTCACACTAAATCCAGTCCTGATGATCAAGATAATCTTGATCATCAGGACTTTTTTATAATCCTGCAACAGTATTGGCTGCATATTAGGCTGGTCATTTCCATTCTCAATACTTATACATTCTTTAGAAATTACTGTTTTCCGAGTATTCATCTGTCATTCTTTTTTACGACAAATATATACGAATGTTGGAGGGAAAGTGTAAGGCACAAATTCAATTTTCTCAATAAGTAGTTGTTTAGCCCATTTTTTTTTCATGTGCAGCGAGTGCTGATATGCAACTAAAATTCCGCCTGGTTTAAGTGACTTAACAATCTGATGTAGGATTTTGTCACGCATTTCAGTTGAAAAATTAAAAAATGGTAATCCGCAAATTATGCAATCTAACTCACGGATGCCTTCCTGATTCAATTTCTTGAGTAAGTAGCTGGCGTTGGAATGGAAAATGCATTCCGGATAAATTGCTTTTAAGTGTTCTCTCATTTTTTTATTCCGCTCAAACAAAAGCACTTTTGTAGAATTCGTTAATTGTGATGTCATGAGATGTGTAATAGCACCTGTACCAGCTCCAAGCTCTGCAACGGCATTTACATTATGCCATAGTACAGACTGGACTATTTTATTGGCTAATAATTGCGAACTGGGTAGAATATTTCCTACCCGCTTTGGATCTTTGAGGAAGCCTTGTAAGAAAAGTAAGTATTCAGACATAATCAATTAGCAATCCTCTCCGAAAGGCAATCTCAGTTGGAATGTGAAGACGTCATGAGTGTGTTTAAGCGTTAAAGTACCCTTGTGCAACTCAGCAATATTCCTAGCTATCGAAAGACTAAGTCCTGCTCCGGTTTGAATTCCCTGACTTTTTCTTGAGTGGTCAACCTTATAAAATCGGTCAAATAGACGGTTTTCTTGATCCTGTGAGAGGGGAGTTCCTTTATTTTCAATCTCAATGGTACAGTGTTCAGGATCGGTTGTAATTCGTATGCTAATGCTTCCCGGGCTGATGGAATATTTTAAGGCGTTCATAAGTAGATTATCTATGGCTCTGGCTATTTTCTCACTGTCGATTAAGGTGATGATTGGACTCTTATCTATATCTTTTATAAGGTGGACATTGTTTTCTTGAGCGATCGGTTCGAATTCGAATAACAATTGATTCAAAAGCTGCGACAAATCGATTCTCTCCAGATTTAAACGGGAATCCACCGAATTAAGTCGGGTATATTCAAACAAATCATCGAGGAGTTTCTTCAAATGAAGCGCCTTGTTATAGGTGTTTTGAATAAAACGTGTGTATTCTTTTTTATCTTGGTACGATTCTGTACGTAAAAGCTCAATATACCCGATAATACTTGTAAGAGGGGTACGTAAGTCGTGTGAAATCCCCGTGATCATCTCCATCTTGGATTTTTCTATTTCGCGTTCCTTGATGATCTGTTGCTCTAAGCGCTCTGCCATCCGGTTGATGTTCAAAGCCACCAGTCCTAGTTCATCTTGGCGCACAACATTTACCCGATAACTCAAATTACCTTCGGATATAATCTGAAGTCCTTGTTCCAGCACAATTAAATCTTTGACGATTCGCCGGGTCAATGTAAAAAATGTAATAACGAATATAATGAAAAACATCGGAGTAAGAAGGTAGGCAAGAAAATTGAACACCCAATCCAATTTTGTTGCATTTCTAAAATGAAAGAACAAGATGCTAAGTGAGGTATTTATCGCAATGGTAATTATGAAACTCAACACCATCCTGATTAAGATATTGGATTGAATGCGTTTATTTATTTGTAGATTTCGTATGATTTTAATCAACTTTGTAACCAACTCCCCAGACTGTCTTAATATACAGAGGTTCTCTTGGATTTTCCTCTAATTTTTCTCTTAAGTTACGAATATGAACCATTACGGTATTGTCAGAATATCCGTAAGGCTCTTTCCATACACTCTCGTAAATTTGCTCCGAACTATAAACTTGCCCAGGCCGGCTTGCAAGCAGGGTTAAAATCGCAAACTCTAGTGGAGTTAATGAAACTTCAATTCCATTTAACTTTACGGAATGTTTATTTTTATCTATGATCAGGTTTTTAATTATAAGCAGAGAGTTGAATTCTTCCTTTCCAATTAAGGACTGACGCCGTAACTGAGCTTTTACACGGGCCAGTAGTTCCAGTGGATTAAACGGTTTGATCATGTAATCGTCTGCCCCGGTAGTTAGACCCGTGATTTTATCAATGTCCTCTTGCTTGGCTGAGAGCATAATAAGTGGGATATTTGATATTTCCCTAATTTTGAGACAGGCTGTGATACCGTCCATTTGAGGCATCATGACATCCAGGATAACTAATTGAATGGAAGTTGTTTGTATTGTACTCAATGCCTCTTGACCATCTGCAGCTTCAAGCACTTGGTAACCTTCATTTCTTAAATAAACATGAATCACATCTCGAATTTCAGAATCATCATCTGCAACAAGAATTGTATTCAATGGACGCTGCCCCTCTTCTATATTTATTTTATTATGTTTCCCTTTTACGACAGACGTAGACGAAAGCGGGAGGGAAATTAAATGGCACATATTTTATTGTATCAATATTAAAATATTCGGAGAGTTGCTTCTTCATTTGAAGTGAATACTGAAAGGCGATAAATAATCCCTCAGGTTTAAGGGATTGGTAGATCTGTTCAACCAATGTATTTCTTAATTCGGGCTCAAAATTGAAAAAGGGCAGCCCACTAAAAATACAATCCAACTGATGAATATGTGAACTTTTAATTGTTTCTACTAAACTAGCAGCATTATGATAACAGGAAAAGTCCGGATAGCTTGTCTTCAGGTTATGCCTCATGGTTTTATCCATCTCAAATAGTAACACTTTCGTTGTACTAGTTACCTTAGTATTGATTACACGGGTGATTGCACCTGTACCTGATCCAAGTTCAGCGACTGCTTTAACTTCATGCCAAGGGGCTTGGTTAACCATGCTGTGTGCCAGAAACCGGGAACTCGGGGTAACACTGCCTACCTGTTTTGGATCATGAATAAAACTTCTTAAAAATAAGAGTTTTTCATTGAAGCTCATTCGGAATTCCTCCATAATTTTAGAATTGATTTAGATGTTTATTAATTTTGATAGGATGTGATCTCCAAAGTACGTTCCTACAAAAAAGAACAGTAAGGTCCAACTTAAAGCACTGGGATATGAAATAAGGGCAAATCGTTTATAGCTTGTACCGCTGAGCCCGATCAACATGGGAATGATGTAACGTACAACTGGAATAAACATGCCGATATACATAGCTGTACGCCCACGTTTTTTTAGAATCTGCTCTGCTTTTTTAAAATGTCTGTTAGCTTCAAATTTGCACTTCAGCTTTTGCCCAAAGAATTTACCTGCAAAGTAGGCAACCGTAAAGGCCGTTAATAGCCCTGATAAAATGCAGAAATAAGTCATCCAGGAATTGATAATCCCCATGTGGCTTAGGGTAGCTCCAGTGAGGATTGTAATTTCATTAGGGATTGGAATTCCAAAAGGGCCTAACGTGAAAGCAAGATAAAAAATCAGATATCCATACTGATTGATTAGCTCTAAGACGGTATTACTGGCCAATATGCCACCTCCTTCGCTTACTTCAATACAGAAATCTTAACTAAAAAAACTGAGGAATTAGGTGGGGGAATTCTAAAGAAATCCTGAAGAGACTTAAAATTCGATAGGATTGGCCAAGTCTCTTATCCATAGGGGGCTAAATTATGATAGAAGAGGGGATCCGTTTCTGCCCTGCAATTTGAAATGTCGTTGATATCAAGGAATTAGTCCCACAGTCACAATAAAAAAGTCCTGAGGATCAAGAAACTCTTGATCCATCAGGACTTTTTACATAATGACCTACCCTTTCATCATCAAACGAAGCGAAACGATGATGAGAAAAACGGCTAATAGCTTTAAAAGCAGCTTGGCAGGAAGGCGTTTTGCCAGGCGTGCGCCAATTTGACCGCCGATAATTGCGCCAGGTGCTAGGGCTAACACCATAAACCATTCAACATTCAATAAAAAGGCATGTGTTGTGGTGCTTACGATAGCTGACAGGAAAATTTGAAGCATAGAAGTTGCAACAGCGATATGGGGGGCAAAGCCGAGAAGTAAGGTCATTGTCGGAACCATAAGACTCCCGCCGCCAATCCCAAATAGGCTTGCTACAAAGCCAACGAGAAAACTGATGATTATGCCGGTAGGCATATGATAAGCATATTCGAAATGAGCCCCGCTATTATCGGAAAAGCTTCGCTTCACGGTTGGTTTGAAAGGCCAATGGATGGGTTTGTTCGGCTTGAACAAGAGCAATAAAGCGACAAGGATTAAGAAAATACCGAAGCTTACGAAAAACATTCTCCCGCCCATTTGCTTGGTAAAGAGTGCACCTATTACTGAACCCGGAATCGAAACGGCGGCGAAGGTGAGCGCTGCTTGATAATCGATTCTCTTCTGCTTTGCGTACACATAAGTACTTGAGATGGAGTTGAAAAGCAGCATCGCCATTGATGTTCCAGCCAGATGTGAAGGCTCCATATCAGGAAAAAGGAAAGCCAACGCAGGCACAACGATGAACCCGCCGCCAAGTCCGACCAATGAACCGGAAATGCCAGCTGCTAGCCCGATGACTAAGAGCAGTAAGTAAGTTAGCACAACAGCATGTTCCTTCCTCTACGTGAATTTTACAATCATTTATCTTACCAGAAAAAACGTCCCGCAAATAAATTGTTTTTTAGCCAATTGCGCTGTTCTGCTGCTAAACGGGGATCATTGTCCATTTGGGACAGGATATCTTTTTTTACAAGTTTGCAGACGGATTGAACAATAGTTTGATCCTGGCTAGCATCTAACCAGAGAATTTCCGCAGACCGGGGATTAGGGGTGTATCGTTGCCAAGCAGGTTGTCCCTCAGCATTAGGATTACCGGTATATAGGAAATGCCGTAAATAGTCCCTCATTAGGGAAGAGAGCATGTTACGCCCAGGCTCGTTATGCTCGGAAATTACATCCGCAGGAAATCTTTCCTGGACACTGGAAAAGTCACCTGTATAGAAGGGGATGTCTGCACCATGCGGGGCACCCATAAGAAAACGGATATAAGGATCGATCACTCCGTCTCTTAACCCCCAGGCGAAGCGGTAAGCATAGATGGGCATCTCCGGAATCGCACTTAATAATATCTCTGTAGTCTGCTCTACATTAAATTCTGCATACAGATCGCTCCCATATTGGACTGCAGCTTCATAGAGCTTCTTTTCTTCCAGATTTCCAGCTAACTCTTCCTTTTGCACTAGGGAGAAGAAATGAGTATCCCATAAAGTGAACTCGGAGAATTCGCTGGCAGTGCTGCCAAGGATGATCGGCAGGGAAGGGTGATCGCGGTTATTTAGATTGTCGAAGCCACCAATAGGAATGACCGTGCCATCTTCGATCAAATGGGGAAAAGCAGCCATCTGAAGCCCCGTCTCACGAATGATTTCGACAAAGTGAAAGGCATTCTGACGATATAGGAAGGCGGAAATCTTATCCGCAGATTGTGTGGAAATCCATTCTCTTGCCTCATCTTGAGTGCTGACCATTCCTGTTTTTATTAATAACTCTGTTAAAATGTCATCTGCTTTTTCTTCGCTTTGCTCCGTAACAGCCGTTGTTAAACCTCCGCTCATAATAAAAAGCTTATGAAAGAGCCCTCTGCCCAGCGGTGAAAGGTAAGCAGCTAATGCATTTCTTGCACCTGCAGACTGGCCCCCTAATGTTATGTTCCCTGGATTTCCCCCAAAGCAAACAATGTTATTGTGCAGCCACTTTAGCGCATGAAGAACATCGAGGAGACCGTAATTTCCTGAGTCATCCAAGGGGTCCCCGGTTCGGAGTGAGGGATGCCGGAAAAATCCCATTGCTCCTAAACGGTAATTCACTGTAACCACTATACTATTTGTCTTACACGCCAATTCTCCACCTTGAAAATCCCGTCCCGAACCCCCAATATTTCCGCCGCCGTGGAGGAAGACGAATACGGGTAAGCCTGCCTCGGCATGATCCGGTCGCCAAATATTCAAAAAGAGGCAATCTTCACTGCCGCCAGGTTCCCCTTGAATGAATTGGACACTGCTATTATTAAAATGGCATGCAGGCAATACACCTGTCCAAGGTTCTATCTCACGCGGTGCTTTCCATCTGAGCTTATCTATGGGAGGTTCCGCATAAGGAATCCCTAACCATGCGATCGCCCCAAGTTCTGGCAGACGTATGCCCTTAAGCTGACCACTGGAGACTGTAATAATTTCTTCCATGGGTTCTCGTGTGCTCATTTATAGTTCCCCTTTCTCCTGCAGATTCTTATGTATTTTTAATTCTCTTTATTATAGTGTTCTGCTATGATGATGAAAAATATATTATTATATATAAAATACATAACTCTAAGGTTATAGAAGAGGTGGTTTCGTTGGATTTACTTTCGCTTCGGTACTTTCAAACGGTTGCAAAGCTTGAGAATATGACCCTGGCAGCCGAAATACTCCAAATCTCACAGCCTGCTATTAGTAAAATGATCAAAAATCTTGAGGGCGAATTAAACGTCAAATTGTTTGATCGCACAGGAAAATACATTCGATTAAATGAATATGGAAAGCGGTTTCTTGTGAAAGTTGATTTAGCCCTACAAACGTTAGAGGAGGGGAAAACAGAGCTATTGGACTTGTCTGAGCGACCGACAGGAACTGTAGTGATTTTTATCCAAGCGGGTTCCTATTTGCTTCCGGATATGATCACATTATTTCGTCAGAAGTACCCGGAAGCTCAATTCAAGCTATTGCAGCAGGATCAGGAGATCTCACGTTATCCGGCTTTTGATTTGTGTATTTCTTCTACTCCGCTCAAGATTCCAGGAACAGTGTCCACACCGGTATTAACGGAAGAAATCCTGCTGGCGGTTCCTAATGAGCACAGGCTCGCAACCCGTAAAAGTGTACGTCTGAATGAACTCGCGGAAGACGGTTTTATCAGTTTGAAAATAGGCAAGCAGCTGCGCGAAACGACGGATTCTCTCTGTCACGCCGCCGGATTTGCTCCGCGTATCATTTATGAATGCGATGAGCCTTCGATGGTACGCAGTCTAGTCCGTTCGGGACTAGGGGTTTCTTTTATCCCCGCTGTAACTTGGGGGGGTTCTCAAGGATCCTCTGTTGTGCTTCTTCCCATTGAAGAACCCATAAGTACCCGCACCATTGAAATCTCATGGTATACCAACCGGTACATGACTAATGTCGCTAAAAAGTTCAAGGCCTTTGTTGAGGATTATTACAAGCAGTTAGAAGAAGAGAAATTAAAAAATGAGTCAACTAACCCTAAGGCTTAATTGACTCATTGTCAGCAACGCTAATCATTTAATCCCTTACCCTCAAGGATTTGCGGGATGAATTTTTCAATTCGGGATACGCGGGTTTTGGATTGTTTCGCTTGAGAAAAATGATAAATATATGCGTTTTGCCGTCCAGGCGTTAAGGCTTCAAAAGCAGTTTTTAAGCCAGGAAGTTCAGCGAATTTAGTCTGAAGCTCTTCAGGAATGAGGTAATCCTCTTTCTTTTTTAATTCGACTTCCAAACCCGCTTTTTCAACTTCTATGGCATTTTGAATGTAGGCTTTCAGAACAGCTTCCATTTCAACGATTTGTTGCACATTCGTAAACCGAATTTGGCGCGCTGCCTGCACATTTTCTGTTTGTTGAATTAGAATCCCATTGGGATCCTGTAACAAGGCACCTTTGTGAAAGAGAAGCGCACAATATTCTTTAAATCCATGAATTAATACTATGTTTTTATCATCAAATGTGTAACATGGATGCATCCACTTATAATCTTCGGTCAGCCCGCAATCAAGCACGATCGTTCTCAACTGCTCATATTCTTCCCGCCATTGTTTCGCTTTACTTAAGAATTTATCAACCCTAGGATTCAATACATTATTTGTCATAAAAAACACCTATCTTCATCAAAATTTTCAATACAATTTTACTGTTTTTTTATGGAATGTACAGTCGGAATCTTCTGAGAATGGGCAACCTATGTTGTCTCCCGTTCGATCAGTTGGAACGATAGGGGCTGCAGCTCCATATCCAGTCCAAGCAGGGTTGGAGCCAGCAGAAGAAAGGCGTTCTCCGCCTGTCCCGCAATCGGATTCCGAACAGTGGTAATTCCGAGCGTCTGCGACAGCTCCGAATTATCAAAACCAACGATGGCTAGATCACGGGGCACATCCAGCTGCTGTCTACGTGCTTCGCTCAGAACGCCCACCGCCACCAAATCATTGGAGCACAGAATAGCATCCGGCTGATCGGGTTGTCCAATTAGGGTTCGCACCAATTGCTCTCCGTCACGGATTCCATAAATCGTGGAGTAATACCATTTCTCAACGATGGGAAGATTATATTTGGTCATGATTTGCTCATAAGCTAGTCGTCTACTCTGGGTATTTATGCTGCTTGGGCGGCCAAAAGCATTAGCGATACGCGTATAACCCCGCTCTATCAAATGCTCTAGAGCGAGTGCATATCCATCATATTGGTTCATGGCAACTGACGGTATTTCAGGATGGTCCATGCGTTGCCAAGACACAATCGGGCCGTATTTGCAGTAGGAAGTTATGACATTTTTATCGTTAACAGCGGTCAGAATAAGCAGAGCGTCGACTCTTTTTTGTTTGAGATCCTCGAAGGCCTGAAGTTCCTTTTGTTTATCACCGCCGGTGGTATAAATAATCGTCTGATACCCGTAACGGCCGGAAATTTCGACGAAGCTGTTCATGAAGCACAAAATAAGCTCGTTGAGGTCTAAGGTAATCATGCCGATTTGCTGGGTTTGGCCTTTGGATAAAGATATGGCATTCCGATTGGGAACATAGTCCGTCTCTTTCATAATGGCGAGAATTTTCTCCCTAGTTTCCTTGCTGACATGGGGAGAATCGTTCAGGACTCGGGATACCGTAGCTTTGGAAAAGCCCGACAGGTTAGCAATTTCGTCAAGTGTGGACATCGGCTTATCTCCTTTGCAAGATTAATCCTTGACATGTAACGCGTTCCAAGGTTTAGGATTCGGATTAGAGCAGTAAACCTATACTATCACAATAGCAAAGGCGGGAAGAAATATGAACTTACAATTTCCAGAAGGATTCCTATGGGGTGGGGCTGTAGCCGCTAACCAGCTTGAAGGGGCATATCAGGATGATGGCAAAGGCTGGTCTACCCAAGATGTCATGCCGCATGGCATTAAGTCTGCGCCTACAGAAGTTCCTACCGACGATAACATGAAGTTGATTGGTATCGATTTCTATCACCGATATAAAGAAGATATTAAGCTGTTTGCGGAAATGGGCTTTAAAGTATTCCGGACGTCTATTGCCTGGTCCCGGATTTTCCCGAAAGGGGACGAGCTGGAGCCGAATGAACAGGGCTTGCAGTTCTACGACGACCTGTTCGACGAGTGTCATAAATACGGCATCGAACCGCTAGTTACGATCTCCCATTATGAGACCCCGCTGCATTTGGCACGAGAGTATGATGGATGGGTTAACCGTAAGATGGTGGAATTTTACGAGCGTTATGTGAGAACGATCTTTAATCGTTACAAGAACAAGGTCAAATACTGGCTGACCTTTAATGAGATCAATTCTATCCTAGAGTTCCCATTTATGAGTGGCGGAATAAATACTCCATTGGAAAAATTGAGTAAGCAGGATCTGTATCAGGCCATTCACCATGAGTTCATTGCAAGTGCTTTGGCGGTAAAAATCGGTCATGAGATCAATCCTGATTTCAAAATAGGCTGCATGGTGCTGAGCATGCCAATTTATCCGCTCACTCCGCATCCGGACGACTTGATCAAGGCGATGCAAAGTGATCACAAAAATATGTTTTTTGCGGATGTTCATAGCAGAGGTTATTATCCAGGCTATATGAAACGGTTCTTTAAGGAAAATGGAATTCACATTCATTTCGAGCCAGGGGACGAGGAAATTCTAAAGCATACCGTGGATTTCATATCGTTCAGTTACTATATGAGCACATGTGAAACGGCTGATCCGGAGAAACAGATCAGAGGAGAAGGAAACCTGCTGGGCGGGGTACCGAATCCGTATCTGGAAGCGAGCGAATGGGGTTGGCAGATCGATCCGCAGGGCTTGCGTTATGTGATGAATATGTTCTATGACCGATACCAAAAACCGCTGTTTATCGTGGAAAATGGCCTTGGCGCCGTCGATCAGCTGGTTGTAGACGGGAACGGTGAGAAGATCGTAAACGATGATTACCGGATCAATTATTTGCAAGATCATTTGGTTCAAGTAGCGGAAGCTATTGCTGATGGCGTAGAAGTTATGGGATACACAAGCTGGGGCTGCATTGACTTGGTTAGCGCAACAAGCGCCGAGCTGAAGAAACGTTATGGTTTCATTTATGTAGATCGTCATGATGATGGTTCAGGTACACTGGAGAGATACCGTAAGAAGTCCTTCCACTGGTACAAAGAAGTAATTGAATCCAACGGACAAAGCCTGTTCTAAAAAAAAAGTCCTGATAATCAAGTTATTCTTGATTTATCAGGGTCTTTTTTTGTTATCCAATATTATACAGGCTCTGGTTTATTGTTGACATCATTAATTGAACATGTTAATTTGTAAATAATAAATTAATCGGATATCAGGATTGCTACTGCATAGCAGGCAAAACCTAAGTTTCATTTATGATTACGGGGATAATCTCTCTCGTACATAGATGTGATTTAGGTTTTTTTGTGTTCCCTGATATCGGTGATTAATTGATCTGTTACAAAGGGGTGTATAAAAATGAGTTATGAACAGCTAAGTAAAGACATTATCCAATCTGTCGGTGGGGAGAAAAATATTAACAATGTGATTCATTGTGCCACGCGACTAAGATTCACACTTAACGATGAGCAAAAAGCTGATAAAGAAAATTTGGAAAAAATGAAAGGGATTATTGGGGTAGTTAGCAAAGGGGGACAGTTTCAAGTTATAGTGGGTACCCATGTTGCTGATGTGTATAAAGAAATTGCCAAATCCATATCCCCTAACAGTGACTCTGGCGAGAACAAGGTAAAGAAACCTATAGGGACTCTGATTTTTGATGTTATTTCTAGAAGCTTTTCGCCTCTGATTGGTGCTTTAGCAGGTGCGGGTATGTTGAAAGCGCTATTAACCGTACTTGCATCGTTACATGTTCTAAGTGCGGATAGTGAAACTTACAAAGTATTAGCCGGCGCTAGTAATGCTGTGTTTTATTTTCTACCCATTTTCTTAGGAATTACGTTATCGATTAGGCTGGGTGTTAATGCTTATGTGGGTGGTAGTATCGGTGCGGCTTTACTTGAACCTAATATTACGGGATTAGCAAGTGTTGAATCTCCACATTTTTTAGGTATTCCTTTAGTAATTTCGGACTATTCATCAAGCGTGTTTCCGATTTTTATCGCCATCTGTATATACGCTTTATTGGATAAGCAGCTAAGAAAGTTTATACACAAGGATTTGCAGATGTTCTTGGTCCCTATGCTATGTTTGATTGTGATTGTTCCGTTAACTATTTTGGCTTTCGGACCGTTTGGCGTGAATGTAGGGAATTTAATTGGAGACGCTATTTTGTTCCTCAGTACGAAAAGCGGTATTGTTACAGGGGCAATTGTGGGAATAGCTTGGACGTATTTGACTGTACTCGGATTGCACTGGGGACTTGTGCCAATTATTCTTGAGAACATTGCTAAGGGTGGAGATCCGATATATGCAATGGCCGGCATGGCCATCTTCGCGCAGCTGGGTGTGGCGTTGGGTATCTTCCTGAAAACAAAGGACAAACAGTTGAAAACATTGGCCGGCAGTACATTTATACCAGGCGCGCTTTCAGGTGTAACAGAACCTATTATTTACGGTTTGCTGACTCGTTACAAACGGACTTTCATTTATGTAACCATTGCCGGCGGTGTAGGTGGAGCACTTAGTGGTCTTTTCAAAGTGAAGATGGAAGTCTTCGCATTTGTGAGCGTATTAAGTCTTCCCGCATTCTCTCCGCTGGTCGTTCAAGCGATTATAGCAGGTGTGACCATTGTATTGGCTATGGTAATTACCATGGTATTTGGTTATGAAGATAAAAAGAAAGTGAATATTGTAGAAGAAAAAACGAATACTGAAAAAAGCGAGGTTATCCTCCCTCACGCCGTTAAAAGTTCAACCGTTGTAAGCCCTCTGGCTGGTAACGTAATCCCGTTAACCTCAGTAGATGATGCTGCCTTTGCTTCTGAAGCAATGGGCAAGGGGATTGCAATTGAACCCACAGAAGGTAAGCTTTATTCACCGGTAAGTGGAGTTGTATCCACTATTTTCAGAACAGGTCATTGTATTGCGGTAGTATCGGATGAGGGTGTTGAGGTCTTGATTCATATCGGTATAGAAACCGTGAAGCTAAAAGGTAAATACTTTGATGTGAAGGTGCAAGAAGGAGCAACCGTTAAACAGGGTGATCTATTGATTGAGTTTGATTTTGAACAAATAAAAAATGAAGGTTATCAATGCACAACACCGATAATTATTACCAATACGGCTAATTATAGTGATGTGATTGGTACCAATAAAACAGTTATTACACCGGGCGAAGATTTGCTGACTGTTGTAGTGTGATCTATTGAAGAGTCATAAGGTATGAATGGAATCGATCTCTTAGTACTGCTACTTAGAGATCGATTTTTTATTATAGAATACTATAAAAAAGTGCTAGCTTCGTAAGATGAAAAGGTAAGGAGCTGTAATATGCGGATCGAAAAAGTGTTAAACAACAATGTTGTTACTGTCATAGATGACCAAAATTTTGAACTAGTAGTTATGGGAAGAGGACTGGCCTTTAAGAAAAAACGTGGAGACTTTTTAGAAGAAGATAAAATTGAAAAGATATTCACTTTAAGTAATCAAAAACTTTCAGATAAGCTAAAAACGCTGCTTTCCGAGATTCCAATCGAGCACATGGAGCTCTCAGAAGAGATTATTAACTTCGCCAAACTGCAGCTCGGTAAAATGCTGGATGACAGTATTTATGTTAGTCTGACAGATCATATCAGTTTTGCGCTGGAGAGATTCTCAAAAGGGATGAAGATTAAAAACGCCATGCTTTGGGAAATCAAAAAATTCTATAAAGAAGAATATGAGGTTGGGAAAGCTGCGCTTCAAATTATACATTCCAAGCTCGGAGTCAGACTTCCCGAAGATGAGGCCGGACATATTGCGCTCCATCTGGTGAATGCAGAACTAAATGAAGAGATGCCTAACATGGTGAATATCACCAAGATCATGAACGACATCCTAAATATCGTGAAGCGCCATTTCAGGCTAGAGTACGACGAGGAGTCCCTTGCTTATTACCGTTTTATCACTCATTTGAAATTTTTTGCACAACGTCTCATCAACGGTACTCCACCTCCTGATAATGAGAATGGCTTATTTATTTTGGTAAAGCAGCAGTATAAGGAAGCTTTCGCAAGCGTCGAGAAAATTAAAATCTATATTGATAAAACATATAATCGGGAGTTAACAAATGATGAAATGCTGTATCTGACCATACACATTGAAAGAATTACAAACCAGATCATGGAGTAGGGACGGTTAAGCATTAAATTTTAACTTTGACTTTCGGGAGAATCGCGTATAAGATTACTAATATGTTTTCTGTGATAATCATTATCAATAGATTGATAACGGTTATCATGGAATCAACTTCGAACGTTGAATCCAGGGGGATAAAGCAAATGCACAAAAGGTTAATTAGTTTATTTATGGTTATTGCTATTATATTGGTCGTATCAGGCTGTGGTACTAACCAAAAGAACAATTCAACATCGAACGCGGGAGCAACTGATAAACCAGCTGCTGAAAACGCGGGCAGTGAATCTACAAGCGGTCCTATTGTATTAAAGGATTCTAAAGGTGAGATTACGCTGGACAAACCTGCGCAAAGAGTTGTGGTATTGGAATGGACCTTTACGGAGGATGTTATTGCACTGGGAGTGCAGCCAGTAGGTAACGCAGATAACGAAAACTATAAGCTGTATGTGACTTCTGAAGCACCACTTGATGCAAACGTGACTGATGTTGGTTCCCGTGACGAGCCAGATCTGGAGACAATTGCTTCATTAAAGCCTGATCTGATTATTGCCAATACGGGTGGGCATGAAGGAATCTATGATCAACTTAAAAGTATCGCTCCAACATTGATTTTCGGCTTGTATCCGAATGAAGGAGAAGGTAATCAGTACACACTGATGGAAGATACTTTCAAAACAATTGCAGCGGCAGTAGGTAAAACAGCAGAAGCCGATAAGGTTCTTGCTGATTTGGATGCACATTATGCAGATGCAAAAGCAAAGCTGGCTGATGCAGGCAAAGAAGGCTTGAACTATGTACTGACACAAGCATACAGCTACCAGAATGCAGCAACGATGCGTCTTTTTACAGATAATTCACTTGCGGTACAAACTTTGGATCGGATCGGTCTGAAAAACGACTGGAAACCTGAAAATTTCGAAGTTTACGGATTCAGCACCTCTACAGTTGAAGCATTGCCTGCGGTTCAGGATAGAAATCTGATCTATATCGTCCAAGAGGATGATAATATTTTCACGAAAGAACTGAAGGATAATTCCGTTTGGAATGGCCTTAACTTTGTGAAAGAGAATCGCACCTTCGGATTGAGCAGTACTACTTGGGTGTTCGGCGGTCCGATCTCCTCCAAAGTTATCGTGGATGAAGTTGTAAATACATTAACGAAATGAGTGCGGTTATGAACGAAAAGAGTAGCAAAGAAGCCTCTATCGGCATGAACTGGCGGATCATTGGAATATTTGGGGGCGGCTTTGCCGTCCTCTTCATTCTGTTCGTTTTAAGTTTGGGCTTTGGGGAAGCCAAGATCCCTGCAGCTACTGTAATAGATGGCTTGCTGAATCGCCAAGATATAATGGAACATAATCTGCTCTGGGATATCCGCATGCCACGTACAGTTATTGGTCTGCTGGCCGGGGCTGCTCTGGCTGTGGCTGGGGCATTATTGCAAACTATAACGAAGAACCCGCTTGCTTCCTCAGATACACTTGGGATTAATGCCGGGGCATACTTTATGGTCGTGCTTGGTATGGTAGCTTTTCCTGCTTTGCAGCATGAGTTTCCATTTTTGTTGGCAGTTGCAGGGGGACTGCTTGCTGCTTTAGCCGCTTATTTATTGAGTGGAGGCAAGGCGGCCACACCTGTTCGGCTGGCTTTGTCAGGTATGATCGTCTCCATGGTGCTCGGAGCGTTTACATCGGCCATACATATTTTTAAAAGAACAGAAACACAAAATCTGTTTTTATGGGGTTCAGGTTCCCTAATCCAGTTGGATTGGGACGGTGTTATATATGCCTGGCCTTTTGTCGTAGTGCTGCTATTGGCAGCGATATTTGCCGGCAGACAATTTGATGCGCTGGAGCTCGATGAGTCAACGGCCCGTTCACTTGGACAGCGAGTAGGGTTAATTCGGGCGACGGGGCTTGGCCTATCGGTATTAATGGCTGCGGTTGTAGTCAGCGTGGTCGGACCGATTGGCTTCGTCGGCTTAGTGGCTCCCCATCTTGTCCGGCTTAGTGGAATTCGCAAGCATCGCCTGCTCATTCCTGCAAGCGCGTTGTGGGGAGCCTTGCTCATCACGGCAGCGGATACGCTAGCGCGTGTAGTGCGAAGCAGTGTGGGTGAAATGCCTGTTGGTGCAGTTATGGCGATTATTGGAGCCCCGTGGCTCATTTGGCTGGTACTCACCAAGATGAAAAATATATCGGGCTCAGGCGCTGGCCAATCATCGATGAGTATCGGTGGGGCGGGACTGCGTCTGCGCTTTGTGCCGACGGCTATAGTTATGACTGTGCTGCTGATTGCTATTATCCTGGTAAGCTTATCATTTGGGGGAACAAAAATACCGATCAGCGAATTGCTGAGCAGTCTGTTCCATAGGGGGGATCAATCCTATTCCGTCCTGCTGAATTTACGGCTTCCCCGTACACTCGTAGCGGCTGCAGGAGGGATCGCACTTGCAATCAGTGGTGTACTGATTCAGAGTGCTGTTCGAAATCCACTGGCAGATGCCTCTATTATTGGTGTGACCTCAGGGGCTGGCTTTGGTGCTTTGGCCGTAATGACCGTTTGGCCAGCATTGACGGTATTTGCAGTTCCGCTTGCCGCAATCGTGGGTGGGGCACTGGCTGCAGCTTTTGTCTTTTTTATGGCCTGGCGCAGGTCCTTGAATCCATCGGTTCTGATCTTGCTTGGAATTGCAGTTTCTGCTATTGCCTCTGCCGGAATCCAGGTCATGATCGTCAAAGGAAGTTTATGGAGCAGTAGCTCCTTAATTTGGTTAACGGGTTCGACTTATGGACGAAGCTGGAATCAATTTTACATCCTATTTGCATTCCTGCTTGTACTTGTTCCGATTGCATACTATTTGGGCCGAAAATGCGATTTGTTGGCATTTGGTGACGAGAGTTCAACAGGATTGGGCTTGCCGGTTCGAGGAACGCGGCTTTGGGCTATGATTATCGGCGTTTTGCTTGCAGCGGGAGCCGTTGCAAGTGTGGGAACAATTGGCTTTCTCGGACTCATGGCGCCGCATGCGGTGCGGATGATGATTGGTCATCATACGAGACGCTCGATTGTTTTGTCAGGATTACTTGGCGGCTTGATGCTCGTCATTGCCGATACGCTCGGAAGAACCATAATGGCGCCGAAAGAAATCCCTTCAGGCCTTATTATTATGCTGATTGGGGCTCCGTATTTCTTGTTTTTAATGTACCGGTCACAGGTTAGAAAAGTGTAGATTTTGTTATAAGAAAAAATCAGGGGGTGCCCCATCAGCCGTAAAATGGCTGCTGGGCACCCCCTGATTAATTAGAGCTTGCTCCATCAAGAACGCCTCAAACATCGTTTCATCTGTTTAAAATTCCCCTTCCTTACGCTACAGCTATCGGACACAGATGACCTTAAACGCAGCTTTATTTCGCATTTGAAGTGACAACGGACCGCATAGTCGCTATTGGCATGAAAAGCACCCGATTTGCCCTTCTTCCTATGAAATAACGTCATTGGAGTCCGAAACCAAGCTCCAAAGGCTAAAAATGCGCATATAACGTCATCTGATTCCGTAGGCCTCAACGAATGATGACAATTTATTGGTGCAGGCCACCAACGCCCATAAACAAAAAGCAGCGATTCTCCCATACCGGGGAAAGCTGCTTTTTTAATTGGATATTATCGATTTGTGAACAATTATTTAACTATTATTCTTAATTTTGTATATTTCCATTTGCTAGTTTATACTTTAATCTTATGCTGTAGAATTTTGGAAATAAGGAGTGGGATTATGTGAGGCTCTTCGACAGAAAAGGTGTACAAGACGACAGCAAAACTATTAACAACTCTGGCGAATTAAGAATCAACATTTTTTTCTTTAGCACTTTTATTATTTTTTGTGTGATTATCCTACGCCTTGCGGTCTTGCAATTTGTCGAAGGACCTACGTTATCTGAAGCTGAGGCTAATCGGGATACGAAAATAGTGGCATTATCGGCATTGAGAGGGAATATCCTCGCTGCTGATGGTGAGAAATTGGCATACTCAACGCCCGTTCAATCTTTGTACCTTACTTTGGATAAGGAATATACCGCAACAAAAACAGATAAAACTACGAAAAAAGTTACCTTAACTGCTGAGGCAAATAATAAATCAAAGGCGCTCGCCAGCAAGTTAGCAGAAGCCTTCGAAACTTATGGTGATCCTAATGAGAAAAAACTAACCACAGAAGAGATCCTTGAGTCTATGGATTTATATTCAAAAAAACTCTCTGGTTATGTAGCGAGAAGAATTAAATCAGGTTTAACTAAGAAAGAAATCGCTTATTTTTTAGAACACAAAAACGAATATCCAAACCTTGAAGTGATAGAGGAAAGCAGCAGGCATTATGATACCGATACGGTGGCTGTACAAGCTGTTGGCTACGTGAAATTTTTCAAATCCTCTACTAGTTTAGATCTTTATAAGGATGTACTTCAGGCGATGAAAAATAATCAGCACCCTGGACTTAACTATAAAGAGGATGAGCTAGTAGGCTTTGATGGCTTGGAGCTGCAATACCAGAAGGAGCTTCGGGGACAGAATGGTTATAAGGAAGTTTCTGTAGATCCGCAGAATATGGCAGAAAAAATTGTGAGTATTGAACCCCCGGTCAAAGGAAGCACTATCTGGACGACCCTTAATAAAAAAATTCAGCTGAAGACCGAAGAAGCCATTAAAGATCAGATTCAGTGGTTGCATTCACACACCGTTCAGGGAGAAACACATCCTGATGCTCTAACAGGTTACGCTGTAGCCATGGAAGTGGATACAGGTAATGTTATTGCTATGGCAAGTATGCCTGACTATGATACCAACAGCTGGGCTACGGGTTCGATCTCTCCAGAGGTGTATAAAAAAATTGAAAAGCATTACCAAAATGGAACAATAACTCCATACTCATCGGGAAGATCAGGGCATAATTTTGAATCTACTGTGCTGCTCGGTTCGACCATAAAACCATTGAGTGTGTTAATTGGCTTAAAAGAGGGCTTTATAAGTACTTCTTCTACCTATCAAGATAAAGGGATCACCTCATTTGGTAGAGAAGGACATGAGACTAATGTAAGGAACTCATCCAATCATGTATACGGCTCTTTGTATCCTTATACAGCCATTGAAAAATCTTCAAACGTATATATGGTTGATATGATCGGGAAAAAATTGTATGACAAATACAAGTCTAAGGGCATTGGGGTATGGGACACATATATGAAAGAATTCGGTCTAGGTGTTCCAACAGGGATAGGTTTACCAAGGGAATACTTGGGTGATCTGAATTATAAAGCTGAAGCTAAAGCGGGTTCAGTTCAGTCGGCACTTGTTTATGCTTCTTTTGGGCAGCAGGGACGTTATACCGTTCTTCAGTTGGCGCAATATGCGGCTACACTAGCCAATGAAGGGCAACGAATCAAACCACAGCTAGTAAGCAAGATCACGGACTCCAAAGGTAAAGTTATCAAAGAATTCAAACGGGAAGTGCTTGATGAAGTGACTACTTTCGATAAATCCTATTGGCGGGAGATAAAGAAAGGGATGAACAGTGACGTTAAAAGTGCCTTCGGAGATTTCCCCTATGATTTTGCGCGTAAAACAGGAACTTCACAACAGACGGATAGTAAAAACATAAACCGTGATAACGGAGTGTTTATAGCTTTTGCACCACGTGAAAATCCAAAACTTGCTGTAGCTGTAGTTATTCCTGAAGGCGGATTTGGATCTAGCAGTGCAGCACCTGTAGCGAGAAAAATTTTTGATGCTTATGATTGGGAGTACGGATTGGATGGAATTCCGAAGAAAAATGTGGATAAAAGTATCAGCGAATAACACAAAGGAGAGAGCGCACACTGCGCTTTCTTTTTCTTTTTACAGAGTGGTTTGTGGCGGATCGAAGGAACGGGTTCCAGATTAAAATATTGTAACCATAAAGCGTGAAACTTTTATCCTAGTAGGAGCGTCAAAAGGTTAGGAAAAAAATGTATTCGTCATTCCAGGAGGGTGAATCTGTGAAGAAGTTATGGATTTCTATTTTAGTGGGCTTATTAGTTTTGCCGATGATGTTTCAATCTTCAGTGAAAGCTGCTACTGCGCCCATCAGCATTTTTATTGACGGGGTTCGATTGTCCACAGATCAAGCACCGGTGATGGTAAATGGACGGACGATGGTACCCCTACGGGCAATCTTTGAAGCCTTTAATGCTACCATCAAGTGGAATCAGAAAACACAAACTGTAACTGCAACTAAAGATGATACAACGATTATGTTAAAGATTGGCTCAAAGACAGCCACGATTAACAATAAAGCTGTAACTCTAGATGTGCCGGGACAGAATTTGAAAGGAAGAACGATGGTTCCTACACGGTTTGTAAGTGAGTCATTGGGTCATGATGTGGGTTGGAATCCGAGCACCAAAGTAGTGACCATAACGACTTCCGGCGGTAAAACTGGAACTGTAAATCCGGCATCGAATGTGCAGTTAAAGGATGTAAGTGATAACGGTGACGGCCGTGATCTCCAGGTCAGCTTCACCCAATCTTCTAATGAAGCTCTTGTGGATCATTACCGGGTAATGATTGTAAAGGCTTGGAGCACTTTTAATATCTCATCTGCACAAAAGGTTACATCCGCCAATTATTCTACTGTTTTAGCTACAGGCACTAATCCTACGATTAGAATGACCGCAAATTCAAGGGATGTGGATGGTGACCTCATTAAAGGTAATCAAACCTATGTAGCTTATGTTTTCGCAGTGGGCAAAGGCAATAATACCAGCGCTCTCTCGTATAGTTCTTCGACTATATCGCTTAATACTAATACTGTAGTCGTTGCTCCAAGTAATGTACAAGTAAGTGATGTGAGCGATTATAGTGATGGCCGCGATTTAGCCGTAAGTTTTAATAAGGTATCGGATGAATCCAAGGTGAGTTCTTACCGGATATTTGTAGTCAAAGCTACTAATTATTCTTCTTTTAATTTGGCGGCAGCAAATGCTGTTAGCAGTTCAAATTACACACAGGTCAACAAAACAGGCTCCAATATCACTCAGATCCTATCGTCAGGAGCGAGGGATGTAGATGGAGCCCTCATTAAGACGGGAGTTGGTTACCGTGTGTTTGTTATGGGTGTAGATAGTGGCAGTAATACAGCCAATAATTTATTGTCTGCTGCTTCATCTGCGATTACGCTGTCCTCGGTCAATGTCTCTAATTTAAGTGTAAGCGACGTTAGTGACTTTGGAGATGGCCGTGATTTAAAAGTATCCTTTAACCACGCTACAGATGAAACGTATATTAGCCAGTACCGAATTCTAGTTGTGCCTACAGCTTATTCCAACAACTTTAGTTTATCTGAGGCGAATAATGTCTCCAGCTCTTACTACACAACGGTGAGCACAACAGGATCTAGCACCAGTCAAGTGTTAGCCTCGTCAGCAAGAGACGTGCGTGGTAATTTGATTAAGAATGGAACACCTTACAGAGTGTATGTGTTAACGATTGGAAGCGGGAAGAATTTGGGCACCAACATTCTCTCAACGGAGTCAACATTAATTACGTTGGTTGTCGACTACAATGTGAGTGCTGTCTACAATTTGGATGTAAGCGACGTAAATGATTATGATGATGGCCGTGATTTAAGAGTATCCTTTGACCACGCTACGAATGAAACGTATATTAGCCAGTATCGCATCCTGGTTGTACCTACTTCCTATTACAGCAGCTTCAGTTTATCTGACGCCAATAATGTGTACAGTTCCAACTACACAGCAGTGAGCACAACAGGATCCAGCACCAATCAAGTGTTAACCTCGTCATCAAGGGACGTGCGCGGTAACCTGATAAAGAGTGGAATCAATTACAGAGTATATGTATTAACCGTCGGAAGCGGGAATTACTCGGGCAGCAATGTTCTTTCTTCTGGTTCACCTTTAATTACGTTGAATGTAGATTACAAATTGGCTCCTATTTCGAGCTTGGATGTAAGGGACGTTAATGATTACGAAGACGGCAGGGATTTAAAAGTATCCTTTAACCATGCCACGGATGAAACGTACATTAGCCAGTATCGAATCCTGATTGTACCTACTTCCTATTACAGCAGCTTTAGTTTAACCCAGGCAAATGCGGTTTCTAGCTCCAATTACACAGCGGTAGGCACTTCAGGAAATAACACCAGTCAAGTCTTGGATTCTTCAGCCAGAGATGTAAACGGAAATTTAATAAAGAGTGGAATCAGTTACAGAGTGTATGTGTTGACGATTGGCAGCGGCAAGTACTCAGGCACTAATGTGTTGTCCTCAGAGTCGAATGCCATAACTTTATCCACTAAGCTGCCGGTAACCTCTGTCACCAATGTAACGTACAGTGTGGATGAGGGTAAAATACTAGTAAGTTTCAACCGTTCCTCTAACGAGTCTAACATTTCGGAATATCGAATTCTGGTGGTTCCGTCCAAACAAGGTTTTGGTTCAGCGGAAGCAATTGAGGTGAAATCCTCGTATTATACGTCGATAACGCCTAACGGAACGAATCCTACAATTGTAGCCTCGAGAAGAGATGTTAATGGTGCATTAATTGTTAAGGGTGTTAAATATAAAGTATATGTTCTTGCGGTAGCCAATAATAATGGCGTGCAGAGTGGTGGTCTTTCGGATTCAACGGAAGAGATTGAAATATAAGGATAGGGAATAAAATCATTATAATATAAGGCAAAAAACCTTCATTGAGCACTGGGCTTGATGAAGCGCTTTTTGCCTTGTTTTTTTGTTTTCTATTTTTTATAAAAATAGGGTTGCGATTATACACATTTAAAACATTTGGTTTAACCTATTGGAAGCGCTATAATTGAAAATAATTACATGCTTAAGGAGTCTATCATGAAAAGAGGCAGGATATTCTACAAGATTTTTGTTCCTATTCTGGTGCTGGGAATTGGCCTGGTTATTAGCTTCGGTGGCTATATTTATCTGACGACGATTAATTCGGTAAATGAAAGAGTAGCGGATGATAAACAGAGTTTAATTACTCAAATTAAAAACACCTTGGAACAGAAAATTCAGACCATCGAATACGCTTTTAATACTTACAGTACCACCAGTTCCTTCAGGGAGGTCGTGCAAAATCCGATCACCGAGCAGGATTTTGAGAAGTATCGCGAGATTAATTCCCAGCTTAACTACATTGCCAGCATGGGGATGGATTTTGTTAATTATTCTCTAATCAGTTTGGAGCAGAAATGGCAGATTTCCAATGGTAAGCTTTCACATTTAACGGAAGAAGAGAGCAGGACACTTTATGAGAGCTATATTAATAACCGTAGCCGGGGGTTGTTTTGGGTTAAGACGGATAAGGGTATCCGCTTTGTAAATACCCTGCCGGTATTCTCACAGACCAAACAGGCGATTGCCTTATCTGATATATCCCTTCAGACCTTGCAGAGCACCCTTCAGACCGAAGGAAACACACCGGTGTTTATTCTTAACCGGGAGGGTGAGCTTTTATATGAGTCGGAAACTGGAAAGTCCCTGCTGACTAATAATCAACTTAGCCATATCACTAATGTTGCTGGAGGCGGGGGGCAATTGGGGACGATTGCCATGGAGCGGGCTGATCACCAATCGATAAAAGCTATTTATGCTAAATCTTCTTATAATAATTGGATTTACGTAACTATTTTGGATAAATCAGAAATTTCTGATGCACTAAAGACAACCCGATTTGGGATTGTGATGATGGTACTGCTTATTACGTTGTTGATTGCGGTAGTCGCTTATGTGATCTCTTTGTATTTCACCAAGCCATTCCGGCAGATTCAGCGCCGATTATTGCCTGCCAATGCGGAGCTAGAGCCTAAGAATGAGGTAGACTGGATTATTAATTCGATTGATACCATCTTATCGGAGAAAGAAAGCCTAGAGGGTCTGATTGAGTCTGAGATGCCTAAGTTGGAAACTCAGTTTATTCTAAATCTGTTTCGTAGCCGGATATCCCAAGAAGAGCTTAATCTGGGTTTGCCTCGTTTCGGTTATGAGCTGTCACAGAATTCGGTGTATGCAACGCTGCTAATACAGCTGGATAACTATGGGGAACGGCAGGCTAGCGATAAGGATCTTCTGCTTGTAGCGGTTAACAAACTGGTGGAAGAGCTAATTCCGCAGGAGAAGCGGATGATTCCTATCCTATTAAATGACCGTACACAAGCAACCATCCTGATCTTTGAGGGAGCGAATGAACAGGAGAACCGGAGAATAGCACTGGACTATGCCAAGACAATTATTCGAACAGCTAGAGAGATCCTGAAACTATCCATTAGCGTTGGAATCAGCAATTTTTATGATAATTTATTGTTTAGTAGGGAAGCTTGCGAGATGAGTAAGCAGGCGCTGCATCATCGTTTAAATCTGGGCAAAGAGTCTATCATCTTCTATGAGGATATATCGAAGGTGATCTCGGGTCCAGTTCTACTGCATTATCCGTCTGAGTTTGAGTCCCAGTTATTTGACGCGATTCGGATTGGAGATGAAGAACAAGTCTCCTGTTCTCTGTATCCATTACTCGGGGAAATGATGAAGCACAGTAAGAACCCTTTGAATTTCGAAGTCACATTAATACGTTTCGTCAACAATCTGATTCAGTTGGAGCAGCTGCTGGGTGTAGAGGTTCTGCTGACAGAGGACAATTCTACGTTGTATCACCGATTGTTAGACATCCGTAATCCGGAAGAGATCGAACGCATTTTGGTCAAAGAAGTTATCCATCCGATGGTGACCAGCGTTAAGGAGAAGACAGACCGTCAGTTCCGCCTCTTATCCGATAAAATTGCGGTGATTGTCCGCTCGGAATTTGATCAGGACTTAACGCTAGAATTAATTGGTGATCGTCTCCATTACAGTCCGAACTATTTAAGCAGTATTTTCAAAAAAGAGTACGGGATGACGTTTAGCGAGTATCTGATGAACTATCGTCTGGAAATGGCTAAGAAGTGGCTGGTGGAAACGGATATGACCATTAAAGAGATTGCTGAAAGGCTGCAGTACCATAATCCACAGAACTTTATTCGATCCTTCCGTAAAAAAGAACATGTAACACCAGGTGCATACCGAACCCAGAAACAGGAGAAGTAAGGCGCTGAACACAAACAGCCAGCCCCGGGAGACCGGGGCTGGCTGTTTGTGCAGCTGCAATGTTTTAGCCTTTTACAGAACCCAGCAGGGCTCCTTTGGTGAAGTGTTTTTGTACGAAAGGATAGGCGAGCAGCATTGGAACGGTTGCGACTACGATAACCGCCATTTTGATGGTTTGAGCAGGTGGGATAATATCAACAGAAGCATTATCTCCCTGCATCCCGCTGGCGACGATAACAATTTGGCGCAGCAGGACTTGAATAGGCCACTTAGTGGAGTCTGTCATATATAAAATTGCACTCATATAAGTGTTCCAGTAAGCTACCCCGTAGAACAAGGAGAGGGTCGCGATAGATGGCATCGCCAGCGGAAGCATGATTTTGAAAAATACACCAAAATCATTAGAGCCGTCAATCTTGGCTGATTCCTCTAGCCCTTCCGGCAGCGCCTGGAAGAAGTTACGCATAATGATCAGGTTAAAAGCATTGATCGCAACAGGCATGATCATGGACCAGTAGGAATCGATTAATCCGAAATATTTAACTACCAGGAAAGTAGGGATCATTCCCCCGCTGAAGAGCATGGAGAACACGATTACGAAATTGATGAAATCTCTTCCGTATAGATATTTTCTAGATAATCCATAAGCCATTAAAGAGGTAAGAACCATACTGACAACTGTACCCACTAAGGTTACACCGATGGATACGCCAAGCCCTTTAAAAATAGTAGGCGTTGACAGTATATAACGGTAAGCATCCAAAGAGAATGTCGTCGGGAACAGGATGAAGCTTTTTTCTACTACCTCCTGTGTTGAAGCAAAGGAACTGGCAAACACATTGACAAAGGGTAAAAGACAGGCTAGGGCAATGAGTGTAAGCAGTGTGGTATTTACAATAGTAAACAGCCGGCTACCCATATTTTCTTTTTTAAAAGATGATTGCGACATGCAGATATCCTCCTTGTAATCGTTTCATTGAAACTTTAACAGGGGTCTGTTATTCCGTATATAATCATTAGCTTGGGCTTTGTTTTGGGAGGAAAAAGCGTGATAAGGCATAGATGATCTTTATGTATTGTAGTAATCACTATAAGATGCACGGGCCTGGAAAACCTTATAGCTGTAGGGTTCTCGGAGTATCAGTATCTGATGATTATATACGTAATGGACGAATGATCGTAATCTGGGAATCGTAAAGAAACGCGATCAAGGAGGCCGATCAGGTGAAAGAGGCAAACGTCACCATGCTGAACACGAAAGTTAATCCAGTAAGAAAAAAGCGAACGGGGCCTAGCTGGCTGAGTTTAAAAAGAAACAAGTTATTGTATCTAATGATACTCCCGGGATTTTTGTATTTTGTTATTTTTAAGTACCTGCCTATGGGCGGTCTTATCATTGCATTTCAGGACTATCAGCCGTTTCTGGGTATAGCGGATAGCCCGTGGGTAGGGTTTAAGCATTTCGTCCGATTGTTTACAGAACCTACCTTCTTTATGCTATTGAGTAATACACTTATCCTGTTTGCATTAAACATTTTTATTTTCTTCCCGCTACCTATTATAGTGGCGCTGATGCTTAACGAAGTTCAGCACAAGTTATTTAAGAGCACCATTCAAACGATTATTTATATCCCCCATTTCATGTCATGGGTTATCATCGTCTCCATTTCCTATGTATTTATGAATGTGGATGGAGGGGTGCTGAATGAGATGTTGGCGGCCCTTGGGATGCAGAAGATCAGCTTTTTGACTTCTCCTGAGTGGTTGCGTACCGTGTATATCGGACAGATCATTTGGAAAGAAATTGGTTGGTCAACCATTATTTATTTGGCAGCCATTACCGTAGTGGATACGCAGTTATATGAAGCAGCTGAGATGGATGGAGCGGCAAGATTACGCAAAACATGGCATATCACCTTGCCGGCGATTCGCCCAATCATTATTACCTTGCTTATTCTGAAGATTGGCCACACGCTGGATCTGGGCTTTGAGCATATGTACTTGCTGATCAATTCCTTGAACCGCGAAGTTGGAGAAATTTTCGATACCTATATCTATACAGCTGGTTTAAAGAACGGACAATTGAGTTTCAGTACCACAGTAGGTCTGTTCAAGGGTGTGGTTGGCTTGATTCTCGTTATGCTGTCGAACAAGTTAGCCAAAAAAATCGGCGAAGATGGTGTTTACTAGGCTTCATAGTATGCTGAATTCTTACCTCTGCCTTAAAGGCAGAGGTGGAAGATACAACACAAATACATTAGTAAAAGGGGTAATGTTGATGAATCGCAATTACAAAAAAATTGCAGCCTTAATGTTGTGTAGCGGGTTAGTACTCACTGCATGCGGAGGAGGCAATAACGCGAAGGAGTCAAATTCTTCAAATGAGGGAACGAATTCAACGGCTAAAACTACTGCCGCACCTGCAGATGTGCTAGATGCTAAAGCAAAGATTAGCTGGCTGAACATTTTACAAACGTCTACAACACCAACGGGTCCTATTCTGGATAAAATTGAAGAATTGACGAATACAGAGATTGAATTCTCATGGATTCCGGATCCTTCCAAAGAAGAACGTATTAATACTTCATTAGCATCGAATTCCCTAGCAGACATCGTTACCCTGACTATTCTTGATAACTCTTCTGTACGTAATGCACTGAAGGCCGGTATGTTCTGGGAAGTAAGTCCTTATCTTGATGAGTTCCCGAATTTGGCTAAAATTTCACAGGATACACGTACATCGGCATCGATTGCAGGTAAGCTGTACGGGGTTCCTTTCCAGAAGTCCTTGGCTAGAAACGGCGTTGTTCTCCGTAAAGATTGGCTGGATAAGCTTGGACTGCAGGTTCCAAAAACAACAGATGAGTTGATGGAAGTTGCGAAAGCGTTTACCGAAAAAGACCCTGATGGTAATGGCAAAAAGGATACCACAGGCTTCATGGACCGCAGCGATCTTGTATATGGAGCATTTAAGACATTGGGCTCATACTTTGGAACACCGAACTATTGGAGTGTAGATGATGCGGGTAAAATGACACCAGAGTTCGATACAGAGGCTTATGTCAAGACCATGGATTATATGAAGACTCTTTATGATGGTGGTTATATCAATCAGGATTTTGCTGTGACGGCTAAAACAGATCAGCAGCAGAATTTTGCGCAAGGAAAGGCTGGAATTTATGTGGGTGCCTTGTTTGACAGCAAGAACCTGCTGAATCTGTCTAAAGGCATACAGGATGGTATGGATTTGGTTATGGTTAACGATATCACTTCCACCGGTAATGAAGCGGATCGCGCCATTTGGGCTGGTAATAACGGAATTGGGGGACTGTTGTCTTTCCCGAAATCCGAAGTCAAGGATGAAAATGAATTAAGACGGATCTTGAAATTTGTTAATGATCTTATGAATGAAGATGTCTATGGCTTGATGACTTATGGTATTAAGGATGTCCACTATACAATCGATGGAGAACAAGCGGTTACGATTAAGGATACAGATCTCTGGAAGCAAGAAGTTCAGCCATTTTCGGCATCTCGTCCATTAGAGAATGGATTCATTATCCATGATGCTGATCCACTCAAAGTTGAAGCTGATAAGCTGATCGTTGAGAATGCTAAATATGCTGTACTGAATCCTGCTTACTCTCTGGAATCTGAGACCTATTCTACTCAAGGATCTGAGTTGCAGAAGATTATGACAGATGCCACTTATAAATATATCCTAGGTAAAATTGATTTGGACGGATTTAAAGCTGAGGTTGAAAAGTGGAAGAAATCCGGCGGCAGCAAAATCATTACTGAATATGAAGCTGCTTATAAAGCTGTAAATCCTTAAGAAGTACTACAGACTATATTCTAAGAAAATAGTAGAGGGGTCCTAAATGGGGTGGCTGCGTTTAGGACCATATCTATTCAAACAGGAGGAAAAAATGAAAGACAACAATGCACTTAGGAGTATGGGCTGGGGTGTTCGAATGGCAGATTCGATTATGGAGCGAACGCCAAGATTATATGAGGATAACGGATATCATGGAAAATGGTCTTATGATTATGGAGTCATCTTGAAGGGTTTTGAGCTGCTGTGGAGACAGACCGGGCAGGTTAAATATTATCAATTCATCAAAGATAATATGGATTATTTTATTGAGGAAGACGGCTCTGTGAAGGGATATCGCCTGAGCGAACATAATATTGATCACTTAAATAACGGAAAGATCCTATTTGTGCTCCATAAAGAAACTGGGTTAGCGAAATATAAAATGGCTGCAGATTTATTAAGAAAGCAGATAACAACGCATCCTCGAACCTCAGAAGGTGCGTTTTGGCATAAGAATGTATATCCTTATCAGATTTGGCTGGATGGCTTGTATATGGGCTCTCCTTTCTATCTGGAGTATTTACTTGAGTATGAAGGCGGCAAGGGTTTGGACGATGTGACCCGGCAATTTATTCTGTGCGAGCGTCATACCAAGGATGCTGAGACGGGTCTCCTGTTTCACGCATGGGATGAAAAGCGGGTACAGCCGTGGTGCGATCCTGAAACGGGGTTGTCTCCGAACTTTTGGGGGCGTTCGCTGGGGTGGTATGTGATGGCGCTAGTGGATGTACTCGGCATGCTCCCTAAGGAACACGCGGATTATGAGATTTTGGCACGTATACTGACAGATACGCTGACAGCGCTTCGTCAGGTTCAGGATGCGGATGCTGGAGTATGGTATCAGGTTGTAAACATGGGCGGCCGTAAAGGCAATTATTTGGAGGCTTCCGCCTCTAGCATGATCACCTATGCAATGGCTAAGGGCATTCGGATTGGTGTACTCGATGATAGTTGGTTCGAGACACTTGACCGTGCTTATCAAGGCCTTATTGCTGAATTTGTGCTGGAAACCAAAAATGGCTGGGTTAACCTGAATAAAAACTGCCAGGTCGCTGGACTCGGTGGTGAAGACCGGAGAGATGGTACTTACGCCTATTATATCAGTGAACCGATCGTAACCAATGATCAGAAGGGGCTTGGCGCATTCCTCCTGGCTTGTGGAGAATATGAATATTTGCAGCGTCCCGCCGTGACGAAAGGAAGCGAGTGAAGCACATGTCTATCTACAATATAAACGACTACGGAGCACATCCTAATAGTGCAGAGCCTTCAACGGAAGCGATAGCCAGTGCCATTCATGCGGCAAGCGAGGCAGGGGGAGGAACAGTTTATGTTCCTTCCGGGCACTATCAGACGGGTGCTATCTTCATGAAAAGCAATATTGAGCTGAAGCTCAGTCCTGGAGCTGTGCTTAGCTTCAGCTCTGATCCTAACGATTATCCGGTGGTGGATTCCCGTTGGGAGGGTGTGAAGCAGAACGTCCATGCTTCATGTATTTTTGGAATAAATCTAGAGAATGTATCGGTTACAGGTGCAGGCAAGCTGGATGGAAGGGGCGCACCTTGGTGGGATAAACATCGGAATTCTCCTGATTCACTGCTGTATCCCCGCCCGAAGCTTATCAGCTTCGACAACTGCCGTAGAGTCACGCTCAGAGATCTGACACTCGTGAACTCCCCAAGCTGGACTGTGAATCCTATCTGTTGCCATGATGTTACGATTGATAATCTGTCGATCTATAATCCGGCGGATTCGCCTAATACAGACGGTATTGACCCAGAATCCTGTGTGAATGTCCGCATCAGCAACTGCAATATCGATGTGGGTGATGACTGCATCGCCATTAAAGCAGGGACGGAGGATACGAAGGAGCGGGTTGCCTGCGAGAATATCACGATAACTAACTGCACGATGATTCATGGTCATGGCGGTGTGGTGCTGGGAAGCGAAATGAGCGGAGATATCCGTAATATCGTGATCAGCAATTGCGTGTTCAAGCAGACGGACCGCGGCATTCGGCTGAAGTCCAGACGCGGGCGCGGAGGTGTTGTCGAAGATATTCGTGTCAGCAATATCGTGATGGAGGACGTGATCTGTCCGTTTATTCTTAATCTTTATTATTTCTGCGGACCACGTGGTAAGGACAAATATGTATGGGATAAGAATCCTTATCCGGTGACGGAGGAGACCCCCTGCTTCCGACGGATTCATTTTGCTAATATTACTGCTCGGAATGTTCACGCGGCTGCAGGTTTTCTTTACGGCCTTGCGGAGCAATACATTTCAGAAATTACCTTTTCCGATATTGATATTTCCATGGCAGAGAATGCAATCCCTGGTCGTCCAGCCATGATGTCAGGAATCCAGGATATGAACAACCGTGGGTTCTATCTGGGCAACGTAAGAGATATTCGCTTCCGCCAAGTGACGATCGAGAATCATGAGGGACCGGCTTTTTATATTGAAAATGGAGAAACGGTAGATATCACCGGCTGCCAATCGAGAAACACCCGTAAAGTTGAAGAGTTAGTGCAGCAGGTGACCGTTATCCCGTCACAGGAAGATCTAAGTGAGCAGACAGACTGATAATTGAACAGGATAGACTGCAGATTTGCTTAGGGTGAAGGGTGCAGATGTATGGAAATAGGAAGGAGTATGAAGATGATTACAGATAACATTCAGACTGGAGTTATTCACAATCCCATATTAAAAGGCTTCAATCCTGACCCTTGTATTGTAAGAGCGGGGGAGATGTACTATATTGCTGTTTCTTCTTTTGAATGGCTGCCCGGTGTGAGGGTGTATCAATCAGCGGACTTAGCAGACTGGGAGCATTGCACAGATATTCTGACTCATCAGGTGGATCTGCGGGGAAATCCGAAAAATTGCAGTATCTGGGCTCCACAGCTTAGTTATTATGACGGTTTGTTTTATCTGATTTATACCGATGTTAAGAGCACTAAACGGCCTTTTAAAGACTGTCATAACTATCTGATCACTGCGGAGGGTATTGAGGGACCTTGGTCTGAACCGGTATACCTAAACAGCAGCGGGTTCGATCCATCTCTGTATCATGATGAGGATGGGCGCAAATGGCTGCTGAATGAGCTGTGGGATTACCGGATTACGGAGGGCAACAAGTCCTGCGGGATTGTAATTCAGGAGTACGATCCAGACCAGTGCCAATTAATAGGTGAACCTGTGAAAATCTTTGATTGCACGCCGCTGAAGAAGACGGAAGCGCCGCATATTTACAAGCGGGGAGGTTATTACTACTTAATTACGGCAGAAGGCGGCACTGGATCGGGGCATGCCGTAACCGTAGCGCGCTCCAAGGCGCTGCTTGGTCCGTATGAGGTGGATCCGCTCAATCCGATGTTGACCTCTCGGGATAATCCCGAGCTGCCGCTTCAATGTGCCGGCCATGGAAGTCTGGTAGAGACACCAGAAGGTGAATGGTATATGGCCCATTTGTGTACGCGACCCCTGGAAGGCGAATACGCCATACTGGGGAGAGAGACTGCCGTTCAGCAGGTGCACTGGAATGAGGAGGGCTGGTTAAGACTAACCTCAGGCGGAAATACACCACAGCTCAAGGTACCAGCACCTAAAGGAACACAGTTCCTGAACCAAGTGCGGACGCTTGAATTTGAGGATGATTTTAATGGCCCAGAATTGAAAAAGAACTGGAATACATTGCGGATTCCTAGGAATGAAAGCTGGTGTTCCCTTGCTGAAAGACCGGGCTGGTTAAGAATCAGGGCCGGGGAGTCCGTGCAGAGTCTGTTTGAGCATCATATTCTGGCTATTCGCCAGACGGATATAAGCTTCCGCGCTGAAACAGCGCTTGAATATGAACCGAATACTTATCTGCAGATGGCAGGACTACTGTTATACCTGAATGAGGATAACTATCTTTATGCGTATATCAGCCATGAAGAAGGACGTGGCAAGGTGCTGCGGTTAATGCGCTGTCAGCGCGATGAATTCACTGCGGAGCCTGTAATGATTGAACTAAATGCAGGGGAGACAGTGCGGATCGCGGTTGAGGTGCAGGAAGTGACTGGGCAATTTGTTTATCTTAAGGGTGACAATACGGAGTGGAAGCCACTTGGCGATCCGCAGAATATCAGCTTTTTGTCGGGAGGCTTCACTGGGAACTTTGTTGGCATTGCGGCGCATGATATGCAGCAGTTCGGTGGCAGCAGTGCTGATTTCGCATATTTCCGTTATCAGGGCAAGGAATAATACACACGGCTTTACTAAGGAAGGGGTTGCTCTGAGGACAGGGCCCCCTTCTTATTCCAATAGATATTAGGAGGTCTTGTATGAAGAGAAAATGGTTATCCGGGGCGCTGGTTGCGAGTCTTCTTGCAACATGTATGCCATTTGGTGGTGTCGAGGCCGCTTCTTTGGAAGCGCTTCCTGCCTTTCCGGGCGCGGAAGGCGGCGGCAAATATGTAACCGGCGGAAGAGCTCAACCTGTGTATGAAGTAACGACGTTGGCTGATTATGGTATCAAGGAAACTCCGATCCCCGGCTCCTTCCGCGATGCGGTAAGCCAAAGTAATCGGACCATTGTTTTTCGAGTGGGGGGAACCATCCATCTGAAGGAATCCCTCAAGATTACCGGCTCAAATCTGACGATTGCCGGGCAAACGGCTCCAGGTGACGGAATTACAATTGCCGACTACACAACCTCTGTTGAAGCTGACAATATTATTATGCGTTATATGCGTTTCCGGTTAGGCGACCGGGTAGCTAGTGAAGATGATGCTTTTGGATCAAGGTACCATAAGGATCTCATTATCGATCATAGCTCATTCAGCTGGTCGGTGGATGAAGTGGTCAGTCTGTATGATAACGAGAATACTACTGTGCAATGGTCGATATCCGCTGAAAGTATGCTGATGACGACACACCAGAAGGGACGTCACGGCTACGGAGGAATCTGGGGTGGCAAAAATGCCAGTTTCCTTCACAATCTGATTGCTCATAGCACCAGCCGCAACCCCCGTTTGCCGACGGTGACCAAATTGGTGGACCTGACGGAAATGTCTAATAACGTTATCTATAACTGGGGATTCGCTTCGACCTATGGTGGGGGAGCAGAAGATTATCGATATAATATCACTAACAATTATTATAAAAATGGTCCAAACACCTACACCAGTGTAAAAAATCAATTGTTTGGGGAAGTGTCACCAGAAACCCGGTTGTTTATAGATGGGAACATCATGGATGGTAATCCGAAGGTTACTGAAGACAACTGGAAGGGTGTGCAAAAGTATTCGGATATCTCTAAGCTTACGGAGCCGGCAAAGATGCCTAACCCCTATGCGGCAGTGTCGGCGGAAGAAGCCTACGCAAATGTAATGGCGGATGCTGGTGCCACTTTGCCAAGGCGTGATGCTTACGATGCGCGGGTCATTAATGATGTGAAGAATCGCACTGGACAGCATATTAATTCACCTATTGAAATAGGCGGTTACCCAGACTATACAGAGACAGCTTCCAATGTAATCGACATGGATCATGACGGTATGGATGACAGCTGGGAGATTGCTAATGGACTAGACCCTACCGATTCTGAGGATGGTAAGAAGACGACGTTATCTGCGGAGGGCTATACGAATCTAGAAGTGTATCTGAATGATCTGATTGTTTTGGGAAAAGCAGGGAATGAGCATACAGACAATCCTGTAACCGCTATCAATTATCCTGTGAATAACCAAATCATAGAGTCAGGCAACAATGTGAAGGTTACAGCCTCTGCCAGTGATAGTGATGGTATTGCTAAGGTGGAATTTATCGTTAATGGTGTGAAGCAAGCCGAAGCTACCACAGCACCTTATAGTTTCGATTGGAACAATGTGCAGGATGGTACCTATTACCTCGTTGTTCAGGCTATAGACAATAAGGGTCTCAAGACACAATCTGATAACGTGGCTATTCATGTCAACACGTCTGGATCCGTTCTTCCTTGGACTTCGGTGGATATTGGCCATCCAGGGATAGCGGGAGTGACTACGCTTCATCCGGATAGCGGGAAGATTACGCTCAAATCGGCTGGACTTATCGGAGCAACATCAGAGAGCGAAACGGCTGTTGATAATTTTCATTTTGCTTATCAAACCCTGACAGGCAATGGTGAAATTATTGCTAGAATCGACTCCGTAACGGGAACTGACGATTATGCCAAAGCAGGTGTCATGATTCGTGATAATCTCAATGAGAACTCTAAAATGACAATGCTGGCAATCCCTTATGTCAAATATGGCAAGAAGGGAGTTATGATTACCCGCTCCACCACAGGAGCCAAGGTGGTAAAAACAGAACCGGACAGCTTCATCAATACACCTTATTGGGTGAAGCTGGTTCGTCTTGGTAATGAAGTGACAGGTCTGGTATCGCCGGATAAAGTAACATGGAGCAAGGTAGGCACGGTGAAGCTTGACCTGAATGATACGGTTTATTTTGGTCTTGCAGCCGATGCCGCTAAGGTAGATAACGAGGTTAATCGTTATAATGCATCTGTCTTCAGTGAGGTGGAGCTGAAACCGCTTAGTGATCAGTTTCCTACTGCGCCCCGTGGTCTTACAGCGACAGCAGGTGAGGAAAAAGTGAAGCTGAATTGGGAGGATGTTGGTTCTGCCAAGTCGTATAGTGTTAAACGTAGTGAGGTTTCAGGCGGTCCATACAAGACGATCAATACTGAAATTAAAGATAGCCTGTATACTGATTCCGGACTCAGCTCCGGAAAAACTTATTACTACGTGGTCAGTGCTGTGAATGAGCTTGGTGAAAGCTTTGATTCCGATGAGGCCAGCGCTACGGCTGAAGGTGAAGCAGGTAATGTGTATTATGTGGATGAAGACTTTGAACAGGTTGCTGTGGGTGTGACACCAGAGTATTATGATGTGACTCCAAATCCACAGACTGAAATTCAAAAGGTTATTGTATCTCCCACACCGTCTGACAGTAAGGGGAA
Source organism: Paenibacillus sp. FSL P2-0121 (assembly GCF_037975345.1). Taxonomy (NCBI): domain Bacteria; kingdom Bacillati; phylum Bacillota; class Bacilli; order Caryophanales; family Paenibacillaceae; genus Paenibacillus; species Paenibacillus sp. FSL P2-0121. The sequence goes on along the minus strand of NZ_CP150245.1, from coordinate 6,010,750 downwards.
TACGTCAGATCAAGTGTTGAATGTGTTCGATGGTGCGAACGGCAGCGTGCAGTTTATCCGCAAATTCGCGCCAATTAAGGGTGCACTCGTTATTGACACTGACTTTATGTTTGCGACAGAATCGGGAACCTCGGTGTTCCTGCAGGCCCAGAGTACAGATGGAAGCAAAACGGCATTCTCCATTGAGAGCAGAAAGCCAACGCTTCCTGAAGCTACAGGTAAATATACGCTAACCATGAGCAGGGGGAGCAGCCAGTATCATCAACTGATGAACTCTTATTCCCTAAAACAATGGTATAACCTGAAGCTAAAGGTGGATGTGAACAACGATAAAGTGGATGTATATATTGATGATCAGCCTGCGGGCTCTTTTCCGTTCACAACTACGAATTTCGCCAGCTATGGCATTGGGCGTATTTTGTCCAAGACTCCAGGCGGCGGCTCAGGAAATTATTACTTAGATAATTTAAAGATCTATGTTGAGCCGATTGAAACACCGCTTGGACTGACTGGACTTCCAGGAAACCAAGCAGCCCAGCTATCCTGGCCTGCTCTTGAAGGGGCAACTTCCTACAATATTAAGAGAAGTCTTAAGAGCGGGGGGCCTTATGAGACTATTGCCAACGCTATTACAGAGACATCATATATTGATACTGAAGTTACCAACGAAACTACCTATTATTATGTTATCTCGGCGATGGCGCCGACTGGTGAATCGGGAAATTCCAATGAAATTAGTATTACCCCATCCGCTTTGGCGGTGAAATTGCCTGCGCCAGAATCGTTCGCGGCTGTAAGCCGGAATACTCAGCTGGATCTCAGCTGGAATGCTGTGGAGAATGCAGCCAGCTACAGCATCAAGAAGTGGAATGAGACTTCAGGCAGCTATGAACTCGTGGCAAAAGAAATCGCCGGCACAACTTACCGCGTCGGAGGTCTGGCCAACGGGCAAACCTACCGTTACGTCGTATCTGCAACAAATGTGGCCGGAGAGGGAAAAGAATCAGCGCCTGTTGAAGCTACTCCGCAATCTCCTTTGGGAACGCCTGTCGTTTCCATTGAAGCTGGTGACAGTGTAATGAAACTCAGCTGGCCAGCGATTGAGGAAGCGAGCCAGTATATTGTCAAACGTGCCTCATCGGCGAAAGGTCCTTATGAAGTGCTCGGGTCTGATTTATCAGGCACAAGCTTTACTGATAGTGGGCTCGTAAACGGAACACCGTATTATTACAAAGTCAAAGCAATAAATGGTACCCGTAGTAGTCTAGATTCAGTTGTTGCCTCAGCGGTTCCATACAAGAATTCCGGCCAGCCGCAGGCTCCACAAGGAGTTAGTGCTGAGCCTTGCAACACTGATATCCATCTGACTTGGAATGTAGCTGATGGAGCTAGCAGCTATCAAATTCTACGCTCGGAGAGCGGTGGCAGCTATGCGGTCGTGGCCGAAGGCATCGAAGCAACCGATTATACCGATAAAGGCTTGATCAACGGAACTGCCTATCAATATGCGGTAATCGCCATCGGTGATAAGGGTGCCAGTCTTCCATCCGAGGTGGTCAAGGGAATTCCAGCTCCTGTCATTATTGTTGCTCAGAATGGGACAGGAGATTATAAAACGATTAATGACGCTATTCAAGCAGCACCTGATAATAGTGCCCTAACCACGATTATTAAAGTGAAGAACGGCACGTATAAGGAGAAGGTGCTTGTACCTTCTAGTAAGATGAATATTAGTATCATCGGTGAGAGCCGGGAAGGTACCGTACTTATTAACGGTGACTCCGCGAAAACCATTGGCTCAGATGGTAAAGAAATGGGCACCAGCGGCAGTTATACACTAAAGGCTGCTGCAACTGATTTCACACTGGAGAACATGACGGTTGAGAACAGTGCTGGGCGGGATGCCGGTCAGGCAGTCGCTTTATATGCTGAAGGAGACCGGGGAGTGTACAGAAATGTTAAGCTTCTAGGATATCAGGATACCCTGTTCGCAGATAAGGGAAGAGCTTATTTCGTTGACAGCCATATTGAAGGTACAGTGGACTTTATCTTCGGTAATTCCGCTGCTGTATTCGAGAATAATGTGATTCAAAGTGCGGGTGCTGGCTATGTTACTGCGCCTTCCACGGCAGCGGGTAAGCCTGGTTATGTGTTCATCAATAATCGACTAACTGCCAGTGAGGACGTTGCTGCTGGAACCGTTGATTTGGGCCGGCCATGGAGAGAATACGGCAGCTCTACCTTCATTAATACGGAGATGGGAGCTCATATTCGTGCTACTGGCTGGCATGAATGGTATGAAGGTCGTTCCAAAACTGCACGGTTCTCTGAGTTTTTAAGTTACGGAGAGGGTGCTAATGCAGCTTCACGTTACAGCTGGTCCAAACAATTAACAGCAGAAGAGGCGGCTGCCTATACGATTGAAGCTGTGCTTGGTGGAAGTGATGGCTGGAATCCACAGCAATCCAAGATTTTAGTGGGACAAGAGCAGATACCTGCGGTACATGTCTCTTCAATTACTTTAGCGGGTAAAGATGGAATTAGCAGCATTGAGTCGAAGGGCAGTGCCTTGCAGCTGCAAGCCTCTGTGCTTCCAGAAAATGCGACGAATCCTAAAGTTATCTGGACGGTAACTGAAGCAGATGGGGTAACCTCAACGGATAAAGCGGTTATTGATGAGAAGGGCTTGCTTACAGCTAGAAAGAACGGTAGCGTACAAGTAACTGCGCGAGCTATAGATGGAAGTGGAGTATCCGGAAGCCTAGAGATTAACATCAGCGGACAAGATGAGATTGCCCGTAATCTGCCCGCTGCAACGCTGAACGGACCGGTAACAGTGGTGGCAGGACAGGATTTCACTTACCGTGTAGGGCTTACAAATGTTACTACCTCCGTCTACAAGGAAGTGTATGCTGTAGACTTTACCATGGCTTATGACGTATCTGGTGTGGAATTCGTATCCGCTCAGACCTTGCCAGACGGATTCAGCATCACTCATATTAATGAGGACAGTCCAGGTCTAATAACAGTTAGTGTAGCTGGAACGGAGGCAGGTAATATCCTGACCGATGATGCGGAATTCTTAGAAATGATCTTCAAAGCGAAGAAGACAACCCGTGAAATCGCCGTGCCGCTTGGATTTATTTCTTTCCGAGGATCCAACACAGATGTTGAATTTGACATCCTGCATGAGGCACAGTCGGTTGTTCATGTCATTCCTATATCCGTCATGGAGATAAAAGTCTCCTCCAAAGATAATGTGAGCGAAATCAAGTCAGGGCAAACCCTGCAAATGGCAGCTGTAGTCCTGCCGGACCATGCATCCGATCCAGCAGTGAGCTGGTCAGTAGTGAATGAGGATGGATCAGCTACTGAGCGAGCAACTATTACGGATACCGGCTTGCTCACTGCAATTGCAGCAGGCACGGTAACCGTGAGAGCGACAGCTAAAGATGGCTCCGGTGTTGTAGGCACGATGTCCATTGAGATTAAGGCAGAATCGCAGGTTTCAGAATCGGGCGGTACTTCATCTTCAACGACAGTCAAACCAGTGAAACAACCGGAACCAACTGTGAACGCAGATGGAGTTACTCTTTCCGTGACAGCGGATGTGAATGGTAAAGCTATTGCAGAGGTATCCTCAGCGATTCTGCAACAAGCAATTGGCTCAATGCAGAATGGAGTATTGAGAATCACAGTGAAGCCATCCTTTGCCAGCTCGGTGGTTGAACTGACCTTGCCAGCTCGTGAGTTGGCTGGAGCGGGAGCAAAAGCAATTCAACTTTTAGAAATAGACATGGGATTGTCTACGTTCCGAATAAATGCTGACCTGCTTCTTGCGATGGCAGGATCTGACGCCGTAAGCGTTAAGCTTGTAGTTGGCAAAGTTGACGCGAAGACACTGTCGCTTCAGACAGATGTCGGGGATATTTATGAGTTTAAGTTCTTTGTTGATGGCAAACAGTTTGACAGCTTTGGGCGTGGACTGAAGGTTGAACGGGATTACAAACCAAAGACAACTTCAGGTGTAGAACAAATAGTAGTCTACCAAATCCGTGAAGACGGGACTGTGGAGGTGGTTAGAAACTCTCAGTTTAATCTGACAACTGGCAAGATCATCTTTAGACCAGACAATTCCAGCAGATTCGCAGTAGGATATGCGGAAAATTCCTTTAAGGATATCGCTGGACTAGGCTGGGCACAAAATAGCATTCAAGCCCTCGCCGCCAGAGACATCCTGAATGGCACCGGAGATCATAATTTCGGGCCACAGCTGAATGTAACTCGGGCACAGTTCCTAAAGATGCTGATGCTTGCATTAGAGCTAGAGGAAGGTAATGCGGCAAGTACATTTAAGGATGTTTCGCTGGATGCTTGGTACTACAGCTCCGTTGCTGCTGCTCAGCAGCTAGGAATTATTCAGGGCAGATCTGATGGAACCTTCGGTGCTAATGAAACAATTAGCCGTGAGGAAATGGCGTTGATGGCTTATCGTGCAGCACAGCTCGCTAAGCTTACGGTCGTGGAAGTGGACCAGCCAGTGAATTTCAATGATGCCGCTGATGTTTCAGCCTACGCTCGTGAGGCTGTACAATTCATGAGCGGAGCAAAGATTATTCAAGGTGTGGGCAAAGATAACTTTGCACCTAAAGCCAATACAACTCGTGCTCAGGCAGCTGTTATTGTCTATCGATTGTTCCAGCTAAATCCTTAAATTTCAAGTTGACACCCTGTGTGATTTATCATATTATGATTGGAGTTGTTATAAGTAAATAAACCAAACTCTATCCAGTGGATGGAGTGGCGGAACTTTGTCAAAGATGTATTCTTTGGTTTCAATCGCCCCTTGTCATTTCGATGACAAGGGGCTTTATTATGTTAATGAGCTTGCTCAAGAGAAAGGGAAGAGGTTTACGATGAATATGAAGTTATTCAAATATGCTTTACTAGTTTTTTTAGGCGCTTGTAGTTATGGCTCACTCTCTACGATCGTCAAACTTGGAATGAACGATGGCTTTAGAATGAAACAATTGGTAGGATCACAATACTTTTTTGGATGGTGTATGCTGCTCTTGCTGGTCTTATTATTTTCTCGAAAGAAATTAGGGCTAAAAACAGGCGGGAAATTATTAGCCGCTGGGATCACCATCAGTTTAACTGGCATTTTTTATGGCTTCGCCGTTGAACAATTACCTGCTTCGATTGCGATTGTACTGTTATTCCAATTTACTTGGATCGGTGTAATTCTGGAGGCGGTTGTAGATCGAAAACTTCCTAGTCGGGAAAAAGTGATTTCGATGGTTATCCTTCTAATTGGTACAGTATTAGCGGGGGGCATCCTTGAGCCGAGTATAGGTGGAATTACGACCACTGGTGTGATTTTTGGCTTAATGTCAGCCGTGTCGTTTGCTTTCTATATTTTTGTGAGTGGAAGAGTAGCTACGCAGGTGCCTGCCGTTAATAAAAGCTTGTATATGACCACTAGTGCAATGGTTATTATTATGACTGTTTTTTCGCCTTCGTTTTTATATGACGGTGCGATTACCGATGGGCTTTGGAAATACGGCCTACCTCTAGGTTTGTTGGGCATCGTAATTCCAGTTCTGTTCTTTTCGATCGGGGTTCCGAAGCTGGGTTCAGGTCTAGGCGCGATTTTAGGGGCAGCGGAGTTACCGGCAGCTGTAGTAGCCTCCGTGTTAGTTCTGCAAGAAGAGGTATCATTACTTCGCTGGATCGGGATTATCGTAGTTCTGATCGGGATCGCAGCTCCACAAATCCTACCGATGGGGACAGGGAAAAAGTCATCCAAACCATCACCGAAGCAATCACTCCGTAAGGTAGAACTTTAATCGGCAAACTGGCATCGATGGTATGATCTGATCCTGAGAGGATTAGATTATCTATCGGTGTTTTTTTTGTGAAAAAAAAGATTGGTGTTAATTTTTCTGGTATCGATAATGGATGTCTATTATATAGTGGTTCTATTCTTAACTAAATGGAGATGACCACTTATGAACACTAAAAACTATGACTATTTTAAAACGCTGCATGATCAAAAAAATCCACTGATCCTGTACAACTGCTGGGATGTAGCCTCGGCTAAAGCAATAGAGCAAGCTGGATCAAAGGCGCTAGCAACCAGCAGCTATTCCATGGCGGAAGCGTGGGGATATTCGGACGGTGAACAGCTTACATTTGAGCTTATGCTTTGGATGATATCAAAGATTGCCGAACGGGTAGCAGTTCCATTGACCGTAGACATCGAAGGTGGATATGCTATAGATGAGGATATTTTAGCGCATAACATGGAGCAGTTATTTCAATTAGATATCTGTGGTATCAATTTTGAAGATCAGATCGTAAATCATCCTAACAATGAACTATGGGAGACCAGCGAACAAAGCCGGAGGATCAAAACCATACAACAAGTAGCCTCCAAACTGCAAAAGCGCGTGTTTATTAACGCTAGAACGGATATCTTTTTCAAGGCTAAGGAACATTCGATGGATCTAGTGAATCAAGCTATAGAACGTACCTATGCTTATGCTGACGCTGGAGCGGATGGGATTTTTATACCGGGGCTCGCTGATCCAAGCTTGATTGAACAATTTGTTGAAAAATCGCCACTGCCTGTGAATATTATGGTTATGGACGGTATGCTTTCAAATCATGAATTACAAAATATTGGCGTGAAACGGATTAGCTATGGACCGCGTAGTTTCTTTCAGGCACAACATAACCTCCAAGAAAATGCCCGGCAAACGCTTGATGCCTCAGGACTTTATTTAGAAATGAGCTAACCACACTATGATAACTAATGAGCAGGATATCGATAAATATTATAAGATGCTGGTCGAGAAAAATTCGAATTATGAGGGCGTATTTTTTGTAGGAGTGAAAACAACGGGCATCATGTGTAGGCCAACTTGTCCGGCTAAAAAGCCATTAAAAGAAAATTGTGAGTTTTTTGCTACAGCCAAGGAAGCCTTATTAGCTTCATATAGACCTTGTAAAAGGTGTCAGCCGCTATCCAATCCAACAAAAATGTCTCCTGAAGTAAAGCGGCTTGTAGAAGCTATTGAGAGCAATCCGGAACGAAAATGGACAGATAAAGATTTTGATGAGCTGTCTATTAGTGCAAACACGGCACGCCGCCAATTTAAGAAACAATTTGGAATGACCTTTATCGAATATGCACGTTCTAGACGTTTAGGACTGGCATTCAAACATATTAGGAATGGGGATTCAATCATTAACGCACAACTGGAAAGCGGGTACGATTCGAGCAATGGGTTTAGGGATGCTTTTTCACGAACGATGGGGACTGTCCCGAATCATTCCAAGCAGATTAAAGTGCTGTACTGTACTTGGATAGAAACGATATTGGGTTCTATGCTGGCCATCTCCGATGAAGAGAGTCTTTTACTGCTGGAATTTGTGGATCGCAAGGGACTTGAAAATGAAATCAAGAGATTACGCACTCGCTTAAATGCAACTATATTACCTGAAAAGGTAGCCGTCCTTCACCAAATTGAGGAGGAATTGAAGCTGTATTTCACCGGTGAACTTACGGAATTTACAACGCCGGTTCGTTATCTGGGCTCAGACTTTCAGCAAAAGGTGTGGAATGAACTCCGGAAAATACCTCTGGGACAGACAGCTTCTTATAAGGAGCTTGCAGAGAAAATCAACAATCCTTCTGCTTGCCGCGCTGTAGCAAGGGCGAATGGCACCAATCAACTCTCAATCTTGGTTCCATGTCATCGAGTGATAAACAGCAATGGTGAATTGGGGGGCTATGGAGGCGGGCTTGCCAGAAAAGAATGGTTAATCAAACATGAGTCTAACCGCTCCTTAAAGGAGAATAATTTCATTTAACTACTTCTCTCTACGGAGAAAGTGATGGGTCCCCTTACCTCAAGGCAGGAGATTCATCACTTTCTGTACTTAAATACTGAACTAACATGTCCACAAATCGGTTAGCAATTTGAATATCCTGAAGTTCGTTGTTGAAATCGTCTTTGGAAATCAGGCTCATTTTCTGCAATAAACCCATCATAGACGTGAAGATGAAATGAGCAGTGGATAAGGGTTCTGTATCAAATTTTAATGATCCATCTTTAACTCCGGCCTCTAGAGCATCCATTAAGAAATGTCGTTCTTTACCCCGCATCACAAAATTTCTGTAATTTTCTTTGAGTTCTTTACTGTAATCATAGGCTTCAAAATGCAAATCGAATAGAAGAATGAATTTGATGTAACCTGGGTGTTGCCGGGCATAATCAATCCAAGCATTAAGCATCGAAGCAAGCATTTGCTTACCATTCATTTCAATTGAAGAAGGTGCGCTTCTAACAAATTGCGTCATGCTCTCCAGAATTTCCATCTGGACCTCAAAAATCAGTTCGTTCATGGACTGGAAATGCTTATAAAAGGTAACCCGGCTTACACCAGCCACGTCGCAGACATCCTTAATATTAACTTTGAGAAAGCTTTGCTTCATAAAAAGATCCTTCGCCGCAGCAATCAATTCTTCCCGGTTTCTGTTTTTTAAATTCTGGTGCCAGTTCTCAGTCATGGGTTACACTCCTTTCTTGTTCTTTTTTTGGTTTTTGTAAGGTGATGAAAAAGGCAGATGCCAGGATAATTGCCCCAAAAATATAGGGGATATCCATGTGTTTGTCAAACATCAATCCCGCTAAAATGGGTCCAAGTATGTTTCCTATGCTGGTATACGTTGTATTTAATCCGGCAGCATATCCTTGCCGATCACCAGCTGAGTTGGCAATCAATGTACTTACTGTGGGTCGTAAAAAAGCATTAAAAGCAAAAAATAAACCGGATACAACTAATAAATAACCTAAATTGATCTTGAATATCATCAACAATAAGGTTATAGCGGTCATCACCAATGATATACGTATAAGCTTTATCTCGCCAAGTCTCTTAATCAGATGATCAAGCAGCCAGATTTGCACAATAATGCCTATAATAGCACCAACCGTAATAATGATTGAGATTTTCGTTGCATCAAAACCGTATTTTTGTTCCACGAAAAGGGCGTACACCGTTTCATAATTCATCAGACCAAATGTCATGATCAGAATGAGCAGAAGATAGCGGAAATAGGACGTCCGGAATGAATTTACGATTTGATTACGAATGGATTCGCGAGGGGCCTGTTTGTTAACAGATTTCCGTTTTTCCTTTGGGAGTGTCTCTGGCATATAAAAACAAAGTATCGTAGCGATAAGCCCAAGTCCACCCGCAAAAAAATAAGGCATGCGTATGCCAAACCCAGCGATAATGCCGCCTAACCCTGGACCAAGTACCATACCCAAATTCATGGAGGCCCCCAAGTACCCCATACCTTTAGCGCGGGTTTCATGGGTGGTGATATCAGCGACGTAGGCCATATTGGAAGGAACCATGATTCCGATACCTATACCCCCAATAAATCTTGCGATATAGAGTAGGGGTAATGTCGTAGAGACAGCAAATATCAGATCTGAAAGAACGGTTAAAAACATTCCGGAAATGATCATTGATTTTCTTCCCCATTTATCCGAAAGCTGTCCCCCTATAGGTGAAAAAATAAACTGTGCTGCTCCAAAAGCTGCAATAAGATATCCGGCAGCAGCTCCTGACGCATTAAACAGCTTCAGATACTCAGGTAGAATGGGAATAACCATACCTTGCCCCAATAAAGCGATAAATAGATTCAACATCAGAATGAAAAGTGGAAATCTAGCAGACTTAGATAAGCTGCTCATATCTTAGCCCTCCAATATGGTTTACACTATGTAATTATTTACTCAATGTAAACCATGATAATGGAATGATGGGCCCTTGTAAAGGTGTATCTGAAATATAGGATACGTCGTTTTTTGTGCGTTTTTTCAAGTAAAAAAAGTACTGTTTTAAACAAAAGAAGGAAAATTTATGAATTCACATCATTATCCAAGTATGATAGCATGATCTATATATTTTGGTGTAAAGCGCGGGCTTATCTTAATAAGATTGGAGCGAACATCATGCTTAAGGTTCTGATCGTGGACGATGAACCCTGGGTTCTTGAGGGGCTAAGGACGATGATCGACTGGGAAAAATTCGGTTATGAAGTTTGTGGTGAAGCTCAAAACGGCACGGATGCGATGAGGCTTATCCAGGAGAATAAACCCGAACTGGTTCTTACGGATATTAATATGCCTGTAATTAACGGACTTGAGCTTATTACAAAGTTGAATGAGGTCATGGAGAAACCTCCTAAATTTGTGATTCTGTCTGGATATGATGACTTCAAGTATGCACGTACGGCATTGCGCCAGCGGGTAAATGAATATTTATTAAAACCCATTGATGATGAAGAAATAGAGGCTTTATTAAGCAGGATCACTCCAATAATCCAAAATGAAATCGCTTCCAATGAGGAGTTTGATAAAAAGCAATTTTTTATCGTAAATAATATCATCAACCGCCTGATCCAAGGGGAGTATAACGAAAATTTAGAGCTTCTAACCCGAAACACCTTGAAGCTTCAAGCGGATGCAGAGTTAATGTGTATTCTTATCGAACCGGCCTCCTCTATGAATCCATTCCAACCGCAGATAAGTGATTATTTTTCCGAGGAACACTTCTGCTTCTTTCAAGACGGATCGGGAAGAGCGGGGATCATTCTTCAGTCTGCTTCTATCGGCAATGAGAGCCTGGAGACTATCGTCAACCAGATGCATTCAGATCTCACTGAACAATCACAGGAGCTGGTCTTTTTAGCACTTAGCAGCAGAATGGTCGGGGTGAGCTCGATTCGAGAGATTTATAGGCAGGCACTTGAGGTATGGAAACGAAAAACGCATCAGCAGAAAAGAGGGGTCTTTTATTATAGTGAGCTTAGGAACCTGAAAAAGGAAGAACCTCATGAGGACCATTTCAGACAGCTGCTGCATAAGGTCCAAACGAATGATACGGAACAGATCCAGCCTTGTGTAAAAGAAGCGTTCACTGCTTTCGTTGAGAATCTGTTGACCCTTGAAGTTGTAAAAGCAAAAGTGGCCCATTTAGAGCTTACGATCTGTAGAATTATAGCTCAAATGAATGGAGACCCGGATACGATTATGATTAAGCTTCAGCAAGAATACGGAAATCTAGGTGAGCTTAGTGATTATTTTATATTAAGCCGTTATGTACAAAGTCTGTGTGAACGGGCTGCCGTCTATCTGTCTGAACTAGAGCAGCAGAATGAACAAAATACGATTTACAAGGTTATTCAGTATGTGGATCGGGAATTTCGGAATAAATTAAAGCTTCAGGATTTGGCACAACAATTTCATATTAATTCTACCTATTTGGGACAACTGTTCAGAAAGCAAACGGGTCAGGGTTTTAGTGAATACCTAAATGCCAAACGGATTGAAGAGGCAAAAAGTCTGCTGAAGCGAACACAGTTAAAGATATCGGATATAGCGGTGCAGGTGGGATTCTCTAACACTGATTATTTTATAGATAAATTTAAGCTGCTTGTAGGGGTAGTACCATCCGTTTATAAAAATGAGAATAAGAACCAACAGCTCTAGGGGAAGCAAGGTGTTTCATATGGAGAGAAAAAAATTCAGATTTAGAAAAGTAGTGAATGATATTCCCTTGAATTATAAATTTTCCCTTATTTATATCATAGGTGTTCTTCTCCCTATCATTATTATTAACCTTGTTTTTTTGGATCGGATTTCCGATCTGATCAAATCGAGAGAGCAGCAGAATCTAGAAATCTCCTTAGAAAGAGCCCGAAAGGATATTCATGACTTCATTGAAGGTGGGGTAGCTGTCAGCTATACGCTTTCTGCTGATAAGAACCTGTATGAATTGCTTGAGCGGACGTATGGGAACTCTATTGAATTCTATGACACTTTTGATGAACAGCTAAGAGGCCGCATGAATAGCTATATGCCGGTGAACAATCAGATTGAACGGATTACTGTATTCACGAACAATGATTCCATTGTTTCTGGCAGCAACTATCAGGTCATCAATGAAAAGGTTATGAATAGTGAATGGTATAAGCAGTCGAAGGCTGCGAATAAACATCTGTTTCTTGCCGCTTATCATATGAGTGACATCTCTAGTGTGATTTCTACAGCGCCTTATTTGAGTGTTATTGAGCGAATGGACGCTTACAGCTCATACAATAAATTTGAAAAGCTGCTTAGAATTGATTTGGATCTCAGTAAAATATATGACGTGATTATCAGAGAAAAAGATTACTTGAGTCTTTATCTGGTTAACGAGCAGGACGAGATTATTATGTCTGCCCAAAGCGGGTATCAAAGAGGCACCACGGAACCTTATCCCGTGTTCAAGCTGCAGGATGATGAGCGCAAGGAGGATGTGCATATTGTACCCGTCGGCGGAGCTAGTTATATAAAAGGCTGGCGGATAATAGGAATTACACAAGGTGAGCGTATTGCCCAAGCGATAATGGAGATTCGGATTTATGCAGGGATTCTGGCGTCTATTGTCACGCTAATCACAACCGCTTTTTTATATGTGATGTTAAGATCCTATAATTATCGGGTGAAACGGTTGTCCAGACATATGCAGAAAGTATCCAATGAGAAATTTGAGCTGATTCGGATTGATGAAGGTCAGGATGAGATCGGGGGCTTGATCCGTAATTTTAACAGGATGACCACTACCATTAATTCCTTGATCAATGATGTATATAAACTGGAGATTCAAAAAAATAATCTGGAGATGGAAAGAGTAAGAGCTGAACTGAATTTCCTGCAAAGCCAGATGAATCCGCATTTTCTGTTTAATACGTTAAATGCCATTTTGGTGGTCTGTACTAAAAATAATTACTCGGATGTTACGGATATCATTAAGAGTTTATCGAAATTACTTAGACGGCTGCTGAGCTGGAAAGAGGATCTCGTTACCTTGGAAGAAGAAATGACTTTCATCGAGATGTATTTGAAAATTGAAAAATTCCGGTTCAGGGATAAATTCGACTATCAATTTGAGATCGATGAGCAGTCGCTTCAATATAAGATTCCCAAGCTAAGCATGCAGCCGCTCGTTGAGAATTCCTGCAAACATGGTCTACAGGCCATAGAGGGACTAGGTGTGATAAAAGTGAAGACGTTAGTGGAGGAGGGACGATTAAAAGTTACCGTCTCTGATAACGGTAAAGGGATAGAGCCAGAGAAGCTGCAAGAATTATTAGGTAATGTTCAAAATGAAGCGTCTTCGGGAACGAATATCGGAATCCGCAACGTGTACCGCCGATTAGAATTGTACTATGAAGATCAGGTCCGTTTTGATATCAGCAGCGTTCCGGATGAAGGGACCATTGTCACTTTTGACATTCCACTAAAACTCCTGGAACGGAAGAATAGCTAGAAAGTGAGGGACCCCCAATGAAATACAAAGTATTATTGATCGATGATGAGCCTAGTGCGCTTGAAGCGATGCAGCTGTGGATTGATTGGCAGGAGCTTGGCTTTGAGGTATGTGGGACCTCCAGCAATGGCAAAGAGGGGCTGGAGCTAATGAAACAGCTAGAGCCAGATCTTGTAATTACGGATGTTAATATGCCGCTAATGAATGGGCTGGAGATGGTCGCAGCTTGGCAACAAGCTGAGATTAAGGAGATCAAATTTGCCATACTAAGTGGTTATAGTGAGTTTGAATATGCCAAGACAGCTATACACTATGGAATTAATCATTATCTGATGAAGCCAGTGTTTCCGGAAGAGGCGGCAGAAGAATTGCTGGAGATATATCAGGAGCTGGAGCAGGAAGCTCAGAAGCGCAGTTTAAATCAAATAGCCTCCGCGGAGGAGGCTGTTTCTCTCCTGAAAGGAATGCTGCATGAGAAAGCTGAGCAGTCGAATCAGGAGGTACTGAACCGACTATCGGAAGGTAAAAGCCATTGGAATATTTGTTTGATACAGATAGAGCCGGTTTTATATACGGAGATCAGAGAGCAAGCCTCAGCCCTCCTAACCGATAAAGATTCGATGTTTCTGATGGATCTGGAAAGTCATTGTTTTGGAATCGTATATGGATACAATTCATTGTCCACTGAGGGAGCTGTGATCGATCAGATTGCAACTCCTTTGCTGAATGAACACCCCAAACAAGCTTTATATATTGCAGCAGGTGCTGGTGTAGGCTCTTTGCTTCAGATCGGGAACAGTTACCGAATGGCGAAAGAAACATTAATGTATTATTTTTATTATTCTGAAAATGTAGAGATCCTGACTTATCAGGAGATTAAGGATAGTCCCTTTAGTTATCATTATGATCAAATTCAACTGATGGATGACTTGATAAGACCGATTAACACCCTGGACTCCGCAGGCTTTAGCCAAGCTGTGAACTCGGCAGCCCGCAGTTTCCGGGAACAGCGCATCGCTCCAGAGGTTGTGAAGAAAATTGTTATTCATATGATGTATAAGATTATTGAGTTTACCTCGGAAGCCAGTGAAGTTCATGAGTCCTCCTTATCTAATCAAATTAGAATCCCCGCGATGTTAGACTCAATGATCACCTTGACGGACTTAATGCGTAATTTGCTATTCTGCGGCGAGGCCAGTATCGATATCCTTCTTAAGGAACAAAACCTAAAATCACAGGGGATTGTTCAGGAGATTAACAATTATATTGAAGAGCATTTTCGCGAATGTCTTACTATTAAGAGACTATCAGAGGTTTTTTTCCTGCACCCGGTATATCTGGGCCAATTATTGATCAAGAAGAACGGTATTAATTTCAATGAACAGCTGCATAACCTCCGAATAAAAGAGGCAGTACATTTACTTCAACAAAATAAATTAAAAAATAGTGAAATCGCTGAAAAAGTGGGCTATGGCAATTATAGTCAGTTCCTCAAGCAATTTGAAAAAAAGCTGCATATGAGCCCTAACGAATTTAAAAACACTAATACCTAAACTTTTTGGGGGTACATCTTTAATTCTGGCGTATTTTCAGAAGATTATCACCTCTATAATTTAACTTGTAAGGGCTTACAACATTGTTACACCAACAAATATATGGAGGTGCTTTATGGGGGGCAAGTTAATATCCAAATGGAAACTTAGTCTGATTGCTGTGTTATCCCTAAGCTTTACCTTAGCAGGGTGCGGAGGAAATAACAGCAACAATACGACGGCTAAAGGGGAAGACAAACCAGCAGAAACAGCCACTTCAACTGCTGCAGGAACAGATTCTGAGAAGATTGAACCTTTTGAAATTAGTATCTTTCTTGGAGAAGCAGGCCAGCAACCAACACCAGATAATAAAATCTACAAAATGATTAAAGAAAAAACAGGCGCATCCTTCAATTTCGAATTCTTAGCTGGGGATCTTAACCAGAAGCTAGGCGTAATGATTGCCGGTCAGGATTATCCGGATTTGATGACTGCCAATACCAAGCTGACAGGAGCGGAAGCTTTTATCCCGCTTGAAGATTTGATTGAACAATATGCTCCAAACTTGAAAGCGCATTACGCAGATTACTGGAACATGATGAAAGACCCGAATGATGGACATATTTATACGCTTCCGAATTATGGTGCGTATAACGGTAAAGTGAATACAACCTATTATGCAGGTCCTGCTTTCTGGATTCAGAAGGACATCCTGAAAGATGCTGGTTATCCAAAGGTGAAGACCTTGGACGAGTATTTTGACCTCATTGTCAAATATAAAGAAAAAAATCCAACCATCGATGGAACGCCAACCATCGGATTCGAAATTCTTAACAACGACTGGAGAAACTGGGGATTGTTTAACGCTCCTCAGCATCTGATCGGGCACCCGAATGATGGCGGAGTGGTTGTTAATGATAACGTTGCAGAAATCTTCGCAGATAAAGACTATGCTAAGCAATACTATCAAAAGCTTAATGAAATGAACCAATTGGGCGTTATCGACCAAGAAACATTTGTGCAAAACTACGATCAATATTTGGCAAAACTGTCCAGTGGAGCCGTTCTGGGAATGTTTGATCAGCACTGGAACTTTGGTTCAGCAGAAGATTCACTCCGGACACAAGGTAAAGATGAAAGAACTTATGTAGGACTTCCACTTGTGTTTGATACCAGCACTAAAGATTATTATCTGGATCGCCCAGCGCTGAACTTGAATAATGGCTTCGGGATCAGTATCAATGCCAAAAATCCTGAAAAAATTATTAAACTAATGGATACATTGATTCAAGAAGATTGGCAAAAAATCTTCACTTGGGGTATCGAAGGTGAAGATTATCAAGTGGAAAATGGCCGCTTTATAAGAAATGAAGAACAACGGAAGAACGCAGTTGATGCTACATGGAAGCTCAGCAACAAAGCAGATGCTTGGTATGCTACAGCTCCGAAATTGCAAGGATTCTTTGAGGATGGAAACTCAACAGATGCTGCGGCTCAACCAGAAGAATACCGGGCTGCACTCAAGCCGTATGACAAGGAAATCCTTGATGCTTATGGCTACAACAGTTATGTGGATTTCTTCAGCGAGCCTGAGCCGAACCCAGTAGCTTATCCAGCTTGGTCCATAGATCTTGTTGAAGGCTCAGATGCCAAAATTGCCGAAACGAAGCTGAATGAATTGCGAACCAAGTACCTGCCAAAAGCAATCTTGGCCAGTCCATCAGAATTCGATAAGGTTTGGAATGACTTTGTTGGAGAAATTGGTAAAGCGAATGTCAAAGCCTATGAAGACAAAATCAATGAACAGCTTAAATGGAGATTTGATACTTGGAGTGTTAAATAGTTAGAGCTTGCTTAAAAATCAGAAAGTGGTGGCTTATTAGGCCAACCACTTTCTGAAATATATGGATGATGTGGGGAGAAAACATATATGGATGAGATATTAACGGGGAAAAAAGTTAACCGGCATCCTAAAAGAAAAAAGAAGCAACCGATTACTATGACCTTGATTAAGAATCAGAAACAGCTGATTTGGATGTCGGTTCCATTAATGCTTTATATTATACTATTTGCTTATGTTCCCATCTGGGGATGGACGATGGCTTTCCAAGATTATAAACCAGCTAGAGCATTTAGTGAACAAACATGGGTGGGTTTAAAACACTTCAAGTTTCTTTTTACGGACGATAGCTTTTTGAGAGTACTGCGCAATACGTTGGCCATGGGCCTAATTAATCTAGTTCTAGGATTTGTGACTGCGATAATACTGGCATTGCTGCTTAATGAGATCAAAAATGTATTTTGGAAAAGAACCGTTCAGACCATATCCTACTTGCCTCACTTCCTCTCTTGGATTATTGTAACAGGCATTGTAGCTACTTCTCTTTCGGTTAATGACGGGATTATCAACATCGTGCTCATGAAATTGCATCTCATTGATTCACCGATCCTTTGGTTGAGTGAAGGGAAGTATTTCTGGGGTATTGTAGGTGCTTCACACGTCTGGAAAGAAGTCGGATGGAGTACTATCATCTACTTGGCGGCTATCGCCTCTATTGATCCGGCTTTATATGAAGCTGCTGAGATTGATGGAGCGAACCGGTATAAGAAAATGCGTCATGTAACTTTGCCGGGCATGAAAGCAACCATTGTAATCCTGTTAATAATGTCCGTAGGACATGTACTGGAAGCTGGATTTGAGGTTCAGTACTTGTTAGGAAACGGGCTTGTCGTAGATTGGTCGGAAACGATTGATATATTTGTATTGAAATATGGTATAGCGCAAGGGAATTATTCCTTAGCTACCGCGGGTGGTATTTTCAAAACAGTCGTAAGTGTAACGTTGCTGCTATTAGCTAACTGGACTGCGAAGCGGCTAGGGGAAGAGAGGCTGTTATAATCATGGAAAAAACTCAATTGATTCCTCAAAAATCTCCAAAAAGTAATGCTGGAAACCGGATGAAAAATCTGAGGTTCGAACCCGTAGTGTTCAGCACCTTCAATACTATATTTATGGTTTGTCTAGTTATTGTTACCTTGTATCCATTCCTGAATACTATAGCAGTCTCCTTTAATGCGGGGAATGATACCATCCGCGGCGGCATTTATTTATGGCCTAGAGAGTGGACCATACAGAACTACAAAGCGGTTTTTGCCTCAGGTACAATTTATAATGCTTTTTGGATTTCGGTAGCACGAACAGTGATATCTACGATCCTGAATCTATTTTTAACCACGATGCTTGCGTATACGTTAAGCCGGAAAGAATATGTTTTCCGCAAACATATTACCTTTATATTCGTCCTTACCATGTATTTTAGTGCGGGTCTGATTCCAAACTATTTCCTTATGAAGGATCTTCATTTGCTCAATTCGTTCTGGGTATATGTAATCCCGTCCATGGTAAGTGCATTTAATATGATCGTTATCCGTACTTATATTGGTACCTTACATGAAAGTCTTATGGAATCTGCAAGAATCGACGGTGCCGGGGAATTCAAGATATTCATGAAAGTAGTCTTCCCTTTGTGTAAACCTGTTCTTGCTACCATCGCCCTTTTTGTTGCAGTAGGTGCGTGGAACCAATGGTTTGATGCGTTTATCTACACCTCTTCCCGCCAGAACTTGAGTACATTGCAATATGAATTAATGAAGCTGCTATCCTCTACTATGAATTCGAACAGTAACCCTAGTGTAAATAACGGGACAGGGATGACTCAGGAGTCGGTACATGCCATGGTTACACCAATCTCCATACGGGCAGCCGTTACGATCGTTGCTTCGGTTCCAATTTTGCTAGTTTATCCATTCATGCAGAAATATTTTGTGGTCGGTCTAAATGTAGGAAGCGTGAAGGAATAAGGAGCTTGCAATCACTATTAAGTAATAGGAAGGTTGTCTGTTAAATTATGACCCCATCTTCAATCACATACACGAATCCGATACTTCCAGGCTTCTATCCTGATCCAAGTATCACTCGGGCAGAGGATGACTACTATTTAGTTTGCAGCTCCTTTGAGTATTTCCCTGGCGTACCTATTTTTCATAGTCAGGATTTGATTCACTGGACACAAATAGGTCATGTGCTCAATCGTGTAAGTCAGCTGGATACTCGTAAAAGCAAGAGCTCTGGAGGGATATTTGCCCCAACGATCCGGTATCATGAAGGAACGTTTTACATGATAACGACCGAAGTACACGGGAAAGGGAATTTCTATGTTACGGCTACGGACCCTGCGGGTCCGTGGTCAGATCCGATTAGTATTCCTTATGGAGGAATTGATCCTTCCCTAATGTTTGATGAGGATGGAAAGGTATATGTAACCACCCAGCAGGGGGCAGATTATGACTCCCATGCCATCCAATATGAGATAGATATTGCTACGGGAGCAGCGTTAACAGAACCTGTTGTTATCTGGACTGGGGATGGCGGACCTTGGACGGAAGGACCCCATTTGTACAAAATAAATGGAATGTACTATATCATGACGGCTTCAGGAGGAACGGCTAAGGAACATCGGGAGATCATTGGCCGCAGCTCCTCTCCTTATGGACCGTTTGAACGATTGCCGCATCCGATATTGACGCACAGCGGTACTGACAATCCCATTCAGTATTTAGGGCATGCCGATTTGATTGAGGATCGTAACGGGGATTGGTGGGCCGTATTCCTTGGAGTAAGACTAGTAGATGCAAAATTTACTGTGCTTGGAAGAGAGACTTTCCTTGCTCCCGTAAGCTGGACTGAAGACGGATGGCCGATGATCGATAATAATGAAGACACAGTTGGACTGGAAATGAAGGTTTCACGCGTACCTGGTCAATCGCCAAAACCTGAGACTAGTGGAAGATATGATTTTGATGATCAAGTATTGCCGCTGGGATTAGCCTTTCTGCGGAATCCGGCTGAGGGAAGCTGGTCCTTAAACGAAAGACAGGGATGGTTATCTCTTCGAGGACAATCTGCAGGTCTCAGTGAAGTAGGCCAAGTGGCTTTTGTAGGCAGAAGACAGCAGCATACTTCGGCAGAATGGAGCACGCTGCTTGAAATGCCTTCATCTATTGCTGATGTGGAAGCTGGACTTTGCGCCAGATTAGATGAGAATGCTCATTATGAAATTGGACTTGTTCAAAAAAACGGGCAAAAAGTGATTACAGCTCATGTGACTATGGATGGAGTAACCCATACAGTGGCAGAGGTTCCAACTACTGCCGAGCGAATTTATTTGAAAGTTAAGGCTGAGCTTACCGAATACAGCTTCCTTTATTCTTTGGATGGGCAGGAGTGGAATAAGCTATCAACAGCAGCAGCGTATCCATTATCTCCTCAAGCCGTAAAAGGAAATGGATTTACGGGTGTTCTTATCGGATTATATGCAACAGGTCATGGCAAGGTGGCTGAGGTGCCTGCCTACTTCGATTGGTTCGATTATCAGTCTTAATTATTCGAATACTGATATAAATGCTTTTGTCAGGAGGGAACTTGTTGAGACAAGCTAGTGATTACACAGAACCTGCACTAAAAACAATATTTGCTGAGGATTTCAAAATTGGCGCAGCCGTTAACCCGATGACGATACAATCACAGGAGCACTTGCTCGCCTATCATTTCAATAGCATTACCGCTGAGAATGAGATGAAGTTTGAAAGTCTGCATCCGCTTGAAGACATTTATAACTTTAAACTAGCAGATCAGTTGGTTGCGTTCGCCCGAAAACATCATATGGCTATGCGTGGGCATACTTTAGTCTGGCATAACCAGACTACGGACTGGTTGTTTGAGGATAAGAAGGGCGGGTGTGTAAGCAAAGAGACATTGCTTGCACGGCTCAAATCACATATTCAGACCGTGGTTGGGCGTTACAAGGAAGATATCTATGCTTGGGATGTTGTAAATGAAGTTATTGCAGATGAAGGAGAAGAACTTCTTCGCCAGTCAAAGTGGCTGGACATTGTCGGACCGGAGTTTATCGGCAAAGCGTTTGAATTCGCTCATGAAGCCGATCCTAAGGCTTTATTATTCTACAACGACTATAACGAGTCTAATCCTCTTAAGCGTGACAAAATCTATAAAATGGTGAAGTCGCTGCTGGAACAAGGAGTGCCGATCCATGGCGTCGGATTGCAAGCCCACTGGAATCTATACGATCCGGACTTAGATGAAATACGTGCTGCTATTGAGAAGTATGCATCTTTAGGGCTTCAGCTCCAATTGACAGAGCTGGATGTGTCCATGTTCCGTTTCGATGACAAACGAATGGATTTAAAGGTTGCACCTGCCGAACTGCTCGAGCTGCAGGCAGAGCGCTATGAAGCGATGTTTGCTCTGTTGAAAGAATACCGCGACGTGATTAGCTCAGTCACTTTCTGGGGAGCAGCGGATGACTATACATGGCTGGACGGCTTCCCTGTTCGGGGACGGAAAAATTGGCCATTTCTATTCGATGAGCAGCATAATCCTAAGCCAGCGTATCACCAATTGCTTAACGCTGTCACCAAATCATAGAGCGGGTAACCTGCTCAAGCTTGCGAATCATGAACCCGTCCTTTTCAATCCAGGGCGGGTTATTTATACGGGAGGAATAAACATGACAAATACCGCTTATGAGGCTTGGCTCAATTATGGTCAGCTGAAATCAGGATCTCTATACAATCAATATATAGATTGGTGTGTTGAGTTGGTAGTAACGGAGGACAACGAGACGATTCAGGCGGCAGCCGCGGAATTCATACAGGGGATGACCTCTATGCTGGGCAAAGCGCCACTGCTCACAGCGAAACCTGAAGGACCGTGTATCGTTATAGGAACCTTCCAAGGGGGGAATCCATTAATTAGTAGAGTATTCGCAGGAGAACGAACCGATTCACTGGGTCCTGAAGGTTTCCTTATACGTACAAATGCTACTGAGCAATGTATCGCTGTCGGTGCTTCAACGCCTGTTGGAATATTGTATGGCGTATTCCATCTGTTACGGCTGATAGGAACAGAAAGCGAGATAGACGCTCTGAATTTGTCTATGAATCCGGTGAACGGCCTGCGAATGATTAATCACTGGGATAATTTTGATGGCAGTATTGAACGTGGCTATGCTGGACGGTCCTTTTTTTACGAGTCCAATCAATTTCTTAACGATACAAAGCGGCTGCGTGATTATGCCAGATTGATGTCCTCTGTGGGGATCAACGCGATTTCGATTAACAATGTGAATGTTCATGAGCTTGAATCTCTATTTATAACGGAGCAATATTTGCCTGATATCGCGTTAATTGCAGGAATATTCCGCGTATACGGAATTAAGCTATTCCTCAGTGCTAACTTCGCCAGCCCGATACAGATCGGAGCATTGGAGACAGCTGATCCACTGGACCCAGCGGTGCGGCAATGGTGGAAAGATAAGGCTGGTGAGGTTTATCGAGTGATCCCTGATTTTGGCGGGTTTGTGGTCAAAGCAGATTCAGAAAATCGACCAGGGCCATTCACTTACGGGCGTGACCATGCCGATGGCGCTAATATGCTGGGAGAAGCACTGGAGCCGTTTGGCGGAATCGTGATTTGGCGTTGTTTCGTATATAACTGCAAGCAGGATTGGCGTGACCGTAAGACCGATCGGGCCAGAGCAGCGTATGATCATTTCAAACCATTGGATGACCGTTTTAATGATAATGTAGTGCTGCAAATCAAGAATGGACCGATGGATTTTCAAGTCAGAGAACCGGTATCTCCGTTGTTTGGCGCACTGGAACATACCAATCATCTGATGGAGTTTCAGATTGCTCAAGAATATACGGGGCAGCAGCGGCATCTCTGTTATCTCGTTCCACAGTGGAAAGAAGTCCTTGATTTCAATACTTATGCCAAAGGGCAAACTACGCTTGTGAAACATATTGTGGACGGATCGGTGTGGGGAAATAAATATAATGGTGTGGCTGCTGTAACTAATGTTGGGGATGACATGAACTGGACGGGGCATGGGTTAGCTCAAGCCAATCTGTATGGATATGGGAGATTAATTTGGAATCCGGAGCTGACGGCAAAAGAAATCGCTGAGGAATGGATTCGCCTTACCTTTGGCACTGATGAAGGTCTAGTGGCTGCTATTCGCGGGATGTTAATGGACTCATGGAGGATTTACGAATCTTACACAGCTCCATTAGGTGTGGGCTGGATGGTTAATCCGGATCATCATTATGGGCCGAATGTGGATGGATATGAATACGCCAAGTGGGGAACGTACCATTATGCGGATCATAAGGGCATTGGTGTGGATCGTTCAGTCAAATCGGGAACGGGGTATAGCGGACAGTATATGGGTCTTAATGCATCAAATTATGAGAATCTAGCGTCTTGTCCAGAAGAGCTGCTGCTGTTCTTCCATCATGTTCCATACACGCATGTTCTGCAATCGGGGCAAACGGTTATACAACATATCTACGATACTCATTTCGAGGGGGCAGAGCAGGCTGCACAGCTTCTAGCAACATGGGAATCACTTGAAGGCAGCATGGATAGTGGATTGTATGTGCAAGTGAAGCAACGTCTTGAAGAGCAAGCAGAGCATGCGCAGGAATGGAGAGATCGGATCAATACGTATTTTTACCGCAAGAGCGGAATTGAGGATCTTAAAGGCAGAAAGATTTATTAGATTTTGAACCGAGGGATGATGATAGTGAGCCTCACGATTAGAGCGATTTTGAAAGATTTAATGGGAACTGTGGAACAGGTAGAAGGGACTGTGGATATTCTGAACCCAGGGGAACCGAAAACTGAAGTCACAGGGATTATTACGGCCTTTTCTGCCACACAAAATATTGTGGAGCAAGCAATAGCGTTAGGAGCCAATTTGCTGATCACGCATGAAGGTGTATTTTATAGCCATCATGCGGCGAACGAGTGGTTAGAAGGTGATCCGGTTTATCATGCGAAAAAAAGTCTGATCGGACATTCCCCAATAGCTATTTTTCGTTATCATGATTATTGGCATCGGCAAGAGCCAGATGGGATTATGATGGGTTTGCTGCGAGAGCTGGATTGGTCAGACTATGTGGAAGAGCAGCAAGCGGCTGCTACGATTCTCACTATTCCTGCCATGACTGTACTGGAAGCTGCTCAGTATATTAAAAGTAAGCTAGGGATCTCTTATGTACGCGCTGCTGGTGACCTGTCTCTGTCCTGCAAACGCATAGGGATATTAGTAGGTTACAGAGGGGGCGGGACGATGGCTATTCCACTTTTTAATGATCACAATCTTGATTTAATTATTGCTGGAGAAGGACCAGAGTGGGAGACTCCGGAATATGTGCGGGATGCAGGGCACCAAGGCAGATCTAAAGCGCTCATCATGTTAGGTCATGCGGAGAGTGAAGCGCCGGGGATGAAATATTTAGCTGAAATCTTAGCAGACAAATATCCCATGCTTCCTACCCGGTTCATTGCTGAACAACCCATCTATCAGATGGTTTAATCTGGGGAAATTAAGAGTACGGAATAAATAAACATATTATGGAGAAAATGAAGGGAAACAGGTCACTGAGAAAGGAGTGTTTCAATGGAAATTCCTTTGGAGGCTGATGAAGTATTAAGTCGGATCAAAAAGCTGCAAAGCGACGGAAGCTCGATCAGTAAAAAACAAGTAAAGCAAAGCGACCCAGAGCTTATGAGAAGTGCGCTGTTCTTTTTTCCAAGCTGGGAGCATGCATTGAAAAACGCCGATCTTTTGTAGCCATAGTATTGTAAAAGGAAGCTAAGTGGACAAGGGGATATCTCTGATTCTGCTTAGCTTTTTTCTTTTTTATGAAATCATTCGTGCTGTTCATGTGAAATAATATTAACAAGCTTGCCAAACGGATCGGGGACATAGAAACGACGAACACCCCAAGGTACAGAAACTGGCCCAATATTGGTATTGAAGATTGTCGTTTCTTATTAAATAGGAAAGTACTGGTGAATCACCCCCTTTTTCGCTTGCTTCAGAGCTGTTTTTCTAAAGAAAACGAGTAAACAAGAGCAAAAGAAAGAGAAAATGAAGAGTATGCTTAATATGAAATGAAAAGCATTGCTTTCAACATTATTTTGACCAGAGCCCTCCTTTACAAGAAAACCTTACAAGAGTATGATTCATCTCAGAACTGAGAATTATCTTAAATTTACAATTACATAAGCAATCCGCTTAATTTCCGTTTCTGGAAAGCGGGGGAACCAACAACTGGCAGCCGATGTGAGAGTCGGCACTGGTTATGGGGTGAATCCTGTTCCGGGTGCATAATATGCATCCCTGCAGGTAGGGCAACTCTCACTGCCCGAATCCGACAGCTAACCTCGTAAGCGTATGGAGAGAGGATGAATGGCGTGTTTAGTGATGAATAGCCACAGAGAATCCCTCTGTGGTTTTTTGCTGCGTTTTTAAGCAGATATAGTCGTAGAATTTATTATGAAAGAGGTGTTACCTTTGCCTATCGCTAAACTGAACGGAACTTCGCTCTATTATGAAATCAATGGAACTGGCACTCCGGTTGTGTTTATCCATGGACATGGATTAACACACAGTATGTTCAAACCACAGCTGGAGTATTTTTCCGATAAATATAAAGTGATTTTGTGCGATTTACGGGGGAATGGCAAGTCTGGTAAACTGCTGGAGGCCCCACATGAGATTATTGAGACGCAATGTCTGGATCTGATTATGCTGTTGAATGACCTAGGTATCCGTGAAGCAGTTTTTGTAGGAATCGCCTATGGTGGCTTAGTCGTTCAGCATATTGCCAAACAATATCCTGAGCGTGTAAAAGCCATTGTGGTCGCGGATAGCTTTTGTAGGACTCACGGATCAACAATAGTAGGGAAAATACAAACTATGGCAGCATATTGCAGTTTACTAATGTATTATCTCCCAAGCGAGCTGGTGTTGCCTTCGATTCGGATGATGTACCGAGAGCGCTGGAGTCTGGCCTACAATGAGATTAGAAGAGGGCTGCTGGACAAACGTCCCCGGGAGCTATATCGGCAAAGGCTGGCTACGAGCCATGTTGATTACACCAGATGTTTAAAGGCTTTTAAACGTCCCGCTTTATGTATTGTAGGGGACTTCAATGAATTTGGAGTGAATTGTATGAAGGAAATGGTGTCTCAGCTGCCACATGCGCAGTTGGCGATTATTCCGAACGCATTAGATCCAAGTAATCTGTGCCAACCGGAGCAATTCAATGCGATTCTTCAACGTTTCTTAGAGAAGCAGCAGGGTACTCAGCAGATTAGCTGATCTATTGGGAGACCTTCACAAGCGAAGCGTTTAAGTGAGAAAAAAGACGTCCCATAGCCAGGGAGCACGAGCTGGCTATGGGACGTCCTTTTGGGTTGAACTTTAGGGGAATTCTCCCTAAAGTGAAGGAGATTATGGCTCCTAGAACATGGATTAGGGAAAACTTCCCTAATAATAGGATGTTTTTAGGGAGGATTTCCCTAATATAATGGACATCCAATTAAAGGCTGGCTTATCCGTAGTGAAATCTACGAATGAGCCAGCCTTTGGTTATTTTACTAACCGATGGATGTTGAACATTTACAAGCATATTGTACCTAGAACGCTACTTAATGTCCCTACCCTACCACAGCACCAAATATAGCTCACCCGACGTGGGAAAGAACAGTAGGCCCTAAGTAGTGAAGGTAAGTGTATAGAAGGAGGCGTAGTAAGCAACGCATCTGCTACTCTTGCATTTTGTACAATGCGATCTACTCGTGTAAGATTAAGATAATTCATACTAAAGGAGCTGAGTCATGATGTCTCAAGCTGAAACTATAAAACTGACTTCATTATCTTCAAAAGGGGGCTGCGGCTGCAAAATCGGTCCCGCTGATCTCATGCAGGTTATTCGCAGTCTGCCACCAACTGTTCCTAACCCGGATCTACTTGTAGGTCTGGACACTAGTGATGATGCAGGGGTGTACCGTTTAAGTGATGAATTAGCGTTAGTGCAAACTGTTGATTTTTTCACGCCGATCGTGGATGATCCCTATTCATTTGGTCAAATTGCAGCAGCCAATGCATTAAGCGATATTTATGCGATGGGTGGAAAGCCGCTTACGGTGCTTAATATTGTGGCCTTCCCTATTTCTGTTTTAGATAAAAGCATTCTCGGTGACATTTTGCGCGGTGCAGCGGATAAAGTACAGGAAGCAGGAGCTACTCTTGTGGGCGGACATTCCATCGACGATAAAGAGCCCAAATTCGGATTGGCCGTTACGGGCCTTGTGCATCCTGACAAAGTAAGAACGAATGCGGGCGCCAAGGTGGGAGACAAGCTGGTTCTAACGAAGCCTATCGGTGTGGGGATCTTAACAACTTCCATTAAAAAGGATCAGCTATCTCCTGAAGAAACCACACGCCTTACGACAGTAATGTCTACTTTGAATAAAAAAGCGGCTGAAATCATGGAGCCTTATGATGTACATGCTTGTACAGATGTTACCGGATTTGGGCTACTGGGACATGCCTCGGAAATGGCTAAAGGGAGCGGCACGGGCCTGATCATTCGTCAAGGCGATGTACCTATGCTGCCAAGAGTAAGAGAGCTTGCGGAACAGGGATTTGTTCCAGGAGGCACTAAGAATAACTTTGCCCATCTGGAAGGCAGCATTCTTTATCCGGAAGAGATGGACCAACTAAGCCGCTATATTCTATGTGACGCTGTGACTTCTGGCGGATTGCTGATCTCTGTGGCCCCTGAACAAAGCGAAGATTTGCTAAAAGAGTTAGTAGATGCAGGGGTAGAAGCGGCATTGATCGGAGAGGTAACGGAAGAGCATCCGGGTCAGATTACAGTTATAGCTGCTGTGGAATAACTGTTGTATATCAGCTTAGAGCAAATTATAAAGGTTAGCCACCAGAGGAGAGAGCATATTGTTTCAGGACATTACACTGGAAGAACTTAGAGTGTTAAAAAACAAGAAGCAGATCACCATTATTGATGTTAGATCTCCTTCTGAATATAAAGATGCAACGCTGCCGGATAGTTTGAATATTCCTTTTTTTGATGATCAGGAACGGGCTGAAGTAGGGACGTTGTATAAACAGACAAGTGTGCAGGCCGCGAAAGAACGTGGTTTGGAGATTGCTGCGGCAAAACTGCCTTCTTTTGTCAAAGAATTTGCAGCGATTCAAGGAGACAAAGCTGTATTCTGCTGGAGGGGAGGTATGCGCAGCCGTACAACTGCGACCGTACTCTCTTTAATGGATATTCATGCTTACCGGCTGATAGGCGGCTATAAGGCTTATCGTAAATGGGTGCTCGACGAATTGGAGTCCTATGAATGTAAGGCGAAGTCTTATGTGATTCACGGAAATACAGGCACAGGTAAAACCAATCTGTTACACCGCCTGAAAGCGCAAGGCTACCCCGTTCTGGATTTGGAAGGGATGGCAGGTCATCGCGGTTCTATTTTTGGTGAGATTGGCCTTCGTGCGAACAATCAAAAAACGTTCGATAGTCTTCTTTTAGAGGAGTTAATTAAGATCGGGGATTCTCCTTATGTACTATTTGAAGCGGAGAGCAAAAAGATTGGTAAGGTAGTAATGCCCCCATTTATGGCCGAGCAAAAAGAGAGCGGAACGCAGATCTGGATTGAGATGCCTTTGCATGCCAGAGTGGAGCAAATCCTTGAGGATTATCGGCCAGAAGAATACAAGGAGCAATGTATTTCTGCATTTCGGAGTATTAAATCCCGAATTCATATCCCTATTGCGGCAGAAATCGAGCGATGCTTGCAGGCAGATTTGTTCGGCGAAGCTGTGGCGCTGCTGCTAGAATATTACTATGATCCCAGATACGATTATACGTCCACTCAGTATGAAGGCATTGAGAGAGTTACTTTTAAAGTGAATAATCTGGATGAAGCTGAGACTGCTGTGCGTTCTTTTTTAAAACATCAAGAAGTATAAGTTTCGCGTTATGGTTAAAGGGGGCTTTACTTAATATGATCTATTTAGATTACAACGCTACAACACCAGTAGATAAGGAAGTAGCAGAGGTTATGATCCCTTATCTTTACGGTCATTTTGGGAATCCTTCAAGCAGTCATTCTTTGGGGCGTGAAGCTAAACTCGGAATAGAGCAGGCAAGAACACAGGTGGCTGATTTCCTGAATTGTGCGCCGGGTGAGGTGCTTTTTACCAGTGGGGGTAGTGAGTCTAATAATACTGTCATTAAAGGAGTAGCCCAAACGTATCGCCATAAAGGTAATCACATTATCCTGTCTGCTATTGAGCATCCAGCGGTAATTAAACCTTGTCAGTACCTGGAGCAGATGGGATACAACCTGACTTATGTACCTGTTGACTCGTATGGAATGGTGCAGGTTGACGATGTGAAAAAGCAGCTCACGGACCAAACCATTCTGGTCTCCATCATGCACTCTAATAACGAAACGGGTACGATCCAGCCGATCAAGGAAATAGCTGAGGTCTGCCACCAACGGGGCATTCTTATTCATACAGATGCTTCACAATCTGCGGGAAAAGTAGACCTCGATGTAGCGGATTTGGGAGTGGATTTTCTAACGCTTGCAGGCCATAAATTATATGCGCCCAAAGGCATTGGAGCATTGTACATTCGAGACGGCATTCACATTGAGCCTTTGATACACGGTGCGGGCCATGAACAGGGGCGAAGAGCGGGGACAGAAAATACACCCTACATTATTGGCTTAGGAAAAGCCTGTGAGCTTGCTGCTGACTCTGATTCTAGAAAAAGAGTTAAGCAAGTTACGGAGTATTTCTATGGAAGACTGCAGGAGTCTTTTGGCGAAAAAATTCATTTGAATGGTCATAAACACAAGCGCTTGCCTAACACCCTTAACGTTAGTTTTCTTGGAGCAGTGGGTCATGAAATTATCGATTCTCTGGAAGCTGTGGCGGCTTCAACTGGCTCAGCGTGCCATTCCGGTGAAACGTTGATTTCGCCTGTTTTAAAGGCTATGCATGTGTCGGAGAATATTGGACGGGGAGCGGTTCGTTTTAGTGTGGGACGATATACGACTACAGCGGAAATCGATGAGGTCATCGATAAGTTGAAGGTGTATTTGTTATAAGCTGAAATCGTATTAGTTGTGAGGTTCGTTTTTGCAAACAGTGGCAAAGTGTGAATCCTAGTGAACGGACTTTGACTTCCAGTGGACGGACTATGACTCTCAGTGAACGGAGTACGAATCTCACTAAACGGGCTATGAATCTCAGTGAATGGACTATGGTTCCCAGTGAACGGAGTAGCTATCGGACTCAGGCGCTCTTATTTGCAATATTTTCCTATTTTTGAGTTGCTATAGGACTCCATAGGCGTTATTAGTACAAAATAGACACTACTCAGTATCATTTCTGCCCAATAGTGCCTCTCAGGTCCGATAATCTCTCTAAACAGTGATAAATTAACGAATAGCGGCATCTGAGTCCGAAAGATCAAGCGTTGAATACGCATATTACAAAAAAAGCATCTGCCACCTCCTTCAAAAGGAATCGCAGATGCTTTTTTAACTTTTTTTTAGTGATTATACAATCGTAAAGCCAGCACTTGCATAACCAGTGACTGTATTTACAAGGGTAAGACCTGTAGCGGTGGCTGAGAATACCATAAGCAAACGTGTCTGTGGTGTTACAGTAAAATTGATACCATTCGTAATTCCGCTGACAAAAGTTCCAAGATTAATAGTACCGGTGATAGGTGGAAGTGGGACTGTTGCGCCTGGAATAGGAGTAAATGTGTTATTTGGTGTGGCAGATTGGTACAATTGCGCTGTTACATTTATCGTAGTACCAAGCAGCGATAAAGCTATGGTATTACTGAAGTAAGCGGCAATGGAAGTTATTACTCCTGCTCGAGGAGTTGAGAATGCAAAATTGATAAGCGGTCCAAGGAGAGTACCTGTCAAATCAATATTACCGCCAACAAGCGAAATGCCTGTGGCTGAACTTCCGAAGCCTACAAGGCTTGTTGTTCCAACCAAACCACCTAAAACCGTGGTCATAATAATAGGTCCTCCGGATGCCAGCGGAATAATTGCACCGTTACCGGTTGCACCAGTGACTCCGGTAATGCCAGTAGCTCCGATCGCGCCTGGATCACCCGTGGCACCCGTTACACCGGTAGCTCCGGCAACGCCGACCGCCCCCGGATCACCCGTCACCCCTGTGGCACCCGTAGCTCCGGCAACGCCGACCGCCCCCGGATCACCCGTCGCGCCCGTTGCCCCCGTAGCTCCGGCAACGCCGACCGCCCCCGGATCACCCGTCGCTCCAGTCGCCCCCGTAGCTCCGGCAACGCCGACCGCGCCTGGATCACCCGTCGCACCCGTTACACCCGTAGCTCCGGCAACGCCGACCGCCCCCGGATCACCCGTCGCCCCTGTGGCACCCGTAGCTCCGGCAACGCCGACCGCGCCCGGATCGCCAGTCGCGCCCGTTGCACCAGCAGGGCCCGCCAAGCCGGCAGCACCCGTCGAACCAGTCGCGCCCGTTGCTCCTACACCTGGACCTGCTGGTCCTTGCGCACCTGTTGGCCCTTGAATTCCTTGCACACCCTGTGGTCCTTGCGGTCCCACCGCGCCACCAGCGATTAACAAGTAATCTGGTGAACTCCCGGGTATTCCAGTAGGTCCGGAAACGGTAGCTATATAGGTGCTGCCATTGAAGGTTACTACTTGACCTGCTGGATAAGTAGGACTTTGTGCAGGATTAAATATTACAATCCCTTGCAGCCCTACCCCTTGTGGTCCCTGAGGTCCTTGAAGTCCAGGCGTTCCTTGAGGGCCTTGTGGTCCTTGCGGTCCTTGGGGGCCTGTGGAGCCACCAGCAATTAATAAATAGTCTGGTGAACTTCCAGGTGTTCCCGTTGGTCCAGCAACAATAGCAATATAGGTACTGCCATTAAAGGTTACTACTTGACCTGCTGGATAAGTAGGGCTTAATGCAGGATTAAAAGCAACAATTCCTTGCAGCCCTGCCCCCGTGGTTCCCTTTACGCCCGGAACCCCTTGCGCTCCTTGCGGACCCTGAGGTCCCTGTGGCCCTTGAGGTCCAGTCGCACCTTTAATAGGCAATCCGATTGCTTGTGTAATAGAAGCTTGAATATGTCTGATCTGAATAATCAACTGATCTTTACAATTAGAGTCAATCTTCGTGGCGAGAATAAAAGATAATAACTCAGCTAACAACAGTTGAAGATTGGTGCCCACGCTTACGACAGAGAAGGGACTGACTTCGGTCGATACAATGGTTATCTCTACTACAGAAAGTAGCTCAGTTCTAAAAGGACTGCATAACTTAGAGGTATGCAAGAATTCCAATAGTTCTCTTAACACTCTTTGTAGATTGGCAATATGAAGTGTTGTGGGATTCGTAAGTACGGGGGGTACCACTGCAGAGAGATCAGTGACTATTTTTAATAGTGCGTTACACTCCCTCTTTCTAATAGGACTGCTGATCCTTCCATGCTTGTTTAGGATAGCATCGCCTTTAAATGGTCTGTAATCAGGCATATTTCTATATCTCCTCCTTGAACTTCTCCTGTTCATTCCTTTGAAAAATGGGAACCTGCCCAATCAGCATATTCTGAGAAGCGGAAGTTGTTACAAAAATCGCCCTAAAAGCCGTTATTCCTGAAAGTCGTTATTAATGAAGCAATACAAAAAAAGGCAGGCCACCGCTAATTACGGTAGTCTACCTTTTTAATAGATACGTTAAGTAGTCTCTCCTTTAATGAGAGTTACGTCTACAGTAGTGTTGTTGATTAGCTCTCCGTCAGCACTTTCGATCATTTGCAGGAGAGTATTGGTCAGCATGACCCCGATCCGATCACTAGGTTGCATAATGGTAGTCAATTTAGGACTCTGAAGCATGCGGGTAAAGCTGTGGTAATCATAGCCGATGATTTTCAGTTGCTCGGGCACTCGAATGCCTTGCTGTTCAGCATAAATGTATAAAGCATAAGCCACAATATCATTACTGCAAAATACTCCATCATATTCTCGAAGTTGGGCCGGAGAGATATTTTCGGTGACAAAGGACCAAAAATAATCAAAGGTAAGCTTGTTGTGCGCGCCTTCGATAATATCGTAAGTTACACCATGTTTCATACTTGTGATGACAAAAGCATCCCGACGGCGATTCGCTAGAATATCCAGATCTAGCGGGCCGGAGATATGTAGCAGCCGTTTACAGCCTAGCTGTATCAAATGTTCGGTAGCTAGCTCACCACCGCGGTAATTATCCGATCCCACACAAGGGATATTGGAAGAAATAAAACGGTCAAAAGAGACAATAGGGAAAGGGACCTTTTTATAGCTTTCAATATTCATAGTGTGGCTGCACATGATAATGCCATCTACTTGATTCTGGCGAAGCATGCTAATATAGTTGGCTTCCTTCTCAGGATCGTCAAGAGAATTGCATATTAGCAATTTATAGTTTTTTTCATTAGCACTCATTTCAACATACTTGATGAGATCGGAAAAGAAAGGGTGGTTTGAATCTGGAACAATAATCCCAATAAAAAAGGATTGATTCTTCTGTAAGGCTCTGGCGATTTGATTAGGATGATAATCTAAGGCGTCCATCGCTTTTTCAACTTTTTTACGCGTCTCTTTGCTGATATATCCCCGGTTGTTCATTACTCTGGACACGGTAGCTACAGCAACGCCCGCCTCCTTGGCAACATCTTTAATACTTGCCATACCCTCATCCCCGTTTCATAAAATGCTCTAATCTATATTCTACAACTTTCTTGGATTGTTGACACTAATCGAGACTAACAATTGTAAAAGCATAGATAGTTTCTGATAGTTATAATAGGTATGTTATACGTTACCACAAATATTTGGATATAATATTAAACATTAATTATTATACCTATATTTTATTGATTTAATTATATGAAAACGTTTGACATATTATTTTCGCATCTATAAAATTGGTTTTGAATAAACCTTCATCTAGGGAGGAACAAGATTGTTAGGAGAACGCTTTCATAAATTACATTAGTTTGATGATTTCTCAGACCTTATGAAGCAAGAGAGTATAAATTGAAATAGAAGGAGAACTCCAATATGCTGATTAAAAATGAAGTTATGCTTATCACTTATGCAGATAGCATGGGAAATAATTTAAAAGAACTAAACGAAGTACTGCATACACACTTGCAAGGAGTCGTGGGTGGGGTTCATTTATTGCCGTTTTACCCCTCTTCGGGCGACCGGGGATTTGCCCCAATGGATTATACGAAGGTTGACTCGGCTTTTGGCGACTGGGCGGAAATCGAAGAGATGAGCGAGAAGTTCTACATGATGTATGATTTCATGATCAATCACATTTCACAGCAGTCTCCATACTTTCAAGATTTCCTTGAGAAGAAGGATGCATCGCAATACAAGGATTTATTTATTCGTTACAAGGATTTCTGGCCTAACGGTGAACCAACTGAGGTTGATGTGGATTTAATTTATAAACGTAAACCGCGGGCGCCATACGTAGAGGTTACTTTTAAAGATGGGACGAAAGAAAAGGTTTGGTGTACGTTTGATGAGCAGCAGATCGATCTGGACGTGACTACCGAAACCACGAAGAAATTCGTGAAAGACAATCTAACCTTCCTTGCTGATAAAGGAGCATCGATTATCCGGCTGGACGCTTTTGCCTATGCCAACAAAAAGATGGGTACCAACTGTTTTTTCGTAGAACCGGATATTTGGGAAATGTTGAATTTGTCTAAAGAAGTAGTGGAGCCTTATGGCGTAACTGTTCTTCCGGAAATCCATGAGCATTACAGCATTCAATTGAAGATTGCAGACAAGGATTATTATGTCTATGATTTCGCCCTGCCAATGTTGGTATTACATGCTCTATATAGTGGAAAAGTAAATCGGCTTGCGCATTGGCTGGAAATCTGTCCGAGAAAACAATTCACTACCCTGGATACACATGACGGCATTGGCGTAGTGGATGTTAAGGATCTGATGACCGACGAAGAAGCTGAGATGACCAGAGAAAGCCTATATAGTCAAGGAGCAAATGTTAAGAAAAAATATAGCTCCGCCGCTTATAATAATCTGGATATTTATCAAATTAACTGCACTTATTATTCTGCACTTGGCAATGATGATCAGGCGTATCTTTTGGCCAGAGCTATTCAGTGCTTCGCCCCTGGTATTCCACAGATTTATTATGTAGGTCTATTCGCTGGCGAGAATGATATTGAGCTGCTCGAAAGCACAAAAGAAGGACGCAATATTAACCGCCATTATTATTCTAAAGATGAAATTGCTGCTGAGGTACAACGTTCTGTTGTTCAAAAGCTGTTCGCATTGTTGAAATTCAGAAATAGCTGTCCAGCTTTTAATGGTGAGATCAAGATTGAACAAGGTAGTGAGAATGAGCTGAACATCACTTGGAAAAATGAAAACAGTGTGGCGAAGCTTGAAGCTAATTTGTTGACCAAAGAATACACCATTGTTGCAGGTGAGAATGAAGCAAATATTGCGAAGGTATTTTAATATTTCCTTTGATATCGAAAGGTGTTCCAAAGGCCAATGTAATGGCTGCTGGAGCACCCTTCTTTTTGGAGTATAGGTGATTCATGTTATGAACTGTTTTTGGTCCGTCTGAATTCTATTGGTGTAAGGCTGAAGTTGCGTTTGAACATCCGGTGGAGATAAGAACT
This sequence comes from Paenibacillus sp. FSL P2-0121, assembly GCF_037975345.1. Classification (NCBI taxonomy): domain Bacteria; kingdom Bacillati; phylum Bacillota; class Bacilli; order Caryophanales; family Paenibacillaceae; genus Paenibacillus; species Paenibacillus sp. FSL P2-0121. The sequence goes on along the minus strand of NZ_CP150245.1, from coordinate 5,975,126 downwards.
GCTAGTGAAGCCAGTTACTTCAGCAATATCCGATACCGATAAATCACTCTCTACAAGCAGGCGGCATACTTCCTTCATCCGTACCTCCATGATGACATCCACAATAGTGGTTAGGGTCTGCTGCTTATAAAGTCTGCTGACATAGATTGGAGACATATTAAGTTCATCGGCAATTTGGTTCAGACTCAAGCAAGGGTCCATGTAAGATTGCTGAATGGTTTGGTTGATTTGCCGGATTAGATCGCTTTGCTTGGAGCTGCGCTTATCCGCTTGGAATTCCTGAATATGATCAAAAAGCTGGTAAAAAGCCGCCTCAAATTCTTCTATTGTTTCATAATGTTCAAGCGAAGGCATCACCATCATCCCTTCGGTGGGGGTAGGACTAAGCTTCTTGATGTTATCGACAATTCGTTTAATCGTTAGCGTCACCCTTGAAACAGTAAGTTCCAGCACATGATAGGGATATTGCTCCATTTCACGTACCATTTCGGAGAAGTGACTGCGGGCTTCGTCTGTTCTGCCACTTGTGAGCGCATCGACCAGCTTTTTTTCGCTGTCAGCCGGGTAGGAGTAAAGATTGTTCTGAAGCTCGCTAATGCGCTCAGCATTGATCAGGCTGCCATGACCATAAAACAGTCTATGTTTGGAAGCTTCTCTGGCCTGACTGTACAGCCGGTTTAGTACATCTGGATTATCACTGATAGGGCTGTACACTAACGACAGTCCGATTTTTAAATAATCACAACAGGCCACACGGATCTGCCGCAGCAGCACTTCAATCAGCTCGGTATCCAGATGCTCAGTGGAGGTCATGCTGCTAAGCAACATGACCACACTATCGTCATTCATATCTACAGTTTCCACCTGATAAGTCTGTCCACAGATCTCTGAGGCAATATTCATGATGGCAAACTTGTACGGAAGGAGATAAGAGCCTCGTTCCTTTCGCAGAGCTTCGTACTCATCAATGCGTAGTAATACTAGCCGGTAGCCCTCGTTTAAATTAAAAGAAATACCCAGCTGTTGAACATCATTTTGCCGGCTGTTATGAGGAGATTTAATGCCAAGCACCAGATTGCGTAATGAGTTCTGCCTGATCGTGAACATACTGTTGCGTTTATCTGCCTCAAGGGTGTTCATTCGGCTTACGATCGAATCAATCGGCAGATAAAGCCGTTTGGACAGTACCCTAGAAATAACAAGACCGAACAATAAAATAATTAAAGAAATCAGAAGCGTAGTATTGCGGATATGATTGGTCTGTTCAGTAATTACCTCATAAGGAGTAATGCGCACATATTGCCAGCCAAGCGAATCGGGCGAAGTATAGGACACCAGTGATTTATTCCCTCTAAAAGGGGCAGTAAAATAGCCGGCAGAACGTGCTTTTACTTGATGCTCCAGCCAACTGTTTTCATCCCCGGAGAGCTTCTCCAATGTCAGCTTATTCCCCGACAGAAAACGGCCTTGGTCATCCAAAATGTAGGTACTGCCACTACCGGGTGTATTGCCGTTAGCCAGTTCTTTATTGATCCAAGCCGCGGATATGTTAACAATAACCGCAGAGTTAATGGAGCGGTCCCAATTGATCGCATCATAGCAAAGGTAAGTATAGACTGAGATGGTTTTCTTCTCAGGTTCATCTATGGAATAGGTTCGCGGAATCGGTGTAAATGTTTTGTAATCCTGATAATGATTCAGCATCTGAATAATTTCAGTGTCCACCAGTTCGCGGGTGGTGAATACGCCATTCTGGCCCTGTGCTGCCGAAATATAAACCGTGTCATTATTCGGATTATATACATAGATGGATTCAATATAAGGCATGGAATTTAAGTAGTTTCCGAGATCGGACATCGCCGCGGTTACCTCATAAATAGAGGGCTTGTTGTAGAACAACAGATGAGAAATCGTGCTGGTTCGATACAATTGAAATGAAAGCGTTTGCGCGACTTCAGCCATGTTGACCACTTTTTTGCCAGTCTGGGTCAGATCCCTTAGATCGGAGCGAAAGGTTTGCGTCTTCTCGACGCCGATGTAGTACGTATAGTAAACAAAAGTAGAGATAAGAAGGGTTAACGATATGCACAGGGTTATGGTGGTGAGCAGCTTGCCATACAGTAGTCTTTTTCTCCGTAGATCATTATTCTTCATACCGTCCCCCCTGATCATCATATGACTTACTCGGACAAGACTCTGGATGAATTCATATTATGAAGTTCCTTTATTATAAGTCCCCAAGAGTGAACAGAACAGTGGAGCAACCTTAGAATCCTGCATTTTTCCAATCTGAAGGGAGTGAACAAATTAAATATTCGTGTACAAAACAGTCTTTTCTACAAGGATTATAAGGAGTTAGCGAAGCTTGAGAAGCTCTGGGGGTCTCCGAAGACTTTTACATAAACATCCTGATTGTTCAGTTCCTGTTTCGCCAGTTTGTGCAGTAAGGCTTGTAAGCTTCACTTCTGTGTTCAGAAGAATCCCCCTATAGTGGAATTATGCAGTTTCTATATTAAGGGGAGTGAGAGATCTTGAGCCAAACCTCATCCAAAGGAATTTCAAACGTCGAACTTGGCATCCAGGCTGATGGTAGAGCACGCTTACGAACGACAAGAAAGAAGAAAGGATTGTTGTATGAGCTGGTGCACAATCGGGTAATGTTTCTGATGCTGCTGCCCACCTTGATCTTTTTTCTGGTGAATTCCTATTTTCCAATGGTAGGCATCTATTATGCGTTCACTCAATTCGACTTCAACAGCAGCATGTTCAACTCCAAGTTTGTGGGATTACAGAATTTCGAGTTCCTCTGGAGATCCGGTACGCTGGTGAAGCTCACGATGAACACGATAGGATACAATATTGCTTTTATTGTACTAGGGAATGTGCTGGCAATTGTCTGTGCGATCCTGCTGAGTGAGCTCAATGGAAAATGGTTTAAAAAGATTAGCCAATCGGTAATGTTTCTGCCTTACTTCGTGTCTTTTGTGATTCTCAGCGTAATTGTCTACAACTTGTTTAATTATGACAGCGGTTTCTTAAATACAATGCTTACCCAATTTGGCCTTGATCCGGTCGACGTTTACAGTAAACCTTGGGCATGGATCTTTCTGATCATTATCTTTTATCTATGGAAAAATCTTGGTTACAGCATGGTGATTTATCTGGCGGCGATTACGGGGATTAGTGACGAATATTATGAAGCGGCCAAAATTGATGGCGCTAATATTTTCCAACGGATTTGGTATATAACGGTGCCGATGCTGAAATCAACCTTTGTGGTGCTGCTGCTCTTTGCGCTCGGGAGTATTATGAAGGGCCAATTCGATCTTTTCTATCAATTAATAGGCAATAACGGGCTGCTCTACAATACGACGGATATCCTTGATACCTATGTATACCGTTCGCTTAAAGTAACCTTTGATGTGGGCATGGCAACGGCTGCCGGGGTCTATCAATCCTTGTTCGGCTTCGTCCTCATTATGACGGTCAACTACATTATCCGCAAAATAAACGATGACTACGCCCTGTTCTAGGAGGATAAGAAATGAAAATTCAAAAGGATAAATATACGCGAATGCTTCATTGGATTGCCTATGTGGTCATTATTGGCTTATCGATCGCTTGCCTGCTGCCCTTTTTGCTAATTATCTCTGCATCTTTGACCAGCAATGAGTCCATTATTCGCGATGGCTATCATCTGATTCCGGCACAGTTCTCACTGGAGGGCTACAAGACGGTATTCATCTTCCCGGATGAGGTGCTGCGGGCATATGCGGTCACAGTCAGCACAACTGCGATTGGAACGGTAATGGGACTTTTTTTCATGACTATGGCGGGTTATGTACTGGCGCGTAAAGATTTTAAATATCGAAATAGCTTTTCCTTCTATATATACTTTACGACTTTGTTTGGGGGAGGACTTGTCCCTTGGTACATCATGATTACGAAATACCTCGGTCTGCTGGATTCCTTTGCGGTACTGGTGCTTCCAGGTCTGATGACGCCATTTTTGATCATTTTAATGAAAAACTTCATCAAATCAGCAGTTCCTGAGGAATTGTTCGATTCTGGAAAAATAGACGGGGCTGGTGATTTCCGGATTTACTGGCAGATTGTACTCAAGCTTTCCATGCCGGGCATCGCTACAGTCGGTTTGTTTCTGGCTTTGTATTACTGGAATGACTGGTTCACCTCTTCACTGTTCATCAATGATACGCATAAATATCAGCTGCAGTTCTATCTGTACAATGTTATCAATTCAGCACAGTTTATCGCACAGATGGGGGCGGGAACCGGGGTGTCACTGGCTACGGAGGTCCCTGCTGAGTCTACCAAAATGGCGATGGCAATTGTCGTGACGGGACCTATTCTTTTTCTGTACCCGTTCGTTCAGCGTTATTTTGTCAAAGGCCTAACCATCGGCGCTGTAAAAGGTTAGAACCGCAACCTGCCCACTACCGGGTAAAGGTACAGTCGGCTAACATAGAAGCATAGTGAAAAGGGAGGATTCAGATGAATAAACAACGGGGCAAACGCATGTCTATTCTGCTTACGTCAGTACTGGGCATGACGCTACTGGCAGGCTGCGGGGGGAATTCTAATTCTGCAAACGGAGACAATGCGGCGGTAAAAGAGAGCAATAGCGGAGGAAACACAGCACAAAGTACGAACGCAGGGTCTGAGGAGAAGACCGGACTGGACACTTCCAAAAAGGTCGAGCTGCAATTCTATATGCTAGGCGATGCGCCGAAGGACCTCTCAAGCATTGAAGCGGAAATTAACAAAATGGCTGAAGAGGATCTGAATGCAACCGTTAAATTCAACTATACAACCTGGACAGATTGGGATCAGAAATATAAGCTGCTGCTGTCGTCGGGTCAATCGATCGATCTGATCTTCACTGCGGACTGGACACAATATCAGGCTTATGCGAAAAAGGGAGCTTTTTTGGCTATAGATGATCTGCTGCCCAAAGCTGCCCCGGAACTCCAGCAATTCGTACCACAGGAAATGTGGGATGCTGTGAAGATTGATGGCAAGATTTACACCGTTCCAGCGACTTATAAGGAGTATGTAACGAACGGCTTCGTATGGCGTGAGGATCTGCGCAAGAAATACAATCTGCCTCAGCCGACAGATCTGGCTAGCTATGAAGCATACATGGAAGGAATCAAGAAAAATGAACCTCAGATGTCGCCTGCTTCTTTTAACAGTGATGTAAGAGGTAACATTCATGATGTATATTCAACACTTACCGCACAGGTCGGCAGTCCGCTGCCTTATGGTATTGGTATTAAGTACGATGATCCTTCAAAAGCTTATCTGTATTGGGGTTCGGAGGAACATAAAGAAGAGCTGCTGACGATGAGACGCTGGCAGGAAAACGGATTAATTTCCAAAAACGTCCTGAACTTGAAGGATACCATCCAGGCTCCGATTATCGCGGGCAAGGCAGCAAGCATCTTCGGAGATAATCCGACTCGCTTCAACGATACGTTGATGAAGGTGAAAGCAGCACATCCGGATTGGGATCTAGGTTACTATCCTTATGGCAATACCATTGGTTATGCAACACCAGTTCATCCTATTCATAATGGTTTCGCCATTCCGAAGAGCAGCAAGAACCCTGAACGTGCACTGGCCTTCTATGAAAAAATGGTCATGGATAAACGTTATAATCAGCTGACACAATACGGTGTGGAAGGAAAGAACTATAAAATTGATGCGAACGGCTACTATGAACTTATTGGAGATGCTTCAACGAACGGTTTTACACGCGAGGGAATGAATGGCTGGGCCTGGCGGAATCCGGAGTTCATGCTATTTGATAAATCCTATGATGGCGTGAAGGAAATTTTCGCTGAGCTCGACAAAATTCAGAAGCCGGATATTTTCACCGGTTTTGCTGAGGATTATACCTCTTATCAGGCGGAAAAAGCAGCACTAGAGCAGGTGGAAAAGCAATACCTGTATCCATTGCAAGCTGGATTAGTAGAGGATGTTGATGCGGGTTTAGCCACCTTTATGGAAAAGGCTAAGCAAGCTGGTCTTGAGAAAATCCAGACCGAATATATCAAGCAATGGGATGCTTATGTGCAGGAGAAGGGTTTGAAATAATAAAAGTAGCAAGGGATGTTCCTTAAGCCTAATGGCAGGGAGCATCCCTTTTTTTGTGTTCTTTAACGTACTCAGATTTACGAGAAACGTTGACGGAATTCCCGTGGAGTGGTTCCTTCTATTCGAATAAAGCTGGAGCTGAAGTAAGGCGCCTGATTGAAGCCAACTTCCTCGGCTATACGGGCAATTGTGTAGCTGGTCTGCATCAGCAAAAGTTTACTTTGCTGAATCCGATAATGCAGCAGATATTCCATCGGCGCACAGCCGTATTCCTTCTTCATGCAACGAGCGATATATACAGGGTGAAAGCTTAGACTTTCCCCGAGCTGCTGCGCAGTGATATGCTCACGAAAATGGCTGCGTAAATAGGAGGCCGCTTGCTCTGCACATATTTTGGAGGGCGAGGGGCGCTCATGGCTGAGGGAGGCGGATAACTGCTGAATAACCTCCTGAAACAACAGCTGCTGCTGAAATGGAGTATCGCTTAAATGGGAATTAGGCACAAGCTGATTCAGCTGCGAGAGCAGCTCTTCCATCTTGGACGGCTGTAGCAGAGTTGTATATTGAGGCAAGCGTACGCTAAACGGCCGGATATCAAATTCGTCAGATTGCAGAGAGTTCTCTATTTTGACGTTATCTTTCTCAAGCGCAGCAGCCGTATCCTCGGTCATATTCCAGTCGCCCACCGTTTGAAAATGCAGCCAATAATAAGAGGTGGATTCCTTGCAGCTATCCGTACTGAAATGATGGCTGTCTGGACGAAGCAAGAGCGCCTGACCCGCTTTTACTTGAAAAGGGAGACCGCCTTCACTCATATATAAACAGCCTTGTTTAACTACAAGCATATCGAACACCCGGGTATTATGGCGGCTCATATGATAATGGCCGGGGGAGAAAGTATGGAATCCGCTCACAATGTAGTACAGCAACGGAGGAACGGTGAAGTTCAAGATGTTCATGTCAGCAGCTCCTTTTAGCGAGGTTGGAATAATGTAATAATTGGTTTGAAATCTGTACCATCATCCAAAGTATATCATCTATAATTTAGTCTGACCTAATGAATAAAGATGTTATTTTTTAGGCTAAGTCTATAGGTATGGTTTACGAGGAGGGTTTGTATAGTGAAAAAAGAAAGACAGGGTTTTGGACTCTGGGTATTGGCTTGGCCTATATTTATAGAGGTATTTCTACAGACTCTGCTGGGTACGGTAGATACATTAATGGTCAGCCGTATCTCTGATGATGCAGTCGCCGTAGTCGGCATTTCCAATCAATTGTTCGGTGCATTGACTACACTTTTTACAACATTTGCGGGTGGAGCGGGGATTCTGATCGCACAGAGAATGGGCTCCAAACGTTTTGGTGAAGCGCGCACGATTGCTATTATGGGAGTATCGGTTAGCCTCGTGTTGGGGATTGTCGTAAGTATTGTGTTGTTTTTCTATGCGGGCCCTATTGGTGGGGTTCTAAATATAGCACCTGAGCTATTGTCACTTTCGAATGTCTATATCTCCCATGTCGGCGGTGGACTTTTTATGGTCGGGATGATCGCTTCCCTCGGTACCGCTATCCGGAACACAGGGAATACCAAAGGGCCAATGTACACAGGGATCATCATCAACGTGATTCATATAATTCTGAACTATATTTTTATATTTGGTGTATTCGGTCTGCCTCAGCTAGGTCTTGCGGGCATCGCGATCTCCAGTATTATCAGTAGACTGGTCGGAGTGATTATTCTCTATTCCTTATTCCGGCGTTCTTTCGAAATCAAGGTTAGACTTAGAGATTTCCGTATATTCAATGGGAAGCTGTTCAAGCAAATTCTGAAGATTGCCTGGCCGCTGGGGATCAATTCTTCCTGTTGGGTATTCTCCCAGCTTATTGTGTATTCCTTTCTGGCTGCACTTGGAGCCGAAGCGTTAGCAGCACGCACGTATCTTAACACCTTGGAGTCCTTTTGCTTCACGCTTGGTTATGCTTTTGCGCTGGCGGGGCAGATACAGATTGCTCATTTATTCGGAGCAGGCAAACTGAAAGAAGCTTACCGCAGTGCATATCGTACACTCTTTATTGGTTTGAGTATTGTGTCAGCTAACATGTTGTTATTATTCTTGTTCGGAAAACAGCTGCTCGGTTATTTCACATCTGATTCGAAAATTATTGCGATCGGGGTTTCTTTGTTAGCTCTAAATCTATTGCTCCAGCCCTCCAAAATGCTGAATATGGCCCTCGGCAACGCGCTGAATGCCATCGGGGATACGCGTTATACGATGTATACTTCCATCGTGTCTATGTCCCTCATTGGCGTGGGCTGCTCCTATTGGTTAGGAATCAGCGTCGGCTGGGGACTCATAGGTATCTATTGTTGTATGATAGCCGACGAATTGGTGAGAGGTTTGCTTGTTTTGGCGCGCTGGAGGGGGCGAAAGGTTCTCCGCCAAGCGGACACCGGCTTGAGTGAAGAGAATGCTTCACTACATGGAGCGGGGAAAAGAAGCGCCTCTTTAACCACATAAGCGGGACTCTATAAGCCCAGCTTGATGGGCAATGGAGTGGTTTTAGAGTAGGACGTTGTTTGTGGAGTAGTGTTTTTGTTTCGGCAGTAGGGTGGTAGTAGTGCTGCAGTAGTGCGATAGTAGGGCCATTGCGGGAGGCGGTAGTAAGGCGGTTGCGGGCTGGCTGGCGTTGAGTTTCGGACTCAGATGCCGCTATTTGCTAATTTAGAGCCTTTTACGGATAGTTTCGGACTGGAGAGGCGCTATTCCTCGTAAAATGGCTCCTAATGGGGTCGTTTTGCACCAATAGTGACTCTAGAGTCCGATAGCCCATGAAAAGAGGCGTTTGTGCGGAAATAACGGCTCTGAGGTCCGAAAACAACTTTGAAAGTCCAAGTAACACCGTGCACCCAAGTGACAACGATCACTCTAAGTAACATTGAGCATCCTGAGTAACGTCGATCACTTCAAGTAACATTAAGCATCCCGAGTAACGTCGAGCACCCAAGTGACAACGAGCACTCCAAGTAACATCAAATTTGCTGATGCTTTTTTGAAAGAGGTTACCTCATGAGTAGAAATAGTTACTTCTGTGAGGGCCTCTTTTTTATGCGCGTATAAAGTTTAAATTTGACGGTCCTCAAATTTGATTATTCATTCATATAGAGTTTGATTCTATGATATAAATGAGGTAGCCTTTATAGAATGGGTAGCCGTTATATAAATACATGTTAGTGAAGGGTTTGAGGGAAATGTTGTTGTCAAAATGGAGAGGGTTTTCGTTACTAGGGCTGCTCTTAATGCTTGTACTATTATCAGGCTGTTCTAAAGGAACAGCGCATGTCACAGTGAATAAGAATGGAAGCGTAGATTTTGCAGTGAATATGAAAGTGAATTCGCGGGCAGAAGCGTTGATTAGCGGAAAAATGGAAGATGCTCTGGTAAACAAACTTAAAGATCAGGGGATTGAGCTAGAGAAAAGCCAAGATGGAAAATCTACAGTCTATGAATTCATGAAATCTTATGCCTCTTTTGAGGAAATGAAAGCACTCTCTGGTGACTTAGATATTGTGGACCTGAAATTAGATACCAAAGATTATTGGTTTTATACCAAATATGATGTTGAGGCGAAGCCTAAATTAAATAGTTACATAGACACCATAATGGATAATATGGGATCGCTCAGCTTATCGAAGCCGATTATTCGGGCGTTTTTGCAAAACATGGCTTTTGACTTTAAATTAACGTTACCTGTGGATTTATATGGAGACAATAATGCAAATGTGGAGGACGGCAGAACCCTTACTTGGAATGTTACACTAGCGGATACAGAGCCAATTCAAATGCAGGTTTATGTGCCTAATGTATGGAATATCGTGATTGTGCTTATCATTTTAGTGGTGGTTATTGTAACTGCGATTATATTGTTTATCAGAAAAAGAAAGCAGCGTAATAGAAAACGGTTCTAAGTGGGTTCGTAAGGTTTCGGAAGTGCCGGGAAGCTAGGATGCTTTACCGGCCTTCTTTACTTTTTAGCAGGCACAGAGTTATAATTAGTACCAAGTACTAATATCAGATAATTGAAGAGGTGATTGGAATGACAGGTGCAAAAATTACCGCTATCGGAACCTATGTCCCAGCTAAAAGACTGACTAATGCCGATCTGGAACAGATCGTAGATACAAATAATGAATGGATTGTGCAACGGACCGGAATCCGTGAGCGTCGAATTAGTCGGCAGGATGAGTATACAAGTGATTTATGTGCAGCAGCTGTGCAGGATCTTATGACTCGTTATGGAAAAAGCGTTCAGGATGTCGATATGGTCCTGGTAGCTACGAGCACACCTGACTTTTCCTTTCCCTCAGTAGCTTCTTTGATTCAAAATCGTTTTAACATTCCACAGACTGCGGGTGCTATGGATTTGAGTGCAGCATGCGCGGGTTTTGTCTATGCACTGCATACTGCTCACAGTTATGTGGCTTCAGGAATGCATCGCAAGGTACTGGTTATTGGTGCGGATACGATCTCCAAGATTACGGATTATACTGACCGCAGTACATGTATTCTTTTTGGGGATGGAGCGGGAGCTGTGCTTGTGGAAAGTGATGAGCAGTCGACGGGATTTTTGGGCTTCCAGCTGGCAAGTGATGGCGGTGGGGCACATCATGTGTACCGTACGGGGCTTGCCCATACTGTAAACAATATTGAGCTGGTAGATACACAAATGCTGGTACAGAACGGACGTGAAGTGTTTCGCTGGGCGGTCAGAACGGTTCCTTTAGGTGTGCAACAGCTGCTTGAAAAAGCGGAGGTAACTCTGGAGGAAGTAGACTGGTTTATTCCACACAGCGCTAATATGCGCATGATTGAGCCAATATGCGAGCGATTAAATTATCCGCTGGAGCAGGTGCTGCACAGTCTTGTGAATTTCGGCAATACTTCTGCTGCCACGATTCCTTTAGCACTCGATTTGGGCATCCGCGAGGGTAAAGTACAAAATGGACAAAAGATCCTGATGTATGGTTTTGGTGCCGGATTGACCCAGGCTGGACAATTGATTGAGTTGAATTTGGATCATCAGGTAGGGATACCTACTCCATATTAAGAGGTGGAATTTGGCGAGTTGATGTCCAATGAATGTTTATAACGAAACGTTTCGGTTAATCAAAAAAAGACAACGCCGTTTGCGGAAACCCGCTTACCTTGGCTGTTGTCTTTTTTTTTTGATTACTGAGTATTTAATTGACTGCCACAGGATTCACGTACAATAAGCACAGGCTCCACTACAAACGATCCACCGCCAGACTGATTGTTAATCAAGTCATAGAGCATATGAGCAGCGAGGATGCCAAGCCGTTCTTTGTTCTGGCGGATGGTCGACAGTTTTGGACTGGTATATTTACAGGCTTCAATGTCGTCACAACCGATAATTGCAATATCTTCAGGAACGCTGAGGCCGTGTTCTTTCAAAGCCCGGATGGCTCCCAGAGCCAGCAAGTCAGAAGCCGCAAAAATGGCTTTTGGTAAATTTCCGGCTTGAATTAATTGCTGCATAGCCGTATAACCGCTGGGCTCAAAGAAATCGTCGCCATGAACAAACCATTGACGGTTCAAAGTGAGGCCGAAGCTTTCAATAGCTTTGACATATCCAGATTCCCGCAAGTTAGAAATATCTGAATCCGCTGCACTTCCGATAAATCCAAGCTCTCTATAGCCAAGTAGATAAAAATGCTCCACGACCTTGGAAGAAACCTGAAAGTTATCTGACATCACAAAGCCAGATTTTTTGCCCTTTAGCTCAAGGTCGACCCCGATACAAGGAATACTGCTCATATCCAGATCGCGGATGGTAGGCTCCATCTTTTGCCCGGAAATAATGACACATCCATCCACATTAAAATGAACAGATCGAGCGAAATAATCGCCGCTGCTGATGAATTTCTCGTTGGAAAAGAAAATGAGATCGTAGCCCAGAACGCCCATCTGCTTTTTAAAGGAATTTAGCACTTCTACGAAAAAGGGATGGGTAAATTCGACATTAAGCTCGCCAGCAAAAATAACCCCGATCAGATTCGACTTCTTAGTTGCGAGTGTCTTGGCGGAGTTGGAAGGTGAATATCCGGTTTGTTCGATGATCTCCAAAACTCTTTGCTTGGTTTTTTCGGAAACATCGTTGTAATTGTTCATAATTTTCGAAACAGTCGAGACAGACACGCCGGCCATTTCGGCAATCATTTTGATATTCATAGTTAATAAAGCCACCCTCCGCTAAATAGTTGAAATTTGAGAAAAAGACTGTTCTAGAGCGGTTATTTGCGAGTTATTATGAATAGGGTGAATGAAAATTCAATTATTTTCAGTCTATTATTATTGCCGAAACAAGTCAAATATATATTTCACTATGCAGATTTATTCCAAAATAATCTATGTAAAAAAATTCAAAATTACATCTTTACAAAAATAGAAAACTAAGCAACAATAGCATTGTCGAAACCGATTTCGATTTTTCGCTTGAATTACGAATATTACGAAATTCGAGGAGTGATGTTTAGGATGAAAAGGAATTTCACAGCAGCGCTTGCTGCTATGCTCCTTGTCACCGGGCTGCTATCACCGGTTGGGAGCATGAATGCTTCAGCGGCAGAGGCGTTAAAGGAAAACTCACCTGATTCAGCGGCAACGAAAGTGGAAAATGAACCAATCAATGGATTGAAAGCGTTTACCGATGTATCTCCAAGTCATTGGGCCGCAGGCCCATTACAGCGTTGGAGCGCAAATGGGATCATAAGCGGATATGACGACGGGTCGTTTCGTCCGGGTAAGGAAGTCACGAAGGCAGAATTCGCAGCTATTATGAATCGTATATTTAATTATCAGGAGCAATCGGATAAGGTTCCCGCTGATGTCCAGGCTACAGACTGGTATAAAAATGATATAGCCAAAGGGATTGCAGCTGGATATTTAAGCAGTGATCAGAAGAACAATATTTATCCTTCAAAAGCACTTTCGCGCGCTGAGGCGGCGTTAGCATTGGAGAAAGTGTTTCGTTTCAATGCAGACAAAAGCAGTACAGCAGCATTCACCGATCTGAACGGAGTCAGCGATGAAACCGCAAAAGCAATAGCTGTTCTATCGAGTGCAGGTTATGTAAAAGGATATCCTGGAGGTTTGTTTAAGCCAGATGGTGGGATCACCCGTGCAGAGTTAGCTCAGTTGGCTGATCGAATGGTTTCGGGACTCCTCCTGAAATCAGGAGAGACTTCACTAGGAACAGTAAAGGGCAATGTAGTCATTAATCGGGCTGATGTGATTCTTAAAGACACGGTCATCCAAGGTAATCTTTATCTAACCGAGGGGATAGCTGACGGGAATGCAAAGCTTGAAGGTGTAAAGGTAACTGGGACTACTTTTGTACGGGGAGGCGGCGAGCAAAGTATCGGCTTACACCATACTTCTCTTGGACTGCTTCAAGTAGCCAAGCCTAATGGTAAGGTTCGGATTTATGCCAGCGGGTCAACAGCTGTGGGTACAGTGCGGCTGCTATCTGGGGCAATCTTGGAAGAAACCAGCGATCTTACCGGGGCAGGGTTTGGGGATGTTGAGATGGATGTCGTTCCTCACAATATTTCGCTTCGCGGAAAATTTGGAGCGGTTCGTTCGGCAGACTCAGCAGTCAGCGGTTCTTTGTTAAGAATCCTTGGAACTGTCGGCAGCCTTACTCTGGGAAGTCCGACCCAATTAACATTGGAGAACAATTCACAAGTGGCGGCACTAATCCTATCTGCGAGCGCTGGAGGTACAGCAATTCAAGGCAGCGGAAGCGTAACCACAATAGATAACAAAGCCGATGGAGTAACGATTGGCGGTGTAGCATTAAAAAAAGGAAACACTGGCAAAACAACATTGCCAATAGCAAGCTCAGCGCCAAGCAGTTCGGGGAATGTAGGTCCAATATCGACACCAAACTCCACACCTGAAGCAACGGCGACACCTACGGCAACTGCTACGCCAATCGAAACACCAACACCAACCGAAACACCAACACCAACCGAAACACCGACACCAACAGCCACACCGACACCAACAGCCACACCAACACCAACACCAACCACTGATCCGTGGACACTGGTGTGGGGGGATGAGTTTGATGATGGAGAGATTGATGCTACAAAGTGGACCTATGACCTTGGAGATGGTTCGCAATACAACAATCCAGGTTGGGGAAACAATGAGAAGCAGTGGTATACCAACGATGAGAAGAATGTAAAGGAACAGGACGGTAACCTGATCATTACGGCCCACAAAGAAGAAAAAGCTGGCAAACAATATACTTCTACACGGATTAAGACTAAAGGGTTGTTTAGTAAGAAATATGGGAAATTTGAAATTCGGGCCAAAGCACCTACTGGAAAAGGGTACTGGCCGGCGATCTGGATGCTGCCGGAGAACGATGTGTACGGGACTTGGGCTGCTTCCGGTGAGCTTGATATTATGGAAGGCTGGGGCAGTCGTCCAGACACGGTAGCGGGGACGATTCATTACGGCGGTATGGCGCCGAACAATGTATACTCCGGCAAAGAGTATGTATTTCCGGACAACGCTACGATTGAGCAGTTCCATACGTACTCTATTGAGTGGGAGCCGGGCGAAATTCGCTGGTATGTGGATGGTGAATTATATTCGACCAAAAATGACTGGTACAGCATCAGCAATGGGCAGCCTGCCAATAATGTGTATCCAGCGCCGTTTAATCAGAAGTTCCATTTGCTGATGAATCTGGCCGTAGGCGGTAACTTTGATGGTGATCCGACTAGCGAAACCGTATTTCCAAAATCGATGGAGATTGATTACGTTAGAGTCTACGAGCTGACAGGTCGTGAGTACCGCGAGCCTATTCCAGTTACACTGGAGAAGGAAGCCTATCCGGAAGGCTCCAAGCTTGCATTGGCAGACGGCAACATGGTCTATAACAACAATTATTCGGAGCAGGCGCCGGGGGATGACGGTATGGGAATCCCGAATACCGCACATTGGGCACTTTATAAAGAAGCAGGGGCTGAAGCTACGGTTTCTACCGTTCCTATTGGGGAGCGCAATTATGTGAAGGTAGATATCAGCAGTGGCGGCGGCAATTTTTATTCGATTCAACCCCAAGCTATCGTATCTATAGCTAAAGGCAGGTTCTATAAACTCAGCTTCGATGCCAAAACCGATATGTCCCGCAGTATGAGCGTCCGGTTAACAGGTGGAGAATCTCGTGGATTTGCAGCGTATTCTCCATCGCTTAAGGTAGATCTAACTTCAGCGATGACGCATTACGAGACGATGTTTCAAATGAAGGAAAACTCAGATATTGCTGCACGCGTCGAGTTCAACGTGGGTACCAATACTTCACCGGTATGGTTTGGTAATGTCAGATTAGAAGAGATTGAGAATATTCAATTCCCTCATGATAGTGCGAAGGAACCGCTGGCCAACGGTAATCATCTGTACAATGGTACTTTCGATATTGGGGAACCCAATCGGATGAGTTATTGGCATACGGAAGCAGCTGGTGGTGCCACGGTAGAATCAAGCGTTAATGACGCTGGCCAGTTAAAGCTGCAGATTGGCGGCAGTGAAAATGGTGAGGTTCGGTTACTTCAGAAGGGAATTCAGCTCATTCAAGGGCAGGACTACGAGGTTACCTTCAATGCTTCAGTCTCCTCTGCACGCACAGGAACGGTCCAACTACTAGGAAAAGACGGCAGTGTACAGGCAGAACAACCGGTTAACTTAAGCGAAGGTGAGCAAAAAATTAAAGCCACCTTTATCAATCTTAGAGGTGCAACCGATCATGAAGGACAATTCGTATTATTGTTAAACGGGGCAGCGGATACAGTCGTTCTGGATAACTTCCAGATGATACGTACTAGCTTCTATTTTGATCCATCGCTAATATATTACCCGCTCCTGAATGGTGAATTTAACTTTGGGTTTAGCGCCTGGGACCGCCTGTTGACAGAGCAGGGTGGTCAGAGCAGCGCTACGGTTGTAGATGGAGCAGCGAAATTTAGCATTACGAATACTGGCAGTCAGGCTTATTCTGTAATGTTGTTTCAGAACAACTTGAAAGCTGCTGCTGGAATGGATTATGTGGTTGAATTTGATGCCAGTTCAACCGTAATCCGCAAAATCGGGGTGAACGTAGAAAATGGTACGTATCAGGCCTCGTTCAGCAATATTCTGGAGGTAACGCCGGAGACGAATCATTACAGATTCGAATTCCGGCAAGGCAGCAAGGATACATTGTCTCTTAAATTCCTGCTTGGGAAGGTTGAGGGGATTAGTATTCCTCAAAACCATGATATTATCATTAACAATGTGAAATTTGAGATCAAAAATGCACCGGCCAAACCGCAGGAGCTGCTGAGCGACAGCAGTAATAACAGAGTTTCGCAGCCGATTGAGCTTACTTTTATCGACAATGCAAATTGGCGGAATCAAATCATGGCGGTAAAGGTTAACGGTACAACACTTAATGCAGAGCAGTACACTATTGAACCGGGAAAAATCACAATTGAAGCAGCAGTATTTCCGGCAGAAGGAAGTTATACCATTACTGTTGAGGCTGAACATTATGTTACTGCAACTGTCGCGCAGACTATTCTAGCTAATGATAACAATCTAGTCATCAATGGTTCGTTTGGCAGCGATAAGACGGGCTGGACTACATGGTCCGGAGAAGGTGGCGTCTCCGCGTTTAATGTGAAGGATGGCGTAGCTGAAATCCTGATTACGTCGGCCGGATGGGAAGCGTGGCATACACAATTTTTCCAAGAGGGTATTCCACTGGAGGGCGGAAAAACATATGAGGTGAGCTTCAAAGCAAAATCAACGATTCCGCGCCAAATTGTGTTAGAATACTCCAATACTTCAGCTGCTTCCGCGCAAGCTAAGTTTGATATTCATGCGGATTGGGCTACTTATACAGCACAATTTACGGTGTCGAACAGCAACCCGCTGAAGCTTAATTATCTGATCGGCAAAACGCTGGGCGCTGATCCTGCGGCTAACAGTACACCGCATACGATTTCTTTTGACGATATTGTGGTCAGGGAGGTACAAGGGGGTCCACCAGTAACACCGCCAAGCGGTACCCTGGATAATGGAACCTTCGATGTAGATGCAACGGGCTGGAGCCAGTATTTTGACGGAATCGGATCTGCTTCTGTTCAAGAGGGGGAATTTGCTATCAACTTAACAGGTACCGGGCAAGCCCCTTATAGCGCACAGGTGGATTACGAAAATCTCAAGCTCGTTCAGGGAAAGACGTACACCTTGAAGTTTAAAGCTCGTTCTACAGTAAACCGCAATATTCAGGTAGCTGTGGAGCATAAGGGCGGGGACTACACCAAATATATGGAAGCTGAGCTTGTAGCCTTGACCCAGAATATGGACGAATACAGCTACACTTTTACCATGAATGGGGCAACAGACGCTGGTGTTCATCTGGTGTTTTTGCTAGGGCTTATAGATGGGAATAGTACGGAGACGAATAGTGAAATTAGCGCGGGCAGTACAATTTATTTAGATGATGTAAGCTTGATCGAAGGGTAAACGAGAAAAAACGGCAGTGTTTTCCTTTTTACAGGAGCACTGTCGTTTTTTTGTGTGTTTTTTGTGGGTTTGACTTAAGTTTCTTTAGGGATAAATTCAAAAATTTTGCCACTCTCAAAAGATTCTATTAGTTTCAGCAACCAGCGGTAGTAGTTAATGGATTCAGTTATTTTTTCTTCATCTGTATTTAAGAGCTGCATAAGTTTACTATCGTCACTATACTCTTTTTTCATATCGTTAATTTCTGCAAGTGATTTCGCTAGTGAGATCATATTACCTTCGACGGCTTTTCTCCATTTAATAGAGAAGTAATCACTGAAGTTCTGATGCCAGTCAGGCACAGTGGTGAACAAGTCTTTGCGCGTCCCTCTCCCCCATACTTTGTCGATCATTTTCAGATCTAGAAGGGTACGGACTCCCGTACTCATGGACGTTTTACTCATTCCCATTGTTTTACTGAGTTCATCCAGTGTCACTGGACCTTGATTGAAGTACATATAACCGTATAAATGTCCAATAGACAAGGTAATGCCATACAGATCCATGTTTTTGCCGATAGAATCGATCACACGTTCACGGGCTTTACTAATCTTCTCTATTTGTTCGGGCGTAAGCCCTTCTAAATCGTTCATGATGTCCCTCCTGAGGAATAGGTCGATAGACTGCAACCTTATACAATGTATTGTAATCAAATCCCCCTCCATAAGTAAAGAATTCATGAAGAAAGGAATTTGGCGTAAAACAGAGTATTCCATACATAAAGTTCATAAAGTTAAAACTGTACACTAAATTTTATCCGTATATGGTGTTTGCATGAATTTTCAATAGTCCGGTAAACTACTATAAGTGAACTAAACCCGGATAACATTTCGGGAGAAGGAGGACGGCATGGCTATTATAGAGGTGAAACAACTAACCAAAGTATTCGGTCATGATGCGGGACGCGCGATTCCTTTATTAGAGCAAGGGATGTCGAAGGAAAAAATTGCTCAGGAATTGAAGTTGACAGTCGGAGTCAACAAAGCCGAATTCAGCATTGAAGAAGGAGAAATATTCGTCATTATGGGTTTGTCCGGCAGCGGTAAGTCGACGCTGGTTCGTTTGTTGAACCGCTTGATTGAGCCTACAGGGGGGCAAGTTCTTTTTAAAGGGAAAGATGTTGTGAAAATGAATCCGGAGCAGCTGCGCCAATTCAGACGGAAGAACATCGGCATGGTGTTTCAGAAGTTCGCATTATTTCCACATCGAAGCGTACTGGAGAATGCAGCATACGGGCTTGAAGTTCAGGGCGTAGATAAAAAGAAAAGAACTGAACTGGCAACAGAAGCCTTGCATCTGGTAGGTCTGAAAGGTTGGGAGAATCATCGTCCTGATCAACTCAGTGGAGGGATGCAGCAGCGTGTTGGACTGGCACGGGGCCTTGCTAACGACCCGGATATCCTGCTTATGGATGAGGCATTTAGTGCACTGGATCCGCTTATTCGTAAAGACATGCAGCAAGAGCTGCTGGAATTACAGGCCAGAGTGAAGAAGACCATCGTGTTTATCACTCATGATCTAGACGAAGCTTTGCGGATTGGAGATCGGATCGCACTGATGAAGGACGGAGTCATTGTGCAAATTGGTACACCGGAAGAAATCCTCATCCAACCTGCCAATAAATATGTAGAGCGATTCGTGGAGGATGTGGACTTGTCCAAGGTGTTGACTGCAGCTCATGTAATGCGTCAGCCGGAAACAGTCAGACCTGAACGCGGGCCTCGGGTAGCGCTTCAATTAATGCGTGACAGTGGTATATTCAGTCTGTATGTAGTGGACAAGGAAAATAAGCTTCTGGGTGTTATTACAGCTGAGGATGCCCTTAAGGCACTGAATGATAATAAATCTATTCTGGAAGTAACGCGGAGAGAAATCCCACGTGTACAACCGGAAACGCTACTCAATGATTTCTTTGAATTAATATCTGAGACACATTTGCCTGTAGCCGTCGTAGATGAAGCGGATAAATTGAAGGGTATTGTGATTAAAGGAGCCGTTCTTTCCGCACTCGCCGGCAACGCGGTACCGGAAGGAGGATTATAATGGACATTCCTAAACTGCCTTTGGGAAAGGCACTCGAGTGGTTGGAAAATTGGCTGACGACTTATTGTGGGCCCCTGTTTGACTTCATCCATTCGATTATCGGTGGTATGGTGGCTGGCATTGAAAATGCACTTACCTTCCTGCCAGCATTAGTACTTATCGTGCTTATTGCAGCTTTGTCTTATTGGATCGGTAAATGGCGCATGGCACTATTTGCGGTCATTGGGCTGCTTCTGATTGATAATCTTGGATTATGGGGACCTTCTATGCAGTCCTTGGCCCTTGTTCTAACCGCCTCGATATTGGCTGTAGTAATTGGTGTGCCGATTGGTATTTTATGTGCGCAGAGAAATACCGTTAGAAATATAGTTACGCCTATTTTGGACTTTATGCAGACGATGCCGGCTTTTGTATATTTATTGCCAGCGGTATCCTTTTTCTCATTGGGCGTAGTTCCAGGGGTTATTGCTTCGATTATTTTTGCAATTCCGCCAACGATTCGCTTAACCAATCTCGGAATTCGTCAGGTTTCGGAGGAACTGGTGGAGGCAGCAGATGCTTTCGGATCGACACCTACTCAGAAATTAGTTAAATTGCAGCTTCCAATCGCTTTACCAACAATTATGGCAGGTGTGAACCAGACCATTATGTTGTCACTGTCAATGGTTGTTATCTCATCGATGATTGGTGCACAGGGCGTGGGTGCCTATGTATACCGTGCGGTATCACAGGCTAAGACAGGAGACGGATTCGAAGCAGGGATTGCGATCGTTATTATCGCCATTCTGCTGGACCGTTTGACACAGAACGCACTAAAACCAAAACAAAGATAGGAGTTTTAAATAAATGAAGAAGAAAAATATAGGGGTATTCCTGTTAGTTATTATGATGATTGCTGTTATTGCTGGATGTTCTTCATCAAGTAAAGAGAAGGTAAAATTAGCATATGTAGCATGGGATTCGGAAATTGCGAGTACTTATGTAGTAAAGGAAGTACTTGAAACTAAGCTTGGAGCTACCGTTGAAATGCTGCAGGTAGATGCTGGTCCAATGTGGGCTGGGGTTGCAGACGGTAGTGCGGATGGAATGGTTGCAGCTTGGCTGCCAAGCACCCATGCGGCTTATTTAGAGAAGTACGGTGCAAAAATTGAAGATTTGGGTGCAAATCTAAACGGAACTAAGGTTGGCTTGGCTGTTCCGGCCTATATGGATATTAACTCTATTGAAGACTTGAAGAACAGTGATATGGCAGCAAAGCTGAACAATCGCATTATCGGCATTGAGCCAGGTGCCGGCATTATGACAACCACAGAAAAGGCTATCGCGGAATATGATCTTAGCGATTACACACTTCTTGAAAGCTCATCCGCAGCGATGGCTCAGGAACTGCAAAAGGCTTATGACAATAACGAGCCAATCGTTGTTACAGGTTGGACACCACACTGGATGTTCGCCAATATGGATCTGAAATATCTGGAAGATCCAAAAGGGGTTTACGGTGCGGATGAACAGATCCACACGATGGTTCGCCAAGGTCTGAAAGATGACATGCCGAATGTCTACAAATTCCTGGATCAATTCGAATGGACAGCAGAAGATATGGCCAAAGTAATGATTGAGGTTCAGGGTGGCAAGTCACCAGAAGAAGCCGCTAAAACTTGGGTGGAGAGCAATCCGGATAAAGTGAATGCTTGGGTTGCAGGTATAGAATTGTAAGTAGATTAAAAACTGTGTTATGATGTGAAGAATAAATGGAAACAAAAATGTAACTTGTACGCTAACTACTGTTCTTTACACATTACACTTCATAAGCAAGCTCATTCAATAAAACACCCCGTAAGGGGTGTTTTTCTTGGGAATATAAGCAAAGTATTACAAGCTCTTAGTGTACCCTGCTTATATTTCAATAAGAATGGATACCTAGTTTACACACTTAGACTTATGCTTTGTCAAAGTAAATCAGGAGGCAGCTGCTGCAAGGAGTCAAGAGAGGAGACTGCTTCATGACAGAGACCATAAATACCTGGATTGATTGGCTGCTGCAAACGCTGGGCCTTAGCGGGCCATCTATTTTATTCGTGACCATCCCGCTCGCACTTTTGCAGAGTATATTAGGATTTTTTCCATTCGTAATTTTGATCGTGCTGCATGTCTCTGTTTTTAACGTAATTGGAGGCATGCTGATCAGTTGGCTGGCCTGCAATCTGGGCGGAATACTGATGTATTTTCTCATTCGGCGATATCTGTATAACTGGTTTGACCGAAAATGGAGAAGCAAACTGAAGCGCTATGATAAATGGCAGCGTTACTTGGATCGATATGGGATTTGGACACTGGTGCTATTGCGTACGATCCCGATTATTCCGAATAATGTAATCAATTTCATGTCTGCTGTTTCACCGATTAAAGCCTCATCTTTTATATGGGGAACCGTACTTGGTAATTTGTCTTATATATGGTTATTCGGTACGATCGGATCCACCCTAATTGTTCCGCGTGAAGAATGGAATGGTTATCTTACCTGGTATGCGGTGTTTATAGCTATTCTCATTGGCATCTTTATTCGGCGTCATTGGGACCATTTGCAGGAGGATAAGCGGAGCAGAATGCACTAATATCATCTTCCCAGTTCATGATCTAAAGGATGAAGAACGTTACTTCAGGCGCAGTTTGCCGGAGGGAACGTTCTTCTTTTTTGTCCTCTTAGCGAATACCTTAAATTAAGTGGAGGTGGCTTGACCTCTGCGTAAGGCGGGAGGGACTGTTGCAATGGGCAGATTGAAAAAATGGGGAAACCGAAGGCTGAGAATACCTGATCTAGGCCATTTTCGGCTGCCAAAAATAAATGGGGACACGAATCGGAGATTCTCAGCGAGAAGCTCCGCATTCAAGTCAAAACCCAGCCGGGCAGCGGTTAGGCCGCAGCGTACGCGCTTTGAAGCCAAACGTAGCAAAGGCCGCTTTAGATTATCCAGCCGGCCAGAGAGTAAGGTAACGGTTGCAGGCGGAAGAAGACATAAGCCAAGAAGCCGACGTAAATTTTGGCTGATAGCATCCTTAGTAATACTTGTGCTGGTGCTGCAATCCTTGCGCTATGTGGAGCTGCATATGAAACCGCCCATCCTGCATTTAGCACAAATACGTGTGAAGCAAATCGCTACGGAATCGATTAATAAGGCGATTACCTCACAGGTTGCGAATGGAGGGAATGCGGAAGAGCTAATTGATTGGAAGACGGATAAGAACGGGAAAATATCAGGGTTCATGCTCAACTACGCGGAGCATATGCGTATTACTTCGCAAGCGGCACAGGTCATTCAGTCTACGCTGCAGGAATTGCATAATCGAACAGAATATATTCCGCTGGGGCAAGCGCTGGGCAGTCCCCTTATTGCTTCTTATGGACCCGATATTCCGATCAAGATTGAACCACAAGGTGCGGTTAAGGTTGAACTCAGCACCCGCCAGCAAAACGCTGGGATCAATATGATTCTGGTCGAGGTATACATTCATATTGTGACAGAGGTTGCAGTCGTCATTCCTTTTGATATGGAGCCGCAGGTAGTGGATACAGAAATTCCTGTGTCTTATCTGATGGTTGTTGGAGATGTACCTATGTATTATTACGATAATCAAGGTCAACCTGTGGGGGCGAACGGCAGCAGTGCTCCGGGAATTGCCATTCCTGCTCCAGCTGTAGGCGGGGATAAGAGTGGAGTAGTGGATCAGGGCAAGGATACCACCAGTAACAGTCAGAAAGATAACAGCTCGTCTCCAGCGGCAACCGATCCCGCGAGTACGGGTGCAGATCATACGGAAGAAGACAAAGGCGCGGGCGGAGGAAATTAAGGGGATATCACGCTTCAGCGCTCATAGACTATAGGTAGAACAGCTTTAATAAATGGAGCGTGAATCCTAATGTCGCAAGAATCTCTGAATGTGGAACGCTTGGCGGGAAGGTATGGGTTCTTGGAGCGCACGGGACTACTTCCACTGCCGAGTAAAGATGGACTTACCCTTGTAGTTGAGCTAAGCCGCCTGGAATGTGCCGCAGCTTGCTTACCCTTGCTGCTGCTCCATTCTGGAGAGTCTGTGCGCATTATTGCTGTGGCGATGACTCCTGATTTTCCTATGGAAACTTTAGCGGAACAGTTCTCACCGGAGCAGTCGATTCTCTTTCTTCCTTATGAAAAGGAGGAGTACATGCCTAACCAGGCTTTGGCACAGATCGAAACCAGTTTCGCGGTTTTGCTTGAAGATTCGATCATGGTATCGCCTGGCTGGCTAAGTGAGCTATTGTGGGTTCCTTTTGATGACGCTTCAGTTAAGGTGGTGGCCCCTCGCTCTTCAACCGAAAGAGGGGAAGGGAAGAAACGTCTTCACTTCGGCACCTATGATGAGTTTGCTGCTCATGTAAGCTACAATCTTGGCCGGCATCAAGGAGAATGGCGAGAGATGGATGTACTAACGGGTTCTTGCCTCCTGTTCTCTAAAGAGCTGCTTCAGCGTATCGGAGGGTTGGACACCTCGCTTCAAGTGCGGTCTCTTATGATTGCCGATTGGTGTCTTCGAGCGCGGCAGTCTGGAGCCAAGCTGGCGCTAAGTGATGCTGTGTATGTTCATGCTATACATTCACTTGATAGGGGCCAGAGAAGGATGAACGGACCAACACTTGCGGATGGCTGGCAGGCGTATAGTACAAAATGGGCACTGGAAGATGTCTTAGAAGCCGAAGAACATCTTGTACCGCAGAATGGATTCTTACAATCAACACAACCTGTTATTCCACTCGGTAAGGCAACCTTGCAAACGCCATTAGTGACGGCGATTGTTTATTGTGAAGAGGATGGGAATGGGGACCATCTTCCGCAGGAATGGGCAGCTACACAGGAGCAGCAGAGCTACAAGAATATTCGCTGGATCTGGATCAAGGACAGATGGATGAACACAGCTTCCGGCTTGCCAGTAAATGAACAGGATGTAGTGATTGCAGTTCGTGGTCAAGAGGCTTGGCTGCGGGCTTTGAAGAATGCATCTGCATTATTTGAGAGTGAGATAACTGTGTATTTATCAGACTCTATCAGGTATGAGAAATATTACGTTGAACGGGTAGTGAAGGCGATCACCCAAGGTTCCGCGGATCTGATCGTTAGTTTATCTACGGATATGGACGAAGAGGTGGGGCGGTTGCTTAGGGGGGACCCTTCGGGAATTGTTTTTCCATTAGAGCGAGTTGCTCATAAAGGCGGGAATGTGCCTGGAGTGATTACCTGTAAGGCGTCTACTTCGCACCAATTGCAGCTTCACCCTGAAGCTTCACTAACTATAGGTTATGTGGGGGATTTGTCCGAACCGCAGGGGAAGAAGGCAGATAGGAGCAGGGGCAAGGAGGCGCAGTCATGAAATATTTAATTCTGAGCAGAGGCTCCTGGGAGGAATACGAATATAAAAGACTGTTGGATCTTCTGCCCGAGCGGGAAGAGGTCTGTTTTGCCGGAAGAATGACTCTTGAGCAGCAGACTAACAGCCAGATCAAGCCGGTAATGATCGCGGATATTCATACTCTCAAGGCGAGGGAGTACACATTTCTGGTCTCTTCTCCCTATTGGCTACCAGAGGTTCTTTCTTTGCAAGCGGGATATATAGTGGCTTTATTAGAGCGCTGTCCGGAAGAAGAAAATAAGGTCTTATGGGATAAATACAGCGGCTTGCTTGGAGCAAAGGCCGATCTAGTAGGAACCCGGTCAGAACGGATCTATTTGGAGCAGAGCTTGTGCAGGGAGAATATTATTTATCTCGACGGGGATCAGCAGGAATCGTATGGAGTTGTATGTCAGCGCGAGCGGATTTATTTTCTGACAGATTATGAGATGTTGTGGAGTAAGGCGATTGAGAACTTATGGCAGGAGGAGCCCCTCCTTGCTACGGACTGGTTTAGGATTCAACTCCAGCTTAGGGCGGATTATTATACCTCGATGTGCGCCAAGCTGCCCAGCCAGCCTGTTGTACATTATTTGGCAGCATCTTATTTGTATTTGCTTGGGGACTCCACAGCGAATCGATATCTGGCGCAATCCTTTGAGTTAATGGTTCTGTATGAATATTTGGATTGCCTTATTTCACACTTCCGGTTTTTTTCTGCAATAGAAGCCAAGACAGGGAATTTGGAAACGGCGGTCCGCCAATTTGCGATTACAGCATTTACCGCAGAGGAGAAGCAAGCAGTAGAAAGGATGGAGGGCTGGCTCCATTCCGGGCAGGATGAACTGGTTCGCGCGGAGTTGTTCCACCTGAATGAGGATGAGGCAGCGGCAGTAAGAATTTTAAGTCCGCTAACTTCTCCCGAGGCAAAAGCGTTGCTGGTGCAAAATTATGTGCGGACTTTTCAATGGGAAAAGGCAATAGTGCTGCAACATGAGCAGGAAGAAAATGTGGATGAAGCCATGGAAGGCACCATACACTTGCTGTATGGCAGGCGGCACGAGGCCATTCGCAGCTTTTTAAATGCAGGAGGGCAAGACAATCAGGCATGGCCACTTTTGTCAGAGATGGCAGATCTCGAAGAGGCTGTAAGACGATTGAGAAGGAGAGTGGAGGATGAGTAGTCATAGAGGGCCACTCCGCAAAACATCAGGCAACCGTCTGACCGCTATTATGCAGGTTAGGAACGAAGCCGGAAGGTATTTAGAGCAGGTGCTGGAGGAATTAAGTGAGTTCGTGGATGATATTGTG
Organism: Paenibacillus sp. FSL P2-0121; assembly: GCF_037975345.1. Taxonomy (NCBI): domain Bacteria; kingdom Bacillati; phylum Bacillota; class Bacilli; order Caryophanales; family Paenibacillaceae; genus Paenibacillus; species Paenibacillus sp. FSL P2-0121. Next base: position 5,948,595 of record NZ_CP150245.1, on the reverse strand, counting down.
ATCGTGGATGATGGAAGTACAGATCATACGGCTCAGTTATGTCTCTCTTTTGCCAAAGTTAAGAAGCTCGTAACCCTGCAAAGCTCTTTGTTTAACCGTGAATGGGAGCTACGGCAAACATTGTGGGAGCTGGCGGTATCTACGAATCCGGATTGGCTGCTGTCTGTGGATGCCGATGAATTCTATGAAGAGTCTGCTAAACGGGAGATGAGGCGACTCATCGATCAGGATGTGTATGACTGGGTATCTTTCCGATTATTTGATTTTTGGGGTGGCACCACACATTACCGTGAAGATGAGCATTGGAATATCCACACGAAGCATACCCGTACACTAGTCCGGTATTTGCCGAACTTTCATTATTTTTTTCCGAAAATGGATCATCATGTGCCAAGACTTCCGCTCTCTTATTCGGTATTGCCGGGGTTTCTTACCGAGCTGCGTGTGAAACATTATGGTTGGGCGATATCCCCTGAGGAGCTTCGGCGAAAATACTCGCGTTACCTGGAGCTTGATCCAGAGGGGCGCTGGGGTAGTCTGGAGCAGTACGAATCTATCCTTGATGAGCAGCCCCATCTGGTGGAATGGCAAGAGGAGCTTTGAAATCCGCATCTGATCTGCCAACCGGCTAAGTCCGGCTGGCAGATCTCAGAAGCAGCGCAGAAGGGATATGAGCTGATGGTATCCCTTGCGGATATACTTCTGCTGCGAGCTGCAGCTTGTAATAAGCGAGGCTCACGGCTGCGGTAGCCCCCCCGACTCTACGCAAAGCGGCTTCATCCTCTACATGAAGGATGGGCATCTCTCCACAGGAGTAGGCTATCGCAGCGTATAATTGCCACTCGGTACAGTCCGCAGGTGTATGATATTGAGGGTGCTTGCTGACATAAATAGAGCACCATTGTTTTTTTATGGAGGTGGGGGCTTCAAGTAATCCGTAGAGTAAGGGCTGCGGCAGACTGGACCAGTGTAAGGAAGATCCTTCCGAATGGCGATAAAGTGCTAATAAACTATTCCAAGCACCAGTCTGAAGCAGCAATTGTGCTGCATAGCTTAGATCCGAAAGATCAGCTTTAAGGCTATAATTCCCTGCTAAAATATGATGGATCGATAAAATCCCCGGTCTGTAAGGCAATAGACAGACAAGCCAGCGCATGGCAGACTCTGTATCTCCAATACCGCAAGAGAAAGCCCACAGGTAGCCAAGTACAAAGGATCGGTTGGAAAGATGGGAAGGATCATGAAGCAGCTGTTCAAGCGGTGCGAGTGTCTGAAGATGTTCCGGTTGATTGTTTATTTCCAGAATCGCCTGCAATGCAGCCTGAACAGATGAGGGTAACTGGCTGGCTGTAGAAAGCTCAGCTTGCCATTCCGGATCGCGGGCATTGAGCGCTGCGGGCAGAAGATAACTCAAAGTATCAGGAGATAAAGAGTGCAGATGGTTGTGGGTCAATGCTCGTAGTTGTGCCTTCTCTCCAGATAGAAGGCTTAGTGGGATGAGTTCTTTCCACGCCTCGCTATAATCAGGCTTATGTTGTATGGCAGCCTCGTAATGTCTCCACGCATCCGGATATTGGTATAACTTCTCACAGACTCTTCCGGCTAGTAGTTCTGTCCGATACGTTCCACTGCCTGAGGAAGAAGGGTATTTATGTGCTGTATTTCCGCTCTGAAGTGCGTTCTCCAAGAAATGCTTGGCTGAGCTGAGCTTCCCTTGTTCCAGTAACAGGAGGGCATAGCTTTCTAATAAATCAGTGAAATCGGGAAAAAGACCGCTCCCCGTACGAAAAACTTCCTCGGCTTCCTGCTTTCGGCCACATAGTTGTAAGGCGTACGCCGTCTTAAGGTAAATATCTGAGACATAACCGGAAGGGGCTGGAGCATCGGTGAGCAGCGGAAGGAGGATCTCTGCCGCTTCTTTATATTGACCCTGCTGATAATACTCTGCCCCTAACGCGTAACGAAGAAAAAGATGGTTCGGTTGAAGCCGCAGACCCCTGTTGATGAGTGCTAAATTGCGGTTATATTTATTTTTACGCAGCAGTTCATCTTCTAAATATCCGTAGTGGAAAATACGCAAATCTGCATAAGCGATCTCCCCCGCTGGAAGCTCCCAAATGCTGCTGGCAATCTCCTCATGAATACTTCCACGAAAAATAATTCTTTTATCATTTTTGAATAATCGACAGACATGATCTGTAACAAAATCCGCTTCAGGTATTTCACCGACATAGTGGATAATAGGCAGCCAATACCCATGAATATACTCGGCACCAAGCAAGGGCTGGAGCAGCTCCTCACTCCAATGATCCACAGCCTCATCAGCATCCAGTACCAGAACCCAAGCGGAAGTTGCATACTCTAGGCTTATATTCCGCGCTTTGGAAAAATCATTTTCCCAAGGAATGTCGATAATCTTTGCACCGAACCTCTGAGCGATTTCTTTACTGTTATCCTCTGAGCCTGTATCCGCAATGATAATCTCAGACACTAGCCCGCGTACAGAGGATAAGCATTTCTCCAGATGGTTTGCCTCGTTCTTAATAATCATGCAAAGTGTGATATCCGGTGTGGTCATAGGAATACGTCCTTCCTAATCTGAAACTCTGGGCAGTGGGATTGCGAGCCGCACTCTTTTAGCCGCTGGAGAATAGGGGGTTGAAGAGGAGAGGGAGGCAAGCAGACGATCCGCCAACAAAAGCTCCGAACGCCCTGGGTGATTGGCTGGGTTGAATAACGAGTCATTAGATGAGGACTGCCCTGTGGTCTTCATCAGCTGTTTTGCTGCCTCTTCACATCTCTCAATCCGCAATAAATCTAAGAGAAGTCCGCTTTTAGCGGCTGTGTATTCGGGTAGATGAGCGTGAAGCCAGCCCAAAATTTCATTTTCGCGCTCAGCACATTTTAAGGCTCGGATCAGTCGGGTTATAATGGGCGTTGGCTCGGGATGAAGCTGAGCAGCTTTGGTATAACAGACACAGGCCTCGGTCTCATCGCCTATTTCTTCGCATAACTGTCCCAGCAAATAAAATGTCAAATAAGATCCGAATCCGGACTCGGTATGGTAACCGGAAGGAGCTTCTCCAATGACTAAGGCTTGCAGCAATGCTGTTTTGGCCTCAACTAGGGCCCCCATTTGAAACAGCAGCACACCTTTGATATGAGCCAAGTCAGGATAATCTGGATGTAAGGTTATCCCTGAGTCGCAAGCTTCCAGCGCCGCGTTGAAATCTTTTAATTCTGCCAGGCAGCGGATTTGATATTTGTGCAGCAGATGAACATAACTTGTGTCGGGTGGAGCTTCGTTAAGTGATCTTTTGATATGCTCTAGAGCCGGTTGATATTCACCAAGCCGCATATATTCAACAGCCATATTGAAATGGTGGAAGGGGTCATTGGGATTTAACTTTAGCTGTTCCTTGAGCAGCTCAACATTTCGTTTGATCTTATCTTTTTTTGCTACTACGCCGTCTGCATAACCGTAATGATGGATGACTACGTTGCTTAAATGCATTGCTGCTTTGGGTGTAGCTTTTACGATCGTTTCTGCAATCTGTTCGTGGATGATGCCGCTGAAACGGTACTGCGGGCGGTTACGGAATAGCCGGATAATCGGATTAACAGTAATGGTCTGTGAAGCTGCGGTTAAACCTTTATGATTATGAATGCGCAGAAAAAAAGCTTCATACTCCAAATGCTCCGCACACAGCAACAGCTCCCCCTTACTTTTCGCATCCAGTTCCTCGTCTCCATCCAGAATGAGAATCCATTGTCCGTGGGCTTGCTGAAGACCCGCGTTGCGGGCAGCGGCAAAATCGCCATTCCAAGTATGGTGAACAACTTTAGCTCCAAAGCTTAGAGCAATTTGTAGCGTGGAGTCAGTAGAGCCAGTATCGACTACAATAATCTCATCGGCGATACCACGTACACTTTTTAAACATTGGTTTAGGTTATCTGCTTCGTTCTTAACGATCATGCATAGAGAAATCAGAGGTTTTTGGCTGGGCATGCTCATTTGGCTGTCCTCCCCTCACTCTGGCGGAAGCTCCACTGTGTATGCCACGGTGTACGATTTAGTAAAAAGATGGATTTATGGATGGCACCAATATCCGTTTGCAGTGGACCATGAACGTTAGCTGCATCCAAGCTGTTTAGTGCCTCCTCCATGCTATGCTTCGCTTGCTGAAGGTAACAGAGTGCTAAACCCACTCGGGCAGCCTCATGCTCAGGCATCTGCTCCAGCGCTTGTTGAAACCATTCACTGGCTTCCGTGTAATGCCCTTTGTCAAAGACCATCTCACCTATATAAAAAAGAACCTTCGCATCAGCGGCTTGATCGCTAACTAACCTGATAAAATGCTCACCTGCCGCATTCCTATTGCCTTCTTTATATAATGCTGCGGCTAATTCAGACCGAAAGGTAGGGAACAGCTTTACCAAAGCGTCGCTTAACTCGGGCTGGTGTAGTTTTACTGATTGTTCGATCAAATCTGAAATGAATGAGGAATGTAATGGTAATGAATCTACCTCTGCTTCAGCGGGATCTACCTTTTGTTGCTGGTGGCACTTCTGAATGTATTGCAGTCCGAAACGAAGTTCGTCTGGTACATAGGTTAGCAGGTCATTGTGGAATTCTCCAAAAAGCGCCCAAGAGCAAATAGCCCAGAGGGTAGGCCACTTTTTCAGATATTCTAAATCATGGTTATCTTGCGTAGCTAAGGAGGTCATTTGTCTTATGGTTGTATAGGCGTCCTCTAGCTTGCCGGTGATCAGGAGTGAAGAGATCATCCAATTTGCCGTCTCTAATTCCAAGGGAAAAGTGTCTCGGGATAAGTTAGTGATGGTCTCATTAGCATTTATCGCAAATAAGCTGTCAATGATCGCAGCTCGTTGGGCAGCATTAGTTGGGGGGACGATTTGTATCAGCAAGCCGGCAATCTCCTCATCGGGTACAGCTAAGCGTTGAAAAGCAGAAGCTATTCCCTGCAAGGCAGGCCTATATAAAGAGTGGTGTTGAAGCGCACGGTGGTAGAATCTCGCAGCGTCCTCCTGAAGCTCAAGCCGCTCTGAGATTAAGCCTAGTCGATAAAGTGGGCGGAAGGTGTTCATCCCTTGCTCAGATACATATTTTTGACTAACCTGATCTCCAGAAATGGATACTGCACGCTGATAAGCTTGAAAAGCACGTTCTAACAAGCCTTGACTCTCCAAAGATTGGCCTAATAAAAAATGCAGGTCAGGGTAATCCTCATAACGCTCCAATTCAGGCAACAGCAAGGTATCTATGATATTCGTTTTTCCTTGAGTCAGATAAATTTTACAGAGATCTCTAATCATCGTAGGACGGTAGGAAGCTTCAAGTGGCACATGGTGAAGGGTCTGGCGAAGTAATGTCTCTGCTTCCAGAAGACGACCGTCCTGACAGCAGGTGACTGCTAAATTATACGAGTGAAAAGGATCTTCCGGTTGTTCGGCTAAAGCGAGTCGCAGCAGCTGCTCATTGCGTTTGATTTTATTTTTTCGTGCCATGATTTCCGGCAAATATCCGAAGTGTTCAATCTCAATATCACTATGCTCAATCGCCGAGATGTTATGTGATTTAAGGATTGCAGCGTCAATTCCTTCATGAATTCTTCCGCTATATCGATAACCCTGTCCATTTCGGAATAAACGAACCGCACTGTGCTTTACCTTATCTTCAGGCCGAACGCCAAGCCAATTATCAATTTGTACTGTAAAAGCCTGAGCTTGCGTGTTTTGCAGGAGGCTGCGAAGTTCCGGAAGTGGAGTTTGCAGGCGTTCATCGGCATCAAGGACTAGAATCCAATCGGTATCCGCCTGATCGAGACCTTCGTTACGTGCTGCAGCAAAGTTTTCTGTCCATTCCCGTTGGAATACTCTAGCCCCGTGCGCTTGGGAAATAGCTATGGATTCGTCAGTAGAGCCTGTATCTATGACTACAATCTCGTCAACACCTGCTACGCTTGTGAGACAGTGGGGCAGAAGATCAGCTTCATTGTTAACGATGAGGTGGACGCCAAGCGTAATATTGTTCACGTTGTTTCCTCCTTGTTACATATGTAGAAGTAGAAATCAGCTTTTGCTATCAAAAGAAAAAGCACATGGATATCCATGCACTCTTTCGTTACAACATATGATGGGCATCTGCATTACGTTCCCTGTGCGTTGAAACTTACATTGATTGTTGAGGCGGCTCCTGCATTCGTTGATTGATAGGATAAGCGTGTATATTTCAAGAATCTGGCCGGAACTATGACATCTATAGAACCTGCTGCTAAAGGATTATCTCCTGTGGTATCGACGAAATAGTTCGTTCCGTCAGCACTGATTTCTACTCGTGTGTTGACCGGGTTAGCTCCAGTGTTATTGATGAAAAAGGAATAGGTACCCAATACGCTTGTAGTCACTGCTGGCAGTGGAGTATAGGCATTAGCAGTTGCAATACCCGTCGTCGTCTGTTCGATAAAGCTGCGTTGTGAAATAGAGGTCACACTGCTGAGCGTACCAGCGGTAATGGTGGCTCCAAGCACACTGGTAATGGTCCCGTTTAAGAGGTTGGTGACCGTACCTGCTGAGGACAGAGTACCCGCAGTGATCGTGGCTCCGAGCACGCTGGTAATGGTCCCGTTTAAGAGATTGGTTACTGTACCAGCCGAAGACAGAGTACCCGCAGTGATCGTGGCTCCGAGCACGCTGGTAATGGTCCCGTTTAAGAGATTGGTTACTGTACCTGCTGAGGACAAAGTACCAGCGGTGATTGTGGCTCCAAGCACGCTGGTAATGGTCCCGTTTAAGAGATTGGTGACCGTACCTGCTGAGGATAGGGTACCAGCTGTGATCGTAGCCCCTAGCACACTAGTAATGGTCCCGTTAAGGATATTGGTGACCGTTCCTGCTGAGGACAAAGTACCCGCGGTAATAGTTGCGCCTAGTACACTAGTAATGGTACCAGCCGTAATCGTAGCTCCGAGCACGCTAGTAATCGTGCCTTCGAGAATGTTAGAAATGGTACCTGCGGAAGACAAAGTACCAGCTGTGATGGTAGCTCCAAGTACGCTAGTAATAGTCCCGTTAAGAATGTTGGTAACCGTACCTGCGGAGGACAAAGTACCCGCAGTGATGGTAGCCCCGAGTACGTTAGTAATGGTACCTGCGAGAATGTTAGTAATGGTACCTGCGGAAGACAAGGTACCAGCTGTGATGGTAGCTCCAAGTACGCTAGTAATGGTCCCGTTAAGAATGTTGGTAACCGTACCTGCGGAGGACAAAGTACCCGCAGTGATGGTAGCTCCGAGTACGCTAGTGATCGTCCCGTTAAGAATGTTAGTAACTGTTCCTGCTGATGACAAAGTACCCGCAGTGATGGTAGCTCCGAGTATATTGGAAATCGTACCATCTAGGATAATTGTCGTTAGATTTCCGCCTGGATCTGTAGTGAGCGGATGATCAATCAGCGAGGCATCCCGGCCAAAAATAAGCGTTCGTAGATTATCGGGATTAGCTTGAAAAGAGCTGTAGTTAGGCAAAGTTCCTCGTCCCTCTCTTATAAAATTGTTAACTCATACCTATAGACTGGGCTTGGACGTATACATCAATTTTGCCTAAACCCGTTGACTGTTGCGTGGAGGCGGATATCCGAGTCCACTTTAAAAATCTGCTTGGCACTAGCACCTTCATTTCTTTTGCAGCCACGATCTCTTCTGAATCTATAAAAGAATCAAAACTGTTCGGACTAATCTCCAAGCGGACGCTAACAGGGTGGTCTCCTTGGTTCATAACTGCGTAAGAGATCATCGTTTTGGTTCCGCTTTTTTGCCAAGGCAGAGGTGAAATGGAGCTGGACACGGGGAATCCGATAAATTGATGCTCGGAAAATAAAGGACTGATCGTCACCTTACGGCGGTTTCTTCGACCCTTTGGAGGTGGAAATGATTGCGGATTTCTAGAACAATTCCCCTGTTTTTTTGAGTGTTTTATTTTGCTGCGCTTTTTTAGTTCCAGACCGTTATGGATTTCATTCACCTCCTACGGGTTTTCTGGAACCCTATCCATAAAAGGACCCTAACCGTCGTTTGAGCCCTGAGCATCAATAAACCGCAGTTCAATAAGCCGCGAACCGTTAGGGACAATCCTTAGCCATTCGAATGGTGATAATAATATATGGTGAAAAATAAGAGGTGATTGGGCTGGGAAAGCAAAAATACGCACATTCCCAAACAACCTGTTACTTAGAGCGGCATAAAATAAGATAAGCTCAAGTACGGGGAGGATAGCGCATGCCAAACGATTCAGTCTTTAATCAGAGTAGCCAGCCACTCTTTACAGAACAAGTCAACACGTATGTTGCACCTGGTATAGATTCAGCTCCGGAGGGAGGAGCGGCTAAGGCGGGGCTATTGTTTGGAATCCCTTTTACTTCTACGGTAACGACTGCTGCACCGTTAGTTGTTCAGATTAGTAATCCGGCAGGCAGCGGACGTACATTGTATGTATCCCGTGTTGCAGCTAGCTCGGCAACAGCTGCTGTTACTTTATCTCTACTTAGGAACGCTACGGTCACCGGGACTACCGTTACACCGATAAATTTTAATTTTGGAAGTGCGTTAACCAGTGTGATGACGGCCAGAACCTCGACTTCTGCCCCTACGGGAGGTCCGGCCACTCTAGTATCTTTATTACTGGCAGCGGGTCCCGTCATTGTTGATTTTACTGGACAAATCGTTGTTCCTCCCGGAAATTCCATAACCACGTCCATCACGATTGCATCGGGAACTTCAGCAGCGACAACATCTATCAGCTGGTGGGAATATTAGAAATGGGAGGGGATAATCATGCCTAATCAATATGTGTTTAACGACAATGATCAACCTCTTTTTGTGGATATGGTCAATACCTTCCAATCTCCGGATATCAGCGCGCCACCTGAAATAAGTGCTTCGAAGGCTGCGGTCTTGTATTCTACCAACACATCCGCGTCTAGTTTGGTCGTACTTAGTCTTATTTCTGCAATTACTTCTATTCGGATTAGTAATGCTGCTGGTAGCGGGAAAACCGTATATATCTCTCGTATTAGCGGCAGTATCGGCGGATCTTCTCTGCTATCGGCTATGTCTGGAAGCTTTACAATTGTAAAAGGAGGGACGTTAACCTCTCCTGCAACCTTGACACCAACCAATAATAATCTCGGAAGCGCGGCTACAAGTGCGATGACCGTTCAATCTTCAACAGCGGCAATTAGCGGGGGGACGACGCTTTACAATTATCAATTAGCTCCAGGCGCTTTCTCACAGAACTTTACGGGCAGCATCATCGTTCCGCCGGGGACTGCTATTTGTGCTAACGTAACTTCATCTAGCTCGGCTGTAGGCTTAACGATTACTTCTGCACTTGGTCTTCTTTGGTGGGAGCAATAGAGTTTATATTTTTTTTTGAAACTATAACGGTGGTAAACCTTGACATCATTTGGTTAAGGTTTTACATAGAAGGTTGGAATGAATAGAAAATAAAGGGGATTGGCATTATACAATAAAGTTGGAATTCAGTATGGAATGTGAAAAGAGGGACAATTATGGAAAGTTGTTTATTTATTCATGGCTTTACCGGAGGTGAGCATGAAATCTCTCCCTTGTCCCAGTTTATGGAGCAGCATAATTATCGTTCCAGAACATTTACCCTGAAGGGGCACGGGGGCAGCAGGAATGATCTACTGCATTCGGATCGACATGATTGGCAGCAAAGTGCTGAGGATGAATTAACAGAGCTGTTAAAGACAAATGACGGCGTTCATCTGATCGGTTTTTCAACCGGTGCTCTTATTGCTTCACATCTTTCCGTGCGCTATAAACCTTGGATTAAATCTCTCACTTTGTTGTCTACCCCTGTGTTTCCGCTGAATCCTGTAGAAATTATTAAGACCCTTGGGAGCTTTTCCATGCTAAAAACTTATATTAGTAAATTCAGTTCAACGCCTCCAAAAGCAACTCGAGAGTTCCAGCGATTGGTTCGTGAGAGCTTTTCTGTCTATCCGCATATTGAGACTCCAACCCTGATCGTGCAAGGAAAAAGAGATCATCTAGTGAAGACTAGAAGCGCCGATTACCTACGACATCATATGATCAAGGCGACCCAAAAACAGGTGCTGATGGTCGACAACAGTGGTCATATGGTGTGCCATTGTGAAGAGAAGGACCGAATTATGAATGAGGTCTTGCAGTTTATTCAGACGGCGGGACGCTGAACTCAAACAGTAAATATTCAACTCCAAGAGCTTCCTAAATAGGAGCTCTTTTTTTGTTGTGCATTTCAATTTTAAGGCTTGACAACGCGTCTGGTGTCATGGTAATTTTTAGTAGGGAAACCGGTTTCCCTAAAATTCGTTTGTTTCTATGCCAAAAACATCGCTGGAAAGGTCGTTTTTAATCCAAGAAGTAGGTTTTAGTGTGTTATGAATACGCTTTAATAAGAGAGGGAGATGCGCGCGATGAAACGTAAGTTATGGTACGTGCCCGTTCTGATTACATCTATTCTTCTTTCTACTGTGATTAATTTATTCGTCTTAGCGCCACAACAGGCAGATGCGGCCAGCATCGGTACGATTAACGAGAATGATACCATTTATCAGATTATGGTTGACCGGTTTAATGACGGGGACTCTTCCAACAATGCTACGGGAGCGGCAATTCGCTATGGCGAGAACTCTGAAGAAGATTTCCGTTATATGAAAGGCGGAGATTGGCAAGGAGTGATCGACAAGCTATCTTATATTAAAAATATGGGCTACACCGCGATCTGGATTTCCCCAGTGGCGGAGCCGCAAATGACGAATCGGGAGAACAATGGCAGCGGTAAAAACACGGCGTATCACGGGTACAACGTTAAGGACCCTAACGCAGCCAATCCCTACTTTGGTACAAAGGAGAAGCTGAAGGAGTTAGTGGATTCCGCACATGCGGTTGGCATCAAGGTGGTTATAGACGTTGTGCCAAACCATATCGGGGATTATATGCTGGGTACCCAAGCCTACTATGATATCCCTAGTCTGCAGCCAGCAGCTCCTTTCAATAACCCGGCTTGGTATCACCATAATGGAGATATCAACTGGTCTTTGGCAGACGGAAGATATGATCAATGGGCACAGGATTACTTAGAAAATCATGATCTAGGCGGACTGGATGACATTGACTTCGATGTCCCTGCTGCTAAAAAGGCCATATTTGATTCGATTAAAGGCTGGTTTGACTATACAGGGGCAGATGGTGCGCGTGTAGACGCAGCCAAGCTGATGAAGCCGACTGATATTGGTGAATTGCAAAATTATCTGGGGGTTAATACCTTTGGCGAGAATTTTGACGGCAATGCTGAATTTGTCTCGCGCTGGGTCGGCAACAACAAGGAGTGGGGCATGCTTGATTTCCCAATGTTCTTCTCCGTTCTAAATAGCTTCGCATATGGGCAGTCTTTTGACTCCAATATTAAAAGCACCTTGGCACAGGATTCCTACTATAACGGAAATGCCAATCACATGGTTACCTTTATCGACAATCATGACCGCAATCGTTTTCTCACAGAAGCTGGAGGAAGCGTAGATAAGCTGCAGAACGCTTTGAGTTTTATTTTTACAGTGCGTGGAACACCCGTTGTCTTCCAAGGTACGGAACAGAACAAAGGCAATGGTAATGGGCAGATTATGACGGGAGGCATCGCCGATACCTGGAACCGCTGGTCAATGGTGAAACGGGATGCAAACGGCAATGTAATAGAGAATTATTTTAATGAGAATGCCAGCACCTACAAGCACGTAGCCAAACTTAATGAGATTCGGAAAAATAATCCGGCACTCCGTACAGGCACTCAACGTGAAATGTGGTCTGCACAGAACTTATATGCTTTTTCACGTCGTATTGACACTGGAACTAATCTGGGGCAGGAAGTTATCTCCGTATTCAGTAATAAATCCAGCGGCTCGCAGACCGTTACCATTCCACTGCGTGCAGAGAGCAGCTTGGCAGTCGGGACGGTTCTTTATAACCAGTTGAACACTTCGGATACGGTAACCGTACAATCGGGTGGAGCAACTGGCAAGCAGATCACTGTAACCGTGGGTGCAAATGCAGCCAAAATCTATGCCAAACAACAGCTTCCTACAGATACAGTTGCTCCAACTGTACCCACTAACGTGACCGCAACCGTTCAAAATGCATCCAGTGCTTTAGTAAGCTGGACCGCTTCCACCGACAATGTAGGTGTGACCGGATATGAAATTTATCGCAACGGCGTAAAAGTGGGTACATCCGCAACTACTTCATATACGGATAACGGATTATCTGCCAGTACTACGTATGACTATACGGTAAAAGCAATGGATGCAGCAGGCAATCTATCCCTCCTTAGCGCGATTGCTTCAGTGACAACACCAGCGGGGAACAGTGTCACTATTTACTATAAGCAGGGCTATACCTCGCCTTATATTCATTATCGTCCTGCAGGAGGAACTTGGACGACATCACCGGGTGTGGCGATACCTGTCTCTGATGTAGCAGGCTACAACAAAATAACGATTAATATTGGCTCAGCCAGCCAGCTTGAAGCTTGCTTTAACAATGGCAGCGGCACTTGGGACAGTAACGGGGGCAGCAACTATTTATTTAGTGCCGGCACCTGGACCTATACACCAACTGGCAATATTCAATCGGGTGGACCCGTGACGCCGACACCAACGGTAACGCCGACACCAACACCAACCGTAACGCCGACACCGACACCGACGGTAACACCAACGCCAACTCCGACGGTAACGCCGACACCGACACCAACCGTAACGCCAACACCGACGCCAACGGTAACGCCGACACCCACCGTAACGCCAACACCAACGGCAACACCTGTCGGCAGTACGGCAACGATCTATTATAAGAATGCGGCTTATAGCAGCTCTTATATCCATTATAAGCTCGATGGTTCAACGGTCTGGACGACGTCTCCAGGCGAGCAGCTTCAAGCTTCTGCTTTTACAGGATATAAGGCGGTTACGATTCAGTTGGACACGGCAGCTGGGCTGACCGCAGCCTTTAATAATGGCAGTGGCACATGGGATAACAATGGAGGCAATAACTATCATTTTGCTGCGGGCACCTGGAGTATGGTGAATGGTAACATCACCGCAGGAGAGCCACAAGCGGATAGTGTTACATTCCGAGCAACTGTTCCTGCGTCTACTCCTGTGAGTGGTCCCGTTTATCTCTCCGGTTCCTTCAATAGCTGGAATGCGGCAGATCCGAACTACCAACTGACGAAGGGTAGTGACGGTATTTACTCCATCACACTAAGTCTACCGGCGGGAACAGCAATTCAATACAAAGTTACACGAGGCGCTTGGACTAATGTGGAGGTGAATTCGAATGGATCGGATCTTTCCAATCGAACCCTTACGCCATCAGGCGGTGCACAAACCGTAAATCTGACGGTTCAGCGCTGGAAGGATCTATAAGCTTCATAATATCTACAGCTTAAACACAACAAGGAGCGGCTCCCGTATGGGGCCGCTCCTTGGTAAGCAGTATGAAGCTTTTTAATTGCAGAAAGTACAATTAGACTTTCTGTTTGAAGCTGGAAGAAAGATTTAACTGCATTTTGTGCAGTAGAATTCAGGAAAAAGGCTGTTTTTTACCGATTTTATGAGTTTTGACTGCACAAAGTGCAATTAAATCGAATGTTACCCATCCTATAAGGATTTCTATTGCACAAAATGCAATTAAATCCGATGTAGCCATTTTAGCTACTCAAATTCGATCAAGCTAAAGCAGTTACTCCAGACAATCAAGCCAAAACAGCACGCAGCGCAATAAAGTTCAGTCAGCTATACAAGCTCAATCAAGCTCAGTTAGTTACTCAAGACAATCAAACCGAAACAGCACTCAGCGCAATAATGTTCAGTCAGCTATGCAAGCTCAATCAAGCTAAATCAGCAGTCAGAGCAACCAAGCTTCCTGCCTCTTCACTACGTTCCCGCCGGGAACTGGGATCTCATAGTTGACTCACGAGGAATGAGTTCTGGCTCGAGAAGCAAATGCCTAGAGGGTATGTTGTTATTACGAATGCGTTGCATCAGCAGCTCGCCTGAAGATACCCCCAGCTGGAAGGTGTCGATATTCAGCGAGGTTAGAGGAGGCGTAGTGTAACGGGACAGAGGATATTCATCAAATGCGGCAATGCCGAGCTGTGAGGGAACATGAATATCCAGTGATTTTGCAGCTTGAAGCACCCCGAAGGCAACATAGCTGTTCATGCATACTACGGAGTCTGGTCGATCTTCGCTCTGTAGAAGCTCAAGTGCAGCATGATAGCTCTCATGTTCATCAGCCTTACAATTGATAATCCATTGCTGCTGATCGGCAAGATCTGCTTGCTGCAATGCTTGCAAATATCCACTCAGACGATGGGTATAAATCTTTTCCTGCTGCTGCCCGCCTATGAAGGCTATTTTGGAGTACCCCTGCTTTATTAAATGTGAGGTCAGCATGCTGCCGCCTGCTTCATTATCGAAATCAACCCAGCTTCCGGGAGTCATAATTTCGCCGATGGAGATGTAGGGAAACTCCAAGCGGTTTAGTTCTTCGCAAAGCTCTTCCGTTAGTACGGAGTTATTCGCTATGATTCCGTCGACACGTTTGCTGAATACAAGTCTATTTAGAAAATGTCCTTCCGGACTACTATGCTGTACATTGGAAATAGTCAGCTCGTATTTTAAAGGTGCAATTACACTTTCTATTCCACCGATGATGTTGTAGAAAAACTGGTTTAGAAATTCACTTTCCTTGGACATATCGACCAGGAGACCAATATTACAGCTGCTTTGTCTGGCTAATCCGGTAGCGATACTACTTGGTGTATAGTTCATTTGCTTCATAATTTCGCGAACCTTGTGTTTCGTTTCCTGTGATATTTTTGGGGAATCGTTTAATACTTTGGATACGGTAGATTTAGCCACATTGGCTGCTTTGGCAATATCAGAAATGGTTACTTTCATTGTCTTCCCCTCATAATCCGGAACGGTATTTGTAACCATAATAACACAAATTTAGCAGTCTCTCTAATCACAATAAGTCTCATAGATTTAACGATAAAAGTATAAAAAGGAGTTTAGAAGTTATGCCTCATACATGGTTTTTATATCATACAAGTGAAGATCCGTTTGCCTATCCTATGGGTACGGGCATCTTGAAGCTCAGACTGTTCACGCAAGCTGGACAACAATTATCCTGTACCGTCATCTACTCAGACCGTTATGATTCTCCGGGGCATGAAGTTCCTTTGCAAATGGAGCGGATTGGGTCGGCAGGTGTTTATGAGATACATGAAGCGGTCATTGAGACCCCTACTAAAAAATGCAGATATCTATTCCATGTAACTAATCCTGCTGGTGAATATGTCTGGTATGGAGAGAGAGGGGCGTCGGAGAACCGGGAACGCGCGGGTTCTTTTCAATATGCATATCTCCATCATTCTGAGGTGTTGAAGTTACCTTCATGGAGCATGGATGCAGTAACCTATCAAATCTATCCCAGCAGTTATAACGAAGGGACCTTACAAGGCATCTCTGACAAAATGCCCTACCTGCAACAGTTAGGAGTAAACGTTGTTTATATGACGCCTGTATTTGAGTCTCCTTCAGAACATAAATATAATACCTCCGATTACTATAAGGTTGATCCAGTATTTGGGGATACGGAAGGATTGAAGGCACTGGTCAGCCAGGCGCACAGACATGGAATCAAAGTGATTTTAGATGCTGTGTTTAATCATTCGGGAGATCGCTTTTTCGCGTTTAAGGATGTGTTGGCAAAAGGAGAGCAATCTCCGTATAAAGATTGGTTCTTCATTCATTCCTTTCCGGTTACGCAGACCCCTGTACCCAATTATGAAACGTTTGCCAAAGCTGAAGCGCATATGCCAAAGCTGAACATGGACAATCCGGATACGGCGAATTACATGATTGAGGTTGCGAAGTATTGGGTGCGCGAGACAGGGATTGACGGCTGGCGTCTGGATGTGGCCAATGAAGTTAATCCGCGTTTTTGGTCCCGGTTTCGGCAAGAACTCAAATCTGAATATCCTGAAATCCTGCTGATCGGTGAGATTATGCATGCTTCTGGGCCATGGCTTAGAGGGGATCAGTTCGATGGAGGAATGAATTATGTGCTTCGTGATGCAGTGTTAGAATTTTTTGCGGAACAATCGACGGGGCCAGTTCGCTTTATGGAGCAATTGCTCCATCAGGAGGCGTTGTATAATGACCAGGCGAATTCAGCTATGTTTCAGTTGCTTGGCAGCCATGATACCCTGCGGTTTCTTACAGCGTGTAAAGAAGGTGGGCGTGGTTGGGACCGCTTGGGTACCGCTGTTGAACGTATGATGCTGGCTGTTTTTTTCCAGATGACCTATATCGGCATTCCAATGATCTATTACGGGGATGAGGTTGGGATGGAAGGGGCGACGGACCCCCACTGTAGAAAAGCTATGATATGGCAAGAACAAGCTCAGAATGCAGTGCTGCATAAGTGGTATCAACAGTTGATTTCTCTGAGAAAAAGTCATGAGGTTCTGCGCAAAGGCTCCTTCCGTCCTTGGTTTACTGATGAAGTTCGTAATGTGCTTGGTTACATACGAGGTGTGGAGCACGAAAAGATAGGGCTGATTATCAATAATTCTCCAAACCCTTACCAACTAGAGCTTAGCCCATATCGAGCTGATAAGAACGAATTAACTGATTTATTGTCTGGAGTAATTTTTAAAAATAATAATAAGCTTACGGTCAGCATTGAACCATTCGGCTGTTTGATGTTGTATTAAAAAAGAAAAGGCCCCTCTCTAAGGAAAGGGACCTTATTCTAATTTACGGCACTTTTTTTGCTTCTTTTGTTCTTTAAGTCTCTATATTCCTGATTCTCCCATTGTTTCAGCAACGGAAACGGATCAAAAGCCCATTCGGTAATTCCGCGATCGCGGTAAATGCCAAAATGTAGATGCGGAGGAAATTTCCCTTGAGTTCCGGGATTGCCGTAACCCGAGCTGCCTACCCAGCCAATAATTTCACCGGGGGTGACTATATCTCCGCGAGAAATGGTTTTGTTATATCCAGATAGATGAGCGTAATAATGGTAACGGTTCTCAATATCGCGAATCCCGATTCTCCAGCCGCCGTACCGGTTCCAGCCTTTTGTCTCCACTAAGCCAAAGCAGGTGCTTCGGACTGGCACTCCTTGAGGTGCAAATAAATCTGTTCCTTCATGGATACGTGCTCCACCCCAGCTTCTTCCAGTGCCCCAAGTGCTACGATAAGAATAAAGGTTACTTAAGGGAAGCGGGAAGGCATTGCCGGATAGGTCCAGCCGTCCAAAATGTTCATATAACTTCGCGAACTGGGTAATGCGCTGCGAGGCGCGGCCATTGTGATAATACTCCCAGACCCCGATACTGAAATCACTAGCGGATTGTCCATACTTCAATAAGTGTCTAGCCATGCTATAGAGAACGTCCGCATCATTCTCTGGATCAGCAATGCCGTCTCCTGAGCCATCACTGCCAAAACCATCAAAGAAGCTAATGGAGTTCGGGGAAGTATCCCCCTGATCCGGATTGAGTGGACCTGCCCATACCGGTGCCGGGATCTTTATGGCTGTAAGGCGCGTGGAGACAGGCTGCCCTGAGGCTCCCTTTTTGGCGAGCGTGCGTTCATATTGATCAATGGCTGCGAACCTAAACCACGGGATACCAGTAGCTGCGCTCATTTGCTCATAAAGCTGTCTACGGCCAGACCATTGCGCTTCTTTGCTAGCACTAGCGGGATCCCCGCTGCTCATCACCGGTTGGATTGTAGGCCGCGCTACAGCTGCTGAAACGGGAAGGTTTAAACCACCCCAGAGGATAGCGGCCGCGGACAGGCATAACAGGGTTCTCCGGTTTTTAATATTCTTAAATAGGGCCAGCAAGATAACAGCCTCCTTTTGTCCGGGCATTAAATTGAATGTAGTTACTTCGGATGAAGCTTTTTTATAGATTGGTGCAAAATGCTACTTTTTATCCGTTCTTGTCTAAAGGTACCAGAAAAATCTCGCTGGAAACTCCAGATGATACACCCTGCATATTTCACAAAAACAGGCAATTGTAAATCGCACATGTTATAATATGAGGCAGCAACTTTCATCTGCAGCATCACATTCAGGAGGAAGCGGGGTTTATCATTTTGTCTAATAAAACAGCAAAGCAACCTAAACCGGATTGGATTAAGATTAAGCTAACTACCGGTGACAACTATCAGGAAATCAAAAGCATGATGCGTTCCAAAACTTTACATACCGTATGTGAAGAAGCTAGGTGTCCGAATATTTATGAATGCTGGGCAAACCGTACGGCTACCTTCATGATTTTAGGTGATATTTGTACACGCGCATGCCGTTTTTGTGCAGTGAATACAGGGATGCCTACAGAACTGGACCTGCAGGAGCCTGAACGTGTAGCTGAAGCTGCAGAGAAAATGAATCTTCGTCACTGTGTGGTGACTAGTGTGGCCCGCGATGATCTTGCGGATGGTGGCGCTCAGATTTTTGCTGAGACGGTAGCGGCGATTCGTAAACGCCTTCCGTTATGTAGTGTTGAAGTGCTTATTCCAGACTTTTTAGGAGACCGGAATAGTCTTGAGATTGTCATGAACAGTAATCCAGACATTCTTAATCATAATATTGAGACCGTGGAACGGATGTCAGATCGTGTACGGGCTAAAGCGAAGTACCCTCGTTCCTTGGAATTGCTGCGCAGAGCCAAGGAAATGAAACCCAATATTCCAACCAAATCGAGCATCATGCTTGGTGTCGGTGAAGAGTGGAATGAGATTTTACAAGCAATGGATGATTTGCGAGCCGTAAATTGTGATATATTGACTTTAGGACAATATTTGCAACCCACTCCAAAACACTTAAATGTGGAGAAATATTATCCACCGGAGGAATTTGCACTGTTGAAGGAAGAGGGAATGAAGCGTGGCTTCAGCCACGTGGAATCAGGCCCGCTAGTTCGCAGCTCTTATCATGCGCATGAGCAGGTGAAGTCTGCAGCTCAAGCTCGCGAGGAGCGTGCGGTTTCTTCTAGCTAATTATTGCTTTTCTGTGGTTTAATTCACGGAGAATGTTAGTAAGAGGAGGAAGAAGCGACAGCGTTCTGATATCTCTGCTCTTAGGTTACCCATAAAAATCGTTGATTTGCGTCATCGGAGGGGAATATTGGTGCTGTAGGAGCGGTTCTAGAACAGCGACCGAAAGCCCAATATTCCACATAGATGGCGGCATAATCAACGCCACGATACCCAAAGAAAGGCAGGCGACAAAAGGTTTGATCGTAATAGGCGGAAAAGGCTATGAACTTATGTTGGATCATAAGGATGGTTGGAATCCGGAGGCGTTTCGCGGGAGATATAGCGAGGTGCTGGAAAGATACGACTATATTATCGGTGACTGGGGTTACAGTCAGTTGCGTTTGAAAGGTTTTTACCGGGACAACCATCCTAAGGTGAATCGGGATACAGCGATTTCGGGTATGGTTGATTATATTAATGAATACTGCAATTTTGGCTGCGCTTATTTTGTGCTGCATAAATTGAAAGAGGTACCACAGGAAGGCATGTTCAAGGATATTTTAATCAAAGAAATACCAGAGCCGAGTGATGAAGAGGCCTTGGAGCAAGAAGGGGAAGCTAGTGATGAAGCGGCTGCAGATAAAGAGTTCTCTGTTAAAGAAACATCCTCTAAGCAAGGCTCGAATCACTCATTGGCATTTAAAGAGATGACTTCTTCTAAGGACAATATGGCGAAGGATAGACCTGTGAGAGAACATCAGAGCCGAAATCACCGGGGCAAGGATTCACAGGGCAAGAAATCCAAAAAGGATTTCCAAGGCAGACCGCCACAAGGTCAGTCTCAGAAGCCCCAAAACACACCAAAACCTCAAAGCGCTCAAAACAACCAAAACAATCAAAACATAGAAAATTCACAACCTTAATGATGAAAGCTGAACCATAAGTAGAGTCCTTCTACGAATGAGCCAGCTTTTTTTCTTATAAAAAATAGCAGAGCAGCGTTTCTCCCGTTACTTGGAGATCGCTGCTCTGCTGTTGCTGTGCCGCTCGGTGTTGCTCAGTGCTGCTCTGTGCTGTGGGCTCGGTGTTGCTGTGCTGCTGTGTGTTGCTCTGCTGCTCTTTGCTGTTAGTCGTTGGCTGCTTGACCCAGCAGTTTCATCATCCCCTAAGGCTTAAGGACCCAGATGCCGTTATTTGCGAATTTTCAGCCTTTTGAGCGGGGTTTCGGACTCCAATGAAGCTATTCGTTAGAAAGAGGCGTAATTATGGTGTTTTTCATACCAATAGCGACTATGGGGTCCGATAGCATAACAAATATGGATTAATATTGCGTTTAGGGTCATCCATGTCCGATAGGTGCTACAGATGTTTCGTAGGTGCAAATATTATCCAACTAAACAAAGAACAGGAGTTGTCTCAACGGCCATTTCATGGCTTATGTGACAACTCCTGTTTTTACTCATTGGTGCTTGATTCAGCAGCTTAATGATTAGTGAGATTAAGGATCTATTTTACAGATAATTTCAATTGTTTCTGTGTTGCATTGTAACTCCATACAAGCGCAGGGAACTTCTTCTTAAAGGCATTTAATTCAATGAAGGTCTCGCCGTTCTGAGAAAGCGCCTCTTTGGAGGACAATGTAAAGCCGGTCGCTTTACCTGCCCCGTTCGTTACGATGACTTTTTTGTTCTTGGCATCCCATGTGATGTCGCCTTCGATCAGTGCACCTAATACGAGCGAAGAAGCATAAGTCTTATCTCCTTGCTTTATTAGACCCACATTACCAGCAAAGGCAACCCCGTTGACGTTCAAGATATGATGATCACCGGAAACCTCAATGCTTTTCATTCCTGCAATCTGAAGAGCGGTAATCAGCTGTGCAGTTTTGCCTTTAACCTCAATATCCGGTGCAAGGCCGATGTGATTAAAGTCTTCTTTATTTGGAGTTAGGTATTTCTGCGTAGTCAGCTTCAGCATGTCTCCATTAGACATTGGAAGCAGGCTCTGAATACGTGCTTTGCCGAAAGAACGAGTGCCTACGACGGTAGCGAGCTTATTGTCACGTAATGCGCCAGTAAGCGCCTCAGAAGCGCTGGCAGTGTACTCATTCGTTAGAATAACGACGGGTACGCCTATTTTGCTGCCGCTGGTAATCGTTACTGGAGTAAGTGCTCCGGTTTGATCAGAGGTATACATCATAATGCCTTTATCCATAAAATTGGAGGTAATGTTGTATGCCGAATCCATATAGCCGCCTAAGTTGTCACGCAAATCAAGCACCATCGATTTCATACCTGCTGCGCGCATCTTTTTCAGCATGGCGGCGAATTCTTCATCGGAATTCTGTGTGAAACCGCTCAGTGTGATGTAGGCTATCTTCTGTCCAACAATGGTTCCGGTAACGGAAGTTGAGCTGATTTCATTCCGGGTTACACGAAATGATTTAGACACTCCATTCCGGAGCACCTGCAGAGTGACCTTGGTGCCTGCGGCTCCGCTTAACTCGTCACCTTCAGTCTCTTCAACGGGGATTCCGTTAATTTTGACTATCGTATCGCCGCGTTTCAGACCTGCTTGTTCTGCAGGCGAACCGGGTGTTATGTCTTCGATGTAGAGTTCTGTTGCGGTATATTGCAATCTAACACCAATACCAACGTATTCCAGATCAACATCATGTTCAAATTGTGCCGCTTCCTCGGTATTGAAGTATTGGCTATAGGGATCATCCAGGGTGTTCACCATGCCGTCAATGGCTCCACGAATCAAGGTATCCTTATCTACACCGGAGAGGTTATAGTTCTCCAGAATATTCATGACTTCATTGATAAGATCACGGTTATCTGTAGATGCCTGAGCGGCATCGGCAGCAGACACCACTGGAGCAAAAGTTAGGGATAAAGCCAGACAGCTGCCTAGAAGTGCACTTATTACTTTATTGGATTTCATGGAATCATACGCCCTTTTTATATAATTTATAAGATAAGAAAGTATACACTGCACGAATTAACTTTCTGTGACGTATGGTTGTTAGGATTTCACAAGTTTATAGTAAACGCTGTAGGTGTTATCAGTAGTCCATACCCCGTTATCCGACTTGGATAAAATGAAGATCGTGCCTTGCTCAAAAGTTTCCTCTTCACTGGCATC
This sequence comes from Paenibacillus sp. FSL P2-0121, assembly GCF_037975345.1. Classification (NCBI taxonomy): domain Bacteria; kingdom Bacillati; phylum Bacillota; class Bacilli; order Caryophanales; family Paenibacillaceae; genus Paenibacillus; species Paenibacillus sp. FSL P2-0121. The sequence goes on along the minus strand of NZ_CP150245.1, from coordinate 5,926,301 downwards.
CTTCTCTTTGCTTTCTACATAAATAGCTGCTTCTTTGGCGCTAAAATAGTAGATACTCGAAACGCTTGGAGTATAAATGACGTCATATGAAGTAAAGAAATCTTCCAGATCTTCCTTAAGGGAAGTATCATATTCTTCTCCGTATGAAGTCATGGTGGAAAGAACAGCGGCCGAATTTTGTTCATTCATAGCTTGATAATATTTGGTGATATTACCTTTGATGGCATCCGCATCATTTTGAGGAATGTTAGCTGCTGTTTTTAGAGCTTGTTCACGAGTCAGCAGTATCACGGAGCTTTGGGATTCCACAGATGATATTTTCCAGCTTCCATTCTTGCGGACAAGTGTATACATGTATTCGTCCTCTGTATCTGGCGTATAGGCCCCACCTGTCCGGCGAGAGCTTTCCAGTGTATAGACAGTAGCGTCATTGCCTGAAATATCAATGATTTCCAAACTCTCAATAGTATTTTTTATGTCAAAAATCTCAAAGGATGCATTAAGATCCGCCACCGAGTCCGCATTAGAGGATTCTGAATCCATAAGGGAATAGAAGCTAATTGCTTTTTCTTCATTGAAATATTTATTAGACAAACGGATTAATGCTGTAATCGCTGCTTCGTCCTTATCTTTGGATACTGGGGTGGTAATTTGCACGCTTCTGCTGGTTGAATTCCAGACGGCTGTGCCTCCGGTTGCCTCTGCGATAAAACGTAAAGGAATGTATGTAGTGCCAGCTGAGGAGACTGGTGCGGTAGTCAGTTTTTTCACGGTTCCGTTAACGGTTGCGCGGTTGCTGCCAATTTTCAGGCTGATCGCCAGATTTGAACTTTTACCTGTTACTGTTCCAGTCTTGGCATCCCAAAGCACCTGCAGTCCAAGCTTTTCGAAGATGACCCGGAAAGGGACAAGTACAGAATTGTTCGCTAAGTATGGGGTTCCTGCGGTAAAGGAAACCTTACTGCCGTTGATATAAACATCAATCGGTTTTGAAGCAGCAAAAGCCGGGACCGCCAGTATCAGGGCCAGAAGACTTATGCTCAAGAGGGATAATAATTTTTTCAACAGTACTCTCTCCTTTTATGTAACTCTTTGTAAAATAGCCTCATTATACCATTTGATTTCTCTCTATGTCTATCAATTGGTGTTAGTTTTGTCACACCAAAAATAGCCGGAGATATTGAAATCTCCAGCTTTTTGATCCCCTGATCTCAGACTAAGAAAGCTTCACGGACACGGTTCCAGAACGGAAACGGACGATACCTTGCAAAGCTGACTTTTTTGTCTGAAACTTGACAGCGTACTGAAATCAGGTCATCAACAGGAATGTTGTTATGATCTACGGTGAGCAGCAAACGCTGGTCTTTACATGAAAAAATGTCACAATGATGATGCTTCGGCAGTAGTAGCGGAGAGCCCATTGTCCGGAATACACGGTTGTTAATAGACGCGATTTCGGCAATCTGCAGCGCTTCTATTGAAGGGTGAACCATAGCGCCCCCAAGGCTTTTGTTATAAGCGGTGCTGCCAGAGGGAGTTGAAATACAAAGTCCATCGCCCCGGAACATTTCGAAGGTGACATCATTGATGTCGATTTGGATCATTATAGTTCCATCCACCCCTTTAAGGGTAAATTCGTTGAGGGCAATGTGAGACGAAGATCCCGATTTTTTGTGAATCTCCAGCTCTATTAATGGATATTTCACAATGCGCGGCTTCTGCGGCTCAGAATCACCGGTTCCGCACATATAATCGATTAAGGTGGGCAGCTCTTCTGCTTGCCAGTCCGCATAGAAGCCGAGGTGTCCTGTGTGCACACCTACAAAGGCTAAGTTGGGAATCTGATCGATAAAGGTATGAAAAGCGTGCAGCATTGTGCCGTCTCCACCTATCGAGATGACGATTTCCGGAGACTCGGCATCCAGTTGCAAATCCCGCTCCGCCGCCAGCTTGTGAAATTGCTCGGCAAGTTTGATTGACAGCTCATCACCGCGGTCCAGAACATAATATCTCAAGATGTACAAGCTCCTTTATATAATTCCGTCATACACCGATCATAATCAATCTTGCCCCGGAACACAATATGTAATCAACTTCGGCGCATCAATCGGAGCATTGCCATAAAGACAGGAATAAGCAGTGACACTAGAAGAGCAGCGGCCAGTATAAGACTCAGTAGAGCTAGGCTGGCAGTGACACCAGAGGCTGAAGGTGTAAAGGCGGTGGAGGCTGGCAGAGAGACCCAGGCAGAAGACAATCCTGATCCCATCACAGGCTTCCATAGCAGCACCACGAGACCTGCTGCGAGTACGGCATGTATTAGTCTCGCAGTTAAGAACGGCAGATAACGCAGCCCGGTACCGTTCAAAATACTGGCGACTTGGGCATGTACAGATAATCCGCCCCAAGAGAGAATAAAGGCAGCTGCTGCGACCTTGAATTGAAGCGGGATGGAAGAAGCGGCTTCACCAGCAGAACGGGCACCTATGGTGACCTCGAATAATCCGCTGATCAAGGCCTGAGCTAATTCGGGAGGCCCTCCAACAAGGGAGACGAGAGATCCGGCCAGGCTAAATAGTGAGGGCAGGATTCCGGCACGGGCAAGCAGCTCCATTAGCACGTTGAAGAATACAACCAGACCCCCTACGACAATAATAAGCTGTAGCGAGGATTGGATCGCTCCTTTTAACAGCTCCCCGAAGCTACGTCCATCCTTGCGCCGGGCTTCGGACATCGCAAGGAGTGCGGCATGTATTCTGCCGAATCCTTGTTTTGCTGGAGCAGAGGGGACGTCAGAACTACTTTTTGTTGGGTCTTGGGTGGGGGTCTTTTGTTCCTTACGTCCATGAAATGACATTAGGAGACCAACCATTAAGCCACTTCCGTAGTGGGCTAGTGCCAATATTAGCCCCAAAGAAGCATCGCGAAAGAACCCAACGGATACCGCCCCTAATAGAAAAATAGGATCGGAGGAGGTTGTAAATGCTACAAGGCGTTCACCTTCAATTCTGCTGATCAGCTTCTGCTCCCGCAGCTTAGCGGTTAATTTGGCTCCAACGGGATATCCTGATACATATCCCATGGCCGCGACAAAACCACCGCTGCCTGGTATACCGAAGAGGGGACGCATCAGTGGATCAAGTAAAGCGCCGAAGAGATGGACAATGCCTAAGCCTAGCATGATTTCAGAAATGACGAAGAAGGGAAACAGTGAAGGGAAGAGCACGTCCCACCAGATGGCCAGGCCACGTAAGGCTGCGGCAAGAGATGCTTCAGGATGAAGTAACATAAGCAGCATACAACCTGCCAATATGAATCCCAGCAGCGGGCCGCCAATCTTTTTAAAAGTCATAATTAACGCCTCCTGGTCTATGGTTAGATGTATGCAAAAAGAGGGACAAACAGCACAAAAAAATGGAGAAAGCGGTTACAATTATCTGTGCTTTTTCGCAGGAATTATGATATTATGTAATAAATAAATGCACCCTCTGTTACACGATTAAATGGGATGGAGTGATGGCGATGAGCGTTATAGCCGGAGTTCTCGTTTGTGCTTTTGTATATGTAATCCGGGTCTCTCTCGTCCCTCCTGGTGATGAGGAATTTAGGACCTACTAACCTTACTCTTCAGGCGCTGAACTATAGTTTAGCGCCTTTTTTCTGTAGTTTAGAGAGCACTTTCGACGGATATCCGTGTTATGCTTATCTTTGGTATAATAAAATAAGTAACGTTTCATTAATATGGAAGAAGGCTGGTAACCTCAATGAATCCAAATGAGAGTATATATGACAATCTAGGGGGGGCTGAAGCACTACATCGGTTGGTGGAAGTGTTCTATGCCAAGGTACAGCTTCATCCGCAGCTGGGACCCTTGTTCCCTGAAGATATTACTCCAGTTCTGGAGAAGCAATATCAATTCCTGACACAGTTTTTTGGCGGGGGTCCACTTTATTCGGAATTACATGGACATCCCATGATGAGAGCAAGGCATATGCATATTCCTATTACTCCAGAACGTGCTGAGGAGTGGCTACAATGTATGAAAGAGGCACTGGTGGAGACTGGAGTCGAAGAACCACTGCGTTCATTCGTGCTTAGCCGCCTTGCAGGTCCTGCACATCATTTTGTTAACATGCCCCAGGAATAACAAGGGACAGGTTGATCCTGAAAGGAATGAGAGTACTTGACAGAGTTAATACCCCTATATTCTATTAAGGTCAAGTGTTGCAACTGTGAAAATGAATTTTCAACCTCGCGGGTACGTCCTAGTCTAAAAAAGGCTATTCGGCGTGATGCTGATTTCTGCGCGTATTATAAAAATGAGAATCCGGATTATTATGTTGTACGGGTCTGCCCCAATTGCGGGTTTGCCTCCACAGAAAATTCGGCTGACAAGCTGACGGAACGCCAGCGTAAGGCATTTAATGAACAGGTAGGAAAACGCTGGAAGAGCCGTGACTTTGGAGAGAAACGAGACTGGGAAACTGCGCTCGAGACCTATAAGCTGGCGCTTTTATGTGCTCAGAGTATTAACGATAAAGATCGGATTATCGCAAGTCTGCTGCATCATATTGCTTGGCTCTATCGCTATCAAGGGGAGACTGAGCAGGAGAAGCGTTTTTTACGCTATTCTTTGGACGAGTATGTTAAGGTCTATGAAATAGATGGCATTGCCGGCAATGATGCCCGGCTCATGTACCTGATCGGCGAACTTAATCGGCGGATCGGAGAATACTCAGTGGCTGTAATGTGGTTCTCCCGTCTGATCAATGATCAGAAGATCATGGATGCGGCGATGATTCGAGCGGCACGTGAGCAGTGGGTTATTTTACGGGAGCAAATGCGTGCTGAGGCTCTAGATGTTGAAGTTGATATCGAAGGCTTGTCTTCAAGTTCATAATGTTTGCGAACAACAAAAAGCGCAGAAGAGAATTAAATTCTCCTCTGCGCTTTGTAGAAAGAAAATGTTTGGATTTGCTTATCTGACAGCTCGATCGAACAAAAGGTAATCGCCGTCATTATCTATAACTGTAGGACTGGCGCTGCAGCAGGGGAAGACGAGCAGTTTTTTCTTGCCGTCACGAACGATTTGTAATTCTTTTGGCTTCATAGGCAGAAGCACATTCTCTGAGTTGCAGAATGGACAGTATTGCACATACATATCGCCTAGAATGATGTCATAAGGCCAGGTATGACTAAATGGAATCATTGTGAGTCCTTCCCAGAAGGAGTCTCTTCATTTTCGCCCTCAGTTTGTGGGGGATTTTCTTTTTTGGATAGCTCCGCTATTTTTTGTAGTAAAATATGTTGGGGCATATGCATCAAGTGTTCCAAAGGAACGCCTAGTTGCTTGGATAACGTAATGGCTGTTTCCGGTGAAATTTGTAGTGGCTTCATATGGATGCCCTCCTAAAGTTTATCGGCTATAAATGTTCAGATATCGTTATTCACTTTACCATGGTGTTAAGACAATTACAAAGAAAGTCAAATGAAAGCAAAGGAATGGTGAGTACACATGAAACAACCGTTATCACTGACTTGGGAACTTGATACTATTTTTCCGGGGGGTTCTTCGTCTGCAGAGTTAGAAGGGTTCTTGAGCAAGCTTGAAAAAGATATTTTATCCTTGCAAGGCTTTGTGAAGGATGCTGTGGCACCAACGGATGTTGCGTCTACAAAAGCATTGGATGAGGTTATAGCATTGCTTCAGAGCTGTTCAGGAAGACTTGTGGAGGTCACTTCCTTCGCAGACTGTCTAGGCGCTCAGAATCAGATGGACAAGGGTGCGGTAAGGCTGGCGGCCAAAGTGACAAGCATGCGCGCTGGATTCGAAGGGATCAGCTCGCAATTTAGCAATGTCCTTCGTCAGACTACGGACAAGGTATGGGCTGAGTGGATGGCTCGTCCAGAGATTGCTCCTTTAACGTTCGTACTGAGCGAGAGCCGTGATTTGGCCCGTGAGAAGATGAGCCCTGAGCTGGAAAGCTTAGCGTTGGAATTAGCTGTTGACGGATATCATGGATGGAGCGGGCACTATGATACGATTGTGAGCTCGATCAAGATCCCATTTGAGGATGAAGAAGGAACAAAGCTGCTATCTGCTGGTCAAGCTTTTAATAAGTTGGATGATCCAGATCCAAAAGTGCGTCAAACGATGTTCCATAAATGGGAAGAGGCTTGGACTGAAGCGGCAGATAATTGCGCGGATACCTTAAATCACTTAGCAGGCTTCCGCCTGAAGCTCTATAAGGGCAGAGGCTGGGACGATGTTCTGAAAGATCCGCTCAGCATCAATCGTATGACACAGGACACCTTAAATACAATGTGGGACGTGATTACGAATAGCAAACCTGTACTTGTGTCCTACCTTCAGCGTAAAGCCAAGCTGCTGGGGCTGGATTCTCTCTCATGGGTCGATGTCGAAGCTCCTGTAGGCAAATCCTCCGGCAAGATCCCTTATGATCAAGCTGCGAAGGATATCGTCACACAGTTCCGTAAATTTAGTCCTAAGATGGCTGAGTTTGCAGAGCGTGCCTTTGATAATAACTGGATCGAGGTTGAGGATCGTAATGGCAAACGCCCTGGTGGATTCTGTACTTCCTTCCCTGAGAGTAAAGAATCACGGATATTCATGACTTACAGCGGCACACCTTCCAATGTTTCAACATTGGCCCATGAGCTGGGACATGCTTATCATTCCTACCTGCTTGATGATCAACCTGTATTTAATCAGAATTATGCAATGAACGTTGCAGAGACCGCTTCAACCTTTGCAGAAGTGATTGTATCTGATGCTCAGGTTAAAGCTGCGGGCAATGCAGAGGAGAAGCTGGCTCTGCTTGAAACGAAGATACAGAACAGTGTGGCATTCTTTATGAACATTCACGCTCGATTCTTGTTCGAGACTCGCTTTTATGAGAAACGTAAGGAAGGTCTTGTAAATGCTGAGGAACTGTCCGCTCTGATGGTGGAAGCACAGAAAGAAGCTTTCTGTGGTGTGCTTTCTGAATACCATCCTCACTTCTGGGCGTCGAAGCTGCATTTCTATATCACAGATGTACCTTTCTATAATTTCCCGTACACCGTTGGTTATATGTTCAGTACAGGCTTATATCGTCTGGCATTACAAGAGGGAGCTTCCTTTGCAGACAAATACGATAGCTTGTTGCAGGATACCGGCGTGATGACATTGGAGGATTTGGTGCTCAAACATTTGGGTGTGGATCTGACAAAACCGGATTTCTGGCAAGGAGCTACAGATCTGATTGTGGCTGATATCAACGAGTTCTTGGAGATGACAGAGCATTTAGCATGAAATGTCTAAAATAAGACAAATTTCAGTGCGCAAAAAATAACGGAATTTCAGTGTGAACACGCAAAGACCCCGGTCAAGGGGTCTTTTTTTAATGCTTAAATGTCGAAAACCCCCGGTTTATAAAAATTAATATACGAATGATCCATGAATTTTGCGCATTACTAGGGATAATAACCCAATTTTGTAGAATAATGTTGTTTGACGTATTTAAGGGGTCTATAATGAGCCTTGAGCCTTATAAAAGGCTTGCATGGAAGACAAATGAGCTCAGCTCAAAAAGCTTAAGTAAGCGCTTACTAAGCCGATTTGTACGAAGTAAACTCGAAGTAGCTAAGCTCACAAAACGATATAAATCGAACCAGAAACTTGGGAAAAGGGGAAGGAGTGGCGGAGGGGAATTTTGGAACTGTAAGAGCGAGAGCGACTGCCTTTGTCTCCGAATTTCACCCGCTATACGCGTAAGAATTCAAGAAATTTGGAGACAACAGCGGCTGGAAGTCCAAACATTCCCCGCAGTGGCGACGGACTCTTAGCCCAAATATTTAGGGTTCGATTTATAAGACGAAGAAAACTCGAAGAAGCTAAGCTCACAAAACTTTTAGGAGGAAAGATATGCTTAAGACAGAACAGCTATCATTAGCAAGACAGATGGATTTGGTGTTTAGGGAACTGCAAGAGGAATTATCAGGACTATCTTCCGGTACCGTATTTGTGCAAATACGAAATAATACCATTGGCAAATTCGGCATACGTCATCACCCTTTAGCCGGTCGGGGGGGTGGATTCACAGAAGTGAAGGAAGGAATAACGGAGAGCCAGCAGTCTTCTTTTCGTTTAATGGCACTGGAGAGTCTGAAATACAAACGCCGTTGGACTCATGGTGAGATCAGCTATGAATTCGCTATAAGACAGGGCAAGCTAATCGTAGATGCTACGCTGGAGTCTAATTATAATATGGCGAATCTGATGATTCGATCTCCCCGTAATGCTTACGCCGAGAGTGCTGATCAATTTTTAAGTTAAACGTTTTACATAAAAATTGTTTGCAGCTGGGACTATAGGCTATAAATTAGAAAAACCCCCCACAGCTTCTAGAAGAAGTGTGAGAGGTTTGAAAGCTAGTCGGCAATAGGCTTTTTAAGACCTCTGCCGGATAAAACACTTAAGATAACGATGTTACTGACGACCGGACAGTTGTTGTTCTGCCAGTTGTACTAGACGTTTAGTGATGTAACCTCCCAAAGAACCAGTTTCGCGGGAAGTGTAGTTCCCGTAATAACCGTCAGCTGGGATCGTTACTCCAAGCTCTTGTGCTGCTTCATATTTCAATTGTTGCAACGCTGCATTTGCTTGAGGAACTACAAGGTTATTGGAACGGCTGCTACGACCTTGACCTGCTTGACCCATGTGTGTCACCTCCTTCGCCCGTTGTGAAGATAGTATGAGCGCTAAGAGGCTAATTCATGCATGCTATCGAAAGGTTTTAAGGATGGTAATTATTAGTCGATTAAAAGTAAGGGTAGAAAGCCCAAATAACTAAGCTCGCACAAAAAAATCGGCCTTCTCTTACGTAAACGCAAGGGAAGACCGATATAATGTATATCTGCTTTAATTCTCGGGATAGATCATTTCCAGCATAGTGGACAGCTCAAGACTTTGACCTGGTTCTACCTTCAGCAAGCCCGTGAAGGAAGGGTCATCGGAAACGTTAGGAGCATCCGGGAGCCAGGTGTAAGGTTCGATGCACAGAAATTGATCGGCCGGCCCTTTGGTATACAGGACCCAGTGACGGAAATGATTCTCGTCAGCTGTATAACGAAGACCATAACCATCATCGCGTAATAGCAAGGCTTCTACGGGCTGCTTGTCACCAATACGTAGAGCAGTATCAAAATTAGTTCCCTGGAGGTTGATTCCAGAGTTTAGTGAATCTAGATCACCAAGTGGAATTAGATTGCCGCTAGGGAGCAATTCATCGTTTAGTTCATAAATGCTGTTTACGGGCAGCTTGAGATTCCAGCGTTCAGGTTCTCCATCGATCATAAACCAGGTGTGATAGCCGATCCCAAAGGGAATACGATGATCGCCGAGATTTGTAACCTTTAAAGTCTGGCTGAGCCGGGCATCCTGAAGCCTGAATGTCATTTCGAATTTGAGTGGAATGGGAAATTGCTCCATCCAGTGCGGATCATCTTCAGTAAGGAATTCAGTAGTGACTGCACAACCGTCCTCGTCTTCTTCAATATCGCTGACACACCAGGATTGAGTCCGGTGTAGACCATGGATATGATTGTCACCAGCGGTATTCTGGTCAAATTGATAACTTGTACCCTCGAATTGAAATTTTCCTTTACGAATTCTTCCGGGTGGAATTAAGAGCGGGATGCCAAAATGGTAAGGTTTTTGCATAAAGAAAGCTTGATCGCTTTCATCAGGCCGCCGCAGAATTTCCCGTTGTTCTTTTACATCAAACAATGAAATCACGTTGTTTCCTAGTCGCGGCAAAAGCGTGACTTCCAGTTCGCGGCTGTGCAAAATATAAGTATCATAACCGCCCCACTGCCCTTTGGTCACCTGTTTCATGAGATATGCTCCTTTATCGTAACTGTAATCGAATAGAACATGGATAACCTTATCATAACAGATTTATGCGGAAGTGGTTAAGTGATTTGACAACTTCTCTTTATGGTTCTATGATGAAGGCATTAAATTATGATGAGAATGTGATGACGGGGACAAGTAGACAGGAAATGCACCTTCAGAAAGCCGGTGGTTGATGCGAACCGGTAGGACACTCCTGATGAATGGACCCCTGAGCGCCGCGCTTGAACGGGAGCAAGATGCCCTAGTAGACCGGCCGGATCTTCCCCGTTAACGGAAGACTAAGGCTGTTTCCTTTTGACTATACAAAGGTTAAGCAGCGAATAAGGGTGGCACCACGGTCTCACGTCCCTTGCGGATGAGGCTTTTTTTGCGTTCTCGGAAATTGGAAATCACATCTAACGGAGGTCTATATTATGTTGAAAAAAGTAATGTCAGGCATACAACCGAGCGGTTCTCTAACTTTGGGTAACTATATCGGAGCGCTGAAAAATTTTGTGAAGCTGCAAGACGATCATCAATGTTTCTTTATGGTTGTCGATATGCATGCGATCACCGTTGCTCAAGATCCTGCGGCACTGCGTGAGCAGTCTGAAGCTGTAGCTGCACTCTTTATCGCGGCAGGAATTGATCCTGTGCGTTCGAATGTATATATGCAGTCTCATGTGCCTCAGCATGCGGAATTGGGCTGGATCATGACTACGCTGACGGCAATGGGCGAGCTTGAGCGTATGACACAGTTCAAAGATAAATCATCAGGTAAGGATTCAGTTGGCGCGGGCCTATTCGTATATCCTTCTTTAATGGCAGCAGATATTCTTGTTTATAATGCGGATCTTGTGCCAGTAGGTGAAGATCAGAAGCAGCACTTGGAGTTGACCCGTGATTTAGCTGGCCGATTCAATAACCGTTTTGGCGAATTCTTTACGATTCCTGAACCGTATATCCCTGAAGTGGGCGCACGCATTATGTCTCTGGATGATGGCACTAAAAAAATGAGCAAGAGCAGCCCGAATGCAGGCAGCTATATTGCCCTGTTGGATTCGCCGGATGTGATCCGTAAAAAAATCAGCCGCGCAACGACTGATTCTGGACGTGAAGTGATCTTTGATCCGGCTAACAAGCCAGAGATTAGTAACTTGATGAGTATTTACTCGGAATGTTCTGGAATGTCCCTTCAGCAAATTGCCGATCGTTATGAGGGACAAATGTATGGTGGCTTTAAGAAGGATCTTGGGGAAGTGGTTGTATCCACACTTGAGCCTTTGCAACAAAGATATCATGAAATTCGCAGTTCAGGTGCGATCACTGATATTCTTGCCGAAGGTGCTGAACGCGCACGTATTGTTGCAGCTGAGACGTTGAATGGCGTAAAAGAGCGGATGGGCTTTCTGCCAGCTCGTTAATCTTAGTCAGAGCTTAAGCTTTCCTGTTTGCGTCTAATTCTGGCTTTGAGGATAAATCCCCAGCCAATATTCATTACGCAAAGAAAACCAAGCAGAAGTGCCAGCCAGAAGCTATAGCTGATCGCGATTGAAGCGGCAGTGAGAATAAGAATAGAAGAACAAGCGAACCAAAGTGAGAGTCCTTTACCCATTAAGAGCCTTCCTTTCCGTGTCTGCTAAAATGAATCCCGGAGTATTATAAAATACTCCGGGATTTTTTGTGATTATAGAATAGATCTCTCAGTAAGTCTACAGTTTCATCGTAAAGAACCAGGGTCGATGGAAAATCGTTTGTCGAGCTTATCACTGCTAAGCCAGCCTACATAAGTATTTAAAGGTTTATATTGGTTATCCATAACTAATACAGCCACAAAAGGGTATTGTTTGCGGTGTAAATAACGAACGTCTCCCCAGCGCACCATATATCCTGAAGGAAGCTCCTCCACTTCGGCAACCGCATAAGAGGTGAAATATAGAAAGGACTGAATATCTGGATGCGACTTGGATATTTCGACAGCGGGATGATTCGAGCAGACCGCATGTTTGAACCATTCCAGGCGGTTGTTCAGTAGCTGTCCAACGTCATAGCTGCCGTCTTTTTTCACTTTAACTACGTTCCAGCGTTTAAGTGAAATTGTAGGGATTACAATATAACGTTCACCAGCATTATGGTGTATATCTTTAAGCTTGATGTTTCGTGTAAGGCGGGCATGAACAACCGTTCTCCAAATATAATAAAGAATGGTACAGGCATAAAGCGTAATAAATAAAGGTTTGGGCGGCACAATCCCAGTGATCCAGAGTAGAATAGCTGCGATATGGCTGCCAAAAATAAATGGATCGAAAATGTGGATGATATTCCAGGCAATCCATTTCTCAGTAAATGGACGGGCGGCCTGGGTTCCGTAGGTGTTAAACAGATCAGAGAAGACGTGCACGCCTACGCCTATGAAACCCCAGAGTGCAACATGGCTTAAAGCTGCCAAATCAGTAAATCCAAACAGAGGCCCTAAGACTAGGGCAATCAGAGCGGGCCACAAAATTAGAAAAGGCAAGGAGTGTGTGATTCCCCGGTGATTACGAATATATATTGCATTGTCCTTCAGTCTTAATGCGGTATCGGCATCAGGAGCTTGTGAGCCTAAAATCGTAGCCAGCATAACGGCTCCGGCCAGTTTAGGGTCAGAAGCAACGACAGGATCTACGAATGAAAGTCCGGCTAACCCTATGCCCATAACTAAATGTGTAGCGGTGTCCATTGGTCAGTTCTCCTTTGTTGTTCGGAAGTACATTATTAATAATTACCCAAATACAGCTTAGGTTATTAACGGGCTGGAAATAAATATTGTCACGTAATTGTCAAATTCATGAACATACTGTGCCATGACTGTCAAAGTCTCCTCGGGTTTGATATGATAAAGTTAACAGCGAAGTCTATTTAGTGCTTCGGCTAGAACGTTAGAAGTTCGTTTAGAAGGAGGATCATTTGGTGTGGATAATCATATAACATTTCAAGCTTCTTCCGATTCTGCAGCTATGTCTGCAAAATCTCCACCGGAAGGTGCAAGTTGGCGTGATTTCATTACCGTAACAAAACCCGGTATTATCCGATCTAACCTCATCGCTGCCTTTGCAGGATATTGGCTGGCTTCAGGTTGGGATGTTCAATACGGCAGATTAGTTCTGACTCTGCTCGGTACAATGCTGGTTATGGCTTCGGCCTGTGTTTTTAATAACTATTTCGACCGTGACCTGGACATGAAGATGGAAAGAACGCGCGATCGGGGGCTTCCTACAGGACGACTGAAACCCAAAACCGTATTGCTGTATGCTATTGGGCTAGGGATTGCGGGCTTGATTGTACTGTTTGCTTTTTCCGGAGTTTTAGCCGGTCTGTTCGGGATTGTAGGGATGTTCGTTTACGTTGTAGTATACACCCTTTGGTTGAAACGGACATCAACATGGAGCACTTCAGTAGGTGCGATCTCTGGAGCTATGCCACCGGTAATTGGCTACGTTGCAGTTACGGGAACAGTTGATCTAGGGGCTTGGCTGATGTTTGCGATGTTGTTTCTGTGGCAACCTCCCCATTTCTGGGCACTCGGGATTAGACGTAAAGAAGAATATAGAGCCGCTGGATTTCCGCTGCTGCCTGTAGTCAAAGGAACACGTCGTACGAAGTTTCAAATGATTCCTTATGTAGCACTGTTGCTGCCTATTCCAGTGTTAATGTACGCCTACGATTATGCAGGCATTTTTTATCTGGTGATTTCAACAGCGCTGTCCCTGGCTTGGTTAATCATAACCTTGATGGGCTTTGCAGCAAAAGATGACGAAGTCTGGGCGAAGAAGAACTTCCTCTTCTCCATTAACTACCTAACGGTAAGTTTGATCGTACTTGTATTGAATACGATTCACGGTTAAGAAGAGGGAGGGTATTATTGTCCGTGCAGACCTTTAAGCGTTATAAATGGACCTGGATTCTACTATTGCTTGCTTTGGTAATGGCTGGTTATCTGGCAGTTAATTCTTTGAATTTAGGAAAAGAAAAACTGCCGGTAATCGGAGAAGTGCAGGACTTTTCACTTGAAAATGTGGATGGAGACCAGATTACTCTGGCTGATACACAAGGTAAGGCGCGGCTGGTATACTTTTTTTTCACACAATGTCCGGATGTATGTCCTATAACTACGTTTCTGTTATCTCAGACGCAGAAAATTCTGGTCGACGATGGCAGCTTTGGAAAAGATACGGCGTTCGTCTCCATTTCTTTTGATCCAGAGAATGATACGCGTGAAGCCATTAAAAGCTTTGCGGACCGTTTCCAGGCAGATTATAAGGGTTGGTACTTCTTACGGGGGGATCAGGAAGTCATTCGTAAGCTGGCAACTGATTCTTTTAAAGTACTAATTGCAGGGAATAGTAAAGAAAATTTCGTACATGCCAATCGCATAGCATTGGTTGATCGAGACAATCGTCTCCGTGCATTGTATGACGCAGGGGATACGGATAACATAACGCCTGAATTTCTTGCCGATAGGCTGAATGAATTGGCTCGTGAATAGAACATAACCGCATAACAGAAACGCCTTTTTCGAATCCCATTTATTGAAGGATAACGAAAAAGGCGTTTTTAATTTCTTAGGCAATATATCGCGAATCAAAAAGGAATGGGTTCAGGGTAAATGATGAACTCTTCCAGACCCGCTTTTTCAAGCTGATTGATATTGTATTCATCTGGAGTGCCTTCCACTCCGGCATAACCCCGGCGTGTATAGATGTGACAGGCATCGGGAAAGGCATCGCGGAGAATCCCGCGTATTTTTTTGCCTGAACTGTCGTTATCCATATAAAGATATACTTCTCCATCTCCTACTTTTTGTCGCAGGGACTCGAGTTTGAGCGTATTTAATGTACCAAAGGTACAGAGGATTTCGACTTCCGGTACCAGCACGCGTCGTAATCTGCTGCGATCGTTTTTGCCTTCGACAATAATCGTAATGGACATTTGCTGACAATCACCTCCGGAAATGAAGTCTGAACTTACAGACTCATTATAGTTTACCGAAGGAGGAGCAGTTTTAACAACTGTTTCTACAGGAAAATCTTCATTCCCCGGGAAATGTCGTAAAAACAATAAATCATGCGGCCCGCCCATTCCATTTGGAAGAGTAGGTAGACAGTTTGGTTGAATTTTTTGGCGGAAGCAGTAATAGTGCAACCATCAGCAATAGAAAGGCAATGAAATAAGGTGAAACAACGGCTCTTAATTGTCCTGCGGCCACAGGGCCTGCGAATGCGCCTAGTGACATGGCTATCGACTGCATGGAGAAGGTGCGTCCCATACGTCCTGGTCCACCTAGACTAATAAAGAGCGATGCCATTGCAGGAAATAATATTCCTTTAGCTGCACCCAGCATAAAGAGAATAACGGAAGCGGGAATGCTGTGAAGTGAGGCAAGCGCAAAAAAACAAAGGGCCATTCCTAGCAAGGCCACGGCTATTCTTCCTCCTGGGGAAAAGCGGTTCAGGAAGAACAAACTGAGTGTTACCAAAGCCCCTAAGCTAAGGAGCGATAAAAGAATGCCTGTGGAAACAATGCTATTACTTCCGGTCTGAGATAGAGGAAGTTCAAAGAACAGAACCCCTTGTGAACAAGAAACGAAAAAAGGCAGCAGATAATAACGTTTGGAAACTGGATTGGCATCGGTTATAGGGACCGAAGGAAGATCCTGTTTTTTTAAAGGAGGTGCTGCAGAGTTTACAGGGCGTACTAAACGCCGGGCAGGTGCCGGTACACTGAAAAAAGCCATGATGCCTGTAGCGATAAGCAGCCATCCCAATGTGGTGAAGGTGCCGGAATAGCCAGCTTTAGCTACGATAAAGGCCCCCGCTGCTGGGGATACCACTGAAGCTAAGGTATGAACGATACCATGTCCGGACATATATTTCCCCTGCTCAGTAGCATCAGATGATAATGAAGCCAGCAAGGTCATGCACGCTGGAGAGAGGAAGGCGAGCGCGAACCCGCTTGCTGCTCGTAGCATCAGCAAATGCCACGGAAGCTGAGCATGAGCCTGCAGCAGTAGAATGGCTCCCGCAGTAACAAGGCTAAAGACGATGTAGCGGCGGCTGCCATTACGATCGACGAGTACGCCTGCGAGCAAATTGCCAGGAAGATGGGTTAACGAATACATGCCCATCATCCAGCCAATAAAGGCGGGTCCCGCACCAAGAGAGATGGCAAAGGGCGTTAGAATAGGATACTGTGCATGTAAATCAAAAAACGCCAGAAAAAGAAACAGGTACAGCCACAGCGCAGTTTTCACAGGGAAACACCTCCGAGAGCCACCTACAATAAAGATTAATGCAGGAAGGCGGATTTTAAGAAGATCAAATTTAAGCAACTACTTGTACTTTACGTGGGACAGAGAGGGCTTATACCGCTTTTTTAATTCCTATAAGCAGGTATACCTTTCTCTGGCTGTGGAACCATGAATTATGATGGGCATTCATGTATAATAATTAATATTGGCGTCATGTCTATAGAGGAGATAATCCTTAGGACGAAACTAGGTGATAGGGGTGTTGTGAGGTTGATGGATCCAGAGGTGTGGTCACAGTTTATTAGAGAGAATTGGTTAGTTATTGTTATTGCGCTCATTCTGTTGTTTGCGGTTGTTAATTTGGTCAAAACGATGTTGAAATGGGCGATTGTCATTATTATCGTTGTAGGTCTATTCATCTATAGTGGTGTGACAATGGACCAAATTGGTAACGCTGTGAATAAGGTGGCAGATGGAACGGTAAGTACGGTGAAGAAGGAAGCACAAGAGGTTATGCTTAAAGAGGCGCAGGATGCGAAGTACACTTCAAATGGTGACGGAACATTTACGATCACAACTCCGAATATTGAAGTGAAAGGTACTACTGGCGAAGATAAGGTAGAGGTTACTTTCCGCGGAGTTAGTCTTGGGAAGTGGAGTATTACTGATACCACACAAACATTTATCGAGGAAGCTCGGAAACATCAATAAACGGCTTCAGTTTAAATTATTATCAAAAACAAGCAAGCGGGCGACTGAAAGGGGAGATTGGATATGATAAACGGTTGGTTGACTAGTCTGAGTGATGCAAATATCATCTCCATCGCCCTCCTGCTGGTAGTAGTCTTTTCACTATTGCAAGGCTGGAGCAGAGGGTTCTCAAGTGCTACCGGAAGATTATTCGGTCTGCTGGGAACAGGACTGTATACAATAGCTTCTTTGGTGCTGGCCATTCCTGCTGCGGCTTATCTCAATCCTCATGTACAGACTTGGGCAGCAGGAATAAGTCTGCCTGATAAACAGCTGACCCAGTGGCAGCAAATTTATTATACGGCTGTGTCTGTGCTGGCGGAATCGCCGCTGGTGCGGTTTCTATTGTTGTTATTGCTCTCTTATATCTTAATTCGCATGCTTCTGGGATTGTTGTCTATGCTGCTCCCATTCCATCAGCTACGGCGCACCAAGACATTTAAGGACAGAAAGATTACGCAAGTAAGCCGTATGGGCGGAGCTATCATAGGATTAATTATAGGCTTGACTCGTGGTTTGATTATTGTGCTTGCTCTCTTCATTTGTGTTGGCCTAAATCCAGAAAGTCAATTTAGCCGTTATGTGGAATCTTCTCCGATCTACAGTCAAAGCGCTGCCGCTGTATTTGAGCCCTTTGTTGGGGAGACCGTGCAGAAAAAGCTGCCTATTCTGACGAAGACCGTTGCAGCTGAGATGAATGATATCCTGCGCAGAAAATATGAAGTTATTGATCATGACATTCCACAAGATATTGTGGGTGCGGCTGAAGATATTATTGGACAAGCGCAAGGAGACGAGAAGAAAGCCAAACTACTGTATGATTGGGTAGGAACACGAGTAACTTATGATTACGCCAAAGCGGAAAATTATGAAAAAAATAGAATTTGGCATGAACAGACCCCGCAGGATACCTTCGACACACGCATAGGGGTATGTATTGATTATGCCCGTCTTTACGCTGTAATGGCCCGCTCCCAAGGATTGCAGGTGCGCGTTGTAACGGGTCAAGGCTATGATGGTCGAGGCGGGTATGGCGCACATGCCTGGAATGAAGTTTATATAAGTGACCGGCAAGCTTGGATTCCATTGGATCCCACTTGGGCGAGCAGTGGAGATTGGTTTAATCCGAAGGATTTTGACGATACGCATATTAGGGAGAACGCACTCTGAGTGAGGGCGCCGCACTCCTTCCGTGTGGTACAATAAACTCATACCAACCGCTCTAACACAAATGCGAGTGCAATGCTCACAATCAGCTTCTTAGAAATCACCTTCATTATAAGAGCAATGTCGCTGGCTAAGGCAATTCAGACATTATTTTATATAGAAGGGAAGAAAGCTGGTGAGCTTTGGGAAGCAGCTCCCGCCTGCGGACGGGAAATCTTCGAAACATTCTGTAGGTCTGAGATTGAATCTGTTTTTCTTTGGCACTTTTTTTATTTTTTGTATCATTATTGTGCGTCTTGCAGGTTTGCAGTTTACTGAGGGAGCTTTGCTGACAGAAGAAGAGATCAAACGGGATACGAAGTTTGTTCCGCTGGCAGCCATGCGAGGGATTGTTTTTGCTGCTGGGGGTGAGCAGATAGCCTATTCTACACCTGTTGAGTCGCTCTATCTTACCCTAAATAAGGAATATACAGCTAAAACTACCGATAAAGTAACGGGTGAAACCTCACTAACGGAAAAAGCGAAAAATAAGTCTAATGACCTTGCAGCAAGATTAGTAGCGGAGTTTGAGAAATATGGAAGTGCAGATGCCCCTAAGTTAACGCAGCAGGACGTGCTGGATTTACTTGATCTGGACTTTAAAAAGTATCTGGGTTATGTACCGCGTCGTATAAAAGCAGGGCTAACTTCAGAAGAAATAGCTTATTTCATGGAACATAAGGATGAATATCCAGGTATTACCATTGTGGAAGAAAGTGTACGCCACTACGATAAAGATACGGTAGCTGTGCAGACGGTGGGTTTTGGTAAACCTTTTAAATCAACCGAAGACATAGCGATGTACAAAAATATTCGTAGTGCAATGAAAGACAATTCTTCACCGGGACTTATGTATAAAACGGAAGAATATGTAGGATTTGATGGTCTGGAAATGCAGTATCAACGCGAACTGCGCGGAGAAAATGGTTATCAGGTCATTTCGGTCACTCCTCAAAATATGGCGGAGAAGGTAGAACAGACCGTTCCCCCTGTAAAAGGCAATAACATTTGGATGACCATTAATAAGAATGTTCAGATGAAGACTGAACAGGCCATATTGGATCAGATTAAATGGTTGCATACCAATGCTGTTCAAGGCGAAACTCATCCTGATGCTTTAACAGGTTATGCAGTAGCAATGGAAGTAGAGACTGGGAATATTGTCGCTATGGCGAGTATGCCTGATTACGATTCGAATGTATGGACAAAGGACTCACTGCCTACATCTGTCTGGAATAAAATTATGAATAATCATCTGAATGGTACAATTACCTCGAATTCTTCCGGGAGATCGGGTCATGATTTTAGCTCACTTGTATTCTTGGGATCGACCATTAAACCGTTAAGTGTATTAATTGGTTTAAATGAAGGATTTTTTAACACCTCGAGCACCTATCCCGATGTGGGGATTACCTATTTCGGTAAGGATGATAAATCATCGGTTAGAAATTCATCAGGTCACGTCTATGGAAAACTGTATCCGGCTGATGCTATCAAGCAATCCTCTAACGTATTTATGGTAGATATGGTCGGAAAGCAACTATACAAGAAATACCTGGGGGATAAAGGTGTAGAGGTCTGGGACGAATATATGAAAAAGTTCGGACTGGGTGTGTCAACACAAAGTGGTCTTCCCGGTGAATCACCAGGTCAGATTAACTATACAGATTTCAAGGCTGCAGGGAGCTCACAGGCCGCGCTCGTCTACGCATCTTTTGGCCAGCAAGGCAGTTATACTACATTACAGCTTGCCCAGTATGCTACTACACTTGCAAATGAAGGTGTTCGAATTAAACCGCAGCTTGTAAGTAAGATTACTGATGCGCAAGGTAAGGTGGTTAAGGAATTTAAAAAAGAAGTGCTTAATAGCGTAACCTTTGATAAATCGTTCTGGAGAGAAATCAAACAGGGAATGAGCAGTAAAGTTAGTGCTTTTGACGATTTTCCTTATGATTTTGCCCGTAAGACAGGAACCTCTGAAAAAACGGATAGAAAAAATATAAACCGTGATAACGGGGTCTTTATTGCCTTTGCTCCACGTGAGAATCCGAAGCTGGCTGTAGCGGTTGTGATTCCGGAAGGCGGCTTTGGCTCCAATAGTGCAGCTCCGGTTGCCCGTAAGATTTTTGATGCTTATGATTGGGAATATGGGCTGGATGGGGTTCCGAAGAAGAATATTCCACCTGTGGCAGATCCCGTTCAAGAACAATAAGCTTAAATTAGAGAAAAAGGAGAGAAAAACTGTGAGTTTTTTCCGTAAGCAGGCCTCACCTCCTGACGAGACCAGCAGCAAAAGTTCCATTGGCCTGCGACTCAACGTGTTTTTCTTTAGCACGTTCGTTATATTTTGCGTAATCATCATCCGACTAGCTGTTCTGCAGTTCGTGGAAGGTCCAACTTTAACTGAGGTAGAGACGAGTAGAGATACTAAAAATGTACCGTTAGCTTCCATGAGAGGGGTTATATACGCTGCAGGTGGTGAGAAGCTAGCTTATTCCACACCTGTTCAATCGCTGTATATCACACTCAATAAAGAGTATACGGCTAAGGAAACAGATAAAGTCACCGGTAAAACAACGCTGACCCCAGAGGCTAAGGCCAAGTCTGATGCATTGGCAGCCAAGCTGGTAGCTGATTTCAATAAATATGGGGATCCAAATGCAGAGAAGATGACGGAGAAAGATGTAATTGATGCGTTGGATTTATATTTCCGTAAATCACTTGGCTTTATGGCACGGCGAATTAAGGCTGATCTGACTACTGAAGAAGTTGCTTATTTCATGGAACATAAAGGAGAATATCCAGGGCTTGAGATTGTCGAGGAGAGCATTCGTCATTACGATAAAGATACGGTTGCTGTACAGACGATTGGTTATATCAAACCCTTCAAATCCGCGAACAGTCTTAATATTTATAAAAACATTCTAAGTGCTATGAAAAACAATCCGGAGCCAGGGCTAACGTATAAGGATGATGAATTTGTTGGATTCGATGGGCTGGAGCTGAAATATCAGCGTGAGCTTCGCGGGCAAAACGGCTATCAGGAAATTTCTGTCAATCCACAGAATATGGCGGAGAAAATTGAGCGTGTCGTTCCGCCTGTCAAAGGAAATGACATCTGGACAACAATTAATAAGAACGTTCAGATGAAGACAGAACAGGCGATAACAGATCAGCTCAAATGGTTGCACTCTAATACCGTACAAGGCAGAACGCATCCGAATGCTTTAACGGGATATGCAGTAGCGATGGAAGTAGATACTGGCAATATTGTTGCTATGGCGAGTATGCCTGACTATGATACGAATGTTTGGACAACGGGTTCTTTATCTGCAGATGTCTGGAACAGTATTATGGATAACTATCAGAACGGTACGATAACTCCTATTTCTTCGGGAACCTCAGGGAACGGACTAAGATCTGTATTGCTTCTAGGTTCAACGATTAAACCTTTGAGTGTACTCGTGGGCCTGAATGAAGGGTTGTTTTCAACTTCTTCTTATTATCAGGATAGAGGTTTTGCGACTTTTGGTAAGTCTGGGCATGAAACGAAGGTAAGAAACTCTTCTAACCACGTATATGGTTCTTTGGATCCTGCTAGAGCCATTGAGAAATCCTCGAATGCATTTATGGTCGATATGGTCGGTAAAAGATTGTATGACAAATATAAAAGCAAAGGGATAGACATCTGGGATGTCTATATGAAAGAGTTCGGCCTTGGTGTATCTACGGGAATTGACCTG
This sequence comes from Paenibacillus sp. FSL P2-0121, assembly GCF_037975345.1. Classification (NCBI taxonomy): domain Bacteria; kingdom Bacillati; phylum Bacillota; class Bacilli; order Caryophanales; family Paenibacillaceae; genus Paenibacillus; species Paenibacillus sp. FSL P2-0121. The sequence continues at coordinate 5,904,414 of NZ_CP150245.1, read as the reverse complement.
CCAAATGAATTCTTGGGTCAAAGAAACTATACCAATATAGAAGCTGCTGGTAGTGCGCAGTCCGCACTGGTCTATGCCTCTTTCGGACAACAAGGAAGTTATACAGTAATGCAGCTTGCGCAGTATGTTACAACACTTGCTAATGAAGGACAGCGGATTAAACCTCAATTGGTTAGCAAGATTACTGATGCAGATGGAAATATAGTCAAAGAGTTTAAACGTGAGGTGCTCGATGAAGTAACAAACTTCGATAAGTCCTACTGGAATGAAATTAAGCAGGGGATGCGAAGTGAAGTTAGTGCTTTTTCCGATTTCCCTTATGACTTTGCCCGTAAGACGGGAACCTCTCAGCAAGTAGCTAAGGGTGAAATTCGCGATAATGGGGTATTTATTGCATATGCTCCACGTAATAATCCTAAGTTGGCTGTGGCGGTTGTAATCCCTGAAGGTGGTTTTGGTTCACAAAGTGCGGCACCAGTCGCACGTAAAATATTTGATGCCTATGATTGGGAATATGGCCTTGATGGAGTTCCAAAGAAAAGTCTCCAGTCTGGCAATAATACTAATGATAATGCGAAGGAGGGAGAGACTACAGGTACCGAGTAACTCTGACCCTATGGCTAAGATTTAAAAAATAAACAGCTTCTCAATAGAGAGCATACAAGAATGGAGGGGTGGCAAATGATTGCCAAATACCGCCTGCTTGCATTGGATATGGATGGAACCCTACTGAATGATGAACAGATAATTACACCCACAACGGTGGAATGGATTCAAAAGGCGGTCAACGCAGGCGTTCATGTCTGTCTGTCGACAGGCCGGGCATTTGTAAGTGCCTTACCCTATGCAGAGCAGCTAGGTTTAGAGACACCGATGATCACTGTGAACGGCAGTGAGGTGTGGAGAGCGCCAAATGAAATATACCGGAGATCACTAATGGATCCCAAGCTGGTACAAGAAATGTATGATCTTGCAAAAGCAGATGACATCTGGTTCTGGGCTTATTCTCTGGACGAAGTTCTTAAACAGGATAACTGGGATGGGGATGTAACGGGTAGAGAATGGCTTAAATTCGGTTATCACACTGAAGATGATGAGCTTCGTCATAAGCTGTTGCTTCGTCTTCAAGATATGGGTGGACTGGAGATTACGAACTCTTCTCCGCACAATCTGGAGATTAATCCTCTAGGCGTGAATAAGGCAGCAGGAATAAAGGAAGTCTGCAAGCTGCTGGGAATAGAAATGTCGCAAGTTGTAGCTGTGGGCGACAGCCTTAACGATCTGGCGGCGATCCAGCAGGCTGGGCTTGGGGTTGCCATGGGCAATGCGCAAAAGACGGTTAAACAAGAGGCTGACGTTGTGGTGGCGACCAATAATCAAGACGGGATTGCTGAGGTCATCCAAAAGTATATCTTTACCGAAGCTGCAGCCTCTGTAGGCAGCAAATAATAAAAGCAGTACTGCGAAGTGAATCCATGGAGCATTATGCTAGTAGGAGGTTAAGGAATTGACGATCCTGGGTTGGATTCTTATCATTGTTTTGTTTGCTGTAGGATTGGCAGGGGCTGTGTATCCTATACTGCCGGGTGCGTTAGCGATCTATCTTGCCTTTTTTGTATACGGCTGGTTCTTTTCTTTTGAGCCCTTTGGGGTTTGGTTCTGGATTATTCAAACACTGATCGTTGTAGTTCTTTTTGTTGCTGATTATGTTGTAGGAGCGTGGGGTGTCAAAAAATTTGGCGGCTCACGTTCATCGATTATCGGGAGCACGATCGGGCTGATCTTGGGACCTTTTGTTATTCCAGCTTTTGGTCTTATCATTGGACCATTTCTAGGGGCTTTTATTGGAGAATTGATTGTGGGATCTTCCCCGTCTAAAGCTGCTAAGGTAAGTGTTGGCTCCATACTCGGCTTATTTAGCAGCACCTTGGTCAAAATCGTGTTGCAGGTAATTATGGTCGTCCTCTTTTTTATATGGGTCGCCCGGTTTTAATTTAACAGTGAAGAAGGGGAAAGAGTTTGTCCAAGAAAGAGTCTTTTGTTAAAGGCACGCTTATCCTTGCTGCTGCAGCTTTGGTGGCAAGGGTACTCGGGCTTGTCCAGCGGGTGCCGCTGGAGCATTTATTTAATGATGTTGGTAATGCTTCATTTACGCAGGCAAACACAGTTTATTTGATGTTATTACCGCTGGCTACAGCAGGGATTCCAAGTACATTAAGTAAAATGGTATCTGAGCGTTATGCACTGAATAGGCCAAATGAAGCTCAACAGGTGTATCGGGCGGCATTAATGTTTGGTGTTGTAGTTGGCGTAATTATGAGCGCATTGTTATACATAGGTGCTCCTTATTATGCAGAATATGCAAAAGTTCCTGAAAGTACTTTGGCGATCCGGGCCATAGCTCCGGCACTCCTACTCTTCCCTTCTATAGCAATGATGCGTGGGTACTTTCAAGGGCGGAATAATATGATGGCTGGTGGCATCTCTCAAATTGTGGAGCAGATCGCGAGGGTATCTACAGCTGTTCTTCTGGCATTTGTATTGTTACAAAAAGGGTACGACAACACTTGGATGGCTGCTGGAGCATCATTCGGTAGTGTATTTGGTAGTGTTGGTGCTTTTGGTGTAATGCTCTATTACGCTATGAAATTACGGCGTAGTGAGGGGCAAACTGCGTTATACGAAACGAATGAAGCGAAGCTTCCTCTATTTGGAATTTATAAGGATATATTTAAATTATCCATTCCTATCGTTCTATCTTCAGTTACGGTTCCAGTAGTGAACTTTATTGATACATCTTTAATTGTACCGTTACTGAGTGGACAAGTTGGTGTAGCTGATGCCACACGTGCTTTGGGTATTTTCGGGAGTCGGGCACAGAGTGTCGCCGGGATTCCGCCGGTTCTTTCTATAGCACTGAGCACTTCACTAATACCAATTATTTCAGCTGCATATGCCCGTCGGGATGAGAAACATCTAAAAGGGCAAGTGACGTTAGCACTTCGTATCTCTATTTTAACAGGAGCACCGATTGTTCTATCACTCGTAGTTGCTGCATATTCAGTTAATGGCCTCTTATTCAGTAGTTTAGATGGCAGTGGTATCGTAGCCATGCTTACTTTAGGAACGATCTTTCAGATTACGATGATGACAACGAACTCTATTTTGTTAGGTATGGGCAAATCGCGAATTTCCATGTATTATGTGTTAGCGGGTATTATTGTAAAATTAGTGGCAAGCTTATTACTTAGTAAGGTATTTGGCATCTACGGAATCATCGGTGCAACAGCACTTTGTTTCGTGGTCATTACTTTGCTTAACTTACGGATGCTGAAATCGATTGTGCCTTTTGAAATTATGGGCAAACGTTGGGGCGGTTTCGTGATTGCGGTACTTGTGTCCGGCGGGATTGGTTATGGCTTGAATGAGGCTGGGATTCTGTTAACAGATCTGATGCCTGCACGTTTGGCGTTTCTGATCACTTGTCTTGTTGTAGGAGCCGCTGTTGTTGTTATTTATCTAGTACTGCTTATTGTGCTGGGCGTGCTGACTAAACAGGAAATCTCCAGTTATCCGCGGGCGCTGCAAAAATTATTGAATCCGCTGATGAAGTTACAGCCTGCACGTGTTCGTATGAGAGAATAGGTTTGACTTCTACACTGCATTTTGCTTCACTTAAAGAGTAGAAAATAGACAGATATTGAAGAAGGGACTGAGTAAATCATGGACAAAATTAGTTCTCCTGCTGAATTTCAGGTAGCCATTCAATCACCTCGATTAACAGTGGCCATCTTCAAGGCTGACTGGTGCTCGGATTGCAAATTTATCGATCCTTTTATCCCAGAGGTAGAGCAGTCTTATGCAGACCGCCTTACACTGGTTGAGGTAGATGTTGATGCCGTGGGCGATGTTAGTCAAGAACAAAATATTATGGGTATTCCAAGCTTCGTCGCATATTCGGATGGACGGGAATTGGTTAGATTCGTTAATAAATTGCGCAAATCCCGTGAAGAGATTGAGAATTTCCTTGATAAAGCGGTCCAAGTGCATCAAAGCCTTCAAAAGTAATTCCTAAGGAACCACCGCTTTCGCCTGTTTGTGCAAAGCGGTGGTTTTTTGAAATATAAGTCTGGCTGCTTCTTCATTACTAAAAACTGCGGGTGATATTTTTGACGACAAATCAGTTGAAATGGCTTAGTTATCTTACTTGCCTTATCATGTTCCTCGCTGTACTCGGAGGAGCGGTAGTGACGAAGACTGGATCGGGCTTGGAATGCGGAAATGAATGGCCGCTCTGTCATGGAAAATTAATTCCGGCTTATACTATAGGCTCGATGATTGAATACACCCATCGCTTGTTTAGCGGTTTGGCAGGGTTATTCTCACTTGCCTCGATGTTTGCTTTTTGGCGTTATGCCCGTACTCGGCGCGATTTGCTGGGATATGCATTTATGACCTTAGTATTCGTCATCGTTCAAGGTGGTATGGGAGCGCTTGCAGTAATTAAATCCCAATCCGCTGCTGTAATGGCGTTGCATATGGGTTTTTCTTTGATCGCCTTTTCGAGCGCTATGATGTTGGCTCTTGGAACCAAGAGATGGCATGAAGCGCGCGAATATGATCATATACTGGAGGCTCAAAAGAAGCCCGTAAGTAAGGCTTTTCGCAATTTAACCTGTTTTACTGCCATCTATTCTTATATTGTCGTGTATATTGGAGCCTTTGTAAGTCATACGGATTCACAAGGCGGGTGTTCGGGTTGGCCGCTTTGTAATGGAGAATGGGTTCCGGAGCTTTCCGGAGGAGTAGGTGTTGTTTTTACACATCGGATTGCGGCTTTAATCTTATTCATGCTTACTGCGCTGCTCGGGCATTTAGCATTTTGGAAACATAAGGATTATCCAGAGCTTAGAGCGCTAGGTATAGCTGCAGCGCTGTTATGCTTGATGCAGGTATTTAGTGGGGCGGCTGTGGTTTACACCTTAGATAATGAAAGATTGTACATATTTGCCGCTTTGGCTCATATTTTGCTGATTGCCAGTTTGTTTGGTGTCTTATGTTATATGAGTGTAAGAGTCTGGCAGCTAAATCGCTCGAGTAGTGTCGTGTCTGGAAAAAATGTAACGAGCCCAATGATTCCACCGCCTTGGTAGAACATTCCCTCCGTGGATAGAGGTGCTTCACCCGCGGAATAATAAAGTGGAAATCGGTATATCGTGGAGCTGATTGGCCGATGCTTACGTCGCGAGTTTTGTACGAAGCAGTCCATGGAAGCAGACGCTGAACAAAACTTTAGGAGGACTGGGATATGCTGCGGGTATTACTTGGAGAGCCGCCTCGAAAGAACAGCGGTGTGTTGGCTGATGCGATGGAGAATATGGCCACTTTTGCAGCATTGCTGCGCAAGGAAATGAGTGCCCATGAGGATAATGACCATGAATACCGCAAGCTGGAGATTTGGACACGTGGGCTGATTTCCTCTCTGGATGAACTGGAGCAAAGTTGGTTCGCGGCCGCTTTTTACCGGAAATTAGTGATTGCGGGTTATATGGATGATATGACACCGGTGGAACAGGGCGATTATGCACGTTATGTTTATTTTTATAAAGATGGCTTTATCCGGGTTTTCTCTCTTCTGGACAAGCTTGGGACGGTACTGAATCATTTTTATGATCTCAAAACATCCAAATTAAAAACGCACTTTTCTTACTTTACAGTGCTGCGTCAGCTTCAATTATTGAATGTGCATCCTGCATTAGCGGATCAACTGGAAGAGATTAAGAACTCCTACCGCGATCCATTGGAGAATTTACGCAAGCGCAGAAATGCTGAAATTCATTATATGAATTCCGAAATGCAGGATGATTTGTGGCAGCGGCACCAAGGTCTGCATGACAAAATTCAGCTCGAGGATCTGGATAGCCATCTTGAGGATTTAAAACAATCGCTCGAAATGAACTGTAAGACATTAATCGCGGCATTCAGCTACAGCAATGAACAGCTGCGTAAGGAAATAAGCAAGGTAAAGAGCATAAAATCGTAATTGTTCAATATATTTCCTTTTGACAAAAATAGATAAACTCACTATACTTATGCTTGCATTAAAGTATGTACGATTTCAGAAAAAATATAATTTCATAACTTTATCTTATCGAGAGCGGCGGAGGGATAGGCCCGATGAAGCCCGGCAACCGATTTGTATCCAGCGCGGGAAGCGTTGTACAAATGTCATGGTGCTAATTCCTACAATGGCGCAGGTTGCGGTCGTTGGCAGATGAGAAGGCATTGTCTTAATAAACCCACAGAGCCTCTTGCGATCTGCATCGATCGTTGGAGGTTTTTTTGTATAGAATAAGTGAAGTATAAAGGGGGGGCGACGAGAGTTGATTAATCTAAAAGGGATAACAAAGGTTTATGGAAAAGGGAGTAATGCGGCAACAGCACTTTCTGGATTGAATCTGTCCATCGAGAAAGGTGAAATATTCGGAGTCATCGGCCACTCTGGAGCCGGGAAAAGTACATTGATCCGTTGCATTAATCTGTTGGAACGTCCGACAGAAGGAGAGGTCTGGGTAGACGGTGTTGAGCTAACCAGTCTTAACCAAGGTCAGCTGCAGGAACAGCGGCGCAAGATTGGGATGATTTTTCAACATTTCAATTTGCTGTCTTCAGCGACCGTGTACGATAATATTGCCTTTCCACTGCGCCTTGCAGGTACGTCGAGAACAGCTATTGATACAAAAGTCAAAGACCTGCTCGCTCTAGTTGGGCTTGAAGAACATAAAGATAAGTTTCCTTCTCAGTTATCTGGAGGACAAAAGCAGCGGGTCGGCATCGCCCGGGCACTAGCCAGTGACCCTGATGTGCTGCTGTGTGACGAGGCCACTTCTGCGCTTGATCCCCAGACAACAGATTCCATTCTTAAGCTGCTGCTCGATATTAATAAAAGATTCCATTTGACCATTGTGCTGATCACACATGAAATGCATGTAATCCAGAGCATCTGCGACCGTGTCGCGGTCATTCATGGTGGTGGGATTGTTGAGCAAGGCAAAGTTACAGAGGTATTTCTCAAGCCGCAGCATGAGGTTACACGCGATTTCATCCGCAGTGAGACACAGAATGAAGGACCTCTTCGAGTGGCGCTTGATGCTGCTGCCGGGGATAACTCTCAAGCTGTCAAAATTACTTTTTTCGGAGAAAAAACTTACGGCTCGGCACTATCCGATGTCGTGCGTGATACGGGTGTAAGCTTTGCAATCTTACATGGTACCATTTCAACGATTAAAGATGTGCCTTATGGACAGATGATTGTGCGGTTCGAAGGGCCAGCTGAGGCGATTGCTGTAACGATCTCCAGGCTAATTGCTCAAGGCCTTGATGTGGAGGTGATTTCGTAATGAATTTTGCAGATCTAAATTGGCAAGAAATGATGGATGCTACGGTTGCTACTATAAAAATGATATTTTTTTCCGGATTGTTCACAATTATTCTTGGTTTACCACTCGGAATTCTATTGTATTTATGGGGGAAATCGAATAGTATAGTAATCAGAGTAACTTACTCGGTCTTATCATTACTTGTAAATATTCTACGTTCCGTACCCTTTATCATTTTGATGGTGGCTCTAATTCCTTTCAGCAAAGCCGTTGTTGGAACCTCCATTGGTGTACTCGGTACGATTCCACCTCTGGTGATTGGTGCAGCTCCGTTTTTTGCCCGCTTGGTAGAGACGTCGTTAAGAGAGGTAGACCGCGGAGTCATCGAAGCCGCACAAGGTATGGGAGCATCGACGAACCAAATCGTTATGCGTGTTCTTTTGCCAGAAGCTCGTCCAGGCCTGCTCGCTGGAGTTACGATCACACTGGTTACACTGGTCTCCTATACAGCAATGGCTGGTATGGTTGGGGGCGGCGGATTAGGTGACTTGGCGATTCGTTACGGCTACCACCGCTATGAGACGGAGATTATGATTGTTTCTATAATATTTATTGTCGTACTGGTGCAATTGCTACAAATGGCCGGTGACCGACTCGTAAAACATTACACACGGAAATAAGGTACATCCATATATATCCTTATTCAATACAAAATATAGATTAGAGGGGGATTTACAATGAAAAAAGTACTACTTACATTTTTTAGCCTGACACTGGTTGCGGTGCTTGCGGCTTGCGGTAACAACAATGCATCTAATAATGCTGGGAGCTCGGCTGCTACAACAGCACCAAACGCAGAAGCAACAAGTGAACCTACTAAAGATCCAGTAAAATTGGTGATTGGTGCCTCACCTGTTCCTCATGCTGAAATTTTGAAGGCTATTGCTCCATTGCTTGAAAAAGATGGAATTACACTTGAAATCAAAGAATTCACTGACTATATTCAACCTAACGTGCAGCTTGATGAGAAGGAGTTAGACGCTAACTTTTTCCAACACCAACCGTATCTGGATGACCAAAACAAAAATAATAAAACCGACCTGGTCTCTGTTGCATCCGTTCACGTTGAACCTTTTGGAGCTTATTCCAAAAAAATCAAATCAATCGATGAGTTGGCTGATGGTGCAAAAGTTGCCATTCCGAACGATGCTACTAACGGTGGCCGTGCACTAATCCTACTTGCAAAAAATGGTCTGATTACCTTGAAAGATGATACAAACATTGCTGCAACAAAAGCAGATATCACTGAAAACAAGAAAAATCTCGACATCATTGAGTTGGAAGCAGCTATGCTCCCACGTCAACTGGATGAGGTAGACCTTGCTTTGATCAACACGAACTTTGCACTAGACGCTGGTCTTGTGCCAACTAAAGATGCATTGTTCATCGAGGGTGTAGATTCCCCTTATGCTAACATTTTGGTAACCCGTCAAGATAATAAAGATTCCGAAGCCATCAAAAAGCTGGTTGCTGCCCTGAATTCTCCAGAAGCTAAAGCTTTCATTGAAGAAAAGTACGAAGGTGCGATCATTCCAGCGTTTTAAGGAATGAAGCTAAATTCGTCTATAGTCATAACAAGAACCCGCAGCCAAGTTGGCTTGCGGGTTTTATGTTCTAAGGTTGTGAGAGAATGTTAAATCCTCTATAATAAGAAAATCCCGATCTCCTATACAGGAGAATCGGGAGGGTTATTGAACGGGATTTAGAATACTTGAACTACTTCTTCAACGCCTTCTACTTCTTCAAGGAGGGCGCGTTCAATCCCGGCTTTCAAGGTGATCGTGGAGCTTGGGCAGCTGCCGCAGGCACCCATAAGTTTCAACTTAACGATGCCGTCTTCCACATCGACCAGTTCTACGTCACCGCCATCGCGCTGCAGGAACGGACGAAGCTTATCCAGCACTTCTAGTACTTCATCATACATTTCGGTGCTTTGTGCATTCTCACTCATTTCTCAATCACTCCTTTCGTAAGTTCATTATAGTACAAAAAGTTAAAAAATAAAATGGTTAGGCGGAATAGGGAGATCATCATGAGACCAATTATTGAATTTTGTTCCAGCAACATGGGTCACGGAACAGACAAGCTAATGCATAAGCTGGAGGAAAATCCAGATTATGATGTCATTGAATACGGTTGTCTGAACAATTGTGGAGAGTGTTATTTAATGCCTTTCGCCATGGTTGAAGGTGACATTATTGCAGCAGACACTGTTGCAGAGCTAGAAGAGAAAATTGAGGCCAAGATCAAAGAGCTTGAGGCTTGGTTTAATATAGATCTTGACTAAATTTCTCGAGAAAAAAAGAGGGAGCACTCCATAATCTAAATTATGGAGTGCTCCCTCTTTTTGGAACCTTACTTGAACAAAATCCACCAATTTGATCGATTAGGCAACATATTGGAGAGTGCAGGGGCTACCGTGAAGGTGCCACCGGACTCAGGCGACCTTATATTGAGTGTTTTCCTACATTTGGATTGCTATCGGACCCCATAGTCACTATTCACTTGAAAAACAGCATAAATGAACCTCATTATAAGCAATAACTTCACTGGAGTCCGAAACTCTCCTTCAAAGGCTGAAAATTTGCGAATAAGGTCATCTGAGTCCGAAGGGTATACGCACCAATAACGTAATGAAGCTACTCTCGTGTTTATCTGAGAGTAGCTTCATTTAATACTTATGAACCAATCATAGGCTTATCCTAAAGTGCGTTTCGACATCCAGAGCACTCCGCTCTTGAGGATGCGGGGAACCCGTCCTTTGACGGAGCGTTGTCCCATAAGTCCGAATCCTGCTTTTTTTCCTAGTGACCCTAAAGTACCCTTCAGGCGAATAGGATGAAGCTTAGGAGTCTCACCGCGCCAGGTCGCTTGGATAACCTGAGCTACCTGCTCACCCTGTGCTCCAGCGGCTTGTGCGCTTGGTGCGAATGGCAGACTGGCACAGTCGCCAATCACATATACCTCCGGATAATCCGGTATACGATAATACTCATCCAGCATAATCCGTCCACCACGGTCCTTCGACACATTCAAATCTTGAACTACTTTTACAGGTTGAATCCCTGCGGTCCATACTGTCACATCTGAAAGGATTTCCTCGGTACCGTTAAAAATCGAATCCTTCTCTACATGAGATACAGAGATTCGTCCCAGCGTTTGCACCTGATGGTGATGAAACCATTCCTCTACGTACTGTGACAGCTTTGCCGGAAAGGCAGACAAAACACGTTCACCGCGATCCAGAATAGCGATGTTAAGGTCTGGACGGCTCTCCCGAAGCTCTGCGGCTAATTCAACACCGCTTAATCCTCCACCTACGATGTTTATCGTTCCGTAAGGCTTCACATCATTTAAACGGCGGTAGGTTTCCCGAGTACCAGCAAAGGTCTGGATGCTGCAGGTATATTGATCAGCACCAGGGATGTTGTGGTAATTGTCGGTACAGCCAAGAGCAATGGCTAGGAGATCATAAGATACAATCTCACCGGACTCCATACTGACTATTTTGCTCTCCAAATCAATGGAACTCACTTCACCGTACCGGACAGTAATCCGGGGGTGAACCGGAAAATGAATGCGCAGGTGATAATCAGTTACGGTACCTGCGGCGAGCGCATAATATTCCGTTTTGATTCCTTGATAAGGCATTCGGTCAATTAAGATAATTTCAACATCATGAGGAAGATGATTATTGAGTAATTCTTGAATTAAGGCTAGGCCGCCGTAGCCACCGCCAAGAACGAGTATTGTTCTCATGCTGACCGAACTTCCTTTCCAATATGGGATAACAAATCTCAGGTAGTCTTCTTATTCGTATACCTTAACTTCATTATAGAAAGTGTCACGTTCGACAGGAATTCGTCCAGCACCTTTCACTAGCCAGATCAATTCGTCGCGAGTCAGACCTTCCGGTGTTAAGGCGCCAGCTGCGTGGCTGATACGTTCTTTTAGAATTGTGCCATGCACATCTGATGCACCGAAGTTCAGCGCGACTTGAGTAAGCTGAGGGCCAATGTTAATGAAGTACGCTTTGATGTGATCGAAATTGTCCAACATCAATCTGCTGATCGCAATGGTCTTCAGATCCTCATAAGCAGAGTTGCGGCGCATGATGCCAGCGTTTTTATTCTTAGGCTGCATGGACAATGGAATGAATACCATAAAGCCATTGGTTTCGTCCTGCAAATCACGGATTTGCATCATATGGCGGATACGGTCTTCGTGAGATTCAATGGAGCCGTACAGCATAGTGGTATGGGTCTTCATCCCAAGCTGATGTGCTGTCCGATGGACTTCCAGATATTCTTCCACATTAGCTTTATCTACACGCATTTTTTTACGATATTGGTCGGATAATATTTCTGCACCACCACCGGTGAGTGTTTTCAGTCCAGCAGCACGCAATTGTTCCAGTACCTCACGAATACTCAAACCGCTAATACGGGTAAAGAAATCAATTTCAGCGGCAGTGTAGGCTTTTAAGGTAACCTCAGGGAAACGTTCGTTCAAAGCTTTTAAAGAATCCACATAATATTGGAAGGGAACCTTGTCGTTATGGCCACCAACAATATGGAATTCGCGTACGCCTGGGTGGATATGCTGTTCGACATATTGCACCATTTCCTGACCGGAAAGGGTATAGGCTCCCTCTTCTCCATCATCTTTGCGGAAATTGCAGAATGCACAGTGCGATTCGCAAACATTGGTGAAATATAGACTCATGTTTTCGATAAAATATACCCGATTGTGATTCTTGGCGATATTGACTTCATTCGCTAGCTGGCCAATGGTAAGTAAATCGTTGCTTTGATATAAATAAACGCCATCTTCCAAATTCAATCTTTCGCCGCTGCGAACCTTATCAATAATGTTCGCCATTCGGGCATCCGTGTGGGGGGTAAAAAGAGTAGACATATTATGATTTCCTCCTGAAAGTTTACGAGCAGATTGCTCGAAGATAAATTCCAGACGTACCCAAGTGGTAGCTGTTCATTCTAAAAAAGAAAGAGGCGAGCTTGCCTCCGTGACAAATTTCCGAATTTTTACTTAGAGTGCCTTCCCTATTATAAACCTACTCTCCTAAGGGTATCAACAGCTTGATATTGATGGTGTTTTTTGCTGTGAAGGGTCATGCCGAAGGCAGTTGTGACTTGAGGGTAACGGAATAGTCGGTTATACTGAATTTATCAAGCATAAACGTCATTGGCATCCTTATAAAGTTGATAAGCGTTTAAGCGAGAAATATAAGACATAAAGAATAGGTGAACACTTATACTTTCTTATATTTTTAAGAAATAACTTTTGGCCGGAAGGTCCCTTAAACATAAGTTTCCGCTTATGAAGGGAGACGAATTTGTAGGAGGATGAGATCATGATTAATATTAGTGAAAAGGCAGCAGAACAATTAAAGGCGATGCTTGCTGAACAAGAAGTACCGAACATGTTCCTCCGTATTGGAGTAACGCCCGGCGGTTGTAGTGGATTCTCGTACGCTATGGGCTTTGATGATAATGAAACCGATCAGGACGTATATATGGACATTCAAGACATGAAAGTGGTTGTGGAGAAGGAGAACCTTCGTTACCTGGATGGTCTCGAAATCGACTTTGAAGAATCCGGCATGACGGGTGGTTTCACCATCAACAACCCTAACGCTACTGCAACTTGCGGCTGCGGTTCAAGCTTCCGGACAGCTACGGATGCAGGGAAACCTAACGAAGAGCCTTGCTAATCACAGCAATCACGGCTCCAAGCCCCGTGTTGGATTCTAACAACACAGGCTTGGAGTTTTTTTTATTCTCAATGACAAAAATCATCACAAGGAGTTCGGAAATGGAAATGGAAATCAGAAAATTAAAAGCTGGTGAACAGCCTCCATTAGAATTACTTCTATTAGCAGATCCTTCGGAGAGCTTAGTTAACGGATATTTACAAAGAGGGTTATGTTGTGTGGCTGAGGTCGATAACAGCATCATCGGAGTCTACGTTGTGCTGCAGACAAGACCGGAGACTGTAGAAATCGTAAATATCGCCGTCGACGAAAATAAACACGGGCAAGGAATAGGTAAGCAGCTGCTGAACCATGCGATTCAGAATGCCAAGCTGCTTGGAGCAAAAACCATTGAAATTGGCACAGGTAATTCGAGTGTTGGACAATTGGCACTTTATCAGAAATGTGGATTCAGAATCACCGGCATTGATAGAGATTTTTTTATTAGGCATTACAGTGAAGAAATCTTTGAAAATGGGATTCAAGTCATAGATATGATACGCCTGTCGCTGGATTTATGAGTAATAGGGGAATTTCTCAGAAGTCATTTAATGGGCGCTGGGGTAGTTCTTTATTCTTTTACATAGGAAGCAAACGATATATCGCTAACCATGTATCACAAACGATATATCGCTAACCATGTATCACGAACGATATATCGCTAACCATGTATCGCAAGCCATGTATCGGACACAGATGACCCTAAACGCCGCATTTTCCCATATTTGTGGTGCCAACGGACCGCATTGCCGCTATTGCTATGAAAATCAGTAAATATGAAGCTCTTTCTAAGCGATAGTGTCACTGGAGTCCGAAACCACGCCTCAAAGGTTGAAAATCTGCAAATAACGTCATCTGGGTCCGAAATGCTCATGGGTTAACGACACTGTTGAAGCAGATAGCTATTGTTTAAAAACACAGAGCAGCGATTCTCCACATAACTGGAGAATCGCTGCTCTGTTGTTTTTTGCGATGGTCGGACCGTCTGTGCATAGAAATAAGCTGTTTATAGGCAGTCCCTGCGTACATTAGGCTGGAATAATAAACTTGTAATTAATCATAAATACGATGAGTGCTGCAGCTCCAAGGGAGAAGGCGATACAGCCCGTACCCAGTGCTCTGCGTTTGTCTTTAATAAATTTAAAGCCAATGGCGCAGATCAGTATAGTCGTTCCAGCCAATACAATGGACATCCCAAGCATAGCCACCCAATATAAAACCTCAAAAAACTGTGCCATTCTGAGCCCTCCCCGCGCTGTGCTTTTTAGTGATTCTGTTAGTACTCACTATAATAGTAGAAATTGAAAATGTAACCGCTATTAATAATACAACGATTTTGAAGATTATTCTAGTTATAGTGAACTCATCCATTAAGATAATGATGTCGAATTTCTTGAGAACTGAATCTACAAAATCCGCGGTTGTACCCTGTCGCTGTCGACTGATGCTGTGCTAAACACTAAGCCCTTTTTGCTAAGAGCGGCATCTTACACGGACAATCATACAAGAGGGCGAGACCTTCTCTGAGTAATGTATAGGGTAGGCTGGATTGTGAAGGGAGGGAAAGGACGATGGCAGGAAGACAATTGGCCAGTAAGTGGCTGAAGACAGAGGCGTTGCTGACCGACGCTCGGGTTGCACCCTATATCCCAATGACGAGGGGGTACAGGGCAGAAACGCTCCTGGCAATGCTTCGTAGATATGGAAATGTTGTCATTAAACCTATTGTGGGTGGCGGAGGTTACGGTGTAATCAAAGTTTTTCGGGATAGTCGCGGTTATGGATTCACCTATATGGACAGAACTCGAATTTACAAGGATTTTGGATCCATGAGACGTGCGCTTAATACTGTGAAGGCAAGACGCAGATATTTGATTCAACAAGGGATTTCCCTGGCGAGAATCGGTGGACGGCCTATTGATTATCGGGTCAAAGTAGTTAAGAATGGTGAGGTTTGGGAATTTCGCTCCATGGTAGGGAGATTGGCTCGGCCAGGTCTGTTCGTAACCAATCTTTGTAAAGGGGGAACGATGCTATCATGTCGTGAAGGACTTCGTAGATCGTTGCCGCGGATTAAAGCTTCAGCGAAGAAAGCAGAAATGCGGAGACTAACCCATGTATGTATCGGAATTATGGAACGGCATTTTCCGGGAATAGGTGAGCTGGGCTTTGATTATGCTGTGGATTATTCGGGGAAAATATGGATTTTGGAGGTTAATACAAGACCTCAATAAATTAACAATTATTTTAAGAATTGACGATAATAGAGTAGTAAGATAAAATTGCGTTTAGTTGCGTTCTTTTGGGGTAAATAACATTGTAATTTATTTACAATAAAAATATATTTTTAGCTGTATACAAGTGGTTCAATCCTGTGTATAACTATTATCCCCATAGTCCACTGTGTAGCTAGTACCTTTATAACGCTTACACACATTTTATACACAGGATTTCCACATGTACTTGTGGATAACGCGAACGCTTGTTCGAAAAATGATAGTTTGATATGATAGATTCAGATCCAAATAAAGGAAAGGTAGATGAAGTTTATGGTTGAATTGTCGGATGAGATGCTGCTTGACTCTTACCATAGAGCAATAGAGCTGCAACTAGAGCATGATTTCATCGCTCTTCTACTCGTTGAAATTCGCAAACGAAACTTACACTCTCCAGTACATGCGGTTCTTCATTAAAAAGCGCAAAGGATAACTTTGTAGCAGGCTACATATATAAAACCGCGAGGCACAAACAAACATAAAAGGGTATCCTCACAGGCTGTTATCAACAGGTCTGTAAGAATACCCTTTTTTATTGTGTTAATAGATTAGAGTTTCATATTACTGCTGTGACCCGGTGAAAGCTTCGCTTCTGGATCAATGTACACCTTAGCATTATTCACAGCCGTTGGAGCTTCGCCAAATCCTACAGCAATCAGCTTCAGCTTACCAGGATAAGTTGTGATATCGCCGGCAGCAAAAATGCCTGGAATGCTTGTTTCCATACGCGAGTCAACAACAATGGAGTTCCCTTCAATATCAATACCCCATTCGGCAATAGGACCTAGGGAAGAGATGAATCCGAAGTTAACAATAACGCTGTCCACTTCAATTTCTTGAGTTTCTTTGGTCTTGATATTTGACAATGTAACCTTGGTAATGAACTCATCACCATGCAGCTCTGTAATTTCAGTAGGGGTAACTACGTTAACCTTGGAAGCCATCAGGTTCTCAACGCTATGTTCATGCGCACGGAATTTATCCCGGCGGTGAATCAGGGTTACCTGTTCAGCGATGGGTTCCAGCATGAGCGCCCAGTCAACTGCAGAGTCACCGCCTCCGCTGATCAGAACTTTTTTATCTTTAAAGGCGTTTAGATCATTTACAAAATAATGGAGGTTTGCTTTTTCAAAACGTCCAGCGTTGGGTAATTCCAAACGACGAGGTTCAAATGCACCTACACCAGCTGTAATGATGATCGCCTTACTGTGGTATTCGGCTACATCGGTTGTAACCACAAAATGACGTTCGTCCCGTTTTTGAACAGAAATCACTTTCTCCTCCAGCCGGATATTGGATTGGAACATATCCATTTGCCGAGACAGGTTGTCGACCAATTCTTGTGCTGTTACTTTTGGAAAACCTGCCACATCATAAATGTATTTTTCTGGATAAAGGGCAGCAAGTTGTCCCCCCAATTGGGGCATACTTTCAATAAGGGTTACTGATGCCTGACGCATTCCGCCGTAAAATGCGGCAAACATGCCAGCTGGCCCGCCACCTATGATTAAAAGGTCGCTCATAGGAACGCTGGATTGCTCTTGGGTCACGGGATATTACACCTCCGAGTTGATATATTCATTTTGCCATACTTGTGTACCTTCTTATTATAATCATTGTGACACATACCTGCAAAGAAAGACTTTAGAAGTCAATAAAAGTGTGACGTTTTTTAGTATTTTAATGTTTGATTAATGCTACACTAAGGTTTACAATGGATATGGTCAATTTAGAAATGCTTCAAGTTTGATTGGAATTTCTTCTAAATATAAGTGTATAAATTCACAAAAAGGACCGTACATTGTTTCAATAAAAAATACAAAGACAGATTTACCTCTTGGAAGGAGCCGGAACATGAGTAGTATTCCCAAAATCGTTATCTTAGGCGCGGGCTATGGGGGTATTTTGACCGCACAGCGCTTGCAGAAGGCTTTGAATTATAATGAAGCGGATGTCACGCTTGTAAACCGTCACGAGTACCACTATTTTACTACCCATCTACATATGCCTGCGGCGGGTACGGACAGTATTGAACACACTCGGGTGTCCATTTCGAAACTAATCGATGAATTCAAGATCGACCTCGTGAAGTCATCTGTTCAGGAAATTCGTACTCAGCAGAAAAAGATTATTTTGGAGGATGGTACCCTATCGTACGATTATCTTGTCATTGCTTTAGGTGGAGAGCCTGAAACATTTGGTATTCCTGGACTTGATAAATACGCACTGACAATCCGGAGCATCAATTCCGTTCGTTTAATTCGCGAGCATATTGAATATCAATTCGCTAAGTACAAGAACGAGAACAATGCTCAGGAGCATATTAATTTTGTTGTCGGTGGTGCCGGCTTTAGCGGTATCGAATTTGTAGCTGAATTAGCTGACCGTATCCCTGGACTGTGTAAAGAATATGACGTTGATCCAAGTATGGTTAATATATATAACGTAGAGGCTGCTCCGACAGCACTGCCTGGTTTCGCTCCTGAGCTTGTTGAGTATGCGATGGACTTGCTCACCAAAAAGGGAGTTACCTTCAAGATGGGTGTTGCGATCAAGGAGTGTCTGCCAAACGGGGTAATTCTGGCATCAGGCGAAGAAATCAAAGCCTCCACAATTATTTGGACAGGCGGAATCCGTGGCAATCGTCTTATTGAGGCTGCCGGATTTGAAGCTATGCGTGGGCGCGTGAAGGTAGATGAATATCTACGTGCACCGGGCCAAGAGAATATCTTCATTATTGGTGATGGCTCCCTTATGATTAATCCGGAAGGACGCCCTTACCCGCCAACCGCTCAAATTGCTATGCAGCAGGGTGAATGCTGTGCGCATAATTTGGTGGCGGCAATCCGCAATCAACAGCCGAAGAAATTCGCATTCAGCAATAAAGGAACCGTAGCTTCCCTAGGCAAAGGCCAAGGAATCGCTGTAGTAGGCAGCAAAACTTACAAGGGCTGGACTGCAGCTCAGTTGAAAAAAGTTGTAGATATGCGCTACTTGTTCATTATCGGCGGAATTCCGCTGGTTCTGAAAAAAGGAAGATTCTTATAAGATGCGCCATTGCAGCGTACAGGTACGCGGACTGCTGACTCGGGAAGAATTGGACCGTTATAACGGACTGATAGAGGTTGGATCTTATCTGGAGGATCAGAACCAGTATGATCTGGCTTATATCGTTCAGAAGGAAATTGATCTGCTCATTCTCCCTGGTATCGAACGCCTGAAGGATAAAGGGCGCGCTCGGGATCGGGCCACGGCTGAATATCTGGAAAGTTTACGTGAAGATGATGAGGATAACGAAGATGAGGATTCAGGAACTTCGGTGTCTTAATCTAATAATATGGCAGTTAAAAAGGGTGTGTCTCCATGCGAACTGGAGACACACCCTTTTTTTGTTGTTACAGCTTGAGCATTTCTTCAAAAGATTCTTCTGTCAGCAGATTGCCGACATAAAAAGGTCCGAATTCGCCGTAGCGAGCACTTACTTCGTCAAAACGCATTTCGTATACCAGCTTTTTGAATTGCAGTGCATCTTCAGCGAACAGAGTCACGCCCCATTCCCAGTCATCAAAACCGACGGAGCCGGTAATAATTTGCTTCACTTTACCTGCATATGAACGTCCAATTAACCCGTGTGAAGCCATGAGCTCCCGGCGTTTGTCCATATCAAGCATGTACCAGTTATCGGCAAGCTCGCGTTTTTTGTTCATAGGATAGAAACAAATGTGTTTCGCTTGCGGTAAAATAGGCTTTAAACGTGCGGCAACATGCGGATTCTGCATAGGGTCGCTGCCGTCGCTGCCACTGCCACCAGCAGCGTAGTTGCTTAATTCAACAATACTTACATATGAATAAGCTTTGGTTGTATATTGAGCAAAAGCGATTTTGTTAAAGGCGGTCTCAAGCTGGTTCAAAGCTTCTAGGCTTTCGCGCAAAAACATCATTACAAAATCGGCCTTTTGGCCCACTATGGAGTATACTGCGGTGCTGCCTTCTTTAGCTTCCTCAACAGGGCTCCATTCCTGCATAAAAGCATGTAGTTCTTCCAGGGCAACGGCACGTTCTTCATCATCTGCTGCCGTCCAAGCGGTCCAGTTCAGAGAGCGGAAGTCATGCAGGGCATACCAGCCTTCCAGTGTCATAGCGGCTTCGATCATGATCTCACTCCTTAAAAGTTTTACGAAGCATAAGCCTCGCCCAAAATAACATCGCGTAAAACTTGCTTCGAAAGCATACGCTTAGTTTTACGAAGCATAAGCCTCGCCCAAAATAACATCGCGTAAAACTCGCAATTGAAGCATAAACTTAGTCTTACGAAGCATCTGCTTCATAGGCTATGTATGATCTGATTAATCTACTTGCATTGTATCGCAATCAAGCCGCCAAGAGCAAACGGAGGCATCCTCTAAGTGTGCGAATTAGTGCGTGAATTTGAATAAAGTTCATTGCTTCGTGACATTTTTTCTAGTAAACTTACTACTAGCTTGTAAAAGATGTGCGCTTCTTTATAGAAAGGGGTGGAGACGGTAAGATGGGATTTATTCCAGTGTTTATCCTAGCCGTTTTATTCTTTGTGATGATGTTTGGTATCGGCTTTATTCTTAACATGTTAATGAAGACAACCTGGTTTCCCGCTTATCTATTCGTACTTATTATTCTACCCGTCGTAATCTATTCTATTTGGGATAGAAACGCGATGTCGCTCTGGGAGCATCTCTCCAGTTTCCACTTTGTTGATTATCTTACAGGTGTCGCTGGTCTTGCAGGTGCTATACTTAGTGGATGGACCATTCAAAAGCTGCGCTTTGGCGGTTACAAGATGTTTTAAAGATTTGAAAGAGCCTATGTTATGAATCAGTCTTATATTTCTGCGAGAAACGGGATACCTTCCTCTTTAGAGGTCGGCGAAGCCGTTTCTTCTTGTTTAATAGAGGTAGATATTCGTAAGAAGAAGTTGATTATATTGCGAAAAGAGTCGAAATTGGGATTTTATTTACATTTTCGCTATGTTAATTTGTGATAGAATAGAATCCTGTATGAATTCGTGTAAACAAGGGGGTATCCGTAGATGCGGATGAGTAACTTACATCATTTCACCGAACATCATCGGTACTGCGTTTCCCGCGAATTTGGTCTTAGTGTTATAGATGGACGTATGCTTAGCTCTGTATATCAACCTATGGTAGGAGCCTTTGCAATCAGTTTCTATCGCTTGCTGGTTGAACATGTGCCAGCAGATAGCATTGGCTATTCTGGAGTGGAGCAACAGCGCAGGCTATTTATGACTTTGGGTGTTGAACCCAATGAGAAAGGCCGCAAATATTTAATTGATCAGGCTTCCCGGTTAGAAGCAGTGGGTCTGTTGCAGACCTGTCGAATCTATGTGCCGGAAACAGATGATTATTTATATGAATATGAGCTAATGCCGCCGCTATCGCCAGCCGACTTTTTTGCCACTCAGCATTTAACCTTGCTGTTACGTGATAAGATTGGCAAATTTGCTGTGCTGTCCTTACGGGAACAGTTCTGGAATCGCGAGCCGGAAGAGTGGAGCCGCAGATCTATAGGCAAAGAGAATATTTCCGTGCCTTTTTATGATATTTTTCAACTTAATACACATGTCATTGATTATGAGCTGGAGCAAGCTTTGGCAGAGGTAGCCTCTGTTCGACAGCCCGGCACGCTTGAATCCGGAGAGCAGGCAATTGGATACAGTGACATTATTTTGCGTTTTCCACGGGAGTCTGTGAATCGGGCTCATGTAGAAAAACTGCGCTTTGACCATACTCAAATGGGTGTAATTAACTATGTTGCTCATAAATACGAACTGAGTCCGCAGGATTTATGTCGTTTGCTGGATGAGGATGGAGTGTTCTCACCGGAGGGCGAGGTCATGCTGGATGCGTTGCAATATAAAGCGAGCCAACATTTCAGGCAAGATATGAAACGACAGGAAAAACGTGAAATTGCAGCTGCGAAAGTTGTTTCTATCCGGTCCAGTGCGACCGAAGAGAATGATGATTCTATAGCACCACCAGAGCAATCTGTTGAGATGGAGTATTATGTAGAAGTACCGCCACAATTTTTGTCCAAATGTGACATTCACCAATATAATATGATGCTGCGGAACGAACCTTATACGAGACTGCTACAAACCTTTTTCCCGGGTGCAGTGCCCAGCCATCTGATGGATATGTTCGAGAAAATAGATCTGAACTATAAGCTGAGCGGTGAAGTAATTAATGTACTCATTCATTATTTAATGACTATGGTAGCCTCGGGTGGAGAACAGCGGATGAACCGCAATTTTGTAGAGGCTATCGCCTCCAATATGCTGGTTAAACAAGTGAACACCTACGAGAAGGCTGTAAGATATATTAGAGATCAGTCCAAAGTGAAGGGCAAGGGGACAACGGCTAATGCTGCTGGAGGAACACGATCACGTTCTTATGCCAAAAATACAGGCCGCTCCAATAAACCGGAAATTCCGATTGTGCTGGATGATGGAAGTGCTGGAACAGTATCGGAAGAGGAATTCGCGGCGATGATGAAGAAAGCAGCAGAAATTAAGGCTAGTAAGAAAAAAGGCGTATCGCAAACGCCTTAATGAAAGAGAGGTGGAACAATGGAGTCTATGGGCGATGTACTTCGTTCGATCAACAATCCAACTCTACGGCAGCGTCAACGCGATCTTGAACAGGGGTTATTCAATCATCCACTTGTGAAGGCATTACAGTCCGAACATCCTGAACTGGACGAATCACGACTGCGGCTTCATATGAGTCGCCTGTATCAATATGTAGAGGAAAGCCGAAACTGTGCGAACTGCCCAGGACTAGAGAAGTGTCCAAATGATTTTCCTGGCCATTATAGTAAACTAACGGTAGAAACTGTGAATGGTTCAGTAGATCTATATGAACGCAAGACGGCATGCCGACTTAAAGTGGCACAAGATAATCAGGATAACATCCGCAAACGTATTCGTAGCTTTTATGTGGACGAGCGTGTACTTAACGGCGGTTATGATGAGATAGATATTATGGGCAAAGACCCGCGCCGGGTCTCGGCTGTGAATAAAATATTTGATTATATCACGAATGTTAAAGAGGAAGGCCTGACTTCACGCGGCATTTATTTACATGGCTCTTTTGGAACAGGCAAAACTTTTTTGATGTGTTATTTACTGCATGAGCTTGCTGTTGCTGGATATACCGGAGTGATCGTATACATGCCAGACTTTATAGAGGACTTGAAATCGATCATGATGGATGGCCAGAAGATGAAGGAAACTGTTGATACGATGAAAAGCTGCGATTTACTTATTTTTGATGACATTGGTGCGGAAAATTTGAATCCTTGGGCTCGTGATCATGTACTTGGGGCGATCTTGAATTATCGGATGAACCGCAAACCAACCTTCTACACCTCGAATTATCCGTTGGATGGCTTGGAGAAACATCTTAGCTTTACGAGCAAAGATGGTGAAGAGGTCTATAAAGGCCAACGACTAATGGATCGCATTGCTCCTTTTGTGGATGTTCTTCCACTGCATGGGGAGAATCAGAGAGGGGCCAATAGATAAGCCTGGAATATTCATAATGTAAAATTCAAAAGAGCAGTGATTCCCCTTTTATTGGAGGATCGCTGCTCTTCGTTTTTTTAGTTATTCGGACTCAAACGCCGCTTTTTCCCTGCTACGAAGCAGGATCGTCTTAAGTCCTGATTGTTTTTCACTTGTTCAAACACACTTTCGGGTTGCAGCATCTGGCGGGCATACTGAATCTGATCGATAATTAGGGAAAGTCTCCCTAAAAATGAACTGATTCGTCAGCGAAAACAGATATTCTCCCGATTATTAGGGAGGAATTCCCTGATTCCGTTCATTTATAGCAAATATCAGCTATAATCAGGGAGGTTTTCCCTCATTATTCCAAAAAAAGAAGCCGCCCCATAAGTAGCATTCACTACTTTTGAGACAGCTTCTTTTTATTGTGCGATGATTCCTTTACTCCGAGAGAATAAACTTAAGGATGACCATTCCGAAAAAGACAACCGTCATAAACGTGGTCATTCCGAAAAATCCGGTCATTAAATCCCCAAGATCATTGCGGGGTTCTTCGTTGATATGTTCTCGTGGGTCCCGTACTTGCGCGTTAACATCCATAGTTTCTGCCTCCTTACAGGGACAAGCCCTGTATTATTAGATGCAAATTGACATTAGTTTATGAAATAAGTCATTGACAATTAATGCGCTTTCTTTAAGTATACCGAAATGCTGGGGAGGTTGTAAAGAAAAGAGTACGCAAAAAAAATACATTGAAGGCAATATAATTGCGAGTGATATTTCACATATCCCATAAAGATATGTTATACTTGTAATGTGTCGGTAAGTGGTAATTTGGTTATCATATTACATGAAACAATTTATTAACTCATATTACGGAGCAGCTTCCATGAACTAAGCTTTGGCTTAAGATGTGCGTAATGCTTCGCAAAACTTAAAGGAGGAACAATATCATGGCTATCGTGAACGTGTCTGACCAATCCTTCAGTAACGAAGTGGAAGGTCAAGGTACTGTAGTAGTAGACTTCTGGGCTCCTTGGTGTGGTCCTTGTAAAATGCTCGCTCCAATCTTGGATGAATTGTCCACAGAGCTGGGAGACGACGTGAAAATTGCAAAATTGAATGTGGATGAGAATCCGGAAACGGCTTCCCGTTTTGGTGTTATGAGTATCCCAACTCTGATCTTCTTCAAAGATGGTCAACCGGTAGATAAAGTTGTGGGACTGAACTCCAAAGAATCCCTGAAAAATATCGTAGCAAAACATCAATAATTGATAGATGCTACTGTTCGGGCCTCGGCCCTGCCACTCAGCGCCTTCGGTTCATTCCGGAGGCGTTTTGTGTGCTGAATGCCAACTAATCATGGGTCCAATTTAGCTGGAGGGGATCATTTTGGACAATATCCGCAATAAACTGGCACTACTACCCGATCTGCCTGGCTGCTATCTGATGAAGAATCAGGAAGGCACTATTATTTATGTGGGCAAAGCGAAGGTACTTAAGAATCGGGTACGCTCTTATTTTACAGGCAGTCATAATGGTAAAACGCAGCGGCTTGTCGCTAATATTGCTGATTTCGAATACATCGTTACGTCCAGTAACATGGAAGCGCTCATTCTAGAGTGTAATCTGATTAAGAAACATATGCCGCGTTATAATGTGCTTTTGAAAGACGACAAGACGTTTCCTTATATAAAAATAACGAATGAAACTCACCCGCGCCTTGAGGTTACACGCCGGGTGATTAAAGATAAAGCAAAATATTTTGGCCCTTATCCTAATGGTTATGCTGCTCAGCAGACTAAAAAGCTCCTAGATCGTATGTACCCGCTTCGTAAATGCGGCGTGATGCCAAAGGAGGTCTGTCTTTACTATCACATGGGCCAGTGTTTGGCACCGTGTGAGAAGGAGGTTCAGAAATCCGAGTATGAGCAGATTACGCAGGACATCGCTGCTTTTCTAGGCGGAGGTCATGAGGCGGTCAAAAAGGATTTACAGCAAAAAATGCAGGAAGCTGCTGAGGAATTATATTTTGAGCGGGCGAAGGAACTGCGGGATCAGATTATCCATATCGATGCATTGATGGAGAAGCAGAAGATCAACACTACAGATACTAAGGACCGGGACGTATTTGGTTATGCTGTAGACAAGGGATGGATGTGTGTACAGATTCTGTACATGAGACAAGGGAAGATGATTCAGCGCCATTCCTCCGTGTTCCCGTTCTATGGTGAAGCCTACAGTGACTTTATGTCTTATGTGACGCAGTATTATAGTGATAATCCCGCTTTGCCGCAGGAGATCCTGCTGCCGGATGTGCTCGATGAGGAGTCTCTGGCTAATAAAGAGACTAAACCCGAGATCGCCATAGCTGCTCCAGCAGAAGCGGATTTACAACAGGGTGAAGATACTCCTGAATCGGCTGAAGAGGCTGAGGCACGTGCGACGGCGGCGGAGGAAGCTGCGGCAGCAGGGATCGTGGATGCCGCTGGTGGTGCCTCCATTCTGCAGGAGTGGCTGGGCATTAAGGTGCTTGTGCCACAACGCGGTCTTAAGAAGCAGATGGTTGGCATGGCTTGCCAAAATGCAAGAGTGGCTATCGACGAGAAATTCCGGCTGATTGAACGGGATGAAGAGCGTACCTCTGGAGCAGCGATCAGCTTAGGCGAGAGCTTGGGGCTTGAGCGCTTGAGCCGTATTGAGGCGTTCGATAACTCGAACATTCAGGGGACTAATCCGGTCTCAGCGATGGTTGTCTTCATTGATGGCAAGCCTGCACGAAAAGAGTACCGTAAATATAAGGTTCGTACGGTGGTGGGTGCGGATGATTATGGAACGATGCGCGAGGTCATTCGGCGGCGATATGAGCGGGTATTGAAGGAGAATCTTCCGATACCGGATCTTATCGTGGTCGATGGAGGGAAAGGGCAAATCTCCTCTGCTATTGATATTCTGGAGAATGAGCTGGGATTATTCATTCCGGTCTGCGGCCTTGTTAAGGATGATAAGCATAAGACGGCTCAGCTTTTGGTTGGAGATCCGCCAGAGCCTGTCGCGCTAGCCCGGGACAGTCAGGAATTTTACCTTTTGCAGCGGATTCAGGATGAGGTCCATAGGTTCGCGATCACCTTCCACCGTGAACAGCGCGGGAAGTCCATGGTTACCTCCAAGCTGGACTCTATACCTGGTATAGGTGAGAAGCGCCGTAAAGCGCTGCTAAAGCATTTCGGATCGCTTAAGAAAATTAAAGAAGCCTCCGTGGATGATTTCCGTACACTTTCTATTGGAGAAAAGCTGGCAAAACAAATTCTTGATGCGCTCAAGGATGAAGAGCCAACCTCATAGCAATGGTGACAAAAGAAAAAGGGTATCAAAGCAGCGACTAAAGCTGCTTTGATGCCCTTTTTTAATTTTATTACGTCTTCACATTAGTTTAAATCAAAGAAGAAGGCTCCACCGGCTTAGGTTTCTGTGGTGGATTAAATCGATAGACGATGTAAGCGACTATGAACGGCATAATAATCGCGAAGATACCCGCGCCTACATTTACGCTCTCCTTCATAAAGATCAGCGTAGCGCCCATCAGGATGCTGTCAAACACGACGTGGCTGAACATGACAGCAATAAATCCGTAACGAAGGAAAATATAACTGAACAGCAGCCCGATTACGGTCAGCTCAATGGGACGGGAGCTGATGGGATAGATCGGATATAACGTATGGCCAAACGCCCAAACCAACGTGGTGATCAAGCAAGCGACAAAAGTGTTCCGGAACACCTTTTTCAGCATAGGAATTCCGAAAAAGCGATAAATGGCTTCCTCAGATAAACCAGCGAGCCATGCGACGATAGGCAGAAGCCAAGCATATCTCATGTTATAAGGAGATTGGGTGGCGTCTGTAGTAGACCAATTGTGCAAGGTAAACGATAATATGATGAACATAACCGTCTGCACCCCTAGCAGAACGAAAGCCCAGATGTAACCAGCCCGGATACTGTCCAACACATATTGTCCATAGCCGGGCTCTTTGGCGCGGGGCCAAGGGTTCATGCCTTCCTCTTTTCGCCATAAGCCATTGCCGCCCACTAAAGAGAAGTAGAGCAAGGAGGACATCAGCAGGCTGTACAAAGCATAAATGATAAACATAATGACAGAGGTAATCTGTGCTTCTAGCCCTTCACCCGTAGATTCAGGCAGCATATTATAGGTGCTGATCATCATGATTACAAAATAGGCTGAGCTTAGGAATACTCCACGTTTAAAGGAAGTATGCTCTCTTCTAAGAATACTGTAGACGAGTGCCAGAATTCCTAAAATCAGTGTGGGTATACCGTAACCGAATAATGTTAGCTTTTCCGCTAAAGAGGTCTGTCCTTGTACGTAGGAGGTATGCCAAGCTGGTGCAGTGAATCCGGCATTAAAGCTGGATACCTGCTCTCCACTGAAATCAAAATAATAGTGCAATAAGGATTCGCCGACCTGAACAGTACTATCCGTATATACTAGCCCATGGCTTCCTGTATTCGATTCAATTTGTAGTTTGGCAGGATTTACTTCCCATTCCTGAAGCCAAGGACGAGCAAGATTCTCCTTCTGCGCTAGAGTGAGGTCAGCTCCCTTGTCCTCTTTTGCACCAACGGAAGCAATGCCTGGCCCCTCATCGGAGACAACTTTTGCAGCCTTTGAGAAAGCGACAATCTTACCGGTATACATATTGAGGTCAACGATGATTTGCGGCTCTTGCTCCGCTGAAGGAGTAAGCGT
Source organism: Paenibacillus sp. FSL P2-0121 (assembly GCF_037975345.1). Taxonomy (NCBI): domain Bacteria; kingdom Bacillati; phylum Bacillota; class Bacilli; order Caryophanales; family Paenibacillaceae; genus Paenibacillus; species Paenibacillus sp. FSL P2-0121. The sequence goes on along the minus strand of NZ_CP150245.1, from coordinate 5,876,600 downwards.
TGCCCGAAAGACATCAAAAGGATATTTTTGATCCAATTTTTTCTTGGTGTAGTCCTCCACAAGCTTCTCGCGAGACATATAACCATAAAAGGAAGAGTCCGTCTGGTAAAGTGCATTCCATTGATCGTTTGGTGCTTCGGTGTAGTTGAGCTTTTGTTCTGCGAATAATATGGCTTGGTCACGGGCTTCTGCCTTGCTAATGACGGTGGTATCTTCACCTGTAGGGCTACTAAGCAGTGAAGGGGAAATCTGAAACATAATAAATAGAATAAGACCGATAATGCCCGAGATGATGAGCCTCTTGGAGAGGGCACGTTGCTGTAAGGGCTGGCCGACGGGATTCATGTAACGCCTCCTTGTTATGTACTGACAATGTTATGTTCCATTATAGTATTAGTGCCTGGTTGGTTACAAAAAACATTATATGTTCTTTTTATGGGTAATAGAGATAGTATAGAATAGTCATGTGAATTTATACCATGAATTTTATCGTGTTCATTTCTGCACGAATGATGAGAATCGGTGTAATTGCAGGGAAAACACGGAAAAGTGATGAGAAAAGGCACTCCTTTTGATGCAGTCTCTTTAAACCGCATTTTTTCATGTGAATGAGCATTAATTGTGTCTTTGTGAATTCACTAAATAACGTATATAATTTGTATGCAATTGTATAGTAGCCGAATTTCTGGTGAAAACGGGGGAACCATAAGAAGTGATGAAAAGTGGAGTGTACACGATAAATGGCACTTTCATCAGGGGTGAATTTCGTTCTGGGAACGAATAGGGCAGCCTGCACAGTCCGAATCCGACAGCTAACCTCGTAGGCTAATTTACTGCAGGAACCAAGTCAGCATTGGTTTTCCAGTGCTTTTTTTGTTGGAATTTTTGATAAGAAGGTGAGCAAAGTGGCTTCACAGTTTCGCAGGATTTCTGAATTTAAGTTTCTGAAGCTCTCGCCGCCGCAGATACTGGTGCTTGGTTTTGCATCGATCATTCTGATAGGGGCCCTGCTGCTTATGCTGCCCATCTCAAGCACAAGCGGGAATTCCGTGGAATTTATTGATGCATTATTTACTTCAACGTCGGCAACCTGTGTTACAGGGCTTGTTGTGCTGGATACCGGAATTTCGTTCACCATTTTTGGGAAAACCGTAATTATGATTCTGATCCAGATCGGCGGCTTAGGTTTTATGACCATGGCCACTCTATTTTCACTGGTGTTAAAGCGTAAAATATCTTTGCGGGACAGGCTAATCCTACAGGAAGCCATGAATCAGGGCTCTATGGAAGGAATTGTGCGACTGATCCGGAGAGTCCTCATATATTCTCTTGTCATAGAAGGCTGTGCCGCTGTGCTGCTGTCTATTCGCTGGGCTTTTGATATGCCGTTGGGAAAAGCGATTTATTATGGCATATTTCATGCGGTGTCTATGTTTAATAATGCGGGGTTCGATATTTTTGGGGATTTTCGCAGTTTAACTGATTATGTATATGATCCGCTTGTGAATATTATTGTGATGTTTCTGATTGTCTCCGGCGGGATTGGTTTTATTGTAATGTCAGATCTGGTGGAGTTTCGGGTAACCCGCAGGCTGTCTCTACATAGTAAAGTTGTCCTGTCCACCAGCACAGGGCTGATTCTGATCGGAGCTTTGGTTATTTTTATATTTGAGTTTACTAACACTCGTACCCTGGGTTCACTGAATTTCGGCGGTAAAATATTATCGGCCTTCTTTCAATCCGTGTCTCCCCGTACGGCTGGCGCGAACACAGTAGATATTGCTGGACTTCGGCAGGCTACACAATTTTTTATAGTGATTCTTATGTTTATTGGTGCTTCTCCGGGCTCAACGGGCGGCGGGATCAAGACAACAACCTTTACAATGATGATTGGTGCTGTAATTGCTATGCTGCGTGGACGGGAAGATGTTGTGTTGTTCCGTTATCGGCTGGCTCAAGAGCGCATCTACAAGGCATTAACGATCACGCTGCTGGCTTTGTTGTTAATCGCCTCTGTGTCGATGATACTCTCCACAACTGAAGACAGTAATTTCTTGGCAATCTTGTTTGAGACGACCTCCGCCTTTGCTACGGTAGGACTGACTATGGGGCTAACTCCGGAACTGTCAGCGATCGGTAAGATTCTACTCTGTCTGACGATGTTTGCAGGTCGGCTAGGTCCACTAACCTTAGCGTATGCACTCGGTCCCAAACAGGGTAAACCACTGTATAAGTATCCGGAAGGTAAAATAATTATTGGATAGGAGTTAATTAGAAATGAAAGCACAGCAATTTGTAGTAATCGGCTTAGGTCGCTTCGGTTCAAGCCTGGCGCTTGAGCTGATGGAAATGGGCTACGAGGTGCTCGGCATTGACCACCATGAAGAACGCGTGGAGGAAATGAGCGATCAGCTGACGCATACGGTAGTAGCAGATGCTACAGATGAGGGAATTATGCGCTCGCTTGGTGTACGGAACTTTGATTGTGGGATTGTTGCGATTGGTGACAATATGGAGAGAAGCATTCTGGCGGCCATTTTGTTGAAGGAGATTGGAGTCAAGCAAGTGGTGGCTAAGGCAATCTCTATCCTTCATGGCCGCGCACTGTCGCGGCTGGGGGTTGATCGGGTTATTTTTCCGGAGCGGGATATGGGGATTCGTGTGGCACATCAGCTGGTGACGCCCAATTTGCTGGATTATATTGAACTGTCCAAGGATTATAAAATTGTCGAGCTGACCGTACCGTCCTGCATGAACGGCAGAAGCTTGTCTGATTTAAATACAAGAGCTAAATATGGCTGCAGTATTGTTGCCCTAAATAGGGAAAGCGGAATAATCGTCGCTCCAACTGCCCATGATTATTTAAGTGAAGGCGATGTTATGGTACTCATTGGTCCTAATGAAAGTATTGACCGTTTTGAGAGTGAAGTTGTGAACCAAGAATCATAGGAAAAGAAGCTGACTCAAAAGTAGTGAATTCTACTTGGGGGCAGCTTCTTTTTTATGGAGTAAAGAGTAGGAAAAGTAATGGATTTCACTATGCCATATGGCTATAGACCACGCGTAGTGTTCTAATATATTGGTTTGTGCGGTGGACGAGTTGTTAGGTGTGATATTCGTACGGCTGTAGTAGATGATTTGTGGTATCTGTGACGGTGGAATATGGGCGATATGCGTTCTTTGTTTGTACGATGTACAGAGTGGGTGTGAACTAATTAGGGAAAACCTCCCTAAAAATAGCCGCTATTCGCTCTAAATGAACGACATCAGGGAATTCCTCCCTAATAAACAGTGGGATTCCTTTATTAGTTACTGAATCAGCCGAAAATTAGGGAAGTTTTCCCTGATTTTAAGTCTGCTGAACAAAAATCTCTAAATTTCAGGGAGAAATTCCCTAATTACGCTATAAGTACTTCACTTATTACCTCATTTGGAGATCACTAGGTGCGCCCCTTGATTCATTTGGTCCGGCTTTACCGCTCACGTTCTGTCAGAAACATCTCTTCGGTAACTTGCACCAGACTGCGAGCCGCCGTGCTCATGCTTCCATCGTCACGGTAGATCAGGCAGGTGGTCCGTTGAGTCTGCTCCAGCTCCTTGATATGTAAGGACACCAGCCCGCCGCCGTTCAGCAGTTCTGGACGCAGATAAGACTTTGGCAGCAACGCAGCCGCTTTGACAGTCGGAAGCAGCCGTACGATGGCTTCGAAGGAGTCAATCTCCATGCGCACATCGGGATCAATCCCGCAGCGCTGGAATAGATCGTCCGTCAGACGCCGGTACCAGGTCCCCTTTGAGAAGAGAATCATAGGCAGCCGGGATAGATTATCCATGGTTAGCTTGGAAGATAAATTTAAAGGATGCTGCTCTGAGACGACCAGTCGCAGTTGATCCTCAAACAGAGAAATGCAGCGTAACCCGGGTTCTTGAATAGAGGAAGCGATCAGACCTACATCTGATTTTCCCTCACTAACTGAGGATACGATCTCATGCGTTCGGCCTGTGATCAGCTTCAGCTCTGCGGTCGGATATTTATCCATATAAGCGTTTACCAGCGGCGGAAGCGTGGTCTGCAGTGAGGTAAGACTAGCCCCCAAGGTGACAAGCCTTGGCTCCCCCTCTTTAAATTTGGAAAGGGCTTCCAGAAACTTGGAACGCTGCTGCCGTTGTTCAAGCGCATAGGAATAAGTGAGACGCCCAACCTCGGTTAATTCCAGTCGTTTGCCATAACGATTAAACAGTGCGACCCCCAGACGTTCCTCGAGTTTAGAAATTTTGCGAGACAAGGCGGGCTGGGATAGATTGAGCTGGCGTGAGGCCCGGTTTAAGCTGGAATGTTCCACAACTGCTGCAAAAACATCTAAATCGTCAAACATAATTGAGTTCCTCTCCTAATGCGATGTACGATCAGTAGTGATGAAATTCATAGCCGTAAGAGTAACTGTTCTTATTACATAAGGAAAATCAGGTTATGTCGGAAAATGTTGTTTTGCTAAATGAGAATTATTATCATATAAAATCTATTCTTATGCGTTTATTGTATAACGTTTAATAATTAGATTGCAATTCCCTTATAAGCGAAAAAAGAGTAACATGAAAAGTGACACAAGATATTCACATTTTGTGAAAAATAAAACTAAGTCCGGTAAACTCTAGGATAACGGTAAATTAAGGAATTATGTCATTGGATTGTCAACGTTATCCTGTGTCAAATGTAGTTCCGGCGGTGAATACCCATTAATGAAAACGCTGTTTTAATCGGAAAGGGGTTACTTTGTATGAAAGGATTTTATTCCAGAAAGATTCATTCCTTGCTAGGCGTTATCCCACTTGGAGCCTTCTTCATTGAGCACATGATGACGAATTTTGCGGCTGTAGAGGGTGGCGCTTCCGGTTTCACTGACAGCGTGTTATGGCTGAACAGCCTGCCGCTCGTTTTCTTCCTGGAATTGTTCGGTATATGGCTTCCTCTGCTGTACCATGGGGTATACGGACTTTATATTGCGTATCAATCCAAGCCGAACTTGAACCGTTTCAACATTGAAAGAAACTGGCGTTATACCCTGCAACGGATTACAGGTATTGTTACCTTCATCTTTATCGTCTGGCACTTGTTCCAAACACGGGTTCAGGTGGCGGTGGGTAATGTGGAGCACGAAGAATTAGGCGGTCTGATGCATGATATCGTGACTCAGCCACTTCTGCTGACACTGTATATTATCGGTATCGTTGCTGCATGCTTCCACTTCTCGAACGGTCTCTGGTCTTTCTTGATCAGCTGGGGAATCACCGTAGGTCCACGTGCACAGCGGGTATCTTCTTACCTCTGTCTTGGCATATTTGTATTAGTAACTTTCATGTTCCTGATTTCGCTGGTTACTTTCCGTGACAGTGAATTTCAAACTGCAGCAACCATTGCCCAGTCCATAAAGACCTTCATTTAATTTAAGAATCCTTTCTGATATTTTCGATAAAAGGAGTGAACTATCATGGCAACATCCGATATCATTATCGTGGGCGGCGGCCTGGCCGGCCTGATGGCTACCATCAAGGCAGCGGAAGCTGGTGCGCATGTCCATTTATTCTCATTAGTTCCTGTAAAAAGATCACACTCCGTATGTGCGCAAGGCGGCATCAATGGCGCTGTAAATACCAAAGGTGAGGGCGACTCCCCTTGGGAGCATTTTGACGACACCGTCTATGGCGGTGACTTTTTGGCGAATCAGCCGCCGGTTAAGGCGATGTGTGAAGCTGCGCCAGGTATCATTCACCTTATGGACCGGATGGGCGTTATGTTCAACCGCACACCGGAAGGTCTGCTCGACTTCCGTCGTTTCGGCGGAACGAAGCGGCACCGTACAGCTTTTGCCGGCGCGACTACAGGCCAACAGCTGCTGTACGCGTTGGATGAGCAGGTGCGCCGCTGGGAAGCTGAAGGTCTCGTAACTAAACGCGAGAACTGGGAGTTCCTTTCAGCTATCATCGACGACGAAGGTGTATGCCGCGGCATCAGTGCCCAGAATCTTAAGACGATGGAGATTGAGACTTTTCCTGCGGATGCTGTTATTTTGGCAAGCGGCGGGCCGGGTATTATTTTTGGCAAAACAACGAACTCCGTAATTAATACAGGGACAGCCGCAAGTGCGGTATACCAACAGGGCGTACATTATGCCAACGGAGAATTTATCCAGATTCACCCAACGGCTATTCCGGGAGATGACAAGCTCCGCCTGATGTCGGAATCGGCACGTGGCGAGGGCGGCCGTATCTGGACTTATAAAGACGGGAAACCGTGGTATTTCCTCGAAGAAAAATATCCGTCCTACGGTAACTTGGTGCCGCGCGATATTGCTACACGTGAAATTTTTAATGTGTGTGTGGATCAAGGGCTGGGCATTAATGGCGAGAACATGGTGTATTTGGACCTCTCTCACAAGGATCCGAAAGAGCTGGACGTGAAGCTTGGCGGGATTATTGAAATTTACGAAAAATTCATGGGGGATGATCCCCGTAAAATACCAATGAAGATCTTCCCGGCTGTGCACTATTCTATGGGCGGCATGTGGGTTGATTACAATCAAATGACGAACGTTCCGGGTCTTTTTGCAGCCGGAGAATGTGAATATCAATATCACGGAGCGAACCGTCTAGGCGCCAACTCTCTGGTATCTGCTATTTACGGCGGTATGGTCGCAGGACCAAAGGCTGTTGAATACATTAAAGGTCTGAAGAAATCATCGCAGGATATCTCTTCTTCCGTATTCGATAGCTTCCACAAAAAGCAAACGGACAAATATGAGTCTCTATTGGCAATGTCAGGGACAGAGAATGCTTATGTGATCCACAAGGAACTGGGCGAATGGATGACCGCTAATATGACCGTGGTGCGGCACAATCCGAAGCTGGAAGCGACCATTGGTAAAATCAAAGAGCTTAAGGAGCGTTATCGCAAGATCAATATGAATGATGCATCGCGCTGGAATAACCAAGGTGTGGCCTTCACTCGCCAGCTCTGGAATATGCTGGAGCTGTCCGAAGCGATGACACTTGGAGCGCTTATGCGGAATGAGAGCCGTGGTGCACATTACAAACCGGAATTCCCGAATCGTAATGATGAGGAGTTCTTGAAGACCACAAAAGCAGCCTGGACTGCAGAGGGTCCACAAATCTCCTACGACGAAGTGGATGTCTCGCTGATTCCTCCACGGGTACGCGATTATTCGAAGGATTAATGCTTTCCAGTAACAGAATAGCTTGCGAGGCAAGCTTCATGAAATAAAATCAGGCAATTTTAGGAGGGAACCATTATGGCGGAAACAGCTGCAGCTCCCAAAAACGTAAAGTTTATCATCACCCGCCAGGACGATCCACAAAGTTCATCGTATGTCGAGGAATTTGAACTTCCTTATCGTCCAGGTATGAATGTGATCAGTGCTTTGATGGAAATTCAGCGTAACCCTGTGAATGCCAAAGGTGACAGCACAGTTCCCGTATGCTGGGATTCCAACTGTTTAGAAGAAGTGTGCGGAGCTTGCTCCATGGTGATTAATGGCAAACCCCGCCAAGCCTGCGCTGCACTTATAGACAATCTGGAGCAGCCTGTACGCATTGAGCCTATGAAGACATTTCCGGTGGTGCGTGACTTAGTCATTGACCGTACCCGGATGTTCAATGCGCTAAAACGGGTGAAAGCATGGATTCCGATTGACGGTACGTACGATCTTGGACCGGGACCGCGGATGCCGGAGAAAAAACGGCAGTGGGCCTATGAATTATCCAAATGTATGACCTGTGGCGTATGTTTGGAGGCTTGCCCGAATGTCAACGAAAAGACGGATTTCATCGGACCGGCAGCCATTTCTCAAGTACGTCTGTTCAATGCTCATCCTACAGGTGAAATGAACGCTGACGAAAGATTGGATGCTCTGATGGAGGATGGCGGGATCGATGGCTGTGGTAACTCACAGAACTGTGTACGTGCTTGTCCAAAGGGGATTCCTCTTACGACATCCATTGCAGAAATTAACAAGCAAACAACGAAGCATATGTTCAAACGTTGGTTAGGTGTGTAATTAATAGTACCGCCAAATGTTTATCTATTGAGCTATCCTCAAAGTGGATTCCATTCGCTGGGGGTAGCTTTTTTTATGTTGTTAAGACTCTCTTATCTGCTTGAGGCGGGAAAGTCTTGCAGGGCTGGAGCAGGTTCAGAACATTGACCAATTTATGCTATAATATCCATTGTTAACGTAATGTTAGCTGTGGAACAAGGAGGAATAATCGTGATTTGTCGGGAGCAAGATGGAGCAATTGTAATGGTTAAGCAGCATGATCACGGGAAACTTGCCGGAGAGCTGGCCATTGGGTTCAAAGAGCAGCATGTGCCAACTGAAGGACGCCGGGAAGAGGTACTGTGGGCAGTAGCACAGCATGATAGGGGCTGGATTGATCTGGATGAGACCCCTTTCTGGAATGATGCGGAGCAAGCACCCTACACCTTTATTGATTTTCCTGTAGTGCCTAAGTTGACCTTTTATAAGCGTGGATTAGATGAGATCGAGGAACACACACCGTACGGAGCGTTGCTGTGCAGCTTGCATTTTGAGCGGCTTATTAAGATTGCGGGACTCGATTATCCAGAACTTACATTGTATCAAGAACATGAAGAGGAACGCAGAGCACGTATCCATCGGGAACTTGAAGCTTCCAAGCCTATTGGGGAAGATGAGCTGTATTATGATGCCCGCCTTTTAGAATTCTGCGATGATCTGTCCTTGTATTTGGCCTTAAATGAGCCAGGGTGTCCGAAATCAGAGGAGCATCCATGGTGGCGTGAAGGGTTCTCAGGTACTGAAGATTTCAGTTTTACGTCAGGTCGTGTTATCACAGCGGAGTGGCAGGATAAGTCAACGTTAATGCTTGAACCGTTTCCTTTTGAAAAAACGCTGGAAGTAGCATTTATGCTGAGACGAGTTCAAAAATCAGAAATCGCAAAAAAAGGGATTGCACGCGCTTACAGCGAAACTCCGGAGAAAGAATGCCGGATTGTTCTAACTGCCCGAAATAATATATAAGTTATTATTTGGACCATCTGTTTTTCGGGGAAAAGGTAAAGAAAGGAGAATCTCCCTATGAAGATACAATCGTCTGGGGCTTCTCCCAATAAGAATGGCGATAAGATCCACAAGGACACCTCTAAGGGGCGTTCTGGTGGCGAGTCAACAATTACCCGCCGGCAGTTCCTGACTCGGGGTGCGGCTGCTGTAATCGGCGCAGGATTGCTTACAAGCGGATATGCATGGCAGGGGGAGCCGAACTGGATTGAGGTCACTAAGCTGGACTTGCGCTTTAAGGAGCTTCCTTCCGCTTTTTCAGGGATGAAGCTTGTTCATTTCAGTGATACGCATCTCGGATTTAATAAGGATGCCAGGGATCTGACCCGACTCGCTAAACATATAAGCAAAGCTGAACCGGATCTTATTTGCTTCACGGGTGACATTGTGGACAGCGATCCTGAGGATCTTGTTGAAGCCGTACCGGTGCTGGCAGCGTTAAGTGCGCCATTGGGTAAATTTGCGATATTAGGCAATCATGATTACAAGAATACCCAGCTGGTTACCGAGCTGCTGGAGTCTGCGGGCTTCCGGGTGCTAAGGAATAAATCCTACCTTCTAAAAAGAGGCGGGGCAGTCATGGCGGTTACGGGTCTGGATGATCTGTTACACGGTAAACCCGACCCAGCGAAAGCCATTACTGGTGTTCCTGAAGGAACCTTTAACGTCCTTTTGATGCATGAGCCGGATTATGCGGATACCGCACAGGCCTATTCATTTGATCTACAGCTTTCCGGGCACAGTCATGGCGGACAAATTCGCCTGCCCTTTATAGGTGCGCCATTTACACCTTATGGATCTCTTAAATACATAAATGGATTGTATTATACAGAAGACAAAGCCATGCCTGTGTATGTGAATAGAGGGTTTGGAGAGACATACATGCCTTTTCGGTTATTGTGTAGGCCAGAATTAACGGTTCTGACGCTGCATCGGTCCATGAGCTGATTAGGCTGGAATTTTAGCTGCACGGAAGGGGAGAGAAGATGAGCACCTATGGAGCAGTGTTGTTAGAGACACAACATGGTTTAGCGGTAGATCTGAGGCTGATCATGCCTGAGGATGTTTTAGCTTTGCGGCAGCTGCTCTCCCATCCAGATGTGCAGCGCCATATTCTAGTACGCTCCGGCCCTGGATCAGCATCTGCCCAGGTGGAGAAGCTGGTAAACCGGATGTTATTTGCCTTCGATCCTTGTGCGCTGCATGCCGGGATCTATTTAAAGGGGCAGCAGCGGTTGATCGGTATAGTGGCTTTGCAGAATTGGAACCGCCGTGAGGGCACAGCTACCTTAGGATATATGCTGGACCCGGCATGGTGGGGATGCGGGCTGGCGACGGAGGCCGTGGGTTTGTTTTTGAACTATAGTGTTCATACCCTTGGGATAACAAGGATCGAAGGACGCTGCACAGGAGATAATATTAGATCGGAACGTGTGATGCTCAAGAACGGTATGAAGCTGGAGCGGGTGATGCCCAAAGTCGGCTCCTTGGACGATGTAATGAAAGTATTCACATTGTTACACAAATGAAATAATGCCGTTATCAAACTCTAACAGTGTGCGGTTAAACTAAGTACATGACCCCCTTTTAAAAATATACTGCTTTGGGACCCGATGATTCGGGTCCATTTTTTTTGTTTGAAAAGAGTAGCGTAAGTGATTGGCAGTACCGAATCCGATCGTTTATGATTAACATACTATGGAGTGGAATGACCAAGGAGGCGTAACATTTTGAATGAAGTGGTACAAACATTAAAAAATCATCGTTCTTTCCGGCAATATTCAGACCAGCCTGTGGAGCCAGAGAAGCTACAATCAATGATTGAATCGGCTCAAGCCGCACCGTCATGGGTTCATGGACAGCAGGTATCGATAATCGCCATCAAAGATCCTGCGCGTAAGCAGCAGCTTTCAGTTTTGTGCGGAAATCAGAAGCATGTAGCGGCAGCACCGGTTTTTTTGGTGTTTTGCATGGATTTTTATAGAGCTAAAGTAGCTAGTGAGCTGGAAGGCAAGTCTTTTGAAGCCGTAAAAGATGTGGATGCGCTTTTGGTTGGAGCTACAGATGTGGGAATCTCATTGTCTAACGCGATTGCAGCGGCGGAATCCATGGGACTGGGCATCATTCCTATTGGGGGTGTGCGCCGCAACACAGCGGGTGTGATTGAACTGCTGAAGCTGCCGGAGTACGTATTCCCTGTCGTCGGTCTCTGCGTGGGATACCCAGCGGAGGAGGTTTCTCAGAAGCCGCGGCTGCCGCTGGAAGCTATATTTCATGAGGAGCAATACAATCCGGATGTACAAGGCCTCCTGGAGGCATATAATCAAACCCACCGTGAATACTTGCAGCAGCAGGGGATGACGGAGAGAGACTGGACCAGTACGATTGCTCATTTTTATGAGATCAACCCGGAATATGGAGATGCGAAACGTACGCTGAAACAACAAGGTTTTAGCTGTGATAATCTGTAAATAAACAAAATAATGCACCAAGCTGAGATTGGTTTAACGGAGGGTGAACCCTGCCCCTAAACCAATAACGCTTGGTGCATTATTTAATTTCTCGCTTTAACGCTTACCGTCCTTATAGGGACGTTGAAGGCGTTTAGGCTTGATTACAGAGAAACTTTGACTTTTTGGCGCTGCTTGTAATAAACCCAGTGTGTAAAGCCTATTGCTTTGAGCTGTGCAGCTACCGCATCACGATCCTCAGCGACCCGGGACGGCTTATGTGCATCCGAACCGAAACTAACCTCTACGCCAAAATGTAGTGCCCGCTCCAGAATATCTTCAGAGGGATACCAGCCGCCGACCAGCTTAGTTCCGCCTGAGGTATTGATTTCGATGGCCACGTCACATTCACTAATTACACGCAGACAATCGTCAATCGGCTGAGGTGCAGGAATTTCGGAAAAAGCAGGATAATTCCCCTTCATCGCATCAATATGCCCGAGTATTTGGAACATACCACTGCGTGCGGAATCAGCAATCAACCGGTAATATTCAGACTTCACGCGGATCTTCTCATTTTTGCTAAGGTTTTTCCAGCGCCCTTTGTTAAAAATGCTGACTCCACCAACACTATGTACCGATCCAATCACATAATCAAAAGGGTAGGCGGATAATGTCTTGCTGTATATCTCAGCATGTTCGGGGAAGTAATCTGATTCGATGCCTAACAGGACGTCGATAACGCCTTCGTACTCTTTTTTGAGGGAGAGAACATCATCTACATAATTAGCAAATTCGGATTTAGCCATTGCGATTTTGGGAAAAGCCTGATCGGATGGATCTCCGAAATAGGGAGTATGATCGGAAATACCTATAACGCCCAATCCAGCGGCAATCCCAGCTTCGATATAATCTCTAATCGTTCCGTCAGCATGGCCACAGCGGAAATGATGGGTGTGTAAATCAAATTTCATCAAGAACATCTCCTTTAAACAAGGTTATGCAATCAGCCCAGAAGTAATCGGTTCCACTTTGTGGGTGGGATTTATTCAGACCCGATAAATTGGGTTTCTGGCATGCCTTTAAGATCGCTTAGGAACTGCCTCATAGCAGAGTTTACGTATTTTCCTGATTTCGTGATCACACCAACAGGATGCGTGACCTCCAGCTCAATAATTGGCACAATTTTGAGAGTGCCGGCTCGAACCTCAGCGGTAACTGACTGCTTGGAAATAATGGCGGCGCCCAAATCGAGCTCGACCATCCGTTTCACTTCCTCGCTGCTGGTCAGCTCCATAATGACCTGAGGTTGAATGCCATGTTTGTTCAGAACCTCATCCGCAAATTTACGGCCCACTGTGTCTGGTGAGAGCAGAATCAGCGGGGTTTTGCTTAAGGCTTCTATCCCAGCGGTCTTCACTTGAGCGAGAGGGTGTCTGGGAGAGACCACCAGTTCGAAGGTATCATAATACAAAATGGAAGTAGACATGCCCGGGCTACGTCCAATTAAATAACCGATGCCGACATCAACAATGCCGTTTTCGACATGCTGATAAATTTGTGATGAGGACATAGAGGAAATTGATGTTTTGATATGGGGGAACTGGTCTTTAAAATAAGATAGAATACGCGGTAAAATTTGAATAGCGATTGAGGTAGTTGTGCCTAAAACTATATGACCTTGGGGATTTTCATCAAGATCTGCAAGCCGTTCCTTAAGTTCCTCGACAATCCTCACTATTTGTTCCGCATGCTCCAGAAAGACAGTCCCTCTATCCGTTAATGTAACAGGCTGGTTTCGGTCAACCAGCTGAGTCTTGAACTCTTCTTCAAGGCTCTTAATCTGTGCTGAAACCGCTGGTTGGGTCAGATTAAGCAGTTCTCCGGCCTTGCGAAAGCTCATCGTTTTGGAAATTGTTATTAGTGTCTCCAGCTGGCTGATGTTCATGGAATACCTCCTTTGGACCATCGAATTGGATGTGTAATTGCGTTAATATCTTACGTTCCACGTTGGCATTTGTTTAAATTATAGGAGATAATACCCGGCAGAGCAATGTTGCTGCCTAAACTATCTTGGGTTTGAATTCGACATATGCATTAATTTTTGCTGAATTGTGCCGATATATAAAGTATAATATATCCATATTGCTTGGGACTTTTGGTATATGACCAAAGCACGATAAAGGGGGAGACTAGACATTCATGAAAGCAGAAGTAATTAATCCGTTTCTAGAGTCTGCACGGACTGTTATAGAACAAGTAATTCAGGTCTCGCCTTCTACGGGGAGTTTAGGCATTAAAGAAATTGAACTGATCGATAATCATATATGGATTCAAGTAGGGATGACAGGCCAACTGAGCGGAAATATTATATTTGGTATCGCGGAGCAGGTAGCCTTGCGAATGGTATCGATTATGATGGGTGGCTTTGTGATCACCGAGATGGATGAGATGGGTCAAAGTGCAATTTCAGAGCTGAGCAATATGATCAGTGGGAATGCCAGTACCATTCTATATAATCAAGGTGTTTCGGTGGATATAAGTCCTCCTCAGATTATGAAGATGGAAAGCATGTCTTTTATGCCTCGTAAAGCGCTTAGTATTCCGTTGTTGATGGATGGGGTTGGAGAGATGGATATTCAGGTGATGATCTCTTAGGCAAGAGTTAGGAGCTGAAATACTTTTCATGGTACTCAAAGATAAGGTTGTTGTGATTACAGGAGCGTCCAGCGGCATTGGTGCATTAACGGCACAGATGCTTAGTAAAAAGGGGGCAATCCCTGTCCTGGTAGCACGTTCCGAAGCGAAGCTGAAAGAAACAGCGGCCGGTATCCCGGGCGTTTTTGGACTGTACACCTGTGACGTAACAGATGCTGAGGGTGTTCAGAAGACCTTCGCACAAATTTTGGAGGCATACGGCAGAATTGATATTTTGCTAAATAACGCAGGGTACGGCAAATTTGCTGCTTTTACAGAGATGGAGCCTCATGAATTTGACGATATGATGGATGTTAACTACATGGGGATTGTCCGGTGCACGAAAGCTGTTGTTCCACATATGCTGGAGCGGGGAAGCGGCCAGATTGTAAATGTGGCTTCCATGGCAGGGAAGATAGGCACAGCCAAGTCCGTAGCCTATACGGCTACCAAACATGCTGTACTCGGATTCACAAATGCGCTCCGTCAGGAGCTGCGGAAGAGTGGAATTATCGTCTCGGCTGTGAACCCGGGGCCGATCGCCACCGATTTTTTCAAAACGGCTGACCCCTCTGGCAATTATGAGAAGAGTGTAGCCCGGATGATGATGACCCCAGAGCACGTATCTTCTAAGATCGTTAAGGTTATGGAGACCGGCAAAGAAGAGCTCGATCTTCCGGGTCTGGCAGGGTTTGGCATACGGCTTTACGGGCTGTTTCCTCGCCTGGCGGACAAGCTTACTTATAATGCGATGAACAGAAAATAGACCCTGTTGTCAGCTTTATTGGCCTTCCATTTGGTGGAGAGGCCTTTTTGGCATATAATGAAGATATTATCTCAAGCGAAAAGGATGAATTACACTTATGAATAAAGCTTCTTTTGCGGCTATCGGCATTCAGGAAGACCTCATTGCCCGGTTGTCGGAATTCGGCATTAACGCTCCATCCCCGGTACAAGAGCAGACAATACCGCTTCTACTAGAGGGAAGAGATGTTATTGCAGCTTCCCAGACTGGAACGGGTAAGACGCTGGCCTATCTATTGCCGCTGCTTCAAGCGATTAATCCGGAGCAGAAGGTGGTCCAAAAGCTGGTGCTCGCCCCTACACAGGAGCTGGCGATGCAAATCTTACGCGAGGCGGAACGTTATGGTGAACAGCGCGGAATCCGAGTTATGGGTCTTATTGGCGGGGCCGCAATCAAACGCCAGATTGACAAGCTGCGTGAGCATCCACAGCTAGTTGTGGGAACACCTGGGCGGATCCGCGAGCTGATTGGACTTCGTAAATTGAAGATGCATGAAGTGAGTACTATTGTTCTGGATGAGGCGGACCAAATGTTCCAGCTTAGCGGAGCCGGCGAAGTTACAAAGATTGTCAGCAGTGCGCTGCGTTCACGCCAGCTTGTTATGCTGTCGGCAACGATCGGACCAGAGACGAAAGCGCTGGCTAATCGTGAAATGAAGAATCCGGCAGAGGTTGGGATTGCTCCAGGTGTAATGACTGCTGAAAGCTTGGAGCATCATTATGTTGTTGCTGAAGAGCGTAACAAAATGGACATGCTGCGCCGGGTGATTCGCCATTACAATCCCGATAAAGCGATTGTGTTCGTGAATGCTACAGATGATATTGCCGAGGTTGAGGCTAAGCTGAATCATCTTGGGCTTACTGCGGCAGCACTTTACGGAGATGCCGATAAGGTAACGCGCAGCAATGTATTAAAAGGTTTCCGGGAAGGCAAATTTCGTGTGCTTGTTGCCAGTGACGTAGCTGCCAGAGGACTGGATATTGAGAATCTTTCTTTGGTAGTTAGCTACGATCCGGCTTTTGATTCTGAACATTATGTACACCGTGCAGGCCGTACCGGACGGATGGGACGCCGCGGCTTATCTGTAACAATAGTTACAGAGCAACAGACCTTTATCATGCGGAAATTCGCCCGCGAATTGGATATTGCGCTTGAGGAGCGGGAGATGGTCGGTGGTAAGGTGCTTGCAGCAGATGAAGCACGCAGCGCTTTGCACAATGGACGGGGACGGAGTAATGAAGGCAGTGGGCAACGCCGTGATGGATCTGCTCCACGCAGCGGCAAGCCGCCTGTTAGCACATCTGGAGCCTCCAATGTTCAGTCGCCATCCGTTGGAGCAGGTACACCGCCTGCCAAAAGAATGGCTACGATTAACACAAGTGAAACAACAAGCGGAGAACAACAACGCGATTCACAGCGCAGCGCGAATCCTTCTGCGGGAGCACGCGGAGATGCGACTCCTGCACGGAGCAAACGCAGCAGCAATGCGGAACGTGAGAAGAACCGTAAAAATAAAGGAGCTCCAAAGTGGTTGAAAGACAAAACTCCGAGAGGTGACGGTCAATGAATAATGCTCCCGTATTGCAAATTACGGGTCTCAGTGGTGGGTACAGCCTGAATAAGCCAGTGCTGCATGATATTGCACTTCAGGTGCAGCCTGGCGAAATGGTTGGATTGATTGGTTTAAACGGAGCAGGAAAAAGTACGACGATGAAGCATATTCTAGGATTGATGTCGCCCCATAAGGGCGATATCACCGTACAGGGCAAGACGCGTGCTGAAGATCCCGTTGGATACAATAATGCGTTGTCTTTTGTACCGGAATCGCCGCTGCTGTATGACGAAATGACGGTTCGTGAGCATGTTGAATTTACTGCCAGAGCTTATGGGGTAGATCAAAAGGATTATGAATCCCGCACCTCGCATCTTGCCAAGCTGTTCCATATGGAGGATAAGATGGACACCCTGTCGACCCATCTATCCAAAGGGATGAAACAGAAGGTTATGATCATGTGCGCTTTCGTTGCACGACCTGCTTTATATGTCATCGACGAGCCCTTTTTAGGATTGGATCCGCTAGGGATCCGCTCCTTGCTTGATTTCATGATGGATCTGAAGAACTCTGGATCGTCGATTCTGTTAAGCTCTCATATTCTTTCCACAATAGAGAATTATTGCGACCGTTTTATTGTATTGCATAAAGGTAAGGTGATTGCACAGGGCACGCTGGCGGAAATAGCGGCAACTGCCGGGCATCAGGGGCTGACTTTGGAGCAGCTGTTCTACGAGCTGGTTCAGGGAGGGAGATAATATGGATTTGAAAGAGCTGCGGCGCACGCGGCGCGGTAGATTCATGGGAAGTATGCTTCCTTATGTGGGATATATCATTCAAAGCGGCGTAGCCATGGTCTTCCTGTTCGTGTTGATTGTCTTCTCTGCTTGGTATACATCGCTGCTACAAAATGTACCTGAAGGCATTCCCATTCGCTGGATTATGTTAGCATTACTGTTGCCTGCGACAGTGCATAGCGGCTTCCGAACCTATTTGCAGACCCCGGATACGATCTTTCTGCTGCCTCAGGGTCACCGCATGAAGGAATATTTTGCACCATCCTGGGTCAGTGGAAACGTGTGGAAGATCATTCGCTTGTTATTTGTACTGATCACCCTTTGGCCGTTGTACATACGTACAGATGATTCTCCCAAGCGACTTTTATTTACAGTGTTGATCCTGATTGCTGTGAAGCTGATCGCGAGTTATGGATTATGGAAAGAGATAGCTATGCTGTCACGTCCGATGGCAGGTGTGTATGCTTTCTTGCGCTGGGCAGTTGGAGGTTTGATTATTGCCGCTTGGTTGTGGCAGCCTGCCGGCCCGAGCCTGATATTTATGGTGTTATTGGCAGCAGCCTATCTTGCTGCACTGTCTGTGCCCGGACGTCACGCTGTGCCATGGGAAAGACTGATCGCCATGGAAAACAATCAAGGTGCACGTGCGCTGATGGTTCTGGGCTGGTTCGTGGATGTGCCGGGCCGTGAGCAACGGGTGTATTCCCGCCGTTATCTTTCCAAATGGGGCGCTAAGCTGCCTTGGCGCAAGGATACTGCTTATCGGTATCTGCTGACCAAAAGCTTTGCCCGGGGCGATATCTTTGGAATCATTATGCGGATATCGGTGCTGGCTCTGCTGCTGAATTGGTGGAACCGTGATAGTTACTTTGGCACCGGAATTTATTTGTTCTTCCTGTTCATCATTGGTGTTCAATTGTCGGCACTCCGCAAATTGCATAGCGAGTCTTTTTGGCTGACAGTGTATCCTTTTCCTGAAGGCAGTAAGGCGGACAACACAACACAATTTGTATTCCGTGCGCATCTGGTTGTGGCATTGGTTCTTGGATTACCTTTCTTAGCTTCCATAGGTGACCGTCTGATGCCAGTGATCTTTACCTTAGCGGCAGGTATTGTGGTAGTCTTTCTGTTTAAAGGATACTTGTCCCGCAAAGCGGCACGATTGGATGACGACGATCTGTAAGGCAATTTCATATTCACAATAAAAAGGCTGTCTCACAGTAGAGAAATTCTACGAATGAGAGAGCCTTTTTTTGCTGGAAGCATAATTTGAGCCGGGCAAGTCCTTAAATTTGCAAAAACGGAACAGAGTATTTAAAAAATGCTGTATGTCTTTTACCAGATGGCTCCAGCATAATAAGCCTGTATCTTACATCGTGTATACGCTTCCATTCATAGGCGTAGTCATCTGTACCAACAAAACAGTATTGGGGGAGGATTCAGGCGTGAAAAGAAGATTATCAATATTCATGGTGGCGCTTTTACTATCATCCTTATTCTTGAATGTGCTTGAGGCGGGTATACCTCGGGCCGCAGCGGATGCCTCAGGAGTTCCAGTGTACTATGATCCCACAAAAAGTGTGGAGGAGCGCACTGCGGATCTATTATCCCGAATGACGCTGGAAGAGAAGATTGGGCAGATGGTTCAAGCAGAAAGAGCTGCCGTCACACCTGAGGAGGTACAGAAATATGCTCTTGGCTCTGTACTCAGCGGGGGAGGCTCATTCCCTAACGGAAAAGAAAGTGACAGCACTCGCGATAACTGGAGAAGTTTGATTGATAGCTATCAGGATGGTGCATTGTCTACCAGATTAGGCATTCCGCTGCTCTATGGGGTGGATGCGGTGCATGGACATAACAATGTCAAAGGCGCGACGCTTTTTCCGCATAATATTGGCCTAGGGGCTGCTAATGATCCCGCATTGACTGAGCTTATTGGTGCAGCTGCTGCTAAGGAAGTAGCCGCAACAGGAGCGAACTGGACGTTTGCCCCAACGATAGCCTCCCCTCATAATGCAAGATGGGGTAGAACCTATGAAGGTTTTAGTGATAATCAGGATATTTCAGCAGAACTAGGTGCGGCTTATGTGTTTGGTCTGCAAGGACGGACTGCTGCTGCATTGGCAGGGACAGATACAATCACGGCAACTGCAAAACATTATCTAGGTGAAGGTTATACGGATAATGGTGTAAATCAAGGCAACATCACTAAATATACCGAGCAAGAGATCATGGATAAGGATTTGAAAATTTATAAAGCAGCTGTAGACGCAGGGGTGCAGACGGTTATGGCCTCCTATCACAGCATCCAAGGTCTTAAAATGCATGCCCATAAACATTTGCTGACCGATGTTTTGAAGGGTGACAAGAAAAATGGCGGACTTGGCTTTACCGGTTTCGTTATTTCGGATTATAACGCTGTGCAGCAAATCACAGTGGATAGTGAAGGCAAAGCTGTTAGCGGGTTGAAGAACCAGCTAAATGTGTCCGTAAACGCCGGAGTCGATATGTTCATGATGCCGACCGTTTGGAAGGATACGATTAAGTACATCACAGAACTTGTAGGCGAAGGTAAAATCTCTACTGAGCGCATAGATGATGCGGCAGAACGTATCCTGCAGGTCAAAATCGCTTCAGGATTGTTCGAGCATCCCAAAAGCGAACCGGAGCTGTTGAGTGCTTTTGGCTCAGCAGAAAGCCGCAAATTAGCCCGCCAAGCTGTGGCGGAGTCGCTTGTTCTTTTGAAGAACGATGAGGTAAATGGAAGTCCAATTCTATCGCAATTAAGCGGGATGGATAAAATATTCGTAGCGGGTAAAAACGCTAATAATATCGGTAACCAAGCCGGCGGCTGGTCGATCACTTGGCAAGGGAAGTCGGGCAATATAACTGAAGGCACGACGATCCTCGAAGGGATAAAGGAGGCTGTTCCTGCTTCTACAACGGTCACATATAACCTTAATGGGCGTGGGGCTGCGGGTTATGATGCGGCGATCGCTGTTATCGGTGAGACACCTTACGCCGAGACCGATGGCGACCGGACCAGCTTGAATCTGGATGAGCAGGATCTGGCGACACTTGCGAATATACGTGCTGCTGATCCTAATATTCCGCTTATCGTTGTACTGGTGTCTGGACGTCCAATGACGATAGCCAGCCAATTGGAAGATTGGGATGGGCTTGTGGCAGCTTGGCTACCAGGCACAGAGGGTGCTGGAGT
Organism: Paenibacillus sp. FSL P2-0121; assembly: GCF_037975345.1. NCBI lineage: Bacteria > Bacillati > Bacillota > Bacilli > Caryophanales > Paenibacillaceae > Paenibacillus > Paenibacillus sp. FSL P2-0121. The sequence goes on along the minus strand of NZ_CP150245.1, from coordinate 5,855,966 downwards.
AGCTGATGTGTTATTTGGTACTAAGGATTTTGTAGGCAAAAATCCGATTCGTTGGCCATTCACTTTGAACAATTATCCGGCAGACAATAACAGTACAAATGTGTTATTCAAAACGGGATATGGCTTGACCAAAAATGAGAAAACACCAAAGCTTCCAACCGCTCCTGTCGATCCGGAAGCTCCAGAGATTCCTTCCCTGCCGATTCCCGGCAAAATTGAAGCAGAGGATTTTTTGAACAAAAGCGCAGGACTGCAAACTGAAAATACGCAGGATATAGGTGGCGGTCTCAATGTCGGCTATACCTCGGCTGGACAGTGGCTCGAATATAACGTGAATGTGGCGCAAGCAGGTACGTATCAAGCCGATTTCCGCTATTCCGTTAATAGTGGCACTACAGGCGTCAACATCAAATCAGCAGAGGGAACTAAGCTAGGAACATTAAGCGTGACCTCAACAGGTGGCTGGCAGAATTGGCAGACGAAAGCTGTAGAAAATGTTGTGTTTAAGAAGGCAGGGTTGCAAAAGATCCGTCTGGAATTTACCGGTGGGGATATCAACCTGAACTGGGTAAGCTTCACTCGAACAGGTGATGTGCCTGTAGATCCATCGAATCCCGGAGATGGCGGGGAAAGCACTAAACATGTTATTAAGTCAGATGTAGTTAGCTCTTGGGTATCGAGTGAGCGAGATCCTTCCGATCGGAAGTGGTATTATGCTGACCGTTATCAAGAGGGTGATTTGAAGCTGGAAGAGCAGGCGAAGCTGGATATTGTGGTTCCCGACGTGAAGGCAGGTACAGAGCTCCATATTGATCCTGACCGGAAATATCAATCTATTCTAGGGATCGGTACCTCCATGGAGGAATCGACGGTCAATAATCTGGCGAAGATGTCTGCGGCGAAGCAGGAGGAATTGCTGCGGAAAATGATTGATCCTGTATCGGGGATCGGAATGAGTATGCTCCGGTTGACGATTGGGACGGCTGACTTTACAGATAAACAATTTTATACCTACGATGATATGCCTCCAGGACAAACCGACATTAATTTGGAGAATTTCTCCATCCAAAAGGACATTGACTACCATATCATCAGCACGGTTAAAAAAATTCAAAACATCAATCCGGATATTAAGTTTTTCGCCTCACCTTGGAGCCCGCCCGGTTGGATGAAGACTACAGACAGTATGATCAAAGGCCAAGTGAAGGATGAATATCTGCCTGTACTGGCCAAATATTATCTTAAATTCGTACAGGAGTACGAGAAGCTGGGAATTACCTTTGAAGGTCTGACCTTGCAGAATGAACCTTTGCTGGAAATTGAATATCCAAGCACCAAAATGCCGTGGGAGCAAGAAGCCCAGCTGGCTAAACTGCTGCGGAAGGAATTAGATGAACATGGTTTCAAAGACGTGAAGCTGTGGACATTTGATCATAATCCTGGTGACACGATGGCCTATCCAGCACAAATCCTAGGCAATCCTGAATTAGGTGCCTACGATGCGGTGGACGGAACTGCTTTTCATGATTATGGCGGTGACCTTGGTCTGATGACCCAACTCCATAATCTCTATCCTGACAAAAATGTATATTTGACCGAACGCGCAGTCTGGGGTACCTCAGGCGCAGACCGCATTGCACAATATTTCCGTAATTGGGCCCGCAGCTATAACTCCTGGGTAGCGATGCTGGACAGTGATATTGCCTCCCATCAGTGGACCGGAACGCCAGACCCAACCCCGATTGTGCAGGATTCGGGAGACCGTAACCATTACTGGCTGCTGCCAGAATATTATCTGATGGGCCAATATACAAAATTCGTTAAACCGGGGTACGTGCGGATTGATAGTGACTACGGCTCAAGCAGTACTGTAACGAACGTAGCTTTTGCTAGTCCAGATGGAAAAGAGATTGTGACGGTAGTAATCAACCAGACGTCGGATCCACAGCCGTTTAAATTGCTAGTGGACGGTGCGCAAATTAGTGCTGTGCTGCCGGCGAAATCAGTGGGCACTTATAGCTGGGAACGTCTGAATGGTATACAGGCGGTGCCGGGTGTAGTGAATGCTGTTGATTTTGAAGAAGCGCAAGGGGTTTACACTGTGAATGAGCAGGGTTATATTGGCGGGTTCTCGCCAGACGCATCGTCCACCTTCGACTATGTGATTGATGTTAAAGAGAGCGGTGAATATTCACTTCAATTTAAGCATGCCGCTCAATTCAGCGATGGCGCCGGAAAATCGGTGGAGATTAGTGAAGATGGTAAGGTCATTGCTACGCTTCCAATTGTGCAGCAGACGGAGAGTCTGACCGATTTTGCAGATTATCAATCCTTGATCTCTCTGAACAAGGGCATTCACAAGCTCACCTTGAAGACGAACGGGAACGGTTATAATATCCGTTCATTAGCTTTACGCCAAGCGCCTTCCGGATCACATGAGCTTCCTGCTGTGCTTCAAGGGCAAGACTACACGACAGCTTCAGGTGTATTAGTAACGGGTGGTGCAGTGGGTTATACTGACCCCGGCGATTGGGTGAAGTACAAGATTAATGTACCTGCCAGCGGTACCTACCCACTCCTGATCTCCTATGCTACTAATCAGGATGATGCAGAGCTGGAACTGCTGACGGGAGAGGATGGAGTAACGGTAACGGCAGCTACTTATGCTTTGACGAAGACGGGGGGATGGTCCAATTGGCAAATAGCTAATGGAACGGTAACCTTGCCTGCCGGGGAGCAGACGCTGACCATGAAAGTAAATGGAGCAGGATTTCATCTGCAGTCGCTTACGATCGGCCCCGCGCTTCAATCGGAGACTGCTCTGGTAGAAGGAAATGAGGAGGGTGCAGAAGTTATCGTCAAGCTAGTAAATGACAAATATGCACCTGAACTGGACACCGCTTATTGGTCTATTGAAGGTTACGAAGGTACAGTTGTCAATAGCGTATACCGGGTGGATGATTATACAGCGAAGGTCGTATTAGCGGGTACGCGAATTATTGATTTCGACACGGATCGTATTCTTACGGTTACCGCTGATGTGTATCAGACAGAATCAAATCAGTCTTTTGGCAGCGTACATGTTCTGAAATTGCCTCTTATAGTTACAGCAATCAACGACGAAGAGAGCATCAGTCTTTCTCCGAGTACTCTGCCTTATCAAGTGAACGGGAATGAATTGGTAGTCAGCCTTTCAGGAGGGACATTTAATCCTGATGCCATTCAGAGCATTTCTGTCTCGGGCCCAGGTAAGGATCAGGGGCATGTAAGTATTGGGGCAGCTGCCTTACTTGACCCTACCCATGTGAAGCTGACGCTGGCCTGGAATGATCATACCCCGTATTATAGTGATTTGCAGCTTACCGTAAATGTGCCAGCAAATGCTTATGCCGATTCAAGTGGTGGCGGCGTGCTGCGTGCGGAGGTTAAGCTCTTAGGAACAACTAGTGCTACAGCACCTATAGAAGTCACAAGCTTGAACGCACTGGATCAATTCTACCAGCTGCAAGGGATCACAGTCAGCGGTCAAGGCAGCGGAACGAAGCTGACCGGCATTGATGCTGGAGACAGCATCGATTACTGGGTAAACGTGCCGCAGGATGGAAACTATGCTTTTACGCTTACCGTAACTTCCGCGAATGGTGCTCCTAAGGGCATTATTTATAAAACGGAGGATGGGAAGACATTAAGAACCGTTGATGTGCCGAATCTTTACTCGCAAACCGTTGGCATACGCACCGTTCTTCAATTGAAGGCGGGTGAACAGAAGCTGCGCCTGCAAGCTGGATCAGCAGGATACGAGCTAAGTGGTATTCAAATAGAACCTTATACTGAAGAAATCATGGATGGCGCTGGTTCTTTAAAGGTGGAAGCCGAGAATTATTACGATGCTACACCCAATGGAATTCAGAGTACCATGACTGGCGGTGTGCTGGACTTTAGAAATGTAGGGTTTACCGTTGCAGGGGGTTCCATGGATTATGTCCTTGATATTACTGAAGCCGGATTTTATAAAATCGTATATCGGTATGCTACAGCACAAGGCGGGGTAAGCACTACGTTATCTGTAAAGGGTACAAAACTCTCAACAGTGCCTATGCCTACTACAGGTGGATGGTCGAATTACACGCTGGCGAGTGGTGTCGTACAACTTGCGCAAGGAAAACAGGTAGTACGGATGAGCTTCAATAATGACGGTGCCAATCTAGATTGGTTTACGCTGGAACGGACGGAAGAAGGAGAGCAGCCGATTCATTCAAAGGTTTCCTTACCTGTTTCTTCTTTGAAACCGGGAGCTTACAGCGGATTACAAACGATCAGCCTTACTACAGCGACATCAGGAGCAGAGATTCATTACACAACCGATGGGTCATTGCCTACAGCAGACAGTCCACTTTATACCGGAACTATTGACGCAGCAGGAGTCACAGTTCTTCGTACGATAGCGGTAAAAGAGGGCATGGAGAACAGTTTTGTAGCTCCATTCACGTATGTGATCAGCGGAGTGGTTGATATGAAAACGGTGTCTGCACCGCAGGCTGATCCTGCCGGGGGAACTTATACAGGGCAGGTTGCCGTGAAGTTAACTACAGCTACAGCTGGAGCGTCTATTCACTACACGTTGGATGGCACTGTACCTACAGCAGCCAGCGAACTGTATAGTGGAGTGATTTATGTAGGCAAGAGCAAGACGATTAAGGCGATTGCTGTAAAAGAGGGCTGGAAGCCAAGTGATATTTCCAGTTTTGAATATATTGTTTCTGCGGATAAACCTGATCCAACACCTACACCAACAGCAACGCCTGAACCAACCCCAAGTCCAACCATTGAACCGACTACTCGGCCAACGACAGCACCAACTTCCGGAAGCGGGGGTACCACAGGTGGTGGCAACAGCGGAACAACAGGGGGGAATTCAAGCGGAAATGCAGGCAGTGTAACCGGCAGCACCCTCCTTACAGCAACACCAGTGCTGAACAGTAATACCGGTGCGGCGAGAGCAAGTGTAGACCTGGAGAGCTTGAAAAAGGCTGCTACAGCAGGCTTAAGTGGAGCAACTTCAGCGGTTACTGTTGATATACCGGCAGTAGCTACAGCTAAGGGTTATGAGCTGCAATTGCCAAACGGTATAATCTTTGCAGATGATAAGACTTCATTGGTCGTTCATACTGAATTTGGTGTGCTGGAGCTGCCAGGTAGTCTGCTGAAACAAGCGGCAAAAGAGGCAGGAACCCCTTGGGTAATTACGATAACCAAGGTGGATTCAGATTCTCGTCCAGAATTTAAACTGAGCGTAACTATCAATGGCAAGGAAGCCGTATGGAACAGTCCTGACATGCGGGTTAAGGTGTCCCTACCGTATATTCCACGATCAGAAGAACGCGGTAAAGAAGGACATATAACGATTCATAGTCTGAATCCGTTGGGGATTCTAACGGTTGTTCCAAGTGGCAGATATATCGCTGCTACAGGGATGGTTTCCTTTACAGGAATTCTCTCTGGTACGTACAGTATCACCTTTACGGAGAAGACATTCCGGGATATCGGTAAATTTGAGTGGGCCCGCAATGCGATTGAGGTGCTTGGCTCCAAAGGCATCATCAACGGAATGACAGAGGATCAATTTGTGCCTCAAGCGGAAGTGAAGCGGGGAGATTTTGTGCTCCTGCTTATAAAAGCGCTTGGCTTGGAAGGCGTTAGTGCAGAAAGCTTCATAGGTGTGCAGCCTGGCGATTACAGATATGAAGCGTTGGCTATAGCGAAGCAGTTGGGGATCGCCACTGGTCGTCCAGATGGAAGCTTTGATCCTAACGCTTCTGTTACGCGGCAGGAAATGATGACATTGGCTGCAAAAGCGATTGCAGCAGCCGGCAGACAGCTTCCAGCCGGCAACGGAGCTTCAATGACCCGTTTCACGGATAGCCAGCAAGTATCAGCGTTTGCACGTGACAGTGTGGCAGCACTAATACGTGCTGGCCTGATCAAGGGAGACGGCTTGCGGATTCATCCACAAGGTGTTACCACCCGTGCAGAGGCAGCGGTTTTGATCTACAACTTGTACAATCTGTAATACATCAGTTGTAAAGATACTTTAAGCTTTTGGGCTGTCGCAGCCGTAGATTTTCTACGTTTGCGACAGCCTTTTTTAGGTGTGGTTGTTGGATCTACATTAAGCCCGCACCTCCGCCGCCGATCATAATTATCCCCTGAGGCTTACGGACCCAGTTGACGTTATTTGCAAATCTACAACCTTTATCGGGGAAGTTCGGACACCAGTGGCGTTATTCCCTATGAAGAGGTTCATATTTGGGGTTTGGCATGCCAATAACGGCTTTGGGGTCCGTAAGGAAACCAAATATGGGATTATACTGCCTTTAGGGTTTGCGGTGTCCGATAGCTGCTTTTGTGCGGGCAAATGTGATCTGAGGTAACAAAGGTTGGTGCGGTTGGTGCTAAGAACAAGGTGGAATTTTTAAAAAAAGACGCAGACGTCACAGCAGCCATTATCATGACCTACTGGACACCCACGTCTATTGTGAAAAAAAAGGGATTGAAAATAGGAAAGAGCTTAAAGCTCTCTCCCGAGACTGTCATTAATGGTTAGACAAAAAGTGAACGGCTGATGATAACCAGCAAGATAAAGAGAACCAGGATGGCGCCAGTGCTAGTGAATGGGCCACCTCCACAACATCCATATCCGCCTCTAACTTCTTCGCTCATGTTCATTCCCCTTTCGGTGTGTGTGTTGTACTTGAGTACATCGTATTGTATGTGCGGAGAGTGGGGCGTGTATAGGCCAATGTCGGATTCGTGTACAAAAAAAATCAGCTCCGTGAAAACGGAGCTGATTGTAAGCTATATAAAGTTCAGTTAGGCTTTTTCTAAATCGCGAACACCTGCGTATACAAGATCGAAAAGATCTTCGAGCTGTTCCTCTTCGATACATGAGAAAGCAATACGTAGGTCAGTTTCACCCAAAGCAATAGTGCCTAGTCCGTAATTATGAATCAGGTGAAGCCGGAGATCTTCAGCCGCAACTGTGTGCAGCTTCAGACACATAAAGTAACCGGAGTTAAAAGGATAATACGTCCACACATCCTCGCCGTATTTGCCGCTATCCAGCAGTGCTTTTACTTTATTCGCACGGCCTTTCATGATCTGGAACTTCTCTTCCTTCTGTGCTTCGAATTCCGGAGATTTCAAGGCGTCTAGTACGAAGGTCTGCGAAGGATGCGCACCGCTGGAAATGGTGGCACGGATGATGCCTAGTGTTTTTTGCTCCAATGCTGCCAGCAGGTCTTTGTCCTCCGAGGCATAAGTGATGAAACCCACACGGAAGCCCCAGACAAATTCTTCTTTGGTCGCACCGTCAATCTTGATTGGAAGCACACGAGGATGCAGATGAGCCAGTTTGCCAAACAGCGATTCTTTAAGTGAATCCTCAAAGAATAACCCGAAGTATGCATCATCACTTACAACAACAACGTTGATGCCTTCCTCAGCCGCACGAAGGATAGCTGCAACGATCTCATCGCCTTCCTTAATCCCTGGAGTATATCCGGTAGGATTGTTAGGGAAGTTCAGCAGCACAATCGCTTTGCCGCGTTCTTTTTGAGCAAGCAGCGCGTCTTCCAGACCTGCACTGTTAAACGTCATTTCTTCTGTGAACAGCGGATAGTTAACGGTCTCCCCATGGCGGCGGATTCCGAAGGTTAATTCGTAGTTCTCCCAGTTCTTGTCCGGGTAGATAATCGCGTCACCTGGCTCTGCGAAGAGGTCAGCGACAATGCTAAGCCCGTGAGTCAGGGCATTGGTTACAACGGGATTGCTGATGGTTTTACCTTCTAGCGATGGATTTTCGCGCAGCATCTTTTCACGCCATACAGTACGCAGCTCTGGTTTACCTGCCGGAGGGGCGTAACTATAAAGATCCTTAGGACTGTAAGCGGAGAGTTTATCCTGAATGACGCCGAGGTGCATAGGTACGCCACCTTCAGTAGCAATACCGATGGTTGCGTTGTATTTCTTGGCGTGAGCTCCTGCTTCAGCGGATTGGCTCAGGATGCCCTCTTTTGGGAAGTAAATCTCTTTGCCAAGCGTAGAGAGCATATCATACACATGTTCATTTCCTGCTTTGATACTTTCGTTTAATTGTCCAGCTAGTGGATTCATCAGTTTCATCCTTCCAGGGTTCTTTGGGGATAACATACTGTTAACATTGCCTAACATTATATCACCGCCAATTGCAACCGTCACTTGGAAAGATACGATTTTTAAAAAATATCATTCGGCGTGGAAAGGGCAGTATTTTTTCATCATTTCTATCGTTTCTTCATCACGCGGATTATTTCTTTCAGACAGGCCGGAAATGATGCCGGAGCGCTCTTCTTCTTTTAGGTTTTGCCCAAACTTAAACTTCGCAGTGATCTCATCGGGGGTAATGCGCACAACGGCAACACCCTTTAGACGGGGACGATATTTAGGGTCCTCTGCATCGATGGAATCATAACCCCCCTCGGGCTGGAGCTTTTTCATAAATAAGGAGAGTACACTGGCTTTTTCACTAATGTCTTCAACAGGTTCGGCTGTGCCGTAGGCGGTCACACTTTTAAAATAGGCGGTTGCTGGGCAGGCCAGCTCGGGATCGCTAAAATAAGACGGGATAAGGGCATACTCATCCGCTACCGTAAAGCAGACCTTCTGCTGATTGCGGATCGACTTCATTTTGCCACCAGCATGACTGCCATGGAAATAGAAACAACCATCTGTATATACAAAATTCAGCGGTGTCACCCGCGGTTGCCCCTGTTCATCGCTTGTACCGAGAAAACCAAAACTCATTCCGTTAAGAAAAGAGACCAAATCTTCCTCCTGATCTACTTTAAATTCTTTTCTGCGCATAGGGATCACGTCCTCTTTCTTTTTAGTCTAGAGCGTCTGCTCCAATGTAAATGTTCTTTAAAGAATAGTAGAGTGGTTGACAATTAAAAAGGACCAATTAAGATAGTTTTTAATGGACCACTTGCTGGTCAAGGAGGATAACGATGAATATCACGCTGGCATACGATCAATATCTGGCGATACACCGCTACAAATATTTAGCGTTATATCACGCGCTCCGCGCAGGAATATTGGAAGGAACATTTCCGGGAGGCACTCCGCTGCCGTCTACACGAAGTCTTGCTAAGCACTATGAGCTGTCGCGCGGATCGGTCTCGCAGGTGTATGAAATGTTGCTCGCTGATGGTTATGTAAGGACTGAAACGGGGCGGGGGACATTCGTATCGGAAGATAGCTTTGCTTCAGCTGCCAGTCGCAGTGACGGTGAGAACCGGGCTTTGGGTGAAGACGCAGATGCTGCTGGAGGAGATTGTGCAAGCGAGACTACGATTCCAATCTCGGCATGGGGAAAGCGGCTGCTTGCGCGCCCGATACCCTTCTATGGAAAGAGTAACAAGAAAGTAGTGAGCTTCCAGAGTAGTGGTATGCGGATGGAACATTTTCCTTACTCCGAATGGCGTAGTGCGCTCTCTTATGCCGGAGGGAAGGAAGGTGGATTGCTGCAAAGCACTTGTCCACCTCAAGGCGATGAAGGACTTCGGAAAGCTATCGCTGCACATCTGCGGATTACCCGCGGGATTCGCGCGGATGCAGAGCATATCGTATTGTTCAGCGGCTCGATGCAAGGCATCGTTATTTTGACGCAGCTGCTGCTGGATGCAGAAGGCTCAGCGGTCGTTGAGAACCCGGGCTTTCACGGGATTCGCCGAGCCGTAGAGATCACCGGAGGCCGATTGCTGGCAGGGGAGCTGGATGGCAACGGTCTTATTCCGGAGGATTGGGATGCCCGGCTGTTGTTTGTTACGCCGAGCCGTCAATTTCCTACGGGTGTGGTACTGCCTTTGGAACGACGCCGAACCTTGTTGGAATGGGCGCAGCGGCATCATGCAGTAATCATTGAAGATGATTATGACAGTGAGTTCCGTTGGGCTGGGCGTCCTATCGAGCCCTTAAAAGCACTGGATCGTGAAGAGCGGGTCGTATATGTGGGCTCCTTTTCAAACACGATGTTTTCAGGCCTGCGGCTCGGCTTTGCAGTGCTTCCGCCCCCTTTAGTAAAGCCGACTATCGCCGCCAAGGCACTATATGAGCCCTTGCCGGTAGGGCTGCTGGAGCAGCGAGCCTTGGCGCGGTTCATGAATACAGGCGGCTATGGCCGTCATCTGCGCCGGATGACACGCATCTATGGTGAACGCGGACGCATCCTCAGGACGCTGCTGTCGGAACGGCTTAAGGAGCTCTTCGAGCTGCTGCCTGGTGATGCGGGCTTGCATGTATATGCCCGCTGGCTGCGCAGCAGCGAAGAGTTTGTTGCTTTCCGAGCGGCAGCGCTTAGGCGCGGCACGGATTTTAGAGATGCCGCGTTATATCAGCTATCACCGGGAGCGCCGGCCGCTTGTTTTTCTTTTGCCCATCTGAATGCCGCGGAGCTGGAGGAAGGGATAACAAGCCTGCATCTGGCGTGGGAAGATGTACAAAATGCAACATGACAAGGTATGATAAAGAAGATGAAATGCAAAACTAACCGAATGCTTAAGAATTTTGACGAAGAAACTCGGAGTAGATTAAGCTAAACAAAACTATATAGACACTGCGAAGTCAGAAAGAGCAGATTTGCTAACAAAACAAAGCGGATGCTTACGAGGTGGGTTTTGCTAACAAAACAAAGCGAATGCTTACGAAGCAAGTTTTGCGAAGAGGTTTAAAGTAGGTTTGCTCACAAAACAAAGTGAAATGCTTACGAAGCAAGTTTTGCGAAGAAGTTTAAAGTAGGTTATGCTAACAAAACTTTTAGGAGGGAACGTTATGCTGCATGCATCGCCGTCCTCTTTTGTTATTTTGCCGGCTCTGGCTAAGATTGTATGCGAGCCGGGCTGGAAATGGCAAAAAAGAGAGAAGTCGCTGCAAAATTATGATTTATTTTATGTATGGAGCGGGGAAGGGACGGTTGTGCGTAACGATGAACCCTTTCAAGTAGGCAAGGGAAGCTGCTTCCTTTTTCGTCCGGGTGACCATACAAGTGCTACACATAATCCGCAAAAGCCACTTGTACTTACATATATTCATTTTGATGTCTCCGAAGAGGTGACGGATATTCCGCTGCCCTATCGTGAGCTTACAGAAACCGTTGAATTTGAACATCTGCTTGCTCGGTACGTTCGACTATTTCTGGTGGATACTTACGCCGCTGAGGAAGAAGGGCAGCTTGTACTGAAGCAGCTGATGATTCATCTGCTGAGGGAGGACCGTGTGAAGCCAGTAGAACGTTATGTTAGCAACCATTTGACAGAAATCATTCACGAAATAGCGAACTATGTGAGCCAGCATCCGGGGATTGCACATCGTGTAGAGGATCTTGCTGCTCGTGCGGGGCTTTCACCGCGGTATTTTTCAATTAAGTTCAAGGAGCTTACGGGTTCTTCTGTGCAGTCTTATGTCATCCGAGCCCGGATTGAGCGTGCTCAGCATTTACTGCTGTACGCGGGAATGAATGTTACTGAGGTAGCAGATGCGCTTGGGTATCGTGACATTTTCTTTTTCAGCCGCCAGTTCAAGCAATATACCGGAAAAAGTCCATCTGAGATCCGCTGATTCACTTTTTTTGTTTCAGTTTGTTCAACCAAGGGTAAATACTTTGCAGTTTAGTTTACAGAGAATTTACATAACTTCTTGGAAGGAGACTCTTGGCATGATCATCAGACGCAGAATTTGCAACACGGATTGTAAGAGTGGAGGCGGAGGTATTTTTAGAAACCGCTTAAAACGGTTAAAGCAGGCGAATGCTTTTGTCGTGGATAGCTGGTTCTAATTGAACAAGCAAGCATAGAATCGCATGATATGACTAAAAATATAAATAGCCGGGGCCGTGAGGCATCCGGTTTTTTTGTGTTGTTAGAAAATGATATATATAATGAACTTAAGTCGAAGATTAGAGTAACTGATGGGCATTTCATCGTGCCTCACGTTGTATTTTGTACAATAGATTGACTCTAATAGCAGTCGAATTTGAATTCTGAAGCACATCTTACATTCAAATTCAGGAGAAACAGCCTTTCTAGAGATTATCACGATAATCTATTGCACGAAGTACAATGTAATGTATCTTCAAGTGATAGTTAAGATTTTCTGTTGCACATTCTGCAATGAAGCGTACGCTCATTTACCGCAATATCCACACACCATTCACGCTCCATGCACGCCTCATTCACGTACCTTTGAGGATGTTTAATTGGCCTAACTATGAGGTAGCGGTAGATATTTATTTCTACGATTGGGTTATTACTAAGGTGAGAGCTTTCTGCGATACGTTTCGCATAATGTTGTTCGTCGGTAGAATATATAAGGTTCATAGTTGGAAGGAGAGAGAGAAAATGTACGAAATCGTACTTATACGTCATGGTGAGAGCCAGTACAATGTACAGAATTTGTTCACAGGCTGGAGTGACCCGGATTTAACTGAGAAGGGTATCCAAGAGGCAAAGACTGCTGGTAAGCTGTTGAAGGACGCTGGGTATACATTTGATCTGGCTTTTGCTTCGGTACTCAGACGCTCGATTAAAACTCTTAACTATGTACTGGATGAGATGGATTTGCTGTGGATTCCCGTGCAAAAGTCTTGGAAATTGAATGAGCGCCATTACGGGGCATTGCAGGGATTAAGTAAAAGCGAGACAGCACTAAAATATGGAGATGAGCAGCTGCATATCTGGCGGCGGAGTTTATCGGTGAGACCCCCGTTGCTGGAGCTTGATGATCCTAGATATGCCAGAAACGATATTCGCTACAGCAGTGTTCGTCCGGGAGATATCCCGCGTGGAGAGAGCCTGGAGGACACTGTACATCGTGTAGGCGATTTCTGGGGAAACCGGATCGTACCTCTTTTGCGTAAAAAAGAACGGGTGCTTATCTCAGCCCACGGCAATACGCTGCGTGCATTGATTAAATTTATGGAGGATATTGATGAAGCGGCATTACTGGAGCTCAATATCCCTACTGGAGTACCACTCGTGTACAAACTGGATGAGGACATGAATCCTATCAGTCGCTTTTATCTAGGCGATCCGGAACAGGTAGCGGCCAAGGCGCTTGATGTTGCTAAGCAGGGACATGTGTAATTGGCGTGTAATAAGCGTATAGGCGTACCAGGTGTATTGAGTATGACGGGTGTACAGTAATAAGCAAAACGGGGCGTAAAGGTTAAATAAGCGCAACAGGTGTAATAGGTTATATAAGCGTAACAGGCGTATTAGGTGTAATAAGCATATTAGGGCGTAGCAGGTTGAATAAGCATAACAGGTTTAATAGGTTAAATAGGCGCAACAGGTGTAATAGGTGGGTTACATGAAAAGATAAAAGGACAGCCTTGGGGCTGTCCTTTTTGTTATTAGTGTGTTTGTGACCAATTAAATGTGCGAAAATGGCGCGTTTAAGGTCAGTTGGGTCCGATGGCGTTGAATGCTAACCTTTCACCAACTTTCCGTTGATTCTCGACCAACGCTCGACCAGCCCTCCACTACCGCTCGACCAGCCCTCCACTACCGCTCGACCAGCCCTCCACTACCGCTCGACCAGCCCTCCACTAACGCTCGACTAGCCCTCCACTAACGCTCGACTAGTCCTTAACTAACGCTCGACTAGTCCTTAACTAACGCTCGACTAGTCCTTAACTAACGCTCGACTAGTCCTTAACTAACGCTCGACTAGTCCTTAACTAACGCTCGACTAGCCCTCCACTAACGCTCGACTAGCCCTCCACTAACGCTCGACTAACCCTCAACTTACTCTCGGCCAGCCCTTAACTAACTTTCGACCAACCTCCACCAACGCTCTGCAAATGCTTACGGACTCAGCAGCCGCTATTTGCCCATTTATCGCCATTTGAGCGGATTTTCGGACTCCAGCGCCGCTATTGCCTAAGATCTAGCGCAAATAGGGTGTTTTTCATGCCAATAGCTGCGGTGGAGTCCGATAGAATCGCAAATGTGTCAAAAATCCGCGTATAAGGTCAGCTGGGTCCGATAGCGGCGAGCGCACACCTTCCACCAGCTCTCGACCAGCCCTCAACCAGCCCTCAACCAGCCCTCCACTAACACTCGACTAGCCTACACTAACACTCGACCAACCTCCACCTACGCTCTGCAAATGCTTACGGACTCAGCAGCCGCTATTTGCTCATTTATCGCCATTTGGGCGGAGTTTCGGACTCCAGCGCCGCTATTGCCTAAGATCTCGCACAAATAGGGTGTTTTTCATGCCAATAGCTGCGGTGGAGTCCGATAGAATTGCAAATGTGTGAAAAAGCCGCGTATAAGGTCATCTGGGTCCGATAGCGCTGAGGCTAACCTTTCACCAACTTTCCGTTGATTCTCGACCAACGCTCGACCAGCCCTCCACTAACACTCGACCAGCCCTTAACTAACTTTCGACCAACCTCGACCAACGCTCTGCAAATGCTTACGGACTCAGCCGCCGCTATCTGCTCATTTATCGCCATTTGGGCGGAGTTTCGGACTCCAGCGCCGCTATTGCCTAAGATCTAGCGCAAATAGGGTGTTTTTCATGCCAATAGCTGCGGTGGAGTCCGATAGAATCGCAAATGTGTCAAAAATCCGCGTATAAGGTCAGCTGGGTCCGATAGCTAGCGATAGGTGTACGTTGGTTAGACGATATGTATACGTTGGCTAGCGATAGGTAGATGATAGCTGGACGATTGGTACACGATGGTTAGACGATAGCTAGAGCGTTCGCCTCCGCAACTGTGCTCCACACTAAGTCCCAAAAATTAGAGGGCACCCCAGCAGCCATTTCATGGCTTTTGAGGCACCCTCTAATTTTTTTTGAAATTCGCCTAAATCTCCCTACAAAGGTCGATGCAACGTTCCCAGTAGTTCGCCCATTTTTACCTTTGAGTTGACCTCAAGCTTGGGTCTCGGGGTAAAGGTACCGCTTTCCGTGAGCAGCACTACGGTGGAGCCAAACTCAAAATAAGCCAGATCATCGCCTATTTGCCACTCGGCAGCGGTATCATCCGTATAACGAATACTGCTGACGTTCATTGCGCCTACCTTTACTACCGCGGTTTCTCCGTGACTCCCGGCAATATACGTAATGAGACGTTCGTTGCGGTTCAGGACACCCTTCATATGTCGCATTCCGAAATCGTTGACAGGATAGGCCCGTCCGCGAATATAATCGCTCTCCACCTTTTGTCCAGTAAGGGGAGAGTGAATCCGGTGATAATCGGTAGGACTCAAATAAAGAACGAAGAAAAAACCCTTCTTGTACAGCTCCAGATGCGGGGAGTGATTAAGGAGATCCTCGATCTTATAATCCTGCCCTTTTACATTCATAATCGTACCGGCGTTAATGTCACCCATAGCAGTAATCGTTGCGTCTACGGGACTAACCAAAGCGTCAGCGTCGGTTGCAATAGGCCGCATGCCCGGCTTCAGCCGGCGGCTGAAAAACTCATTAAGAGTGAGATATTCTCCAGGATTTTTCTCCGCTTGAGCGGAGGGGATTTGATAAGTCTTAATAAATGCCGGGATAAGAAAACGGCTGATTCTACTATGAGAAAAAGATCCCATTAACCGTGAAAGCCACCGGTGTGAGGATAGCTCGGTCATCAGCCGTAGCAATTGTTTTACCATGCCCATCTCCCTTCCATAATGCAGCAGTACGGTTGTATACGGGTCGTCTCTGCTCTGCATTATATTGACATAGAATAGGAGACAAATCAATAACTGTTATATACCGTACTGTTCGTTTCTATTAAAAAACGCGCGTATCCCATAGGTCTGCGATAGCTGTCTTTCCAAATTTCCGTAAGGCCGGCTTTATGAAATCCGTAGCGTTGGTCACGACCGTTACACTCTATGAAGAAGAGTCGTCCGTCCTTAGTAATGCCTATATCCAGTCCGATATCGGCCAGTCCGGGAAGGTCTTGCTCCAGACACCGTGCGATTGCAAGGCTAAGTATTTCGACAGACATACGGATGTGGGCCGCTGTGGATCTTGAAAAGGCCTTTTCGAGCGCGAGGGAGGAGCTTAACGCTTCTCCTCCGCGGGCTATATTGGAGACAAAGCCCCCTGGGGCAGCCAGTTTGGCGAAGAGCCCAGTGACCTGCCAATCTCCTCCCCAGCCGCGCTGAACGGTGACGCGTAGATCAAAGGGACGTCCTCCAATCTCAGCAAGGGGAATACGTTCTTGTACAAGATAAGGCACGGAGGTTAGGCGTGCGCGGAGCGCTTGTGGCAACGCCGCCTGATTGACGGGAATACTTCTCCAGCGCTGCATCGAAGGGGAGAGGTAGCTCAAGGTCCAACGCTGAGCTCCCTTGCGGACCAGCCGCATGACCCCATTCCCTATACTTCCCCGGCAAGGTTTAAGAATGAGATCGGGATAAAGATTCATCATTTCTTTTAGGCCTGAGACTCTCGTTGTTACGGGTAAATATTCGCGAAGCTCCGTATTTTTTTCAAGCAGCTGATGGATCTCATCTTTGCCGTATCGATTACATGTATTGAAAATCAGGGGATAGTGCTTCAGCAGACGCTGCATTCCAGGGCTGTTTTTGCTGTATATTGCCCGGTTATGGATAACAGCAGGCGTAGGAACAACTACGCTTTTATATCCATTAGCTCCCTTTATATAGGCGGCACTAAAGCCTGTGTCCGTATCGATGTCCGCGAGCTTCAGGAAGCAAGGGACTAAACCGTATGCCGCCGCGGCCTCTTCATAGTTGGATAGAGACTCCTGTCCTGTTTTTAGCCGGGGAACGCCCCGGTGCATATCGGCATTTAGTAATATTCCAACGAGCTTATGCCCCATGTTTGTTCCTCCTGTTTCATCGGTTACATGATCCCTGCTTTTTCTACTCTTGTCATAGTATGTTTGTACCCGCGTGTCAGGGTGGACGAATGCGCGAAGGCAGATGCCTTTTTTTATACATAATCTTATGAAGGCCTCATCGCAAAAGGGTGTCATAAGCCCATACCGCTGCATATGATGCCTAGGAGAAACATTAGATGGAAGGAGGAGACTGCTTGTGAGGGGTTCCAAAAAAAAGCAGCCGCGCAGTCCACAGAAACGACTCTATTTTGTAGATAATCCCAATAAAGAGGAACTGAGTATGCTGGATACCAAAAGCAGCTCTAGAAGCTCGGGGAATAACAGTGACGGAGTCAGTGAAGCAGAGATCGCGGAAGTTCAGGTAAGTGGGGGAGCAATAGCTGAAGTCGTTCTAGAGGAGCCAACTTCTGCTCCAGTTCTACAATTGGAGCCGGAGCTTATAGAGGAAGCGCAGCTTCAGAAACAGGCGGATAATCTTCCTGAAACCGTATGGTTCGCTCCTCCAGAGAAAGAACGTTATCAGCCCGTTTATACAGATGATCTTTCGGATGCAGCGGTGACCGGAGCCAAAATCGCTCCACGTACCATTGACGGTTCTAAGCTAAAGTTCGGCATTATTGGTACACCTTGGCTGCAAGATTACGCTGTACAGAGTATCAATATCGCGGACAAGGCAGTCACTTCTGCAAAAATCGCACCAGAATCGATAGTGGGCGAGCATTTAGCAGAAGGAAGCGTTAGTGGCGGTAAGCTGCTGGATCATTCGATCAGTGGAGAGAAGCTGAAAAATGGCAGTATTAGTCCAGAGAAGCTGGCTGATCGGATTATAGGCGGCGGTCAAATTGCAGATAAAGCTATTGAGAGCCGCCATTTAAGCGATTTGATTATTACTGCGGATTTACTGGAAGATGGAGCCGTTACTAGTGACAAAATAGGAAGCAGCAGCATCACAAGCCGCCACCTGGCAAACGGCAGTGTTGACCGTTCCAAGCTGGCCGATGCAGCGGTATCTGGCGATAAAATAGCTGATGGTGAAATCAGCAGCTCAAAGCTAGCGGATGCTGTCATTGAAGGCCGCCATCTTAGCGACGCTTTGATAACCGCCAGACATCTGGCCCCGGGAGCGATTGGTTCTGATCAGCTTGCCAGCAAATTGATCGGTAAGGAACAGCTGCAGTCGGGTATTATCGAAGGCGGGCATTTAGCTGATGGAGCTATAGGTTCTAAGCAACTTGGTGCAGATGTCGTAAGAAGCGTACATTTAAGCCCAGAAAGTGTGAATGGTAATCATATCGGTGATGGCGAAATATCAAGTCGGCATTTGGCTGACCGCAGCATCTCTTTTTTAAAGCTGGCTGAGGGTGCAGTAGGGACTGCGCAGCTAGTGGAGCAAGCGGTAACCTCGTCCAAAATTGCTGACCAAAGCATTCTCCCACATAAGCTGGCAGACGAAGCAGTGACCACAAGACATATTGCTAAATCCGCCATCCGCGGACCGCAAATTGCTATGCAAGCCATAACTTCTATTCATCTGGAACGCGAAGCAGTGAATCATTCGCATATAGCTGCGGAAGCGGTCGGCTCGGAGCAGCTCAAGGAAGAAGCTATTCAGACTCAACATTTATCTTCCGGTGCTGTGACTGGAGAACAGCTGGCTTCAGAATCTGTGGGTGGGGAGCATCTTCGTGCACAGAGCGTTACTTCAGCCAAGTTGGCAGATGGAAGTGTAAATGCAGCTAAGCTGGCAGCAGGTGCAGTGATTGGCAGCACGATTGCGCGTGAAGTAGTCAGTGGCGAACATATCGCTTTTTGTACAGTGGAGGAAAAACATCTGGCGGATGCCAGTGTGAGCGGCCGTGTATTGCAGGATGCTGTGGTAAATAAGGATCATTTGGCCACGGGAGCCGTGGAACGAAGACATCTTGGTGAAAATAGTGTGACTTCCGCTGCGATTCAATCGGGCTCAGTTTCAGGAGATAAGCTGGCTTCCGCTGCGGTGAGAGA
This sequence comes from Paenibacillus sp. FSL P2-0121, assembly GCF_037975345.1. Lineage (NCBI taxonomy): Bacteria > Bacillati > Bacillota > Bacilli > Caryophanales > Paenibacillaceae > Paenibacillus > Paenibacillus sp. FSL P2-0121. The sequence goes on along the minus strand of NZ_CP150245.1, from coordinate 5,837,050 downwards.
AATTCACCTGGCAGCAGGAGCCGTGCAGCCTCATCATCTGGCCGATCATGCAGTAACCTCGTTGAAGCTTTCACCGGAAAGTGTCTCAACGGATAAAATCAGTGATTTAGCAGTCACTTCGGCTAAGCTTGCAGACGGCAGCATAGAATCCAGTAAACTGGCGGCGTCAGCAGTTCAAGCTGAGCATTTGTCGGTAAATGCTGTAAGTTCGAAAACCATAAGCGAAAGTGCTGTTCAAAGTAGACATTTGAATCCTGGCAGTGTCAGTGGGGCGCATATCCGGCCGTTGTCTATCGGGAATGGTCATATCCTTCCGAATTCTATTTCTGCAGTTCAAATCCAAGAGGGCAGTATTAATAGCTCTAAGCTGGTAAAAGGTGCCGTGGATTCTCAGCATCTTTCACCTGGTAGTGTAGACGGCAGCCATCTGTGTAACGATACGATTGAAGGCCGTCATATCCTACCGGGTGAGATCACGCTGGCTCATCTGGCGGAAGAGGTACGTAGCTCTGAATTGCTGCCAGACGGCTGCATAACTGGGGAGAAGCTGGCAGAAGGATCGGTAGATTCCAACCATCTCCTGCCTGGAAGTGTGAACGGAAGCCATTTGAACTCGGGTTCTGTAGAAGGTCGACATATCCTACCGGGTGAGGTCACGCTTGCTCATCTGGCTGCAGATGCATATACCTCCGACTTGCTGCCTGAAGGCAGTATTACCGGGAAGAAGCTGGCGGGAGCATCCGTAGATTCTATTCATTTAGTGTTTGGAAGTGTGGAAGGCGGACATCTAAGTTCAGGTTCCGTCGAAGGACGTCATATTGGAAAAGGTGAGATTACCTTAGCTCATCTTGCCGATGAAACCCGAAGCGCTGATCTGCTGCCAGACGGTAGCATTACTAGAGAGAAGCTGGCGGAAGAATCCGTAAGTTCTATACATCTAGTGCCTGGCAGTGTGGATGGCAGCCATTTAGGCCCAGACACAGTTGAAGGACGTCATATCCGATACGGTGAGATCACGCTGGCTCATTTGGCAAAAGAAACACGTAGCTCTAAATTGCTGCCAGACGGTAGTATTTCTGGAGTAAAGCTGGCACATGCTTCCGTAAATTCAAATCATCTAGTACCTGGCAGTGTGGAAGGCGTTCATCTAAGCTCAGGTTCTGTCGAAGGACGCCATATTGGAAAAGGTGAGATTACGTTAGCTCATCTGGCCGAAGAAACACGTAGCGCTGACTTGCTGCCAGACGGTAGCATCACTCGGGAGAAGTTGGCGGAAGAATCCGTAAATTCTAATCATCTGGTGCCTGGAAGCGTAGATGGCAGTCATTTGAGTCCGGACACAATAGAAGGACGTCATATCCGATATGGTGAGATCACGCTGGCTCATTTGGCCGAAGAAACACGCAGCTCCAATTTGCTGCCAGACGGTAGCATTACTGGGGAGAAACTGGCGGAAGCATCCATAAATTCAAATCACCTTGTACCTGAAAGCGTGGAGGGAACTCATCTGAGTCCGTCTGCAATAGAAGGACGCCATATTGGAAAAGGTGAGATCAAGCTAGCGCATCTGGCGGATGAGGTACGCAGCTCCGAACTGCTGCCAGACGGAAGCATTACTGGGGAGAAGCTGGCGGAAGCCTCCGTAGAAGCAATTCATCTAGTGCCTGGAAGTGTGGATAGAACTCATTTGAGTCCGTCTGCAGTAGAAGGTCTCCATATTGGAAAAGGTGAGATCAAGCTAGCACATCTAGCGGATGAGGTACGCAGCTCCGAGTTACTGCCGGATGGCAGCATTACCGGTAAAAAGTTGGAGGGTGGATCTATTACTGCCTACCATTTGGCTCCTGGCAGTGTCTATGGGGGACACTTAGGGGGGAATGCGGTAGATAGCCGCCATATCCGTGCTGGAAGCATTACTCTGAATCATTTGGCAGAAGAAGTGCGCAGCGCTGATTTATTGCCGGAAGGCAGTATTACAGGCGAGAAGATTGAAGTTGCGACGATTCAGTCTTTCCATTTAGCCCAAGGCAGCGTCTCTGGAGGTCATTTGGCCGGGGATGCGGTGGATGGCCGCCATATTCGATCGGACAGCATCACCCTGAAGCATTTGGCAGAAGAGGTACGCAGTGCGGATTTGTTGCCGGATGGCAGCATTACGGAAGAAAAACTCGCTGAAGGCTCCGTGAGTTCTTCACATTTACAACCATGGAGTGTTTACGGAGAGCATCTTGCTGACAAGATCGTGGCAGATCGGCATTTGCAGCCTGGCATCATCAAATTAGAGCATCTTGCGGATGAAACACGCAGCTCAGCCCTGCTCCCGGATGGCAGTATCAACGGAGCTAAGCTGAAGGAAGGCAGCATCGAGTCCGCTCATCTGACAGAAGGTGCAGTAGGGACAACAGAGCTTCAGGATGAAGCAGTAGTAGCATCCAAAATCTCTTCGTTTGCGATTCAAGCCCGCCATCTGGAAGAAGAAAGTGTTCAGGAATATCATATTTCCCCAGGTGCAGTAAACGGGACTCATCTGGCACCGAACTCTGTAAATACAGATCATCTGTCCTTCAGTCCGATTCAGACAGCTGGGAAGCGAGAAGCACTACAGCAGTTTGGAATGACAGCATTTATGTTCAATGGGGATGCAGAGAGTGTAGAGGTGACCGTATCGTTTGATGAGAGCTTTGGGCATACGGGTTATGTGCTTGTTGCCATGACCAATCAGCCTTACTTCTATGCTTCCTTAAAGAGCAGAGCCAATGGAGAAGCAGTGATTCAAGTGGTGCGGTTGCGCGAAACTCCGCATTTCTATGGGGTTATCTCTTGGATTGCTATAGGTGCTCCCTTAGCTAAACCGGCAGCAGATGATCGTGTATTTGATTGAACCTTAAGCAATTCCTCTTAAAAACAGCAGAGCAGCGAATCTCCTTATTGGAGATCGCTGCTCTGTTTTTTTGGTGGGGAACGGTACTTGTCAGCATCGCCGGGTTTAATCAATCGCTGTGGCTGCGGTTCTGTCCGATAGCCTGGTACTCTAAACATCTGCTACTACTTACGGACCCAAATGGCGTTATTTGCAGGTTTGTTGTCTTTTGAGGCTGGTTTCGGACTCTAGTGACGCTATTGTATAGAAATAGAGCCTTATTGGGTTCTTTTGATGCCAATAGCTGCTATGGAGTCCGTTAATAATCTAAAAGTGTGATAATGCGGCGAATAGGAGCAACTGTGTCCGATAGCGCCAAAGTATAATCATCCGCTGCAGATTCGGTTGTGTCCGATAGTGCAAAAGTATAATCATCCGTTATGGATTCGGTTGTGTCCGATAGCGCAAAAGTATAATCATCCGTTGTGGATTCGGTTGTGTCCGATAGCGCTAAAGTACAATTACCTGATGCGGATTCGGCTGTGTCCGATAGCGTCCTAACCTAATCCCCCTGCTGCGTTACTGCGTTCGTTACCGCCGCAGGTTGTGTCCGCGGCAGCTGGCTATGCGCAATGTATCTAAGCCGAAGTTTGGTGGGGAGTACATTTGTCCTGTTTTCAGAACGACAGGAGACAATTGCCGTTACCCTGTGCGTTGTAGTACATAAACTGTGATGTAACCCTCAGCCTGAAGAATTGGCTCTGTAAGGAAGGTGGATGAGCATGAAGCCCAAACGAACTTCTGCCCGCCGCACAGGGCGGCGGGTCTCTCGGATGAAGCGGCGGACTTCACGCCCAGTGCGGCAAGTCGCTGTAGTCCCTATAGTTAACCATCCTAATCCCTATGTTTCGGTTATTATTCCAGCCATGAATGAAGCTCAGACCATTGCGGGAGTGATATCTGGAGCCAGAGGGGTCCATCCGCGCTGCGAGGTAATTGTGGTCGTGAATGGATCCACTGATCAAACGGCAGGGATTGCACAATCGCTAGGTGCGCGTGTTATTTCCTATGAGTTGCCGCTTGGACACGACGCTGGCCGTAGTGTGGGAGCTGAGGCAGCCAAGGGAGAAATCCTATTGTTTACAGATGGAGATTTGGTGATACCTGCTTCGGGGCTGCGTCCTTACGTCACTGCTGTTAGTGGTGGAGTGGACATAGCGCTTAATGATTATTCCGGTCCGGTCCGGAAGCTGTCCCCCCATCCGGTGGTGCTGTCTAAACATGCACTGAATATTCTGCTTGGCCGTCCAGATCTGAAGGGATGTTCGATGACGGCAGTTCCGCACGCAATCAGCCGCAGAGCACTTGATATTCTAGGGTGCGATTCATTATCACGTCCTCCACTGGCGCATGCCCAGGCAATTCTTAGTGGACTGCAAGTGGTAGCCGCTCACAAAGTACCTGTAGGGAAGTTAAATGCGGTGAGACGCAAGGAAGACGGCATAGATCCATTGCAGCAGTTAATTACAGCGGATCATATGGAGGCTGTATCCCTCTTGCTGGAACATCGGGGGAACAGAGCGGGCTTTGGCGACGGAGCCCGGCGCAGAGAGATGGTGAGATGATGGTTGCAACTTTACGAGGCACAGCAGCTCGAACGGCAAAGAAACGCCCAATCCGTCACAGGTCAGCCAATCGCTCTGTAAAAGCCAACGCTGCTGCTCGCCCGCTTCTGTCTCGGCAATCGAAGGCAGGCAAGGAGACTCTGAAATTACCGAAGTTACGCGGGACTTTGTCAGTCATTATCTCCGCGCGTAATGAGGAGCAGACCTTGTCACGTCTGCTGCATCAGGTTGCACGGCTTGAACCTGCAGAAATTATCGTCGTACTTAATGGCTGCAGTGATAACTCTTTTCCTATTTCTAGACAACATCGTCAAGCCATTGTAGTACACTGCCCAGAGTCTGTCGGACATGATGTGGGCCGGGCTATCGGTGCAAAGCTGAGTCGCGGGGATATATTGCTTTTTCTGGATGGAGATATGGTCATTCCGGCCTCTCAGCTCGTTTCATTCACGGCGGCTGTAGATCGCGGAATTGATGTAGCTCTTAATGATTTAGACTCACTGATGCCTTCCTTTGGATTATGTGATGATGTCACCCGCAGCAAACTGTTTCTGAATTATGCTCTGGATAGGTACGATCTCGGGGTTAGCTCTATGACAGCTGTTCCTCATGCGCTTTCGCGGCATGCGCTTGAGACCATAGGCTACCGTGAATTAATGGTTCCACCTAAAGCCCAAGCTCGCTCTGTATTAGAAAAGTTACGGGTGGAGAAGGTAGGAACGGTAAATGTTATTAAACATAATCGGCTGCGCAAGGCAAATACAGGGGTTGGAAATGCTGTGGAAAAACTGATCATAGGAGATCATGCTGAGGCTCTACATGAGGTTCTTTCCCGGCGAAAAGCTGGCGGTCTGCTAAGTAGTGAAACACAGCGTGAGTACCGCAGACAGGTAGCCGCTTGGAGGAATCGGATATGACGCTGACGAGTATTATTATTCCAACCTACAATGCGCTGCCCTTGCTGCGGGCCTGTGTGGAATCTATTCGTGCCTACACTCCGCCGCCTTATGAGATTATCGTAGTGGACAATGCTTCAACGGACGGAACAGACACCTATTGCCGTGCGAATCATATAACGTTTATTTCATTGCCAGACAATCGCGGCTTTCCAACTGCATGCAATTTGGGGCTACAGCTAGCGTCAGGTGATGAAGTCCTGCTGCTGAATAACGATGTAGTGGTGTCTCAAGGATGGTTAACTAATCTGAAGAGGGCTCTATATAGTGCTCCTGATGTAGGTATTGTTGGACCAGTCACAAACTATGCCAGTGGACGTCAACAGGTGAAGACCGATTATGAAGGTCTGATAGGTTTTCATCAGGCTGCTGAGAGGGCGAACCTTCCAAATCCCCAGAAATGGCTGGAGACGAGACGGCTGGTAGGATTATGTTTTTTATTCAAAAGAGAGCTGCTAACTTCCGTAGGTCTACTGGATGAGAGATTCTCACCTGGACATTACGAAGATGATGATTATTGTTATCGCGCCAGGATAAAGGGATATCGGCTGCTTATCGCCGGGGATTGCTTGGTGCACCATGAAGGAAGTGCAAGTTTCAAGCAAGTTTACAATACCGGACTGCAAGAACTGGTGGAACGAAATCGCAAGATCTTTATAGATAAATGGAATGTAGATCCTATTAATTTTATATGAAGTGCAGATCCGAAGGCAAAGGACGTAGATAAAGAGGAGGAAAGTAAGTGAAAGGAGTCATACTGGCGGGCGGAACAGGATCTAGACTTCAACCGCTGACCCGGCTTATGAACAAACATTTGCTTCCGGTCGGCAAATATCCTATGGTCTGTTACGGCATAGACCGGCTTCGCCGGGGAGGAATTACCGACATTCTTCTGGTCATAAGCAAGCAGTCTGCTGGATTATACACGGATTTTTTAGGCAGCGGTGCTGCATTTGGTGTATCTCTGACCTATAAAATTCAGGAAGCTGCCGGAGGCATTGCCGAGGCGCTTGATTTAGCAGAAGGGTTCATTTTCCCAGGGGAACGATTTGTTGTATTGCTCGGGGATAATCTTTTTATGGATGATCTGAAGCCTTATGTGGAGAGTTATCTTCGTCAGCCGGCGGGCACTGCAAAGGTGTTGCTGAAGCCGGTGGAGGACGCGCGCAGATACGGTGTACCTGTGTTTGATAGTCAAGATGCGGCATGGATTGCTTATATCGAAGAAAAGCCTGAGCATCCGAAGACCAATTATTGTGTAACTGGTATTTATATGTACGATGAAGCTGTATTTGATATCATCCGGCGGGTATCGCCTTCCAAGAGGGGGGAGCTGGAGATTACCGATGTAAATAATATATACGCCGCTGATCGCAGACTTAGTTATGATGTGCTTAAGGATTGGTGGAGTGATGCGGGGACGTTCCAGTCTTTACACGAGGCGGGGGAAAAGTTAAAGGATGCACTGCCATAAGGCAGTGCTTTTTTTGTTGTAATCCTGCTATAGATAGCCGCAAGGGCTTTGAAATCACGCGTTACTCAGAGAGCTCGGGGGTTAGAAATCCTCCACCAGATTAAATCCTCAGTTTCTTTGTATCTCTCAGAGCCTAGACGCTCCAATACTTTGTGGGAGGCTGTATTATCTTTTTCAGTGTCAGCGATTACATAGACAGCTTGGGGATGGGAGAAGATCCATGCATTAATTGTGTGTAGTGCCTCTGTTGCATACCCTTTTCTTCTATATTTCTCATCAATCCCATACCCTAGAATAACCTCGCCTTTCTCATTCGGGTAACCTTTAAGGATAATGAATCCTATAATACATTGATCTTCCCGATGGATGATGGCCCAGTTCGTTAACCATAGGTAATGGTCGGGGTCCTGCTGCACCTTTTTTAGCCTGATCTGCATAGCATATTGCATTTCATCATCAAGCGCCGCACTGATGGCAGCTAAGCCTAATTGCTGCTGTAGCTCCGAATAGTTATCTATTGCTAGCGTGAGCTCTGGGGCAGTTAAAGGTATTAGATCGATACGCTTGCTTTCAAGCTTCATATATTCCCCACCAACCTTTGGTAAACTCAGGATTGTGCATTTCACATTTTAATCCTTTTAAATGTACTTAGCAATAACGTAATTTTTATGTCATTCCAGTCACGAATAGAGCCTTAACTTGTCGAGGATCCCGGCACCGTCCCGGCTCCTGCCGCATATGCTGTAGCAGGGCGTTTGAGCAAAGGAGACATGAAGGTGCAGAGTAAAATAACTAAAGTCCTGCAGCACATGGCCCATACGCACGAACAGATGGCGCGGATTCTAGACGCTGAGCGCCATGTGGCTGTCCGTATGTCGCAAATTGTCCACGATCTGCCAGATGCGGAGCCTGATTTTGATGGGATCAGCGGGATGATCGAAAGCTCAACTCAGGTAAACAAGAACATTATTGCTTACTTGAATGCACTTGCAGATCTGGAAGAAGCGATGGCTGATGGGGTAGGCAGAGTGATTAAGGAATTGAACGGTCAAGAAGAAGAGTAACGCTATAGGAGCAGGAGGCGGAAGATGAGCAGAGAAAAGGCTTATCTGCAAATGCTGGAGTCCACCGCCGCCATCCAGTGGAACGTTGCGTTGATTCTGGAAGCTAAGGCGGTTGAAGCTGAAAAGGTAAAGCAGTGGGCACAGCATCATATCCACGCTAGAGCCTTTGATTCCCACAGTGAGCAACTGAAGGAGTCCCTCTCTATACACGAGGTCATCGTGGAGATGGTCGAAGGGCTGACCAAACTGGAGAACGGACTCTACAGCAATTTAAAAGCAGTGCTGGGCAGTGGTGAAGACGATGGTGGCGGGGAAGGTTTTGGAGACATGTCAGGTGATGGCTTTAGTTTTGGAGAAGACAGCAAATGAGCGGGGACCGTCTCTCTGAACATGCCGTCAAGCTGGAGATGATTCGCTCCATTTCGCGCAGTCAGGCTGCTTTGGCGGCCATCTTGGAGAGCATCGCCGAATTGACGGAGCAATCTGAGTTGACGGCCCGCAAATTGAGCGACAATATCAGGATTTTAAGTGGGTATCAGAGTGCGATGTGCCGGATGATGTCCGGGATTTCACTACATCGTCCTAAACGGGGAATTCCTGCTGCGCCATGGCTGAGCAAGGCATACGCCGTAGGAACCTCCAGAGAACATGGAGCACAGGAGGAGTAGAAGCATGAAGAAAAAAAGCCGCAGAACGCTACGTTCAGGCAGAACCCGTAGACGCACATTGCTGCTCTCGCGGAAAGCAAAAGTTCGTAAAGGGCTAGCCCGTAAATCCCGCAGAGTTCTTGCCCGGAAAACTGCTCGTTATGGGAAGTCGAAAAAAGGCCTATTGCTACGCAAGAAAAGAAGACTTCGTCGTAAGCTTGTTCGTAAAGTAAGGGTTGCGCAGCCACCGGTGATTGTGGTACCCGTGAGCGAGGCTCCGCCTGCTCCACAGGTAATTCCGCTCCCCCCGGAGCTGGGCGTTTCGCCGGAAACGCCTCCGGCAGACGCCTTTCAACAGGGCTACACCGAAGCATACAACGTGGGGTTCGACGCCGGTTTCGCCAAGGGCTTCGAGGACGGGCATAAGCTGGAATTCAGCTAGGAGACACAGATGACAAGATCCGCTCCGTCCGTGAGCGGGTCTTGGGGTTTTCGTGCGGACTGGTTTGCTGCGCTGCCGATGTGATAAACTTCATAATGAAAGTGAAAATAATATGAGGTTAAGATGAAGGCAGGGATGATTCATGGGTACTGAGATTCGCAGAGCACGCAAAGATGAGATTGATGAAATTATGGAGCTGATTGCCAAATGCGTACAGGTGATGCAAGCAGGTGGCAGCGATCAGTGGGACGAGCATTATCCGAACCGGGAGATCATCTCCCTTGACATTGAACGTGGCAATCTATGGGTATGTGAGGAGAACAATGCGGTGGCCGGCATTCTAGTGTTGGACGAGCACCAATCCGAGCAGTATGGGAAGATTGACTGGACAGAAACGCAAGGGCCTCATTTAATTATGCATAGATTGGCTGTGCATCCCGAAGTTCAAGGGAAGGGAATTGCGCGCCGTCTTAGCACTTATGCAGAAGAATATGCTCGCCAGAATGGTTATTCCAGTATCCGTCTGGATACATATGCTAAGAACACTGGGGCACTCGCCCTATATCCCAAGTTAGGTTATGATCGCAGGGGTGAAGTAACTTTTCCGGGGCGCACCGCTAATTTTCCGGTGTTCGAGAAGGTTCTAGAAAAGCACGGAAATTCGGAAGCTTAACATAGCAAGAGAACCAGAGGATATCTCAGAGCCATCAAATGGCTGCTGGGATATCCTCTTTTTTCGTGAAAATAACACCTTTCTCTAAACAAAAACTTTGTTTGATTATGTAGCATTTGCGCTTACGAAAACCCTGCTCAAAAGGTGATGAATTTGCAAATAGTCATTGGAGTCCGAAACCATGCTCAAATGGCGATAAATGTGCAAATAGCGTCATTGGAGTCCGAAACCCTGCTCAAAAGGCGATAAGTGTGCAAATAGCGTCATCTGGGTCCGAAAGCATCAGTGGCAGAGTATGACTCGACACTATCGGACCCAGATGACCTTAAACGTGGAAGTTTCCCACATTTGGGATGCTATCGGACTCCAGCGCAGCTATTGGTATAAAACACACTACATATGGACCTGTTTCGAGGGAATAGCGTCACTGGAGTCCGAAATTTTGCTCAAAAGGCGATAAATGTGCAAATAGCGTCATCTGGGTCCATAAGCATCAGCGGCTGAGTATGACTCGACAGTAACGGACCCAGATGACCTTAAACGCGGAATTTTCCCACATTTGGGATGCTATCGGACTCCAGCGCAGCTATTGCTATAAAACACACTGCATATGGGCCTGTAACGAGGGAATAGCGTCACTGGAGTCCGAAACACTGCTCCAAAGGCGATAAATGTGCAAATAGCGTCAGCTGGGTCCGAAAGCATGGAGGATTATGACTCACCAGTGGTGTGGACGTAGCGAGAGCAGTAGAAGCAGAAGTAGATGTAGATGTAGATGTAGACGTAGCAGTGCAGAAATAAGAGTAGTGTAGGGGCAGTAGTAGAAACAGAAGTAGACGTAGCAGTGTAATAGTCGCAAGGGGAACATAGATGTGCAGAAGTAGAAGTAGAAGTAGTGTAGGGACAGTAGTAGCAGAAGCAGTAGAAGTAGCAGGGGAGTAGGCGCAGGGAGAAAGTAAAAGTGCAGAAGTAGGAGTAGAGTAGGAGCTGTAGTTGTAGTTGTTGTAGCAGTAGACGTAGCAGAAGCAGTAGATGTAGCAGTGTAATAGTCGCAAGGGGAACAAAGATGTGCAGAAGTAGAAGTAGTGTAGGGACAGTAGTAGCAGAAGCAGTAGACGTAGCAGTGTAATAGGCGCAAGGGGAACGTAGAAGTGCAGAAATAAGAGTAGTGTAGGGGCAGTAGTAGAAGCAGTATCAGTAGACGTAGCAGTGGAGTGGGCGCAAGGAGAATGTAGGAGTGCAGAAGCAGTGGAGTAGGCGTAGGGGAGAAATACAAGAAGCCGAAGCAGTGCAGAAGTAGCAGTTGAGTAGCAGTAGGGTCGGCATAGGTCAGTTAGATGAATAGAGCTAGACGTACACTTTCGGGCTCTGACTAGTCCACCGTACCGTGCTATATGCACAGCGGTTTAGCACAACGCGTTAGAGTAAGCAGAGATACTGTCCGAAATGGTCGACCTAATCGTGCGAAATGGCCGACTTAATCGAACGAAACGGTTGTCTCTTAAGCCATGAAATAGCTCTTGGATAGCTTATTTTTTATGTTTTCCTGACAGTAAATCTGACGCGAAGTACAGGGTATCGTGATCGAAATTTTCTTCAAACAGAATAATCGTGATCATAAATCGAATTATGTTATTTAACATAACATAAAATTCTAAATCACTTTTATGAAACAGTATTAATAAAACGAAATCGATTTTATATGTCATGTATATTGACGTATAACCTGTCTTTAGATTATTATTGGACTATTCAAATTACAAATGAATAGTCTTTTTTTCGTATATCCTTAATAATTGGTTTAAGGGTCTCTACCGGGAACCGTAAATTTCTGGCTACGAAAATATGCTCAGGCATATTTTTGTGGCCTTTTTGTGTTACAAGCGTGAAGTTGTGCTGGAATTAACTCAATGAGGGGGAGAAGGGCTATGGGGAATATTTTGATCAAAAATGCCGAAATCATTACGATGAACAAGCAAGAGGAAATAATACACGGGGATGTCCGGATTAAGGATGATCTCATTGTTGAAATCGGCACTGGCCTGATCCCGCAGGGCGACGAGCAGATCATTGATGCTACGAACCGTACATTAATTCCGGGTTTTATTCAGACTCATATTCATTTATGCCAGACGTTATTCCGTGGTAAAGGGGACGATCTGGAGCTGATGGATTGGCTGCGCAAACGAATCTGGCCATTAGAGGCCGCGCATGATGAAGAATCCCTTTATTATTCGGCTATGCTTGGCATCGGCGAACTGATCACCAGCGGCACGACGACGATTGTGGATATGGAGACTGTCCATCATACGGATTTTGCGTTTCAGGCTATAGCTAAAAGTGGAATCCGGGCCTTGTCCGGCAAGGTGATGATGGATCAAAAAGGGGGAGATGTGCCTGAGGCGCTGCAGGAGGATACCGCATCTTCTTTGCAGGAAAGTGTCGATCTACTGGAAAAATGGAATGGTTATGGAAACGGCCGGATTCAGTATGCATTTTCTCCACGTTTTGTGATTTCCTGTACAGAGCCTTTATTAACCGAGGTACGAGATCTGTCCGCAAGATACGATGTGAAGGTGCATACTCATGCGTCTGAGAATTTAGGGGAAATTGAGATTGTGCAGGCCATGACTGGCATGCGTAACATCGTCTATCTGGACCATCTAGGATTAGCCAATGAACGGCTTATACTGGCGCATTGCGTGTGGCTGGATGCTGAGGAGCGGCGGATTTTGCGGGATCGAGGGGTGCATGTAAGTCATTGCCCGGGTTCCAATCTGAAATTGGCCTCCGGAATTGCCGACACACCAGGGATGCTTCATGAGCATGTTTCTCTTAGTCTGGGAGCGGATGGCGCTCCATGCAATAACAATCTGGATATGTTTAATGAGATGCGATTGGCGGCGATTATTCAAAAGCCTCATCACGGACCCACAACCATGGATGCCCGCAGTGTATTCCGTATGGCTACTATTGGTGGGGCGAAGGCCGTAGGGATGGAGCATAAGATCGGGAGTATCGAGGTAGGCAAAAAAGCAGATCTAGTGCTCCTGAATCTCTACAATTTTCATACCTTCCCCTCTTACGACGTAGATCCCATCTCTAGAATTGTATATTCCGCTACGCGGGCAGATGTGGAGACAACGATAATCGACGGGGAGATCGTGATGGAAAGAGGTTTGCTAAAGACTGTGGATAAAGATATTGTACTAAATGAAGCTAACCGTTCTATTAAAAGATTACTCACGCATACCTCGATCGTTTGAGGGGAGAGGTCGATTCGGATTCGGATATCTTATCATTCGCAGGGGATCATCACTGGACCCCCTGTTTTTTTATGAGAAAATATGAACATAAGGGAACTAAAGTGCCTTTTATGAGGTCGTATTAAGTGAGGTGAAGCTAATTGGAACTGGAAGGTCTTCAGCATTGCGAGACGATGAATGAACAGCAACTAAGAGAAATCATGAGCCGTTACGGAGAGGATATATGGAATTATATCTATTATCTTACCAAAAATTCTGAACAAGCCGATGATCTGGCTCAAGAAGTATTCATTAAATGTTATTACAGGATTGGAACGTACCGGGGGAATTCTTCATTTAAAGCATGGTTGCTTACGATTGCCAGGAATACTGTTTTTTCGCACCGGAAATCGCGCTTTTTTCGTTCGGGCTTATGGGGTGGTGTACAGCCATTGTCCACGGTTGATGTGAAGCAGCGGGAAAAAACTATCGAACCTCTTGGCGTAGCCCGATCTGCGGAGATGGAGTATTTGGGTAATCAGTCCATTGGTGAGATATGGGATCTAATTATGGCATTGTCTCCAAAGCTGCGCGAAATATTGGTCCTGGATTTGAAATATGAACTCTCTATAAAAGAAATAGCTGAACTGATGAACTTGAGTCACGGAACGGTAAAATCAAGATTGCACCGAGCGCGGCAAAAAATTCAGAACAAATTAAAGGGGGTAGAATGATGGAGGATCATAAACCGGAATGGTATGCTCAGGCCCGAAAAGGACCTTTTGGAAATGAAATGTTTACTATGAGGCATGCAGACAACGTCATTCGCCGAATTCAAGAAGATCAACAGGGAGCGAAATCTTACTCAGGAAAAAGACTGCCTGTGCAATTGTTGGCTGTGGCGAGTTTTATTGTATTGTTGGGCTTAGGTGTATTCTTTCTGAACGGAAGGTTCCTCGGTAATGAATCAAGCAACCCTGCGCAAACTGAGGTTTCGTCGCATTTCACGGAGGCTGAGCTACAGCGGAACGCAGATCAGGTGATGCAGAGTTTACTTGGAAAGACTTATCCGCTAGATCACCGGGAATGGCTTAAGGAGCAACAGCAGATATTTTACTCTTACCAGAAAGGTGAGGACTCCGCATATATCTGGATCAATTATGAGACAGGAGAACTGGTGCAAACGAAGATGAGTAGGATTCTGACAGCTGCGGAGATCGACGCTGAAATGAATACCCGTGCGGAAGAGATCAAGGGCAAACTGGGTTATGCGAATGATTCAGCTTATGAAGTGCTCAGATACGCTGAATATGATGTTACACAACATTCTGGCGTGAAAATTGAGAATAACTTTAGGGCGGAGAAATGGCGTATCGGATTTGTAAATGGTGAATTCGATTACGCATCAGCCACGCTTGAGGCCTCGGCGGTATCAGAAGAGATGCGTCAAGCTGGGGAACAGGCCTTGAAGGTGTTGAGAGGTAACGGAGGTGAAGAGCTTAGTTTAGTATTTCGGGCTATGGACAAGGATCAGGATACGCTTACGCTGCAATACGGATCAAAGGTTTCGGTTACGTTCGATACTGTTACTAGAAGGATTGAGCAGATTAGTGATACAAATCCTCGTGCTAGTGATAAAACAGATCCCAAACAACTAACGGTATTAGACCGGGAGCTGTCTCTAATTGATGGGGATCGCCTACGTGAGAAGGCAGCACCTCTGCTGACTAAGATATTTAGCGTTGCTGATGTGAGCGAATATAGCTTGCTTAAAAGAGATCAGGAGCCCGGGAATCTCACCTTTCATAAGCTTGGCAGTCCTGAGATCACTGTATATTATGATAGTGATTTAACGATCTGGAAGGTAAAAGAGGATTTGCCAGCAAGCCAGTCTTAGATTGAAAGGCATAACATAATAGGCTTAAATAGGGAGGTTCCACAGCCGAAAAGGCGTGGGATTTCCCTATTTGTAGTGGGAGCGAAAGGTGCACATTTTTGATAAAAAAAGTAAGTATTGTTATACTAGAACAATCTGATATTTTACAGAAAAGATGAATAGAGTTCATAATCAGAACAAATGAAAAGGTAAGAGGGGATTAAAACGTGAAAAAGCACGGGCCGAATCGAGCTCAGTTCTATATTGTTGTCCTGCTGCTATGGTTGAAGCTGCTCCTGCTGAGAGTGCTGTTCTTTGATAGAATTGCTTGGGAGTGGATTGCAGCAGATGTTGCTCCAGTCCTCTTCATCATGGGGATACTGACAGTCATTACTCCTTCGCGGGTGAGAACAGCTGTCTATTGGACATTTAACGGGATATTATCGCTGCTGCTGTTCGCAGCCAGTGTATATTTCAATCACTTTGGTTCTGTTCCTACGTATCTGGCTTTATATGAACTGAATCAGGTGTTTCAAGTGAAGGCAAGCGTAGAATCAACGATACAGACTATTGATTATTTATTTTTCGCTGATTTTGTGATCATGGCAATCTATGTCTTGATCCGCAGATGGAAGCATGGAAAAGCCTATCCGCGTGAGCGTGAGCGATTCAGCTCCCGGAACACACGATTGGCACATATGATGGTGATTCTGGTGGCTATTCTTGGAGGTTTTGCCTTATCGGCCAATTCTGTCAATTCTGCGCGGGGAATTACAAATGAGCTTGTGCAGGCAGAAAGTGCCGGATTCCTGAATTATGAGGTCGTTGCCGCAATTAAGGTCAAGGAAGATAACAATCTCATTGGAACCGGAGATATTAAGGATACCATCGCGAAGATTGATGAACTGCAAGCTTCCTATCCTTATAGTAGTAAGGCCGCGGGCACAGCACCTGATTATTTTGGCTCGCAAAAGGGCGAAAATGTAATTGTCATCCAAATGGAAGCTTTCCAAAACTTCCCGCTGCATCAATCCCTGAAGGGTCAAGAGCTGACTCCAGTGTTGAACAAGTTGGCAGATGAGGGATTTTACTTCCCCCATGTCTACCAGCAGATTGGTCCGGGCAATACTTCTGACGCTGAATTTATGAGCAACACGTCGATTTATCCAATCGGGACCTTGGCAATGTCCACTGGATTCGGGGACAGAGAACTGCCGAGCCTACCACGTCTGCTGAGAGATAAAGGATATGAGGCGTACACCTTTCACGTGAATCAAGTGGGCTTTTGGAATCGGAATGAGCTATATCCTGCACTTGGATTTAACGGCTATTATGATAAAGATTATTTTACCAATGATCATTTTAATGCGTTTGGTGCTTCCGATGAACAGCTTTATATTACGGGTGTCGAGAAATTGGCAGAGCTGCAGAAGAAAGGAACTCCTTTCTACGCACAAATGGTGACGGCGTCCAGCCATCATCCCTTCCAAATTCCGGACTCTTTTAAGAAGATATCAGTGCCTGATGAGTTAAAAAACACGATGCTTGGCGATTATTTGACTGCTATTAACTATACTGATTATGCCATTGGAACTTTAATAGAGGGTTTGAAGAAAAATGGAATGTGGGATAACACTGTGCTGGTGATGTATGGCGATCATTTTGGCTTGCAGCCGCAGGATGTGCCACCGGAGCAAGTGGAAAGTGCACTGGGGATTCCATACGATTCCCGAATCAGTCGCTTTAATATTCCATTGATTGTACATGTACCAGGAATGGAGCAAGGGAAGGTAGTAGAGAGAACCGGTGGACAGTTGGATATTCTTCCAACAATAGCTAACCTATTGGGGGTTTCTTTAAAAGAAGAAGGTTATACAGCATTTGGTCATGATCTCTTGAACATTGATCGTAATGTGTTAGGAATGCGGTATTATTTGCCTTCTGGTTCTTTCTTTAATGATGATATTCTCTATGTGCCTGGTAAAGATTTTGCTGATGGTAAAGCTGTGTCGTTGGATACGCTTAAGCCAGTATCGGATTTCACAAAATATCAGACTGATTATGAGTATATTTTGAAGCTAATGAATTTGTCCGACGAATATGTGAAGCTGTTACCACAGAGATAGGGGGAATCATGAAAAAGTTCTGGAAACCGGAGTATCTCGTAGGCCTTGCCGGCTGCGGTATCATTATTTATTTGCTATTCGTAGGGCCATTTATTGGTGTTGCCGATAACGGAGATTTTCTGCGTATGATGAATACCATCGGTCTGAACTACTATGATACTGGAGCATCGTATGCCGACCAGTTTTTCAATTTTAGTCATTCCAGTTTTGCGTATGAAAATTTATTTAGAGGTTTTTATCCATCCTCACAGATTTTTATAGTACTTGTGCCGAGATTGATCGGCGGGCTCATCCATGGCAGCTTTTTTGATGTTCGTTTGCTGGGTGCAGTTTATGGGCTTCTTTTACTGGCGGCAACTTGGCTGCTGGTGAAGTATAATGCTCGTGGCTCTTATGTTACAGGGCTGCTGTTGGGAGCAGCTATCTTATTTGTATTTTACGATATCGGGTATGTGGCCTATTTCAACTCCTTGTTTGGAGAACCAGTGTCGATGGTGTTTATGCTGCTGACATTTGCATTAGGATTAAGATTAACCAGCCAAGAGAAGCCAACCACTAAAGGATTAACCTTATTTTTTATCGCGATTCTGTTTCTGGTCACCTCCAAAATCCAGAATGCACCGATTGGGATTGCCTTTGCACTGATTTTCTTGCGGTTTATGATGCTTGACGGAGAGGGCAAATGGAGGAAGTTGGCGTTACGTTTTTCGATTGCCATCTTTCTTGTATCCATCGTTTTGTATGTGGCAGCGCCAAAAGATCTTAAGCATATTAATCTGTATCAAACGGTGTTTTTTGGGATTCTAAACGAATCGCCGGATGTGAAGGGAGACTTGCAGGATCTCGGATTGCCGGAGCGGCTGGAGGTACTGGCGGGTACAAATTATTTTCAGACCGATACAGTGATTAAGCAGGATGATCCTTCGCTGGTTCCGGACTTCTATGACCGTGTATCTCATAAAGATGTATTGTTCTTCTATCTGAAGCATCCGGACCGGTTGATAGATAATATGAAATATGCTGCGAGTAACAGCATGGCGATTCGCCCGTATTATCTAGGAAACTATGAGAAAAGCGAGAATAAACCAGCAGGTGCATTATCCTATACTTACAGTGCATGGAGCCAATTCAAAAACAAACATATTCCGCACACGCTCGGATTTCTCTCCATATTCTATCTGGTGTATTTTGCGGGAGCTTTGTTCCAGTATTTCCGCAGCAGGGATATTCGTGGCAAAGTTGCCGGCGAGCTGCTGATGCTGCTAGGGCTAATAGGGATTTTCTCCTTCTTGGTTCCGATTCTTGGGGACGGAAGGGCTGACATCGGTAAGCATTTATTCTTGTTTAATGTGTGCTTCGATATGATGGTTGTAGTCATGTTTGGATGGATTGTTCACAAGCTGACGGGGATTGCGAGACGCTAATTTCAAGAACCTATCAAACACAAAATAACACAAAGCAAACAGCAAGTTTCCGATTTGGAGACCTGCTGTTTTTTTTAAAATATGGCTATGTTAAACTTTGTTGTTGATATTTCATAATTACGAACAAGTGTTCTATAATAAGGGCGATATAACTGTTCGGAGATGATTTGCCTATGGATTTAAAGGAACTGAAAAAGCTTGCTGATACGTTGGACGATAATGGTAAGCGAGAACTTATCTACTTTTTGCAGTCCCGAACCAAGGGAGTGGCACTTCCAGTTCGAGCGATTGATGAAATTCAAGAGCAGAAGCATAAAGATGGACTTGTTTGCCCGCATTGCAAAAACCATTCTGTTGTTCGATTTGGAAAGTAGGCTGTAAGAACACGCACTGGAGAGGTTAAACGTCAACGTTACCGTTGTAAGTCCTGTCGCCAAACATTCAATGACCTTACGAACACCCCTCTGCAACGAATGAGGCGACCTCATATGTGGGTTCGTTTTATCGAATGCATGATTGAGGGCTTTTCTCTGAGAAAATGTGCAGAGCAGTTAAACGATGAAGTCACGCATGTCACCTTGTTTTACTGGCGGCATAAGATTCTTTCCGCTCTGAAGCAGATTCCAACCGAAGCATTTCAAGATATTGTTGAAATGGACGAGACCTACTTTCTTTACTCGGAAAAGGGCAAGCGGAATATTACCGAACGCAAGCCACGTAAACGTGGCGGCAAAGCGAAATATCGTGGTATAAGCCACGATCAAGTGTGCGTGCTGGTTGCCCGTGACCGTCAGAAAATGACTTACTCTGGCGTACTTGGGCGTGGACGTATTCGGATTACAAAATTAGACGAAGCGATTGGTGGTCATCTATCTGACTCAAACGTGTTATGCACTGATTCATGGAGGGCATTTAGCTCCTATGCGAATTCAAAAGGCATGACTCATTACCGATTCAAGACCGACGGAAAACAACGTGTGAAAGGCGTGTACCATATCCAAAACGTAAACAGCACCCACAGCCGCTTGAAGAAATGGATGGATCGCTTCAATGGTGTTGCAACAAAGTATTTGCAGAATTACTTGGCGTGGTTTCGTTACATAGACAGCAAGGAATATGAGAATACCGCATCGAATAAGAAAAATATGTTGGTCAAATCGTGCCTGTTTACTGTGACCGACACGAACACCAAACTTCGGCTTTCTGCTTATTCTTGTTAAGCTAACGGGCAGTTATGCGTAACTTTTAGGGAATGTAAACATCTAAATAACGTAAGGAACGAGGAGGCAGACAATTCATGGGAGGAACGAATGTATGGGATGCGGAGTGGGAGGTTAACGAAGAGCAGGCGCGGACGCTGATCGGCAGACAATTCCCTCAGCTGTCATCGAAGCAAGTGAAGCGATTGGGCTGGGGTTGGGACAATACGGTTTTTCTCATCGGTGACGAGTACGTGTTCCGGTTTCCAAGAAGAACGATTGCAGTTGGCTCGATTCGTATGGAAGGGAAGCTGCTGCCAAAGCTGGAGACATATATAACCATCCCCTATCCGAAACCG
Organism: Paenibacillus sp. FSL P2-0121; assembly: GCF_037975345.1. Taxonomy (NCBI): domain Bacteria; kingdom Bacillati; phylum Bacillota; class Bacilli; order Caryophanales; family Paenibacillaceae; genus Paenibacillus; species Paenibacillus sp. FSL P2-0121. The sequence continues at coordinate 5,817,080 of NZ_CP150245.1, read as the reverse complement.
TTGTTTTATGGCGAAGCAAGTGACGAATACCCGGCACCATTTCTTGGCTATGACTACGTGCTAGGAGATTTCCCAATCGGTTTGACGGAAGAACGCCGGGCTTTATCGGCAGAGACGCTGGCGAAATTTTTGCGGAGATTGCATGAGTTTCCGGTGCAGGCGGCGCTGGAGTGCGGAGTTCAGCAAGATCATCGAAACTTGACGGACATAGCATCGCGCAAAGTGAAATTGGAGGGCTTTCTATCGAAGGTGGTTGAACACTTGTCGCCGGAGGAGTCCGGTGTGATCGAAGCGTATATTAGCAGGCTGCAAAAGGACCGTGTCGAGGCGGTGAATGCACTGCTACATGGCGATCTTCATTTCAAAAATATGCTTGTGAATGAGAACGGGATCGTTTCCGGCATCATTGATTGGGGCGATCTGAGCGTAGGCCATCCGGCTTGCGATTTGAGCGTTGCTTATAGCTTTTTACCACCTTACGCTCGCGGCGTGTTTTTCGAAACGTACGGAGGAGCGGACGAGGAAACGAAGCTGCTGGCGCGGCTAATCGCGGTATACATCCCCATACTGATCTTAATGCAAGCGGTCGATGACGGGAATGAAGCAATTGCGGCAGAGGCGAAATCCAACATCATGCGGGCACTGTCGGATTAGGCTTATTATTTCGTTGCGGCTATGGGGCTATGGCTATCGGCACCATTTTGTCGTTTAAAGGCCGCGATAAGGTACGATCCGCCTTCTCTGATGCCGCTTTATGTTGAGGAACACGAAATTCAACAGAGTAAGTCGTTGCGCTAACGGGACACGATAGCTAGCAATAAACCGCCTTTTCAACGAAGGCGGTTTTCTTATGGTCAAATATCAACATTAGAATTTAACATAGCCAAAAATATAAGAATTTATATGTTCCATGTTGTAAATATCCTTATATTTCTCGCTTAAACGCTTACCGTCCTTAAAGGGACGTCGAAGTCGTGTATGCTTATTCATCTTCAAATAACTCACGCAACATCCCTTGACGATCGTTCATAAACGCTTTGGTCACGGTATAATGTTCGGTTTCCTCCAAGGCGACGGACCGTATTCCCTCCCCCTCCAAGAGAAAAATTTCAGCGCCGGGATAGGACATCAGAATGGGGGAATGTGTTGCGATAATGAATTGTGAATCTTGCCCGACCAGCTCATGCATACGCACCAGCAGAGACATTTGACGTAAGGGGGAAAGCGCTGCTTCAGGCTCGTCGAGGATATAAAGACCGCGGCCGCCGAAACGGTGAACGAATGTAGCTAAAAAAGACTCTCCGTGGGATTGCTCATGCAGAGATTTGCCTCCGTAGGAGTCTTTGATCGGTGGGCCACCGGGTTGTTCATCCAACTCATCAATATAAGAAGCCACATTATAATAACTCTCCGCACGCAGAAAAAAGCCGTCCTTCGGCCGTCTAACCCCTCTAGCAATTCTAAAATACTCATAAAGATTCGAATGCGAGGAACGAGTGTTAAAAGAAAAGTTTAGCGTTCCACCCTCAGGGTTAAAGCCCCAAGCAGCAGCAATTCCCTCTAACAAGGTTGATTTGCCTGTGCCGTTCTCTCCAACAAGAAAGGTCACTGGTTTTTGAAAAGTCAGGCGATCCAGCGTTCGAACAGCAGGCAGATGAAATGGATAGGTTTGAAAGGATGGCACCAGATCACGCAGCAGCTCCGCGTGTCGCAAATACAACGTGGTGTTATTCATAGTTCCCCCCTTGTGAATTTCAAAAAGTAATCATCTTCGGACAGATTGGACAGAGATGACAAGTTTAGTGCCTCTAGCTAGACCTTTATAGTATAACAGCATCCAGCGAGTGGATGAAATCTGGTGGGGTTCGGGCAAGCCGGGCAAAAGACAGGGTACATCTGCCAATTTAGTTCTAGTAATGACAGATGTCCATGAGGCGAGTGCTGACTCCGCATATAGTTATACTGTCTTGAGAATACAACGGGGCAGGGTGAAGGCCGTGAAAGCGAAAAGGAGAAAACACAAGCGTCCGCGAGATTATCGCGACGGTTATCACGAAGGATATCGTCTTGGCATGTGTGAGGCTGTGCAGCGTCGGAGTACTGTAGAGGTCGAAGCCTGTCGGCCATTTAAGCTAATGTATGTTCCTCAAGGGTTCCATGCAATCGATACTGGGGTAATTGAGGCGCTTCAGCAGCTTGTAAGTGAGCTTGTGATAAGCACTCCAGAAACTATGCTGGAGACCGCAGCTCGGGAGATGCCCGGGGCAGTGCTGGTTATGAATGGACTGCATGTTTTTCCGGAAAATCATTTAGAACAGATTACAGAAATCAGAAAGCTGGGCATTCGGACTGCGATCTGGTTTGTGGATGATCCTTATTTTACAGAGGATACTTCAGTGATTTGCCGGCATTATGATCACGTCTTTACGCATGAGCTCGGTTGTGTGGAGTTTTATCAATCCTTTGGAGTTCCATCCGTTCATTATTTACCGCTTTGCGTCAATCCAAAGATGTTCTATCCGCGCCGTACGGCACCGCAGTATAAGTACGACATTGTGTTTATTGGCAATGCATTTCATAATCGGACAGCGCTGTTTGATGAACTTGCCCCCTATTTAAAGGATAAGAAGGTGCTGATCGCTGGCGGCTTCTGGGAACGGCTTGCGACTTATGACCAGCTTGCCCCTTTTATTAGCAATGGCTTTATCCCACCTGAGGAAACTGCGAACTATTACAGTGGTGCAAAGCTAGTCATTAATATTCACCGTCCGTGGGAGGAGGGGCAGGATAACCGGAATAGCTTCCGTTTACCATCACGCTCTATCAACCCACGTACTTATGAGATCAGTGCCTGCGGTACTATGCAGCTTACGGATGTTCGTGAGGATCTGGGCAATTATTATCGGCCAGGTTATGACTTGGATACTTTTGGCTCTGCTAAGGAATTGCAGGAGAAGATTGAGTACTATCTGAAGCATGAAAAAGAGCGCCGAATTTACGCTTTACGGGGACTACAGACAACCATGCGGAACCATACATTCACTGCGCGTTTGCCTCATTTGCTGAATGTGATTGCTTCAAGTGTATGAAATCTATAACGGGATAAAGGAGCGAGGATGATGATAAACAACAATGAATTTATTATGCCTGCACCACCGCTACCACTGACACCTCCAGAGGAAGAAAAGCTTCGTGGTCGTCTGAGTGGTTTTAAGGGCGGATATGATGAGGGATATTTACGGGGACGGCTTGCGATTTTAGATGGTCGGCCAGAAGAAGTATTTCCTGTACGGAATATTCATGTAATGTATGTGGCTTCTGGTAAAGGATATCCCTACTCTCCATTAGACGATGCAGTCCTCTACGCGCTGCAAAAATTAACCACACAAGTCACGATAACAGATGTGCGTCAAAACTTAGTGGAGTTAGCCGCCGCTCAAAGACCGGATCTGGTACTTGTGCTGGATGGTATGGATTTACCGCTTGAGCAGATCTCCGTTCTTCGGGCTAGCGGGATTAAGACAGCCATTTGGCTTACAGATGATCCTTATTACACTGATTTTACAGTTAAAATTGTGGCGCATTACGATTTTGTGTTCACGCTTGAGCGTAATTGTATTGATTTTTATAAGGGACTTGGCTGCCCTGAAGTTCATTATCTTCCTTTTGCCGCTCACCGCGAGCATTACCGTCCAACTACAACACGTTCACCATTGAATCGCGAAGTTAGTTTTATTGGCTCTGCCTATTGGAACCGGGTTAATTTCTTCCGTGAGATTCTTCCGGATTTGATGAACTATAACACGGTGATTAACGGCATCTGGTGGGACCGTCTGCCTGAGGCGGCACTCTATGGAGATCGAATTGAGATTGGTAAGTGGATGTCACCACAGGAAACAGCGGTAGCTTACAGCGGATCCAAAATCGTCATTAACCTCCACCGCTCGCACATTGATGAAGTAGTGAACAACAATACGCTTTCGATTCCGGCGGTATCTCCTAATCCGCGTACTTTTGAAATCGCGGCTACGGGTACGCTGCAATTAGTGGATGCCAGAGATGATATGGGATCTTTCTACAAACCTGGTGAAGAAATTGAGACTTTTGCAAGCCCTCAAGAAATGATGGATAAAATCCGTTATTACCTGACTCATGAGGAAGAACGCCGTGCGATTGCCCTGCGCGCTTTTGAACGGACGCTTAAGGATCACACCTACACCAAACGTATACACCAGCTGTTAACAGTAATTTATGGCTAGGTCATATGCCCGGAAATGGAACGGAAATGTGCGCTTACCAGGGGACAGGTGTCGTGCCGGCATCTGTTTTTCCTCGATATACTGTAGAACCGAACCTCAGCTTATGCCTGTGGCCTGATGAAAAGAAGCAACGTCTGGAGCGGGCTTGTATAGCGGAGCGGAAGCGACTGGCTAGATTCGAGAGCAGAGTGGAAGTGAAGGGGCGAAGCTCGGGAGCGAATTGAAATTGACTGACGAGATTCTAGAGCGAAGCGGAAGCGATGTTGCGAGTCACAGGAGCGACCATTTTCAAAGAGAGTTTTACTGCGAAGGATAGAACTTAGCGCTAAGTTTGTAAATTTTTTAAGGAGGTGAATGGCTGCTCCAGGCCCCTCGTTAGGGAGCGCCGAAACGCCATGGCTGACAAAGCTACAATCGTCCTCTTTTCACATGTATCCAATACACGCAGTATTACGGGAGCGGAGAAGCTATTGTTGTTTTTCGCTCAGGAGCTTTCTCCGTACTTTAATTGTATTCTCGTTGCGCCTCAGGACGGCAAGCTGACTTCTCAGGCTCGAAGCTGTGGAATAAGTGTACAGTTGCTTTCGATTCCTCTTTTATATGGAATGTACACTCCTTATGCAGGGTTGGAGGCAGATGCTCAGAAATTCCAGGAAAGCAGGGAGTATCACGAATTAACAGACTGGCTGAATTCCCTGCGCCCGGCGTTTGTTATTACAAGTACCTGTGTGCATGCTCTGCCAGCAATGGCTGCAAAGTCACTGGGCATTCCGGTGATATGGAAAATATCAGAGACGATAACAGACAATGAATATACACCTATTAGTGTAGGGCTGATTCATCGGAATAGTGATGAGATACTAGCTATTTCACAAACAGCTGCAGCTTGCTTTCCAGAGGACGTGAGAGCGGAAAAAGTGATCCAGCTGCCTCCCTCTTGGAATGATAAAGAGATGATGATTGAGGCTTGGAGCAAGCTTCGGAGCGAACGGCGGCGGGAATTGCGGGTTAAACCGCATGAACAGCTGATCGGTTATATTTCTTCTTTTATCAACAAAGAAAAAGGTCTAGAACATTTTGTGAAAATGGCTGTGCTTGTGCACGCGGTTCATCCAAGCTCGAAATTTGTTGTCATTGGGTCAGCTGGCGATAAAAGCTATTATGAGCGTTGTGTCCGCAAGGTAAAGCTTGAGGGACTGTACACCCGGTTTAAATTTGTTGGTTATGCTGAATGTCTTCCATCTGCTTATTGCGCCATGGATGTGCTAGTGGTTCCTAGTCTGATCCGCGAAGGCTTCGGCATGACTGCTCTGGAAGGAATGGCTTTTGGAAAGCCCGTGGTCGCTTACGACTCTGGGGGCTTGCGAGAAATTCTGCACGCAGCGGGCTGTGGCGAAAATCTCGTGCCAGCATCGGACATTTCCGCGCTGGCAGAAAGAGTCAACGTCATGCTGGCGCAGCCGGGATTAGCGTTGACTCTAGGCAGTCAAGCGCGGGAGCGCGTCGACGCCGTCTATGGTCCGGCGGCTTATCGGAGCCGCCTGCAGGGTCTTGCGGAGATGTGGAACCTCCGCTATTGCAGCGCACCTGCGGTGCACGAGGCTGACAGCGTGGTGGTGGTGGAACCACCTGCTGTCCAGCCTGATTTACCCGCAGCGTCGCCGGCTTTGCCGGCGCGAAGCAAGGGCCTGCCAAGCCGCGTCGCCCGCAAGCGGCGCGGCAAAGCCCGGGCGCGCCGGCGAAGCGGGCGTCCGTTGGTTTTGCGCCGCGTTGCTCGCAAGCGGCGTAAAGGTTCTGCCCGGCGGCGCAGCACCACCGGGGGCAAGCGCCGCCGGGCCCGCCGCGGTGGGCGGCGGCGCGCGGCGTAAATGCCTCGATTGCAGCGAACCGGCAGGCTGAGCGCAAAGAGAGGCATATTTGCCCTCGAATGCGTCGAATTCGGCAAGCTGAGCGCAAAGAGAGGCATATTTGCCCTAGATTTCGTCGAATTCAGCTAGCTGAGTGCAAAGAGGGGCATATTTGCCCTAGATTTCGTCGAATTCAGCTAGCTGAGCGCAAAGAGAGGCATATCTGCCCTAGAATGCGTCGAATTCGGTAATCTGAACGCAAAGAGAGGCATAAATGCCCTAGAATGCGTCGAATTCGGCAAGCTGAGCGCAAAGAGAGGCAGTTATGCCCTTGAATGCAGCGAATTTAGCTAGATGAGCCCAAAGAACGGTATAAATCCCGCAAAAAGAGCTCATTCCAGCAACCAGAGCCAAATGAGCGGTATAAATCCCGCAAAAAGAGCTCATTCCAGCAACCTGAGCCCAATGAGCGGTATAAATCCCGCTAAATGATCTCATTCCAGCAACCTGAGCCCAATGAGCGGTATAAATCCCGCTAAATGATCTCATTCCAGCAACTTGAGCCAAATGAACGGTACATTTCCCGCTCAATGATCTCAATCCAGCAACCAGAGCACAGTCCGCTGACTGAGCCAAGTCAGACCATAATTAAACAGGCAGGGGAGTGAACTCATGAAGATCATGACGATTTTAGGCACGAGGCCTGAAATCATTCGCCTCAGTGTAATCATTCCGCTTCTCGACGAACATGCTGAGCGGCACATCCTGGTGCATACAGGCCAGAACTTCACCGCCAGTCTCAGCGGCATTTTCTTTGCTGAGCTGGGACTGCGGGCACCGGATTATGTGCTGCAGGATAAACAAGCAGGACTAGGCGGCCAGCTTGCCGCCATGTTCGGAGGGCTAGAAAGCATTTTACTAAAAGAACAGCCAGATCGCGTCTTGCTTCTGGGCGATACGAACAGCGCGTTATGCGCGATTTTGGCTGAACGTATGGGAATTCCGGTGGTGCATATGGAAGCGGGCAACCGCTGCTATGACCTCCAAGTACCAGAAGAGAAAAACCGCCGTGTCATCGACGCCGTTTCGACCATTAATATGCCTTATACGCAGCAGAGCAAAAGACATCTAATCAGCGAAGGTTTCCCTAGCAGGCGTATCGTGTTAACAGGAAATCCGATCCATGAGGTCATGACCCACTTTGAGCACAAAATCCAGACCAGCGACATTCTGGAGCAGCTGAAGCTTACCGCAGGACAGTATTTCCTAGTCACGGCCCACCGTGCTGAGAATGTAGATGATCCAGAGTCCCTTGTACAAATTATGTCGGGTCTTAACGCAGTGGCTGAGCATTTTGGAATTCGTTTAATATGCAGCATTCATCCTCGCACTCGCTCCAAACTTACCGAGCAATTTTCCCTTCCAATGAACCCACTAGTTGAATTTCATGAACCTTTCGGATTTTTTGATTTTGTCTACTTGGAACAGCACGCCTTATGTGCCATCACCGACAGCGGGACTGTACAGGAGGAATGCTGCTTGATGAAAGTGCCAACAGTTACGATTCGCAGAACGACGGAACGTCCAGAAACAGTGGATTGTGGCAGCAATGTAGTCTCAGGTGTAGATCAGAAAAGTATTCTGCGCAGCGTCAAGCTGATGACGGCGCTCAATCGGGATTGGGAGGCACCGGAAGGATACATGACTCCGGATGTTTCGGTCAAGGTAGTTAAATTCTTGCTTGGAGGGAACCTGCATGTTCAATAATAAAAGGATTGTGGTCACAGGCGGAACTGGTTCCTGGGGGCATGAGCTGATTAGGCAACTTCTGCCACAAAATCCTAAGGAAATCATCGTATTCTCCCGCAGTGAATCCGCTCAAGTGGCGATGAGCCGGGAGTTTGAAGATCAACGTCTCAGCTTTATCATTGGCGATATCCGTGACAAGGATGCGCTGATTGCAGCCTGCCGTGGCGTTGATTACATCTTTCATCTGGCGGCGCTCAAACATGTTCCAGTCTGTGAAGATCAGCCTTATGAAGCACTCAAAACCAATGTAGTGGGAACTCAAAATGTGATCGAAGCTGCCATTGTAAATGGCGTTGAGAAAGCAATTTACATCTCTACCGATAAGGCTGCGAACCCATCCAACTTCTATGGAATGACCAAAGCGATCGGGGAGAAATTGTTCGTTTATGCCAATCTGATTGGCTCAAACACCCGGTTCGTTACTGTACGCGGAGGTAATGTGCTCGGAACGAACGGCAGCGTAGTGCATTTGTTCATGAAGCAGATTAAAGATAAGGGTCAGGTACGCATTACGGATATGAAAATGACCCGCTTCTTTTTTACCCTACGCGATGCTATTACGTTATTATTTAAAGCTTCTGAGGTTAGCTTGGGTGGAGAAATCTTCGTCATGACTATGCCTACCTGCCGAATTATCGATCTTGCTGAGGTGCTGATTGAGGCTTCCGGAGAGTCCAATGTGAGTATTGTTGAGACCGGGATTCGTCCGGGGGAGAAAATCCACGAGATTCTGATGAGCGATTTCGAAAGCTTAACTACCGTTGTCTACGATGAACAGTATCTAGTAATTCTCCCTACGCTGAACATGCCGGAATTAAAGGCACATTATAGCGCTTATCCTCATGTCTCTTTCAATAGCTTCAGTTCAGAGACGAATCTGATGGATCGGGAAGAGATCAAAAGCATCTTGATCCGGGGAGGGTTCCTGCAATGAAGCTGCTTATCCTAGGTGGAAACGGTATGGCGGGGCATATGCTGGCGGATTATTTTCGCCGCCAGGGCAAGCATCACGTCTTCCATACAACCCGGGATAAGAGCGATCTTGGCGGGCTGTATGTAGATGCGAACGATATAGCCGGAGTTGAGAAGCTGGTCGATATCGTTTCCCCTCATTGCATTATCAATGCAATGGGGGTTCTCAATCAATTCGCGGAGCGTGACAAAATTGGGGCTTACCACGTGAATGGCTTTCTCCCTCATCACTTGTGGCGAAAGGCGGAGGATGTTCAGGCAAGGCTCATTCATATCAGTACCGACTGCGTGTTCGAAGGAACACGCGGAGGGTACACCGAAGAGGATGCTCCTGATGGAACCTCTGTATATGCAATTTCGAAAAGTCTCGGTGAGGTGCAAAAACCCGGGCATCTTACGATTCGCACTTCCATTATTGGTCCCGAAATCCGCTCAGGCGGTATTGGTCTGATGGATTGGTTCCTGGCGCAGAGTGGTAAAGTTTCAGGATACCGGCGGGTGATGTGGAACGGGGTCACAACGCTCCAATTAGCCAAAGCAGTGGATGTAATGCTGGATTCCCCCGTATCGGGGCTAATCCATTTAGCGCATCCAGAGCCGGTAAGTAAATATGAGCTGCTTCAGCATATTCAGGCGGCTTTTCATAAAGAAAATGTGGAGATCATCCCTGAGGATGAACATATTCAGGATCGTACACTAGTGAATACAAGAGCGGATGTCCTCTTGCCGCTGCCTTCATATCCTTTAATGCTGCAGGAACTGGCTGACTGGATGAAACAGTCAGAGATGTATTTATGACAGGTCAAAGACTTCTGATTACCGGAGCCGGTGGATTTACCGGGCAACATGCCGTTCGATTATTTTCGGCAGGAGGGGCTGAGGTTATCGCTGTATTGCGGCCGCAATCGACAGCTGCCTCCACTCTTTTTCCAGAAGGAGTAAAGATATATATTTGTGATTTAAGTGACCGGAAAGCAGTAGCTGAGATGATCAAGCAAACTACACCGGACGCTGTCCTTCATTTGGCTGGGAAGAACTCCGTACCCGAGTCATGGCTTAATCCCTTGCTTTATATGGAGACCAATGTGATGGCCACCTTATATTTACTGGAGGCCATGCGAAGCCTGCCGAGCAGTCGGATTCTAGTGGCTGGCTCCAGACTTAAGTTCAAACCGGGTATGGTGGCTGGGCCACCACACCCGTACAGTCTTAGCAAAACAATAGAAGAGCTGGTGTCCCTCGCTTGGGGCACCTTATTTAAACAGCCGGTTCTGCTGGCTGAGCCCTGTAATCTGATTGGTCCCGGTCCTTCCACCGGCTTCTGCTCTTTATTAGCACAGCACATTGTCCGAAGTGAAGGCCAGCCAGAAGAGGAAATACCTCCATTTAAGCTCTCTTCTCGTTATGCGCTGCGTGATTTTTTAGATGTAAGAGATGCCGTTAGAGCTTATGATTACATTTTGCGTAAAGGTACAAATGGAACCATCTATCGCATCGATTCGGGGAAGCAGCGGGAACTCGGGGAGATCGCGGAGCAGTTGCTCAGTCATTCTGTAGGTCCAGTGCCAATGGACTGGGGACCTGCAGATGCTGAACGGGCTATTTCAGAGATCGCAGCCACAGCGGATAAGAAGGTTCATTCAGAAGCATCAACCCCTGAGGCTGATGTGACTTCACTGGGCTGGCTTCCGGAAATTGGGCTTAACCAATCGTTAATGGATATTCTGAATTATTACCGAGTTAGCGGGGAGGGGAGGTTGTTATGAGACCGAAGGTTTCGGTAGTGATTCCTTTTTATAATTGTCCTTATATTGAGCACGCCCTGCAAAGTGCGTTCTCCCAGTCTTGGGAACCTTACGAAATCATTGTTGTCGATGACGGCTCGCATGCCCATAGCAATCTAATTACACCGTATCTTTCCCGAATTCATTATTTGGGCAAAGGCAATGGGGGAACCGCCTCCGCACTGAATCACGGCATATTGAATGCAACGGGTGACTATGTGGTCTGGCTTAGCTCGGATGATTTATTTTATCGGGATAAGATCAACAATCAGGTTCTGTTCATGGAGCAGAACCACTTGTTAATCTCCTATACCAACTTTAATTATATTAACGCTCAATCGCAGCTGGTTCAGCTGAATGCTGCGCCATTGTTTCCTAGTCACCTGGATTACTTACGTTGTTTTTTACACGGTAATCCCATTAATGGCTGTACAGTGATGTTTAAACGAGAGGTATTTGGAGCCATCGGGCTTTTTGATGAATCACTTCCTTACACCCATGATTATGACTTATGGTTCCGCGCCATTCTGAACGGATATCCACCGGTGATGTTGAATCAATCCCTCACAGCTTACCGGACGCATGAGGGCATGGGAACGATCAAATATTTTGATGTAATTATGGCAGAGGCAGCTGCGACCAATGCCCGCTACAAGAATTCGCTGCAGCACTTGATTTCTTCTATGGGGGGCTGAAGGTAATGTACCGGGAAATTGAAGTGAATGACTTTCTGCCAGTCTTACTGGAACAGTTGAAATTCTGCCAGAGTATTCTGGATATCGGCAGCGGCACCGGTACCCTGCTTGAACGATATGAAGCCGCAGTAGTGCTTGGATTAGAAATTCACAGGCCGTACCTGCTGCATCGTCAATATAAGTCACCTCATATTATTCCGGTACATGCAGATGCCAGTCATATGGATAAATTATTCCTCCCCAAAACATTTTCAGCGGTTACCTTTATTGATTCAATAGAGCACTTTAATAAAAATGAAGCGAAGACTCTGCTAGGGATGGCCGAAAGAATCGCCAATAACCGAGTAGTTGTATTTACCCCTCGGGGCTTTTTTCCACAGGAGGGTATGGATCATTATCATTTGCAGGGAGAGTATTTTCAAAAGCATCGGAGCGGATGGGAGCCGGAGGATTTTATTGCACTTGGGTATGAGGTAACGGTACTTAAAGGTTTCCATCATGCCCAAAACCCATCGTTTCGTGAAGCATTCGGGGAGGGCCATGCACCAGTAGATGCCCTGCTTGCTTGTAAAACAGTATAAAAGTTGAGCTCCGGGTGAAGGAGGTGAGCGCGTATGAGTGAAGAACCTAAAGTATCGGTGATCATCCCATTTTATAACTGTTCGTATGTGGATCTCGCCATCCAAAGTGTCTTGGATCAAAGCTATCCGAATATAGAACTTATTGTAGTCGATGACGGTTCTACCCTATGGCTGGAGAAGTTGGCCCCCTTCCGTGACAGAATCATTTATATACAAAAGAGTAATGGAGGGACGGCTTCTGCTTTGAACAAAGGGATAGAAGTGGCTACCGGAACGTATTTTGCCTGGCTCAGTGCAGATGATCAATTTCACCCGGATAAAATCAAAAACCAAATAGAAAAGCTCAAAAGTACGGGTACTTTGTTTAACTATACAGCTTATTATTATATAAATGAGCAGGGAGAACGGATCTCAGATACGGTAAGTATGCTTTTTAGCAGCAGAGCCCATTTTATTGAGACTATGATGTTGGGTTGTCCGGTGAATGGGAGTACAGTTCTTCTTCATATGGATATATTTCGTGCTGTAGGAACGTTCGATGAAATGTTGTTATATACTCAAGACTATGATTTATGGCTGCGTATTTTACCGCATTTTAGCTGGTCTTATATTGAGTATCCGCAGCTTGATTATCGAGTGCATCAAGAGATGGGCTCAGTGATTTATAGTGAGGCGCAGAAAAGAGAGATAGAACTGGTACAAGCAAAACATCATGGGGTTCTATCGCATCTGCTGCTAAAGGAGAGAGGGGAATGAAATTAATATTTCCTGTTCTAACTCTATCTAGGGGCGGAGCACAACGGATGCTGGCAGAACTGGCTAATCGTCTGTCAGAGATCGGTCATGAAATTACGATCCTCTTGCCCAGCGATGGTGTCGTTGAATACGAGATAAATTGTGAATTGCGTTATGCGGCAGATGGTGATTTGTCGGCCAGCGATTTTCCAGTGGGGGACGTGATTGTCTCCAACTTTTATACCACAGTCGAGGTATCGCAGCAGGCAAGTAATGAGGGAAAAGGGATTCATATTCGTTTAGCGCTTTGCTACGAGCCCACTTTTTTACCTGACAATAGCCGTTCTTTTGCATCCTATAGTTTAACCAGCAATCTGCTTGTACTATCCCGTTGGCAGCAAGAAATCGTCCAGATGAATCATGGGATTAAGGGGACAATCGTGCCCATTGGTGTGAATCCTGTTTTTAGAAATTTGAACATTCGTGAACCTGAAAATAAGCTTGTAGTTTCCGCGGTTATGCGAAAGCCAGAGGGTGGATTCTCAGGCCATCGTGAACAAGACTATTTGCTTGAACAGTTAAATCGGGTCAGAAGACTTCATCCAGAAGTTGAACTTTATTTGATCATTCCTCCTGGTGAATTTGCTGAGTCGACTACCCTGCAAACTTTATTAGCGGACGAACGATATCATATAAGGACTCCTGCAAATGATACTGAGCTTTGTTACCATTATAGTGAGAGCGATATTTTTGTAAGCTCAAGTACGTATGATACGGGATCGTTACCAGGCATCGAGGCTATGCGTTGTGGAGCAGCACTCGTTACTGTTTACTCCGGTGGGAATATGGAATATGGCAAGCATGGCCATAACTGCTTAATGTCCTACCGGTTTGAGAATCGGCTCGCGGATGATATCATAACCTTAATTAAAGACCCGGATTTACGCCAGCGGCTGGCTCGTAAGGGGGAGCAGGATTCACAGCATTTCACTTGGGAAAAAAGCACACAATTGTTTCAGAATGCACTGTTTGAGATCGTAGCGAGGAACTCTTAATAATATGTCCTTAAAATATAAAAAACCTTCAATACCACGTGAGAAGTGGCTTGAAGGTTTTTTTGCATGATATCGGTTAGAAGATGGCATAGGAATTCATCATTTCACGAAAAGATTGCGCATACTTCTCGGTTCCGAAGCGTGAGACCATATATCCTCTTCCTTGCTGGCGGAGACCCTCTCGCAGAGGAATATTGTTCATAAGCTCCAGTCCTTCGTTGACGGCAGTTGGAATATTGCCAAGCGGGTAAAATTTACCCGTGACATTATGAACAATAAAGGATCTGACACCATCGGAATCTGTACTAAGTACTGGACAAGTGCAGCAAATCGCTTCGGCAACAGCATATCCAAATCCTTCTGTAATGGAGGTAGCTAACAGGAATCCACCCGAATTAGCGATCGAGGAATAATAAATGGGCATTACATGATTAGGAATATTGGTAAAAGTACTTAGACGATCATTCAGCCCTAGGGCGTGTAGCTCCTCCTGAAAGGATTGTTTCTGATCCTCTGCGGCTAAATTAGGATCATGGAACATCCACAAATGAATATCTGGTTTATAAAGGCGAATTTCATGGGCGATTCTCAAATATTCCCGCCAATTTTTATTGCTCTCTAGCCGGCCTACCCAAGCGATAACCGGATTAGCGGGAGGTTCAGCAGGGATATGCTGAAAGGACTGGACATCAACAATATTCGGAATTACATAACGATGCAGCCAGGGACAGATTTCAATAAACAGCTCCAATAAATGATCGGTTGGCGGGATTAGTACTGCATTACAATAAGAACGTAAATAAGGGACGGCATCTCTGATCAGAGTTTCCGCATGACTGCGTTTTCCAAGGCCTTGAGATTCGTATATCATAATACCGCGGTAACCAAGTTCACGCAGACGTTTCAGTAATAAATAATCAGATGTAACAATAATGGCATCGTAATTATGGGTCTCCAGCAAATTTTTAATTTCTTCATCTGAAGATGAGACAAATACCGGAAAATTGGTCGTATTCTGGCCTGAACCCGGCATTAGATATAAAACATGGCATTCGATTCCACTTCGCTGGAGACTTTCACATCGCAGCTTATTTAATGTCTCCACCCCGCCACTCGGTACATAAAACGTAAATAGAACTTTCATGCACAAGCCTCCTGACTTTTGCGGAGTAATACCGACTTGTTGAGATATGGCTTACTGTTTATAAGATACGCCGATCTGCACTCGCGGGTGACGGTCAAAGCGGCATAGTTCCAAATCCTTTCAGGATAGCTTGTTCTTCAGAAGGTCATCCTAACGATCGTACACTGCACACATACAACATTAGAGATGGAGGATGAATTCATGTTGCGATCCAAGATCAGTATGTCAGTCTCAGCTGCATTGCTTCTCGGCTTGGTGAGTATTACAGGGTGTGGAACCAATACGGCAGAAAAATCGAATGTGCAAACCAATAGTGTCCGGGGAGTAAATGATGGGCGTATTGGTGTGAATTCCGTACGCGGTGGCACGCATAACATCACTAAGATGGAAGTTAGTCAGGAGCTTGCAGACCGGATTGCTGCAATGCCTGAAGTCCGCTCAGCGAATGTAATGCTTGCAGGAAAAAGCGCGTATGTAGCAGTAACTTTAAATGATGCAACTGCTGGCCTGCGTGCCAAAGGGACTCCATCGTATCGGGCAAAATCCTCAACCACTCCTCACAATTACGGCCCGACTGGCGTAATGTCTGGTACAGGAAGAGTGAAAATTGGCCGTGATGGAATGAATGATACTGGAGCCGTAACCAATGGTATGAACGGAGCCTTAAAAGGTACTGTAAATACAGTTCCTGGTACAACAAGTACTGGACCGGCAACCAGAAATGGAATCAATGGCATGGGGAATTTGGGAGCGGATATGTTGGGAACAGGAACAGGTACAGGTACTATGGGAACAGGTACGACAAGAAACCATACTTATAATAATGGTCCTCTTCTGAACAGCAATGGCTCGAAACATGATGTAGATATGGGGATGGGAAAAGGTATGGGAACTGGAATGGGAATGGGCATGCGCAGTACCACTCCTAGTACCCATGATACGAATTACAGAAGTAATTCGACGCATATGTACAACACCAATAGCACGAATAACACAAATAACACCATAAATACAAGAGAAACAGAAACAGTTACCAAAGCAATTAAAGATAAAATTGCTGCAGAAGTTAAAAAACATGATGCGAGAATTAAGGATGTATACGTATCAGCAAATCCTGACTTCGTGGAACGCGCCAATGTTTATGCTGAAGAGGCTCGTGCCGGTCATCCGATAAAAGGATTTGTGGATGAATTCCGTACCATGGTTGAACGAATTTTCCCAACACGTAATTATTAATGATTTTGTGATCTAAATAAAAAAGCAACAATCTCACCATCTGGAGAGAATTGTTGCTTTTTTGTTTGGAGCTAATTTTATTAAGTGGTGATTGGACGTCCGCCGATCCATACGCCGCGAATATTAAATTCAGCATCAAGGCGTAGGATATCGCCGCGTTTTCCAGCCTCCAAGGAGCCAATGCTTCGTTCCATTCCAATGGACGCCGCTGGCGTAAGGCTTGCAGCGCGGGAGGCCTCTTCCAAGGTGAGTCCTACCTCTTGGATCAGATAACGGAAGCCGCGAATCATCGTTAGTGTGCTTCCAGCTAGAGCAGCGGGATTATCTTTAAGGGTAGCGATGCCATCTTGAACGAGTACAGGTAAATCACCGATTGTATATTCACCATCACTAAGTCCAGTTGCAGACATGGCATCAGTAATCAGTAATAAATTGTTCTCTTTCTTGAGACGGGTCAATATAGAAATGGCTGCGGGATGAACATGAATCCCGTCGGCTATAATCTCTGCGCGAATGCGCTTATCGAACAAAATAGCTCCAGCCGCTCCAGGCTTACGGTGATGTAGGGGTGTCATCGCATTGAACATATGCACAGCTTGGTTAAGTCCAGCATCTGCTGCGGCAATAACCTCTTCAAAGGAGGCATCCGTATGCCCGAGCGCTGCAGTTATACCGTGCTTGCGCAGCCAGAGAATAGCTTCGAGGGCACCTTCACGTTCCGGAGCAAGCGTGACTTGCCGGATCATTCCTGGATAATCGTTCTCCCATTGTGCTAGCCACTCAATATTGGCAGGAACAATATGCTCTGGATTTTGTGCGCCGGACCATTTAGGGCTGATGAAGGGTCCTTCCAAATGCATGCCTGCGATTTGTGTGTAAGGCATTTCAGCAGCGCGATAAGCGCTGACTTCGGAGAATACTTGGTCAATAGCAGACTTGGAAGCGGTCATGGTTGTAGCCAGCATTGTTGTTGTTCCTTGGGAACAATGGAACTTAGTGATGGCATTCAGCGATTCAGTATCACTGTACATAAAGTCGTGGCCAGCTCCACCATGAACATGTACATCTACAAATCCGGGGATCAGAAGATCCGTTGCTTGACCACTGGCAGGCCAATGCGCGTAACGCTCTGGAAGCCAAGCCGCATCGCCAGCATAGTGGATCTGCTCTCCAGATACGGCAATCACACCGTGCTCAATTAAACCTTGGGGAGTCAGTACCTTACCGAACAGCAACTGTTCTAGTTCTTTATTTATTTCAGCCATTTGCCTGCTCCTTCATCTACGAGAACGATTACATTTGGATGGCTCTGCAGCAAAGATGCAGGGCATTGGGTTGTAATCGGGCCTTCAACAGCATTGCGGATGGCTTCAGCTTTGCCGGCACCACGAACTAATAAGAGGATTTGGCGTGCTTTTAGGATGCCTCCAATGCCCATTGTGATCGCTTGCCGAGGGACCTCATCCAAACTGTCAAAGAATCTAGCATTTGCTTCCCGGGTATCTTCAAGCAGGTCGACGACATGGGTTTTGCTGCTGAGGTTAGCATCGGGTTCGTTGAATCCAATGTGGCCGTTGCTGCCAATACCGAGAATCTGCAAGTCAACGGGTCCGTTTTCTTCCAGCATTTTATCGTATGCAAGGCATTCTGCTTCCATATCCGCTGCGTTTCCGTTAGGGATATGTGTCTGTCCTGGATCAATATCTATATGGTTAAATAATTGCTCGTTCATGAAACTGCGATAGCTCTGTGGATGGTCGACAGGCAAGCCGATATACTCATCCAGATTAAAGGAAGTTGCTTTAGAGAAACTCACAAGTCCTTTTTGGTGCATTTCAACCAATTTGGCATAAACCCCAACTGGGGAGCTTCCGGTCGCAAGACCGAGCACGGCTTTAGGATTGCTTTGCAGCAGGCTGGCAATAAGATTCGCACCCGTTTGTACGAAATCTTCATCACTATGGAACTTTAGAATATTCATTAGGATTGTCCTCCTCGTTTGTTTCGGTATTGTTGGACATTGAGATAAGATTGCTCCAGTCTAGGAATAAAATCCCCAAAACGGGTGCTGACCATTCCAGTGAACAAAATATCAATGATGTGAAGCTGAGCTATGCGTGAGGCCATGTCTCCCCGGCGCATGCCTTTCTCCAAAGATGAGGAGAATAGGGGGATATCCGCCAGAGTAGCCAAGGTGCTGCTGCCATAAGAGGTTAGTGCGATAGTGCTTGCTCCGCTAGCCTTCGCACACATCAAGGCATCAATGGTCTCGGGAGTCTCTCCCGAATAGGATACTGCAAATACGACATCACCTTTGGTGAGTGATGAAGCAGAGGTAATCTGCATATGGGAATCAGCAAAAGCAGTACAATTTACGCCTATGCGGATCAGCTTCTGATAGAAATCCTGAGCGACAATGGAAGAGGTCGCCATCCCGTATAGATCAACGCGGCGTGCTTGGCACAATAAATGAACTGCTACCTGCAATCGCTCCAGATCTAACAGTGAGGTAGTATCCCGGATGGAGGTCAGATGGTTCGTCTGCATCGCTTCCACAATCACGGAGAGTGGGTTGCCGGCTACAATATCTTGATAAGAAGAGCCACCATCCTGCGGCGCGGCATCACTATGAGCAATTTCTGCTGCCAGCTTCACCTTGAAATCCGGAAAGCCTTTAAAATGAAGCACCTTACAGAAACGTGTGATCGTTGCCGGGCTTATTCCGCATTGTTCTGCTAATTCTGTAATGCCCATATGAACGATTTCGCCTGGTGAGGAGAGAATTCGTTCAGCCAGCTTTCGTTCCATTTGAGAGAGCTTGGCCTTCTCATGCTCGAGTGCATGCAGTATTGGGGACATCCATTCATCCACCTCGTTTCAATGGGGTATTGAAATTATTTTTATGATTATTAACTAAATGCAGAAAATTATTTTCATATTTAGGATAAAACAAATTCCATTCGGAAGCAAGGGATAAAAATGAATACTAAAGGGGAATATGCAAAAATAAAAAACGGTCTACTCGCAGAAGGCTGCAAAGTGGACCGTTAAAATGATGTAATTACTGAGATATAAGATGAAAAGGATACTATACTATACTGTATTGCGTTCTATAATACGGTACTCAAGCTTGCGGTGAACGGGTTGTCCATCATTTCGCTGGATCTGATCATAGATAATCCGAAAAGCGGATATGCCCATTTCAGTTAACTGATTATCTACTGTGGTCAGACCTAACGTTCGGCCGATAGGCTGATCATCAAATCCGATGACGGCCAGATCCTCAGGAATGCGGATGCCCTTTTTCCAAGCTTCGATGATTAAACCAGCCGCTATATGATCGCCTGCTGAAATAATCAGGGCATCAGGACGATTCTTCATCTGCAGCAGTTGGTGAAGTACGCGGGCACCGTCCTCTTCGGTCAGACAGTTATAGATCATCCATTCATCATTGTAAGGCTGATCTGTAGCTTCTAGAAAGTCTCTAAAGGCAATTTGTCGGATAGAGCTGCTGCTGCCGTGTGGTCTTCCTTCACAGTAGCCAATATGGCGGTAACCTTTATCATTCAAATATTGAAGGCCGCTGCGAAAAGCAGAATAATGCTCAATATATACAGAAGAAAATTGGCGTTCTCCCCTATCCTGACATACCACAATAGGACCATAAGCTGTATATTCTTCAATAGCTTCTGAGCTCATTGTTGAAGAGACCATAACTACACCGTCAATTTCTTTGTTCCGCAGCATCTCAAGCACCTTAATTTCTTCTTCCGTACGATAATCGGTTTGGCAGAGAACGAGCCGGTATTGAGCCAGCAGTGCTTCTTGAGCCAAGCCTGCAATAATGACTGAGAAATAAAATAAGTTGGTATACGGAATAATAACAGCTATAGCTTGAGTCCGCCCAGTGATCAGATGCACGGCGTTCATATTACGCGTGTAGTTTAATTTCTCAATAGTATTTAGGACTGCGGTTCGTTTGACTTCACTTACATAAGGGTGATTATTGAGCACCCGCGAGACTGTTGTCACGGAAACACCAGCCATACGGGCAATTTCTTTAATATTAGCCATTAGAGTACAAACAGCCTCCCTTGGGTGCTTGTGTATAGTCATTTTATTTTATCATATTGTCCGCAAATTACCTCCCAAATAAAAAGCTTGCTATGGAATCCATTTCATAAATTAGACTGTAAATGCAAGAGATTACCGGACTAAACCGGCGTAACCACAAGGGCGTGACGGACCGGTATATCTATTGTATTAATAAAACTAAGCTGTTCGTGAAGCCTTTGGCGATCTGTTCCGAAACAGCTCCCACACAATAAACAACAGGACAAGCAGCTGTGGAAGCAAGGTTTCCCAAGTGGGATACATGCCAAGCCAGTTAATTGAAGGCAAGCCCTCTTGTACATGTGCAGGAAGTTTGCCGGCAACCTGAAGCGAGTGAATGCTCTCCCCAAGAAAGCGGAATACTAGGTAATAAATCAGAATTGTAGCTGTACGGAAGAAGGCGGCAATCGGTAATTTTGCACTCAAGGCAATAATTGCATAACCTACAATACCAAGAATAATCAGAGCACATCCAATCCCAAGCAGTAATTGAGACAGCTTGATGGATGGAGCCATGCCCACATAAAAAATTGTAGTTTCTGCACCTTCACGTAAAATAGCAAGCGCTGCAACGGAGGACAGTGACCAAAGGTTTCCTTTGGCCAGCGCGCCATCAACTTGCCTACCCACGTAGTTGTTCCAATTTGCAGTGTTTGATTTGCTATGTAACCAGCGTCCGATTGTGAGCATCATAACTACTGCGACAAGACCAGTAATTCCTTCAATCATCTCCCGTGCTCCCCCGGAAGCTGCCCGAGAAATGGTATAAGTGAGCACAACAGCCAATCCGATACTTGCGATGAGGCCGACAGCTGCACCGGACCAGATCCATTTTTGCGCTTTGGCGTTCCCATCACGTTTCAGGTAAGCAAGAAGAGCTGACAAGACGAGAATAGCCTCAAGCCCTTCGCGCAAGAGAATCAAAGCGGCATCCCAAGCATTATAAGTGGTTTCACCAGCCAAAGGCGTTAGTTCGCTAAGCATATTGTTCATGATGGTTAAAGCTTGATCCAGTTTAGGCGGATTTGAGAGCAGGTAACCTGTGACAGCCGCACTCTCATTTTCGATATTGTTGTAGACTGTTGGTGAGGCGATCTGGACTTGCCCTTCGGCAGAAGGCCAGGCTATGATGAATTGCTCCATGATGTTAGCGGCCTCTGTGCTGTTATTGTCTTTGGCAGCGGAGGATGCTTTGTTCAGGTAGCTGATTAATCCCTCTATAGAAGCTGGTTCACTGGAAGTATCCCCAGCGTCAATGGTTTTGCCTTCACTGTAATCAGCCAGCAGTTGATACAGAGCTTCTGCTTCCGATTTCGCCGATGCCTCGCGAAGCGGTTCAGCCTGCAGCGCAATCCGCAGCAGGCTTATTCGCGTCTCCAGCAGGCTGTAGACGGCGGAATCGTCCGCCCGGATGTTGCGCTCCGCCGGCTTCCATCCGCTGACGATGTCGCGGTACGCTGCCGCTGCCGCGCTCCAGTCGGCGCTGCGCGCCGCATCCCGCGTGCGTTCCGCCGCGGGCAAAAGCTTCGCCGCCGTCTCGCGTCCGGCGGCTCCAGTGTCACCGCCGACCGTGCCGGAGGCGGCGGTGACGTACGCGTCCACGCTTCTCGCGAGCGTGGACAGTGCGGTTTTGGCGGGCTCGCCGCCGCCCGCCGCAAGGGCTTTCGCCGCGTCTGCAAGCGCGGCGTCAACGGCAGCAGCCGGACCGGCGAGTGCCGGGTCCGGCGTGCCTGTGTTCGCGGTGCGCCACAGCGCAGCGAACACTTCTACATCGGCCGCGGCCGCGTCCCAGCGGCTCTGGCCGGCTTCGACGAGCGCGCTGCCGACCGGCGGCAGGAGCTCGTCGACCGTGCCATCGCCCTCCGCCCCCGCGGGGCTGGAGAGCAAAAGCATACACAAAAAGCCAAACAGAATCAGCAAGGCAACCTTTGGCATTTGCCGTTTAGGATGCGTAAGAGATAACATCGGGATAATCCCCCTTCAATAATGGACAGCCATAAATTTAGCTTAGTAGTGTTTCCCCGATAAAGCCGCCACTGCGGACACCGGGGAAGCAGGCAAATACCGCGCTGCCGGTGTGAGTCATATATTCGTTCAAAAGATCAGTCTTAGAGAGGCGCTGCTGAATGGCAACGAATTGTTTCATTAAATCACGTTGAAAGCTAATGAATAACAAACCTGCATCAAGCTGGCCCGTGGTGACGTCCAAACCGCTGGAAAAAGAATAGGAGCGGCGCAGCATTTTGACTGTACCGTCACCATGCGCCAATGCGGAATGTGAATTCACCGGAATGACAGGTTTCCCGGAAGCGTCCGCAGCTGAAAGATCCAGATCATCGAATTCATCCTTAGCTCCGAGTGGAGCTCCGGTGTGACGATAACGCCCGAAGGTAGCCTCCTGATCACTTAGCGACGACCGATCCCAGACTTCAATACGCAGACGTACCCGGCGTACCGCCATATAAGTGCCGCCGCTCATCCAAGAAGGACCGTCACTGCTGCTGTTCCAGACCACTTTGTTCATTTCAGCGTTATCGGTTGTATCGGGATTGCCCGTGCCGTCTTTGAAACCCAAAAGATTGCGTGGCGTAGCCCCCTTGGGATCCGCTGCTCCAGTGCGTTGAAAACCTTCCTGTGTCCAGCGCAGTACAGCAGTCCCCCGGGCGATACGCGCCAGATTACGGATCGCATGGAATGCGACCTGCAGATCATCCGCACAGGCTTGCACACAAATATCCCCGCCACACCATTTCGGATCAAGATTGTCACCCGCAAATGCCGGAAGATCGGCCAATAGGGCTGGGCGTTTCGAAGCTAAGCCGAATCTTTCATCAAAAAAAGAAGGACCAACACCAAAGGTCAGCGTACACCGTGCAGGGTTTAGCCCGTCCGCTTCCCCGGTGTCTGAGGGTGGAAGATTGGGGTTGTCATTTACGTCACCAATAAGCTCGCCAGTAGTAAGAGCGGCAGCGGCAGTGGTCCATGCTTGCATTAGTTTTTTCACATCGGCCAGTTTGGTTGTGGTGAAATCAAAGGCAGCAAAATAAATAAAGTTCTGTGCAGGTGTCAAAATCCCCGCCTGATGGCTCCCATAAAAAGGAATGGAACTGGAATCACCTTCTGCGGCCTTCGTTGGCTCAGCTACAGCATTACGCGCAGCCATAATTCCACCGATACCTCCGCCCCCTAACAAAAGACCAAGGCCAGTGGCGCCAGTAAGCCGCAGCATATCGCGGCGGCTTACTTTTTTACCAAATATAGGCTCATTCTTCGATTGATCATTAAGAGGGGGACTTTCAGGATTACCTGGTACTCCAGTGAACTTGTTATGTTTATTCATGAGGGTCACACTCCTAGAATAGTTCCCATATTGGACAATGGCTCAGCCAAGGCGTCCAAATTCTGACTCAGTTTACGTACTTCATCTTCTTTCAGCTCTTCATAGGAAACATATCCATCTCCGGATTTGAAAGGGGCAAGCTCAGCTTGCAAGGCAGCGAATCGTTCACCAATGGTTTTTTCAAGATTGGCATCTTTTTTAGCTAGTTCTGGTTTTAACAGCTCGTATATCTTTTGCGCACCCTCAACGTTTGCGACGAAATCATACAGGTCTGTGTGCGAGTAACGTTCTTCCTCTCCGGTTACTTTGGAGGAGGAGACCTCATTTAAAAGCTCAACAGCACCAGTTACGAGCAGATTGGCGTTGATCTCAACGGTCTCCACTTTCGCACGCAGCAGCTGTGCATCCTTCAGCAATTGGTCAGCAACTTCTGTCATGTCTTTAGTTGTATTGTCCTGCCAGAGTGCTTTCTCAAGCTTGTGGAAACCGCGCCATTCTGCCGCATCTACATCATTTTCCCGGGCATCGATATTTGGGTCCAAGTCACCAAGGGCTTCTGCAATAGGCTCAATCCGTTCATAATACATGCGGGCAGGAGCATAGAGCGCCTTAGCCTCATCAATCTTGTCCTCTTTTACAGCGTTGGTGAAACTCTCTGTTTGCTTCACAAATTCATCACATTGCTGGATGACGTATGTGCGATATTGATCTATAGCTGACGTGAAGTCAGCGGTGGCAGTCTCCGGTGTGTTGGTAGCTGCTGCAGTCGTCGGTGCGTTGGTGGCTGTAGTGCTGTTGGCAGCAGTATTTGTAGAGTTGTTGTTATTGGCACATCCAGTGAACAGTATGGAGGCCGCAAGTAGACTTGCAGGCACAGCATAAGTAAATTTCATTAAAAAAACACCCCTTTTTTTATATCTAAATGATAATCGTTATCAATTATGCTGGACTTATCATAAGTCCGTATACAATTACTGTCAATATAAAAATGTGATGTATCTCATTGTAATAATTGCACGACAAAAAACTCCCAGGGTTGGGAGTATAGTTTGTAGCAATGTATCCGATTACAATTGAAAAAGCAGAATAGTAACCGCGCCAGCGAACCAGTGAACGTACACAGTAGTATGTAATGGGCCCAACTATTCTCTTCGCATATTCAGCAACAACGAACTCAGCTCTAGTCTCAGCGAACCTTTGCGTGAACGCAGCAATAACCGCCCCAGCGAAGCTTTACGTGAACGCAGCAGTAACCGATATTTTGATCTTTGCGCATAAGCAGTAACTAAAGGACCCAGATGACACTAAATGCAGCATTATTCGATATTTGAGTCGCTATCGGACCGCATAGTCGCTATTGGCTTGAAAAGTACCGAATATGAGCCTGTTTCTAAGGAATAGCGTCACTGGAGTCCGAAACTTCGCTCAAAAGGCGATAAATTTGTTAATAAAGCCATCTGGGTCCGAAAGCCTCAGTAGGGGCGGTGAATACACTATTGAAGTGGGCAGCCGACCCGGCGAACCATTGTGCGCACGCAGCAGTAACCGACCTAGCGAACCAGTGTGTGTATGCAGCAGTAAAGCCCCAGCGAATCTTTGCGCGTACGCAGTAGTAACGGCCCCAGCGAACTTTTGCGCATAAGCAGTAACTAAAGGACCCAGATGACACTAAATGCAGTATTATGCGATATTTGAGTCGCTATCGGACCGCATAGTCGCTATTGGTTTGAAAAGTACCCTATATGAGCCTGTTTCTAAGGAATAGCGTCACTGGAGTCCGAAACTTCGCTCAAAAGGCGATAAATTTGTTAATAACGCCATCTGGGTCCGAAAGCCTCAGTTGGGGCTGGTGAATACACTATTGGAGCGGGCAGCCAACGGCCTACAAACATAAAGCAGCGATTCCCATTAATGGCGAATCGCTGCTTTATGTAGTTTACGATGTTTAAATGAAGGGAACCGTCTCATTTATAGTTAATTAAGCTGTTAATGTGACAGCTCCATTCTTTAAAGGTTTGATCTGCTTAAGAATAAGATCAAGGCGTCATCCGCTTTTTATCGTTCATTATGGGATTCATGATCTGCAGAGGGTTGGTTTTCGAACACTTCTGCAGCTTCCTCTGCAGAAAATTCAGGTTCGAATTTACCTACGAGTGGTAATTTGTTTAATTTCGTTGTTTGTACTTCTGCTTTGGTAGGTTGATTGTTTTTTGAATGGCTCATACATACACCTCCTTTAATAAGGAACAACAAACCGTAGTTTGCCCTGAAAAAAGATGTTCTTATTCATGAAAATTTCAGACTTTTGCATTTGAATGAACTAAGCCCATTTTATAATTGTGACAGCACCATTAACATCAACAATACATAATATGTTTTGACTGTATCCCTTTACCTTGTTATACCAAACAAACCCAGGGCAAGGAGGGGTGACACCATTGAAGGGGAACGAACACCACAGCAAATTTCTGTTGACTCATCGTGAGCGCGAAGTTTTTGAGCTTCTCGTGCAGGACAAAACGACTCGTGATATCGCTGGCTTATTATTTATCAGCGAAAAAACAGTTCGAAACCACATTTCCAATGTAATGCAAAAACTAAACGTTAAAGGCCGTTCACAAGCGGTTGTCGAGCTGATCAAGCTTGGGGAGCTGAAAATATAGCTGGCCATGTCTTCGGAAGTGACGCGTTTAAGCCTTCTTTTGCCCTTCGGGGCAAAGGGAGGTTTTTTGTTTACTCACAAAAACAACTGAAGAGTGAGTTAGATCACCGTATGATTTTTATGACATGATAAATTAGAGCTATTAAGGTAGTTCAGGAGGATCTGTTATGACCAGATATGAACAACAAAGAAATTTTCTGAAATCCAATTTTCATGAATTCAAACATATCAAAACAGATAAGATCAAGGGAATTGCACAACCGCCAATTGTTAAGCCATTTGATTCAGATTCACTAATTATTGATTTGCCCAAGGTCAGCAAAGACGTTGTGAGTAAAGATAATATTTTTGATTGTATAGATCAAAGAAGAAGTACACGGTTCTATTCTGAGGATACTGTTAGTCTGGAGGAGTTATCCTATTTATTATGGGCTACCCAAGGGATTAGCGGCATGAATAAGAACGGACTTACGCTGCGGACTGTACCCTGCAGTGGGGCGACGCACACCTTTGAAACCTATTTAATGATTATGCGTGTAGAGGGTATTGGGCAAGGGATCTATAGATACCTGCCTGTGGAACATAAGCTCTTATTTATGTTTGAATTAGATCAACTTGAACAAAAGATTGATGCTATTACTTTGGATCAGCCCTTTGTCCCTAACTTTGCCAAAAAGGCTTCTGTATTGTTTGCCTGGAGTACCACACCCTACCGCTCCGAATGGAAGTATGATATTTCTGCTCACAAAAAAATCCTCATCGATGTTGGACATGTCTGCCAGAACCTTTATTTAGCCAGCGAATCCATCGGTGCAGGTGCTTGCGCAATTGGAATCTATGATCAAAAGTTGATAGATGAGATTTTAGAATTAGACGGCGATGAAGAGTTTGTTATCTATCTTGGGGCAGTTGGGAAGAAACGAGAGTAGCTATGAAGGCTAGATACGGCTTCGGAAGTGAGACATATAAGCCTTTTTCACCCTTCGGGGTGGGAAAGGTTTTTTTGATTATAATCCAGTGTATTTGCCCAACTGCTCAGTCTGAACGAAGAGGAAATCGTAATGTTTAATTGATAATCATTCTCATTGCATATATAATTAACCCAAAGTAAGAGGAAGCAGGGATGTGCATGGAGCGAAGCAATGGACTGAAAGAAGCAGAAACGATTGATGCCCATAAGACGCTTACATGTGAAGGGGTGGATTATAATTATCGTTTTGATGGGGCTCATTTTGAGATTAAACCTCCAGTCGAAATAGGGGAAGGCAGTTGCCGCAGCCTGCTTAGCCATGGGTATATCCAGATGACAGATTTTAATCTCTGTTTTAATCGGGATATCGAAGCGAAGGGCAATTTTAGCACTCCGCGTACAGAGCTGGCATTCTGCATGGGGCATGGCATTGAGTGGGGGACCTCGCTGAAATCGGACTATTTTGTTATAGATACAGGAGAAATTGCGCTGTTTCATGGCGGAGTAAGAAGTGAAAACTGCACATACCTGAGTGGAGCGGGGTACCGATTCATCAGCATAGATATGAGCCCTGCACAATTTGAGCGGATGACCAGTGGTCTGACTGAGGATACACGGCTTCGCATCGGAGCTGGTGCGGGTTTGTTTTTTGGAAAAAATAACATCACACCATCCATCCGCTTCATTCTATCGCAGATTGCGGATTGTTCCTATAGCCATGGCATGCGTGAACTTTATCTGGAGGGCAAAATGCTGGAGCTTATGGCGGTCTATCTCAATGAATCTTTATATGAAGCAGACCGGATTCCACGCTCGGTCAAGCTGTCCAGAGAGGATATGGAGAGCCTGCGGCTCGCTAAGGAGATTTTACAGCGTGATTATTTGCACCCGCCGACGCTTGCAGGCCTTTCTCGCATTATATGCCTCAATGAGTTCAAGCTGAAAAAGGGCTTTAAGGAAATGTTTGGTTATACCGTGCATGCCTACGTTATCGAACAACGGATGCAGAGAGCGCAGCAGCTGCTGGAACAAGGGAGTATGACTGTAAGTGAAGCAGCCTCCAGAGTTGGATACGGTAATGTGAGTCATTTCTCGGCAGCCTTCCGCAAAAAGTTCGGTGTGCGTCCAGGAGAATATCTGATCAGCGGCAGGCAGCGCCTCTTCGGTATTAAGTTGTAAGTCCGTATCCTGCACAGATGCTCCTGATTTGGTTAATTATAATCCCTTAAACGGTAGCAATCGTGAACAACGTTCCTATACACTAGTGCACAGAGAATCATTCTCAGTGCACTTTTTTTGCGCGTAATTACCAAGAGTGGGGGAACGGCTGTGAGTAAAACCAAAATCGGCATGCCAAGGCTGCTGGAGATCGCCGGAGAGAAGCGAGGTTTGCTGCTCTTGTCCGGAATATTGTCATCTGTCAGCGCCGTATTAATGCTGATTCCGTTTTTGTCTGTTTATTTCATTTTGGCAGAGCTGCTGCGCCATGCTTCATCGCCTGGACAGGTCGACGGTGCGTATATGATCCGCTGGGGGTGGATTGCACTTGGAGGGTTAATCGGAGGGCTGGTGACTTCGTATTGTGGTATTATGTGCTCGCATATTGCGGCTTTTCGTATTCAATATAATTTGCGTGTGCGAATGACCGAGCATTTGGGCAGATTGCCGCTCGGTTTCCTGAACGGGACTTCAACAGGCGTGGTCAAGAAGACGCTAGAGCAGAATGTCGACAAGGTGGAAAATTTCGTAGCGCATCAGCTTCCCGATTTAGTCAGCGTGCTGGCTTCTACAGTGCTGATGATCGTGGCGATGTTTTGGCTTAGTCCGCCGTTGGCGGTAGCTTGCCTGCTGCCGATAATTATAGGATTAGGTGTGCAGTCAGCGCTTATGATGAGCAGCAGTGGCAAGGCCAGTGTGAAGCAGTATCATGATTCGTTGGAGCAGATCAATACTTCGGCGGTGCAGTATGTACGGGGGATGCCCGCGGTTAAGGTGTTCGGGCAGACGGTGCATTCTTTCAGAAAGTTTTACAGTGATATGACCAGCTACCGCGATTATTGTCTGGAGTATACGGACCGTTATCAAACAGGTTATATCTTATTCAAAACATTGCTTGCGTCACCGTTTACCTTTATTTTGCCGGTGGGCGTCTTCATGCTAAGCGGTCGGCCGGATTCCATGTCCTTTGCGCTTGTGCTGTTGTTCTTTCTGATTATGGCACCCGGCGTTTCATCTCCGCTCTACAAGCTACTTCTGCTGGCTTCAAGCACTCGGGATATTGGCGAAGGCGTGGAGCGGATGGACCGTCTCTTGGCACAGCAGCCTGTACCGGAAATAGCAGAACCGCTATCTCCGCATACTTTTGACGTTGAATTTGTCGATGTAACCTTCTCCTACAGTGAAGATGCAGGGACTGCAGCGGCGCTCAGCGAAGTCTCATTCCGTGCGGAACAAGGGAAGGTTACAGCACTGGTAGGCCCGTCAGGTTCGGGAAAATCGACGGTGGCCAGCTTGGTGCCGCGGTTCTGGGACCCGCAAGTGGGTGCGATCCGCATCGGTGGAGTCGATATTCGCCATATGGCAATCCATGAATTAATGAATACAGTTGCTTTTGTATTTCAGGAAACCTTCCTGTTCTATGACACTTTGTATGAGAATATTGCTGTCGGCAAACCGGGAGCGACTTTGGAGGAAGTCCAGGCTGCAGCCAGAGCGGCACAATGCGACGAGTTCATTACTCGGCTCCCGCAGGGATACGATACGTTAATTGGTGAGGGCGGTGTCTATCTCTCGGGTGGTGAGGAGCAGCGCATTGCGGTAGCTCGGGCTATTCTCAAAAATGCACCAGTGCTCGTGCTCGACGAAGCGACCGCTTTTGCCGACCCGGAAAATGAGTTTCATATGCAGTTAGCACTTACGGAGCTTATGCGCGGCAAGACGGTTATTGTCATTGCTCACCGACTCTCCTCTATACGTGAAGCTGCACAAATTCTGGTGCTGCGGGATGGAGAAATCGTGGAACGTGGAGAGCACGCAGGTTTGATTGAGGCGGACGGGCTTTACGCAAAAATGTGGCATGCCTACACTGACGTCGGAGATTGGCATATGGAAAAAGGAGGGGATCAGCTATGAAGGTATTGCATAATATTACTGCCGGTAAACCGCAGCAGTTGCTGAAGCCTGTGCTTTTTTCCTTGTTGGCTAATCTAGTTAGTGTGCTTCCGTTCGCGCTTGTAATTGAGGCGGTGCGGTTGATTTTTGCTCCTTATATTACTGTAGGCGCAGAACTTCAGACAGAACGCCTTTGGTGGATCTGCGCAGGGCTTGTCGCCGTCATGGTGCTGATGTTCCTGAGTGAGATTCCCGCCTATCGCACCGCTTACCGCGGGGCATACAATGTTGCTGCACAGGGACGTGCGGAATTAGCAGAACATCTGCGGAAGCTTCCGCTGGGTTACCTGACTCGCCGGGACCCAGGTGATTTAGCCAATATGATGATGGGCGATTTCACGCTCGTTGAGACGGGCATATCACATCTGCTGCCACAGCTTGCGGGGGCTTTTGTCCTGCCGATATTTGCACTTGCTGGTTTACTGTTTTTGGACTGGCGGATGGCGATTTCCATGTTCGTAGCGCTGCCGGTTGCTCTCCTGATCATGTATATATCGGGCAAGCTGCGGCGGAGACTCGGAGCGGATCATATGAAGGCCAAGCTGAACGCTGCGAACCGCTTGCAAGAATACTTGAACGGTATACGGGTGATGAAGGCCTATAACCTGACGGGAGAACGATTTGTCCGTCTGGATAACTCTTTTAAAACTTTGATGAAGGAAAGTGTGAAGCTGGAAGGAATGTTCGGTCCGGTTATTCTAACCGCTATGGCTCTTCTTCGTGCGGGACTGACCTTAATGGTATACGTAGGTGTTCATCTATTATTAGGGGGGGAGCTCGGTATTTTGCAGTTGGCAGTATTCCTTATTGTCGGCACACGTATCTATGATCCATTGACCACAGCGCTAGCCAATTATGCCGAATTCCGCTATAACGAACAAGCGGGTGAACGTATAGTAGACCTGCTACGCCAGCCGGTAATGACAGGTAATACGAGTCCTCTTCCTAAAAGCAGCACCATTCGGTTTGACAATGTAACCTTCAGCTATGGAGGAGAGCCTGTTCTCAAAAATTTAAGTCTGGAAATGCCGCAAGGTTCACTAACTGCAATTGTGGGCCCGTCAGGCAGCGGCAAGAGTACAGTGCTGCGCCTGATCTCACGTTTCTATGATCCTGAAGAAGGGAGCGTTCTGCTAGGTGGGCGCAACATCAAGGATATTGATCCAGAACATCTGCTAGGATCTGTATCGGTGGTGTTTCAGGATGTGTACCTATTCCAAGATACCATCGGGAACAACATTGCTTTTGGGCGGCCGGGGGCGTCGCAGCGGGATATTCAGCAGGCAGCGCAAATGGCTCACTGCCATGATTTCATCATGAAATTACCGCTTGGTTATGACACGCCGGTAGGCGAAGGCGGCAGTACGCTGTCCGGAGGGGAGAAGCAGCGAATTTCCATTGCCCGTGCGATTCTCAAGAACGCTCCAATTGTGCTGTTGGATGAAGCTACTGCATCGCTTGACCCGCAGAATGAGGCCGAAATCCAGAAAGGAATTGATGCGTTGATTATGGGCAGAACCGTCATTGTTATCGCCCACCGGTTGAAAACCATACGCGGTGCGGACAACATTATCGTACTGGAAGACGGTCGGCTGGTCGAGCAGGGACGACATGAAGCCTTACTGTTGCGCGGCGGACTGTACGACCGGCTCTGGAAGCTGCAACAGCAATCCGTTGGATTCCGCATCACATCTTAGGCAATGCTCGGCACATTTTAGGAGGGAAACGTATGGCTATAACAAAGGATGAATCCGCTTGGCCGATCATAAGCCTTAGTTTGGGGGAGGCGTTTGATCAGGAGACAGTAGAAGAATATATCGCTTATTGGGAAGAACTGCTCGCGCGCCGATCTGCCTTCGGCCTGCTGATGGTGCATTCTGCTGAGAAAAACACACGTCCAGAGCGTGCGGTCACACAGCTGTATATGAACTGGTGCAAGATGAACAAGCGGGAAATCGCCCAATATTGTTCAGGCATCGCGGTCGTAATGCAGAATGCAAAGTTGCTTGCTGTCTACAAGCCAGTTACAGCGTTGTCCACTAAAAGAACCTACGGCTGCCCCGGAGGCGCCTTCTCTGGAGAGTCTGAGGCGATAAGGTGGCTGGAGGAGCAATTGACTAAGACACCCTCAGGTACGAAAACCTAATATAGCTGCCCATATTTTGGGGATACACATTTAAGCTTTCTTCACCCTTTTGGGTGGGAAGGCTTTTTTTTGTCTAGAAAGATAAGAATCCGCCAACCGCTCACAACCAACGTGTCAGAGTAAGCTTTTTGAAATATAAATGGGGTGTGTTGGATGAAGATAAATAATAATTATTTGAAAGAACAATTAAACCAAGAAGTTTGTAGAGGAATTAGGTTTTCAAACATTAGAGGATGATCTCTAGCCAATGGTTATTTCAAGTGGTCGAAGAGATGATGGAATTCTTTATTATTGACTTGCTGAAGTTACCTGATGACCAACCAATCCTAATAGATTTAGGAATAATGCCTGAATTTATATTACCGTTTATCCCGGAAGAGAGAATGCACTAGGCTGGGCATCAAAACCATAGAAAGAACACCAAACATGAGCGTAGAAGAACAATTTAGGTTAGTTCGTGAACATTTTAAAATGTAGGGATGACCGAAAGGTATACCTACTCAAAGAAACCATTTCTTTGTCAGGGATGGTTTCTTCATAACTAGAAAAGTACACAGGTATGCCCGTATAATAAATAGGAGCAAGTAATTGGAAGTAGATTGATGATGAGGGGAGAGAAGACATGTTTTTCTTTAAAAAAAATAAAGGCATCACCAAAGAGGAGCTGCAGGCCCTGGTTGAAGGCTTGGAGCAGGCTTATATGGATAAGGATGAAGAAGGTTTGAGCAAAAGATTTCATCCAGATAAGAGGGGAATGTCCTTTTTAAATCATTTTCAATTAATGATGACATTTCAAATCTATAATATAAAATCTGAAATTCTCGAATTTGAATTGCTGTCAATGGATGCCACTAAAGCAGTCTTTACATACACTCGGAAGCACATTCATACCTGTATCAACCCCGCCGATGAACGTGAGGAAAAAAGAAATCAAATAATCAGTTATTACGTTGAGGCTGTGAAGGAGAATGGTTCAATTTGGATTACGAGGTACAGCCCTTATAGCACGATTTATGTAGATAAGAAGGGTGATTTCCTTAGTGGTGTGGATGCGGTCATTCCTCCTGGAGAAGAGATCAATTCAGGCATTGCGCGATTCATCCCGTATTTTCAACTTGATAGCTATGTACCTGCAACCTTCCATGTCTACAGTAACAGTCAATTTATCGGATATTATCCGCTGGGAGAATACCATCGGTACGAACCTTCGCATACGTTCACGATTAATTATTTTGATAAGATAGAGGCATCTTCTGTAGAGAAGCATACAGCGGATTATATCTCCCAAGAGACCTTGTTGACCGCTCAAGTACTGCATCAGACTGATAATAGCTCTATAGTGGAGACGCAGTTGATGAACAATAATGTATTAGAGCATGAACTTGTTACCAGCCTGCTTACGAAGGATGGGTTCTATATGATTAGATTTCTGTATGACAAAGGGGAGCCGATCCCGCCAGAGGAGCGAGAAAAGTGGAAGCGTGAGATGGTCACTTTAATAGAAAAAGAGCACAGCAGTTAACACAGAAACTTGCCGTTACAGACAACACGCGAACCGTATCCTAAGTAACGATAAGTTTTTTTGGTAATAATGAGAGAAAAGGAGAGATGGAAATGTCCTATATCGTTGATTTTAAAGATGTGTCTACGGTTGGATTAGAATCTTCACCTGTAGTAGATGCACTTGCTGGTCTGCGTGCTAATGAGGCCCGTTACTTTATGAACAAATACAAACATGAGTTTACGGTTGTACAAGCCAGCGAAAGTCAGGAGACCCTTGATTATGTGAACCGAATTTTAAAAGAAGAACGTGATATTGAGTTTGCGGCCAAGCCTTTAGAAACGTCGCGTTTTCAAGTGGAAAACATTAAATTTGCTTATGTCTTTTATGAGGATGGTCTTGCAGTCAACGTTATGTATACGGTGGATGACCCTAAGAAGCGGGCTGTTGGTTTTAAGCTTTCTGAGGGGATGGAGATCCCAAAGGAGCTTGAAGAGAAGTTTAAGTTTGCTAGGCAGAAGTCCAAGTTAGCCGGAACAATTCGGGGTTCGTTTTTTGTAATTAAAGGAGAGTATTAAGGTTAGCAAAATTGCAACTTAATCAATGAGAGGGCCATCCTGTAAAAGGATGGCCCTAAATCTTGCCGATATAGATAATTTGCGTAGGTTATCTATGGGAATGGACTCTCATTCAAGAGGCCGAATTTATTATATAGAGCAACGAAAACTGGAGTTGCGAGCGTACTTCATAATTATTTTGCATGAATAGCTGGAACGGTGAAATGTACGGTATAAATCCCGTAGAAAAGAGCTGAGGTGGCTGGAACGGTAAAATGTACGGTATAAATCCCGTAGAAAAGAGCTGAGGTGGCTGGAACGGTAGAATGTACGGGATAAATCCCGTAGAAAAGAGCTGAGGTGGCTGGAACGGTGGAATGTGCGGTATAAATCCCGCAAATAAGAGCTGAAGTAGCTGGGACGGTGAAATGTACGGGATAAATCCCGTAGAAAAGAGCTGAGGTGGCTTGGCTATATCGACTTGGTTGGAGACTCTCCGGGGGCATCAGATTTGATCCATTCAAATGTGTTCGACAAGTCACCTATCATTTGACAATGATAATGGTTATCGTTTACGATTTTGGTTTGTATAGGGATTTGCAGCTGCAAAGGGTTAGCATGCTTTTGGACTTGGGAGGTTTAACAGTGAATTGGGAAGAATACATCCAGGTATGGGACGCTTCATGGATTCAACTGGTGGATATTCGCCAACATGTGATACGTAGACAGAGTAAACAGCAACATATACTCCCAGCTAGTTGTTTTATATTTGTCGTGTCGGGACAAGGTGCGATCTGGTTGGATGGTAATAGGCATTCCTTAGAACGATTCTTTGTTTTACATGCGGGAAAAGGAAGTAACATCAAGTTCGAGGTTGGACATGAGGATGTCACATACTATTACATTTTATATAGAGGTAGTATTTCTACTAAAGCTAGTAAAACAATATTGAAATCCTATCATATAAATAACCCTTTTCATCTGCAATATGCATGTAAACCAAATTCTCCGGTTGTTTTATACCGTCATGCGGAATCGATGTATGAGGAATGGAATCGCAGACCGGCTATGGAACGGTTCCAGGCGAAAATCCAGTTTTATCAGTTCGTATATACACTTGTCCAGCAGTTACAGCTTCAAGGAGTTGCCCCCAAAGAAATAGATTTAGTGGAACAGATCATTCAATACATTCACAAACATTATTATGAACCTATTTCACTTGAATCTATGGCAGAGGTATGGAATTATAGCATTCAATACTTATCGAGGCAGTTCAAACGCCGTACAGGGAGAAGTCCCATTGAATATGTAATTCAGACCAGGATGGCTAAAGCGAAGGAGTTACTGATTCAAACCGATGCCACCGTACAGGAGATTGCTGTAAGCGTAGGTTATAGTGATGTCTTTTATTTTACCCGTCTGTTTAAGAAGCAGGTTGGGACAACGCCAGTTCAATACAAAAATAAGGTGAAGTCAGGTTTGATCGTTTCAGATAGTCCATGGCAAGAGTTCTTATCCTCCATGGGCAAATATTCTTCTGCTTGTTATATTGATTATGATAATCATTATCAATTAAAACTTGAAGGGGATAAACAGATGTTAAAGGGGATCGAAACGAAAAAAGGATTAATGCTAATGCTTGTGCTCACACTGTTACTTACAGCTTGCGGAAATGGGAACACTAGCCGTAATAGCAATGCGGGAGCAGAACCAACACAAAGTAAACCTTCCAATCAGGCCATTGAAAATACGGGTTTACGGAAAATAACAACGGTCATGGGGGATGTTAATGTTCCAGCCAATCCCCAACGTGTTGTAGTTGACTGGGATTTGGGACCAGTCTTAGCAGTTGGGGTAGTACCGGTTGGCGCATCAAATACCCAACTGGAGTATTCTCAGTTTCTCAAACCTTTCTTAGATGAGACGGTACAAGATATAGGGGCAGAAGGAAGTATTTCTTTTGAAAAAGTATTAGAGCTAGCGCCAGACGTCATCATAACCTGGAATAAAGATGCTTATAGTAACTATTCTAAGATCGCACCGACCGTATTATTTGATACAAGTAAATACGCAACGATTCAAGAAGAGATTACAGCTATGGGAGAAATTCTGGATCGAGAAGAAGAGGCTAAACAGTTTGTGGCAGATTTCGAAAAACGTAAAATAGCTGCCCGCGAAAAAATTAATAATGTACTTGCAAAAGATGCAACTATTTCTATCGTAGATTATATCACCGTAGAGAAATTTTTAATGGTCATTGGTAATCAGGGTGAGAGAGGCGGCAGAGCTACTTACGATATTTTGGGTCTGAACCCCGCTCCAAAAGTTCAAAGTGAAATCATTGATAAGGAAATGAGCCGGGTTGAAGTTTCTTGGGAAACGGTAAATGATTATGTAGGTGACTACGTTATTGTCCTTACCGTAAAGGACAAAGAACCGCCTAAGTTGCCAGCAACATGGAAGATGTTGGATGCAGTCAAAAACAATCGAATGATTGAGATTGATATGGAAAAATATTTTGCAGCAGATTCATACTCCTCCTTATTACAAGCCGAAGATATTGCCGACAAATTATCGAAGCTGGCTTCATCAAAATAACCTTATTGGATTGAACCTACCTGAAGCCATCTAAATATAAAGACGA
The DNA here is from genome assembly GCF_037975345.1 of Paenibacillus sp. FSL P2-0121. Lineage (NCBI taxonomy): Bacteria > Bacillati > Bacillota > Bacilli > Caryophanales > Paenibacillaceae > Paenibacillus > Paenibacillus sp. FSL P2-0121. Next base: position 5,779,859 of record NZ_CP150245.1, on the reverse strand, counting down.
AGCCTATTATGGCTTCGTCTTTTGTAGTTTTGCATACCCTTTTACAAATGAACTATTGGACCGAAAGTACAGTCTCCAGCTCAGGGATATATTCCTTGACCATATTGTTGTCTTCCCACAGTCCTTTAGTCCCAGCTAGGGCTTGACCTTCGGAAATGACTAAGTACGGTTTGATGGTTACGGTATTCGGTATAGTCTTGAAGGGTTCAAAACGAACATTATAAGATTCGCTTAAGGGGTGAGCACCGATGGGCTTCAGTTGAACGCCACGTTCATCGACAATGTCAAATTGAAGAGCGATGACGCCCCCGTTAGCACCCTTATATTTCGAAGGGATAGAAGCGAGCATTTCTTCTACGCTCTGGCCCGGTTTGGTTTTGTACTCAATGGATACCTGCGTTGTGATTGGGGTGATTTCTACCTTACTGATCTGCAAGTTAATGTTATCGTGATGCTTGGTCTCCTCTGAAGTTAGTGCGGTAACAGGCGTTGATTTGGTAACAGGCAGAACGAATTCGAACGGGACATCGTAACCCTTTAACGTTACATTTACAGTCAAGTCAAACTGATCAGGGAACTGGACAGTCTGTGTTGTTGTGCTCGGATCATAATAAGTATTCAAAACCTGAACCATTATGCTGGAAGCAGTCTCACCATCCATGTGTTCGTAACTCCAGAGCAGAGGTTGACCTTTATAGAGAACCTCAAACTTATCCACCGCCCCTTTATTGGCATCTGAAGGCGGCGAATTGGGCTCCGAAGCCAGACGGTTTCCAGGAGTGGTTAGGTTCATAAGAATTCGGGTTCCGTCAAATAACAACGTTGGGATATTCATGGTCACATCGCTATGGGTCACGCTTTGGTTTACGTTTGTGATGAAATCCCCGGCTTGTTGAACACCGGGATCTAAGTTTTTTTCGCCCCATAATGAATAGATTTGTCCCAAAACCGGAATTTGCTTGAGTGCACCAGCCATTGCGGGCGATACAAAGCCGGAAGCGAGGACTGTAACTCCAAGAATTGCAGCGGCTGCAGTGGAAATCAACCACTTATTAAAAGTTCTTGATGCATCCATCTTTCTCTGAATGGGGGAAATGGAATTATCGGTCTCCCTGATGATTTGGTAAGTCTCATTCAGTTTGGAGCGGGCAATATCCGATAACTGAGCGGGAAGTAGGCTTTGGCAGTTCTTTAACTGTTCTTCTAACTTAGTGTTTACCATGTCGCAACTCCATTTCTTGATTGAATTGAGATGAATGCTTTAGCTTTTTGCGGGCGCGATGCAGCCGGGTCTTCACAGCAACCGTAGAAATTTCGAGAATGTCGGAAATTTGACGGATCGGCATGTCCTGTAGGTAGTGAAGGTGAATGACAATCCGGAGGTTCTCCTCAAGATGTTGAACGGCATCCCATAATTCGATTTTCTCATAATCCTTGGAAGTGGAAGGGACTTCGGGAAGCTCTCCATAAGGGAGGGCTCTTGAGTTGTTTTTGAGCATTTTATTGCATTCATTAATCAGAATCCGGAAGATCCACGTTTTGAAAAAAGCGGGCTCTCTGAGTGTATGGATGTTCTTAAAGGCTTTAAGCATCGTCTCCTGCAGGGCATCTGCACAATCTTCTTCTTTGTTGACGATGGACCTTGCAGTTCTGTATAAAGGTAACTCTATCTCCTGCATCAACTGCACGAATGCTTCAGGGTCTCCAGCTTTGGCTTTGACGACAATAGGATCTATATGCAAAGATTTACCTGCTTTCTTGACTAGAAGTCTTAGGATGTTCGTAACGTTACTTAAATATTAGATCGGGTAGGTAGCTAGAAGGTTACCACAAACATGATTCAATTCTCCGCATCTCGCAATGCTAGCAAGGTGAGAAATTGGTTTTTTTTCACAAAAAAATCGCCGTTCAAATTCCCTGTCAGGAATCGGTCGACGATTTTTCATAAGCAAGTCAGTCAGTTAGTCAATCAATCAGTCAGTCAGTCAATCAATCAATCAATCAATGATATAAATGACCCATTCCCCTTGATCGTTTGGCCGAATAGCGTATAGCATTTTTACATTTTCAACTGTCTTTGCGGCCATATCCAAGCGTTGTCCGATTACCGTTATATTCACCTGATGTTCGTTGGGTAACATGGAATCGATGCTTTCGATGTCTGTGAATTTGTACTGATATTGTTCGTCATAATAAGGTTCCATAGCATCTGCTAGTTTTTTGTTTACGAACCCGGATTGATAAAGTGTGTGGTCATGCTCAACCAAAGCAGTTAGGTTTTTTTCCAGCACTTCAAGTGCGGGGAGATCATACTCTGTCAATTGATCTGAATATGATTTCAGATTTATCGACAATTCTGCTTTAAAGCTGGTTTCATTTGGCTGCTTGGGTTCTGTGTTTTGCGGCTTCTGCGTATTCATCGCTGGACTTTGGGTTGGCGTATTTGCTCCTATGCTCGGCTCCTCGATGGGTTTAACATCCCCTGCACATGCTGCCAGAAAGATTAAAGACATCAACATGAGCATTCTTGCAATAGTTTTTAACATCTAACCCCACCTTTTTAAGGATATGTTAGTTAGTCGCGAGAAAATATGGAGAAGTTTCAAGGGCTGAATGAAGCCCGAAAAAGCGGATTAAATCGCTAGTTTTTGTGGATCATCTACAGAGTAACGTCCGCTTACCGCAAGCATGATTGTAGAAATAATGACGAGTATGAAACAGAGCACAAATGAATACCGGTACCCAACAACACTAGCTAATAACCCGCCAACAAGACTGCCAATCAGTCTGCCGATCGTGGATGAATTAGAGTAGAGCGTGGATGCATACCCAGGCATGTTTGGAAGCAGATCCTGAATGTAGCTAATGCCAATCGCTGAAATAACGGCAACAAAAAAGGCAAGCAAAATTTGGGCTGCAAGCATTTGCCACATCGCGCCTGAAGTAATGACAACGAGATAATAAGCTCCTCCGAAAATGGCTCCGCACATCATCAGGATTCGGTTACTGTATTTCGCACTAAGTAGTCCCAGCATGATCATAAAAGGAATTTCCAGCGCAGCACAAATACTGCTGACTAAACCAACATCGCTTGTTGTTCCCCCTAGATTGTTGGTAATAAAGAGGGCAGTATTGATGCTACTCGTCCAGTGGGCTACATACATGAGTATCATAATCAGAAAAGGAAGCAGAACATTACGGTTCTGACCCAACCGGAAACTTTTTACTTTTACTTCTGCAGTACTGCTTTTCACTTCTGTATTTGATTTCAGGAATAGCGAAATAAGTAAGGCAACCAGCAGGAATACTCCGATGGTGCCCGAGAAGATCCCCTTAAACCCAACAGCAGCAATTAGCAGAGTACCGATTAAAGGACCTGTAATAAAGCCGAGAGAGAAAGCAGAACGCAAGGTAGAATTTGCAAACGCAGTATCCGTAAAATCGCTCTTATTCACTGCTTCTCTAGCTATGGCGAACAATTGAGGCATCCCTGGTGCACCGAGGGCGGTGAACACAATCATGTAGATGAATAAGATCGTAAAATCCCCAATGAGCAAGTATCCGCTATAAGCCAGAGCATTACAGAGCGTGGAGACAAGGTAAATGTTTCTTCGATTTAAGCCGAGGTCAGAGCGTCTTCCGATTAGTGTACTGATCCATATCCCGGCAATTAACGTGGTGGCCAGAAAAACACCAAACAGCCCGACAGATACTCCAAGCTGTTCCGTGAAATAAATGGATAAAAAGGGTGCGCTGAGTGAAATCCCCATCCCCTGCAGTAACATACATAAAAAGAGTAAGCCATAAGAGGGAATCGAAAATAGTGCAGTTAGTCGTTTGAACATGTTGTGAAAGTACTCCTCTATATTTGTTTAGATATTTCATAAAAAAAAGCCGTTGAAATTGATTCCAACGGCTTTTTGTATGCTTGTTTTTTTCAAGACCTTATTCAACATCATAATTGATCAGAAAGAATAAGTCTATACTTTCGGCTGGATTTTATTTACTATTGTGAAGCCGGCAAAACCTAATAAATGGAGTGTTGTTAATGGACGCTGCTTGTCATCTCGATAAGGCTGACTTACAGGATTATATTAGTAGGGTTTTTGGCAGCAGTTATTTCGTTGCTCGTGTTTCGCGCATGCATGGCGGCGCACAAAAGGTGGTCTACAAGATTGAGTGCAGTAATGGATTTTCCTGCGTTTTGTATGTGTGGGATCTTTCTATGAATTATTTTAAAGAAGAAAAAGCAAATGAAGATATAAATGAACAATCCTATGGAAGTCATTTATTCGAATTAAATAACAGGTACTTAACACAACATGGAATTCAGACCCCTGCTCTTTATGATCTGAATAAGGAAAGAGATCGTTACTCTTTCGATTATGCTCTGGTTGAATATATAGATGGAAGAATGGCAGAAACCTATTTTCATCATCCCGAGCTACGTGTTCAAGATAAAGTTTTTCAGCGTGTGGGGGAAATGCTTACTGCTATGCATACCCACGAGAGGCATGTTTTTGGGAAAGCAAATGCTAACGAGAGCAGCATGGGACAATGTCATTTATTACAAATGGAAAATGCGAAAGTACAGCTAGCCTATGCCTCCCAACATATTGAGAAGATCAGGTCTAATCAAAGCAAACTGCTCGATAAGTTGTACGAGCTTGAATCAAAAATTGAACCCAGACAGCAATATGGGTTTATTCACGGGGAACTGGGTCCTGACCATGTTATGGTTAACGATAAACTGGAGCCCTTTTTGATCGATATCGAAGGAGCAATGTTTTATGATATTGAGCATGAGCATAGTTTTTTGCAGATGAGATTTGGGGATTTCTATCGGTACTTAAAGAACGATGCTCTGGATCATAATAGGTTGTTATTTTATCAATTCCACCATCATGTCTCCTTAACTTCAGGTGGATTAAAGCTGCTGCATAGAGGATTTCCTGATCAACAATTCGCACAAGGCCTAGCTGATTATCAATCGGAACGCGCGCTGAGGTTTATCGAAGGATGAACTAAACAAGGTGTTTGGATTGATAACCTACTGCATGTCCTCGAAAGTAACCTATTAGCCTTCTTCACCCTTTAGGGTGGAGGAGGTTTTTTCGTTATACAACTACAAGGCATAATAAAAGACCGCATCCACTGAAATTACTTCCAGAACTGGCGGTCTGATATCTTCGTTATGAATCAATCTTTATCTGAAAGGGTTAATTAATGAAATTTAACGGTCTTGATGCGAGCCTCTTCTTCATAGCTAAGTGGTTTCGGAGATTGCGGAGTGTGCAGATGGCGCTCCACGGAGTACTCCATTTTCCGGTAGTCCTCATTACCTGTATTCAATGTTGGATTCCAGTTTTCTGTCACCCAATTTTTAAGTTCCTTAAGTCCTGCTAGCATTTCCTCCAGCCTCCTTTGGCGAAGAAACAAAATAGATTTTGTTGTTCTTTGTTTACGCTTTCATTATAATCCTAAACTCCATTTTTTAAAAGGTGTGTCCGTCTGAAAAACACAGATTATTCAGTGAACATTGTGTGTTATTTAGGTTTTGTGCTTCATCTGGAGAGAAGTGTCTCCCTGTAGGAGACACTTTTAGTGAAGCTGAAAGGATACTCATTAGTACCACTTTTTTGAATTATTTTACATCCGTATATCCAACAAATACTGCCCTGAAGAAATAAATTTAGGGTGGAGAATTTACAGGATTATTTTCTAATGAATATGGAAAAATAAATGATTATTAGCTGCGAGTTGCACTGAAAACCATTATTTTGCTAATCATAAATAAGATTGGTGGAAATAAATTTTATTTTTCTAAAAATAGAGAAAATAATTTACAAAAGCAAAATATAATGATATTTTGTTTATGTAGAAAAGAAACCGCTCACAACTTAAGGGGGATTAACAATGACACTCACAAAGTTCCACGGAATTATACCTGCCTTTTATGCCTGCTATGACGATCAAGGAAATATTTCGGAATCCCGGACGCATGCTTTATGTGATTACTTATTTGAAAAAGGAGTTCAAGGTGTATATGTGGGAGGCAGCTCAGGAGAATGTATTTACCAGAGTCTCGACGAACGCAAAGCGGTACTAAGCTACGTAGCTAGTAACCTGAAAGGTAAAATGACACTGATTGCCCACGTGGGTGCCCCTTCCACTAGAGATAGTATTGAGTTAGCGAAACATGCTGCAACCTTAGGATACGATGCATTATCCGCAATCCCGCCTATATATTTCAAGTTACCTGATAGTGCAGTCTATAAATATTGGAGCGAGATTATGGAGGCAACCCCTCTAAGCTTCATCATCTACAACATTCCTCAGACTACTGGATATACACTGACTCCGTCCCTATTTGAGAAGCTGCTTGCGAACAAAAAGGTGATTGGTGTGAAGAACTCCTCCATGCCGACTATGGATATTGAAAGATTCAAAAGAGTGGGTGGAAAAGATGTAGTGGTATTTAATGGACCGGATGAACAATATGTTGCGGGAAGAATCATGGGAGCGGATGCGGGAATCGGTGGAACCTATGCGGTTATGCCTGAGCTGTTCCTGCAAGCAAATGAATTTGTTAAGGCTGGTAAGTTCGAAGAAGCTGGACAAATTCAAAGCGATATCAACGATATTATCATCGCCCTTTGTTCGCTCAAAGGTGCCATGTATGCCGGAATAAAAGAGATTCTAAAATTAAGAGGCGTAAACATTGGTAGCGTAAGAGCACCGCTTGAGGCAGTAGCCGCTGAAGATGCTGGTCCGATCGCAGACATTATGAAATTGATTGATCAAGCTATTGAAAGATATTGCGGTTAAGACAAATGAAGAAATCCATCGTATGCTTTGGCGATTCTAATACTTGGGGCTACGACGCAGAGACAGACCGCAAATTTAAGGATGATATTCGTTGGACGGGAATTCTTCATACAGAATTGGGTGACGCCTACCGTATGATCGAAGAAGGGCTTCCCGGCAGAACAAGTGTCAGTGAGGACCCTCTATTTGAAGGACTTTCTGGAATTTCCTATATCTATCCCTGCCTAATGTCACATTCGCCATTAGACTTGGTTGTGATCATGCTTGGGACCAATGATACCAAAGAAAGGTTTGGATTAACTTCTTATAACATCGCACAAGGTATTGTTAGACTGGCTCTTAAAGCTAAAGGTAGCGGTGCAGGACCTGAGGGGAAGGCTCCAGAGGTTCTAGTAATCGCGCCCCCTCCGATTGGAGCAGAGTATATTCATACCCCTATTGGCAAACCAATGGGTAGCGGATGTAGTGAGAAGTCTATGGAGCTCGCTGAGCATCTTGCAGCTTTGCTAACGGGAACTGGTATCCACTTTGTAGATTCCAGAGACCATGTATCGATGAATGAAATTGATTATATGCATCTTGATCCGCAAGGACATCGCAACATGGCCGATTTAGTGCAATACCATGCTAAACGGATTTTAAATTAAAGGTTCTATGCTTTCGAAGCGAGTTTTGTACGAAGAGATTCAGAGAAGATAATGCTCACAAAACTTTAAGCGTATGCTTTCGATGCGAGTTTTGTACGTAGCGATTCAGAGAAGGTAATGCTCACAAAACTTTTAGGGAGGTTTATAAATGAAGAAAAAACGTTTACTCTCGGCAATGGTTGCGCTAATGGTGATTATTTCTTTAATTTCAGGTTGCTCAGGTAACAATGCTGCGAGTTCTAATACATCCGATAATTCTTCTGCATCTGGGAAGGAAAAAGTGGCGATCAGAGTATGGCTGACTCCACAGTGGAAGGGTGTTGTGGATGCCACGGAGGCAGGCGCGGACTATGATAGCTTCCTAAAGCACGCCGCTGAGAAATTCAAAGCACAATATGATAAATACGATGCAGATATTCAAATAGAGGTCATTGCTGGAGATCAGCGCGATCAATTGCTTAACGTTAACTTAAGCGGAGGAACACCTCCAGATGTGTTCTTTGAGAGTGTATTCCCGATGGGCGATTACGTTCACCGGGGAGCATTGGTTCCTTTGACCGACATCATTGATGAAGACGCGAAAAGCGATATTGCTCAAAACTACTGGGACGCTGTAACGTTCGGAGAAGATATTTATTTCTATCCATTCCAGCACAACCCAGGCACCTTGGTTTACAACGCGGACATGTTTAAAGCAGCAGGCTTGGAAAAGTTTGTGGGTGAAGAATCCGAAATCAAAACTTGGAACTTGGATGAATATCAACAAATTCTTGAGGGTCTCAAAAACAATCTGCCGAAGGATAAGTATTCCAATGCATATCCAATGGCATTATTCGCTGTAAATAATCAGGGCGATACATGGAACCTTGCCTATATGAGAATGTTCGGCAATAAGTTCTTTGATGATCAAGGCAACATTGTCCTGAACGATGAGAACGGAGTTAAAGCTGCAACTTGGCTGAAAAACCTATATGACGGCGGATATACAAATCCAGGCGCAGAATCTGTTTCTTCTAATGATGCCAATGCTATGTTCCAAAATCAGCAATTAGCAATCAGTTTCACTAACCCGATTCTGTTTAATGGTACGAAAGCAAATATGGCGGACGGTACGGCAGCGAAATTCGATATGAGACTTGCTAATATTCCGTCGGAAAGCGGAGATCCTCTATCCTTTACTTATGTAGTAGGCGCTAGTGTATTCAAGTCCAAAGATGCTAAGAAGACTGAAGTAGCTAAGGATTTCGTGAAGTTCTTCTCAAGCGATCCTGAGTTAGTTAAATCCTCTAAGAATGGTATTCCTGTAAGAAGTTCTGTAGCCGAAGCACTTAAAGCAGAAAATCCACTGTTTGCAGCTTACGATGCCAACTCTAAATATTTGTTCAACTTCACAGGCAACGTTCCAGGATACAGCCAATTAAGAGAGGTTTTATATCCAGAGCTACAAGCACTTTACATGGGAGCTAAGACACCGGAACAGTTTGTGCAAGATTATCAGGCAAGTGGCAACAAGGTGATTGAGACCAATAAAGCTGGCTCTGTAATTTTCCAATAATCTAAGACCAGATAAACAATACACGATTGACAGCCTTTAGGGTCTGAAGAGACTCTAGGGCTGTTAATTAGAAAGGTAAACGATATGAAACTACGTAGTAATTACCTAAAAGAGAATATTACAGGTTATCTGTTTATTTTACCTCAGATGATAGTATTCTTAGCCTTTCTTGTCTATCCGATCTTAGAAGGGATGCGGCTGAGTCTATACCAGATTAATTATGACAGCGAGAAGTTTGTGGGTTTTGCCAATTACACTACATTGTTTAATGATCCGGTATTTTTTAAGGCTACCATCAACACCGTTGTGTTCGTAATATTTATCGTTCTACTTACAGTGGGGTTTGCATTGTTCGTAGCCTCTGCGGTATTTGATAAGAATGCTAAGTACGTTTCCTTTATTAGAGGAAGTTATTATATCCCGGTAATGGTGTCCATGGTGGTTATGAGTATGGTCTGGAGCTTTTTGCTGAATCCGGCTAACGGACTTATCTCTTATCTATATAAAGACATGGGACTAGGGACGATTAATCTGCTGGGAAATCCAAAGACGGTTCTGCCAGTCGTGATATTTGTAACCTTCGCAACTAACGTGGGCCAGGCAATTATTCTGTATATAGCTGCGATGATTGGTGTCTCGAAAGAGCTTTTTGAAGCAGCAGAAATCGATGGTGCTAGCAGATGGCAAGTGATTACAAAGATCCTGATTCCTTCGGTAGGACCTACAACAACTTATATTACGATTATCAATATTATTGCCGTATTAAAAATCTTTGTAGTTATTCAGTTATTGACCGGTGGCGGACCGAACAATTCCTCCGTAACGCTGATGTACTACCTTTATAATAATGCCTTTAAATATAACCAACTCGGTGTAGCTTCTGCGGTAGGGGTTATCATGTTCGTGATTACATTGATATTGTCTGTGCCACAGCTACGAAGCATGATTAAGGTGAAGTGAGGGGGAATACAACATGTCGAAGATTAAAAACAAGAAAAAGAGAGAGAAGTTTGATGTGATATCGAATGTGATCATTATCCTCTTCGCACTCCTTAATCTTTTTCCACTATATTGGTTATTCACAAGTTCACTTAAAAACAGCTCGGATGTTGTGAAGATGCCTCCAGACTGGTGGCCCAAATCGATTACATTCTCCAACTATGTGGATGTATTTCAGAACCAGCCGGCTTTAAGATGGACTTTTAATAGTATTTATGTATCAGGTGTTTCTACTATTTTGGTTATCGTTGTAGGCTCAATGGCCGCCTATGCGTTCTCAAAGATTAATTTTAAAGGTAAAAATATAATCTTCATTATCTTTATATCAAGCTTGATGATTCCTAAAGAAATTATGATTGTGCCCTTATTCCGGATCACCCAACAATTTGGAATGGTAAATAGTTATAACGGTATGATTTGGCCGAACGTGGCGGGTGCATTTGGAGTGTTCCTATTAAAGGGATTCTTCGATTTAACCCCTAATGCCTTAAGAGAAGCCGGGAGAATAGATGGTGCAAATGAATGGAGAATCTTCACGCGCATCATGTTGCCTATTGTCAAACCTGGTATTGGAGCCTTATTTATTCTGAATTTCGTGCAAGTCTGGAATGATTACTTGTGGCAGCTGGTTATAGGCCAAGAGAACAAAATGAAAACATTAATGGTTGGTACTGCGACCTTAATGCAGGATTTGAATCCTAATTTCGCTTATAAAATGGCCGGAGCTACCATCGCTGCAATTCCGATGTTGCTAGTGTTCATGTTATTCCAACGGTTCTTCACCAATGGGATTACGGCAGGAGCAGTTAAAGAATAAATAAAAATGTGGAGTGGGTTACTGATGAATACTGAAAATAATGTACTTAAAAAAATAAAACATAAACTAGTCGTTTCCAGTCAAGCCTTACCAGAAGAACCGATGCATAGCCCGTTTATTATGGGGAGAATGGCTTATGCTGCTTACTTAGGCGGGGCTTCTGGAATTCGGGCAAACAGCGTAGCGGATATTCAAGAAATCAAAAAGCAAGTGAATCTGCCGATCATTGGGATAATCAAAAAGGTGTATGAAGGCTCTGAAGTCTTTATTACACCCACTCAAAAGGAAGTCGATGAGCTGTACCGCGAAGGGGTAGATATCATTGCTATGGATGCTACAGACCGGATTCGCCCGGACGGATCTACTATTTCTGAACTTTTTCCACTTTTAAAAGAGACCTATAAAGATCAACTGTTTATGGCGGATTGTTCTACATTTGCGGAAGCTGCGAAGGCTGTTGAGCTGGGATTTGATCTGATAGGAACTACCTTGAGCGGTTATACAGAGGCTACTAAAGGCCGCAACTTGCCAGATTTTGAATTGGTTCAACAAATCGTCAACAACTTCTCTGTTCCCGTTATAGCTGAAGGTGGGGTTTCCACTCCTGAAGAATTAAAGACCATGTTTGATTTAGGTGTGTATTCAGCAGTGGTTGGCTCTGCGATCACGAGACCGATGGAGATTACGAAACGGTTTGTGAACGCTATTCAGTAGAACGCCAGAGAGGGTAGATGGGAATGAGAATTGTAGCCGTAGATATTGGCGGTACCAATACCAAGATGTGTATATGCGATAAACAGGGGAATGTACATGACTTCAAGGAGTATGCAACAGAAAGCTACTTGGGGGGACCCCATGTAATCTCGAGAATGCTGGAAAAGATTGCAGAATACGATCATTTTGATGCCATTGCCATAAGCACCGCGGGCCAAGTTAATGCAGAAGAAGGATTTATTGTCTATGCTAACGAAAATATACCTAGATATACTGGAATGAAAATTAAGGATATTGTCACCCATCATTTTCATAAACCTGTTATGGTAGAGAACGATGTGAATTCAGCAGCATTAGGCGAGGCTTATTTTGGGGCTGCTCAGAGCTTTAACAATTTCTTATGTCTAACCTTTGGCACAGGCATTGGCGGTGCGATCGTCATTAATCGCCAAATCTATAAAGGGGCTAATGGGGTAGCGGCTGAATTTGGCCATATCTTTACTCACCCATTGTCGGCCACATCCGGAGTAGAAGGACTGCCGTATTATGAAAAATACGCTTCAACTACAGCTTTAGTGAAGATGGCTCAGCTGGCAGATCCCGAATGCACGGACGGAAAAGCTTTATTTGATAAAATAGAGAGCGGAAATGAGCAGCTTGAACGTATTTTAGATTTATGGATTACTGAAGTGGCTGTGGGTTTAGCCTCTATCACACATATCTTCAATCCATCCGCGATTATTATTGGTGGCGGCGTAATGGAACAAGAAGATTTGGTTCGAAGGGTAGAAGAACGCACGAAGTCTTTGATTATGGAAAGCTTTGCGGGAGTGAGAATTGTTAAAGCCTCATTAGGGAATAAGGCAGGTCTGCTGGGAGCTTCCTCCTTATTCGTACATTAATTTATTGAAAAGGAGGGGCTTTTTTGCGGACAATCAGTATTTTTTCTTCAATTCATTCTAAATACAATAATTTGACGAATACGGAGAAGAAGGTAGCGGACTACGTACTGGAGAATACGAGAAGTGTAGTCTACATGTCGATTACTGATCTTGCAGATGCATGTGATGTTGGGGAATCAAGTATATTTCGATTTTGCAAATCTTTAAGTTATAAAGGGTATCAAGAGTTCAAGATCGCATTGGCACATAGCATCACTGTGGAGAATGAGATCCCGCAGCTTACCGATCAAATTCTGATGGATGATACGATTGAAGCTGTTGCTTCTAAAGTGCTGACCACGAATGTAAGTGCACTCAACGAGACCTATAATTTAATTGATATACAGAAGATCAGTGAGGCCATTGAGTATTTGATTAATGCAGAACGTGTATTGTTTTTCGGTGTGGGCTCTTCTCTAGTCACAGCTATGGAAGCCAAGATTAAATTTATGCGTATTACGAACAAAACGGAATGTTTAATGGATTCACATCTGCAGATGATGTCGGCAGCGTTGATGTCTAACCGGGATGTCGCTGTTGTGATTTCTTATTCCGGCTCGACCAAGGATAGCATTGAGGTTGCGAGAAAAGCAAAGGAACGAGGAGCCAAAGTAATATCCATTACCAGGTTTGAAAAGTCACCGTTAACCTCGTACTCCGATCTGACCCTGCTATGTGGTGCTAATGAAGGACCGCTGCAAGGGGGTTCATTATCTGCAAAGATATCGCAGCTCTATCTGCTTGATATTTTATATGTAGAATATTTCAAGAAGACTAGTGAGCAATCCATAATCAATAAAGAAACTACAGCTTCAGCAGTCAGTGAGAAACTGGTTTAGCACATTAAGATGTGAGGGGAATGGGAAGTTATGATCTTAGGTTCTTTGTCATCTTGGGAAGAGCATATCAAGTATGAGAATCCTGTCATTGTTGAGGCTGTTGAGGAATTGAAAGTAATCTTACAACATGATCCTGATCTTGGGCGAATCGAAATCCGCGGGAACGAAATGTATGCTTCCATTATGGCTCTTGAGGCAAAATCGTTGGAGGAACAAGTCGCAGAGAAACATGAGACTTATATTGATGTGCATTATCTGATCGAAGGTGAAGAAACGATTGGCTGGGCACCCCTGCAAGAAGGGATTGAACCCATTAAGCCTTACGATGCCGAAGGAGAATATGCGCTTTATCCCCCATCAGCAGATGAAATATTGTTATCTTTGAAGTCTGGAATGTTCGTGGTCTTTTTCCCTCATGATGTTCACAGACCGGGCATGGGTCAACCGGGGCAGCAGATTAAAAAAGCTGTCATTAAAATCCACACAAATCTACTAACTCCATAACATAGAGATTGAGGCTGGTAGCGGAACCATTCCGCTGTCAGCTTTTTTTGCGTCGCTTCTATTTACTTATATCTAAATTTATAAATATACAAAATATAAAGATTGGTGGTAAACTTAACATGCCTAAAGCTTTTTTTGTAGAGCTTAAGGATTTTTTTGCATGCACATTTATGAGTGAGCAAAGAATATTACAGAGAATTACACTATAGAAAGAATAATGGAGGCAGGAGAGTTAAATGAAGAATAAAGGTCTAAAGAGAATGTTGTTGTTATCTATGATGGTTGTTGTCATCGCTGCACTTGCAGTGGGTTGTGGTTCGAAAAATAATACAAATACAGAATCGTCAGAGGGAGCTGCTCCAGAGGCTGCAAAAGAAGTAACCTCCTTGTCGCTAGGTTTATTGCCCTCGATTGATGCTATTCCTTTTATCATCGCACATGAACAAGGTTTCGATAAAAACCACGGTGTGGATCTGGACATCCAGACGTTTAAAAGCGCCAAAGATCGGGATGTAGCTTTTCAAGCAGGCAAGCTGGATGGTCTAAGTGCTGACCTGGTTGCGATCTCCATTTACAATGAGGCTGGACTGGATGTGAAGATCACCAGTACAACTTTTGGGGAATTTGATTTACTGACTGGAAATGAATCGATCCAGGATGTGAAGGATTTGAAGGGGAAAACCGTGATTTTGTCCAAAAATACCTCCACACAATATACAGTGGCCATGATGCTGAAACAAGCAGGTCTGACCGAAGCTGATATCACAGTGACAGAGGTTCCACAGATTCCGACCCGTTTAGAATTGCTTAAGAATAATAAGGCGGATGCGGCAATTTTGCCAGAACCTTTTGTAACGATGGGTAAAACCTCAGGCCTGCGTGTACTGAGCTCAACGATAACTGCGGGAGTAAATCCGTTCGTATTAGCTTTCCCGCAAACTGCAATTGATGCCAAAGCAGAAGCTATCCGCAGTATGTATGCTGCTTATGATGAAGCAGTAGCTTATATGAAATCCCATGAACAATCTGAATATATCGATCTTGTAATCAAAGAAGTAGGATATCCAGAAACATTAAAAGATGAGATCAAGGTACCGGATTATGTACCAGCTTATCAAGTGGATGTGAAGGAAGTAGAGGCTGCATTTGCTTGGGCACGGGAAAAAGGTTTGCTTAGCAAAAATATCTCGGCTGAAGATGTGATTTCTGATGTCCAATTCAAGAAATAAAGGACTCGCCATAAAGGATCTGAAAGTAGAATATAAGAGCGGACAATTAGCCTTAGGTCAGGTGGATTTATCTTTGCCGGAACATGGGATCTACACCATTATCGGACCCTCTGGCAGCGGAAAATCAACCTTATTACGGGCGATTGCGGGCTTGCTGCCTAGCTATCAGGGACAAATTCTTTTTAATGAGAAATCTGTACATGAGAAAGAAACGTTAATCGGGCTGGTGCCGCAGAACTACGGGCTTCTTCCTTGGAAGACTGTACATGATAATATTCAGATAGCGATGAAGATTACGCATACGGCAAGTTCATCCAAGCAAGAACGGGAGACGCAGATTAAGCAGTGGCTTTCGTCGATGGGGATCTCTGATTTAGCAGAACGTTATCCCTTATCCCTCAGTGGAGGCCAGCAGCAAAGAGTAGCGATTGCCAGAGCTTTTGCCATTTTGCCTACTATTCTGTTGCTGGACGAGCCATTCTCTGCACTCGATGCGATAACAAGGGAAACGCTGCAGGTCCTCTTTTTAGAGAACTGGATGGCTAACCCGACGACTACATTATTTGTCACTCATGATGTGGAAGAAGCGATTCTGCTGGGGCAAAAGATTATCGTCATGCCGTCCAACAAAGAAACTACACCTGAAATTATTGATAATCATTTGGTGTTTCATATGAAGCATGAGGATAAGCGGGACAGTGTGGATTTCTTTGAGCAGACTAAGCGGATTAGAAAGGTAATGCAGGAGATATGGTAAACAAACGTCGACTTCATCATCTAGTAAGGCTGCTATTTGTATTTGTCTGTATGAATGTAGTCTGGTATATCGCATTTTTACTTATGAACCATTCGATTTTGCCAAGTCCCTTTGCTGTATATAAGGCGATGTTTCAGTTAGGAGCGCAGGATATTGCTATAAATGTAGGGTATAGCTTGTTCAGAATTTTTGCAGGTGTGGTACTGGCGTTAATTATTGGACTGCTTGTAGGTCTTCTAATGGGACGTTCGTTGACCTGGAACAAACTGCTGGACCCTGTGGTTTACTTGACCTATCCTGTTCCCAAAATTGCCCTGCTTCCAGTAGTGATGCTGTTCTTCGGGCTTGGGGAGACGTCCAAAATCCTAATGATCATGCTGATTCTATTGTTTCAGATCATCATTTCGGTAAGGGATGGGGTTAAGGCTATTCCGGACAATACCTATGATGTCTTAACTAGTATAGGTGCCAGCGCTGTGCAGAAGTTCTGGCATGTGACACTGCCGGGGGCATTGTCAGTAATTCTGAGTACGATTCGTATTTCGCTTGGAACGGCGATATCTGTACTGTTTTTTACGGAGATCTATGGAACAGAGCATGGTATGGGCTTTTTCATCATGGATGCGTGGTTAAGATTAGATTATCCGGAGATGTATGCGGGAATTATGTTGTTCAGCTTGGTCGGTTTTATTCTCTTCTTGCTTGTTGATTTTCTTGATTACAAGTTTATGAAGTGGCGGAACTAAATTTAGTTGGAAATTAAACGATAGCTTTCCTTTGCCTGAGTTTGGGCAAGGGGGAGCTTTTTTTATATGATTTTTTGGGGGCAACACAATTAATTTTAGTTTCATTATTATTTGAATGGAAAAATAAAACAGTAAAATAAATGAAGGAAAAAATGAAAATTAAACTTACTTAGGGCTGTAAACTCCCGTTTATTTTAGAAAAATATAAAGATGGTGAGATGAAAAGAGGGAATTTGTTTTAAAAAAACTAATAAATCTCTTGATTTCTTGCAAATCTATTGGAAATTATATTCATAAAAGTATAAAAAGGTTTAGTTTAATTTATTTACAACCCGATTTTAGTATGGTATTTTATCAATGGAAACGGATTCATTTAGGTTTTGTGAAATGATTTTAAGTTATTACGAATGGAAGGATCTGTTCACTTCATAAAAATGAAAACGCTAATAAAAAGTTGGAGGGAATTATCTTTGAATAATTATGGACGGAAGCTATGGCTTACGGTGCTGATTTTCGTGATTGTGATTGGCGGGCTGACGTATTATTGGGCTTCTAAGGGCGAAAACCCAGCAACACTGTCTCAGGAGTCTGCCAAAGAAGCAACGGGTGAAGCGGGAAAGGAAACTCTTCCAACGGCGACAGCAGCTAACACAAGTAGTGGAACCGCATATACGTTGACTGTGGATACGGCGAATCCGGGAGCTAAGATCAGCCCGATGTTGTACGGAGCCTTTTTCGAAGAGATTAATCATGCGGGAGATGGAGGGCTATATGCAGAGCTGATTTCCAATCGTTCCTTTGAGGATAGTTCGGTCACACTGTTCAATTGGTGGATGGATGAAAAAGGAGGGAGTAAAGGGAAGCTTGCTCTGACCAGCACTAAGCTTTTGAACGATGCTCAGACCCAGGCAATGGCTTTAACAGTATCATCAGCTGCCGAGGGTGGTTCGGTATCTGCTGTGAATAATGGTTACTGGGGGATTGCTTTGACGAAGGAGGCCAGTTACAAGTTGTCATTCTATGCGCGGCCAGAGCCAGGGGACAATATGCCACTGCGTATAACGTTAGAGAGCCCAGATGGCAAAGAGCTATATGCAGAACAGACCGTTGATAAGTTAAAAGAAGGATGGAATCCATATACATACACACTGACTTCTACAGGTACTGTAGCAAACGCACGAATTGTAATCTCTGCTGCCAATGTAGGGACTGTTTATCTCGATATGGTGTCTTTGTTTCCTGAGACTTGGAACAACAGGGAGAATGGGCTTCGCATCGATTTGGCTGAAAAGGTAGCTGCGATGAAACCCGCATTCGTTCGTTTTCCGGGGGGATGTTTCGTGGAAGGGAAAACGCCAACTGATGCTTATCAATGGAAGAACACCATTGGTCCGATTGAAACGCGTCCCGGTCATAAGGGATATTGGGATTACCGCTCCTCAGATGGGCTGGGCTTTCACGAATATCTGCAATGGGCCGAAGATCTGAAAGCGGAACCATTATATGTAGCTTATATCGGGATTTCACATAACGGAGATCCTATAGCCAAGCAGAATACCGTTCCAGTCAGTGAAATTCAGCCATGGATACAAGATGCGCTGGACGCCATTGAATATGCAAACGGACCGGTTACTAGCAAATGGGGGGCACAAAGAGCCGCCAATGGTCATCCGGAGCCTTTTAATATGAAATATGTAGAGATTGGTAACGAAAACAATTTCCAGATGAGTGAATATATTAAGCGTTATGGCTTGTTTTATAAAGCAATTAAAGAGAAGTATCCAGAGATTCATCTCATTGCCAATGCGGCAGTTGAAGGTGAGCCTATCGAGATGGTTGATGAGCATTACTATGAAACCTCTGAATGGTTCCTCAGCAACTCGAACAGATACGATACTTATGACCGGAGTGGTCCTGAGATTTATGTTGGTGAGTATGCGGTGACCAAGGGCGCTGGAGAAGGCAATCTGAACGCTGCAATCGGCGAGGCGGCTTTTATGATGGGCATGGAACGGAATTCTGATATCGTGAAAATGTCCTCTTATGCCCCGTTGTTTGTGAATACGAAGGATCGTACTTGGAACCCGGACGCTATTGTGTTTGATTCATCGACTAGCTACGGAACACCTTCTTATCATGTGCAGCAGATGTTCGGAAGCAATAAGGGGGATGTAGTTCTTCCAACCTCACTTGTGGCTCTAGGTCAAGAAGAAACCTCCGGTAAGCAATCCATTCAAGGTGGAATTGGTTTGGGGACTTGGGCCACCCAGGTAGAGTACAGCGATGTACGAGTAGCGAAAGGTGATGACGTTCTTTTTGAAGATCATTTCAAGGAGGATTCCGGAGCCTGGACTCTAAACAATGGGGACTGGGAACAATCCAAGGGTACTTTTAAGCAGACTTCTAATGATATTGATATTCGCGCAGTTGCCGGTGAGGCTTCCTGGAGTGATTATACACTTTCTCTTAAGGCGAAAAAGACTGGCGGAGCAGAAGGTATGCTCATTATGTTCGGCTCTAAAGATGAAGGCAACTTCTATTGGTGGAATCTTGGCGGCTGGGGAAATACGCAGAGCGCGATTGAAAAATCAGTAGGTGGAACAAGAGCAGTCATCGGAAGAACGGTTCCTGTAAGGATTGAGACTGGGAAATTGTACGATATCCGCATTGAATTATCAGGTGCTAATATCCGGCTCTATCTCGACGACGAGCTTATACAAGAGGTGAACGATGAAAGTCCAGCAGGGCCGCTGTTCCAAACTGCGAGCCGTGATCTTGCCACAGGTGAGCTGATCGTTAAAGTCGTTAATGCGGGTGACACTGCTCAGCGCACGGATGTTTCTTTTACCGGACTTGCCACATCAAGCCTGGAAGGAACAGCTACCGTACTTCAGTCGGACGATTTAAATGCTGAGAATAGCTTCGCTGAACCTGACAAGGTGGCACCTGTAACTCAAAAGGTAAGTGTAGACAAAGGTAGTCTGGAGTTTGAATTCCCGAAATATTCCGTGACCGTGTTAAGACTAAAGGAAGGGGGGAAATAGCCGGTCACGGAGGGAGGTTCACTCCTTCACTATAAACAAGCATTTATTTGTTCAATTTAAGAGGGAGGTTAGGTTATGAGTTCGAAAAGAAAAACGAGCAGTTTAGTCGTATGTATGTTAATGGTTTTTGTGCTTATTCTGTCAGCCTGTAGCAGCGCTGGAAGCTCAACGACGAATAAAAATGCATCTAACAACGGTAAAACGAACACTGAAAAAACTAATAATGCTAGTGAACCAACCAATGCAACAGCTACTGAGGGCACGGAAGCAGTAGATCCTGCCAACGACCTGCCAAGCAAAGATATTCAAGGTGAGGTTACCGTTTGGGCCTTTAATGAAAAAGTGTTCGAGGAAGTCGGCGCTGCATTTATGGCTGAATATCCTGGAATCAAGTTGAAGACGGTAGTTATGCCCTTTGGCGACCTGCATGACAAGCTGCAAACGACAATCGCCGCAGGTAGCGGGGCACCGGACGTAGCAGAAGTAGAAATGTACCAGTTGAATCGCTATATGGCGGGCAATGTGCTGGAGAATCTTTTGGAAGAGCCTTATAACGCTGGAAAATATAAAGATCTGGTTGTTCCATATAACTGGGAGCGTTGGATGACACCAGACAGCTCACAGCTGCTTGGTATGCCTTGGGATATGACACCGGGGGTTTATTACTACCGTGTAGACATTTTTGAAGAGCTTGGATTGCCAAGTGATCCTGCTGAGCTTGGCGAATACATGCAAGATGAAGAGAATCTCTTGAACCTGGCTCAAATTTTGAAAGCTAACGGTAAATATTTCATGGAGTGGAGCGATGGCCCGATCGTATGGGCAGGAGATGAAGTCGGCTACTTTGATAAGGATATGAACTGGACACGTAATACGGACAAAATGGTGAAGGTTCTTGATATTACAAAACGTGGACAACAGCTGGGCTGGGCACCTCATATCGGTTATGGCTCAGACGAAGGTAAACAGCTAGTTCTAAAAGGTGATTTGGTTGGTGTCGTATCGGGTTCATTCGGAGCGCGCGGACTTCAGGAAACATTCCCTGAGCTTGCCGGAAAATGGAAGGTAACCCGGTTGCCAATAGGAATTAACGTGGGAATGGGCGGATCAAGCTTTGTTATCCCTTCGCAAAGCAAAAATAAAGAAGCGGCATGGGCTTACATTCAGTGGAGCATGAGAAGTGAAAATGCTTGGAAAATTTGGACAAAACATTCCATTCAGCCGGGTTACAAGGATATTTCCAGTCTTGATTGGTACGCAAACACTAAAAATGAATATCTGGGTGGGCAAGAGGAATTTAAACTATATGAGCAATTAAGCAACGATATTCCAGTCAAACACCTTACACCAGTAGATAACAAGGGCTGGGAAATCTTTATAGCCGCGATCGGTGATGCACTGGCTAAGAACACAGATTCCAAGACGGCTATTCAAAAAATTGGTGATGATGTCTTGAAGCAAGCTTCCAAAGAAATTGCTGCCTTTAAAAAGGCAATGGGAATGCAGCCGTAAGGAAATCTAATAACAGGAGGGGCAGCCTGCAATTGCCAGAGCTGCCCTGCTTGTATTCACTTAAGTCCGAGAGGCCCGTAAAGATGGGAGGAGACCGATGCGTGTTACGCATACTGCGAAAATATAAGATTAGTTTGTTGTTACTGGTACTTTTAGGAGTCTCCCTAGTGTGGTGGAATCAATCACGAGGGTTTGATAATTCAGCGATGGATGGCATCCCCGTTTATGCGGATGTTGATGAAAGCTCTATTTTAGAAAGCGATAGTGTGAATTCAAAACTCGAAGCCTCTTACTTAAGCTATTACGAGGAAAAACAACAGGATGGAGCAAAGGACTCATCGGATTTTACGCTTGCTATTCCTTCGGCGGATTATAAGGCCATTAGTTCTGAAGGTACAGAGGTAATGACGGATCTTGGTGGAAAACCCGGCAAGGTACTAGCGCTTAAAGCAGAGGATAGCTGGGTGGAATATACATTTACGGTTCCGGCAGATGGGTTGTATCAGATGGGGATGGAGTATTATGCCCTTCCTGGTAAACGATCCTCGATCATTCGAAGCGTAAAGATTGATGGGGAGTATTTATTCTCTCAAGTAAAAAAAATGGAATTCCAGCGGATGTGGAAGGAAAGTGCAGAGCCATGGCTGGACAATCAAGGGAATGAATTTAATCCCAAGCGGGAAGAGGTAACAGGCTGGCAATATCGGGAGTTTCGAGATGCCGAGGCCAGAACTGCGGATCCCTTTCGCTTTTATCTGACCAAAGGGGAGCATACGGTGAAGCTGGAAGCCATCCGAGAGCCGGCCGCACTTAGTGAACTGAGAATATTTTCTCCAGAACCGCTCCCGACTTATGCGGAAGTGAAGCAGGAGTATGAGAATAAGGGTTACAAGCCTGTTCAGAATCAAGTGATCAAAATTCAGGCAGAAGAATCCTCCCTTCGTTCAGATCCAACGCTGAAGCGGATCGAGGACCGGGAGCCACTCACCGAACCTTTTAACAAAGATGCTATTGTGCTTAATAGTTTTGGGGGTGTCGGGTGGCGTACGGGTGGACAATGGGCGGAATGGGATTTCGAGATTCCTGAGTCAGGGCTCTACAATATCGCAATTCGTTACGGCCAGTGGTTCCTAAACGGGATACCGGTGGAACGCCGGATTATGATTGATGGCGAGGTACCGTTCCAAGAGCTGAATGCCTTGAAATTCCCTTACAAAGCGGAATGGCAAGTAAACAAGCTGGGAAATGAGGACGGAGAATACTTCTTTTATCTCGAACAAGGCAAGCATACGTTGCGGATGGAAGTTCAAGTATCGGGTGTAGGCGGAATGATTGAAGCTGTGCTGAACACTACACATAAAATGTCTCTTTTGGGACGTGAAATCACGCAGGTAACGGGAACGAACCCTGATCCAAACGGGGATTGGCAGCTGGAGCAGAACATTCCTAATCTTGTGCCACGTTTACATTTGATGGCGCGGACGTTGGATGATGCTGTGCAGGATATGTATGCTTTTGGCGTTGCTGATGGAAGCTCTGAGCTGAGTACGCTTTATGAAGCACGTGATCGGTTCCTGGAAATGGCGAAGGATACCTCAAGTATTCCAGGTCGTCTTCAGCAATTTACGGATCTGCAGTCATCGCTTGGCTTATGGGTCAACGGATTAATGAAGCAGAGTATTGTAATGGACTATATTGAAGTGAAGTCGGAAGATCAGCCATGGCCTAAAGACGCGGCTCCTTGGTATACCCGTGTAGGGACGATGACGTATGACTTCTTTAGTTCTTTTACAAAGGATTACAGCGGCATAGGGAATACGTACAAAAATGAAAAGGTGCTGGATGTCTGGATCTCTCGTGGACGTGATTGGGCGGAGATCATTAAGCAAATGGTGGATGAGGACTTTACACCAAACACGGGCATCAAGGTGAACGTCAATATTATTCCTACGCTTGCAGCGGATCAGAAGCAGATTCTGTTATTAGCCAATACTGCCGGACTTGCTCCCGATGTGGCACTGGGGGTTGAGGGTGAAGTGCCGATTGACTTCGCGGTGCGGAATTCACTCGTGAATCTGAATGAATTCTCAGATTATCAAGAGGTTGCTGAACGTTTCAGAGCGGGTGCACTGATTCCTTATAAGTATGATAACGGAGACTTCGCATTGCCGGAGAATCAGAACTTCACGATGCTCTTTTACCGGAAAGATATTATGGCACAGCTGGGCATTAGCGAGAAGGATATTCCGAATACGTGGCAAGAGGTTATGGAACTGATTCCTGTGCTGCAACAAAACGGGATGGACTTCTATTATCCACATGCCCCGAACAATCCGAGTCTAGCCATTAATGAGTTTGCGCCGTTCTTATTCCAGTATGGCGGGGATTTCTATAAGAATAATGGGATGTTGTCTGATCTGGATTCACCAGAAGCACTGACAGCTATGAAAATGTGGACGGGACTCTTTACGAACTATAAGCTGCAGAAACAAGCGGATTTCTATAACCGTTTCCGTTCTGGAGAGATGCCAATCGGCGTTGCTGATTATTCCACATACATTCTGTTATCTACTGCCGCACCTGAATTGACAGGCTGGTGGGGCATGAAACCAATGCCGGGTATTGAACAAGCAGATGGACAGATTAACCGTTCTACAGGCGGGCTTGCACAGACAGGAATTATTTTTAAGGATACGGATATGAAAGAAGAGTCTTGGGAGTTCTTGAAATGGTGGACCAGTGCGGATGCACAGGAGAACTTCGGCTCAGAGCTTGAGTCTTTGCTGGGTGTTGAAGCTCGTTGGAATACAGCCAATGTTGAAGCACTCAAACGTCTGCCGTGGCAGCAAGATGATATCGACGCCATTATGGAACAGTGGGAGTGGTTTAAAGAGCGCGAAGTGGTGCTTGGAGGATATTACACGACCCGGCATATCGCCAACATCTGGAATGAGATTGTGCTCAACGGTAAATTCCCGCGGGAGGCGATGGAGCAAGGTGTGCGTGAAATCAATAAAGAGCTCAGTAAGAAACGCGAAGAGTTCGGAATTGAAACTTCCCAGACTTCAAGCGCCAAAGAGGAAGGAGGTCAGAAATGAGTAGTGAAATAATTACACCGGCACAGAACGAAGCCGTACAGATGCAGCCGACGAAAACTCCCGGGAAATGGACTCAGCTTTGGTTAGATATCAAGAAAAATAAAGTTTCCTATTATTTCTTGGCCCCTTTCCTGATTTTGTTCACCGTTTTTACAATTGTTCCTATTATCATGTCCGTCGTTCTAAGCTTCAGCTATTACAACATTATTGAGACACCGAGATTCATTGGCTTCTCTAACTATAAGCTGTTGTTTGTAGACGACGATATCTTTCTTAAAGCTGTTGGGATTACGCTGAAATTTGCTATTATTACAGGTCCGATAGGTTATATTATGGCCTTCTTGCTGGCCTGGCTGATTAGCCAGATTCCGCAGAAGTTCCGCTTTTTCTATACCCTATGCTACTATGTGCCATCGATTACAAGTGCAGTAGCAATGTCCGTGGTTTGGTTGTATTTGTTCGCCGGAGACCGCAAGGGGTTGCTCAATCACTGGCTCATTCAGCTGGGGATTATCAATGAACCTTATTTATTTCTACAAAATGTAGATTCGATCGTACCGGTGATCATCATAGTTTCCTTATGGATGAGTATGGGGGTAGGTTTCCTTGCTTTTCTGGCCGGACTTCAAAATGTACCGACAGATTTATATGAAGCTGGCTCAATTGATGGGGTCAAGTACCGCTGGCAGGAGCTATGGTACATTACGATTCCATGCGTCAAACCACAGCTATTATTCGGTGCGGTGATGCAGGTGGTCGGTTCGCTTACCGTTTTTGACGTCAGTATGCGGCTTGTTGGATTTCCGAGTCCCCTTTATGCAGGCCATACGATTATGGCGCATCTGTTCGACTACGCATTTATCCGCTTTGAGATGGGATATGCGTCAGCGATTGCTGTATTACTGTTCGCTTTGATGCTTGGGCTCAACCGTCTCATCTTCAAAGTGCTGGGGAGGGATTAGGATGCACAAAATAAATTTACGGCGTATTGACTATGGCGGCATCTTTTTATATCTGTTCTTAACGGTGTTTGGCCTAATTATGCTGCTGCCACTTGTCTATATGGCAGTGACTGCTTTAAAACCAACAAGCGAACTATTCCTGTTCCCACCGCGGTTTTTCGTAGTGAATCCGACGTTGGTGAACTTTCGTGATTTGCTGTTAATTACCGGAACTTCGGCGGTGCCGTTCTCACGGTTTATTTTCAATAGCGTGGTCGTTACATCGGGGATTGTGGTCGGGGGTGTCTTAATTTCAGCAATGGCGGCTTATCCGCTTGCCAAGCACAATATGCCATTTAAAAGCGCTATCTTTAGTATGATTGTGGCGGCGCTGATGTTTTCACCCTTAGTACTGCAAATACCGCAATATCTGCTGATTAGCCGCAGCGGATTAATGAATTCGTATTTTGCAATGATCTTACCTTATCTGGCTGCACCGATGGGAATGTTTCTTATGACCCAGTTCCTGCGGCAGCTTCCAGACGCTTTATTAGAGGCGGCCCGCATAGACGGGGCTTCAGAATGGAAGGTATTCTGGGTGGTTGTGATGCCAATGCTTAAGCCGGCGATTTCGACTTTTGCTTTATTTAGCTTCATTTCTGCTTGGAATGATCCGTATCCTTCAATGGTCTATACGACTGTTCAGGAAATGAAGACATTGCCGCTTGCCATCCAAACCATCAGTGGTGGAGCCGGAGTCGTTGCTAGGGTAGGCACTTTGGCAGCAGCAAGCTTCTTGATGATTCTCCCGACTATTCTTGTCTTTATATTAACGCAGCGGATGGTGCTTCAGACAATGGCCCATTCGGGGCTGAAGGAATAGGGGGAGTCATGATGATAGGACGTAATATGAAAAAAATGCTGCTAACAGGGCTAATGGTGACGCTGACACTGCCAGTGCTGCTGCTTCCAGGGCAGGCGCTAGCTGGTGAAGCCCCATATGAGGGGTATACGTGGAATCAGTCCGGCAATGAGGTCCGCTCGATTAATGGTTATCTCTACGATTCTTCTATCGATCCAACAGGAACAGATACGGGGTCCTTCAAAAATCCGGAATCTCTCTTTATTAGTGATGACGATTCACTCTATGTAGTAGACACGGGCAATAGCCGCATTGTTCATATGGATAAGGACGGTCGTC
Source organism: Paenibacillus sp. FSL P2-0121 (assembly GCF_037975345.1). Lineage (NCBI taxonomy): Bacteria > Bacillati > Bacillota > Bacilli > Caryophanales > Paenibacillaceae > Paenibacillus > Paenibacillus sp. FSL P2-0121. The sequence goes on along the minus strand of NZ_CP150245.1, from coordinate 5,753,487 downwards.
TGCTAAATCTGATCGGCGATACGGAAGGCAGCGGCAAGCTGCAAGAGCCGAAGGGTGTATTCGTGAAAGAGGATGGAACGGTATATGTAGCAGATACAAAAAACGCGCGTATTGCTATTTTTGATAAAAATGGAAAGTTCGTAAAAGAGTTGCTAAAACCGGATAGCCCATTACTGGGTGCTAATTTCTCTTATTCTCCTTCTAAATTAGTTGTAGATAAGCGTGATTATATGTATGTGGTGAGCGATGGTAACACGCAGGGGTTGCTGCAAATTGACTCGGGCGGTAAGTTCAAGGGGTTCTATGGAGCGAACCATGTAGGCTTCTCCTGGACACGACTCTTAATTAAGCTGGTGGCCACCAAAGAGCAGCAGAACCAGCTGGCGACCGTTAAACCTTCTGAGTTCTCCAACGTGGATCTGGATGAAGAAGGATTTATCTACAGCACAACCCTGGGCGAAGAGTATAACCAGATCAAACGGTTATCTCCGGTAGGCGTAGATACGCTGAACATTGGTAAACGCTGGTACGGCGATTATTACTCCGAGGGTCCATTCAGTATGGCTTCCTTTATGGGGATCAGTATTGATAAGAACGGATTTATAACCGCGCTGGATTTGCAGTCCAGTAAAGTCTTTCAATATGACAAGCTGGGGAATTTGTTATTCAGCTTCGGCGGGATTGGGGATCAGAATGGACTCTTCGTGACTCCTTCCGCCGTAGATCAAACCGCTGATGGTCTGATCTATGTAGTGGATAAAGGACGGGGCAGAATCGATCGCTTCCGGACCACGCCGTTTGCGGATTTGGTTCATCAGGCATCTTTGCTATATGTAGATGGCAGCTATGACGAAGCGCAATCCTTATGGCAAGAGGTGCTGCGATTGAACGCCAATTATGATATGGCTTATCAGGCTATCGGCAAAGCGCTTTATAAAGCAGAGCAATATAAGGAATCTATGAGCTATTTCAAGCTTTCAAATTCCAAAGCTGACTATTCATCCGCTTTCCGCGAATATCGTAAATTGTATATCCGGGAGCACTTTACTTATTTCTTTGCCGGCGGAATTGGACTGTTCTTAGTACTGTTCTGGAGTGCGCCGAGATTATACCGGAGATTCCATGCCTGGCTGTATAGAGGAAACAAGGCAGTTTTGGAACCGGCAAAGGGGGAGATTGGATGAACACTTTGCGAATGATTCATCAGGTTGTAGTTCATCCTTATCAGTTCTATAACGATATTCAAGGAAAGCAGCGTATCCGCTGGATACAGGGGATTGCCATCGTTCTACTGACCTTTGTGGCACGAATGATCTCGATTCTGATTACAGGGTATGCTTTTCAAACTAGAGAGCCGCATGAAATCTCTATGTTTCATGAGTTTATTTGGCTTATCGTTCCTTGGTTGACCTGGTGTGTCTCGAACTGGGGTGTCAGTACGATTATGGATGGTGAGGGGAAATTTAAAGAGATTTTTGTGGGCAGTGCCTTTGCGCTTGTTCCATACATGCTCTTTATCATCCCAGTCACACTGCTAACGTTGGTCCTTTCGCTGGATGAGGCTTCAACCTTCAATCTGCTGCACAAGTTTGTGATTCTTTGGGTGGCTTGGTTGATTTTAATGAAGGTGAAGATCCTGCATGATTTTGAGATTCGCAAGGTTATTTTTATCACCATAATCAGTGTAATAGGGATCGCCATTATCTGGTTTGTAGGCATTTTGCTATTTGGTATTTCCAATCAATTTGTTTCATTTATTGTCGATCTGCTCAAAGAATTGAGATTGCGCGCGTAAGGAGGGAAAGGTAACACGATGAGAAAAAAAGTTAAAGTGCGGGCCATTCTCTGTATTGTTGTGATGATGCTGTTCGCAGTGATAAATGTTCAACCCGAACACAGTTCCGCCGATCCGTCCACCGCTGCGCAGTCTGTTCAGACTGAAGAAAGCAAAGAGGTTGGGCAAGAGCAAACATCGGTGGTGACTGAACCAGCTGAAGGGCAGGCCACTTCTGTGCAAGAAAAGGAGACCACGGATCCCGTAGAAGAGCAGGCTCCAGCCGCTGTAGCAGCACCTGTACAGAAGGTTGAGCTACAGCCGGTCACGCCTGGAACAAAAGCATTGGAGAACGAACGCTATATTTTATATGTAGATGAGAAATCGGGAAATCTTCGCATCACAGACAAAATCACAAACAAGGAGTGGCTTGGATCTCCACAGCTGGAGCGAACAGCCATGCCAAATATTAAGAAATATACGACCGCGCCAATTTATGCCAGATACACACAGGGGGCTGACATTACACAGGTCTACCCACTTAAAGATGAAGACTCCACGGTTACCGTAACGATTGAGCAAGATGTCGTCCGCGCGGAGTTTGCTTTTATTAGCCTGAAGCTTTCTTTTGCTCTGGAGTACAGACTGACTGCTAATGGATTTGAGGCTTCCATTCCACAGGAGTATTTGAAGGAAGAGGGGAATGCGAAATTCACGAGTCTGGAGGTGCTGCCATTTTTTCATGCGGCTAGAGAAGATGCAGAGGGGGCAATGATGCTTCCAGATGGTTCAGGGGCATTGCTGGAGTTTCGGAAAGATCATCCCGCTTATTTGAAAGGTTATTCTGAATACATTTACGGCGGGGACGAAACCTTTGTGAAACAAAATCATGAAATTACGGATAACTCTTGGCAAAAGGCGGCACCTCTTAAAAAAGCTATCGCTTTGCCAGTGTTTGGAATCTATCAGGGAGACACAGGATATTTAGCAATTGTTACTAAGGGAGATACCGACGCTAAAATCAACGGTGTTCCATCAGGCATTCGCGCTATTTCGCTTTATAGAGCATCAAGTGAATTTACCCTGCGCAAGGATGATGTTATTTTTGTCGGCAATTCCGGCCAAATTCCTTATTATCAGGGTGAGATGATCAAAACCGATCGTAACGTACGTTATGTTCTGCTCCAAGGTGAGGAAGCCAACTACGTTGGGATGGCGAAGGAATACCGTAATTACTTAATGGAGGAGAAAAAGGTCAAGGAAGTAGTTCTTGAGAACACGCCATTGTATCTTCAAGTGCTCGGTGGGATTTCACGTGATGAAGTCATCGGTTCAACTTTTATAGAAGCAGCTACGTTTAAACAAATCAAGGACATGATTGATCAATATCAGGCAGAGGGTGTTACTCAGCTAGAGATTACGATCGAGGGATGGTCCAAAAATGGTTTATACGGAAACCAGCCAGAACAATTCCCTGTTGAGAAGAAGCTGGGAGGCAATAAGGGACTAAAAGAGCTTCAGGAATATGCCGCAGGCAAGGGCGTAAATCTTTATTTGAAAGCTAACTACGTGAAACCTTACCAAGATAGCAACGGCGTGAAGGCAAGCAGAGATGCTGTCCGCGGTATTAATCGTGAAGTCTTGAAGCAGTACGTCTATTATCTCTCTACCCGGTGGAATACGGATGACTATTTTTATTTAATGAAACCTAGTGTTATCGCAAAACGCAGTAATGCTGAGTTAAGCAAGTTTCAGGATCTGGGTGTGAAGGGTGTGCAGTTTGAACACTTTGGAAGCTTGCTATACTCCGATGAGGATAATAAATCCAATACGGACCGCCAGCTTACAGAAGATACTTATGTTAATGCATTGGATAACTTCCGTAAGGGTGAGCTTAACACGGCAGTAGATTATGGTTTTGCCTATACATTAGGACATGTGAACCGGATTGATCAGGTGCCGCTCGACTCCAGTCAATTTGTCTATACAGATCGGGCGATTCCTTTTTATCAACTAGTGTTACACGGCTTAGTGCCTTATACAGCAAGCCCGGTTAATCTGTACGATGATTCCCGTAACCAAACCTTACGGGCGCTGGAATATGGAGCCCTTCCAAGTTATGAATTAACCTATGCTCCGACTAGCGATCTTCAGAGAACCATGGCAGACCGGCTGTTCAGCTCTAGTCTTGAGAACTGGTTGGCACCTTCTGTGCAGAATTATCTCGCATTGAAAGAGGTCTATGACAGCATTAGCAACCAGCAAATGACGAATCATGAGCAGCTGCAAAGTAAGGTCTTTCGGACGACTTATGCAAACGGTGTGAGCATTATAGTCAACTATAATGAGCAGTCTGTTGACGTGTCTGGTCAGACCGTCGAGGCATTCAGCTATGCGGTAACAGGAGGATGATGAAGTGAAAAAATCAAAGCTATCGATGCGAGCGCGTTATTTCGTTGAAGGATATTCCTTCATCGGCCTGTGGCTGGTCGGATTTCTGGTGTTTATGGCTGTTCCGCTGGGCCGTTCCTTGTATTATTCCTTTCAGGATCTCCAAGTGAGCAAAGGCGGTTTACTGGCCACTTTTGTTGGGATGGAGCATTATCGCGCCGCTTTTACTACAGATGTTAATTTCTTGCCTCTGCTGAAATCGACGATGGTGTCGACGGTGACTCAGGTTCCGTTAATTCTTATCTTTTCGCTCTTTTGTGCGATTCTGCTAAATCGCGGACTCGTAGGAAAAACCTTTTTTCGTGGCGTGTTCTTTTTGCCGGTCATCATTGCTTCAGGGGCGATTCTGGGCAAATTGATGGATCAGGGTGCCGCAAATTTACCAATTTTTTATAATCAGGATTTATATGATAAGCTCCATAACTTTATCCCCGGCGACATTTTGAAGTCGTTGCTGAAATATGCAGAATCTTTAACGCTGGTGATGTGGGATTCTGGCGTGCAAATTCTGATTTTTCTAGCGGGGTTACAGACGATTTCTGTTTCACTGTATGAAGCGGCCAAATGTGATGGAGCAACCGCGTGGGAAAGCTTTTGGAAAATCACCTTCCCGATGATTATGCCGATGATGCTTGTAAACACGTTGTTTAGTATCGTCAGCTCATTCACGAAGGCAGATAATCAAATCATGAGTCATATTTTGAATGTCGTCTTTAAGAATAATGATTTTGGATATGGCTCAGCGATGGGCTGGATTTATTTTGTGTTTATTTTCTTGGTTCTGGGTTTGGTCTTCCTGTTATTCAGCAAGTCGCTCGGTGCCACCGAAGGGAGGAAGTAGAAGATGTTGAAGGAATCCGTAAAGCAGGTTCGGACAACGAACATGGAACATCTGACAACTCGTCTAAAAGCAAGCGGCAGGCTGGACAGGGTCGTGAAACGTTCGCTTCAGGTGCTGAATATCGCTTTTTATTACTTGGTTATTCTCAGCTTAACGTTCGTATTCCTATATCCCTTGTTATACATGGTATCCAAATCCATGATGCAAGTAACAGATGTAGCTGATGCCACAGTGCAATGGCTTCCGAAAAAGATAAGTTTTGGCAACTATTTTCTGGCATGGGATTCGCTTAAATTCTGGGCCGGGTTCGCAAATAGTGCGATTATTTCTTTCGGGAGTGCGGTTCTGCAAATCTTAAGCTGTTCCTTAATCGGTTATGGTTTTGCCAGATACCGTTTCCCAGGCTACGCAGTATGTTTCGTTCTGCTGCTGTTTACTTTTCTAGTTCCACCGCAGACGATTGTTGTGCCACTGTATTTGTTCTTTAGTGACTTGGGGTGGATTAATACACATTTGCCGTTTGTGGTTCCTTCTATGTTTGGGCACGGGTTGAAGGGGGCATTATTCGTACTGATCTTTATTCAGTTCTATCGCGGAATGCCTAAAGTGTTGGAGGAAGCAGCACGTATCGATGGTGCAGGCGCATTCAGAACGTACTGGAAAATCATGTTTCCTATCGCCAAGCCGGCAATGCTGATCGTATTCTTGTTCTCTGTGGTATGGCACTGGAATGACAGCTTTGAACCGAATACGTATTTAACAACACCGGATTTCTATAATCTGTCGCAGCGATTAGCGATGTTTTATGGTTCCAATAATCAGGCAGCGGAGACGATGTCGCAAATGACTTCGGGTTCTATTGGGATGGCCCCAACTGGACTGAATCAGGTTATGGCGGCGTGTATTCTAACCATTCTGCCAATTCTGATTCTGTATTTGTTCGTACAGCGTCATTTTGTAGAAAGTGTGGAACGCTCCGGTATTGCCGGGGAATAACTTTATTTACTAAAAACCAGCAAGCTCTCTGTGTGGAGGCTTGCTGGTTTTATTTTTAGGTAAAGGGTCTTCAAATTAGTATATCAATTCGGTTAAGATGGATAAGTATTCGATAAACTGTATTAGAAATATACATCCAAACCAAGGGAGTCAGACGATGAATAAACGCACATCGGGATTTGAGCACAGTACAGTATCCATTGCTGAGAAGAAAGTTACTTGGCTGGAGCTATTTTATGATCTGCTTTTTGTAGCAGCAGTTTCAAAAGCGAGCCATGTCCTATTGCATGTAGAGGCGGGTACAATTCCACTTGAATACTTATCCAAATTTATCTTAATATTTATTCCGATCTGGTGGGCTTGGGTAGGGCAATCGCTTTTTGTGAATCGGTTTGGGCAAGATATCTTTTCACATCGGATATTCTTGATTCTACAATTATTTTTTGTATTAATAATGACGGCGAGCTTATCGGTTAACTTTGATCAATATTATATGCCATTCTTAATAGGTTATGTTGGTTTAAGAGCTATGACAGCCATTCAATATCTTACGATAAATAAGAATGAAGCGGCTGATAGAAAGAGCACTGCCCGGTATTTGGGAAGCAGATTTTGGATTGGATTAATGATCTCTTCTTTATCACTTTTCTTTGACTCTTGGATGCGTTATGTAGTTTTGTATGCGGGAATTACTGTAGACATTCTGCTTCCATTAGTAGGCCGGAAATACTTGGTGAAAAGTCCGATCAATACTCATCATTTATTGGAACGCTTCTCGTTGTTTACGCTTATTCTGCTTGGGGAATCAGTGGTCAGTATCCTTGCGGTTTTACAGTCTAGCCACTGGACATGGCAATCTATTGTATTTGCATTATTAACTTTTCTATTAATTATAGCTATGTGGTGGCAATATTTTGATAATGTTGAAAAGAAAGTGGATAAGACTATAGAGACTGCCGGGCAAACCATAATTTACGGGCATTTATTTATTTATGTATCCTTGAGTATGATTGCAGCTTCGATCCAACTGCTATTTTTAGATCAATTAAATTATATATTTATGGTGTGTTTTATTTTTGGATCGGTCCTGCTCTACTTCTTCTCTACCTCACTGGTCTTCCATAAATATAGACGTATACAGCAACGGTTAGGGATATTCCATTTGACGTTATTATTAGGTTTACTTGGTGTTTTTTTCGTAGTAGATTTGTTGTTCCTTATACCTAATTACCTGATCATTGGTGAAATGATGTTATTTTTTGTGGTATATGCAAAATTAACGACGTAAGCTTGTTGTGCCGAAGCTGAATACGAAAATAAGAAGGAAGCTGATCCGTGTGATCGGCTTCCTTCTTGTTTTAGATCCCATGAAATATAATCTATCTAGTTACGATCGAACGGGGAGGCTTATTTCATAATATGTATAAGATTGTATTTTTTGATGTGGACGGTACTCTAGTGAGTGAAATTGATAGAAGTATCCCAAGATTTCCTGAATTACGGTTCGAACGTTTTCACGGATACGTTATGAATGTGCTTGAAGAAACAAAAGTTTCTAAATCAACGGCGATTAAACAGGTGCTGGATTATCTGAATATTTGCAAGTCAGAGGCTATCGCGTTTGGTGACGGTGGGAATGATATCGACATGTTGGAGTATGTGGGATTGGGCATTGCGATGGGAAACGGTGCGGAACAGTTTAAACAAAAAGCCGATTTTGTTACAAAAAAAGCAAGTGAAGGCGGGATAGCCTACGCATTAAAGAAATTTGGTGTCATTTAAGCTTGCAGCAAACGAGTTGAAGAAAAATTAATTGCGATCATTTGTACAAATCTAACAGTGACAGCCAAGACTTTATCAGTCTATGGCTGCGGCTGCTTTATGGATTGTGTGGTATCCACACATAGAACTGCATGTGATTCCTGGTTCTTACTGCCCTAGAAGAGCTGGCACAATAAATCGGCCGAAAACATTTGCAGGAGAGCCTTTTTTGTACTTATCCGCGGTGATAACGGCAACCAGCTCGTAAGCAGGAACTACAATGATATGCTGGCCTTTAAAGCCGAGTGCAAAATAATAAGGGATCTCGTTCGGCTGTTGCTCTGAACCTGCATTGAATTGGGATACCCACCAATGCCAGCCGTAGAATCCTTTTTGCGGATGATTGGCTTCAACGTAAGGGCGAGTAGATTGCTGAATTGTATCTGAAAAAAGGATCTGCTGATCCTTCCAGCGTCCCTCTTGCAAATAAAGTAAGCCGAATTTCAGCATATCCTCCGGCTTCAGATGAAGTCCGAACCCACCGGTATGTATGCCTTGCGGATCGCTCTCCCAGTGATAGCTTTGAATGCCAAGTGGTTGAAACAGCTGATCTTCGGCAAATTCTGTAACCGCCTGTCCAGCACAATCACGCAGGATTGCGGACAAGAGCTGAGAGGAGCCTGAGTTATAAGTCATCACGGTTCCTGGTGTATGAGCTAATGGCTGTGCAAGCACAAATTTTATCCAGTCTGCGGTTTTAGTCATGGCCGGAAAAGAATTCTGCCCACCGAACTCTGTCCAGTTAAAGCCTCCGGTCATCGTTAATAAGTGTTCGATAGTGATCTCTCTTTTACGTGGGTCACGATCTTCTTTTAATGAAGGAAAAAATAAAGAAATAGGTGTGTCTGGAGGTGGAATCATTTGTTTATCTATGGCTATGCAAACTAAGGCGGAGAGTACGCTTTTGGTGCACGAGTTGATTTTGCCAAGCTCTTCAGCGATTTGTGGATCGCGGTAATGCTCCAGTACGGGTTCTCCATGTTGAATGATCAAACAACTGCGAATGTCTAGGTTAGTAATACCGTCAATAAGCGGCTGAAGGTTCCAGTCAGTAATGTCGGTGACCCCCTTTCTAGATGAATTATAGCTGCAACTGTTTACCATTATAGCTCACATCACAAAAATGTCGTAATTTCCTGTCGTTAAATAATTATGGAAAATACAAGAAAATATCTGTATAATAATATGAATCACGTGTTAGAGGAGGATGAATTCTTTTGAAAAGCAATAGTACTCTTTTTGTTCATCAAACAGCTAAAACGGTATTAATCACTTCCGTTGCACTCGCGTTACTCTTACCCCCTGGCTTAGCCGCAGCCGATTCTATATCTGTTAGCAGCAACACTTCCGTAACGCAGGTTAGTACGCAATCAGCGGCTCCAGCTACGACTACGAAATCTGAGGCTGATCCTGCAAAAGTGAAATTCACGCAGGAGCAAGCCATTGCAAAGTTAAAAGAACTATTCCCATCTCTAAAAGATGCAACTGTAAACAATGTTCAACTGGGATCTAACCAAAGCTACCCAGCTCCAGCAAATCAAATGATCTGGCATATTCAGTGGCAGGTTCAAGAAGGGAATATGGGATATGGTTTTAGCAGTGAGGTAGACGCCATTAATGGTGATATCATCAACACCTATCTCTCATTCTCCCAGGAGAAGAACGAATCCTATTATCCACCGAAAGTATCTCAGACTCAGGCATTGGAGATCGCTAAGACTTTTGTGGCTAAGGCAGCCTCATCGGTTAAGAGCAGTGAGCTGCAATTAAATGAGAATGTTGGTTATAGTTATTTTTCGGAATCATTATTCGGTCCTGTTCAATATGGATATAACTTCAGTATTCTGAAAAATGGTATTCCTTCTGGTTCAGACAGCATTAACATAGTTGTGGATGGTAACGGAACTGTAACGCAATTCTCTAAGTCTTCTCAAGGGCTTGAGTACCCGTCTGCACAGCCCAAGATTACCTTGGAGCAAGCACAGAAGCAATTTGCGGAACAGTTTGATGTGGGCCTATTTTACATTCCTATTTATAAGAACGGAAAACCTAACAACTGGATCCTAGGCTGGCGTCCAATAGATCAGTCTCTATATCCTATCGATGCATTAACGGGTAAGCGGATAGATTATGAAGGAAAAGAATCCGTATCCACCTCAGTCGTGTATTCAGAAGTAGCGAAGAGCAAGGATGTTTTTCAGGCAAGAAGTTCTAGTACAGAGCTTTCTGCAAAAGAAGCAGCACAGCTTGTAGAGAAGGTTGCTTATATCCCGGCAGATCGTAAATTGATCTCGCAAACCTTGAGAAATGACTATCAGGATTCAGATCGGAAAATCTGGCAGCTATACTGGGGCAGTAATGGAAATGATCGTTACATTGGTGCTGGCTTTCCAGAACAATCCTCTGCCGAGATCGATGCAAAGACCGGTGAAGTATTGCAGTACCAGGTTCAAGCTTATGGTGCTATTCAGGATAAGAAGAAGGAAGAGCCGGCACCTGCTGGAGGTAAGAAGCTTAGTGAGGCTGAAGCGAAGGTGAAAGCGCTTAGTATAATTAATAGTCTATATCCTCAGGCGAGCCAGAAGCTAAAGCTGGTAGAATACGGGGATAATTCGAGTTTGACTTCAGACGGATCAGGATATGGATACCAGTTTATTAGATATCATCAAGGAATTCCTGTGAGTGACAGCACCATTACGGTAAGTTTGGATCTTTACGGCAGACTGACTTCTTACATGGGGAATCGGATAAGCGGTATCGATGGAATCACATTATCGCCTGATGCAACAATTTCCAAGAAAGAAGCGCTCGAAAGTTATAAGCCTAAATATCAGACTAAGCTGAAATATACTCAGGTTGGTGGATACAATACTTATAGTAACTATGTCGCACCGAAGGTGAAGCTGGTATATGATACAACCTTTGATGAATCTAATGGATTGAATCAGGTTTTGGATGCAGCTACTGGAAAATGGGTTGCGGTGTATGATTACCTCGGTCAGCAGGATGCTCAACTATCTGCAACGGACATCAAAGGTCATGCAGCAGAGCGGGAATTATCAGAATTGGTAAACCACCATGTGATTACACCGGATGCCGACGGCAAAGTGAACCCGGATCAAGAAATAACTGTCGGTGATTGGTTATCCTATCTTGCCAAAGCTTCTAGTCCGAATTTCACCAATTATTATAATAATAATGAACGAAAAACTGTGGCAGGCGTGAAGCCAGAGAATTCATATTATGATGCAGTTATTTTTGCAGCAGATCGTAAATGGATCAATAAGGATGAAAGCCTGCAAGTAGAGAGTAAGTTAACCCGGGAACAGCTTGCTGTTCATCTGGCTAATTTCTTGAAATACAATAAACTCACAGCTTATCTTGATAAAGATGTGACTGTAAGTCAGTTTAGTGATAGCTCAGCTATAAACAATAAGGGGGCCGTGGCTCTTGTTGTGAAATTGGGACTCTTAAAGGATGACAACGGCAAGTTTAATCCGCAGCAGAATGTAACAAAAGCGCTGGCGGCTTCGGTGATCATGAAGCTAGTGGAGCTGCAAGGAAAGACCGATCAGATCATAGGTCAATAAGTGTTAATAAGACAGCCAGGCAGCGATTCTCCGATGATTGGAGAATCGCTGCCTGGTTTTTTAGTTTGCAGCGCGGCGGATTGAATAAAGCATCTCTATCTGGCAGATGCAGTTTCCAGTATTCTCTCAGCATTTTTTGTGCGCCGATTCTTGCTGGAATCCGCAAAATAACTGCATTCTATACAGCTATTTCTTATGCAAAAGGTGCATGTGTATCTTTAATTGCATTCTCTGCAACTAAAAACTAGAGAATTCACCTATTGGCGAGAAAAGCAAGAATATAAGTGTACGAAATACACTTATATCCTTTGGCCGAGTGATTTGATGCATTATAAGTGTACTAAATACAATTAAACGCGTAATACCGCGTAATTCAATGCTTAATTCAACGCTTAATTCAACGCTTAATTCAACGCTTAATTTAATCCTCAGCGTAATCCTCCGCGCAATCCTCAGCGTAATCCTCCGCGCAATCCTCAGCACAATCCTCCGCGCAGTCCTCAGTCCATTCCGCCTACACTATGCAACCGCCGGCTCACTATATAGGTAATCTTGATGGCTAAGATTCTTAAGGGATAGCATAAGGATCAGCCTCTTTTTTGTGTGATTAATTACCAATACATAGACACTTACAAACTCACAGTATTATGATAATCAGAGTGACCCTAAAGCGGAGCTTTGTTAGGCGAACATGAATAGGTAAAGAAAAGATACCGAATGTAAACGGTTCACACTCGCTGTGTTAACGCTTTCTTCTTACAATTAGGATATAGAAAATAAGGGAGGTTCAATAGATGAAAAAAAAGATTAAAGGCTTGCCTTTAATGGCATCGGCCATTGTTTTATCATTAGTTTTCAGTGGTTGCTCCAGCAATAATAGTGGAAACAGTAGTGGAAACAGTAGTAGTAGCGCAGAGGGAAACACTAGTGCGCAAACGGAAATGGAAGGCGGCCCTTTAACCAAATATGATCCGCCGATCAAACTTCGCTCCACGATGAACGAAACAGGCAAAGAGACGTTGGCGCAGGGCGATACACATTCCAATAACATCTGGACCAGAGGATACGAGGAAGAGCTTGGGATTAAAGTGTCCTATGACTGGATTGTGGCTGATGCTAACTATAACGATAAAATGAATGTTACCTTGGCGAGCGGGGATTTACCTGATTTGTTAAAGGTGTCCACGGTGCAATTCGAGCAGCTTTATGAAGCTGGCATGTTGGAGGATTTGACCGGGGTATTTGATAAATATGCTTCGGATCTTGTCAAAGAATATTACGCAGAAGAGGACGGAGCAGGGCTAAAGCCGGTTACGAAAGATGGAAAACTGATGGCGATGGTAAGCTTCCCGGGTTCGCTGGATTCCTCTGATATGATATGGATTCGAAAAGACTGGATGGACAAGCTGAATCTGGCAGAGCCAACATCCATGCAGGATATTATTAAGATTGCAGAAGACTTTACATTTAAAGATCCAGACGGAAATGGCAAACAGGATACTTACGGCATTTCGTTGAACAAGGACTTGCCAATCAATGCGTTTCTACTCGGGTACCATGCTTACCTGGAAACTTGGATCAAAAACGCCGATGGCGAGGTTGTGAATGGTACGATTCAACCGGAGGTAAAGGCTGGACTTGCGGAGCTGCAAAGATTGTATAAGGAAGGAGTCATTGATCCAGAGTTTGGGGTAAAAGACTTTGCCAAAGCGATGGAGGATGTGAATGCTGGTAAATCCGGTATGTTATTTTTGCCGCAATGGGCCCCTTTCCAAGTAAAGGACATGATTAAAAAGGATCAAAATGTTAACTGGGTGCCTTATCCAGTACAATCTATTGATGACCAACCTGCCAAAACCCAAAACCATCTTACAATTGGTGGCGTATTCGCGGTCCGTAAGGGCTACGAACATCCGGAGGCATTGATCAAGCTGCTTAACTTCCAAGCAGAGAAAATGTTTGGGGAGTCCGCTAAAACAGAACGGGCAAAATATTTGAACGGGGACACAGGTCTGGGCTTCCAAAACGCGGTTGTATCCAACCTGCCACCGAACAAAAATGTAAAGGCACAGGATGAAGTGGAAAAAGCCCTTGAATCGGGAGATACCTCAAACATGGGCCTTGAAGCTAAATTATTCTATGATGATATTCAAAGCTACCGCGGTGGAGATCTTGATAAATGGCATATGGAACGGATCTTTGGGCCGCTTAGCTCACAATCGGTTATCAAACACTACCGCGACAATGACTTGGTGTTGATGAATGAGTTCATTTATGCCCCAACTAAAACGATGAACAGCAAAGCGGCTACCTTGGATAAACTGCGTGCAGAGACCTTTGTCAAAATCATTTACGGAAGTCTTCCTATCGATGAATTCGACAAATTCGTAGCCAACTGGAAAAAGCTCGGTGGAGATCAAATAACGAAAGAAGTAAATGATATCGTAAAAGCAAACTAGTAAAAACGACGCAGAAGAGGACTGCCCCTAGTCATGATAATGACAAACGGGCAGTTCTTTTTTTGGCTGAACAGCTATTCGGTTCGATAACCAGGTCAACAAAAGATACTTAAAGTCAATACGCTACACTATTAAGGCAATTTGGGGCTGCTCTATAATTGAGATACAAGGAGGAGAAAGCATATGCACTTTAATACTAAGCAATTTCTACGTAATATTCCGCTCCATTTAATGATTTTACCTGCCTTAATAGTGATCATTATTTTTAGTTATATTCCAATGGCTGGCCTTGTAATTGCCTTCCAGAATTTTTCCCCGATTTCAGGGTTTAAGAATATGAACTGGACAGGGCTCGAAAACTTTCGTTATTTGTTTGAGCTTCCCGGTTTTGGTCAGGTCGTATGGAATACTGTATTTATCTCCGTCATGAAAATTATTGCTGGGCTGACCGTGCCAGTTATAGCGGCTTTATTGCTTAATGAGGTTCGTGTAAACGGCTTCAAACGTTCGATTCAGACGATTATTTATATGCCGCACTTTTTCTCATGGGTTATCTTGGGCGGGATTATCGTAGATGTACTGTCTCCGAGCAGCGGGATTGTCAACATGCTTTTAAAAGCACTAGGCATGCAGCCTATTCAATTTCTAGCGGACAATAGCTGGTTCCCATACGTACTAGTGATCACAGATCAATGGAAGGAGTTTGGATTCGGGACGATTATTTATTTGGCGGCTTTAACCAGCATTGACTCCTCTCTTTATGAAGCTGCTGTAATCGATGGTGCCGGAAGATGGAAGCAGACCTGGCATATTACGCTTCCGGGTATTCGCCCGATTATGATCCTGATGCTTACACTCAGCCTTGGCAACGTCCTGAATGGGGGATTTGACCAAGTGTTCAACCTGTACAATCCGCTAGTGTATGAATCAGGTGATATTTTGGACACGATGATTTACCGAATTGGTCTACAGGATGCTCAGTACTCTGTATCGACCGCACTAGGATTGATAAAATCGGTAGTTTCCTTCGTATTTATCGGGCTGGGTTATTATCTGGCGTATCGTTTTGCTAAATATCGGATTTTTTAGAGAGAAAGGAGTGGACTAAATGCACCATACTTCAACTGCTTATCGTTGGTTTCTCCGTTGCAATTATGTATTTCTGACTTTGCTCGCGGTGCTTTGTCTTTTTCCAATCGTGAATATTCTGGCGATCTCCTTCAGCTCCAGCGCAGCTGTTAACGCGGGTAGCGTAACCTTCTGGCCTGTGGATTTCACTCTTTCTTCCTATAAATATATCCTTCAGAACAACCAGTTCATTCACTCCTTTGGAACTAGCCTGCTCCGGGTAGTGCTTGGCGTATCCGTTAACCTGTTGTTTACGATTCTAGTAGCTTATCCGCTGTCTAAAGAGGCAAAGTCCTTCCGCTCACGGACCGTGTATGCCTGGGTTTTTGTGTTCACGATGCTCTTTAGTGGGGGTCTGATTCCTGGTTATTTAATTGTAAAAGAAATGGGGCTGCTGGATAGCATCTGGGCGCTTGTTATACCGGGCGCGGTGCCGATCTTTAATGTTCTGCTTATGCTCAATTTCTTCAGAGGTTTGCCCAAAGAATTGGAGGAAGCCGCATGGATGGATGGCGCAGGACACTTACGTACGTTGTGGAGTGTGTATCTGCCGGTATCTATGCCAAGTATTGCGACCATTACGTTGTTCGCTTTGGTGGGTCACTGGAATGCATGGTTCGATGGCATGATTTATATGAGAAGCCCGGAACATTATCCGCTGGCTACCTATTTACAATCCATACTTCAGCAGGTGTCGATCCAGACCGAAAATATTACTTTTGAACAAGCTGCGTTATTAAACCAAATCTCAGACCGTACAACGCAAGCCTCCCAGATCTTCTTGTCTATCATTCCGATCCTGGCGATTTATCCGTTCCTGCAAAGATATTTTGTGCATGGACTAGTCGTGGGTAGTGTAAAGGGTTAAACTGGACTGGACCTAAAAATAAGAAGGAGCCTGAACATGGCTCCTTCTTTATTATTATTCGATAGAAGAGGGAGAAAATTCCAATGAAATCATTCTCCATCGGGTGGAACCCCGATTCCATTGTGATCAAGCTGATCGGAGCTTTCCTATTGGTCATGCTTCCACTCTGCGCGCTGAGTATATCTATTACTTACTATAGCTCCAACCAAATGCAAGCTGAAGTGGAGAGGGCGAACGAATCGAAGGTTCATTTTTACTACAGCCATCTTGAATTTGAGCTGCAACGGATAACGGGCTTAGTCACGGAGTACTCTCAGGATGAAACGCTGGCTACCTTCAGTACCCGTATTCCAATTATGAGCCGGTACGAAGTGGATTCTAATCTGAACAATATATACACCAAGCTAAAACAAATCAAAGAAACCAGTCCTTATATTAGTGATGTTGTGTATTATGTCCCGGAAATTAATAAGCGGGTTAGCGCTGCGGTGGGGGTTAGGGATGTCACCAACGAGGAATGGCAAAGTCTGCTGGCCACTATGGGTAATCTGAAGGGTGCTTTATCTAAATACGAAGACGAGTTATATTTACTGCGCAGTAATCCCTATAATCTGGATCGTAATCTTTCACCTAATTTTTTGCTGGGAGTGAAGCTTTCCTCACCTGAGCTTGAGTTGCGTTTGAAAGAATTTGCGGTATCAGGGGGGAGCGATATTACGTTAGCCTTCGGCAATAACGATTATGTGATATCAACTTCTGACCAGAAGCCCAGGTTGTTCCCCATAGAGAAACCACTAAATAGTGAAGAGACTGTAAGTGTGCAGCGGTATCGTTTTGATAATTCTTTTTACTATTCGCTCTACGATCACAGCAATAACTTTAGGCTGACCGCAAATATTCCCAATACGGTGCTCATGAAGCCGATTCATGTCTACTCATTGTTGCTATGGTTGTTGTTCGTTGTCTCGATAGTGATCATTATCTTGTTCTCTTTATGGACATACAGGATGATTCATCGCCCGATGTCTATTCTTATCAGGGGGTTTAAGAAAGCGGAGCAGGGGCAGACGGGGATCTTTATAACTCACTCCCGCAGGGATGAGTTTGGGTATCTATATTCTCGTTTCAATGAGATGCTTAAGCATCTGAATACGTTAATCGATGAGAACTACGTGCAGCGTATCCGGACAGGGGAAGCGGAGCTTAAACATTTACAATCGCAGATCACGCCTCATTTTCTCTATAACAGTCTATTTAGCATAAAACAGATGGCTGAGGTGGAAAATGTAGAGCTGATCAAGGAATTCTCTGATTATTTAGGGCAATATTTTCGGTACATGACCCGGGATTCCGCCCAGGAGGTTACTTTGCAGCAAGAGCAGGAGCATGCTTTGGTCTATCTGGCTATACAGCGGATTCGTTTTGGCGCGAGAATTAGAGCTGAGGTAGATGAGATTGCAGCGGATTGCCGGGACATCAAAGTCCCACGGGTTCTCCTGCAGCCCATTATTGAAAATGTATTCGAGCATGGGCTTAAGCAAAAAAGCAGCAATGGCCTATTAAAAATGAGTTATGAAAAAGTTGAGCATACGCTGACTATTATAATAGAAGATAACGGTGACTCACTTAGTGAGGACAAGTTAAATCTCTTGCAGCGCCAGTTCTCCGAGCAGAATGCCATTCAGGGGGAGATCACGGGTTTATTAAATGTAAATCAGAGATTGAGGATCAAATTTGGTTCCCCTTATGGCTTGATGGCAGAGAGAAGCAGTTTGGGCGGACTTTGTGTAAGAGTCAATTTACCGCTTAAAGGGGACGTGCAGGATGCAACGAATGATGATAGTTGATGATGAGCCTAATATTTTGGATGGGCTGTACGAATTTTTTGTAAAGGCAGATTTTAAAGATTTGGAGATCATAAAGGTTCATTCAGCGGATCATGCCATAGACTGGCTTAATACCGTAAAAATAGATATTGTGCTTAGTGACATCTGTATGCCAGGTATGGATGGGATGGCGTTAATTCAGGAAATTGTCGACCGCTGGCCACGTTGTAAAGTAATTCTGCTGACAGGACATAATGAATTCGATTTTGCCCATCAGGCGATCCGAAATCCTTGTGTAGTCGACTATTTATTGAAGACAGAGGGGATGGATAAAATTCGTGCCGCTGTGGAGCTGACTTTGGAGAAAATATCTTCAGAAGAGGATTATTTCTATAAAAGCCAGTGGCTTCGCGACAAGCTCCCGCGCGCGCTGCCCCAGTTACAGCAGCAATTATTACACGATATTCTAAGACGCACCGAACGGATAGACCGGCAGAGCTTGCAGGTTGAATTCGACGCCATTCAGCTCCCGTTCAACGCGGATGGACCCGTCCTGCCTATTATTATGCGAATGGAGGCTTGGCGAAATTATGAAACGGCTTCAGACCGGAGCTTAATTCGTTATGCGGTAGCCAATATTGCGGAGGAGCTGCTCAGCGACAAGGTTGAAGTTAAGGCTGTGGATCTGGATCCGGGGACGATAGCTTGTTTTGTTCAGCCTAAAAGTGAAAGTGTATCCTCAATCAAGGAAGAAGAGCTCTGGTTAAAAACGCTCCGCTTCGTCCACGGAACAATGGAATCCGTTCAGCAAGCCTGTGGCAAATGTCTGCAACTATCTGTGTCTATCATCGCCAGTGATCAGGAAGTGCATTGGCATGAGCTGAACTATGCCTTGAACCGTTTACGATTAGCCATTTTTGATAGCCCCGGACTGGGGATGGAAAAGCTGCTGAGGATAAATACCAAGGAAGTGGGCCCAAGTCCAGGTTCTATGCATAATCGAAATGCAACAGCGGAATTACTGCTCGACTATTTAAAACAAAGGCTGCTTGAAGGTGATCTCGATTGGGGCACATCTTTTCGCAAATGGGTGGAGCTCTCGGGGGAAGGTGGGCCGGAGGATCCTTTTTTGAGATTAAGATTAATGTCTGGGATCAGCAACACCCTGCTTCAGACTTTACAAGAATTAGGTTTAACGGAAAAAGCACATAGCGGTATGAATTTATCACGCTTGTTATATTTTAATATCAATACACACTGGTCGGATGTTATCTCTTTTTATCACACGTTTTTTGAATGGATTATCTCGAACAGAAGCGCTACCTATAAACATGATGAATCGAATATCCTGTCCATGATCCACCAATATATTAAATCCCATCTGGCCGATGATTTGTCCTTAACCCGGATTGCGCAGGAAGTCTCACTTAATCCGTCCTATCTGTCACGCTGGTATAAAAGAACGACAGGGAAGGGGATTTCTGATTATATTCTGGAGAAAAAAGTGGAGCTGAGTAAGGAGCTGCTGCTTGGAACTGCTCTAAAAATGCACGAGATCTCCGGCCAGCTCGGGTTTAGTGATCAGCACTATTTTTTTCGATTCTTCAAAAAAACCGTTGGCTGTACGCCGCAGGAATATCGAGAGCAAAAACGAGGATAAATAACAATACCCCGAAAGACGGACACCTGTTCAGAAGGTGCATCTTTCGGGGTATGGTTTGTGGCTGTATTTTAACGATTATTTACCGAGTTGTTTGTCTACTTCTCGAACCGGATTCTCGCCAACATTCTCTTCAACCTTGTGGCTACTCATAAACCAGCCGATTACAGCGATGAGTACGAGCACAACGTAGAAGGTGGCTTTCCACCAGGTACTATGAGCGAAATCTTCGGACAGAACACCAAGTGAAGGGTGCGCCAATGTAATGACTGACAGCTTAACACCCACCCAACCTACGATAAAGAAGGCTGCAATTTCAAGTCCTGGACGGGAATGCAACAGCTTAACGAAGAAGGAAGCTGCGAAACGCATAATGACCAGACCGATAAATCCACCGGCAAAGATGACGAGGAATTGTCCACCATCAAGGCCTCCGATTTTTGGAAGACCACTTGCAGGAAGAGCAACCGCGAGTGCAACTGCGGCTAGGATGGAATCGACCGCGAAGGCGATGTCAGCAACTTCTACCTTCAGAACAGTAAACCAAAAGCTGGATTTCTTTTTATTGACCGCACCGTCAGTGCCGCTTTCAGCAGCTTCATCTGTGACGGGCTTCTTAAACAACAGTTTTCGGAAAATATGATTACCCGCGATAAATAATAAATAAATCGCGCCGATGGCTTGTACTTGCCAGATATCGACCAGATAGGAGATGACAAATAGCGAACCGAATCGGAACACGAAGGCTCCTGCTAATCCGTAAAACAGCGCTTTTTTTCTTTCCTCATCAGGAAGGTGCTTAACCATAATTGCCAATACCAATGCGTTATCTGCGGCGAGTAGTCCCTCTAGTGCTACCAGAACAAGCAATACCCAACCGTACTCTAATAATAATCCCCAATCCATTACTGTTGTCCTCCCTTTTTGAATGCAAATATCTACCAAAAGATATCTACCCTACCATTTTAACCAAATTTATATAAAAAAGACCTTTACCAAACAGATTAGCCTTTGGAATAAAGGTCTAACCTGATTGGTAAAGGTCTCGCTAACAATGTGAATTGCCAATAAAGCCGGAGAATATCCTCATATTCTCGTATTGACGACTTTATTTAACAGCTACTCCCCTTTACGGGATATATTAAATTTTTAAGATTATTCAATGTGTTCTTGCCTAAAGAGATCATATACGAGATGAAAGTCATTGTCAATAAAAGTTGCAGAAATAAATGGATTCTATCTTTTAAGATTCCTTAAAATGGCCAGAAACATGACATGATGACGGAGAATCAACAGAGATTGAATAAAATGGAAACGGAAACATGATAGATATAGGTTATATAAACTCACATTTAATATGACGAAACTGCAAACATAAGGAAAAACAGACTTAAAAAGGGAAAACTCGATTGACGATGTAGGTTGATGAAAATATGATGAAACTAATCAAAGCGATCAAGCGAGATCTGTGTTAACTAAAATTACATCAGTTGTTCTATCAGAGTGAGTTTTACTGCAAAGAAGTACTAGAAGTTCATGCTGCATAAAGTTTTTAGGAGGTGGAGAAATGCCGCAGGCGTCATCGAGGTTATCCATTGAAGCAGAGGAGGAGCTCAGCCGCCATCCCTGCTACAGTGAGGAAGCTCATCGTTTTTTTGCTAGGATGCACATCCCGGTTGCTCCCGCCTGTAACATCCAATGTAATTACTGCAACCGGAAATTCGATTGTGTGAATGAAAGCAGGCCTGGTGTAGTTAGTGAAGTGCTAACTCCAGAGCAAGCTGAACGCAAAGTGAAAGGTGTAGCCGCACAGCTGATGCAACTGTCGGTAGTTGGGATTGCAGGTCCGGGTGATCCGCTGGCGAATCCAGAACGAACCTTTGACACGTTCGAACGAGTCAAGCGGCAGGTCCCTGATGTTACCCTTTGCCTGAGTACTAATGGATTGACCCTTTACAGGCATGTAGACGCCATACTAGCGCTAGGTATCCGTCATGTCACGATCACCATCAATGCCGTTGATCCCAATGTGGGCCGTGAAATTTATCCATGGGTTGTTGACGAAGGGATCCGGTACGAAGGACAAGAAGCAGCGGAGCTGCTGATCAGCCGCCAGCTTCAAGGTTTGGAGCTGCTGGCGCAGCAAGGTGTTCTTGTTAAAGTTAATTCCGTTATGATTCCAGGGGTCAATGATCATCATCTCCCTGAAGTATCGCGAACAGTTAAAGCGCTCGGGGCAACTCTGCATAATGTGACGCCTTTAATTATCGCACCGGGAAGTCAGTATGAACGGGATGGGCGCAAGGCGCCGCGTCCTAAAGAACTGCACAACCTGCAGGAAGTGCTTGGGCGCGAAGGGATGAAGGTCATGCGCCATTGTCGGCAATGCCGTGCTGATGCCATTGGGCTGCTAGGTCAGGATCGTAATCAGGATTTTATATTAGAAAAGATGGATGAAAATCCAGTTATTAATGAGCAAGCTAGAGCGCTCTTTCAACGTGAACTCGATGCCAAAATCCGTCAGCGTGTCAAAGCCAAAGAGCTAAGGCAGAACTCTTTCCAGCAAGGGCAGCACACCACCAAAGTCGCTGTTGCTACACGTGGTGGGGATAAGGTCAATCAACATTTTGGTCACGCGACAGAGTTCATGGTTTATGAAACGGATGGAATAAACGTGAAACTGCTAGGTATCAGAAAGATTCAGGCCTATTGCCACGGTAAAGCGGATTGTAATGGGGATAAGAATGCCACGTTACAAGAAATTATTTCTATATTACAGGACTGTCAAATATTGCTCTGTTCTGGTATTGGCGATGTCCCTCGCGCCAGCTTAAATAAAGCCGGAGTATTGCCTCTGGTGCGTAAAGGTGAAATACAGGATGCGATTCTAGAAAGTGTGAAATTCAGCTCTTATTTTGAAAATATATCGATTTCGAAGGGATGATGAATGATGAGACAAATAGCTTTTTACGGTAAGGGCGGTATCGGTAAATCCACAACTTCGCAGAACACTTTGGCGCAGCTCGCCACTAAATTTGGTCAAAAAACAATGATCGTAGGCTGTGATCCTAAAGCGGACTCCACACGGCTGATTTTGAACACTAAAGCTCAGAATTCAGTGCTCCAATTGGCAGCAGAAAGAGGAACGGTTGAGGATTTGGAGCTTGAGGATGTAGTTCAGTTGGGATATGGCGACATTCTTAATGTGGAGTGTGGTGGACCTGAACCGGGTGTGGGTTGTGCCGGCCGCGGGATTATTACAGCTATTAATTTTTTGGAGCAGCAAGGGGCTTATGAAGGATTGGATTTTGTATCCTATGACGTACTTGGTGACGTGGTATGTGGTGGATTTGCAATGCCGATCCGTGAGAATAAAGCACAGGAAATTTATATCGTATGCTCCGGGGAAATGATGGCTATGTATGCGGCCAATAACATTGCGCGCGGAATTCTAAAGTATGCCAACAGCGGTGGCGTAAGATTGGGCGGTCTGATCTGCAACAGTCGTAATACGGACCGTGAGGATGAGCTCATTATGGAGCTGGCACGCCGTTTGAATACACAAATGATCCATTTTGTCCCGCGGAATAATGTGGTTCAGCATGCAGAGCTGCGAAGAATGACCGTGGCCCAATATAATCCTCATCATCAGCAAGCGAGAGAATATGAGATTTTGGCAGAAAAGATCCTGAATAACAATATGATGACAATCCCGACCCCGATTTCTATGGAAGAGCTGGAGGATTTACTCATGGAATTTGGTGTGATTGAGGATGAAGAGACGGCGCTGAAAAAGCTGAAGGCATCTGGCCAATAATTAGGTTCGTCCGGTGAACAGGAGTGGAGAGACGGCTGTTCACTGGATCACTCTAAGGGATGAGGAGGGTTCAGAATGGGGCTTAATATCGAAGATAACCAAAAGATGCTCGAAGAGATTCTTGAGGCTTACCCGGAAAAGGCACGGAAGGATCGTCAGAAGCATTTTGAAATCAATAATGAAGAGTTAATAAACTGTGGTAAATGCGCCATCAAATCGAATATGAAGTCCCGTCCGGGGGTTATGACCCAAAGAGGATGTGCTTATGCCGGTTCGAAAGGCGTGGTCTGGGGCCCGATCAAGGATATCGTGCATATCAGCCATGGTCCTGTAGGTTGTGGGCAATATAGCTGGGGAACAAGACGGAATTATGCCAACGGAACACTGGGCATTGATAATTTTACGGCTATGCAGGTGACGAGTGATTTTCAGGAGACAGATATTGTATTTGGCGGTGACAAGAAGCTTGAAGTCATTTGCCGTGAAATTAAAGAAATGTTCCCACTGGCTAAAGGAATTTCGATCCAATCAGAGTGTCCTGTGGGGCTAATCGGAGACGATATTGAAGCGGTGTCCAAAAAAATGTCTATCGAGCTAGGTATCCCGATCATTCCCGTTCGTTGTGAAGGGTTCCGTGGGGTTAGCCAATCCTTGGGTCATCATATTGCTAACGATGCGATCCGTGATTTTCTGATGGGGAAGAAGGAGCTTGCGGAATGTGGTCCTTACGATATTAATATTATCGGAGATTATAACATCGGTGGGGACGCTTGGGCTTCACGCATTTTACTGGAGGAAATGGGTCTGCGTGTTATTGCGCAGTGGTCTGGGGATGGAACCATCAATGAATTGGCGATTGCGCATAAGGCGAAGCTCAATCTGATTCACTGTCATCGCTCCATGAACTATATGGTAACGACGATGGAGAAAGCATATGGGATTCCTTGGCTGGAATACAACTTTTTCGGGCCGACCAAAACCGCTGAAAGCCTTCGAGCCATCGCCGCAAGGTTTGATGAATATATTCAGGAAAACTGCGAGAAAGTCATCGCTAAGTACACGCCACAAATGGAGGCGATAATCTCTAAATTTAAACCCCGGCTGGAAGGTAAAAAGGTCATGCTGCTGGTAGGCGGATTACGTGCCCGCCATACACTGGGGGCTTATGAGGATCTGGGGATGGAGGTAGTGGGCACAGGTTATGAGTTCGCTCACAAGGATGATTACGAGAAGACATTTCCTGAACTTCCGGAAGGCACTATTATTTACGATGATCCAACCGCTTACGAGCTGGAAGAGCTTGCGCAAAGACTTGATATTGATCTGATGGGCTCGGGTGTGAAGGAGAAATATGTGTATCACAAGATGGGTATTCCTTTCCGGCAAATGCACTCTTGGGATTATAGTGGTCCTTACCATGGCTATGATGGGTTTAAGATTTTTGCTAAGGACATGGACATGACCATTAACAGCCCAGTGTGGAGCTTGATTAATTCAGGGAAAACAGGATCACTCCCTAAAAAGGAGGCGGGCGTATGAAGGACAAACTGGAGATCCCAGATTACAATACATTATTTCAAACTGAACCCTATGTGAAGCAACGTGAAGGGAAAAAAGCATTCGAGGCACCCTGCAGTGAGCAAGAGACAGCAGAAGCATTAACCTACTCGAAGTCGTCTGAATATAAGGATAAGAATTTTGCCCGCACCTCACTGGTAGTTAATCCTCATAAAGCATGCCAGCCCCTAGGAGCCTTGATGGCTGCGCTGGGATTCGAAAAAACTCTGCCGTTTATACATGGCTCTCAAGGCTGCACTGCGTATTTTCGTAGTCATTTAAGCCGTCATTTCAAGGAGCCGACCCCCGCAGTTTCTTCCTCTATGACAGAAGATGGTGCGGTGTTTGGAGGGATGAATAATCTTATTGATGGTCTTGAAAATAGTGTGGCGCTCTATAAGCCAGAGATGATAGCTGTATCCACTACATGTATGGCTGAGGTTATAGGGGATGATCTGCAGGCGTTTATATCCAATGCCCGCCAGAAGGGTGCAATTTCGAACGAAATTCCAGTGCCCTACGCCAACACGCCAAGCTTTTCCGGATCACATATTACAGGTTACGACTCCATGTTAAAGTCTATCCTCAGTACCTTGTTCATCCGCTCTGGGATTGAAGCTACCCCTGGCAGTGGAGAGGGAACTGGAGAGAAGCTGAATGTCATTTTAGGGTTTGAGCCTTATACGGGGAATTTTGCGGAAATTCGAAAAATCCTTGCCGCGTTTGATACAGGCTACACCTTCCTTGGTGACCACAGCGGCAATTTTGATTCCCCGGCTACAGGTGAATATTCCTATTATTATGGGGGAACGAAGCTGGCGGATGTGCCGAAGGCAGCTAATGCGTTGGGTACTCTTTCAATTCAGAAATATTCTGTCAAAAAAACGTTGGAATACATCAGCGGCACATGGAAACAACAGACCGTTGCGATGTCGACTCCGCTGGGCATTCATGCGACAGATCGGCTAATAGAGTCTATCAGTGAATTAACGGGATTGCCCATTCCGCCTGAGCTTGTGGAAGAACGTGGCCGGGTAGTGGATGCTTTACTCGATAGCCACCCTTATCTGCATGGCAAACGAGTGGCTTTAGTTGGCGATCCGGATTTGCTGATCGGCCTGATTGAATTCTGTCTGGAAGTCGGTATAGAGCCTATTCATATTGTGTGCTCTAATGGGGAAAACGGATTTAAAGAAGAAGCGAAAGCTCTGCTTGCTGCCAGCCCCTACGGAGCAGAAACAACGGTTCATATCGGAAATGATTTGTGGCATATGCGCTCTCTGCTAATTGATGATCCTGTGGATCTGGCCATTGGAAGCTCTCATCTTAAATTTGCTGCCAAAGATGCCGACGTACCGTTGATCCGTGTAGGCTTCCCTATCTTTGACCGCCATCATCTGCATCGTTATCCGATTATCGGTTATCAAGGTGCCTTGAATTTGTTAACTACTATAGTAAATACAATCCTGCAGGGGTTGGATGAGGATTCATCTGGCTTCAACCACGATCTTGTTCGTTAGTAGGAGAACGTTAAGCCGAATGTATACTTCCGATTCATTCGCTCGTCCTCATACGGAGCCGAGCGTTGGGGAGCGGCCGGAAGTCCAATATTTATCGTAGTGACACTGAATAACTGAGCATTTTAAGCGTAAGGAGTATTCAGTTACGGGAGGTGGTACGATGGAGTCCATCAGAAACGATGTATTCGACGCGCAAGCTTGCGGGAGCTTAACTCCGAAATCGAAACCATGTCCACGCCCCAAGCCGGGCGAAGCGGCTGGGGGCTGCTCCTTTGACGGAGCCCAAATCACGCTGCTGCCGATCATGGATGCTGCGCATCTTGTCCATGGGCCGGCTGCTTGTGCCGGGAATAGCTGGGAAAGTAGAGGGGCTTTGTCAAGCGGGCCTTCGCTTTCACAATACGGATTCACTACAGATCTCAACGATAACGATATTATTTTTGGCGGAGAAAAGAAACTGAAAGATAGCATTGACTATATTGCCGGGCGCTTTATGCCTCCGGCAATATTTGTATATGCGACCTGTGTGACAGCATTGATTGGCGAGGATTTGGATGCGGTATGCAAGGAAGCGGCAGGCAGATTGGGGCTTCCTGTGATCCCCGTGAACAGCCCCGGATTCGTAGGCAGTAAGAATCTTGGAAATCGGCTGGCTGGTGAAGCGCTGCTACAATATGTCATTGGCACAGGTGAACCAGAGATTGAGATTCCTTTAGGTGTGAATTTGATTGGGGAGTACAATATCGCGGGTGAAATCTGGGATATCGAGAAATTAATGAAGAGTGTTGGAATTACGCTAATGTCCAGAATTACAGGGGATGCAAGATATAAGGAAATTACATGGGCACATCATGCAAAAGTGAATATGGTTGTGTGCAGCCGTGCATTGTTAGGTCTGGCAAAAGAAATGGAGGCAAGATACCACATTCCTTATTTCGAAGGCTCCTTCTATGGGGCCAAGGAGACAACTTATTCCTTACGTCAAATGGCTTATTTGCTGAATGACCGTGAGATGGAGCGGCGTGTGGATCGGTTGACGGAACGAGAGGAAAGCAGACTGATTCAGGAGCTGCGTCCCTACCGCAAGCTGCTTAAAGGAAAGAAAGCAGTTCTCTATACGGGTGGAGTAAAAAGCTGGTCGATTATTTCCGCACTGAAGGAGTTAGGCGTTCAGGTGGTAGGTGTAGGCACGAACAAAAGCACGGAAGATGATATACGGCGTATAGCGGATCGTGTTGGTGATGACACCGAATATATCCCGGAGGGCGGGGCAAGCCGAATTATCAAAACCGTCCGGGATCGTAAGGCAGATATTATGATTGCTGGCGGACGGAATATGTATGTGGCAATGAAAGAGCAGATTCCGTTTATCGATATTAATCAAGAAAGACACAAGGCCTATGCTGGTTACGAAGGTTTACTAAGGCTGGCTAAGGAGCTGACGTATTCTCTTGCTAATCCAATCTGGAAGCTGGCTGCCAGTGCCGCTCCCTGGGATAAGGAGGAACCTTCCTATGACCGTTAACAAAAGGAGTAAACCTACTTCAGTTAATCCAATCAAAATCGGTCAATCCCTTGGTTCCGTA
Organism: Paenibacillus sp. FSL P2-0121; assembly: GCF_037975345.1. NCBI lineage: Bacteria > Bacillati > Bacillota > Bacilli > Caryophanales > Paenibacillaceae > Paenibacillus > Paenibacillus sp. FSL P2-0121. The sequence continues at coordinate 5,725,593 of NZ_CP150245.1, read as the reverse complement.
CTGGCATTTCAGGGTTGCTACAAGGCATTGCCTATTGTGCATGGCGCGCAAGGTTGTTCCGCATTTCCGAAGGCGCTGCTTACCCGGCATTTTCGCGAGCCTATAGCCGTACAGACCTCTGCTTTGCAGGAGATGGATGTAATCTTTGATGCGAATCGTAATTTAGAGGAAGCTCTAAATACCATACTCAGTAAACACCGACCAGACATTATAGGCATTATTGGGACTGAGCTGACGGATGTGGCTGGAGTGGATTATCAATCCATGCTCAAGACCTATAAAAGGGAGCGGAACATGCGGGGTGGGCTTGCTTTTTCCGTCACCTTACCTGACTTTCGCGGTTCATTGGAATCGGGGTTCAGTTCTACCGTGGAGGCGATGCTTGATGAGATGATTCAGCAGGTAGGCCATCGGGGTTCAAGGAGTGTGAATTCACGTCAGATTACCCTCTTGCCGGGATCGTTTCTGACGCCGGGTGATGTGATGGAGCTGAAAGAAATGATATCCTCCTTCGGTTTTGAGGTAATCGCTGTACCTGATATATCGACCTCTTTGTCTGGGCATCTGCTGACAGGATTTTCACCGCTAACAAGAGGTGGGGTGCCTCTAGATTCGATGCTGCAAAGCTTGCATTCGGGTCTAACCCTTGCCATCGGCGGAAGTATGGAGCGTCCAGCTAGAAGACTGCATAATGCGCTGGGAACTCCCTACAAAGTATTCGAGAGTGCTATGGGGCTTAAAGCAACGGATGATATTTTGCAATTTCTGCATCAAATTAGCGGGGAGCCGGTACAGCTTCGTTATTGCTGGCAACGAGAGAATTTATTGGATAGCATGCTGGATGCTCATTTTCAATTTGCGGGAATGTCTGCACTTGTTGCGCTGGAGCCAGATCATTTGTATACCGTATCTTCTTGGCTCGAAGAGCTGGGGGTGGAGCAAAAGGCACTGGTCACTTCCTATGAAACTCCTTTGGTGGTTGAGATGGAACGAGAGGTATGGGTCGGTGATCTGGATGATGTTGAGTTTTTGGGTAAAGGTGCAGATTTATGGATCGGTAACTCACATGGGATAAATGGAGCGGCGCGGTTAGATGCAGCATTTATGGCGGCTGGATTTCCCGTTTGGAATGAGCTTGGTGCTTATATGGCCACTTCTGTAGGGTATCGGGGAGCGATGGAGTGGACGAATAAAGCGGCGAATCTGTTAATGCGAAGGGAGGAGGAACATCGTGAAAGTAGCATTCGCTACAGAGGATGGAATTAGAGTGAATGCCCATTTTGGGCAGAGTCCGATGTTCGCAATTTATAAAGTTACCAAAAGTGGCGGGGAGCTTATAGGTCTTCGTAAACTGCCAACGATTCTCAATCAGGATGAAGCAGGCAAAATAGAGAGTCGTCTGGAGGTGGTAGAGGATTGCACGCTAATATTCATCATGCAGATTGGAGCCTCAGCAGCGGCAAGAGTCACACGTCGTAAAATTATGCCGGTAAAGGTTCCACCAGGCAGTCCTATTGATGAGCAAGTGAAGCGGATTGTTGAAATGCTACAGGGCAAACCACCAATGTGGCTAGCCAAGGTATTACATGCTGAAAATGAAGCGGAAGGGGCGAGTGTAGATGGATCCCATAGCTAATGAGAGTGCTGCATTAAAGGTCCGGGTTGCTCCGGAAGCATCAGCATTAAAACACCGTAGTCGAACCACGGAGAAAGAGCTGGATAAAGATATAGCAGAGATGTTCATACGGCGGTTGTGTCAATTGCTTGATACAGAAGACTTTTTTGGAAGACATGCTTCTCTTTCACCACAGAAGAAGATCGAACGATTGTTTCTCGCTTCCCCTGAAGATAAGAACAAATCTGATTTTAACTGCGCGGTTTCTCCAAAAGTCCGTTTGCAGGTTCCTCTCTTGTTTCAGGCGGTGGCGGGCGTGATCGAGGAGAAGAGTGGGGTTCTGGTTCAGAGTTCATCTGAAATAAACGGGGAAGGATTTGGGCGTGCTCTTTTATATAGTGATCGGATTATTCTTGTGTTAAAAAGCTTGAGAGCAGGTTTTCCGTTTCCTTTTACCTCTGAGGAGAAAGTAATTCGCTACGGCGTTGCTTGTGTAGAAGAAGGGTTAGCCTTTATGGATAAATTTAATGAAATGACAGCTCTTTATGGAACGGATGGTCTGGAGGGTTAGATTCCAATGATGCAGCTCAGCCACAGGGAGGGAGCAACATGGAGCAGCTTGTAGGCGGCACCGAACTGGAACGATACGCTCGCCAATTGAAGCTGCTTGGAGAAGGCGGGCAGAAAGCGCTAAAAGAAGCTACAGTGATGATTGCTGGAATTGGAGGGCTTGGAGGCACTGCCGCACTTTATTTAGCTGCTGCCGGAATCGGCAAGCTGATCTTGGCGCATGAAGGAAACATTGTGCCTCCAGATTTAAATCGACAGATTTTGATGGACAGTGATCATTTGGGTATGGAAAGGATGAGCACAGCCATTCAGCAGCTAAAACGTCTGAATCCAAATGTTGAAATGGAAGGATTTAATTCGAAGATAGAATATAATATAGCAAAAACTTGGGTAGAACAAGCCGATATAGTGATTGATGCACGGTATGATTTTCCGGAAAGATATGCGTTGAACCGCCTATGTGTAGAAACCGGCACGCCAATGGTAGAGGCGGCGATGTATGGATTTGAGATTTCACTAACAACGGTTATACCTGGTGAAACCCCTTGCTTAGAGTGTCTTTATCCGGATGTGAATCCAGAATGGGAACCGTTTGGCTTTCCAGTATTGGGAGCAACCTCCGGAATTGCGGGTTGTCTGGCTGCGTTGGAAGCCGTAAAATGGGTTACAAGGGTAGGGACGACTTATGCGGGCGTAATGCATCGCTTCAATTCACTCGACTTCGCCTGTTACAGCGTCCATATTACCCGTAATCCGAATTGCACTTGCTGCGGAGAGGAAGGTAAACCGTGAAAAGTCTCAGGCTATGTGACACGACACTTAGGGATGGTGAACAGGCGGCTGGAGTTTCATTCACGAGGGAAGAAAAGCTGGAAATCGCAAGGTTGCTGTCGGAATGCGGAGTGGAGCAAGCAGAGGTAGGAATTCCTGCCATGGGCAAGCAAGAGCAAGAAGATATTGCGGCTATCGCAGATTTAGGTCTACCTATGAAGATGATGACTTGGAATCGGGCTTTGGAAAGTGATATCGACAAAGCTTGGGCGACGGGTGTGAACTGGAGTCATGTATCGATCCCTGTCTCGGAAATTCAATTACAAGGTAAGCTAGGTTTAACACCTGCCAAAGGTCTGACAAGATTACTGCATGCGACGGAATATGGTCAACGGCTAGGAATGACTGTGTCGGTGGGGATGGAGGACTCTTCAAGGGCAAGTATGGAGTACCTGGTTGAACTGGTAAATACATTATATAAAGAAGGCATTCGTTGGTTCCGTTATGCAGATACGGTATCTGCTCATCATCCGGGTCAAATGGCAGAGCGGGTAAGCACATTACTTAGTGCTGTTCCTGTAGATGTAGAGCTTGAGGTACACTGCCACAATGATTTTGGTCTTGCGGCTGCAAACACACTTAGCGGTATTGCCGCGGGTGCGGTCTGGGCAAGCACTACGGTAGCAGGGATTGGTGAACGTACCGGGAATGCAGCAATGGAAGAAGTAGTGATGGCTTGGCGTTATCTTTATGGCGGAGAGAGCAGCGTACGTCCGGAGTGTTTGAAAGGGCTGGCGGATAGGGTGATCACAGCCTCGGGCCGAAGTGTCGGCGATGCCAAACCAATCGTCGGATCACTCGCCTTCACACATGAATCTGGGATACATGTTGACGGTTTGTTGAAAGAAACAGCCACCTACCAGACCTTTGATCCCACAGAGGTGGGGAGAGCACATCATTTTGTGTTAGGTAAACATTCCGGAAGTGGTGGAATCATGCATGTTCTGAACGCACATGGTTTAGAGGTTAGCGCTGGAACCGCGGGACGTTTGCTTGAACGGGTGAGAGACTATGCCGAAGTTAATAAAGTGAATGTGCCAGAGCTCCTCTTGGTTGAATGGCTGAGGGAGGATTGGCAACGACCGTAAGAGATATTAGTAAGAATGAATAAAGGCTGACAAGACGGGTACGAAACCTGTCTTGTCAGCCTTTTAATGTTGTTAGGATTAAGTTTATTGTGTTAGCCCTTAACCGCTCCAGCGGTAATACCCTTGGTCATCTGTTCTGTGAAGAGCAGGTAGATCAGGATGGTGGGGATAGCGATGATCGTCATAACCGCGAACTGTGCACCATAGTTGGATGAATACTCACCAGTGAATTTCATAATGGAGAAGGGAATCGTCTTAAGATCTTCCGAGGTGAGGAAGGTATTCGCCATAATGAATTCATTCCAAGTGCTGATGAAGTTGAGCACACAGATGGTTGCCAGCGCCGGTTTGGTGATGGGCAGGATGATACGGAAGATTAACCCGTAAATGCCACTGCCATCAATAACGGCGGACTCTTCAATGGCCCGTGGGATGGTCTCCAGGAACCCGGTCATAATCAGGACACTCATGGGGATGACAATGGCTGAGTAAGGCAAAATCAATGTGTACATATTGTTCAGCATCCCAAGCTTGTTAAACAGAATGAAGTTTGGCAGCAATGTGGCGTGAATGGGAATGATCATGCCTAACATGATTAGAGAGAGGACAATGCCACTTAGCTTCCATTTCATCCGGGTAAACGCATATCCCATCATCAGGGACACCAGCGCAGAGAGCATAACAGTTATCACTGTAATGATAAGACTGTTGGCAAAATAACGTGGCACACGCCCGTAGGTAAAAGCGTTTCGATAGTTCTCCCACTGGGGTGGAGAGGGCCATTTCAGAAATGAGCTTCCGAAGAACTCACCGCTCTTGAGCAGGGAATAATCGATCAACCAAATAAGCGGAAATAACTGAATCAACGCGATGATACACAGGAACACCATCATTAGAATTTTGCCCGTTGTAGGCTTTCTGCGTTCTTGTTTGTGAAGGTTTAGCTTAGGGGGTGAAGCGGCAGGCGATAAGGAATTATTCATAGGATATCCTCCGGTTACAGGGTTTCTTTAAAATTCTCCGATATCTTTCTTTAAAATCTTGTTGAGGATAACGGTTAGGATCAGGCAGAACACAATAAACAGAATCGAAATGGCATTACCATAGCCGTATAGCGATGATGAGAAGGCGGTTTTGTACAGATAGTTCCCTAGGAACTGTGTGCTATTTGCAGGGCCACCGTTGGTCATTAAGAATACGGTTTCCATTTGCTTAAGACAGGTGGTGACGGCAATGATGATGGCAACCCGCATCATCGGCGAAAGCAGCGGAATGATGATACGCGTGTAGAGGGTAAAGTTGTTGGCGCCATCGATTCTTGCGGCTTCGCTTAAATCTTCCGGAATGCCTTGCAGACCTGAATAATACAGCAGCAGTGCATACCCAAAGCCTTGCCACATAACAACAATGATGATGCACCAGATGGCTGTCTTCGGATCACCGAGCCAATCATGCGTAAGTGCGTCCAATCCAACTCCGCTTAGCAGCTTGTTGAGCAGTCCGTAGTTCGGATGGAAAATTCCGGTCCACAGCTTGGCTGTAACGACGACGGAAATTACAGCGGGGATAAAAAAGATCGTCCGGAATATTTTTTCGTATTTGCCGGAATTGGTTAGGAATATCCCCATGAGAATGGCAAAGGGATGTTGTAAAAATACAGTGGCGGCGGTCAGGAGCAGGGCATTGACCAGCGATCTCCAGAACACTTTGTCATGAAATAGAATTTCGCGGTAGTTATCAAAGCCGATGAAATTGTATTTGCCGATTCCGCCCCAATCCGTAGAACCGTAATAAGCGCTCATGAAGATAGGGATGCAGATCATAAAAGCAAATAGGAACAGTCCAGGTGCGATGAGTAAGAATATCGCTTTTTTGTCGCTTAACACTCTGTGCATGGAAATCTCCGTCCTTTTAAAGAGTAATCTATCTATTACCATCGTAACGGGAAGCCAGGCACCGGAACATGCCGTAAATTTCAGATCGGTGTATACATTTTTTCGAAAACAAAACCCCGGCCTCTGGGGGAAGCCGGGGTTTGCGCACTGCCATCTATAAGGTTACTTCAGGAGCGCTAAGGTTCATGTTTTTTGTAGTTCTCTGGTTTATTTACCAGCGAATTTATCGGATGCAGCATCCAGTGCTTTGGCGAATTCTTCAGGGGTAATCGCATCAGAAAGCAGGCTTTGATGCGCCTCCATTACCTTTTGCTTGAACTCATCGTCACCCACATCCTGCAGTGGAGTACCGCTGGAAGAGGTCATGGAGCTGAACACTTCAATCAATTCTTTTTGCAGCTGGGTTTCGTTACCCGTTAGGAATTGATCGAATTGCTGCGCAGGTGTACCCGCGCCAGCTTGCCATAGCATTTTAGACCAATGCTCTGGAGCGAAGAAATATTTCAAGAAATCAACAGCGGCTTCAGCATGTTTGGAGTTTTTGCTGACTGCATATCCACCACCATACCAAGCGGCATCATCGGTTGCTTTACCTTTAGTTGAAGCTGGGAATGCGAAAGCACCTACGTTATTGCGGAATTCTTCAGAGAAGTTCTCGTCTGTTGCCAGACCCGACTCCCAAGCGCCCATAAAGAACATGGCAGCTTGCCCTTGTCCGAACAAGTTGCGTGCAGCACCGTAATCGGCAGTCAGCCAGCCATCGGCAAAACCTTTAGCATCGGCGAATTGCTGCATTTCAGTTGCAGCTGCAACCAGACTAGGATCTGTAAAGGATATTTTACGTGCCACAGCTTCATCCATTGTATTGAAATCGCCAGTCTGACGTTGGGCTACAAATTCATACCAGATAGGCAGTGTCCAAGCGTCCATACCATTCATAGCGATCGGGTTAATTTTCTTGGCACGAAGTGTTTTGACGGCGGCAAGCAAATCATCTGTTGTTTTTGGCACCTCGATGCCGTTGTCAGCAAATATTTTTTTGTTATAGTACATCACCATGTAGTCGGCACCACGCGGCAAGCCGTAAAGCTTACCGTCTTTACTGAAGCCGTCCATGGATCCGGACACAAACTGATTACCTTCGAAGTCAGCACTGTTCAGTTCAAGCAGCAGATCGTTATCCAGCAGCGGACTCAGGAAGGAGGGCTGACCCCAGGCTTGAATGATATCGGGAAGCTGATTGCTGGAGGCATATACTTTGATTTTTGATTTGTAAGGCTCATCTTGAAGCGCTTCCACTTCAATCTTGACGTTAGGGTTCTCTTTCATGTAAGCATCGATAATGTCTTGCTCTACCTTACCTGAACCATTGGCCCGATCCGCGAGCGCGGTGAAGAACTTCAGTGTGATTTTTTCGGCGGGTGTGTTTTCCCCTGCACTAGCTGTTGCTTCGGCAGTAGCTTCGGCCTTGTCATTTGTAGGTGCATTGGTAGCTTTCGCATTGTTATTTCCGCCACCGCAGCCTGCCAGCAGAGCTGGTAGCATTAGACTCATAAGTGCTAGCTTTATTCCTTTACCTTTCATCAAAAACCCACCTTTTTTATGAGATATATTTCCACGAGAACGGCTGTCATCAAACGAGGACGACAATGTCGTTTCATCTTGCATCCCCATCTTAAGAGTTTATGACCGATAGAAACATGGTCCATATTTAAGAACTATGTAGGCATTTTTCAGTGATTGTAAAAAGCTGGTTCAGGGTTTAATGATTTCAGTTATACTTGGTTTACACATTTATTGATTATACATGAAGGTGGTTCTCATGAATCGAAACATCCGCTTATTAAGCCGTTATCGCCATCTTCCGCTCCAGTTTAAGCTGTTATTATGGTTTGTGCCGCTGCTTCTCGTGACTATATTTGCTATGGGGTGGAACTCCTATCAGATCTCTTCGCAGCAGGTGGTGGAGAAAATGAAACAGTCACAGGATCACCTGACCCGAAAAACAGCAGAGCAGATTGATGAGATGGTGAGGGGAATGATTTCTTTTTCCAATACACTCTTTCTGGATGAAAGTGTGCAGCGGCTCTTAGTGTCGTCAGAAGCACAAAAAGAACGTAATTCCGTATTTAAAACGGTCACCAACCTGATGGTCGCTGGCAATTCGATTCAATCCCTGATTCTATACTCTTTGGAAGACCAGAATAACGGGGCGGAGCCTTTTGCTGCGAACCAAGCCGGGTTGACGACTGGCATGAAGTTCTCTAACTTTGTCCAAACCTCGTACTACAAGGAAGCCGTTGAAGCCGCAGGCAGTCCAACCTTTGGATTGTCCAGACCCACGGATGGCATATTTGTTGGTGATCATTATCATAAGATTGTACTTTCCAGAATTATCAAGAATGTATATACTTTAAAACCGGCAGGGCTAGCGGTGATCGGGGTCGATGCTGGTAAGATTGGAAGCCAATATCTAGACAACTCTGAAGATGATGTAGATATGTTTGTGGTAGATCGAGACGGGCTCATCATTACGGCTTCTAACCGGAGCTGGATCGGCAAAAGAGATCTTGATCTTCCGTATTTTGCGGACAGCGATCCTAAGTTGAACCTAGAGCAGAGACTGGAGTCTACAGCGGATCACAAACAGTGGATTGTCTCGCATCTGCAGTCAGAAACGACGGGTTGGTATGTGGTGGTGGTGCATTCCAAACGGCAGCTTGTCAAAGAGCTGGGACAGATTTCACAGGTCACGGTGACGATCGCTTTTCTGTGCTTAGCAGTTAGCTTAATGGTTACCTGGCTCGCCGCCGCCTCAATAACGAAACCGCTGAAAAAACTTTCCCGCTCCATGCGCAGATTCCAGACAGGGGATTTCACGCAGCGCGTATTTTTTGAAGGAAATGATGAGATTGGTCTCTTGGGCCATGGTTATAATCTAATGGTTCAGCGGATCAAATCGCTCATCAATGATGTATATGCCTCCAAACTGAAGCAGCAGGAAGCAGAATTGAAAACGCTTCAGGCACAGATCAGGCCGCACTTTTTATATAACACGCTGAATACGATTTGTTGGGAAGCTGAGAAGAAGGGCGACAAAGAAATAGCGGATATGGTCTATTCGCTTTCTCAAGTATTCCGGCTGAGCTTAAATGATGGGCGGGATACGTTTACATTGGAACAGGAAGTAGAGCTTGTGACGAATTATTTGTTCCTGCAAAAAAATCGGTTTAGAGAACGTTTTGAGTTCGAAATTACCTTGGATGAGAGTATCAAGGATTTTACAGTTCCGAAGCTGCTGCTCCAGCCACTGGCGGAAAATGCAGTGATTCATGGGATCGAGCCACTGGCTGGAAGCGGACTAATCTCGATTCGCGCCTTCCGCAAAGATAGGACTATTGTGCTCGAAGTTCAAGATAACGGGGTGGGAATCACGCCGGAAAGACTTCAGGAGCTACATCAGCGTTTAGCGAGAGGAAGCTCTATTTCGGAGGAAGAGGAGAATGCTGGACGCTCGGGGTTTGCGCTCTCGAATGTACAGGAACGTTTAGCTTTGTTTTTTGCCGGAGCCTCATTGCAAGTAGAGAGTGTAGAAGGAGCAGGCACACGTATTATCATTCATATCACTGTGGAGGGTCCCTAAATGATGAAGCTGAAGCTGCTGATTGCTGAAGACGAAGACACCATCCGTGAGGGTATCGTCAATATGATTGACTGGAATTCGCATCAGATTGAGGTAATGGGCGAAGCGGGGAACGGAAGTGAAGCGCTGGCTCTGATGGAGTCTGAACAGCCGGATTTATTGTTAACGGATATCCGCATGCCGCAGATGAATGGTCTGGAGCTAATCGAAGCTGGACGGCGTCGCGGTTACGACTTTCGCTCGATTATTTTATCTGGCTACAATGAGTTCTCTTATGCGAAACAAGCGATTGCGCTGGGGGTTGTCGATTATGTGCTGAAGCCGTGCCGGCCGGAGGAAATTCTGAAGACGGTACTCAAGGCTAAGGAGCTAATTGAAAGGCAGCGTTGTCAGGAGAATGAGCAGCTAAAAAGAGATCGTTCCTGGCATAAAAATGCACCGCTTGTCAAAAGCCAAGTGCTGTCCCAATGGATTCATCATCCTCCGGTTCCGCTGGAGCGGCGGCAGGAGCTGATCGGTGAGTTAGCTATGGCTATTAGTCACGAAGGTCCGCAGATTGGGCTGGTCAGCTTTGATTTTGATCCTCCCTCTGCCGGTGGGTCTGGACAGGATTTTGTACTTTTACGTTACGCGGCCCTAAATATTATTAGTGAGACCTTGTCTCCTATCTATAAAGGAAAAATCGAGACCTTCCATGATGGCAATCTCCTGCTCTGGATCGGCAGTGGTTTAGCTGGAACGGATTCCCGCAAGTCTTACCGAACCCCCATCTATTTAAAAGAGCAGATTGGGATGCTGCAAAGCAATCTGGAGAAATACCTCAAGCTGTCAATCAGTATTGCTGTAGGCTCCTGTCGTGCGGATATTTCGGAAGCTCACCTGTCTTATAAAGAAGCGCTTCAGGCCATGGAATCCCGCTTTCTGAACGGGAAAGGCGGCGTTTATTTTTTTACAGAAGGTTCAGGAGTTATTGGGGGTGGCGCACAGGAGATCGGGATTTTAGATGATCCTGAATTAAATGTGCTGGAGGATGAGATGCTTGTGGCAGTCGGTGCAGGAAGTAATGAGCTTGCCCTCGATCTGCTGGAGCAGTGGCTGGAACGTTTTCGCGGAAACCCCGGATGCCTCAAGCAGGAGGTGAATATTCGGGCAACCGCTTTTGTCGTTCGCCTTAAGAGGCTTGCGCAGGAAAAACAAGTAGCTGGATTCGAATGGAAGCAGCATTTGGTCAATTGGATGGAGCAGGCACCACAGATCGAGACGCTGGAAGAATTATCTACGATCCTGAATAAGATCATGCAGAATGTGGTGGAAGCTTTTTCTAAACATCGCCCTCTGCATCGAACAGTAGTTACAGCGCTTGAGATCATCCGTAACAAATATAATACCAATCTGTCTCTGGATTATGTTGCGAAGGAAGCTTATGTATCTAATACTTATTTAAGTTCACTGTTCCGCCAGGAGCTGGGTGTGAATTTTCTCGATTACTTGCATCAATACCGGGTAGAAGAGGCAAAAAAGCTGCTCCGCCAAAACTTAAAAATGTACGCCGTTGCAAAGTTAGTGGGCTATGGGGAAGAACGCCACTTCAGTGCTACTTTTAAGAAATGGACCGGACTTACGCCCTCACAATATCAAAAGGGACTAGGGAAGTAGGAGTAAATTGTTATCTACTAGGCTTTGTGTGGTTAAACTCTACATATAGCTAAATAGGAGGTAACCGAGAAATGAACCCGAAATGGTGGAAAGAGAGTGTCGTGTACCAAATTTATCCGATTAGCTTCATGGATAGTAACGGAGATGGGATTGGAGACTTGCAAGGAATCATATCCAGACTGGATTATCTGCAGGATTTAGGTGTAGACGTGATTTGGGTCTGCCCAATTTATAAATCACCAAACCATGATAACGGTTATGATATCAGTGATTACTGTGACATTATGAAGGAATTTGGCACGATGGATGATTTTGACCATTTGCTGAGGGAGATGCACGCACGTGGGATGAAGCTGATGATGGATTTGGTTCTGAACCATACGTCACATGAGCACCCATGGTTTGTTGAATCCAGATCGTCGAAGGACAATCCGAAACGGGACTACTATATTTGGCGAAAAGGAAAAAATGGAGGTCCCCCGAATAACTGGGAGTCTTATTTCAGTGGCTCGGTGTGGGAGCATGATCCGCGGACGGATGAATATTACCTTCACCTTTACTCCAAATATCAGCCTGATCTGAACTGGGAGAATCCGGTGGTCATTGATAAGCTGCATGAGATGGTGGAATGGTGGCTGAAGAAGGGTGTGGACGGATTCCGCTTTGATGCCATTGCACATATCGTGAAGACGAAAGGTTACCCGGATGCGGATAATCCAGGTGGAACACCTACCGTAAGAGCTTATGGAATGTTCTCCAATCTGGCAGATGTGCATACCCTGCTACAGAATTTATATGATAAAGTGCTTTATTTCTACGATATTATGACGGTAGGAGAGACTTCAGGACTTGGACCGGAGCAGGCGCTTGATTATGTAGGTGATGGTCGCCGGGAGCTGAATATGACTTTTCAGTTTGAGCATATGTTTCTGGATGCCGCTTCGGCAGGTAGTGGGAAATGGGATGTCGTCCCATGGAGTCTACTGGAGCTGAAAAAGATTATGAGTAATTGGCAGACGGTTCTGCATGACAAAGGCTGGAATGCGAATTATCTCTGCAACCATGACCAGCCGCGCGCAGTGTCCCGGTTTGGGAACGACCTTTTTTACCGGATTCCTTCGGCTAAAATGCTGGCGACCTTCATTCACATGCTGGAAGGCACACCTTATATTTATCAAGGCGAAGAAATTGGAATGACGAATGTCTGTTTCGAATCCATTGATGAGTACCGGGATGTAGAGACGCTTAATTATTATGAAGAAAAGCGAAAAAACGGCGTTCCAGAAGAGCAGATTATGTCTGCCATTCATCATAAAAGCCGGGATAATGCCCGCACCCCGATGCAGTGGGACGATGGTCACGCAGGTGGTTTTACGACGGGGACTCCTTGGATTGAAGTAAATTCCAACTATATGGAGATCAACGCTGGCAATGCGATTAAAGATCCCGATTCCATCTACAACTACTATAAACAGCTGATTGCCCTGAGAAAAAAACACAAAGTCATCGTTTATGGAGCCTACGGGCTGCTGCTCGCAGAGCATACAGAGATATATGCGTATACTCGGACATTAGAAGATCAGCGGCTGCTGGTTATTCTGAATTTTTATGATGGAGAGCCTGTATTCGAATGGCCAGCGGAGTTCCAACCAGACAATATTGAGCTGTTAATTTCTAATTATTCCGTGGAAAAAGATGAGCAGATCCAACCGCTTAAACTTCGTCCTTATGAAGCACGAGTATATTTGCAGCAGCTTGTGTAAGGGAAGCTACAGGAATGAGTTGTCATGAAGGGGCTGAGCGCTCCACTGTGACAACTCTTCTTTGAGTTTGTGAGTAAAAGACTGTACAATGGCGATACATTAACATACATAGAGTGGAGTTACAGGAAGACGCCTGTGGGAGGAGAGACAACATGACTGAATGGTATGAAAAGAGCTTCGGAGAGGATTATCTGGTCGTATACAAACATCGAGACTTTGGTGGAGCTCGTAAAGAAGTTGAACGAATGATCTCGTGGCTGGGACTACCGCCAGGCTCCAAAGTGCTGGATTTATGTTGTGGGATGGGACGTCATTCACTGGCACTTGCGGAAGCAGGGTACGAGGTAACTGGAGTAGATTTATCAGAGGTATTGCTGCGTGAGGCAAGATCTCAAAAAGGAGCGGAGCAGGTAACTTGGCTGCGTTCTGACATGCGGGACCTACCGTTAATAGGAGGTTTCGATGCTGTGGTTAATCTATTCACTTCCTTTGGTTATTTTGAAGAGGATGAGGAGCAGGTAAAGGTTTTGCGTGAAATCTATCGGATGTTGAAGCCGGGTGGCAAGTTTGTTATTGATTATCTGAACCCTGCGTATGTGATTCGTCATCTGGTGCCGCATTCTACCCGTGAGGATGGAAAGAATCTGATTGATGAGTCGCGGCGGATCGAGGATGGGTATGTGAAGAAGGACATCATTTTAACCTCTAAGAATGATTCTACATCTCGTCAATATCATGAACGTGTGAAGCTGTATTCATTGGAGAAATTCAGCGGAATGATCGAGGAAGCGGGTTTACAGCTCGAAGCTGTGCATGGCAGCTATGAAGATGAGGTTTATAATGCAGAAAGCTCCACGCGGATGATTTTTAGTGGAATTCGATCGTAATGGTATCAGGAAAAAGATTCAAAGGCGGTGATCGCACCATGTCTAAGGCGGATATCACTTCATGGGACAAGAACATTCTTCAGGTCTCGGTGCCCATGGACTCGCCGCTTCGTCAAGTGAACAGCTATATTCTGCCTGATGAGGATGGCAGAATTACTATTATCGATCCCGGTCCGCGTAGCCCGGAGACAGAAAAATGCTGGCATGCGATCCTACAGGAGCTGGGATTGTCGTGGAAGGACGTGCGGGATATCGTCGTAACGCATCATCATCCCGATCATTATGGATTGGCGGGATGGTTGCAGTCGCAGACCGGATGTAAAGTATGGATGACTGAACGTGCTCATGCCGAAGCGATGTTGATGTGGGGCGGTAACACGGATATCAATGAAGTTTTGCCGTTATATTTCATCAGACACGGAATGTCGGAGGAATGGTCGAGTGGAATTAAAGCGCATTTGGAGAGCTTTGACGCTCAAGTAGAGCCACAGCCGGTTGTAACTTATCTGAATGAGGTAGAGCCTTTCGGGATGGGTGGCCGTGAATGGCAATTGATTGTAACTGGCGGACATGCACCGGGACATGTGAGTTTCTATCATGCGGGCAGCGGGCAAATGATCTGCGGCGATGCTGTGCTGCCGCAGATTTCGCCCAATGTCAGCCTGCTTCCAGGCAGCGATCCACAGCCGCTGCAGACGTTTCTTCAGGGGCAGCGGGAGCTGGGGAGCTACCCGGTCAGCATGGCGTTCCCGGGTCATAGGGAACCGTTCACGGGCTTTGCGCATCGGGTCAGCAGCCTGCTCGCTCATCATGAGGAGCGGCTGGATACCACGGCAGCCTTGCTCGCAAACGGTCCGCTGAGCGGCTTCGCCGTCTGCGAAATTCTGTTTCGCAGCCGGGTAACCACCGTTCACCAGATGCGCTTTGCGATGAGTGAGACACTGGCGCATCTAGCGGAGTTGATGCGCCGGGAGCGAGCAGTGATGATAGAGGCGGACGGTGCTATCTTGTTTGCAGCATCTGAAAGTGCTGGTGACCATGTTAGTTAGAGTTTCTATCACGATCGAAGAGTGATGAAATGAATGATGAAATGAATGATGAATGATGAATGATGAATGATGAATGATGAATGATGAATGATGAAATGAATTGAGATATGAATGTTATGATCGAGTAGAGGTACAGAGCAGTCTTGTGTTATTGGGACTGCTCTTTTTTGGGTTTTGGTTTTAGTGACTAAGTAGAGAGTATATTTCGGTGCTATTTATATGAATATTGAGCTCCTTAGTCCGATCGAATACCCAACTAAACCTTTGATTACATACTCATGCGTCACGCTGATCATTTGGACTAACATTTGATTACTTTGATTATGTGTCACGCTGATCATTCGGGCTCAGATTTGATTACTTACTGATGCGTTACACAGATCATTCGGACTAACATTTGATTACTTTACTCATGCGTCACGCTGATCATTCTTGCTCAGATTTGATTACTTACTCATGCACACAGATCATTCGGACTCAGATGCCGCTATTCGTGGATTTTGGGACTTTTGAGGTGAGTATCGGACCGGAGAGGCGTTATTGCTAGAGTAATGGGTTGTTATTGGTCATTTTTGAGTGAATAGCGACTCTGGAGTCCGAAAGTGACTAAATCAAGGGTGATTTATGGAAATAGGGTCACCTGAGTCCGACCGCATTACCAAACTACCATTTGATTACTTTACTCATGCGTTACACAGGTTATTCGGACTCAGACGCCGCTATTCGTGGGTTTTGGGACTTTTGAGGTGAGTATCGGACCGGAGAGGCGTTATTGCTAGAGTAATGGGTAGTTATTGGTCATTTTTGAGTGAATAGCGACTCTGGAGTCCGAAAGTGTCCAAATCAATGGGGATATGTGAGTATAGTGTCACCTGAGTCCGAACGCATTACCAACTACCATTTGATTACTTTTCTCATGCGTCAAGCTGATCATTCGGGCTCAGATTTGATTACTTACTCATGTGTCACACAGATCATTCGGACTCAGATGCCGCTATTCGTGGGTAGAAACACATCTTACCGAGTAACTAATTGCTGATATTTACTAATTGGGGAATTCATCCCTTTTTTCGAGGTTTGTGGGGGTGTAGAGCGGATATTAGGGAATTTCTCCCTAATAATCTACGAATGTAGCTATAAATTAAGGTTTTCGTAGAGTTATTAGGGAAGAATTCCCTAATAACTTAGGTTTTGAACGATTTTCGGTATTTTTTAGGGAGTTTTTCCCTAAAACGGTCCCAACCCAACCCAACCCAACCTCAAAAAAAGCGATTGTCTCATAACCCGCAAGGGTTACGAAACAATCGCTTTTTAATTCTTAGAGTGTACCCAAAACACCGGTTACTCCGGTTGTTTTTCATGTTCTGCAAGTTTCCTTGCAGTTTCTTCGCGATCCTCAGGTGAATGCGGAAGTTCGAGGTCTATCTCACGCTCAGCTTGCTTACGGTGTGCGATTCGGCTACTAGCTGCAGCGGCTACCGCGCCGACGATATCGTCGAGGAAGGTGTGGATCTGTCCGGTGTTTTTGTCGTTCAACCGTTCAAGAACGCCTGGCTTAAGCTTGTCCACATAACCATAGTTGGTGAAGCCAATGCTGCCATATACATTTACGATGGAGAAAGCCAGAATCTCATCCACTCCGTATAATCCCTCATCATTTTCGATCATATCCTGAAGCGGTGGAAACAACTTCCCCTCCTCCGCGAGCATGTCCAATTGAATGCCCGTAAGTACCGCATTTTGCACTTCTCGTTTGCTGAGTACCATCTCAACGTTATGGACACATTCTTCCATCGTTAAGTTTGGATAATATTTTTTTTGCAGAAACATAACGAGCTCTGCGATTTCCTGCAGGTTCACTCCACGCTTATTCAACCACATTTTGGTCGCATCTGCGACTGCCTTGCTGTTCAGACTGTAAGGTATTTTTGCGATTGGTTCATCAGCCATGATTAGTCACCTCGTAAGTTAAGTCTTTGCATTACAACGTTCGTTAGCATGATGTTAAGCGCTGGTGTTATCTCAGATTGTACGTTTAGAAAAAGTATTTGTCCAGAAAACGGAGTCTATATGAATTAAAATCTAGATCCAACCTAACCTGAAAATAAAGCGCACAGGCTTTTCCAACAATTTAGGATAAGCAGTTGTTATTTTTTGGACAAAGGTCTCGTATACATAGCAGTACAAATGCTATCTAACCTTGAAAGGGGTAATAAATGATGAAAACAATGCAACAAATCCGCGGGATTTCCGCAGTCTGCCTACTCGCAGTTCCACTGGCACTGTCCGGTTGCGGCTTGTTCGGTTCGGAATCAGCATCGATTGATGCTCCGCCACCTGAGGTTGAAGCGCAGATGTTACAGACAGAGGGAAATAACTCTTTGGATTCAGGTGTATTTGGTCCAGTGGCTCAGGATGATGCACAAGCAGTTGTGAAGGACAGCACCAAAACCGCTAAAGCAACGGATAAAGCAACGGCTTCCGGTGACCGGACGACCGTATATTTGGAAGATGGAAATGGCTTACTCGCTCCAGTGTCGCTAAATCTGCCAAAAAGCAAAGATTCCAGCACGCTCAAGAACTCTTTAATGGCATTAGTGAATAAGGGAGAATATGCGTCCTCATTGCCAGAAGGTTTCCAAGGCATTCTACCAGCTGGAACTGAGGTGCAAAGCATTACGGTAGACAAGTCGAATTTGGCAGTTGTTGAGTTCAATTCGGAATTTAACAACTATGATGCTGCGGATGAACGCAAAATCCTTGAAGCGATCACTTGGACACTTACCGGTCAAGATGACATTAAAGGTGTGCAGTTCTGGGTAGATGGTAAAAAGCTTACGGAAATGCCGCTTCAAGGCACTCCGCTGGATCGCCCGCTGTCCCGCACAATGGGCATTAACCTGCCAAAACAAGGTCCATCTTTGATGAACTCTAGTGCGGTTACTGTTTATTTTTCCACAACATCTCCTGACGGTATCCAATATTATGTTCCGGTTACGCGCTTTGTACCCGCAGGGCAAGAGCAGCTGACTGCTGCTATCAATGAACTGATTGCGGGACCTGAATCCGGAGACGGTCTGGAAATGGTTATGACACAGGGCACATCACTTGATTCGGTTGAAGCCGGACAAAACGGTGTTGTTACTGTATCCTTGACTGACGATATGTTCGCAGATGGGAAGGAAGTTCCTGCCGAATTGCTGGAATCGGTTGTTCTGACTGTTGCGCAAAATACGGAAGATGCTCTGGTTCAAATTCGTTTGAACGGCAAACAATCGATTACTGACACTGACAATGTGGATTATAGCAAACCTGTTTCTGCACCTGAATTTTTGAACGAGCTCCCGTTATAGAATGACCTTCTAAGGTTTAAAAGATGCTTTTGTGCCTCCTCTTTGGTAGAATAAAAGTTGCTCAAAAAGACGTAACGTCCCGAACGGTGAACTGCCGCAATGAACAACAGGGAAACGGGACTCACACTAAACTATTAGCTATACGATGTAGGAGGCAGAAAAGATGAGATCAAACGGGCGAACTGACGACCAATTACGGCCGCTGACAATAACGACCCAAACGAATAAATATGCTGAGGGCTCCGTGATCATTGAGATGGGAGACACCAAAGTTATTTGTACGGCTACTGTAGAGGAAAAAGTGCCTCCGTTTCTTAAAGGACAAGGAAAAGGCTGGGTAACTGCCGAATATTCGATGCTTCCTCGGGCCACCCAGTCCCGTAATCAACGTGAAGCTGCACGCGGTAAACTTACCGGACGTACAATGGAGATCCAGCGGCTGATCGGCCGTGCGCTTCGCTCCGTGGTGAATTTACAAGCGTTAGGTGAACGCAGTATTACGCTGGATTGTGATGTGATTCAGGCGGATGGGGGAACTCGGACGGCTTCGATAACAGGCGCTTTTGTTGCCATGGCATTTGCTATTAATAAAATTGCACTACAGCACAAGCTGGCTGTTTTTCCTATAACAGACTTTTTGGGAGCAATTAGTGTAGGTGTTGTAGGAGATAAAACATTGCTCGATCTGAATTATGAAGAGGATTCTAAAGCCAAAGTGGATATGAATGTAGTCATGACCGGCGGCGGTGCTTTTGTTGAGGTACAAGGGACTGGCGAAGAAAGACCATTCTCGCGTCAAGAGCTGGACCTATTATTAGGTCTAGGTGAGAAGGGAATTTATGAACTGATTGCGGCGCAAAAAGAAGCGCTCGGAGCGATTGCTCTGAAAATCCCTTCCGGCCAACCGGGCCAAGAGGTGTAACATGAATTCCAAGGGCAATATTCTCATTGTCGCAACGAAGAATAAGGGGAAGGTGCGCGAATTCGAGCACGCTTTTGCCCCGCTGGGCCTGACAGTTAAGAGTATGTATGACTATCCGCATCTGCCCGATGTGGTGGAAGACGGGGCTACTTTTGCAGAGAATGCGTTTAAAAAATCCAAAGCCGTAGGTGATGCACTTGGAATTCCGGTACTCGCTGATGATTCGGGTCTTTGTGTAGATGCTTTGGATGGCAGACCGGGTGTGTACTCTGCACGTTTTGCCGGTGAAGACGCTACGGATGGGGAAAATAACCTGAAGCTGCTTAGCGAGCTAGAGAGATTGAAACAGGGGGAAGACACAGATCAGCCTTTGCTGAGCACGGCTAGGTTCGTCTGTACTTTATCGCTGTACGATCCAGTTTCCAAGCAGGAGCTAACCGCAGAAGGTGCGGTCGAAGGTTGGATTACTTCAGAACCATCAGGTGCTGGCGGTTTCGGTTACGACCCGCTATTTTATCTGTCGGAACATGAAAAAACTATGGCCGAGCTTACGCTGGAAGAGAAGCAGCAGATTAGCCATCGAGGAACTGCACTGCGACTGCTGACGGCAAAGCTGGAGAAAAAACTGGCAGCCGAAGGCGGCCTATCGCAGGAATAGATTTTTATATAAAAGTGGGGGTGTCCAAAAGCCGCGAAATGGCTGCTGGGCACCCCCGTTTTTTATTCCTTCCCCTTAAACAAAGCATCAAACTTCGTTCGATTCTAGCACATTCACCCGTATGAAGCGGCTACCCGGACACAGCTGACCTTAAACGCAGCTTTATCCGATATTTGAGATTCGAACGGACCCCAAAGTCGCTATGGGCACGAAAAACACCCCGAAAGAAGCATTTTATAGGGAATAGCAGCACTGGAGTCCGATACACAGCTCCAAAGGCTTGAAATTTGTAAATAACGTCAACTGGGGTAACGTAAGCCCCAAAGGATGAGAATGCCTCTGCACTAATAATGGGATGTTCTCCTTGTTGGAATCAAGGAGAGTACCGGATTATATCAGCTTCCAAAGAGCAGGTGTGGAAGCTGGCTCCCACCCCTGAAGTGAAGTGTGAGGCTGCAAGCAGGAATACGTTTTTCCACTGTAGGCGACGACATCACCTGCTTTATAAGCAACTCCTGTTACCCAGCTAGACCCTCCCGAAGTAGGAGTAGCAGTCGGTAATGGAGTTTGCGTCGGTGTTACGGTTGCGGTGGGCGTCGGTGCCACCGTAGGCGCTGGAGTAACGGTTGCAGTAGGCGTCGGTGCCACCGTTGGTGTCAAAGTCGGTGTTACTGTTGGAGCTACAGTTGCCGTTGGTGTAGAAGTTGCTGTTCCACACACGCTGATGTATTTCCAGACACCGTCCGGTCCGCTAAGATCGGGACGGTCTCCCTGTGTCCACCACTTGGCTTCATAGAGTGAGCCGCTGTAGGAAACGCGTTGTCCGCCAGTATATGCGGTTGCCGCATTCCAGGTCGCTGCCGAACATTGTCCCGGCGTAGGAGTAGGTGTTGGCGCTACAGTTGGCGTTGGCGTCACGGTTGCCGTCGGAGTCGGTGTTGTTGTAGGTGTAGTCGTCGGAGTCGGTGTCGGTGTCGGTGATGCAGACGGTGTTGGTGTTGGCGTAGGTGTAATGCCTCCGTACAGTTTATCGTATTCCTGTTGGGACGAGTTTCCGTTCAGGGTGATTCGCTGTGGACCGCCTGAAAAGTTCAGCTTCATCATACCCGGAATTTCAAGTGAAGCTCCATTCGCAATAGTTTGAGTAGCTGTACCTGTAATACGGTAGCGGTTGAAATCCCAGGCCGTGGAGATTTGCTCAACGCTACCGGCTCCCCATGCCGAGGTTAGGGTTGTAGTTGTTGGCAGGTCGAACTCCAGCTTCCAGCCACCGGAAATATCTGTGCCGGTATTGTTCGTTATTTTTAATGAATAGGTATAGTTCGGATGATCATAGGCGCCGCTGAAGCTGAGGATGAAGTTTTTAGGTTCAGGCAACTGCGGCTTAGGAGCTCCACCCGGTGGCGTGGCTGTCTTCAGCTGATCATAGGCAAAATCGGTCAGAGAATTGCCATACGTATAAGTGCCATCGCTCTGCTCAGAGTAATCGCCCGTTAGTTCCCAGAACATCATACCTCCCAAGCCTTTTTGCTTGATGTAATCCAGCTTGTAGCCAAGAGATTCCTTATCTTCATGCGTAAGAAAAATCTTCTTGTCTGCATTGAATAAGTACGGTGTTTTGGTAACAGGATCGAAGTAGCGCTTATTCGCTGGATCTTTGAGCAGATTTAGCACATGCCAGATCGGATTTGCACCAGCAGGCTGCTCTGGTGCGGGATCATTCCAGATCCCGTATTGGCCATCTGCTCCCCCACCGGTTGTCGGAGCTGTGCCGTAAAGGCCGGTATTGTTGATGCCTCCATTCACATTTTTCCAGCCTCGTGAATAATAAGGAACTCCGATCACGATTTTTTCCGGAGGAAGCGTTCCAAGATAGTATCGGACCGCCCAGTCGGTATTTAGAACCGGAGTGCCCAGCGCAGCAGTTTCAGTATCGCGGGAATCCGGGTACAGTGCAGAATGCGGCCCTACATATCCATTCCAAGCCCCATGGAAATCATAGGTCATAAGGTTCGCCCAGTCTAAATACTGATTGGCTTCCCCAAGCTTCATGCCCCCAAGAATCCAGGAAGAGGCGGTGGCCGCAATAGTCAGGTCATATTTCTGATTGTCTTGTGAACCTGCCAGATCGAGCTTTTCGCGGAGTTTTTTCATAAGAAGAACATAGTTGTTGTAATTTACGGTACGCAGCGGTTCTGCCACGGCAAAATCGTTAGGATTACCGGACTGCCCAGTGCCAGAAGGGTACTCCCAATCGATGTCTACTCCGTTGAACTGATAGGTACGCAGAAAATCCACAACACTATTGGCAAAAGCTTCTCGCCCGGCTTCTGAATTCGCCATGTTGAAGAACCCTCCGGAACCCGACCAGCCGCCAACAGAAATCAGGGTGCGGACATCAGGATAGAGCTGTTTGTACTTAACCAGTTGGTTAAAATGCCCCTTAAAAGGCAGGGTGGTCAGCTGACCGGGATAGTCTTTTTCGATTGCAGCTGTACGGTCCATGAGATCAATCTTGTTCGTTTGAGGATTTACCTTGGCGAAGGCGTAGTTAATATGGGTAATTTTATCCCACGGAATCTTGTCTACGGTGTAAAATCCTTTGTTCTCCTGATCGCCCCACTCTGGGAAGTAAGCAACGATTTTACGAGGGTGATCAGCTGCTGGAGCGGGAGCGGAGGGTGTTGTTTCCGCGGCATGGGCCACTGGTAAGGATGCACCTGTCCCGGTGTAAAGTGGAACCAGAACGATTAGGCTCATTAGCGCAGCAAGGTAACTTATGGATATTTTGCGCTTAGCACGTGCTTTTGCAATCATATTTAATATACCTCCAAAGGGGGATAATGTTATTTCAGGAACGATGCTTCCTGCAAGTCTTTAATTGAGCTTCCATAGCGCAGGTGTGGTGGCTGGCTCCCAGCCCTGAAGTGAAGTGTGGGGCTGCAAGCAGGTATATGTTTTTCCGTTATAAGCGACGACATCACCTGTTTTGTACGCAACGCCTGTTCCCCAGCTAGACCCTTCCGAAGTAGGCGTAGCGGTAGGTAAAGGAGTTTGTGTAGGTGCAACGGTTGCAGTTGGTGTTGGCGCTAAAGTAGGCGTAGGTGCAACGGTTGCGGTAGGCGTTGGTGCTACCGTTGGTGCTACCGTAGGTGTTAAAGTTGGGGCCACAGTTGCAGTTGGTGTTGGTGTCGCTGTTCCGCATACGCTGATGAATTTCCAGACCCCATCAGTTCCGCTAAGATCAGGACGATCCCCTTGCGTCCACCACTTGGCTTCATAGACTGAGCCATTGTAGGAGACACGCTGTCCGCCAGTGTATACGGTTGTTGCACCCCAGGTCGCTGCCGAACATTGTCCCGGTGTAGGCGTTGGGGTTGGCGTCACGGTTGCAGTTGGCGTTGGTGTTGGTGTTGGTGTTGCAGTTGGAGTTGCAGTAGGTGTAGCGGTTGCAGTTGGTGTAGGTGTTGGTGATGTGGATGGTGTCGGTGTCGGCTGCACCACTCCGCCACCAAGATCGGCGTTTAGTTTATTGGTTAGTGTTTTGTTCCGGTCACCACTTGTTTCCCAGAACATAGCACCTGCAAGACCTTTGGACTTCAGGTAGCTGATCTTGTGGCCAAAGGATTCTACGTCGTCATAACTGATAAAGGTTTGATTTGTTGGATTATAGAGATAAGGCACTTTGGATGTATCATTCCAATAGCGGGTATAACCGTTTTTGTTGATATAATTGGCTTCGAGATCATAGAAATCATAGCTGCCTTTTTCCCATGTACCCGTTGGTGAGATGCCAGCGGACACCTGATATTGGCCGTTTCCTGAAGCAGGAGCTCCGCCCCAACCACGACCGTAAAAAGCCATGCCAAGTACAAGCTTGTTCGCAGGTACACCATTCGCAAGATAGGAGGTTACCGCTTTATCAATGTTAAAATTTTGCGGTTCGGTTAAGCCCGAAGCGGAAGCTGCGGGATCATAGTACAACGGAGCATTATGTCCGGTGGTGGTGTTCCAGCTCCCATTAAAGTCATAGGTCATAATATTGATCCAGTCGACAACGGAAGCAATGCCAGCCAGATTATTATTGTTGATATACGTTGGGCCTGCCCCGGAAGCAATGGTCAGCAGATAGGTTTTTCCATCCGCCGCGCCGGCTGTATTCAGCTTTTCGCGAACTTTTTGCAGCAGCAGTACATAGTTTTCTTTATCTTCAGGACGGTAGCTATTGCCTGCGAGTCCACCACTTACTGGATATTCCCAGTCGAGATCCACGCCGTCCATCTTGTATTTTCGAATAAAATCAACCGCGGAATTGGCAAAAACCTCACGGGTCGCAGCTGTCGCAGCTACATCCGAGAAACGGTTCGACCAGGTCCAGCCCCCAACGGAGATTAGGGTCTTCAGGTTCGGGTTCTTTTCCTTCAGCTTCCATAGCTGCTTCAGGTTACCTTTGATGGGATCATCCCATTTGTCATCCCCGAAGCTTTTTCCAGTGTCAATCCACGGGTCACCAAGAACAATCGTACCGTTCGGAACGCTGATGGCTTGGCCTTGCTCATTCTGGCAAGACCAGGTCACCGGATTAGGTCCAGTGGGGTCGGGATTGCCATGGATGCCATTCCAACATATATCCGCAAAAGCGTAGTTAATGACATTCATTTTGGTGGGATCGATATCAGTTACATTGTAAGCACGTCCGTAAGCGGCCCATGAAGCGTAATAACCAACCAGTTTGTAATCCTGTGCGGCGTTGGCTGTTTTGGGACTGCCGCCCAGGGTGGAAAAGAGTGTCAGAACAAGCGCGGCGATCATCGCAATTGCAAAGGTTTTGCGTGAAGCTTTTTTCGTGAAGATCATTGAATTTCTACCTCCTAGATTCAAAGTGTAGTTCGAAATTCTTTTCGGCAAGATGTCCTGACCTTCACCTCCCGTCGGTTGTACTGCACCATCACCCTTGGCGTCCCTATCATTCTATTGAAGTTCAATTCGTAGATTCAGCAGCAAATAAGCAGCGGTCCAAATCAAGCCTTACCCAATCAGTAAGCGCTTTCTTTTATGCTTTTTGTGTGCTGCTGTTTCTTGGATTTTAAAAGATGTAACATGCTGTGTATGGTTTGAATGAATAGAGGAGGTTGTTTGGAAGTTGGATAATTAGGATGAATTAGATATAAATGGGTGATGGTAACTCTTATTCTCAAGCATAGCTTGCAATTGCGCTAGGGATAAAATCAGGTGATATAGGGGGAGAATTTTCTAATTTATAGTGACTCTTCAAAAAGTGAACCCTTTTGGATTTGTATACTCGCCTTTTATCAAGAAACTCATGAAGAAACACATAACCACCGATGTAATGAATATAAATCATATACATGCCTGAAATATTTATTTATGGAACTATGCAACGCATCGATGTTTCTTTTCGTTATAGTAGTATCATACGGAAGGTGGTGGGCTCACCGATGGTTGTGTGGGTGTTTTGGCTGATCGCAGCCGGTGTCCTGTTTGTTGTTGAGATGATGACGCTTACTTTTTATTTATTGTGGCTTAGTATTGGTGCTTTGGCCGCAGGTTTGGTGTCGCTGATTGTTCCCGAAGCCATTTTGTTTCAGGTGGTCCTTGGATCACTGGTCGCACTTGGTCTGACTATATTCTCGAAACCACTGGTTTCTAGATTTCGCCATTCACGTGGGTTCAAGGATACAGGTACAGAAATCATCGGTAGGCAAGGAGTAGTTGTTGAGCCGATAGAGCAGGGACGTTACGGGCAAGTGAAGGTAGGCGGAGATACGTGGAGCGCGAGCTCTGATCAGAATCTGGGCAAGGATGAGGTTGTAAGAGTAGTGAAAAGAGGCACGACGATTATCGAAGTAGAACGATGGGGGGAAATGAACTAATGCAATGGGCAATTATCGCAATTATTATTGTAGTGGTCGTAGTTTTTGTGGCATTAACAGTCAAAATCGTACCACAGCAACGGGTAGGCGTAGTGGAAAGGCTCGGTAAATTTAATCGTCTGCTGACACCGGGGTTGAACATTCTGATTCCTGTAATTGATCAGGTGCGCACGTACCATGATTTACGGATTCAACAAGCGAATGTACCTCCACAAACGGTAATTACAAAGGATAACGTGCAGGTGCAGATTGATACGATTATTTTCTACCAGGTGGTTGGACCAGAGGAAGCTACTTATGGTATTTCTGATTATGTGTATGGGGTAAGAAACATTTCGACGGCAACAATGCGGCAAATCATCGGTAAGCTGGAATTGGATGAGACCTTGTCTGGACGGGAAAAGATTTCGACGGATATTCGTCTTGCTCTCGATGAAGCTACTGAGAAGTGGGGCGTGCGGATCGAGCGTGTGGAAGTTATCGATATCAAACCGCCGTTGGATATTCAGGAAGCGATGGATAAGCAGATGAAAGCAGAGCGGAGCAAACGTGCCATTGTTTTGGAGGCGGAAGCTGCCAAGCAGGATATGATCCTACGCGCTGAAGGGGATAAACAAAGTAAGATTCTAAAAGCAGAAGGCGATAAAGAAGCGCGTATCCGTCAAGCGGAGGGTTCTCGCCAGGCGCAAGAGCTGGAAGCACACGGTGAGGCTAAAGCGATTCAAGCCGTGGCAGAAGCAGAAAAATCACGCATTGAGCTAATTCGTTCGGCAGGTCTGGATGAGCATGTTCTGGCTTATCGTTCCTTCGAGGCTCTGGCTGAGATTGCCAAAGGTCCTGCTAATAAAGTGTTCTTGCCAACAAGCGCTGTTGAAACGCTGGGAAGTCTTGGAGCGATTGCAGAAGTCTTCAAAGCGAGCAAGGACAGTAAATAGATTTTACAATTCGAGCTTATTCCGTTAAAGTAAAAAGCAAAAACAACCTTATGCATACGAAGCTATTGTTGTTCATGCTAACTTTGAAGGAGAGAAGCTACTGTGACGCAAAAAGAAATTTCACCGCTAGTTGAACTGCTTGGATTACAGCCTCACGTTGAGGGTGGTTGGTACAAAAGACTTTGGAATTCGGAATTTGAAATTTCGCAGGAAGTGTTAGGCGATAGCTATTCTGGATCACGTCATTCGGCATCTTCAATTTATTTTTTACTTCACGAAGGCGAACAATCTGATTGGCATACTGTATTGTCCGATGAAGTTTGGTTGTGGCATTCCGGTAGTCCAATCGTGCTAAGTCTCGGAGGTAATGGAGATAAGCCTGAGGATGTGCAGGAAGTTATTCTGGGTCTCGATATTGCTGCAGGCCAGCAGCCACAAGTGGTTGTTCCAGCGGGAGTATGGCAGGCCGCGCGCTCGTTAGGCAAAGAGCCAACGCTGGTATCCTGTATTGTTTCTCCTGAATTCCATTTTGATGATTTCAAACTAATTGAGAAATAAAGAAGAGCGGGGGCGCTTACGCCTCCGTTTTTTTGTAAGGATTTGGGGAATGATGAAGCCATCTGCTATACTTTTTATGGTAGCGTTTGCTTCTTAAGTGGATAAATAGGTTAAGTATGTTTAACGAAATAACAATAAGCTTGGAGGGTTAAGCGATGAGTGAATTGAATGCACCGTTCTCGGGTGGTCCTACTTTAAATGACGGGGTGACCATGCCGTGGCTGGGTCTTGGCGTGTATAAGACTAAAGATGGCGAAGAGGTTATTCATGCGGTCAAAACCGCAGTGGAATTAGGATATCGCAGTATTGATACGGCAGCCGGATACAATAACGAAGAAGGCGTAGGACAAGCTATTCGTGATTGTGGAGTGGCCCGGGATGAGTTGTTTATTACAACTAAAGTACGGAATCCTGATCAAGGTTATGAATCTACGCTAAAAGCGTTCGAGGATAGCCGGCGCAAGCTGGGTCTGGACTATCTAGATCTGTATCTCATACACTGGCCGGTGGCAGGGAAATATCGTGAGACATGGAAGGCCTTAATTCATCTGCAAAAAGAAGGCCTCATCAAATCTATCGGCGTGAGCAATTTTCAGGTTCATCATCTGAAAGATATCATCGAGGATACCGGAGTGGTGCCTGTGGTGAATCAGGTGGAATTCCATCCGCTGTTGACTCAGCGCGAGCTGCTGAAATATGCCAATGAACAGGGTATTCAGCTTGAAGCATGGAGTCCATTAATGCAGGGGAATCTTGATCTACCGCTCTTAAAAGAGTTGGCTGAGAAGTATGGCAAGACCCCTGCTCAAATTGTACTTCGCTGGGATTTGCAGCAAGGTGTCATTACGATTCCTAAATCCGTACATGCGGATCGAATCAAGGAGAATGCCGGATTCTTTGACTTTACGCTTAGTGACGAGGATGTCAAAGCTATCGAGGGCTTGAACAAAGACCATCGATTTGGCCCGGACCCGGACAACTTTAACTTTTAAAGATCGTTCAGATAAGATCGTAGAGTAATCATTGCAAATACAAGCCAAACAGCAAGCCACCGGATACGGGGACTTGCTGTTTGGCTTGTCGATTACCTCAGTTCTCTACGCGCTTATTGGATGGAGACGTTATATTTACGCAGCCAGAGATCCACTTGGGCGAGGTAAGCAAACAGCTGAGGACCGGACATGAGCTGGCCGAACCAAGGCAGATTGGTTGAGGATTCTGGGGAAGCGGCGATCTCACGGATTTTGGCAGCATTAATTAGCGGAAGTAGGGGTGAAGTGGAGTCATCCAGAATGTTTAATACCTGAGTTCGTACCGCATTTAAATAGGCAGGATTATGAGTTTTGGGGTAAGGGCTTTTTTTGCGGTAGAGCACATCGTCTGGAAGAATGCCTTCAAGAGATTTACGCAAAATCCCTTTTTCACGGCCCCCCAGATTCTTGATTTCCCACGGAATATTAAATACATATTGAACGAGTCGGTGATCACAATAAGGAACACGTACCTCTAGCCCTGCGCCCATGCTCATTCGGTCTTTACGGTCTAGTAGAGTAGGCATGAAGCGGGTGATATTCAGATAGGACATTACGCGCATTTGTGCTTGTTTTCCTGTTTCTCCATCCAATTTCGGAACTTCAGCCACCGCATCACTATATCTGTCACCCAAATATTCCAGTGGACGAATCCACTCGTTAATTTCTGGGGAAAGTAGACTTGCACGCATTTTCGGAGCAACTGACCAAGGAAAAGTGCCTGAGGAGAGCATTTCCTCACGGTGGAACCAAGGGTATCCGCCAAAAATCTCATCCGCCGCTTCACCGGAAATAGCTACTGTCGCGTTCTTTTTAATCTCCCGGCAAAATAAGTACAAAGAAGAGTCCACATCGGTCATCCCTGGTAAATCCCTAGTGTACAATGCATTATCCAGCGCTTCTACAAGCTCCGGGGTATCGAACGAGATGTAGTGGTGGTTTGTATTCAATTCATCGACCATTCGTTTAATCCACGGCCCATCTGCTCCCGGCTGGAAAGTATGACTTTTGAAATGTTTGTCGTTATCTACATAGTCTACGGAATAAGTATCCACTTGTCCCTGACCATTCCGGTTGTAGTAATCCACTGCAAGTGCCGTCAGCGCACTGGAATCCAGCCCTCCCGACAAAAGAGAGCAAACAGGGACGTCTGAGACCAGTTGGCGTTCGAGTGTATCTTGGAGCAGTTCACGCACCTTAGCGGCTGTCTCTGCTTCATTGTCAGTATGCTTTGCGCTCTCCAGCTTCCAATAGGCATAACTGCGCAGACCTTCACGGCTATAGATCATAGCATGACCTGGACGAAGCTCTTGCATATCCTTATAAACACCATGACCCGGTGTACGCGCTGGACCGATGATGAAGATTTCTGCGAGACCTTCAGGACCGACGATTGGTTGTACCTTGGGATGCTGTAGTAACGCTTTAGGCTCTGAGCCAAAAACCAGGACATCATCAACCTTGCTGTAGAACAGGGGTTTCACACCTAAACGGTCACGTGCAAAAAAGACTTGGTCCCGAAGACCGTCCCATACTGCAAAAGCAAAGATTCCATTGAGCTTCTCTGCGCAATCCGGCCCCCATTCGATATAGGAATGCAGAAGCACTTCTGTATCGCACTGGGTGCGGAATTGATGCCCTCGCTGCTTAAGTTCCTGTTTGAGTTCGAGGGCGTTATATAATTCGCCGTTGTAAACAATCGCGTATACCTGTTCCTCATGGCGGGTGATCATGGGCTGGGCACCGTTCTCCGGATCGATAACGCTAAGTCTGCGGTGACCGAAAGCACAGGGGCCTGAGATCCAGGTTCCGGCTGCATCGGGGCCGCGGTTTGCTAAAGTTTCAGTCATTTTGACCAGCAGCTGCGAGTGCTGAGTGAGATCTCCGCGCCACTGGATAAATCCGGTTATTCCGCACATGATGGTTCATCCTCTCTTTTGTGCGATTGTTGTCCTTACTTTTTTGCCAAGTAATACAGATATATGCCGAAGGAAGGCATAAAATGTATGTCCTTATCCGAACACTAGGGGAGAGGGGAATTTGCCAGGAGGGAAGGATGACAGGTGTATTATATTAAAGACGCCAAAATTCGCAGAATGATGGAGTACGATGGTGCGCCTTGTGCAGAAGTGGGTGTTTTGCCGGGTGCTGTTAGTGATCCTGCGCTTTTGGTGTATATCGTTGAGGATCGGCGTGAAGAAGGATATGAGATTGTCCGTATTCTGACTAATGATGCTGATACCTCCACCGATTGGTTTGATAACAATATGCATGACGCTTTTCAAGATGTGACCTCAAGTGCATTTACAGGCAGTAACTTCATGTCGCCAGAAGATGAGCATTCCAAGTTTCAACGAGAATTACTCACTTTTGGGGATTTAAAAAAGCAGCTGGAGAAGCGTTTTCGAAAGCTGGAGTAAATATCGAAGGTTTGTAAAACGCACACTGGAATGGCTGAAAAGGACGGCAGAAATGCCGTTTTTTTCATTTCCTGTGGTTACGCTGATGTGTGAAAAAGCTGCACCGGAAACACTTTTATTATTTTTCTAAGTTGTTTTGACTTGAAAAATCCGCTGAATAAGGTATAATAAATATCGTTGCGTCAATACATAGTATTTATTTCTTATATGTCCCGGTAGCTCAGCTGGATAGAGCATGCGCCTTCTAAGCGCACGGTCAGGGGTTCGAATCCCTTCCGGGACGTCAATTAACAGCCTTCCTTCGGGAAGGCTGTTTTTGCGTGCGCGAGTTTTAGTTCGAGGTCACACACGGGGTGCTTTGTCTTCCTTCTTGATCTAAACGTCGAAATTCGAGTCATCGTTGAACATTAAACTTCCAGCATCTAGCCCGCATTTGTACATACGCAGCAACTATCGGACCCAGATGACCTTAAATGCTGAGAAATGCGGAATTTGCGATGTTATCAGACTCCATCGTCACTATTGATGCCAAACGTGCCCCAAATGAGCTACTTTCTCAAGAATAGCTGCTGTGGAGTTCGAAACGTTGCTCAAAAGGCGATAAAAGAGTAAATAACATCATCTGAGTCCGCAAGCATCCTCGGTCTGAGTAATGCTGGTTACTTGGTGTGTTGAGCTGCTAACCATCATTGAACATCAAACTTCGAGCGACTAGATCACATTTGCACATACGCAGCAGCTATCGGACCCAGAGGACCTTAAATGCTGAAAAGTGCCACATTTGCGATGTCATCGGACTCCATCGTCGCTATTGGTGCCAAACGTGCCCCAAATGAGCCACTTTCTCAGGAATAGCTGCACTGGAGTCCGAAACGTTGCTCAAAAGGCGATAAAAGAGTAAATAACGTTATCTGAGTCCGCGTGCCTCCTCAGCCTCAGAAAGTAATGGTTACTTGGTGTGATGAGTTACTTATTTTGCACATACGCAGCAGCTATCGGACCCAGATGACCTTAAATGCTGAAAAGTGCCACATTTGCGATGTTATCGGACTCCATCGTCACTATTGATGCCAAACGTGCCCCAAATGAGCTACTTTCTCAGGAATAGCTGCACTGGAGTCCGAAACGTTGCTCAAAAGGCGATAAAAGAGTAAATAACGTCATCTGAGTCCGCGTGCCTCCTCAGCCTCAGAAAGTAATGGTTACTTGGTGTGATGAGTTACTTATTTTGTACATACGCAGCAGCTATCGGACCCAGATGACCTTAAATGCTGAAAAGCGCCACATTTGCGATGTCATCGGACTCCATCGTCGCTATTGATGCCAAACGTGCCCCAAAAGAGCTACTTTCTCAGGAATAGCTGCACTGGAGTCCGAAACGTTGCTCGTAAGGCGATAAAAGAGTAAATAACGTCATCTGAGTCCGCAAGCCTCCTCAGTCTAAGTAATGCTGGTTACTTGGTGTTGTGCATCTATTGGTGTTGACTGCATGGCGTGTTTGGCGTTGGGGACATACGGTTTGAGCATTTATTGGTGTGAACGCTTGGGCGTGTTTAGTTACTTATCATCTGTTGAGTTACTTATTTTGCACATACGCAGCAGCTATCGGACACAGAGGACCTTAAATGCTGAAAAGTGCGGGATTTGCGATGTCATCGGACTCCATCGTCGCTATTGGTACCAAATGTGCCCCAAATGAGCTAC
Organism: Paenibacillus sp. FSL P2-0121; assembly: GCF_037975345.1. Taxonomy (NCBI): domain Bacteria; kingdom Bacillati; phylum Bacillota; class Bacilli; order Caryophanales; family Paenibacillaceae; genus Paenibacillus; species Paenibacillus sp. FSL P2-0121. The sequence goes on along the minus strand of NZ_CP150245.1, from coordinate 5,693,121 downwards.
TTTCTCAGGAATAGCTGCGCTGGAGTCCGAAACGTTGCTCAAAAGGCGATAAAAGAGTAAATAACGTCATCTGAGTCCGCAAGCCTCCTCAGCCTCAAACAGCGCTGGTTACTTGGCGGTGTTAAGTACTAATCGCGGAAGAATGTAAATTACCCATTATGCGCACGCTAACCTCAAGCCATAAAAAAAGACCGCTCCTAAAGAAGCGGCCAGATTTCCTCCCAGACGGTATCCAGGATTCCCTGCATGCTATCTTCCATGCTGTTAATTGCAATGACTGCTTGAGCGTCCGGCACCACAAGACAGAATTGTCCATGAGCGCCATCGGCACGGTAAGCGTCGTGGGAGCAGCGCCAGAATTGACAGCCGTATCCTTCTCCCCAGTCGTCGTTTCCATCATTGTCGATCTGTTTTTGTGTAACAAAATCGATCCATGCTGCGGGAATTAGTTGCTGGCCCTGCCACTTTCCTTGCTGTAAAAGCAGCTGTCCAAACCGGCTTAACTCTTCCGTGTTAATCTGAAGTCCGGCACAGCCAAGGGTTACCCCTTGAGGTGTTGTTTCCCAATCGACATTGTTTATGCCCAGAGGTGCAAACAAATGAGGTACCAGATAATCCTTTACGGTTTGCCCGACGCGGGCTTGCACCATTGCAGAGATCATAATGGTATCTCCGCTGCTGTATGTAAATTTCTCTCCGGGAGCTCTGTCTAAAGACAGAGACAAATAATGCTGCACCCAATTTTTATCCTTCAAGGCTAATCTCTCTTCAGCCCAAAATGGAGGGGAGTCGTGCCCTGTACTCATTCGCAGCAAATCGAACAAAGTTATATCTCCGGGCTGCATGGAAGGAGGTGTTTGTTTAAGAGGAGAGGCATACTCCGGAAAAACATCTCTAAGCGTTGTTTCCAGTGTCAGCTTCCCTTCATCAATGGCAAGACCTACTGCCATACAAGTAAAAGACTTGCTGACGGAATGCTGCAAGCGCCGAATATCCTCCGTGAGATCCAGTTTTCCCACAAGGTTACCGTTTTGAAGCACACGAACATTGAAGATATTCAGGTTTCGTTCACGAGCCTTAGCTGCGAATGGAGCCATGTTCAACATAAAAAGAGTCCTTCTTTCTCTTGATATTCCTAGCTAGGATAGCGAAGTGACAAAAAGAAAAACTAGAAAAATGAGTGGAAACGTTTTCTGTTATTGCGATAAAAATCGCTAAATTGATGGTATTCCATTCTTATTTTAAAGTCAATAAAACAAGGAAAACTATTGTTTGATATATAAATACCAATTATTTCTAATTTGTAGATTGAATAACTATAGACTTATTGTAATTTTAACCAAATAAAAAGTGATGAATCACAATTTTTTTTGCCTTTTTAGTTGACTTATAAAAATTACCTGTTCATAATGGACGAAGTAAGCGAAAAAAACGCGCTAAGGACTCAAAATGATGTCGTGGGAAACGTTTCCCATCATTTCATGCGTTTCCACAACCTGATTTTCATCGGGTGAAGGGGGGACTCATCATAGGAGTGGAGCAAGGTAAATATGAATATCAAAGATATTGCAAGGCTATCAGGCGTGGGTATCGCCACAGTCTCCAGAGTAATCAATAATAGCGGTGTTGTAAGCGATACAACTAGAGCTAAAGTGATGGCGGTTGTTAGAGAACATAACTATATTCCAAACGGTAATGCAAGCAACTTGAAAAAAACGCGATCCAATACCATAGCACTAATGGTAAAAGGGATCTCAAACCCGTTTTTTGCCGACATGATCAAAGAAGTTGAACGCCAGGTGAACCTGCGGGGATGTCCGCTAATGATCCAGCATGTAGAAGATGGAGTAGACGAGATCGATATCGCTCTACAGCTTGTAAAAGAAAAAAATCTATATGGCGTAATTTTTATGGGCGGAACGTATGATCACTCCGAAGATAAATTCAAACAATTAAAAATTCCATTTGTTCTGACTACCATCACGACTACAAAAGAAGTCGATCCTGCTGTTTTTTCAAGCGTGATCATTGATGATCTTCAGGAATCTTATAAGGCTGTCAGCTATTTAATCTCATTAGGACATCGCAATATCTGTTTTTTGGCCAGATTTCCTCTGGTGCAAAATACAACAGGTAATCGGCGGCTTATGGGATATATCAAAGCGCTTGAGGAGCATGGAATTGAGTACGACCCTTCAATGGTAGAGGATTGTGAATATAGTCCAAGCTCTGGCTTTACAGCTACCAAACGTCTGCTCAATAAGAAAAAAGATATCACTGCTGTTTTTGCTGCATCAGATACGATTGCCATTGGGGCGGCTAAGGCGTTATTGTCCTTGGGCTTATCAATTCCAAATGATGTTTCGATTATCGGATTCGACGGGATTGAAATGGCAGAATATTATCATCCATCTCTGGATACGATCAGCCAACCCGGAGTGGATATGGCGAAGGCCAGTGTTGAAATTTTGTTTGACCTGATCACAGGTGATTCGCAAAACAAACATATGGTATTCGAATCCGTACTGGTTAAGCGGGGATCTTGCAAGAAAATAAACAAATGAATAAGAACGAAAAGGAGATAACTCATGGCATTATTAACAGTTGAGACAGGCTCTCCTACCTTGAGAATGACAACGACCATCAGTATTATCTCCCCCGTCGATTCAGGCAACATGTCTGGAGGAACGCTCTACCTGATGCATGGTGCTGGTGATAACGCCAGTACTTGGCACAGGATGACTACTATTGAGCAGTATGCAAGTCAATATGGTTGTACAGTCATAATGCCCCAAGTAAACAGGAGCTATTATACAGACATGGAGTACGGACTGGATTACTTCCACTATGTGACCCATGAGCTTCCCGAGCTTTGTGGCCGAATGATGAGGTTGGATGATAATCCGCAGAAGACGTATATCGCTGGTTTATCGATGGGCGGGTATGGCGCTCTGAAATGTGGACTTACCTATCCCGAGCGTTACAGCAAAGTGGTTTCGTTATCAGGAGTTACCGATCTCCAGAAACGATTAAACGATCCGCAAATGTCCAAGGACATGGCGAGGGAGATGGCGGGTACTTTTGGAAAACGCTTACAAATTAAGCCGGATCAGGATCTGTACGCTTTAGCCGCTAAATTGGTCGACGATAAACGTAACCTGCCTTCGATTCTGACTTGCTGTGGTTCGGAAGATCCGTTTGTGGAGATGAATCGGGAATTCGCTGCTTATCTGGAGACGACCCCTTATGAATTTCAGTATGTTGAGACCCCTGGAACTCATGAATGGCGATTCTGGGAGGAACATCTGAAGACAACCTTTGATTTCTTGTACAACTAAAAGACATAAGCAGAGTGAGGAGATGCAAATTGAAATCCGAAGTTGCAATACCGGCTAAAAAAATGAACGACAGCAGATTCCAACTGTTCCTAAGAGAAGTCTGGAAGAACAGAATGGTCTATACTCTGGTGCTTCCTGGACTAGTGTGGCTTTTCCTATTCGCTTATCTGCCGATGGGTGGTCTATCTCTGGCTTTTAAAGATTTTAAAGCGAATTTAGGAATTTGGGGCAGCCCATGGAGCGGATTCGAGAATTTCACCTATGTATTCCGTGACCCAGCTTTTATTGACGCCGTATGGAGAACGTTAACCATTAACATCGGTAAGCTGATTATTCAGTTCCCTTTTCCAATCATATTGGCATTGCTGCTGAATGAACTGCGCATGAATCGTTACAAAAAAGCTTTACAGACGGTGTTTACATTTCCGAACTTCCTGTCATGGATCGTAGTATCCGGGGTTGTTATCAATGTGCTTTCCTATGATGGTCTGGTTAACAGCCTCATTCAAATGTTTGGCGGGACAGGCATTAACTTCCTGGGTTCTGAAAAAATGTTCGTTCCGATGTTGTATCTTACGGATATCTGGAAATCAGCAGGTTGGGGCGCCATTATCTTTATGGCCGCTATCTCTGGTATTGATACAGACCAATATGAATCCGCACAGATTGATGGTGCTACACGCTTGCAGCAAATGTTCCGCATTACTCTGCCTAACATTCTTCCGACGATTACGATTATGTTTATCCTTTCTGTCGGTGGCCTGATGTCATCTGGATTTGACCAAATCTTTAACTTGAGCAACGCTGCAACGAAAAACGTCTCGGAAGTACTAGATGTGTATATCTACCGAATCACGTTCCAGTCTTCAACAGACTTTTCATTCTCCACTGCAGTCAGTTTGTTCCGTTCACTTGTTAATATGATTCTGCTGATTCTGGCAGACAGAGCTGCCAAACTTATGGGCGGAGACGGTTTATTCCGGTAAGAAAGGAGTGCAAATGTATGAGTAAAAAAAAGCTGACAATTATGCAAGACCATAAAAAAATGACCGCTATGGATTATGTGATTTTCGTAATTCTGAGTGTAGGCGCTTTGGCCATTCTTATTCCATTCTGGAATGTCATTATGATTTCTTTTTCTACGCAAAAAGAATACGCTGATAACCCTATGATGTTATTTCCGAAGAACCCAACACTGGAATCCTATCGGGCACTCTTTGCTGATGGGCGGATCGGGACAGGGTATTGGAATACCTTTAAGATCTTAATCTTAGGACTCCCGCTTAGCTTGTTCTTAACGACAAGTATGGCTTACGGCCTTAGCCGCAATAAATTCCCGGGTAAAAAGCTGATTTTTATGCTTGTCCTGTTCACAATGATTTTTAATGGCGGGATTGTACCTTTGTACCTGGTGATGAAGGATCTGCATCTGACAGGCAACCTTTGGTCAGTTATTCTGGCTGGAAGCTTCAGTGCGTTTAACCTGATTCTGATGTCGAACTATTTTAGCAGTCTGCCTGAGTCCCTGATGGAATCTGCGCGACTTGATGGTGCTGGGGAATGGAGAATCCTGTTCTCTGTAGTCCTGCCATTATCTGCTCCAATCGTAGCTACCATCACATTGTTCTACGGAGTAGCCTTCTGGAATGGATGGTATGACGCCATGATCTTCCTGCGGAAAGCGGATCAGATGCCACTGCAGAACGTGTTGCGATCTATCATTATGGAAGCCCAAGTGAATGCATCGAATGCCACAAGTGTTGACGCAGTGGGTAAACAATCATTCTCCATGGGTATGAAAATGGCGGCAGTATTCGTTACCATGGTTCCTATTATGTGTTTCTTCCCAATGCTCCAAAAGCACTTTGCCAAAGGGGTACTTACAGGGGCTATCAAGACCTAGTGGTTTATGATTTATCCATATAAAAGAGGGTCAGTCACACAATTTAAGGAGGACAAAATGAATATTTTAAAAAGAAAATCTGTAAAGTCAATCCTTGCCGGTGTTTTATGTCTTACTCCAATCATGTTGGCAGCATGCTCAAGCTCAGACAACAATGCTAATAGCGGAAATTCAGGCAATCCAACAGATGGATATAAAGATGAGTTGAAGATTTCGTTAGCCAGTACCATTAAGACAACAGAATCTGATTTTGATAACGTGTATCATAAATATTTTACGGATAAGTTCAATATTAAATGGGATTACAACTATATTGAATGGGATTCATGGGCTGAGAAGCTTCGCCTATGGATTAACTCTGGTGATCTTCCTGACGTAGCAAGCTGGAACTATGTTCACGGTGATGCGCTTAATTACATTGATCAAGGGCTGCTGTACAAGCTGCCAGATGACTGGAAAGAACGCTGGCCGAATGTGGCAGCCGCTTATAAGTTGACAGGACTTGGCGATGAATTGGAGAAAGCGGTAGGTGGCACTTATGTTCTGCCAAGACCGGTATACTTTGAGAACAAGCCGGCAGATCCGCTCATTAACCAAATCGGAGTAATTGCTCTGCGTTCTGACTGGGCTAAAGCCGTTGGTTTTGAATTGAAGGATGCCTACACTACTACAGAACTGATGGAATTTGCTAGATTGCTTAAAGAGAAAGACCCTGGCAAGGTAGGAGATAAACTCATTCCTATTTCTTATGACATCAACGATGCTTTGACTAATATTGTAATGGCTAATAGCGTGCATTCCAGAGTAGAGTCAGCATTCTATAAAGATGCAGATGGCAAATACCAATGGGGTCCAGCCAACGATGAAACGTTAGCGGCACTGAAAGAACTTCAAACTACTTATAAAGAAGGATTACTGCACCCTGAGTTTTATACTTGGAAAAATGGTGAATCTGGCCAAAAGTTCACAGTTAACGGTGTTTCCGGTATTACGAGTCTAGGTGGTTTGGCTTCTTACAGAAAAGACATGGACGTTAAAATGAAAGATAACCTAGGTGTAAATAGTGATGACCTAGTACACACAGCTATTGTACTTGGCGATGACGGTAAATATCGTAACCTTGATCAAGTTAACTTCTGGTCTGCTGTAATCTTCTCGCCAGATATTAGCAAAGAGAAATTTGAACGGATTATGGACTTCATGGAATATACAACAAGTAAAGAAGGTCAATTGACTGTTAACTTGGGCTTTGAAGGAACAGACTGGAAAAAAGGCGAAAATGGCGAATTAATCAGCCTACTCCCTGAAGGAACAACATTGGATAAGAAATATCCGAACCGTTTTGAAGGACTGTATGTCTTGGCGGATGACTTTAGTGTCGTGAACCCTGCGATCAAAAAAGAATATCGCGATCGTTCTGTAGAACTGTTCAAGGAAAAAGCTGAGCTTGCGTTAAAAGACAAAGCAACGGCAGAATATGACTGGGACTACCAGTTGTATGATTCCAAGGCTAAAAATCAGGCTTCCTTTGACTATGCTACAGAATACACTAACCTGATTTTGAAACCAGGCGATCTAGAGGCGAACTGGAAAGAATGGGTTAAGAGCAAACAATCCCTCGTTCAGCCGGTTCTAGATGAACTAAACAATCTAAAAAAATAGCTTTCGCCCTATGCATGTAGGAATGAACCTACAGGACCCGCGTGCAATTCTTGCACACGGGTTTTTCCATTCATAGGCATCGGCAGAATTGAACAATGGAGGATTTGAAATGAATGAGCAGCAACTGACTACCTTGTTGAACCAGATGACGCTTGAAGAAAAGATTGCACAATTGCAGCAGCTAGCCGCTAATTTCTATGAAGGGGCAGAGGATGGAGGACAAATCACTGGCCCTATGGCATCCATGGGAATTACGGACCACATGATCGAGAGCAGCGGCTCTGTACTTGGTCTATCAGGTGCAGCGCAAGTCATCGCGGTTCAGGAAGCCCATTTACGCAAAAATAGATTGGGCATTCCCTTGCTGATGATGGCGGATATTGTGCATGGCTTCAAGACGATTTTTCCGGTCCCGCTGGCAATTGGCTGCTCTTGGGATATGGATCGCGCAGAGCTGAGCGCCGAGATTGCGGCTAAAGAAGCGGCGGTCTCCGGTGTGCACGTTACTTATGCGCCAATGGCGGATCTTGTACGGGACCCACGTTGGGGAAGAGTAATGGAATCTACAGGAGAAGATCCATATTTGAATGGTAGGTTTGCCCGTGCGTTTGTGCGCGGATTTCAAGGAAGCGACTTGACTGGTGATGTGGATCGTCTGGCGGCTTGTATTAAGCACTTTGCTGCCTATGGTCTATCCGAAGGCGGTCGCGATTATAATACGGTGGATTTATCGGAGCGGCAGCTGCGTGAATATTATCTGCCGGCCTATCGTGCAGCACTGGATGAAGGTGCAGAAATGGTCATGACTTCATTTAATACGATTGATGGGATTCCGATAAGCGGCAACGTCAAGCTGCTTCGCCAGCTGCTTCGCGAAGAATGGGGATTTGATGGCGTATTGATTTCGGATTGGGGTGCAGTGAAGGAACTGATCCCACATGGTGTCGCCGAGGATGAGGCTGAGGCAGCACTTAAAGCCATCAAAGCTGGTGTAGACATCGAGATGATGACGGCTTGTTACGTTCATCAGCTTCCGGCACTTGTTGCAGATGGACAAGTAGATGAGAAGATTATTGATGAAGCTGTGCTTCGTATTTTGAAATTGAAGCAAAGATTGGGCTTGTTCGAGCATCCGTTCCGCGGAGCTGACGTCGAGAAAGAGCGTGAGGTAATCTTCTGTGAAGATCATCGAAATGCGGCGCGTGAGTTGGCGGCTAAATCCTGCGTACTGCTCAAGAATGATCAGGTTCTGCCGCTTGCTGCAGAGCAACGGATTGCGCTAATTGGACCGTTTGCTACTAGCGGAGATATTCTTGGACCGTGGTCGTGGTTGGGTTCAACGGAAGAGGCAAGCCGTCTTGCACCAGCACTTCAAGCTCGCGCAGGTGCGGGTAAGATTACTGTTGCAGAAGGTTCTGGAGTCGATAGCTTTACAGAGGAACAGTGGCTGGAGGCGGAAGCGGCTGCTAAGCAAGCTGATGTGATTGTACTGGCGCTTGGTGAACATTCAGAGATGAGTGGAGAAGCGGGCAGCCGTTCAGATATCCGTTTGCCGGAAGCGCAGCTTGAGCTTTTACAACGTCTGAAACAGCTGAATAAGCCTATCGTGGTGGTGTTGTTTAATGGACGTCCACTAGACTTGGCCGGTGTGTACGAGCATGCAGATGCTATTCTGGAAGCTTGGTTCCCGGGCAGTGAAGGCGGAGCGGCAATTGCCAGTCTACTTTATGGAGATGAGAATCCTTCAGGAAGATTAACGATGTCTTTCCCGGTATCCGTTGGGCAGATTCCAGTCTATTACAATCATTTCAACACTGGACGCCCACTTCATGCTCCGGGTGCCGACAAACGTTATGTCTCGCAATATCTGGACATTCCTAATGAACCGCTTTTGCCATTTGGTTTTGGACTGAGCTATACGACATTTAGCTATAGTGAACCAATTCTGTCCGGTGATATCATGACTGAAAATCAGCCTATTGAAATAAAAGTTACGGTGACCAATACTGGAGAAGTGGATGGGGAAGAGGTAGTGCAGCTGTATATCCGAGACATTTCCGGAGAGGTCGTCAGACCAATGAAGGAACTGAAGGATTTTGCCAAAATCAACCTCTCACCAGGGGAAAGTCGTGAAGTGACCTTTACACTTACCGAACAGCAGCTTCGTTACTATCATAGCGATCTAAGCTTTAGCAGCGATCCGGGACGATTTAAATTATTCGTCGGTTCGAACAGCAATGAGGTTAAAGAACGGGATTTTTGCTTAACATTAGCATAAGTAGAATATATACGGCAGTAACGCCGTAATGGAGGAAGTGTATAATATGACTACTAATTTGAATACTAACATCCGTTTAAACGCCGGGGATCTATCCTTCACTTTTACAAACAGCGGGGACTTGTTCCAAGTCCTCTACGAACGGACAATGATCAATCAATTGCTGCCAAGCATTGTGGATGGTTCATTATCCAATCTATATTTGCGAGTGCACAATGATGGAAACATTCAAGCCATTCCTTTGCTGGGCATTCATTCTTCAAGCACTGTACGTAAGGCTGGAAACCGTTTGGTTTGGGAAGGTACCGCGGAAAATATTGAATATCAAGTTATTTTCACCCCTACTGCAGGAGGAGCTTGGTTCTGGGATGTGAAGCTTACTGGACAAAATGCAGAGGTAGATCTTGTGTACGGACAGGATGTAGGGATTGCTGATATCGCCGCTGTCCGCAGTAATGAAGCTTACCTGTCACAGTATATCGATCATGCGGTATTTGAGGATCAATCCAACGGGTACGTTGTTTGCTCTAGACAGAATCAGCCGCAGGGCGGGAAATTCCCATATCTGCAACAGGGTTCACTTACCAAGGCAACAAGCTTCTCAACAGACGGTTTTCAATTCTTTGGACTGTCCTATAAAGAAACCAACCAACCAGAGAGCTTGGGTCGTGAGCAATTAAGTAATGAGATCTATCAATATGAATTTGCATATACTGCGCTGCAATCGGAACGGGTGAAGCTGAGCGGGGAAACACGGTTTGTGTTCTACGGATTGTTTAAGCAAGATCATCCAGAAGCGATCACTGCGCTAGAATTTGCTAATGATATTGCTGCGGCTTGGGATGCTGTTAAAGATTTACCTTTAGAAGCTGAAGCAGCACTTGAACGTTCTTTCTTCTCGAAGGAGCTGGGAGCACCGCTGGCTGCAGATTCGCTGACAGAGAAAGAGATCGGGGTCTTGTTTCCGGTTCGTTATCAGGAGGAGAGAGAAGGAGACACACTACTTTCCTTTTTCACTGAGAATTATGAGCACGTAGTATTAAAAGAGAAAGAAATGCGCGTAGAACGGCCACACGGCCATATCCTGATGAGTGGGGATAACGCTCGACTTAATGATAAGGTCATCACAACAACTTCTTATATGTACGGGATCTTTAACTCCCAAGTGGTAATTGGAAATACCAATTTCAACAAGCTAATGTCCAATCCAAGAAATGCGCTTAACATTCCAAAAGCTTCAGGACAACGCATTTATGTAGAGTGGAACGGTGAATATCGTTTGCTGACCATGCCTTCTCTATTTGAGGTTGGTTTCAACTATGCTCGTTGGTATTACAGAACAGATGGTGAATGCTTCATTATTACGAACTACACCACCGAAGATTCGCCAGAGATATTCCTGAATGTGCGTTCGGAAAGCGGACGAGCTTATCGTTATTTAGTCACTAATCAAATCACCATGAACGTTAATGAATACGAGCTTCCATATCAATCTAAGCAAGAAGGTGGAGCAGTAATCTTCTCGGCTGACAGAAGCGCACTAAGTGCTGGTGAATATCCTGACTTACAGTATAAATTACAGGTACAGGGTGCGGAGTTAACTCTGCAGGATGAAGGTAGACTTGTCTCTCCGGTTCAACCAACTGAAGCGCCGTTAGCAGTTCTGGAGCTGTCTGCCAGCAGTGAATGGACCTTGAATATTCAAGGGCTTCTGGATGGTAAGTCACTTGCTCCAAGAAATCGTTCAGCTGAGGAAGAAATTTCTGCTTATCGCGCGTTTTATGCTGGTGTGATGAATGGCTTCCGCCTGACGCTTGGGGACGGAACAGAAGGTGAACTGTTTAAGGTTAACGCTCTGACTTGGTGGTACACACATAACATGCTGGTTCACTATTCGGTTCCACATGGTTTAGAGCAATATGGTGGCGCTGCTTGGGGAACCCGGGATGTATGTCAGGGACCTGTGGAATATTTCATGGCTACGCAAAAATACGAACAGGTTCGGGAAATTTTGCTGACGCTGTATAGTCATCAATATGAAGATGATGGCAACTGGCCACAGTGGTTCATGTTTGATAAATACACGAAGATACAACAAGAAGAAAGTCATGGAGATATTATTGTATGGCCGCTTAAGGTGCTTGGAGACTACTTGGCAGTAACTCAGGATTACAGCATCTTGGGAGCAACAGTACCGTATACCCGTAAGCACAGCTTTGACTTTACAGAAGAAAAAGCGACGTTGCTGGATCACGCACGGAAGGAAATTGCTTATATTAAGGATCATTTCCTGCATGACACACATCTGTCTTCTTACGGTGATGGAGACTGGGATGATACGCTCCAGCCTGCAAATCCACAGCTGAAGCAGTATATGGTTAGCAGCTGGACAGTGGCGCTTACCTATCAGACACTTAATCAGTTCTCAGAGGTACTTCGTTCAGTTGATCAAGCTGAGGCAGAGGAACTGAAGGCGATGGTGGAAGGAATCCGTAAGGATTTCCATACTCATATGCTTCAATCCGAAGTGATTCCTGGCTTCCTGTATATGGAGGACCCTGAGCAGATTAAGCTTATGGTGCACCCAAGTGACACAGAAACAGGTATTCAGTACCGTCTGCTGCCTATGACGCGCAGTATGATCAGTGAGCTGCTTACTCCGGAACAGGCCGAAGCACACTATGATGTCATTCAGGATAAACTATTCTGCCCTGACGGTGTGCGTCTGATGAATCGTCCAGCTCAATATGTTGGCGGGGTCAGCACTCATTTCAAACGTGCGGAGCAAGCGGCTAACTTTGGCCGGGAAATTGGACTTCAGTATGTGCATGCACATATCCGTTATGTAGAGGCTATGGCTAAGCTCGGTAAAACCGATCAGGTCTGGAAGGGTCTGGCAGCGATTAATCCGATCGGAATCCGCGATGTGGTGCCAAACGCTGAACTACGTCAAGCTAACTCCTATTTCAGTAGCTCGGATGGTAAATTTAACACCCGTTATGAGGCACAGGAGAATTTCGATAAACTGCGCAATGGTGACGTAGCTGTTAAAGGTGGCTGGAGAATCTATTCCAGCGGTCCTGGGATCTATATGAACCAGTTAATCTCGAATGCACTGGGGATCCGTACGGAAGGTGGAGACTTAATTGTTGACCCTATTCTGCCGGACTCGCTGGATGGAATGCACTTTAGTTTTGAATATGCAGGCACTAAGGTAGACTTTATCTATCACCTTACAGGTCGTGAGATTAGTCAAATTACTATCAACGGTACGGAAGTGCAAACAGAAGGTACACCTAACCGCTATCGTAGTGGTGGTGTTCGCATCAAACGTGCGGACTTTGATCGTCTCAGCACGGAAGCTGGAAATGTGATAGAGATTTATAAGTAACATATATAGAAGGGCAATCTCCGCGTTAAGCGCGGAGATTGCCTTTTTTGTGTTTTTTACATTCGGCTCGGTGTCGGTAACCCAAGCACTTCGAGCACATCTCCCAAGATGTCTTTGAATCTTGAAGTGAGCCAGAGGCGGAATTCGATCGTAGCTGGATCGCCTTTTAGAATCGGACATGCAGAATAGAAGTTGTTGAACAGTGTAGCTAAGGTATGTGCGTAAGTGCAGAGCGTATTTGGCGTTAACTCTATACTTGCTGAATGTAATATCTCGGGCCAGAGGCTTAGCTGTCTTAGCAGCGCAAGCTCTGCTTTTTCCAATTCGGAAGGGAACTGAAGCTGTGCGGCAGCTGTAAGGATTGGGATCGTAGCTTTACTCAAAACGCTTGTCGCACGCGCAAAAGTATACATCAGATAAACTCCGGTATTGCCGGATATTTCGGTAGCCTGTTTGAAATCAAACACGATTTCCGTTCCTAAATTAAACCGCAGCAGATAGTAGCGAATCGCAGCAGTGGCAATCAATCGGCTGGAGAGGCCGTCTTTATCGGAACGTGTGTGCTCAATGTTCTGTTCCATAAGCTCCACCAGATCGCTTACCTTAATCCCGATTCCCTGGCGCCCGGACATAGCATAAGAAGATTTGCCTTCTGAAATATCTATACCCAGCTCGGCCGCCGAAGCGGGACTAAGAGATACAACACCATAGCTCACATGATGGAGTTTGTCTGCTTGCTCGTTATAACCTAGTGCCCCTAAGGCTTGCTTAACCATCTGTTGTGGATATTCCTGTCTGTAATCGATCACATTGATGACTCTGTCCGCCTGCCCATAAGATTCTTGGGTTCCAGTTAATCCAGTTGTCCATAAACCGGACGAGAATTCGCTATAGGAGAAATCTTTGGTCAAAAGACCAAATTTCCAGAGATGATAGGCAATATCTTTGGCTGTATACGTTAAAATCCCATTCGAACGCACCAGCACCTTATCGAGCTGATGCTCCTCTGAATCCGCTCCAATGTTAGCCTCTGTTCCTTGCTTTAGCACCCAGCAGCCTGCGAGTTTACCTTCAGTCTCTTGTACAAAAACGGCTGTCTGCTTCAGTAGCTCAGCTGCGGCTGCCCAAAATCCCTCTTTTAAAATACTGCTCTCCCATACCAGCAAATCATAATAAATTCCAAAATGTTTCATTTCCTCTACATGCTCTCTAACGATGCGTTCAGCTACAAGGTTGCCCAGCCAGGCTTCGTTACCGCCCCCTTGTTCAAGGGAGTGCAGTATATCTGTGCGCTTATGTGTCATCTCAGGGTTCAGCGCATATTCTTTGTTCACTTTGGCATAAAGATCCCAGCAAAAATCACCGAAACGTTGGTGTTCCCCTTCTAAAGATATATTTAATAATCCAACAACTGTATCCGCCAGCTGATTGCCGAGATCATCAATGTAGTTATGGACCTCTACGTTATACCCAGTTCTTTTCATAATTCTGACTAGAGTATCGCCGATACAGGCGTTTCTTAGATGACCTACGTGAGCGGCTTTGTTGGGGTTGATAGAAGTGTGCTCGATGATGACTTTTTCCCCAGTGCTGGCAGGCAGTTCAAAGGAATGTTCAGCCCAGCTTTGCCAATTCATATACAAATTGATAAATCCGGGAGCAGCGACTTCAACTTTTTGTAAAAGACCGGCGAAGCGCCCTTGGAATTGAAGCTCTGCTTTCACTAATTCTGCTATGACCATTGGGGATTTACGTAGAGTTTTGGCTAGCTGCATAGCGATATTGCATGAATAATCACCATGTTCTAGATTTGCTGGCTGTTCGATCAGAATGGCAATGTCCTCTGGATAGTCAGCTCCTAAGGTATTGAATACACGTTGTACACTGTGCTCGATTCCGTCTTTGATGATTTGATTTAACATGGTATACCCTCCTTTGAAAATACAAAAAAGCCCTCGTCTCAAAAGAGACGAGGGCTTTAGCGCTCGCGGTACCACTCTCGTTGCTGAACAAGTTGTTCAGCCACCTTACGGGATAACGGCCTTCAGCCGGGACTTCCTACTAAGGTTCAGAAGTCCATCTCACGGGTGCGCTTCATTAAAGGGATCTGTACCGGCTTACACTCTCCCGGCTCGCTGAGGACTAGATCTCGTTAATTACTCTCCCGCTCATCGATGCTTAATTAATTTTTACCAGTATACCTAATATTTCATAAAAAGCAATAGTGGTTAGCTTCTTAACAATCTTGGTTGCTCTTTGTTGTTAGATTATCAGTTTAGTAGATTATAAATTTGGAAAAAGAAGGCTGTCTTGTTATAGGACTAGCTGTTCCTTTGCACAACAGTCCACACGCTAACTCAAGCCAAGGAATATTACTATACGGAGCCACTAAACTTTCAAATTGTAGTGGAAGGGAGGAGTGAATAAAACATGGCTATTTTTTCTACTGGACCTATAGATAACAGCCCGATCCTAGGGGTCAGACCGTCGCAACTGGTAACCGTAAAAGTAGTTAATCGGGATTCTCTTAATCCTTATAATCTAGTTATTCAAGGTTTCCTTCTTAACGGATCAAGAACGATGTATGTGAATGAAACAGTAAATCTAGCACCTAATCAAGTTTTAACTAAGAACTATTTTGCCGACTTGGACGCATTTGAATTTGTGTTTACAACAGTAGAAGCAGTTGAAGCAGAGGTTGGGATTTCAGTCTGGGGAAAACAGAACTCGGGGGCATTGGTAGATCCTCATCGCATAGTTGCGTGGGAGAAGCAGGCAGTATTAATTTAATAATTATTTTTGTGACACAGTTAACGTTAAAGGAGTGATGAGAAATTGAGTTATTTATCTACCGGACCGATAGACAATAGTATGGTAGGGGGTGTAAGACCTACTCAGCATGTTACTGTCAAAATTGATAACCGAAGTGACATTGATTCATCAATGGCTCTTGTTCAAGGATACTATATGGATGGGACAAGAACTTTATATGTCAGCGAGCTGATAAATGTAGCACCTAATGAAGTTATAACACGTGATTATTATGCCGATTTTGATGCGTTTGAATTTATTTTTACAACTACAAGTCTGGTAGATGATCCGATTCAAATCTCAGTATGGGGAAAAAATAGCGTTGGCCAGATTGTGACTGCCCATCGACTTGTACATGCAGAATTGCTTGGTGTAACGCAAGGGATAACTGGTGCGACCGGTGCGACTGGTGCAACGGGAGCGACCGGAGCCGATGGAGCAACTGGAGCGACCGGAGCAGGAGAGACTGGAGCGACAGGTGCAACAGGGGCAGATGGAGTGACTGGGGCGACTGGTGCAACGGGAGCAGACGGAGCAACTGGAGCGACCGGAGCAGGAGAGACTGGGGCAACAGGTGCAGATGGAGTAACTGGTGCAACCGGGGCGACGGGAGCGGATGGAGCAACGGGTGCAACAGGAGCGACCGGAGCAGGAGAGACTGGGGCAACAGGAGCCGATGGAACTACAGGTGCAACAGGAGCCGATGGAGCAACGGGTGCAACAGGAGCGACCGGAGCAGGAGAGACTGGAGCTACAGGAGCAGACGGAGTAACTGGGGCGACTGGTGCAACGGGAGCTGACGGAGCAACGGGTGCAACAGGAGCGACCGGAGCAGGAGAGACTGGGGCAACAGGAGCCGATGGAGCAACTGGCGCGACTGGTGCAACGGGAGCGGATGGAGCAACAGGAGCAACGGGAGCGACCGGAGCAGGAGAGACTGGGGCAACAGGAGCAGATGGAGCTACAGGTGCAACAGGAGCAACGGGAGCAGACGGAGCAACGGGAGCGACTGGAGCAGGAGAGACAGGGGCAACAGGAGCAGACGGAGTAACTGGGGCGACTGGAGCAACGGGGGCCGATGGAGCAACGGGTGCCACAGGAGCGACCGGAGCAGGAGAGACTGGGGCAACAGGAGCAGATGGAGTGACTGGTGCGACTGGTGCAACGGGAGCAACTGGAGCGGATGGAGCAACGGGTGCTACCGGAGCGACCGGAGCAGGAGAGACTGGAGCTACGGGTGCAACGGGAACAACGGGAGCAGACGGAGCAACTGGAGCAACGGGTGCTACCGGAGCAGGAGAGACTGGAGCTACAGGAGCAGACGGAGTAACTGGTGCGACAGGAGCCGATGGAGTGACTGGTGCAACTGGAGCAACGGGAGCCGATGGAGCAACGGGTGCCACAGGAGCGACCGGAGCCGATGGAGTGACTGGTGCAACTGGAGCAACGGGAGCCGATGGAGCAACGGGTGCCACAGGAGCGACCGGAGCCGATGGAGTGACTGGTGCGACTGGTGCGACAGGAGCAGACGGAGTAACTGGGGCGACTGGTGCAACCGGAGCGGATGGAGCAACTGGAGCAACTGGAGCGACCGGAGCAACGGGAGCGACAGGAGTAGCTGGAGCAACCGGAGCAACCGGAGCAACGGGAGTAGCTGGAGCAACCGGAGCAACGGGTGAAGCTGGAGCAACCGGAGCAACGGGTGAAGCTGGAGCGACTGGAGTAGCAGGAGCAACTGGAGCAACAGGAGCAACAGGAGTAGCTGGTGTAACCGGAGCAACGGGTGAAACAGGAGTGACCGGAGCAACAGGAGCAACGGGTGAAACAGGAGTAACCGGAGCGACTGGAGTAGCAGGAGCAACAGGAGCAACAGGAGTAGCTGGTGTAACTGGAGCAACGGGTGAAACAGGAGTAACCGGAGCAACAGGAGTAGCTGGTGTAACCGGAGCAACGGGTGAAGCTGGAGTGACCGGAGCGACTGGAGTAGCAGGAGCAACTGGAGCAACAGGAGTAGCTGGTGTAACCGGAGCAACGGGTGAAACAGGAGTAACCGGAGCAACTGGAGCAACAGGAGTAGCTGGGGCAACCGGAGCAACGGGTGAAGCTGGAGCGACTGGAGCAACGGGAGTAGCAGGAGCAACGGGAGCAACAGGAGTAGCTGGAGTAACAGGAGCGACTGGAATAGCTGGTGTAACCGGAGCTACCGGAGCTACCGGAGCTACCGGAGTAACTGGAGCAACAGGTCCGAATATTCAACAAGAAGGGTTTTCTGCTTTCAAACCCTCATTGGCAATTTCCACATCTACACAATTAACTGGCTGGACTGTGACAACACCTTTTTATGATAGCCCGTCTTTCGACGAAGTTGGTGGAAATTATACCATTCCGACAACTGGTAGATATTCGATTGAAGCGACTATCAATTATTCCACAACTGCCTCACTTTCTATCAGTCTTGGTGCTGGAGTTAATCCGGCTTTCGTAGTTCAGAGAACTTCTCCTACTGCAACAAATCTGGTAAGTGGGTTGTTCCCAGTACTTGATGTGAATGTAGCGCTTATATTAGATTTGAGAGCAATTTTGGGAAGTGGTACTGTGACGCTAGCTGGAGAATTTGCATTAACCGCAGGTGATGTGATTGGCTTGTTCTATGTGGCAAATGGTTTGACGGTTCCTTTGAATTTGGGTGGAGCGAACTCAGCAGGTATCGTCTGGTCTGTTCATGAATTAACTTAAGCTTATTTATCTTCAAGTTCAGTGTTTATAACAGGGGTAATTCGGTAGCCGTTAGTGTGGCTCTCGGGTTACCCTCTGTTTTGTTGGCATATGTTATAAGTCGACTGGAACGTTGCTTATTAGATTCTTATTCTATTAAACCATTACAGATTTTTAGCTTATTTTAATAAATCAAATATGTGTAATAGTAGTTTTTAAATGGATGTCCACACCTTAATTCAAAATAAGAATAATACTATAAAGAGCCAAAAAATAGGAACTAATTTTCTAGGCTCATAGATTATCAACTTAGAGTAGGTAGGAGGAATGATTATAGATAAAACCACGTTTTTTACAAAGCTATTGAGGAGAATCTTGTTCGGTTGATTTGATTTTCGCAATTCAAATAATAAGCGTATTTTAAAATTCATAAAAAATGAGGTGTTGAAAATTGAGTCAACTATCTACTGGTCCTATAGAAAATAATCTGGTAGGCGGTGTAAGACCTACTCAGCTTGTTACTCTTAAAATTGTCAATCAGAGTGATGATACTCCGTCAACGGTTCAAGTCGAAGGCTATTATATGAATGGGACAAGAACTTTATATGTAAGTGAACAGGTTAATTTAGCTCCTAATCAAGTGGTTAATAGGGATTATTATGCAAACTTTGATTCATTTGAATTTCTATTCACAACACCTATTACGATTGATGATCCCATTCAAATTTCAGTTTGGGGGAAGAGTAGCACAGGTCAATTAGTGACTGCTCATCGCCTTGTCTACTCTGAATTATATGGAGAAAATATAGGAATTACAGGTGCTACTGGAGCTACAGGAAGCGTTGGTGCAACGGGAGCGACAGGTGCTGGCGTAACCGGAGCCACAGGTGCTGGAGCCACGGGAGCGACAGGAAGTGCAGGGGCAACGGGGGCGACAGGAAGTACTGGCGTAACCGGAGCCACAGGTGCTGGAGCCACGGGAGCGACAGGAAGTGCAGGGGCAACGGGGGCGACAGGAAGTACTGGCGAAACCGGAGCCACAGGTGCTGGAGCTACTGGAGCGACAGGAAGCGTCGGAGCAACGGGAGCAACAGGAAGCACTGGAGCAACGGGAGCGACAGGTGCTGGCGTAACCGGAGCAACAGGAACTGCTGGAGCAACGGGAGCAACAGGAAGCACTGGAGCAACGGGAGCGACAGGTGCTGGCGTAACCGGAGCAACAGGAACTGCTGGAGCAACGGGAGCAACAGGAAGTGCTGGAGCAACGGGAGCGACAGGAACTGCTGGCGTAACGGGAGCGACAGGAAGTGCTGGAGCAACGGGAGCGACAGGTAGTGCTGGTGTAACTGGAGCGACAGGAACTGCTGGAGCAACGGGAGCGACAGGAACTGCTGGAGCAACGGGAGCAACAGGTGCTGGCGTAACCGGAGCAACAGGAACTGCTGGAGCAACGGGAGCAACAGGAACTGCTGGAGCAACGGGAGCAACAGGTGCTGGCGTAACGGGAGCGACAGGAAGTGCTGGAGCAACGGGAGCGACGGGTAGCGCTGGTGTAACTGGAGCGACAGGAACTGCTGGAGTAACGGGAGCGACAGGAAGTGCTGGAGCAACGGGAGCGACGGGTAGCGCTGGTGTAACTGGAGCGACAGGAACTGCTGGTGTAACTGGAGCGACAGGAAGTACTGGAGCAACGGGAGCAACAGGTGCTACTGGTTCAGGTGCAATTATTCCATATTCTTCTGGTCTTCCAGTAGCAATGACCACTGTATTAGGGGGGCTTTTGAATACTTCAAGTGCAGTTGGTTTTGGTAGCAGTGCAACTAATATCAGTATTACAGGCGGTACTATAGATCTCACCGGAGCGGCTGGAACCTTGCTGAACTTTGCGTTCTCGGTTCCTAGAACTGGAACGATTACGTCTATGGCAGCCTATTTCAGTGCGACAGCTTCCGTTAGTTTGGTGGGGTCTACGGTAACAATCACGGCTCAATTATACAGATCTACTACACCTAACAATACCTTCACAGCAGTACCTGGGGCTTTAGTTACGTTAAGTCCTCCGCTTACAGGATTAATTGCTCTTGGAACTATTAGCAGTGGTAATACCACAGGTTTGAGCATCCCTGTAACTGTGGGAGAACGCTTGTTGTTGGTCTTCACTTCGACGGTCACGGCTGGCATTGACGTTGCAACAACTGTTGCTGGCTATGCTAGTGCAGGAGTTACAATCGCATAATCTGAAGAAAAAGGGATATCCCGATAGCCCTATGGGCTGCAGGATATCCTGATTTTTTCTCCAACGTTGTTATTTAGATCATTAGAATCTCCCGGATGTCTTGCTCTGTGAGGGTAGACAAGCTTTCTTGACCTGGCTGGATGACCTCATCGATCAAGTTCTTTTTCTTCTGCTGCAGCTCATACATCTTGTCCTCTACGGTGCCTTGGGTGACGAGACGAATTACTTGCACTACATTTTTCTGCCCGATACGGTGAGCCCGATCCGCAGCTTGCTGCTCGACGGCAGGGTTCCACCAAAGATCGTAAAGGATTACAGTGTCTGCCCCAGTTAAGTTGAGCCCGGTCCCGCCGGCCTTTAAGGAGATTAAGAAAATATCACGCTCTCCTTCATTAAATTTATTACATAAATCTACTCGTTGAGAAACAGGCGTTTGACCATCTAAATAAAAGTATGGAATGCCCTGATATCCTAGTTCACGCCCAATCAGGCCGAGCATCTCTGTGAATTGTGAGAATACTAACATACGTTTACCCGAACTACGACATTCTTCTATAATTTCGAGCAGCTGCTCGAATTTAGCAGAGCTTCCTTCATATCCATCGACAAAAAGAGCAGGGTGGCAACACAACTGGCGCAGACGAGTTAGTCCCGCCAGAACTTTGATCCGATTATTATTGCCGAAGCTATCTTGGGTCAAATGCTTAAGCGCCTCTTTTTTCAAACGGGCGAGATAAGCTACATATAACTTTTTTTGCTCCGGCAGCAGTTCACATGCTTGTACGGATTCGATTTTGTCCGGAAGTTCCTTTAACACATCACTCTTTAAGCGCCGCAGCAAAAAGGGACGCGCCCGCTTCGCAACCGTTTCTCTTGGTAAATCATGAAAAGCTTTTTTGCCTGGAAACAACCCAGGGAACACGGTGCCGAAAATGGACCATAAATCTTCCAACGCATTCTCCACGGGAGTACCCGTAAGTGCAAAACGGTGCCGGGCTTGAAGCGCCATTACAGCTTGGGCTGTCTGTGTAGTATGGTTTTTTATAGTTTGTGCTTCATCGAGAATCAGGGTATGAAAAGACTTTTTAGCATACAGCTGAACATCTCTGCGAAGCAACGGATAAGAAGTGATGATTACATCAGCTTTTGCTGTATTTTTTAAAATCCGCCCGCGCTCAATTAGACTACCGTCTGCAATGACAGCTTTGATCTCTGGCGTGAATTTTTTAAGCTCATTAAGCCAGTTATAAGTGAGAGACGCAGGAGCGACAATTAGGGCAGGCAATCCATTCTGGCGGATCTCTGGAAGTTCTGACAGGAGAAAAGCGATACTTTGCAGCGTTTTGCCTAACCCCATATCATCCGCCAAAATACCACCAAAACGGTAATGGGCCAACGTCTTCAACCACTGAAATCCATATTGTTGATAATCCCTTAGCACAGGAACCAGACTGTCAGGTATAGGAAAATCAAGATTCTCAGGATTCCGCATGTTCGCAAGTAACCTTTTAAAGGATCTGCCCAGCTTAATGGAGTCACTCTTAGCATCCGTGGAGGTCAAATGTAGCCCGCGAACAACGGGCAGAGAAAATTCCACCCCTTTGATCTCACCTTCCCGGATGCCTATATCATTCATAAAGGTAATGATTTCTTGAAGCTCCTCGCTCTCCAGCGGTAGCAGGGCCCCATCAGGCAAGCGGTAGTATTTGCGTTTTTCCTGCAGGGATTTTAGAACCATAACAATCTCAGCTTCTGGAATCCCGCCCATATCGAATTTAAAATCAAGCCAGTCCGTCTTTTCATTCCAACTAATGCTCACCTTTGGGGGTGTAGTGCTCGTGAACAGTCTTGCTTTGACTGCGGAGGTCGCATAGACCGAAAGCAGCGGTTCCAGCAGCGGAATGGTATGGTACAAAAAATCGTACTCGCCCTCTTCGTCTGTCATAATATATCCGCCTTCAGTTTTAGCGAAGGATTCGTGCTCCATCAGCTCCAGAATGCGGGCTTCTCCCTCCCCGTCTCGCAAAAGAATCAAATTCGTCCCGCGAACATGGGCTTTTTCATCTAAGGGATTGATCACAATGTCACCATATTGGAACTCTAGTCCGGCGAGCAGCCGATCTCTCACACGGTCCAGATAAAGTCTCGCGATAAGCCTATGTTGGACAATCCGATCCGCGATGGAATCGGCGATATGGACGTTGCCTAGCTTTTTCAGACCAGGAATAACCTTGTCCATAAAAGACTCCATTTGCTCGGGGGCAATATCGATACCATTTCGGCGGGAGGAATCCAGCATTTTTTTCATTTCAGCAAGGCGTATGCATTCTTGAGGGGATAGCTTCAGCAACTTACCTTCCGATAGTACTATCCCGTAATCTTCTAAGACCGAAATCTGCTCAAGTCCTTGAATATCCAGATGATATCCATCCTCTTCTGCCTGTTCAAATTCAAAGCTGAGTGGAGGCGCCTCATTGGACACGTGGATGCCTTCGTATAGCACCTCTTCTTGTTGCAAAAATACCGACGAGACCTCTGAAAGCGCAGGTTGAAGCGACTCCCAGAAAAAAGGAGGGACGGCCAGCAAACGATCTCCCCCAATACTTCCCCCATAAGGTGAGTAAGGAGTTACGTTATCGCGGTACATTTTTTCATTTAATACAATATCAATCAGCTTCTGTAGAACAACATTGTCTTCCTTCCGAAAGCTGTAAATGGCAGGATCATAGATAAAATGTTTCGAGAACTCAAAGGATTCTCCGCGGTGTACGCTTTCTAGAAATCCCCTTATTTTCTGAACAATATATAGACGTTTTGGACCGACTTTCATTTCTATACCCAGCATGGTGTGGCTGTAACTATAAGTGAACGGCTTGCATGTAAACTCTATATTTAGAGGAAGTCTGTTATCTACAAAAGCCCCCGTACCGCTAGGACGCGGTGTATGGTTGCTGAACATCCCCAGTAGGCTGCTCACGAGCTGTTGATCTCTGGACTTTCCCCCGTTGTCTTGCGCAGTATCTGTAAAAATACGTGGGGTTAGAATCTCAGTATCTTCTATAGAGGACAGGTGCGAAGCTCCGGTAGGCTCTGAACGATCTCGGCCAGTTTTAAGGGCGTCAACGTTGATCAGCACAGCCGCGATATGTTTACAGAATGGCCCCCCATGGGAGTAGGCTGGACAATTACACTCTGCCTGGACATCCCCATCAATATCAATGACCACCATAACTTCATAGTCGATCGCCCCCTGAACAATGGCTTCATATCGAGAGCGGGGCAAATCTGGAATGGAGTCATTGTATTCTTCAACTTCAATTATATCGACACTTTCAGTTTGGTAATAAGCTAATCCTTTTTCAAAAATAGACTTGCCGCACAGCAGTTTGATTACCCGTTCTGATACACTAAAGCCCATAACATAATTCCTTCCTCATAACTTGATCTTGAAAAGCCCGAATTTAATATAGTACTTATGATAACAGAACGGGCGTGCGCATCAAATAGGGGGTGTTGTTTTACTTATTCCATGCATGATAAAAGCGATCGTCAGGTTGATTTCTTCCTCGTCGTTCCAGTCCTTATCTGGCTGCAGCAGCAAGCGATTCATCAAATAACCTACGACAGATGAGAGTGTGAAGCGTATAAGTGTGGGTGTAGGCACCTCGATGATTTCACCCTTTTCCTTAAAATGTTCAACAATATCAATCACGCGCTCCAGTATTTTGCTAAGAATATTCTCTACAAACTGCGCTCTAACTGTTGGCTGAAAAGGAATCTCCTGAATAAGAATCTTAAGAATTTTAAAATTCTTGCGGGCGAAATCCAGCCGATTGATCATAAATGCCCGCAGGAACTCCTCAAAGCTGTCGTAGGGCATATCAAGCACGCCGTTGAAATTCCGCAGCACAAAAGGCGCAAGCATGCGACTCATGGTAGGACCTACTATGGCAAGCAGCAGATCATTTTTAGTCTTGTAATAGCGAAAAATCGTTCCCTCCGCCACGCCCGCCTTCTGAGAAATTTCACTCGTGGATGTCGCAGAGTATCCTTTTTCGGAAAACACCTCAATCGCCGCTTGTAGAATAGAAATCTGCTTCGGTGTCAGTTTCTCGTCTTTGCCAAGGGTCAGCAGCTCTTCTATCCACTGCTCTTCTATATTTTGTTCCGTAGAAACTTCCTCTTTCATTACAATAACCCTCCATGCTTGATTCATTTTGTTTCAATGATAATAGCTTTTGTGAAGTTACATTTTGCGATGCTTGCGCAGTGCCAATACATTCAGCAGCATAAATAGCAGCGAAAATCCTATAAGTACATAGACATCCATTGCAATTGCGCTCCATCCTTTGCCACGGACCATAATGTTCATCAGAGCTTCTGATCCGTAATAGATCGGTGTAGCGAGGCCAACGCGCTGGAGCCACAGTGGGAGGGTATCGAGCGGGAATAATCCACTGAGGAAGATTTGTGGCACTATAATGAGTGGAATGAACTGTATCATTTGCAACTCATTGGCTGCAAAAGCCGACAGCAGTGTGCCCAACGTCAGCGCTGTCATCGATAGGAGTAATGTGATCAGCAATACGTAACCAAAGCTGCCTGTCATCATAATGCCAAGAATCTGTATGGAATACCATGAGATCAATAGCGCCTGAAAAACGGTAAATATGCCGAAACCACATACATACCCGAGCACAATCTCCCATCTTTTTAATGGAGTCGAAAGTAGGCGTTCAAGCGTGCCTGTGGTTCGTTCCCTTAAGAAGGATACACCTGCAATCAAGAATACGAAAAAGAAAACAAATACGCCAATCATAATGGGACCGAAACGGTCGATCGTCTTCATATTCTCAGAACCGTAAAGATAGCTGATCTGCGGCTGTAATTGTTCCTTTGTACTTGGAAGAAGTTTTTGGGAGATTTGTTGCAGCGTCATGATTACTGCCTTATTGGCTGTAGGGTTGCTACCTTCTAACAGCACTTGAGGCGTTACTTGCGAATCTCCGGCGGTTCCGTTCAAAGTGATCAAAGCGTCAATTTTTCCTTCAACTAAAGCGCCTTTTCCCAGCTCTGCGCTGGCATATTCTTTGATGATGGCATTTTGTTCTTTTAACGCAGCTGACATATTTAGAGGTACACCGGACACACCGATTTTGGGTTCATAGGCGTCACCGTTGAAGACCAAGCTCATTAAGCTTAGAACGAGGAGTGGTGCAATGAACATTAATGCCATCGTTCTTTTATCATGAATAAACTGTCGCAAAATCCTTAAGGTGATCGCTCGGATTCTCATGAACGCACACCTCCATAATATAAAAAGGCTTCTTCAATAGAAGCTGAACCGGTGGCTTGCAGCAGTCCGGCAGGCGTGTCGGCAGCAAGCAGCTTGCCATCACGGATCATTCCGAGCCGGTCACATTTTTCAGCTTCATCCATGACATGCGTGGTCAGCACAATGGTGGTGCCTTTCTGGTTCAGCGCTTTTAGTTCCTTCCAGATGGATAGCCGCAGCACCGGGTCTATGCCAACTGTAGGTTCATCAAGAATAAGCAACGGCGGTTCATGCAGCAGCGCGATCGCCAATGATAAGCGGCGTTTCATCCCGCCGGAGTATTGGTCTACTCTTTTTCTTAAATGATCTTGTAAATTAACGATCTCCATTACGGCTGTGATGCGTTTGGAGCGTTGCTCCCCCTTTAGTCCATATAGCGCTGCAAAAAACTCCAGATTCTCCTTCGCGCTAAGCTCCGTGTACAAGGCATCAGACTGGGCCATATACCCAATCTGTTGCAGCATAGTCAGCTTCGGCATCGTCACGCCAAGTATTTTCACCTCGCCGGAGGTTACCTCATCGATACCTGTAAGCAGCTTCACTAATGTTGTTTTTCCTGAGCCCGATGGCCCTAGTATGCCAAAGGTTTCCGCACGTTCCACTTGAAGCGAAATATCCTCGAGCACCTGTTTCTCTCCAAACGCTTTCCCGACATGGCTCACTGAAATAACTGGAATCTTTGAACCCATGTTTATCTCCTCGATTCTGAATGTTCTGGGATACTTACTTGAGTTGAAGGTGTAGAAGGTGATGGTGATGTTGATGGTGATGTTGATGGTGATGGTGATGGTGATGGTGATGGTGATGGTGATGAACTGCATTGCGTTAAACACTCTAATTATATAATGAGTGAGTACTCACTCATTACTGTGCATCAAAAGTTAGGAATTGTAAACCATATATTTTATACAAAGGTATCCCACAGTATTAGCTTAATCCCGATTGACGTTTGTTAATTCAACATGTCCTTTTACTATGTATATAGATAGAGATGATCTGAATAAAAGGCAAAAGTGCCACTAAATAGCGCCAGTCCGCCTAAACTAGGTAATAGAAAGGCATAAATGCCCTTAAATGGCGTCGATCTACTTAAATCAGCTAAAAGAAAGGCATAAATGCCTCACAATAGCACGGGTTTACCTAAACCAGACAAAAGAAGGGCATAAATGCCACTAAATAGGCATGATTTAGATAAATCAAGTAAAAGAACGGTATAAATCCCGTACAGTGAGCTCATTCTTGCTGAAGTCAGCTAAAGAACGGTATAAATCCCGTACAATGTACCCAATCCCGCTAAAGTTAGCAAAAGAACGGTATAAATCCCGCACAATGAGCCCAATCCCGCTAAAGTTAGCAAAAGAACGGTATAAATCCCGCACAATGAGCCCAATCCTACTAAAGTCAGTAAAAGAACGGTATAAATCCCGTACAATCAGCCGAATCTCCTACGATGCCCCTTACGCAGAAAGCGCCCCAACAGACCAGTTAGTTTTTAAATCGTAAGCAGCAGCCACATAATTGATAGCAGACTCTCGCCAGTAACAAGCTTCCCCACGCGCCAAGCGATCTCCGTAATACGCTCCCCACCCGCCCAAGCGACCTCCGCAATATACTCCAAGTGCCCAGCGGCCTCCGTAATATACTCCAAGTGCCCATCGACCTCCTCAACAAGCTTTCCCACCCGCCCAAGCGACCTCCCAATATACTCCACCCGCCCACCTCGGCAACAAGCTTCCCCCACCCGCCTGCAATCTCAAATTAGTCCCTACGTCTCACCAAATCCCAAACAATTCTCCAACTAAATAAGGTAGCCACACCAAGCACCTTTTTACGAAAAAAGGCTGTTTTTGCTGTTTAGTTCATTTGGTTTAGAGCAAGAAAATTGTTAAATGAGCTAATATACCTGATTTTTTTAAAAAAAGAATACTAGTTAATATTTCCATTACATTCCTCTGCAACAGAATTGACAATTGTAGACGAAAATGACATTAGCAGTTACCTATACGAAAAGGGTGAATCTAATTGAAAAACAGTAAATGGATTAGCGCAACGTTGGCTTCAGCACTTCTTGCAACAGTAGGCGTTGGAAGTGCATCTGCAGCTAGCACCGGCAGTAATGTAAAATCTGTAGCTACCAATCAAGTCGCTGCTGTTACAGCAGTTAAAGAAGGTACAACTACTTGGAATGTAAACGGAACGCCGATTGTGTTTAACACCATTAACAGCAGTGGTTACAAGCTTTACTCGCTGACTCAGGTAGCTGGTGAAATTGGGGCTAAGGTAGTACTGGGAACAAGCGGGTTTGAACTTAACGACAGCAAAGGACTACATAATGTGCAACTCAAAACAGGCTCAAAGAGCTATCAAGTAGATGGTAATTCCGAATCGTTCACAGTGGCTCCAGTGTTTTATAACGGTAAAACCTATGTAGAGCTGACTAAGTTAGTTATTGCATTAGGTGGAGAGCTGGATGCTGATGCTAGCACGATTTTGAGCTTTGCACGTCCGGAAGGATTGTTTGATACTTTGCACTGGACGGCAGCTGGTAACCTGATTGCGAACAAAAGTGATGCTGAAACTACTCAGCTTATCAAATTCAGTACAGAACCAGGTAACTATGAAGTGTTTTCGTCAAATGACAGTGCAGTGGACTTTGCAGTATCGCCGGATCAACAGTGGGGAGCTTTTAATGATGAGAAAGGTTTGCTGAATCTGATTAACTTGTCTAGCGGAGCTGTTAAAACACTAGGCACCGACAATAGCGTGAAGACAGATCTGGTTTGGTCCAAAGATGGGAAAAGCATTTATTTCGTCCAAGGAGACAAGCAAGAAAAAATCGCTAAAATCTCAGTAGAGACTGGTGATGTTAAATCCGTTTTGGCTGACAAGGTTGAGAATAAATCTGAACTGCGCATTTCTGCTGACGAAAAAAACGCCGTTTATATCGTTAATTTGACGGGTGTTGCTAAAAATGATGCAGACAGCACAGAAGATTCTCTTACGGTAGACTTCAGCTCGGCAGGAGAGCAGCTTTACAAGCTTGATCTGGCTACAAAAGATGCTAAACCAGCTGCATTAACAACCACAGCGGATAACAAGCTTTACCCAGAGATTTTGGCTGATGGAAATGTGGCATACCTGAGCGCAGATGCAGACGGCAATGCGAAGAATACCCTGAAGCTTGTAAAAGCGGACGCAACCAGCACTAATATTGCACTTGATATCGAAGTGAATTGGTCCACTGGCGTTAGCAATGGTTTGGTAGTGGCAGGTACTACGGCAGACGGAAGCACAGTGATCTATTCTATCGATGGTAGTGGTGCAAAGACCGAACTGTTCCGTACGACTGAAGATGTATCTGAAGTATCTGTATCTAAAGACGGAAGCAAGCTTGCGATTGTGAGCGGCGACAGCGTATGGGTTATCCAAGGCGGTAAAGGGCTGCAACTGACTAAATAATGATTATCCCAAACATATTTTAACGGCCTAGAGCCGAGAGGAGAAAATAGTACAATGAAAATCTTCAAGAAATTAACAGTAACGGCTTTAACAGCCGTAATCGCGGTAACCGCATCTTTTGCAGGGATTGCAGCAGCAGCAGATTCACTTAGTGGCAAAATCACCGTTAACGGTTCAACCGCACTTCTTCCATTGACCTTGCAAGCGGCAAAAGAATTCCAAAAGCTGCACCCTAAAGTAAAAATCGCAGCATCTGGTAAAGGTTCTGTAACTGGACCACAAGCTGTGAAAAAAGGCATCGCTGATATCGGCGCTTGCGACTGGGATGCTAGCATCGACGTACCAGGCTTCAAAGCTTTTGACGGACAGGTAGCGAACAAAGTAGCTGTCATTCCTTTTGCAACGATTGTAAACAAAAATGTGGGTGTAGATAACCTCACAACAGAACAACTTAAAGGCATTTTCGCTGGCAAAATCACCAACTGGAAAGAAGTAGGCGGCGCAGATGCAGATATCGTTGTCATCACTCGCTCTTTCGGTTCTGGTACCCGCGTTAACTATCAAGCTAAAGCCTTGGATGGCGGAGATATCGTTAAAAAAGCTAAGAACTACAAAGAAACAGGTTCATCCGGCGACATGAAAACAGCAGTAGGAACTACTCCTAACTCCATCGGTTATATCGACCTTGTTTATGTAAGTGGCGACGTAAAAGCAGTGAAACACAACGGTATCGCAGCTACTACAGACAACGTAATTAACGGTTCTTATAAGATTTGGGCTTATGGTTACTACATGACTAAAGGCCAACCTACTGGCGCAACTAAAGAATTTATCGAATACGTACAAAGCAAAAAGTTCCAACAAGGTTCTCTGAAAAAGCTTAAATTCATTCCGATCGCAGCAATGAAGGGTTAATAACATCTGAAGATCATATTGAACGGTAACAGCGGCCAGCCCCGATTTTGATACGGGGTTGGCCGCTTACAGGAGGGAAAGTATGGGGGCACCAGTCCACAACCTGGCAACTAAGGTTAAGGAGGGCGTTACAGAAGTTAGCGCCAACTCCAAACGTCACAGTAGACATATGTTTAGCAACCGATTATTCCGCTTTTATTTCTTATACAGCATTCTTGCACTTTGCTTCGTGCTTGGACTTGTAATTCTATTTATCGGCAAAACGGCGCTGCTTCTGTTTGGTCATCTCTCGCCTGCGGACTTTTTCTTTTCTTTTAACTGGACGCCTGAAGAGGACTCCTTTGGGGCTGCTGCCTTCATTGTAAATACACTTTCACTGACGGCTTTGACCCTGCTGATCGCAGTACCTATTTCTGTGGGTATGGCCGTGCTCTGTGCGGAGATTGCTCCAAAGTGGATGAAGACCTTCATTCGCCCAGTGCTCGATTTGCTCGTTGGTATTCCTTCTATAGTATATGGTTATTTAGGCTTAACGGTATTACTTCCTTTTCTGCGTAGAGTTAGTGGGGAGAGCTTGGGCGATGGATTACTGGCTGCGGCCCTCGTGCTCGCATTAATGGTCCTGCCAACAATTTGCCGAATCAGTGATGATGCAATTGTCGCTGTTCCACGCAAATATCGGGATGCTGCGTACGCTCTTGGATCTACCCGTCTGCAAGTTATTATGCGTGTTGTTTTGCCTGCGGCTAGCAGAGGAATTATCTCCGCGGTCATTCTCGGGATGACTCGTGCTGTGGGGGAGACAATGGCTGTAGTTATGGTTATCGGAAACACACCACAGTTGGCGAAAACCTTATTTACACCTGCTTCGGTCTTGACTAGTAACATCGTTATGCAAATCTCGAATGTAGAGTTTGAATCAACCTGGAATTATGCCCTACATATGATGGCTTTTCTTCTGCTGGTGATTTCCTTTGTACTGATTCTGATCATCCGCGTGCTGGGTAGAAAAAGGAGGGATGCAGCGTGAACGGATTCGCAAGTACAAAGCATACAGCGCGTGCTCAGAGACGCAATAAGATGGCGACTATAGGGTTTTATACGCTTGGGGCTTTAGTTATGCTGCTAATCTTCTGGCTGCTCTTCACGATTCTTAGTAAAGGTCTGCCAGCACTGCGGCCTGACTTCCTGATTAAACAGCCTGAAGAGATTGACGTAGGTGGCGGGATCGGTCCTGTACTTTTCAACTCTTTTTATATTTTG
This sequence comes from Paenibacillus sp. FSL P2-0121, assembly GCF_037975345.1. Classification (NCBI taxonomy): domain Bacteria; kingdom Bacillati; phylum Bacillota; class Bacilli; order Caryophanales; family Paenibacillaceae; genus Paenibacillus; species Paenibacillus sp. FSL P2-0121. The sequence continues at coordinate 5,661,815 of NZ_CP150245.1, read as the reverse complement.
TTCATCTCGCTGCTTATTTCCGTCCCTATCGGTTTAGGTGCGGGGATTTATATGGCGGAGTATGCTCCGGATAATGCTTTTACAGGCGGCCTGCGTATATGTGTAGAAGCTCTCTCTTCGGTTCCTTCAATTGTATTTGGTATGCTTGGACTTGCGATATTTGCTGAATATTTTGGGATCGGCCTGACGATTCTTGGCGGTGGGGTAAGCTTGGCGCTTTTGAATCTGCCTATGCTTGCACGTGTGACGGAGGAAGCGGTTCGTGCTGTTCCTGGGGAGATGCGTGAAGCTGGATATGCACTGGGCATGACTAAATTCCACGTGATCCGCACAGTAGTTCTACCCGTTGCAATGTCAGCCATTGTTACTGGGATTTGTCTCGTTGCTGGACGCGCCTTCGGGGAGTCTGCGGTTATTATCCTTACCGCGGGTCTCAGTACCTCGGGCGAAATGTGGGACTTTAATCTGTTCTCACCGGGTGAAACCCTTGCAGTGCATCTCTGGTATGTACAATCTGAAGCAATTGTAGAAGATGCGCGGCAAATCGCTGACAAATCAGCGGCAGTACTCGTATTTGTAGTTCTGTTTATTAACTTTGCCTTCCGTTTTCCGCTCTGGCTCGGAAATCGCCGCAAAGGGCGCTGATTCCGCTAATATAGGAAGACATGCATAAAAAACTGTCTCTCGGCGAGAAATCGCCGTGAACAGTTTTTTTATTCCCGATTAAATAAGCAAAAGGTACTCTCATCCTTCGATAAAATTGCTAATGCGCGTGTCTTTGAGTAATTGGATTGGCCACGCTTATAGAAAGCTAAAAAAGTTCCTATATTTAAAAATCAGAAATGGGAATGTGAAGAGTAATAGTCGATGAGTAGTGAGTGATGAGTAATGAGTAGAGAGTGATGAGTGGTGAGTGGTGAGTGGTGAGTGGTGAGTGGTGAGTGATGAGTGAGTAATGGTAATAAGAGTGGTTTTTAATTGCACTTTATGCACTTATTTTTAAGGGGGATAGGTTTGTTTGGGTTTAATTGCACTTTGTGCAGTTAAAAATGGTGAATAGGCCATTCTAGGCGTAAATCTGAGAATATAAGTGTATGAAATGCAATTAAAGCGAGTTTTGGAGGTAAAAGGGTACTTTTAGTTGCAGAAAATGCAATTAGATAGCATGTAGCGGCGTTTCTCCGGAAAAGCAGCCGTAATGTTCTAATGCTAAACGGGGGATGACCTGGCAGTGACTCATAAAAACTGATCAACGATTGCTAAGCTTCACATAACCCTGAGCCCCAATGAGTTCTAAGTGTGACCAAGTCCGAGCGAGCATCAAAAGTTAAGCTCCATCGACTCATAGCCCGACGAGGCATGGGTTTTCACTGAATTCTAAGTTTCGAATGCTAAGCTCTATCGGATCCTGAGCTCCGACGAGGCTAAGTTTTCATCAGGCTCTGAGCTTCGAATCCAAGCTCCATGAACCCCTGAGACTCGGCTAATCTAGAGCCTCGAATCTTTAAGCTCAGTCATTCAGCCGTCTATTCGTCCCAGTGACTCCCTGAGCTCCGCCCAACCCCTCCCCTGAACACAGAAACAGCCTTCCCGAAGGAAGGCTGTTTCTATATGACGTCCCGGAAGGGATTCGAACCCCCGACCGTGCGCTTAGAAGGCGCATGCTCTATCCAGCTGAGCTACCGGGACATGGTTGCTGGCAGAAAAGCAAGCAGGAATTATCATATCATATGGGGTGTTTTTTTTCAAGCTGTTTTTTAAAAAGAGTACGGGGTATGCTATAATCTACAATTATTAAGTTTCGGAAGAAGCTTAAGGTATTAATAACTTTTATAATGGTTAGGATTCCATTCACATAAGTAGACATAAGGAGGTGCCCTCATTAAACATTCGGATTCCCCCGCCACCAAAGAGAATATCGTCCTGTTCCCCAAGACACTGGACTATTATCAAATCCAGCTGACGGTGATGCTGGAAAGTGAACGCTACGGGGAAGCGATGGAGCTGCTTCGTTTTTTGCTGCAGTGTCAAGGACAGGAAGAGCGAAATTACGAGGAATGGCGGTCCCTGCTGGAATGGCTCGAAACGGCATTTCCTTACGCGTCCCAGAATGGAGATGCGGAGGGAGCTGTTCACCCCGAAGACGAAGATTTAAGGGAAGAGGATATGGCCCGCTTTTTGGCCAAATCTAAAATGAACGAGGATACGGGGTATCCCAAAAAGCTGCTGCAGCGGGTGATGAACGAGCCTCTGTCTGAGGCGACAATACTTGCACTAGAGCAGCTATCCTATCTGGAAGGTGGCGGCGTTGACGAGGAGCTGACCACTTGGCTACAGGGGGATAATGTTCATCCACTGCTGCAATTTCGGACCTTGCAGACGCTTAAGCGGCGTGGGATGCAGGGAACAGTGAAGCTGATTCGCGGCCATGAAAAGGTACTTGTAGAGATCGAGAGCGTGCCACTGCAGACGGAGGATTTTCCTCCGCAGGTGAGTCATGTGCTGGAGCGGGTAGCCGGGCAGGCTGAGGTGCATGAGCCTACGCTGTATTATTTTGCACAAGAGCTCTGGGGCCAGTTCATCATGTCGATTTATGGGTCGGATGAATATCGGAAATTGCTGGAAGGCGAAGACGTTTTGCTGGATATTTGGGCAGGAGCGTTGCACCAATTTGTTTCTGAGAGTTTAAACGGCTCCCGACAAGAGGAAGAGACACGTGGAATGTATGGCATCACAGACGGCATGCGCTTTCAATTTGAGGGAGCTTATCGTGCTCTCAAGGGTTTTGTAAAGACTTCTCTACTTGATAAATAAAGTAATGTTGTATATAATATAATGGTTATTCTGTGCGTGGATTGTATCATTATTTGAAGTAAACTTGTGAACCTATATTTTGGAGGGAAAAGTATAATATGAAAGCAACATGGGAAAAAATAGAGAAGAACCTTGGAGTTCTTGAAGTAGAAGTAGACGCAGAACGCGTAACAGCAGCACTTGATAAAGCTTTTAACAAAGTCGTTAAAAAAGCTAACGTACCAGGCTTCCGTAAAGGTAAAGTACCTCGGCCGATCTTTGAATCCCGTTTTGGTGTAGAAAGCTTGTACCAAGATGCAATCGACATTCTTCTTCCTGAAGCTTACGGTGAAGCAGTTGAACAAACTGACATCTTCCCTGTAGACCGTCCTGAAGTTGATATTGAGCAATTTGCTAAAGGCCAATCCTTTATCTTCAAAGCGAAGATCACGGTTAAACCTGAAGTGAAGCTCGGCGATTACAAAGGTCTGGAAGTTCCAGTACAAAAAGCTGAAGTGACTGAAGAAGAGTTGAGTGCTGAACTTGCTCGTCTGCAAGAACGTCATGCTGAGCTTGTAGTAGTTGAAGAAGAAGCAGCAGCTAACGGCGACATCGCTGTAATCGATTTTGACGGATATGTTGATGATGTACCGTTTGAAGGCGGAAAAGCTGAACGTCACTCTCTTGAGCTTGGCAGCAACTCCTTCATTCCAGGATTCGAAGAGCAAGTGGTAGGAATGGCTACTGGAGATTTCAAAGATGTTGAAGTTACTTTCCCTGATGAATACCATGCAGAGAACCTTGCGGGTAAAAAAGCAGTATTCAAAGTGAAGCTGCACGAAATCAAACGCAAACAACTTCCTGCATTGGATGATGAGTTCGCTAAAGATGTAAGTGAATTCGAAACTTTGGATGAGTACAAAGCAGATTTGAAGGCTCAGCTCGAATCCCGTAAAGAGGAAGAACTGAAAGGCCTTCGTGAGAATGCAGTTGTTGATAAAGCAGCAGCTAACGCTGAAGTTGAAATCCCTGAAGCTATGATCAACAGTGAAGTTGAGAATATGGTTCGTGACTTCGACACTCGTCTTCGTCAACAAGGCATGAACATGGATATGTTCCTTAGCTTCTCCGGCCAAACTCGTGAAGACTTGCAGAACCAAATGAAAGGCGATGCTGAAAAACGCGTTCGCAACAACCTGGTATTGGAAGTTATCGCAAAACAAGAGAACATTGAAGTTTCCGAAGAAGAAGTTAACGAAGAGTTGGCTACTATGGCTGAAGCTTACAAACGTACTCCAGAAGAAATCCGCAGCATCTTGGCAGCTAACGGTTCACTGGGCAGCTTGAACGAAGAGCTTTCGTTGCGTAAAACCATTGATTTCCTTGTTAGCAATAGTGTAGAAGTTGAAGCAGTAGAAGAAGCACCAGCTGCTGAAGACACTAAAGCTGAGTAGGATATTTTAAAATTATAAGAAGGTATAAGTTTCACTTTATACTTTATTCTTATAATTCTCGCATAAACGCTTACCGTCCTTAAAAGGACGCCGAAGGCGTTTTAGCTTGACACTACCTAGAACGGCCAAGTTACACGGCCTCCATACAGATATGATAAGGCACGTAAGTTTCGTTACGTGCCTTATTTTTATCCTCGGCCGCAAATATATGTGACTACATAGGTATCCGTATGAACGTATGGCAATAAGGTAATAGGGGCGGTAACGTCACAATTCACAAGCAGCGGACTGTCCACTGTAGTGAAAAAATGACATCGCGCCGTGAACGTGTTAAAATATTTCTGAAACGATAAGACTAATCTGTACAGAGAAAAGAGGTTGGTGGCATGAGTCTGGTACCAATGGTTGTGGAATCAACAAGTCGTGGAGAACGTTCGTACGATATCTATTCCAGATTGCTCAAGGATCGCATCATTTTCTTAAGCAGTGCGATTGACGATGATGTCGCCAATCTGGTTATTGCTCAATTGCTGTTTTTGGCAGCAGATGATCCCGAGAAGGACATTCACTTGTACCTCAACTCACCCGGTGGTTCAGTAACAGCCGGCATGGGTATATACGATACGATGCAATATATCAAACCGGATGTTTCAACCATTTGTGTAGGGATGGCAGCAAGCATGGGATCGCTCCTTCTAACAGCTGGGGCGCCGGGCAAAAGATATGCGCTGACCAACAGCGAAGTTATGATTCATCAACCGCTCGGCGGTGTTCAAGGTCAAGCGTCTGATATTTGGATTCACACTGACTGGATCCTCAAGACGAGACAGAAGCTGAATCAAATTTATGTAGATCGCACAGGTCAGCCCCTTGAAAAAATCGAACGGGACACAGACCGCGATAACTTCATGAGCGCGGAAGAAGCCAAGGAATATGGGCTTATTGACCAGGTTCTTTCTTCACCGATGAAATCTTAAAGGGGTGGTTAGATGTTTAAATTTAATGATGAAAAAGGGCAATTGAAATGTTCTTTTTGCGGTAAATCACAAGAGCAGGTTCGTAAGCTTGTAGCAGGACCGGGCGTTTATATATGTGACGAATGTATCGAGCTTTGCACGGAAATTGTGGAAGAAGAGCTCGGTCATGAGGAAGAGCTTGATCTGAAGGATATTCCAAAACCAAAGGAAATTCGTGATATTTTGGATCAATATGTAATCGGTCAAGAGCAAGCGAAGAAATCTCTTTCTGTAGCGGTTTATAACCACTACAAGCGCGTGAACAGCCAAAGCAAGATCGAAGATGTTGAGCTGACTAAGAGTAATATCCTTTTGCTCGGTCCAACAGGTTCTGGTAAAACCTTGTTAGCACAAACGATGGCGAAGATTATCAACGTTCCTTTTGCTATTGCAGACGCTACTTCCTTAACGGAAGCTGGTTATGTTGGCGAGGATGTTGAGAACATTCTGCTCAAACTCATTCAAGCTGCAGATTACGATGTGGAGAAAGCCGAACGCGGCATTATCTATATTGATGAAATTGATAAAGTAGCACGTAAATCCGAGAATCCGTCCATTACTCGTGACGTTTCCGGCGAAGGTGTGCAGCAAGCGCTTCTGAAGATTCTGGAAGGAACTGTTGCTTCTGTGCCTCCGCAGGGCGGACGTAAGCATCCTCACCAGGAGTTTATTCAGATCGACACGACGAACATCCTGTTCATCGTTGGCGGTGCCTTTGACGGTCTGGAGCAAATGATTAAACGCCGTATCGGTAAAAAAATCATTGGCTTCAACGCAGCAGTTGAAGGACAAAAGGATCTTAAGCCTGGCGAATATTTGTCGATGGTATTGCCTGAAGATTTGCTCAAATTCGGTCTTATTCCTGAATTTGTAGGCCGTCTGCCAGTCATCTCGACTTTGGAGCCGCTTGATGAGAATACGCTTGTACGTATCCTTTCCGAGCCTAAAAATGCACTCACTAAACAATATATCAAGCTGCTGGAAATGGACAACGTAGCGTTGAAGTTCGAACCATTGGCACTCGAAGCAATTGCCAAGGAAGCGATCAAACGTAATACGGGAGCCCGTGGACTGCGCGCGATTATTGAGAGCATCATGCTCGATGTGATGTATGAAGTTCCTTCACGCGATGATATTAAGGATTGTGTGATCACGGAACAGGTCGTTCAGGAGAAAGCTTTGCCTGAGCTCAACCTTAAGAAAGACAAGAAGAAAGAGGAAAGCGCGTAAGCCGCTTTTCCTTAACAATACATGTCACAGTCTCCACCTTTCTTCCGCTTATCCCGCTTCACATTAGCGGGAGCGAAGGGGTGGAGCTTTGGCGTTATGGGGGAGAAAAATCATGTTCTTGAGACACCAAACCCGTCCTGTCAATGTTGGCGGGCTCATTATTGGGGGAAACAACGAGGTTGCGATTCAAAGCATGTGTACAACCAAAACCGCTGATGTGGAGGCTACTGTAGCTGAAATATTGCGGCTTGAGGAAGCAGGCTGCCAGCTAGTACGCGTAACTGTCAACAATGAAGAGGCGGCTGCCGCAATCAAGGAGATCAAGAAACAGATTCATATCCCACTCGTAGCGGATATTCATTTCAACTATAAGCTAGCGTTGATGGCTATCGAGAACGGCATCGATAAAGTACGGATTAATCCGGGGAACATTGGTCGTCGCGAAAAGGTAGAAGCGGTAGTTAAAGCATGTAAAGAAAAAGGAATTCCGATTCGGATTGGTGTAAACGCTGGTTCTTTGGAGAATCACCTTTTGGAGAAATACGGATATCCAACCCCAGAAGCCATGGTAGAAAGTGCGTTATACCATATTGGGATTCTGGAGGAACTGGATTTCCACGACATTATCGTTTCTCTAAAAGCATCCGATGTGCCAATGGCCATCGAAGCTTACCGTCAGGCTGCGGAAGTTATCCCTTATCCACTGCACTTGGGGATTACAGAATCTGGCACATTGTTTGCTGGTACAGTGAAGAGCTCCGCAGGTATTGGTGCACTGCTCTCTATGGGCATCGGCAGCACACTGCGTATCTCGCTTAGTGCCGATCCGGTTGAAGAGATTAAGGTGGCGCGTGAGCTGCTGAAGACGTTTGGTCTGATCTCTAACGCGGCGACGCTGATCTCTTGTCCGACTTGCGGACGACTGGATATCGATCTTTTCTCCATCGCTAATGAGGTGGAAGAATACATTTCGAAGCTTAAGGTGCCTATTAAAGTTTCCGTCCTTGGCTGTGCTGTTAACGGTCCTGGTGAAGCACGTGAAGCAGATATCGGTATTGCTGGCGCTCGTGGGGAAGGTTTGCTTTTCCGTTACGGCCAAATGATCCGTAAAGTGCCTGAAGCAGAACTCGTGAACGAGCTGAAAAAGGAAATTGATGCGATCGTGGTGGCTTACGAGGCAACGGGCGAAATCCCAGGCCGCGCCCACGCTAACCTTGCACCTCCGGTGCAATCGAAGTAACTTGGTCTGAATGGTATTTATAAGAATTTTCAATCTCATAATATTATAAACACTTCTTAGCATCGTATAGTAATTTTGGGCGACGTTAGGTAAGTAGTGATCTAAGTGGCGAAGAACGTCCTGTGCAGTTCCGGTATATCCGGGGCTCATGGGGCGTTTTTTTTGCGTTTATTTCCATTTTGGAGGAAGGGATGAGTAAACATGAACTATGAACAAGCCCATGAAAAATTTATTGCGCAGCATCTTGCAAGCAGAACGGGCGAACGTCGGGGGAGGCTGGAGAGAGGGCATGGCCACGCCGAGAAATTATTTTTGCAGAATGTCTGGTGGCCGCTTTGTGGTGATTTCAATAATCTTCATCCGGAGTATGAGGTGCTGGATTTACAAAGACGAGCTTATTTTGCTGATTTTGCTTTTTTGCCGGGGCCGATCAAGCTTTTGTTTGAGATCAAAGGGTATGCAGCTCATGTAAGAGACATGGATAGGCTGAAGTATTGTAATGAGCTAAATCGTGAAACTTTTCTGTACGGAATGGGTTATCAAGTAATTTCATTTGCCTATGATGATGTTGAACAGCGCCCTGAGTTATGTGTTACACTGCTGCGTTTGGCGCTAAGCCGCTACCAAATTGTAGATGCACCGCGTGGCAGACTGCTAATCGCTGAGAAGGAAATCATGCGTTTAGTGGTGCGTCAAGCTGGGGTGATACGCCCTAAAGAAGTCGCTGATTATTTCACGCTAGATCCCAAAACAGTACGCATGATGCTAAAGAATCTCTGTGAAAAAGGCTGGCTTACTCCTGTGAAGAGGGGAATCGGCGTCAAAAATGTTGAGTATAAGCTGGCTCGTGATGTTCTTTATTACTGGGATTGATATTTGTAAAGGCTGGTGGCTGATGGAGCAGGTGTAGCAGAAGTGTTTGATGGGGCTGATCATATAGGCGTAACAATGTTGGCCATGGCTTTTGCTGAAGGTGGAAATTTGAAAAGAAGGTATGTGAAGGAGCTTGATGTGAAGTCCGTTATGAAGTAAAACGCAACAATTAGGGAAATTCTCCCTGAAATAAGCCGATTATGGCTCAAAATCAAGCTTATTAGGGAAAAACTCCCTAATAAAAGGAGCATTTCTCCCATTTATGTGTGATTCGTCCAATAATCAGGGAGGATTTCCCTAATTGGCAGCTTTGAGGTCGTGAATCAATGATAAATAGGGAGGATTTCCCTAATTATTTGGCAGGGTACCAATGATACTTAGATTTTTGTACTAAATAGGATGTTTCTACGGGCATAGGAGATACAAACGGATATGTTCAGCAAATTAAGTTAACTCTGCATCTTAGAGGTAAACTGACGTAACTTCTAGAAGTAACCCACCGTCCCTAGCTAACTCAACTTCTAAAAGTAGCTCACCGTGCCCAGCTGACTTAGCCTCTAGAAGTAACCCACCGTCCCCAGCTAACTCAGCTTCTAGAAGTAGCTCACCATCCCCAGTTAACTCAGCTTTTAGAAGTAACCCAATGCGTCCAGCTGACTCAGCTTCTAAAAGTACCTCCTCGAACTCAACAAACTAAACGTCTACAGGAAACTCCCGACGCCCTTACCCTTAGCGGTACGCACAACTAGGTTCCTTACCCCCACGTAGCACCGATCACGATCCTCAGTTACTAAGTATGACGATTCCCCTTAACACCACAGTTACTCAAATTCCCTTTCCACTAATCTCTCCCTCATTTCTCCGCATTCCTTCCTCTCCAACCTCCTCAACAATCTCCTTTTTAAAATTTACCTAAGCTACATTCGTACTCCCCATACTCATTAATGCCCTTATAGTTAATTATCAGAGTCTATCCTACTGCAACAATTCAACAAATCCTCAAATTCGCGTTTACTAATTACCGAAACGGCTATACTACCTAATAGTAGCCAAGGGTGGAAAGGTAGACTGAACGAAACAGGAGGATGACCTATGGAATTAAGTATAGTTGTGATGATCGTGCAGCTCTTTTTCGCGCTGGTTATCGGCGTATACTTTTGGAATCTGCTGCGGGGTCAGAAGACAAATAAGACAGCAGTAGAACGAGAGTCGCGCAAGGAACTGGACAAGTTACGGAAAATGCGGATGATTACATTAACTAAACCATTGTCGGAGAAAACACGTCCGGCTTCTATTGGAGATATTGTCGGGCAAAAAGATGGGCTGCGCGCCCTGAAAGCCGCACTTTGCAGCGCTAATCCGCAGCATGTGATTATTTATGGTCCGCCGGGAGTGGGCAAGACTGCGGCAGCGCGTGTTGTCATGGAAGAGGCGAAAAAGAATGTGCTTTCTCCTTTTAAAAGTGACGCCAAATTCACAGAGATTGACGCCACTACCGCTCGTTTTGATGAGCGTGGTATTGCTGACCCGTTGATCGGCTCTGTGCATGATCCTATTTATCAAGGTGCAGGGGCCATGGGTGTGGCGGGTGTGCCACAGCCGAAACCGGGCGCGGTGACTAAGGCGCATGGCGGGATTCTTTTTCTGGATGAGATAGGAGAGCTTCACCCTATTCAGATGAATAAGCTGCTTAAAGTGCTTGAGGACCGGAAGGTCCTGCTAGAGAGCGCTTATTATAATTCGGAGGATAATAATACTCCGGCTTATATTCATGATATTTTTCAAAATGGATTGCCTGCCGATTTCCGTCTAGTTGGCGCTACTACGCGCTCTCCGGATGAGATTTCACCTGCGCTGCGATCGCGCTGCATGGAGATTTATTTCCGCCCGCTGCTGCCGGATGAGATTGCCGTGATCGCGCGTGACGCGATACAGAAAATTGGGCTTAAACCAAGTCCGGAAGCAGTCACTGTGGTGCAACAGTATGCAACCAACGGCCGGGAGGCAGTTAATATGATTCAGTTGGCTGCCGGATTAGCTTTAACTGAGCAGAGAGATACACTAAATGCTGCTGATGTGGAATGGGTGGCAGGCAGCAGCCAGCTTCCGCTGCGTACGGAACGCAAGATTCCTTCGGCACCGCAGATTGGATTAGTCAATGGTCTTGCTGTGTATGGACCGGGGATGGGGACTCTGCTCGAAATCGAAGTTTCCGCAGCGCCTGCTGTGAACGGCCAAGGCAGATTGAACGTGACAGGTGTGGTGGATGAAGAAGAGATCGGTGGAGGCTCCCGCACGATTCGGCGAAAAAGTATGGCAAAGGGCTCAGTTGAGAATGTATTGACCGTACTGCGTACGATGAATCTGGAGCCCGATCGTTATGATCTACATGTGAATTTCCCAGGGGGTACACCGATTGACGGACCTTCTGCTGGAGTAGCGATGGCAGTAGCAATTGTCTCCGCTATTCGTGGACTTCCCGTGGATAACACGGTAGCGATCACAGGTGAGATAGGCATCCATGGTCGAGTTAAGCCAGTGGGCGGTGTAATTGCCAAAGTAGAAGCTGCTTTTCAAGCTGGTGCCACTACAGTGCTTATTCCAAAAGAAAACTGGCAGTCTCTCTTCGCTGACCTCGCGCCATTACGCGTTATTCCAATGGAAACAGTAGAAGAGGTGTTCCGTCACCTGTTCGGTGCCGATACAGCTGATGTAAGGTTGCCTGCAGTTGCTGGAGAGCTGTTCTCCGCTGCACCTTCACTCCTAAAGGCCGATGCCGCTGGTGAATCTGCAAAGGGTTAAACTAAATTGATCCCTAATTCGAAGAATAAGGTGAGATTTGTCGCTGTAAAATAAAGGAGGCTGCAGGCATTTCTGCTGCTTCCTTTTTAAATGCTACAAGAAACGTTGTCTCTATTTATGGAAAAGCAAGTCGGTTCTTCTTGAAATCTAAGGACTCTGTTGGTGTTTTGGGGCTGCTTTTGTTAGAATGAATGCATATGAGATTAATTGAGAGCCATGGGAGGTGCGAAAGCGATGATGACAAATAAAACAAAAGGTCGTCGTTTTCCTTTATTGCCGCTAAGAGGGCTTCTTGTGTACCCAAGCATGGTTCTTCACTTGGATGTGGGCCGTGAGAAGTCAGTTCGGGCGCTAGAGAAAGCTATGGTTGAAGATAATTTGATTCTTCTTTGTTCCCAGTCGGAAGTGAATATTGAAGAGCCAGGTCAGGACGATATTTTTCGGGTCGGTACTGTCGCCAATGTGCGGCAAATGCTGAAGCTTCCAAACGGTACGATACGTGTACTGGTTGAAGGTGTAGAACGGGCCGAAATTATTAATTATATCGATAATGATGAGTACTATGAGGTTATGGCGCGTGAGCTGCCGGAAGAAGAAGATAGCGATCAAGAATGTGACGCGCTGATGCGTACAGTACTCAATCAGTTCGAACACTATATTACGTTATCCAAAAAAGTGACCCCAGAGACCCTCGCTGCTGTATCCGATATAGAAGAGCCTGGTCGACTTGCGGATGTCATTACGAGTCATTTATCGCTAAAAATTAAGGATAAGCAAGAAATTCTCGAGACGATTGATGTTAGTAAACGGCTGGAGAAGCTTCTTGATATTCTTAATAATGAGCGTGAAGTGCTGGAGCTTGAACGTAAGATCAATCAACGTGTCAAAAAGCAGATGGAAAAGACGCAGAAGGAATATTATTTGCGTGAGCAAATGAAAGCGATCCAGAAAGAACTCGGCGAGAAGGAAGGCCGGGTAGGAGAAGCGGAAGAGCTGCGGACGCTAATGGAAGAGAAAAATGTTCCGGAACGCGTGAAAGAAAAGATGGAGAAAGAAATCGACCGGCTGGAAAAAATGCCAGTCAGCTCTGCGGAAGGCGGCGTTATTCGCAACTATGTAGATTGGCTGCTCAGTCTCCCTTGGAGTGAACAGACAGAGGATGATCTTGACATCAAAAAGGCCGAGCAGGTACTTGATGAGGATCACTACGGTTTGGAAAAACCGAAGGAACGGGTATTGGAATATTTGGCCGTTCAGCAGTTGGTTAAGAAGCTTAAGGGTCCGATTTTATGTCTTGTAGGTCCTCCAGGGGTGGGGAAAACCTCACTGGCTCGTTCCATCGCCCGTTCGCTCAATCGCAAGTTCGTCCGTATCTCGTTAGGTGGTGTACGTGATGAGGCGGAGATTCGAGGTCATCGCCGGACTTATGTAGGTGCGATGCCGGGTCGGATTATCCAAGGCATGAAGACGGCGGGTACGATTAATCCGGTTATCCTATTGGATGAAATCGATAAGATGGCTGCGGATTTCCGTGGAGATCCATCTTCAGCGCTGCTTGAGGTGTTGGATCCAGAACAAAACAACACGTTTAGTGATCATTTTGTAGAGCTGCCGTTCGACTTGTCGAACGTAATGTTTGTAACAACAGCGAACGTAGTGCATAATATTCCGCGTCCTTTGCTGGATCGGATGGAAATGCTGTTCATTCCAGGTTATACGGAACTGGAGAAACTGCAAATCGGCAGCCGTTATCTATTGCCTAAGCAGAAGAAAAACCACGGTCTTGCAGAAGATCAACTGATTATCGAAGACGATAGCTTATTACGCATTGTCCGCGAATATACCCGTGAATCCGGTGTTCGTAATTTGGAACAGCAGATTGCAGCATTATGCCGCAAAGCTGCGAAACAAATCGTGTCTGAGGAAAAAGAGAAAGTGGTCATTCTTCCTGACGACATCAAGGATTATCTTGGGGCTTCTAAATATCGTTACGGTATGGCCGAGCTTGAAGATCAGATCGGTACGGTCACTGGGCTGGCTTGGACTGAGGTTGGCGGCGATACATTGCTGATCGAAGTTACGGTTGTGCAGGGAACAGGTAAACTAACCCTCACCGGACAGCTTGGCGATGTAATGAAGGAGTCGGCACAGGCCGCATTCAGCTATACTCGTTCGAAGGCGGAGGAGCTGGGGCTCCAGCCCGATTTTTATGAGAAGATTGATATTCATATCCATATTCCGGAAGGTGCAATTCCGAAGGACGGTCCGTCTGCAGGGATTACGATTGCAACCGCATTGATCTCCGCGCTCACGAAACGTTATGTTTCGAAGGATGTGGCGATGACAGGGGAAATCACCTTGCGGGGACGTGTACTGCCCATTGGTGGATTGAAAGAGAAATCTCTTGCTGCTCACCGAGCTGGATATAAAAAGATCCTTCTTCCCAAAGACAATGAACGGGATTTGAAAGATATTCCTGAGAGTGTACGTAATGATGTTGAGTTCGTACCGGTATCTAATATGGATCAGGTCTTGCATCATGCGTTAGTTGAGCATCATAATGAAATTAGCAGTGAGCCACCGAGTAGTGTGCATTAGAAAGGAAGTCCTATGAAAGTTAATATTGCCGAATTTATTATCAGTGCCGTTGGCCCTGATCAGTACCCTGATGATTCCTTGCCAGAGGTTGCTCTGGCAGGGCGTTCCAATGTGGGGAAGTCTTCCCTCATTAACCGAATGATTAACCGTAAGAATCTGGCTCGGACAAGCTCCACGCCTGGTAAGACACAACACATGAACTATTACCGTATCAATGAAGACAGCATGTATTTTGTTGACTTTCCAGGTTACGGGTATGCCAAGGTTTCCAAGACGCAACGCGCGGTATGGGGTAAAATGGTTGAAAAATACCTCTCTGAGCGCGATACGTTGAAGCTTGTTCTGCTTATTGTGGACCTGCGGCATTCGCCTACCAGCAATGATAAGATGATGTTCGACTGGTTGAAGCATTATGATCTGCCTATGTGCGTTGTAGCGACCAAAGCGGATAAAATTCCGAAGACACGCTGGCAAAAGCATATCAAGACCATGAAGCAGGAGCTGGGCGTGCTGCCAGGGGATAATTTTATTCCATTCTCCTCGGAAATTGGTCTCGGCAAAGACGAGCTTTGGGGCTTAATCGATGGGTATATTCGCCCTTCTGAGAATGAATCTCCGGATTCAGAGGATGCTGAAATGATAGCAAATGAATCTCAGCAAGAGGAGTCAACCGAAGCGTAAGATATGAACTCATTTACAATCAAGCAACCATTCCTGGTGGGAATGGTTGTATTTTTTTGTTGATAAAACTAAAATTTCTATGGAAAAGGACCGATAGATAACATATGATAGATATTCATTGCCACATCTTACCCTTTTTGGATGACGGAGCCTCTGATTGGGAAGCTGCTCTTGCCATGGCGCAAGACGCCCACAGAGAAGGGATTACTTCAGTCATCGCCACGCCACATCATGCCAACGGTCAATATATGAATAATGCCCCCAAGATTAAAGAAGCTGTGGAGATGATGAATGAGAGACTTCGTCAGGCTGGTAATCCACTGCTTGTTCTTCCAGGTCAAGAGATCCGTATCTACGGTGAACTTCTGAATGATCTGGAGCGGGGGGAACTGCTGAGTCTTGCAGATTCGCGGTATATTTTACTGGAAATGCCTTCTTCACGAGTACCACGTAACATGGAAGAAATCTGCCACGAGCTGATCATTCAAGGGTTCGTTCCGGTCATCGCTCATCCGGAGCGCAATGCTGAAATAGCTGCTGATCCTTCTAAACTAGAGAGACTGATAGAGCTAGGATCACTTGGGCAGGTAACCGCACAGAGTCTTGCAGGTGTTTTCGGGAATAAGCTACAGAAATTGTCGCTGGAGCTATGCCGTAGAAATGCAGTACATGTGTTGGCCTCTGATGCACATGACAGTGTTCATCGTCCTTTTGGATTAAACGCTGCTTATGTGGTTATGGAGAAAGAATTAGGCCCTGAGATGCGTGACTATGTTCGCGGCAATGCTCAGCAAATTATGACCAATGGCGAGGTTATTCATGGAAAATACGTACAAACAAGGGGAAACCGACAAAAATTGTTTGGATTTTTTTTCCGAAAGGGCTGACTAATCTACCTAATAGTGGTAGAATGGGTTTTATTGGGTGATTTAATGCTATACGTAATAGCGTAGCATTTGGGCGAATTGTTCTAGGTCTATGGTAGTACAGTATTTTAATACATAAGAAGAGGTGGATATTTAGTGACTTTGAAAAAGAAACTAGTAGTATCAACATTAGCAGCAAGTATGGTAGCAGCATCCGTAGCGGGTCTTCCGTTGGGAAGCCTTGGAGCAGTAGGCACAGCATCTGCGGCTACAGTTAGTAGCAGTACAGCAGTTAAGGATAAGGTTCTTGCTGTTTACAAACAATTATCCGCAACAGATGCAGTTTATCTCTACAATTTGAAGACTGAGGTTGCAGCACTGAGTGAGGCAGAATTCGTAGAAATTTTTGCTCCAATTCTGAAAAATATTACACTGGATGAAGCGGAAACAAAAACATCACTTAAATTGTTCCAAAGTGTTACTAGTGTAGTCTATGATGTGTATGAAAATGACTTCTCCGGAATTCAAGTGATCCGTAACGACGACAAAAACATTGCTTTGCTGAGCAAAATTGCAAATAAAGCGGGTGTGTCTGGACTTACTGTTGATAGTGTTGCTGAATTCTTGAGCAGTATTGAAACAGAACTTCGTGATCTGGTAAGCAGCAAGTCAACTTCAGATTTGTTGGCAATTCTCACATCCGAATCCGGTTACGATACTTTGTTGGATGAAGCTATTGCAAAAGTATTGAGCCATACAACAGGAACAGGAGCACTCACAGTAAGTCAAGCGTTGGACAAGCTTGGAGTTACTGCTAGTGATGTGAAAGAAACACTGAAAAACCTGAACAATAATATTAAATCCGCAAAACCTGCGGCGAAATCACTTGCATTTGCTTATATTAAAGCCTACGGATTAGGCGATAATGGCAACGGTAATGGCAACGGCAACGGTAATGGTAGTAGTGGAAGCGGAAATGGAAGTGTTACAACGCCTGTAGCTCCTGTTCAAACTCCAGGAATCTATGACGTATCTAAGCTCGTAAGCATTGTTGACGGTAAAGCAACCTTGAAATTGGTTGATGCTGATGTAATTAAAGAATTTGATAAGCTGGTTGCAGCGAACCCTGGTAAAACTGGTCTTACTTTGACCCTGAATCTGGGAACAGTAAACGCTACTACAGTTGAAGTTCCACTTTCCCAAGCCATTATTGAAGCTGCAAAAGCTAAAGGTATTGCGAATATCGCCGTTACTTTCAACGGTGTAACTGTAACGATTCCTGTAAGCCAATTCAACACAGCGATTTCTTTGACAGTAACTACAGCTAAACCAGAAGTTGTAACTTCCGTTACCAAGCTGAAATTGGCTTCGGATGTGTATGAATTCACACTTAGTGTGAACGGTGTGGCACAAAGCACATTTAAACAACCAATTACTATCAAATTGCCACTTAAGAATACTGATGGTCTTGATAAAGAATTGCTTTCCGTTGGTAAGCTTGTATACGGCGACCTGCAATTCCAAGGTGGAGTTCTTGATGGAGATTTCATCGTAGAACCACGTGATACATTCTCTTCTTACGCAGTACTTGAGAATAAAGTCTCCTTTAATGATATTGCTGCTGTACAAGCATGGGCTGGTAGACAAATTCAAGTCGTAGCTGCTAAAGGTGCGATTGAAGGAGTCGGAGCAGGTAAATTTGCACCGAAGAACAACGTAACTCGTGCTGAGTTCTCCAAAATGTTGATTCGTGCGCTTAACCTGGAAAACAACTCTGCTGTACAAAGCTTTAGCGATGTAAGTTCAACTGCTTGGTATGCACCATATGTAGCAGTTGCAGCAGAAAAAGGGATTATCACTGGACGCAGTGCGGCCAAATTTGATCCTAATGCAACTATTACACGTGCAGAAATGGCAACAATGATCTCCCGTGCGTTGAAATCTATCAATCCTGATGCAAAAACCGATTCTACTGCAATCAGTAAATTCTCTGATGCTGCTAAGATCAGCGCATCCCTAAGAGATGGCGTAGCGTTTGCAGCAAGCCACAACCTGGTTATCGGAAATGCTGGCAAGTTCAACCCGAACGATACAGCTACCCGTGCTGAAGCAGCAGTAATTATCTACCGTACTATTAACTTCAAGTAAATAAAACTTATAGTATACAGCCTCCTCTCATGTAGGTGAGAGGAGGCGATTTTTTTGCAAATAGGGAAGATTTGAACAGGCATCGAAATATTTCAGAAATAGCTTGGGGGTAATTTCACTTGTCATCACAAGAATTGGATCTTCGCGATTATTTTCAGATCGTCAGGAAGAGACTATGGCTCATTTTCAGCATAGTTGTATTGGTGTGCGGTATTGCTGGTGTATATAGTCTGTATATTAAAAACCCGGTATATGAGGCATCCACGAAGATTATCGTTAACCAAACACCGACGCAGTCAGCGGTGGGGCAGCTTGATTTAAACCAGATTAATACCAATATTCAATTAATTAATACGTATAAGGAAATTATTAAGACTCCGGCCATCCTTGATATTGTTACAAAGGATTATCCGCAATTCAATATTACTGCGGAAGAGCTATTAAAAAAGGTTAATGTGAGTTCCGTAAATAATACGCAGGTGATGACACTTGTCGTTCGAGATAATTCTTATCAGCGGGCTGCTGAAATCGTGAATGCCATTTCACTTGTGTTCAAGGAAGAAATTCCAAGTCTATTTAATGTGGAAAATGTATCGATTCTGAATGAAGCTAAAGTGAATCCAACTGTTGAGCCACGGCCGGTAGAACCGAATGTTTTACTGAACATGGCTATTGCTTTTATCGTCTCTTTGATGATTGGATTAGGGATTGCCTTCCTGCTGGAATATATGGATGACACCCTGAAGACAGAAGCTGATATTGAGAAGTATCTTGGTTTGCCTACCATAGCCATGATTACAAGATTGGGTCAAGATGAAAGCAAGCAAGGTGCCGCACAAACTCAGAAACAATCATCCAGAAAGGCGGGGGACCTCGAACATGTCACAGCTTCCAAATAAACAACGCCATCTGATCACCGTTACGAACCCACGCTCTCCTGTCTCTGAAGCGTTTCGCGCATTGCGCACGAATATTGATTTTTCTTCTGTAGATCAGACTATTCAAGTGATTATGGTCACTTCATCCGGACCGGAAGAAGGTAAATCGACGGTATCTGCTAACCTGGCGGCAGCTTACGCACAAGCAGATAAAAGAGTATTGTTGATTGACGCCGATTTGCGGAAGCCAACGGCACATAAGACTTTTACACTAAGTAACCGTTTTGGTTTATCCTCCCTACTGTCTCAGCAGGCAGTTCTTGAGGACACTGTCCAAGATTCCGGTGTTAATAATCTTTCAATCATGACCTCTGGACCAATCCCGCCCAACCCGGCGGAAATGATGGCATCTAATCGGATGAGCACTCTTTTACAGGATTTGCGTCAGCGGTATGATGTCATTCTTATTGATACTCCACCACTATTAGCGGTTACGGATGCACAAATTGTGGCCTCGAAGAGTGATGGCGTTATTATGGTTGTCAGCTATGGTAAGGTAAAACGCGATATCGCAGTAAAAGCTAAAGCTAATCTAGATCGTGTAGGTGCAAAAATGCTCGGCGTTGTTCTCAATAATGTAAAACGTAAAGCTAGTGAAGGGTACTATTACTACTACTATGGAAATTGATTTATTCATAATTAAAAATGTTATTTTTGGAGGCACTGAAAATGACAGCGAAATCTAGAGTGATTCTTTTATTCTTCATTGATCTTGCGATCATTTGGTTCAGTATTGTGACATCTTATTTGTTTCGGTACCCTAACCATGCTCTTCAGGAATATGTTGTACAGATGCTGCAATTTGGTTTGATTGCAACATTTGCATTTGGTGGAAGCCTGATATACTTCGGTCTTTACCGAAGAATGTGGCAATATGCCAGTATCGGTGAAATTATATCGGTTTCTAAAGCTATTGTAGTAGGGTCTTTATTTTCATTTGCACTGGCGTATCTAATTTTGCCGGATAGAGTACCTCTTGCCATAGAAGTTCGGTCCATGGAGACTATTCTTTTATTAGTAGGTGGAGTTCGATTTGTATGGAGAGTACTTCATAATGACCGAATCAATTACAAAGACACTAAGACCCATACACTAATTGTAGGTGCTGGTGATTGTGGGTTATTAATTGCTCGGGAAATGATGGGACCCTCTTTTGCACATACCAAATTAGTCGGTTTCATTGATGATAATGCGAATAAATACCATATGTATATATTGGGTGTTCCTGTATTAGGTAATCGATATGCTATCCCAGCTATTGTGAAAGAAAGAGAAATTCATGAGATTATTATTGCCATGCCCTCTGTTTCACGTACTGAGATTTCTGAGATTATTAATCTTGCCAAAAAGACTGGAGCTAAGCTGAAGATAATCCCGGCTCTTAACGATCTGATCGCTGGGAAAATATCAGTTAAGAAACTTCGGGATGTTAGTGTAGAAGATTTATTAGGACGTGAACCGAATGTAGCTGATTTGAACAGTATTTTAGGTTATGTACATCATAAGACGGTGTTAGTTACGGGGGCTGGCGGCTCTATTGGTTCGGAGTTATGCCGGCAGATTGCTCCTTTTGGTCCGGACAAGCTATTGTTACTTGGACACGGTGAGAACAGTATTTACACGATTGAAATGGAACTTCGTAAGAGTTTTCCGGAGTTGAACATTGTAACCGTGATAGCAGATGTGCAGGATCGCAGTCGAATGATGGACATATTCAGTGGCCATAGACCGCATGTAGTCTTTCACGCAGCAGCACATAAACACGTTCCTTTAATGGAGCGGAACCCTTCGGAAGCCATTAAAAATAATGTTTTTGGCACCAAAAATGTTGCGGATTGTGCAGATAAATATGGTGCCGAGAGATTTGTAATGATCTCTTCTGATAAAGCGGTTAACCCAACCAGCGTAATGGGTGCCACTAAACGGATTGCTGAAATGTATGTGCAGAGCCTGCACACCACAAGTCAAACGAAGTTTTCTGCTGTGCGTTTTGGAAATGTTCTTGGCAGTCGTGGTAGTGTAATTCCAGCCTTTAAGCAGCAGATCGCTGCCGGAGGTCCAGTCACTGTGACACATCCAGAAATGGTGCGTTATTTCATGACGATTCCGGAAGCAGTACAGCTTGTCATCCAATCTGGTTCTTTCGCCAAAGGCGGAGAAGTATTCATTCTGGATATGGGAGAGCCGGTTAAGATTCTAACGTTGGCGGAAGACTTAATCACGCTCTCTGGATATGAACCCTATAAGGACATTGATATTCATTTCTCCGGTATTCGTGAGGGTGAGAAGTTATATGAAGAGTTGCTTACAGATGAAGAGAATTTAGGCTCTACCGATCATGGAAGAATCTTTATCGGTAAACCTAATGTCATAAGTCTGAACCAGTTAGAACTGGAATTTAAACGTTTGGAACGTGTTCTCGCTGAGGAACCAGAAGTCATCCGCGAAATAATCAATCAGATTGTACCAATGCAGCCCGTTGCCCAAGTTGCTATTAGCTAACTATTCATAAAGGGGGATATAAAGTGTTCAACAAACGATGGAAAAAGATCCTTTTATGGACGCTGTCAGTTATTGTAGTGCTGGGTGTTGGCGGCTTGTTCGCCGCGAATTACGCTGTCGATAAGCTGATGAATTCAATGGTAGATGGTTTTGATCTGGAGTCTGAGGATAATGTTGGTGATGGTCAAGATCAAGGAACAGTGCGAGAAGATACAGTAACAACTGGTAATGCTGATCCTGTAGAATCTGGTACTCCTAGTACTCCACCTGTAGATGATAATGGAAGTAGTAATCAAAGTAACAGTAAAACTGCTGGAGAAACAACAACCTCTACTACTAGTGAACCGACCAAAGCTCCATCATCTGAACAAAAAGATGGTTATACAGCACAGATCTCTACGGATAAAGCTAAACAAATTCAAGAGACTGTAACGATTAAAGATAAAGCAGATGTAGCTTCAATAGTACTTGGTCAACTTAGTGTATCAGATATAAATCATCTTAAAGATTTGGCAAAGGGTGGCTTAACGCCTAAAGAAAAGCGGGAAGCTCGGAGTATTATCCTAGGTAAAGTATCAGAAGAACAATACAATCAACTTATTCAAATTGCAAAGAAGTATGGAATAAGCCAAGGGAAAACGTATGACCAAGTGATCGTACAAGAAAAAGAAAAGGGAAGTGAATAAGTATGTCTAAAGCAATATTCTCAGTCGTAGCTCTATCATTAGTTGCTTCAATTGGGTTAGCACCATTAACAGCATCCGCACCTATATCTGTATCGGCAGCGGCTGCGGTACCGAGTACAACGACTAAGGCTGCAACTAATACGATTAAAGTGCAAAGTATGAACGTGAATTTGATTTTTGACGGTGTGAGTATTCAACCACCCGCAGGTCAGTATGTATTCATGTACAACAATACAACTTATGTTCCATTACGGTTTATGTCATATGCTTTGCAGAAGAGTGTGGCTTGGGATGCTAAAAATGTTAAAGTTACCGTAGCAGAGCCTAGCAGTTCAGAGCTAGTTGTGATTAAAGAATACCTAATGAATGCAAAGAACGGGAATGGTTCTTCAGCAGCAGCGAAGAATATTGTCCTCAATCAAGTTAAGGCGAGTTATGTATTTAACGGTGCAACCAAGGCTTTGCCTACAGGTCAATCTAGCTTTATACTGAATGGTTCCTTATATGTACCCCTACGTTTTTTATCGGAATCTGTAGGTCATAACATTAGCTGGGATCAGAAGACGAAGACCATTACTGCAGCTTCCAAGGCTTATCAGGAACAAGCCACTAATGGATCGACAAACAATGGTAAGAATCCATCTCCAGTAGCGACACCAGTGCCAACGGATTCAACTGGTGCAATAGGTGGGGGTTCTGCGGGAACTGGAAAGGTTTCATATGAAACTATCACCAGTGACACAGAAGCTAAACTTACGGCGCTTAAAAATCAAAGCCAATCTACATTAATGAGTATTGCGTTTGAATATGTTGGAGCAACAGATGAGGCGAGTAAGAAAAGTATTAAAGCTAAAGGGGTACAACAACTAGCCTCATTCACTGCTAGCTTCAATAGTATAGTTGCTGATGCTGAACAAAAACTGAACAGCAATGGGTACAGTACAGAAATTATTAGTCAATATAAAAGTGAATTTGAATCCCAGCTTCAGTTGGGGAAGGATTTGGCTGCGGGAATGGCGGATTAAGGGATGTTAGATTCAGTTTAGATGGCTACACTCAAATCATTATATGTTAATAATCGAAAAACCATTAGGGTGATTTTACTTATCTTTCATAGCTGTTTAGTATATTCGGTTTTAGTTTGATATCCAATTCTTGTTTTAATTGTATAAAGGGAATAGATATAATCAAAAAAAATATAGTGTTATCTTAACTGAAAACAAGCCTGTGAAGGTTTACAAAGTGAGGCAATCAGAATGCATGGAATACAAGTAAGAAATATCGCTTTTTCACCACCAGATATCTCTGAAGTCGAGATTTCAGAGATAATAGAAACTATAAAATCTGGTTGGATCACTACCGGCCCTAGAACGAAGTTGTTTGAGCTTAAAATTGCTGAATATATTGGTGTGAATAAAGCAGTTTGTCTAAATTCTGCAACAGCTGCAATGGAATTAACACTTCGTATTCTAGGTGTTGGTGCCGGGGATGAAGTTATAACCACAGCCTATACCTATACAGCTACTGCTTCTGTGATAAAACATGTAGGGGCAAAAATTGTATTAGTTGATGTTGCTAAAGACTCCTTTGAAATGGATTATTCAAAACTAGCTGACGCAATTAATGAAAAGACTAAAGTTATAATTTCAGTGGATTTAGCAGGGAAAATGTGTGATTATGATGAGCTTTATAAAGTGGTGGAAAGAAAGCGTGATCTTTTTAAGGCTAACAACGACGTGCAGAAAATCTTTAATAGAGTGATTATTATGGCGGATTCAGCACATGGATTTGGTGCTGAATTTAATGGAAGAAAGAGTGGACAGGTTGCAGATTTCACATGCTTTTCTTTTCATGCTGTGAAGAATCTAACAACTGCTGAAGGGGGGGCAGCTGTTTGGCGTAATGATATTGGTTTAAATGATGAATGGTTATACAACCAATATATGCTGTTCAGTTTGCATGGTCAATCTAAAGATGCCCTCTCTAAGGCTCAAAAGGGTTCATGGGAATATGATATTATATATCCTGGATATAAATGCAATATGACGGATATATTAGCTGCAATTGGATTGGTACAATTGAATAGATATGATAGTTTAATGAGCAGAAGAAGAGAAATTATTGAAATGTATGATAGTGCATTAGCTCCTATGAGATTAGAAAGTTATAAGCATTTTGATGAGAGATTTTTATCAAGTGGTCATTTGTATTTAGTGAGAATACCTGGTATCGGAGAACTTGAAAGAAATCAAATTATAACTAAGATGGCAAATGTGGGAATTGCATGTAATGTCCACTACAAACCATTACCTATGTTTACAGCATATAAAGAATTAGGATTTGATATTAAAAATTATCCTAACGCTTATAAACAATATGAAAATGAAATAACATTGCCCCTTCATACTTTATTGAAAAATGAAGAAGTAGAGTACGTAATAGAACGATTGAAAGAAATTCTAAAAATCTAAATGATTGAAAGGAAATAACTATGATTCTTGTTATTGGAGCATCAAGTTTTATTGGAGTATATACAGTTGAAGAACTCCTTAAGCAAAACTGTGAAGTGTTGGTAACTGGGAGAAATGATAAATTCAGAGAATATTATAAGAGTCTTGGTGTTGATTATATTAATCTAGATATATCTAATAAGAAAGATTTTGAAAAGCTTCCTATAAAAGATGTGGAGGGAGTGATTCTTTTAGCGGGATTATTACCAGCAAATGTTCCGGTCAAAATTGAAGAGAATGAAAATGCAGCGGATTATTTTTTTGTAAATACAATTGGTACTATTAATGTGCTCGAATATTGCAGAGTTAATGGTATAAAAAGGGTGATCTCAACAGCATCGTATGCAGATGTATTTAATTCTTGGAGCAAAGACCGACCTCTGACCGAGGACGAACCAAGGGGATTTGAATTTATAGGTGATCATGCAGCGTACGTTATATCAAAGAATGCTGCTTCGGATGTAATGGAATATTACAATCAGCAACATGGAATGAAAAATTCTATATTTAGATTACCACCAGTCTATGGAGTGGGGCCGCATGGATCTTTATATGTAAATGGAACGAGATTGAAATCTGGTTTGCAAATATTTATAGATAAGGCTAGTACTGGAGAAGATTTAACAATATACGGAGATGGAGAGCTCAGTAGAGATGTTGTGTATGTTAAGGATGTAGCACATGCCTTTTATTTAGCAATGAAGAGCGAGAGAACATCTGGCTTATATAATATGACCTCTGGTAAGGCTGTAACTCTAAAGAAACAAGCTGAGGTTATT
Organism: Paenibacillus sp. FSL P2-0121; assembly: GCF_037975345.1. Taxonomy (NCBI): domain Bacteria; kingdom Bacillati; phylum Bacillota; class Bacilli; order Caryophanales; family Paenibacillaceae; genus Paenibacillus; species Paenibacillus sp. FSL P2-0121. The sequence continues at coordinate 5,636,699 of NZ_CP150245.1, read as the reverse complement.
TCGAAGATATTTGCGAAAAATTCTGAAAAGATATCAAAAATTAAGTATAGAAAGGATGTCACTAATAATACTAGATCTTTTGTGTTCAGTATAGATAAAGCAAGAAGAGACTTTGAATTCGTTCCAAACTATTCCGATTTTGAAAAAATGATGACTGATTATAAGAAAGATATGGATAATAATAAATTTAAAGACTTATTTAATTATTGAGTGGAGGAAGATGAATGTATAAATTCATAAAAAGAATAATCGGATTCTTCTTTTCATTATTACTGTTACCTTTTGTGCTCTTATTAATTATTATCGTTGGTACTGCAATCAAAATTGAAGATAGAGGACCAATATTTTATTTCCCTGATAGAATAGGGAAAAATGGTAAAATATTTAAAATGATTAAGTTTAGATCTATGAAGGTTAATGCACCGGATATTAGACTTGAAGATGGTTCTACATACAATTCTGATAACGACGAAAGAGTCACTAAAATTGGTAAAATAATTCGAAAAACCAGTATTGATGAAATTCCACAAGCGCTCAACATTCTAAAGGGGGATATGGCTTTTATCGGTCCTCGACCAGATTCAGCTATGTGGTTAAATAATTATACAGAAGAAGAAAGAACTATATTAAGCGTAAGACCGGGTATAACAGGATATAACCAAGCTATCAATAGAAACGCCGTAGGTACTAAGGAAAAACTTCTGAATGACATAATATATGTGGAAAAAATGTCATTTTTGTTTGATCTGAAAATATTTTGCATGACAGTAAAGAGCGTTTTGCTTTCAAAAAATATATATAGAGAAGATTTAAGTATTAAAAAGGATGTAGTGAATATTGAATAAGAGTAAAGATTAGCCATAAGCAAAAATCAGTTGATGTGAGGACTCTATGAAAAAAATAATGGTACTTGGAGCTAGTTTATTACAGTTACCAGCTATTTTGAAAGCCAAAGAAATGGGCTTGCAAGTTGTAGCAGTAGATATGGATAAGAATGCTATCGGATTTAATAGTGCTGATATTTGTCTTGAGATTAGTACTCTAGATATTCCTAAAGTAGTTGAATATGCCAAACTATACAACGTGGATGGGATAATTACTATTGCTAGTGATATGCCAATGAGGACTGTTGCAGCAGTAGCTAAAGAACTAAATATTGTTGGAGTTTCGGAGGAAACAGCTCTGAAGGCAACTAATAAAGCTGTAATGAGGGAGTGTTTGGAAGAACACAGCGTCCCAATACCTACTTTTTATAAAGTAGGTACTTTTAAAGAATATATAAAAGTTGTTCAACAGTTTAAAGATCGATATATTGTGAAACCTGCAGATAATTCTGGCAGCAGAGGTGTCTTTTTGATTAACAATATTGAAAATTATGAAATGATTGAACATGCTTTTAATTACAGTAAACAACATTCGAGAAGCGGGGAAATTATAGTTGAAGAATACTTGGAAGGGCCAGAGGTTAGCGTAGAAACAATAAGTATAGATGGAAATATACATATTATTGCAATTACAGATAAGTTGACAACCGGTTCGCCAAGATTTGTAGAAATGGGCCACTCGCAACCTTCTTGTTTATCTAATGATGTTAAAAAGAAAATTAGAATGGTTGCAACTTCTGCAATAAAAGCTATAGGTATCAATAATGGACCATCTCATACTGAAATAATAGTTACAAGTGAGGGACCTAAAATTGTAGAGGTTGGTGCAAGGCTAGGTGGAGATAATATTACTACACATTTAGTTCCATTATCCACTGGAGTAGATATGGTAAAGTGTTGCATAGAGATCGCATTAGGTCAAAAACCGAATGTGGAAACTAAGTATGAGATGAGTTCTGCAATTAGATACTTCGAAACTTCGGAAGGTGTAATTAAAAATATTAGAAACGTTGAAAATGCAGAAAAACTTAAGGGAGTAAAGCAAATTAGCTTTATAAAGAAAACTGGAGATACTATTGAAGCTATAAACAGCAGTTCAGACAGAATAGGTTTTGTTATCGCCCAATCATCAACCGTTGCGAATGCAGTGCAAACTTGTGAATGTGCAATCGATATGATTCAGGTTGATTTAGTCGAATATTAATACAGCAAGGAGACAAAATTTTGAATATATGGATTATTGGTGTTGGAGAACCATTACCAATTGATGGTGAGAGTACTCGATTGAGAAGAGTTGGGAACTTAGCAAACTTTATATCAAATACTGAGAATGAAGTACATTGGTTCTCTGTTTCCTTTGATCATTATAAAAAAATTCAACGAGTAAGTCAGGATGAAGACATCTTGTTGAAAAAAAACTATCATCTTCACGTATCATTCGTTAATGGATACAAAAAAAATGTTTCAGTAAAAAGGATTATTCACCACCAAGAGGCAGCAAAAGGGATAAGAAAACTAATGTCTTCTGAAAAAAAACCAGATGTGATATTGGCAGGGAATACTCCGATTGAAGTTATCAAGATGGTTGCGAAATATGGAAAACAAGAGCAAGTGCCAGTTGTTGTTGATATGCGTGATTTGTGGCCAGAAATATTTGTAGAAGTAGTACCAAAAGGAATGAAAAAGTTAATTTTACCATACGTAGCATTATGTAGACGCTCTTTACGTAATACACTGAAAAATGCCTACTCAATCATTGGCTTATCAGAAGTTTTTTTACAGTACGGTTTGAATTTATCAGGTCGTGAAAGAAAATTACTAGATAGAGTGATACCAATAGGATACCCAAACTTTGAATATTCATCAGATGAAGCTAACTTCGAAGAAAAATGGGGAACCTATAAACTATCAAAAGATGATTTTATTGTAGCATTTACAGGGAATTTTGGACGTCAGTTTGATTTCGATAGTGTACTTGAAGCAGCAATGCTCTTAAAAAAAGAGAAGAATATTAAGTTTGTATTATGTGGTACGGGAGAAAATATGGATCTGATTATGCAAAGATCCCCTGATAATATAGTTTTTCCTGGTTGGATTGAAAAGGATATGATTACATCACTATTAAGTTTCTCTAGTGTGGGAATTGCACCATATGTAGATAGTATAAATTATAAAACTAATACTCCTAATAAATTTGGTGAGTATCTATCGGCGAGTTTGCCTATATTGGTAAGCGTGACGGGATCTATGGAAGATCTTCTATCTGAATTTCAATGTGGATTTCATTACAAAGATGGGAAAGACTTAAGTAAGAAAATTCTAAAGTACTATAACAATAGAAATATGCATGAGGAAAATAAGAGAAATGCACGATTTTTATATGAGGAGAAGTTTAATGGGGATAAGGTAACCAAACAGCTATTTGATTATTTATCTCTGGTATCTGATACATATAAACAAAATAACCATTAGTAAATAATACTGTAATAAAGAAAGGTAATTAACATGACACTATATACCCAAATTGTAAATAGAAAAGAAAAAATATCTTTGATAGGACTGGGATATGTTGGAATGCCTATTGCTGTAGCATTCGCAAAGAAAGTTGACGTTATCGGTTTTGATTTAAATGAACAGAAAATTAACCTTTATAAACAGGGTATAGATCCGACTAATGAAGTGGGTAATTATGCCATAAAACACTCAACTATAGAATTTACAACGAATGAAGCTAAATTAAAGGAAGCAAAATTTCATATTGTTGCTGTTCCTACTCCTGTCAATCAAGATAAAACACCAGATCTATCTCCAGTTGTAGGTGCTAGTATTATTCTGGGGAAAAATTTGGCTAAAGGATCTATTATTGTTTATGAATCCACTGTATATCCAGGGGTAACAGAAGATATATGCGTACCTATTCTTGAAAGAGAATCAGGATTAAAATGCGGGGTTGACTTTAAAGTAGGCTATTCTCCTGAACGAATTAATCCTGGTGATAAAGTACATAGACTTGAAAATATAAAAAAAATCGTTTCAGCTATGGATGCTGAAAGTTTAGAAGAAATATCTAAAATATATGAACTAGTAATTTCTGTAGGTGTACATAGAGCACCGTCAATTAAGGTAGCAGAGGCTGCGAAAGTAGTGGAGAATTCTCAACGCGATATTAATATAGCTTTTATGAATGAGTTAGCAATGGTGTTTGATCGTATGGAAATTGATACTAATGAAGTTATTAGTGCAATGAACACAAAATGGAATGCATTAGGTTTTTATCCAGGATTAGTAGGAGGTCACTGTATAGGGGTAGATCCATATTATTTTTTGTATGAGGCAGAAAAATTAGGTTATCATAGTCAAATTATACTCTCGGGTAGAAAAATTAATGATGGAATGGGTGAATTTGTAGCTGATGCTATTATAAAAAAACTCATTCTCTCTAACAAAGTAGTCAAGAAGGCTAAGGTGATTATACTTGGTATAACATTTAAAGAAAACTGTCCCGATACTAGAAACTCAAAAGTAAGTGACATAATTAATAGATTGAGAGAATACGGTATTGAACCGATTGTTGTGGACCCTTATGCAGACCCTGTTAGTGCACAGGAAGAGTATGGTGTCAACTTAATTAATATTGATACTGTTGTAGATGCGGATTGTCTTGTATTTGCGGTAGCGCATGATGAGTTTAAATCGTTGAATTTGGATCAAATAGATCGCATGTTCCGTCAAATCGACAATAACGAGAAGGTAATCATTGATGTGAAGAGTATTTTAGAGAAAGAAGAAATTGAAAAAAAAGGATATAGTTTTTGGAGATTATAGATTATAGTCATATTTTAGAAATATATTAATCACTATTTATATAACAGTTAGTGGTTATTGAAAAATTATTAATTGTGGATACCGAATGAGAGTTTATATTAAATGTAAGAAAATGAGGTGATAATCGATGGGCTTTCTTAAGAAAGCAATTTTTAGAATCTATAGAATTATTATAGGGAAAAAGGGGGTTTATGCAAAAAAAATAGGAAAAAAAAATAAATTTACAAAAGGTGTTTTTATAGAAGAAGGTGCTCTGCTAGGAAAGCATAATTATTTTGGTCCTTATTCGATGGTCAATAATGCAATAATCGGTAATTATTGTTCAATAGGTCCTGCTGTTAAAATAGGACAAGGAGTTCATAGTGTATCTTATATCACGACATACCAAAAAATCAGCTCTGCGTTAATTGGACATTCTTTAAACACAAATCCAACGATAATAGGAAATGATGTTTGGTGTGGCGCAAATGTGGTTGTTTTGCAAGGAATTAAAGTTGGTAATGGCGCTGTTATTGGTGCAAATGCTGTAGTTACTCACGATGTTCCTGATTATGGAATTGCAGTAGGAGTTCCAGCTAAAGTAATCAAATATCGCTTTGAGGCTCAACTGATTGAGGCCATTAATGAAAGTCGGTGGTATGAGTATGATATAGAAGAGGCGAAAACTGTAATTAAATCTTTAGAAAAAACAATTAATCTTAATAAAGGAATGAATGTAATATGAGGATATTATTTTTATCTGGGGCCAACAGTATTCATACGGTGCGATGGGTAAATAGCCTTGTAGATAATGGTCATGAGGTTCATTTAGTTTATAACTCTGATCATATATCTGGAGCAAATATTATAGACCAAAGAGTAATCCAACATAAGCTTAGATATAAAGGCTCTTTAGGTTATTATATTAATTCTATTCAATTAATGAGAATATTTAAGAATATCTGTCCTGATGTGGTTAACGCACACTATGCTAGCGGTTACGGGACGTTATCACGAATTACAAAAATAAAGCCGTTGATCTTATCAGTTTGGGGAAGTGATGTATACGACTTTCCTTATCAAAGCAAAATAAAAATGAAAATTATCAGAAAGAATTTATTATATGCGAATAAAATCGCCTCTACTAGTTTTTGTATGGGGGAGCAAGTGAGAAAACTGCTGAATACGGAATCAGTAAATATTGAAGTGACTCCATTCGGAGTAGACTTAGAAAAATTCTCGCGAAAAAGCAAGGAAAAAGATGATGAAAAGTTAAATATAGGGATAATAAAAACTTTAAATTCTAAATATGGAATATCATTTCTAATTCATGCAATGAAAATACTAATAGATAATCTGGAAATCGAAGGTCGTAAAGATCTTTTAAATAAAATAAGCTTGTATATATACGGTGACGGTAGCCAAAAACAAGAACTGATTGATTTAGTTGTTAATTATAATTTGGAAAATGTCATATTTTTTAAAGGTACAATATCGAATTCTGATGTTCCTAAAGCATTGGAAGAATTCGATATATTTTGTGTGACCAGCATCCTTGATAGTGAAAGCTTCGGTGTAGCAGTAGTAGAGGCAATGGCAATGGAACTTCCAGTTGTAGCTACAGATGTAGATGGATTCAAAGAAGTAGTTGAAGATGGAGTTACCGGTATCATTGTTGAAAGAATGAAACCTGATGTTATAGCGGAAGCCTTAATGAAATTAATTCTTGATAAAAATCTCAGAAAAGAAATGGGCAAAAAAGGAAGGGAAAGAGTTTTGAAACTGTATGATTGGAAGGAAAATGTTTCTATTATGGAACAATTATATTCTAACACTATAATTTAGATTATTTTTAATAAAAGATGAAGTGTAGGTGTTTTTATGGAGTTTATTTTTACTTTTGTTATAAGTACTCTGATATATTTTGAATACAAATTATATAAAACTTTCCTTAATCCTTTTATAATAATATCTGGAATCTATTTATTAATGATTCCTTTTAATAATTTTTTTGGCGTGAGATTATTAGATTTTTATAAGGTGGATAGCGATTCCATTGTGTATATATTATATTTTTTAATAATAATTTTCCTTATAAGTATATTTTTTCGCTTATTCAAGAAAAAGGATGCAAATAGTTATACATACAATATTCAGAATTATGAACACAATATAACTAAAACATATTCAAAATTTATTTTGTTGTTATTCTGTATTGGAGTTCTCGCGAAATATATATCACTTTTTCAATCCATAAATATGTATGGTATTGAAAATATTAAAGGGAAATCTTTTGGTATTTTTGCACACATAGGAAGTTTATCCACAATATTATTACCGTACATTTTAATATTGTATTTAGATAACAAAAAAAAAGCGCACTACTTAATATTAATAATATTAGTTTTTTTTAATCTGTTTTTGTTTGGAGGGAAATACAATATTTTTATTTCTTTTATACATATGATAATTTTCTATGGCATCATTAGAAATATAAATATCAGAAAAACTCTAAAATATGTATTATTAACAGTGTTTGTTGGTGTTTTGGTATTCATTGGAATTTATGCCGTTAAACCACTTATTACCTTGGGGTATTTTGATAAAAATCTTTTTATTGTGTCCTTAGAGTTTTCAGTAAAACATTTCTTTTCATATCTGTTTGGACCACTAATATCCACAAATTATTTTTTTCATAATAATATTGATTCAATTCAGGGAATTTCAATTATGTTTACTGTTCCTATAAATATTGTAAAGGCTATTTTTTCAACAGGTGATTACATTTATCCTGCATACACATTTCCGGTTCCTATCTCTGATATTTTGAATACTAATGTTGGTGGATTATTTGCTGAAAGTGTATATAATTCTGGCTTTTTAGTAGCTACTATTTATATAACAGTATTTTTTTCAATAGTTTATTACTTTTATAATAATGCTATGAGTGCTGGGGGAAATATAGCTTTAGTTGCTTATATGTTATCAGTTATTTCCATGATGTTTTTTGGTAATTTCTTAACTTTATCTGGTATTGTATTGAATTTTATTTATTTATACGTGATTGAAATTATTTTGAAGAAGAAAATAGTTTTCTAAGATGGTTCGTTTGTATTTGATATTGTTATTGTTAACATAAATATCTATAAAATATAAGTTAATCGAGGTGCCACGTGAATAAGGTGGGATTGATAATACTAAATTGGAATGGCTATCAAGACACTATCGAATGTATAGAATCTATTGTTGAATATGAGGGGAACAACCATTCTATATTCATACTGGATAATGGATCTAGCGATAATTCTTTAACTTTTATTGAAGAATGGCTTAGATATAATTATAAATTTAATTATAGGATAGTTGAAGATACAGAATTTCAGAGCATGAGTGAATTTGAAGAGGGAGGTTTGACTTTAATTAAAGGGAGATATAATCTAGGATTTGCAAAAGGCAACAATTTGATTCTAAATAAAATAAAATCCAAATTCGAATATTCTTTTTTATTAAATAATGATACTACAATGTTAATGAACTCTATAACGAAAATGATTAATTATATGGATATTAAAAAAGATACTGGTGCCGCAAGTTGTAACATTAGATATTTTGATGATAAAAACAAATTGTGGAATGCAGGCGGTCGATTTACTTGGTATGGAGATCGTAAGTATTATTCACAAAAGAAGATAGATAGATATATCCAAGAAGGGAAAACAGTTATAGAAACACCGTTTGTTACTGGGTGTGCACTTTTGATTAGAAATGAGATATTAATGAAAATAGGTGTTCTTACCGAAAAATTCTTTTTTGGAGAAGAAGATTTCAATTTTTGTAAAAGATTAAAAATAAATAATATTAAAGTTGAGACAATACTGAGTGCAACTATTTATCATAAAGTAAGTAGTTCAATTAATAAAACAAACAATACAAAGAAAAAAAATTGCAATCGATACATATTACACTTCTCAAATCGAATAATAAATCAAAAAGAGTTTTATAATTATAACTATTGGTTTCTATGGAGGATATTTTATATAAACGCGATAGGTATAAAAATATTTATGCTTACAAAAGATTATAAGAGTACCATAGAAACTATACAAAGAATAAGATACTATACGCGAAATTTTAATCATATAGATTATGAGTTATTTAAAGAAATAAATAATAAATAAATTAATTTATTTTTGTGTTTTATTACAAAGGATAGTCGGTATTTGAGACAGATAGATATCTGATGTTTCTTAAATGAATGAGTTCAAAAGATGAGGGATTAATTTTGAATAATAAAGTCATTACTTTTGTCAAAAATTTTTCATATACATTTTCATCGAATATATTAACAATGATAGTCTCTGCATTAGTAATATTAATTGTCCCAAAATTAATTGGAGTGCAAGAATATGGATATTGGCAATTATATATGTTTTATTCTTTTTATGTTGGTTTTTTACATTTTGGATGGAATGACGGAATATATTTAAGGTATGGTGGGCAAGATTACAAAGATTTAAATAAAAAGATATTTTTTTCTCAGTTTTGGATGCAATTTTTCTTTCAAACGACTATATTTATAGGATTACTTCTCTATTGTCAATTTTATGTGGGGAATTCACATAAGTTATTTATATTAGAAATGACGGGTGTTTGTGCGATAATCTCTAACACTCGAATTATGCTGCTATATATATTACAAGGTACAAATCGTATAAAAGAGTATGCCAAATGTACAATAAGTGATAGGTTGTTATATATTGCATTGGTAATTTTTTTACTTTTAATAGGGGTAAGAGATTATAAATTACTGATTTATGCAGACTTAATCGGAAAATCATGCTCATTACTTTATGCTATATACTTTTGTAATGATATTGTAATTAGAAAACTCAGTGATTTATCTTTTAATGTGAAAGAGACAATGGCAAATATTAATATTGGTATAAAACTGATGCTCGCGAATATCGCAAGTGTATTGATAATAGGGATAGTAAGGTATGGTATCGAGAGAACATGGGATGTTTCTACATTTGGTAGAATTTCCTTGACTTTAAGTGTTTCAAATTTAATGATGATATTTATTAGTGCATTAGGTATTATTATGTTTCCAATGTTAAGAAGAATGGATGAGGATAAATTTCCGGAACTTTATATAAATATGAGAACATTTTTAATGGTTCCATTAATTGGAGTGCTTATATTTTACTATCCACTGAGAATCATTTTAACATTGTGGTTACCTGAGTATCGAGAAAGTTTAATGTACATGGCGTTGGTATTTCCAATGTGCATATATGATGGGAAAATGTCACTGCTGATAAATACGTATCTTAAAGCATTGAGAAAAGAAAAGATTATTTTATTTGTGAATGCTGTCTCAGTAATGATAAGCTGCATTGTTACAGCACTTTTCACGGTTATTTATGAAAATTTAACTTTGTCTGTTATATCGATAGTTATTGTTCTATCATTTAGATGTATTTTTGCAGAAATTCTCTTAGCGAAAATTCTTGAAATTAAAGTATTTAAAGATATAATATTGGAATTAGTAATGACCTTCATATTTATAATGACAGGGTGGCTTGCATCTACGTGGACAGGGGTATCGATATATTTACTATTCTATGGCTTATATTTGTTGATTAAAAGGAAAGATGCAATAGCTAGTTTTAATAAGGTTAAAAGATTAATTAAAATTTAATAATTGGTAATATCTTTTACTAGTATTCATTGTTTCTATAATTAAGAAACTATATTGAGAGAGATTGATATGAGAACTGATAATTAGGTGAAATAGAAGTAAAAATATTATGATTTAGAAATTTTGACAGGAGATGAATCTATCTTGAAAGGTATAATTTTAGCAGGCGGCAGCGGTACGCGCCTATACCCATTAACAATGGTCACAAGTAAGCAGCTTTTACCCATTTACGACAAACCAATGATCTATTATCCACTATCCACATTAATGCTAGCGGGCATTAAAGAGATTCTTATTATTTCCACTCCAGAGGACACGCCTAGATTTGAAAGCTTATTAGGTGACGGTTCTCAATTTGGCATCTCACTACAATACATAGTTCAACCAAGTCCTGATGGTTTAGCGCAGGCTTTTATTTTGGGTGAATCTTTTATAGGTGATGATTCAGTTGCCATGATCCTTGGAGATAATATCTACTATGGCAATGGAATGCGGAAAATGTTGCAACGTGCTTCTTCTAAACAACAAGGAGCAACGGTATTCGGATATCATGTACAAGATCCAGAGCGCTTCGGCGTGGTAGAGTTTAATGAAGAAGGTAAAGTATTAAGCGTGGAAGAAAAACCAACTCAACCAAAATCTAACTATGCAATTACTGGTCTATATTTTTATGATAACAGAGTTATTGAGATTGCTAAGAACGTTGAGGTCTCTTCACGTGGAGAATTGGAGATTACCTCCATTAATGAAGCTTACTTAAATCTTGGTGAGCTTGATGTGGAACTTCTAGGTCGGGGATTCACCTGGTTAGATACAGGAACTCATCAAAGTCTTGTCGACGCAACTAACTTTGTACGGACTATTGAAGATCATCAAGGAATCAAGATCGCCGCTCCGGAGGAAATTGCATATATTAATGGATGGATTACTAAAGAACACTTGTGGAATTGCGGGGAGAAGTTAAGTAAGACGGGGTATGGTCAGTATTTGATGAAAGTAGCTACAGGTAAAATACAATACTAATAACTGAAAGTGTGGCAGTGATGAAAATTACAGAAACCTTATTGCAAGGCGTATTAGTCGTTGAACCGGCTGTTTTTGGGGACCACCGCGGTTGGTTTATGGAGACGTATAGCGGAGCTAAGTTTAAAGAGCATGGAATTGAGATGGAGTTTGTACAAGATAACCAATCCTACTCTGCGACTAAAGGAACATTACGTGGTTTGCACTATCAATTACATCCCAAGGCACAGACGAAATTGGTTCGTTGTACACGTGGTGCTATTTTTGATGTAGCCGTAGATATCAGAAAAGGTAGTCCTACCTATAGTAAATGGTTCGGCATTGAACTGAGTGCTGAGAACAAAAAGCAACTGCTGATCCCAAAAGGATTCGCACATGGATTCATGACACTAACAGAAGACGTAGAGGTTCAGTATAAGTGCGATGAGCTTTATGCCCCGGAATGTGATGGGGGTATTCTCTGGAATGATCCTTCTATTGGCATCGAATGGCCTCTTCATATTACACCTGTATTATCTGCCAAGGATGAGAAGGCGCCTTTATTAAAAGATGCTAATTTGAATTTTTTTTTACAATAACTAATAAAGCTAATAGATCGGGAGTGCGTTCATTGAGTAAGCAAAAGATGCTGGTTACAGGTGGTGCCGGATTTATTGGAGGCAACTTCGTACAGTATATGGTAGATAAATATCCGCATTATGATATTGTGAATTTGGATTTGTTAACTTATGCGGGTGATCTAACAAAACATAAGGATATTGAGTCCAAATCCAACTATCGGTTTGTTCAAGCTGACATTGCTGACCGAGAGGCAATATTGTCTCTTTTTGAGTTGGAGAAATTCGATTATGTTGTTCATTTTGCTGCGGAGAGTCATGTGGATCGCTCAATTACTGATCCTGCGATATTCGTTCGTACGAATGTTATGGGGACACAGGTACTACTGGATGCAGCTAAAAAATTCGGCATTACTAAATTCCTCCATGTCTCTACGGATGAAGTGTATGGCGAACTCGATTTTGATCCTACTGTATTTTTTACCGAAGAAACACCTTTGCAGCCTAACAGTCCTTATAGTGCTAGCAAAACAGCGTCTGATTTGCTAGTCCGTGCGTATTATGAGACCTTTGGTTTACCAATGAACATAACACGCTGCTCGAACAATTACGGCCCCTATCATTTTCCTGAGAAACTGATTCCACTAACCATTTCAAGAGTATTAAACGAAGAGAAGGTTCCTGTATACGGAGATGGAAAAAATATTCGCGACTGGCTCCATGTCTGGGATCACTGTGCGGCCATTGACCTTGTTGTGCACCAAGGAGTAAGTGGTGAAGTATATAATGTAGGTGGTCATAATGAGAGAACTAATCTTGAAGTAGTTAAGACGATTATCAGTACCTTGGGGAAATCTGAAGATTTGATTGAATTTGTAACAGATAGATTAGGACATGATAAACGCTACGCCATTGATCCAACGAAACTTGAGAATTTAGGTTGGAAGCCAACTTATACTTTTGAGACCGGAATTGCGCAGACGATCCAATGGTATATTGATAATGCTGAATGGTGGCAACAAATCCTTAGTAACGAATCGCATAAGTGATTTATGAACGACTTATCGTTAAGAAAGAAACTATAAGCTAAATCCATGTTACGTAGTAATCCTGGAATTGCTTATAGTTTTTTTTAAAAATAGGCAGCTATTTATGTATGCTGTTAGATTTCAAGAGAATAGTTTATTATCTCAAAGCTTTGAGATAAACGATAATGCTCGGGAGATTGTTAGACGAATCTAATAGATGATACGCCCAGGTATTATTATCTTGGTAAAGAAAGTCCTTAGGTTAAAATTACATCAATCTCAGAGGAAGACAATGTATAAATTGTTATAGTTATGGCTTAAGTGAAAATATATTCTATGATTCCCCAAACTTCTATTTACTGTGTGTATCAAAATAACGTTTTAATTATGTAACATATACTTATTTCTAAAAATGACAACTAACTTAAAAGATTTAATGATTTATTCCGACCTTTTGATTAATAAGCTTTGTAATCCACACAAGAGAAAGTGCAACGAAAACACCAGCTGTATCAATGACTATATCGTATATTCTGCCGTCACGCCCAAAATATAACTGAAGAAGTTCTGTCAAAATAGCATATGTTACGGAAAGTATAAAGCTTTTCCAAACACTATTATTACATCTGTACAGTAGAAAGGCGAGGACTGCGAATCCTGAAAAATGACCGACTTTTTGAATAATGTTACTTATAGATAATGTAAGATTGGTTTTGAGTAGAGCATGAAAATCAGGATTAGGTATCCAATGAAAAGTAGGGATTTGACCGGTCTCCCAAAATTTCGAATTAAATGCACAAGTAAATACAAATAAAACAATTCCCCAAATAAAGACTGAAGCAGTTCGCATTAATATACCTACTTTCAATATATAAGTTCCTTTAGTATTACAGAAATGCAATTGAAATTCCAATGAAGTTCTTTACTTCAGATTATTATTATCTATTAAATTCTTCTATTTCAGATAATTACATTAACTTTCTGTTTTTCATATAGTATTTTTACAATCCAAGACCAGTTATTTTCTGTCTAGTTAATCATCATTTAAAAAACATTTCGAACTGTAATATCTATAATGTTCAAGAGTTATCGACACTTTTTTTAAAAACCGTATTAGATTTTTCGTAATGTTGAGAATCACCTTTAGACAAAAGAGTTTCAAGTAAGTAAGGCTCTTTAAAAAGTGAGAATAATAAATAAGCTTGAAATGAAACATTAAGTTCCATTTATTACAAAGTGGAAATTGTAACAGTAAAGTGAAGACAAAATAAATTAGCTAAAAATAACTCATCCTAACCGTAGCGAACCTACGGTTTTTTATTTATAATAATTATTATCTGGATTTCATAAAGCGTTCAAAAAATCTGTAAAAAGTCTTATTTTCGTGTGATATACTTAACACAGTGTTTTGAGATGTTGTGAAAGTGAACGGTATGTAAGATATTAATTTATATAATTGGATTTCAGCAACTTATAGAGACTAGGATGGTGAACTATCGATGCACATCGTCGTCGTTGGCCTGAATTATCGTACGGCTCCCGTGGAGGTTCGGGAACAGTTTGCTTTTGCGGAAAGTGATCTTCCGGCAGCGCTCCATCAACTGATGAAGACGAAGGGTGTGCTAGAAGGGGTCTTAGTAGCTACCTGCAACCGTACGGAAATTTATGTGGTGATGGACCGCCTTCATATGGCTGGTTATTTCATCCGCGGCTTTATGGAGCAATGGTTTGGTGTGAAAAGCGAGCAATTTGCTCAGCATATGTATATTTATGAAGACGAACAGGCGATTGCGCATTTGTTCCGCGTGACTTGCGGCCTGGATTCCATGGTGATTGGGGAGACGCAGATCCTGGGACAGGTGCGGAGTTCTTTTCTCACAGCTCAGGCTGAGGGTGTAACTGGAACTTGGTTCAATCGGTTGTTCAAGCAAGCGGTGACGCTGGGCAAAAGAGCACATAGTGAAACGTCAATCGGCGAGAGCGCAGTATCGGTCAGTTATGCGGCTGTGGAGCTGGGCAAGCGGATTTTTGGCATGTTCACTGGGAAAAAAGTGCTGATTCTCGGCGCCGGCAAAATGAGCGAGCTTACCGTGAAGCATCTATACAGTAGTG
The DNA here is from genome assembly GCF_037975345.1 of Paenibacillus sp. FSL P2-0121. Lineage (NCBI taxonomy): Bacteria > Bacillati > Bacillota > Bacilli > Caryophanales > Paenibacillaceae > Paenibacillus > Paenibacillus sp. FSL P2-0121. Next base: position 5,621,590 of record NZ_CP150245.1, on the reverse strand, counting down.
GTGCGGCAGAAGTGATTGTCGCTAACCGTACGCTGTCGCGTGCGATTGAATTGGCGGAGAAGTTCTCGGGTAAGCCAAGCACGATTGAAGATGCGTTAACAACTCTAAATGAAGTAGATATCGTGATCAGCTCGACAGGAGCAGACGGGTATGTGCTTACGGCTGATAAGGTAGCGCATGCTATGAAACGCCGCCCTTCGCGGCCGCTTTTTATGATTGATATTGCTGTACCACGTGATATTGATCCTGCGGCGGCAAGTGTGCCGGATGTTTTTTTGTATGATATTGACGATCTGGAGGGCATTGTGGAGAATAATCTGGAAATGCGCCGAAGTGAAGCTGCGAAGATTGAAGTGATGATCAGCGAAGAAATGGATGAGTTCCAACTGTGGCTCAAGACGCTTGGGGTAAGACCGGTGATCCGGGCGCTCCAGGATAAATCGAATACGATTCATGAAGAAACGATGGAGAGTCTGTTCAACAAGCTGCCCGAGCTGGACGAGCATCAGCGGAAAGTGATCCGCCGCCTGACTAAAAGTATCGTGAACCAGATGATGCATGATCCGATCAATGTAATTAAAGAGCTGTCCGGCGGTAAGCAAGGGAATGAAGCTCTTGATTATTTTTCCAAAATCTTTGCGTTGCAGGAACAGCTCAAATCCGATTCAGATGATGGAGACATTGCCCCGGTGAAGCAGTCTAGTTCTGGAGAACGTACGGCTGGCAGCGCTGATTTCTCTGTGCCTAAAACGGCGCTTGCTCCGGCAGGCTTGCTGGGTGGGTGAATAATATGCAACTGCTGAACGGAATATATGATGCCGCTCTGCTGGTCTATGCCCTGAGCCTGCTGTTTGTTTTCTCGGATTGCCTTAAAAGGAGTCCGGGTGGGAAGCGGTTAGGCACGGGGCTTCTTGTTGTTGTGGGTCTTTTGCAAGTTGCAGGACTTGGAATTCGTTTCTCTCAGGAGAAAGGCCTGCCTATTTTTACACCTTATGATTTCTTGTTTTGGTTTGCGTTTAGTATTGTGCTGACTTCGCTTGCGGTGGCTTTTACACGTGGTGGCGAGTTTACGATTTTGCTGCTCAGTATGGCCGGGTTTAGTGTTTTTCTGCTTAATCGGGTGTGGCTGACGGCGGGTGGGCATACGCTTGAGACTTGGAGTGCGGTGTATGGCTGGCTGACGATGCATGTGATTTTGGCAAATATGAGTTTTGCAGCACTGACGTTAGGGACGGTTTTTGCAATATTGTACTTGTTCCTGCACACCAGACTCAAAAGCAAGAAATGGAGCGACCGGATCCGTCGTTTGCCGAACCTGGAGACTACAGATAAATACTCTTACACCGCTATTTTGGTGGGCACGCCTTTGCTGGGAATATCGCTGGTGGTGGCGGGTTTATCTATAGTATCTGAGGGACGGACGCTTTTATTGAAGGATTTAAAAGTATTAACGACTCTTATCGGTCTTGGGATTTACATATTTTATATTATCTTTAAGAAGTCCGGGCGGAAAAGTGGAGTAAGTATGGCTCGCTGGGCGATTTTAGGATATGCTTTTATTATCTTGAACTTTCTGTTGAATTCTTGGTCTGATTTTCACGGTTGGAGCGGGGAGTGAGGGGTATGGCGCGTTATTTACCCATAATGCTGGATTGTGAAGGGCAGCACTGTGTGGTTATTGGCGGTGGTGTCGTGGCTGAACGTAAGGTGAGCGGACTGTTGGAAGCTGGAGCGGCGGTTAAGGTGATTAGTCCTTCTTTGACAGATCCGCTTGATTCTCTAGCTGAAAAAGGTCTTCTGATCTGGATGGACCGTACTTATGCTCCCGGAGATCTCCGTGGGGCCTTTCTCGTATATGCAGCCACTAACGATAGGGCGGTTAATGAAGAGGTTGCGCGGGAGTCAAGGCAGCTTGGAATTCATGTGAATGTGGCCAGCCATGCGGAAGCGGGAAACTTTATCACGCCCGGAGTGGTTCGGAGGGGACGTTTGACAGTAGCTGTATCTACTTCGGGTGCTGGCCCGCTTGCGGCAACGAAGATCAAAAATGTGCTTGAAAAAGCGCTGGATGCGGCATATGAACCATATTTGGATTTTGTGCATGCCATGCGTACCCGGATTAAGGAAAATGAACCTTCTGCTGAAGTTCGTGGAAGGCTTTTGCGGAAGCTTGGCACGCTGGATGTGTTGAACGAGATGAGTAAGGGTACCTTCATAGCGTGGAGCCCGGAGGATATGGACGCTTGGATTGCTCAGCAACGGGTGGAGTAAAAGTGCGCGTGGACACTGTAAAGATTAGAAAATTGGGTTAGATTAAGATATGAAGTGGATGAGCGGTTTTGAGTAACATGATATATGGCTGATTTGGCTCGTAGTAGCTTAGATGGTGGAATGTACGGTATAAATACTGTTGAATTGAGCTTAAGTAGCTGAGATGGTGGAATGTACGGTATAAATACTGTTGAATTGAGCTTAAGTAGCTGAGATGGTGAAATGTACGGTATAAATCCCGTTGAATTGAGCTTAAGTAGCTTGGATGGCGGAATGTACGGTATAAATCCCGTTGAATTGGGATGGAGTAGCTTAGAGGGTGGAATGTACGGTATAAATCCCGTTGAATTGAGCTTAAGTAGCTGAGATGGTGGAATGTACGGTATAAATACTGTTGAATTGGGCTTAAGTAGCAGAGATGGCGGAATGTACGGTACAAATCCCGTTGAATTGGGCTTAAGTAGCTGAGATGGGGGAATGTACGGTATAAATGCTGTTGAATTGGACTTAAGTAGCTGAGATGGCGGAATGTACGGTAACAATGCCCTCTAAATGAGCAACAGCCGTCGAAGGAGTTAAATGAAAGGCAAAAATGCCTCAAATTTGGTGAGATCATCCGAAGTAGCGAATTCAAGGGCAATAATGCCTTTTTTAGAGTGAGAGTAGTTAATTGGTTAGTTTGGGTTTGGATTTCTAGTGCAAGGTTCTGCGGTGAAGAGTAAGAGGCGAACGTTACCAGGAGGAATGGATAAATGCGTAAGGTTATAGTGGGGAGTAGACAGAGCGCGCTTGCGTTGACGCAAACGGGACATGTGATTGCTGATCTGGAGCGACTTAGCGAGGAGCATGGTTTTGGTTTTACTTTTGAAGTGAAAAAGATCGTCACCAAAGGTGACCGCATTCTTGACGTTACTTTATCGAAGGTAGGCGGCAAAGGGTTGTTCGTGAAAGAAATCGAGCAAGCGATGCTGGAAAAAGAAATCGACATGGCGGTGCACAGCATGAAGGATATGCCATCCGAGTTACCGGATGGGTTGATCAATGGTGCTGTGCCGAAGCGTGTCGATCCGCGTGATGTTTTGATCTCTAACGGAGGCGTCTCGCTAGACGAGCTGCCTCAGGGTGCACGCGTAGGCACAAGCAGCCTACGCCGATCCAGCCAGCTCGCTGCGCTGCGGCCTGATCTGGTCATTGAGCCCGTGCGCGGCAACATTGACTCGCGGCTGCGCAAGCTGGAGAGCGGCGAATACGACGCAATCCTGCTGGCAGCGGCGGGGCTGTCGCGCATGGGTTGGCAGGATCGCGTGAGCGCCTACCTGCCGCCGGAGGTTTGCCTGCCCGCTGTAGGGCAGGGCGCACTCGGCATCGAGTGCCGCGCAGATGACGCTGACCTGCGGAAGCTGCTGGCATTATACAACGACGCCGATACGGCATTAACGGTAGCGGCGGAGCGCACGTTCCTTGGCGTGCTGAATGGCGGCTGCCAAGTGCCGATTGGTGCTCATGCGGTGCTTGACACAGCCGCCAAAGCTGCTACCGCTGAGCACAAAGTAATCTCGTTAACGGGGATGGTGGGAACACCGGACGGTTCAACGATTTTGAAAGAAACTTGCACGGGGATTGACCCGGTACAGCTCGGCGAAGAAGTCGCTAAAAAGCTGATTGCAAGAGGAGCGGAGAAGATACTGTCAGACGTTAGGGGATGAGTGGATTGACGGGGAAGGTTTATTTGGTAGGTGCAGGTCCCGGGGACGCAAAGCTGATTACTGTGAAAGGCCTCGAGTGTATCCAAAAAAGCGACGTACTGGTGTATGATCGCTTGGCAAGTCCTAGATTGCTGAAATGCATGAAACCCGGCGGGGAGAAGATTTATGTAGGCAAGCTGCCGGATCGCCACACGATGAAGCAGGAAGAGATTAATCAATTGTTAGTTGATTTGGCTTTACAGGGGAAAACAGTGGTGCGGCTTAAGGGTGGGGACCCTACGATTTTTGGCCGGGTGGGTGAAGAAGCGGAGCTGCTGCGCAAAAATGGGATCTATTACGAAATCGTACCGGGCATCACGTCAGCGATCAGTGTACCTGCCTATGCGGGTATACCTGTTACGCACCGCGATCATGCCTCTTCCCTGTCGATTATCACCGGGCATGAAAGTCCGGATAAACTGGATCATTCCATTCATTGGGATAAAGTAACGAACGCCACGGGAACGTTAGTGTTTCTAATGGGCGTAGCTAAAATAGGTTACATCAGCGCTCAGCTGATCAAGCACGGGCGGCCGCCAGAAACACCAGTGGCACTTGTGCGCTGGGGCACCCGCGCGGATCAGGAGACGCTGACGGGAACCCTCGCCGATATTGAGGCGAAGGTGAAGGCGGCGGATTTTCAGCCGCCGGCAGTCATCGTCGTCGGCGACGTGGTGCTGCAGCGTGAGCAGCTGAAGTGGGTCGAGGCGATGCCGTTATTCGGCAAACGCATCGTGGTGACACGGGCTCGCAGCCAAGCAAGCGAGCTGGTGGATAGAATTGAAGAACTCGGCGGGGAACCCTACGAGTTCCCGGTGATCGAGACGATCATGCCGGAAGGGGCAGAGAAGAAGGCGAAGATTGCAGCGGCGTTTGGCGCGCTGGAATCGTACGACTGGGTATTCTTCACTAGCCCGAACGGCGTGGAGTTTTTTTGGCGCCACTTGGCGGAGCTGGGGGCGGACATTCGCGGGCTACACCGCGCGCGTATTGCAGCGGTGGGGCCAGGCACAGCCGCCGCGCTGGCGCAGCGCGGGGTGATTGCTGAAGAACTTCCGGCAAAGTTTCAGGCGGAAGGTCTGATTGAGACGTTCGGTCCCCAGCTGCTGCCGGGGCAGAACGTGCTATTGCCGCGCGGCGATCTGGCGCGGGACTGGCTGCCGGACAAGCTGAGAGAGCTTGGCCTTCAGGTGACAGACGTGGATACTTATGAAACGGTTGTCACTGGTGAGGATGACGACGAGCTGCTGAAGCTGCTAGAGGAAGGTCGCGTTCACGCGGTAACCTTCACCAGCTCGTCAACCGTGCGTAATTTCATACACATCCTGAAACGGATGGGGCTTGAAGATCCGCTCCCGCTGCTTGCAAATGTGAAAATCGCCTGCATCGGCCCGTTAACGGAGCTGACTGCGGTAGACGCGGGACTGACACCGGGACTCTTGCCTGAAGAGGCAACCATAGATGGTTTGGTGCAGGAGCTCTGCCGCTGGAATGCGGAGACTCAGCTGCAGTAGCGCTCGGATCGAGGATAGAACGAAGCAATAGTTTACAGGTGTGCTTAGTTTACGCAGCTTACTTTCTGGTGGGAAGGTAGAAGCTGATTACTCCGCGGGGAGAGTAGTAGCTGTTCTACGGAGAAAGGCAGTGCCTGCTTAGAAATATAGCGCTCAGCTTATATTTAGTTAGATTACAGGCTAGAGTTTTGTTCGTGGTTACATGTGAGTTGGTAGTTATTAAATAGTTCGTAGGTACATGTGAGTTCGTGGTTACATGTGTGTTGGTAGTTACTAAATAGTTCGTGGTTACATGTGAGTTTAGAGTTTGTTCGTAGTTACTAAATAGTTCGTGGTTACACGTGAGTGGGTAGTTATTAATGAGTTCGCGGTTACTTTTACTAACTAACATTTGTTAGTTTACTCGCCGTTATATCTACGCTCAAAAGTGCCACATCGCTACCTTCAAGTAACATATAAATTGAACCCGAACGTAGTTACTTATGGAGTTCGGAGGATAATATTTGGTTGTAAACTAACTGGTATGTAGAGAATATGCAGTAGGTTAATGTGAGCAGATCTGCTTGAGGTTTAGGTTTAGTTGTACTTTATACAATTAAATTTCCTATATATCAGCTAAAGCCGAGTTTAGTTGCAGTATGTGCAATTAAATATCCGCTAAATGAGGAATCTTCGCACTTTTGTAATAAATAACTGTAGAGAATGCAACTAAAGCTTACAATTAGGACAAAACATCGAGATAGTTGCACAAACTACAACTATACGTAGTTAGCCTGTGGTCGGCGGTTTGGTTGTAGCTAATTTAGACTTGGCTGCGGCTAGTTGTAGTTTGCTGCCAGACACATAATTTGGTTTTATATTTTATTTTTCAGGAGGATGAACAAATGAGCTTTCCAATTACACGTCACCGCCGTTTGCGCGGTTCTGCTGGAATTCGTGGCATGGTGCGGGAGACGATACTGAATGTGCTGGATATGGTACAGCCTATTTTTGTGACTTATGGAACAGGTGTGAAGAATGAGATTAGCTCGATGCCGGGTGTGTATCATTTTTCGCTGGATACCTTAAAAGCAGAAGTGGACGAGATTGCCGCACTAGGCATCCCGGCTGTATTATTGTTCGGGATTCCTGAGACGAAGGATGCTATCGGTTCTTCCGGTTTTGCAGAGGATGGAATTGTGCAAGAGGCTACTCGCTTGATCAAGCAGTGGTACCCAGAGCTGTTGGTCGTTGCAGATACCTGCCTTTGTGAATTTACGGATCACGGACATTGTGGAATGGTGCATACGCATACGGTGAATGGTGTGGTCCATGGCGATGTTATCAACGATGCTTCGCTGGAGCTTTTGACTCGTACGGCGGTATCCCAAGCAAAAGCTGGAGCAGATATTATCGCCCCTTCCAACATGATGGATGGATTCGTTCACGCAATTCGTGCGGGACTTGATGAGAACGGCTTTGAGCATGTGCCGATTATGTCGTATTCGGTCAAATATGCTTCGGCATTTTATGGCCCTTTCCGCGAAGCAGCGGATTCAGCACCACAGTTCGGGAATCGCAAAACATATCAAATGGACCCTGCCAATCTGCGCGAAGCACTTCGTGAAGCAGAATCCGATGTGCTGGAAGGCGCGGATATGTTAATGGTGAAGCCGGCTCTGGCTTACCTAGATGTGATTCGTACGATTCGTGATCAGTTTGATCTTCCTTTGGTGGCTTATAATGTGAGTGGAGAATATTCCATGGTAAAAGCAGCGGCACTGCAAGGCTGGATCGACGAGCAAGCCGTTGTGCTGGAAATGCTGACGGGCATGAAACGTGCTGGTGCGGACATTATTATTACTTATTTTGCAAAAGATGCAGCCCGCTGGCTGCGCGGCTAATCTTCATCACACCGACATCGCGGCAGCTAATATATGTTTGTACAAGCTTGTGTAACCAAGAAGAGAATAGGAGTGAAGATACATGAGTAATGTGCCAATGGCGCGTAAAGAGGAAGCGTCCCGGAAGGCTTTTGATGAAGCAAAACAATATATTCCCGGCGGGGTGAACAGCCCTGTACGGGCGTTTAAATCCGTAGGTCTGACTCCGATTTATGTGGATCATGGGATAGGTTCGCGAATTTTTGATATCGACGGCAACAGCTTTATCGACTATGTGCTCTCATGGGGTCCGCTGATTATGGGTCATGCGCATCCTGAGGTTGTGAAGGCATTGCAGGAGACGGCGGTAAAAGGGACAAGCTTTGGCGCTCCAACGCTACTCGAAACGGAAATGGCAAAAACTGTTGTTGAACGAGTGGCATCTGTAGATATCGTGCGCATGGTTAACTCTGGAACGGAAGCTACGATGAGCGCGATTCGTTTGGCACGTGGTTACACTGGGCGCAGCAAAATCTTGAAATTTGAAGGCTCCTACCACGGTCACGCCGATAGTCTGCTTATTAAGGCTGGCTCTGGCGTAGCTACATTGGGCTTGCCGGATAGCCCGGGTGTCCCAGAAGGCGTTGCAATGAATACCATTACGGTTCCTTACAATGATTTGGAGTCCACTCAGATTGCTTTCGAACGTTTTGGCAATGAGATTGCCGCAGTGATCGTAGAGCCGATTGCCGGCAACATGGGCGTGGTTCCACCGCTTCCAGGCTTCCTGGAAGGGCTTCGTAAATTAACTTCTGACAATGGTTCGCTGCTTATTTTTGATGAGGTTATGACAGGCTTCCGTGTTAATCGTGGCTGTGCTCAAGGCTTGTTCGGGATTACTCCGGATATAACTTGTTTTGGCAAAGTTATCGGCGGCGGACTTCCAGTGGGTGCTTATGGCGGCAAAAGAGAGATCATGGAGCAAATCGCTCCTACTGGACCGATTTATCAGGCGGGCACACTTAGTGGTAATCCATTGGCGATGGCAGCCGGATATACTACGCTCAAGCTGTTGACCCCGGAAGTATATGATCGTCTGGAACAATTGGGTGCACGTCTGGAAGCGGGTTTGAAAAAGAATTCAATTGAGACTGGCATTCCGCTCACTATCAACCGGGTGGGATCGATGGTTTGCCCATTCTTTACTGAAGGACCTGTAATCAATTTTGAAACGGCTAAGTCCAGTGACACGGATCTTTTCCGTCGTTATTTTGGTCATATGGTAAACCAAGGCATCAGTGTGCCACCTTCACAGTTTGAGGGGATGTTCATATCGGCTGCACATAGTGAGCAAGATATTGATGATACCATTGAGGGCCATTATAATGCCCTGAAGGCCCTTTGAGCATCGGAGCCGGAGAAAGAACCGGTGGTGGCGCTTGGACCCGGCGTGGAGAGTGGCTGGAGGTAACACCCGGGAAAATCATTACTGGAGCAGAGGATACGCAGGCAACGATTGACAAGTGGCTGTTAGAAACTGTAGGCATGCCCGAGAAACTTCATCTGCGGTTACGCCGCGAGGGAGGCATTCAGTGGAAAGGCGACCGGCTTCGGCTGGCGCTTTTTCCCGATCGTGATGCGGGGCTTGAACCGATATGGGAAGAGCTTGAGGTGCTGTATGAGGATGATTTTTGCCTGGTAGCTCATAAACCAGCTGGGCTGGCGGTACATCCAGATGGCAGTGGAACAGGTGTAACTCTGGATCACCTCGTAGCTGCGCATTATATCACTTCCGGCGAAAATGTGGCTGTGCGCCATATTCACCGCTTGGACAAAGATACAACGGGTCCGGTGATGTATGCGAAAAATGAGTTCGCACAGTTAGTCCTGGACGAGAATATGCGTGAAAAAAGCATCTCGCGGCACTACGCCGCGATCGTTGAAGGCATCGTGCCGCCTGCGCTTAAGGTGATCGATGCCCCGATTGGGCGCGATCGGCATCACGCTGCGCGCAGACGGGTCTCGCCCGGCGGACAATCTGCCGTGACGCGAATCATCGAGCGCGAGGCACTGCATGGCGGAAGCCTGGTGCATGTGCAGCTGGAGACTGGACGGACGCATCAGATTCGCGTTCATCTCAGCCATATGGGTCATCCCTTGTATGGGGATGAACTATATGGCGGTCCGGTTTGGGCTTCCAGCGCTGCCGGCCGCCATGCCCTGCATGGCGAGGCATTGTCCTTCCGCCATCCTTGGAGCGGAGAACAGCTGGAAGTCAGCGATCCGTGGCCGGAGGATATGCTGCAGCTGCGAGAGCTGCTGTCTGAAGCACCCTGACAGATACGTAAGTGGCTAAGGAACAGTAGAATCAGCAAAAGCTGGTTCTGCTGTTCTTTTTCTATTTTTTCAGAAAAAAAACATCTATCCATGTCTTATTCATAAAAGCAGCATATAATACTTTGTTCTTACGAAGTAGTGCATCTATCAGCAGGCTGAAGGTTTGGTGAGCTCTTAAATTCATGAAATTTATTAGCATCCTGTCCGGTTAGTACTACCAAAGTTGTCATGCCTCTCTGTTTGAAGCATATACATGTGGGGAGTAACATTTTGGGCTTATGCTCTGGGCCTGTCTCAGGGTTAGATTATGCCAAGAAGGAGGACATATCCCGTGTTTGATCAGTCCCACGGCTTGCGGTTTGATATTTACGAACGCATTCACCTTTCGGAAGAGCTTCCGGGAATAGCTGAGCTGGAGGAGGTTGAACTACTTCCGGAAATTCAGGTGATTCAGCGGGAGGATCGTGCCGAGTTATATGGTCAGCTGTTGCTTACCGGGCTTTACCGGAGTGAAGATGACCGAACACAACGTCTGGAGCATGCCATTCCCGTGGAAATCACTGTTCCGCTTACACGCGTCAGCTCGATTGAAGATATTGGGGTAGAGATTGAGAATTTTGATATCGATCTGCTCACGATGCGCACTGTGAATATAACAGGCGTATTATCGCTGCGGGGGATCGGTGGTGCGGACCCTCAACCTCAACCAGCCTGGCAGCAAGAGGAGTATACAGTCGCCTATTCTCCTGTGAATGATGACAGGGTAGAAGCTACTGCGGAGCTACAAGAACAGGAAAATGATGCGCTTTATGAAAATTCTCAGTGGACCTTCGGTGAGGATGCCTCACAGGTTGCTGTAGAAGAACATGAGCATGCCGAAGCGAATGAACAGGAAACAGAAGAATCATTAGTCTCAAGTGGAGTCGCTCATACGTCCCCTGTAGTCAATTTCTCATCCGGTCAGGAGAAGGACAAGGGAGCTAAAGCACGGACACATAGTCTGGATTCCCAAGTTGAGGATGCTAAAGCGGGTTTATCCGATTACTGGTTTAAAGCCGAGGCCCAGAACAAAGAGGTTGAGGTGTCTCAGCTGAATCAAGCAAGCTATGTGAGCGAAGAGAACCAACAGTCGGCAGAGGAATATTTTACTCCTAGAGAGACCGCTGTTCCAGCCGTTAGTGCAGATGCAATTCAGGATATCCCTGTGTTCGCTTCTGAAAATGAGGCTAATAATGCGCTTCCTAAGCAAGAAGAGAATACTGCGCCGATTAATGAGAATGCGAACGAAGTTTTTGTTTCACAAGAGAGTGTGGCTTCTCATGAGGAGAAACAAGATCTTAAGATCGCCTTGGGCAGTAAAAAAGAAGCAGAAATTCCGGAAAAAGAACATCTCACCTTCTCCTCTTTACTAAGCTCCAGTCGTGTCCGTAAAGAGCAGGAAGCTCTGCAGTCGGAAGGAAACACATCTGCAGCAGTGGACGTTCCAGAGGTTGGCAATAATACGGAATGGAAGAGCAGATTCATTGCCAGTGCGGATGGAGCTAACATGTTCCGCAAAGTTCGGCTGTGTATTGTGCAGCGTGAAGAAACACTGGATACCATAGCAGAGAAGTATCAGCTAAGTGCGCGGGAGCTGGTAATGTATAATCGCTTATCCGGGCAGAGTGTAGAGGAAGGTCAAGTGTTGTACATCCCGTAATCGAATCGTGATGCGTACACACATGAATAGGTGAATCCCGATCAGGTATTAGGATCGGGATTTTTGCTGTTTCATTGTTGGAAGGGATGCTTCAGAAGAAATAAGTCGAAATTCAGCCTAAAGTCCCGCTGCAAAGGCGTATCCAGGTTGACTAGGGGGGGCTCAAAATGTATTATGGAGTAAGCAATATCTAAGTAAAGACTGGGAACGGGAAGAGTAGGCGGTCAGCCCTTCAGAGAGCGGAATTGCAAGTGCTGTGACATTCCGTAGGAAACAGCCCCCGAAGTCGCCCCGGAGTCGCCCTTCTGAGCTTATCTTCATATTTGTGAAGGATAAGTTAGGTTGTGGCCGGTAGCAGCCGTTATCTGTACGAGTGTCGCGCTAAGCTTCTGAATCCGTAGGGTAAGAAGTGTAGTTTTATTTTTCATTGGCGCGAAACAAAGGTGGTACCGCGAAAGAATGACCTTTCGTCCTTTGAGACGAGGGGTCTTTTTGTTTTTTTCAGAGACCTGTGAGCTCTATACAGCAACTTTATTAACAACTATAAGCAACTACAAGTAAACTAGTGGAGGTATCAGAGAATGGCTGACCAAAACCATCTAACAGCGGCAGATGCTGCTGCTACGAATGAATCTAAAAACGAGATGCCAACAACGTATGATCCGAAGGCAGCAGAACAGAAATGGTATTCCTACTGGACAGAGGGCGGATATTTCCGCGCAGGCCAGCGTCCGGATGCTAAAGCCTATAGTATTGTGATCCCGCCGCCAAACGTAACGGGAATGCTGCACATCGGGCATGCGCTCGATTTCACATTACAGGATATCCTGATTCGTACTAAACGGATGCAGGGCTTCGATACGCTTTGGTTGCCAGGTACGGACCACGCAGGTATTGCAACACAAACGAAGGTAGAGCAGAAGCTGCGCGAGCAGGGGATTTCTAGACATGACCTCGGACGTGAGAAGTTCCTGGAGCAGGTGTGGGATTGGAAAGACAAATACGCGAACACCATTCATGAGCAGTGGGCAAAAATGGGACTTTCCCTTGACTACTCCCGCGAGCGTTTTACCCTCGATGAGGGTTTGTCGAAGGGAGTTCGCGAGGTATTTGTTAAGCTTTATAATAAAGGCTTGATCTATCGCGGTAAACGTATCATCAACTGGGACCCGGCGGCTCGTACGGCGTTGTCGGATATCGAGGTTGAATATAAGGAAGTTAACGGTCATCTGTACCACCTGCGTTACCCCCTTAAAGATGGCAGCGGACATATCACTGTAGCGACCACACGTCCGGAGACGATGCTGGGTGATACGGCAGTTGCTGTTCATCCTGAGGATGATCGTTATAAAGATCTGATTGGTAAAACCCTGATCCTGCCGATTATCGGCCGGGAGATTCCAATTATCGCTGACGAGTATGTAGATAAAGAGTTTGGTAGCGGTGCGGTTAAGATCACGCCAGCTCATGATCCAAATGACTTCGAGGTAGGTCAACGGCACAATTTGCCGCAGATCAACGTAATGGATGAGAGCGGTACGATGAACGAAGAAGCAGGACCTTACCAAGGTCAAGACCGGAGTGAATGCCGTAAGGCCATCACGGCGGATCTGAAGGAGCAAGGCGTTCTGATCTCTATTGAAGATCATGTGCATCAAGTTGGACACAGTGAACGTTCAGGAGCGGTTGTTGAGCCGTACCTGTCCACACAATGGTTCGTGAAGATGCAGCCGCTCGCCGAAGCTGCCATCAATGCACAGAAGGATGGTAATGGGGTTAACTTTGTACCTGAACGGTTCGAGAGAACCTACCTGAACTGGATTGAAAACGTACGCGACTGGTGTATTTCCCGTCAGCTTTGGTGGGGGCATCGTATTCCGGCTTGGTATTCTGAATCTACCGGTGAGCTGGTTGTGGCGAATGACGAGGAAGAAGCGCGCCGGATCAGCGGCTTAACCGACCTGAAACAGGACGAGGATGTTCTGGATACTTGGTTTAGCTCCAACCTCTGGCCGTTTGCAACCCTAGGCTGGCCGAATGAAGACAGTGCAGATTTCAAACGTTACTATCCGAACGATGTGCTCGTAACGGGCTACGATATTATTTATTTCTGGGTAGCGCGGATGATCTTCTCGGCACTGGAATTCACCGGAGAGAAACCATTCTCGGACGTATTGATGCATGGTTTGGTACGGGATGCTGAAGGACAAAAAATGTCCAAATCACTCGGCAACGGTGTAGATCCGCTTGAGGTTATCGAGAAGTATGGCGCAGATGCTATGCGTTATATGATTTCTACCGGCAGCACAGCGGGTCAGGATTTACGCTTCCGCTGGGAAAAGGTAGAGCAGGCGCGTAATTTCGCTAATAAGATCTGGAATGCGTCACGCTTCGCCCTCATGAATCTTGAAGGAGTTAGCTTCGAGAATATTGACATTACTGGGGAGCTAACTACGGCTGACCGTTGGATTTTACACCGTCTGAACGAAACTTCTCGTGAAATTACGCGTCTAATTGACTCGTACGAGTTCGGCGAGACCGGCCGCCAGCTGTACAACTTCATTTGGGACGATTTGTGTGACTGGTATATTGAGTTCGCGAAGCTGTCGCTTTACGGAACGGATGCCGCAGCCAAAGCGAAGACACAGTCCGTACTTGCTTATGTACTCGACCGCACGATGCGCTTGATCCATCCGTTTATGCCGTTTATTTCGGAGGAAATCTGGCAGCATCTGCCGCATGAAGGAGAGACAATCACTTTGGCTGCTTGGCCTGAGTATGATGCTGCTCTGGAGAACCCGCAAGCGGTAGCGGAAATGAACCTGCTGATGGATGTAATCCGGGCAGTTCGTAATATCCGTGCTGAAGTAAATGTACCGATGAGCAAAAAGGTTGATTTGATTATTAAAGCGAGCAATGAGGAAACACTGAGCATCATTACTCGTAACGACAACTACATCGGACGTTTCTGCAATACCTCTTCTTTCGAAGCTGGCCTGAATCCGGAAACGCCAGACAAGGTAATGTCCGCTGTAGTAACGGGAGCGGAACTGCTTCTGCCTTTGTCGGGGCTGATTGATATTGAACAAGAAATCGCTCGTCTGGAAAAAGAAGTGCAGACGCTGAACAGCGAAGTAGAACGCGTAGAGAAAAAGTTGAGCAATCAGGGCTTCGTGGCCAAAGCTCCCGCAAAAGTTATCGAAGAGGAGCAGGCGAAGCAGGCAGATTATTCTGCCAAACGTGAGAAAGTACTTGCCCGCATAGCAGAGCTGAGAGGATAAGAGACATGGATGACCTAAATCGGGGCGGGAGCACCGCCCCTCTTGCGACATATACCGAAGCGGTTAACTGGATCAAGGGCCTGATTCCTTTTGGAATCCGGCCAGGTTTAGACAGAATTGAGATGTTGATGGACAAGCTGGGAAACCCGCACCGTCGGCTGAAATTTATTCATGTGGCGGGTACCAACGGCAAAGGCTCCACCTGTGCTTTTTTGACAAGCGCACTTTTGCAAAGCGGCTATTCTGTCGGCACCTTCACGTCTCCGTATATTACGAAGTTCACGAACAGGTTCCAATATAATAATACGGACATTCCTGAAGAAACTCTTCTTGAGCTAGTGAATACCCTTCGTCCTTTGGTAGATGAGATTGCAGAAACGGAATTTGGCTCACCAACGATGTTTGAGGTAACTACAGCTGTGGCCATTCTATTTTTTGCGGGTGTTTCTTGTCCGGATGTTGTCGTATGGGAGACTGGGCTTGGGGGAAGGCTGGATGTAACGAACATCGTTACTCCGATCGTGTCGGTGATTACAAATGTCGGCCATGACCATATGGATATTCTGGGAGATACGCTTGAGAAGGTTGCAATGGAGAAAGCCGGGATTATCAAACCCGGTGTACCTGTTGTTAGCTGCGTAAATCAACCGGAAGTCGTGGCTGTACTCAAGGAGAAAGCGGCGGCTTGCCGCTCTACTCTTTATCTTGCCGGAGAAGATTTTAGCTATGAAGCTACTGGAATCCATGCGGATGTGCAGACCTTTAACTTTAAGGGTCCCTTCCGTTCGCTTGAACTTGGGATTGTGATGAAAGGCGAACACCAGATTAGCAATGCGGCAGGAGCCATGATGGTTCTTGAAGTTTTGCGCCAGTATATGGCGTTCATGCTAGAGGATGAAGATGTTCTGGAAGGATTGCGTCATGCATTTTGGGCTGGAAGGCTGGAAGAGGTAAGTAAATCTCCGAGGATCGTACTGGATGGAGCACATAATCCGGAAGGCGCGGAGAGCCTTGCCAAAAGCCTGCCACAGCTCTATAAATACGGTAAATTAAATTTACTTATGGGAATGATGGCAAATAAGCATCATGAATCCTACTTTAAGCATATACTGCCTATAGTGGATACGCTCATCCTGACCGAACCGGATTTCCAGAACAAAATGGACGCGGAGCATCTGCAGGTTATCGCAGAAAGTCTGCGGGATAAATATGCCAAGGTAAACTTGGTAATCATAGTAGAACATAATTGGGGAAAAGCGCTGCAACAACTGAAGTCGATTACAGCGGAGGATGACCTTGCCGTCGTATCTGGTACGCTGTATTTGATTTCTGACGTGCGCGGTACACTTTTGCAGCAACCCGATACTGAAAAAGGCTGGTGACGACTGTTGGATACTACTGAACGTGTGCATTTTATAGGGATCGGCGGCTACGGTATGAGCGCGATTGCCCGAGTAATGCTAGAAATGGGATATACGGTTACGGGCTCCGATGTGGCTGCCCAAGAATTGACGGATAAATTGATTGCTAAAGGTGCCAAGATTTATATTGGGCATACAGCAGAACAAGTAAAAGGTGCGGATCTCGTCGTGTACTCTACGGCTTTGTCCAGCGATAATGTGGAATGGGTGGAAGCAGAGCGTCTTAAGATTCCAATTCTGCACCGCTCACAAATGTTAGCCCGTTTATTGAACGAACGTAAAGGGGTAGCCGTTGCCGGAGCGCATGGTAAAACAACTACATCCTCTATGATCGCACTTGTAATGGAAGAGTGTGAAGTTGATCCTACGTATATTATCGGCGGAGAGATTATGAACGTCGGTACGAATGCAAAGGCAGGACAAGGCGATTATGTAGTGGCGGAAGCGGATGAGAGTGATGGCTCTTTCTTGCACTATCACCCTTGGCTTGGAATTGTCACGAATGTGGAAGCAGATCACTTGGAGAATTACGGCGGAGATTTTAACCGTCTCAAGGCTGCTTATGTACAGTTTATGAACCAGACCCGTGAAGACGGCACTGCGATTGTGTGTGCAGATGACGAGAATGTGATTTCTTTATTGCCTGAAGTGTCAGGTAAGGTGATTACTTACGGCATCAAGTCGAAGACTGCAGATTATATTGCCACAGACATCGTTCTTGGCGACCGTCAGGTTTCATATACGATGAACCATAATGGCGTAGTATTGGGACAAATTGAACTATCCGTGCCAGGCCAGTACAATCTGTATAATTCAATGGCTGCGGTTATCGCTTGTTTGAAGTCAGGAATCTCTTTTGAAAAAATCGCTGAAGCGATCGTGAAATTCCATGGTGCGAAGCGCCGTTTTCAAGTGCTCGGAGAAGTCGATGACATTCTGGTCATCGATGATTATGCGCATCACCCAACTGAAATTCAGGCGACAATCAGTGCTGCTAAGGCAACGGGGAAACGGATTATTGCCGTATTCCAACCTCAGCGGTATACACGTACGTTCTTCCTGCTAGATGCTTTCAGCCGCGCCTTTAGCGAAGCAGATGAGGTGATCATCACCGACATCTACTCTCCGGCAGGTGAGAAGCAGATTGAGGGGGTTACATCTGCGAAGCTGGTTGAGCTTATTGTGCAGAACAGTAACGCTGGTGCAAGACATCTGCCAACCAAAGAAGATGTGCTTGCTGATCTGAAACCTCGTATTGCCCCAGGTGACCTAGTGATTACGATGGGTGCAGGCGATATCTGGAAGGTTGGATACGCATTGGCGGACGGCTTGAAGAAGCGTTAATACAAACACAGGCCTACACGAGAATATTCATATTCTCTTGACCATAGCACTTCCCCCCGAGCTCCGTGCAGGGGGAAGTGCTTTTTTGTATACTTAAGCGGTGTATGTACATTCTAAAAAATGAAATAAATAGGGTATTTGCTGAACCAGCCATTGAGTGCTATAGTGCTGTCAGTAGAGGATCAATTTTTCCGTGTAGGTGGTGACTCATGGACTCCCAGCTTGATATCAAAACGTTAGTGTATTTATTTATTTTTGGAAATCTATTTATATTGCTGCTGATAACCAATTACCGGAGGAGCGCTCCTAAAGACAGGGCATCCACCTTATTCATACGCTCAAAGGCGGTGCAGCTGCTCTTCTGGTGTTCATTATTATTATGGGGTCATATCCCCCGCGCTTTATCCATTCCACTTAGCAACGCTTTGATTCTTTTAGGCTGCTGTCTGGAGATTATTGCTTTATTGCTGATGATGGGAATCCTTGGTCAGCGGATAAAGTTGTATTACATAACGCTTTCCATACTTAGTTCGATTACTTTTAGTATTGTTGCGATCTTCTTTCATCATTCCAGCTGGCGCATAGCCTGTACCTCACTATGGTCGATACTGTTTATTGTCTATCCAGCTTACCACCTCACGGTGAACCCCAAAGGCACCCCTCTTCAGAAGATACTCGGAATATTGTTTTACGCTTTTGCAGGGATTATGCTGCTCCGCGCGATTGTTGCATTGATCTGGGAGCCAGAGATGAACGTGTTCACAACTAATCTTTCGCAGTATTTATATTACCTGGGGATGTATTTATTGTTGATTGTGGGAGCCGCAGGCTTTATTCTACTTTCTAACGAGCATTCCTTTGTAAAACTGAAACGAATCGCTAGCTACGATGATTTGACTGGAATCCTAAACCGTGGAGCATTTCTTGAGGAAGCTGAGGTACGGCTTGAGAAGGCAGTTGCTGAGCAAGAGTACTTCTCGTTTATGCTGCTGGATTTGGATCATTTCAAAGAAATCAATGATACATACGGCCATGATACCGGCGATGTTGTTCTGGAAGAATTCGCATTGACGATTAAGGACAACCTCGAAAACAGCGATTTATTTGGCAGGCTTGGCGGCGAGGAATTTGCAGTTATCCTTTGCGGGCTGGATGAAGCTAGCTGTGACCGGAAAGCTGAAGTGTTACGAAAGGCAGTAATGAAGACGCCTACACAAAAACTTTTACAAGGCTATACAGTTAGTATAGGTGTAATTACAATCATACCGGATCAGGAGATCTGGATA
The DNA here is from genome assembly GCF_037975345.1 of Paenibacillus sp. FSL P2-0121. Lineage (NCBI taxonomy): Bacteria > Bacillati > Bacillota > Bacilli > Caryophanales > Paenibacillaceae > Paenibacillus > Paenibacillus sp. FSL P2-0121. The sequence continues at coordinate 5,602,830 of NZ_CP150245.1, read as the reverse complement.
AATAAGCTGTACAAGCTGAGCGATAAAGCGTTATACCAAGCCAAACAAGAAGGAAGAAACCGAGTGGTCAGATACAATTATATTTATTGAGCATGGAGAATACAGGGGGTGAAATTCACTAACATGCATCTGGATCTCAAGACACTGCTGGTCTGCCTCTTTATGTGGCAATCCTTTACGGTATTGCTTATTGTCGTCTATCGTTTGCGTTACGCGCAGGAACGGACTTCTACCTTGTTTGTCACGGCAAAATATTTGCAGCTGGCAGCTTTAATTCTCCTTTTGCTGAATGATTTCACAGACTCACGACTTCCCATTCCAATCAGTATGCTGCTTGCTTTAGCTGGAGGTACGCTGGAAAGCTTAGCGCTTCTGATGCTTCTCAGAGTTTTTGGGAGTAGGATTGAACGATATTATACGATCCTGTTCGGAGTATCCATTGTCATCGTAGTGCTACTGCATATAATTATGCCAGATGAGCGGTTGGTTATGGCTGCAACTTGTCTATTTGGGATTATGATCATAGCGTTGCCAGCTTATATATTAGCTGTGAAGATTAGAGAGACCTCTCTCCAGCGAACCATAGGATTGTTGTACTTTGTTGTAATTTTAGCGCTGGTTAGCAAGGGACTTGAACCGTTTTATTCGATGTTAGGATGGAATGCACAGACCTCTCACTGGCTGCAGATATTTTTTTATCTGGGGATTTATTTGCTTATGTTCTTAGGAACTGCAGGAATCATGCTGCTTTATAGGGAGGATTCCTTTACAGAATTGGAACGGGTGGCCACTTATGATGTGTTGACAGGTATTTTGAATCGCAGATCCTTTGTACAGCGCGCCCGGCCTTTAATAGCTGCCTCAGCGATGAAGAAGCTGCCGTATTCTTTTTTACTGCTGGATGTGGATCACTTTAAACGCATAAACGATACCTACGGCCACAATACCGGCGACCACGTTCTAAAAGATCTGGCTCATAAAATAAAACAGCAGCTTGGCAATGGTGATCTGTTCGGAAGATTCGGTGGTGAGGAGTTCACTGTGCTGCTGCATAGAGCTGATGAACAAAACAGTGATATGATTGCAGAGCGGATGCGCACAGCCGTTACAGGGGCGGTCATTCATGGTGTACCCTTGCATTACACGATAAGTGTTGGCATCATCACGGTGGATTCAGGTGAACGATACGCATTGAACACTCTTTATAAACTTAGTGACACTGCATTGTATCAGGCTAAGAAAAAGGGCCGGAACTGTGTAGTTAGAAGCTACGACAACTAAAGTGTCTTCCTTTCGACATTAAGCGAGGGAGATGCTTTTTTTGTATGCAAAGAGTCGTAGTACATATTACCTAACGATTACGAATTCTATCCATAGAGCAATTCATGATTATGTATGGCGTAAAAAAAGGGGTTTTAGTCTATATTTTAGAAAATGTGGCGTTTTATAAGGGTAAATCGTGATAGAATTTTGGAAACTCAGAAAAAAACTTAAAAAATTTTAGACTTCTCCTATAAATCGACAAAACTTTTAATTGAAATGAGTTACTATTGAACTGCATCTAAAGTTTCAGTTAGTAGATGGGGGTTTTTATTACAAAATACAAGGAGCCAGAGTCATGCGAGAAAGAATGCTGTTCCTATCAGCCCAGAATCAAAGCGCAGAGGATCTAGAAGGAGAAATGAGAACAGGGAGTATTCTCGAGATTTTGCTTGGGAAATTTGATATAGATTTGCTGACGTACGGCAGTGCCAACCAAACCGTGTCTATAAATGAGCGGACGGCACTTACGGTTCATAACATTAATGAAGATTATACGACCTGGAGGCCAATGCTGCGCCCCTTACATAAACTGCGGAATTTCTCAAATTTAAGTCATATAGATAAAGATATGAAGAACACTATTTTAGAGCTTTGCCGTTCGAATAATTACAAGCATGTATTTATATCGCATGTCCTATTGGGTAAATGCATTGATATGGTGCGGAACTTGCTTCCAGAAGCCAGTGTGATCACAGATACCTATAGTTTTGCAAACGGAAGCGGAGGATCTGCCGGAGAGGCAGGAAAGTTAAGCAGGAAGAATCCATATAATAAACTCAATGCCGCTTGGGATCGTAGGAATAAACGGCGATTAATGAATAAAACGGGTCTACTTTTAGCAACCTCGGAATGGGATGCACTAGCGTTCAAATCTCTATCATTTGCGGATGCCCGTAAGGTTCATGTTGTCCCCCATTTCATTAAGATGAATGAGTATGAGACTTTTGCAGAGCCTGTAACTAAAGAAAATTCAATTGTGCTGCACTGGAATATGAATATGAGACTGGGAATAGATGCAGCCCGAGTATTCTTTAAAAAAACCTATCCCATGATTAAGGAGCAAGTGCCCGATATCAAAAGTTATATTATCAGCTCAGAGGTTCACCCGGAGGTCATGACTTTGATTAAGGAAGATGAATCGGTCATAGTCACTGGATCAGTAAATTCCTCTAATGAATACATACGACGTTCTAAAGCTGTTCTGGTGCCCATCCTTGAAGGCTGCGAAGTTTCTAGAAATATACTAGAATCCTGGGCGCTTAAAACCCCGGTGGTTACTAGCTCTATCATGTGTGAGAAGCTGAATTGTGAGCATAACCGAAATATTTTGCTGGCTAATACCTCGGTTGAGGTGGTTGGAAGTGTACTGAATTTACTGAAAAATCCTGAGCTTGGTGCTATTATTGCGGATCGTGCGCATGAGACTTTGTTGAAGAATTACGAAATGAATCATGTTAAGAGTAAGATTCTTAGTCTTGTATAGAGGGTTGTCAGACATGATGCTTGCCGCTCTGGACAACAAATAACCCGCGAGGACCATTAAAAGTCCTACGCGGGTTATTTGTTGACAGGATTTTAGAGTAAGTTGCGGCGCAGTTCTTCTGGTGATTTCGGAGACAACATCCCAAGTGGAATATCGAATACAGTACGCGCTCCGCTTTGACCTTCTTGACTCATACGCTGAGCAGCTCTGGCATAAGCCACAAGCACACTAGCTGTAAATTCAGGATTGCTCTCCAGCTTCAGGCCAAATTCAACAATTTGTTTCGTGCCTTCTCCTGTTACCCCACTGCGAATAACAAACCCGCCGTGCGGAATACCGCTATGCTGAGCTGCCAGTTCTTCTTCAGTGATGAAAGTAACTGTAGTATCATAATCTGCAAAATAGTTCGGCATATTCACGATTTCTTCGCGAATGCGCTCTTGATCTGCACCTGTCTCAGCTACTACAAAACACTCTCTAAGATGTTTTTCACGAGTAGTGAGTTCTGGTGTTTCACCCGCACGGATGGCCTCGATAACCTCTTGTACTGGAACAGTATACTGTACGCCACCTTTAACGCCTTCTACTCTGCGAATGGCATCAGAGTGACCTTGGCTGACGCCTTTACCCCAGAAAGTATATTCTTTACCTTGTGGAAGAATAGCTTCAGCTAGCAGACGGTTCATGGAGAACAGGCCTGGATCCCAGCCCGTAGAAATTACGCTGAGTGTTCCGCCTTGTTTAGCTGCGGCATCAACGGTCGCAAAGAACTCAGGGATTTTGGCATGAGTGTCAAAGCTGTCCACGGTATTAAACATCCGGGCAATAGCTGGTGTCTGTTCTGGCAGATCGGTAGCCGATCCTCCGCACAGAATCATAACATCTACTTTTCCCTTATATTGTTCGACGGCAGAGATATGCTCGAATTTCACACCGGTTTCACTGGCTTCCAGTTGTCCAGGCTCTCTGCGCGTAAAGATCGCAACCAGCTCGATATCTTCACTTTGGTTAATGGCCTTACGTACACCTTTTCCTAAATTACCGTAGCCCACAATTGCTGCTTGAATTTTTTGTTTCAGAAAAAGCCCTCCTAAACTGTAATGAACTAAAATCCTATTTCTAGCTTAACTAGTATAGTGCACACTTTTAGCTCTTTTTATATAGTATATAAAAGTTACATGTAATGTAAACTGAATCCGTATAACTTTCATTATTCATTTGGCTATAAAAATAGCATATCTCTCTATTGTCTATCATATATTTCCATATAGATTAGATGAGGTGAGGTGTTACTGTTGAATAACGGAAGAATGACATTCCGATTTGACGTGAATAAGGACGAGCCTAAGCCAAAACCGCAGGTAGTGGAGCGCTGGTCCAGTGGCGGACTGGGTACAGCTGAAGAATATGCAGAGGAGTTGCGCAAGGAGGTCGGTCCAGCACAGCAGCATACTTGGGTGCAAGAACCTGATCTACGCTCTACGCGTGAGGCACCGCCGGAGGATGCTTACGACTATTACTCAGGAACTGTAGATCCACGCCAGCAAGAATGGGACGAACAGGATAGAGATTTCAGAAATACGCAGCAATCGTATCTGCTCTCAGATTTGGTACTAGATGACAGAGATAAATCAGCAGAGGTTTACACGGGAGGTTATGGGGGCTCATATCATACTCGTCGCCCATCGTATTGGTGGAAATTATCCCTGTCTGTGGTGGGGGCCATCGGCACAGGTCTACTGCTTGGGTATGCGGCGCTTTCCTTTTTTTATGGAGGAAACATGGATAGTAGTTCAGGAACCGGGATAACAGATACATTGGCTACTTCAGGGCAGACTTCCGGAGCTAATGATCCAGCAGGTGTAGGAACCTCGGGATTGCCGGTTACGGGCACAGATGATGCTGGCAAAAACAGTATTCCTGTTCAAGTGGCTGCGCAAAGCTACTACCTGCTGCAGTATGGCGTATTCAGTACGCCGGCAGGCGCGGAACAAGCTAGACAAGAGCTGTTGGACGCTGGCTTGGCTGCGGGCTTGGACCCTGCTGACGGAAATCGTGTATATGCCGGAATGTCCTCTGACCGTGAACAAGCTAAGCTGCTCAGCAGTGGACTGAAGAATCAAGGGATTGAGCTTTATGTAAGAGAGGTGGATCTTCCCGGAGTGGAACGATTAGGATTTGCCGGAAATGCGGAGGCTGTGAATAGTTATTTTGCGGTGAGTGGACAGTTGCTCAGTGAACTAAGCAGTCAATCCGCTTCTTTACTCAGTGGCGGACAAACGGATGCGGCAGCTAATACCTCAGCTGTGAGTGATCTTCATCTCCAATGGAGTGAAGCTGTTAAAGCTCTGGAGCAAGGCATAACGCCTGAAGCCAAAAGCATTTGCGCAGCGCTAGAGAAATCTATGAGCCAAGGAATTTCAGCACTGAGTGAATATAACAAGAACAAGGCGCAAGCCCTGCTTTGGGAAGTGCAGGAATCCATGCTGAGCTTCTTGACCAGCCAAAAACAGCTGCTGTCTGCTATGAATTGAATGCTTGGATTGCGGATTCAAAATAACAACAAGTCTCCGGGGAATTGGGGGCTTGTTGTTTTTTTCGGAGAAGGGTATCGTTCCGCAACTTTTAGGGCAAAAGGTGGTAAACATTACCGTAGGGGATTTTACGTTTGTATTGATCACCGTTTCACCGTATAATAATTAGGGTGTCAAAAAATGGCGAGGGAAGACTGAGATGAAGAAGAAAAATGTAGGAACACTGCTGTTATTTCTAATTCTAGGCTGGCTGGCTGGAGCCTGGATCGCCAAGCTGCTGCAGCCCGTAAAGGCTCTGTCTTTTCTAACAACATCGACTGTGCTCAAATGGTCTCCGCGAGCCGATTTAGACATCATAACCTATGACATCACTATTCATTTGAAATTGTGCATGCTTAGTCTCGCCGGTATTATTACAGCTGTATGGCTGTACCGCAGACTGTAACTCTCGTTACTGAGCAAGAAGGGACGTTTACAACGTGGACAACTCACCACTCATTATTCTAGCCTCAGGTTCACCGCGTCGACGTGAGCTGTTATCCTTACTGGGTTTACCCTTTGAGGTCATTACCAGCGAAGCTGATGAGAGCACACCGCCGGATTGGACGCCGGAGAGAATCGTGCGCAGTCTAGCTTTGCGAAAAGCAGAAGCCGTAGTAGCTACAGCCGGAGAGCGTAACGCAGTCATTATAGGAAGCGACACAATTGTTGTACTAGATAATACTGTGCTAGGCAAACCGGTGGACAAGCTGGACAGCAAAGCGATGCTTACCAGACTTCAGGGCCGAACTCATAAGGTATACACGGGTGTAGCCTGCCTCGGACTCCCGAATGGGAAGACTATAGTGGAGCACCGTGTTACTTCCGTAACGATGAGGGCAATGACTGAAGAGGAAATTGCTGCTTATATAGCTACGGGAGAGCCCGCTGATAAGGCTGGCTCTTATGCGATACAAGGGCTTGGGTCCATTTTGGTGGAACGAATTGAAGGCTGTTATTTCAATGTAGTCGGATTGCCTTTGTCGCTTCTTGGCGAAATGCTATCCGAGTTCGGTATAACTGTATTGATCCGGTAGGAAGCCTGGGGAAAGAGGGATAGGGATGGAGTCGCAACCAATTATGCTGCGGGACCTCCCCCATGAAGAACGACCTAGAGAGCGCATGATGCATTATGGGGCGGAATCATTAAGTCAAGCGGAGTTGTTAGCCATTCTGCTGCGTACGGGAACACGCCGCGAGTCGGCTATTCATATTGCACAGCAGATGCTGGGGAAGATCGGTGGCCTGCGTGGGCTAGTTGACCTTAGCATCGAAGAACTGACCAAAATCAACGGTATCGGTCCTGCCAAGGCCGTACAACTAAAAGCAGGCATCGAACTGGGAAGGCGCCTTGCGAATTCCAGGTTCAATATGCCGGTCATTATCCGCTGTCCTGGGGACGCTGCTGAGATTCTGACTGAGCAATTGCGTTATTTGCAAAAGGAGCATTTTGTCTGTCTGTTTCTGAACACGAAGAATCATGTGATTGGACAAGAAACATTGTCCATGGGCAGCCTGAATGCTTCGATCGTTCATCCTCGTGAGGTATTCAGAGCAGCTATAAAATGCAGTAGCGCCTCTATTATATGCGCGCACAATCATCCTAGTGGTGATCCAACACCTAGTCCAGAAGATATTTCCCTAACTGCTAGATTGCTTCAGGCAGGCGAGATTATCGGAATAGATGTGCTGGACCATCTAATTATCGGAGATAGCAGTTTCGTAAGCTTGAAAGAAAAAGGACATATGTAATATAAATGTAGATTTACTTAGGAAAAGGAGAAATTAGCATGTTGGGTGGTTTCACAAAAGATTTAGGAATTGACTTGGGGACAGCGAATACGCTTGTCTACGTACGCGGTAAGGGTGTTGTTGTAAGAGAGCCTTCCGTTGTAGCCATTAACACTGATACTAAGACGATTGAAGCTGTGGGTGAATCCGCCAAAAAAATGATCGGTCGTACACCTGGAAATATCCGTGCGATCCGTCCGATGAAAGATGGCGTTATCGCTGATTTTGATACAACGGCTACGATGATTAAATATTTTATTCGTCAAGCACAGAAACAGCGTTCTATGTTCCAGCGTCACCCTAATGTAATGGTCTGCGTACCATCTGGCATTACTGCTGTAGAGCAACGTGCGGTAGAAGATGCTACCAAACAAGCTGGAGCTCGTGAAGCTTACATTATCGAAGAGCCTTTTGCTGCTGCTATCGGCGCGGATCTGCCAGTATGGGAGCCTACAGGTAGTATGGTTGTAGATATCGGTGGAGGTACAACTGAAGTTGCTGTAATCTCGCTCGGCGGTATTGTTACTAGCCGTTCAGTGCGTGTTGCAGGTGATGAAGCGGATGAGTCCATCATTCAATACATCAAACGTCAATACAATCTGATGATCGGTGAACGTACTTCGGAGCAGCTCAAAATGGATGTTGGCTCTGCCCTTCCTCTTGAAAAGGCTGAAACCATGGAAATTCGCGGCCGTGATCTCGTAACAGGTCTGCCAAAAACACTTACAATTACTTCTGATGAAATCTGTGAAGCTTTGTCTGACACAGTGAATGCTATTATTGAAGCTGTTAAAGTAACGTTGGAAAAATGTCCGCCAGAGCTTGCAGCAGATATTATGGATCGTGGAATTGTTTTGACAGGTGGGGGAGCTTTGCTTCGCAACTTGGATAAGCTGCTTGCACGTGAGACGGGAATGCCGGTTATTGTTGCTGAGAATCCACTGGACTGTGTAGCTATTGGAACCGGTAAGGCACTTGAGAACATTCATTTGTTCAAGAGCCGCAGCGGATCCAGTCTTCGTTCGAAGAGATAAGATGATGTTCTACCACTTGTGTAAGTCAACCCCTGTTATGGGAGAAATACTGTTGTTAGAGGGTGTTGAAACTGTTTAAACTCTTAAGCAATAAACGTCTGTTTATTCTGTTGATTACACTGGTGCTGTTCATTGTGGTAATGGGCTTCAGCTTGGCAACAAGGAAAGGCTTGTCCTGGCCGGAGAACTTTCTCAGAGATTCGACTGGTTTCGTGCAAAAAATGTTCTACAAGCCCGCTGGATATGTAGCGGGCTTGTTTGAAGATATTGGAAATCTGAGTGATCTTGCTAAAGAAAATGAACAGCTTAAAATTATGGCTGCCCAGTATGCACGTGATAAAGCCCAGTATAATTTTATTAAAGCACAGAATGAAGACTTGGAAAAAAAATGGCAATTCACTAAAGAACAGAAGAATTTGTATAAGTATGAATATCGTATTGCGCAAGTAATTAGCCAGACTACAGAACCAAGCAACAGCACCATTGTAATTGATTTAGGCTCCAAAGATGGTGTCAGACCTAATATGTCTGTTATTTCAACCGATGGTCTGGTAGGTGTTATCAGTCAAGTTAGCAATTTCACTTCTACTGTGAAACTGATGACCATGATGGACACTAATGATCCTAATTCCCAGCCGCCTATTGCGGCAACTGCCTTTAATAAAGAGGGTAAGTCCTTTGGGATGATTGAGAGTTATAATCCAGAGACGAACAGACTGCTGATGACCAAGATTCCACCGGGTGATCCTATTGCAGCGGAGGATACTATTCTGTCTTCCGGTATTGGAGGCTTGTATCCAAGGGGGTTGACAATAGGCACAGTTGAAAGCGTCGATGTTGGTGAATTTGGATTAACCTCCACAGCAGTGATAAAGCCTTCAGCAGAATTTCAGGACTGGAAGCATTTGATTGTTGTGTTTACGGAGGAGCGTGCTGAATAGTGAATATGCGCAGATCAGTTCTTATTCTGATACTGTTCCTCTTATTTATTGTGGAGGGAACCATCTTACCTTGGCTGATTCCAGATGTGTGGCAGATGCGAATCATTCCGAATTTGGTTTTTGTAGTGTTATTGTTCGTGACTATATATCATCATCGGCATACAGCACTTATATTGGGATTATGTTTTGGAATGCTGCATGATGTCGTTTTTTACGGCAGAATTCTTGGAGCACACTCTTTTGCGATGGGATTGTCGGCTTATTTAATCGGCCTTTTATTTCAGATTCCACGTGCTCCGCTGCCCCTTATGATGACTGTGGTTCTGCTTGGAAGTCTACTTGGGGATAGTATACTATTTGGTATCTATAGTGTATTTAATCTTAATCAAGAACCTTATAGCTGGGCGATTTTGAATCACATGCTGCCGACGATGCTTTTTCATTTTGCCATCGGGCTACTCTTCTACATACCGGTTCGGCGCCAGCTTGAGCTAATCAAGAAAGAAACGAATAAGGAAGAAGCGGCTTAAAGAGCTTCTATTTTCTTTCTATACAAAGCAGGAATTTAAGGGGCCCGGCACGAATGAATGAGGATAGGGGGCCAGGCATATGACAGTAAAATCCAAGCATGTAAGGATTAAGGGCATCAAGGATGGCCTGATATTCCTGCTAGACGACAAATGTCCCTTTGAAGATCTTCTGAGCGAGCTTCGCTATAAGCTGGAGCACAGCCATCAAAATATTTTAACTGGACCGATTGTACATGTGGACATAAAGCTGGGCAATCGTACCGTAACTGAGGAAGACAAGGAAGCTGTGCTGGAGATTCTTAAGGGACAGGGAAATCTGTTGATTCGATCTATAGAGGCGCTTCCAGCGCCCGGCAGTGAGGATAATGACGCATTGTTTCTGATGAGCGGAATTCTACGTTCCGGTCAGGTGCTGCACCATAACGGAAATCTTCTATATCTGGGGGATGTGAACCCTGGGGGGACCATAACCTGTTCAGGCGATATTTATATACTAGGTTCGCTAAGAGGGATGGCGCATGCTGGAGTAGACGGGAATGAGGAAGCGATTATAGCTGCTTCTTTAATGTCTCCAACGCAGCTGCGAATTGCCGATATTATTAGTCGTCCGCCCGATGAATGGGAAACCCGAGAAAGCAGTATGGAATTTGCATATTTAACAAACGGAGCTATGCAGATCGATAAGATTCATAATTTGGTCAAATTACGTCAGGATTTAAATGTGTTTAAAGGGGTGTAGCCTCCATGGGAGAAGCGATAGTCGTAACCTCGGGCAAAGGCGGAGTTGGCAAAACAACCACAACAGCCAACATTGGAACCGCACTTGCACTGCAGGGCAAAAAAGTATGTCTCGTCGATACCGACATTGGACTGCGTAATCTGGATGTAGTTATGGGGCTTGAGAATCGTATTATTTATGATCTTGTGGATGTAGCGGAAGGACGTTGCCGCCTTAATCAAGCGCTCGTTAAAGACAAGCGCTTTGATGAATTGTATATGCTGCCTGCAGCTCAAACAAAGGATAAAACGGCTGTCTCTCCTGAACAAGTAAGAGATATCATTCTTGAACTAAAGAAGGAATATGAGTATGTTCTGATCGATTGTCCGGCAGGAATCGAGCACGGCTTCCGCAATGCGATTGCCGGTGCGGATAAAGCGATTGTGGTTACCACACCAGAGCATGCCGCTGTGCGGGATGCCGATCGTATTATCGGACTATTAGAACAGTCGAGTGTGGAATCGCCGAAATTGGTGGTAAACCGTATTCGTCCAGGTCTTGTGAAGTCTGGGGATATGCTTGATATTGAGGATATATTACAGGTGCTGAACATTGATCTTATCGGAATTGTTCCGGATGATGAACTAGTCATTAAAGCCGCAAATAACGGAGAACCTACAGTTATGAATCCCGATTCTTCAGCTGCTATTGCCTATCGCAATATTGCACGCCGAATTTTAGGTGATGCTGTACCCCTGATGCAGCTTGACCGCAAACCGGGAGCATTTAAGAAACTTAAGAAATTTTTCGGCATGGCTTAATTTTTACTAAGCAATCCTATGATAAGAAGCATACACGGGTCCCACCAGTAGAGAAATCTATGGTGGGGCTTATTTTTTTGAATAAATATGAATGTATGGCATTTCCGGGATTTAAATGGCCTACCTTGGAGGGGCTTGTTCTAAAGAGACTTCCGTGCTTCATAAAATGGAAGTAAAACATGCCCGTCCGGAGGGATAAATATGGATCAGAAATCAGATATCAAGAATCGCCGCAAGGAGCGTATTCGTAGTTTATTGGAGGAACTCCCGGAAGTCTCAGCAGTCTCAGGAGTTTCGGAAGTCCCGGAACTTGAAATAGCGGACGCTCCCCCTTTATTTATTATGCCGGATAAGAGTACGAGCTTTAAGGAATGGGGAACAGGATTTAAGAATGCGGATCAATCCTCTGTAGAGCCCGATCCAGAGGTGATGTGGAAAAAGAGTCGTGGAGGCTGGGAGGATAACGGCGGTGGAGGCTCAAATTTTACTGCCGGTTTTATTCGGCGCTTTGTTGCTAGTGTTCTTGTGTTTGGAGCAGTGTGGGGGATTTTTGCGGTACATCAGCCATGGTCCTATAAGATGCAAGCTTTTATTAGTGATGCGTTAAGCAATGACATGGATTTCACGGCTGTGAGAGTCTGGTATGAGGAGAACTTTAACGGAGCTCCAGCGTTCATTCCGATATTTGGGGATAAAGATGAGCCTGCTCAAAAAGTGGCCGCTCATCATCAACTCACTGCCCCGATAGCTGGGAGCATTGTCCAGCCTTTTGCATCTACGCTAAAAGGGGTGGAAATTATGCCTCAAATCGATTCAACCTTAAATGTGACGGTGAAAAGTATAGACATGGGACGTATTCTCTCCATCTCTAAAGAGCTGGAAGGGGGCATTCGAATTGCTGTTCAGCATTCAGGCGGTGTCACTGCAGAATACGGACATTTGAGCGGCACCAAGCTGGAGGTTGATGACTGGGTGCAGAGCGGGGATTCACTCGGTTGGATGATGGAGAAGGACGTATCCTCAGCTTCAACACTATTTTTCGCAGTGATGAAAGACAAGACTTATATTGATCCTACAGAAGTGGTATCGTTTGATTAGGATCTTTGGTATCGAACTGTCACTACATCCACTGTTCGTGATCATTATGTTATTCTCCGTGGTCACGGGACAATTTCTAGAGCTGCTCACCTTATTTACGATTGTCTTCATTCATGAAATGGGACATGTCGTTGCGGCTCTTTTGGCTGGTGTTACAGTTAAGTCGGTTCAGCTTCTACCGTTTGGCGGAGTGGCTGTTATTGAAGATCATGGGCGGCTTACAGCCAGTCGTGAGATCGGAATAGCCCTTGCCGGTCCACTGCAAAATGGAATTATGATCGTAATTGCTTTGGGACTTCAACAAGCCGGTTATGGCAATCAGGAATTTCTGACCTATTTTATTCATGCCAATGCCATTATTGGGCTTTTTAATCTAGTGCCAGTGCTGCCGCTTGACGGAGGTAAAGTGCTTCAGGCCACTATTAGTTTAGTGCTTCCTTATTACTACACTTTGTTATGGACTGGACGGGTGAGTGTAGCCGCAAGTGTCCTTGTGATTATATATGCGCTGCTGCCTCTTGGAGCGGGTGGAGGCCTTAGGCTGAATATGGTCATGATCGGAGCTTTTCTGCTGTATTCGAATTTTACCGACCATCGTAATTTACCGTACCGGTTTGTTGCTTTTTTGATGAATCGGGAGGCTGTTTATGAGTATCATTTGCGAACAGGAAGCGTAGCTCGTCCAATAGTTGCATTATCTGCGAAACCTTTAGATGATATATTGCGTCTATTTAAACGTAATCAATATCATTTTATCTATGTGTTAAACGGTAAAGGAAATGTTGTTGCTGTTGTGCCGGAACAGCGCTTAATATCAACCTACTTCGGAATATAGTGTATTTATGCAGAGAATGTGAAGGAATGAACGAACGAAACCAGAGGTGAAGCCATGAAACAGATGATCGTTCACTGCACGCAGCACATTACCCGAATGGCTCTTCTGGAAAACGGAAGGCTGGTGGAGTACGCGGCTGAACGCGATCAGCAGCAAGGGTTGGTCGGCAGTTATTACAAGGGCCGTGTGATTAACGTACTTCCAGGTATGCAGGCTGCTTTTGTTGATATCGGACAGAAGAAGAATGCTTTTTTATATGTTGATGATGTATTGCATCCTAATTTGGATAAACAGCCTGATGTGAAGCCCTCTATCGAGACGCTTTTGCAGCCGGGACAGGATATTGTTGTTCAAGTGCGGAAAGAGCCGAGCGGCGGAAAAGGCGCGCGTGTAACGACTCATTATACGTTGCCCGGGCGCTGGATGGTGTACATGCCCTTTGCAGAATACGTCGGTGTCTCCAAAAAAATAAGCCGGGATGCAGAGCGCAGTCGTCTCAAAGGAATCGGAGAACGTCTGCGAATGAAAGAAGAAGGGCTTATTATGCGGACGGTTTCTCAGGACGAGCCACATGAAGCTGTGGAGGGTGATCTTTCTTTTTTGCGTGCCCAATGGGAGAATATTACACGTAAGGCACAAACGGTAGAGGCTCCCGCTTTACTACATCGTGATCTTAGTATTGTCCAACGCTTTATAAGAGATGCCTTTAATCCGCAACGGGATCAGTTGATTATTGATTCATCTGCCGCAGCTAGAGAAGCAACAGCCTTTCTGGACGACATGGCTCCTGAAGGGTACAAGCCAGTCTGTCTTTATAATGGAGCGGAGTCTATTTTCGCTGCTTATGGTATTCAGGATCAATTACTCAAGAGCTTCAGCCGCAAAATCACGCTGGAGGGCGGAGCAACAATGATCTGGGATGAGACAGAGGCGTTAACCGTAATTGATGTCAACACCGCTCAATACATTGGCGGAGCATCGCTTGAAGAAACGGTTACTAATACGAATTTGCTCGCAGCTGAGGAGATCGGTCGTTTGATCCGGTTACGCGATACTGGTGGAATCATTATTGTCGATTTTATTGATATGGAACAAGAGCTTCACCGCAAGATGGTCACAGAGCGATTAGAGAAAGTGATCTGCAAGGATCGCACCAAAACACATATTTTGGGGTGGACAAGACTCGGGCTGCTCGAGATGACCAGAAAGAAGGCAAGGCATGATTCAGCCAGCTTTGCGCCTGTGATTTGCCAGTGCTGCGGGGGAACCGGAAAAGTTGGAGAATGGCTGGAATGAGTTGACGATAAGTCATAAGTATGATACTATCTTCAAGTATGTGTTTGATGCAGTTGATCCTGCACATGCTGTAACCGCTCCGATCGGGTACATAAGCGCAGTTCCTACGGGAATTCTGCCACCTAGACTAGGCGAGTCTGAGACATGAGGAGGTGCAAGTAAAATGTATGCAATTATCGAAACTGGTGGTAAACAATACAAAGTCCAAGAGGGCGACGTTTTGTTCATTGAAAAGTTGGAAGCTGAAGACGGCGCAAGTGTAACTTTTGACCGTGTATTGGCTGTTTCTAATGATGGTGGTCTGACTGCAGGAACTCCGCTAGTAAGCGGCGCGTCTGTAACAGCTAAAGTCGAGAAACATGGTAAAGGCGCTAAGGTTGTAGTTTACAAATACAAACCTAAGAAGAACTACCACAAGAAACAAGGTCATCGTCAACCGTACACGAAAGTAACTATCGAGAAGATTCAAGCGTAAGAAGGTGCGTTAATGATTAGCGTGCGGATTACACGATTATCGGATCTAGGAACTATCGTTGGCTTTGAGGTTAAGGGGCATGCGGGTTATGCGAAGCGTGGCGAAGATATCGTATGTGCCGGGGTATCCGCTGTAACAGTTGGAACCGTCAATTCGATTGAGACCTTGACCGGAATCTCCATGGATACATCCATGAAGAACGGATTCTTAAGTGGAACATTAAGTTCTGTTGAAGATTTCGATACTTCCGCGAAGGTACAATTACTGCTTGAATCCATGGTCGTAATGCTGAATGATATCGCAGAATCATACGGGAAGTATATTCAAATACAGCAAGTAAATATTTAAAGAAGGAGGTTGACAACATGTTGAAATTGAATCTTCAATTGTTCGCATCGAAAAAAGGTGTAGGTTCCACAAAAAACGGACGGGATTCCCATTCCAAACGTCTTGGCGTGAAACGTGCTGACGGTCAAGCAGTAACCGGCGGTAACATCTTGGTTCGTCAACGCGGAACAAAAATTCACCCAGGAACTAACGTAGGCATCGGTAAAGATGATACTTTGTTCGCAATGGTGGATGGCGTAGTGAAGTTCGAACGTTGGGGCCGCGATCGCAAAAAAGTGAGCGTGTACCCAGTTGATGTCGCTCCGGTAGCAGCGGCACTGGAAGCGTAAGCTTACGGACCATATGAGCAAGTAGAAGCCTCCGGCATGAGTGCCGGAGGCTTTTTTGTAGAATATTCATAATTATTTGTGTTGCAAAGTTGGAATGGTTAGATAGATGTGAAAATCTCGTTATTATCTCTGGTGAACTACAGTGAACGCGTGTGTTATACTAGGAAATGGTAAATGATACTAACAAAACAAATTATCTAAACGAAGTCATGAATTTTGCGAACTGAGGGACGGGGAGAAAGAATGAAATCCTGGAAAAGTGCAATCTGGGCAGTCATGTTATCCGTAATGCTTCCTTTAGGTCTTTTGTATTGGCATACTTCTCTTCTGACGTGTCTATTACTCGGAGTCTGGGTAGTGGCAATCGTTGCTTTCAGTTTTATCTGGAGCCAGCGTCATTATGAACGGGAGCTGCGTATACAAGAGAACACTCTGCAACAGGCGGCGATTCGGACACTGAATCATCATCGACATGATTGGATGAACGATTTGCAGATTCTATACGGATATATTCAGCTTGGAAAGCCTAATAAATCCGTGGAGTGTGTGGAAAGAATAAAGGAACGCATAGCACTTGATAGTCGTATCGCTAAGTTGGGCATTCCTTCATTGGTTTTCTATATCCAATCCTTCCGAACTAACAGGTCTAGTCTGGAATTGGAAGTTCAGGTGGAGGAAGGGTTGCAGCTAGAGGACAAGCTAAATCCAGAAGCAGGAGATGAGCTGACTTCAGTGATTATGCAGACCATACGGGCTTATCAGTACAACGGGCTGGCTCCTCAGGGGGAGACGCGCAAGCTGCGCCTTGGCTTTTTTCAGGATGGAGGAGACATTCTTATCTCCTTCGAAGGCGAGGGGGAGCATGGCAATCCCGAGCTGCTCAAAGGGCAAATTTATAATATAGTACAAGGGAAAATCATGAAAGCAGAGCAGTTTAAGCCTAGCAGGGCTTATGTAGAGCTGCGATTACCGCTTGAAATGTGAGGAAGGTGAACATTTATGTTCGTAGATAAAGCTAAGATTTATGTTAAAGGCGGTGACGGCGGGGATGGTCTCGTTGCGTTTCGCCGGGAGAAATATGTACCGGAGGGTGGTCCTGCCGGTGGTGACGGAGGCCGTGGAGGCGACGTTATTTTCCGTGTAGATGAGGGACTGCGCACGTTGATGGACTTCCGTTATCAGCGCCACTTCAAAGCTGACAAAGGGATTAAAGGACGGAACAAAAGCCAACATGGAGCGAATGCGGATCATATGATCGTTCGTATTCCGCCAGGAACCATTCTGATTGACGATGATACGCAAGAGATCATTGCCGATATGACGCGTCATGGACAACAGGTTGTAGTTGCACGTGGAGGCCGTGGAGGCCGGGGTAACACCCGTTTTGCCACAGCTAATAATACTGCACCAGAGCTTGCGGAGAACGGTGAAGAAGGCCAAGAGCGTTATGTTGTTATGGAACTTAAGGTAATGGCTGATGTAGGGCTTGTAGGCTTCCCGAGTGTGGGTAAATCTACGTTGCTGTCGGTTGTGTCCGCTGCTCAGCCCAAAATCGGAGCTTACCATTTCACAACAATTACACCGAATTTAGGGGTAGTGGATGTTGGGGATGGCCGAAGCTTTGTGATGGCGGATCTGCCTGGATTAATCGAGGGAGCTAGTGAAGGCATAGGTCTGGGTCACGAATTCCTGCGTCACGTTGAACGTACGCGTATCATCATTCATGTAGTTGATATGTCTGGCTCTGAGGGCCGTGATCCCTTCGAGGATTGGGTTCTAATTAATGATGAGCTGAAGCAGTACAATGCTAGTCTAATCGATCGTCCGCAGATTGTGGCGGCGAATAAGATGGATATGCCTGAATCAGAAGAGAATCTTATTTCTTTCCGCGAACGCGTAGCTGAGGTGCGGCCGGATTTAGAAATCATGCCAATTTCATCCCTTACCCGTCAGGGTGTTCAGGAGCTCCTATATCGTGCAACGGATATTCTCGACAGCATTCCGGTTGCGCCGGTGGTTGAGGAAGTTGCTGAAACTACTGAACGTAAGGTGTATAAGCTGGAAGCAGAAGAGGATAATTCGTTTACTATTACACGTGATAACGAGGCGTTTGTGGTCACAAGCCCACGTATCGAACGTATGCTGAAGCGCATGCAGCTTAGCACACATGATGCGATTCTCAAGCTGGCACGGACTTTGCGTCATATGGGTGTAGATGCCGAGCTTCGTAAACGTGGTGCTGTAGAAGGAACGATTGTCCGTATCGCTGATTTCGAATTCGAATTCGTTGAGAACAGCAGCTACTATTAATATTTAGCTGACTATGAAGCGCCAACTATGGTTTTCCTGTAAAGGGATAGCATAGTTGGCGCTTTTTTTGTGAGGAGATCAGTAATTTTTTTCAATAAAAGAACCCAAAACACGATATATATCGTATACAATAAATATCGAAATACACTAATTCCCATTTGGGAGCGTACACGTTATTTATATATAAGATAATGAAAGAAGGAATAGCAGATGGCAATTATAGAAGTGGTGAAGTATGACGGTCCTCCAGGTATATTTGCATGGAAATATCCTAACCAGGAGCTGGGGACATGGACACAACTAATCGTTAATGAATCCCAGGAAGCGATTCTATTCAAGGGCGGACAAGCGCTTGATTCTTTTACAGCTGGGCGGCACACGCTAAGCACCGCTAATATACCTATTTTATCCAATATCGTTAATCTTCCTTTTGGTGGAAAATCACCATTTACGGCTGAAGTATGGTATGTGAATAAGACGAATTCGATGAATGTCAAATGGGGAACAAGCTCACCTTTACAGCTTCAGGATCCCAAATACAAAATTATGATTTCTGTTCGTTCTTTTGGGCAGTTTGGTGTAAAAATCGATGATCCGCGAAAATTCTTGCTGAAGCTCGTAGGGACGCTCCCGCAGTTTGATCATGAAACGCTTATCAGTTATTTCCGCGGACTGCTGATGTCGAATATAAATGAACTTATTTCTTCTTACCTTGTGCACAAGCAAATCAGCATACTGGAGATTAATGCTTATGTTGCAGAGATCTCCAAACATATTCAGGGCCGACTAGCCTCGGCTTTCTTGGATAATGGCATTGAGCTGAATAATTTCTATATTGATTCGATCAATATTCCAGAGGATGATCCGGCAACGATTCGTTTGAAGGAAGCTTTGGCTAAAAAAGCGGAAATGGATATCATGGGCTTCACCTATCAGCAGGAGCGTGGTTTTGACACGATGGAAGAAGCGGCAGGTAATCCTGGCAATCTTGGAGTGGGCATGATGAACACCGGGATGGGGCTTGGACTTGGAATGGGATTTGCTGGACCCGCTATGGATATGGTGAACCGTATGACTAGAGGGATGAACTTGGATTCAGGGACTACAGTTATACGTCAAGAGCAGCGTTCCTGCTCTAAGTGTGGAGTTATGAATCCAGTAGAGGGACGGTTCTGCAGCGGTTGTGGGCAGGCGCTTGGAGGCAACCCGCAAGGTTCTCCCTCTGCGAACAAGATCAAATGTTTTGAATGCGGGCATGAACTAAATGCGGGAGCTAAGTTCTGTCCAGGTTGCGGGAATCCTTATCGTCCTTGCCCATCCTGTAAAGCAGATAATCCTGAGGGAGCGGCTTCTTGTGTCTCCTGTGGAAAAGAAATGCCTAAAGCTTGCGGTAAATGTGGGACTATGGTAGCGCCAGGGGTGAAATTCTGTCCTCATTGTGGAGACAGCATGGTGATTAAATGCAGCGGCTGTGGACATGAGCTGAAAGCTGGACAAAAATTCTGTGCAGAGTGCGGAACAAAAGCAGGCTAAGGAGGACCTAATGAACAAAAGCAGGAGATATATATACATTATTACCATCATTTATGCGGTAGCTATAGTACTGACAGTCTTCTCGTTTATTGGATTAGGTTTCTCTGACTCACTGTTTCGGTTCATAATTTCTTTATCCGCGGTTCTGCTAGCAGAAAGTGTAATCTATGGCTATTGTATTTTTTGGCTCCGAACGGCAAGTAGCATTCAGCAGACTCCGCCTGTTCTTATCAGCGGCGCAATCATTACGGGAATCTATGCAGCCATCGTATTTGTATCGGCCTTACTCTTCGATTGGCTGCTGGAGTTACCCGCCTTGTGGTACGCAGCCGAACAATTGCTGATTCTTGTGTTAGGAGCGATCACTTTGGCCGCGATAGGGCTTTACGGGTGGAATGCTGGGGCAGGGGAACAGCAAGCCAAAAGGTCTTTACAAAAGTTTCGGCGGTATCAGAACGAATTAACTGAAATGAGTGAGCTGGCTAGTAGCTGGAAGAATTCCGAATCCGAGCAGCTAGTGAACGTGTTAGATATGTTGGAGGAAAAATTTAAGTACAGTGATCCGATATCAGAACCGTCTTTATATGCTACAGAGGATATTCTGCAGCAGCAGATTTCTCTGTTACATGATCACGTGAAGCTACTGCTGGCGACCCAAGAGCCACATGAGGGCTGGCAGGTAGAAGTAAATGAGATGTCAGAGAGTATAAAGTCTACACTTCAGCGGCGTAACCGTGAATTAGCGGCACTTAAATAGGAGGAGTTTACTACATGAACAGTTTGAACCTACAAGAGCCGTCACCGCTCCCGGGAGGAAATGCAGCCGTTCCCCGGCTTAAATACGAACGTACCGGGTTTGATTATGTTATTCTCGCGGCTGCTTATCTGCTGATGCCAGTTGGACTTGTGCTTGCCTTGTTACGTTTGATGACAACGCATTACAAAAATTACCGCAGACCGACTAACCTCAATCTGCTGATGCATGTATTTATTGGTGGGTTTGTTGAACTTTCTATTGCTATGTTTTCTAGTGCGCTCAATGGGGAATTTGGAACTTCTGAATTAGTATCAACGCTTATTTTAATTGCAATCATGTTTTTGACTCCAGCTTTTATACTGGCCAGTGTGACAGCGAAAGCTAAATATACCCTTTCTAAGCTTAACACTTCTTATATAGAGCTGATTCAAAATAAGAATATCCGGCATATTGGCAGTATATCTGAACGAATAGGCCAAAGTGAAAGTGATGTACGGAGAGATGTCCAGTATCTGAAGGATAAAGGACTGCTTGATATTGATGTCGCATTATCCGAAGGGCGCCAGACGCCAGAACCATCAGCAGCTAATCAAGGTTACCCTGAAAGTACTTCGGGCTTTGGAGGAACGGGGAGAACCCAAGCATCGGGGCAGCAGATACCTGCGCAGCCTCAGTCTCCGCCGCAACTGCCTAAGTCTATCCGTTGTCCGGGGTGCGGAGCCCAGAATACTGTGCTCCCAAGCCAATCTAAAAGCTGTGATTACTGTGGAACGAAGATCCCGTACAATTAATGCCGTCAACCAACAGATTAGCTGCATCGCATATAGGATTACATAAATAAGGGGATTAAAGACAAAATGAGTGGATTGGATATACGCAGACAGCCGCCGACATCGGGAAAACCTGTGTACAAGCATGAATATGAGCGGACGGCGTTTGATTATACGACTATTGTGTTTGCGTATGTATTTGCTCCGGTTGGCTTTATATTGGCTGCCATTCGGTTATTATCTACACATTCCAAGAGACAGCGCAAAGCAAGCAATATTAACCTGTTTTATCATGCGTGTATGGGTGCCTTTGTAGAATTGGCGATCTATTTCATTATTAGCAAGCTACTCGGTCAAATCGATTATGTCGCACTCTTGATCAGGCTGGTGATTATCTACGCATTGTTTAGGATTCCCGCCATCAAATTGTCGGTTAGGGCCGTAGGATGGAGAGAGGGATTCACCTATCTTTGCAATGACTATATCGCATTGGTTCTTGTGGACGGCATAAGGCATATCGGCAGCCTATCCGATATTCGCGGATTCAGTGAAGAGAATGTCCGCGAGGTTTTGGAATATTTAAAAGATCAGGGAGTGCTTTCTCCAGATATTGTTTATTATGAAGGACGTGTAGACAATCCATTTGTAAAATTGCCGCCGAAGCTTATTTATTCCAAACGGGCACAAGCACTGGTGCGTGCGCCTGAGAATAACCTTCGCTACCGTAACAAGCGAGACCGGACAGTGTTTGATCGAATCATCATGGCGATTGCCTATTTGTTTGCTCCGCTTGGGTTTGTACTTGCGATGCTTCGTTTTGTAAGCACTCATTATAAGAATGAGAGGAAATCATTTAACTACAAATTGCTCTATCATGTATGTATGGGAGCTTTTATGGAACTTGCTGTCCTCTTCGCCGTGGGGACCTACAAAGGGGATTTTAAGTGGTACACTTTATTGATCATTCTGGTGGTCCTCTACGTGATCTTTATAATTCCGGCGGACAGCTTTGCAGGGAGGGCTACCTTTGCAACAGAAAACTTTGATTTTCTGTGCAAGAAGTATCTCATGCTGATCGTAGTGGATGATGTTAGACATATTGGTAATTTAGCTGATATCACGAGACAAAGTGAAGATGATGTACGTAGAGACCTACGGTATTTGGTGAGATGGGGGTTACTTGCTTCTGATCTTGTCTATTATGAAGGACGTGTTAAGCTCTTAGATAAACAACCGCCCAATCTTGTACATCCTGACCGGGCACAGCCCTCCGCGGCATCAGAGAACCAGCCATCATCTGGGCGGCAGTCATTGTCGGAGAATAGGCCTAAGCCACCTGTCCAACTGCCGAAATCCATCGTTTGTCCGAGTTGCGGTGCTAAGAGTAGAGTACTTCCAGGGCAGGATAAAATCTGTGACTATTGCGGGACGACGATTCCATACAGTTAGTGTACATACGATTGCCTTCTGCCCCCGGGAATCCGGGGGTTTTACTACACCTAACTACCCGGCCTTGGAGCATCCAGATAAAGTTATTGCATTTTACAAGCCTTTTCCGATATAATGTCCACTAAGAAAACACAAAAGTCTTTGAGGTGAGGACGTTCGTGAGAGAACGCTATTATTTGGTCCGGGAGGACATATTGCCTGATGCTGTACTTAAGACTATGCAGGTTAAACAATTGCTTGAGGCCGGGGATGCGAAGACCGTAAATGAAGGTGTAGAGCAGGTGGGATTAAGCCGAAGCGCTTTTTATAAATACAAGGATGGAATTCACTTGATCCATCAGCTCGAACGAGAGCGGATCGTTACGATTTCCATGGATTTGGAGCACGAATCTGGAATGCTTTCCAAGGTACTAGGCTCTGTAGCGGGACATGGGGCTAATGTGTTGACGATTCACCAGAGTATTCCGCTGCAAGGGCGGGCAAATGTGGTGATCTCCGTAGAAATTTCACACTTAAATGAGGAACTCGGAGAGATGCTGGATAGTCTGAAAGAGATTCCAGGAGTGAAGCGTGCTTTAATCGTTGGACAGGGATAGGAACTATATTCGTAAACTTTTAGGAGGAGACAGATGAAGCCGGTTAAAGTGGGGTTGCTGGGCCTGGGAACAGTAGGCACAGGTGTAGTTCGTATCGTGGAAGGGAATCAAGAGGATTTAAGCAGCCAGGTAGGCTCTTCAATTGTCATTGAACGTATAGCTGTGAATAATTCTAATAAACCACGCGAAATCGAGGTTGATCCTGCTAAAATAACGACAGATCCATGGGATGTGATTCGTGATCCTGAAATTGATGTCATCGTTGAAGTTATGGGGGGAATCGCGGGAACCAAAGAATATATTCTTGAAGCTTTGGAACGCGGTAAACATGTCGTAACTGCGAACAAGGATTTGATGGCGCTGCACGGCTCGGAGATTCTTGCTAAGGCGCAGGAGAAGCAATGTGATGTCTTTTATGAGGCTAGCGTAGCAGGAGGCATTCCGATTATCCGCACACTTATCGAGGGCTTTTCCTCAGATAAGATTATGAAGATTATAGGTATCGTGAATGGAACGACTAATTACATACTAACCAAAATGAGCCAAGAAGGCGCATCCTATAATGATGTGTTAAAAGAAGCGCAGGATCTGGGATACGCAGAGTCTGATCCAACCTCGGATGTGGAAGGCCTGGACGCTGCCCGCAAAATGGCGATTCTCGGAACCTTAGGTTTCCGTACTAACGTGGAGCTGCATGATGTAAGTGTGAGTGGGATTTCTCAGGTGAGTAAGGCGGATATCGCCTTTGCGAAACGTCTCGGATATGAAATTAAGCTGTTAGGCATCGCTGAACGTCAGGATGAAGAATTCAGCATCAGTGTTCAGCCAACCTTGATTCGGGCTAGTCATCCCTTGGCTTCCGTCAATGGCGTGTTCAACGCAGTTTACGTATACGGGGAAGCAGTGGGAGAGACCATGTTCTACGGTGCGGGTGCGGGCGCAATGCCAACTGCAACCTCAGTGGTAGCTGATTTGGTAGCTGTCATTAAGAACCTTAAACTAGGTGTGAATGGATTGAAGCAAAAAGTACCTTACAAGCAGAAAAAGCTTAAGAGTGATGAAGCTATTTTTTATAAAAACTTTTTGCTTCTGCATGTTGATGATAAAGCAGGGGTATTGGCTAAGATTACTCAAGTGTTTGCCGAATATGATGTGAGTTTGGATTCAGTAGTTCAGCAAGCCAATCCCAATAATCCTGATGCGGAGATCATTATTGTCACTCATAACGCTAGTAAAGCAAGCATGAACAAAGTGCTGCGCCATTTCGAGGAGCTGAAAGTCATCCGCCGGATTAAGAGCCATTATCGTGTGGAAGGTTAACCAAGCCACTGAACTAATACTTTCATATTTCAAAACATAGTAAGGAGATTGTACCTGTTATGAGTATTTACGGAAGAGCTAGGATTAAAGTGCCTGCTAGTACTGCCAATCTTGGTCCGGGCTTCGATACTCTGGGTATGGCTTTGCCGCTATATGCCTGGATTGAGATGGAGGAAGCAGAGGAGACTGTTTTTCATCTATATGGTGATGAGATGAATGGAGTGGCTCAGGATAAGAGCAATTTACTCTATAAGGTCGCTCAAATGGTATTTGCAGAGGCAGGCGTTACGGTGCCTGAATTATCGATATCCATGTACTCGGAAATTCCGCTTACGCGTGGACTCGGCAGCAGTGCCTCAGCTATTATTGGCGGAATGGCCGCAGCGAACACAATGATTGGCTCTCCGCTGGATAATGCTAAGCTGTTTGATATGGCTACCCAGCTTGAGAAACATCCCGATAATGTGGGTGCCTCCTTGTTTGGCGGCATTATTACTGCGGTGTGGGATGGTGAACATGCGGATTATGTTCGGCTAGAACCACCACAAAATCTTGAGGTGCTGGTGGTTATTCCTGAATTCGAACTGGAAACCACAAAAGCGCGGGGATTGCTTCCAACAGAAATCTCAGTTAGTGATGCTGTGTACAACATCAGCAGAACCTCTCTATTGACGGCTTCGCTGGCATCAGGCCGGCTTGACCTGCTTAGCAGAGCGATGCAGGATCGCCTGCATCAGCCGTATCGTGCACCGCTTATACCGGGCATGGAGAAGCTGCTCGCAGAAGCTCCTGAACACGGTGCTTTAGGGATCGCACTTAGCGGTGCTGGACCGACTCTGCTATGTTTAGTGGATCGCCAAGAGACCCGTAAGAGTGAGCTTGAGGCCTTCTTGAAGAATACGATGCAGGAACATGGCATTTCCGCTCGGACCTGCTGGTTAACACCTTGTGCTTCTGGAGTTACTACAGAGCTGCTTGAAATAAACGAGATGCAAAACGTATCATTTTTGGATATGATAAAAGGAGTACGGTCATGAAATCAATAGCGGTATTGCCGCAGGGCTCGGTATCCCACGAAGCGCTGCTGCATTTGTTTAACGGTGAACCTGTAAAGCTTGTGCATCACAAGTTAATTTCCGATGTATTTCTCTCTACGGCGAATGGTACCACCGATTACAGCGTGATTCCGATTGAAAATACCATTGAAGGCTCAGTTAGTCTTCACATCGATTGGCTCATCAATGAAGTGGATCTGCCAATGCAGACGGAATGGATTTTTCCATCGATACAGAATCTTATCGGTAACCCAAGGGAATTCACAGATACAGACGGCAACAAGGATTTCACCAAGATGGTAAAAATCCTTTCGCATCCCGTAGCAATGGCACAATGTATGCAATTTGTTCGTAAGCATGCCCCTTGGGCTGAACTGGAGTCGGTTGGAAGTACCTCTGAAGCTGTAGAAATCGTCAAAAACAATCCCGGCAAGGGCTGGGCTGCTATCGGTACCGCTCTTGGCGCCGCTACTCATGGGCTGGAGATTGTAGATCGGCAAATTACAGATCACAACAACAATTACACACGGTTTGTCCTGGTGGGTCCACAGAAGATAGATCTTCCGCGGAGCAGCACAGGAGTAAAGACGAGTGTTCTAGTAACGCTGCCAGAGGATTTTCCAGGTGCCTTGCATCAGGTGCTTGCTGCTTTTTCCTGGCGGAAACTGAATTTATCGCGTATTGAATCACGACCAACGAAGAAGAAGCTGGGTACTTATTATTTTTATATTGATGTGCTGGAACCGATAGAATCTGTTCTGCTGCCAGGGGCTATTGAAGAAATTAGTGCTTTAGGCTGTCAGGTAAGGATTCTGGGCTCGTATCCCACATACACCTATGAGGAAGAGAAAGCGGAGGTGCAGTAAATTCATGGCTGAGCAATGGATCTATTTGGATGGACAACACGTAACGAAGGAAAATGCAAAGGTATCCGTTTTTGATCACGGTTTTTTGTATGGAGACGGTATTTTTGAAGGTATCCGTATCTATAACGGCAATATTTTTAAATGTAAAGAGCATTTGGACAGACTGTATGATTCGGCAAAATCGATCATGCTGGACATTCCGCTAACGTATGATGAGATGCTGGAAGCTATGGCTGAAACGATTCGTCTTAACGACATGCGTAACGGCTATATTCGACTGATCGTGTCCCGGGGACCAGGGAACTTAGGGCTTGATCCACGCCGTTGTCCAAAAGCTAGTGTAATTATTATCGTTGAGCAACTGGCTATTTACCCAGAACAAGCGTATTTGAACGGACTTCGTGCAGTTTCTGTGTCCCAACGCCGTAATATTCCGGATGCGCTCAATCCAAAGATCAAATCGCTTAATTACCTAAACAATATCCTAGTAAAAATCCAATCCAACTTGGCAGAAGCCGACGAAGCCATCATGATGAACGCTCAAGGTTATGTTACTGAGGGATCGGGCGATAACATTTTCATCATCAAAAATGGTGTAGTTTTCACTCCTCCATGTTACTTGGGAGCCCTTGAAGGAATTACCCGTCTGGCGATCATTGAGCTCTGTGAGAAATTAGGTATTAAACTGAAAGAAGAACCGTTCACAATGCATGATGTTTATATAGCGGACGAGGTGTTCTTCACTGGCACAGCTGCTGAGGTTATTGCAGCACGTGAAATTGACGGCCGGATCATTGGTGAAGGACAAGCGGGTCCAATCACTTTGAAGCTGCTCGAAGAGTTCCGTAATGTGGTTGATAAAGATGGCTATAAGGTTTGGGAATAAAGACTAATCATACAATGTAAATAGCATTGAATACGCATCAGAAGTCCTTTTATGCATACATGCAGAAGAAAACGGGAGTCTCCGGTTAATCTTTTCATGGATCATGAAAGGATTTTTTTTATTTCGGGGATGTCATTCGCCCATGGGCTGCATAAGATGTAGTAACGAAGGAGGCGGCTGTACCGCATATAACTTTGTAAGAGAGCAATGTTCCATGAAAAGGGTGTTTGCTTTCGAAGTCAGTTTTGCTGTGTAGCTGTAAAGAAAGCAATACTCCACAAAACTTTTAGGAGGTTAATGCTACGTGAAAATACACATTGTCAAACAAGGCGATAGTTTGTATGCCTTATCGCAAAAGTACGGAGTGCCGTTACAAAAAATTATTGAAGCAAACCCGCAGATCAGTAATCCGAATGTGTTAGCGGTTGGAGACAAAGTAAAAATACCTACGGCCCCTGTATCCGTACCGGAGAACAGTGAAGTTTACTACAAGCACACCGTTAAACAAGGAGATACCTTGTGGAAATTATCTAAAGCCTGGGGAATTCCTTTAAAGGATATGGTTGAGGCCAATCCCCAACTAAAGAATCCAAATGTACTTATGCTAGGGGAAGTAGTTAATATTCCTAAAAAAGTATCCAATACCTCACCGACACAGCCTGGGTATACACCTTCTAACGCCTCAGAGAAAACGCAGGTGGGTGGCAAGGAATATACAGGTCCTAAAGAACAGCCTGCTGCTGAGGTAGTGCCTGCACCTAAACCAGAAACTAAACCAGAAGTAAAACCAGAGACCAAGCCAGAAGCTAAACCTGCACCTAAACCAGTGACAAATATCTCACCTGAATCCAATTCTGCACCACACCCATCGCTAAACATCGCCCCTATTAATACACAAAACATTGCACCCAATCCTGCGCCTAATATGCAAATGGAAGTTGCTCCAGTGCAAGAAATTGAAATGCAGAGTTTATTTGTTCAGATTACGGTTCCAAATCAAGAACCGATTGCTCAACAAGAAGCACCTAAAGCTGAGAAGAAAGCAGACAATGATTGCTCATGGGACAATTCCAACGGATACCCGGGCCTGGGAGGAAATCCTTATCTCTATGATTCATATCAAAATAGCCCTAATATGAACATGAACTGGGCACCAAGTTATGTTCAGCCAATGGCTTATGCACCAGAATGTATTTCACCATGTTATTTTTCGGGCAATATGTATTCTAATATGAGTCCAGAACAGTGGAATCCAAATGCCGCGCCAAACATAAGCCCGGAACAGTGGAATCCAAATGCCGCGCCAAACATAAGCCCAGAGCAATGGAATCCAAATGCCGCGCCAAACATAAGCCCAGAACAATGGAATCCGATGGAGGCTAATGTTGCTGGCATGAATGTTGGCGGGGATTTCTCCCCGTATGCTGTTCCTCAATATGGAGGACAGACGCCGAACCTTCCTTGGCCAACTTGTGGGTGCGGAGGCGTGCATATTCAACCAGTGCAAACTTATTCATATGACATGCCTGTATATAACACCTATCCTGAATATGGGAATCCAAACGCTTTTTCCGCATATGGAGCAGGAATGCCTAATCAGGGAATGGTACCTACTTCTACGCTTGGAGCATTTGGTGGACCGGATAACTCTAATATTCCATCCAATCCGCAGTATCCAGGGATAGGTAATTATTCGCAGCATAATCGGGTGCCGGAAATTCAAGAACCTGAAGCGTTCGTGCAGGAATCTCCCGAAACGGCTAGAACAGAGACTGATGAGTCAACTTCTAACGCTTCTCTCAAGAATAAGGGGAATGTAGCAAAGGAAACAGTAACAGGCAAAAAAGCAAAGACTTCAGGTCAACCTAGCAGCAAGAAAAGCAAAGCTGCTACGAAATCTCAAGGTTCAGCAGCGAGTACTAAAAAACGTAGAAATCCTTGGATTTCAAACTAATAAATTTATATATTAAGCCGTTGTTTGACTTACGTGTAGATTCTGTATCCTAAGAATCTACACGTTTTTTTATAGGTAAATAGGGATAAAAGATGTTAAATAAAGTGGGGCAAAAGCACTTATTTATAAAATATAAATTTTTAAGTATTGTTTTTATATAGGGATATATGGTACATTATAAATCCAGTCGCAAAGAGGAACTATAAAGCTTTCGGTTGGTGAGTGTTAATCTGAATTAGATTGCAAAGAACTTTGAAAAAAAAGTTGCAATAAATCAGAAAGCATGATATATTATAAGAGTTGCTGCTGAGACATTAAACGGCGCCAACGAGAACTTGATCTTTGAAAACTGAACAACGAGTGAGTAGGAAATCACGTAAGTGAAATCCAAAATTAGAGAATTAATTTTCTCGTCAGATGTTTCAAAATGAGCATATCGCTCTTTTCAATACTAATTGGAGAGTTTGATCCTGGCTCAGGACGAACGCTGGCGGCGTGCCTAATACATGCAAGTCGAGCGGAGTTATTTTGAAAGCTTGCTTTCAAAATAACTTAGCGGCGGACGGGTGAGTAACACGTAGGCAACCTGCCCTTCAGACTGGGATAACTACCGGAAACGGTAGCTAATACCGGATAATTTCTTTTTTCTCCTGAGAGAAGAATGAAAGACGGAGCAATCTGTCACTGAGGGATGGGCCTGCGGCGCATTAGCTAGTTGGTGGGGTAACGGCCCACCAAGGCGACGATGCGTAGCCGACCTGAGAGGGTGAACGGCCACACTGGGACTGAGACACGGCCCAGACTCCTACGGGAGGCAGCAGTAGGGAATCTTCCGCAATGGGCGAAAGCCTGACGGAGCAACGCCGCGTGAGTGATGAAGGTTTTCGGATCGTAAAGCTCTGTTGCCAGGGAAGAACGTCCGGTAGAGTAACTGTTACCGGAGTGACGGTACCTGAGAAGAAAGCCCCGGCTAACTACGTGCCAGCAGCCGCGGTAATACGTAGGGGGCAAGCGTTGTCCGGAATTATTGGGCGTAAAGCGCGCGCAGGCGGCTATTTAAGTCTGGTGTTTAAACCTTGGGCTCAACCTGAGGTCGCACTGGAAACTGGGTGGCTTGAGTACAGAAGAGGAAAGTGGAATTCCACGTGTAGCGGTGAAATGCGTAGATATGTGGAGGAACACCAGTGGCGAAGGCGACTTTCTGGGCTGTAACTGACGCTGAGGCGCGAAAGCGTGGGGAGCAAACAGGATTAGATACCCTGGTAGTCCACGCCGTAAACGATGAGTGCTAGGTGTTAGGGGTTTCGATACCCTTGGTGCCGAAGTTAACACAGTAAGCACTCCGCCTGGGGAGTACGGTCGCAAGACTGAAACTCAAAGGAATTGACGGGGACCCGCACAAGCAGTGGAGTATGTGGTTTAATTCGAAGCAACGCGAAGAACCTTACCAGGTCTTGACATCCCTCTGAATCTGCTAGAGATAGCAGCGGCCTTCGGGACAGAGGAGACAGGTGGTGCATGGTTGTCGTCAGCTCGTGTCGTGAGATGTTGGGTTAAGTCCCGCAACGAGCGCAACCCTTAACTTTAGTTGCCAGCAAGTAATGTTGGGCACTCTAGAGTGACTGCCGGTGACAAACCGGAGGAAGGTGGGGATGACGTCAAATCATCATGCCCCTTATGACCTGGGCTACACACGTACTACAATGGCCGGTACAACGGGAAGCGAAGCCGCGAGGTGGAGCCAATCCCATCAAAGCCGGTCTCAGTTCGGATTGCAGGCTGCAACTCGCCTGCATGAAGTCGGAATTGCTAGTAATCGCGGATCAGCATGCCGCGGTGAATACGTTCCCGGGTCTTGTACACACCGCCCGTCACACCACGAGAGTTTACAACACCCGAAGTCGGTGGGGTAACCCGCAAGGGAGCCAGCCGCCGAAGGTGGGGTAGATGATTGGGGTGAAGTCGTAACAAGGTAGCCGTATCGGAAGGTGCGGCTGGATCACCTCCTTTCTATGGAGAATCGTTCTCTGCAATGAGAACATTCAAATCGGAAGTTTAACTTCCACAATCTCAGGTTTAGGCCTGTTACTCACTCGTTGCTCAGTTTTGAGAGTTTAAGCTCTCAAGTAAGACTTGATCCTTGAAAACTGGATACCGAAACGAATTTGCGTTTTAGAACATCTTTTAGCAACTTGTGCAAACAAGTAAATGTTATTAGTGAGATGATTCCAAAGAGAATGTCATCGTATGATATTTTCCTGCGGAAAAATCAAGGTTAAGCTAATAAGAGCACACGGAGGATGCCTAGGCGCCAGGAGCCGACGAAGGACGTGGCGAACAACGAAACTGCCTCGGGGAGCTGTAAGCAAGCTTTGATCCGGGGGTGTCCGAATGGGGAAACCCAGCTGTGGTAATTCGCAGTTACTCATTTCTGAATACATAGGAAATGTAGAGGCAGACCAGGGGAACTGAAACATCTAAGTACCCTGAGGAAGAGAAAACAATAGTGATTCCGTCAGTAGCGGCGAGCGAACGCGGAACAGCCTAAACCTAAGAGCTTGCTCTTAGGGGTTGTGGGACGTCTCACATGGAGTTACAAAGGAATATGGTAGGTGAAGAGGTCTGGAAAGGCCCGCGATAGAGGTAAAAGCCCTGTAACCTAAACTGTATTCTCTCCGAGACGGATCCCGAGTAGTGCGGGGCACGTGAAACCCCGTATGAATCCAGCAGGACCATCTGCTAAGGCTAAATACTACCTGGCGACCGATAGTGAAACAGTACCGTGAGGGAAAGGTGAAAAGCACCCCGGAAGGGGAGTGAAATAGAACCTGAAACCGTGTGCTTACAAAAAGTCAGAGCCCTATTAATGGGTGATGGCGTGCCTTTTGTAGAATGAACCGGCGAGTTACGTTTAACATGCAAGGTTAAGCCGAGAAGGTGGAGCCGCAGCGAAAGCGAGTCTGAATAGGGCGATTGAGTATGTGGACGTAGACCCGAAACCGTGTGATCTACCCCTGTCCAGGGTGAAGGTGCGGTAACACGCACTGGAGGCCCGAACCCACGTACGTTGAAAAGTGCGGGGATGAGGTGGGGGTAGCGGAGAAATTCCAATCGAACTCGGAGATAGCTGGTTCTCCCCGAAATAGCTTTAGGGCTAGCCTCGGTATAAGAGTAGTGGAGGTAGAGCACTGATTGGGTGCGGGGTCCGCAAGGATTACCAAGCTCAGTCAAACTCCGAATGCCATATACTTATTGCCGGGAGTCAGACAGTGAGTGCTAAGATCCATTGTCAAAAGGGAAACAGCCCAGACCATCAGCTAAGGTCCCCAAGTGTGTGTTAAGTGGGAAAGGATGTGGAGTTGCACAGACAACCAGGATGTTGGCTTAGAAGCAGCCACCATTGAAAGAGTGCGTAATAGCTCACTGGTCGAGTGACTCTGCGCCGAAAATGTAACGGGGCTAAACACACCACCGAAGCTATGGCTAGATACTATGTATCTGGGGTAGGGGAGCGTTGTGTAGGGGTTGAAGGTGTACTGAAAAGAGCGCTGGACACTACACAAGTGAGAATGCCGGTATGAGTAACGAAAAGATCAGTGAGAATCTGATCCGCCGAAAGCCCAAGGTTTCCTGAGGAAGGCTCGTCCGCTCAGGGTAAGTCGGGACCTAAGGCGAGGCCGAAAGGCGTAGTCGAAGGACAACAGTTTGAAATTACTGTACCACCGTAATCCGCTATGAGCGATGGGGTGACGCAGGAGGGTAGTGACGCGGACTGATGGATGTCCGTCTAAGCAGTGAGGCTGATGTGTAGGCAAATCCGCACATCGTTAAGGCTGGGCTGTGATGGGGAGCGAAAATTGTAGTAGCGAAGGTCATGATCTCACACTGCCAAGAAAAGCCTCTAGCCAGGAGAAGGTGCCCGTACCGCAAACCGACACAGGTAGGCGAGAAGAGAATTCTAAGGCGCGCGGAAGAACTCTCGTTAAGGAACTCGGCAAAATGACCCCGTAACTTCGGGAGAAGGGGTGCCCCGGTAGTGTGAATAGCACGAGGGGGCCGCAGTGAAAAGGCCCAAGCGACTGTTTAGCAAAAACACAGGTCTGTGCGAAGCCGCAAGGCGAAGTATACGGGCTGACGCCTGCCCGGTGCTGGAAGGTTAAGGGGAGTGGTTAGGGGTAACCCGAAGCTATGAACCGAAGCCCCAGTAAACGGCGGCCGTAACTATAACGGTCCTAAGGTAGCGAAATTCCTTGTCAGGTAAATTCTGACCCGCACGAATGGCGTAACGACTTGGGCGCTGTCTCAACGAGAGATCCGGTGAAATTTTAATACCTGTGAAGATGCAGGTTACCCGCGACAAGACGGAAAGACCCCATGGAGCTTTACTGCAGCTTGATATTGAATTTGGGTACGATCTGTACAGGATAGGTGGGAGCCGTAGAAATCGGAGCGCAAGCTTCGGTGGAGGCGCCGTTGGGATACCACCCTGATCGTATCTAGGTTCTAACCTAGTACCCTTACCGGGTACGGGGACCGTGTCAGGCGGGCAGTTTGACTGGGGCGGTCGCCTCCTAAAGAGTAACGGAGGCGTTCCAAGGTTCCCTCAGAATGGTTGGAAATCATTCGCAGAGTGCAAAGGCATAAGGGAGCTTGACTGCGAGACCTACAAGTCGAGCAGGGACGAAAGTCGGACTTAGTGATCCGGTGGTACCGCATGGAAGGGCCATCGCTCAACGGATAAAAGCTACCCTGGGGATAACAGGCTTATCTCCCCCAAGAGTCCACATCGACGGGGAGGTTTGGCACCTCGATGTCGGCTCATCGCATCCTGGGGCTGAAGTAGGTCCCAAGGGTTGGGCTGTTCGCCCATTAAAGCGGTACGCGAGCTGGGTTCAGAACGTCGTGAGACAGTTCGGTCCCTATCTGTCGTGGGCGCAGGAAATTTGAGAGGAGCTGTCCTTAGTACGAGAGGACCGGGATGGACGTACCGCTGGTGCACCAGTTGTTCCGCCAGGAGCATGGCTGGGTAGCTACGTACGGACGGGATAAGCGCTGAAAGCATCTAAGCGTGAAGCCCCCTCAAGATGAGATTTCCCAATTAGTAAGACCCCTTGAAGACGACGAGGTAGATAGGTTGGAGGTGGAAGTGCAGCAATGCATGGAGCTGACCAATACTAATCGGTCGAGGGCTTATCCTATACGTAGAATGCAGATTCGTTTCGGATTCAGTTTTCAGGAATCAAGCTCAGATTTATATAGTCCAAATGACTGTGTGATGATGAATTCATTCAGCATTTGGCGATGAACCTGATGCATTTACGCGCAAATGCCCATGTTTGGTGGCGATAGCGGAGGGGTTCCACACGTACCCATCCCGAACACGACCGTTAAGCCCTCCAGCGCCGATGGTACTTGGACCGAAGGGTCCTGGGAGAGTAGGACGTTGCCAAGCACGCAAGACCACTGTTGAGTAATCGACAGTGGTCTTTTTGTACGATATTTAGCAGCTTATTATAAGGATAGGCAATCACTGTGAAGTGGTTTTTGAATGAAAATTAGTATCATGGAGGCAAATGATCATGATTATATGGATAAATGGTGCTTTTGGTCCAGCGAAGACAGAAACCGCAAATGAAATTTATCGAAGAAAAATATAGCTAGCGAATATGATGGAATAATTATCGTACCTATGACCCTAGTGAATCCGGATTATTGCAGGGAAATCATCGGCAAGTTAATTGATGGAGGTATAGAGCTTTATCATTTTAGTTTGTGTGCCTCCCGAGAGACCTTGCTTAAGAGATTAAGCATTAGAGTGAAGGAAAAGACTCTTGGGCTGCTCAGCAGATCGACAGGTGCATCAGAGGGCTTGATCACGAGGTATTTAAGCAGCATCTAGACACGAATGATAGAACTATAGGTGAAATCGTTGAGATAATAGCTCAAAAGCTTCATATCAATCTATTACCTAGGGAAGAGTAAAAAGAAAAATAATTAGTTTAGGTATTGCTATACTTAATAATACATGATATAATCTTTTTTGTTGTCAAAACAATTTGTTTTTAAAACGGCCCGTTGGTCAAGGGGTTAAGACACCTCCCTTTCACGGAGGTAACATGGGTTCGAATCCCATACGGGTCACCACTTCTTCTTGAAACAGCATCAGACTTCTAGAAAAAATGGTTGCATTACAGATTTGATTATGTTATGATAATTAAGTTGCTTCTTTATATGGAGGCTTAGCTCAGCTGGGAGAGCATCTGCCTTACAAGCAGAGGGTCGGGGGTTCGATCCCCTCAGCCTCCACCATAACACATCCCCAAAAGTGAAGTTAATGCTTCACTGAGGATTCCGGATACTTTCCGGGGGATCCAAGGGAATTAATACTTTTTTTACTGACGCGGGGTGGAGCAGCCCGGTAGCTCGTCGGGCTCATAACCCGAAGGTCGCAGGTTCAAATCCTGCCCCCGCAACCAATTTTCATTAAGCAATTATTCTTCTGGAACCGTGGTGTAGTTGGCCTAACATGCCTGCCTGTCACGCAGGAGACCGCGGGTTCGAATCCCGTCGGTTCCGCCATTTTCTTGCTTTATGAGCCATTAGCTCAGTTGGTAGAGCACCTGACTTTTAATCAGGGTGTCGAAGGTTCGAGTCCTTCATGGCTCACTTCTTTAGTGAGTCGGACATCAATACATACCGTGTGCGGACGTGGCTCAGCGGTAGAGCATCGCCTTGCCAAGGCGAGGGTCGCGGGTTCGATTCCCGTCGTCCGCTCCATATAAATTTTGCGCCCTTAGCTCAGCTGGATAGAGCGTTTGACTACGAATCAAAAGGCCGGGAGTTCGAATCTCTCAGGGCGCGCCATATTTTAACTTAATACTTTGCCGGTGTGGCGGAATGGCAGACGCGCTCGACTCAAAATCGAGAGGGAAACCGTGGAGGTTCGAGTCCTCTCACCGGTATATCGAAAAAAACTTGTAAGATTGCTTCCAGCAATTTTACAAGTTTTTTTTATTTTCTAAATATAGCTATTTAGAGTGGTCTTTTTGTTTCGCTGAATGCTTCTAGTAGCATATATTGTGAATCATACATCACTTCCATAATAAGGTGGATAAACTATTATTATGTATTATAATGTAAATTAAAGGGAGTGAGAATATTCATGTTCTTCACCATCCTATCTACTGTAGAAGTTAACGAGGATGTTGTATTTCTAACAGAGCTATACGATAGGTATTATCCTATTATGAAAAAGAAGGCTTATGAGATCTTGCAGGACTATGATGTTGTTGATGATATGATACAGGAGTCCTTCGTCAGACTAATCAGTAAAGCCGCATTATTGCGTTCCCTAGACCTGCATAAACAAGTATCCTATCTGGTCCATACCGTACATAATACTAGTATTAATCATGCGAAGCAGCGCAAAAGACATCTGAATCATACCTCTTCAGGGATAACCGCTGACAGTATAGAGCAAATAGCCGACAAGCAGCCTAGCATCGAGGAGATGTATAGCCTCAAGGAGGATTACACAGAGATTGCCAAGATACTCAGTGAGTTATCAGAACGGGATCAGACTTTATTGTATAACAAGTACATTCTTGAATGGAGTGATCACAAGCTTGCTGCTTCTATGGATGTCCAAGCGGTGAATATTAGATCTTATTTGACCAGAGCCAGGCGCAGAGCAATGAAGCTGCTTCTTAAGAATGGCGGAAGTGGAGTATGAAGAAACATCTGAATAAGAAAAAAATAGAGGGGAATTACGAAGAAATCTTTATTTGCATGACCTTAGAGAGTAGAATATGCTGAACCTGCTGTACAGGAGAAGATAATAATACCCTTTATAGTATATCTCGGTGACATCTGTTTCGCTGACTATCGAGAGTGGGAGAACAATAAAGATTTATACGGATTATGATACTTCTATTACTCTCACCCTACAAAAGAGGTAAAACAGCAGCAATCAATGGTCTGATGTGAAGTCTTGGACCTAGTCTTTCTCGAGCATGGGCTCACATGCTTCGAACGGGTTTAACTATGTCAATTCCGGGAATACCTACCGGGTGGTACATATAACAAAATTTGTGGAAAATAGTACGGTTCTGGAGACAATAAACTCCTATTCGTATGAATTCAAGTATTAAGACTCCGATTCTAGCCTAGCAAAAAAGAGCAGCGCTTATGCTGCTCTTTTTTGATTTAGAGTGTTGCAGGTTTCTATGCGAAGTTGTCTATTAAAATATGGGGCTCGGTTTAGTCTTATCAAGTAGAGTTTTCGCCTACTAAACTTCATAACCTAGATGTGGTAAGACCGAAAGTAACATATTAAAAAATTAATGTGTTGATATTTTTTTAATATGTTACTATAA
This sequence comes from Paenibacillus sp. FSL P2-0121, assembly GCF_037975345.1. Lineage (NCBI taxonomy): Bacteria > Bacillati > Bacillota > Bacilli > Caryophanales > Paenibacillaceae > Paenibacillus > Paenibacillus sp. FSL P2-0121. The sequence goes on along the minus strand of NZ_CP150245.1, from coordinate 5,565,364 downwards.
TAATATTCAAGAGTTGTATTTTAATGGCAGGAGGTAATGAAATGGATCTATATAAAGATAACTTCGAAAACTTTTCAGAACTCTTTAATTACATCCAAGAATACAAAAAAGAAAAACCAGCACAAACAGCACTTTCCATAGGGAAGATATTCTCTGAACATAACTTTTACTACTTCTACGATAGTGGTACAAGTAAGGTTGTGATGCTTGACAATGATATAGCTCAGTTATTTGAATTGTTAATTTCCTCTAATAAAAGCTTAGATGAATTAAATCAATATATTTATGCTCACAACGTTAATGTAGATGAATTAATGACTTCAATTAATGAGGAGGATTTATTCAAAGGATTCAAAATTAAGCACTTATATAATGACATATCCCTAGAGTATATAAAAAATGAAATGAATACAGGGACAACGCAACTCATTTTAGAATTAACTGGAAAATGCAACATGCGTTGTCGCTATTGTATATACCATGATGGGTATCCTCACAATCGGGCGTTTACTTCAAAAAGAATGTCATCTGATACGGCGCTTAAATCTATTGATTACATGAAACTTTATGGGGATCAGCAGGAAGTTTCTATTACTTTTTACGGTGGAGAGCCTTTACTTGAATTCGAGCTATTAAAAGAAGTTATTGAATACTCGAAGGTTGCTTTAGCAGGAAGGACTATACAATTTTCTTTTACTACTAACTTGTCTGTATTAACCCCCAAAATGGCTGAATATTTTTCTACCGTTGACAATTTATCTATTCTTTGTAGCATTGATGGTCCCAAAGAAATACATGATATGTATCGAGTCTATAAGAATGGCTCAGGCTCATTTGATGACGTTTTCAAGAAATTCAAATTATTAAATAGTGTAGCTAGAAAAAATGGTAAGGAAATGCACATAAGTGCAAATGCGGTGTACATGCCTCCGTTTAGCGAAGAAAAGGTTTCTCAAATAGATGACTTTTTTACAAATTTAGATTTTACTCATGAAGATTTCCGATATCAATTAGGTTATGCCGGTCCTGGTACTGTGCCTGAAGAATTGCTTAAAAGCTCCGATTATAATGACCAATCGCTACGACAATGGCAGGATAAGCAAATCAGTATTACTAGCAATTTGGAAGAAATTAAAGAACAAACTATCTTTAATTCACTTGATAGAATTCATAAAAGAAGCGTAACAAAAAGAGCTACTAATTTTGTGCCAATGAACGGTTGTTGTGTTGTTGGATCCCGACGATTATTTGTTTCCGCAGATGGCGATTTTCTCGCATGTGAAAGGATAGGAAACAGTCCTTCAATAGGAAATATAAATCAAGGGATTATTGAGGAAAAGATTTATAAAAAATATGTTTATGAATTTTCCGAAGTTTGGGAAAATATTTGCTCTGATTGTTGGGCTGCTAAACTTTGTAGTAGTTGTTATGTAGACAGAATGGATTCTTCGGGAGTCAGGGAACCTGATCTTGCAGAGTGTGAATATTATAGAAGTACAACAGAACGTAGTTTAAGGAATTATCACAACTTACTTAGGACATCACCGGAACAATTAGCAATCTTTAACGAAGATGTTCTTTTATAACAATTAATTTCTCGGTTTAATTGTTCTCATTTAAACCTGGATAAATACATAATGAAAGGAGGTGAGAATATGCTGAAAATTATGAATCCATATCAACAGCAAGCTATTGACAATGAGAGCATAGCTTTTCGTGCGCCATGTGTGTGTAACTCTAAATTAGCGAACCAAGCAGCTACTAAGGTTTCAGGAACTGGTTGTCAATGCTCTTGCATCGGTTCTGTAAATGAAGCGGCTAACCAAGACGCAGCAAGAAACTAGTTTTACAAACCAGCAGTATGTGTAATTCTCAATTAACGAACTATTCAGTTAAATAAAATTTCAGAACCTGATTGTAATTGCTCTTGCGTCGGTTCTGTAAACAACGCGTATAACTCCGACGCGGCAAGAAATTGAGTTTCACAATACAACAGTGTCTTCGTCCAATACCGACGAAGACACTGTTGTATTCAAATCTAAGGTTGTTAGACTGGAGTTACTCTTCAGAAGGCTATGACCTATATTGAAATACAATATCCATACCACATTATTCTTCAGGGTTTAGTCACGTCCTTAGTACTTAGAACACAATTAATACTGGAGGATAATTGAGATGAAGAAATTCAACAATTTTAGACACTTTAGTAACTACTTTGCTATTATAAAAACTACTCTAAGCGTATTATTCGCCTCTTCAAAAAAATACTTCATATTAATTTTAGTTTTAAGTTCTGTTATGGCTTTACCTGATATCATAAACTTAATTGTATGGCAGCATATAATAGATCAAATAGGTTCTCTTTTAATAAATGACAACAAAGATTATATTATCATAATATATCTCTTTCTTCTTCATTTCATTATTGTACTAATAAAATTAATTATTAATAAAACTACAAATTATGTAAAGGAAATTTATACTGTATTAGTTGATAAGTATATAACAAATAAAACTATTGAAATTGTAGACAGCATGGAAATGCAAGATTTCGAAGATCCAAGACTACATAATGACATCCAAAAAACAAATGACGAGTCAACAGTGAGAAGTATAGGTATTTTGAATAACATTGTTGAGATTATCATGAATATGACTTTATTCGTTGGTACAATAAGTATATTGGCATCTTACCAGATAAGTATAGTGATTATCATCATACTATCAATAGTCCCAAGTACAATAATTAATTTAAAATCTATGTCAAAGTTATTTGAAGTATATGATAAACGATATGAAAAAACTAGGTACTATAGTTCTTTAAAGGATATGATAGTTACATATGAAAATTTCAAAGAAATGAAATTATTTTCCAACATATCTTTTATACAGAATATCATTAATAATATTTTTGAAAAGATAATTGAGCAAGATAAAAATGTAAAAAGAACTTTGACTATAAAATCTACAGTAGGTGATTCTATTCAACATTTACTGACCTATTTATTGAAAATAATTATAGTTGTTAATGGTATTATGAGTAAACTGTCAATCGGTGTGATCATAATGAGTATTGAAACTGCTACCAAGCTGCAAAATGCTTTGATCAATTTAATAAGCTGTGCTTTGACACTATATGAAAATTGTTTGTATTTATTGAGCTTTGAGAGGTTAAACAAAATAAATTCAATAAAAAGCGAGGAAGTTAGGGAGGATTTAATAAAGGATTTTGTCGTGGATTCAATTGAGTTTATAGGAGTTTATTTTAAATATCCAAGCTCATGTAACCATATATTAGAAGATATAAATTTGACATTAAAAAAGGGATTTGATTATGCAGTTGTCGGATATAACGGAAGTGGAAAAACTACGTTGATCAAGATCATTTTAGGGTTATATGCACCAACAAAAGGCGAGATATTAATCAATGGCATTAATAGAACTATGTACGACAAGAAAGCCTATTTTGAGAAAATGAGCGCGATGTTCCAGGATTTTGTGAAGTTTCCGCTTACAATAAGAGAAAATATTGGAATTTCAATGGTTGATAATATTAACAATATGCCAGTTATAATAGAAGCTTCCGTCTTAGGTCAAGCACATGATTTTATTAATGAATTAAATAGGAAATTTGATACAAATTTATTGATTGGATGGGAAAATAGTGAGGATATTTCAACAGGACAATGGCAAAGACTTGCTATCTCAAGAAGTTTCGTCCGGGAAGCAGACGTTATGGTATTTGATGAACCAACAGCAGCTTTAGATGCTAAGACAGAAAGTGAAGTCTTTGAAAATATGGTAAATAAAAAAACAGAGAGGATTAATATAATTATTACTCATAGATTCACTAATATAAAAAATATTGATCAAATAATTGTAATACACGAAGGAAAAGTAGACGCTGTGGGTGATCATGATTTTCTGATTAGCAATAATAAAATATATGCGGAGCTGTATGACATTCAAGCAGACAACTATAAAGGATTCATTAAAGAGCCTGCTCTTGCAGGTGAGTTGTTGAAATAATATAAAGAGCTCAAAGCAGTAATCAGTGCTTGACAAAGTGTCCAAAAGGTGAAAATGGAAAAACATCTGATACTCCTGTATTGTTGTAATTCTCGAAGAAGGAATAAACAGATGTCTATATAATATATCAACAAAATGCTTGACATACTTAATTTTTCAGTTTTCATACTCGTCCTATATGAATTTTATCTTTAACTACGGTGAGATTAAACTTGGATTTATATAACTACTTCAATTCTTTTAAACAATCTAACTCATTATTTTCTTTAAAATGTTCTACAAAGTTCGATACTGAAAAATTCTTAGCATTTATTTTTAAAATTTGCAACTGATATGCAGCATATTGTTCTGCACTTATAACAGGCTTATAACTTCTTGTTAGTACGGTGCCACTATATACAATGTCAGAAATTTCAATATATTCCTTTTTCAATAAATTCCGAACCGCTGCTTGAACGGTATTAATACCCAATCCATCCCCTTTATCTGCGATGGCTGATGCGGTTAAATTTCCGCCATCTCGCCAAAAAACCAATAACACATCTTGTTCTTTTTGACTGATTCTAGGCAGTTTTTTCATTTCATTCACCTTTCATATAGTAGGTTGTGTTTATTATAATTGCTAAATTGCAATATATCAATCTTAAAATAGTGACATCATATTTTTTTATTCTTAAAATTTACTGGTTTGTTATTGGAGCATATTAAGGGATATATGAGTGATTTACAAAGAAAGAATCAACGTTAGGCAATACCAACATTGCAGTAAAATATTTAGATGATATTTTTTTGATGTCACTATTTATTTGAAACATTTTATATATAACGCTCGGTTGAAGTTCGTGTACGGCTGGATACTAATGAAGTAGAGAAGAATAGTAAAGCACAAACCATTTATTTAAGAAAAATTTAAGATCTACACACCTAGATTTTTAAGGTATTGAATCTATACTTTGTACCAAGAAGAATAGGGAGAAAATGGAAATGGAGAAAGGTGAACGTAGCAAGCTAAAGAACAGGAAACCCAAGTTAGTAAGAATATCAGTATTCACAATTGTTCTTCTCGGAGTGCTAATAGGAACAGCAAGTAAACTGAATTTAGATTCACAAAAGGTCTTGCCATTCTTTGGACAGAACACTTATGCCAGTCCATATATTTATGTCTATGACAGAGAGTCTGATCAAGCCATTTACGAAGAAAGTGCGGGAGCCAAGGTTTATCCTGCTTCACTGACAAAAATTATGACCGCAATTGTCACCCTTGAGCATGTTGATGACTTATCTGTAATCGCGCCGGTAGACCGGAGAACGTTCGGTGAGCTTCTTGCAAGTAACTCTTCTATGGCCGGATTTCGCGAAGATGAGGAGGTTACCTACCAAGACTTGTTATATGGGACGCTTCTCACTTCTGGTGGTGAAGCGGCAAACACTTTAGCTGTCCATGTTGCGGGAAGTGTGGAAAATTTTGTTTTGATGATGAATGATAAAGCCGCTGAATTCAGCTTAAATGGTACACATTTCACTAGTCCTGAGGGCCTTCATGATGACAATCAGTATACAACCGCTTCAGACGTGGGAAAGCTTTTGGATTATGCATTAGCGAACGAGGATTTTAAAAAGATGTTTACTCAAGAGACATACCTGACGACATCAACAACAGACCATCCAGAAGGGATTCAGTTAGAATCGACGGTACTGAAGTACCTTAATGAAGATCAGCAAATCGGCTTCAAAATTATTGGAGGTAAATCGGGAACTACATCTGCTGCTGGACAATGTTGGGCAACACTTGGGTTAGTGAATAACCGTGAGTATATAATCATCGTCATGGGGGCGCCATTAAAGGACATTAGTCATCCAGATCAGGCTCAGATTAGGGATACTTTAAATTTATACGGAAAATTAAGTCAGTTGAAATAAACGATAAAATGTAGAATTACATATTAAAAATGGAGGTGTCTTAGTGAAAAAAATCTTAATGTTTGTATTAACTATAACCATTTTGATTGGAGGAAGCCTCTACTTCCAAAATCAAAGCAGCTACTCAGAATATGCAAGCATACAGGATGATAAAACCATCTCAGAGGATTTAATTACCTTAGATAATAATCCGAAGGATGTAAAGTCAGAGAATAAGAATCCGGGCAATGAGGAATCTCCAAAGGATGCAACGCTAGATGATAAAAGGACTTTTGAGGATATTGCTTTGGACAAACGTCTTGATGAAGGGAGGAAAAAAAATGAAAGAACTTATCGGGAGCAAGGAAGAAAAGAGTCTTCAATTAGGCCAACAATAGAAGTTCCATCTCTTTCTATCGAGGATATAACAGGCATCTACAAAACAGTTGATGCATACATGAGAGAAAATTCAGATCGGTTTCCCGAACCAGCGGACAATGGCACTAGGGGAAACACTGATGATCCGAGAATCCAAAATATTCTATACAAGGAAGAAAAAACAGGTATCATAGCAGGATTCGAAAATGAAAATCTGTTCGCATGGGAAGTGAAAAAGCTGGACGGAGAATATACCAACCTCCTGTTAGGTAGAAAGTCTACGGGAGAAGAATGGCAAGTTCTCTCGGAAGGAGACGTATATCAATTGAGAGAGGAAATTAGCGATGGAAATTAAAGCGGAGAATTTAACAAGAACATTTGGAATGAAACGGGCAATCAGTGAACTAAATTTTACATTGCCTGAAGGTGTGTATGGGCTTTTGGGAGATAATGGGGCAGGGAAAAGCACCTTGATGAGAATTCTTGTGGCAATTGACCATCAAACTAGTGGTAAGGTTACCTTTAACGGCAAGGATATCTTCCATATGAACGACGACTACCGGAATCTTGTGGGATATATTCCCCAGGACTTCGAGGTTTATTCCGCGTTTACAGCAACAGAATATCTGGAATATATGGGAGCACTGAAGGGGTTGTCAAAAAAAGAACTGAAGCACAAAGTTCCAGAGGTATTACAGTTTGTCAACCTGGAGAATGTTGCTAATAAAAAGGTCAAAACCTTTTCCGGAGGGATGAAAAGGCGGGTGGGCATTGCCCAAGCCATTATTAACGATCCGAAGATATTAATTTTTGACGAGCCCACCGCTGGGCTTGACCCCCATGAGCGAATCCGTTTTTCAAACATCATAAGCGAAATGGGACAGGACAAGATCATCTTGTTTTCTACCCACATTATTTCGGATATCGAAGCAATTACCACCAATGTGATCATCCTAAATCAGGGGAAAATTAAAGAGCAAGGTAATGTGCAAAAGATGTTATCCGGGATTAAAGGAAAAGTATTTACTGAGGAGATGGACAGAGAGCGACTGGCCTCCTTTAAAAAGGAGCACCTGATCGTACGGATCCGGCAGGAAGAAAACGTTGTTAATGTCCGTTACTTGGGAGAAAAGGAATCAGGCGCAATCGTATGCGAGCCCACGCTGGAAGATTACTACATCTACTTAGGGAGTGGGAGCCATGCGTAATTTCATTCCATTAGAACTGAAAAAAATATTAAATAAAAATACAGTAATTATCAGCCTACTCTTTCTCACTATTATTCTGATCCCCTGGATTCAAACCGCCAAGAGTATAGATGTCTTGGATGATGAGGGAACCATACATAGCGGTCTTGGAGGCTGGAAAATTTTAAGGGAGCGCACGGTTGAGGGCACGATGACGACGGATTATTTATTACAAATGAAACAAAACTACGAAAACAGCGTGGACAAACCTTATATTGAAGGCGAAGTAGATACAGATCGCAAGTTGGGAAAAAGATTAACTTTTCCTCACGATGCGCTGAACTGGGAACTGAACTTTCCATATATAAAGTACCGTGTTCTCGATAACAGCTTAAATTTAACGGATGAGCAACTCTCCAATTTTTATGTAGATTGGAAGGGCAGTTTTACCGAATATTTATCCACTGAACAAAATCTATTTCCTTATACAGAGAAACAAATCGAAATCATATCCCAGAAAATGCAAAAAGTACCCACCCCATTTTTATTCAAATACGATAGTGGCTGGGAGTACCTGAAAATAGGTTTATTAAATACGATCTACCTTTTCTTTATGTTCTTGGCCTTTATCCTATGCGAGGGATTCTCCAAAAACAGCAGCAAAGGAATTGACAAGGTGACCTTATCCACCAAGGAGAGCAGGAGGAGGCTGCTCAGCTACAAGCTTGGTGCCGCTTGTGTGTTTTCTACGATAGCCTATTTTGTGTATATTGCGATCATACTGCTGTTTATTACCGCAGTGTATACGCTGCACGGCTGGGACTCTTCGGTTCAAATCGGAACAGTTACATTTTATTCTATGAATCAGCTTCAAGAGGGGTTACTCTATATTTCCATGGGATACTTTTCCACACTTGTCGTGACGCATCTTATCCTGTTTTTGTCCGTGGTTTTTAAAAGAGGGAAACTGGTATTAGCACTTTCACTGATTTATTTTTATCTCGTAAATACTTATCAGATGGGGAGGGGGGCGCTGACTGAAAAAGTGATGGTCTTCATGCCTCAGAACTTTATCAATAATCTTATAGGCATAGAGAAATTATATTTTGTGGGTAATACTGTATTTCCTTATGTTTTTGTCGCCCTGTTTCTGGGTACTGTGTACATTCTCTTATCTCGAATCGGTATCTCTATATGGATGAGAAGATATTATTTACAGTAGAGGAAGGTAGGTGAAATCATGAGCTATTTATCAAAAGTAAACAGAAGTAAAATCCTAAACATAAACATATTCGGTTTTTTGTTGGCATTGTTTCTGATACTTACCTTTTACAACTTAGACACCATCAAAACAGGTTATTTAAATCAGGCAAGATATGAGGTAACAGATGGGACGGAATACCGGTATTTCTATCAACCGGAGGTATTGGATGAAGTTGAGATTAATAAAATTTTGGAAAAATACAGAGAACTTAGCCTACCAGAAGACAGGAATAAAGCGGATGTTGCAGATTTGCCAGCCTTGGATATGCTTATCCAAGTGTATGGCTGGAACTGGACTGGAATACGGGATGTCTCAGCAGAACAATTTTATCAGGACAGGGCAGACATCATCAAAAGTGCACAGAAGGAAGCGGGGAGTTCTAGGGAAGGAATCAGCAACGGGAATTTTGCAGCGGCTTCTCTCTCCGAACCTATCCGGATGGGTTATGCCGAGGGATGGAAGAACGTTAACTCAGGGATGAGCCAGTGTGTTTTTATTGTCCTGGTTCTCATTTCCATTCTACTGGTCCCAATTTTTAATGAAGACGAGACCTTGGGCGTGGACGGACTGGTCAAATCCACGAGGTTTGGAAAACGTAAGCTGAGTAGGATACGGATTATCAACGCCTTCCAGCTCTCTTTATTGCTTTATCTGACGGCGGTAGCGATTTACATTACGCCTATATTCTTTATGTACGGTTTACAAGGAGCGGATTTGCCTATACAAAGTAGTCCACAATTTTTTTTATCAATGGTTGCGGTGAATTATTTCGAGCAGTTTTTAATCAACCTGGTTATTGGATATGTGGCAATCTCACTGATGACAGGGATTACTTTATTGATCAGCGTATTAGTCACACAGATTTATACTGGCTACGCCCTGTTACTATTCACCATAGCCATATCTTACGCCATTCAGATGAGCGAGGTATTCTTTCTGAAACATTATGTGGGCAATTTTCTGCCCATGCAGATAGCCAAGTTCAATAGCTATTACACAAGTTTTGAACCCTATGGAGGTATTTCTAGAATTATTGCCGTTCCTTCCATTACTGTTGCAGTTTTATTTATACTCCTACTATTTTTGCCAAGATGGATTAATAAAATGAGGTTTACTTCTTAGATTGAGCATTACGCATAAAGTTAAAACACATCAAGGATAAAAAAATGAAGTGAAGTTCGGAAAGAAGGTAGATGATGTATTCATTTTTTATTTTATGCGAAGCTGGATCAGAAAAAGATGGTATTAGCAACAACGGTTTAGCTCACGTTCTAGAGCACTTTGTTATACTGGCGATGCTCAAAGATTTTTTCACAGAGAAAGAAAGTAATTTGAGAGGACAAACAAGTTACTGCTATTGCTTATATAGTTGGAGCAATGCGAAGTACCAAGTAGGTTTAAACCTTATCTTTGAATTTGAAAACTATGTGGGGAGGATATTAGATAATAAAAATGAATATTATGACTTAATGTTAATGGCCATTAGAGAGGTCGAGGAAGAAATACTATCGAAACACAATGAGGTGGCAAAGATCAATGTAATGATTCATTTTTTAAATAAAGATATTGTTTCTCGACCAATAGGCCTACTTGAGGACGTAAAAAGTTTGAACGTTGACCAATTATTTGAGACTTTAAGTAGTATTTATGTAGCAGGAAATTTAAGATATTTCATTTTTAATCATGAAAAAAATGAGTTTGTTATTTCTGACTTGCCTCAAAAAACAAAGCGAAGAGGTTGTGTGGAAAAGCAAGAATTCCATGACAAAGAACTGGAACGGATAGCATCTAATTTATATATAGATGTACAAATATTTAAATTATTTTGTAATAGTGATAAAAAAGTTGCACTTTCTAGTACTTATTTTTCTAAGATTTTTAACAAAGAACAAACGATTCTCAATGAATTGTACTTGATAAGTATTTGCAAATTATTAGATAAAGCTTATGGTGTCAAAAATAACTGTAAATTTGAAATTATATTTTTTAGTAATGAGGACTCTACTAGAATTTACTATATATTTGAATTAACGAGCAGCAATGATATTTACGAGACTCCAAATAAGATAACCATAGATGTGGAACAGATAATAAATTTCATGCTTGAAAGTGTAAATTTCCACGAGTTAAAAGAGGAGTTAAGGATAAATGTATACAGTAATAGATTTAGTCCAATAAGTCGAAGTGAATGCGAAGCAGAGATATTGAATAAAGTTTACTTTAATAATTTTCAAGTAATAAAAGATTATGAAGATTTTGCTGATATTTTACGGAATGTTACGATTGATAAATTCAAAGGATTCTTGTATTTTGCGTTAGGGGAGATAGATGACTTAATTATTTTTGAATAACGTAAAAGACAGGCCGACAGTTTTCCTCGCTTTGGAGTCTAGAGTCCATTTTCATTGATCAAAATAAACTTGCCGGACGACTGACTTCTATGATACACCACACTTTCACTAGACGAATGGTTTCATTATATAAATTGGTACGGGTGTCGCACCTGGTCATCAAGTCGCCCTCAATGCGAATATGTGGATTGATTCGCTTCTTTACCTTCACAATGATCTGAGCAGTTGAGTGCTACCAAAGCATTGATATTGAGTAAGCCAAGTGTTGCTAGGAATCAGGTCAATGTTACCTTGAGAATGAATGCACTCATCGGGCGATGGAAGCGGTTCGTCCGTCATCATCGCGTTCTTGATGTTGAACATAGAGTAAGGGAGTTTATCAGGTTGTTCGATACCAAAGTACATCGTTAGATTCCCTTGAGGATCAAAATCAATCAGTAATATCTTTTTTCCTTCATTATAAGCGGTGGTGGTTTTACCTGTACTGCCTTTTTGATTAGCGATAGTGTTTAATGTTGTTTTTCTCATATCAATTCCCCTCCCTGAAGCCAAAGCTTCGATATTATCTGTCAATGATAGGGAGCGGGCTGATCTGTTATAGTTCTCTCCGAGTTCTCTCATTTGTGCAAAAGCGACTACTATTTGAGAAGATTCTCGGAAGCCTTGCGGCGTTTAAATCTAACGAAAGAACCCGCAAAAAACTTGATCTTACAAGGATTTTCGCGGGCTTTAGATTCCTTTTCTTTGACTTAGTTTCTGCTATCTTCCCGATAGCATGAGCGACTCAAAATCGAGAGGGAAACCGTGGAGGTTCGAGTCCTCTCACCGGTACCAACTAAATCAACTCAAAGTTCATTAGATACTATATCTGATGAACTTTTTTGTTTGTTTTTTTACAATTCCGTTCATGCCTGTGCCGGAAAACTTTTGATACATCCTTCAAGTGTGAATAAGAAATTGTACTTAGTTGTACTGAGGAAGATTAATGTAAGCGGATATGTGAATGAGATAGAGGCATTCCTGAGGAAGCTCCATTTCGAAAGCTATAAGCAATCATGATACTAAACAGCGATTGACAAAATAGAGGAACTACCTAATACTAATTGATAATCATTATCATTTATTGTGAAATATAATTAATTCAAATAGATTGTGGAGCAGATCGGAGTGTATTGCAAAGATGAGGCTGGAAGATCATATTTTCGCATGGAATTATGCCGCTGTTAAAGTACTTGATATTCGACATGCTGTGATGGAGCCTGGGGACAAGCTGCAAGGCTATGTATTACCAGCATGCGGATTTATCTACTGTGTGCGGGGTACGGCCAGCTTGAATCTCAACGGCATAGATTACGACGCAGACCGTCACTTTATTGTGCATGGTGGCAAGGGCATGAGACTAAGTATAGAGACAGGGAAGTTGTTTGAATACTATTTATTATTCTATAGAGCCTCCTTGCCAGGAAGAAAGGATTTAGCAAGACTTTTGGAACGCAGCAATCCATTTCGGATGCAGTATAGCTTCGAGTCTTTGGAGCCATTACCACTGCACTATCAACTAATGGCAATGGAACAACTTTGGGCACAAGGAAGCCAATTGGAAAGAATTCAAGTTAAAGGCTTGTTCTATCAGTTTATACATGAATTATTAAAGCAGTTTACAAAGGATGGAATTAACCTCAGGCAACCGGATGTCATTGGGCAGGTTGTCCGTTATATTGAGGAGCATTATCGTCATAATTTATCACTAGAATCTATAGCGGAGCAATTTAATTATAGCCCTCGTCATTTATCAACCCGCTTTAAAGGGGAGACAGGGTTTAGCTTGATTGAATATTTGATACGATTCCGGCTTAAACATGCAGAAGAGCTATTACGATGTACCGATGCTCCACTTCGCGATATTGCAGAAGAAGTTGGATATAACGATGTATATTACTTCAGTCGCATGTTCAGTAAATACAATGGTCAATCTCCCATCCGGTTCCGCAAGGAAAGCAGGCAGGTGAGCTCATCGGACAATCGTCCATTTACCACCGCCAAATTCTCCATTGGCGAGCACATATCCTCCCGATATAATGTTATTGAGTATGATAATCATTATCATTACTATTACCATAATGAAATAACCGGAGGGTCTTCACCTATGAGATTAACAAAGACGTCAAGTTTTATTGTAGCGATGCTGCTTAGCTTTACCTTGCTATTAAGTGCATGTGGATCTGCAAGTGTTGGTTCTAATGTCACAAATTCTAATGGATCCAAAGCTTCTGAAGTTACATCATCACCAGCAAATAATTCAACTGCAGCTGACAATGCCAATAAGGAGACTCAGACAAGAACTATCTCTACAATAAAGGGAGATATTGTTGTTCCAGCTAATCCAAAGAGGGTTGTCGTGTTATACCTTCAAGGGGATCTTGTGGCCCTCGGCATTAAGCCAGTAGGGACTTCGAGTGTCTTTGAAGGAGCGGCCTTTGCAGAAGAGCTTGGGGGGATTGAAGATCTAGGTTCATGGTATGAGCCTAATCCAGAGGCTATTATGGCAGTAAAGCCGGACTTGATCATAGCTGCTTCTGAAGAAACTTACGAAATCCTTAAGGATATTGCACCGACCGTTCCAATTCCTTATGAAAAAATGGCGACGGATGAACGTGTAATGAAGATTGGCGAGGTATTTGGCAAGGAGCAGGAGGCACAAGCTCTATTAGATAATTTCCACGAGAAGTTGGAGAAGAGCAAGCAGCAGCTTGATGAACTTGGAATTTTGGATAAGACAGTAACCATTATCGAAGGCGGCAAAAAAGAGATGGCGGTGATCGATAGCAAGCTTTATGGAAGGGGCTCTCAGATCATTTATGAATATTTAGGGCTAAAAGCACCAGAGATTCTTCAGAAAAAGATTGATGGCAGAGAGAAGGCTACTGGAGGGTTTGTTTCCTTAGAGGTGTTACCTGAGTATATAGGAGACTTCGTGTTCCGCTCTGTATGGGATGGGGCTGATGATTTGTCAGACAATCCAATTTGGAACAGCATTCCAGCAATCAAAGAAGGTAGATTGATCGAAATCGGGTTTGATTTTTCATATTATTCCGATATCTACTCTCTTGATAAGCAGCTAGATTTTGTAGTTGAGAAGCTAGTGTCAGCGTATGAAAAAAAATAGAAAGCTAGATGATAGAACAACCGTTATCCCTGATTTAAGAGGGAAATCGTATTTCGGTCTGTTTCTACTCCTAGGGATACTGCTGCTGCTACTTTCAGTAGCAGCTTCTATCTCATTTGGCTCTGCTTCCATGAGCCTGAAAATGGCATGGACAGCGATTTTTAATTTTGATCCTGAACTGACCGAGCATCAGATTATTCATGCCCTTCGAATTCCGCGTACAGCAGCTGATATTATTGCAGGTATGTGTCTCGCGGTAGCAGGAGCGGTTATGCAGGGCTATACGCGAAATCCCTTAGCAGATTCCGGATTAATGGGAGTAAATGCAGGAGCAGCTCTTGCAATGGCCGTTACACTGGTTTTTCTTCCAGGGCAACTGCAGACAACAACCTTGCTGGTTAGCTTTATTGGCGCAGGACTTGGAGCAGGATTAACGTATCTTGCCGCTTCATTGAATCGTTCAGGAATGACACCTCAACGACTGGTGCTAGCTGGAATATCAATTACAATGCTATTTGGAGCTGTGGGGTCATTTATCTCATTAAACTATGGAATTGGTCGTGCCCTTGCTTATTGGACTTCGGGTAGTGTGGCTGGAGCAACATGGGTGGAAATTAGGCTAGTTATACCTTGGTTCTTAGGTGGACTGGCTTTGTCACTATTCATTGCACGCTCTATCACTGTTTTAAACTTGGGGGAAGAGATTGCGAAAGGCTTCGGGCAACGGATCGTTCTCGTTAAGATGATAGCTACGCTTGCGGTCCTTTTACTAGCGGGTGTAGCTGTTGCACTTGTAGGGCCAATCGGCTTTGTAGGGTTGATTATTCCGCATATTATGCGTTTTTTTGTAGGTGTAGATTATCGTTATATTATTCCGGCATCAGCCATTTACGGCGGCGCACTTATGGTTGTAGCGGATATCGCAGGAAGGCTGATTAATCGTCCGGCAGAGACAGCACTGGGCATTATTTTTGCAATGATTGGTGTTCCTTTCTTCTTGCTAATTGCGAGCAAAGAGAGGAGAGCCTTCAAATGAATGTTGTTAAATCGCATAAGGCTACAATATGGATTCTATCTCTTTTAATACTGCTTATTGCAGGAGCTATTCTTAGTCTTAATATGGGAAAGGTGTCCCTCAATCCACTTGAAGTATTTCAAGTATTGCTTGGACAAGGTCCAGAGGAGCATAATCTCGTTGTTTATAAGTTTCGTCTTCCTCGGATCGTATTAGCGATACTTGTTGGATTTGGGATGGCACTGGCAGGTGCAGTTATGCAGGCTTTGCTGCGCAATGATCTGGCTGATCCCGGCATGCTTGGTATTAGCTCAGGTTCAGGTCTTATGGTGTTGCTGATTATCTCAACGGTAAGCATTCAAGGCGCCGCTATAACATTATTACTGCCGTCTATGGCATTCTTAGGTGGTCTGCTGGCAGCAGCTCTGATCTATGTTCTAGCCTATAGAAAACGTCGTATGATTTCTTCTACACGACTTGTCTTGACTGGTGTTGCGATCAATATGGGGTTTAGTGCGCTGTCGCTATTCCTGACCTTAAAGCTTGATGACCAGAAGTATGAGTTTGCGCAGCGTTGGCAAGCAGGATATTTATGGGGGGACAAGTGGTCTTATATCAGCTTGTTGGCACCTTGGGTATTGCTGCTATTCGTATATATTCTTTTTAATTTCAGGACATTGAACGTCTTGGTGCTAGGCAACCAAATTTCGATAGGATTAGGAGTCGCTGTAAAGAAGAAATTTTTGCGCTTGGCGATTGCGGCTGTAGGCATAGCTTCTGGCTGTGTAGCGCTCGGGGGCTCGATCTTCTTTATTGGATTGATTAGTCCGCATGTGGCTCGCAAGCTGGTAGGTCACGACTACAAAGTGCTTCTACCTACTTCAGCGCTTATTGGTGCGCTATTGCTGCTTGTAGCGGATACGATTGCTCGAACGGTCAGCTTTAAGTCAGATATTCCCGCAGGAATTATTGTAACAATGCTGAGTGTGCCTTACTTCCTATATCTATTGATGCGTTCAAAATAAATATCGATAGGTTCGAGCCTCTCACCGTATACTAAAAAGGTCTATAAGATTGCTTAATAAGCGATTTTATAGACCTTTTTCATTTTCAGAGCTTATTGAATTTCTAATAGGAGCATTAGATTTTCCTCTACTACTACTTCTGAATTACCCTATTTCCAAAGTTCTAGTATATACCGTTAGCTTCGCATTCGATGATTTAGCATTGATACTATAAGGTGCAAACCTTTTCCTACTTTTCAACGTCTCTAATTTATAGAAACAAAAGAAAAGATCACTTGCATTTTATTTATACAGTTGTATAATAAAAGCAGTTATACAACTGTATAATATGGAGGTTGATTCATGATTAATGAAATTAAGAAGCTACCTGATGCAGAGTTAGAAATTATGCTTGTCATTTGGAAAACTGGGAATCCAGTGAGTTCTTCCTACATATCGGATCAATTACGTAATAAACGAAATTGGGCTTTGGCTACTTTAATGACGGTGCTTTCGCGACTCGTTGATAAGGGATTTCTGTATTGTGAAAAGGAGGGACGGAGCAATAGTTATCGTGCAGCCATCTCAGAAACGGATTATAAGGAATGTGAAGGAAAATCTACTCTTGAAAAACTATTCGGTAATTCTATTCAAGATATGGTGATGTCGCTGTACAATGGCAAGGCTATCGATAGAAATGATCTTGCAGAACTGCGTGAAATGCTTGACCGGGTAGAAAGAGAGGAATCCTGATAATGACCAGCCTTTTTTCGGATTTTTTAATAATTTCAGTAACGACAAGTCTAATGATTTTCGTTTTAATGTTCTTGTCTCCATGGTTAAGCAAAAACTATTCGGCAAAATGGAAATATTGGATATGGATGATTTTGACTATACGCTTGCTACTTCCGTTTAACATTTCGTTTGCCAATAATGTCGTACGGATTCCGCTTCCTGATAGCTCAAAGATAAGTACAGTGTTTCAAGACATTCCTTCCAACAGCATACAAATTGATATGTCAGGGATTTCTCATCCTGTTCAGCAGGCCGCATCGTTAAATCATATACCATCTCTTATGGACATCTTAACTTGGCTCTGGTTTTCCGGGTTCGTACTTTTTTTGCTTTATCATTTTACCAGTTACTACTTTTTCAGAAAACAGTCTCTTCGTTGGAGTAATTCTCTTTTAAGTGACCAGATGGTATTGAAAATAAACCAAGTTTATAAAGAAATGAAAATGAAATTATCCATCACCGTTTTAATTAGTGAAAAGGTTCCAAATCCAATGTTAGTTGGTTTTTACAAGCCGATTCTCTTCTTGCCGCATGATCAATATAACGATGAAGAGCTTGAATTTATCTTCAAGCATGAGTTAGTTCATTATAAGAGACATGACATTATATACAAGATACTCCTCTTAATTGTACATGCAATTCATTGGTTTAATCCTTTCGTGTGGTTCATGGTACGCCAAGCAGGACGTGAAATTGAAATTTACTGTGATGAGACGGTAGTGGGTACACGAAGCTTATCTTACCGTAAAAAATATTGTGAGGCTATCTTATCTGTCATGCAGAATTCGGATCCCCGCTTTTTGGCTTTATCAACTAACTTTTCAGGAGGGGGAATTTCTATGAAAGAGCGATTTATATCTATTCTTAATACGAAGAAAAAACGAAACGGCATCACTCTATTTTATACCGTCCTGCTTTTGATCGGGGTAATCAGCGTGTTGGCGGCATGCACTAATATAAAAGGCAGCGAATTCATCAAACCCGGCACGATCTATTCCATTGGCTTTGATGGGGAGCAAGTTGTTGTTAATGATGCTGGCAATTCGTACTCCATAGATGCAGAGGGGAACGTTTCTGTTTCATATCGGAATGGAGATGTTAAAGCAAATGTGCCATTAAAATTGGATACGACCGGAGGGGTTCTGGGAATGGGGCAAGAGAACACCGGTTATTTTATATCCGAGGATAAAACAGCTATTGTTTATGGTTTTGCAGATGGAAAATCATTGCCGCTGCATGTTTTAATCAGTAATGATAAGGGACAGACATGGAATGACTATCCTATTCCTGGAGCAATGGGATATGAAACAAAATTTATCGGTTTCACGAATAAAAATGATGGTTGGCTGGTCAGTGGTGCTTCACAAGGAGTTGGGAGTGCGCTGAATTACGTATATCAAACCTCTGACGGAGGTAAGACGTGGAAAGAGATAGGCAATCCAAATGATATTTATTCGGAACATTTGACCGGCGTGGGGTTTTCTAGTTCGGATATCGGGTTTTTAGGGTACAGATATTATATGGATGAGGGTCCTGTAATTTATTGGACCAAAGATCAGGGGCAAACTTGGGAAAGGCTTGCTGTATCGCTTCCAGAAAAGTTTGATAAATATAAAAAAAATCCCCTTTCTCCTATCTTTAATAGAAAGGAAGGACTGTTCCCTATCTCGTTAATTGATCAAGATACCGGTGTGGCAGGAACTATATATCTTACCAGTAAAGATGAAGGAATCACTTGGGTTTATGATGAAGCTTATGATAAGCTTCTAAATCCTTAAAAAAAGCGGCCATTGGAATGGCCGCTTTTTGATTGTCCAATGGGATCTCAGATAATGGAAAAATAGATACGATGAATACTAATTCCCGAACTAAAGTCAAAAAGGCTTCTATCCTAAAGTATGCCTAAGGATAGAAGCCTATGAGAGAAATATTCGAAAAGAGTATTAGCGAATTGTAAGGGATCCAATTTTGCAACGTTCATTGATTAAAAAATAACATGAATCCAATGAATTAATATGTTGTGTTACAGATGCAACTTCTTATAGGATATTATAAGGTATCTAGCGGTACATGCAGCAGTGAGAAAATTCGGAGGCTAAAGGATCCCTTCTATTTGTTTCTCAATTTGAATAAAATAGGTTACTATTTCCAACCCCCTCCTCCATGAGAAGATGACTCTACGTAATCAATCTTAATCTGACCGTTGCCTGAGCCAAGCGTGGTGTTAAAATTATATTGACGTAAGTTCCAATCATTGAAAGTCCCTGCCCAGCTATTATCGACGATAAAAGTATAACGTGTCGTAGCTGAGAAGGAGCCGCGGATGTAGGCACAAACAGCTCTTGAACCGTAGATTCCCACTTTATAACCGTTAGGATTTTGAGTGCTGCTGTTTAGAACTGACATTATCCCTTGGAAATAAGGCACAACATTTCCAGTAATTTGAGTAGTGGTCATATCGCGATCCACGGCGAAATAAATCGGAGTGGCATTCGTTTGTCCGAAGTCATTTGCCAATTCTACAGCATCTTTCGCATCACTAACACCCTGTGCATTCGTAAAGTAACTGACAGTTGTTCCACCTTTGTTTTCATAAAGGGATACTATGAACAGCCCAGCATTAGAAATTCGTGTAATCTCAGCATCTGTAAGCCCGTCATGAGAACCTTCTACACGGTTCAGGTATCGTCCAACAAATGTAAAGTTATTATTTTGAAGTGTCATCAATCTTGCTGAAGTAACGTTTGTTGCAGTATCACAACCCAGTGCCAATGTGGTTTCCTTCTTTCAAATTATTAGATAGATTTCTTTAAACTGCATTCATAAGACCTCTATGAGAAAGATTGGCGCCAACCTAAAATAGTATATGAGAAATAGTTCACAAGTTCTTGGGGGAATAATTTAGTAGATATAAAAGAGGCAATTGACTTTAGTTGGATATGAGGTTCAACCGTGCTAGATTCATTGTTTGAGGAGTAACTAGCATATTTATAAATCTAATCTAGAAAAAGAAGAACAGATCTGCATTTTTATTGAGATTTTTATTAAATTTCGCTTAAGTTTGTTAGGGGAGAGTTGGTTTTCTCGTAGTGCATTTCGTTCTCTTTCTAATGTCCAACTGTGGGAGTTTTGTATCCTTATGACTTTTTGTGAATGCGGAAAAAGCCGCGAAAAAGCTTCATTGTACAAGAATTTTTTTTGGCTTTTTAGATTTCTATTCTTAGACTTATATTTCGGTATCCTCACAATAATATGTTTACTCAAAATCGAGAGGAAAACTGTGGAGGTTCGATTTATCTTACTGTTAACTAAAAAAGAACACCCTATTGTACTTACGATAGGCTGTTCCTTTTTTTACAGGGGACCATAAAAAGAACAATTTCGACTTGAAATAGATTATTGTTATATGAAATATCTACTAAGCCATTACTATCCTCTACGACCTTCTGGATACTTTTTAAGCCTATACCATGACCGGATTTATTAGTTTTTGTGGAGCAGATGTCGCCAAAACGATTCGTATGAATTTCATTCACATAAGGATTCTGAATCCGGATGAACAAGCTTTCATTAAGATAATGCATATGTATGGTTATATAGCACTCTTCATTTCTTTTATCGCAACAAGCTTCAATGGCATTGTCCAGTGCATTTCCTAAAATCACACTGATAACTGTGGTGTCGAGCGTCAGTTGTGCAGGGATGTTCAAGTCTAACTTGAAGGGGATCTGATGCTTTTCAGCGACCTGCTGCTTGTAGTTGATAATGGAATCAATAATCGTATTCCCGCTATTGCTAACGCCTATTGGGTTGTCTATTTGCCCCAGTAAGTTGTCCAACTCATTTAGATTGGCAGCTTCACCGGATTGTACCTTTGCGCGTAAACCTATGAGAATATTTTTAATATCATGCTGGAACTTAAAAGATTCTTCCTGTATTTCTTTTGTCAAAAGATATTGATTTACATAGTAAGCATTTTGTTGCTCAAGTAAATAACTTTGGTTCTGTACAGATTGGATAACTAACATACGGTCGCATAAGATAAATATCAATAAATTTATAATGAGTAGTCCTGTGGACAGGATTGGAACAAGGGTAGGGAAGGACTGCATATAAAGGCTGGATGCGAAGCTGTAGATCCCTAGTGTGCTTATAGAAGGGCAAATAAATAATAGAACCCAATACCATTTAGATAACCCGCCATTTCCAAAGGCTTTAGCTACGCGCACGGATACAAAAGCTAATATAAACATCAGCAGCTTGGAAAGAAACTGGTTCAGAATATATCCCTTTGTCGAGTAAAATAGGGGCAGTGATAACTCACTAAGCGTAATAAGCGCAACCAGAAAAAGAGCGGCAACGATCCGCCATTTGATATTTCCATTGTAAAAAAAAGATAAGAGAGCAATCAGGCCAATATTGAGAGTGAGTAGGATTGAGCCTGGCAGTGAGCTATAGTGCAGAAAGACAATACAGAGGAAATATAGGGAGTACACGATAACAAGATTGGCTTTGGTGGTAAGTCGGCTAACGAAACAATGGCTGTAGAAGTAATGAATGATGATAGGTAAAAGTGGAAGCGTTACTAGATAAAATAACTCCTCCAGAAAGATATTATCCAACAAGACTCCCCCTGAATTTCAGATATTTTTTCTTAAAATCGGCACTGTATTTTGCACTAATGGGTAAGGCTTCACCATTTAGGAGAATTACTCCTTGGTTACTGATTTCTTTAATAAAGTAAAAGTTAACGATGTAGGATTGATGGATTCGGACAAAATCGCTCACAGGAAGCTTCTGCTCTTCCTCGTTTAGTGTACTGTAGTAGTCGAGTTGATCCTTGCAGGAATAAAGAATAATTCTCCGCCGGTTGCTTTCCAGATAGATGATATTTCGATAGGGGATTAGAATTTCTTTTCCTTTTTGCTGTAGTGATAAGAAGTTTTTTTTGCCTTGCTGGAGCTTGCGAATTACTTTTTCAATCGTAGAAATCAGTTTTTGCTTAAATATCTCTGAATCGATAGGTTTCTTGATAAATCCCGAGGGCTGAACATCGAAGAGTTGCAGATGATATTCATCATGACTAGAGACATAGATAAGCTGCACTAGATCATTTTCATCATTTCCCCGCAGTACATACCCAGCTTTTATTCCATCCATATCCGCCATTTCAATGTCCATAAAAATAATATCAAACGCGCAGGCCTCTTGAATGGCCTTAGTGAAGCTTTCTCCGGAATAAAAGATCGACACCTCTATTTTACTTGTGAAATTCCTTTGAGTCTCCAGAATAAGTCTCTCTATTAATTCAGTAGTGGGAAAGTCATCATCACAGACAGCAATACGTATCACTTTATCATTCCTTTCGCCAAGAATTGTCCAAAATATCCGGGAATTTGTCGACCATATAAGTCACATTATACAAATCCTTCTTAATAATTACATTAACTAACTTGATTGTTACAGTTTGAATGTAGAGTTCATGGCAACATGTTAGGATGTGGAAAAGTGAAAAGAGGAGTGTTTGATTTGACTCAAACGATCTTTGAGGCCAAAGGTTTAAGCAAACAATACGGAGAGTCTTTTGCGCTTCAGGATGTCTATATGACGATTGGGGTAGGAGATATTTATGGGTTTGTTGGCGAAAATGGGGCAGGTAAAACTACATTAATGAAAATAATAGGCGGATTGGTACATCCGACACATGGCGAAATCTCTCTTTTTGAAAAAAAGGACACAAAAGCTGTTCACGAGGCGAGGCGAAAGGTTGGATTTCTAATTGAAAGGCCAGCGCTTTATCCTAATCTAAATGCGAAGCAAAATCTTACGTTTTATTGCCGTGCGTTTGGGATTAAGGATAAGAGCAGAATTGCGGAAGTATTGCAGGCAGTTTCTCTGGCAGATGCCGGTTCTAAGCTAACCTCAGAATACTCCCTTGGGATGAAACAACGTTTAGGTCTGGCTATTGCTCTACTTAACGATCCCAAATTTCTGGTATTGGACGAGCCTATTAATGGTCTTGATCCGTCAGGCATTGTTGAAGTGCGAAAGATCCTGGAGAAGCTATCCAAAGAACAAGGAGTGACTATATTAATCTCCAGTCATATTTTAAGTGAGTTGCAGCTACTTGCGACCCAATACGGTTTTATTCATAAAGGAAGGTTAATCAAAGAAGCTTCTGCGGAGGAACTCTTACATACGGCGGAAACAAAAATCTGTATTCGAACGGCTGATCCCGCAGCGACACTTCAGATTTTAAAAAGTGAACTCCAACTAGAAACCATTACGATCAGCGAAGCTGGAGAAATTCAAATTCCTAAAGAGAGTACAAATCTAGAAGAGCTGATGTCTTTTTTTCTAAAGCGGGGCATCCATATTGAAGGGATTAACCTGTCGGCTCCAAATCTTGAGAACTATTATATGGATCTAATTGCTGGAGGTAACGAATGAGGAATTTTCTTAAGGCTGAAGCTTATTATGTAACCAAGGATCCCATGTTCAAGGGGATAAGTCTTCTTTTGCTGTTTGGAAGTGCCTTATTACTGGTTTGGATGGGGGTACAAGTAGGATTTGATATAGACAGTCCTTTAGAGCCTTTAATCACTAGCATTCAGTTATCTTTTTTTCTGTATTTTATCATCCCGATTTACGTTTGTTTTTTTGCTACCGAGGGATTTGAGTATGGGTCGGTTCAAACCATTATCGCTTCGGGTCAGAGCAGGTCATTATATTTACTGGGAAAATATCTGACCGAATTAAAAGTGGTATTATGGTGGGTAATTCAATTTTTTGGTCTTTTTTATGTATTGTATATGCTGGCAGCGCTTGTTACGGGTTCCCATATCGGAAATGAAAGCTTAGAGGGGAAGTTTATCGTTGCTATGGGGGCTATTGGATTCAATATTTTGTATCTCGCAGCTTATTCCGCTGTCGTGCTGTTGTTAGGAGTATTGATGAAAAAATCGGCTACCGCTGTTATTGCCACGTTTGTTTTTGTATTTGGCGATTTTCTGCTCAGTGGTTATCTGAAAGACTCTTCGTATGTATATCTGAGAGTGATTTCTGAAAATACGCTAACGACGCAAATTTTTAAATTCTCTGCTGTAAATTCACATGAAATATATACCCTAAACGAGGGTGTTCGTATGATCCTAATCCCTGTTGTAATCATAGGAGTTTGCTTGAGCGTTGCTTTAATTTCTTTTGAAAAGAGAGATGTGCATCTATAGGAAGGAAGGATGGATTATGAAAAAGGATAACAAAAGATTCACTATGATCTTAAGTATTTCGGTAGTAGTTATTATTTTTTGTGTTCTTTTTGTGAGTATACGAATATCTTGACGCTGTCTATCTAGTTTTACTAGAACGTGAGGATTGAATCGCTCTCTGGTAAAAAAGCCACGGCGTACGTTAATAACGTACCTCGTGGCTTTAGGTGTTTATGGAAGGACATTGCCGGCAGCACGGTAGATTTCATACCATTCTTGCCGAGTGAGAGTAATATCGGAAGCTTTGGCAATATCACGCAAGCGCTGCGTATTAGTTGTGCCAACGACAGGCTGCATATTTGCCGGATGTCTGAGAATCCATGCGATGGCAATCGCTGTATTGGTTACGTCTTTTTCAGCTGCTAAGCGGTTAATGACCTCGTTCAATTCAGGGAACTTATCGTTATCTAAGAATACGCCTTCAAAGAAGCCATATTGGAAAGGCGACCAAGGCTGAATGGTCATGTCATGCAGGCGACTGTACTCCAAAATCCCGCCATCATGAACAACTGAACCGGAGTTAGTCATATTCACATTGAAACCTGTATCAATCATGCCAGTGACCATAATGCTCAATTGCAGCTGGTTGAACAGCAGCGGTTGCTTTACACTTTTTTTAAGCAGCTCGATTTGCAACGGGTTCTGATTGCTGACACCAAAGTGTTTGACCATACCTTTGCTTTCCAGAATATCAAAAGCCTCAGCGACTTCTTCTGGCTCGAATAGCGTATCAGGACGGTGAAGCAGTAGGACGTCGATATAGTCTGTTTTCAAGCGCTTAAGGCTGCCTTCCACGGATTGCAGGATATGTTCCTTGGAGAAATCAAAAAAACCGTTGCGGATTCCGCATTTGGTTTGGATCATCATTTTATCACGCATACCCGGATTGTTCTCCAGTACACCTGCGAATACTTCCTCGGCTTTGCCAGCTGCGTAGATGTCGGCGTGGTCAAAAAAGTCTATTCCGAGCTCGAGGGCACTATGTACATGTGTATCTGCTTCTTTTGCAGATAAATCAGCAATCCGCATACAGCCAAGCGAAATTTGTGACACCTCAAGTGCGCCGTTTGCTACACTAATTTTTTTAACCAAAAGTGACTCACTCCTTCGAATGTTAGTAGAACATGCAGTATTCAATCAAACCATATCATAAAGAGGGGAGGTAAGCCAATGTCTATCTAAAAGAGAAAGAGGTTATCTCGTCAGTAGAATTCACTACTTCAGAGATAACCTCATTTGTCTATAGATCAGTTATTAATACATATTTGGAATGTCGACATTAGGATCAATGTCAGCTTCGTAGTCTACACCCTCTGTTCTAAAACCAAACAGATTAAAGAAATCTTGGCGGTAGCCTTCAAGATCAGCAAGCTCACCTGCATTGTTGGTTGTCAGCTCGTCCCAACGTTTCATAACCTCAGTCTGAACATCCTCACGCATTTCCCAGTCATCAATTCGGATCAAGCAGCCTCCGTCAGCAGTAGCTTCGCCCCCACTGTAAAGATGCTCAGAGAATAAACGGTACATTTGTTCAATACAGTTCTCGTGCAGCCCTTTTTCCTTCATTACTTCATACAATGCAGAGATATAAAGAGGGACTACAGGAATCGCGGAGCTGGATTGGGTTACCAGAGCTTTGTTCACGGAAACAAAAGCACGTCCACCTTGAGTGGACAGGCGATCATTCAGTTGGATCGCTGTTTGTTCCAGATCATGTTTGGCTTGACCAATCGTTCCGTCGCGATAGATAGGGTGAGTGATTTCAGGCCCGATGTAGGAGTAAGCAACGGTTGTAGCTCCCTCGGCAAGCACGCCAGCTGCTTGAAGCTGATCGATCCACATTCTCCAGTCTTCGCCGCCCATAACTGCGATGGTCTGACGTACTTCCTCTTCTGAAGCAGGCTCAATAGTGGTCATGGAAACTTCACCTGTATGGAAGTTCAAGGTTTTGTTCGAATAAGCGGTTCCCACCGGTTTAATGACGGAGGAGAAGGTTTCTCCTGTTACCGGATGAGTGCGGCGTGGTGAAGCGACACTATAGACAACTAAATCAACTGTGCCATATTCAGCTTTAATCAATTCAATGGTCTTCTCTTTGATAGCATCGGAGAAGGCATCGCCAACTATGCTGTGAGATTTAAGTCCAAGCTGCGCTGCTTGTTGTTCAAAAGCAGCAGAGTTGTACCAGCCAGCAGAAGCTGTACGTTGACCTTCAGCAGCTTTATCAAAGAAAACACCAATGGTGTTGGCGCCCGCACCAAAAGCGGCTGAAATTCTGGAAGCTAGTCCGTATCCGGTAGAAGCGCCAATGACTAGTACATTAGCAGGTCCCTCAATTTTCTTTTGTGCTTTTACATATTCAATTTGTTGTTGTATTTGTTTGGCGCATCCCTCTGGATGGGCTGTTGTACATATAAATCCGCGAGTTTTAGGTTGAATAATCATCAAGGAATTCCCCTTTTTATAAAAATTAAAGTCCAATGTTACTTCAGAGAAAGTATAGCAAACAATATTTACTAATACAAAGAATTTAGGATATTGGAGAAGAATGATTGCTCTCCACTACGATCGACTGCCATCCGCTGCCGCTTACGGACCCAGATGACGTTATATGCAAATTTATCGCCTTTTCAGCAGGGTTTCGGACCCCAGAGACGTTATTGCTTAGAAAAAGGTTCATATTAGGTGTATTTTGTGCCAATAGAGGCTATGAGGTCCGTTGGAATTCCAAATGTGCAATAATGCTGCGTTAAGGGTCAACTGTGTCCGATAGGGGCATTGTGCGGGGAGCTGTGATAGGTCGACCGAACGTACGAAGGAAATAAAACGAACGAATGACGAATCTTACGAATCGTGGCAATCGAACTATCTAACCCGAATCATCCGATGAACCCAAGCACAAAAGGGGCTGCCCCAGCAGCCATTTCGTGGCCATGGGACAACCCCTTAATCTAATGAGGCTAGATTACGCCTTAAATATGGAATCTATAGTTTTGATCTCTTCTGGTGTCAGCCGCACCTTCAGCGTCTCTAAGTTGGAAACGATCTGCTCAGGACGTTTGGCGCCCGGAATAAGCGCATCGATGGAAGGTACGGTCAAATACCAGGCAAGTACGACATGTGCGACTTCGACACCTTTAGCATTGGCAATCTGACGAACCTTGTCCACCTTCTCCAGATTCTTGGCAAAGGTCTCCCCTTGAAATAGCGGGTCATTTTTTCTAATGTCGCTGAATGTATCGCCTTGCTTATATTTGCCGCCCAGCAGGCCCGACGCAAGTGGGAAATAGGGCACGAAAGAAATGCCATGCTCCTGCGTATAAGGCAGCAAATCTTGTTCCGCATCACGATGCAGCAGATTGTAGTGGGATTGAAGAACATCCACATGACCGTCTTTGTTGGCTTCTTTCAGCTGATCAATGGAGAAGTTAGACACCCCGATGGCTCTAATCTTCCCTTCATCCTTCAGCTTCTTAAGTTCACCTACAGCTTCGTCCTTAGGTGTGCTTTCATCAGGGAAATGAATATAGTAAAGATCAATATAATCGGTCTGGAGGCGTTTCAAGCTGTCTTCTACAGACTGTCTTAGAAAAGCTGGAGAGTTGTCGAGTGTAATCTTGTCACCGGTAATCACGTGAGCGCCTTTAGTAGCAATGACCACATTGTCGCGGCCGCCTCTTTCCTTCAGCACTTCGCCAATCAGTTCCTCGGATCTTCCTGGTCCATAAATAAAGGCGGAATCAATAAAATTAATCCCATGATCCAGAGCGCTGCGCACAATATTTCTGCCGGTTTCATCATTTAAACCCGGAAATAAATTATGCCCGCCAACAGCATTGGCACCCAGACCCAGCGGGAGAACCTGCAGATTGGTTTTTCCTAAAGTTATTTTATTAGCCATAATCAATAGTCAGCTCCTTAAAATATAATACGTACTATATTAAGTATAGAGAATAACTCGGGTCAGGACAAATTTTGCCTTCCAGCTTTATACATGAATATTTAAACCGGATAAGTTATGATAGTAAGAAAATTTTATATTTGCGTTCGTGCAATCATGATGAGGAGAAGGAGGTCCGTCTTATGCTAGTCATTAATCAAAATGAAGTGGCCGAACTGTTAGCTATGGAATCTTGCATCTCCGTTATGGAATCTGTTTTGAAGGCTCTGTCCGCTGGACAAGCCGTACAAAGCTTAAGACAAGTGCTTCCTTTACAAAAGAGCAATCTGCTCGGCTTAATGCCGGGTTATTTGCAGCATGAAGAGGTAGCTGGTGCCAAAATCATCAGTGTATTTCCCAGCAATCATGGTTCAGGCCTGCCTTCTCATCAAGGTCTTGTTACCCTATTCGATTCATCTACGGGTGTTCTGAAAGCTATAGTGGATGGACAAAAGATTACAGCCATTCGTACGGCGGCAGTCAGTGCAGCAGCAACCCGATATCTGGCCAGAGAGGATGCCGAAATCCTTGCTCTTCTTGGAACTGGGGAACAAGCAAAAAGTCATCTGGAAGCGATGTTGCGGGTTCGACCCATCCGTGAGGTAAAAGTATGGAGCAGGACACTCGCAAAGGCACAGGATTTTCAAATGGAGATGAGCCAAAAATATGATGTGCAGATCATTGTTGCCGAGACAGTTCAAGCGGCAGTCAGCGCAGCGGATATCATTTGTACCGTGACGGCATCCACCGAACCTGTGCTCAAGGGAGAATGGCTGAAACCGGGTGTACATATCAATGCTGTCGGCGCATGCAGACCAAATGACCGTGAGCTGGATTCGGAGACCGTCCAATTAGCTAAGTTATATGTAGATCGGCTGGAATCCGCTCAGAATGAATCTGGTGATTATTTAATCCCGCTGAACGAAGGCAAAATTACAGCAGATCATATTGTCGGGGAGATTGGTGAGCTGATCAGTGGCACTATCGAGGGCAGAAGGTCCGCAGCTGACATTACTCTTTTTAAAGGATTAGGGCTGGCCATTGAGGATTTAGCAGCAGCTAATTTTATATATAATGAAGCTGTTAGATTACATAAAGGCACTGAAATTGCATTCTAAGGAGCGACTACACGATGAGCACTTATGAAGGTCTGTATGATTTCAAGTTGACGGAGCAAGAGGAGGAGCGGGCTAAACGCTTGCATGAACAGAACATTATTATCGATCTGCTGTTTCAAGGCCCCTTATCTCCAAGCGCGATTCCAGACTCTATCTCTGACAGAATCAAAGAATTATGTGAGCCTTATAAAGATGAGCCAATGGTATACAGCAGTATGCCTGCAAAAATCATCACAAAGCTATCTGCGAGCGGAGAGATCCCTGAGTATAAGGAAGAGTGGTACAAGTCCGGAATTACAGCAGGGAACCGCGAACTTCATTTGGAATCCTTAGACAGCATCATTACAAGCATGGCAGAGGTACAGCTGCAATTTGATTCTGCAGATTGGTTAATCAAAGCCTTAACTGCCGAAGACATACGTGCTGCCAAGCGTAATGGTTATAAAGCGGGCATTATCACAGCACAAGAAACGGATGGTCTGGGCACGAATCTCGATCAATTAGATGTACTTTATAACTTCGGATTAAGAATTATACAATTGACCTACAACAATCAGAACCAGATTGGGGCGGGCTGCGCAGAACAATCGAACGCCGGGGTCACTAATTTTGGGAAAAGATTCATTGCACGCTTGAACAAGCTGGGGATCATTGTAGATACGGGGCATTGCGGGAAACAGACTACGTTAGATGCCTGCGCTTATTCCACAACTCCTGTGATTGCTTCACATACGGGTGTAGAGGCGATCTATCCGCATATGCGCTGTAAAAGTGATGAGGAGATTATCGCGATAGCCAAGACGGGTGGAGTTATTGGTATTTTTGCTATGCCTTGGTTTGTTCATGAAGATCCTAAACATACAACTATTGACCATGTGCTGGATCATATCGAATATGTAATCCGGCTTGTAGGCGTGGATCATGTCGGAATTGGAACGGATTGGCCGATGAGCGATGTGCTCTGGTCATTGGTTTATTTTAAAGAACATATCGCACCCAAGCTTGGATTCGCCAAAGGAGACGGACCTTCTACAGAAACCGTTGCTGGACTTGAGAAATATAGTTATTTTATTAACTTTACTAGAGGTTTGGTTGCCCGCGGTTATGCGGATGCAGATATTGCTAAGATCATGGGCGGCAACTGGCTGCGCGTATTTGAAGAAATTTGCGGATAGGGGATAAACAGATGACAACCTACTTACACACATCTACATTTAACGTCTACTTTTCTGGTGTTTATACAGGCAAAATTCATTTTACAGAGCAACAGATCATGCTAGCTAAGGTCGATCCGCGCAGAAGAACGCAAATGCAGGACAATGTGCTGGATGGACAGTTCAAGACCGTACTCCCGCTTCAAAAAATCCATAAACATTTGGATGCTTATGCTAATGCAGAATGGGCAGAAGACGAGGTAGTGCTGAGTAATGGCGATATCTATCAAAAGCATATCCAGTATCAGGCGCAGATTGAAGGCCGCGAACTGACCTCACAAGTATGGGCGCTGCGCAAAGAGACGGCTCTGGACATTGTGACTTTGGACGGGGAAATTATCGCTTTTTTAACGCCGAATCGGTATGGTATTGAGCTTATGGTTAAAGCAGGTTATGAGAAGCTGACTCCGTTAGTGGTCTACGACGATCCTCTTCTATCCAAGGCAGAATATGGTGTGAACGATTTGGGTACTGATCTGATTCCGATGCGCGATGGGGTGAAGTTGGCGACAGATGTTTTTTTACCAGAGGGCATTAAGCCGGGAACTAAGCTGCCGACAATTCTCGTAAGAACATGTTATGACCGCAACGGAAAAAAAGAGATTTTTATGAGATGGGCCAATAAAGGTTATGCAGTAGTATCGCAGGATGTTAGAGGTCGGGCGGATTCGGAAGGCGAACTGATTCCTTTTTATAATGAACGGGATGACGGTTATGATACGATTGACTGGATTATTGCTCAGGAATGGTCGGATGGCAACGTCGGCATGTGGGGCGCATCCTATCTAGGTTTTGTTGTTGTGGCGGCGGCCACCAGTGGGCACCCGAATCTGAAGGCGGTTGTGGATGAAGTGAACGTGGGCTCTCCATTTGTTGATACCGTTCGCAAAGGGGGAACCCTTTGTTCTTGGCCATTGCTCTCTTGGACTCTTGCTCAATCTGTGGGTACTCGGACGGATTTTGATATCTTTGGAGGCATTACGGTGAATCCGGAAGCAGCCGTTGATGCAAGACCGATTAAAGAGATCCCTCAGCAAATGATTGGCAAAACATCAGGTCCATGGGATCTGTGGAGCCAGCATCCGGAGTATGATGATTTCTGGAAAAACTGTACTTTTACCGAGCGCGGTGATCAGGTGCAGGTGCCTATGTATGTTATCTCAGGCTGGTATGACGGCGATAGCGCCGGCGTATCGGAAACATGGAGAATGCTAACAGAACATGATGTGCCAAATCGAAAAATCCGTCTGGGCGCTTGGGAGCACGGGCCTAACAGAGCCAGAGACTATGAAGGTGTGAGCTTCGGCAATGATGCTGTAATCTATGATTACGATGTTTCTGTGCTGCGCTGGTTCGACCGCTTCCTCAAAGGCATTCCAAATGGAATAGATCAGGAGCCTAGAGCCTCTTATTATGTTGTTGGTGAAAATCAGTGGAGAACGTCCGCGGATTGGACACCTGCTGAAGCCACAACTTCTTCCTTCTACCTTTCCAGCGGCGGGCGAGCGAATTCAGGACAAGGGGATGGGCAACTGCTTGCAGCGCCTGAGGAACATTCTCCTGAAGATACTTATATCTATAATCCTCATGATCCTATGAATGATAGCGGTGAACGAGAGCCTGAGAATTTGCGAAAATACGAGCTGCGCAATGATATCCTTGTCTACACTAGTGATATTCTGACGGATGAGCTGACTGTGGCCGGAGAATTGTCTGCGGTTATCTATGCTGCCAGCACTGGCAAAGATACGGATTGGGTTGTTACGCTTAGTGACGTGAATGAACAAGGGGACTCTATCCGGTTATCCAATTATATTGTCAGAGCTAAATACCGTCATGGATTGGAAGCGCCTGAGCTGCTGATTCCTGGGCAGGTGGAGAAATATGATATTTTCATGCCGAATATTGCCCATAGATTTGCTGTGGGACACCGAATTCGGTTCTCGATTACTTCGTCCAGTAAATTCGTTGCTTTCCCTAATACAAATACAGGCAGTAATCCGTATGAAGATTCAGAAGCGATTACTGTGCTGCAGACTGTTTACCATAATCGTGAGTATCCGAGCCATGTGAAGCTACCGGTGGTTCCTAACGCTTAAATGTGATTTTAATACGAAGAAGGGGCTGTACAAAGGTAAAGGGAATTAACACTTGAAGCTGAAGCAGCATTTGATGACAAATGATGCTTCAAGTGACGTACCGAGAGAGTACTGAGTGAACACCGAGTGAACACCGAGTGAGGCCTAGGTGAAACAAAAAGTGAAGAATGAGCTTATGCTTCAATTGAAGCGAAAAGTAAAACTCTTATAGAGCGATTAGGGAATTTCTCCCTGAAATTCTTAGGATTCTGGTCGTCAGGCATATAATTGAGGAAAAACTCCCTAATTTTATGTCTGATTCCCCGGAAATAAGGAAAATAGCCTATTTATTAGGGAGGAATTCCCTGGTTTCGTTCATTTAGAGCAAATTTCTCCTACTTTCAGGGAGTTTTTCCCTAATTAGTTTTAGATCCACTCCGCACAACGCGCAAACGCAGAACACATACTCCCAGCACCAGAACGCATTCCCCAGCACGCAAACGCAGAACGCCTACATCGCCACCATCCCAAACGCCATCGCCCAATCCAATGGCATAGCGCACTAAGAACTAATAGTCTATTGGTTATACCATAAATCTTGAACTATACTGCAAGGTCAACCTTGTATTTTTGGAGAAATGTCGATTATTCACAGAAAAGCGCATAAATGCTCCCTTCTTAGGTCACAATAGGGAAAAACCAGAATGAAGGGATTAACGTGAACGCGTTTCGCTTAAAAAAACAACTTTGGCGGCGATGGAGACGTTGGAAAAAGGCGCTTTGGGTAGGAGCTGCTTGTATAGCTTTTACTGTACTGGCTTGGCGCAGTATGCAGGTACCTGAGGAAATCAGTGGACTGCTGACGAATTCTAGCTGGGCGGATAGTGCCGATAGTGAGCTGGCCGCAGCTGTCTTTAAAGTAGGCGAGGACAGTGATGAGGCAAAAGAGAAGGGCACTTTAAATAATGAACAACTGCTGCAAACCATCACCCAAAGTGGGCTCAGCAGAACCGTTCATTTAAAAACAACCTATGTGTCCGGAGAAGAGATTCAGACGTTGCCGGGCGTAAAGAACCCGCTTCAGCTGAAGACTATAATCAATGAACACCCTGAATGGAGCGGTTGGATTAGTTCAGAAGGGGATTTGTGGCTGGAACAAAAAGTGAATGATTTATCGACAATGATAAAAAATGAAGCTTACATTGGTGTAGATGCGTTTGGGAATTTGACCTTGTTTAAAGGTCCGCCAGTTCAGGAGAAGGTACTGAAGACTTTTTTTCAAATGGATATGGGTTCCCTGAAATCCTCATTGCCGGAAAATATTTGGAAAGAGCTTCATGAGGGGATTCGTGTTCAGGATATTGAAGAGTACAACAGTGTGCTGTCTACCTTCAGTGATTATGCCCGCGAAGCTGCTGAGCATGTCATGCAGAACAAGCAATAGCTTTGATAAAGCTGTCCTAAAGTCATTATTAATGGCTGAGGGCAGCTTTTTTGTGTGAAATGAAACGGGGAAGAGTCTTAGCTGTAGGCCTAAAGTTGCCATTTCGCTGCAAACAGTAAACTTTTTTTCTCCCGCAAGGGCGATTTTTGCTATAATGGTTAGAAGGAATACATATGTTCGCTTCATGGCGGAGGAATGGATGAAAACGGTGGAATAATCTGCCTGTTATAGAGGAGAGATCGTGTTTGCGTATTTTGGGAATTGATCCGGGGCTGGCGATCGTCGGCTTTGGCTTTGTGGATAAGGAAGGACATAAACTGACCCCCGTCCAATATGGTTGTATTCAGACTGAGGCTCATACGCCTGAAGAAGAACGACTGCTGCATGTCTATGAAGGCATGGGTCAGCTCATTGATAAATATAAACCCGATGCTGTGGCGATAGAAAAGCTGTTTTTCGCTCGCAACGTTACTACAGCATTGCCAGTGGCGCAGGCCCGCGGTGTGACTATATTAGCTGCAGTACAGCGGGGTCTCCCCGTCTCGGAATATACACCTATGATGGTAAAGCAGGCTGTTGTGGGTTATGGTAAGGCTGAGAAACGGCAGGTCCAGGAAATGGTGAAGCTGCTGCTGAAGCTATCGGCGATTCCGAAACCCGATGATGTGGCGGATGCGCTGGCGGTAGCGGTATGCCATGCCCATTCGAGCAGTCTTAATTCTAAATTAAATGAGGTATTGCGAAAATGATAGATTTCTTAAGAGGACCCGTCGTTCATTTGGAGTCGGAATATGTGGTGCTGGATGTGCAGGGAGTAGGATACCGGGTATTCTGCCCGAATCCTTATGCTTTTGCTAAAGTAGAAGGACCTGTAACGATCTATATTCATTACCAAACACGTGAGGACGCTACGCTATTATTTGGGTTCCCGACTCGTGAGGAACAAAAATTGTTCCGCAAGCTGATAGAGGTATCTGGCATCGGTCCTAGGGTTGCGCTTGGAATCCTGACAGGTGGAACACCGGATCAGTTGATTTCAGCGATTTATCAAGAGAATATAACGTTCTTAACGAAATTACCGGGCATTGGCAAAAAGACGGCACAGCGTATGATCCTTGATTTGAAGGACAAGCTGGACGGACTCAGTATGGCTTCAATGCAAACGGGATTGTTTGCAGTGCCAACGGAAGAAGCAACGGATGGATTGGCCTGGCAAGAGGCGCGGGATGCGCTTAAGGGGCTGGGTTATACCGAAAGCGAATTGGACCGCGTGTGGCTCGCGTTGAAGAAAGAGGGAGCAGAGACAGGCACTGTAGATGTGCTGATGAAGAAAGCACTAGGGCTGCTATATATAGCTAAGTAAAGCCGTACACATCCTAAAGAAAGGGAGCGATAGGAAATGGATGACCGGATTATATCCGCGAATTTGATGATGGATGAGCAGGCGGTAGAACTAAGCTTGCGTCCTCGTTATCTGGGAGAATATATCGGCCAGACTCAGGTGAAAGAAAACCTGAAAGTATATATAGAAGCGGCCAAAATGAGAAGCGAAGCGCTGGATCATGTACTGCTGTACGGACCTCCGGGTCTGGGCAAAACAACGCTCGCTAATATTATCGCCAATGAGCTGGGTGTGAACCTGCGAACAACTTCCGGCCCTGCGATAGAGCGTCCAGGCGATCTTGCCGCTCTGCTGACGAATCTGCAGGAAGGCGACGTGCTTTTCATCGATGAGATTCACCGTTTACACCGCACGGTTGAGGAGGTTATGTATCCTGCGATGGAGGATTTCGCGCTGGATATCATGATCGGCAAAGGGCCAAGTGCCCGTTCGGTACGATTGGATTTGCCGCCGTTCACACTGATAGGTGCCACAACCCGGGCAGGACTACTGTCTGCGCCACTGCGTGATCGTTTCGGAGTGGTCAGTCGCCTGGAATTCTATAACATAGATGAGCTGAGTTACATTGTTTCTCGAAATGCGGATCTTTTAGGCATTGAGATTGTTGGCGATGCGGCAGAAGAGATCGCGCTTCGTTCGCGGGGCACGCCGCGGATTGCTAACCGCTTATTGAAGCGGGTCCGTGATTTTGCTCAAGTGCGCGGAGATGGAATTATAACTCCTGAAATTTCTGGGGAAGCATTGAAGATGCTTCAGGTGGACCCGCGTGGGCTGGACAGTATTGACCACAAGATGTTAAGTGCTATGATTTCAAGCTTTCGCGGCGGTCCTGTAGGACTGGATACGATTGCAGCTACGATTGGTGAGGAAAGTCAGACGATTGAGGACGTATATGAGCCGTACCTGCTACAGATAGGGTTCTTGCAGCGGAGTCCGCGTGGAAGAATTGTAACCCCGGCCGCTTATCATCATTTAGGGCTTCCGCTCCCTCCGGAGCAGCACTAGTTCGTCACTACAATTATAAAGGAGGATGCTGGATGAAGCATACGAAGAGGAAATGGAGAGGGGTCGCCCCGCTAAGCAAAGGATTGCTTGCGGCTGCGCTTGCTGTAGGAAGTTTCCTGATCCCTGCGGGTGCCAGTCATGCCGATTCTAATAGCACGATACGAGTTGCTCTTTATGCTGATATTGGAAGTAAATATAAATCCACTGTGCCAGCAGTAACACTGCTATCAACGCAAAGCTTTACTTTGCTGTCGGATCAAGCAGGAAGTGCTCCTTTGGTGTCTGTCCCAGCACAGAAGCAAATTCGTGTAAGTCTGGACGGATATAGAGTTAAGGTGATGGAGGTTTCAAGCTGGCAGACAGCAGCGGATGCAGCTAAAAAGCTCCAATCCACCTCCGATAAACCGCAGATTTTTGCAATCTCCAGAAATGGAGCGACTGTGTATCAGTTGTACACGGGCGTCTATGCTAGTGAAGCAGCTGCCAAGGATGGGCTTACCCGTGTAGTCAAAGCAGGGTTGAGCATTCCTGCTGACCAAACCCCAGCAGTGAAAGGTAATAAACATTTATCAGCTGGCCGCTATTCTTCGGAGCAGGAAGCAGATGTGGCGCTTAATAGCCTCACTGCAGCTGGTTTGGATGCTTGGAAGGTGTTTCTGGCAGGAAACGATGGCAGTGCACAAGTAGAGGTATGGGTAGGCGAAGCTGCCAACGATAGTGATTTAACAGCTGTTCAGGCCGCTGTGTCTACGGCGGCACCACAATTTACGGTTTCGGTGGCGACCTCGCCTGGATTAATACTGCGTAAGGATGCCGGACTGGATTTTAGCAGTGAAACTCAAGCCGATCATTATCTGGTTTCTGGAAGCAATGCTAAATTTCTTGCTGCAGGCAGCGAGGCTGGGATTCAGTTAGTGGAAAGATCCAAGCGTACATATCGCGGAAATTTGGAACTGAGCAATTTGAGCGGATCGCTGGCTGTAATTAATGTAGTGCCGCTGGAGCAATATTTGTATGCCGTAGTTGGAGGAGAGGTTTCCTCCAGCTGGCCAGAAGAAGCGCTAAAAGCTCAGGCTGTCGCCGCCCGCAGCTATGCGCTGTCCCAAGGCAACCGTTTTGATGTAGCGAATGTAGTAGATACCACTCTTAGTCAGGTATATAACGGAATCGGGTCTGAAGCTCCCTCCATTATCAAAGCTGTAGATACTACTGCTGGTGAAGTGCTGATGAGTGGTGGTAAAGTTGTTGAGGCTGTATTTTCTTCCAATAGTGGAGGTATGACAGCTGACCCTTCAGAGGTTTGGGCGAATGGTGGCGATGTATTTGCTAGTGTTCCAAGCGTTGAAGATGTTTCGGCTGCTGCTGCTAAGAAGTGGTATTATGTTCTGCTTGCGAATGGTACCTCTGGTTATGCACGTGAAGATAATATTAAATTGACGGGCAGCAAAACCGCTGCCGGACTCGATATAGTTACCGCTACAACCAAAGATGTGAATATACGTCCTCTGCCAGTTATTGAGAGCAGTGTTAGTGCAGTCGGAAAGCTGAATCCGGGTGAGAACGCTGTGGCTCTGGATAAAGTATATGAGTCTGGCAGCTATAGCTGGATCAAAGGGCCGTATACCTCTGCTGAACTTCTAAAAAGCCTGCAGGGTAAAACAACAAGCACGCTCCCTTCCAGCATCTCTAACCTGCAGGTCACCCAGCGCGGTCCTTCTGGAAGAGCGATTCAGGTGAAAGCTAATGGTCAGGCTCTGAATGTGAAATATCCTGATATGTTCCGCTCCGCGTTTAATGGATTACCTAGTACATTGTTTGATATTGTGGCACCCGGAAGTTATACTGTATTAGGCGCTGACGGCGCTACCGCCACAATTAGCAGCTCGCAGAGTGCTGGCGTGCTTTCCGCATCGGGGAAGGTTAATGTGAATGGCAGTGGAACTGTAGTGATGGGCGGAGATTCTGCGGCCAGAGTGATCACTAACAGCTCGGGCTTTCTGTTCATTGGACAAGGCAACGGCCATGGTCTAGGCATGTCGCAGTGGGGCGTGAAAGGCATGGCGGACAGCGGGTATGATTACAAGCAAATATTGCAACACTATTATAAGAACGTTACTATAGTTAAGGAATGAAGACAGACCATGAATGTAGATGCTTATGATTTTCATTTGCCGGAAGAATTGATTGCCCAGACACCTCTCGCTGATCGCAGTGCTTCTAGACTGCTTCTAGTGAATAAGGAGGATGGAGAGCTGGCTCACCGGCATTTTACCGATATTATTGATTATTTTAATCCCGGAGACACGCTTGTTCTAAATGATACGAGAGTCATTCCAGCGAGATTGTTTGGAGTGAAAGAAGATACTGGTGCTAAGGCGGAAGTGCTTCTCCTAAAGAATCTTGGGGATGATCGCTGGGAAGCACTTGTAAAGCCAGGGAAAAAGCTCAAGACAGGCGCGGTGATTATCTTTAGTGATGAGCTTCGTGCCGTTATCGAGGACGAAGCTGATATGGGCGGCCGTACGCTTCGTTTCATATATCAGG
The DNA here is from genome assembly GCF_037975345.1 of Paenibacillus sp. FSL P2-0121. NCBI lineage: Bacteria > Bacillati > Bacillota > Bacilli > Caryophanales > Paenibacillaceae > Paenibacillus > Paenibacillus sp. FSL P2-0121. Next base: position 5,526,263 of record NZ_CP150245.1, on the reverse strand, counting down.
GTATTTTTCAGGAGATTCTGGACAGGCTGGGAACGATGCCGTTGCCACCTTATATTAAGGAAACACTGGATGATCGTGAACGATATCAGACTGTGTATGCTCGGCATGAGGGATCGGCCGCTGCGCCTACCGCAGGGCTTCATTTTACCCAAGAATTGCTGAAACAGATTGAGGCTAAGGGTGTAAATATCGCTTATATCACCCTTCATGTAGGTCTCGGTACTTTTCGTCCGATGTCTGTAGAGAAGGTTGAAGAGCATGTTATGCATTCTGAGTATTTCGTAATGTCTCAAGAAACGGCAGATACCATAAATGCTACTAAGGCACGAGGCGGCCGTATTATTGCAGTTGGCACAACGTCTTGTCGGACACTTGAAACGGTCGGAAGACAATGTGAAGGTGGTCCGCTTGTGGAATGCAGCGGCTGGACGGATATTTTTATCTATCCAGGGTATAAGTTCAGTGTAGTAAATGCGCTAATTACTAATTTCCACCTGCCAAAGTCTACTTTGGTTATGTTGGTTAGCGCTTTGGCAGGTCGGGAACATATTCTAGCTGCTTATGAAGAAGCGATAGAGCAGAAGTACCGATTCTTTAGCTTTGGAGATGCAATGTTTATTTATTAAGGTAAGAGGATGGGTTAACTTATGGCAGCAATTACTTATGAGCACATCAAAACGTGCAAACAATCCGGAGCCAGACTTGGAAGAGTCCACACTCCACATGGTGTGATTGAGACACCAGCATTTATGCCAGTCGGCACACAAGCTACAGTTAAGACCATGAGTCCTGAAGAGCTGAAAGAGATGGATGCCCATATTATTTTGAGCAATACTTACCATCTGTTTCTAAGACCAGGCCATGATATTGTTCGTGAAGCTGGTGGACTGCACAAGTTCATGAACTGGGATCGTCCGATTCTGACAGACAGCGGCGGGTTTCAAGTATTCTCGTTAAGCGACATGCGCAAGATTACGGAAGAAGGAGTTCATTTCCGTTCCCATTTAAATGGGGATAAGAAATTCCTGTCTCCGGAAGTAGCGATGGAGGTTCAGAACTCTCTGGGTTCAGATATAATGATGGCATTTGATGAATGTCCTCCATTCCCGGCTGAATATGATTATGTGAAAAAATCCCTAGAGCGCACCACGCGCTGGGCAGAACGTTGCCTGAAAAGTCATGCTCGTCCTAACGATCAGGGTCTTTTTGCTATCGTGCAAGGGGGCATGTATGAAGATCTGCGCCGTCAGAGCGCGGCTGATTTGACTTCCATGGATTTCCCGGGGTATGCTATTGGGGGGCTCAGCGTCGGAGAGTCCAAGCAGCTAATGTATGAAGTGCTGGATTATACAGTTCCCCTGCTGCCACAAGGCAAACCTCGCTATTTGATGGGCGTGGGTTCACCGGATGCGCTGCTGGAAGGATCAATCCGAGGAGTAGACATGTTCGATTGTGTCTTGCCTACTCGTATTGCCCGTAATGGAACAACGATGACCAGTCAGGGAAGACTCGTTGTACGCAACGCTAAGTATGCCCGTGATTTTGGGCCGCTTGATCCGGAGTGTAATTGCTATACATGCCGGAATTATTCCCGCGCTTATTTGCGCCATCTAATCAAAGCCGATGAAACCTTCGGACTTCGATTGACGACATACCACAATTTGCACTTCTTGTTGGATTTAATGCGTAAAGTGCGTGAAGCCATCAAAGAAGATCGGCTGCTTGATTTTCGCGATGAGTTTTTTGCCAAATACGGATTATATGATAATCTTAAAGGCTTTTAGGGTTTGATTTAAGAGTCATGCTTTAATGTACTTGAAAGGGGGGAGAAATATGATTCAATCGTTTCAATATGCAGCTGGCGCAGGTGGTGGAGGTAGTATACTAGGCCTGGTAGGTCCCTTTGTCCTTATGTTTGTAGTATTCTACTTCTTGCTGATTCGTCCGCAACAAAAGAAGACCAAAACTCGTAACGCAATGTTGAAAGCTCTGAAAAAGGGCGATAAAATCGTTACTATTGGAGGACTTCACGGTACGATCATGGAGATTTCTGATGATATCGTGGTTCTGCGGGTCAACGATGTAACTAAGCTGACTTTTGATCGCGGTTCCATCAGCCACGCTGTGGCGACGGATGTCGAAGAGAAAGTATAGACTTGTTATTTAAGTACATAAAAAGCGGTGTCTTCTCATTGGAGAGGACACCGCTTTTTTGATCTTTAAGGTTATTAAGATTTAGCAGTTTAACTTTAACTTTAACTTTAACGTACATTTGTTACGCGGCTCGGAACGGTAAGCGACTCTTCACGTCCCCGCAAAGTTAATTTGGCGAGTTGAACTCCAACTGTAGAGGCTAGTACAGCTAGCAAGGTTCCACCAATCATATCTGTAAGCCAATGAATGCCCAGATAGAAAATTCCAAAGACGATTACAACTGCGGAAATACTAGTGATGGCCATCCAGCGGCGGTTCCCTGAACGGAAGGCCAGAAGTGCCATTGTAACAGATATGGACGTATGTAGACTCGGGAAGCAGTTATTGAGACCGGATAGCGGTCTATATTCCTGTTCGAATTTCGGAAATACATCCAGCATAGTAAATTTGACGCCCGCTGGCAGATAGGACCAAACCTCGTTTACCGGGAAGTAAAGATAGAATGGAATCGCCAAGGCATAGTTGATAATAATAGCATAGCAGGTGGCATATAACATCACCCGGTTTTTATCTAACAGATAGACCCCTAATGATGCTGCTAGAACAGACTGAAGCATGAAAATGTAGAAAAAGACGATGATCGGTGTTAACCATGGACTGTAGAATATATCCTGAACGGCTTGGACAAAATGACCCTCTAGACCAAATATAAACGGCGTATAATCAGAGGTAAGATGCATTTTTTGTTCAATTTGCAGTTCATATTTATTTATGGCTAATACGCCAAACATTCCTGCAATCAGCAACAAAAACTTATAGGATCGCAGCATCTCTTTCCCAATTTCAACCAATGCCATGAGTGGATTACGTTTAGCGCCAATCCATACTAATATCACTACTAATGCAACTGTGTACAAAACAATATGGTTCATTGATTGGTAAAACAAAGCAATCGAAGCCTCCTTGATCTCTTAATGAAGTCAGATGATCACAGTTTAACATATTTTCAAGGAATGTTTCGAATTTAATGGAATTATAATTTTAGCTTTTTTGTAAATTAACGCCAAACATTCCGCCGAGAGCGCCAATTGCTGCGGCTGCCAGAACCCATAGCAGATCCACACCAGAGGGTGCGCTGTCCAGTGCCAAAAAACCGATCAACAGAACGATAATCCCATAAAATGCGCCTGTAAGACTTCCTTGATACCAGCCTTTGCTCGTGGCTCTGCGACCGGCGGTTAGTCCTCCGAATGCTGCAGCTATGCCGTGTACAATGTACGTGTACATTGAGAGATCCTGCTCCTTCAGACTGCTGCCCCATAACAAAAGTGAGAGGACAAACGCACCCATCAGCATCCAAAGGAATGATCGACATAGGCCAGATAACACAGGATTGGCTATTCTCCACGAGAACATGCGCCGGATTAAATACATGGTACAACCTCCTAAAGTTTTTTTGAGGAAAAAGAATCAACATAGTTATTATTCATTGTATGGGATGGCTTGCCCCAATAGTACAAGAAAGGGCATTGCAGCCTTTTTACCATTAATTAATATGCCGGCTTCCGAATGTTCCCTGCACAGAGCGGTCAGAATAGGGTTACATTAATCCACCCGGGAAAACAAGTCTGCGGGTGAGAATGGAGGGGAGCGAAGCTATATGTTCCAGCATATCTCTACCCATATTTTCTTGACCGTGCTGATGTATTTCTTCATATTCCTGTGTATGCGCATCATGGGGAAGAGGGAAATAGGTAAGCTGTCTGTATTTGATTTAACGATCTCCATCATGATTGCCGAGATTGCTGTTTTTGTGCTTGAGGATATTAATCGGCCGATCTATGAAGGAGTCGTTCCGATGGCAACATTGGTGTTGATACAGGTAATTGTGGCTCAGCTCAGTCTTAAGAGCAGAAAGCTCAGACTTTTAATGGACGGCAAACCGAGCATACTCATTTCTGGCGGCAAGCTGCACCGGGGTGAAATGCGTAGGCAGAGATATAATATCGATGATCTGCTGCAGCAATTGCGTGGACAGAACATCGCCAGTCCTGCTGACGTGGAATTTGCAATCCTGGAGCCTAGTGGACAGCTAACGGTATTCGAGAAAGAGAAGGGGAGTTCATCCTCTAACCCATCAGGCAATAGCAGTGCAGCTGCTGAGCATAAAAAGAGTGACGATAATAAAGGAAATAAGAACCGTAAGATAGAGCTGCCGAAGAATAAGATCAGATATGAAGGACTTCCAATCCCTCTGATTATGGATGGCAAGGTGCAGGATCAGAATTTAGAGATGATTGGAAAAACCAGATTTTGGTTAAGAACTCAAATTCGTCAAAAAGGAGTATCTGATTTCAAAAATGTATTTCTATGCTCCATAGATCATAAGGGCAGAATTTATGTCGACCGTTTGGACAACAGATAGCTTTTTAGAGCCTGCGTTTGATAAACGGCAGACGGTCCAAGTCACGAATTGAGATAAGGCCAGCTAACAGACTGATTCCGAAATACAGGACCATTCCTATCGCAGAGGCAAATATAAATTGAATCCATTGTACATCTGCAATGGGAATGGAAGTGTATACATAATGCACGCCCGCTCCCATAATGACCATTGCACATAAGGTTTTTATGGTTTCGGTTACTCTTAAAGATAATGAAATAAGACTGACCACACTGTATCCGTGAAGCATCGTAACCAGAATGCTGTTCACAATAATGGCTATGATGGCGCCGTAAATTCCATATTCAGGTTGCGATGCCAGTATTACGATCAGAATGATTTTGACTACTGCTCCAATTAAGGTATTGATGAGTGCCCTGCCCGGTCGATCCATAGCTTGCAGCGCAGCTTGTAAAGGAGCTTGAACATAAATGAACAAGGCGAATGGAGCCATGAGCTTCAGCATAGGAGCTGTATCCGCGTTACCATATAACAAATTGCATAGCGGAACCGCCAGGATATACATAAGAACAGCAAAAGGAGCCCCTGTTACCAGCGCAAGCCGCAACGCTTGATGCATACGCTTGTGAATGGTGGGCAAGTCCTTTCTTGCCGCAGCTTCTGATATGGAAGGAACCAGAGACACAGCAAGTGAAGAGGTTAATGCCCCGGGCAGCAGCAATAAAGGAACAACCATCCCTTGTAAAGACCCGTACTGAGCTGTAGCGGCAGCAGCGGCTATACCTGCCAAGGCGAGACTGCGCACAGTAATAATAGATTCCAGCAGATAAGAAAAAGAGCCTACAAGCCGGCTTGCCGTAACGGGAATGGATATGCCTAGTAACCGCCGTAATATGGGGGAGTTGGCTTTCACACCTTGTGTATCAGATGGGATAACCTCCGGCTCGAGAGCGGGTTGCTCTGGAGTCGGATTTGTCTGCTTTTTATCTTTTTTAGTAATGACATAATATTGCCACAGAATCGCTAACATTCCGCCAATTTCTCCAACCGTCACACCTAACATCGCTCCAGCCGCCGCCATAGCAATACCCTTAGGAAGCAACAACCAGGAGAACCAGAGCATAAAGAATATTCGAACTAAAGATTCGAAGATGGAGGAGAGCGCCGATGGAATCATGTTCTGCTTGCCTTGGAAATAACCGCGGTAAATTGCAGATACGGCGACAATCCCAATCATTGGGATCATGGCAATAAACGTATAATAAACTCGATGGTCTGTTAAGATAACATTGGAGACCCATGAGGCACTTACCAAAGCAACCAATGTAAAGAAGATTGCAAGTCCAATACTAAGAGCAAGTCCAGTACGTAAAATCAGCCGTGATTTTTCAGGCCGATTCTCTCCTTCTGCTTCCGCCACCATCTTGGCTATCGCCAGTGGAATCCCGCCTGTAATGACAGTAACCAGCACAAGAAAAAAAGGATACGCGAGCTGATACAGACCCACACCTTCTGCTCCGATAATACGGGGTAAAGCAATCCGGGGAATAAATCCAAGCATCCGATTAATGATGCCGGCGGCTAGCAAGATTAAAGTTCCTTGTATAAAGCTCTGTTTCTTCAAAGGTCACGCCTTCTTCCCAAAATGAAATAAAACGCTGGCGAACTTGTCTATTCTTATGGATATGCTGTACCCCTATCTCGGCATGCCTTGTTTTAGTGGCATTAACTTTTTGTGACGGAAGAAGGAAAGCGAAGAACAAGAGTCGAATATCTATGGTGAGCATACGAACATGAGCGATCTTTGGAGGTGTCAACACGTGGAATCGGAACAGTGGAATCATGATCAACATAGTGAAGAAATCGAAGCCATGTGCCGCAGCAAAGCTGAAGAATTCCGGCTCCTCGGCTATGAGTATGTAACCAGCAAGGATATTTGGGATTGCATCAGCCGTAATTATGATAAGGAAGGTTTGCCTCCCCTACATAAGCTGGTAAACGACATTTATTCCTTGAAAGCCAATAGTTACATGAATTATTTGACTATTGCGGCCTATCGGGGGTTGAACTGAACAATAAACCACATATTTCTTTTTGCGAACTGCCTGATAAAGCAGTAAAGTAAGAGAATAATAACTACACATCTCCTATTAAAACGGATGTCTTGCTGATTTAAGCAGGGGCGGCCGTTTCTTTGTGTGAGTATAGCTCTATCAATGCTGTGAATTGACGGTCATTTCGCGTGTAGCTATAATAGGAATATTGAGTTAATGAAAGGGGAACTAGCTAGAGCATGAAGAGACTAATGGGCTTTTTTATTACCGTGCTCGTTTTGACAGGCGTTATGGCATTTACTACTCCTGGACTGCTGGACAAGGTTAGACTTGGTCTTGACCTGAAAGGCGGATTTGAGATTTTGTATCATGCTGAGCCTATGGAAGCGGGAGCAGCATTGTCCCGAGCTTCTCTGCTGAAGACAGCGGAAAGCTTAGAAAAACGGGCGAATGCGCTCGGAACAAGTGAACCAGAGGTAACTACTGAAGGTACGGACCGTATCCGTTTGAAAATTGCGGGCGTAACGGATGAAGCCGAGGTTCGTAAAAAAATGAAGGAACCTGCAGTTCTGACTTTCCGTAGTGCTGCTGAAGGTGACGCTGAGGGAACTTACAGCAAAATCGAACTGGTAGGTAGTGATTTTGTTGAAGGTGCTGCAGAAGTTGGACGGGATAACCTGAATCAGCCAATCATCAGCATCAAGATTAAGGACAAGGACAAATTTGCAGAGATTACTAAACGTCTCTTGGGAAAGAATCTCGCAATTTACTTGGATGAGAACAAACTATCTGACCCTACGGTACAAGCAGTACTTACCGATGGCAGTGCTTCTATTTCTGGTAACTATACAATTAAGGAAGCGCGCGAACTTGCAGACACGATTAACCTAGGTGCATTGCCACTGAAGCTGACGGAGAAATATTCCCAAAGTGTGGGTGCTACCCTGGGTAAGCAATCGCTTGATCAAACGATTCGAGCAGGTCTGCTGGCTTCTGTGATTATCCTTATTTTCATGATCGGAATGTATCGTTTGCCAGGTCTTTTGGCTAGTTTTGCCTTGCTCTTGCATACATGGGCGCTAATTGCGGTCTTCGTCTTCGCGGACTTCACCTTGACGCTGCCTGGTATAGCCGCATTTATTCTGGGTATAGGTATGGCGGTCGATGCCAATATCATTACCAACGAACGGATAAGGGAAGAAATGCGCAGTGGAAAAAGTATACTGTCCTCCGTTAAGGCAGGGAATAAATCCTCTTTCCGGACAGTAATGGACTCCAATGTGACTACTATTATTGTGGCAGCAGTTATGTTTGCCTTCGGTACAGGTGCGGTCAAAGGCTTTGCATTGGTGCTGATTGTAGAAATCGTGCTGAGTATCGCCACGAATCTTTATTTCTCCCACTGGTTGCTTAGCCAGCTTGTCAAAGCGGGTAAGCTGAACAAACCGAAGAGCTTCGGTGTTAAGGAGAGTGAAATCCGTGCGCTTTAAGAAAGAGCTTGATTTCGTACATTTGAGTAAATATTTCTATATTTTCTCTATCGCATTGACAGTAGCAGGATTGATTTTCCTGGCGACATTTGGCCTGAATTACAGCGTTGACTTTAAAGCTGGATCTAATGTGGACATCTCCCTATCCAAGAATTTGAACTTGGATCAGGTTAAGACTGCAACTAGTGCAATCGATGTCGATCATGAACCGACGATTTCGTTTGGTGATCAGCGTGTGAATATTCGTTATGACGAAGTTCTTGATGAGGCTCAAGATGAAGCCCTAAAAGCTGAAATCCTTAAGCTGGATGACAAAGCATCATTTGAAATTAACACCGTGGACACTGAAATGGCTAAAGAATTGGCACGTAATGCTATTTATGCAGTTCTGATTTCTTGTCTGGGGATTATTATTTATGTAAGTATTCGTTTTGAATGGCGTTTCGCCGTGGCATCGATTGTGGCCTTGCTCCATGATGCCTTTATCGTAGTCGCGCTCTTCTCTATCTTCCGCTTGGAAGTGGATTTGACGTTCATTGTAGCGGTGCTTACGATCATCGGTTATTCCATTAATGATACGATCGTTATCTTTGACCGTATCCGTGAGAATTTACGTTTTGGTAAACAGAAAACTTATGAAGACTTGAAACACCTTGTGAACAAAAGTGTGGCTCAAACGCTCATGCGTTCTCTCTATACTGCATTTACCGTATTTATTGCGGCGTTCTTCCTGTTATTGTTCGGAGGCGAGTCGATTAAGATGTTCTCGCTTGCGATGGTAATCGGCTTGCTCTTCGGAGCTTACTCTTCCATCTTTATTGCAAGTCCACTCTGGTTAGTGCTTAAAAAGCGTGAGAAGGTTAAAGTGAAGAGCAGCCCGAATAAAGGTTAGAAGAAATTAGCATCGAAGTTCTACTTTTCTTATACGTTTAAGAAAGCCGCGTCAAATGCGACGCGGCTTTCGAAATCTTTAGGGTCATGTCATGTGTATTGAATCATCATGAGATTACTTGCTATTGGTAAGGAGGGCCTCGTATGAATAAAGAACGATCACCGCAAAGCGAGACGGTTGCTTGGACAGGGATCATTAGCGATGTTACTTTGGCAGTAGCTAAGGGGAGTTTTGGCTATATTTCAGGGAGCAAGGCATTAATGGGGGATGCTTTGTATTCCGGAGCAGATGCAGCAGCTAAACTGGCGGATATTCTTCCGTGGCGCTCTGAGCAAGGGAGAAAGAGTAAGCAACGGATCGAAGAACGGCGGGGCACTAAGGAGCCGCTGCTGGCTATACTTTTTTCGGTATTTATTCTTATGGGGGGACTGCAGATCGCATTCTCTGCAATCCGCGACTTAACAGATGGAAAATCATCTACACACGGACAGCTGGCGTTTGTAACCGTCTTAGTATCTATTGTGTTTAAAGAAGCTGTTTTTCAATATCAATATCGCTACTTTAAAAAAATAGGTGATGGCAGTCATGCTGCATATGTTAATAGTCATCGTTTCAGCTTATATACATCTATCACAGTATTAGTCGGAATTTCGTTATCCATGGGTGGTACCTATTGGCATCCTCTATCTTATATGGATCCTATTGCCGCGCTCTTAACCGGAGTTTTAATTCTTCGTAAAGGCTATTCACTCATTGCTAGCTCTATTAACACTAAAAACGCGCAGGAGCTTCCTTCGGAGGAAGCCGCTAATTTTATTGAAACAGTGCAACGTGTTCATGGCGTCATTCGCGTAGAACATTTGAAGGCACTTGAGCAAGGGAATTATGTGAATCTTCAAGTGAAAATCAGTGTGAATCCGCGGATTACGGTGATGGAAGCACAGGATATTTCGGAATGCGCTAGGAAGCTGCTGCAGCACCGGTTTGTTCATGTCGGTGAGGTGCATATGGACGTTGTTCCTTATGATCCCGGCTATCCGTACAAAAGCAATTATGAATTGCCGGATAATGATATTCCTACGTTGCTTCAGTAGTTTGCAAGGTGAGAGAAAGGTGAGTTCTATTGCTTTATTCAAAAACAAGATGGCAATCTCCGGCAGCCAATCCCGACACAGTTAGGGATATGGCCCGGAGCCTTTCTATTTCTCCACTCTTATCCTCACTATTAGTAAATAGAGGAATGAACACGCCTCATGAAGCTCTAAGCTTCATGGATGGCAGTGAGGAAGAACAGCATGATCCGTTCCTACTCAAAGGAATGGCTGAAGCGGTTCCTAGAATTAGAAAGGCTTTAAAAGATGAAGAACATATTCTTATTTATGGCGATTATGATGCCGACGGGGTGTCCAGCACAGCACTTATGATTCATCTGCTGCGCTATTTAGGCGCTTCCTTTGATATTTATATCCCACACCGCTCTAATGAGGGTTATGGGCTGCATAATCATGCCCTGGATTGGGCTTTACAGCAAGGTGTCTCCTTAATCATTACAGTAGATACTGGCATTAGCGCTTATCATCAGGTTGCTTACGCTAATGAACTGGGGATCGATGTGATCGTTACGGATCACCATGAACCTCCTGAGCTTTTGCCAGAGGCCTATACGCTTATTAATCCCAAGCTGCCAGATTGCCCTTATCCGTTCAAAGGATTAGCGGGTGTAGGTGTGGCTTATAAGCTTGCTCAGGCTATTCTAGGGGAAGAGACTCCCACAGAATGGGCAGAGATTGCAGCGATAGGAACGGTTGCGGATTTAATGCCGCTACTTGGCGAGAACCGTGAGATTGTTAGAAATGGCTTGGAAAGTATGCGGCATTCAAGTTTCCCGGGGATTCGTGCCTTACTCGCTGTCAGCGGTGTGAACATGAGCACTGTGAGTGCGGTCAATATCGCTTTTGGCATGGCGCCGCGCATCAATGCCAGTGGTCGCCTGGATCATGCTGGACGGGCTGTGTCCCTCCTCACTACCGAGCATGCGGCTGAGGCAGAGCAGCTAGCTGGAGAGCTTGACCTGCTTAACAAAGAACGCCAATTGGTGGTAGAAAGAATTGTTGTTGAGGCCACTGCCAAGCTGGAGCAGATGACACAGGGTGGCGAAATCCCAGACATCATTGTTCTTGCTGATCATGGCTGGAATGTAGGTGTGGTAGGTATAGTGGCTTCCAAACTACTGGAGCGTTATTATCGGCCTGTGATCATTCTGGATATACATCCAGAGACCGGAATGTGCAAAGGTTCTGCTCGCTCCATACCTGGACTTGATATCTACGCTGCACTTTCTTCTTGTTCTGATTTAATGGATCATTTTGGAGGTCATCCAGCCGCTGCGGGAATGAGCCTGCATCGGGATGGATTAGAAGTCTTTGCTGCAGCATTAAATGAATATGCGTCCGGGGTGTTAACGTCAGAGCATTTCGTTCCTGTTGCTTCCGCTGATGCAGAGGTGTCAATCTCGGATTTATCACTGCAGACCGCGCTAGAATTGGAAAGGCTTGCACCTTTCGGAATGTCTAATCCGTTGCCGAAGTTTATTATTCGTGGGGCTACTGTGAAAGAGACACGTACAATGGGTCAAGATGGAAAACACCTGAAGATTGTATTGCAGCAGGGGAAAAACAGCATTGAAGCCTTGGCGTTTGGTAAAGGCGCTTTATCCAGGCTGCTACCGGCGGGTACTACGATCAACGTGTTAGCTGAGCTGTCGATCAATGAATGGAATGGCTCACGCAAATCACAGCTGATGCTGCAGGATTTATCTGTGCAGGATGCCCAGTTATTCGATCTTCGTGGTGCTGCTGACGCCGTACGGCAAGCCGCACATATTAGAGAACTACTTCTTCCTTATAGTGGTGCGGGTCCGTATCGAGCTGCTGCAGTGTTTCAGAACGGACGTAGTACGCCTGCAAGTGAATTGATAGGAATGTCTTTATGGGTATATGATAAAGAAGCTGGCATTAGCGCTGCTGTTAAGGATGAGCCCCTTCAGGAGTCAGGGCATGTCTCTCTGTTATGCATACTGGATATGCCGGAGACTCCTGAACAACTGGATGCGCTGCTCCAAACCTTCCCTAATGCTGATAATATTGCGTTATTGCATTCTATCAAGGATGGCCGAGAACGACTTATTACTCCGACACGGGATCATTTCAAAATACTATATAAACTGTTGGCTTCGATCACCTCAGTTGCAACGCCTGAGAACGAAGTTTTGCTGCGGTTAAGCCGCCAGTCCTCGTTAAGTATCCGCATGCTTAACAACATGCTTGATGTGTTTGAGGAGCTTGATTTTATTAAAAGAAGTCAGGGAAGTGTGGCGTTTATTACTCAGCCAGTAGCTAAAAGTCTGACAGCTTCGAGTCATTTTGTCCGACTGGGACAGATGGCGGAGATGGAGCAATACTTCATGGAGGGCAGCCTGTCAGAGTTACAGGACTGGATGTTATCGCGTCGTTTAGGCGTATCATAATCCATGCAAATATGAGATGCTGAGCGTACCCAACGGTGTATAAAAATGCAACGCTCATATAACAAAGCGAATGCTTACGAAGCAAGTTTTGCCGATCTGAAATCACTGTAGCTTATGCTTACAAAACAAAGCGAATGCTTACGAAGCAAGTTTTGTCGATCTGAAATCAAAGCAGCTATGCTAACAAAACTTATAGGAGATGATAAATTTGGATTTTAAAGATAGTATTCGTGTGATTCCTGATTTCCCTAAAGAAGGTATTAGTTTTAAAGATATCACCACATTGCTTAAAGACGGTGAGGCTTACCGCCAAGCGATTGACGCGTTGAAAGCTCTCGTAGCGCACTTGGAAATCGACGTTATCGCTGGACCAGAAGCACGTGGCTTCGTAGTTGGAGCACCTCTTGCTTATGCGATGGGAGTAGGTTTTGTGCCGATTCGTAAAAGCGGCAAGCTTCCATATGAGACTATAGAGGTAGGTTATGATCTTGAGTATGGCAAGGACACCCTTGCTGTTCATACAGATGCCATCAAGCCTGGTCAAAAAGTATTGATCGCTGATGATTTATTGGCTACTGGTGGAACCATTGCTACTTCGGTTAACCTTGTAGAACAGCTTGGCGGTAAAGTGGTAGGTGCTGCTTTTCTGATTGAACTGGTTGAGCTTGCTGGGCGTAATAAGCTTTCTGGAGTTGAAGTTCTTTCCTTGGTGAATTACGAGGATTAATCTTGTAAAGTTTGTCTTTTCCCGGGAAATAAACGGGGATTCGGCTCTCGAATTATGCTGAAAAGTGCAAAGATTAGCGCGTGACGCAAAGTGTGGAAGTTAAACATTAATTGGAAAATGTAAGATAATAACAGCAGCTGTCTGCCTTGTGGCGGAGAGTTGCTGTTTTGTATCTGAGTCAATAAAAAAAGCTGCCCAAGTCCATAAATGGATGTTGGAGCAGCTTTTTTAAAATTCTATTTTTTATAACCGATTAATGGGCAGTTTTATCACTTTCTCCGCCATCATTAGACAGTCCAAGCACTTCAATGAGTTTGAAGAACAATGCCAATACGATACCAACAATTGTAGCCAGCGCCATACCACTTAGTTTAACGTTGCCCATAGTAAGGGTTGTACCACTGATTCCGACAACGAGTACCAACGTAGCCATGATCATGTTCGTAGCCTTGGAAAAATCAACTTTTTGCTCAACGAAAATACGTAATCCGGAAGCCGCAATTACACCAAACAGCAACAGGGATACACCACCCATTACAGGGGTTGGAATATTAGCGATGACGGAGGAGAAAGTACCAGAGAATGAAAGCAGAATAGCAATCACCGCTGCGCCGCCGATTACATATACCGAATATACTTTAGTCAACGCCATAACCCCGATATTTTCACCGTAGGTTGTATTTGGAGTAGAACCGATAAAACCGGAGATAATTGTAGATATCCCGTTCCCCATCAGAGAGCGGTCAAGTCCAGGATCTTTTGCCAAGTCTCTGCCGACAATATTGCTTGTAACAAGTAAATGTCCAATATGCTCAACAATAACAACTAATGATACCGGGATAATAGTGAATATTACATTCCAATCAAATGAAGGAGTAACAATGGAAGGATGCGCTAAAAATTTTGCATTAGAGATAGCAGCGGTATCCACCATTTTCAAAATATATGCTAAACCATAACCAGTGACGATACCAATAAGGATGTGAATGATTTTTGGAAAACCGCGGAAGAGTACAGCTCCAATTACAGTTACACCAAGTGTCACCATAGAAAGTGCGATTGTTTTGCCATCTGGAGTCCAGTCTGCAACTGCAACGCCTTCAGGAGCAATAAGTCCTGCCATTCGTGCGGCAACAGGTACAAGTTCAAGTCCGATCGTAGCTACGATCGCTCCCATTACTGCTGGAGGGAAAACAACATCAATCCATTTGGTTCCTGCATAACGAATGATCAATGCCACGAGCACGAATATAATACCAGTGACGATAAAAGCACCCAAAGCAAGCGAGTATCCTTTCATGTGATCATTTGGGTAACGACTGAGTACTGACAATACCGGTGCAATAAAGGCAAAGCTGGAACCAAGGTACGCAGGGATTTTACCGCGACAGATCCAAATGTACAGCAATGTACCGATACCATTCATAAGCAAAATCATTCCAGGGTCGACCCCGAACAAGTTAGGCACTAGCACTGTACTGCCAAACATGGCAAACAAATGCTGGAGACTTAATAGAAAGCCTGGGCCCCATGGAAGTTTTTCGTTAACTTGAATTTCGCGTTGCAATGGAGTTCACTCCTCTTTCTTATCTGATATTAGGTTGTCCGGCGAAAATCCGCCTTTACTAGATTAAATAGAACTTGGCTTTTTTACAACAACATTTTCACAAGTGTTATTAATTTGTCCGAATTTAATTACTTTTACTTCTGGAATACCATGAGATGGCAAGTGTTGACGTAATCCTCCTTAAGCCTCATAATTATAGACAACTTTGAATAAGGGCGTAAGTAAGCTTGGACAAATGAAATGATTGGAACCTGCAGATTTTTGAACAGTTGCGGGTTCATTTTATTATAGAAAGGAATCGGATACGACGAGAATGGGCATTGAGCGATTAATTGATAAGGCTGGCGCCTATATAAAAGATAAAGATCTTCTCCGCATCCGGGAAGCTTATGAATTTGCCGATCAGGCTCATCACGGGCAGATCCGCAAGTCGGGGGAGCCATACATTCTGCATCCGCTGGCGGTGGCAGATATTGTCGTCAATATGCAAATGGATGTTATATCTATTGTTGCAGCGCTTTTGCATGATGTGGTGGAAGATACGACGGTCTCACTGGAACAAATCCGCGCTAAATTTGGCGATACCTGCGCAATGCTTGTTGACGGCTTAACGAAGCTGGAACGTATTCGCTTTCGCTCAAAGGAAGAGCAGCAGAACGAGAATTACCGCAAAATGTTTATTGCTATGGCCCAGGATATCCGGGTCATTGTCATTAAACTGGCGGACCGTCTGCATAATATGCGAACGTTAAAATACCAATCTGAAGAGAGCCAGCGCCGTATTTCTTATGAGACGTTGGAGATCTTCTGTCCTGTAGCTGACCGGCTGGGGATTTCCGCGATTAAGTGGGAGATGGAGGATATTGCGCTTCGTTACTTGAACCCGCAGCAGTATTACCGGATTGCTAATCTGGTGCATAAGAAGCGGGCTGAACGTGAGCAATTTATCGACAGCGTAATTGGCCGTATTCGTGCCAAGCTGGATGAAATGGGCATTGAAGGTGATCTTTCCGGCCGCCCGAAGCATATTTACAGTGTTTATAACAAAATGAGCACAAAAAATAAGCAGTTTAATGAAATTTATGACCTGCTGGCCATTCGTATCATTGTGGATAATATCAAGGACTGTTATGCAACCCTTGGAATTATTCATACCTTATGGAAGCCAATGCCGGGGCGTTTTAAAGATTATATAGCTATGCCAAAAGCCAATATGTATCAATCTCTGCATACTACTGTGGTAGGACCAGGCGGAGAGCCTACTGAGGTGCAAATTCGCACCTGGGAAATGCACCGCACGGCAGAATACGGGATAGCCGCACACTGGGCATACAAAGAAGGCAGCAGTAATAATGCTAATCCGGAGAATCGGATGCCTTTCTTTCGCGAAATATTGGAGCTGCAGCATGAAGCTAAGGATGCCGAAGAGTTCGTAAAATCACTAAAAATGGATTTTTTCTCAGACCTCGTGTTTGTATTTACTCCTAAAGGTGAGGTTATTGAGCTTCCTGCCGGTTCTGTGCCTCTTGACTTCGCGTTCCGCATTCATACAGAAGTGGGCAATCGTACGATTGGTTCCAAGGTGAACGGGCGGATCGTGCCGCTTGATCACAAGCTGAAGACGGGCGATATTGTTGAGATTTTGACGTCTAAGCATTCTTACGGACCTAGCCGTGACTGGCTCAAAATTGCACAATCCTCTCACGCAAGAAGCAAAATTAAACAATGGTTCAAAAAAGAAAAACGTGAGGAAAATGTCGAAAAAGGACGCGAAGCGATTGAACGTGAGCTGAAGCGCCTGAATGTCGAAGTTTCCGAGTGGATTTCTGATGAAAAACTGTTGGAAGCTGCGAAAAAATTCGCTTTTAATGATGTAGAGGATATGTTGTCTGCCGTTGGTTTTGGTGGGATTACCGCTTCGCAGATTGCCTCCCGTTTGACGGAGAAGCTGCGCAAGGAGCAGGAAGAAGCTGCTAACCACTTGGAGCTTACTTCAGAGATGAAGGAGATCAAGTCTTCCGGCGAGAGAAGAAATCAACCCACCAATGGCGTTAGTGTAAAAGGAATTGAAAACTTACTTGTTCGTTTTGCACGATGTTGCAACCCGGTTCCGGGTGACGACATTGTAGGTTATGTTACACGGGGCCGGGGCGTATCTGTACACCGCCAGGATTGTCCTAATATTCCGGGTGAAGGTGACGGAGAAGAAGCAGCTAGAGTGATTGAAGTGGAATGGGAAGGCACGATGGAAGCAAACTATAGTGTGGATATTGAGATTACAGGCCATGATCGCAATGGACTGCTCAATGAAGTACTGCAGGCTGTGTCCGAGAGCAAAACGAACATTTCAGCGGTCACTGGGCGCTCTGACAAGAATAAGATGGCAATGATTCATATGACCATCCTTATTCGTAATACGGAGCATCTGCAATCCGTTGTAGATAAAGTGAAACGAGTCAAGGATGTATATACAGTGAATCGGATCATGCAATAAGGCAAGGAGCGAAGTAGTGCGATGAGAGTTGTAGTACAGCGTTGTAAGGACGCCAAAGTAACCGTGGATGAGACAGTGACCGGAGCGATTGGCAATGGCCTGATGCTGCTTGTCGGCGTTACCCATGAAGATACAGAGAAGGATGCCAAATATTTAGCGGATAAAATAGCTGGACTGCGTATTTTTGAAGATGATGCTGGCAAAATGAACTATAGTGTCACGGATACTAACGGAGCTATTCTTTCAGTGTCCCAGTTTACTTTATACGGAGATTGCCGTAAGGGAAGACGGCCGAATTTCATGGGAGCTGCAGCTCCTGCGGAGGCCGAGCGTCTTTATGATTATTTTAATCAAGAGCTTAGAGCTGGAGGTCTTCAGGTGGAGACGGGCATATTTGGAGCGATGATGGATGTGTCGCTGACCAATTGGGGCCCAGTTACTCTCATTCTGGATAGCCGCAGCTAACGAAATAGAGGATGTCGAAGATTGCTTCTGGCCGGAGCTAACTTTCGACATCTTTTTTTTATGCGGATAGAGCTTCTTTGAGCTGGATAAACTAAATGCAGGCAGATATCACGCATAAGGCAGGAGTTTAAGAATGAGACAATCACAGAAGGCATGGGTATGGAGAAGTATCCCGGCATTACCGACTGGGAGTCCTATGGAAGCCTGTGCATTAGCCAAAAAGCTAGACGGCGAGACCGAACCACTAGTGATGAAAGGAAGAAGCCGCAATCTCTTGCCGCGTACCTGAAGCGGGTGGAAAATGCGGCTTTTTCGGTGTTGTGAAGGAAGCCTTTTTTCCGATTAAAGGTTAGAAAGCATCCTCATAAGGGTAATAGACCACAAGAAAGAATAATTAGAACATCATTAATTGCTAAAGACAGAGAGGAGAAACTATTACATGAGTAACGTTGCTTTCTTACTGGCTAATGATTTTGAAGATTCTGAAATGAAGGTTCCTTATGATGAAATTATAAAGGCAGGACATCAAGCTGACATTATTGGTTTGAAAAAAGGGGAGACCTTGCTAGGTAAAAAGAAAGAAGTCTCCTACGCAGCAGACAAGGCGATCGCCGATGTTCAAGCAAGTGATTATGACGCGATTGTCATCCCGGGTGGTTCTTCCCCCGAGAATTTACGGCAAAATGCCGATATTTTGAAGTTTGTAAAAGAAGCAAATGAAGCAGGCAAGCCTATCGCCTCTATTTGCCACGGACCGCAAATTCTGATCAGTGCAGACTTGCTTAAGGGACGCACCATTACCTCTTATCCTCCGCTGAAGGATGATGTTGTGAATGCCGGCGCGGAGTTTAAGGATGAGGAAGTAGTGGTTGATCGCAATTACATTACTTCGCGTACACCAAAAGATGAGCCTGCATTTGTTCGTGAAATATTGAAGGTCCTGAAATAAATAAGCAATATTTAAATTAGAGTCTTATAATCCAAGGAGGTAATGGCAATGAGCAGAAAAATCCAAGCGTATTTCAGAACTGAAAATGAAGCAGAAGGCGCAAAAACAGCATTGATTAGCTATAAGGTGGATGGCTTGGAGGTTTGGCCACTCACAGACCCTATCGGCAATGATCGTAATATTCTGTTTCCAATCATTCCACTGGATAGTGCATCTGTAGTCGCAGGCACAACTGGAACGCTTGGAACGGCTAGTACACCTGCAGCTGGAGCTATGCTGGTTCCTGGCATTGCCGCTTCCGACACTCGGGCTGACCCTGAAACACATTATAGTGTGAATGAAGATCAGGTTAGTGCGAACGTGGCAGAAGGAGATCTCGAAGATGGGGATTTAAGTGAACTTCGTTATGTGATGGAGCTAAGTATAGCAGAAGAGAATTATAATGAAGTTGTGGAAATCCTCCGGGGTAAAGGGGCTTATGTTGAACAATTCGAATAGTATTCTATTAAAAATAAACCGCTTTCATGGAATGTAATATAATCGTAATATTCCGTACATGATTCCTTAATATAGCGTGTTTATAATAAAGGCATGACCCCCTTTTTAATAATATATGATGATGGACCTGCAGCATTCGGCTGCAGGTCATTTTTTTTATTACAATATAATTGCTGAATAAAAAACTCGGAAGCTGTCAAAATTTATACTAGGCATCCTTTTTACTACCTTGACTTTAATGCAGTAGTTCAGTAGAATGTTAACAATATACGATTTTATCATATGGTTTTGATGACGGGACCAAGTAATTCGAGAACCCACAACTCCAGAGAAGAATCCCTTGTCGATTCGGATGACATCTACTTAAGTGGATGATGAACCGGTATCGCTTGGCTGCAAGGATTCTGTTGATGAGCGAATGAATGACCTCCCCGAGAACGTACGGCGAAAGTGGGCAATGTTGATTGCCGCGATCAGTAGCCGTTTACGCGTAGGCGGGCGTTAACCGCTTTGAGCGGCTTCAGTATATTTTTACTGATCCGGAATGTGGGTGGTACCACGTGGTGTATTATTGGTTATGATAATCCCTCGTCCCTGTTTTTTTATAAAACAGGGCGAGGGATTTTTTGCTTTTTCTGCAATAGAAACAGATGAAGAGAACAGCTTTAGAGGGGTTATTTTTTAGGAGGGATAGACTGTGGCTAAAGAAAGATTCGAGAAACCAACAGGAACGCAGGACGTGCTTCCGGGTGCTGTGGAGAAATGGCAGTATATTGAGGGGAAGGCCAGAGATTTATGCCGCCGTTTTAACTACCGGGAAATTCGCACACCTATGTTTGAGCACACAGGGTTATTCGAACGTGGAGTAGGCGAAACAACGGATATCGTGGAAGGTGAAATGTATACGTTCAAGGACAAAGGCGACCGTGATTTGGCTCTTCGTCCAGAAGGAACGGCTGGTGTCGTGCGGGCTTACGTTCAGAACAAGCTATACGGTGAACCTGATGTAAGCAAGCTGTATTATATCGGACCTATGTTCCGTTATGAGCGTCCGCAGGCCGGAAGATATCGCCAGTTCCATCAGTTTGGGATTGAGGCGTTTGGGGCCGTGGATCCGGCTATTGATGCAGAAGTAATCTCTATGGGCTATCAATTCTATAAGGATCTAGGTCTTAAGGATGTAAGAGTGGAGCTTAATTCCGTGGGTAATGCACCAAGCCGTGCGGCTTACCGGGAGAAGCTGCTGGGATTCCTTAGACCGATGAAGGATAACCTCTGCAGTGACTGTCAGCGTCGAATCGAGCGTAATCCGCTTCGTGTGCTGGATTGCAAGGTGGATCAGGATAAATTTACAGATGCGCCTTCCATTTTGGACAGTTTGGATGATGAATGCATAACTCATTTTGAGAAGGTTAAGATGCATCTCGACATCATGGGTGTGGAGTTCACGATTAATCCTCGTCTTGTACGTGGTTTGGATTATTACACGCATACTGCGTTTGAATATAAAGCAGCTGGCATTGGCTCTATTGATACCGTAGGCGGCGGAGGCCGTTACAACGGTTTGGTTGAAGAAATCGGTGGACCGGATCAACCGGGTATTGGTTTTGGGATCGGGCTGGAGCGTATTCTTCTTATTCTGGAAGATCAGAAGGTAGAGCTGGAGACTGCGAAGCCACTGGATGTGTATTTTGTAGCTCTTGGCGAAGAGGCTGACATTGAAATCTCCAAGCAGCTATACTTTCTGCGTAGCCAAGGGTTCTCGGCAGAACGCGACTACCTCGGCCGGAAGATGAAGGCGCAGATGAAGTCAGCTGACCGTATGTCGGCACGTTATACTGCGATTCTTGGCGAAGACGAGCTGAAGAATGGTGTAATTGCGCTGAAGTCGATGAGCACAGGGGAACAGCAGACTGTGAAGCTCGAAGAGCTGGCTCAGGCGTTGGTATAGAAGAAGACTTTTTAAGTAGAAATGTATTTTTAAATAAAAAGGGGAATGGTGAATTATGCAAAGAAGTCATAACTGTGGGCAATTAACACCAGAACATATTGGACAAACGGTAACCTTGAACGGATGGGTCCAGACCCGCCGCGACCTTGGGGGCGTACTTTTTATTGACCTGCGTGACAGAAGCGGTATTGTGCAAGTTGTATTCAACCCGGACTACTCCGGCGAAGCACTGCAAATTGCGGATAAGGTTCGCAGTGAGTATGTTTTGGCTGTCAAAGGAAAAGTGGTTAAACGTGATGAAGAAACCATTAACCGCAATCTGCCAACAGGTGAGATTGAAGTTCAAATTACAGACATCGAAGTGCTGAACGCTGCTAAGACTCCTCCATTCTTCATCGAAGATGGAGTGGAAGTAGACGAATCTCTTCGCCTGAAATATCGTTACCTGGATCTGCGTCGTCCAGAAATGCAAAAAACGCTGTTGCTACGCTCGAAAGCTTCTAAGATTTTCCGCGATTTCCTTGACAGTGAAGGATTTATTGACGTAGAGACGCCAATCCTAACTAAGAGCTCACCGGAAGGTGCTCGTGATTATTTGGTGCCAAGCCGTGTGCATGAAGGCGAATTTTTCGCATTGCCACAATCTCCACAAATCTACAAGCAGTTATTGATGGTGGGTGGCATTGAACGCTATTATCAAATTGCTCGTTGTTTCCGTGATGAAGATTTGCGTGCTGACCGTCAGCCGGAATTTACACAAGTGGACATCGAGACTTCATTCCTGTCTCAGGATGAGCTGCTTGGCATGATGGAGAACCTGATGCAGCGTTTGTTTAAAGAAACTGTAGGAGCGGATATTCAGCTTCCATTCCAACGTTTGACTTATGCTGAGGCTATGGGCAAATACGGTTCAGACAAACCTGACCTGCGTTTTGGATTAGAGCTTGTAGAAATGAACGATATTGTTGCCACAAGTGGCGTAAAGGTATTCGCTTCCGTGATCGAAAAAGGCGGAGAAGTGAAATGTCTAAATGCTAAAGGCTGTGGGACTTGGACTCGTAAAGAAATCGATGATCTCGGACCTTATGCTGCGCGTTATGGAGCGAAAGGTTTGGCTTGGATTCAAGTGAAAGACGGCGAGTTCAAAGGGCCGATTGTCAAATTCTTCACTGAAGAAGAAATTGCCGCTGTGAAGGAGCGTACAGGCGCTGAAGAAGGCGACCTACTGTTGTTCTCCGCTGATACCAAAAAGGTTGTAGCGGACGTTCTAGGTGCCCTTCGTGTCAAAATCGGACGTCAGCTGGGTCTGATCGACGATAACGTGTTCAAGTTCGCTTGGGTGACTGACTTCCCATTGCTTGGTTATGATGAAGATCAGAAACGTTATGTAGCAGAACACCATCCGTTCACTCGTCCACGTGAAGAGGATCTTCATCTGTTCGACACAGATCCAGGTGCAATTCGTGCACAAGCCTACGATATCGTTCTGAACGGTTATGAAGTAGGCGGCGGCTCCATGCGGATTTACAAACGTGAAGTACAGGAAAAAATGTTCCAAGCTCTCGGCTTCTCAGATGAGGTTGCTTACGAGAAATTTGGTTACCTGATGGATGCGTTCGAATATGGTACACCTCCACATGGTGGTATTGCCTTCGGTTTAGATCGTCTAATTATGCTGCTGGCGGGTCGTACAAATCTACGCGAAACCATCGCATTCCCGAAAACGGCAAGTGCAACGGACCTGCTTATGGATGCACCTGCACCAGTAGACGGTTCACAATTGGAGCAACTGCATATTAAGCTGGCTCTTAAACCAAAGAAAGAAAAAGAATAATTAAATAAAGCGGGCAAGGCAGATTTCTGCTTCGCCATAGCTTTTGAAGGAGGCTGACCTCATGCTGCATCAGTTCTCACGTACGGAACTGGCGATCGGACCGGAAGGTCTGGAGATTATGAAGAACAGCACAGTAGCGGTACTTGGTATCGGCGGTGTTGGCGGTATGGCTGTTGAGGCATTGGCTCGTAGCGGGATCGGCAGACTGATTCTGATTGATAAGGATTCCGTCGACATTACCAATGTGAATCGGCAGATCCACGCACTTACTACAACGGTTGGGCAAAAGAAGGCCGAACTGATGGTAGACCGTGTGAAGCTGATTAATCCGGAATGTGAAGCGATTGCGCTGAACATGTTCTATACGGAAGAAACCTATGAGGAACTGTTCAAGCTGAAACCGGATTATGTGATTGATGCCTCGGATACGATTATCTACAAGGTCCATTTGATTAAAGAATGTCTGGCACGTGGAATTCCTATGATCTCAAGCATGGGCGCTGCCAACAAAATGGATCCTACAAGATTCCAGGTAGCGGACATTTCCAAAACAACGTATGATCCGATTGCCCGGGTCATTCGCCAGAAGCTGCGTAAGGATGGGATTAAGAAAGGCGTGAAGGTGGTTTTCTCTACGGAGCCGCCAATGAAGCCACGTCAGGATGTTACGGACAAGATTGTTCCGGAGAATGCGCCGGATCGACGTAAAGCGAAACAACCGCCAGCCAGCAATTCATTTGTTCCACCGGTAGCCGGCCTAATTATGGTCAGCGTTGCCGTGCGTGACTTGCTTGAGGCTGGAGGCGTCAGCTTGTAAGTGAATCGCTGAGCTGAGGCTGTTTCAATTATAGTTATAGGATTAGAGTAATGGACAAAAGGGCGAGTAGCTGGAATCCGGCTGCGTACGCCCTTTTGTTGTCGTTAAACAGGCGGGTTCTGCAAGAAGCAGGCCACAAATAGGCATAATAGCTGAACCGGGATGAACGGCTGATTATTAGATTTATAATCCGGGTAATATCCGCCTGCGGAACTTAATATCAGTGGAGGTTTTTGTACATGAAATCGAATTTTTGGCGAAATAGTGTGGGGCTTGCGCCTGAGAATGACTGGAAACGGGAATGGGCTGCA
Organism: Paenibacillus sp. FSL P2-0121; assembly: GCF_037975345.1. NCBI lineage: Bacteria > Bacillati > Bacillota > Bacilli > Caryophanales > Paenibacillaceae > Paenibacillus > Paenibacillus sp. FSL P2-0121. Next base: position 5,502,130 of record NZ_CP150245.1, on the reverse strand, counting down.
GGGATTCTCTCCTATTTTGCTTCAGTTTATATTGTTATGGTGAATGCGACGATTCTCCATGACGCGGGGATGCCGCTTAGACCGGCAATGGTGGCTACACTGTTGACCGCAATTACCGGCTGTCTGCTGATGGCTTTTGGCGGGAAGACGCCTATCATCGTGGTTCCCGGGATGGGGATTAACGCATTTTTCACTTATACGCTTGTTCATTCCATGAAACTGGACTGGAGAGAGGCGCTTACTGTAGTCGTTATAACAGGCGTGTTATTCGCTATCGTGGCCTTTACATCACTTTATCGTATTCTTAGTGAGGCAATTCCCCAAAACCTGCAGCATGCCATTACAGTCGGTATAGGGCTGTTTCTGACCTTTATAGGGCTGCAAAAGAGTGGGATAGTGATTGCCCATCAGACTACTTTTGTTGCCATAGGACATTTTAGTGATCCTGCAGTTATTACATCCTGTGTGACTTTATTGCTGGCTTTAGTGTTATTTATCCGGGGAACTAACGGAGGCCTGCTGATAAGTATGCTGGTTGGTACAGGACTAGCCTATCTGCTGGGAGCTGCACATGCACCGGAAAAACAGGCCTCAGGGCATGTATTCTCAGGTTATGGCGGCCTATTTTTCGGTATGGACTGGAGCGGCATTGTGAGCCTGGTGTTCTGGATTGCTGTATTCCTGTTATTGTTAATCGTTGTATTTGAAAATATCGGTCTTGTAGCCTCGCAGACGATGATGGCAGGCCGTCCAGAACGCTTCAAAAGCAGCCTGCGTGCGCTCTCGCTTGCTAATATCGCCGCGGGTCTTTTCGGAAGCAGTCCGGTCGTGGCCGCTGCAGAATCTAATGCAGGAATAGCTGCGGGCGGGCGTTCGGGTCTCACCTCGCTGGTAACAGGGCTTCTATTCGGGGCGACCTTTTTATTCCTACCGCTGTTATCCTATATTCCCGACAGTGCGATCGCACCGATCCTGATTGTGATCGGCGGACTAATGGTACAAAATGTGCGTGAGATGGACTTAAGTGATTTGACCGAGCTGTTCCCGTCTTTTCTAATCATGGTTATGATTCCATTCACCTATAGCATCGTGGACGGTATGGCTTTTGGTTTTATTACCTACCCAATTGTGAAGCTGGCGCTGGGCAAAGGGAAGGAAGTGCCACCTGCGTTGTATGGAATTGCTGGTTTGTTTGTGGCTAACTTTATTTTGCAGGCTGTGCTATAGTGCGGCATCCGGTTTCTTTGATTGCGAGGGACCTGTTACACACTTATTAGCTCTATTAGCCCGCGTTGAAATCAAAGAGGTAAATGCGTGTGCCGCTGATTGGAGTCAAATGTGCGTAGACGTCGAAAAGAAAGGGATAAATACCGTTGAATGGGGCTAAATGTGAGTAGACGACGAAAACAAAGGTATAAATACCGTTGAATGGGGCTAAATGCGTGGAAGCGTCGAAAACAAAGGGATAAATACCGTTGATTGGGGCTAAATGCGCGTAGACGACGAAAACAAAGGTATAAATACCGTTGATTGGGGCTAAATGCGCGTAGACGACGAAAACAAAGGTATAAATACCGTTGATTGGGGCTAAATGCGTGGAAGCGTCGAAAACAGAGGTATAAATACCGTTGAATGGAGCTAAATGCGCGTAGATGTCAGAATCAAAGGGAAAAATACCGTTGATTCGAGCCAAATGCGTGGAAGCGTCGAAAACAAAGGGATAAATACCGTAGATGGAAGCTAAATGTGCCTGGACGTCGAAATTAAAGGCAAAAATGCCTCTGATTGGAGCGAAATGCGAGCGAACGCCGAAAACAGAGGCGAAAATGCCTCTGATGCGAGCTAAATGTGCCTGGACGTCGAAATCAAAGGCAAAAATGCCTCTGATCGGAGCCAGACGTATGCGAACGCCGCAATCAAAAGCAAAAATGCCTCTGATCGGAGCCAGACGTATGCGAACGCCGCAATCAAAAGCAAAAATGCCTCTGATCGGAGCCAGACGTATGCGAACGCCGAAACCAAAGGCAAAAATGCCTCTGATGCGAGCCAAATGTGAGCGGACGACGAAAACAAAGGTATAAAAACCGTAGATGGAAGCTAAATGTGCCTGGACGTCGAAACCAAAGGCAAAAATGCCTCTGATTGGAGCGAAATGCGAGCGAACGCCGAAAACAGAGGCGAAAATGCCTCTGATGCGAGCTAAATGTGCCTGGCCGTCGAAACCAAAGGCAAAAAAGCCTCTGATTGGAGCGAAATGTGTGCGAACGCCGAAACCAAAGGCAAAAAAGCCTCTGCTCGGAGCTAAATGCGTGCGAACGCTGAAACCAAAGGCAAAAAATCCTTTGGTTTGTCCCGAACATTCGGCGCTTGTGCATGCTAAGGTGCACCAAAGGGCTTTAGGTTGGAGAACAACTTATAAGTTTAGTCAAATCATTTGAAAGATTTGGTATTTAAGTGCTGATTGTGCTACAATGGGTATCCTTTTGCGTGAGAAATGGGCGTAGGAGCATGAAAATTTAAGCTCGATAAACTTTTAGGAGGTAACTGAAATTGGAAGACAACTTTCAAAGTGCCTATCAAGAGGAAGAAGACAGGCTGAATCAAGCGCTTACTGAAATTGACACTTTGCTGGAGAAGCTCCAGCAGACACCAGTGTACACGGGACATGACTATACGGAACAGGTGCTGGAAGCGAACCGTGATCAGAAGCGCAAAGATCTTGCCAAGCTTAGGCAGGAGCCTTATTTCGGACGGCTTGATTTTCAAGGCAATGATGAGAATGAACGGAAGGCACTCTATATAGGCAAAATCGGCGTAGACCGCGAGCAGGTAAGCGACCGTCCGCTAGTCATCGACTGGCGCGCACCGGTAGCAAGCCTGTTTTATTCGTTTACCGGCGGTACCGAGCCAGCCTCCTATGAAGCTCCTGAGGGATTAATAGAGGGGCTGGTATACCTCAAACGCAACGTGGTGATTCGGAAGCAAATTCTGGAGCGGGTCGCGGATACGTACAATCGGGAAAGCGATGCACCGATTGTATCAGATGAGTTTCTCGTCTATCGACTTGGGGAGAACAAGGATAATCGTCTACGGGATATCGTATCGACCATTCAAGAGGAGCAGGACAAGATTATCCGTGCTGCCAAAAATACAGCGCTAATCATTCAGGGCGTGGCAGGAAGCGGTAAAACAACCGTTGCACTGCACAGGCTTGCTTTTCTGCTGTATCAATACAAGGATCAGGTTTCTGCGGAAAAAATGATCATTTTTGCACCAAACCGGATGTTTTTGGATTACATCTCGGACGTATTGCCTGAGCTCGGGGTAGGTAATATTGCTCAAAGTACATTTCCGGATTGGGCGGCTAATGTACTAGGACTGGAATTGCCGGAACAGGATGCGACAGAGACGATGAACCGCTGGTTCGAAACCCCTGGCGGCATGCCGGTAATTACAGAAGAGACACCAGGGCGCTTCAAGGGTTCCACGGTGCTGATGGGAATCATAGATTCCAGCATCGAGCTATTAGAAAGCAGCTCTGTACCTGAGGGTGATTTTAGCCCGTGGGAGGGTGCGGTGCTACGCCGTTCTATGATTTTGCGCTGGCATAATGAGGAGTATGCTCCCTATCCTCCAGCCAAGCGCAAGGAACGGGTAATGGCGCGGATTCATCGCTGGATTGAGATGGAACTGAAGAAGAGTCCGTCAGCTGCTGCTATGAAGGATCGCAAGAAAAAAGGCGCGCAGCGAGAGAAGGCTTATAGTGCCAAATGGCCTAAATATGATCCATTAACGATCTATAAGCAAATTTTCCGAGCAGCTAAACTTCCTGAGGATTGGCCGGTTGAACCGCCAGAGGAAATTCCGGCAGCTGTGTTGAAGGAAACGGCAAAAGAGCTGAAAAAAGGCATCATACGTGAAGAGGATTTACCTCCGCTGCTGTATATCCATTATCTTTTGAATGGTGATGAGGGCGTTACTCGCTTTGACCATGTAGTAATCGATGAGGCCCAGGATTTTTCACCTTTCCAAATTGCCGTTCTGGATTTATATGTGCGAGGCCATTCCTTTACGATCCTGGGTGATCTATCGCAGGGCATACATGCCTATAAAGGCGTACACGCGTGGGAAGAGATGCAGACGTTGTTTGCCCCTGAGAACACGGCTTATCACGCGCTGACACGCAGCTATCGTTCTACTATGGAAATTATAGACTTCGCTAATGGAATTCTATCTTCAGGTGTGGAGAGCTCATTGCTGGCTGTTCCTGTGTTTCGTAGTGGAGATCCCGTGCGTATGATCGCCTATGGCGAGGATGCCGGGGAACTGGTGGCTGATGAGCAAGCTCGCTTGCGGACAATAACCTCTGCACTGAAGTCTCTGTCAGGAAGGGAATACCGTACGGTGGCTGTCCTAACAAGAAATCTTCATGAGGCTGCAGAACTATATGCGGAGCTGGCACAGCATTTTGAAGATATTCATCTGATTGATGGCAGTATGACGCAATATCAGGGCGGGTTATCGGTGCTTCCTGTCTATTTATCAAAAGGTTTGGAGTTCGATGCGGTGATCTTAGCAGATGCCGATCAAGACCATTATGGAGCGACGGCTTGGGACGCGAAGCTGATGTATGTCGGCTGTACACGTGCTCTCCATGAGCTGTGGCTGCTCCATAATGGGGAAGTTCCTTCCTATGTGCAAACGGCGATTGGAAGCGATTCTGAGGGAGAGTAAGACTGGTGGAGAATGGTTATAACTGTTCTTGGTCTTGTAACTCCCCCATAGGTATGGCTTAATAATAAGTGTCCGGCCGGGCAAGAACACTTCTGGAAGGAGGCTGATTGAAATGATTTCAGTATACGAGGTGGTTTCCGTTTAAGACGGAAACCTGCTTAAAGCGAGGAGGCCTTTCGGCCTCCTTATTACTAACATAAGAAGTACCACACTTATCCATAAGAACGAAATTTATGAAATCGAATGTAGACGCTACCAAAAGGTTTTTATATAATGAAATTACGGATTTTTCCAAATATGAGGAGAAGAAAGGAGGCAGGTGACGTGATTATAACTAAAAACTTAGTTGACCGACGCATAGGGACACACCTGTTGAAGGAGGAAATGCAAGTTGAGTTATGTAAATGGGAAGGATGTGCTCCCCCCTGGCTTGCTCGAAGAGCTTCAGGGATACATCCAAGGTGAACTGCTCTACATCCCGAAGAAGACGGAAGAGCGGGTTCGATGGGGCGAGAACAGCGGTTCGAGGAAAGAAATAGCGAACCGGAACAAGGAAATTTTCAGTTGTCATCGAAGCGGTGATTCCGTAGCGGAGCTTCAGAAGAAGTACCATCTATCGGAAGAAAGCATTCGTAAAATCATATCAAAAATGCGGCTGGCAGTAAATTGCTAGCTTGCAATTCAAGCATAAACGCCTCTGGTGTCCTTAGAAGGACGGTAAGCGTTATGCGAGAAATCATAAGGATAAAGTGTAGCGTGAAACCTATACTTTCTTATATTTTGAAAAAAGAGCATGGCTCCCGCCTTTCTAAGACGAGATCATGCTCTTTTTATTTTGGCGTAAAATAAGTCTATGCTGATACTGTTACCTTGACCCGGCAGGGCATCCTAATCCTTCCCTGTGATATGGTATGATAGAGAGGATTTACATTGAGCTTTTACAAGAATATAGCAAGGAAGTGGAGTTATGGATTTATTTTCTTTCGGAGAGGACACCGGGGGCGGACGGCTGCTTGCGGACCGGATGAGACCGGAGAATCTTGATGAATATATTGGTCAAGAGCATATCATAGGTCGGGGGAAGCTGCTGCGAAGAGCGATTGAGGCGGATCAAGTCTCTTCGATTTTGCTCTATGGCCCCCCGGGATGCGGCAAGACGACACTCGCGCATATTATTTCTCATCACACGCAAGGAGAGTTCGTACGTCTGAATGCGGTGGAAGCTACCGTGAAGGATGTACGGGAGGTTATTGAGCGAGCTCAGAACAATCAAACATTGTACGGCACTAAGACGATCCTGTTCCTGGACGAGGTGCATCGATTTAATAGCTCACGCCAGGATGCGCTTTTGCCAGCAGTAGAAAAAGGGACTATTACCTTCATTGGAGCGACTACAGAGAACCCGTTCCATTATGTTAATGGGGCGCTTATGAGCCGCTCCACCTTATTTCAGCTGGAGGCATTAACGAGTGAACACAGCTTGATCGCGATGCGCAGAGCCTTGGCGGACAAAGAGAAAGGTCTTGGATTTATGGAGCTTCAGGTCGATGAGGAGGCTTTGTTGCATATTGCAACAATGGCTAATGGAGACATCCGGCGGGCACTAAACGCGCTGGAGCTGGCAGCCCTGACTACCGCGCCGCAAGTTGATGGAAGTGTTCATATCACGCTGGAGGTGGCGGAGGAATCCATTCGGCGCCCCATTGTGAAGGCTGATGAATCTACGCAGTATGATGTGCTATCCGCTTTTCATAAAAGTATTCGTGGTTCCAGCGACGCCGCGTTGTTTTGGTTTCTGTATGCGGTAGAAAAGCTTGGAATGGACCCTATGACTTTTATTCGGCGCCTGATTGCAGCCAGCAGTGAGGATATCGGCTTGGCTAATCCCCAAGCTATGGTTCAAGCGGTGAGTGCGCTGGATGCGTATCGAAACAATGGTTGGCCAGAGGCGAAGCTGAACATTGCCCAAGCTATTCTTTTTGCAGTGGAAAGTCCGAAGTCTAATGCTGTGGTTATGGCTATTTCCAATGCAATGGCAAGTATGGATGAGATCAAATCAGCGGAGGTACCGCTGCATCTGCGTGATACGCACTATAAAGGTGCAACTGCGTTAGGGCATGAAGGATATCAATATCCGCACAATTTTCCGGGGCATTATGTGAAGCAAGAGTATTTGCCTAAGGAGATTTCTCAGCATGTTTTTTATCAAGCTACTGAGCAAGGCAATGAGATTAAGATTCGTCATAATCAAAAGCTTCGGCGGGAGCAGTGAGCAGCTAGCGACTGTAATACCTTCCAATTTCATGCTGGAAAGCCAAAGATTTTAACTTTCAGTCGAACTAAATAATTCCCAAAAAAAGGCGGCCTAGAGCCGTTTTTTTGTTGCCTACGTTACTTTTAATCACATCGATTGAAAATTTTTTATAGGAAAAGATTGATAATTTACCATAAGTTAATTAAAATGAACTACAAAGTTACGAGATGTTCATTTTTATTTCCGATTGAACTACTGGTAGTATTCTTAACAGTGTTAATTATCATCACATTGGTTATTTCAAAATGTTTCATGAAAATCAACACTATTTATATCAAAATTTACATAATATTTTCATTGTGTTAATTTTGAAATCCTTGTCGTTAGGGTGATGAATATGGGCGAAGAACTACTAGAAATCAAAAATTTGTCGACATCGTTCAGAATTGCAGACGACTATTATGCTGCGGTTGATGATGTTACCCTGTCTGTTCGCAAAAATGAAATTCTGGCTATCGTTGGAGAATCTGGTTCAGGAAAAAGTGCGCTCGCCTTTTCCATTATGGGGCTGCATACCAGAGCCAGAATTGACGGACAAATCAAATACAAGGGCCAGGACATCGTTACTATGTCTCCTGCTGCACTAAACAAGCTGCGCGGCCAAGAAATGTCTATGATTTTTCAAGATCCTTTATCCGCTTTAAACCCGCTAATGATCATCGGTTCACAGATTGAAGAAGTACTTATCCTACATGATTCCAAGCTTTCTAAGAAACAGCGAAAAGAGAAGGTCATTGATCTTTTGACCAAGGTTGGAATTTCCCGTCCCGAGCATACATATCAGCAATACCCCCACGAATTATCCGGTGGCATGAGGCAGCGGGTGGTTATCGCCATTGCGATAGCCAATGGACCCAAGCTTTTGATCGCCGACGAGCCTACCACAGCACTAGATGTGACTATCCAATTACAAATCCTTGAACTTATTAAAAAATTAAAAAACGATATGGAAGCAGGCATTATCTTAATCACTCATGACTTAGGGGTTGTAAGCGAAATGGCTGACCGTGTTGCGGTGATGTATGCCGGACAAATCGTCGAAATCGCAGATATTTTTACGTTGACGTCTAATCCGAAACATCCATATACGAGATCCTTATTAAACTCCATTCCAACGGCAAAAGAAGAAAAATCCAGGTTGCATGTGATTCAGGGGATTGTTCCACCACTGCAAAACCTTCCGCGTAAGGGCTGCCGTTTCTCGGCACGGACGCCTTGGATTCCTGAATCGGAGCATGAGGAGAACCCACAGCTGCATGAAGTCGCACCCGGACATTTCGTTCGCTGCACCTGTTATAACAATTTCCATTTCCCTGATACTAACGAGGAGGCAATCCACAATGGGACTTCTTGAGGTTAAAAATTTAGCAGTACATTTTCCGATCCACGGCGGTGTTTTTCGAAGGGAAGTTGGCGTAGTTAAGGCTGTCGATAATGTTAATTTTACCATTGAAGCTGGGCAAACCTATGGTCTGGTTGGTGAATCTGGTTCCGGAAAGACGACAACGGGTCGCGCGATTATAGGTCTTAATTCTATTACTAGCGGCAGCGTGATTTTTGAAGGGCAAGATTTGGCCTTGAGGGGTGTACGAAAGCAAAGAAATGTCCGCAAAGACATTCAGATGATCTTTCAGGATCCGTACTCTTCCTTAAATCCTAAGAAGCGTGTACTCGATATTATTGCAGAACCGTTGCGTAATTTCGAAAAAATGTCTCCAGGGGAAGAAAAACGCCGGGTGCAGGAATTGCTTTTACAAGTAGGCTTAAGTCCTGAGAACATCCTGAAATATCCGCATGAATTTTCTGGCGGCCAGCGGCAGCGGATCGGAATTGCCAGAGCAATTGCACTCAAGCCAAAACTTATTATTGCTGACGAGCCGGTATCTGCGCTAGATGTCTCAGTACAGGCACAGGTGCTTAACTTCATGCAGGACATTCAAAAAGAGCTGAATCTTACTTTTCTATTTATCAGTCATGATCTCGGGATCATCAGGCATATGTGCGATCACATAGGGATTATGTATAAAGGACGACATGTGGAGCAAGGGACTGCTAAAGATATTTTTGACAATCCTCAGCATATTTATACCAAACGACTCATTGCCGCCATTCCTGATATTGATCCGAAACAGAGAGAAAAGCAGACGGAATTCAGAAAATCAGTAAGCAAGGAATATGAACAAGCGCACCGGAATTATTTTGATGAAGAAGGCATGGCTTATCCATTAAAATCAATTTCCGAGACTCATCTGGTAGCCTTGCCTGAGAAAGGTTGAGAATATGTGGAAGATTATCGTTCGTAGAATTCTTATAATGATCCCTCAAGTAGTTCTATTAAGTATTCTTGTTTTTCTTATGGCGAAGGCGATGCCTGGTGACGCACTCTCAGGAATGCTCGATCCGAATATTGATCCGGCGGCCATTGATGCGATGAGAGAAAAGCTCGGTCTAAATGATCCATGGTACATCCAGTACTGGGATTGGATCACTAAAGCGATACAAGGGGATTTCGGCCAGTCCTTCCGTTTCAAAATGCCGGTCTCAGAGCTAATCGGACAACGCCTGATGAATACCCTTTGGCTGGCGATTGTTACGCTGATTCTTACATACCTTATTGCTATCCCGCTTGGTATTACCAGCGGACGTTATAACGATTCGTGGCTGGATCGCTTGATAACTGGCTATACCTATATTGGATTTGCTGCACCGTTGTTTATTTTTGCACTTTTAATGGTATGGGTTTTCGGATTTCATTTTCATTGGTTTCCTACCAGCGGCAGTGTCAGTCCCGGGGAAGTTCCAGGTACACTAAGTCACTTCTGGAGTAAATTCTATCATCTGCTTCTGCCTGCGCTATCTATGGCGCTAATTGCAACGGTTGGGACCGTACAATATCTGAGAAATGAGATCATTGATACGAAGCAAAAAGATTTCATTCTCACTGCTAGAGCTAAAGGGGCTTCAGAGTCACGCGTATACAATCGTCATATTTTGAGAAACTCCTTGCTGCCGATCGCTGCATTTTTTGGATATGAGATCACTGGGCTAATTGGTGGTACGGTGTTCGTTGAAACGATCTTCAGCTATCCAGGAATGGGTTTGCTGTTTCTAAGTTCGATAACGATTCGGGATTTCAGCGTGGTAACAGCCCTCGTTCTTCTGTATGGGGTTGCTTCCATCGTCGGTGCGTTGTTATCAGACATTATTTTAAGTATCGTAGATCCTCGTATCCGGATTAAATAAGAAGATGAACACTTTGGGGTGAATGAAATGGCAAAGACGAGCGCAGAGATAGCTCTGCTGCAGGAAACTGATAAAAGTCCATCGGGCTTCAAAATTGTTTGGCGGGAGATGGTGCGGGATAAGCTGGCACTGGTCTCATTGATTTTCCTATTTACGATTATTGCTGCTGTATATGGGATCTCCTTATTTTTAGATCAGAAAGAAATTGTCACGGTTGACTTATTCGCCCTATATGAGAAGCCTTCGGCTGTGCATTGGCTGGGGACTGATTATGGAGGACGGGATGTATTCGGTCAATTAATTATAGGAACACGAAATTCCATGTCTATTGCCTTTATGGTTACATTTTTTACGGGAATTATCGGTATTCTGGTAGGTTTAGTCTCAGGTTACTTTGGTGGAACGGTAGATAATGTCGCGATGCGTATTGTGGATTTCTTCATGATTCTACCTTTTCTAATGATTGTTATAGCTTTTGTCAGCGCAGTTCCTAAATACAATACGTTGACCTTCTCCTTTATCATGACAGCATTTCTTTGGATGGGGATTGCCAGGCTCATTCGTTCCAAGACATTACAAGAGAAGGAATTGGATTATGTTCAGGCATCTAAGACCCTAGGCTCCTCCAATCTAAAAATTATGTTTACGCAAGTTCTGCCGAACTTAAGCTCAATCATTATCGTAACAATGACCTTGAATCTGGCAGCTAATATTGGATTGGAATCAGGCCTATCCTTTCTAGGTTTTGGTTTTCCAGAAAGTACACCCAGTCTGGGTACTCTAGTAAGCTATGCGAGAAATCCGCAGACTCTTGAGTTCAGATGGTGGATCTGGTTACCCGCATCATTGCTGATCCTGGTATTGATGTTGAGTATAAATAATGTGGGTCAAGCGCTTAAACGTGCGACCGACGCAAGACAAAGAAAAGGATAATAAGGGAGGAAATGATTAAATGAGAAAAGCCATTCGTTCAAAAGCTTTACTAGTTTCATTAATGTTTGTAATGTTGTTCGCTCTTGCGGCTTGCGGCTCCAAGAACAACAACGAAGCGGCTGAATCAACAGCAGCTCCTAACGCCAGCGCACCTGCGGCAACCGCAGAAGCAACGGCCGCGCCTGAGGCAGAAGACGGACTTTATAACATTAAAGATTTCAGTAACGTTAAGACTAACCAAGGTGAAGCTATTGACGGAGGGACAATTACATTTGGACTTGTTTCCGATAGTCCATTTGAAGGCACTTTGAACTGGAACTTCTATTCTGGAGATCCAGATGCTCAAGTTCTGAACTGGTTTGATGAAGGTTTGTTAACTTGGGATAAAGACTATGTTTATACTAATGATGGTGCGGCTACTTATGAAGTTGCAGAAGATGGACGTACCTTTACCTTTACGATTCGCGACAATGTAAACTGGCAGGATGGTAAGCCAGTAACGGCTGAAGACTGGTTGTTCGCCCATGAAGTTATTGGTAATCCTGCTTATGATGGTCCTCGTTACGGTTCTGACTTCACTAATATTGAAGGCATGGATGAGTACCATTCCGGTAAGGCCAAGACCATATCCGGGATTAAAGTGCTGGGTGATAAGAAACTGCAAATTACTTATAAGCAATCTACACCTTCCTTGTTAACGGGTAGCATATGGATTTATCCATTAGCCAAACATATCTTTGGCGGCATGGATGTTGCCAAAATCTCCTCTTCCCCTGAAGTCCGCCAAAAGCCAATTGGCTTCGGAGCTTTTAAAGTAGAGAGTATCGTTCCTGGTGAGTCTGTAGTATTTGTTAAGAATGAAGATTACTGGCGCGGAGCCCCTAAACTGGATAAAGTAATTTTGAAGGTTATCAACCCAACAACGATTGTACAAGAACTGAAATCTGGTGGAGTTGACTTGGTGGATTCCTTCCCTATTGATCAATACCCTGATAATGCAAAGATGTCAAACGTTGAATTCCTGGGTTCGGTTGATCGTGCTTATACGTATATAGGCTTTAAGCTTGGTAAATGGGATGCAACGAAAAAAGAGGTTGTTACCGATCCTAAAGCTAAAATGGCGGATGTGAATCTTCGTAAAGCAATGTGGGCAGCGGTTGACAATGATACTGTTGGTAAAAAGTTCTATAATGGTCTGCGTTGGAATGCGACTACCTTGATTCCACCCTCCCATCCTGAATTCCATGATGCTTCCAATCCAGGTGTAGCTTATGATCCAGAAGCAGCTAAGAAGATCCTGGATGACGCTGGTTACAAACTAAACGGTGAATTTAGAACGAATCCAGATGGCAGCGAGCTGAAGATTAATTTCATTTCGATGACTGGTGGAGACATTGCTGAGCCGTTGGCTCAATATTATGTACAATCCTGGAAAGCGATTGGTCTGAATGTAACTTTGGAGATGGTAGAGTTTAATACTTTCTATGATCGCATAGGTCAAAATGGTGAGGATGATCCTACTGTTGATGTGTACCAAGGCGCTTGGGGTGTAGGGATTGACGTTGACCCATCAGGTCTGTATGGCAAAGATGCAATCTATAACTTCCCGCGTTACTCGAGTGCAGAGAACGATCGTTTGCTCTCCGAAGGGATCTCCGAGGCTGCATTTGATGTAGACAAACGTAAAGAAATCTATAAAGAGTGGCAACAATTTATGGTTGACGAGATTCCAGTATTCCCAACACTTTATCGTGCTGTAATAGTGCCGGTTAATAACCGAGTCCTGAATTATTGGGCTGTTAGTGATGGAGTTGGAATCTATTATAACGACATTGCGGTTTCTGCAGATAAAGCTGCGGTAGCTCAGTAAGAGGGGATTAATGAACAGCAGTTCAAGGAGAGATCCTGAGCTGCTGTTTTTTATTTTTCATAAAATTAACAATAATTCCTATATTTTGTGCATTATTTACTGTAAAAATATAGTGTTTTAATGAAATATATGGTATATTTTGGGTGAGAGCGAAACTTTCGCTTAAATATAGCTCTTAGAGTGAGGTGAGTGGATGATCGCAATGACGGGTACCTGATTCAAGTGAGGGAGGTGTTACGGGACTGAGGTGTAATCTTTCTTGTGGCATTCACTGAAGAGAGGGGCAGTAGAAATGATCAAGAGGTATAGGAAACAAGGACTGGTGTTCAGTTTGTTGTTTGCGCTTACATTTTGTTCAAATGCTGCATTTCAACCGGCGATAGCAGAGGCAGCGGCCGGAGACTACAACTATGCGGAGGTTCTACAAAAATCTATTTATTTCTACGAAACACAGCGGTCTGGTGAATTGCCAGATAACAATCGGGTGGAATGGCGGGGCGATTCCGGTCTTTTGGACGGGGCGGATGTGGGACATGATCTGACTGGTGGTTGGTACGATGCCGGTGATCACGTTAAATTCGGTTTGCCTATGGCTTATTCTACAACGATGCTGGCGTGGTCAGTTTATGAGTACAAGCAAGGATATGAGGGGTCTGGGCAGCTGGAGGAAATTTTAGACAATATTCGCTGGGCAACCGATTATTTTGTGAAAGCTCATACCGCTCCTAACGAGCTGTGGGGACAAGTTGGTAACGGAACAACCGATCATAATTGGTGGGGACCCGCAGAAGTCATGCAGATGCAGAGACCTTCCTACAAAATTGATGCCACTCATCCCGGATCAGATCTTGCCGCAGAAACAGCTGCAGCGTTAGCTTCAGCATCCATTATTTTCAGGGATACGGATGCCGTATACGCGGACAAGCTGCTGCTGCATGCTAAACAGCTTTACAATTTTGCAGACACTTATCGCGGCTCCTATTCCGACAGCATTACCGACGTCAAACAATATTATAATTCTTGGAGCGGTTACGCGGATGAATTGAGCTGGGGGGCTGTCTGGTTGTATTTGGCGACTAACGATCAGCAGTATCTCAATAAGGCTATTGCAGCAAGCGATCAATGGGGAACGAATCAGGCTGGAAACTGGGGGTATCAGTGGACACAGTCTTGGGACGACAAGCATTATGGCGCTCAATTACTGTTGGCACGAATCACCGGGCAGACCAAGTTCATTCAATCCACTGAACGGAATATGCAGTATTGGACGACTGGAGTTGGTGGAACAAGTGACCGTGTTGCCTATACACCTGGCGGACTAGCCCATCTGGATCAATGGGGCGCATTGCGTTATGCAGCCAATCAGGCTTTTATGGCCTTCGTTTACTCAGACTGGGTGAGCGATCCGGTGAAGAAAGATACGGCGCGCTCTTTCGCGGAGAGACAAATTACGTATATGCTTGGTGACAATCCACGAAACAGCAGTTATGTTATCGGTTTTGGTAACAATTCTCCTCAGCATCCCCATCATCGAACCTCACATGGATCATGGAATGATAGTCAGAGCGTTCCGGTAAATCATCGCCATGTCTTGTACGGAGCGCTAGTTGGAGGCCCGTCCAAAACAGACAGCTACACCGACTCCATTAACGATTATGTCTCGAATGAAGTTGCAACCGATTACAATGCAGCTTTTACAGGAGCTATTGCAAAAATGGTGCTGCTGCATGGACAAGGGCAACAGCCGCTTGCACAATTTCCACCTGCAGAGACACGTGAAGATGAGATGTTTGTCGAAGCCTCTGTGAATGCTAGTGGCAGCAATTTCGTAGAGATTCGAGCATTGCTGAATAACCGTACGGGCTGGCCGGCAAGGGCCAGTAAAGAGATGTCTTTTAACTATTATGTGGATCTTAGTGAAGCGATAGCGGCTGGTTATGGTCCTGAGGATATTACGGTTACAGCGGGAGGCTACAATCAGGGTGGAACGGTGTCTGCACTTCAGCCTTACGATGCAGCTAACCATATCTACTATACTAAGGTTGATTTTACAGGTACTTTGATTTATCCGGGTGGACAATCTGCTCATCGTAAGGAGATTCAATTCCGAATTGCAGCTCCGCTGAACACTAACTTCTGGAATAATGCTAATGATTTTTCATTCCAAGGGGTGGCAGCTCAAGGAGTAACTCCTGTAAAAACAGCGAACATTCCGGTGTTTGATGCAGGTGTACACATGTATGGAGAACTTCCAGCGGGTGGCGGACAACCTGGAGAACCTCAAGTCCCTGCACGTCCGACTAATGTTCAGGCTGTAGCAGGTAATGGGACTGTCCATTTGACTTGGAGTGCGATTAGCGGGGTCAGTGAATATACCGTTAAACGCAGTGAAGTGAGTGGAGGCCCGTATACGGTGCTTGAGAATGTCACGGGAACGGATTACATGGATAGTGGACGGGTGAACGGAACCACTTATTATTATGTGATCACTGCCACGAATAGTGTAGGGGAGAGCTTGCCATCTATACAGGTTAGTGCTAAACCCCAAGAACCGACACAGCCCACAACGGGAAATTTGAAGGTGCAATATCGTACGAATGATACGAATGCCAGTGATGGACAGCTGCGCCCTCAGTTCCGAATTATGAATACAGGAACCGAGTCTGTGGCACTTAGCGGCTTGAAGCTGCGTTATTATTTCACTGTGGATGGGGATAAACCACAACAGTTTCATTGTGATTATGCTGTAGTGGGCAGTGGTAATTTAAGCGGCAGTTTTGTTAAGCTGAATCCCGCCAGTACGGGCGCGGATTATTATCTGGAGATTTCTTTTGGTGCAGGGGCTGGAAGTATAGCGCCTGGTGGAGATAGCGGCGAGATTCAGGCTCGCACCAATAAGACGGACTGGACGGCTTATAATGAAACGGATGATTATTCCTACAGCGTGGTTCAGCAGACATTTGCCGATTGGAATAAGGTTACACTTTATCAAGGTGAAACACTTGTATGGGGCTTAGAACCATAAATATATCCAAGAGAGGGAGCTTGCCTAAGATGATGAAATTGAGCTTAATAAAGAAGCCTGTTTCTGTAATAATGGCCGCAGTCCTGTTTCTCTCACTCATGACCGGTCTATTTAATTTTAGACCTCAGACTGCTCACGCTTCAACTAACGAGCAGACGCGATTTCTGCAATTATATGCGCAGCTAAAAGACCCCGCAAATGGTTATTTCTCTGCCGAAGGAGTACCTTATCATGCGGTAGAGACCTTGATGAGTGAAGCCCCTGATTACGGACATATGACGACCTCGGAAGCTTACAGTTATTGGATGTGGCTTGAGGTACTCTATGGTTATCACACAGGGGACTGGACTAAGCTGGAATCAGCTTGGGACAACATGGAGAAATATATCATTCCTATTAACGAAGGTGATGGCAAGGAAGAACAGCCAACCATGAGTTATTACAATCCGAACAGCCCGGCTACGTATGCAGCGGAGCATGCTCAGCCGGATCAGTATCCAAGTCAGCTAGGTGGCCAGTATACAGCAGGTAAAGATCCGCTAGATGCTGAATTGAAGGCGACGTATGGCAACAACCAGACCTACTTGATGCACTGGCTGGTAGACGTGGACAACTGGTACGGCTTCGGCAACTTGCTGAATCCTACGCATACAGCCGCTTATGTGAATACATTCCAACGGGGTGAACAAGAGTCCGTTTGGGAGGCGGTCCCTCACCCGTCTCAAGATGACAAAACGTTCGGAAAAGCAAACGAAGGCTTCATGAGCCTGTTCACAAAAGAAGCTAACGTGCCTTCCGCTCAATGGCGTTACACGAATGCTACAGATGCCGATGCACGGGCAGTACAAGCAATGTACTGGGCTAAAGAGCTCGGCTACAACAATACAGTGTATTTGAATAAAGCTAAGAAAATGGGCGATTTCCTGCGGTACGGTATGTATGATAAATACTTCCAAAAAGTAGGAAGTGCAGCTACTGACGGCACCCCTGATGCCGGGACTGGCAAAGATTCCAATCAATATCTTCTGGCTTGGTATACCGCATGGGGCGGTGGACTTGGAGCAACAGGAAACTGGGCTTGGAGAATCGGTGCGAGCCATGCCCACCAAGGGTATCAGAATGTCGTGGCTGCCTACGCACTTTCTGATTCGGATGGTGGTCTGATTCCGTCATCAGCTACAGCTGGGCAGGATTGGGAAAACTCTCTGAAACGTCAATTGGAATTTTATACTTGGCTGCAGTCCTCTGAAGGGGCAATTGCCGGTGGAGCGACCAATAGTTATCAAGGCGCCTACAAGGCTTATCCAGCTGGAACCAGTACTTTTTATGGCATGGCCTATGACGAAGCTCCAGTCTACCACGATCCTCCATCCAATAACTGGTTCGGAATGCAGGCATGGAGTGTGGAGCGGGTAGCGGAGCTGTACTATATCCTTGCTTCTAACGGAGACACTACATCTGAAAACTTCCAAATGGCAAAACAAGTTATAGAAAATTGGGTAGATTGGTCTAAAGATTATGCCTTTGCCAACAAACGTCCAGTTACGGATGCAGAAGGTTACTATCTGAACAGCCAAGGAAATCGAATTCTTGGAGGCGCCAATCCACAAGTGGCTACAGTCTCTGCACCAGGAGAATTCTGGATTCCAGGTAATGTGGAATGGACAGGACAACCTAATACGTGGAATGGCTTCAGTGGTTCTGCCGCAAACAGTAACCTGAAAGCCGTAACTAAGAGTCCAAGCCAAGATACAGGTGTACTGGGCAGCTATATTAAGGCACTTACCTTCTATGCGGCTGGCACCAAAGCTGAACATGGCAGCTACAGTACTCTGGGAGGAGAAGCTCAGGTACTGGCTAAATCTTTGTTAGACACGGCATGGGGTTATAACGATGGAATTGGTATTGCAACTACCGAAAGCCGTGCAGATTATTCTCGCTATTTCACTAAAGAAGTCTATTTCCCAAGCGGCTGGACAGGTACATTCGGCCAAGGAAATACGATCCCTGGTACATCAACAGTGCCTTCCGATCCTGCTAAAGGCGGAAATGGGGTATATGCAAGCTATACCGATATCCGTCCAAATATCGTAAATGACTCCAAGTGGCAATATCTGCTGGACAAATACAATACTTCTTTTAATAAAGTGACTAAAACTTGGGACAATGGAGCCCCTGAATTTACCTACCATCGCTTCTGGTCGCAAGTAGATATGGCAACTGCTTATGCAGAATACGATCGACTGATCAACAGCAGCGTGCCTACTGAGCCAGTAGCTCCAAAAGCACCTTCTAAACCAAGTGCGGTCGCTGGTAACCAAGTTGTAGATCTTAGTTGGAACAACGTAACTGGAGCTACAAGCTATACTGTGAAAAGAGCTGCAACAACTGGCGGTCCTTATAGCGATGTGGCTGTTGTCACTCAAGCTACTTACAGTGATGCTTCCGTGGTTAACGGTACGGATTATTACTATGTAGTTAGTGCTTCCAACGTGGTTGGGGAGAGTCCGAATTCCCCTGAGGCACACGCCAAGCCTATGGATGTACCGATTCCGGCACAAGGAGATTTGGTGGTGAAGTATCGGACAAGTGATGCCAATCCGGGAGATAATCAGTTCCGCCCGCAGCTGCAAATTGTTAACAATGGGGATACGGCTGTAGCGCTTAGCGATGTAAAGCTGCGGTATTATTACACGATTGATGGCGATAAACCTCAACAATTTAATGTTGACTATGCTAACATCGGTGGAAGTAATATACAGGGAACATTCGTGAAGGTAGACCCTGCCAAAACTGGAGCGGACTATTATTTAGAAATCTCCTTCGGCGCAGGTGCAGGCAGTCTTGCACCGGGAGCCAACACGGGTGATATCCAGATCCGGGTCAATAAAACGGACTGGAGTAATTACAACGAGGTTGGAGACTACTCTTATGACCCTACCAAAACATCGTACACGGAATGGAATCATGTGCCGTTGTACTTGAATGGTGCTCTAGCATGGGGACTTGAGCCTTAAAGTCTAAATGAGGGAAGCCCTAGCTATTTGGCTGGGGCTTTTTTTGTTATTGGCTGGTTAGCGACTGCACTTCGACTAATTGTGGCTTCATGTCCATTTTAATTGTATTTCCTACAACTAAAATAGGCTCTAGCCGCGCCAACGTAATTTAATTGCACTTCATACAACTATTTATCAGTATATGGATACTTATTGAGATATAAGCTCAGTTTAACTGTACAATGTGCAACTAAAACCCAAAAAGAAATAAAAAAGCACGAAATAGCTGTATTAAATACAACTATTTCGTGCTTTTGGTATGTTAGTTAGATATTGTGAGTTACTACGAATACTTGTAGATCAAGCTTTTATAGAAGCTTGGTTTACATTCACACTTGTGCTGAAGGAACAACCTTCTCCGCGTATTCTATCGTTCCGCCGCCGAGACATTGCTCGCCGAGATAGAAGACAACAGCTTGACCAGGTGTGATCGCTTTTTGTGGAACATCAAAGGCTACATTAATTGTTCCATCTTCACGCGCTGTAAGGGTCACGCCTTGATCTGGCTGGCGATACCGGAATTTGGCGGTGCATTTCAGCGGCTCTTGCCCAAGCGCTTGACCGTCAATCCAGTTAACACCGGAAGCAATCAGGCTAGTGGAGTACAGGCTGTGGTGCTTGTCTCCTTGTACTACATAAAGAATGTTGCGGCTAAGATCTTTTTCAGCTACAAACCACGGTTCGCCGTTGCCAGAGCCACCAATACCAAGGCCTTGGCGTTGGCCTAACGTGTAATACATAAGTCCGTCGTGGCGGCCTTTGATCTCTCCAGTTACTATGTCAACCATATCGCCAGCTTGTGCCGGGAGATATTGGCTGAGGAATTCGCGGAAGTTGCGCTCGCCGATAAAGCAGACGCCTGTGCTATCTTTTTTCTTGGCAGTGTAAAGTCCTGCTTCTTCAGCAATTCTCCGCACTTCAGGTTTCGGCAGATGTCCAATAGGGAACATTGTTTTAGAGAGTTGATGTTGCCCCAGTGCATTCAGGAAATAGGTTTGATCCTTATTGTTGTCTACGCCGCGGAGCAGCTTATACACACCATCTTCTTCTATAACACGTGCGTAATGTCCAGTTGCGACATAATCGGCACCAAGCTGAAGAGCTTTGTTCAAAAATTCTCCAAACTTAATCTCGCGGTTGCACATGACGTCAGGATTTGGCGTCCGGCCGGCCTTATATTCATCGAGAAAATAAGAAAATACCTTATCAAAGTATTCCTTCTCGAAATTAACGGTATAGTAAGGAATATCAATCTGCTCGCATACGCGGCGAACATCCTCTGCATCGCTTTCGGCCGTACATACTCCGAATTCGTCGGTATCGTCCCAGTTCTTCATGAAGATGCCGATGACGTCATAGCCCTGCTGCTTGAGCAGAAGCGCCGTGACGGAGGAATCGACCCCTCCGGACATGCCGACGACGACACGGGTGTCTTGTTTTGCTTTTGTCATCGTAATCACCATTTCTGTACCCAAAATACCGGTCATTCATGGAACACCCGGCTCAAAATGTATTATAACATACCTGTCTACTCTAAACCTCTGAAATAAGAGACTGGAAACAACAAAATGTCCACCTGGGGTGAACATTCTCGTAAAATGTTTTGTTTTCCATTTCATTTGTGACTTCGGATATGATAACATAAACTGAGAGTAATTATCGGAATACCTTGATATGACAATCCAAATGACTTGCCGAATCAATAGTATACAATAATCAGACATTAAACTGAAAGAGGTGCCCCTTTGAAAATATCAACCAAAGGTCGTTACGGACTAACAATTATGATGGAGCTTGCACTGAAATTTGGTGAAGGACCAACTTCACTTAAGAGTATCGCTGAGAAAAATGGTCTTTCCGAGCATTATCTGGAGCAACTAATTGCTCCTCTGCGCAATGCAGGACTTGTAAAAAGTATTCGTGGAGCATATGGCGGATACATTTTGTCGCGTGAGGCGAATGCTATCACTGCCGGTGATATCATCCGTGTGCTGGAGGGTCCTATCTCTCCTGTAGACTTTACGGAAGAGGACGATGCAGCGAAACGGGATTTATGGTTGCGTATTCGCGACAGTATTGCCGATGTGCTGGATTCCACAACACTTTATGATTTGATTAACTACAAAGAAGAGAGTTTGGCTGACAATTACATGTTTTATATTTAGATCTCCAATGAAAGATAACTCAACAGTATTATGAATCAACCTTTAGGCTCCCATTTGGGAGTCTTTTTTTATCTTTTATTATCTGTGATTCTATTTGTTCTTACGTTTATTAAGGAGCGCAATCCAGCAGCAAAAGGCTCCGATGAACGCTGCGAGAATCGGTATCCATTGATTAGTAGTCAAGTAAGCACCTCTACAGTACTTATAATTCTTTCGTCATAAAAACACTATAGGGGTCTTCAATGTAATCTGCAAACGGACTACAGTATTCAAACCCATATTGTTCATATAGTTTTCTAGCCGCTTCGAACCCTTCAGTGGATCCGGTTTCCAAGCTCAGCCGCCGATAGCCTTGTTGCTTAGCTTCTTTAATAATATGGGCAAGCATTTTAGATGCAATGCCCTTCCTAAGATGCTTGGTAGAAGTACGCATGGATTTGATTTCACCATGATGGCTACCCAAGTCTTTAAGAGCACCGCAACCTAAGAGTTCGCCCTGCTCCCAGGCACTCCAGAAGGTGATTTCAGGTGTTTTTAATTTATCTAAATTCAACGCATGTACACTCTCTGGGGGAGATTGCTCAAACATGCTCTGAAGATGTTCACTGATCAATGCTATGATTTCGGTTCCGGTTAAGTTATCGATTCTAATCTCCAAATTATTCACTCCCAATGATAAGATTATGGTTTGTTGTATACATCAAGTTTCTTTAGCGGAGTTCGCTATTAATGTTGTAGCAATCGGTCCAAGAATTTCTGTGTAAGTGGCATAAAGTAATTAAGAATTAATCCGCCTAAACAAATGGTAAGTAGAGTGCCAATCCCAATAGGTCCATTGAAAATAATAGCTGCAAATAAGAAAACAAGATAAATGATTGTTCTAGTAAATAGTATACTAAGCCTAGTTATCGTTTGCAGTACTAATGTTAGCCGGTCCACAGGAATCGGTGCGAAATTTGCGTATAAATAAATGGATGTACCTAATCCAATTGCGATTAAGCCTAAACCATAAAAAGCAATTTTACTGATCCACAGATTAGGCTCGATCAGATGGTTAAACAAAAAAAGCCACATATCAATACCTAAGCCTGCTATGAATGCAGTTACCAGCCCTAATAATTCCGGTCTTTGCTTGGATAAACATGAATTACATCCAATCAATAGGCATGCGATCAGCACTTCCCAACTGCCTACTGTAAGACCGACATTTTTGGATAGACCCACTAAAAGCGCATCAAAAGGTGACGCTCCAAGGTCAGAGATTATTGTTAGTGAAACGCCTAGGGTTAAGATGAAAATCCCGCAAGTGAAAATGGAAAACGTAGTTACACTAAACTTCTTCATTCTTTTGAAGCAGAAAGATCTTTAGTCATTAAAAGATGAGGGATGCCATCCTCCATAAATTCAGTAGATGAAGCCCGATAACCAAGTTTTTTATAGAAGCCCTCCGCCTGAGTTTGCCCGTGCAATTTAACTTTTTGATGACCCTTTTCCACCACGATCTCTTCTAATGCAGAAATGATTTTTTTCCCAATTCCAAATTTACGATAAGGTTCTAGGATGCAAATACGCTCTAACTTACCTATACCATCAAGAACGCGGATCCTTCCTGTGGCAACTGGTTGCCCATCATAATAGGCCAGGACATGTTCACATTCTCCATTCAGTGTATCGAATTCATCAAATTCATCATTAAGGGGAACGCCTTGTTCCTCAACAAATACTTTTTTTCTGATTGAAAATGCAGCTTCAAGTTCCTCGATTAGTGTAATTCTTTTAAGATTCATTCTTGCT
This sequence comes from Paenibacillus sp. FSL P2-0121, assembly GCF_037975345.1. Taxonomy (NCBI): domain Bacteria; kingdom Bacillati; phylum Bacillota; class Bacilli; order Caryophanales; family Paenibacillaceae; genus Paenibacillus; species Paenibacillus sp. FSL P2-0121. Next base: position 5,478,996 of record NZ_CP150245.1, on the reverse strand, counting down.
TACTCCATTCTGTATTTGTTTTTTTTAGGAAAAACGTCATAATGAATTAACGACAATTATAAGTATATATACAATCAATATTGTTGTAAATACAACATTATTGGAACTGGTAGGTGATTGAATGAAAGAGATCCTTCGTGAAGTTGGAATGATAGCGAGGGCATTAGATTCCATAAGTAATATAGAGTTCAAGGAATTAGAGCTTACAAAGGGGCAGTATTTATATCTGGTCCGGATATATGAGAATCCGGGCATTATTCAAGAAAAGCTGTCGGAAATGATAAAGGTGGACCGAACAACAGCAGCACGTGCGATTCAGAAGCTTGAAATCCAAGGTTTTATTGAAAAGAAAGACGATGAAACGAACAAAAAAATAAAAAGGTTATTCACAACTGAAAAAGGCAAACAAGCCTACTCTTTTCTGAAGAGAGAAGGGGACCATACCGACTTGGTTGCGTTAGCAGGATTATCTGAAAAAGAAACGGAAGTCTTGTTTCAACTTTTGCAAAGAGTTAGGAAAAATGTTGAGGTTGAGTGGGAATACGTAAAGAAGGGAAATAAAAGAGAGTACTAAAATCAGCAATTGTTATTGAACTAACCCAACACGATTGCATAAAAAAATGCCTTGCTAGTGATATACTGGCAGGGCATTTTAATAAGATGATTCATATATCAACGGAGCCGTGGAACGTACGGAGCGGAGAATAAAAAAAGAACACCCTAAAGTGTTCATTAAGGTTAATTAATGTTAATTATTGTGCTGCGGGGGTATTTCCCATTGCAATAGAAATTCTGTTCCAACTGTTGATTTGATTAATAATCAGCACAAGATCAACATATTGTTTCTCATCGTAATGTTCACGTACTTGCTTATATAGCTCATCCGGAACTCTTTTGGAAGGGATCAGCGTAATATGCTCAGCTAGTTCGAGAGCAACCTTCTCTTCAGGTGTATAAAAACTACATTCCTCCCAAACATTTAAACAATAAATTCGTTGTTCAGTTTCACCCATTTTACGAGCTTCGGATGTATGCATATCTATACAGAAAGCACATCCGTTAATTTGAGAAACTCTGATTTTGATAAGTTCTCTTGTAGTCCGATTAATCGTAGATTTTTTGGTGTACATCTCCATATCCATCATGATTTTCATACCCTCAGGTGCAACTTCATTGTAAGCAACTCTTTGACTCATTAGGCAAGACTCCTTAGGCTTTAGTTTAGGAATAGTATAACTTTATTTTAACACTATTATTCTTTATATGCGAACATTTGTACTTATTTTTTTATTTATAAGAAGGCAGAAATCACCCGCCGACATATCCTCAAAGCGGAACGGAAATGATATCAATATAATCTTCTACCTGTCTAATTGGCTGTTATTCCACGAGTTTCCCCTTCCTCTTGCCTCACAACTATCGGCTTCCTGGTGAATAAGTTGATAGAAACCAAGAGGAGGAGTGAGGAAATGCCTTATACAACAGGTCTTATTACAAATACAAGAGCAACTGGTACTGCAGCAAGTAATGTAGTAGTCAGTGTTCGTAACACAAGTAATGCGAGTGCAATGATGATCGTCGAAGTTTTTGGTGTTCCATATTCGATGCCAGCTCTTACTCCGCTTTATGTCACAGGGTATTACGTTCCTGCAAAGAGTTCTGATATTAGAGAGTTTTTCATTGGGGGCAATTTGGCTTACGAGGTACAAATTAGTAGTCCTTTTCCTTTGGCAGAAGTAGTTACCTCCGTGTATGGGCTGGACGAGTTCGGAAATCTAGTTACTGATCAGCGAGTGCTTCAATCTGAATTGATGCAGATTACCGCATTATCTATCCCTATATAATAGTAACGTTTAGACCATTAAGCAGCAGTCGCTGAAAGAAATAGGGCGATTGCTGCTTTTTTAGGCGCAATAAAGTATTTTAGGGGCATTCACACAATCATATGAGAGGAATCAAAATATACTGATTTTATACTCCAATGTAGAGAGAGGTAAAAATCATGGCGGATGTAGGAGTAGTTATGCCTGTGTATACCCAAAAGCCGGAGTTTCTGCGGCAAGCTCTGCAGTCTGTTCTACACCAATCTTTTACCAATTTTCGGCTGGTTGTTGTGATCGATGGAGCACCAGATATGGAACCGCTCGTGAGATCCATTATTGTCGAAGATCCGAGGGTAACGGTTATTTCTTACGCACAGAACAGGGGTATAGCACATGCACTGAATACTGGCTTTGATCTTTTGTTTAGTGAGCCCAGTATTCAATATTTGAGTTGGGTTTCCAGCGACAATGTTTATGAACCCCGTTTCCTCGAAATCCTTCGGGGGGCGCTAGTTAGAGGTCCACAGGAGTTAGGCATCGTGTTCAGTTCTTTTCAAAGCATCGATAACGAGGGAAAGTTTCTTCACAACGAACATCAATTGGCTACGCAGCGTAATTATCAGTCACAGCCCAAAGAGAGATTGCTGGATTATTCGCTCATTGGCGTATCTTTTATGTACAAAACACAGATTGCGAAGCTTGTTGGAGCTTATGGAATGGAACCGGTGGAAGATTATGATTACTGGCTGAGACTGGCTGAACATTGTGAGATTCGCTTTATACCGGTGGAACTGGTGAATTATCGTGTAGATTCTACCTTTAGTGTATCTGCCCAGTTACATTCGGTTGAAAATCATCGTAGATGGAGATATGCCTATCATTTGACCCGCCATCAGGCGCGGTTTCGCAGAGGGATTCCGGCGATGATTACCGTTTTATATCCTGTAGTGAATGCTTGTGCGGATGAAATAACGAGGATAGAGAATCTGTACGAACAAACGTATAGCAATTATGAATGCCGGGTGCTGGATTTATCAACTACACGTCAGCCATCAGCTCTATTGGAAACCATACCTCATCCTGCGACAGCGTTCGCTTGGCTGCCTGGGGCTGTGGAGTCACACGCGATTTGCAGTGCTATTGAGCAGCTATCCACCCCATTTACGATAGTTTTAGGTCCAAAGGTTTTTATAGGAGCGCTCGATATTGAGTACATGCTGGAAGCTTTGATTACTACGGGTGGGGATACGATTTCCAACTACTACACGGATGATCATAGCTTGATTGGATTTCGACACAGACATGTCCCCTCGACCAAAAGCCACTATTATAATGAGCTGTTTCGCAGCGCAGATTTGTATGATTTGTTGAAGACCTCTTTTACCTAAAATAATTTGCGAATGAGTGATCATGATGAAGATTTTGTTCACTTTTTATAACCCGAGTGGTGGTATGCAAACTCTGAACCGAGTTCGCTGCCAAGCGTTATATGCTCGCGGTGTAGAGTGCCATTTACTGTATACACACCATGGAAAAGGACAGCAGAATATCCGTAACATTCAAACGCATATTACCAATAGTGATGACGAGATCAGGGCAATGCTTGCTCGTGAAGCTTTTGACTTAATTGTAGTGTGTACGGATATTAACTTAGCAGAGCGGATTCGAGGGTTTGGGTATAAAGGGCCGCTTGTTTTTGAAGTGCAGGGTTTAGGTACCTTAGATGAAGCTGAGCAGGTCGTTAATAATTTTACAGAGCGCATTTACAGGCTCACCGATGCACTGCTGTATCCGGAAACAACCCATTTGCAGGCGCTTTTCAAAGGCGGATTTCCAACCATTCCACAATATTGTTTTGATGATCCGATCGATTGCGATCAGTTTGGATATACCAATTATCCCGCGAAAAGTTTCCCTATCCTCGGTTGGGTAGGACGCATTCAAACGAATAAGAATTGGCGGGAATTTCTGCAAATCGGGCAAAGGCTGCTGGCGATCCATCCCGAGCTTTATTTATGGATTTTTCAGGATGATACGTTGTTTGATCCAGAGCAAAAAGAAAGCTTTGATCAATTTGTAGCTGAGACAGGGATTTCTTCACGGTTAATTTCGTATTCCAATATTCCTCATGAGCAAATGGCAGATTATATGAGCATTATTGGTGATTCGGGAGGTTTGCTCCTTTCGACCTCAATCTTGGAAGGATTTGGATACGCGGTTGCTGAGGCGATGTTGTGCCGTTGTCCTGTACTTACTACAGATTCAGACGGCGTTCGAAGACTTGTCATTAACAATCACACTGGAAAAATATACACGAGAGGGCAGCTGGATGAAGCTGTGAATGCTGCTCTATCCTTAATGGATGATCCGGCACTGCGGGCCAGAATCAGGATGAATGGAGAATGGCATATCCGGACTAACCTGTCCTCCGAGCTGTATGCAGACAGATTTCTACAGATGTATCATCAATTGATGGGACGTAGAATTCAAATTGAGCGGCGCTGGTCTTAACTCTGCGGTTAATCTGCAGGGTTAAGATGTTTTTTCATGGATTAACAACGAGGTCAGAATTAGTGTCAATAAAAGGGTTACAATCATTCCTACCATTTGAATAATATTGTTTTCTATATCTCATTGATTAATTCCTTCGTATTATTCCGGACATTTCCCACTGCAGTGGAAACCGGATAGGCTCTCATTTGATGCTGATCATAGGGTTTAAGAAGCTTTATTAACGAAGTTGCGTCCTGATTGCTCCGGCTTAGCCATTCAGGCTCATCCTCAGGCTTCAAAATAACTGGCATACGGTTATGGATTTCAGCCATAAGTTCATTAGGGGTAGTCGTTATAATCGTGCAGGTACTTAATTTATTACCTTCAGGGTCCATCCAAATATCATACAATCCGGCCATTGAAAAAATACCCCCATCGCGCATCACGATTCGCATGGGCTGTTTACTGCTGCCCTGTGCCTTCCATTCATAGAAACCATCAGAAGGGATGATGCAGCGGCGGGAGCTTACTAATCGCTTGAAAGAAGGCTTCTCAAGGAGTGACTCTGCCCGGGCATTGATCATTTTACTGCCGATTTTATCATCTTTGGCCCAAGAAGGAACCAGACCCCAGCGCAGTTCCCCAAGTTTATTGCTGGACCCTGTGTTAATGACTGCCGGAATTTGCTGCATGGGTGCTGCGTTATATGTTGGAGCATAGTGGATAATGGTAGAATCATTGGCAAAATATCTGACCATCAGCTCTTCCATGGTGACTGTTATTGTATATCGTCCGCACATTTTATACACTTCCCATTCGGTCGTTTTTGAGGCTAGATTTGTTTACAGCTTGTAATCAGCATGTTATGCTCGAAATATTTCTTAGCTTGAACGGCTGTTGAGGGTTGTATCTTATTATAAACGAAGCACAATGAATGAAGAAAGCGGTGCATATAGGTGATTTTGGTAAGCTCTTGTTTAGCTGGCATGAAGGTAAGATATAATGGTACGGATTGTTTGGATGAGAAAATTCAGAAGCTTTTGAATGAGAATCAGGCTATTGCTGTGTGTCCGGAATTATTAGGGGGATTCTCTACGCCTAGAGAGCCAGCTGAAATTGTCGGCGGGGATGGTGAGGATGTGCTTGCAGGAACGGCAAAAGTAGTGGACCGGTCGGGAACAGATGTAACAGAACTATATTTAAAAGGGGCCTATATTACGCTTGAAAAAGCTCAAGAGGTTTCAGCCACGATGGTAGTCCTCAAGGAAAACAGTCCTTCTTGCGGCAGCACCATGATTTATAACGGAGAGTTCAAAGGGAAGAAGATCGCTGGCAACGGCGTGACTGCGGCTTTACTTAGAAAAAACGGCATAGAAGTTACCTCTGAAGAGAATTGGCTGTCATTATCCTAGCCTATGTAGGGAATTGATTACAATATTGTGTTCTTTAGTTTGTGGAAAACTAACTTCTCGCGCGGTATAATTTAATAGTTCTTAAAAACGAACTATTGTCCTATACCCTAGAAGTGGAGAAATGAATGATGAAAACCATCTATTTGGACCACGCCGCATCAACTCCGGTTCATCCCGAGGTGGCCAAGGTCATGCTGAATATAATGACAGAACAATATGGAAATGCGTCCAGTGTACATCAGTTCGGACGTTCAGCCAAGAAAATATTGAATGGGGCGCGCGATACTATCGCCGCCTTTTTAGGCTGCTCGCCGGAAGAGTGGGTGTTCACTGGCGGCGGAACCGAAAGCGACAATCTAGCCCTCTATGGAGCTGTCGCTGCTGTTGCCCAGAAAGGCAATCATATTATCACCTCTGCGATAGAGCATCATGCGGTGCTACATACCTGCGAAGAGCTGGAGAAGGAAGGCTTTAAGGTTACTTATCTTCCTGTGGATTCTACAGGCCGAGTATCCGTTGCAGACGTAGAAGCAGCGGTGCAGGAAGACACGGTGCTAATCAGTGTAATGTATGCCAACAATGAGGTAGGAACCGTTCAGCCGATTCAGGAAATTGGCCAGCTTGTCAGAGAGCGGGGAATTCTGTTCCATGTTGATGCTGTACAAGCTCTTGGTGCCTTACCGATCACACTGCGGGAGCTTCCAGTAGATTACATGAGCTTTACAGCTCACAAAATCAATGGACCTGGGGGGATCGGTGGCCTTTATGTGCGGAGTGGAGCACCGCTGCATTCAAGACTCCACGGTGGCCTTCAGGAGCGCGGCAGACGAGCCGGAACAGAAAATCTAGCAGGTACTGCTGGATTTGCCAAGGCTGTTGAAATAGCAGTTACAGGTCTATCAGAACGTCGACAAAAAGTGCAGCTCCTGCGCAATAGACTACTTGAAGAGCTGGATGCGCTGATTGGCCGGGAAAGTTATTCGATTAACGGCAATACCGAGCATTTTTTGCCAAGTATACTGAATTTGAGCTTCCCGGGAGCTAGAACAGATGTTATGCTGATGAACCTGGATATGGACGGGATTGCGGCAGCAAGCGGTTCAGCCTGCACGTCAGGATCACTGGAAATATCCCATGTTCTGAGAGCAATGGAGCTTCCAGAAAATATTTTAGGGTCCGCGATTCGATTTAGCATGGGTTTGGGTAATACTACTGAAGAAATTGAGTACGTTGCTCGAAAAGTTGAAACCATTCTGAATCGGCTGCGTATCAGAGACTAGTTACTTCTAGGCTATGATAGGTATCCTGATCATTCGGGCTTTCACTTTTTGAGAACTCGTAATTACACTCAAAGTGAGGAGACCGAGCAGTCATGAAACTTCAAGATCTGATCGGCTTGGCTGTATATGAAGTTGAAGAGGGTAACGCAATCGGCAAAATTGTCGATATTTTGCTCGATTCAAACTGGAATATTACGGGTATTGAACTGGAAAGCAAATCTTTTTTTGGTGGCCATGTGAAATTTGTGGCATGGGAAGATATTGTGGCCTACGGCGAGGATGCTGTCATGATTCGTAGTAAAGAGTCGATTGATAAGATAGATGCCGATCATATACCTTGTACTTTTCTACTTGGAAAGAACAAACTTAAGGATTTAAAAGTGCTAACTACAACTGGAACTATACTCGGACGAATATCTGATGTTTATTTTGACCAAAAGTTGGGAAACACAATAGGAGCGCTGGAAATTAGTGACGGGCTTGTCACTGATTTGATCGAAGGCCGCAAATGGCTGCCTTGTTCTGACGAGATGTCCATTGGTGAGAATGCATTAATGGTTCCTGCGATGAGCGAAGAACGGCTACAAAAAGCCATTAATATTGTTAACGGATAGGTGGAATGTATTATATGAAGTGTCCAAACTGCAACTCCAAAGATATCGGAAAGATCGGTTCCCACCAGTTTTATTGCTGGGGCTGTTTCATCGAATTGACGGTAAATGGCGAGAAAATGTCGGTTTATCAAGTTGAAGAAGACGGCACACTAAGCTCACTGGACGACCTGTTCTCCGGGGATGATATGACTCAGGATTTCCCGCAAATTCATGCGTCGTCTTGACTATGAATCTTGCTTTGTAAGCAAGACTGCTCTATGTACTTAAGCGTCAATTTCCTTTCAGCTGAAATCAGTTGTAAGGTTATTGACGCTTTTTTGTGTGTTTGATGGTTATTTTGCTGCGGCCATACATATACTTATTTACGAAGCTAGTCCAGGCTCTACCGCAGGAGGGTACTCTCATGGAACAATGGTCCCAAAGTAAATGGTTCCGCTGGATGATCGGAGTGCTGCTATCCCTGATCATTTTGTATTTTGTTTGGTTGCTTCGTCCGATGCTGCAGGGGATTTTTGTATTCTTAAAGGCAATCCTCGCTCCATTTCTGGCAGCTATGATTATTTCCTATGTGCTGAATCCGGTGGTTAGTATGCTGGCCGGACGGAAGATGCCGCGTAGCGTAGCTGTTCTACTTATATATGCAGTGTTTCTAACGGCGATTACCGTGATCGCCATCAACCTTATCCCGATGTTTATTGAGCAGCTTGAAGAGTTAAATGAACATCTGCCTGAGATCACACTGCAAGCCCAGGGGCTGATGAGCCATATGAATACAAGGCTAATACCGCCTGGGGTTGAAATGGGGATGAACAACTGGTTTTTTCAACTGGAGAATCGTCTGGCCGAAGGGATTTCTCATTTTCTCGATAACATAGGGACAACGATTAACTTGCTGTTCAATGCTTTTATCGTGCCGTTTCTGGTGTTCTATATTCTGAAGGATTTTGACGTATTTGAACGGACGGTGGTCTCTTGTCTGCCCCGCGCACGCCGCAAGTCTATTGTTACTTTGTTAAAAGATATTGATGCCGCGCTCGGCAATTACATTCGCGGACAATTTCTGGTCTGCATCATTATAGGTGTGCTCGCCTATATCGGCTATGCTATCGTCGGAATGCCTTATGCCTTACTGTTCGCCAGTGTGGTGGCAGTATTTAATATTGTTCCGTATATGGGTCCTTTTCTAGGGGCTGCACCTGCCATTGTGATGGCTTCGACCGTCTCTTTTCGATTAGTTCTACTGGTTGCTGTGGTAAACACTTTATGCCAAATTGTGGAGAGCAATATTATTTCTCCACAGGTAGTAGGCAGGACGCTACATTTGCATCCGCTGCTTATTATCTTTGCATTGCTGGTAGGTGGTGAGCTGGCAGGGATGATTGGACTGATCCTTGCTGTACCGTTCTTTGCAGCTGCAAAAGTCGTTATTCAACACTTTATGGCGTTTTTAATCAAACGAAAGCCTGTATAAAGGGATAATCATTGACTATTGATAACAGTTTTGTATATAATGTTGGGGAATATTACTGATGACTCAGTATATAGTTGTTCGATGATGAGGAGTATTAATTCTATACCGTTATTGCAGAGAGCCGGCACTAAGGTGCGAGTCGGTTAACGGAACAGAGTGAACTCACCTCGGAGTAACGGTGCAAGTTTACAGGATATCCATAAGAGATAATGGATGTCATGAATGAACCGCCGTCGCCTCACCCCCGCTAAAGGGTGCAAAGTGAGTGGCAGAATAAAGTATATTCAGCCGCTAACTAGGGTGGTACCACGGGAATTATAACCTCTCGTCCCTAGCGATAATACGCTAGGGATGGGAGGTTTTTTTGTAAATATAAGAGAGTATACGTTTCACGCAATACTTCATGTCTTATATTTCCCGCATAAATGCTTACCGTCCTTATATGGACACCGAGGGCGAATATGCTTGGTTAAGGAATAAGAAATCTAAGAAGTAACACTCCAAGGAGGAGCAGACAATGAGCGACAACCAAACAAATAGCATACCCGCTACTGGTTACCGGGCGCAGGCTATTGAGCCGAAATGGCAAAAGTTCTGGGATGAGAACAAAAGCTTTAAGACAGGAGAAGATCCTGAAAAACCCAATTTTTATGCACTGGATATGTTTCCGTATCCTTCAGGTGCAGGACTGCACGTAGGTCATCCAGAGGGTTACACAGCGACGGATATCGTTTCTCGCTACAAACGGATGCGCGGTTTCAACGTATTGCATCCGATGGGCTGGGATGCTTTTGGACTTCCGGCAGAGCAGTATGCGATGGATACCGGCCAGCATCCACGTGATTTTACCGATAAGAACATCGATAATTTCCGTCGTCAGATCAAATCGCTGGGTTTCTCCTACGATTGGGACCGCGAGATCAGTACGACTGATCCGGATTATTATAAATGGACACAATGGATTTTTATCCAGTTGTATAACAAAGGCCTGGCTTATGTAGCAGAAGTACCTGTTAACTGGTGTGAGGCACTGGGTACGGTACTTGCCAACGAAGAGGTTATCGATGGTAAAAGTGAGCGCGGAGGTCACCCTGTCGTGCGCAAACCGATGCGTCAATGGATTCTGAGAATTACAGAGTACGCTGAGCGTTTGCTGGAGGATCTGGAAGAGCTGGATTGGTCCGAAAGCATCAAGGATATGCAGCGCAACTGGATCGGGAAATCAACAGGTGCAGAAGTGAACTTTAACATTGAAGGTCACGAAGCTAACCTGACCGTGTTTACTACACGTCCAGATACACTGTTCGGAGCAAGTTACTGCGTATTGGCACCAGAGCATGAGCTTGTTGATGTGATTACAACTGAAGCACAGCGTGCTGCTGTGGCAGAATATCGTGAAAAAGCTTCACGTAAGAGCGATCTGGAGCGTACGGATTTGGCGAAAGAGAAGAGTGGTGTCTTCACAGGCGCATATGCAATTAATCCTGTGAATGGTGCGAAGGCGCCAATCTGGATTGCAGATTATGTGCTTGCTGGTTACGGAACGGGAGCAATTATGGCAGTTCCGGGTCACGATACTCGCGACTGGGAATTTGCTAAACAATTCGGCCTGAATATCGTGGAAGTCGTTCAAGGCGGCAACGTTGAAGAAGAGGCTTATTCCGGAGATGGCCCGCATGTCAATTCTGATTTCCTGAATGGACTCAAGAATGAAGAAGCGATTGCGAAGATGATTGCTTGGTTGGAAGAGAAGGGCGTAGGTAAAGGCAAAGTAACCTATCGTCTGCGTGACTGGCTGTTCAGCCGTCAACGCTACTGGGGAGAGCCGATTCCAATTCTGCATTTGGAAGACGGCACAATGAAGACTGTTCCGGTGGATCAGCTGCCGCTGGTACTGCCAGATGTAGAGGCAATCAAACCTTCGGGTACAGGGGAATCTCCACTTGCGAATGTAACAGAGTGGGTGGAAACTATCGATCCTGAGACTGGCATGAAGGCTCGCCGCGAGACGAACACCATGCCGCAATGGGCGGGCAGCTGCTGGTATTACCTGCGTTATATTGATCCGAAAAACGATCAAGAGCTTTGCTCCCCTGAGAAGCAAAAAGCATGGCTTCCAGTAGATCTGTATATTGGTGGAGCAGAGCATGCCGTGCTTCACTTGCTCTATGCACGTTTCTGGCACAAGGTGCTTTATGATCTCGGCGTAGTTGAAACAAAAGAACCTTTCCATAAGCTGGTTAACCAAGGTATGATTCTTGGGAATAATAATGAAAAAATGAGCAAATCACGCGGAAATGTCATCAATCCTGATGAGATTGTGGAAGCATTTGGTGCAGATACGCTGCGTGTGTATGAAATGTTTATGGGCCCTCTGGAAGCAACCAAACCTTGGAATGAAAAGGGTGTAGAAGGAGTTCACCGTTTCTTGTCCCGTGTATGGCGCCTGTTCGTGAGTGAAGATGGTAAGCTGAGCACCAAAATCACAGCAGACGGTGGCACTGATGAGTTCAAACGCACTTGGCACAAGACCATTAAGAAGGTTACTGATGATTTCGAGCATCTGCGTTTCAATACCTCAATTAGCCAGTTGATGATTTTTATTAACGATGCTTATAAGCAAGAAACTTTGTCCCAAGAAGCTGCTGAACACTTCGTACAAATGTTGTCACCACTGGCGCCTCACATCGCTGAAGAGCTGTGGCAGCTGCTCGGTCACGAAGGAAGTATCAGCTACGTGGCTTGGCCAACGTATGATGAAGCATGGACGGTGGATGCTGAGGTTGAAATCGTTATTCAGGTAAATGGAAAAATCGTACAACGCGCATTGATCCCGCAGGATATGGGTCAAGAAGAGATGCAAGCTCATGCGTTGTCACTCCCGAATGTGAGTGCTGCAGTAGAAGGTAAAACCGTACGCAAGATCATTGCGGTTCCTGGCAAGCTTGTAAATATCGTAGTGGGTTAAGCGAAGAACGCAATATTGCCCGCAGCAACGGAGAACTCCGTGCTGCGGGTTTTATTGTTTTCTAACGGTCTACGGGACTTTGAATAATACCGTCATGCCCAAATAACGCATCCAGCTTGGTAACATCCTCATCGTATTTATCATGGGTAGTCATGATGAGACGTTCGAATACGCCCTCAAGGCTAATGCGAAGATGGTTCAGTGCCTCTGCGGTAATCCCACCACGGACAGCTACACGTTCTTGAAGCTCTTGCGGGGTGAATTCTCCTTCTGTTAGCAGCTTGCCTGTTCCAAGCAGCATTTCACCTGCAAGCCGGCTGATTAACGTCTCTTCAATCCCGGTAACTTCCACCGCAGCTTCAATCCAGCGTTCAATGAAATAGCTCAAGAACGCAGGTCCGCAGCTGGAGAAATCAGAAGCGATTCGGGTATGGGCCTCTTGAATTTCCAAAGGAACACCTATGAAAGACAACAGCTGCAGCAGCACGAGCCTGTCTTCTTTATTAAGCCTGCTGCCAAATATGCACAGTGATGTCCCACTTTTGACACAGTGTGTAATGCTGGGGATGATCTTGGCTATTTTGGACGGCAAAGCGGATTCCAGATGTTGCAATTGAACGGGACTTGTAATGGATACGACGATTTGATCGCTGCGGAGATAAGGGCCGATCTCATCTGTTAAGGTTTTGAATTCCAGCGGTTTTACACATAAAAAAACAATGTCACTTCCAGTCGCTGTTTCACTATTGCTTCCGCATAAGTTTATGCCGGGATGACGATCTTCTAGCTCCAGCAGTTTATTCAGACTGCGGTTGCTGGCGAGTACATCGCACGGATTCAGGGCTCCGGAAGAAAGAAAGGCGTCAATTAGCAGGCTGCCCATGCTGCCTGTTCCGATAAATCCAACTTTCACCTGTGGTTCCTCCTTTCTAGCGTTGCTTATTTACTAACTGACATGAATGCTCTTCGTTATATGTATGCAGGATAGACTTGGACAGATGACAGGTTTTGTATGAATTATTAAAGGAGTTTCCAGCCGCAGGAATGTATGAAGATTCACAAAAAGGCATAAGAAGAATTTTTGTGAGGAGGAAAGTAATATGAATAAAGGAAGTATCGTACTCGGAGTGGCTGCTGCTGTAATAGGAAGTGGGCTTTTATGGGCGGCAGGGAGCAAGGGCGATTCCGGGATTGCCGGGTGGGAGACTTTGAATGTTGGTATGGAGCAAGCGGTTGGAATCGCTGAGTCTGGTGCCGCTCCAGCTGCTGGGGGCAGTGAGGGAGGTCATCAGACGAAGGGAAATAAGCTACATTTAGAGAAAGATGCAGGGCAGGCTGAAGCTGCTGGGAATGCTGAAGAAGGTGAGAAGGTTAAGGAGGCTGCGCAAGCAGAACAAGCTGTCCAAACTTCGGCAGATGAAAAAGCTTCGACAGCCGCTGCGGGGGAGAGAGCAGAAGGAGCGGTCCAAACGCCAACGGCAGAAGGCCAAACACCAGCAGGGGCAGAAGTTCAAACGCCAAACATTGCAGGGAAGCAAACGCCGGCAGGGGATAAAGTTGTTGCGGCTAAGGAGACGACTGAGCTTTCCATATCAGCAGCTTCACAGGAAGGTAAAGTAAATGTGAATACTGCGGGTGTTAAGGAGCTGATGGATCTTCCGGGCATCGGAGAAAAGAAGGCTCAGGCAATTATGGATTACCGCAACCGAGAAGGGACCTTTCGCAGCCTGTCTGATCTGGGGAAGGTAAAGGGGATAGGACCTAAAATGCTGGAGAAGTTAAAAGATTTAGTAATATTTTGAAGATAAATAAGAAATGAAGATCGTTGGAAGTGCCACAACCGTTGTCCTAGTGAAAACTTGCGGGGATGTGCTACAATAGTTAACAACTATTTAGAAGGATATGGAGATTGATTATGACTACTGCCTATCGTAAAGACTGGGATACTTATTTCATGGACATTGCCTGTATGGTCTCAACTCGTTCACGCTGCTCACGACGACATGTAGGTGCTGTACTGGTGCAAGGCAAGAAGCTGCTTGGTACCGCGTACAACGGGGCGCCAATGGGCGTACCTGATTGCTCAGAGGCAGGTTGTATGCTATCGGAGCAATATGAGATGGAGATCGTGGATGGCGTAGAGACTATGGTGAAGAAACAGCGCTGCATTCGCACGATTCATGCCGAACAGAATCTTTTGCTATTCACAGACCGGATTGACCGGGAAGGCAGTACCGTCTACGTGACGGATGAGCCTTGCTGGACCTGTGCAAATATGCTGGCTAACAGCGGTATTGTGGAGATTGTGTATTATCGTCCTTACCGTAAGGATATGGAAAAGGTAGAAGCAATGATGGCTGCCAAAGGCATCATATTTCGCCAATTGGAGAATTATGAGCCGCCAAGTGAAACGATGATTAAAGTAGCCGAGTAGCTGTATTGTACAACCCTAATTGAATAAGATGGCTTGAGGAAGAACCTCTCGTGCGCTTTTATGGCGTATGCAGAGGTTCTTTTTTTTATCTTGCGAAAGGAGGAGAATGGAGGCGTGAAGGAGAGACCCTTATTAAGTTTTACAGTGTGTTGGGTGGCTGGAAGTGCAGCAGCGTGTTTATTCTCAGGGATTAGCTTATGGTTGGCGTGGGCTGGATTACTATTTTTACTGGTTAGTATGAGAGTTTGGGTGAACATGAACTGGAAGCAGCTGGCGGTATTTTGTTTGGCGATTAGTTTATCCGCTGGATATTGGGAATGGAATGAAGGCCGTAATTTAAGTCACCTGCCTGAAGCGCTAGGGAGATTATTGTCGGAGTTGAATGAGACTGCCGTGGAGGCTAAGGGGACGATAGTTTCCGTTGTGGAACGGGACGGGGACCGGGTTGATTTCACGATGAAGCTCTCAGAGTTATCGTTGATTACTGAGGAAGATGCCGCTTCACCTGATCCGCGGGACGAACAAGATAAAAGAGTGCATGGGGAGTTAATTATGGTGCAGATCAAACTACTTGCCGAGCAAGAAATCGCTATTGCTGCGGAGTGGCGCAGAGGGGATCAGGTGTCGCTAAACGGTGTACTTGAAGAGCCAGCGACAGCGCGGAATTACGGAGGGTTTGATTATCGGGCCTATTTGCATACGCAGAAGATTCACTGGCTTCTAAAGAGTCAAGGTGCAGAAAATGTGCAAGCAACTGCTCCAGATTCATGGAATCCGTTAATGATCTTACGCTGGAATGATAAAGCGCGGGCAGTTCTTGGAGCGGAGACGGATCGGCTGTTTCAAGCGCGCCACTCTGGATATATGAAGGGTTTGGTGATTGGGATGCAGGATGATCTCGATCCGGATACCTTTAAGCAGTTCTCACAACTTGGTTTGACACATATCCTCGCCATTTCAGGTATGCATGTTGCGGTGTATGTTGGTGTTCTTTTATTTATATTCAGGCGCTTACGGATGACAAAAGAAACCACGCTAACAGTCACCTTAGTGCTCGTTCCTGTATACGTCCTGTTGACAGGTGCGGGTCCGTCTATCGTGCGTGCGGGATTAATGAGTATGATTGCATTGCTCGCTGCACGAGTTGGCATGCTGAAGGATGGACTGAATATTTTGGCTGCAGCGGCACTGGTTATGCTGATTTGGAATCCTTACATGCTGCTCAGTGTCAGTTTCCAGTTGTCGTTTCTGGTGACCTTAGGATTAATGGTCTACGTTCCGCTTATGGACCCTCTGCTGAGCGCACTGCCACGCTGGCTTAAAAGCGCCGTCTCTGTGACTCTAGTTGCCCAGTTAGTCTCATTTCCATTGACGATTTATTATTTTAATCAATTTTCTCTGCTGTCTTTAGTGGCTAATCTGGTTTTTGTGCCCTTTATTACTTTTATCGTATTGCCGTTAGGAACGCTTGCGCTACTGCTTGGACGATTGTGGGGAGATGCCGCGATTTTTTTGGCACATATTACGGAGCTGCTGAATAACGTTACTTTTTATGCGGTTGAATGGATTAATGGTTTTGCTGGTGGAGTTCTGATTTGGCGCTCGCCTTCACTGCTGTGGATCGGAGTGTATTATGTCTTATTGTATGGGCTGTTGTATGCTGCCAAGCTAAGAGTAGAAGCCCGCGCAACACCTCAGTATATGGAGGATGAGACGAGGCCGTTAGCTGAGATTGGTTTATCTGTGAACAAGCACGGCGGGTTTGGGGGAACGGGGAGCGCACAGTATTTTTTGGATGAACCTAAGATTGTACGTTGGAGCGGAGCGATTGTTCTACTATCTGCGGTTGGACTGGGCCTAATGCTGTACAAGGGTTATCAGTCAGAACGTCAAGCGGGTAAAGGGACGATTAGTTACCTGGATATCGGGCAAGGCGACAGTATCCTCATCACTACACCAAAAGGAGCTCATATTCTTGTAGATGGTGGAGGAACGTTAAATTTTGGGCAAAAAGAAGAATGGCGCATTCGCCGCAGCCCGTTCGAGGTAGGGGCTAAAGTGTTGGTGCCTTTGCTTAAAAAACGTGGGATCCACCGTCTGGACGCGATTATTTTGACTCATGGGGATCAGGATCATGCCGGGGGACTCCAAGCCGTTATGGAGGCGATTCCGGTTTCGGCACTGCTTTTTAATGGCACACTCGCTGACCGTGAATCTTATATGGAGATGATGCGGACTGCGCTGGAGAACAATGTTCAACTGTATGCCGTACATCAGGGAATGAGGCTTTCCCCGGATGATAAGACGGAGCTGTCCTTTTTATGGCCGGAAGAACAAGATAGAGAGGGAGCAGCGTCAGGTTCTTCTATGCTGAATAGCATCCCACTGCTGGAGGATCAGAACCACGATTCTGTAGTTTTTCGTCTAGAGATGAACGGAAGAAATTTTCTATTTACCGGAGATATGGATCTGGAAGCCGAGGAGGAGATTGTGCAGCAAGCCCTGCAAAAGGGCATTAACGCAGGACCTGCCATTGACGTTTTGAAAGTAGCTCACCATGGGAGCAAAACTTCAACAGGCGAGTCTTGGCTGCAGTTTTGGCAACCAGCTGCTGCGGTGATTTCTGCGGGAGTAAATAATCTATATGGTCATCCGAAAGCTGAGGTATTGGAACGTTTGGAAGCTAATCAAGCTGCTGTTTTTAGAACGGATCAGCAGGGAGAGATCCAGATGCGTGTGCGGGCCGACGGGATTATTGTGCGTCATAAGTTGGCGGAGGGAGCGGATTAGGGAGGTAGTCGAGTAATGTGATTTAGTGCTGGTGGTGTATGTTAATTTTCGCAGACTCTATAAAGTCCCTTTAAAGCTCCTTTAAAGCTCCTTTCGTGGTCTTTTACACCACTATAAAACTAAAACCTTGTTTAGTTGCACTTTGTGCAATAGATCGCAATTTAAAGTAGCTGGTTCTTCATTTAGTTGCACTTTGTACACTTAAAATCTGGAAAAACGCCTATTTTTCTAAATTTGAGCAGAAATAGTTGCATGAAGTGCAACTAAATCACTTTATGAGCTGGAAAGATCTTTTTTAGTTGCACAAAGTGCAACTAAACGCTCCATATGAACATATCAAAGCACCTCAATTACATATTATCGTTGTAGCGATACTAACTTTCACATAAGTTCCTGTTACTTGCTGATGATCCCAGTCCATTTGTTCTAGCACCAGCTGCTCTAATAATGTAACTGTTGTCCCTGTCTTGCACCAGCTGCTCTAGTAATGCAGATGATATCCTGTTTAGCACCTGCTGTTCTAGCGCAGTAGCTACTGTCCCTGTTCTAGCACCAACTACTCTAATACTGTAACTGTTGTCCTGTTTAGCACCAGCTGCTCTAATACTGTAACTGTTGTCCTGTCCAGCACCAGCTGCTCTAATACTGTAACTGTTGTCCTGTCTAGCACCAGCTGCTCTAATCCAGTAGCTACTTTCCCTATCTAGCGGCTGGTGCTCTAACACAGTAACTGCAGTCTCTGTCTAGTATCTGTTGTCCTCACTAGCACCAGCTGCTCTAATCAAGTAGCTCCAGGAACCGCTGTCCTCCTCCAGTAATTATTACGTACGCATGCACAATCTATGTAAACGCTTTATAATAGAGATAGAAGATTCTGGTAAACTCTATGCCTACTTAAACTATGTTGCAAAGTGCGGTGGTGAGAAGCTTGTGTCCTCCGTGTTTTGTAGCGAATTAGGAGATGAAGCGATAGTGAATACATATGCAGAATTTAGAGTCACAGCGGAAAGTGTATATGATGTTCAAGTGGAACGCAGTAATCCAATTGGACATGCTTGGCGGATGATCGCCAGGGATCATGAGCAGGTGTTCGGAAAAGCTCCGGTACAAGGAGCAGCAGCTACTGTAATTATTCGTTATGCGACAGAGGATGATGGCTGCCCGGAATGGGCGGAGGGTTTTTGTTTGCGTTTTACAGGTAGTGAAGAGGATCGGATCTTGCATATTATCGGCCGCGATGAATTGGGCATTATTTATGGGATGCTTCATTATAGCCGCCACGTGCTTGGTGTCGATCCCTTCTGGTTCTGGGCGGAGCTTCCTCCTGTTAAGAAAGATGCGATCAATTTACCTATTTCTGATTACAACAGCATTCAGCCAAAGGTACGCTACCGAGGTTGGTTCGTGAATGATGAAGTGTGTCTTATCGGCTGGAAGGAGGATTATCCTCCGACGGCGGAGGTATGGAAGCCTGTTTTTGAAGCGCTGCTGCGCTGTGGTGGAAATATGGTAATCCCCGGGACGGATTTGCCGAGAAACGGAATTCATCATCAGCTTGCGGTGGATATGGGACTGTGGATCACACATCATCATGCGGAGCCGCTTGGCGCGCAAATGTTCCTACGTGCTTTTCCGGGCAAGCAAGCCAGCTATAAAGAATATCCAGAATTGTTTGAAAAGCTGTGGAGAGAGGCCATTGAGCGGCAAAAAGATGAAAAAACACTCTGGGTGCTCTCTTTCCGCGGACAGGGTGATAAACCTTTTTGGGAGAATGATCCCTCTTTTGATACTCCGGAGAAACGGGGCGATTTGATCTCATTTGTAGTTCGCAAGCAATACGATATGATCTGTGAATATGTGGACCAGCCTGTGTGCTGTATGGCGATGTACGGAGAAATTGCGGAGCTGTATAAACAAGGAAAGATCGAAGTGCCAGAAGGTGTTATTAAAATATGGGCGGATAACGGATACGGTAAAATGGTGTCGCGACGACATGGCCATCTGAATCTGCGCGTGCCTGCTCTACCCGAGGCAGGAGATCAAGGCAAAAACGGGGTATATTACCACGTCACCTTCCACGACTTGCAGGCCTCCAATCATCTAACACAATTCCCAACGGATCCGTCCTTTATAGTGGAGGAATTACAGGGGGCATTTACGGCAGGGGCTAGTGAATATCTGCTAGTGAATTCAGGGAATATTTTGCCTCATCTCTATACATTAGATCTGACAGCAAAGTTGTGGATGGATGGAACAGCAGATGCTGATGAACAGCTTCAGACCTTCGTTAACCGTTTCTACACAGCGCAGCAGGGGCGAATTGCACAATTGTACAAAAGCTACTTCAAAAACACCATAGTATATGGTCCTAATGCTGACGACCGCGCAGGCGATGAATTCTATCATCATCCGGCAAGGCAGATTATAGGGCATTGGCTGCAAAATAAGACGGAGAGCGATGAGCGACTGCGCTGGGCCTCAGGGGATGTTCCTTTTGTAGAGCAGGTTCGATGGTTCAGGGATCGAGCTGAGCGAGTTGTACTAGTCTGGTATCTGCTGCGAAAGCAGTGCCTAGAGGTGATGGAACTTTTACCCGAAAAAGAGCGAAACAGGCTGCATGTTCAACTGCTAGTTCAAATTGAGCTGCATTGGAGCGGGTGCAGAGGATTATCCTCTCTTTGCCAGGCGTATATGTGTTACCAAGAAGAGAGATTTCCAGAGGCGTTTATCGAAGCTTCTCATGCGGTTTGGGATTATAAGGAGGGCCAGCAGGCTCTTTTACGGGCAGAGATCGGCCAGTGGAAGCATTTTTATCGGGCTGATTGGTTGATCAATATTGCCAACACTATAGATCACGTAGAAACGGCCCGTAAATTTTTGCGGATTCAGGGGGATAGTCCGGATATGTTTTTATGGTATAAGGAATATTTGATGCCCGAGACCGAAAAGCATATCTATCTGGAAAATACGCATCGTAATCCGTTATCAGACGATGAGCTTGCACGGCGGCTACAGGAGAAATTCAGCTCTCTTTAAAAAATATCCACACACCACTAGTGAACGCTTAAACGTTCATCGGTGGTGTTTTTTAATAAATGACCTATTTTTTTATTTTAGAGGGAACTTTTTCAAGTTTGGAAAGTCTTATTAGGCAAGAGGTGAGGCGAAACATGCTAAGCGAAGATATAACATATACAGCAGCGTATGCGCCCGCAATGAGTTTGCGGGAAATGATGGAGGCGTATGGCTCGGATGTGTGGAATTATGCTTTTTTCTTAACTAGAAGTCGAGAGCAGGCAAATGATATCAGCCAAGAAGTGTTTTTGAAGGCGTACAAGAATGTTGGGAAATACCGGGGGCAATCTTCGATGAAAACCTGGCTGCTTACGATTACCAGAAATACGGCCTTCAGTTGGAGCAAAAATAGCTTTTGGCGCAGATTCATAGCTTTGGGTGATCAACCTACTGCTGTTAATGCACCTTCTGCGGAAAAAGAAGCCCTTGGCAATCAGTATGCGAACCGGATCTGGGAAATTATTATGACCCTTCCAGAGAAGAACAGAGAGGTGCTTGTGCTAGATATTCAACATGGATTATCCATTGCCGAAATGTCAGATTTGCTGAATGTAGCACAAGGAACCGTGAAATCTCGGCTCGCGCGGGCGAGAGAGAAGGTTAAAGAGGCTATCCAGAAGGAGGAGAGGGAATGAAACGCAACGCCGATGATAGTAATCCAGTGATGATCGGGCAGACGGATTGGTATGCGCAAGCAGGCAAAAATCCTTTCATTGAAGATGGTTTTACGCCTGAGTTAATGATGCGGATCGAACAGGCTGCTGCGAATAAAAGTTCAGCTTACAAACGTTATTGGATAAATAAAAATGTGGTGTTGACCAGTCTGGCTACGATTTTGTTGATAGGTGCGCTTACCTTCCCTATGGGCATATGGAAAAACACAGGGCCAATCCATTCGTCATCCGTTCAGTCACAAGGCGCAGGCATACTGCCTTCTTCTAGTCCTGCAACTAATGATAAAGCGATAGAGCCTCCGACAAGTCCAGTAGAATTTGAGATTAGCGGTAAGAAATACTACATGCCTTTGCCAATGAACAGAGATAAGAGTAAAGCGTATGCCGTTGAGACAACAGCGGGAATCCTTTGGTCGCCGCCACCCCCGATGGTGGACTACAAGAAGCCAAAGTACACACATCCTACAGAACCGTTCACTCTTTACCTGAGCTCGAAGGACCAGACGGAATTATCGGCTTCTTCAGCTACTAGGATTTATACTTTACCTCTTTTTGCAGGAGGGGCAAGTACTTATCAATATTTGAGTGGATTTTTTGGAGCGGGCGATTACGCTCTGCTATTTACCTATACGAAGACTATAGGTTCAGGCATTATGGAGAATGGTAGATTTTTTATTCTAAATGTTAAAAAAGCAGCGACAGGAGAATCAGTGGTACCGAAAGAGCTTACGTCCTTTGATTGGGAGCTATTAGAATATAAGTCAATAATCGCAGTGGATAAGGAGCATGACCAGATCGTATTTAGTTACCTAGAATACCCGGTAGATAAGACATACCAAGACAAAACAGTGCTTTATGATATGGAGACCTTAAGCATTCAAACACCTGCATCGACCATTGGATTTAGAGACATTAATGGACAATCGTTAACCATGGAATATGAGATGAATGGAGAACTTTATAAAGCTGATATTCTTACGAAAGGTGGACCAGGGTGGTTAGATGAAGATTGGGCATTTTTATCAGAAGAGCGACAAAATGAGCTGTATCAGGAATTTTACAGTCAGACTCCCTAGTAGATAAATCACTAAATAAAAGCTATACTTTTTGATAAAGTATTTTCTTTTGAGAAGAGTGGAGCCGAAGCGATGAAGAAGTTAACGATTGATGATGTGGCTCAAAAAGCGGGAGTTTCGAAAAGTACGGTCTCCCAATTTTTGAACAAACGTTTTAAATATATGAGCGAAGCGACGAAAAACCGGATTGAGGCCGTAATTGAGGAGCTTAATTATCAGCCAAATGGTCTGGCACGCAGTCTGAAGCAGAACCGGACGCATATGGTCGGGATCATCGTAGCTAATATTGACTACACGCTGTCAATCCAATGTATCCGGGCGATTGAGAATGAGCTGCAGCATCACGGAATCCAAGTGATCATATGCAACGCAGATGAGAATGCGGAGAAAGAAAGCAAATATGTAGAAACCTTAATCGCTCGTCAGGTGGATGGGCTGATTATTTTTCCTACAGGGAATAACCCGTCTGCCTATAGCAAGCTGGTAGAGGCTGATTTCCCGCTAGTCTTTATGGATCGTCTAGTAGATGGAATCACCACGCAGAGTCTATTGCTGGATAATGAAATGGCGGCAAAGATAGGCGTAGGGCAGCTAATTCAGCAAGGCCATGAGCGGATTGCTCTGGTGTCCCTCCCAATTGGGGAGCATGCGATTACTCCTCGCAAAGAGCGGATTAGTGGCTACAAAAAAGCGATGGAAGAAGCGGGCATAACGCTGCGTGAGGAGTATATTTGCAGTGTATCCAAAGAGGAATTAGCTTCGGGGCTGGAACACTTATTAGCACTGCCGGAGCCGCCAACTGCACTGCTGGCTACGAACGACATCACACTAGCGGAAATTCTGAAATATGCGAATCGAAATGCCATCTCTATTCCAGAACAGTTGTCGGTCATCGGGATAGATGATGCGGAATTCGCGCAAATTTATAATCCGGTCATTACGACAATCCGTCAGCCTGCTTACGAGATGGGGATGCAGGCTGCCAAGATTATACTCTCTTGTATCGAGGATAAGGGAGCTTCTGTTCCAATTACATACCGTTTCCCGCCGACCTTGCAGCAAGGGCAGTCGGTGAAGTCTTACAAATAAGTTTGAACTATAAAAAGGGGAGTGCCCAGCAGCTATTTCTTAGCTTGTTGGGCACTCCCCCTTTTATTGGACCTAACTTTATCTAAACACTAAACTTGGGTTTGATTGGGTAATATTCTCGCGTAGGAAGTCACTATCGGACTCAGCTGACCTTATATGCAGTATAATCCCATATTTGGAGTACTATCGGACCCCATCGCAGCTATCGGCATGGAAAACATGCTAAATGCCCTTTTTCATAAGGAATAGTGTCACTGGAGTCCGAAACTACGCCGCAAAGGTAAAAAAATTGCAAATAGCGTCTTTTGGGTCCGAAAGCCCTGAGGTAAGTGATTACACTGCTGAAGTATAGCAATAGCAATAGCAATAGCAAAAGCTTAGCATAGCAAAGCCAAAGCCAAAGCCAAAGCCAAAGCCAAAGCCAAAGCCAAAGCCAAAGCCAAAGCCAAAGCCAAAGCCAAAGGCATAGCATAGCCATAGCAGCCAATTAGCGACCCAAAAAGCAGAGCAGCGCTCCCCCAATAACAGGAGAATCGCTGCTCTGTGTCTTTTTGCAATTATTAGACTTCTTGTTGCATAAACTTCGCAAGTTCCTCACGGGTGGGAAGTCCGTCCATATCGCCTGGCGACATGACGGCTAACGCACCGATCGCATTGCCGCGTTTGACGGCCTCAGCAATCGGAAGCTTTTCCAGCATCGCACTGATTACGCCAACCGCAAATCCATCACCTGCACCCACCGTATCAACAACCTGCTCCACCTTGAATCCGTCCACGTAACCTTCCCCAGCAGAGGATTTATAGTAAGCGCCTTCAGGGCCAAGCTTGATGACGACTAAGCTTACGCCACGCTCCAGGTAATAGTCTGCAATCTCTTCGGGTGTGCTCAGTCCGGTAAGGATTTTACCTTCACCGAGTCCCGGCAGGAACCAGTCGCAGCGTGTAGCCAGATCATTGATGGTACTCACCATTGTTTCTGTATCCGGCCATAAGCTGGGACGCAGATTAGGATCCAGAGAGATCGTCTTTCCTTTACTCTTCATAAATTCCATAGCGTGAATAGAAAATTCATGACAGCTCTTGGACAAAGCGGCGGAGATACTTGTAACATGCAGATGTCCTGCGGAGTTGAAGTAAGCCTCGTCGAAATCCTCCAGACTAAGCGTGGAGGCCGCGGAGTTTTTGCGGAAGTATTCGACCTTTGGATCGCCGGTAACCACTTTCGATTTGATAAGCATACCTGTTGAATACTCTTTAGTAAAAGTAATATTGTCCGTATTAATGTTCTCGTTCTTCATCGCCTGTGCAATGAATGTGCCAAAGTTATCTTCGCCAAGCTTCGTAACATAACCTGTAGGATGATTCAAACGCGACAAGCCTGTAGCCACGTTGCTTTCTGCACCTGCTAATGCTTTGGAGAACGAAAATACTTCATGCAGAGGACCGGCCTCATTCGCATAAAACATCGCCATCGGCTCCCCGAAAGTGACGGCATCCAGCTGTTTACTCATTTTTAGTTCCTCCTAGGGTAATGATTTTATCCCAGTATAATGATTTGTAATTTGAAATTATCACATAAATCGGTTTTGTACAATAAAAGAATAATTGTTAACCAAAAAACTTTTTTCGTAAAAAGAAAATAATGTTTCCATAAACCCTTGTTTTATAAAGGTTTTTCTTAGATTTTATTACTTATTTGCACCTGATGTAATAAAAATGTATTGACTGTTAATCGTATTGTTATTACTATTTCCTTATAGAACAAAACGCAATAATTAGTAAATTTAATAAAAAAGTTTATCTAAAAAAGTATTTCCTGTTTATCTATGATCGTACCAAGAGAAAGGGAGTCTACTGATGAAGAAAATGAAAGTATTGCAGAATGTGGCATCCGTCGGGGTTGTAGCGGTTATTCGAGCAGATAGTGCTGAGGAAGCTTTTAAGATGTCCGTTGCTTGTATAGAAGGCGGTCTAAATAATATTGAGGTAACTTTTACTACACCAGACGCGGATGTGGCGATTAAGAGATTGGTTGCTGAGTACGGAGGTCGTGCGGTGATTGGCGCCGGAACTGTCTTGGACCCCTTAACAGCTAGAATAGCCATTCTTGCAGGTTCAGAGTTTGTGGTTAGTCCCTCTTTTGAAGTGGAGACAGCTAAGATGTGTAATCTTTATGGCATTCCCTATATGCCTGGTTGCATGACATTAAATGAAATGAAGGAAGCGCTGAAGTACGGCGTGGATGTGCTTAAATTGTTCCCTGGCAGTGCTTTCGGGCCGGATTATGTAAAAGCGGTTAAAGGTCCTATGCCACATGTAAATATTATGCCGACCGGTGGCGTGGATTTGAACAATATGGAGAAGTGGATTGCAAACGGCTGCATGGCTGTGGGCATTGGGGGGAATTTGACTGCACCGGCGAAGAATGGCCGATACGATCA
Organism: Paenibacillus sp. FSL P2-0121; assembly: GCF_037975345.1. Classification (NCBI taxonomy): domain Bacteria; kingdom Bacillati; phylum Bacillota; class Bacilli; order Caryophanales; family Paenibacillaceae; genus Paenibacillus; species Paenibacillus sp. FSL P2-0121. The sequence continues at coordinate 5,453,356 of NZ_CP150245.1, read as the reverse complement.
GATTACTGATCTTGCTGCCCAATATGTGGCGAAGTTTAAAGAGATAAAAGGGATTTAATGTATAGTTTGAACGGAGATTGAAATCCTGATTTGCGTTTTTATTTATAGGCTGTGTGGCTGACAGACGTTGGCCATGCAGCCTTTTTATGTTGATTTTCTTTGAGCTGTCAATATTCCTTTTATTCTATGCTTTTTAGAAAGTATAGAATCGGGATAAAGATAATAAACTATATAATAGAAGAGTAGTGATACATGGACTGAACGTCAGGATTTATTATCCAGCCGGGAGTGAGTATATGCCTGCTTATAATGATAAAAAGCTGTATCAAGCAGCGGATGAAGATGATGCTGAGTACGTAGAAATTGAGTCGGCATTCCATGGTTGTAAGGTGACGGAAGGGCAGATCTACAGATTAGAGCGCAATTACAATAACCCTCAATTATTTGAGAATGGAGAAGCCTATGTGGTGGATGATGAGACTAGGGAAAACTACGCGGTCTTCATGCTCTGCAAAATTGCGCTCTATAAATAGAGTTTCTTGCTCGATACCGGAGGGTAATATTTAAGACAGACGGCTTCATTTCCGACAAGGGGATAGGCCGTTTCTTTTGATGTCATTTTTGTTACTAAGATAGTGAAAAAGAGTATTTGAATGATTGTTGTTTCCCCTGTATGCTTAGTAGGAATTATTGGCTGTGCAATGCGGGATAGCGCGTTGTAACGGCTGGCTTAACATGACGTTCTAAGAAAAGTTTGGTATTCTAAAAATATTAATTACACGGTTGCAACAAATTCGCAGTCTTGCGCGTCAGTAAGATTGCATAGAGAGGGGGAACCTTCGTGGTGGAGCAGGGACTCATCAGAGCCGCTCAAGCGGGCGATCGCGACGCTCTAATCACCCTATTGCGAGAAATTGAAGGACATGTATATAAAACGGCCTTCTACATTTTGCATAATGAACAAGATGCGCTAGATGCATCTCAGGAAGCCTTGATCCGGGTTTATACAAAAATCGGCTCATATGAGGAGAAGGCCCAGTTCAAAACGTGGGTTCAGCGAATCGTCACTAACATTTGCATTGATAAATTCAGAAGAACTAAACCTACAGTTTCTATTGATGAACATGAAATGGTGTTTCAGGATAAACACAATGTGGAACGTGAGGTTCTATCCTCTTATTTAGCTGAGGATATACGCGAAGCGATTGATCAATTGCCCGAGCATCATCGGACAGTCATCGTCCTGCGCTATTTACAGGATTTTTCTTACAACGAGATTGCAGATTGTCTGGATTTGCCCTTGAATACAGTGAAATCATACTTATTTCGGGCTAGACAGCAACTGCAGAATAGACTTCAGGAGTACCAGAAAGGTGGTGTATCGGGATGAAATGCGCGGAGGTGATGGAATGGATGCACCGCTATTTAGACAAAGATTTGAGTCAAGATGAGATTGTTGAGATGTTCCGTCATATCGATAATTGTCCTTCCTGCGCGGAAGTCTTTGAGCGCCTGACACTTCTCTCCAATGAATTGGAGCAGTTGCCAGACGTGAAACCCCCGTTTAGTCTGGTTGACTCTATTTTACCTCAGCTTGCAGAATTGGATCGAAGCAGTCGTGAACAGAGTGTTGTGAGATCTGAGGAGCCGGTTGTTGTCCCATTTTCACGTGAAAGCTCCCGCGGTAAACCTTCCAAGGGAACCTCTATAGCAACACGGACAGGCATTGGAGCTATTGCAGCTGCCGTTCTATTAGGGATCGCAATATTTAATATGCCCGATAAAATGCCTGGGGCAGAAGTAGAACAAAGGATGCAGGATAGTGCTAAAACAGCCAGCGATGATACTAAGGATACAGCAATGGAATCACAAGCTTCTATTACTGCTAACTCTGATGGAGCTTCACCTGCCGCTGGTGGAGAGAACGAGGGCGCTGCGCAGTATAAGACGGATGTACCGGAGATGAACGAAGATAACGCCGCTTTAGATAGAGCGACGGGACCAGTGGACCCTACCTCGATGCCAAGTGCACCGGCGGATGCAGCTGATGCAGGAGCTGGAGCTGGAGGGCGTTCGATCACCGAACCGCCTCAAAGCGCAGATCCTAAGCCTACAGAGAAAATTGTTTCGCCAAAGCAGGATATCGCCACGAAATCTCATAATTCAGATTCTAGCAACGCCAGTAGCAATCAGCTAAAGGTGAATAATAAGGAGCAAACTGCTGATATGAATTCAGACAGCGCAGCTGATTCTGCTCCGCTGATGGAGGATTCTTTAAAGATTCCTTATGACTATGGACGGGAAGTTATGAGCTTAAGCAGTTCTGAAGATCCTAATGTGCAGACCTGGACTTCTCCTGATGGTCAGTATGCTATAGAATTTGTTGGGCTGCAGCTTGTGATTTATAAGAAGTCGCCAGAGGGCTCAGCGGAAGAACGGTTAGCCGTAAACTCTTATCCGCTGGAAGGAAATTGGATTTCTGGTGAATGGTCTGCGGACAGCTCGAAGTTTACGTACGTGACTGAAAAAGATGGTGTGAATGTAACCAAGGTGTACACTGTACAGGAAGCAGCTTCTTCAAGTCCGGCTGCATCCCCTGGGGCGACACCAACGAACACTCCAACCTCATCTTCAACAAATTAAAGTGGGGTTGGAACTTTTTTCGAAGTTTCTGAATATACTATATCAACAGGACAGGAACTAGAAAGTATAGGTTTTGCAGAACATCGGTATGACCGCCGGATGTGGAGTTTCTAGAGCTTCGCACTCCGTCGTTTATATAGATGCGCCGCTTAAACGGAGAGGCTTTGGCCATGGCTGCCAGAGTTTCTCCGTTTTTGCATGCATTTTTGTAGTTTTTTTTGCTACAATAGAACTCTGGACAAAATGGGCTAGATGAATGGAAAAGGAAGTGGCGGGATGGATGCCAAAACGGCGATAAAAGAAATCAAACAAGGGAAGATCTCACCGTTATATGTTTTATATGGCAGTGAGAAATTTCGAATGAATGAATTCACGGCACTGCTGGAAGAACAGCTGATTGCTAAAGAGGATCGTGATTTCGCAGTTATTCCCTTTGATCTCTCTGAGACGCCGGTGCAGGCTGTGGTAGAAGAAGCTGAGACTGTGCCATTTATGGTAGAACGTAAATTATTGCTGGTGCGGGATGCCTCGTTATTTACAGCGGGCAAAGAAAATGCCAAACTGGAGCATCGTATAGATCTTTTAAGTGACTATTTGCAGCATCCTGTAGACTTCAGTGTAATCGTCTTTATGGTGAATAATGATAAGCTGGATGAGCGTAAAAAAATTGTGAAGACTGTCAAATCAGTGGGCACAGTATTAGCCTTTAATCCGCTGGGAGCAGAAGAGCTGCTGCGCTGGGTGGAAAAAGGAATTCGTGAGCGGGGTTGTGTAATGGCACCTGGCACGGCAGAAATTCTTATAACGAATGCAGGCACAGGCTTGCAAGGTTTATCTGCAGAGATGGACAAGCTTTGTTTATTTGCTGGTAAGGGCGGCACAGTGGATGCGGGGGCCGTAGAGAGTCTGGTACACCGTGGTACAGAACAAAATGTGTTTACGCTTGTTGAGGATATCGCTAATCTGCGTCTTGATAAGGCGCTTGATACCTTATATGAGCTGCTGAAGCAGCGTGAGGAACCGATCAAGATCGCAGCGTTGGTTGCGCGGCAGTTCCGCATTATTTTGCAGGTTAAGGATTTATCAGCACATAGTTATTCGCAGGGACAGATTGCGTCACAGATCGGATTGCATCCATATGCGGTTAAGCTTGCTGGGGAGCAGGCCCATAAGTTCTCCAGTGAACGATTGCGGCAAATCTTAAGTGCATTGGCGGATCTGGATTATAAAATGAAAACAGGGGCTATAGACAAAGTGCTAGGGCTGGAGCTGTTCATGCTGCGTTTAGGTGTCTGAGCTAAGAAGGGGAAAAAGTATTGGAGATGATCTGACTATGAAAAGAATATTTCAATATTCGGCACTGCTGTTACTCGTTCTATTAATTAGTTCCTGTGGCAAAACGGATACTAATTCACCGTCAGGTTCAGCTTCTGAGTCGCCTGCGAATACGAATACCTCTGCAGATGCACCTTCTTATTTTGGGGAATGGAGTGTACAAGGTCTAGTAGGTTCTACACCTGTCTCGGCAGCGGAGGATGAAAAGCTTATTGGCATGCGGGTAACTTATTCGCAAGAAAAGGCATCTTTTGATAAAGATGAAATTATGAACCCTGAATATAAAGAAGAGAGCATTACAAAGGATGACTTTTTTAACGAATACAGAAATGAATTAAGCGACCTTGGCATCGAGACGGAATCGGTTAAGACGGTGTCTATAAATAATTGGACGAATCCCGGCAGCAGTTTTATTGTTAAAGACGATCAAACGATGATTTTTTTATGGGATGGTAACTATTATGAAATGAAAAAAGAGAATAAATAAATGAAAGAAGACCGCCTCTCTGAGGGGGTCTTCTTTCATTTAATAAACATCTCTTAAACACTACTTATTATTAATTAATAGACACAAAAAAACCTAACCGTATGAAGCATAGCGGTCAGGTTCTTCAATTGCTCATTATGAATGTCGTCTTAGGCTTGAGCCGTAAGAGCGTTCAATTTCTTCGCCAAGCGGGATTTTTTGCGGGCAGCCGCATTTTTATGAACCAGACCTTTACTTACGGCCTTGTCCAGCTTTTTGGAAGCAGCTAGGAAAGCAGCTTGAGCAGTTTCTACTTCCGTACCAGTCAGAGCTACATCAGCAGTTTTCACAGCTGTACGAAGCGCGGATTTTTGGGAAGCATTCAGTGCACGGCGTTTTTCGTTCGTGTTTACGCGTTTAACCGCGGATTTAATATTTGGCATTGCATTCACCTCCTGTAAGACATTCGAAATCATTATCAAATGATTCACAACTTAAAATAGTTTAGCATGACCGGTAGCAAAAAGCAATACTTAAAGCTTTCAAATTAAACCTCCGTATCCTGCATAAACATTGGCTTTCTCTCGCACACTATCGACAAAAGAGCATAGGCAGAAGCTTGCCAAATGAGGATGAACTCATGGAAGTGTATGCTTACAAAACTTTTAGGAGGCTGGTACACAATGGAACCGGATCTGCAGCTATATTCTGTGCGCACCGATTTGGCATTAGAGGCAAAGGAAATGGCTCAAGGCCCACAACGAACGCCGATCCCTGGTGTGAACGAAGAAGTGGAAGAGTCTGATGGGATTAAAGTGACCCGTCTTGGTGTAGCTAATGCTGCCGGATCACAGGCAATAGGACGCGCAATTGGTAACTATGTAACCCTTGAGGTACCCGCTCTGCGTGGCGGAGATACAGGCTTGCAGCAAAAGGTGGCAGAAGTTTTTGCCCGCGAATTTGAGGACTTTTTGATCAGAATTGGGATTGGCAAGGATGCATCTGTGTTGATTGTTGGTCTTGGTAACTGGAATGTTACACCGGATTCACTGGGTCCGTTGGTGGTGGAGAACTCACTCATTACGCGGCAGTTCTATGAGCTGGTTCCGGATCAGATCTCCCCTGGTTATCGTAAGGTGAGCGCTATTGCTCCTGGAGTGCTTGGGCTGACTGGGATTGAGTCGAGTGAAGTCGTGCAGGGAATCGTGGATCGGACGAAACCTGAGCTTATTATTGCCATAGATGCGTTGGCATCCCGGTCACTGGAGCGTATCAATACGACGATTCAAATTGCCGACATTGGGATCCATCCCGGTTCGGGGATTGGCAACAAGCGACGTGGATTAACCCAAGAAATTCTGGGTGTTCCTTGTATCGCAATCGGAGTGCCCACTGTCTGCTATGCCTCAACTATTGTAAATAATGTGCTGGAGATGATGAAAAATCACTTCGGGCAAGGAGCAAACCATACGAAGGAAATCATGGGGATGCTGGACGATATCTCTGAGCAGGAACGCTTGTCATTAGTGAAGGAAGTGCTTGAACCTCTGGGGCACGATTTGATTGTCACTCCCAAGGAAATCGATGAATTTATTGAAGGGATCGCGAATATTGTGGCCAGTGGTCTGAATGCGGCTTTACATGATGCGGTTGATCCTGAGAATGTTGGCGCGTATACCCACTAACTGAATTATGGTTTGTTTAGCCCGGCGGGATGCTGAATTAAGGTATCCTGTACGGGCTTTATGTCTATTCTCTCATTTTCGGTTCTAGTATTGCTCTTGCGCTCATAGATTTGGAGTATAAGAGATTACAGAGGGCTGGAGGAGGACATAACTACAATGAATAAAAAATGGTTTCAGCTTTGGAACATCGGCCGTTTAAGGGGAAAAATGCTGGATGTTTTATCGCTGGGGAGAACGATGCTGCTGTTGGCCGGAGGTTCGCTAGTATTTTTTATGCTGCTTGGAGCCGGTGGATTGGCCGGGCAGAAGCTTAGCTCTTCACCCATTCCTTCAATGAAGGGGCTTGCCGCCTCCCTGTCCAGTGGTTTTTTCATGGAGCTGCTGGGGATGGAGGTGCCGCATTTACCGCAGGGTAAAGAGCCATCCGCTTTTTCAGGTGAAAAGGTAACTTCTTTCGTATTTCAGTTGCTGACCAGCGTGAATCCAGGCGACCCTAAGAGTCTAGTCTCTCGTGAAGTGCCGGGGATGGCGGCGGATGATCCATTTCTTTTGCGGAAAGGTTCAGGTGGATCTACAGGAGCACCAGTGGATTATCATCCTGGGACTGATGAACTGGCTGAGGGTGGTGAAGATGCAGAAACTTCTGTTCCGGACGAAGGGGACAAGCATGGAGATACTACAACACAGCAGCCTGAAGCGACGGTTGCACCATCCCCTGAACCATCAGCGGAGGAAGGGACGGATAAGAGTGATCCCCAAAGCGGCACAGACAGCACTAAGGATACCTCGATCAAACGGATTCTAATCTATCATTCACATCCTAGAGAGGCCTACAACCCTCTGTTAGGGGCAGCAAATGAAAATCCCAGCTCCGGAGTTTCAACTAAAAATGTAATGCTGGTAGGATCATATATTACGAAAAGACTGGAACAGCTCGGGATTGGTACGGTTCATGCCAAAGAAGATTTTCCAACCAAAATCACCGACTATAACTGGAACTTTTCCTATAAATATTCCCGGATCTTGGTTAAATCAGCACTCAGCGCAAATGAGGAAATGGATAGTTTTATCGACATTCACCGCGATTCGCAGCGTCATAGCAAAACAACAGCTGTTATTGACGGGAAAAGCTACGCACAGGTCTATTTTATTATTGGACATGCAAATAAAGACTGGAAGAAGAACGAAGAGTTTGCCAATAAGATTCATCAACAGCTTGAAAAGAATTACCCGGGAATATCTCGTGGGATATGGGGAAAAGCTGCGGGTAAAGGCAACAACGGAGAGTACAATCAGACCCTGTCTCCCAATAGTGTTTTGATTGAAGTGGGCGGAATTGATAACTCGGCTGAGGAATTAAAGCGTACGGCTGATATTTTGGCGGATGCTATCGCTGATGTTTACTGGAGCAGTCATGACGCTGAGAAGGTGAACGCACCTGAAAAAGTGGCGAATCCCACTACAACACCAAAGAAATCAAACGGAGCTTCTTAAAATAAATTACCAAGGATTAAAAAGGAGTGGTGTACATGTCGCGTTTCGGAAAAAAACTGGTTATGGTCGGGATTTGGGCAGGGATTGGCATCCTCTTAGGGATGCAGTTCGGCGGAAGCGGTGGTTCAACAGTCTCTAAGATTCTGCCCGGCTGGAATGCCAGCCCGACTACACCCACCAGTCAAGTAACAGGCATGCAGCCACAGCCACAACTGCAAAAGAATGGTGTGAAACAGGGTGGGCAGACTTATGTATATGTGCCAATGGTGATCGATCCTGTCACAGGTGCTTATACGGCCGTCTCTCCTTTGCCTCAAAATAGCAATACAACGCCAGCCGCAGATCCTCCTCAACAAGTTGTGGATGATTATAGTACGAAATCTCCGGAGCAAATTCTAATTCCTGAGGAGCAAAAGCCTACAGTCGATGTTCTGGCAGATAAGACGGCAGGTCTCTTGCAGCAGGCTTCCCAGAAGGGAATCCGCTGGGTAGTTTCATTGTTCGCTTCGGCAGAAAATTAACAGCAAATTTAGAAGAAACGGTTATTTCACGGGATCGTGTATAGCTGTTTCTTTTGTTTTGGGCCAGCGCGGGATTGATGGAGTAAGCTTGTACTGTTATAATAAGTGGATTAATATCAGGCTGTCTGTGGGGGTAAGGAATGACTGACGTTCAGAAAAGACAACAACAAATTCGCAATTTCTCGATTATTGCACATATAGACCATGGTAAATCGACACTAGCTGACCGCATTTTGGAATACACGGGGGCACTAACCACGCGTGAAATGCAGGAACAGGTACTCGATCAGATGGATCTGGAGCGCGAACGTGGTATCACAATAAAGCTGCAAGCCGTGCGTTTAACCTATCGTGCAGACGATGGTGTAGAGTATTATCTCAACTTGATTGATACACCGGGGCACGTCGATTTCACCTATGAAGTTTCCCGCAGTCTTGCAGCATGTGAAGGTGCACTGCTGGTTGTGGATGCGGCTCAAGGAATTGAAGCACAGACACTGGCCAATGTGTATTTAGCACTGGATAACAACTTGGAAATCCTACCTGTGCTCAACAAAATTGATTTGCCAAACGCTGACCCTGACCGGGTAAAGCAGGAGATCGAGGATGTTATCGGGCTGGATACCAGCGAAGCGGTTATGGCATCTGCCAAAGCCGGTATCGGAATCAAGGAAATTCTGGAGCAGGTGGTGAAGCAGGTTCCTGCGCCATCCGGTAATTCAGAAGAGCCGCTTAAAGCATTGATCTTTGACTCTCACTACGATCCTTACAAAGGCGTTATCGTCTATGTGCGCGTAATGGACGGGAAGATCCGTGCGGGTTCGAAGATTAAGATGATGGCAACTGAGAAGACCTTCGAGGTCATTGAAGTTGGCGCATTTATGCCGCGTATGACCATTGTCGATGAATTGAACATCGGTGATGTTGGCTTTATCGTAGCTGGGATCAAGCATGTTGGAGATACCCGTGTCGGTGATACTGTCACTGACGCAAAGAATCCTACTGCTGAGCCGCTTCCAGGTTACCGTAAGATCAACCCGATGGTCTATTGCGGGTTGTATCCGATTGAGACCTCCGATTATAACGATCTTCGTGAGGCGCTGGAGAAGCTCCAGCTGAATGATGCTTCGCTAAGCTTTGAGCCGGAAAGTTCAAGCGCGCTTGGATTTGGTTTCCGTTGCGGTTTCCTTGGACTCTTGCATATGGAGATCATTCAAGAGCGGATTGAGCGCGAGTTCAATTTGCCGCTAATCACAACAGCGCCGAGTGTTATTTACCGAATTATGCTGACCAATGGCGAAATGATCCAAATCGACAACCCGTCACATTATCCGGAGATCGGTACGATTGACTACATTGAAGAGCCGTATGTTAAAGCAGCGATCATTGTGCCTAACGACTTCGTGGGTACTGTAATGGAACTGTGCCAGAACAAACGCGGCGAGTTCGTAAATATGGAATATCTAGATACTAATCGTGTAACGATTACGTACGAGATTCCGCTGTCAGAGATCGTTTATGATTTCTTTGATCAGTTGAAATCCGGTACGAAAGGATATGCTTCTTACGACTATGAAATTTGCGGATACCGTCGTTCGAATCTGGTCAAGATGGATATCTTGCTTAACAATGAGCAGGTCGATGCCTTGTCCTTTATCGTTCACCGCGATCGTGCCTACAACCGCGGACGTATCATTTGTGAGAAGCTGCGGGGGATTATCCCGCGTCAAATGTTCGAAGTGCCGATTCAAGCCTCTGTGGGTACGAAGGTGGTTGCGCGTGAAACCGTTAAGGCGATGCGCAAAAACGTACTTGCTAAATGTTACGGCGGCGATATTTCCCGTAAACGGAAGCTGCTGGAGAAGCAAAAAGAAGGTAAGAAACGCATGAAGCAAGTGGGTAGTGTAGAAGTACCACAAGAAGCGTTTATGGCAGTACTGAAGATCGATGAGTAGAAAATAGGTAGAGCCGGGAGAATATCCCGGCTCTATTTTTTTAAGCAGGAGCAGATTACAATAGGGGGAAGGATTGTAAGCACATACAAAGTGAGGGGAGTCCTCGTGAAGCGATTATATTTGAAACTTACGCCAAGTACCTTTAAGAATCGGATTTTGTTAGCCTTCTTGCTGTTGGTACTAACACCCATTGCCATACTCGTTCTATATAACTTTAAAGAGACAGAACAAATGCTGCAGGATAATGCGGAAACGAAGAACATAGAGCAGCTTATTGGTATTAAGAATGGTTTTGTTGATCTCATGAGTCTCGTGATGAAAACAGGGTCATTACTCGAACAAGATACGACGATTTTATCGATAATGAAGAATCCCGAGCAATCTGATGAAATCACGAGAAAAAAACTCGTTGAAAACAAGTTTGGAGCGATTGAAAATACATTCTTTATGAGTGGAGCGACGGTGTATTATACATTAATCGACCTTCATGGAAACGCATACACTTCCTTTATGCCAAAGGAAACCTTGAGCTACGACGAAATCCAATCGGAGGATTGGGTTCAAGCATTGAAGCGAGAAGGAACGAATCGATATATATGGAATCCGAATGACAAGAATAATGTGGTCCGGGAAAGTACAACAAGTAAGAAAATGCTTAGTCTCTATGAGGTTATGCGTGATAATGGTTTGAATATTTATGCCTATGCAAGATTAAGTATCGATTATGAGGAGTGGTTTACTAGATCAACGTTAGGGAGTAAACAGGAAGGGGCTTTATTTCTACTCGATGCCTTGGGGGGTGTGATGCTTAATCCGCTTAAGGATGAGACTTTTTCCCCTGATATTGCGCAGAGTATTGTGAAGAGTGCCAACCAGCGGCAGACGGGGCGTGCTGCATCCATTGTCGACCCGAAGGAGGAAAGTTTATACACATACAGCTACATCGAGGAGTTAAATGGCTACGTTGTTAAAAAGGTGCAGCTAGCACAGCTATTTCTTGAGGTAGACAAGCAGAAACGACGGTTTTTTGGTGGATTTGGAATCATTCTACTGCTATTTGTTCTATTAACTTATTTCATATCATCGACGATTACAGTACCGCTTAAGAAGCTACAGAAGAAGATGGAAATGACCGCTAAGACGAATCTCAAAATGAAATTACCCGAGCAAGGGCGGGGAGAGATTCTTGCCCTGACTCAGAGTTTCAATATCATGATCCATGATTTAAATGAGCTGTTGCAGCGACTTCAGCTTGAAGAAAAACAGAAGCAATTCGTTCGATTTCAGGTATTACTTTCGCAGATGAACCCGCATTTTCTACTAAATACATTGAATACGATAAAGAGCATTGCCTTAGATAAAGATGATGATGAAATTTATGGAATTTGTGTTTCACTAGGAAAAATATTGGAGACAACCTTAAATACTGAAGTCGATTTGATCCTGTTAAAGGATGAAATCGTACTAATAGAATCTTACATGGAGATACAGCGGCAACGTTTTGGACATGGGATTGAAATTCAATATGATATCAACGAGGAACTGCAATACGCATTAATCCCTAAATTTTGTCTGCAGCCCTTAATTGAAAATAGCTTGATTCACGGCTTCGGTCAGTCTGTAAAACAAGGGAGAATTGATATCTCCGCTAAAGTGACTGAGCAACAGCTGTATCTGCAGGTTAGAGATAACGGCATGGGGATAGAAAGAGCACAGCTGAATAAGGCTACACGGAAACGTAAAGGAATCGGTGTTCAGAATATTAGGGAGAGCTTGGAGCTGTTGTTCAAGAATCAACGGACAGGTATGGACATTGTGTCATCAGACACAGGAACTGAAGTGATCATCCATTTTCCATTCCTTATTTCAAAACCTTACGATGGAGGTAAGCTCACATGTGGAGAACGTTAATTGTGGATGATGAACAACCTGCGGTTAAAAGTATACGGAAGCTATTCTTAAAGGCTGGAATCCCGTTTGAAATTATAGGTGAGGCGGAGAATGGAGAAGTAGGCTTGCAAATGATTCGTGAGCTGCAGCCTGATGTGGTAGTGACGGATATTAATATGCCGGTGATGGATGGGGTGAAGCTTCTTCAAATTGCGCGAGAGGAAGGCTTCGACTGCCGGTTTGTAATGTTGACCGCATTGAGTGAATTTGAATACGCCCGGCAGGCGCTCGTATTTGGGGCTTCGGACTACATTTTGAAGTTATCTTTAGATCTCCAAGGCTTGAAGCAGACTATGGGTAAGGTCCAGGCCGAGCTGGAGCGAATGGTGAAGATGAAGAAGGCCGATAAATGGTTTCCTGAGAAGCAACAAACGGGACCGACAGATCATGTGGAGATGAACAAAATTATAGCTTATATTGAAGAACATTATGCTGAGGACATCTCGCTCAAATCCATGTCAGAGTTGATCCGGATGGATGCCAGCTATATAAGTGACTTATTCAAGAAAAAGACAGGGAAAACGTTGACCAATTATATTCAAGAGCGTCGGATTCAGGCTGGGAAAATGCTGCTTGCAGAAACGAAGCTAACAATTAGCGAGATTGGGCAGCAAGTAGGCTTTGAGAACGATAATTATTTTATAAAAATCTTCAAAAAGTGGTGTGGTGTCACGCCAAATGAATTCCGTAAAGAACCAAAAAACGTTCTATAAGTTCCCAAATGTAGTTCATCCCCCAGAATCCGCTCTGATGATAAAGTTATAGATGTAGAGCACAACACATAATCCTTCCAAGGGGGAAGCTATCTATGAAGAAAAAGTGGTATCCTGCAGTGCTTTCTGTCTTATTAGCAGGTACGATGCTGGCTGGTTGTGGGAGTGGTGGAAGTAATGAATCGCAGGGCAGCGCAAATGGAGAACCAGCAAAGGAGAAAATAAAGCTTACGATGTGGGGGGCAGTTCCTGCAGAAGCCGGGCCTCAAGCTGTAGTTGATAACTGGAATAAAGATCATCCAGATATTCAAGTCGAGTATATCCGTAATGTAAATGACGATGCAGGCAACTTAAAGCTGGACACTGCTTTGATGACCAATCAAAACATAGACCTTTTCATGAACTACGATCTTGCTCATTTACAGAAACGTATGGATGCAGGCGTTGCCTTGGATCTAAGCACGAAAACAGATTATGATATCGACAGCCAGATCGGCGAGGACGCAGCGATGTGGAAAATCAATGATAAATACTATGGGATTCCTACAAAGAAAAACATGGCGTTTGTATGGTTGAACAAAGATATGCTGGATGCAGCAGGATTACCGATTCCTGCGGTGGACTGGACTTGGTCAGATCTTGAGGAGTATGCGAAGAAGCTAACGAAACCTGGTGTGTACGGATTATTGCAGGCAGATTCCTCCTTCGCAACAACGATGGACGGTACGCTTGCTGGAATGGGTGTGAAACAGGCGGATGGTACTTCAAACTTTGGAAATGATCTCTGGAAACAGCAACTGGAAATATTGCATAACATGATGTTCGTGGACAAATCCACACCGGAATATGGGGAGCAGCTGACCAGTAAAATGCCGGTTGACACCATGTTCCTGCAAGGCAAAGCGGCAATGCTGGCAGCCGGTGAGTTTATTTTCCGCAATGCGAACAACTTGAAGGACTATCCGCATGATTTCAAAACCGCGTTCGCCGCTATTCCAAAAGTGAATAAAGATCAAAAGGATTATAAATATTCGGGCGGTGTGGGCGACATGCTTGCTCTTAATGCAAAGTCCAAGAACCTGGATGCGGCTTGGGAGTTCGCAAAATGGTATGCGGATGGCGGTATGCTGCCAATGGCAAGCGGGGGTCGTATTCCAGCCTCTAAGAGTGTGGACAGTAAGGAAGCGATGAGCCTTCTCTTGAATGGTGTAGAAGACAAATATGATACAGATTCAATGAATAATATTGTATTCGGCAAATTCCCATCCTTCCAGCTAAATGTACCTCAACAAGCCATTGATGCACGTAAAGAAGAGTATGAAAAATACTTCTTAAATAAGCAAGATATTGATACCACGATGAAAAATATGCAAACCCGTTCGCAAGAGTTAATGAAATAAAGAAATAGCTGGCACAAAAGAGAAGGAGGAAGAATTCTTCGTTCTTCTCTTTCGTGTACCCATTTTTCAGCATACGAAAGGCGGCGATACCGTGAAGCGGAGAAGCTGGATGGACAGACAAGGCTGGATCGGCATGACTTTTATTCTCCCGAATATGATTGGTATTCTCTTATTCTTTGTGATTCCTGCAATCTTTTCCTTTGTCCTGATGTTTACGAATTATCAATTTTCAAATCCGAATTGGCAATTTACCGGGCTGGATAATCTCAAACGGTTGTTCCATGACGATAATTTCTATGCCTCGATCAAATATACGGTGATATTCCTGATATCGGTTCCAGTATCGATGGTGCTCGCTTTTATTGTGGCGCTATTTCTAAACCGCAGTGTGTATCTTAAAGGATTATTGCGTGGAATGTTTTTCCTGCCGTATATCTCTAGTGGAGTAGCCGTTGCATTTGTCTGGATGCTGCTATTTCAGCCTTCACAGGGACCCATCAATGAACTGCTTCGCTGGATTGGCATAACATCGCCGCCAGGGTGGTTTGCGGATACGGAAACCGCAATGTATGCCATTGATATCGTACAGATCTGGCTGATGCTTGGCTACAATATGATCATATATTTAGCAGCACTACAGGAAATTTCGACAGAACAGCTGGAAGCTGCCCGGATCGATGGTGCAAGCACATTCAAAACAACATGGAAAATTGTATGGCCTCTTGTTAGTCCAACAACTTTTTTATTAATGATTACCGGATTAATTATGACGATGAAATCGTTCTCGATTATTCAAGCCATTACGGCTGGAGGACCTAGCGGAAGTACGACGGTCTTATCACTATTCGTTTATAAAACAGCATTCAGTTATTACGATATGGGATATGCTTCAGTCATTTCATGGTTCTTGTTCGCCGTCATTCTCGTCATTACAGTCATTCAGTGGATCGGCCAAAAGCGCTGGGTTCATTACTAATTAAACCCACAAAGTGGAGCTTTGCGGGAGGCCCCGAAACCATAAATTAAAGGAGCAGGCGGTATGAATGAAAAAGCAGGAAACATGAAGGTGAAGCTGCCAGTGACGATCATCATGTTTGTTCTAGGACTATTTATGATTGTGCCTTTTCTATGGATGCTCAGCACATCTTTTCAGACACCTGCCGAGGTGTTTAACGAATGGCTGCCTTCATCTCTCAACTGGAGCAATCATATTCGGGTGTGGACAGGAAGTTATGATTTTGTTCCGTATTATTTAAATTCACTTAAGATATCGATTATTGGGACTGCGGGAGCTGTGTTTCTATCTGCCCTTGCCGCTTACGGATTTTCACGTACTTCGTTTAAAGGGCGGGATGGCCTATTTGTCATATATCTATCCATGATGATGGTTCCACCGCAGGTGCTTTTTGTTCCTAAGTTTATCATGTTTAACTGGGTTGGGATTTACAATACGCATTTGGCCCTAATCCTTCCAGCCATGTTCTCGATCTTCGGTGTATTTATGCTTCGGCAGTTCTTTATGGGCATTCCTAAGGAAATTACGGAATCTGCTTTTCTGGATGGAGCCGGTCATTACAAAATATTTTTCCGCTTAATTCTGCCATTAGCGAAGCCGGCAATCGCTACGTTTGCTATTCTTGATTTCTCCTGGCAATGGAATGATTATGAGAATGCGCTTGTATTTTTGCAGAGCCCTAAGCTATATACCATTCCGCTTGGATTGCAGAATTTTATTCTTGAGAACAATGTGGATTACAACGGGATGATGGCCGCTTCGTCGGCTGCGATCATTCCAATGATTGTTATCTTCTTCATAGGTCAGAAATATATTATTCAAGGGATTTCTAGCTCGGCTGTGAAAGGCTAACTATAGGAGGGATACTGACATGAGAACAGAAACGGTTAAATCCGATGTGACAGTGGTCGGGGGTGGACTTGCAGGGATGAACGCGGCGATTGCTGCAGCACGTCTTGGGTTAAAGGTAGCACTGGTACAGAATCGTCCTGTACTTGGTGGTAACTCGAGTTCAGAGGTTCGGGTATGGGTATGTGGTGCAACAGGACATGGTGTAAATCGCTATGCACGGGAGACAGGCATTATGGGTGAGCTGTTCATCGAGAATCAATACCGGAACCCGGAAGGGAATCCATATCTATGGGATCTAACCTTGCTCGAAGCGGTGAAGGCAGAATCGAATATCAGCTTGTTCCTAAATACCGATGTACGTGAAGTGGAAGCGGAAGGTGAGGCAGAGGAGCGTACGATTCAGAGTGTGACCGGCTGGATGATGGGATCTGAGCGTTTAATCACGTTCGAGAGCGATGCTTTCATCGATTGTACGGGTGATGGTTTAGTGGGCTTCCTAGCAGGAGCGGATTTTCGATTAGGACGTGAAGCCCGTCATGAATTTAATGAGGAATGGGCACCAGAAGTGCCTGATAATATTACATTAGGCAGTACATTATTATTCTATACACAGGATACTGGAAAACCGGTACGTTATGTTGCACCCTCATTCGCGAAGGATATTACAACAACGTCTATCCCGATCCGCCGGGTCATTCGGAGTGGGGATTCAGGCTGTCACTACTGGTGGATTGAGTGGGGCGGCGAGCTTGATACGGTGGATGAGAATGAACGTATACGTGATGAACTATCCTCTGTTATTTATGGGATTTGGGATTACATTAAAAACTCAGGTCATTTTGATGCCGAAAATATGACGCTGGAGTGGGTTGGCTCAATTCCGGGTAAACGTGAATACAGACGGTTTGTTGGCGATACGATCTTAACGCAAAATGATATTCTTGCGCAGCGTGAATTTGCAGACCGGATTGGATTCGGAGGATGGTCGATTGATCTGCATCCACCGCAAGGGATGTACGCACAAGAGAGTGGCTCCAAGCATCTGCATGCGGACGGGATCTACCATATTCCATTTGGTTCGCTATATTCGAAGAATGTGCGGAATCTATTCTTCGCGGGTCGTAATATCAGTGCATCTCATGTGGCTTTTGGAACAACACGCGTTATGGCAACCTGTGCGATCATGGGTGAAGCAGCTGGAGCAGGTGCAGCTTTATCCGTCATCAAAGGTGTGACCCCACGTGAAATTCGCGAGCAGCATATGCATGAATTGCAACAGGTGATGTTAAAGCAAGATGCTTCGATTATTGGATTACGTAACGAAGATCCACTGGACCTCGCCAGAAAAAGCGAGATTCATGCATCCAGCACGTTGAATGGTATCCTGTTGGATCGTCCAGCCGAAGCTTATGAGCTTTCTCATGATGTAGGGATTTTGTTTCCGGTTGAAGGAAGTATCCGTGGGTTAAGGCTGCTTGTGTCAGCAAGTATTCAGACGCAGCTGACCGTGGAGATCTGGATGACTGGACGTGCGGAAAATTACGTGCCGGCGGAGTGCAAACAGGTTGATGTTTTAACAGTACAGGCTGGAGAACAGCATTGGATTGAAGTTCCGATACAAGAGGAGAAATGTAGTCTTATCGGCGAATGTAATATCTTCGCTATTATTCGAGCTAATGAACACCTTCAATTGCATATTTCACAAACCCCAATCACAGGTGTCATTACATTTGAGCGAGGTGCTAAATCCGTTGTTGATTCAGCGCTGGAGGATCATCAGCCAGATCAGCCGGTGATAGAGTGGAGCATGAAACAACTTGTACGCAGGCATTTCTGCTTTGCAGTAGAAACATCGGCATATGCTGCATCTAAAGTCATTGATGGATATGTTCGACCTTTCGCGGGACCACATAGCTGGGTTTCTGAGCCGATGACCGCGGGTAGATCGGAGTGGGTAGAGGCGCGTCTCCCGGATGCTGCTCCAGTCTCCGAAATCCATTTCACCTTTAATGATGATGTCAATGAAGATCTCATCAACTTACATCACCATGAAACGCCATTTCTAGTGATTCCTGAACTGGTAAAGAACTATGATGTAGAGCTGCTCATTGATGGCGCGTGGCAAGTCATGCTCCGTGTCAAAGATAACCATCGCCGGAAGAATGTTCATCGATTAGAGAAGCCTGTCCTTACAGATGCTGTCCGGATCGTTATTCATGAAACTAACGGTGGAGTACATGCCGAACTTGTGGAAATGCGGATTTATCAAGAAGCAACGGCTTTGCCGTCCTTATAGGGACGGTATCCGTTTCTGCGGGAAATACAAAATATATAGGATAACGTAAAACTTATACTTTCTTATATTATAAAATAGAGTTCATTTATAAATGAACGCCCTCGGAGGGAAGCCGTCAGGCTTCCCTTTTCTTGTTTTTTAGATTACACTATTCAAACGATATTTTTATATAAAGGAGACAGCTAATGACAACGAAGACTAATGGCCGTCCCCCTGAGGCTGTATACATTCATATCCCTTTTTGTACCAATAAGTGCTTTTATTGTGATTTCAATTCCTATGTACTCAAGGATCAGCCAGTTATGGATTATCTCGAAGCTTTGGATCGAGAGATGGAGCAGACCGTCAAGAACACCCCTCCGGGTGTTATCAAAACGATCTTCGTCGGCGGAGGCACCCCCACTGTTTTAAAACCTGATGAAATGGCTTATTTCTTAAAGTCTGTTCGCACGCATTTCCCCAACTGGGATAAAGATATTGAGTTCTCTATGGAAGCTAACCCTGGAACAACGGATCTGGACAAGCTGACGGTTATGAAAGAAGGCGGCGTGAACCGGGTGAGCTTTGGTGTTCAAGCATTTCAGAACGAGCTGCTCACAGGCATCGGCCGGATTCATAATGTAGATGATGTATACCGGAGTCTAGAGAATGCACGTGCAGTTGGACTAAATAATCTTTCGGTTGACCTGATGTTTGGGCTGCCTAATCAAACTGTTGAGATGTTGGGCGAAAGTATCCGCAAGGCGTTGGAGCTGGATCTACCCCACTATTCTATTTACAGCTTGAAGGTGGAGGAGAATACTCTTTTTCACACGCTGTTTAATAAGAACAAGCTTCCTCTTCCTAATGAAGAAGATGAATTGCAAATGTACCTCCTGTTGATGTCCTCTATGAAGGAAGCGGGTTACAATCAATACGAGATCAGTAACTTCGCGAAACCAGGAATGGAGAGCCGCCATAATATCACCTACTGGCGTAATGAAGATTATTATGGTCTAGGAGCAGGAGCACATGGATATGTGGGGCGTCAGCGGCATATTAATGTTAAGGGCGTAAATCCATATGTAGAAGCCACACGTAAAGGGCTGCCACGACTGGATGCATACCCAATCTCAGAAGCAGAAGCGATGGAAGACTTTATGATGGTCGGCTTGCGTATGCATGAGGGCGTCTCTAATGAAGCTTTTCAGGCGCAATTCGGGCGTTCAATAGAGGAAGTATTCGAAAAATCCTTGCATAAAATGCTGCATGCAGGGCTGTTGGAACAAGAAGCAGGGGTTTACCGACTCAGCAAGCAAGGAATCTTGTTTGGGAACGATGTTTTTGCTGAATTTGTAGGCGCCCTGACAGAAGTTTAATTTTAAAATACCCCTTGAATTGTAATTCACTCTGTTGTATATTTATTCATATTATCAACAGAGGGGTGAACCAAAGTGCTTGCCAAGACGGAAATGATTCGCCATTCGTCTCCAGCGGGAGACGCACAGGTGATTTGTAGAAATGCTGTGGTAGAAGACGTTGAGCCATTGTATCTAATGATAGAAGAGTATGCCCAGCGCGGCATCATGTTGCCCCGTTCCCGGCAGGCGCTGACACGCCAGATCGATCAATTCGTAGTTGCCGAAATCGAAGGCAGATTCGTAGGCTGTGGTTCACTTTTCAAGCTCGGGAATGATCTCGTAGAGATTCGTTCAATTGGATTGAATGATGAAGGTAAGGGTAAAGGCGTAGGCTCCATGATATTGGCGAAGCTGGTCGAGGAAGCTAGGAACCAGAAAATCCCAAAGGTTATGGCACTAACCTATGCTGTTGATTTTTTTCTTAGAAATGGATTTGAAGTTGTCCAGAAAGAGATTTTCCCTGAAAAAGTATGGACAGATTGCGTGAATTGTAAAAAGCAGCATGCCTGCGATGAAATAGCAGTGCTTAAGATACTGAACTGACTTGACAATGTCAATGTCAGTTTGGTATTTTTGTATTAGTGGTTAGCACTCATCTGAGTCGAGTGCTAACGAATCGGAGCCACAGCCGATAGGAGGGAATAACATGTTAACTGATCGCCAGAGAATGATACTAAATGCAATTGTGGATGATTATATTTCATCGGCAGAGCCAGTAGGATCTCGCAGCATTTCTAAACGGGGAGATGTAGGATACAGTCCGGCTACGATTCGAAATGAAATGGCTGACCTAGAGGATTTAGGTTATCTCGAGCAGCCTCATACATCGGCGGGAAGAATTCCTTCCCATAAAGGATACCGATATTATGTGGATCATTTGGTACCGTGGAATTCCGCCGAAACGGCAGAAATGGGCACGATCCGCGCTTTTTTTGCCGAGAAGCTAAATGCAATGGAGCAGGTAATCCAACATGCGGCGATGATTCTTTCCAATATGACGAATTATACTTCCATCCTGCTGGGACCGGAGGTTTTTCATACTTCATTGCGTCATTTTCAGTTGTTACCATTAGATGATACAACCGCTGTGGCCATTATCGTCACAAGTACGGGGCAAGTTGAGAATCGTACGGTGAACATTCCGCCGGAGATTTCTGTTTCCGAGATGGAGAAAGTGGTTAACCTACTGAATAGTAAACTGGTCAATGTACCACTCTATAAGCTGAAGACTCGGCTCTATTCCGAGCTTGGCGAAGAAATGCAGCGTCACATCTCACATTATGAAGAATTAATGCAGGTGCTGGACACCGCGCTGGAAAGCGATCAAGAGCAGCGCATCTATCTCAGCGGAGCAACGAATATGCTGACACAGCCTGAGTTCAAAGACGTAGACAAGGTGAA
This sequence comes from Paenibacillus sp. FSL P2-0121, assembly GCF_037975345.1. Taxonomy (NCBI): domain Bacteria; kingdom Bacillati; phylum Bacillota; class Bacilli; order Caryophanales; family Paenibacillaceae; genus Paenibacillus; species Paenibacillus sp. FSL P2-0121. Next base: position 5,432,230 of record NZ_CP150245.1, on the reverse strand, counting down.
GAGTATTCTTGATCTGCTGGAAGAGACACCGACACTGCTCAAAATGCTGGCCCCTACAGTGGGTGGCACAGGTATTCAAGTACGAATAGGAACAGAAAACAATCACGAAGCGTTCGCTAACTGTAGTCTGATCACCGCCACTTATTCACTTGATGGGCAGGCACTAGGAAGCATTGGGATCCTTGGGCCGACCCGTATGGAATATGCAAGAGTGATGGGGATCTTGGGCATTTTATCCCGAGATTTGACAGCGATGCTGGCGCACTGGTATAAGTGAACAGAGTCAACATGATTTCGTGAATGATTTTAAGGAGGTGAAGACAACTTGAAAAAGGAACAAGTTCAAGATTCTAATGAATTCAAAGAGGAATTGATCAATGAGGAGCCTGTAGCTGAAGTAGTCTCAGATGCCGACTCATTTACAGCTGAAAACGTTAGTGAAGGTGCTTCAGATACAGGTGCTGAGGTGAAACGCCTACAGGATCTTGCTGATGAATATCAAGGTCGTGCACTGCGTGCACAAGCTGATTTTGATAACTTCCGTCGTCGTACCCAGAAGGAAAAAGAAGAGTTGGCTCAATATGCTACCTCCAAGCTCCTGACGGAATTGCTTTCCGTGCTGGACAATTTCGAGCGTGCGTTAGTCACTACTCCAGCTAATCCTGAATCCGAAGCTTTCGCGAAGGGCGTTAATATGATTTTCCGTCAGCTGGATGGGGTATTGAAGGCTGAGGGGCTTACAGCTATGGAAACAGTAGGACAGCCTTTTAATCCTGAATACCATCAGGCTATTATGCAGGTTGAGAGCGAGGAGTACGAAGAGGGTATCGTTACAGAAGAGGTTCAAAAGGGATATCTTCTGAAAGATAGAGTTCTTCGTCCGGCCATGGTCAAAGTCAGCATGTAGTCTGTCTATATAGGACGGGCAGTTTCTGCTCGCCATAAAGCAGCAGTGCTTTTGCCTACTATTTATCCGATTGCAGGCTGTTGCCGGATAGTTTATTATCAATCGAATTTTTTTGATATTTTTATAAATTTATTGAGCTTAGGCTCCATATAACTTTAGAGGAGGCAAATTATTGTGAGTAAAGTTATCGGTATTGACTTAGGAACCACGAACTCTTGCGTTGCCGTTATGGAAGGCGGCGAAGCCGTAGTAATTCCAAACCCAGAAGGCGCGCGTACAACCCCTTCGGTTGTAGGTTTTAAGAAAGACGGCGAGCGTATCGTCGGTGAAACGGCTAAACGCCAAGCGATTACTAACCCTGACCGTACGATCAGCTCTGTTAAACGTCACATGGGTACTAACCACAAAGAAAGCATTGATGGTAAAGACTACTCCCCACAAGAAATTTCGGCAATGATTCTGCAAAAGCTGAAATCCGATGCAGAGGCTTATCTTGGTCAAACTGTTACTCAAGCAGTTATCACTGTTCCTGCTTATTTTAATGACAGCCAACGTCAAGCTACCAAAGATGCAGGTAAAATTGCAGGTTTGGAAGTTCTGCGTATTGTGAACGAGCCAACAGCAGCAGCTTTGGCATATGGTCTGGAGAAATCCGAAGATCAAACCATTCTAGTCTATGACCTTGGTGGCGGTACTTTTGACGTATCCATCCTTGAACTTGGTGATGGCTTCTTCGAAGTAAAAGCTACAAGCGGCGACAACAAGCTGGGTGGCGACGACTTTGACCAAGTGGTTATGGATTACCTGGTATCCGAATTCAAAAAAGAGCAAGGCATTGATCTGAGCAAAGATAAATCTGCTGTACAACGTTTGAAAGATGCAGCTGAAAAAGCGAAAAAAGAATTGTCAGGCGTACTGACAACAACTGTATCGCTTCCGTTCATCACTGTGGTTGACGGCGTACCTCAGCACTTAGAGATCAACTTGACTCGTGCGAAATTTGATGAACTGACTGCTGGTCTGGTAGAACGTACTTTGGGACCAACTCGTCAAGCATTGTCTGATGCTGGCATGACCCCTGCAGACCTTACTAGAATCGTTCTGGTTGGTGGTTCTACACGTATCCCAGCTGTACAAGATGCTATCAAAAAGCTTACTGGCAAAGAACCACACAAAGGTGTGAATCCGGATGAAGTAGTAGCTCTTGGTGCTGCTGTTCAAGCGGGTGTATTGACTGGTGATGTTAAAGACGTTGTATTGCTTGATGTAACTCCGCTTTCCCTGGGTATTGAAACTGCAGGTGGCGTGTTCACGAAGATGATCGAGCGTAATACTACGATTCCTACAAGCAAATCCCAAGTATTCTCAACCTTTGCTGACAACCAACCTAGCGTAGAGATTCACGTGCTACAAGGTGAGCGTCAAATGGCAAATGGCAACAAGACACTGGGACGCTTCATGCTGAACGAGATTCCACCAGCACCACGTGGCGTGCCACAAATCGAAGTTTCTTTCGATATTGATGCCAACGGTATCGTAAATGTATCTGCAACAGATAAAGGCACGAACAAGAGCCAAAAAATCACTATCACTTCTTCCAGCGGCCTGAGCGACGCAGAAGTAGAACAAATGATGAAGGATGCCGAGCTTCACGCTGAGGAAGACCGTAAGCGTAAAGAACTGGTGGAAGCGAAGAACGGTGCTGACCAACTCGTGTATTCTACTGAAAAAGTAATTAAAGACCTTGGCGATAAAGCTGATGCTTCTGATGTTGAAAAAGCAAATGAAGCTAAAGATAAAGTTAAAGCAGCACTTGAAACTGACAATCTTGAAGAAATCAATGCAGCTACAGAAGCATTGACTGAGATTGTACAACAGTTGTCCATGAAGCTGTACGAACAAGCTGCTCAAGCTGAGCAAGGTGCTGAAGGTGGCGCTGGAGCCGCTGAAGGCGCTCCTAAAAAAGATAATGTAGTTGACGCTGACTATGAGGTTGTTGACGAAGATAAGAATCAAGGGTAACCTTATACGATAAGTGTAATAGGAAACTGATAAATTCTTATATAGTTAAGAAGGGAAGGTCAAAACCGGGTCATCCCGTGTTTTGACTTTCCTTTTGTAATATCAGATTGCACACTCTTTGCGAATGCGCCTTCTGATATTGTAAGAATAAACATCGCTGAATCTGGATGGTCAGATCCTGAGGCTTTATCGTATAATGGTTTGTTTGACAGGTAATAAGGAATTTGAGTATGTATGCACGGAGGTGAAAGCAGTGGCAGATAAACGCGATTATTATGAAGTGCTTGGCCTTAGTAGAGATGCTTCAGACGATGAGGTGAAAAAAGCGTACCGGAAATTGGCGCGCCAATATCACCCAGACGTGAATAAAGCAGATGACGCTGAAGCTAAGTTTAAGGAAGTAAAAGAAGCTTATGATGTTCTTAGTGATGGACAACAGCGAGCTAGATATGACCAATATGGCCATATTGACCCTAACCAAGGTATGGGCGGCTTCGGAGGCGGCGGTGGTGGCGACTTCGGAGGACTTGGCGATATCTTTGATATGTTCTTTGGAGGCGGCGGACGCCGTGATCCTAACGCACCGCAGCGCGGTGGGGATTTGCAGTATACCATGACCATTGAATTCAAGGAAGCGGTATTCGGCAAAGAAACCGATATTACTATTCCACGTACAGAAACTTGCGATACCTGCTACGGCTCCGGGGCTAAACCGGGCACTAAACCAGAGACTTGTTCCGTATGTCATGGTAGTGGACAACAGGAATTCGTACAGAATACACCGCTTGGACAGATGCGTAATCGTCGTCCTTGTTCACACTGCAGTGGTACAGGTAAGATTATTAAGGAAAAATGTACGACTTGCGCCGGACAGGGTAAGGTTAAAAAGCAACGCAAGATCCATGTGCGTATCCCGGCCGGTGTTGATGACGGTGCACAGCTGCGCATGACTGGCGAAGGCGAAGGCGGCTTACGCGGCGGTCCTGCTGGAGACTTGTATATTGTTATCCGTGTCAAATCGCATGATTTCTTCGTGCGTGAGAACGATGATATTATGTGCGAGGTTCCGCTTACGTTTGCACAGGCAGCACTTGGTGATGAAATTGAAATTCCAACCTTAACCGAAAAAGTGAAGCTGAAGATTCCTGCCGGAACGCAAACAGGCACTTTCTTCCGCCTCAAAGGTAAAGGTGTTCCACGTCTGCGTGGATCTGGCCAAGGTGATCAGCATGTACGGGTAATTGTTGTGACACCTAGCAAGCTCAATGAAGAGCAAAAAGAATTGCTACGCCAGTTCGCTTCTCTGAACGGAGAAAACACACATGAGCACGAGCAGTCCTTCTTTGATCGTGTGAAACGTGCGTTTCGCGGGGACTGATATCTTAACTCATTCATTCAGTAAATGAATAGAAAAAGACAGCAGAGCAGCGACCTCCCGTTATTGGGGGATCGCTGCTCTGCGTTTTTGTCCAGGCATGAGATTAGGGCAGGGCCAGTTAACCAACCTCATGCAAATCTTTGGAGGAGCTGTGATGCTTGAACCTGCGGAATTCTGCGTGTTTGGCTAACTCGGCCAATCCCGTAACCTCGGTAAACCTGGTAACCCCGGTAAATTCGGTAACCCCGGTGACCCCGACAAGTCCGGCAACCCCGGCAACCCCGAACCGCGAACCGCGAACCGCGAACCGCGAACCGCGAACCGCGAACCGCGAACCCTGTAACCTTGAAACCCCCGACTGGTCTCCAGCTTTTTTAAACACACTATATGCTTTGAATTATCTAGGTGGGCTTGCGGACCCAGAAGACGCTATTTGCAAATTTATCGCCTTTTGAGCGAAGTTTCGGACTCCAGCGCAGCTATTGCCCAGAAAAGCGCTCATATTTGGTGTTTTTCGTGCTAATAGCGACTATGGGGTCCGTTGGCATGGCAAATAGCGCATAATCCAGCGTTTAAGTGCAACTGTGTCCGATAGCGCTGAGAATAATCATCCGAGTGGATAGGACCCAGAAGAGGCTGGAGGCATACGGACCCAGCTGACGCTATTTGCATATTTATCGCCTTTTGAGCGAAGTTTCGGACTCCAGTGCAGCTATTGCCTAGAAAAGTGCTCATATTTGGTGTTTTTCGTGCTAATAGCGACTATGAGGTCCGTTGGCATGGCAAAAGTCGCATAAATCAGCGTTTAAGTGCAACGGTGTCCGATAGTGCCGAGCATAATCTTCTGCGTGGATAGGACCCGGAAGAGGCTGGAGGCATACGGACCCAGTTGACGCTATTTGCAAATTTATCGCCTTTTGAGCCAAGTTTCGGACTCCAGTGCAGCTATTCCCTAGAAAAGTGCTCATGATTGGTGTTTTTCGTGCTAATAGTGACTATGGGGTCCGTTGGCATGGCAAATGTCGCATAATTTAGTGTTTAAGTGCAACGGTGTCCGATAGTGCCGAGCATAATCTTCTGCGTGGATAGGACCCGAAAGACGCTGGAGGCATACGGACCCAGTTGACGCTATTTGCAAATTTATCGCCTTTTGAGCCAAGTTTCGGACTCCAGTGCAGCTATTCCCTAGAAAAGTGCTCATGATTGGTGTTTTTTGTGCTAATAGTGACTATGGGGTCCGTTGGCATGGCAAATGTCGCATAATTTAGTGTTTAAGTGCAACGGTGTCCGATAGTGCCGAGCATAATCTTCTGCGTGGATAGGACCCGGAAGAATCTGGAGGCATACGGACCCAGCTGACGCTATTTGCAAATTTATTGCCTTTTGTGCGAAGTCGGACTCAGCTGATGCAATTAGCACATTTTTCTCCTTTTGAGCGAAGTTTCGGACTCCAGTGCAGCTATTGCTCAGAAAAGCGCCCATGATTGGTGTTTTACGTGCTAATAGTGACTATGGGGTCCGTTGGCATGGCAAATGTCGCATAATTCAGCGTTTAAGTGCAACTGTGTCCGATAGTTGCCTCGTATACGCCGCAGATGTGACCTTAAGACGAGAAAGCCCCAGCAGCCAAATGGCTGCTGGGGCTTTCTTTGAGAGTTCAACTAGATACTGTTTAAGAACGTAGGTCCTCAAACACACGGCTCAGAATCGTTGCTGCTTGTGCACGAGTCAGAGTGCCTTGTGGATTGAAGTTGTCCGCACCAACGCCCTTGAGATAACCTTTGCTTACAGCATAGGCTACGGCGTTACGTGCTTCTGCAGCGATGTTGTCGGCATCCTTAAAGCTCAAAGGAGTCTTAGCTACTGTAAGATCAGCGCCTAGGGCCTCAGCAATGATAAGGGCTGCTTCTTCGCGAGTCAGCACATCGCGTGAACCACTTTGTTTGATACGAGTATTCCATGTGTCACCTTTTCCGAGTAGACGGTCGAAGAGCGTTAACAGTTCCGCTTGATTTAAGGTGTCAGCAGGCTTGAAGCTGCCATCGGTTCCTTTGCCGGCAATGATGCTATGAGCAGCAAGAACTTCGATATCGCCTTTAGCCCAGTGTGTGCCGATATCCTTGAAGCTTACATTACGGGATGCAACGCTATAAGAGCCGTCGCCAGTAACTGTAAACTGTAGAATACCTTCTTTAGAGAAAGATCCAGGTTGCAGATAGGACCATTTATGATCCTTTGTTTCTGCATAGGCGGCAGTTTTTCGAGCATCACGTAGACTGCTGTCTTTTAGATTAAGCTGAAGGGTAACCGGCTTTCCGGTTGTCCAACCATTTTTGATGGTAAGAATGGAAGAACCAATATTGATCGCAGCTGAGCTTCCTGATAACACTGCTGCATCACTAGCATCAGCCAGACTTATCGTAAGCAACAAACCACTGCTGCTAATGAAATCCGGAAGGGTTGCCGCTGGAATAAGAACATTGAATCCATTACCGTTAAGGCTGAGTGCATTCTCCGATTTCTTCAACTGTTCAGCTTGCGCCGGGGTAAGCGTAATAACGACTTGGCTATACTTATTGAAATTCACATCGCTAAGATCAAGTACAGAAGTCTTATCTTTTGCATTCTGAATCGAATTTGTTAATGCAGTATCTAAGATATTAAACACCGCTGAAGCTTTACCACTAGCTGGATCGGCTGTCTCTACTAGCTTCCCGGATTTGGAAGAAGGTCCAGGAGTGGGAGTGCTGGTTGCTGTAGGTACATACGACTCAGAAGATGGAGGCGATGTAGGCGATGGTGTTGGTGTCGGTGTTGGTGTTTCTGTTGGATCTGGCGTTGCTGATGGTGTTGGCGTTGGTGTCGGTGTCGGCGTTGGTGTAGGTTTTTCAGGTGTGTTTACAGTTACACTTACTGTTCTCAAACCAGATGGGATAGTTGATGTTGTGGCATCATTCCAAATCTGGACATCATATAGCTCAAAGGAATAATCTCCTGCTGTTGCTGGTTCGAAGGTTATTTGGGCTAGTGAGCCAGAGCCGTGATAAGCACCTCCTGACAGATTGACACTATATTGTGTCAGTTTGTGGCCGTCTCCAAGATCATACGTTTGTGAATATTCTGTAAGTGGAACACTAGAGAAATGCTCCTCTTGATACGTAACCAGCTGTACGCTTGGCTGGATTACCGGTGTTTCAAGGGAATCATCGTATATGACACCGAATGAAGCCCCATAGACGCCATAAACCTCATCTGTCACGGAATAATCTAAATTAACGGTCACAGATTGTCCTACTTCAATGGTGGATGCAGAAAGAGCCGGAGTTACTGTGAAAGTACCGTCCCCTGTGCTATAAAGCAGCCGCTGAACGTAATCATCGTCGTCTGCACCATTGCCAACTTTATCGACCACATGGACTTTGTACTCATTTAGCCCCTCGTTAACAGGAACATCAATGGTAAAGGCACCGTTATTTGCAATCACACCGCCAAATTTATAAGCATTCCCATCATAATGTTTGCCTTCGGCATATACGGTAAACCAGTTTCCAATAGGGTTTGTATTAGAAATATAATAGGCCATTAGGTCATCATCAATGAAACCACTAATTTGTGCCACGCCAGGATCGGTTGGCGCTTCGCGTTCATACTCCTCAATGGTGATGCCGGAAACTAGTGGCTTCTCGGTATCAATTGTGAACTCGGCCTTTTGTTTCTCGAGCAGTTGCCCATTGGGAAGCACAGGAATGATGTAGTAGTGACCATCTGCTAAAGTAGACTTGGCGGAGGTCTCCAGGTCTGTTAATGTTCCATCCCAATTTGGAACTTCGTATACACCACGATAGATCTTCTCATCGATCGCATAAACTTCACCTAAAACTGTTTCAGGAGCATCTTTTGAAGAGGCAACGAAACTTATGCCTTCCAGCTCTTCATTGACAGAAAAGGTAAAGGTGGTGTCGTCTGAGCGACCATCACCATTAGGTGAAATTTGTGGACTTTCAAAAGAGAGCTGATTAATAGGTGCTACATTAAATTGGTCACCTACAACAACGTTAAATGGCAGACGAAGGGTTTCTGTATCAGAGGTAAGTAACAGGATGCCTTCATGTGCGCCCTCTTTTGCTGTTTTAGATACATTGAGTGTAAATTGTGCATATTGATCTGCCCCTGAGGTAACGCTGTTTGGTGCAAAATCAATACTAATATCAGTAGGAGCTTCTGTCAGCCATTTGGTGGACAGGGTGTATGTTTCTCCATTCCCTTTAAAGTCCTCTACATAGACAGCTTTCGTTACAGTAACACCCTTTGGCTGTAAGCCGAAGGATAAGGAACCTGTGTAATAAGGAATTTCAACAGTACCCGGAAGACCGCTGTTAAGGATCTCACCGACTTTAGCAATGGATTTAGCGTTTATCGACTTCTCCAGATTAATTAAACCTGCACCTTGTTGGTACAAGGAGTAAGAATTCCCATCACGGTTAAAGATAGGATCAGCATTGTTCATCAGCAGAGCTTTAATTTCATTTGGCTTCAGATCAGAGTTTTTACTCAGTAACAAAGCCACAGCTCCTACAACATGTGGGGTTGCCATGCTAGTACCATTTTTTAAGCCGAAAGCATGGTCATAGTTCCCATCCCAGCTAGGGATCGTCGAGTTGATATTGACTCCGGGCGCTACAACATCAGGTTTTATTAGATAATCGGGCATCCCTGGACCCATAGAACTGAAGTTTGCTAACTGATTTACTTCAAGCGCTATATAGTAACTGATTATATCTTTAGCAGCAGCCATCTGAGTTTTTATTTTTTTGCCATCGGCTTGACTGATTCCGTAGGTAGGAATGTAATCCCCAGGCGCACCAAGGGTGGGGCTGATTTCACCAGGCTCATTATTGGCAATCAGCAAAAGCTTCGCACCAGCAGCTTTGGCATTAAGAGATTTGTCTGAGAAGCTCAGCGAGCCCCGATCAACAAGCACTACCTTATCTTTGACATCCAGATTTTTGTAATCGGAATGACTCCCAAGACCAGCGAAAACGATCTTACTGCCAGCAATATTATCGATTAAATCTGGGGAGTAACTGGCTAATGTCCCGGGAATCTTTTTAACATCGCCAATATCAAAGAAAGGGGTATTTATCGGAGTAGTAGAAGCTCCAACACTAAGCGCGAGTTGGGCACCAGCGGGTTCGCCCAGTGTTCCTGCATCCGGTCCAGCGTTACCGGCGGCAACAATAACATTCACGCCCGATTTTACGGTATTGTCTATCGCGATTGAACTCGCGGAATAGCTTTGGTTGACACTAGAGCCTAGAGAAAGGTTAATCACATCTGCTCCGTCATCGACTGCTTTCTCAATACCCGCAATTACATCTGCTGTGGAACCAGATCCATAGGGACCAAGTACGCGATACGCATACAATTCTACCTCAGGTGCCACATCTAAAATTGTCCCGGCAACGTGTGTACCATGCGAGGTTTCGTAAGGAGTACCTGCTCTTGGAGGGAAGTTAGCATCAGGGGCTGTTTCAGCCGGATCATCATCCTGATCATATACATCATAGCCACCCTTATAATTATCTTTTAACAAAGGGTGATTCTTATCAATACCAGTATCAACAACAGCTACCTGTATATCTTTGCCTGTGTAACCTAAATCATGTAGTTTGTCCGCGCCTATTAGCTTGCCGCTGTCTGAATAGGAACGTGTAACAGGTAATGTCGCTACTTCAACACTGTCTGCTAGTGCATGTACTTCTTCATTTGGATAGATAGCCGCAACGCCTGGAAGCTCTAACAGCTTGTTTACTTGATTGGCTGGCAGCGTAATGGAATACCCGTTAAAAATCTCACTGTATTCAAAACCGATATCGGCATCGATTTTCTGTGTTGAGGAAATAAAGCTTTTATGCTCTGAGATAATTTTACTGCGTTGTGAGGAGACTGAGGATCGTAAAGAATAAGTTTTTGCCTCATTTACATACACACTGACTGGTTTATTAGTCAATTCCACAATTACTGATACTGGTGCTGAACCTTTGAGTATTCCAGCATAGTTATGAGGGGTTACACTTTGAGACTGTACATCCGTAACCAGGGTTGAAGATTCAAGGGATGAGTTCGCAAATGCAGCTGATGGAAAAAGAACAGACACAGCCAGTCCGAAGCTTGCCGCTCCAATACCAAATCTTTGAATAGAGTGTTTAAAGGTACGTTTCAAATAAGTTCATCCTCCCAAATGAATTTTTTTGTATTGCAATGAGTCTGTGGTTCTCCTCCTCAAAATAAAATGTAAAAAATTATGAAAATTAAATTTATTCTACAGCTATAACTTCAAATCGAATATACAACTTTAGTACCATATTGCAGCGAAGCGTTGAGGAAAATGTCGAATTCCCAGTAGATAAGTGGAATATAAGAAAATCAGAGCATAAAACAAATGAAATTAAGACAATATAAATGAATGCAATAGATATCTGAATTTCAAGCGAGAGCGGGGATAAGATGTCGGAAAGATATATTTTGGCATATTTTAAAAGTCCAGAGGAAGCCGAAGGCGTCGCGCGCAAGCTTCGTGCACTTCGGGCCATTGAAGTTTCCATTGATCGCTTCAGTAGATATGGAGGTACCAGCTTTAGCTCAGGGGTAAATCCGGTGACAGGCAATGTGGCCAGAATGGACTCCATGACTGCTGAGCATGCACACACAGGCATACTTGCAGCTGCGGACACCAGCTCTAGCGGGATGAGTCATGGTGGTAACGGTGGTCCAACGGGGAGAGATATTTTGCTTACGGTTATTGTGCATACGAAGTCCTACGATCAGGCTCTGCGCTTAATTGAAGAAGCAGGCGGGATGGCCTGATCAGGCACTTCATTGAGTAAGAAGAAAGGAGACGAACAATGGATAGAGAGAACTCACAAATCTTCTCCAAGACGGAGAAATTGAAAATGTTATACGAAGCTAAAGCAGAGGATGTAGAATTCTCGGCGGCGGAAGCCGATCTTGATGATATTGAAGCTCAGGATCGCGCACAAGAAGCGGACAAACGTCAGCTGAATGAGATTATGAAGAAAGAATAGCAGCTAAAAAAGCTAAGGCGGATACCTCACTTTGTGGGGTATTTTTGCGTTTGGGCATGTATAATTAGGGCGAAGAGCTTAAGTGTGGGGGGAGAAGATGGATAACGTTATTTTGTGGACAGGGTTAGCCTTATTGATCGCATTATTAACCTATTTGAACCAGAAGCAGTTGTACTCTCCAAAAGTAAAACGCGCCTATCGTGAGTTGCGGGAGCTGACAAAGAAGGTTCGTATGGAGCGCTCTGAGGCGAGCGATTTGTATCGATGGGAAGCAGAATTAACCGAACTAGAGAATCATCCGAATGAACTGAATAAATTGGATGCCGAAATTAGGTTTCATCACGCATTTTTGTTATATCTTGAACGTCACTACCCTTCAGACCCAAGGATTATTGGTTTGAAGCAAGCTGACGCATATCAGAAGGATATGGTTTTGGGGATTAAAATAAAAGATTATAAATCCAATAAGTAAGATAATTTTGAATGTGTGTACAATGGGAGAAGGAATATATTCGTACAGGTCGCAGACAACTGTTGCATGAAGGCGAGGGTAGGCGTGGCTTGCTGCGCCGCAGCCTGGCTGGAGTGCATTTGAAAACGGAGGAACTTCCATACTTTGCTAAATGGGATTGAGAATGATAGGAATTTGAAAATGAAATTGAGAGTTTGAACCCTAGCTGATATTTGCAGCTGGGGTTTTTGGTAATGGATCAGTAAAAATGAACTAAGTTAGGGCAAGCTTTTAGCTTATAAGTAAGGCTAATGCTAAGAAGAATTTGGGGGTCTCATAGTCGACGTAGCTGTAGATATTTTTCTGTTGGAAAATGAAATTAGGGAAAACCTCCCTCTATTTTTCTCTAAATGCTCGAAAAAAAGAGATTTTAGGGAAAACCTCCCTAAAAAACGCTCGAAAAGATAGAAAAAGACCTGATTTCATGAGTTTTTGGGGAGTATTTCCCAAAAAGATAGATGAACATTCGAATCTTGCACATCATTAGGGATGTTTTCCCTAATTATCATCATTTCGAGTATATTAACGTCTGCAGATGTTATAAATATTTTAAGTAAAATAGCTAATATCACACTACAGATTAAGGATGTATAATTGTTCGAATATACTAACTACGACCAATCAACTATTGAATTTTTTCAGGGGGAATTAGAATGGGGCTGGTACACTCTCAAGGAGTTACTGATGAGCTTGTTGTTAGATCTTTAGAAAGAAATTTAGCTATTATCCGGTTTGACCTTGATCGCCGGGTAGCTTATGTGAATGAAGTTTTTGCAAATTCCATGGGATATAAAAAAGATGAAATGTACGGAATGCATCATAAAGAATTCTGTTTTCCACATTTCGCAGATAGCCCAGGTTACGAACGGTTTTGGCAGGATCTTTTTACAGGGAAGAGTTTTCAGGATAAGATCGAACGAATGGATTCGAAAGGAAATGCGGTTTGGCTTGAAGCCACCTACATGCCAGTGTTTGATGAAAGCAATGAACAAGTCATCGGAGTATCTAAAATAGCAACTAATATCACCCAAAGACAAAACAACATGAGTAATGTTGTCCAACGGATGCAAGAGATGGCAGACAGCTTGAATCAAAGAGCAGATTTAGGTATTGAGCGCAGTCAAGAATTATTACGAAGCATCAACAAAATCGCCGAAGTATCGATAGAAAATACACATACTTTAGCTAATCTTGAAAAGCAAGCTGTAGCGATTCATAGCATCGTGCAAACGATTCGCGATATTGCTTCGCAAACGCAATTATTAGCCCTAAATGCTGCTATTGAGGCAGCGCATGCCGGGGAGTATGGGCGAGGTTTTGACGTAGTGGCAAAAGAAGTAAGAAAATTATCTTCCATGGTACAAGATTCGATCATAAAGGTACGGGATAGTGTGGATGCGATCACGCTGGAAATTGGAAAGATCTCTATAGGTACAAATCAAGTACAAGAAAGTATAGAAGATAGTCAGCAGCAGGTTCTGGTAGCGTTGGAGGATTTTTCGAAGATTGCTTCTTCTGCACAAAATCTCGACACACAAGCGCGCGAGGTTATGGATATCCTTTAATTGTTAATATGTATGTTGATAGATTGAATATCAGCAAAAAAGGGTCGGTCTCCTACTTGAAAGAGATGGACCCTTTTATTGTTGGTATTATCCGATTTTGTTAACAATCAAGGTAGGAATCATATATCTATGATTTGTGATGACTCCGTCTACAGTAATACTAACCTTAGTAACTCCGGTGTCCCCAATCGCCCCATCAGAGCCAGTCCCACCTTTAGCCCCCCGTCCCCCCAGTTGCCCCAGTTGCCCCATATCCGAGTAATTCTGCTGTAGCTAATCGATGCTGGGCTACTAATTTCTCTGCACTGTCTTTACCCCAAAATGAGAGTTGGATTGGATGATTTGGCATCACATCTAGCAGATCACCTACATATTGAATTCTTTCTTCATTCATGTAGTAGCCTTCGATCAGAACTGTGGAAGCAATCTGACCGCTACCATTAGCAATTTTGACAGTGACCTGTTGTGTAAGTCTTGTGTTGTTTTCTGAGTTAACATTGTTTTCTACGGACCAGTAGTTAAAAGAGTCATTGTCCTTCCTCCATTTGCTTCATTCAGATTATTAAGCCTGTTTGATTTTCTCTATGTCTTTAAGAGTAGCGATAGTTTATGCTCAGAAAAACGAACCTTTTCCAAGGATTGGTTGTCATATAGATATCTCAGTCAAGAAAGGAGGGCGCAAAATTTGGAGAGTAACCGGGAGTTATTTGAAACCTACAATAAAGATGTATACCGGACTTGCTACTATATGGTGCATGACGCGGCGGATGCAGAGGATTTGACTCAGGATGTCTTTATTACCGTATTTCGCAGTAATCGTGAGCACGTGGAGCATATCAAGGCTTGGATTATGAAAATAACGGTCAACCATTGCCTCAATCATTTGAAACGAAAACGGACTTTACAACAGAAGATTACGGACAACCTTCATTTCTTTAATAAAACGGCAGAAACAGCTGTGGAGCAGCAGATTGAGCAGCGTGAGACGGAGGTCGAGTGGGCGCAATATATGAGCCAGGTCCCTATCAAACTTAGGATGGTGCTCACACTTAGGTATATGCATGATTTCAGTCTGGCTGAAATTTCGGATCTGCTGTCCATTCCACTTGGAACGACCAAATCTAGGCTGCATAAAGGGCTAACGGTAATGAGGAGAATCCTGCAGGAGGCTGGGGTTCAACTTGAACTAAAGGAGGGCGAAGCTTTTGAAAAAGTTAGAAAATATGCTGGAGCATCGTTTAAATGAAGATAAAGGTGTGCCTTATCCAGATTTTGAACGCATGTGGGGACGTTTAGAGCAAGAAAACAGTACAATGACTCCCCTACAACTTCGTATGGCGAATGGTAGCGGGAACAGAGGGAGAAACTGGAGTAAAATAGCTGTGGTGGCTTCATTTTCAGTACTTATTGCAGCGGCACCCGTATATGCAGCAGTGCATTATGATTGGGATAATTTGCTCCATGGGAGAGGAGGCGTTCAAGCAGCGCTGGCCCAAAATCTCGGACAACAACTGAACCAGTCAGTGACGCAGGATGGAGTAACTCTGAAGCTACATACAGCGATTGTGGATGAGAATCGGACGGTTATCTTATTCACTTTGGATGTAGGAAAACGCTTGGAAAATGAAAATTGGAATGTTAATGGAATGACTTTGAAGGGCGCAGATGGGGCGAATGGTCCTAGTGAGTTCAGTTATGTGTTATGGGATGAGAAAAATCAACATTACAACGGATATTTCGAGAGTGATTGGACACCGAAAAAGGATACTGTGAATGTGCAACTAGTTGCAGATAATCTGCAAGCCTTTAGCACACAGGAGTTAGATTTACCGCTGGATATCCAATCGCAGGAGACACAAAATTTTCCTATTGGACAGGAAGGAATGCGCAGCATAGAGGTGAAACCTTTTACCCAAGGACAAGAAAAAATATTATTCTCTTCAGCGATCATTTTTGATCAGCCAGAAACAAAAGAATGGGCCTTTCCAAATATAGTCGCTTACAAAAACAGAACGCTCATAAATTCGCTGGCTGGAGGTGCTTTCGGTACACCGGGAGAAAACGGGGAATATACGTCCCAGCAATATTTTAAGGCGGCTGATATTTCCAGTGGAGAAGTGAATTACAAGCTGCAGTACATGAAACAAGAGAAAAAGGTTGAGGGGCCCCTAGCTTTTGATCTTCAATTAAGCAAAAAGCAGATGGAGAGCGGAACCATAAATACTTCATTGAATCTGCCGCTAGAAGAGGGCGAACCTAATTACACGCTGGAGAAAATGGTAGTGACGCCTACTCAAATTCGAATCGCTATTAGAAGTAAAGAGAAAGGCAACAATTTCCCGTATCAAAAGTCTACTCTTGAAGTAGCAGGCAAGACGCTGGAGGGCAATTTCTGGAGATCTCCAGAAGGTGAGCCGGAATTAACAGTGCTTCGTTTTGAGCGGCCAGTTGACCTTGAAATCACAGAAGAGACGCCAATTACCTTTGTTGCTAAATACAAGGTGACTCAGCACGGCAGCTATAAAATTAACAAGGACGAAAAAACACCACTTCTGTTGACGAATATATCTGATAAGAAACAGACGCTTATCCAGCAGCTTAGCGGATACCCGGTAAAATGGACGTACTATATGCAGGGTGCCGATCTTTATGTAGAGACTGAAAGTGAAGATGCTCGCTTCGGTGGAATTAACCAGACCCATATCGGACTGGGGAAAGAGCGTATTTTAGGTAAACCTCTGACCGTTAATTTCACGGGGGATGGAAACAATAAGGCCATTGATGTTTACAAGGGTTTCAAAGGTACAGAAGCTTCTATTTATATATTCTTCTATACGACTGACGATCCGGATAAAGAAACAAGAGTGCAGCTGCGGCCATAGAAAATCTTTTTTAGGGAGGAACCTTGTGTTCTTCCCTTTTTTTCGTTTACAGTGAGTAGATGCTGAGTGGACTCAGCGAGGATTAGCGTAAAGGAGAGAAAAGGATGGAAATCACTCGCTGTGCTTGGGTTAATGAGGATCCTTTATATATCGCATACCATGATGAAGAGTGGGGCAAACCTCTGTATGATGACCGGAAGCTGTTTGAATTACTTATGCTCGAAGGCATGCAGGCAGGGTTAAGCTGGTACACCGTCTTAAAAAAACGGGCACATTACAGAGAGGTATTTGATGGATTTGATCCGGAAAAAATTGTGCATTATGATGAGCTGAAAATTGCTGAGCTGATGAACGATCCTGGGATTATTAGAAATCGCTTAAAGATTGATTCTATCATTCGTAATGCAAAAGTATATTTGCAAATTAGTGCGGAAACAGGCAGCTTTTCAGATTATCTCTGGAGCTTTGTGGGGGGCGCGCCTACACTTAACCATTGGAAGACACGTGCGGATGTCCCTGCTTCAACGGCTCAGTCTGACGCAATGAGTAAAGCATTAAAAAAGCGAGGCATGAAGTTTGTCGGCTCTACCATATGTTATGCTTTTATGCAGGCATCGGGGATGGTAGATGATCATTCGCTCGATTGCTTTTGCAGGAACAGCACGGGCATGGCAGAGCGTTGATCTGTAGTTTGGCGTTACCCCAAGAAGAAATGTTATACTATGAAGCGAATGCTCACAAAACTAAGTCTATGCTTACGAAGCCAGTTTTGCACGAAGTTAATCAATGAAGCTAACGCTCACAAAACTAAGCCTATGCTTTCGAAGCCAGTTTTGCACGAAGTTAATCAATGAAGCTAACGCTCACAAAACTTTAGGAGGATCACATAAAGATGTTATGGCATGAAGTGACGATACATACAACAGAAGATGCACAAGAAATGATTTCGAATTTTTTATATGAAGCAGGAGCGGGTGGGGTTTCTATTGAAGAATCCGGAACACTCAGTAAAGAACGGAATACGCGTTACGGTGAATTATACGACCAACCCTTGAATGATATCCCAGAAGGGGAAGCGGTAATCAAAGGTTATTATGCCGATTCCACGGATATGGATGCTGTTATAGAAGAACTGACTCCACGGGTAGCAGAATTGCGTGAGTACGGCATTGATCCGGGCAAATCGCTGATTTCTTGGAAAACCGTAGATGAAGACGAATGGGCGCATGCTTGGAAGCAATATTTTAAACCGCTCAGGGTATCGGAGCGTCTCACGATTAAACCAACTTGGGAGGAATATACGCCTGAGAGCCCAGATGAAGCAATCATTGAGCTGGACCCTGGTATGGCATTTGGTACAGGGACTCACCCTACAACAGCTTTGTGCCTGCGTGCGCTCGAGAAGAATATTAGCGGCGGCGAAGAAGTAATCGATGTTGGTACGGGTTCAGGAATATTGGCTGTAGGTGCAATGCTGCTCGGTGCGAAATCCGTGCTGGCGTTAGATTTGGACCCTGTAGCTGTTGAAAGTGCGCGGGAGAATGTAGCACTGAATAAACTTGAAAAGTTCATTACGGTAAAAGAAAGCGACCTGCTCTCCTTGCTAGGCGGTGAAGGTGTAGCTGACACGGCTGCTGGAGAAATGTGGCCATCCGCTAGACCGGGTCACACTCTTGAGGGAACACCTGCGGAGCAAGTAACAGAGGATAGCCTCGGCGTTACACTCCCGGTGAAGATTGTAGTTGCGAATATTTTGGCAGAAATCATCGTATTGTTTACGGATGATGTGTATCGTGCACTTCAGCCAGGAGGCTTGTATATTACCTCTGGTATTTATAAGGATAAAGAAGGACTTGTGGCTAACGCACTACAAGAGTCCGGCTTTGAGATTATGGAAGTATCCCGTGAAGAAGATTGGGTGGCATTTACAGCCGGAAAGAGGTAAAAATGGATATATTGCAAAGTATAATACGTGTAGATCTGGATCAGCTTCCTTTTCTGCTCATTACGATTTTAATTGCTTTTACAGTACATGAATTCAGTCATGCTTATTTCGCAAATAAGTTCGGTGACCCTACCGCTAGATTATTAGGACGTATGACGCTTAACCCTGCTGTACACTTCGATTTTTTTGGTATTTTACTGCTGCTGGTTGCTGGTTTCGGGTGGGCACGTCCAGTTCCTGTAAACCGTGATAACTTTAGCCGCCCCCGTCTGATGGGAGTCATTGTGTCTGCTGCGGGCCCAATCAGTAACCTGTTACTAGGGATTATTGGTGCTTTAATATATGGGGTGCTTGCGGCAACCGGTGTATTAGAGTCGATCTCCAATGATCGCGTTTTAGAGGCAGTGTATCTGTTCTTTGGCACCTTTATTCAATGGAACTTCTTTTTATTCTTGTTCAATCTGATTCCATTGCCTCCGCTGGATGGCTACCGGATTGTGGAGGATATTGCTCCTCGCTCCATTCGGGGCAGATTACAGCAATTTGAGCAATGGGCTGTATTTATCTTTTTATTAATTCTGTTTATTCCAGGGTTACGAACCTATACCATCGATCCTCTTGGCCACTGGGCTAGTGAAATGTCGAGAACATTTGTGCAGCTATTCCTAAGAATGTTTGGCAGCTAAGGTAGGGACTGAAGTCTGGTCAACCCTGCTTAAACATTGTATTATGTAATTTGTTGAAAAATAGGATAGTTAAATTTCGCCTGATCCATAGTTATATTTCTCTAAGAAACGGGTGACGTCTTTATTAAGGCGTCTTTACCGTTTCTTCTTACTGAATTCATGAACAGGATGATGAAGAGATGCAGCGATATTTTGTTACACCAGAGCAGTTTGGTGCAGATAACGTTAGAATTGACGGGGAAGATGCAAGGCATATTGCCAAAGTCATGCGCGGTAAGGTTGGGGACAAGCTTATTGTCAGCGATGGCGTCTCCCGTGAAGCGTTAGTGGAGATTGCTCAGATCGAAATAGGGGAAGTGACAGTGAACATCCTGGAAACCCTGGAGATGACGCATGAACCGCGGATAAAAATCACAGTGGCTCAGAGCTTACCCAAGGCCGATAAGATGGAAACTGTCATTCAAAAGTGTACAGAAATTGGAGCCGTTGGTTTTATTCCTTTTCTGTCGGAGCGCACGATTGTACAATACGATGAACGCAAGGAAAGTAAGCGGCTGGACCGCTGGCGTAAAATTTGTAAAGAAGCTGCCGAGCAGGCACACCGGAACATCGTTCCGGCTGTAGGCTCACCGTTATCCTGGAAGCAGCTGCTACAGACTTTTAGTGAATATGATGCTGTTTATTTCTGTTATGAAAAAGAAGAAGGCTTGCAGCTTCGCAGCAGTGTTGCCCCTTGGTTATCCTCGCTTTCACCGCAGGCTGGTGGGAAGGTACTGATTGTGGTAGGTCCTGAAGGGGGTTTTACACCAGAGGAATGCCAAAAGGCAGAAGAAGCTGGTGCGGTTTCCGTAGGACTAGGACGGCGTATTCTGCGCTGTGAGACAGCGGGCATGGTTGCCGCTGCTTGTATTTTATATGAATCGGGAGAAATGGGAGGAGCTTAAGAGATGCCATCCGTAGCATTTTATACTTTAGGTTGTAAAGTGAATTTTTATGACACTGAAGCCATCTGGCAGCTATTCAAAAATGAAGGTTACGAGCAGGTCGATTTTGAGGGACCCGCCGATGTATATCTGATTAATACTTGTACTGTAACTAATACAGGTGACAAAAAAAGCCGTCAAATGATTCGTCGTGCCGTTCGCCGCAATCCGGAAGCTATCGTGGCGGTTACTGGCTGCTATGCGCAGACCTCTCCTGGTGAGATTCTTGATATTCCTGGTGTCGATCTTGTTATTGGTAACCAGGACCGCGATCAGATCATGACGCATGTAAAGAACATTGAAGCCTCACGTCAGCCGGTCAACGCTGTTCGTAATATTATGAAGACACGTGAATTCGAAGAGATGGATGTACCTGGCTTTGCGGATCGGACGCGTGCTTTTATGAAGATTCAGGATGGTTGCAACAACTTTTGCACATTCTGTATCATTCCATGGTCGCGTGGACTTTCCCGCAGCCGTGATCCCAAAAGTATCGTAACCCAGGCACATCAATTAGTAGAAGCAGGGTATAAGGAATTTGTGCTCACGGGTATTCATACCGGTGGTTACGGTGACGATCTTGATAATTACCGTCTAGCCGATTTGCTGTGGGATCTAGATAAGGTGGATGGACTGGAGCGGGTACGTATCAGTTCTATCGAAGCTAGCCAGATCGATGAGAAGCTGCTGGAGGTGCTGAACCGTTCCTCTAAAATGTGCCGTCATCTGCATATCCCGCTGCAAGCCGGACATAATGATGTGCTGAAAGCGATGCGCCGTAAATATACGACAGAAGAATATTACGCTAAAATGCAGCTGATCCGTCAGGCGATGCCAGATGTCGGGATTACTACGGATGTTATCGTTGGGTTCCCGGGGGAGACCGATGAAATGTTCCGTGCCGGCTACGACTTCATGAAGGCTATTAATTACTCCGAGATGCACGTATTCCCTTACTCCAAGCGGACGGGCACTCCGGCAGCGCGGATGGAGAATCAGATCGACGAAGAAATCAAAAATGTACGCGTGCAGGAATTGATTGATCTTTCGGAAGAAATGCAAATAGCTTATGCTCGCAAATTTGTAGGCCAGACATTAAGTGTTATTCCGGAAAGAGCCGCAAAAGGGGCTCCGGGGCGCAATATCCAGCATGGATTTAGCGACAACTATTTGCAGGTGTTCTTTGATGGAGAAGATTCACTCCAAGGAGAACTTTGTCAGGTGAGGATAACGGAAGCTGGCGTGAACGAATGCCGCGGTGAGTTGGTCGGGGTTAGTCAGACTGGGCTTCAGCAGGCTATCCGTTAAGCAATTGATATCCGTTAAGCAATAGATATTAGTAAAAGACAACAGAGCAGCCATTTTCCCGTTAGCGGGGAAGGGCTGCTCTGTTTTTAAGTTGTTGCTGTCTAGACCACCAATTCATAACAATCTCATGATGCTTTCGGACCCAGCTGGCGTTATTTGTATTTTTTTTGCCTTTTATGCTTAGTTTCGGACTCCAGTGCAGCTATTCCTCAGAAAGTAGTTCATAATAGGTGTTTTTCATGACTATAGCGACTATGGTGTCCGTTAGTGTTCCAAAAGTGGGATAATGCTGCGAATAAGGTCAGCTGTGTCCGATAGTGACTTCATACGCGTAGAAGTGGATCAAAAAAACATCCGTAGAATCATGATTGAAACAATCCCCGCCAGTACAGTGCCTAGCAAGCTCCGGGTTTTTATCGCAATCAAAAAAGTAGGCAATGCCGCAAAAAGCTCAATGTTATTAGCTAAAGACGAAAATTTCCCATCATTCAAAAAAATCTCCTGACCTATTAATGCTGCCATAACAGAGATAGGAACATAGTTTAACCAGCGCATTCCCCATTCTGGCAATTCAAACCGGCTAAGGATCATGAGCGGAGCCACCCTGGGAATAAAGGTCACAAAAGCTGCTCCTAGAATGATCAGAAATACATCCCATCTCACTTCCATTTTTCAAACACCATCCCTATTGTTGACGCAATGACTGTAGCGATAATCACTCCAACACTGCTGGAGAATAGGAAGGAGCTTCCTACTGCTATGATCACGGCAAGGATTGCGACAACCAAATCTAGTTTGATTTTATTACGGTCAATCATGGAAATTACAAGAATGCCAATAAACATCGCAGGTAAGGCAAACTGTAAACCGAATTGATCAGGGTCTGAGATCCACTGGGCTAAAAAAGCTCCCGCTACATTCGCAAGAAACCAATTTAAATAAGCGGTGAGATTTAGACCGTGCATCCATTTTTCACTGATTTGCTGCTTATTCAAAGCTTGATTGATGGCAACTCCAAAGGTCTCATCAGTCAATAAAGAACCAACCAGCATATTTCTCAGTGGGGAAAGATGGCGGAAATAAGGTGAAAGAGCTGCACTAAGTAAAATATGGCGAAGATTCACGATAAATATCGTAATAATAATGGCCGCAGGCGAGCTGCTAACAGCTATCATTCCAGCAGCTATAAACTGAGCTGAGCCCGCGTAAAGAATCAAGCTGATTAAGGCAATCTCAGCAATGCTGAGCCCGGCTGTCTTTTGAACAACACCTGCTGCGAGTCCGATGCTTAAGTACCCTAGTAGTGTGGGAATACAATCTTTTACCCCTTTAAGGAAGCTATCTTCCTGTTTAGGAGACGGGATTGCTTCTAGTTGGACGTTCTCTGCACTCATCGTAGCCCCCTTGTTTCAAGAAAGAATTTAGTAGTTAGCATATTACTTCCTAATATTTTGATCAACCTTTACCGTATTATCTAGTCTGAAAGTCCCGAATTTCGCTTTATAGAGCCAGGGGGTAAACACTTAGGGTACAATTGTCGATATAAGTAAAAGAGTGTGGGGATAAACCACCGAACGACATTATAGCCTAAGGGAGAGAACAAATGACTGTGTACAGGAAAATGACGAAAATGCTCCTCATCATGATATTGTTAGCTACTGCGGTTTTTCCGGTAAGTGTCTTTGCAGCGACCGGCGATATCAACTCGATTGAATTCGAAAGCTCCGCTAAAGTAGAGCTTACGGTTGGACAAACGCCAAAGCAACTTAAGGTATATGCGAATGTGGAAGGGTCCTCATCTAAAAGAGATGTGACAGGTGCAGTTGTATGGAATTCTTCTAACACAAACGCTGTAAAGGTAGTAAATGGCCTATTGACTCCGATTGACAGTGGAAAAGCTATTATTACAGCGACTTATAATCATGCACTTGCTACCATTGAAGTTGAGGTAGCCCATCCTGTTAAAGAACTGAAGCTCGAATATAGTTCTGAAGGGAACTACAAATTGGGTGATGATGAGGATAAACTGCTGGTCAAAGCCAATGCGATTGGTGGAGAAACAGCGACTTCTGCTAAGGATGTAACGGCTGATACTACTTGGAGCAGCTCCAACACAAGCGTGTTGACCATTGCAGAAGGTAAGATCACTTTGGCTGGTGAAGGTACAGCAACGATCACTGCCAAATACAAGACCTTAACAGCAACCTTTAAGGCTGTAGTGAAATTGCCTTATTCTGAAATTGAGCTTAAACATGACGACAAAATCGTTAAAGAACTAGAGATGCTAGTCGGAGATGCACCTTTGAAGTTGGTTGCAGAGACTAAAGAAACTACAAAATCCAGCGCAAATGATATTTCAGAGAAAGCGGAATGGTCCTCTTCTAGTGCTAGTGTAGCTACAGTAGACAAAGGCGAGATCAAAGTGTTGTCTGCTGGTAAAGCTGTAATTACAGTATCCTATCTAGGGATTACACAAACAGTAGACGTATATGTACGTGCTCCTTATGAAGCGCTGCTACTTACTCCTACAGGAGATCAATTCCTGTTTATGGGCGAAACCCTGAACGTTAAAGCTGAGGTTCGCGATGCTGCGAATTCTACTCCGAACATTTCAGGCAGCGCAGTATGGACTTCGGATAACCAATTGGCGGCAACCGTTACGCCTGGTAGCGATACTGCGGCAGTGACTGCTAAAGCAGTGGGAACTTCGGTTATTAAAGCAGAGTACAGAGGAATTAATAAAAGCTTTAAGCTGACAGTGTATCCTACGATCACAGAACTGGCAGCCGACAAGACGGAATTGGAGCTTTACACAGATGACACCGTAAGCCTTCCAAAAGTAAATGGTACAAAGCTTGACGGAACAAAGCTAGATCTTAGCAGTGATATTGAGTGGACTTCTGCGGATGATGAGATTGCCACCATTAAAGACGGCAAGATTGTTGCTGAATCGGCAGGTATTGTGAAGGTTATCGGTAAAATAAAATCAGAAAACCCAACGACTTCAAAAACTGCTGTAAGAGAAAAAAGTGTTGAAGTAAAGGTTACAGTGAAAGATAAAGTCCTTGTCTTGCTTGGACCAGAAGAAAACCTGGTGATTGTTACTGGTGAAGAGAAGGCTGTTCCTGAAGTAAAAGCTGTGATGGAAAACGGCAGTGAACTTGATGCTACTGCAACTATGGAATGGGAGCTTACCGGTACGAATGCGATTATCAAGACAACAACTTCCGGTAAGGTAATCAAAGGACTGGTGAAGGGTTCTGCTACTTTAAAGGGAACTTACGCTAATAAAACCATCAGTATCCCAGTTACCATTGAACAAAAGGTTACTAAGCTAGTTGTAGAACCTACTGCTATCGAAATGAACATTAAAGGCTCTAAAGCGATAAAGGTAACGGCTTATTATTCTAATGGTAAGACAGGGAATGTCTCCAGCAGTATGAATTGGGAGTCCTCAAACGAGGCGGTTGCTACGGTTAAAGCTACAACCGTTAAAGCAGTAACAGAAGGTACTGCTACGTTGACAGGATCTTACCAAGGGATTGCTGCTAGTGTCAAAATTACTGTAGTTCCTAAATTAACAAAGCTGACCGTTAATGAGAGCAGACTGAAAATGGCTCCGGGAGCCGTTCAGAATGTTGTTGTGACTGCACAGTATGATACTGGTAAGACTGCTGTTGTTACTGGAAGTGCGGTATGGACCAGCTCCAAGCCTTCTGTAGCGAGAGTATCTGCAAGTGGTCAGATTGTAGCTGTGAGTAAAGGAACGACATCCATTAAAGGAAAGCTAGGCGGCAAAACAGTTACAGTATCAGTGACAGTGAAGTAATAGAGAATAAGATCTGAATTATCAACTATGAATCTGCAAAGCCAACATTATGTTGCTTTGCAGATTTTTTTATTTAGATTCTATAGTAATTCCGACTATTCCGATGTATAATCACATAAAACATAATAGATGCGTTGGGGGAGATGAAAACATGGCAAAACAAAAGGTGTTGTCGATCAAGACGATTGTAGCGATTGGTATTGGTTCTGCTTTATTCGTTATATTGGGGAGATTCGGCTCGATTCCTTCGGGTATTCCAAACACTAACATCGAGACTACATACGCATTACTGGCATTGTTCTCCCTATTGTACGGCCCGTTTGCTGGATTATTTATAGGCCTGATCGGGCATACCCTGAAGGATACGATATCTTATGGATCGCCATGGTTCAGTTGGGTCATATCATCAGGAATTGTAGGGCTGGTTATTGGCTTGTTAGTAGCTAGAATCGCTATTCATGACGGGGAATTCGGACGGAAGGAAATAATACGCTTTAATCTGGCTCAGATTGCAGCGAATGCTGTAGCTTGGTTCCTTGTAGCCCCAGTGTTGGATATTCTGATCTATGCAGAACCCGCTAATAAAGTATTTACGCAAGGACTGACCGCAGGTGCATTAAATATAGCTTCGGTGGCAGTGATCGGATCTTTACTAGCCATTGCGTATGCTAAGACAAGAACGAAACAGGGCAGCTTGACTAGAGAAGCTTGAGTGGAATACATATCCAAGCTAAAAAGCCGGTGGAAATCACCGGCTTTTTTCTCTTCACATTAACCCAGAGGAAGGTCTCAGATGAAAAAAGTAATGATTGAATTTAAGGATTTCAGCTTTCAATATCGGGCGCAGCAGGAACCCACACTACAGGGGATTAACTTAACGATTGTTGAAGGGGAGAAGGTGCTTATCGTGGGACCCTCAGGTTCTGGGAAAAGTACACTGGCTCATTGCATTAATGGTCTCATCCCTTTTGCTTACAGAGGGGAAATATCAGGTTCATTACGGGTTATAGGCCAGGAGCAGAAGGATCTGAGTATCGCAGAGCTGTCCAATCAGGTAGGTACCGTATTGCAGGACCCGGATGGACAATTTGTAGGATTAACGGTTGGTGAGGATATCGCCTTCAGTCTAGAGAACCATGTGGTTCAGCAGACAGAAATGAAGAGCAAAGTGGCGGCTGCCGCAAGAGCGGTGGATATCCACGATTTTCTGGCCTCTTCTCCTCAGGAGTTATCGGGTGGACAAAAGCAAAAAACGTCCTTGGCAGGTGTACTGGTAGGTGATGTGGACATCCTGCTCTTTGATGAACCGCTGGCAAGCTTAGATCCTTATACCGGTACAAAAGCGATTGAGCTTATTGATCGAGTGCATAAAGAGACAGGTAAAACCGTTATTATGATCGAGCATCGTCTTGAAGAGGTGCTGCATCGGGCGGTGGATCGTATTATTGTGATCCATGAAGGACGTATTGCGGCGGATATGCCGGCTGCAGAGCTGTTGAGCACAACGTTGCTTTCAGAAGTTGGCATTCGGGAACCTCTCTATTTAACGGCTTTGAAGTATGCCGGATGTTCGATTACAGCAAATATGAATCCGCAGCATGTGAACGATATTCAGTTGGAGGCGTGTTCTAATAAACTTAAGATCTGGTATGAGTGCAATCAGTCGCGCCAGGATAAGCTGGAGAGCCCACCCATCCTTGAACTGCAAGATATTTCTTTTGGATACGAAAAAAATCAGCAGGTGCTGGATAAGCTCAATCTCTGTATTCATAAAGGAGAGATGGTCTGTATAGCGGGGCGAAATGGGGCTGGGAAATCTACAGTTTCTAAGCTGATTTGTGGCTTCTATAAACCTACTTCCGGATCAATACGGATGCATGGGCGTGATATTGCTCAGGACACGATTAAGGAGCGGGCAGAGCGGATTGGTTTTGTTATGCAAAATCCCAATCATATGATTTCTAAGACACTTTTATATGATGAGGTTGCCCTAGGACTAAGACTCCGAGGTTGCCCTGAGGAGCTCGTTCGTGAACGCGTCCATCAAGTCTTGAAGGTGTGCGGACTTTATGTTTTTCGCAGCTGGCCGATCTCGGCGCTCAGTTACGGCCAAAAGAAACGGGTCACGATTGCCGCCATTCTGGTACTGGAGCCGGAAGTGATCATTTTGGATGAACCGACTGCTGCTCAGGATTACAGGCATTATAACGAAATGATGGAGTTTCTCTTGACGCTGCGGGGGCAGGGGATGACGGTCATTATGATTACGCATGATATGCACTTGATGCTGGAATATGCCGATAGAGCTATAGTGTTAGCTGATGGCGTGAAGCTTGCGGATGATAGCCCTGAGCGAATATTAACGAATACTGATGTGGTGAAAAAAGCGAACTTGAAAGAAACCTCGCTTTTTGCCCTAGCTATAAAAGCTGGATTGAAACAACCGGAGGAGTTCGTTAGAAGGTTTATTGCGTATGATAGGAGGAGCCGAGGCGGATGAAGGCCAAAATGTTAACTTTTACGAAGCAGGATTCACCTATTCACCGTCTTACCGGCGCTACGAAGTTGATTTTATTTGTAGTGTGGTCTGTGACGGGGATGATTACATATGATACAAGATGTCTAATTGTGATGCTGTTATTTAGTTTGCTTGCCTTTAGAATTTCCAAAGTTCAATTTCAGGATTATGCTTTCGTATTATATTTTATTTTGATTTTCTTTTTGCTTAATCATATAGCTATCTTTATTTTTTCTCCTTTGGAGGGCGTACGTGTTTACGGGACACGTCATGATATTATGCATATTGCAGGCCGGTATACGGTAACTTGGGAGCAGCTATTTTATCAATTCAATATTGCCCTGAAATATGCGGTGGTCATTCCTATGGCATTATTATTTCTTCTAACGACCAATCCCAGTGAATTTGCAGCATCCTTAAATAGAGTTGGAGTGAACTATAAAATTGCATATTCTGTATCGCTGGCACTGCGGTACATTCCGGATATTCAACGAGATTATGAGAATATATCGTTTTCTGCTCAAGCAAGGGGAATAGATATTTCTAGAAAAGAAAAGCTGCCTAAGCGGCTAAAAAATATCATTTCGATTCTGATGCCCCTAATTCTGACTAGTATCGAGCGGATTGAAAATATCAGTACCGCTATGGAGCTGCGCGGCTTTGGCACTGAGACCAAACGAACTTGGTATAGCCGTCGCCCGTTCACGAGAGACGATTATTTTGCATTGGCTTTGTTTGCGCTGATTGGAATTTTCTCGACGGTGATCACTTTTTACGACGGTTCGCGGTTTTATAATATTTTCGATTGAAGTATAATAGTACAGTTGTGGAAAACTGGGATTATAATAAACGGCACCTTTTTGTTAAGACTGAAGATGTTTCTCCAGTTTTGACCATATAGGCAGGTAGCATAATGGCAGTGCTAGAAGTGAGCAGACTACGTTGAAAATGGTCTGGGCGTGGGCGATTTGTGAAGCAGGGCCTCCACCAATCCATGCAGCACTTGCTTGTAGCAGCCCGATCATGGGCAAGAATAATAGTGCACCACCTACATTAAGCGCAACATGGGACCAAGCGACGAAGACGCCGGATGGCGTGCCGCCGATGGAAGCGATGACCGCTGTGACACAGGTGCCTACGTTGGCGCCCAGCACAATGGCTATACCTAGCTCAGGCGGCATGGCACCCGAGGCGGCAATGCTCATAGCCATAGCTATGACAGCAGCGCTGCTATGGAGCATGGCTGTTAGGCACGCTCCAGCGGCGAGCCCCCATAAGGCACTAGTAGCGGCATGGTTTAGGAACCAGAGGAATAAGCCACTTTCCTGAAGTATTCCGCCGATAGACTGCATGACAGCGATGCCCCATAGGACGAGGGAGAAGCCTGATACAGCCAGACTGATAAATTGCAGCGGCGGGGATATTTTGTGGCAGAACTCTGCCACTCGCGATGTAGGCGGCAGTTCGCCTGCAATAACTGCCGCTGCCCACAGACTGAGCGAGGCTGCCAGCAAGGGCGTGGCCATGGTATTGATCTGAAGTCCGATCAATTCTGTAGTTAATGTGGTGCCGATGTTGCTGCCCAGGATAATGCCAAGTGTGCGGGCATAGGTAAGCAGGCCGGCATTGACCATGCCGATAGTCAACACCGTTACAGCAGTACTGCTCTGGAGTAAGGCGGACAACAGGCTGCTGGCAATCATTCCTTTAATAGGTGTTGAGGTAGCTCTATTTAGGCTTGTAGTTAATAGAGGGCCTGCTAGCTTGGACAACGCCGTTTCCATCAGCTTCATGCCGGCTAGAAAGATAACAAGACCATATATGATAGGGAACAGCAAATCACTGAACATAGGGCATACTCCTTTGGACGAGGGTTGTACACCAATATATGAATGTATTGCATGGGACATGTATAAAAACATTTTTAGAAAAACAGGGAGTTGAAGTCATTGCCATCGGTTATTTTAGAACGCAATCGCAAAAAAAGACTGGAACAGGGCCATCCATGGGTCTATGCAGGTGAAGTCGCATCGGTAGAAGGGAATCCGGAAGCGGGGGGATTAGTAGATGTCCTTAATCATCAGGGCCGATTTTTGGCCGTGGGATATTACAATCCAGCGTCACAGATTCGGGTAAGAATTGTATCGCAGGGACCCCTTGCGATCATGGATACAGCCTTTTTTGCAGAACGGTTTGCGAATTGTCTGCAACACAGAAACCGGTTCCTTCCGGGTGCGGATGCTTATCGCTTGGTTTATGGTGAAGCGGACTTTTTGCCGGGGCTTATTGTAGATCGATTCGGAGATATTTTGGTTGTGCAGCTGCTTACCCTCGGAATGGACAAGCGGCGTGCAGAAATCGTCGAAGCATTGGTGCAGGTTATGGAACCGCGCGGAATCTATGAGCGCAGTGATGTTAGTGTGCGCGAGCTTGAAGGTATGGAGCAGACAACGGGTGTGCTGTACGGGGAATGTCCAAGGCATGTAACCGTGAGCGAGAATGGCCTGAAGCTGGTCGTTGATATTGAAGAGGGCCAGAAGACAGGTTACTTCTTTGACCAACGTGAGAATAGAGCTTCCATTGCTCCGCTCATGAAAGGGTGGGGAGGACGAAGCGGCATTACGCTACAGGAAATTGAAACTGAGGATGGTTCACTACAGACCTTACCAGTTAATAAGAGCGGCAAACATGTAACGTTCCCTTATTGGGACGGTGCGACAGTGCTGGAATGCTTCTCGCATACGGGCAGCTTCACGCTGCATGCCTGCAAGTATGGCGCGAAAAAAGTAACCTGCCTTGATGTTTCAGCACACGCCATTGAGAGTGCCAAAGTGAATGTGGAGCTGAACGGCTTTAGCGATCGTGTTGAATTCGTAGTGGATGATGCTTTTGCATATCTACGGAATCAGGTTAAAGGACTAGAGGAACGTTCTGAACGGGCGACAGTTGCAAGTGGAACAGAGACGGCAGCAGCTGCTGCAAATCCTAAAACCGGAGGCAAAACAGCCAAAACCGACACATCCAAGCCGATGACAGCAGGTGGAGGAAGAACTTGGGATGTAGTCATCCTGGACCCTCCGGCGTTTGCCAAAACCAAAAGTGCAGTAGCTGGCGCTTGTCGTGGTTACAAGGATATCAATCTGCACGGGATGAAGCTGGTGAACGAAGGCGGCTATTTGGTTACCGCAAGCTGTTCTTACCATATGCAGCCAGATCTGTTCCTCGAAACGATTGCCGATGCGGCTAAAGATGCTGGCAAGGTGCTGAGACTTGTGGAATGGCGGGCCGCAGGCAAAGACCACCCACAAATACTTGGCGTTAACGAAGGACACTATCTGAAGTTTGCGATTTTTGAAGTGCGGAGTAAAAAATAAGCCTGAAGGTCAAAAAGGTTTACAGTGCCAAGTAACAAGTAGGATAAACGGGCTGGACGTAGGGTGGTCGTGAGTCGACTGTAATGCAAGGAGTTGCTAACGGACTCAGATGACTCTATTTAGCGCAAACAGGCTATTATTGAATTCTTACGGACCCCAAAGGCGCTATTGCCCCAAAAACACCCGTAATGTCACACATTTTCGAAGAATAGCGTCAGTGGGGTCCGAAAAGCTGCCATAACAGCACTGAATCCACGAATAACGGCTCCTGGGTCCGTAAGTAATTAATGAAACAAGCCGAGCCGAAATGTTGAATGTTAAATTCGGAATACTAAATGGTAAACAACGAATGATGCTTATTGAATTATGATATGCGGAATGCGGATTACAAAACGATCGGTGTAGAGTGCTAATGTTGAGTGCGGGGTGTTGAGTATTGAACGCCGAACGCTGAACAGTCTAACATTGACCCTATGCTCTGACATTGGCAGCTCCAATCTAACGTTGCACATCTGGCATTAAAAACAAACTAAACACTCTAAAAAGCAAGCCGCCAAAATCCGGAGGTTTGCTTTTTTTATTTGTACTCGTAGCTGTTTATCCTTTGTAAAACATTAGAAAATACTAGCAAACACATGTTCCGATTAGTGTGGTTATGATATACTGAGGGGACGAGGAATCACTGAACTTTTTTAATTGGAGTGTAATCAATGGGTGGATATTTCACCCTGTATTCTATATATTTTCTCCGCTACGGAAGGAGTTTATCATTTATGCCGGTAACCTTTTTACTAGGCCGCTCGGGCAGTGGCAAGACAACAAAAATATGGGAATCTATCTCTTCTTCCTTAGAAAAGGAACCGCTTGGTGCGCCGATTATTATTCTTGTGCCAGAGCAAGGTTCTTTTGGAGCAGAACGGGGGCTTCTGACCGTAGGGAATGTGAAGGGAAGCCTTCGGGCGCAGACACTGAGTTTTTCGCGGCTTGCCTATCGTGTGAAGCAGGAAACTGGTGGCAGTGCAAGTCTGCCAATCAGTGAAGAAGGTAAGAAAATGTTAATTTACAAAATCATCAGTCGCCGCAAAGAGGAACTGAAATTATTCGGTGCCTCAGCAGACAGACCGGGTTTTGTGGAACGTCTGAACCAACTGCACACGGAGATGAAACGTTGCTGTTTGGGTTCCACTGATTTAGAGGAACAGCTGTCCGCTATGCGAGGAGCTATTGCAAGAAGTCCTATTCTTGAGGGTAAGCTGGATGATTTGCAGCTGGTATTTAGCGATTTAGAGAAGGAAATGTCCCGTCTTTATATCGATGAAGAGGATCGTTTAGCAGAACTGGCTGAGCATATTCCAGATTCCTCCTACATTCGCGGGGCAGAGATTTGGGTAGATGGGTTCCATGGATTTACTCCGCAGGAATTCGTAGTGCTTCGAGAATTGATGCAGCAAGCTTCGAAGCTGACGGTTTCGCTTACAATTGATCGTCCTTACCCCTATGGAGATCAGTTGAATGAGCTTGAATTGTTTCACCCAACTGCGGTTACTTACATTAAACTGCGTGGAATTGCTGAAGAGCTGGGCATTGATGTATGGGACGAGCTGCTGGAGCCAATGGTTCTTCCACGTTTTGAAGAAAGTCCAGTACTTGCTCACCTTGAACGGGGATATGATCGCCGGAAGGCTTGGATAGGTGCGGATGAACTTGCAAGAGAGGCTATATCCATAGGCGCCGCAGTTTCGCACAGAGCAGAGGTTGAGGGAGCCCTGCGCGAAATGACTAGACTGGCGCGGGATGAAGGTGCAAAATATGGCGAAATGGCCGTATTGATGCGCAATATTGGCGATTACGAGCAGCTGGTTCAGCCGTTGTTCCAAGATTATGGAGTGCCATTTTTTCTGGACCAGAAGGTGAATGAGCTGCATCATCCGCTAGTGGAGTTTATACGTTCCGCATTGGATGTAGTGCGTCGTCGCTGGCGTTATGAGGATGTATTCCGTTGCGTAAAGACGGAGCTTCTGCTTCCGCTAGACGGTAGTATTACGCGTGATGATATGGATGCTTTAGAAAACTATGTGCTGGCTTGTGGGATTCAGGGGTACCGCTGGACAGATGGCCGCTCCTGGAAAGGTATTCCTAGCTTGTCGCTGGAAGGCGGCAGACAGATGGATGATGAACTGCTTGCTACTATGGAACGATGCCGTGCTAGTATAACAGGTCCATTATTTGCTTTTGAGAAACGAATCCAGAAAAGCCGAAGCGGCCTTGAACTATGTACGGCAATGTATAAGCTGCTTGAAGAGACGGATGTTGCACGGAAGCTGGAGAAACTCAGTGTTAAGTCTATGGAGAAGGGCCAACCCGAGAAGGCTAGGGAACATAGCCAGTTGTGGGGTGAGGTACTTGATCTGCTAGATCAGATAGTAGAAATGATGGGCAATGAAAGACTTGAGTTTGAAGTGTTCACTGGAGTTCTAGAGACAGGTCTTGCTGAACTTAAAATGGGACTAGTTCCGCCCGCACTGGATCAAGTATTGGTCGGCAATATGGATCGGACTCGCCCAACGGGGGTTAAATATGCTTTTTTGCTTGGATTTAATGAAGGTGTTGTGCCTGCGCAGTTTAAGGAAGATGGAATTCTCTCGGAAGGTGAACGCTCCGTACTAGAGAATGCTGGAATGGAGCTTGCTCCCGGCGCTTCTCGTAAACTGCTGGACGAGCGGTTTCTGATCTATAATGCACTAACGACAGGAAGCCGAAAGCTCTGGATTAGCTACGCTACAGCGGATGATGAGGGCAAAGCTCTCCTTCCCTCTGAGGTTATCCGGCATTTGCATAGAATGTTCCCAAGGGTTCAAGAGCACAGCTTGTCAGCACTTCCCCCCTCGGGACTACCTATAGAAGTCGGAAATCCTATCCATCTCGGTTTCATTGGTCAACCAGAACAGAGTCTTCGCGCATTGATTATGCAGCTGCGGCAGTGGCGCCAAGGAACAGAAATTCCGGAGCTATGGTGGGATGTGTATAACTGGTTTACTAAGAACGAAGATCGTAAATTTCAACTGGAACGTTTGCTAAGTTCACTGTTCTATCGTAATGAGGGAACGAAGCTAAAGCGTGGCACAAGCCTCAGATTGTATGGTGGCTCAACACTGCGGGGCAGTGTGTCCCGGATGGAGAAATTTGTTGCGTGCTCATTTTCCCATTTTGCGTCCTACGGACTAAGACTGAAAGAGCGCCAGTTATATAAGCTGCAAGCACCTGATATTGGACAGCTGTTCCATGCTGCGCTAAGTGATATGGCGATAAGACTGAAACAAGAGGGACGGGGCTGGGGCAGCTTATCTCCGGATGAATGTCGGCGTGAGGCCAGTGAGACAGTAGAACGGCTATCTCCGATGTTGCAGGGTGAAATTCTAATGAGCTCCAAACGTTACGGGTACATCTCCCGTAAGCTTAAGAATATTGTTGGACGTGCTTCTGTGATTCTGGGCGAGCACGCCCGCCGGGGCAGCTTTGAGCCAGTAGGGCTGGAGCTGGATTTTGGACCGGATAAGGAGTTGCCGCCTTTAAGAATTACGCTGCCGAATGGCTGTGTGATGGAGGTCGTTGGCCGGATTGACCGTGTAGACATGGCTCGTGGAGAGAACGGTATTCTTCTGCGGGTAATTGATTATAAATCGAGCCAAAAGGATCTCAAGCTGCATGAGGTGTATTATGGCTTGTCGCTGCAAATGCTGACTTATTTGGATGTGCTGCTGACATATTCGGAGCAATGGCTGGGGCAGCCGGCACTTCCAGCAGGCACACTTTATTTCCATGTGCATGATCCGTTGTTAACTTCATCCAACGGGATGAACAAGGAACAGGCTGAGCAAGAGCTGTTGAAACGCTTCAAGATGAAAGGACTGCTTACAGCAGATCGTGAGGTTGTCTCCCTGATGGATACGACTTTAGACAAAGGGTATTCTTCTATCGTGCCTGTAGCAGTAAAAGCTGACGGCAGCTTTTATAGCAGTGCCTCAGTAGCTACACCAGAGCAGTGGGGCCATCTATTATCCTCCGTTAGAGGGACGATCTCGGATATCGGGACACGGATAACAGAGGGTGATGTAGCGATTGAGCCGTACCGAATTGGGCAGGAGACCGCCTGCACATTCTGTTCCTTTAGACCTGTCTGCCAGTTCGATGAAGCTGTGGAAGGTAACAGCTATAACAATCTGGGTAAGCCAGGGAAGGACGTTATATGGGATCTGCTGTCCCGCAAAGGAGGAACTACACCTTGAGTATGAAGGCTGAAATAGAAGCGAAACCGGAAGGAAGTATATGGAGTGATGACCAGTGGCGCGCCATTGCGGAGAGCGGTGATGACATCCTCGTTGCTGCGGCAGCAGGTTCCGGCAAGACGGCGGTGCTGGTAGAACGGATTATTCGAAAGATCAGTAAGGAAGAGAACGGCTTCAGTGTAGACAGGCTACTAGTAGCCACGTTTACCAAAGCTGCGGCTGCCGAAATGCGGCAGCGGATCAGGGAAGCCCTTGATCGGGAGCTGGAGGAGAACGGGGAGAACGACCATTTGCGCCGTCAGCTATCCCTGCTGGGCAAAGCTTCGATTACAACGTTGCACTCCTTCTGTCTGGAAGTGATCCGGCGTTATTATCAAATGATTCCGATTGATCCGGGTTTCCGCATATTAAATGAGCATGAAGCGGAGATGATGCGGCAGGAGCTGCTCGAAGAGTTGCTGGAGGAAAAGTACGGTGAGGTAGGTGCGGATGGCGAGGATAGCATATTTGTGCAGCTCGCTGATTGGTTCAGTGGTGAACGCAGTGATGATGCAGTGCATGCGCTCATACAGCGATTGCATGATTACGCCCGCAGCCATCCTTGGCCAGCGCAATGGCTCCGTGATACTGCAGCTGATTTCTCATTGCCAGACACCGAAAGTCTGGGTGGAACGCCATGGGTGCTGAGCATTCTTGAAGAAGCGAAGCTGACACTTGCGGGTGCAGCCAGTCAGCTGATGCAAGGCCGGGAGATTGCACTACAACCGGGTGGTCCGGCACCCTATGCTGAGAATTTAACCACTGATCTTGAGATGGTAAATGCACTGCAGGATGCCGTTAACGAACGACCTTGGGCAGAATTATATGATATTTTTATGGAAGTATATTTTGGAAAATTAAAGGCTTGTAAGAAGGATTCGACAGATCCTAGACTGCAGGAGATGGTGAAGGAACTGCGCGACAGTGTGAAGAAGAGTATTTTAGATCTTCAGAAAGCATTGTTTGGCCGTCCGCCTGAGGTTTTTTTGAAAGAGCTGAACGAAGCGGCTCCACTGATGGCAGAGCTTGCAGAGACAGTGATAGCATTCGGTGAACGTTATAGAATTGAAAAAGCAGGAAGAGGTCTAGTCGACTTCAGTGATTTGGAGCATTATTGTCTGCAAATTCTACGCCATCCGGACTCTACGCCCGGTCATTCCCTGCCTTCTGATGCAGCTATGGAATACCGTGCTCAATTCGATGAGGTTCTGCTGGATGAGTATCAGGATACGAATAGTGTGCAAGAGGAGATTGTGCGGCTAATATCCCGTGAAACACCCGGTAACCGGTTTATGGTCGGAGATATGAAGCAAAGTATCTATCGATTCCGTCTGGCGGAGCCGGGGCTATTCCTGGATAAATACCGCAGCTTTGGCTCACACCCAATCGATGATCCATCTGAAATTACTAATGAATCGTCTAGCGGTTCGGTTATCGATCTGGCCCGTAATTTTCGCAGTCGCATGGAGGTTGTGAATGCCGTTAATATGATCTTCCGGCAGATTATGAATGAGACGGTAGCGGAGATTAATTATGACGAACGCGCTGAGCTTGTTTACGGAGCGAATTTCCCAGGTGCAGCAGAGAAGGGTCCCGATACCTTTTTTGCACCGGAGTTATTATTGATAGATCGTGGTTCAACAACAGGGAAGTCAGAAGAGACTTCTGAAGACGGTGAGGCGCCACTTCAGGAGAGTGAAGCCATTGAGAGCGAGACGGCGCAGCTGGAAGCACGGGCAATTGCCCGGCGTATTTCACAAATGACGGGGATGACCGGTGGATCGCCGCTGCTTATCTACGATAAAGGACTCAAGATTATGCGCCCGGTTATTTACGGTGATATCGTAATCCTGCTTCGCTCGGCAAGAATCTGGACCCCTCTGATCATCGAAGAGCTTCGGATGGAAGGAATCCCTGCTTATGGTGATCTGAATAAAGGTTATTTTGAAGCTACAGAAGTGGAAATTGCACTCTCCCTCTTAAAAATAGTTGATAATCCTCAGCAGGACATTCCGCTGGCTGGCGTACTTCGTTCACCTGTGGTCGGATTAACGGAAGAAGAATTGGCTACGGTGCGTATGTGTAGTCAGGGTCCTTATTTTCAAGCAGTACAGATGGCGGTGGATATGCAAGATGCAAAAGAGGCTGAAGAAGAGTATGACCTCTTCTCGGCTCCTGTGATTGAATCCGCAAGCACCGTCGAAAATAATGTTTTACCTGATAAAGATCTGCCGCAGATCAGTCCAGAACTGAAGCGCAAGCTTAGACATTTCCTAGAACAGCTGGAAAGCTGGAGAAATGCGGCTAGACAAGGTAGTCTCAGTGAGCTGATCTGGCGTATCTATGGGGAGAGCGGCTATCTGGAATGGGTTGGAGGACTGCCTGGAGGCTCGCAGCGCCAGAACAATCTTAAAGCTTTGTATGATCGGGCTGTGCAATTTGAGAATGACACCGC
This sequence comes from Paenibacillus sp. FSL P2-0121, assembly GCF_037975345.1. Taxonomy (NCBI): domain Bacteria; kingdom Bacillati; phylum Bacillota; class Bacilli; order Caryophanales; family Paenibacillaceae; genus Paenibacillus; species Paenibacillus sp. FSL P2-0121. The sequence goes on along the minus strand of NZ_CP150245.1, from coordinate 5,394,457 downwards.
AGCGCGTGGATTGTTCCGTTTTCTGGGGTTCATTTCACGGCTTCGTGAGAACGGCGGAGATCTGGGTGTAGCTGGCGGTGGCGGTGAAGAAGGCAATGGCGTCAGAATCATGACCATCCATAAATCCAAAGGGCTGGAGTTCCCTGTTGTTTTTGTAGCCGGGATGGCAAAACAGTTCAATCGACAAGATTTGCATTCGCCATTTCTTATGCACAAAGAGCTTGGCTTTGGGCCGCGTTTTGTGGAACGGGAAACGCGAGTTAGCTACCCAACACTTCCTTATCTGGCTATTAACCGGCGTACACGGCTTGAATTATTAGCGGAGGAGATGCGTGTATTATATGTAGCGTTAACTCGTCCGAGAGATAAAATGATTCTAGTAGGCACTGTAAGAGATTTGCCGCGCAAAATCGCTAGCTGGAGCAGCGTACAGAACCGGGATGAGCTGCTGCTTGCAGATCATCTGCTGGCCCGAGGGCGCAGCTATTTGGACTGGGTTGGACCGGCATTGATCCGGCACCCTGCGGCGGCGATTCTTCGTAAGCTGGGCGGTTCAGAAGGTACCGTCTCCACGGTGCTGCACAACGATGTCTCCAACTGGAGCATCAGTGTGCAAAATGCTTCCGAACTTAATTCTGGGGCGTTCCTGCCAACGGATCAGACTGAGGAGAAGGTAGAGGAACGGCAAGCTGTACTCGAAGCACTGCATAAGGGTGAAGCTGTAAATATATATGAAACAGAGACTAGCGATGAAATTGCTAGAAGACTGGAATGGAATTATCCGTATGCGGCAGCCTCAGGTATTCCGGCTAAAACTTCTGTTACGGAGTTAAAAGCGTTGTTGTCGTTGCAGGAGCAGCCCTCTTTTGATCTGCTGGAAGAAGGCAATTCTACAACCTCAATAGAAACCGATAAACGTCCAAGTGTTGCAGGTGCGGACAGTCTTCATTTGCGGCGTCCGAAATTTATGGAAAAACGCAGTCTAACCCCAGCGGAACGCGGGACAGCATACCATACAGTCATGCAGCATATTCCGCTGGAGGGCCCGGTTGATCCTATGGTTGTGGAAGAAACCTTAGCCCGACTTCAGAGAGTGGCTATTCTAACTGCTGAGCAGGTGGAGGCTGTAGCTCCCGATCAGATAGAAGCTTTTTATACTAATGAACTGGGACGTAGATTAATAGCTTCTTCTTGGAAGCTTAGAGAAATGCCGTTCAGTTATATGGTTCCCGCAGGTGAGGCTTATCGAGGGCTCGATTATATGAATGAAGCCGTCTCGGAGCTTTCCCCTGAGAACAATAAGGAAGGCTTTAGTGAGGCTGTGCTAATTCAAGGGGTCATTGACTGCCTGTTCCGTGAAGAGGACCGGATTATTCTGCTAGACTATAAGACGGACTCTGTATTAGAACATCAGGGCGGACTAGAGGCACTTAAGGAAAAATATCGTTTTCAGCTAGAGTTATACAGCAAGGCATTACATGATATTTTGGGAGAACCGATCAGCGAGATTTGGCTGTACTTTTTTGAAGGCGATCATGCTGTGAAATTATAAATTATTCATTGCCGCATAGGAGCGGGGAAAGAGGACGAAGATGCGGATATTGCATACGGGGGATTGGCACTTGGGCCGTACGCTGGAGGGAAGAAGCCGCCAGAAGGAGCAAGAGCAGTTCATAGATGAATTGGTGGAGATCGCCGATTTTCATAAGGTGGATTTGATTATGATGGCGGGAGATGTGTACGATTCCGTTAATCCACCAGCGGCTTCGGAGCAATTATTCTATGAGGCTGCTGCCAGGCTGACTTCAGGGGGCAGGCCCCTTGTGGTGATTGCCGGCAATCATGACCAACCGGAGCGCGTATCTTCAGTCTCCCCGCTTGTATTAAGGCAGGGGATTACCTTGGTAGGACTTCCAACCTCAGAGCCAGTGACAGTTCATGCTGCGCGGACAGGTGAGATTGCCAAAATCGCAGCCCTTCCCTATCCCTCTGAGGCACGTCTCGGTGAGTTGCTTGCTGGGGACAGCGGGGAAGAGGAGCTTCGACTAGCTTACAGCGCACGGGTAGGCAAACTTATGCAACTGTTGGGACGGGAATTTACGCCACAAACCGTGAATTTGGCGATGAGCCATATTTATGTGCTTGGAGGTGTAGAGAGTGATTCGGAACGCCCGATTCAGGTGGGCGGGGCTTACACTGTAGACCCTTCTGCTTTATCCTGTGGAGCGCAATATACTGCACTAGGCCATCTTCATCGCGCTCAGCGTGTTAAAGGGGAAGGGATGATCCGTTATAGCGGATCCCCGCTGGCATATAGCTTTTCGGAAGCAGGACAAGCCAAGTCGGTGACGCTGATTGATGTTGCGCCGGGCGGTGAGCCGACCTTCGAAGAAATCTATCTTCGCTGTGGGCGTCCACTTGTAAGATGGAGCTCTACGGGGGGATTGCAAGAGGTATATAACTGGTTGGATGAAGGTAGAGATGCTTCCGCTTTTATAGATTTGGAGATTCGGCTCAGTGAAGCTATGTCGATGAATGATATTCAGCGCCTGCGTAAATCACGTGAGGGGATCATTCATATTCGTCCGATTTATCCGCAAATGGAGCTGGAGCTCGAACAGATTTCCCGTTCACGTATGCCTGTACAAGAATTGTTCCGTAAATTCTATCAGCGCCAGACGGGCGGGGCGGAGCCGGAGGATCGTTTGATTGAGCTGTTCTTACAGCTAACCGAAGAAGAACGGCAGCAGCCGGAGGAAGGAGAGGAGAACTAAGGTGAAGCCTATTTTATTAAAAGTTGCAGGATTGCAGAGTTATAGAGAAATGCAGGAAATAGATTTTGAAAGTCTGTGTGAGACCGGGCTGTTTGGGATTTTTGGACCTACGGGCAGCGGCAAGTCCAGTTTGCTGGATGCTATTACTTTGGCGATGTACGGCAAAGTGGAGCGCGCCGTTAATGGAACACAGGGGATTATGAATCACTCTGAGGATTCACTCAGCGTGGCGTTTACCTTTGAGCTCACTTCTTCCGCTGGGGCACATCGTTATCGCGTTGAACGTAAGTTCAAGCGGACAGGTGAGCAAACAGTCAGTAACACCATTAGCCGTTTCATAGAAGTTACACCTGACGGGGATAACGTTATGGCGGATAAACTCGCAGATGTTACACGTTGTGTGGAAGAGCATATTGGGCTCAAGATGGATGACTTCACGCGAGCAGTTGTATTGCCGCAGGGGAAATTCGCCGAATTCTTATCGCTTCGGGGCGTAGACCGCCGACAAATGCTGCAGCGCCTGTTCCATTTGGAACAGTATGGCGATCAGCTTGCGTTGAAGCTTAGCCGACGGGTGAAGGAGAATGAGGCTGCGCTCCGCGCATTCGAAGCGGAGCAGCAGGGGCTTGGCAGCGCAGGCAAAGAGGATGTAAAGGCAGCGGCGGAGCGCCTCGAACAAGCAGCCCAGCATGCTGCGGAATGCCGCCGCAAGCTGGAGGCGGCGCTGCAGGTCGCGGAGCGTTTCACGCGCATTCGCGAGCTGCAAGAGGAACGGACCCGCCGCGAATTGCAGCGGCAGGGACTGTTCTCCAAGGAGGAGGAGATTCTCCTCCTTGAACGGAAGCTCGGCCAAGCTGACGAGGCCGAGGCTAGGCTTCCCGCGCTGAAAGCATGGCGAAGCGCGGAAGATGCCTTCAAGAGCCGATTGACCCGCGCGGAGGGTCAAGAGGTGCTGGCCGCCGCTGCCGAGCAGGAGGCGGCGCATGCCGCTGCGGCCGCAGCTGCTGCGCAGGCCGCGCTTGCGGCGGAAGAGCCGGCCCTCCGGCAGGGGGCCGACACCTACCGCCGCGCGCTCGAGCTCGAGTCCGAGCTCGGCGCCCTGCGGCGCGAACTCGCGGCTCTGCGCGAGCGCCGCGAAGAGGCCTCCCGCAAGCTGACGGAGCTGCGGGAGGGCATGGCCCGGGAGCGTGAGCTTTTGGCCAAGGGCCAAAAGCGCCAGCAAGAGCTGCAGCAGAGCTTGCAGCCGCTCGGTGTCCGCTCCCAGGAGCGGCAGTCTCTGCAAGAAGCGATGCAGAGACTGCAAGGGCTGCACTCCGCCGAATCCCAGTGGGATAAGGCGGAGAAGGAGCGCCGCGAGCGTGCCGCTGCACTCGCGGCTGCGCAGGCGCGCCTCGCGGAGGCCGAGGGCCGTCGCGGGCAGCAGGAAGCTTCTCGCGGGCAGCTGATCCGCGAGGCGGCGCTGCATCAAGAGAAGCTGCTGGCGACAGAAGAAGCTGCGTGCACCGCAGCAGAAAGTCTGGAGCAACATATCAGTTCTTTGGAAGCGGCCCTCAAGGGGCATGAGTTGCACAGACTCTCGCTTGGATTGGCTAAAGAATTGGAAGCAGGACAACCTTGCCCTGTATGTGGCAGCGAACACCACCCGGCCCCTGCTGTATTGCAGGATAACGTAGAGCAACAGGAACTGGAGATAAAGCTTCAACAGGCTCGGGTGTTGTCCAGACGTGCTTTGGAAGCACGCCATATGTTCCGTGGTCTGCGGGAGCAGGACCTGGTTTGGCTGGAGCAGGTGTTTGGTGATGGAGCTTTTGATACGGTAAATCATCCTGCAGCGGCAGGCTCAGAAGTCAGCACTGCCGAGGTTTTCTCTACCGATATGTCCATCCCAGATGAAAAGGCTTTGGCAGAACTTGATGCTGCATTTTTAGCATTAAAAAGCCAGTCTGGAGAACTGCGCCGTACAGCGATACAGTGGCAGCAATCGATGCAGGAAGTTCAGCAGCTATGTCTCAAAGAAGCAGCGGGTGCCGAAGGTGAGCGAAGCTGGGTAGAAGGCCTAACCGCCAAAGCCGAGGAACTGAGTGGCCAACTAACCGCTTTGCGGCAGAACTGGGTACAGCAGTTCCCTGATTTGGCACCGGAAGAGGTAGAAAAAGCTTATCGTGAGCTGTTAGCTAAGGATGCTCAAGCTGAGGAAATTAGATCCCGACTGGAAATCAGTGTCAAGTTTCTGGATGAGAAAAGCGCTTCGGTGCAGAATCTTCAGGAGACCATCACCGGACTCGATAAAGAGCTTACTCAGTGGAATACACAGATGGAAGGCAAAGAAGAATTGCAGCGTGAAAAAGAACGGCGTCTTTTAGAGTGGACTAATGGCCGCGCTGCTGCCCCTCTTCTAGCAGAGTGTGAGCGTCGTCTGCAGGAATTGTTAGCAGCTGTGGAGACCAGCCAACGATTACATCTCACGGCAGCGGAAAAAGCGCAGCATGAGATCAAGGAGGCAGCAATTACCCGCCAGGCTGCAGAATCTGCTCGAGAGCATTATGTGACTTCAAGCCATCTGTGGGAGCAAAGCTTAACCTCTTCACCTTTTAGTTCCGCCGCTGAGGTTGAAGGAGCAGCTCTCGCACCTGAAGAGCGGGAAATTTCTTCTTCTCGGGTACATGCCCATCGTGCGGAAGAAGCTGAAGTCTCATTGCAGCTGCGCAATATTGAAGAGAAGCTTGACGGAGCCAGCTTAAGTGAAGAGGAGTGGCAAGTTAGCCAGGAGAGCTTAAGCGTGTGTAAGTCAGAGGATGAAATGTCGCTGCAAGCAAGAGCGCGCGCAGAGCGAGATCTGGAGGATCTGCGGCATCGGCATATTCGCTGGATGGAGCTCGAAGCCCAGCGGCTAGAACATGCTTCTCTACAGGATCATTTGTCCAAATTGCAGACGGTTTTACGTGGAAATGCTTTTGTTGAGTATATTGCGGAGGAACAATTGATGCAGGTATGCCAGTCTGCTTCCCAGCGGCTTCGTTTCCTGAGCAAACAGCGTTATGCACTGGAGGTTGATTCGGGTGGTGGCTTTGTAATCCGTGATGATGGAAACGGTGGTGTAAGAAGACCGGTCTCCACGCTTTCCGGCGGAGAGACGTTCTTAACTTCCTTGTCACTTGCACTTGCACTTTCGGCACAGATTCAGCTGCGGGGGCAGTATCCATTGCAATTTTTCTTTTTGGACGAAGGCTTTGGTACGCTGGATCCGGAATTGCTCGATACGGTAATTACCTCACTGGAAAGACTGCATAACGACCAACTGTCTGTCGGCATTATCAGCCATGTTCCAGAGCTTCGGGCACGACTGCCACGCAAGCTGGTAGTAGTACCTGCTGAGCAGGGTGGAGGGGGATCTCGGATCCTTTTGGAAAAAATGTGAAGATCTATAATGTGTGTGATTCTTATCACAGATACAGTATCAACGCGCTGTTATAATACAGCTAAGCCGACATTACTTTAGAAACACCTCGGCGGACGTATGGCAGGGAATGAACTCCTTTTCATACGTCCGCCGCCGAATCAGCTTTATAAGCTGTGAAGGGTGTTTCTCTTTTTTTTGTCTTTTTTAGGCCTAACGGTGTTGATATATTTATTTAATGGTTCATTCTGTAACAGATACAGTTTAGGGCAGATTATGCTGAGTTTGCTTGCTGCTTTCGTATTTGATGATTATCCTGTATGATTATCTTATGATGAAGTGGAATTTCACCAATTTTTAGGAGGCAAGCATTCTATGGAGACCGTGTTTAGCAAAATTATTGAGGGTACTATTCCTTCCAAAAAAGTATTTGAGAATGAACGTATTCTTGCATTTTACGACATCGAGCCGGCTGCACCGGTACATGTGTTGATCATTCCCAAGAAGTTCATTGCTTCAATGAATGATGTTACACCTGAGGATCTTCCGCTAATTGCTGAAATCCACAGTGTAGCCCAACAGATCGCCAAAGACCTTGGAATTGCTGAGTCTGGTTATCGTTTAATCAATAATTGCGGACCTGATAGTGGACAAGCTGTGCCTCATCTTCATTATCACCTGCTGGGTGGAGCCAAGCTGGGTGCGCTCACTGGAAACTCAGCTTCGCACGCATAGCATAATCATTTAATGTTGAAGAACTTGCCAGAAAAAAGAATAGCACGAAGGTTGACACGTTATTTCCGTTTGACCTATAATGGAGTTTGATAAACCGTGTTATGCTCTTGGACGGTATGGTCGGAGGGAGGGGAAACCTGTGTCTGAAACGAAAGTTCGCAAAAACGAGACAATTGATGCTGCACTTCGTCGCTTTAAACGTTCCATCGCAAAAGATGGTGTCTTGGCTGAGGTGAAGAAACGCAAACATTACGAAAAGCCGAGCGTTAAGAAAAAGCTGAAGTCTGAGGCTGCTCGTAAGAGAAAGTTTTAGGAGGATTACCCACGCATGAATCTTAGCGAGAGATTGAACGAAGATATGAAGCAAGCGATGAAGAGTAAGGACAAGTTCACGCTCTCCACGATTCGAATGGTTCGTTCTACAATAAAGTATCTTGAAATAGATCTGAAGAGAACATTGGACGACAACGAAGTGCTTGATATCCTTAGTCGTGAAATCAAACAGCGCAAAGATGCCCTCCAAGAATTTGAATCAGCGGGTCGCGACGAGCTTGCCGCGAGTACAAAAGCAGAAATCGAGATTATTATTAAATATCTTCCCGAGCAACTTTCCGAAGAAGAAATTAAAGTAATTGTACAGCAGACCATCCAGGAAACCGGTGCTTCTTCGAAGAGCGAAATGGGGAAGGTCATGAGCGCACTGATGCCTAAGGTCAAAGGTCGCGCTGATGGTAAACTCGTGAACCAGGCGGTTCTGCAATTTCTGCAATAATATAGCACTAGCACCCCTTGCAAAAGGGGTGCTTTTCTATGTTATGAAACGTAAATCCAATTTCAGCGTATTAAGGGTTATGAGTTTCTGGGTCAAGCTAAAGAAGGGAGGTAAAATCATTGAGAAGATTACGGAAAATACTGTTAGCTAGCATTCCTGTGGTCCTGCTGTTACTCCTCCTGACACCCTTTGCAACGAATGTAAGCGCTGACGGGGCAGCCCCGAAAACACCGGGGGTTACGAACAGTGAGCTGAAAAAAGGTCCCGTGTTTATTATTCCGGTAGATCAAAAGATTGAACGGGGTTTGCAAAGCTTTTTGGAAAGAGGATTTGAAGAAGCCGCTAATTATGGAGCAGTCCTTATTCTACTAGAGGTCGATACACCTGGAGGGCTGGTGAAATCGGCAGAAGAGATTGGGACGATGGTAAGAGAGAGTGAAATACCAACAGCTGCCTATATTAAAGGTGATGCCGCTTCTGCAGGCAGTTACATAGCACTTAATGCAGGTGCAATAATCATGAAGCCGGGCAGTATGATCGGCTCCGCTTCCTTGGTAGACATGAATGGTCAAAAAGTCGATGATGCCAAAATGATATCCTACTGGAGATCTAAAATGATCGGCGCTGCTGCTCTGAATGATCGTGATCCAGACATTGCTGCTGGAATGGTGGATAGTAATTTGGTCGTGGATAAGCCAGAGCTTGGAGTGACTAAGACACAGGGAGAAATCATTGCCTTGTCTAGTGAAGAAGCTTTAAAAGCTGGTTACGCTGATCAAATTACAGATACCCCTGAAGAAGCAATTCAGTGGCTTGGATATACTACAGACGACATCTTTCGCGTAGAGCATACCGGTGCGGAAAAAATGTCGCAATTTCTGACCAATCCGATTATTATGACGATTCTGCTGTTCATTGGGATTACAGGCGTTGTCATTGAACTGATTGTTCCAGGCTTTGGTGCGCCAGGAATTATCGGGACGTTGGCTTTTGTGTTATATTTCTTCGGCAACTATGTTGCAGGATTCGCCGGAGCGGAAACTTGGCTCTTGTTTATCATTGGGCTTGTCATGCTTGTGCTGGAGCTCTTTGTGCCTAGCTTCGGAATATTGGGGCTCCTAGGCTCTGTCAGCCTTGTAGCGGGTGTTGTACGAGCTGCTTACAGCTATAAGCATGCACTGCTCAGTCTAGGTATCTCTTTCGTAGCTGCGACTATAGTTGTAGTAATTGTTGCGGTCATTTTTAAAGAACGAGGGATATGGAACAGATTTATTTTGAAGGAAAGCCTTACTAAAGATCAGGGATTTGTGCCTGTAGAAGAGAAGCTTAGCTTATTAGGCGCTACAGGAACCAGTATTACTCCACTTCGTCCCTCAGGAACAGCTATGATAGGCGGCGAACGTGTGGATGTTGTTACAGAAGGTAGTTTTATTAGTGCTAATGCACCGGTCTCTGTTATTAAAGTAGAGGGCGGACGGATTGTTGTGAAAGAAATCAAGGAATAAGGTAAACACTGGAACCAATAATAGTTCTACAACAAATTTACGGAGGTTATATAGTATGGGTGAAGCATCTTTGATTCCTATTCTGTTCATCGCGGTAGTGGTGATTATTGTATTGAGCGTGTTTTTAAGTTTCTTCCCGGTTATGCTCTGGATTTCAGCATTAGCATCGGGCGTTAGAATCAGTATTATTACGCTGGTGGCGATGAGACTGCGTCGTGTAACCCCAAGTCGTATCGTTAACCCAATGATTAAAGCGACTAAGGCAGGTCTTGGACTGAACATTAATCAACTGGAGAGTCACTATCTCGCAGGTGGTAACGTAGACCGTGTTGTTAATGCGCTTATTGCAGCACAACGTGCAGATATTCCTTTGGAATTTACTCGCGCAGCAGCCATTGATCTTGCAGGACGTGATGTGCTGCAGGCTGTGCAAATGAGCGTTAACCCTCGTGTAATTGAGACACCGGTTGTTGCGGCTGTTGCTAAGAACGGGATTGAAGTTAAGGTAAAAGCGCGCGTAACTGTTCGTGCCAATATCGACCGCCTCGTGGGTGGTGCGGGTGAAGAAACGATTATTGCCCGTGTTGGTGAAGGGATTGTAACGACAGTAGGTTCGAGTGATTCCCATAAAGATGTCCTTGAGAACCCGGATTTGATTTCGCGGACGGTATTGTCCAAAGGGCTTGACTCAGGTACTGCTTTTGAGATCCTCTCCATTGATATTGCGGATATCGATGTAGGCAAGAACATCGGTGCTTATCTACAAACCGAGCAAGCAGAAGCAGATAAACGCATTGCACAAGCCAAAGCGGAAGAACGCAGAGCGATGGCTGTCGCTCACGAGCAAGAGATGAAGGCGCGCGTAGTAGAGATGAAGGCACTTGTTGTGGAAGCTGAATCTCAGGTGCCTATGGCAATGGCTGAGGCGCTCAGAAATGGCCAAATCGGCGTGATGGATTATATGAATATCAAAAACATCGAGGCAGATACCCAAATGCGGGGCTCTCTCGGCAAAATGAATGATCAGGACGACAATAACCGTCCTAACAATAATAAATAAAAGGGGATGTGAATCTCCATGAGCTGGATCTATATTATTGCGGTTATTATATTCGCGATCGTATCCAATGTGAATAAAGCAACTAAAAACAAGCCCAAAGGAGCTCCTCGCGGGGGAATGCCCACTTTTGGGGGCGGAGAGGATTCTCCGCTCCGCCGGGTAAAACGCCCGGATATCGATGGAGGGCGTCAAGCGGAGTCTGGCAGTGGATTTCCTGCTCCTGTTAGCACCTCTTCCCGGCAGTCGAGGTCAGATGATAACCGGGAGTATGATGCCTCTCCTGCCTTTCCAGAACCCGCGCATATACCAACTCCAGATTATTCTACTGGAGAAGGAATGTCTTTGGAGCATGCCGATGACGGAGTTGAATTACGCACACAAAGAATGCAAGAAGAGGTGCGGCGCCTTCAATCTGCTTTTGACGGGATAGCGGGTGCAGATACCAAAAGATCAAATAAGACTAAGAACACAAACTCACCCTCTGCGGGAGACCAGAGACATGGAACAGGGAGTCGTGACGACCTGCGCAATGGTGTAGTCTGGGCAGAGATTCTGGGACCACCGCGTTCTCGTCAGCCGCATTCCACCCGAAGATAATATTTACGGATCATAGTAACAATAAAGCCTCGGTTTCCTATCTTTACGATAGGTTGCCGGGGCTTTTTTTGCTTTTTTCACACTAGAAGGCTCCTCCTTTGTTACTTCTTCTCATAAAAAAAAGCGTTGCCGCATAAGGTGTACAGAAGGCAGGAAGGGGGAACGTCTACTTATGACCCGTATTGGCCGCAGGCTGCGGGGATGGACAAACGGGGTACTGGATCTACCACAGGACTTATTACAGGAAATGCCCCGGATCACCCTGATCGGCAATAAGGAACTGCATATTGAGAATCATCGCGGCGTGCTGCATTTTTCCTCTGGTCAGCTTAAGCTCGCGTTAGCTAAAGGATCGCTTGAAATCACAGGCGAGGGACTTGTCATCCGAAATATTCTAGGCCAGGAATTGGCTGTAGAAGGCGTTATCGGGGAGATCAGATATAACGAAAGCGAGGAGAGATCATGAAGGAGCCACCTCTGTCATCACTGCGGGGGTTCGTTACACTGCATGTGACGGGACCTCAGGTGGAGCGATTTATTAATTTCATTTCTGAAGCAGGAATCATGATTTGGGATGTGAGGCCCGCTGAGGGCGGCGCTTCCCTTAAGCTGCTTCTGGATGATTTTTATGTCCTCCGGCCGATTTTAAAAAAGACAGGCTGTCGTATGCACGTAACCGGTAGAAGCGGACTTCCATTTCTTATGGCGCGGCTGTGGAAAAGGAAATTTTTTGGCATAGGTATTTTAATGTTTGGAATTACACTTTTTATGTTATCTACGATGGTATGGAGTATTAGAGTCGAAGGGAATGAAAAAATTGCTTCTGAGGATATATTGGCTGCCGCTCGCCAGGAGGGTGTGTATCCTTTTCAGTGGATATGGCGTCTGGAGGAGCCGGACAAGCTCTCTAAGGGGCTGCTGGCCCATTTACCGGGTGTTTCTTGGATAGGGCTGCAACGGACGGGGACGAGCATCAAAATTCAGGTTGTAGAGGCTAAACAGCCCGATATCAAACCTTTGCTTAGCCAACGGCATTTAATTAGCCGAACAGATGCGGTGGTAACAGAAATATATGCGGAGCAGGGCAGACCGGTAGTAGCGCGTAATTCGCGTGTGAAAAAAGGGGATATCCTGATTTCCGGTGCTCTTGGAGACGAAGAAAATGTAGAGTATGTGGTTGCCAAGGGTGAGGTTAAGGGGTTGGTTTGGCATGAGTACAATATCGAGGTTCCGCTTGAAACAACCAATAGCACCTACACTGGGGAGCGTAAGGATCGCACCTATCTCGTGTTGGGGAAATGGGCTATTCAGCTGTGGGGTTATGGCAAATCCTCCTTTGAGAATTCAAAGACGCTCACAGAGCATGATCCGCTGTCTTGGCGCTCTATTGAGCTGCCGCTGGGCCTGATGACTGAGAAAGAAATGGAGATCAATGAAACAAAGGATACGATAACTCCAGAAGCTGGAGTTGCGAGGGGAATTGAGCGGGCGAAGAATGATATTTTAGCTCGATATGGTGTTGATAGCGTCATCAAAAGTCAAAAAGTTTTGCATGAGAAGAAAGAGAATGGTAAAGTTTATATGAAAGTGATCTTTGAAGTAGAAGAAAAAATTTCCGAAGAACTGCCAATAGTAAACAATTGAGGAGAATGAGGCTACTTGTCAGAACAGACTGCAAGCATTCGTATATCTTTGCAAAATGCGGGAGAAGCGCAATCGCTGTTTGGCCCGCAGGATGGATTCTTAAAAATCATCGAGAGTGAAATTCCCGCCATTATTGATTCGCGTGAAGCAGAGCTAACGATTCGTGGAGCTGAGCGGGAAGTAGACATGCTGGGGCAATTGTTTAATGTGCTACTGTCCCTCATTCGGAGCGGTTACATACTTACTGAACGTGATGTGCAGTACGCTGTGGAACTGGCGAAAGATTTTCGTGCTGATCAATTGCTCGATTTGTTCAAAGGAGAAATTACTACAACTTTTCGCGGAAAGCCTATCCGTGTCAAAACGGTCGGCCAGAAGCATTATGTGACAACGATCAAGAAGCGTGATATTGTATTCGGAATCGGTCCTGCAGGAACGGGGAAGACCTACTTGGCAGTGGTGCTTGCAGTTACGGCACTGAAAGAAGGTTCGGTTAAGCGTATTGTTCTTACGCGTCCCGCAGTAGAAGCAGGAGAGAGTCTAGGATTCCTTCCAGGGGATTTGCAAGAAAAGGTAGATCCATATCTGCGTCCGCTTTATGATGCATTATACGACGTTATGGGGCCCGACCAGGTGGCTAAGGCACTTGAACGGGGATTGATTGAGATTGCTCCGCTGGCTTATATGCGCGGACGTACATTGGATGATTCATTTATCATCTTGGATGAAGCGCAGAATACAACACCTGAGCAAATGAAAATGTTCCTGACTCGACTCGGCTTCGGGTCCAAAATGGTGATTACAGGTGACGTTACCCAGATTGACCTGCCCCGCGGCAAGAAATCCGGTTTGATTGAGGCCAAAGCGATTTTATCCGGCATAGAAGAACTTGGCTTTGTCTACTTCGCGGAACAGGATGTAGTACGGCATTCCCTGGTGCAGAAAATTATCGTTGCCTATGACCGCTCTGCCGAAAACCTCCAATAAAGGGGATTGTCTTCATGGCTTCAAAGCAACCATCTAAATTAAGCGGATTTGTATATACGAACAACGGATGGAAGTATAGCGCAGTGACACGCTATGCTCTTTTCCTGTTACTCGGACTAGTGTTCTACTTCAGCTTGTCGCCAGAATTGCTACCTAAGAAATATGATATTAAAGAGAATACTTACAGTGCAAAGGAAATAACGGCACCGAAACAAATTAAGGACACCAAAGCTACGTTAAAAGCAGCTGAGGAAGCGGCCGAAAGCGTATCTCCCAAGTACAAAATTATCCCGATGAGGGCAGACAACCTAGTGACCTCGCTGCTGGACCGGATAGATCGCCTCAATCAGGATGATCTGATCTCGCAAAGCGATAAGACGGGGATTTATCGTGATGAAATCCCGCAGAGAGCCAGCGATTTCATCTTGAATTTCGTAGCTTCCAATCGGGGCAGCGCTACATATTCAGATCACCTCTTGGATGAAATGCAATCTGTCATCAAAGAGCAGACCTATGTCATTCCGGAAGAGACTTACATTAAGATTCCGCGCCTGACCTCTCAGGACATTATCGAGATGAAGCCTGTCGCCCGAGATATTGTAACTAGGCTGATGAATGATCAGATTACGGATGCGCAGACCGCTCGCGCCAAGGTAGCGGAACAGGTCAGTATTAGTTCTCTAAGCCAGCGTACAGCGCGTGAGGTTGTTCAGGAGCTTGTACGTCTTGTGATCACAAGTAACAAGTTCTACGATGAGGATGCTACCAAGGAAGCAAAGGTACAAGCCCGGGAGAACACACCTGATGTATTCATTGAGCAAGGGGACACGCTTGTTGCTAAGGGGCAGCTAATTACTCCAGAGCTCTACACTCTTTTGGATGAGAATGGGCTACTAAGCAATGAGGTGAATTACTGGCCACAGTTAGGCCTATTGATTCTCTCTGCGATGCTCTCCGTCGGTTTGCTTGCGTTCATTCGTTATTCAGGCGGCACCTCAGGCTTTAAGTACAACAATTCTCAGCTATTGATGCTGGTGCTTGTATTTGTTATAACTATTATCTCTATGCGGCTGGCCGCTGTTTTGCAGACCGATGTCCGATCTTATATCGGATTCCTGGCACCGGTGGCGATCGGCGCAATGTTAATTGCAATGCTTCTGGACATGCCTTTGGCCTATTTCTGCTCCATTCTATTCAGTGTACTGGCGAGTGTTATTTTGAATGTGCAGCAGAATTCAATCTTTGATTTTAACTTTGGTTTCTTTGCTATCGTGGTTTCGTACGTGGCTATCTTTGCGACTCACCGTGCGGGTCAACGCTCCACGCTCCTTAAAGGCGGGATTATGGTATCGCTTTTTGGCTGTCTGACAGTCTTTATGCAGATACTGTTAGGTGGAGGAGCATGGAAAGAGGTAGGTACCTTGTATTCGGTTGGTTTTGCTTTTGCAGGGGGACTATTGACGGCTGTACTTGTGATTGGGCTAATGCCTTTTTTCGAGGCAACCTTTGGTATTCTATCGGCATTGAAGCTGGTAGAATTGTCTAATCCAAACCACCCGCTGCTGCGCAAACTGCTTACCGAAACGCCGGGAACCTATCACCATAGTGTAATGGTAGGTAACCTGTCAGAAGCTGCCGCGGAAGCGATTGGAGCAGATGGGCTATTGTGCCGGGTTGGATCGTATTATCATGATATTGGCAAAACAAAACGTCCGTTTTATTTTATCGAGAATCAGAATAATATGGAAAATCCACATGACTCTATTGAACCGAAGCTTAGTAAATCTATCATCGTTGCCCACGCCCGTGACGGGGTGGAAATGCAACGAGAATATAAGCTGCCAAAGCCAATCCGTGACATTGCGGAGCAGCATCATGGAACAACGTTCCTGCATTATTTTTACCATAAGGCACTGAAGCTGGCGGAAGAAAAAGGTGTCGAGGCTGATTTTACCGAGGAAGATTTCCGTTATCCTGGACCGAAAGCCCAGTCGAAGGAAGCAGCCGTTGTGGGAATTGCCGACAGTGTCGAGGCTGCAGTGAGATCATTGCGTAAGCCAACTGTTCTGCAGGTGGAAACGATGATTGAGAAGATTATTAAAAGTCGACTGGATGATCATCAGTTTGACGAATGTGATTTGACGATTAAAGAATTGGATATTATTGCACGGACTCTGAAGGAGACGGTTATGGGAATTTTCCATTCACGGATCGAATACCCAGAAGATGTGCGTAAGCCGAAAAAAGAGGAAGGGGCACCTAACCCATGAGTTTGGAGATCGTTTGGGATAACGAGCAGGAAGAATACGAGATAAAGGACGATCTCATTACGCTGCTGGAGAGTATTTTGCAAAAAGCAGGTGAAGCGGAAGGGATCGATCGGGGCGAGGTAGCTCTTACTTTTGTCGATAACGTTCGTATACATGAGTTGAATTTGGAATATCGGGGCATTGACCGTCCGACGGACGTGCTTTCTTTTGCTATGAATGAAAGCGGAGAGGACGAGCTGGACATTATATACGAGGTAGAGGAAGGCGAGGCGCTGGAAGATGTTCCAGACGTACTTGGGGATATAATCATTTCCGTAACTCGTGCGCAGGAGCAGGCGCTGGAATATGGCCATTCACTGGAACGAGAGCTTGGTTTTCTTTTCGTTCACGGATTTCTGCATTTGTTAGGATATGATCATCAGGATGAAGCCTCAGAAGCAGAGATGATGTCCAAGCAAGAACAAGTACTATCTCAGGTTGGGTTGACGCGCTAATGGTGAAGAACACGGCGGTAGGGCACAAGAAGTTCTGGCACTCTTTTCGGTTTGCATCGCAAGGCTTAGTGTCGGCATTCAAATCCGAGCTTAACATGAAGGTGCATTGCTGTTTAGCGGTGGTTGTGCTAGTAGCCGCTGCCGTGTTCAGACTTCCGCTGGCCAGTTGGATGTTGCTGCTGTTCTCGATCACGCTTGTCCTAACTGCCGAACTGCTCAATACGGCGATTGAAGCGACGGTTGATCTGATCTCGCCAGAGATTCATCCACTGGCTAAGAGAGCAAAAGATACCGCCGCAGGAGCTGTGCTTCTCACGGCGGTGTTTGCTGTCTTAGTCGGGATCTATGTTTTTTATCACCCTGTGATGGACTGGATTAGCGGACTTATGTCATAATCAGGATACAAAATCAATTCAGGGGAGAGGCGGACCCGCGTTTTGCGATTCCGCCTCTTTCGTTACTGAAAAATTTGAAGTGAGTTATGTACCCGAATATATCTCATGAAGTACACTGATAAAATTTAGTGCACGCAAGAAAATAACGATAAACGAAACTAATTAGATGTTTACGAAGTAAGTTTTGTGCGAAGAAAAATCAATGAAGTCAATACTCACAAAACTTTAGGAGGTCAAAATATGGATTCTACTCTTCTTATGCAAGAGGCGATTAAAGCACGAGCAAAAGCTTACATTCCATATTCCCGATTCGGAGTGGGAGCTGCCCTTCTTGATCAGGATGGTCATATTCACCACGGCTGTAATGTGGAAAATGCTGCTTTTGGGCCAACCAACTGTGCGGAACGGACAGCACTATTCCGTGCGATTGCGGACGGTCACGCTGTTGGTTCTTTTAAAGCAATTGCCGTAGTAGCTGACTCTGACGGCCCCGTTTCACCTTGCGGTGTGTGCCGGCAAGTAATGATTGAGTTGTGTTCGCCGGATATGAAGGTTATTCTTGGGAACATGAAGGGTGATATCGTTGAGACTACGGTGGGAGAATTGCTTCCAGGCGCTTTTGGTCCCGTAGATCTGAAGCAAGGACAAGCTCCAGAATAAAATGAGGTTTTGATTTAATGCCTGTGCCTGTTTAAGGGCAAATCAGGCATAGTTAGACGAAGGTTGCTACTTTAATTGCACAATGTACAGTTAAATTGCTACTCTTTCGCGACAAAAATGAATTTAGTTGCAGATAGTACAATTAAATTTATGATAAAGCCCATATTTGGCTCTTAAGACAGGATTTAATTGCACAAAATACAACTAAACACCAAAAACATAAACTCAACCTAAAATTAGTTGTACAAAGTACAATTAAAAGTGTTCTAGTTCTACCAAGTTAGGCTAAACTGGTGCAAACTATGTGTTTTTAGAGTAACATTACGAGGTAAGCGCCACGGCAAAAGCCGCCAGCGATTCTTTGCACATCGTAACTTGAACCCTGACCGTAAGCTGCATCTCAGTAATCTTTATCTATGGTGAGCTTAATGCGAACCGTGTTAATAAGTGACAGTGTAGTGTGTCCCCAACAGGGCACAAAAGCGCTCATGCACCATAGTCCCTCTAATCCAGCCTAACGTTGCAGTTACGCCCATTTCCGGGTGTCCAGAGGGCCGGGGCCCTTGGGGTCCCCCTTGGCTAAGGGGGATTTAGGGGGATCGAAAAAGATCTTAAAAGATTTTCAAACGCAAATTTAGAAGGTAAGTATGGAAGGAAGATAATATGAAATTCAAATCAGGCTTTGTCGCAATTATCGGCAGACCAAACGTAGGTAAATCAACACTCATGAACCAGGTCATTGGCCAGAAGATTGCTATTATGTCGGATAAGCCACAAACAACCAGAAACAAAATCCATGGTGTTTACACAACAAACACTTCACAAATCGTATTCCTGGATACACCGGGGATTCATAAAAGACAGTCCAAGCTAGGCGACTACATGAACCAGACTGCAATGAGTACACTGGGTGAAGTAGAAGCAGTGTTATTCCTTGTGGATGCGTCAGAGGGCTTGGGCGGTGGAGACCGTTACATTGCCGAGCAATTAAATGGTCTGAAGACACCGGTGATTCTGGTGCTCAACAAGATCGATAAAATAGAGCCGGAAGCTCTGCTCCCGCTTATGGCTCAATATAACAAGCTGCATGATTTTGCCGAAATTATTCCGATTTCTGCGAAGATGGGCAGCAATGTTAACACGCTGTTAGAGCAGGTTGCCAAGTACTTGCCGGAAGGCCCTCAGTATTATCCGGAAGATCAAATCACGGATCACCCCGAGCAATTTGTCTGCGCGGAATTAATCCGGGAGAAAATTCTGCATTTGACTCGTGAAGAAGTGCCGCACTCTATTGCTGTAGCCATCGAAGATATGAAGGTTGAGCCTAATGGAGTGGTGCATGTTTCAGCTGTTATTTTTGTTGAGCGTGATTCGCAAAAGGGAATTATTATCGGCAAGCAAGGGGCAATGCTGAAAGAGGTCGGCAGACGGGCTCGGACAGATATTGAGAACCTGCTGGGTTCGAAGATTTTTCTGGAGCTATGGGTAAAAGTGAAAAAAGATTGGCGCAATCAGGACCGCGTTCTGCGGGATTTGGGCTTCCATAAAGACCTTTAAGTTAATTCCGTTATTCCTCGTTTGGTAGGAATTGCAAGGATAGAACCTGCTCCATCGCACCATCCTAATTCTTGATAAGAGACATCGTCTTTCCCAAGAAAGGATGAATACGAATGCGAAACTTTTCGTGGAAGTATTTTGCAATGACAGGAGACGTCGATGCTTACCTGCTGTATAAGGAAGCTGGCCATCCGCTTGAAGATAGTGGATTACAGCTAGTGGAGGAAGAGAAGGCCTGTGATGAAGAAGCGCAATAAGGACTGGTTGCTTGCCGAATGGTTGGGGGAAGAGGCATGCTACACAGGGTGGAAGGGATCGTCATCCGCAGCATGGACTACGGCGAGGGGAACGCAATTATTACGCTTTGCACCGAGAACGCGGGAAAAGTAGGGGTTCTGGTGCGTGGCGCAAAGAAGGTCAAAAGCCGCCATGCTGCATTGATCCAACTGTTCACCGTTGGGGAATTTGTTTTTTTTAGAAATAATGGAGGACTTGGGACACTGAATTCTGGCGAAATTACGAAGTCGCACCATCCGCTGCGTGAGGATTTGATCAAAGCTGCTTATGCGTCTTATGCGTGTGAACTGCTTGATCGTGTTCTGCATGATGAGGAAACGGGAAGCTTCTGGTTTCGCCAGCTTACGGCCTGTCTTAATGCACTTGAAGAGGACAAGGAACCCGGCGTTATCATAAATGTCTTTGAAATGAAAATCTTACAGGCAGCCGGTTATGGTCCTGAATTCGATTCTTGTGTAATTTGTGGTGCCGAGAAGCCGGATGATCAACTGCTGGTCAGCCCTCGCCTTGGTGGAGCACTGTGCCGCAGTTGTAAACATAATGACCCTCCAGCCATGGAGGTCTCTGCTCGTGCGTTGAAGCTGCTGCGATTATTCGCCAGACTTGACCTGACTAGACTAGGCAATGTGGATGTAAAGGAAAGCAGCCGGGATGAGCTGAAAAAAATTATGCGGGCCTTTATGGATGTGCAACTCGGATTAAAGCTGAAGTCACAAAGTTTCCTAGACCAGCTCGACAAGTACAAGATTTGACGAAAGCTGATTTTTCCGTTACTATAGGATCAGTTTATTATATGATCGTCGTTATGCTCCAATTGGGGAGAGGCGTGCATTGATCGGGAAAGTAGTGGACTGTATTGTCGTTATTCAGCGAGCTGGGGGCAGTGGAAGCCTAGCGGGACAACGTTCATGAACATGGCACCCGGGAGTACGAATGCGGCGAATGAAAGTGGATTTCGTTCTTGTCTTGGCAGCAAGCTTGCTCATACAAGGTATGAAATCAAGTAGGGTGGAACCGCGGGAGAATAAGTTAAGCTCTCGTCCCTATGTCTGTTAATCAGGCATGGGGGCGGGGGCTTTTTGTTGCTGTCAGGAGCTAAAAGTGCCGCCTCCATGGTAGAAAGTTTTAGGCAAGCTGTTGTAAAAAACTTGTAAAGCGAAGGAGACGGTATTATGAACTTCCAGCAGATGATTTTGACACTGCAGCAGTTCTGGGCTGAACAGAACTGTATCATCGTACAGCCGTATGACACAGAAAAAGGCGCCGGCACGATGAACCCTATGACTTTTTTACGCTCGCTAGGTCCTGAGCCTTGGAGAGTGGCTTACGTAGAGCCTTCACGTCGTCCCTCCGATGGTCGTTATGGAGAGAACCCGAACCGTCTGTATCAGCATCACCAATTCCAAGTAATCATCAAACCCTCACCAGATAACATTCAAGAGATCTATTTGGATAGCTTGAAAGCACTCGGTATTGATCCGCTCTTGCATGACATCCGTTTTGTAGAGGATAACTGGGAGAATCCGTCACTGGGCTGTGCGGGTCTGGGATGGGAAGTATGGCTGGACGGTATGGAGATCACTCAATTTACTTACTTCCAGCAGGTAGGTGGCATCGAAGCTAACCCTGTTGCTGTAGAGATCACTTACGGTATGGAGCGCTTAGCCTCTTACATTCAGGATAAAGAAAATGTGTTCGATCTTGAATGGGTAAGCGGTATGACTTATGGTGATGTTTTTAATCAGCCGGAGTTCGAGCATTCTACCTACACTTTTGAAGTATCGGATGTAAAAATGTTATTCTCGCTGTTCAACATGTATGAAGAGGAAGCACGTAGAGCGATGGAGAAACATCTTGTGTTTCCAGCCTACGATTATGTGTTGAAATGCTCACATAGCTTTAATCTACTCGATGCGCGTGGGGCAATTAGTGTAACTGAACGGACTGGATTTATTACCCGAGTGCGTAATCTTGCCCGTTCCGTAGCGGCAACATATCTTGAGGAACGCGAGAAGCTTGGCTTCCCGCTGCTGAAGAAAGAAGGTGCTGACCGTGTCTAAAGATATCCTGTTTGAGATCGGTCTGGAGGAAATTCCTGCACGTTTTATCCGTGCTGCGATGGAACAGCTGCAAGATAGAATGTCCAAGTGGTTGGATTCTGCACGTATAAACCATGCTGGAGTTACTGCATATGCTACGCCACGTCGTCTCGCTGTATTTGTTAAGGACGCGGCTGAGAAGCAAGAGGATATTAGCGAAGAGGTCAAAGGACCTTCACGCAAAATCGCGCTGGATGCTAACGGCGACTGGAGTAAAGCTGCGCTAGGGTTTGCCCGCAGTCAAGGTGTATCTCCAGAGCAATTTACATTTAAAGAGCTAGCTGGCGTGGAATATATTTATGCCACAAAAAATAGTGCGGGTGTAGAGACTGCTTCTTTGCTCACAGAAGGACTTCTGGGTATTGTAAATGCAATGACTTTCCCGAAGAACATGCGCTGGGGAGCTTACGATTTTAAATTCGTTCGTCCGATTCGCTGGATGGTTGCTCTTTTTGGTAAAGAGATCATTGATTTGGAAATTACGGATGTAAAAGCGGGTAATGTGAGCCGTGGACATCGTTTTCTGGGTACAGAGACTGTAATCTCGGAGCCTGCGCAATATGTGGAGAGCATGCGTGCGCAGCATGTACTTGTGGATGTGAAGGAACGGGAAACGCTTATCCTAGATCAAATTAACAAATTGGCTGAAGAGAAAAGCTGGACGATTGCGATTAAAGAAGATCTTTTGGAAGAAGTACTGTTCTTGGTAGAAACACCAACCGTGCTCTTTGGAACCTTTGATCCATCTTTCTTAGAGATTCCTCAGGATGTGCTGATTACCTCGATGCGTGAGCATCAGCGTTATTTCCCTGTTTTTGATGCAACTGGCAAGCTACTGCCATTCTTTGTAACTGTACGTAACGGGAATGCAGAATCCTTGGATGTTATCGCTAAGGGAAATGAAAAAGTGCTTCGTGCTCGTCTATCAGATGCCAAATTCTTCTATCAAGAAGATCAAAAGATGAAGATTGACGATGCGTTAGCCAAGCTTGAAAACATTGTTTACCATGAAGATTTGGGCAGTGTAGGGGATAAGGTGCGCCGTATTCGCCAAATCTCTGATCGTCTGGCTGTGAAGCTTGGACTGTCAGCTACTGCTGTGTCCGAAGTAAGTCGCACTGCGGATATTTGTAAATTCGACCTTGTAACACAAATGGTTTATGAATTTCCTGAGCTGCAAGGAACAATGGGTGAAGATTATGCACGTAAAGCAGGCGAGCCTGAAACTGTGGTAAAAGCGATCTTCGAGCATTATCAGCCACGATTTGCAGGAGATGCTGTACCTTCAACAGAAGCAGGTTCAGTTGTCAGCATAGCGGACAAAATCGATACGATTGTTGGCTGCTTCTCCATCGGCATCATCCCGACAGGATCTCAGGATCCATATGCCCTGCGCCGTCAGGCTGCAGGTATTGTCCAAATTGTGCTTGAGCATAAATTGCCAATTACGCTGCGCGAAATTTTTGAAGCGGCGATTGAAATTCATGAAAATTCAGGAAATACGAAACATTCTGGAGATGAACTACGTATAAACCTGTACGAGTTCTTCGGTCTGCGTGTAAAACGTCTTTTATCTGACAATGTACGCTATGATGTTGTGGACGCTGTTACAGCGGCTGGTTTTGACGACGTGGTAGATGTTGTGGGCAGAAGCCGTGCTCTTATGGCTGCTGTGTCCGACCAAGCAGATTTCAAGATTACCGTAGATTCGCTTACTCGTGTCAGTAATTTGGCAAGTAAAGCAACCAGTGAAGTGATTGATCCTGCTTTACTTAAAGAAGATGCTGAATTGCAGCTTTTTAATACATGGCAGGAGCTTCACGCACCTTACCTTGAAGCTATGGCGGCAAAAAATGCCGAAGAAGCACTTCGGATTCTTTCGGGTCTAAAAGACGCCGTTACAACATTTTTTGATTCCGTTATGGTTATGGCGGAGGACGAGCAAGTGCGTGCTAACCGTTTGGCTCTGCTTGCGGGTATTGATGCTGACTCCAAGTCGTTCGCTGATTTCGCGAAGCTTGTCTGGTAATTTTAATCAAGAAAATTTGAATCTTATGGTATAGAATGTTGGTTTGGGGTATAAATATACGGAACGGTGCCAATGCGTCATTTGACATCCGTTCCGTATTTATGCTTAGAAAGAAGGATTTCTTGCGGAGAGGGCGTATATATATTACACGGGAAATTGGTGATGATCATGGAGAAGTCCCAGTCTAGAACGATAGTGGTGGATGGGGATGCTTGTCCGGTCAAAAAAGAGATCGCTGAGGTAGGTCGCACCTTTGGTGTTCCGGTACTTATGGTATCTTCTTATGACCATGCACTGAAAGCTGAAGAGGGTGTAACGGTTGTGCAGGTGGATCGAGGAGATCAGAGTGCCGATCTATATATTGCCAATCATATTACTGCAGGAGATGTGGTATTGACTCAAGATTATGGTCTTGCGGCACTTGCACTAGGTAAACGATGCAGTGTGCTTTCATTTCGTGGTCAGGAATACGACAATTCCAAGATGGATTTTATGTTGGAGGGAAGACATGCCAGGGCCGTGGAACGAAGACGGGGACATTATTCCAAGGGTCCAAAACCCATAACGGCAGAAGAAAAAACTTATTTTCAACATAAACTGACAAAACTTTTAATACTTTTGCAGGAGAATGTGGAGCAATAGCGAATTATATTTATTTGTTAAGAGATGAAGGTGGTTGAAGTGGCTAGCGGACACGGCAATATTCCGGAAGAGGTTATCGAAAGCGTGCTTGCGCGTCATGATATAGTCGATACAGTCGGTAAGGTTGTTCATTTGTCCAAGCAGGGGAAATATTTATGGGGCCTCTGCCCGTTCCATTCGGAGAAAACCCCTTCCTTTACTGTTACCCCCGACCGGGGAGTATTTCATTGCTTTGGCTGCGGTATGGGTGGAAATGCCATCAAATTTAGGATGGAAATCGAAGGATTAACCTTCCCCGAAGCTGTCAGAATAATGGCTGAAGAAAGTGATATTCCCGTTCCAGAAGGTAAGGGAGGTATGATGTCTCCTCCTGATCCGGAACGCGACCGGTTGATTCAAGCTTATGAATGGTCGGCAAAGTTCTATCATTACTTGCTGAAGAACACGGAACACGGCAAAGCCGCTATGGACTATTTAAGAGGCCGGAACTTCAGTGATAAAATGATTGATCAGTTTCAGATCGGATATGCTCCGGACCGCTGGGATACTTTGCTGCAGTTTTTGGAGAAACGAAATTTTGATCTTGCGGAAATGGAGAAAGGCGGACTTCTGTCAGCCCGCGGTGAGGGCAAAGGCTATTTGGATCGTTTCCGTGGCCGGATTATCTTTCCGATTGCCAACCGTACAGGCAAGGTAATCGCATTCGCCGGAAGAATACTTGGAGAGGGTCAACCTAAGTATTTAAATTCTCCGGAGAGTAGATTGTTTAACAAAAGCCGGATATTGTACAATTTGCACCAGTCCAAAGCATCCATTCGCAAAACTCGACAAATCGTCCTGTTTGAAGGATACGGAGATGTCATCTCATCCTGGGAAGCGGGTGTGCATAACGGCGTAGCAACGATGGGAACGTCCTTGACGGAGGGTCATGTGGCACTGATGAAGAGCCTGGCTGATGAAATTATACTGTCTTACGACGGTGACCGGGCGGGACAAGCAGCAGCCATGAAGGCCATTCCGATGCTTGAAGGCAGCGGCCTGCGTGTAAAGATCGCCTTACTGCCAAGCGGGGTGGATCCGGATGAATTTATCTCCAAGCATGGAGGAGAAAGATTTAAAGATCAGGTTATTGATTCAGCAGTTTCATCCATAAAATTTAAGCTTATATATCTGAAAAAAAACCATATACTCCTAGAGGAAGATGGCAAAATCGCCTATGTCAAGGAAGCCTTAGAAGTTATTGCTTCACTGCATTCCTCAACAGAGCGAGAGGTTTATCTGAAGGAAATCGCTGCTGAACTCGAACTTTCATATGATAGTTTGAAGCAGGATTGTAATTTACTTAGGGCATCGATGCAAAAAAACATCCCTGAAGGGGATAATAACGACAAAAGGTGGAATAATGGTAGGCATAAAAAAGGGCAGGTGCAGACACCGACCTTACTACCCGCTTATCATGTCGCGGAACGGCGTCTATTGTCCTTTATGATTCAGGACCCGGAAGCCGCCACGTATGTAGGCGAACGCCTCGGAGAAGATTTCAACATCGTTGATCATGCGGCAATTGCTGCTTATCTATATGCCTATTACGCGCAAGGCAAACCACCCGGCATTAGTCGGTTTCTATCATCACTTCAGGATGATCGTCTGGAGAAAACTGCGACATCAATATCCATGATGGATACCCCTCCGGACTGGAATATGCAGGTTCTAGATGATTGTATTCGTGAAGTGCGGAAATACCCACTGCAACGCAAAATGGAACAGAAGCGTGAAGAGATGATTCAGGCTGAAAAGTCAGGTGACTTTTTGCGTGCGGCACAAATAGCAAGTGAGATTATAGCCCTAGAGAGACAATGACATGTTGACAGGATGTACCTAGGGAGGAGGGAGTCGAATTATGGCGAACGATCAGCATACTGAATTGGAAGCAGAATTTACTTTGGATCAGGTGAAGGATCAGCTCATTGAGCAAGGTAAGAAAAGATCATCATTAAATTACAAAGATATTATGGAGAAATTATCGCCGTTTGATCAAGACCCCGAGCAAATGGAGGAGTTCTACGAGCAACTCAGTGATTTGGGAATTGAGGTTGTAAACGAGAACGATGAAGAGGTTAACAGCCTCCGACCAAGTGAGGATAATGAGGATAAAGACAGCGATGATTTCAGCTTTGATGACGATCTGTCGCTGCCACCAGGGATCAAGATTAATGACCCTGTCCGTATGTATCTAAAAGAAATCGGACGCGTTCCTTTGTTGTCGGCTGACGATGAAGTTGAGCTTGCTATGCGGATTAAGAATGGCGATGAAGAAGCTAAACGCCGTCTTGCAGAAGCGAACCTGCGTCTCGTAGTAAGTATCGCGAAACGTTATGTCGGACGCGGTATGCTGTTCCTGGATCTGATTCAGGAAGGTAATATGGGTCTGATCAAAGCAGTAGAGAAATTTGACCATAACAAGGGATTCAAATTTAGTACGTATGCGACTTGGTGGATTCGCCAGGCCATCACTCGTGCGATTGCGGATCAGGCGCGTACCATTCGTATTCCTGTACACATGGTGGAAACGATCAACAAGCTGATTCGGGTTTCTCGCCAATTGCTGCAAGAACTGGGACGCGAACCTTCCCCAGAGGAAATTGCGGCTGAGATGGAACTGACGGTGGAGAAAGTTAGAGAGATCATGAAGATTGCCCAAGAACCTGTATCCTTGGAAACACCAATTGGTGAAGAAGATGACTCTCATCTAGGAGACTTCATTGAGGATCAGGAAGCATTGGCTCCTGCGGATGCAGCGGCTTATGAACTCCTGAAGGAACAACTGGAGGATGTGCTGGACACGCTCACGGAGCGTGAAGAGAATGTACTTCGTCTGCGTTTTGGCCTTGATGATGGACGGACAAGAACGCTTGAAGAAGTCGGCAAGGTGTTTGGTGTTACCCGGGAACGGATCCGCCAGATCGAAGCCAAGGCATTGCGCAAACTTCGTCACCCTAGCCGCAGTAAACGGCTTAAGGATTTCCTTGAATAGTATTTCATGAACTGGACCTTCTGCTGCTCAGTGGCAGGAGGTTCTTTTATTTGAATTTACGCTGGTAAAAAATGTGTTGACCTTGTGTATCTGGAAAGAAGGATGAGCCAGTGAATTTGGAAAAACGCGACATCATTATAAAAGAGATTCAGTATTGGAGAAAAAGCCGGTTGCTGCCAGAGCAGTATTGCGATTTCTTAACCAATCTGTATGACGATGAGGATGCGAATAAGGATAACAATCCAATATCGCTGAGAAATTTACAGCAGGGAAGCATCAAAATTTGGCTGTTTTCTTTTGGAATTATTTCCTTGATTTTCTTGATTAGTCTTTATTTTAGCGTTTTTCCCTGGCCTTTGCAACTTGCAACCGCACTATCTGTATTAATTATTTGTTATGGATACTCCGCCGTTTATAAGGACCGGAACAATGTTATCAGTCTTATCCTAGCGGGGCTGGGCAGTGTTTTAACGCTTGGTTTTGGGCTATGGCTGATTGATTTGCATGATCTGGATCCTCAGCTCTGGAGGCCTATTCTAATTGGGTGCTGCGGCTTGTTATGGTGTATTTTGGGATTTTTACTCCGGATAGGTTTGTTGCAGTACTGTGGTTTTGCTTTTTGGGCATTACTGTATGCAGGGTTCTTCGGTGGAAGAAGCCCGGAGGCCTCTATATTTGAACTGGAGTTCCTATGGCTGCCATTGTGTGTGCTGATGGTATGGTTAAGCTGGCTTTTGCATCATAAGGTAAGAGGTGTTGCCAGTGTTTATTTTGCAGTGGGAGTATCGCTTTGGATCATGCCAGAGCTTGACGCTCTTTTATTAAGACAGGATTATCCGCAGTGGATTTCATTGATGCTGATCCTAAAGATTGCAGCAGGGTTAGCTTTGTTGTTTGGGTTTCGAAAAAAATGGATAACGTGGGTGGCAACATGAACAATGTGAAATTATCAGATCGGCTTCAGCAATTGCTGGAGCAAATTCCGCAAGGAAGCAGATTAGCAGATATCGGTTCCGATCATGCCTTGCTTCCTGTGGCCGCTGTCGAAAGCGGTAAGGCTGTGTTTGCAATTGCAGGTGAAGTAAACCCGGGTCCCTTTGATGCTGCTTGTAAGGGCGTTGCAGAGGCTGGACTAGGGAAGGTGATCTCGGTGCGCCGTGGAGATGGCCTTGAGGTTCTGGAACCTGGTGAAGTCAATTGTATCACGATTGCTGGCATGGGAGGCGCATTAATTGCCGCGATTCTGGACCGGGGTCAAAGCCAGGGGAAGCTAAAAGAGGTTACAACCCTTTTGCTTCAACCGAATGTAGGCGAGGATATTTTGCGCCGCTGGTTATTAAATAATAAATGGGTACTCGTAGCTGAGAGAATTTTGGAAGAAGACGGGAAGCTATATGAAGTATTGACGGCTGTACCAGAAAATACGGACGCTGGAATTACAAATGAAAGTGTATATCGTGAATTAACCTTGGGGGATTCCGCTAAAGTCCTTGGGCAAGAGGCCTTGCTTCAAATGGGACCATGGCTGCTTCAAGCGCCAAATACTGTGTTTTTTGCTAAGTGGCAGGGTGAGATTCAGAAATTGGAAGGCATTTTAACATCGTTGTCACGTTCAGAACTCGAATCTGCTGAGCATAAACGGAAACAGATTCAAGGTCAGATCAGGGAAATTACGGAGGTGCTACAATGTTTGCCAAGGGACAAACAGTAATTCAGTATATGGAGCAACTGGCTCCTAAGCATTTAGCTGAGGATTGGGACAAAATTGGCCTTCAACTGGGCACGCTGCAAAAAGAAATCACTAATGTATTAGTTGCTTTAGATGTGAATGATGAGGTAGTTGAAGAAGCGATTCGTCTAGGCTGCAATTTGATTATTGCGCATCATGCGATTATTTTCCGTCCATTGCAAGGAATCCAGACAGACACACCGGCGGGCAAAATGTATGAAAAATTAATTAAGAATGACATTGCGGTGTACATCAGCCACACGAATCTGGATGTCACCGAAGGTGGAATGAATGATTGGATGGCTGAAGCTCTTGGCATAGAAAACGGAGTACCCATCAAAGACATTCACTCCGAGCAATTATCAAAGCTGGTAGTATTTGTGCCGAAGGATCATCATCAGAAGGTTCTGGATGCTATTCTGAATGCTGGAGCAGGGGCAATTGGCAACTATAGTCATTGCAGCTTCAATATCGAGGGATACGGTACTTTTATTCCAGGAGAAGGCACGGATCCTTATATCGGGGAAAAAGGTAAGATGGAACGTGCCGAGGAAATTCGTATTGAGACGATCGTCCCGCACTCCATCCGCAATAAAGTGGTGCAGGCTATGCTTAAGGCCCATCCTTATGAAGAGGTTGCCTATGATTTGTACTCAATGGATCTTAAAGGCCGCAGCTTAGGACTTGGGCGGGTAGGAAAGCTCAAAGAGCCTACAACCCTTGGACAATTCGTGGAGACGGTAAAAAAAGGCCTGAAGGTAGACCATGTACGGGTTGTTGGTGATTTGGACCGTCCGATTCGTAAAGCTGCCGTTCTCGGCGGCTCGGGTGGAAAGTATTATAACAGTGCTATTTTCCGCGGTGCGGATGTCCTGGTTACTGGGGATCTGGATTATCATACAGTTCAGGATGCTGCGCTCGCCGGAATCACTCTGATTGATCCGGGACATAATGCGGAGAAGATCATGAAAGAGAAAGTAGCGGAGTGGATGGCTGGAAAATTGGCCGAGCATAAGTATGATACAGCTGTGCATGCTTCGCAGGTGAATACGGAGCCATTTAAGTTCCTATAAAATTGCCATTTAATAATGCTTGTGCCAGACATGTGATGTCTGTATAATATATAATGTTGTTCGGAAAGTTTGACAGACAATCGCCGGTGACGTGAAGACGTCACGGGAGGAAAGTCCGGGCTCCATAAGGCAGGATGCTGGATAACGTCCAGTCGGCGCGAGCTGAAGGATAGTGCCACAGAAATGGACCGCCGATGGCCGCCTTAGGGCGGCACAGGCAAGGATGGAACCGAGGTGTAAGAGACCCCGAGGAACGCTGGTGACTTCGTTCCTGGTAAACCCCATCTGGAGCAAGACCTAATGAGACGCAGCTGAATAAGCAGCCTTAGCCTGAGGCGCGTCTAGGTTGGTCGCTGGAGCTGTGCAGTAATGTATGGCCTAGATAGATGATTGTCGCTTATGGTGGGAGGGTAGTTCCCGATCGAACCACGACGAGCACAGAACCCGGCTTACGGCAAACTTTCCTAACTGCAACGTTATAATAACAACACCATACAAACGGCGACGTATCCCGGTAACCCGGCTTACGCCGCCTTTTTTGTTGCAAACAAATGCGGATACGGCAAATATATAAAGCAGTAAATGCGATAACATGCAGGGATTTGGAACGTGATATGCAGAAATTAGACTTTTTAGAAGCATTGCTAGCGGCTGATGGGCTGATGAGCTGATGGCTGATGAGCTGGTTGGTGGTTGATGAGCTGGTGGTTGATGAGCAGATGGCTGGTGGTTGATGGTTGATGGTTGATGGTTGATGGTTGATGGTTTGATGAGCTGATATGCTAACGGACCGAGATGCAGCTATTTGTGTATTTTATGCCTTTTTGGAGGAGTTTCGGACTGGAGAGCCGTTATTCGGCATAAATAGGGTGGATATCGGGCGTTTTGGATCGAATAGTGACTATGGGGTCCGATAGCAAACCAAATGAGCGGAATTGATGCAAATAAGAGCGCTGGGGTCCGATACGAACCTCCCGAACTCCCGAACTCCCGAACTCTATGGTTATTTTGACGCCAGAATTAGATTAGTAGCTAGCAAACTGTAACAATGCGGAGCTTGGCTAATCTTCTGCGGGAAGATTGGAGTTAGTAGCAAAATATCAATTGTAACCTCTGGCTGTAACTTCGCTGTGAAATCGGAGTTAATTGAGTGGTAGATGTGTTGAGTAACTAGAGGATAATTGGTGATGCGGAAAGCGAAATGTGGGAAATGGGATATATGACGTGCAAAGTGTAGAAATGCGAATGTGAAAATGCGAAACGAGATGTGCATAAATCGCTGAATGTGAAAATGCTAAATGGAGTTGTACAGAAACGCTGAAATGTGAAAATGCGAAATGTGACGAGCAAAAATTGCTGAATGGGGAAATACGAAAATGGGATCTGTAGAGGCGCTGAAATGTGGAAATCAGAAATATGAAGTGTGAAAATTGCTGAATGTGAAATGTGAAATGTGAAATGTGAAATGTGAAATGTGAAAATACGAAATGAGCTATGTAGTGCCACAAAAGTAGAAATGCTAAATGTGATTTGCAGAAATGCGTAAATGTAACATTCTGCAAATGCGCAAAAGTGAAAGCTCAGAAATCTGCTCACAAAAAACGGTTTCCCCGTCCAATAAAGGATGGAGAAGCCGTTTTATTTTGCCATCGTAGGTATTGATTACGAGCAGTTGTTTACGACCGAACGATGTTTTGATTTTGCTGCCATTGTACCAATGCTTTCTCTAGACGCTGGACAGCAACAGGAACTTGCTCTGGTGGCGTGTGTGTGAAGTTAAGGCGCATTTTGTTTTTGTGAGGCTCCGCTGAATAGAATACCTCTCCGGGTACGAACGCTACTCCGTTTTCCACTGCCAGCGGGAGTAATTCCTTAGTATTGATCTCTTTGGAAAGGGTAAGCCATAGGAACATGCCGCCTCTTGGCTCGAGGAAATGTGCTCCTTTCCAGTTATGTGATCTGAGTTCCGCGGACAGGAGCTTCATACGCGAATGATACTCTCTTGAGATGAGGCGGATATGCTGCTCAATATCAAAATGCAACAGCAGTTCATCTAAAGCACGCTGGTCGATGGTGCTGGAATGCAGATCGGCTGCTTGCTTTGCCTTGGCGATGGTCTTGATTAGTTCGGAATCGCCGATAATCCAGCCGGTGCGTAGGGCAGGGGCGACGATCTTGGAGAAGGTCCCTGTGTAGACTACACAATGATCCCCGCCGAAGCTTCTATCGATGGAGGCTAATGAGGGTGGATATAGAGTTTTATCTTCATCAAAGGTTATTTCTCCATAGGGATTGTCCTCTAGAATAAGAACACCGTAACGGCGGCAGATTTCAACCACCTTCTCGCGGCGTTCTTTACTCCAGGTTGCTCCAGACGGATTGTTGAAGGTCGGAACTGCGTATAGCAGTTTTGGCCGATGTATCCGAATCTGCTCTTCCAACTGATCCGGCAGAATGCCATGTTCATCATTTGGTATCGAATGTATAGCAGCCCGGTAAGAACCGAGCACTTGTAGTGCTGCCAGATAGGTGGGCGCTTCCACAAAAACTGCATCGCCGGGATCCAGCAATATTTTGCATAACAGATCTATAGCTTGCTGTGAGCCTGTAGTCAATACCATCTCAGAGGCTGTAACCGGGATGCCTTGCCGGGTAAGCCTTTCAGCGATTTTGTCACGTAGTGGAGTAAAACCCTCGGTAAGCCCATATTGAAGCGCTGAGGTGTCGCTGGAGAGCACACGATTATAGGCATCACGTACGGCCTCCAAGGGAAACAAATCCTCCCCAGGCAGCCCGCCTGCAAGTGAAATAATGTCATTGCCTTGTGTAACTTTTAGAATCTCCCGAACTGCTGATGATCCTAGATGATTGGCTGCCGTTGAGTATTTGATATCCATAAATTAGTTCTCCACCTTTCGATTTGATGCTATCATAATAGGAGTGCTGTATAACAGTAAAGCGTTGAATATAACAGTGGAGGTGAAGGGTTCATGCATATCGATTTGAATCGCAGCGGCAGCAAAACTCTGCCCCATCAAATTAGTGAAACCCTCAGTCAGCGGATCTCATCAGGACTGCTTCAGCAAGGTGTCCGGCTGCCCTCCGTTAGAAGTCTAGCTATAACCTTGAACGTGAGTCAGGTTACAGTAAGCAAGGCTTACGATATGCTTGAGAAACGAGGACTTATTTACTGCAGACAGGGTAAAGGCTGCTTTGTAGCCGATCCAACCCATAATAGACGTCAAGAAGAGGGTTGCTGGCAGGATTTATATGATGATTATTTGCCGCGGGCTCAGCTTTGGCGGAATTTTGATGTTTCAGAAGTGAAGTATCCCTTTCATTTAGCCGCCATCCACAGTGAGCTGCTGCCACTTCAAGATATTGGTGACACCTATGCATCTTTGGTCAAAGAGCAACCGGAGCTTATGGCAACCTACGGGAATTTTCAGGGAGATCTTGAGCTGCGGAATGTCATGAGAGAACATTTGAAATCGCGTGGGGTTTCACTCACTTCTTCCGATTTGATGATAACCAGCGGGACTCAGCAAGGCATTGATCTGGTGGCTCGTACATTTGTTGGTCCTGAAGATACAGTCTATCTTGAGGCGCCTAGCTATACTGGTGCTATTGATGTTTTTGCGGGACGAGGTGCAGAGATGATTTTTGTGCCTACCGATAGTGAAGGGATGCGAGTGGATGTTCTTACAAAAATGTGTGATCAAAGACCTCCAAAGCTAATTTATACCATCCCTACTTTTCAAAATCCAAGCGGCGTAACTATGAGCATCACAAGAAGACAACGACTGCTGGAATTAGCGCGCAGCTACCGTTGCCTCATTGTTGAGGATGACCCATTTAGTGATTTATATTTCCATGCACCACCACCTAGGGCGATTAAATCAATGGATCCCGATGGACATGTAGTCTATATGAAAAGCTTTAGCAAAGTACTTGCACCTGGTTGCCGAATCGCCTGTGTGGCTGCAGAAGGAAATATTCTGTCCCGGCTGATCGCCGCTAAATCTGCGAGTGATCTAGGAAGTCCCTTGCTGACACAGAAGGCCGTATTACCCTTCATCGCTGAAAAATACGACGCCTACGCAGCACAGCTACGAATTACACTCCGTGGTCGTATGGAAAAGGCGGCGAAGCTTCTGAAGCTGTACGCGCCGCCTGGAGTGAACTATATTCTACCAGAGGGAGGACTTAATCTCTGGCTGGAGCTGCCCCCTTCTCCTGATATCGCAAGCCTGCATGACTTGGCGGAGCAGGAGAGCATTTCTTTTTTACCCGGTGATGTCTGTTACTCTGCGGAAACGCCTTCCCGCCACATCCGTCTTTGCTATTCGCAAATGAAGGAACTCGAAATGGAGGAAGGGTTACAGCGGTTTCTGCGCTTACTTGGCCGGTTTTTGCAATGATACGGTTATGGGGTGTTATTTGTTCTTTGTTTTAATTGATTCATTTGCTGGCGTACATGTTGCGGAAAAAGCTGCAATGGGACTTGATTGCCGCTTGCCGCTTGTAGCGTTTTATAAATATCGACCTGACCCCAGCCAAAGTATTTATCATGGCCGGAAGTTCCCAGATCAACAGCGTTTTTGGTCATAAGGTCCATAACTTCCTTATTCGTCAGATTAGGATTCAGTGAACGTACCAGACCCGCCAGCGCAGCGACATGGGGACTGGCCATCGACGTGCCGGATAAAGCGGCATACTGGCTGTCCGGATAGGTGCTTGCGATGCTTTCTCCGGGTGCAGCGACATCAATATAATCGCCGTAGTTGGAGAAGGAGGCTTTTTCCCCTGAAGCATTTGTAGCAGCCACTGCAATCACTTCGGGATAAGCTGCAGGGTATCCAGGCCGTTCTGTATTATCATTGCCTGCTGCAGACACAAGCACGATGTCCCGGTCATAGGCGTATTTAATCGCATCATGGAGGAACTGCGAGTCGGCATAATTCCCTAAACTTAAGTTAATAACCTTTGCGCCATTGTCAGCTGCCCATATGATACCTTCTGCTACGGAATAAGTCGTTCCGGCACCTGAGTTATCTAGCGCTTTTACAGGGAGGATCTTATTGTACCAGCTGATGCCAGCTACACCTTCCCCGTTGTTAACAAGTGCGCCAATGATTCCAGATACATGTGTACCGTGACCTACATCATCCTCGGGTGTGGAACCATTGGTAATGGCATTGTAACCAGTCAAAAGCTTACCTTGTAAATCAGGATGATTAATCTGCACTCCCGTATCGACTACGGCTACAACCACTTCTTTGCTGCCTTTGGAAAGATTCCACCCTAGCTCCGTTTCAATCGCCGGGAGGTTCCATTGGTAAGTGGAGAATAACATGTCGTTAGGCGTGACAGTTCCTTCATCGTTTTTAGTGATGGTATCATTGGTTAAATACATATAGTGAGGTTCCGTATACTCGGGATGCCATTTGTTGGTGAAATAGGATTTCAGCTGATAATAGGTCATCTTCTCAGAGCGAAAGATATAGGCATATCCCAGCTTGCGTGGCTGCTTGCAGTGGATATCGGCGGTTATCGTCTGGAGCTGCCCCTGAGTCGGAGCATTTCCCTTAAAACGGACTACAATTTCATTCTCATAAAAATGGCTGGCATTTTCGTTATCATGGCCGGTCTTGACTGTAATGTCCTTTAAGTTATCGGTATGGACTGATTCCACATGGTATTTGCCTTCCTTAGGATACGGAATGAGACGCAGGTTCTTCAGCTGATGGTCTGCCACACGCCCAAGCACCTTTTGGTTAATAAGAGCAATAATC
Source organism: Paenibacillus sp. FSL P2-0121 (assembly GCF_037975345.1). Lineage (NCBI taxonomy): Bacteria > Bacillati > Bacillota > Bacilli > Caryophanales > Paenibacillaceae > Paenibacillus > Paenibacillus sp. FSL P2-0121. The sequence continues at coordinate 5,358,912 of NZ_CP150245.1, read as the reverse complement.
CCTACATTTTTCTCTTTGTTCCGCTGAGCGATAAAGTAATATTTTTCTTTACCGATTGTAAACGTTGGAGATTCATAGGATTGATGACCGTGGATTGCTGATTTTGCCGTATTGAGATATTTTAGAAGCTGTTTGTTCTCCTGTTCGGTTCCTTTTGGAAAAGACGACTTAAAGGTCTCAGTCTTTTGTGTGCGGAAATCGATCCACATCAGCATGGAGATAAACCCGTGGTCTTGCTGCAATCGTTTCGCATACACTGATTTATCATGAATCGAAGACATCCCGTCTGTTTCAGACAGGAGTTTAGTTAAGTGTCTACTGACATCGACTCTATTCAGATGATCTGTCGCCTCCACATCCTGGCTTAAGGAGGTTTTCTTTAATGTTTTTTCCTGAGAGGGATTTGGAGGTGAATGCAAAGCTGAAGTTGGAGCCGGATTCTGAACAGCGACTTTTGCGACATCTCTGGTCGTCCCATTAGTGGCAGGGCGCAGGGCAAAGGTAAGTAACCCAACTGTAAAAGCTGCTGTAACCAAACCTGCAACTGTTAGATTTTTTCGTGACATGATTTCCGCTCCTCTATGCAATGTAATGTCTATAGGTTTAGAAGAGAGCGTATCTTTTATGCATCTTAGAAAAGGATACCTTCCTAACGTTTTTTATGATAATATCAGAGAGAATAAGTATCTCGAATTGTCTTCTTGATTTTGTAAGAGATACCTCATTAGATGTTGTTCTTAATAATTGTTCAGAAGGTTAGACTTCTCTGTGTTCACATCCTGATATTGCAAGAATAAAGAGATACGTCTTTAGGGCGGTTTCTTTCAGAGGATTAACTTTATTGACTACAAGAGCAGGGAATAATAAGGAGGAGCAACCGCTATGTCAGCAGCCAATGTGCAGAAATTATGTGAATCGACGAGAGATAAACTTAAAGTGGTAATCGACAAAATGGAAGTATTTCTAAATGAGCATGCATTGCCTCAGCTTGTAGTTGAGGGAGATGAGGAAACCGTACAATTTTACCAAGGTTTTCTGTCCGATCTTCGTCACCTATTAGTGTTCTCGGAAATGTCATATGAGAAATTAGGCGTTGCGCTGCGTCGTGCGACATTCGATGAATCTTTTGCACAGAAAGCGCTTTATAATGTATATCACTATGGCGTGAACAACTTCTTTTATCCGAAAAATGAAAGCTATTCTGAAGATGGCCGTTACGCTTATACTGGTCAGGATGCAATCCGTTTCCGCAAAAAGCCAGTACGTCCCGCACGTGATATCATCCTAGAAATCACCAAAACGTATGAAGATCTTCGCGATGATCTCATTTATTATGAGAACGACTATTTGACCGAGAAACGTATGCAAAATCAGGTTTAACTTCTAAATAGTGATCTAAAGGGATCAGCACTTTGTCATTTTGTAATGACAATGAGCTGGTCCTTTTTTGCGTGGATTAAAAGCCCTGTCTCGATACATCAACTGGAAACCACTCTGTCGAATAGCGGGTAAATGGAGCGGACATAATGAAGCCGAGGTGATAATTATGTCGAGTGAAAAACCATTAGTAAAATGTAGCGTGAGCAATTGTCATTATTGGGGCGAGCATAATTTATGCCGGGCTGAAGAAATTGTCATCGAGATCGATAAGCACGTAGGCAATGGTTATAAGGAAGAATATGCTGAAGAAATGACAAATGAAGGTCACCGCGATCATGCCAGTACATCATCTGCAACATGTTGTCTGACGTTTAAGCCGAACGCTTAGGAGGCCGCCAGAATGGACACAGAAAAGGATAATGAATCAAGCTCATCACGGGAACAATCTGGTCCGAGAAAAGTCATTCTTCGTCCGCGGAGAGTGGACTATCCTCGTCGGGACAGAGAGCATCGCGAAGAATACGCTGCTGAGGTAAATCCGGTTCCAATGCAGGTTCGGGATGCCCCGCGGATAGTGGAAGAACGCAAGGACAGTGAAGCGGAATATAGTGGAAGCCGGGTAATGGGGTATGTTGGACTGGGGATGGGGATCGCCTCATTGTTCATCTGGTCCTTTATTCTCGGACCCATCGCTGCCGTAGTTGGTTATTATTCCTATGTTAAAGAGCAAAAAACGCTTGGGGCATGGGCAATGGGCTTAGGGATTGTTGCGACACTAAGTTACTTCGTGATGATTCCCTTTGCGCGCTAAAAAGAACTGAATGGCTTTGATCTAAACAGGCTTTTAGACCTAAATATCAGGGTCTGAAGTCTGTTTTTTCATTCCAACATATAGCAATAATCTCAGATAAAATGTAAGATTAAGCCGTAATTCATCGAAATTTCAACGCGAAACCTTATATATGATTCGAGTAGGACAAAAAAGGAGTGCGCCAGCATGCAGATCAATCCCGCTGTAACCGACGGGTTAGGGCAGCTTAAATGGATCAACCTTAAGGCTACAACCGAAAAAACTAGCTCCGCGAATGGAAATGAACGGTCAACGGGAGTTTCAGCTTCTGGATTTGCGACAATGCTTCAGGCAATGTCAACGAGTAGTGAAAGTTCAAGCTATTTGACTTCTCTCCCGGATGCAACTTCAGTCAGCAGCTTGTTATGGCAGCAGATAGGCGGGACAACAGAAACCTTCAATAACATAATTTCCGGGGAAATAACGGGTTCCACACCTACGAGCTATGATGATCTCATCCAGAAGGCGAGTGCTAAATATGGCGTGCCGATTGATCTGATCAAAGCAGTGATTGATACTGAATCTTCGTTTAATCCTAATGTGGTCTCTTCGGCAGGGGCTAAAGGTTTAATGCAGCTTATGGATGGGACCGCGAGCGGCTTAGGGGTTACTGATTCGTTCGATCCGGCGCAAAACATTGATGGCGGCGTACGTTATTTATCTTATCAACTGAAACGCTTTGGCGGAGAGGAAAAGATGGCACTTGCAGCTTACAACGCAGGGCCGGGACGGGTAACAGATCTGGGAGTAACCAATGATCAGGAATTATTGGAGAAACTTAGCCTGCTTCCAAAAGAGACACAATCTTATATCTTTAAAATAGAACGCGCTCGCGCTCAATACGCGGTATAATAAAAAGGATCAAACGGGAAACACCGTTTGATCCTTTTTCGATAATAAGTTCACTCAACGAAGTAAAGGAGACATTTGACATATGCTTTACTGGGATTATGCCGCCGCTACACCGCCCTATGAAGAAGTGGTGCAGACGATGGAACAAATTATGAAGCTGCATTATGCGAACCCTTCCTCTTTGCACCGTGCGGGCAGTGAAGCGGGTAAGCTGATCAGACGGTCGCGTGAAGTATGCGCTACTGCTTTATCTGTACAACCGCAGGAGATTCTATTCACTTCTGGTGCAACGGAAAGCAATAATTTGGCGATAAAAGGCGCTGCTCTGCAATATCAGACTAGAGGTCGCCATTTGGTAACTACAAAAATAGAGCATCCCTCTGTATATGAGAGTTTCCTGCAATTGCAGCGAATGGGCTGGGAGGTTACTTTTGTAGCACCCGATAGCACTGGCGTTGTTGATCCTGAGCGCGTAGCTGCTGCTGTCCGGCGCGACACAGTGCTTGTTAGTGTGATGCATGTCAATAACGAGATTGGAACGATACAACCGCTTAAAGAGATGGGGAAGCTGATTAAAGCTGTGAATCCGCGAACCTTATTTCATGTAGATGGTGTTCAGGGATATGGTAAGCTTGCAGTTGACTTAAAGGATTGGCAGGTGGATCTTTATAGCCTGTCTCCTCATAAGCTTCGAGGCCCACGTGGAGTGGGATTACTGTATATCAAAGAGGGAATTAAGCTATTCCCATTGCTTACAGGGGGCTCTCATGAAGAAGGACAACGCGCTGGAACTGAAAATGTACCTGCGATTGTCGCATCCTCCAAAGCTATCCGCATGAGTGGTGAGCAGCGCGAAACCTTCGTTGCCCAGTTGGTTCCACTCCGAGATCGATTATTACGCTTCTTGCGCACCGTTCCTGAATTTGTTATAAACAGCAGAGAGGATGGAGCTCCCCATATTGTGCATTTCTCTTACCCTGGCATGAAGGGAGAGGTATTCGCCCGCAAGCTAGAGGAACTGGGGATGGCTGTCTCCACCCGTTCGGCCTGCTCCTCACGACTGGCTGAGCCTAGTCGTGTATTATTGTCTATGGGTAAAGATGTCTCCAGTGCTTCAGGTGGGATTCGTATTAGCCTTGGCGACAGTCATACAGATGAGGATGTCGCTGCGCTTGAGCAAGCATTAACCACTGCGGTACAAGCTTTAAAGATTGCTGAAGGAGGAATGAAGTAACAAATGAGCATGATGAACAAGGAATCTGCAGAAGGCAGAGCCCATAGTATAGAATACGCTGATATGCTGCTCCTGCGTTTTGGAGAGTTTACTTTAAAGGGCAAAAATCGTACCCGATTTGAAAAAACCGTACTGCGTCATGTGAAGGAATTGATTAAGCCTTATCCAAACGTAGTTCTGAGCAAGGAATTCGGAAGAATTTACGTGGAATTGAACGGGGAATCTGCGATTGAATTGGTACAAGCACTGAAGAATGTATTTGGCATTGCTTCAGTTAGTCCAGTGAAGGTTTCTAAGTCAGAGCTTGAGGATATTGTAGCGGTCAGCCGTCAATTTTTGGAGATAATCGCGCCTGCTCCGGGCACCAGATTTAAGGTTAATGCTCGGCGGGTATGGAAAGAGTTCCCTTACGGCTCCATTGAGATGAATAAACGGATCGCGACACCACTATTGCAAGGATATCCTGGCCTCACCGTAGACGTTAAATCGCCTGAATTAGAGCTGAGGGTCGAAATTCGTCAGGGACATACTTATATTTTCTGTGAAAATATTGCCGGTGTAGGTGGATTTCCATTAGGCACTAACGGAAAAGCGATGTTATTGCTGTCCGGTGGCATTGATAGTCCCGTAGCAGGCTGGTCATCCATGCGGCGCGGACTTGAAGTGGAGTGCGTGCACTTCTACAGTTATCCTTATACAAGCGAGCTTGCTAGACAAAAAGTTGTGGATCTTGCGCGGGTATTGTCACGTTATGCGGGTGTAATCAAGCTGCATCTGGTACCCTTTACTGAAGTGCAGACTTCCTTTACCGGCATCGGCCAGGATAATCTGATTATTACACTGATGCGGCGGGCAATGCTGAGAATTACTACCCAGCTTGCTGAGCGCGAAGGTGCATTGGCGATTGTAACCGGGGATAGTCTGGGACAAGTCGCTAGCCAGACCTTGCCAAGCATGAACGTGATTGGCCGGGCGACAACCCTGCCCCTTCTGCGTCCGCTGGTAATGATGGACAAAAGTGATATTGTGGACCTGTCGAAGAACATCGGTACCTATGATTTGTCTATCCTTCCTTATGAGGATTGCTGTACTTTATTTGTTCCAAAATCACCTACAACAAATCCGAATTTACGGATTGTGGATAAGATAGAGGCTACGCTTCCGGGATATTCTGAACTTCTGGAAGCGGCGATTGAAGCCACAGAGACCGTGTTAATCACTCCCTATGGAGATGAGAAGCCTAGTGATGTTGTAAGTGTCGAGGCTGGATTACAGGAAGAATGGTTCTAAAATAATAAACCAAAAAACTGCCTTGAAGCGTAGTGAAATCTACGTTCTGAGGCAGTTTTTTTGTGGTTTAGACGATTGTGCCCTCCTGAGGCTCTTCTGGTTTTGATTGGCGTTTCCAATGTCCCGCTGCCAAAATACCTATAATGATCACGATTATAAACAGATATTTGAGCAGCGGATGATGATCAAAAAATGGCGCAAGCTGATGTTCATCCGTAATCATACTTGAAGCAGTGAAACCTAAGACAGCAGAACCAATATAAATGATCCATGGATATTTGTTGATTAATTTAATAAAAAGGGTACTTCCCCACACAACGATGGGGACACTGATCAGCAGTCCTATGATAACCAGTGAGATATTATGCTTGGCAGCTCCGGCAATGGCGATCACATTATCAAGGCCCATGGCAGCATCAGCTAAAATGATTGTCCCTACAGCGGACCACAAGCTTTGACCTGCCTTGATATCTGTTGAAGTGTTCTCACTGGTTAACAGCTTATAGGCAATCAGAATGAGTAAAATCCCTCCGGCAAGCAGTAACCAGGGGATTTTCAACAGCCATACGACCAGAATCGTTGCGAAGATCCGCAACACTACAGCACCTGCTGTTCCAAATACGATAGCCTTCTTTTGCGTGTCTGACGGTAAATTACGCGCCGCAAGACCGATCACAATGGCATTATCTCCCGCCAAAATAAGATCTAGAAAAATAATGTTGAGCAGCGATAATATAAACTCCCAAATGGATGTATTCAAAGCAAAGTCACTCCCAAGTTTGTTAGATTGAGCTTCAAAATATGCTTAGTTTTGTATACGCAAAAAAAGGAGCCAACATGCGTTCACGCTCAAAAAAAGTTGGACAGGAAGCATAGCTTGTCATTTCCGAACATACAAGTAGTTACATGTGACTCGGGGAGGTAAGTGCGAATGGATTCATTATTGCTCCTTGGTGAAATATTGATGATTAATCTGGTGCTGAGCGGAGATAATGCAATGGTTATCGCAATGGCCAGCAAGGATCTTTCGGCGAAGCACCGAAAGACTGCAGTATGGTGGGGCTCAGCAGGCGCAGTTGTTCTGCGGTGTTTGCTTACTTTTGTTGCGGTATTGCTATTAAAAATCCCTTATATTCAGGCTGGAGGGGGAATGCTGCTGCTATGGATAGCGTTCAAGCTGCTTTTGGAGGAAGAGGAGGATCTCAGAGTAAGGGAATCATCCTCAGTCTGGAAAGCAATCCGAACGATTCTTGTAGCAGACTTCATTATGAGCCTGGATAATGTACTAGCTATTGCAGGAGTAGCTAAAGGAGATTTGGCTTTAATTGTCATCGGGATTGCCCTTAGCATTCCGATAGTAGTGTGGGGAAGCGGCATTATTGTAGGCTGGCTACACCGGTTTCCAGTGCTCGTATTTATCGGTGCTTATATATTGGCGTTTACAGCAGGGGATATGTTGCTTCAGGATGCAAAATTAGGGACGATGCTCTCCTTTTTGTTCCCTTCCTCACATTCCTATTTGCCCATTGCCTTAGGAATATTAGTTGTCGTTACGGGAGCAATAAAACGCAGAAAAACATCTGCAGGTTAATAAATTGCAATAAAAGGCAATACTAAACGGACATCTCCATAAATTGGAATTGTCCGTTTTTTTTGCGTGATCAGAAGCGGTTATCGACACTGATTAATCACAGGGAGTGATGGCATTTTGTGTATGTTTCGGATAATATATGAGTAAGAATCCTGTCGCTTTCAGGCTATAAGGTGACGAGGAAATGAGGTAGACGTGAAATTGAAGGGATGGGTGAAGGATGTCTTCAAAGAAAGATATACAGCTAGGAATTTTTATTGTTGCTGCTGGCATCGTGATTTTATTAGGTAAGCTGGGCGTCTTCGGATTTTTGGGGCGCGCGCTTTGGCCTCTAGTGATTTTAATTCCAGGAATAGTACTACACATGTTATTTTTCAGCCGTCGTGCTTCGGCCTCGGTATTGGTTCCTGCCGGGATATTAACGGTGTATGGTTTGTTGTTTGGCCTCTGCAATATTTGGGGATGGGGGCTTATGAGCAGCTTATGGCCTGTGCTGTTGCTTGGTCTTGCCGTGGGCTTGTATGAATACTCCATCTATGAACCTAGACGGACGGGTGGCCTGTCAGCAATTGCTGTAACATTAGGCTTACTAAGCCTTGCGCTTTGTATTTTCAGCCTTATGGGCACCGGCGCGATCTACCTGATCGGGATTGTATTAATAGCTGTAGGAATTTGGCTGATTACCGGTCGAGGCAGAGCACGTGGCCGGAATAGATGGTATCGAAGCTAATTGCTGTAGGATCTTGTGAAAAAAAACGGAAATTGGTAACTGTTTTTTCATAAAAAGACTTGCTTTTCATGGTACTTTCACTATAATATTAATGTTATGTTGAAGCGTCGGCTTTCTGCCTGGCGCTTCTTTTGTGAGACTGCCGTGACATGCTATGAATTTTAACAGTTTTAATTTGATAAATGAGAGGATTTGGATACAAATCATGCATTCAAGAAAAGATATTCGCAACATTGCGATCATTGCCCACGTTGACCATGGCAAAACAACACTCGTCGATCAGCTCCTTCAACAATCGGGGATCTTCAGCGCCCATGAGCACTTGCAAGAACGTGCTATGGACTCTAATGATATCGAACGGGAACGTGGAATTACAATCCTAGCTAAAAATACAGCAATTACTTATAAAGAGTTTTTGATCAACATTGTGGATACACCTGGACATGCTGACTTTGGTGGCGAAGTAGAACGGATCATGAAAATGGTTGACGGTGTATTGCTGGTTGTTGATGCTTATGAAGGCTGCATGCCGCAAACGAAATTCGTTCTGCGTAAAGCATTGGAACAAAAACTTACACCGATCGTTGTCGTGAACAAGATTGACCGTCCAGCTGCTCGTCCTAAGGAAGTTATTGATGAAGTGCTCGATTTGTTCATCGAACTTGAAGCAAATGACGAACAATTGGAATTCCCTGTTGTTTATGCATCTGCTCTTAATGGTACATCAAGCATGGTTCCTGAGAAACAAGATGAAACGATGCTTTCGCTCTACGAAACCATTGTTGAACATATTCCAGCTCCAACCGAAAGTGTTGAAGAACCGCTTCAATTCCTCGTAACGTTGATGGATTATAACGAATACTTGGGTCGTATTGCGATTGGACGTGTTAACCGCGGTGTGATCAAACAAGGTCAATCTGTAACAGTTATTATGCGTGATGGTAAGAGCAAAACTGCACGTATCGAGAAATTGTTCGGCTTCCAAGGTTTGAAACGTATTGAAACAGAGCAAGCGGGCGCAGGGGATATCGTTGCTATTGCAGGGATCAAGGACATCAATATTGGTGAGACCATTGCTGATCCTGCAAACCCTGAAGCACTTCCGGTTCTGAAGATTGACGAGCCAACCATGCAAATGACATTCCTAGTGAATAACAGTCCTTTTGCTGGTAAAGAAGGTAAATGGGTAACTTCCCGTAAACTACGTGAGCGTCTATTTAAAGAACTTGAAACAGACGTGAGTTTGCGTGTGGAAGAAACTGATAGTCCTGATGCATTTATCGTTTCTGGACGCGGTGAGCTTCACCTTGGTATTCTGATCGAGAATATGCGTCGTGAAGGTTATGAAATGCAAGTTTCTAAACCACAAGTAATCATTAAAGAAATCGACGGTGTCAAAATGGAGCCGCTTGAGCGTCTAATGATTGATATTCCAGAAGAGAGCATGGGCTCTGTTATGGAGAGTCTGGGTACTCGTAAAGCCGAAATGGTCAATATGATTAACAACGGTACGGGTCAAGTACGTCTGGAGTTCCTGATTCCTGCACGTGGATTGATTGGTTACAACACTTACTTCTTGACTTTGACACGCGGTTACGGCGTTATGAACCATGCTTTTGACAGCTACGCTCCACTGGTTGCTGGTCAAGTTGGCGGACGTCATCAAGGTGTGCTTGTAGCAAGTGAGACTGGATCAACAACTCAATACGGAATCGTGGGTGTTGAGGATCGTGGTATTCTCTTCTTGGATGCAGGTACAGAAATTTATGAAGGTATGATCGTAGGCGAGCATACCCGTGATAACGATATTATCGTTAACATCTGTAAGGAAAAAGCACTTACCAACATGCGTACCTCAGGAAAAGATGATACTGTAAAAATGAAGACACCACGCACCTTCTCTTTGGAAGGCGCACTTGAATATTTGAACGATGATGAATATTGTGAAATTACACCTAAATCAATTCGTTTGCGTAAAAAGATTCTGAACAAAGGCGAACGCGAACGTGTAGAGAAACAACGTAAAACAGCACAAGCCAACGCGTAAACACATGCTTATGAATAAGACCGCCGGATTATTGCATCCGGCGGCTTTTTTTAATATAAGAAACAAAAAATTCCCCTACTGATGATATAATGTAAACGTATCTTAAATTTGGGAGGAGTGCGGTTATCTATGCAGGTGTGGTTCGCTGAGCATCCAATCGTCGCTTATATTGTTATCTTTATATTGCTTACTTTTGTTTATAATCAAGTCTTTCGTGTGAATCAAAAGTTATCGATTGGCAAGGAAATCATGCTCTACATAATGATGGCGATTGGCTCTGGCATGCTCCTCATTTTCCAACATGATAAGCTTCCGATTATCCAGTGTCTGTTGGTTGCTGTCGGATTAATGCTGATGGTACGGATACGTTATATAGTAGAAGCTCGACAGAAGAGAAAGGCTGCGGCAGCAGCGAAGAGATCGTAATCGCAACTTTTGTACCTTAAGGATCGTCTAATTAATGTAGCAATTCTAATTCTAAATGAAATGAAAAGGACTTTATTCTATTATGAGTACAAGAAACAGCGGTTTACCTCCAAGAGCAAACGGGCAACAACCTACTAATAGAAAACAGCCTGTGAAGGGTGCTTCTAAGAAAAAAACGAAAAAGAAAGTGAAAAAGAGAGGTTTTTTTGGCAGATTAGTTAGAGTATTGTTAACTTTGCTAATTATTGCGATCCTCGGCGTGCTGGGTTATGGCGGTTATCTGTATTGGAAGCTTGAGCATGGCGTATTTAATGCAGGGGTTGAGGGTACGGTTGCTCCAGGGCATTCCGCTTCAGAAAAACCACTGACAATGCTTATACTGGGAACGGATAACAGACCTAAACACGAGTCTTATTTGACTGACGTAATCATGGTTGCAGCACTTAATCCTAAGACTAAATCAGCGACTATTGTTTCGCTTCCTCGTGATACCTACGTGGAGCTAAGTGGCTATAAGAAGACGAAAATTAATGAATTTTATGCTCGCTTCAAGGGTAAGGAGAAATCCTCTGGTCTACTGGCTGAAGATGAGATGAAGACGATGATGGGTAAGTATTTGGATATTGATGTAGATTATACAACGATTCTTGATTTTCAGGGCTTCCGTGATGTAGTGGACGAGCTTGGGGGAGTCGAAGTAAATATTAGTGAAAATATGTGTTATACAGACACTGTGGATGGCACGAATATCAATCTGAAAAAGGGTCCGGCAGAGCTGGATGGAAAAAATGCACTGGACTATGTGCGGTATCGTAAATCCAATTGCAAGCCTAAGACCAACGCATCAGATGATTTTGATCGCAACAAACGCCAGAACGAAGTTCTGAACAGTCTGGTGGATCAGATGCAATCGCTTGGTGGCGTATTAAAAATCGGCAAGGTGCTTGATGCAGTGGACAGTAACATGAAGACAGATATCGAAAATTCGCAAATCAAAGATATGATTGCGACGTATTGGAAGATTTCCAAAGAGAATATCGAATTCAAGCCGGTTACTGGAACGTGGCGAAGTCCATATGTATATATTAATGATGAGGAGTTTGAGGCCGCTAAGAAAAGCTTGCAGGATCGGATTGCAGGAATTTCCACGGGAGCTGATTCGACAGCTGCTGAGACGCCTTGAGGACCTTAATATCTTCCATAGCTAAAATTGAATGCAAGTTTCAGCCTGTGCTATAATATAATAAATCGAATGAATTAACGTCGCATAGGGGGCCAGTACTTATGTCCGAAGCCGTTGCTCAGCTGAATGAAACTTTGCTATCGATGCTGCAATCGGAAACCTTTGTTCTTCTAAACACAGTTGATGCGGAGACAGGCGGTCCTACATCCACAGCTATTTCGTGGCTTTATGCTGTTAGTCCTAGTACTGTGCGTTTGGCTATTGATCATCGTTCAAGACTTGTGAATAATATGAAGGTTAATCCATTAATAACTATAACTGTGTTTGGTGAAGGAACTGTCTATGCCATTAACGGTAGTGCTGCTGTAAGGCAGGACCCGCTAGAAGATGTTCCTTTTAAGATGTGCTGTTTTGATGTTGAAATTCAAGCGGTCCGCAACGCGCTTTTTTACGGCGCGCAGCTGGACTCCGCCCCAAGATATGCGAAAGTTTATGATGGACGTGCCGCTGAGAAGTTGGACGGACAAGTATTTGCTGCCATGAAAAAAGCCTAGTGAAAATATCACTGGGCTTTTTTTGAACTCAAAGAACATCTTTTGTTCTTAACCTCTACTGTGCATTTTTTTGCGGCTTGGTATCCTCTGGCAGCTGTGGCATGATTCGTCCGATAATATCGGCCAGCTCGGATGAGAATCCGGATATCGGATGTCCCTTGGAGATATGGCGGCTCATTTCCGCTAATCTGCTGGAGAGATCCATATCCGCAGTGACAAACGCCCGTACACTTCTTGGGTCTTTGCGGATGGCTTCCGCTACAGAATATTTGATGCTTCCTACACGTGAACGGCCCAGAGAACCTTCTACATCAAGACCAACTATGGCAACTTTGTTCATGACTACACAGTGTGCGCCATTTACACCGGGAACTCTTTTGGCCAACTGTTCAAAATGATCCTTAAGTGCAATTTCACTTTCTCCATTAACATTGACGGCTTGACCAGCTTTTGAGGTGGCTTTAGGATTAGTCGCACCATCATTGGACAATTGCCGAACCTCATGGTTCCCCGTACCCTTTACAGCATTCGCAGATTGTTTATTCTGAGGAGAGGGTGATGTCTTTTTATTAGCGATACCGCAGCTTGTCAGTAGCAGCAGTACCAGCAACAGACATATTGATTTTCTCATATGTGATTACTCCTTTCAGCCAAAGAATCGTTTCTGTACCATATCTTTTCCCTTGGCGGAAAGAGTTATGTATGATCAATCAAACCAGGCGCTGTGGAGGGGATAATATGAACAAGATATTTGTGCTAGATACCAACGTGCTTTTGCACGACCCCAATTCAATTTTCTCTTTCAAGGAGCATGAGGTGGTTATTCCGGCTGTTGTGCTGGAAGAAATCGACTCCAAGAAGCGCAATGCTGACGAAATCGGTCGGAATGCCCGTACGGTATCCCGATTGCTTGATGGACTCCGGGAACTAGGTCATTTGCATAGTGGTGTGGAACTGGAGCATGGAGGCAAGCTGAAGGTAGAACTTAACCATCGCAGTTTTGTGAAGGTACAGGAAATGTTTGGCGAGGTGTCTAACGACAATCGGATTTTGGCTGTTGCTCTCAATTATTTGAATGAAGAGAATGAGAAGCCCGATCCGCGTCCCGTTGTGCTTGTGAGCAAGGATGTACTGGTTCGTATTAAAGCGGATGTTCTGGGAATTACGCCAGAGGATTATTTGTCAGATCGTACTGGAGACTTAAATGAACTATACACTGGTTACCAATCTCTGCAGGTTCATCCCGCATTGATTGATGAATATTACAGTCACCGCTCTCTGACGGTAAAACAGCTTGCGTTGTCGTATCCGTTGTACCCTCATGAATTTGTGATTCTCAAGGATGAGATTGGCACTGGCAAATCAGCTCTTCTCAAAGTGAATAGTGATGCCACACGTCTGGAGCCACTCTATCTGGGCAATGATTCGGTTTGGGGGATTAGCGCCCGTAATGCTCAACAACGAATGGCACTGGAGCTGCTGCTAAATGATGAAATCCCACTCGTAACGATCACGGGTAAGGCTGGGACAGGGAAGACGTTATTGGCGCTTGCAGCCGGACTATTCAAAGTGGAGGATGAACATAAATACAAAAAATTGCTTATCGCCCGTCCGGTTGTTCCTATGGGTAAGGACATTGGTTACTTGCCCGGTGAGAAGGATGAGAAGCTTAGACCCTGGATGCAGCCTATTTATGATAATCTGGAATTCCTGTTCGATACCAAAAAAGCTGGCGATATCGATAAAATCTTAATGGGGCTAGGAAGTATACAGGTAGAAGCCTTAACCTATATTCGCGGCCGTTCAATCCCATCGCAGTTCATTATTATTGATGAGGCGCAGAACCTTTCCCGTCATGAGGTGAAGACCATTGTCTCCAGAGCGGGAGAAGGAAGTAAAGTCATTCTAATGGGCGATCCGGAGCAAATCGATCATCCATATCTGGATGCTGCGAGCAACGGACTGAGCTATATCGTCGAGAAGTTTAAGCAGCAAGGGATTAGCGGACATATTACTTTGGAAAAAGGTGAGCGTTCCCGCTTGGCGCAATTGGCCGCGGATCTACTCTAACCGTTCATCAATCCTATTTTCAGCCGGGAGAAGCAAACACTCCCGGCTTTTTCCTGCCCGCCCGGAAACGGCAGAGGAATTTAAAGTTGGTTGTGGTGATTAGAGCCATGGAAAGAAAGTTTGGAACTGTAAAAGCGAAGCGTTCGCCTTTATCCTCGGATTTTAACCGCATGATGCGGTAATTAAATCAGGAAATCTGAGGATAACAGCGATCGGAAGTCCAAAGCTTTCTTGTAATGGCGGTCAGATCACCTTCCTATTTTTAATGCCTCTGGCGTATCACCCATATAATAGAAAGAGAACGGTTTCACAAACTAAAGACAAGCACCGGAGGGTTTGGTAAAATAGGGGAGACAAATCAAAAGGGAAGGTGGGAAATCGTGCTGAAACGCAAAAATTATTGGCTGCTTTTTGCAATTTTACTACTATCGCTGACAAGCCTGTCGCCCAGTATGGAATTGAGTACCAGTAACGATCCACGTCCTATGAAAAGACCACAAAGTCAGTCGACTCATCCCTCTTCCGGAGATGAGGGAACTATAGATAGCTTACACATAAGAGTATCTTTAAATAGCGAAGAATTTAGTGAACTGGAGCTCCTTAGCAACCGTTATACCTTAGAAAGTGGAGTAAAGGTTATTTTAAGCAATGTGGATATGGAGGATGCCGATGAGGTATTGAAGCATGATTTAACGATCGGGGACAGCCCGGATATAGTCATGGCAGATGGACGAAGCATTCTGGACTGGGCCACACGTGGATATTTATTGCCGATGGATGTGTATCAGAGCGTTCCGGGGAGTGCACCGTTAACACAGTTGATCCCCTGGATGCAGTGGAATGGATATAATTGGGGAGTCCCGTTAGATATAGATCCTTACGTGCTTGTTTATTCCCCACAACGGCTGGCGGAGCTGGGTTTTAATGCATTACCCAAAAGCCTCGAAGAGTGGAATATCCTGCTTCAGAATGTGCTAAAAGAGCAAGGGAAATATTTACTTGCGATGGATACCCGCAATCCTTATGGATTGTCAGCGGTAATGGAGAGCATGAATAGCAGCTTGTTAGCAGATAACCAAGAGGTGTTGAATTGGATTCAGAACGCCCGCAGTTATTTTTATCTCACCAGCCGCTACAATAAAGATGTCTGGGATATGCTACAAGGAGGTAGTGTCGCCGTTGCTTCATTACCGTTATCCGAGTGGCAGAAGCATGGAAATTCATCCCTTGCTGCTGTACCGGCCCTGACTGCTAATAATGGGGGTGGGTTTGAATCCTGTTACAGTCGATCTTTTGCCCTTCCAGCTCAATCTCAAAGTCCAAAGGAAGCTGTGAATTGGCTGACCTTTATCACCTCAGAGGATGCTCAGCTGGATTGGTTGGAGAATACGGGGAGCTTGCCGGCGCTTGATGTTCTTTATCGTTCGGAGCATGCTTTTAAATACAAGCTTCCTTTCGATGTTGAGCTATTGCTGACAGAAGAAACCGCCCCGGAGGATGAGTCACAGGGCGGCTGGAGTAAGGTTGTTGAAGCTGTATCGTTACTATTAACAGGGCAGATAGATGCGGAAGGCTATAAAGAATTTCTAAAAGAAGGCCTAAAATGAAATGGAAAGCTTAACATGCAAGACGCCCTCTTGGCTATCTACTGCCGTGGCACGAAGGAAAGATACTATTTTGCCTGGATAAAAGCCTAAGTCAAATTCTTCTTCCAACGTTTTTCTTGTTGTGTCAGGCAATTCAAGACCGTTAAATACAATATGATCGACTTGGAATATAAGGCCGTTGATCGGTTCTTCCTGAATGGTATAGTGACCGGTCAGTGAAAGGGCTAGCGCTCCGCTTTTTCCAGTGGCAGTAATCGATCCGTCATTGAAATGAAAGGCGAAGTCTTTAAACAGCGAATTCTGCGATTGCAAAAATTCATTCAGATCCTCTTCCTTCAGGTTTAGCTCATAAGTCATTCCTTTTCGGGTCAGTACACCCTCTCGATTCTGAACAAACTGTGGTAGTTTATTCATTGCGGAGGATAACGCCTTGAAATAAGTTTTTACCTCGTGCAGGCCGATATTCTCCCAATATAATGTGAATTCTTTAAGTAGAGTACTCATATTTTCAGGATCGCTGCTATTTTTAATCCCACCCTCAATATCCTTGTTGAGCGCGTTTACCCGAACTTGCTGTTCCTCCAGAGCCGTACGCAATCGGGCGAGCTCTTCCGAGTTTCGCTTCGCAGTCTGAAGGGTATCCTTCAAATCCTTATATTGTTCTTCATATTGTGAGAGAATATCGCGGTCATTTCCAATAATAATCTCATAATAATCGAACAGAGCCAGGAATCTGCTGATACTTTTTGCTGAAAAAAACGCGGCCAGAAGATTATCTCTATCCCCCATATAATAAGAACGCACAACTGCACCTGCCCGTTCCTGTTGGTCCGCAATGGCTGTTTTTTTCTGGGTAGCTTGTCTGTTCAGGCTTTCTACCTTTTGTTCAAGTGCTTTTTGTTCGGCTGTAATCTTGATGATTTCACGTTCAATTTCTGCAGAAGACAAGGTCTGTTCAAGTAGTTTACGGGTTTCTTCATTATCTGGTATAGCAGAATTGAAAAAATCACCGCTAGGATCGGCAGACAAGTACTTCACAGGTTGTAACGGAAACAAAGTACAGCAGAAGAGAATTAGTATGGTTGCAATCATGCGGCTTTGTAAAATGCGGGAGCGCACCACACCACCACCTTTTTTTTGAAATGATATATGTATGTACTAATAATATGTTTAACCCTTCTAAAATAGCATACAAACAAAAAAACGGAAGTGATCCTTATAAGATAAGGACCTCATCCGCTCCAAAAGAGTACTGCAATTTATAGTGGAAGACCCATTTGAAAGATCGTCCAATAACTAAATCCGGTGAAAGTCAGAATCATGTATGCCCAGAAGAGAAGAACATAAGTTTTTTCAGTAAATTTCATATAGCCAAGTATTACGAAAAATGCAGTTTGTAAAAAGAAAAGCAAGGCCATTTCTGTTAGACCTCCGGCGAAAGCCATCAATCCAATAGCTAATGTGAAAAAACCTAATACCCGAAACATGCGGTCCAAGAGAGAGTCCCCCTTCCAGTATGTATCTCACGAATATTCCTTCGATTTATTATACCCTCAACATAATTATGTGTAAACGAATTCATTGAAAAAAATGCACTAATCTTCAAAAAATGTGATTTTTATAATTGACCTGAGTGATTAGTGCTTTAAAAAAGAGAATTTATAGTTTTATGCGTATGATGTACGCAGATAATGGAAATACAAATTAGTATCAAATAGATTCTATGAACTCTATGAGAAGCATAGAAATGGAGTAAGCAGCTTTTATCCCTATTCACTACCCGGCAGAACTGCCGGTTATGGAGATGGTTATTTCATGACGTTGTTAGGAGGTTTGGCTTTATGACAGCCGTTAGACAGGACGCTTGGAGTGCAGAAGATGATCTAATATTGGCAGAAGTAACTTTGCGACACATTCGGGAGGGCAGCACACAGCTTGCCGCTTTTGAAGAGGTGGGTGAAAAAATCGGCAGAACTTCGGCCGCTTGCGGATTCCGCTGGAACAGTTGTGTTCGGAAAAGTTATGAAGGTGCCATCGGTATTGCTAAAGGGCAACGTCAAAAGCGTAGCTACCTGAAAAAGCAGCCGTCAGTAAGAGGAGCGCAAGTAGCTGGTCTCATTCTGGGTGATGTCGATGAGGAATTTGGGCGCGGTGAGGGATTAAGTGAAAACACATTATCCATTGATGCGGTCATTCGTTTCTTAAGACAATGGAAGGGTACGATCCAGGAAGCAGGACGTCAGCTGAAAATGCTGGAAAGAGACCTGCGCGAGAAGGAAGATGAATTAACAGAATTACGATCTGAGAATGAGCGGTTGTCTAAAGAGGTTAATCTTGCTCAAAGCGACTACCGGGTAGTCAACGATGATTACAAAGCTTTAATTCAGATTATGGATCGTGCTCGCAGGCTTGCTTTCTTAAATGAAGAAGAAGAAGAAATGAAGACTCGTTTCAAAATGGATGGTAACGGAAATTTAGAACGCATTGAATGAACGATAGGTTAACTAACAATCCCGCAAGTGGTCTGCTTTTTAAGCACCACTTGCGGGGTTTTTGGTATACTTAGAAAAATTGTGCTTAAGATCAGCAGGAGGGTTATATGAAAATTGATATAATTGGTGCAGGTTCACTCGGGCTGCTGCTGGCAGGGAGACTGATCCAAGCCGGAAATGATGTGAGGCTGTGGTGCCGAGGGATAGAACAATGCCAACGATTAGGGCGTGATGGCTTAACGGTTACCTACGAGGATGGACGCGAGCCGATAACAATTTCGGAAGATCAGTTTGTATCCGCGCCAATAGGGGAGTTCGCTGGTGCTTATCTAGAAGAGCCGAGTGATTGGATCGTGGTGACGGTTAAACAGAATACTCTACATAATGATTTGCCTGAATTTCTATCCCTACTTAAGGAAGAGCAAGTACATATGATTTGTTTTCAGAATGGTACAGGACATATGGAGATGTTAGGAGGCTTGTTGCCAAACGCCAATTTATATGTAGCTGTGACTACGGAGGCTGCGAAGCGCAAATCATTAACTGAGGTCATTCATGCAGGAGCAGGGGAGGTGTGGATAGGAAAATGGAGCTTAGGGGATGGACAAGCTCATAGCATACATAATGATTTAAAAGCGAATAATTTAATAGAAGTTCTCATAATGGCAGGATTCGCAGCCTTTTTGTCGAATGAAGTGGATACCATGATTTACCGGAAGCTCTTGATCAATGCCGTTATAAATCCACTCACGGCGATTTGGCGTATTCCAAATGGGGAGCTGTTGTCTTCAGAGCAACGCCTCCAATTAATGAAGGAAGTTTTTGAAGAAGCAATAATGGTGTATGATTTCTGTGAAATTACTTATGATAAGGATGCTTGGGATAACATCCTTCAGGTGTGCCGGTTAACGTCTGGCAATATTTCATCTATGCTGGCAGATGTACTTGCTTCAAGAACCACAGAAATTCGTTGGATCAATGGAAGTCTTGTAGAAATGGCAGAACGATCTGGAGTGTCGGCACCATTAAATCGCTGGCTCTGCCAATTAGTAGAAGGTATTGGGGTATGATCTCTGGGGAGAGGTGAAGCTATGGGACTGCTGATGGATTCGGTTATTACTTTAAGCGTTATTCCGATTGTGCCGTTTTTGATTGTTTTTTTCATTGGAAAGGGCTTAAAAAAAGATAAAAAGAAAACTTTTATGCTCGCTATGGACGTGACCACATTTTTTTTATTATTGTCGGTCTCCGCATTGTTTAATAACATCTTTAATTCCGGTTTTGGGTTTTACCTTATACTAATTATTGTATTAATATCCGCTGGACTGATTGGCGGAGCTCAAAATCGGATGAAAGGAAAGGTAGATGGGAAGCGGTTATTTCGGGCAGTTTGGAGACTTTCGTTCTTTTTTATGAGCTTCGGATATTTATTATTTATGTTTGTTGGGCTAATTACCTACATATCACAAGCGATGTAACGTTCCACTGCTTCGGTGAAGCGTCAACGTCACAAAAGTTTAAAGTTTTAAAAAAAAAATATTTTCTGAAAACATTGCACTAGATTTTTTTGACCACTGGTTGTATAATCATAAACCATATACCACATTCTATTTAGGGGGAACTGCTAGATGAAGAAGAGTAAAAGTCTATTGCTAATGATTGCATTAGTACTTGTTATCGGCACAGTGCTTGCTGGCTGCGGCGGAAACAATGCAAACAGCGGCAATAAAGGTAACAATGCTAACACTGGTAACACGGCAACTGGTAATGCAGCTACAGAAGAAAAATTGGCTGCTGACCAAACATTGAGAATTAACCTTAGTTCTGAGCCTCCAACATTTGACCCAGGATTGGCTCAAGATAGCCAAGCTCACACTGTCCTGACAACAATGTACGAAGGTCTGACTCGCATGAATGCTGAATCTGGTCAAGCTGAACCAGGTGTTGCTGAAAGCTGGGAAGTTTCCGCTGACGGTCTGGTATATACTTTCAAACTCCGTGATTCACAATGGAGTAATGGCGATCCTGTAACAACAGAAGACTTCGTTCGCGCTTGGAAACGCGTGCTCGATCCTGCTGCTGCATCCGCTGCACCTTACGCTTATCAATTGTACTACATCAAAAATGCTCAAAAGTTCTACAACAAGGAAATTACCGATTTCAGTCAAGTAGGTGTCAAAGCGGTTGATGAGAAAACTCTTGAAGTTACTCTTGAAGCCCCAACTCCTTACTTCCTTGGATTGCTTTCCTTCTACACTTATTACCCTGTACACAAATCCATTGAGAGTAATCCTAAATGGGCAACAAGCAAAGATACTATGATCGTTAACGGTGCTTTCACTCTTACAGAGTGGACTACAGGTCAAACACTTGTTGTAACTAAAAACGATAAATATTGGGATAAAGATTCCATTAAACTTAACAAAATCGACTTCTCCCTTGTAAACAGCGGTGCAACTGAGCTGCTCAGCTACAAGAACGGTGAATACGATCGTGCCGGTGGACCAACTGGTGAAATTCCATCAGAACAAATTCCAATCGTGCAAAAAGAACTTCCTAACGAATTCAGCCGTAAAGGTATTGCTTCCGTATACTACTACGAATTCAATATCACTGAAAAACCTTTCACAAACGCTAAAATCCGTAAGGCTCTTGCAATGTCCATTAACCGTCAAGCTTTGATTGACAATGTAGTACAAGGTGGACAATTCCCAGCATACGGTTATGTACCTCCGGGTATCGCTGGTGCTGATGGTGAATACCGTACAGCAGTTAAAGATAGCTACTTCACTGAAGATCTAGAACAAGCTAAAACATTGCTTGCTGAAGGTCTGAAAGAAGAAGGTATGGATAAACTGCCTACATTCTCCCTGACTTACAACACAAGTGAAGGTCACAAGAAAATCGCTTTGGCGATTGCTGATATGTGGAAAAACAATCTTGGTATCGACGTACAAACCGTTAACCAAGAGTGGGCTGTATTTATTGAAAACCGTCAAAACCTGAACTACCAAGTTGCTCGTGCTGGTTGGACTGCGGATTACAATGATCCAATGACTTTCCTTGATATGTGGGTAACAGGTGGCGGTAACAATGATACTGGTTACGCTAACCCTGAGTATGACAAATTGATCAGCGAAGCTAAAACAAGCACTGACTTGGCAGTACGTCAAGAAAAGTTTGCTGCAGCTGAGAAATTGCTCATTGAGCAAGATATGGTTCTGATTCCTTTGTACTACTACACTAACAACTCCCTGACTAAAGAGTACCTTAAAGGTGTTACTCTTGACTTTAGTGGTGCAATTGACTTGACTCGCGGATACTTGCTTGAGCACTAAGATATTGCTTTAGTAATTACAACAGAATAGTTAGTTGACTGAAGTTGCAGAATACTTCGGGATATATATGTGGAATTCCATATATATCCCTTTTTTTTGTATTCCTGTCTATTTGTTAATTAATGTTATTAATAACATATATAGAAAATAGACAAAAATCCGTTTTTTTCATAAAATCATTATTATGTGTATCAAAAATTGTCGGAGGAGGTGTGATGGGGATGGTTCGTTATGTCGCAAATAAGTTTTTCTATATGTTGGTTTCTCTATTTGTATTGATTTCAGCTACCTTTTTCTTGATGAAAGCTATTCCGGGGGATCCGTTTACTTCTGAAAAGAAGGTACCGCCAGAAATTAAAGCACGTCTGATGGAACAATATGGTCTGGACAAGCCGCTCTCTCATCAGTATTTTAAGTATTTAGGTGATATTATCCAAGGTGACCTAGGTGTCTCAATGAAACGCCTAAATCAAGATGTATCACATTTGATCAGTCAAACCTTTTCAGCGTCGCTGAAGCTGGGACTCGTCGCAATCGTTGTGGCGGTTATTGTCGGAGTATTTCTCGGCATGTTGGCGGCACTCTATCACAGAAAGTTTATTGACAGCGCAGCTATGGTGCTGGCAGTTCTGGGGATTGCGGTTCCGAGCTTTGTAGTCGCGTCATTACTGCAGTATGTATTTGCTTTCAAACTGGGTTGGGTACCGGTTTCAGGTTTTAAAGGGCCAATCTATTATTTCTTACCCGTGGCCGCGCTCTCGGCACAGCCGATCGCCTTTATCGCCCGCTTGACCCGTTCAAGTATGCTTGAAGTTTTGAATGCGGATTATATCAAAACGGCTAAAGCAAAGGGATTGAGCTGGATGGCTATTCTGAGCCGCCATGTACTTCGTAACGGAATTCTACCTGTTGTTACTTATATGGGTCCAATGACAGCTAACATCGTAACTGGTTCGGTTGTTATCGAGCAGATCTTTGGTGTTGGGGGTATTGGTAAACAGTTCGTGGAAGCGATTGGTGTCCGTGACTATACCGTTATTATGGGGATAACCATTTTCTATGGTGTATTACTCATGGTTGCCCGCTTTATTACGGATATTGCTTATGTATTAATTGACCCACGTATGAAATTAAGTGGAGGAAAGGAGGGCTAAATAGTGGCTACTGAAAATAACTTGCTAAATCTAAAACCGGAAGATTTTCAAAAAGTCGGTGTAGATGAAAAAGAAGCCGAAGTTATCCAGCGTGAGAGTCTCTCTGCTTGGAAAGACTCTTGGCAACGGTTGCGTCAAAATAAAATGGCGATGACTGCGCTCGGTATCCTGGGTTTGATTGTACTTGCAGCGATTTTTGCACCTTTTATCTCGAAATATAACTATTATTCTAATGATTTGATGAGCACCAATAAGCCCCCTTCCTCCGATCACTGGTTTGGAACGGATGATCTTGGTCGTGATATCTTTGTTCGTACTTGGTACGGTGCACGGATTTCCTTGATCGTTGGTCTTGCTGCGGCAGCCATCGACTTGTTCATCGGTGTTATCTACGGAGGCATTATGGGCTTCTTCGGCGGCCGTGTAGATAATATTATGAATAAATTCTCTGAAATTTTGTATTCTATTCCTTATTTGCTGGTTGTAATCTTGCTCTTGGTCGTTCTTGAGCCAAGTCTTGGAACAATCATCCTAGCTCTAACCATTACAGGCTGGATTACGATGTCGTGGATTGTGCGTGGAGAAATTATGCAGCTCAAGAATCGTGAATTCGTATTGGCGTCCCGTTCCATGGGTGCTGGTTCTGCGAGACTGTTGTTCAAGCACCTTCTGCCGAATGCGGTTGGTCCGATTATCGTAACCATTACACTGTCTGTACCAAATGCTATCTTTGCTGAGGCCTTCCTAAGCTTCTTGGGTCTTGGTGTACAAGCTCCTGTTGCTTCACTTGGATCGATGATCAATGACTCACTCACCGGCTGGTTGTACTATCCATGGCGCTTCTTGTTCCCTGCGATCCTAATCAGCTTAACAATGCTTTCTTTCAACATTTTCGGTGATGGTCTTCGTGACGCGCTTGATCCTAAGCTGAAGAAATAGGAGGAATATGGATGGAACCTATTTTACAAGTCAAAGATTTGCATATTTCCTTTTTTGTTAAGGGCGGAGAAGTACAAGCTGTCCGTGGTATGAATTTTGAAATTGGCAAAGGCGAAACGGTTGCCATCGTCGGCGAGTCCGGCAGCGGTAAGAGTGTAACTGCTCAATCGATTATGCGGTTGATCCCTTCTCCACCTTCTAAAGTGAAAAAGGGAGAGATTATTTTTCAAGGACAGAATCTGCTAGACAAAAGCATGAAAGAAATGGAATCTATTCGCGGTAAAGATATTGGCATGATTTTTCAAGACCCGATGACTTCTCTGAACCCAACCATCAAAGTGGGCAAACAGATCACTGAAGTTTTGATTAAACATCAGAAAATGTCAGCGGCCGAAGCGAAAAAGCAAGGTATGGAGATGTTGAAATTAGTAGGCATCAAAAATGCGGAGGCTCGCTTTAACCAATATCCCCACGAATTCTCAGGCGGTATGCGCCAGCGTGTAATGATCGCAATCGCGTTAGCTTGCCGTCCGGCTTTGCTGATAGCAGATGAGCCTACAACAGCTCTAGATGTAACCATTCAGGCGCAGATCATGGAAGTTATGAGAGAGATGCAGCAAAAACTAGGTACCTCCATTATTCTGATTACACATGATCTGGGCGTAGTTGCTGGCATGTGTGATCGGGTGATTGTAATGTATGCAGGTGAGGTTGTGGAGACCGGAACAAGATGGGAAATCTTTAAAAATCCACAACATCCATACACCAAAGGTCTGCTGCGCTCAATGCCGCGTCTGGACCAAAAGAAAGGCGAGCCGCTTATTCCGATCATCGGCACACCGCCAGATCTGATCAAGCCGCCGATCGGCTGTCCGTTCACTGCTCGTTGTAATGAAGCGATGCATGTGTGCGAACAAATCGATCCCGGCGCCACAGAATTCAGCGAAACGCATATGGCGCGTTGCTGGAATCTGCATTCGATGGCCAAGGAGGTGCAGTACTCTTGAGTAAGAACCTAATAGAGGTAGAAGGTCTTAAGAAATATTTTAATGTAGGTAAAGGTAAGGTTCTTAAGGCTGTTGATAATATTAACTTCACGATCCGTGAGGGCGAGACACTTGGGATGGTAGGTGAGTCCGGTTGTGGTAAGACTACTGCTGGACGTACGATTCTTCGCTTGTATGAGCCTACTGCTGGAAGTGTGAAATATAATGGTACAGACATTTATAAATTGCCTGGAAATCAAATGAAGGCTATGCGCCGCGACATGCAAATGATTTTCCAAGATCCGTACGCATCGCTTAACCCGCGGTTTACGGTTTCTGATATCATCGGCGAGGCACTGGACATTCACGGAATGGCTGGCAGCCGTGCAGAACGTAAGAAACGGATTGAAGAACTGCTGGATATGGTTGGTCTTAACCATGACCATGCAACCCGTTATCCGCATGAATTCTCCGGTGGACAACGTCAACGTATCGGGATTGCCCGTTCGTTAGCGGTTAATCCTAAGTTCATCGTTTGTGATGAGCCGATTTCCGCACTTGACGTATCCATTCAAGCTCAGGTCGTTAACTTGCTTAAAGAATTGCAAGATCGTCTTGGATTGACTTATCTTTTCATCGCGCATGATCTGTCCATGGTTAAACATATCAGTGATCGCGTAGCAGTTATGTACTTGGGTAAAATGGTTGAGTTGGCGGAAAGTGAAGAGCTGTATGCAAATCCTATCCACCCTTATACTAAATCCCTATTGTCGGCTATTCCAGTTCCGGATCCGGAAATTGAAGTCAACAAAAAACGTATTCACTTGCATGATGAGCTTGGCAGCCCTATTTATTCTGCTAACGATAAGACCAATGACAGTGACTTTGAATTAGTAGAAGTATCTAAAGGCCACTTTGTCAGCAAAAAATTCGCATAATTTATACTTAGGTTTTCAAAGGCGGGAGCATTATGCTCTCGCCTCTTGTATGTATTTAGGATATTATTTAATGAATTTATAGTATAATTGAACAGTTGGCTGTACCTGTGTTGCTGATATCAAGACATGTTTTACTTTGACGCGGCTCCTGACTTTGGATACAATCATAGAGAGTTTTTACGAACTTGGATTTACATATAACTGCTTAGTAGAACTGGAGGCACTAGCAAATGAATATTGTAACGGAACCGCTCAAGGGTGGATCTGCACTCTCGCGCGACTATATAGATCATTTTGAAAAGGTTAGTCATTTGTACGGTGGGGATTTCCGCAATAAAGAAAGTAGAAGTAGAAGGGCAGAGTGGCTAGACGGCAGAGAAAGCCTTCGTGCCGACCGGACTCAGATTGCTGAGTGTCTACGTCAATATAATGAAAAGCATAACTCGCATGATGCGGTGATGGCTTCGCTGGCTCTCTTAGAGCAGCCGGGGACATTAGTGGTGACAGGTGGGCAGCAAAGCGGACTATTTACTGGACCCCTGTTAGTGGTATATAAAGCTGCAACTACTATTATGGCGGCAAAAGAAGCAGCTGAACAACTCGGCCGACCGGTAGTTCCTTTATTCTGGATTGCAGGTGAAGATCATGACTGGGATGAAGTGAATCATACGTATGTACTGAATCGTACGCAGGAGATTACTAAGATTAAGATAGAAAAGTCAGAAGAGAAACGCTCCTCAGTAAGTGATATTCGTGTAGAAGAGGAAAGTTGGCAGCAGGTAGTGGAACAGTTAGACGGTCTGCTTCAGGAAAGCGACTTTAAGCCGCAGATTATGGAATTCATTCGCACTTCTTCTTTTAGAGCAGATAGTATGACAGATGCATTTGCCAAGCTGATGGGTTCATTATTTGGTAAATTTGGTCTAATTCTGCTTGATTCTGCTGATCCCAACTTACGTAAGTTAGAACAGCCATTTTTCACTTCGCTAATTATGCAGAATGATGCACTGGAAACAGCGTATATGAATTCTGCTTCTGATATTGTGGGCGCCGGATATGAGCTTCAGGCTGATGTTACAGCTGGCAATGCCAACCTCTTTTATATTCATGAAGGTACACGGCTTCTGCTTCACAAGAAGGACGGAATCTTTACGGATCGCAAGGGTCAGGTATCCTTTTCCCGTGATGAATTACTTGAGGAGGTGCAGGCACATCCGGAACGCTTTAGCAATAATGTGCTGACACGTCCACTTATGCAGGATTATGTGTTGCCTGTTCTGGCAACGGTGCTGGGTCAAGGTGAGATTGCTTACTGGGCCATTCCGCGTCGTGCGTTTGAGACCATTGGGGGAGAAATGCCGTTAATTATCCCTAGAATGTCTTTTACTGTCGTAGAAGGTACGCTGCACAAGCATATGGATAAATATCAACTTAGCTTTGAGGATGTAAGACAAGGACTGGATCATAAAAGACATGAATGGCTGGCCGCACAGGATGAGCTGGGGATTGAACGTCGTTTTGAAGAAACCAAGACCTCATTCGCCGCCATGTACGAACCGCTGATTGAGCAGCTTGGAACGGTTCAGGCCGGTCTGCTTAAGCTGGGGAATAACAATAAAGAGAAGATTCTAGATCAGATTACTTTTTTACAGGCGAAAGCCCAAGATGCAATGGCAAAACAGAACGAAGCTGCAATCCGGCAATGGGAGCGAATCGAGCTGTCGTTAATGCCACTGGGTAAACTGCAGGAAAGAGTGTACAATATCATGTATTACTTGAACCGGTACGGACTTGCTTGGCTGGATGAGTTAATGACGGTTGAACCGGATTACAGTGGAACACATCGCATCATTTATATGTAATGGAAGTATCGCTTCATAAAACTAAGCTTATGCTTACGAAGTGAGTTTTGTACGAAGCAGATCACTGGAGTAACGCTCACAAAACAAAGCGTATGCTTACGGAGCAAGTTTTATTGCGAAGTGGATCATAGAAGTATAGCTCCATAAAACTTTTAGGAGGTTTCATAATGAGTTCATCTAAACAAAATAGTATCGTGGCTGATATGTCACTCGCACCGGAAGGGCATTTGAAAATCGACTGGGTTCGCCAGCATATGCCGGTACTGAACCGTATTCGTGAGCAGTTTGAAGCAGAACAGCCATTTAAAGGTCTGAAAGTATCGATCACATTGCATTTGGAAGCTAAAACCGCTTATTTGGCGAAGGTTGTCAAAGCTGGTGGTGCAGATGTAACCATTACAGGTTCGAATCCACTTTCTACACAGGATGATGTTTGTGCAGCGCTTGTGGAGGATGGAATCACAGTATTTGCTAAATACAATCCGTCTCCTGAAGAATTTAAAGCCCTTAATATCAAAGCACTGGAGAGCAAACCGGACTTGATTATTGATGACGGTGGGGATTTTGCTACATTGCTGCATTCGGAGCGTCCTGATCTGATGGAGAATATTCGCGGGGGTGCTGAAGAAACAACTACCGGGATTATTCGTTTAAAAGCTCTGCAAAAGCAAGGCGTATTGAAGTTCCCAATGGTCGCGGTTAATGATGCCTACTGCAAATATTTGTTTGATAACCGTTATGGCACTGGCCAATCGGCATGGGATGGAATTATTCGCACAACCAACCTTATCGTAGCGGGCAAAACAGTAGTTGTTGTCGGTTACGGCTGGTGTGGTAAAGGTGTTGCCATGCGCGCCAAAGGACTTGGAGCAAAAGTAGTTGTCACAGAAGTTGATGCGATTAAAGCCGTTGAAGCACATATGGACGGTTTTGAAGTAATGCCAATGCTGGAAGCAGCTAAGGTTGGTGATTTCTTCGTTACAGTAACTGGTAACCGTTATGTAATTCGCGGTGAACATTATGATGTGATGAAGGATGGAGCAATCATGTGCAACGCGGGCCATTTCGACGTTGAAGTGAATAAGCCTGAGCTGTCGGAAAGATCCGTATCCCAACGTACCGTTCGCAAAAATATCGAAGAGTACCAGCTTCGTGACGGACGTAAATTATATCTGCTTGCTGAAGGCAGACTTGTAAATCTGGGTGCTGCTGATGGTCACCCTGCTGAAATTATGGATACAACCTTTGCACTCCAGGCACTGTCGCTGAAATATGTAAATGATAATTATAAGAGCATTGGCGTAAAAGTTGAAAATGTTCCTTATGAGCTGGATGAGCAAGTAGCACGTTATAAGCTGGAAAGTCTGGGCATTAACATCGATAGCCTCACTCCGGCACAAGTGGATTATTTGGACAGCTGGAATTTGAACGATTAATAACCGAACGCATAACAATAAAGTGTATTAACCAGTGTACCTTGAACTGAAGCAACTTTTTTAACAAAGCCATGCAACGGACAAGATTCCGATTGTATGGCTTTTTTCTGTGGAGAAATGTTTTTCGGGAAACGAGCTATCTGATTTAGGAAAAATTTCCTTGGCCAGAAAAAGGTTTTTGATTTTTAATGGCGAATCTATTATGCTTAAGTGGTGAAAAGTGGGGTAAAGTGGGGATTCGGGGATTAGGGGTGGGAAAAAGGATGTTCATGGGAGAGTATCAACACAGCATTGACGACAAAGGCCGAATCATTATTCCGGCTAAACTCCGTGAATTGCTCGGAACCTCCTTCGTGACGACCCGCGGCCTAGACTCCTGCCTGTTTGTTTATCCCATGGAAGAATGGGCAATCATGGAACAAAAGCTTAAAAGCCTTTCGCTGATGAAATCAGATGCCCGCGCATTTAGCCGCTTTTTTTTCTCAGGTGCAACTGAATGTGTTTGGGATAAGCAGGGAAGGGTAAATCTGCCGGCCAATTTACGGCAGTATGCCAAACTGGACAAAGACTGTGTCATTCTGGGCGTTTCGAACCGGGTGGAAATCTGGAACAAAGAGCTTTGGGAACAGTACTTCGAACAGTCCGAGGAATCGTTCAACGAAATCGCTGAGAAATTGGTGGATTTCAATTTTGATCTATAAAACACAATAACGAATACTGTCCTGGAGGGATGCAGCTTGTTTCACCACATCACGGTGCTTAAGGAAGAAGCGACAGAAGGGCTGCACATCAAAAAAGACGGAATCTATGTAGATTGCACTCTCGGTGGAGCGGGTCACAGCTCACTTATCGCTTCCAAACTTAGCGGCGAAGGCCGTTTAATCTGTTTGGATCAAGATGATTGGGCTTTGGAGAACGCCAAAGAAAGATTAGCGGAATACGGAGACAAGGTTGTGACTATTAAGACTAACTTCCGTGATCTGGAGAGTGTACTTAAGGATGTGCCCTTTGTGCCACAAACAGATGGTATTCCCCAAGTAGATGGAGTGCTCTTTGATCTTGGCGTATCCTCTCCTCAGTTTGACGAAGGGGAACGAGGCTTTAGTTACAATCATGATGCTCCGCTGGACATGCGCATGGATCAGTCAGCACTTTTGACGGCTGCTGAAATTGTGAATACATGGTCCGAGCAGGAGATTGCCCGTGTTCTTTTCCAATATGGAGAAGAGAAATTCTCGCGGAGAATCGCTAGAAAAATTGTAGACAGAAGAGAAGAAGCTCCTATTGAGACAACAGGAGAATTAGCAGAACTGATCAAGGAAGGTATCCCGGCAGCTGCTCGAAGAACAGGCGGGCATCCCGCTAAACGTAGCTTTCAAGGATTAAGGATTGCTGTGAATGACGAATTGGGTGCTTTTGAAGAAGGGCTACATAGTGCAGTACGTTGCCTTGCACCAGGAGGCAGAGTATCCGTCATCACCTTTCATTCGCTCGAAGACCGAATTTGCAAGCAAATTTTTAGCAGCTATTTAAGCAGATGTACATGCCCGCCTGACTTTCCGTTTTGCGTATGCGGCGCGAAAGGCACGCTTAAGTTAATCAATCGTAAACCGCTTGTGCCTTCTGAAGAAGAGCTTGAGCTTAATACCCGAGCCCGCTCAGCTAAGCTGCGCATTGCAGAAAAATTGTAATTGACGATAAAGGAGAGTCAGAGATGGCCTATACCCGCGGCAATTTAGCAGTTCAGCCCAAAAGAAAAGAAGAGGTAAACCCCCTTTACCGCGAGAAGACAAAAGTAGTTACCAGACGAAGAGTACTTCCGCTGCAAGAGAAACTTTTGTATATGCTGACGCTAGGAGTATGCGTTCTGGTGGCGATCACCCTGATTTCACGTTACGTCCAAATTTATGATTTGAACTTGCAGGCTCAGAAATTAGATCAGGATATTGCAACAGCCAAGAAGCAGATTTCTACGTATCAGATGGAAAAGCAGAATCTAGAGCAGAAAGTCGCCCAAAAAGCACGGGATCTTGGTTATGTGTCCCCGGATGAGAATGCAACAATCTATATTCCGGCAAGCTCGGCAACGACTCCAGGTGATAATTAGTGAGCGATTGGCAAGATCGCAATAAAAAAAGTTGTGAGGTTCGCTTATGCTGAAAAGAATAAAACTTCGCACGCTGTTTATAGGAGGGTGTATTACCCTCTTTTTTCTTGTTTTGATCGTTAGAGTGTTCTGGATTCAAGTTATGCAAGGTGAGGAATGGCAGGAAAAGGCCGCCACACTTTGGGCGCATACCTCAACTATCAAAGCGGAGCGAGGTACGATTTCTGACCGTAACGGGAGTGTGCTCGCTAGCGATGTCCCTGCTTATACCGTGGTGGTGAATCCTGAAGTGATTCAACAACAAGGCATCGGGGAAGAGGTCATCACAGGATTACACGAATTGCTCGGCAAACCAGAGGATGAGCTGCGTAAGCTGGTTGAAGCCAAGGACGAAAAGACGGGTGCTTACCTCAAGAACCGGGAAATTCGTAATGAAGGCTGGAAGATTGATCAGGAGCTTGCCGATAAGGTGAAAGAATTTTATGTAGCCCTAGGTAAAGAACATAAAATTCAAGAGACCGGTATTGGGCTTGTTAGAGAGCAGAAACGATATTATCCAAAAGATGAATTAGCTGCACATATCTTAGGTTATACAGATAGGGACGGCAATGCTATCATGGGACTGGAAAAATACTTTGATACGGAGCTTAAGGGTGCCGATGGCAAGCTGCTTTATCAAAGTGACGGTCAAGGGGTAAAATTGCCGGATTCACAAGATACCTATAAGCCAGTAGTAAATGGAAGTAATTTCAAGCTTACAATCGATAGTACGATCCAGCATTATATAGAAGAGGCCATGCAAAAGGCGTATGCGCAATATAAGCCAAAAAGTATGAGTGTCATTGCTGCTGATCCGAACACGATGGAGATTTTGGGATTAGCCAATATGCCTACCTATAATCCAAATGAATTTTGGAAGACCGGGGCCGATGGGGCGGGATTCTATAATCATGCTATTAAATCTAAATACGAGCCTGGTTCCACTTTCAAAATTGTAACGCTTGCCGCCGCAGTAGAAGAAAAGCTTTTTGATCCTGTTGCGACATTTTTGTCCGGGTCCATCCGGATAAAGGGATATAGTAAGGCACTGCATGATATTAATCATGCTGGATGGGGGCAAATCAGTTTTCTTGAAGGTGTGAAACGTTCTAGTAACGTTCTATTCGTTAAGCTATATGAAATGCTCGGACAGGACAAGCTATTACAGTATATCAATGATTTTGGCTTCAATGAGAAAACGGGAATCGATCTGCCGGGAGAAGTAAGCGGGGTCGTTAACCCTAACCTTGGACGTCCTATAGAAATTGCGACACTCGCATATGGACACGGTAAAGTGCTAGTAACCCCACTTCAACAGCTAGTTGCCGTATCTGCTATAGCTAATGGGGGGAAGTTGATGACTCCGTATGTAGTTAAGGAGGTCACAAACCCTAACACTGGTGAGACAAAGGTTACTCAGCCTAGTGTAGTGCGTCAGGTGATTGATGAGGAAAGCGCCAAGAAAACGGGTGAATATTTGGAGCAGGTTGTTGCTGACCAAGTAAAAGGAACAGGCCGCAACGCTTATATTGACGGCTATCGCGTGGCAGGTAAGACAGGAACGGCTATCAAGGTTGAAGGTAAGGATTATGTGAAATCCAAAGTACTTGTCTCCTTTATTGGTTATGCTCCTGTTGATGATCCAAAGATCGCTGTTATTGTCATTATTGACGAACCGAACGTTGAGGTTGGCGGCGGTAAGGCAGCTGCTCCAGTATTTAAAGAGATTGTATCCCAGTCTCTGCAATACATGGGAGTACCTAAGCTGGCGTCTGAGGCTAGTGATAGCAGCAGCAAAAAGCCGGCTAAGACTGAAACAGTCGCACTTCGGACTACACCAGATCTAACAGACAAGACGATGAAGGAAGCAAGAGAAGCACTTTTGGATCAAGGCTTCGATTATGTAGTGGTCGGTGAAGGATCTACTGTAGAGAGTCAATATCCTGAGGCAGGTACGAAGCTTGCTACAGGGCAACGGATCTATTTATTAAGTCCACAGGGGGCTCAGCCTACCATTCCAGATTTAAAAGGGGAATCCCTGCGTGATGCACTTGAAATTCTAACTCTACTAAAAGTAGAGATTGCGGTAGACGGTGAAGGTTACGTCTCAGAACAGATTGTAGGCACGCAAAATGGCAAGACCTTGGTCACTTTGAAAATGAAGCCATTAAATGATTATGGCGAAGATATTCCCGTGGCCCCGCCTGCTGATGAGGGGACAGATTCCGAGAGCGGAACATAGCTTGTTCTAACCCCTGTTTGTCCCGAATAGTCATGAAGATAAGAGCTCATGTCTATTGTTGAAAGTGGGGGAGAACGGAATGAAGGTTTCCAAAGTCGTAACACGGCGGAGAATGCTGTGGACATTGCTGGGACTGGCAGTGTTATTCGGTTCGCTGGTCGTGCGTCTTGCGTATGTGCAATTATCTCAAGGCGAGGAATTGACTGCGAAGGTAGAAGATTCCTTGCGCCGCAATATTCCTTTTACCGCTAAACGTGGTGAAATTATGGATCGTGAAGGTGTGCCGCTCGTTTCTAATATCACCACACCTACAGTGTATGCAGTACCGGTGCAGGTAAAAGAGAAGCAAAAGACAGCACAGCAATTAGCTCCACTGCTTGGGATGACTGAGGAGAAGCTGATGACATTGCTGTCCAAAAAAGAAATGTCGGTGAAACTTCAGCCCGGCGGCCGCAAAATTACGATGGATCTTGCCGCGAGCATCCGTGATTTGCAGCTGCCGGGCATCGTTGTCGCTGAGGATAGCAAAAGGTATTACCCTTACGGCGATTTAGCCGCGCATATTCTAGGCTTCACAGGTATAGATAACCAGGGTATTACAGGAGTAGAGAGTATATATGACAATCTGCTCAAAGGTATAGCCGGCAATATTTCTTATTTGTCTGATGCGGGCGGAAGACTTATGCCTGGCTCATCTGAGAAATATTCTGCCCCTCAAGACGGACTTAATCTGCAGCTGACGATTGATAAACAGATCCAGTCCATTATGGAACGTGAGCTTGATCAGGCTATGGTGAAATATCAGGCGCAGGGTGCTTGGGCTATAGCTATGAATCCGAAGAATGGTGAGATACTAGCCATGGCTAGCAGACCGGGGTATGAACCAGCATCATACAAGGAATATGATGCGCAGATTTACAACCGGAATCTGCCTATCTGGATGACCTATGAACCTGGTTCAACGTTCAAAATCATCACTCTGGCTGCTGCGCTGCAGGAAGGTAAAGTAGATCTTCAGAACGATCATTTCTATGATCCGGGGTTTATCGAGGTGGCGGGCGCAAAGCTGCGCTGCTGGAAAAAGGGCGGTCATGGTAGTCAAACCTTTCTACAGGTAGTTGAGAACTCCTGTAACCCTGGGTTTGTCGCCTTAGGGCAACGGCTGGGAAAAGAATCACTTTTCAAATATATTCGTGATTTTGGTTTTGGCAGCAAAACGGGAATTGATCTGAATGGGGAAGCTAATGGTATTCTGTTCAAGCTTAATCAAGTAGGTCCGGTAGAGCTTTCGACTACAGCCTTTGGTCAAGGGGTTTCGGTTACGCCTATTCAGCAGATTGCTGCGGTATCCGCGGCTATCAACGGCGGTAATCTCTATAAACCGCATGTAACAAAAGCATGGGTTAATCCGGTTACTGGAGAGACTGTATCAGAGGTGAAGCCAGAGCTTGTGCGGCAGGTCATTTCGGAGGAGACATCCAAGAAGGTGCGGGCAGCACTTGAGAGCGTGGTTGCCAAAGGCACAGGACGGCCGGCTTTTATTGACGGCTATCGTGTAGGTGGCAAGACGGGTACTGCACAGAAGGTTGTAAATGGACGTTATTCTCCAACAGAGCACATTGTTTCTTTTATTGGCTTTGCGCCAGCGGATGATCCTCAGATCGTTGTGTACACTGCCGTGGATAATCCGAAAGGGATTCAATTTGGGGGTGTGGTTGCAGCTCCAATCGTGCAAAATATTTTGGAAGACTCGCTGCACTATATGAAGGTTCCGGAGCGCAGTGATCAGCTTCCCAAAACTTATAAGTATGGCGAAACTCCGATAGTGACCGTACCTGATCTTACCGGAGCAACGGTGCAGGATATCTATGAGGATTTAAATATGAATTTTAATCTTGCACGTTCAGGCACAGGAAATACGGTCATCAATCAAGCTCCTAAGGCTGGGGCCAGAGTAGAACAGGGCTCAACCATCAGGATTTATATGGGAGCATCTAGTGAATAATGATTAAGGTATAAGGTTTCAGCTCGTATCCGAAAATGTAGAGTGAGGGATTACTATGAAAGTTAACGAATTATCTGCTTGTCTTGCTACTTCGCAACTATACGGGGATGGAGATGTGGAGATTACTGATCTTCAGACGGATTCCCGCCGTGTAGGCCCGGGAGATCTATTCATCTGTTTGCCTGGCCACACCGTGGACGGGCACAAATATGCGCCGCAAGCAGTAGCCTCCGGAGCGGCGGCTATTGTATGTGAGCACAAGCTGGAGCTTGATATCCCGCAGATTGTTGTGGATGACTGCCGGTTTGCGATGTCTGTCATGTCGAATGCATTCTTTGGCTCACCTAGCAGCCGGATGAGAATGATCGGGGTGACGGGCACAAACGGCAAAACAACAACGACTTATCTCATTGAGCGGATTATGCAGGATCAGAATATGAAGACAGGTCTGATTGGAACAATTCAAATGCGCTATAACGGCAAAAGCTACCCTATGTCAGGCACAACTCCAGAATCGCTAGATCTGCAGCGTTCCCTTCATGATATGGCTTCCAAAGGTGTGGAATGTTGTGTAATGGAAGTATCCTCTCACGCACTTCAGCAAGGACGTGTGAAGGGTGCGGACTTCCGTACGGCAATTTTTACGAACTTAACCCAAGATCATCTGGATTATCATCATACAATGGAGGAGTATCGGGCGGTTAAAGGGCTCTTTTTCTCCAGATTGGGAAATGTGATCTCTCCGTGGAAGGAAGAACGCAAATATGCGGTGTTGAACGCGGATGATGAAGCCAGTCAATATTTTGCAACCCAAACTGCGGCGGAAGTGATTACATATGGCATTGATAACAACGCTAATGTCCGAGCTTCGCAAATATCGATCACCGCAAAAGGAACTTTTTTCCATGTAGATACGTTTAAGGGGAAGACGGACATTTCGCTCCGTATGGTTGGTAAGTTCAATGTCTACAATGCACTCGCGGCGATTACAGCTGCTTTATTGGAAGATGTCTCTCTGGCTGATATCAAGACTAGTCTTGAGGCAATCGATGGTGTAGCTGGACGGGTGGAGTCAGTGGATGAAGGTCAGGAATTTGCTGTTATCGTTGACTACGCACATACACCAGACGGGCTAGAGAATGTATTAAAAACGGTCTGCGAATTTGCTACCGGCAAAGTGCTTACAGTGTTTGGCTGTGGCGGTGACAGAGACCGGACGAAACGTCCATTAATGGGGAAGATCGCTGCACGATATAGCGACATGGTATTCGTAACTTCTGACAACCCCCGGACGGAGGACCCTCAACTAATCTTGAAGGATATAGAAGCAGGACTAGTAGAGGATGGAGTCACCTCTGACCGGTATCATATGATTGTTGATCGCCGAGAAGCTATCGGGAAGGCTATTGAAATGGCAAGCCCTGGCGATGTAGTATTGATTGCGGGGAAAGGTCATGAGACCTATCAACTGATTGGCGGAGTGGTTCATGATTTCGATGACCGCATCGTCGCTAAAGAAGTTATAAGGGGCCGAAACTATTGATTACAAGAACGCTTGAAAATATTGCTGCCATGTGCGCAGGGGAACCTGCTGCTGTCGAAGCTATGAATACAACCCTTACGGGAGTCGTTACCGACTCCCGTAAGATCACACCCGGCTGCCTGTTTGTGCCTCTATCTGGAGACAAATTCGATGGTCACCACTATGCTGCCGCAGCACTGGCTGCTGGTGCGGGTGCAACCTTGTGGCAACGCGATAAAGGACCGGTACCTGAAGGTGGCGGAGTTATTATTGTTGAAGATACACTAGAGGCTCTTCAGAAGTTGTCCGCTGCTTATCTGAAGGAAGTGGCTCCACAGGTTGTCGCTGTTACGGGCAGCAACGGGAAAACAACAACAAAAGATATCATTATGTCTCTGCTTGAAGTGCAGTTCAAAGTGCATAAGACAGCAGGGAATTTCAATAATCATATCGGTCTTCCGCTTACTATTTTATCCATGGCTGAGGATACAGAGATCGCTGTACTTGAAATGGGGATGAGCTCGCGGGGAGAAATTGCTCTGCTGGCTTCTTTGGCTGAACCAGACGTAGCGGTAATTACTAATGTAGGCGAGTCGCATTTACTGCAGCTGGGGTCACGTAAAGAAATAGCCCGCGCCAAGCTGGAGATTGCTGAAGGGCTGAAGCCGGGGGGATTGCTGATTTATAATGGTGACGAACCGCTGCTGACTGAGGTAATGCAAGAGTCCACTTTTAAGGCTCCAGAAGGGATGAGAACCTTCCGATTTGGTCTAAATGAGGATAATGATGATTATCCAACAGGGATGATGTCCCATACTGGTGGCATGACGTTCACGTCAAGCCGTCATAAGGAACATGCTTTTACATTACCGCTGCCAGGTCAGCATAACGTTGTTAACGCTCTGGCTGCACTAGCGGTTGCTCGTCATTTTGGGGTTACGGAGCAGAATATGAAGGAGGGTCTCAGCAGGCTCAAGTTGACGGGCATGCGGATTGAAGTGATTCGGACTTCCTCCGGACTTACGCTTTTAAACGATGCTTATAATGCCAGCCCTACTTCTATGAAGGCGGCTATAGATGTCCTGCAATCTATGAAATGCAGTGGCAATAAAATCGCTGTGCTCGGGGACATGCTGGAACTTGGGCCGGAGGAAGTAGAATTTCATCAAGAAATAGGCTACTACCTTGACCCTTCATTAACTGATTTTGTATGTACTTACGGACCATTATCCGTTCATATTGCCAAAGCAGCAGAAGAGAAATTCGGCAAAGAGCGCGTAAAAGCTTTTACAGATAAAGCGGAACTAACCGCTGTCCTTCTAGAGAAATGCAGTGCTAAGGATATTGTTCTATTTAAAGGATCAAGAGGGATGAAGCTCGAGGAAGTGCTTCAGAGCCTAAATAAAGATATTCAACAGACCTAAATCATTGGAGGGGGTGTACCCATGGATTATCAACTATTGTTATTGACTATTGCTGTTTCCTTTATCCTTGCGGTCATTGCCGCTCCGCTCTTCATTCCGCTTCTGCGCAGGATGAAATTCGGACAGCAGGTGCGAGATGACGGACCGCAAACCCATTTGAAGAAAGCGGGAACGCCGACTATGGGCGGTATCGTGATTATCGTAGCTTTTACCTTGTCTTATCTGAAATTTTCTGTGGTGAATACAGATTTTTATGTACTGCTTGTAGCTACGCTTGGTTTTGGATTGATTGGATTTTTGGATGACTATATCAAAATTGTGTTTAAGCGTTCCTTAGGGCTCACAGCACGTCAAAAGTTATTTGGACAGCTGCTGGTTGGTGCTTTAATGTGCGGTCTTCTGATCTATGCCGGACACAGTACAAGTATCAGCGTTCCAGGTACTGATTTCAGCTTTGATTGGGGTGGCTGGTTCTATTATCCATTCATCATTATTATGATGATGGCAGTGACGAATGCCGTTAACTTTACAGATGGAGTCGATGGACTGTTGTCTGGGGTTAGCGCCATTGCTTTGGCCGCATACGCGGTGGTGGCAATGCAGGCTACGTCTATTGCGGCAGGTGTATGTGCTGCGGCCATGATTGGTGCTGTACTTGGCTTTCTTGTGTTTAATGCCCACCCTGCTAAAGTATTTATGGGGGATACGGGTTCGTTTGGTATTGGTGGCGCGATAGGTGCTATTGCTATTGTCACGAAGAGTGAGCTGCTGTTTCTCATCATTGGCGGTGTTTTTGTAATTGAAATGTTGTCCGTTGTGATTCAAGTCGTTTCATTTAAAACCCGTGGCAAACGTGTATTCAGAATGAGCCCGATTCACCATCATTTTGAGCTTGGTGGCTGGTCGGAGTGGCGTGTGGTAATTTCGTTCTGGGCGGTTAGCTTGGTGTTGGCTGCTGTGGGACTATTTATTAGCAAGGGGTTGTAGAGAATGAAACATCCAGATAAGTATCGTGGTGAAGAAGTTGTGGTTCTTGGGCTTGCTAAAAGCGGTGTCCAGGTGGCTAAAGTGCTGCATGAACGCGGCGCTGTAGTTACGGTGAACGATAAAAAGGAAAGAGATCAAAGTCCCGAAGCTTCCGAATTGGAATCTTTGGGAATTTGTGTTATATGCGGTGGGCATCCGGAAGGTCTTATTCATGAAGGTGTAAGTCTGGTAATCAAGAATCCAGGCATTCCTTATTCTGCGCCCCCTGTACAAAAGGCAATTGAGCTTGGAATTGAAGTGGTCACAGAGGTAGAGGTGGCTTATCGACTTTGTGCAGCGCCGATGATCGGGATCACGGGTTCCAATGGTAAGACGACAACGACGACCTGGGTAGGCCATATGCTGGAAGCTGCGGGAATGAACCCTATAGTTGCGGGCAACATTGGTACGCCTCTCTGTCAGGCTGCACAAGAGGCTACAAAGGATGATTGGATGGTAGTTGAGCTTAGCAGCTTTCAACTTAAAGGAACGGAGACCTTCCGGCCTAAGATAGGCTGTCTGCTGAATATTGCAGAGACCCATCTGGATTATCATGGAAGCATGAAAGATTATGTGGATTCCAAAACCAAGCTGTTCGCTAATCAATTAGCTACGGATACAGCAGTGCTGAACTGGGATGATCCTGTCTGCCGGGAACTTGTACCCTATATGAAGGCTTCGATTCTTCCATTCTCCTTGTTTGAGGAGCTGCCTCATGGAGTATTTGTTAGCCCGTCCTACATTACGGGGCAAGATGATGAGCTGAAGCGCCACATTATCTATCGCGAATCTGCGGACAAGGAAACGATAATCGCGGATGTAGATTCCATCGCCCTTCCGGGTCGCTTTAATGTGGGGAATGCGCTGGCTGCCTGTGGAATTGCTATTGCCGCTGGAGCGGCCCCCTCTCTATTAAGCGAAGTGCTTTCTTCTTTTCGCGGTGTGGAGCACCGCCTGGAGTATGTAGCTGATAAGGCTGGAGCCGCTTATTATAACAATTCCAAAGCAACGAACTCCAAAGCGACAATTACGGCTTTGACATCGTTTCAGCGGCCGGTGGTATTGATTGCTGGCGGATTAGACCGTGGCTCCGATTATATGGAGCTGCTGCCTGTCCTGAGCGGACGCGTCAAAGCTTTGGTGGCGTTAGGACAAACCAAGGACAAGCTAATAAATGTAGCACAGCTGGCAGGATTAAAGCAGATTATCTCCGTCGATAATGGGGAGAGCGCCGCCGCCGCGCTGCAAGCAGCTGTGCGGGAAGCTTCCGCTCTGGCGGAAGAAGGAGATATCGTTCTCCTGTCTCCTGCATGTGCTAGTTGGGATATGTTTACATCCTATGAAGAGCGCGGGTGTATTTTTAAAGAGGCGGTGCATAACCTTTAAGTAGGGGGGTGGATAAGCCCCTACTACGGATGCAAGAGGTGTGCTCCTGATGAACAAAACTCGTCATGCTCCCGATATTTGGTTGCTGATTCCCATTCTTTCTTTGCTGGTGATCGGCATGGTGATGGTATACAGCGCCGGATCTGTTTTAGGCTTCCGCAATTATGGAGATTCGTTTTACTTTGTAAAGAGGCAGCTTTTGTTTGCAGGACTGGGACTTGTTGCAATGTTTGTTACAGCGAATACAGACTACAAAGTGTTAAAAAAGCTGGCTAAGCCGGCACTGATTGTCTGCTTTATCCTGCTCGTTATGGTGCTTATTCCCGGCATTGGTGTAGTTCGCGGGGGAGCGCGCAGCTGGCTCGGAATCAGCTCCTTCGGGATTCAGCCCTCCGAGTTCATGAAGATGGGGATGATTCTATTTCTGGCGAATTGGCTGGGAAAAGAAGAGTATGATATCACCTCCTTCACTCGTGGCTTACTTCCCCCGTTAGCGCTTATCGGATCAGCTTTTGCACTGATTATGCTCCAGCCGGATCTGGGCACAGGTACCGTTATGTTTGGCGCAGCCTTAATGATGGTCTTTACAGCTGGGGCAAGAATGAAACATCTACTCTCACTTGGAGTAGCTGGGGTGGCTGGGTTTGTTGCTTTGGTTGCCGCAGCACCTTACCGGTTGCAGCGGATCACCGCTTTTCTTGATCCTTGGTCCGATCCCCTCGGTGCAGGCTACCAGATTATTCAGTCGCTATACGCGATTGGGCCTGGAGGGCTCGGGGGTCTCGGACTTGGAATGAGCCGGCAGAAGTACAGTTATGTACCTGAGCCGCAGACCGATTTTATTTTTTCTATATTGGCCGAGGAACTGGGGTTTATCGGTGGTTTGGCTGTGTTGATCTTGTTTCTTATTCTAATCTGGCGCGGAATGAAGGTGGCGATGAGTCTGCCTGACCGTTTTGGAAGCTATTTGGCCGTTGGCATCGTCTGTATGGTGGCTGTGCAAGTCATTATTAATATTGGTGTGGTCATCGGTCTAATGCCTGTAACAGGCATCACACTTCCTCTGATTAGCTATGGAGGTTCTTCACTTACACTGATGTTAACCTCCCTGGGCATTCTATTGAACTTATCCCGTTATGCGAGGTGAAAGACATGCGTATCGTATTAAGCGGCGGAGGCACGGGTGGTCATATCTATCCCGCAGTCGCTGTTGCTAGACAACTGGAATCAGAAGATAGTGAATCTACCTTCCTGTATATTGGTGGAACGCGTGGCTTAGAGAGCAAGCTCGTTCCCCAAGAGAATATCCCTTTCAAATCTATCGACATCACTGGCTTTCGGCGCAAGCTGTCCATGGACAACGTCAAGACGGTGATGCGTTTTTTAAAGGGCGTTAAGGCTTCCAAAGAAATGTTAAGAGAGTTTAAGCCTGATGTTGTAATTGGTACAGGCGGTTATGTATGTGGTCCAGTCGTTTACGCTGCATCCCGGCTGGGCATCCCAACCTTGATCCATGAACAAAATGCTATCCCTGGTTTAACAAATCGTTTTCTAAGTCGTTACGCGAGTACAGTGGCCGTAAGCTTTGAAGGGACAGAATCTGCTTTTCCGGGGAGCAAGCACGTAATCTACACAGGTAATCCTCGGGCAACGACGGTTACTACGGCTAGTCCACAACGGGGGTTTGCCTCGCTGGGCATTCCGGATAACAGCACGGTTGTTTTGGTTGTTGGCGGCAGTCAAGGGGCTAAGGCTATTAATAAAGCCATGATTGAAATGGCCCCATTTGTGGGTAAGGGTAATGGTGTTCATTATGTTTACGTTACAGGTGAGCCTTATTTTGAGGATACCCGTGCTGAATTGCGTCAGAAGCTGGGTAGCACACCGAACTGGCTGCATGTCCTACCTTATGTTCACAATATGCCGGAGGTCTTGGCTTGTACCTCCTTAATCGTAAATCGGGCGGGGGCATCCTTTCTCGCTGAGATTACAGCGCTGGGCATTCCTTCTGTACTTATCCCTTCTCCTAATGTGACGAATAATCACCAAGAGGCGAATGCAAGACAGCTGGAACGCGAAGGGGCCGCTGTGGTGCTGCTTGAGAAGGATTTGAATGGTAAGGCGCTTTATGAAGCTGTGCAAGCAATCATTGGAACTGAAGCTGTACGCCAAAAAATGTCCGAGGCTTCCAAACGACTGGGCAAAAGGGATTCTGCTGCCATTGTCACTAACGAACTCCGAAGACTAGCCGGTAAACAGTCTTAAGCCATTAACCTTTGAGAGGTTTTTCCTTATTGGCAGCTCTCTGTCACACACTTGGAGGAACGAACATAGGATAATCCTATAATCGTGACAATCACCCAGGACACTTCCTAACCTGAAAGGTAGTGCAGGATAATCTTGTACATTTCATATGACCTTGTATCGGAAGTGTTTGTGGTGGGTGAGCGGTAATCTCGGAGGTGATACATTGGACAAATTGGTGATTGAGGGTGGAAGTCCCCTGTCAGGCACCATTCGTATCCATGGAGCAAAAAATGCGGCGCTGCCGATTCTAGCGGCAAGCCTGCTGGCCGAAGGAGTTCACTCACTGCATAATGTGCCGAAGCTGCTGGACATCGAGACTATGCTAGACATCTTGGATCGGCTGGGCTGCAGGTGCGTGCATCAAGAGGATACGGTGACGATAGATACGTCAGCCGTGGGGACATCTCATGTACCTGAGGATTTGATGCGGCAGATGAGATCTTCCATTTTTTTAATGGGACCGCTGTTATCCAGATTTGGTGAGGTAACGATCTATCAGCCTGGTGGCTGTGCGATCGGGGAGCGTAAAATCGATCTTCATTTGCAGGGTCTTAAAGCACTGGGGGCGGAGATCGAGGAAAGCAACGGACGAATATCCTGTCGGGGCTCAAAGCTTGTAGGGAGTGATATTCATCTCGACTATCCAAGTGTTGGAGCCACGGAGAATATTATGATGGCTGCCGCCAAGGCAGAGGGGACAACGACGATATCGGGAGCAGCAAGAGAGCCGGAAATACAGGATCTACAGCAATTTTTGAATAGTATGGGTGCTCAGATTATCGGTGCAGGCACGGATACCATTACGATCCAGGGTGTCAAAAACTTATATCCCTGTACGTACGAGGTAATCC
This sequence comes from Paenibacillus sp. FSL P2-0121, assembly GCF_037975345.1. Lineage (NCBI taxonomy): Bacteria > Bacillati > Bacillota > Bacilli > Caryophanales > Paenibacillaceae > Paenibacillus > Paenibacillus sp. FSL P2-0121. The sequence goes on along the minus strand of NZ_CP150245.1, from coordinate 5,315,044 downwards.
CAGACCGGATAGTGGCTGGAACTGTAATGATTGCTGCGGCAGCTACACGTGGGAATGTGACCTTGACACATACGAACGCCGGGCATCTGACTTCGCTTATTCATGTGCTTAAGCGGGCTGGTGTTCAAATCACAGTATGCAATGATATAATTAATGTCAGCTGCATGGGGCGTCCGCGTGCGGTTGAGAGAATTGTAACCTCTCCTTATCCTTCTTTCCCGACGGATCTGCAATCTCAGGTCATGGTGCTGCTGTCGCTCGCCGATGGTTTTAGTGTGATCAAGGAGACGGTGTTTGAGGGACGGTTCAAACATGTGGAAGAAATGGCCCGGATGGGTGCTGACATTTCTATCGATTTGAATCGTGCGTTTATTCGCGGCGTTCAGAGATTGTATGGTGCTACTGTGGAAGCTACTGATTTGCGGGCGGGTGCAGCTCTGGTCATTGCCGGGCTTGCTGCACAAGGGACTACGGTCGTTGAGCAAGCGCATCACATTGACCGTGGTTATGATGGAATAGAGAAGCTGTTTCAGAAGCTTGGCGCGCGTATAAGCCGTAAGGTGCCTGTAACGGATCCACTTGATTTGGCCAATTAAAGCTCCCTGTCTCCTTCCAGATCTCCCAGAGAAGGAGACAGGGCCTTATTACGGAGAATTATGAGAATGACTACAACCCGATTACCTCTTCTTAAAGAGGACAAGCCTAAGAAAAAAATGAGCCGTAAGATTACGGCGATCCTGCTGCTGCTGTTCACTGCGCTTCTTGCTGTGATTTTTTTTAGATCGTCTATTAGCCATATTACAGTGATAGATTTTCAAGGTAGTAAGTATTCTACTAGTGAAGAGCTACTCTCACAAAGTGGAATTAAAATAGGTGGGCAATTCTTTGCTGTATCAACGAAAGATGTGGAAGAATCTCTGCTGAAGCTTAAGACGATTAAAGACGTCAGCGTGCAGAAGGATTTCCCCGGGGTGATCACAGTGAAGATTGAGGAGTTTTCAGCGGTAGCCTATGAACTGGAACAGGGAGGCCTCTTGAAGGCAATTCTGTCCAGTGGAGCTGCAGTCCCTGTTAATGAGACAGGAATTGCCGTTGAGAAACCCATATTAACGAACTGGGACCCGGAAGATCCGAATAAGGCTAAGCTTTGTCAAGCATTAGCAAGCATTCCTAATGAATTGACAAGTGATATCTCTGAGATTGTTCCCTCGCCGACCTTGTCTTTTCCAGACCGGATCAAGCTCTATACTAGATCCCGTTTTGAGGTGATTACAGCCATCTCATTGCTAAAGAGCAAGGTGTCCTATTTGAATCAGATTATAGAGACTGAACAGCCTGGACTGATTAAAATGCTAGAAGCCGATTCATATGTTCCCTTTCAGGTTGTAAGCGATGAAGAAGATGTTGCGCAAGAGTAGTGTGGAGGTAAATAGTCCCTACTAATAGAGTTAAAAAAATGCTACAATCGGAGTTACGGGCAATAAGCTATATCCCTCTTTTTTCTTCGATTTTTTTGAGATATAGTACTATATTTGGTTGAAATGACCAATTAGGCCGATATTTCTTGTGATAATTGCTATTTTTACAATAACATATGAGTAACTATTCACATTTGGGGATGTTGGAATATTATTCCGTTCAAAAAATTTGTAGAAAAAAGAGGGAAAGGATTAGGTATGTTGAATATGTACAGAGAAGTTTCCCGGGACCGGGATAAGGTAATGCAATTAATTATGATTATAACAGGAGGTGCCATAGGACTTGAGCAACAATGACATCATTGTTAGTTTGGACATCGGTACATCCAAAGTTCGGGCAATAATTGGGGAAGTTACCAATGGAACCTTTAATATTATTGGCGTTGGATCTGCCGATTCGGAAGGAATACGTAAAGGCGCGATTGTAGATATCGACCAAACTGTGCAATCGATCAAAAGTGCTATAGATCATGCAGAGCAGATGGTGGGTATTCAAATATCAGAGGTTTATGTAGGCATTTCCGGTAATCATATTGGCCTGCAATCCAGCCACGGTGTTGTGGCCGTTCAGAATGAGGATCGTGAAATCGGCGATGATGATATCGATCGCGTAATTAAAGCTGCGGAAGTCATTGCTATGCCTCCGGAGCGTGAAGTGATTGATGTTGTTCCCAAACAATTTATCGTCGATGGTCTTGAAGGAATTCAAGACCCGCGCGGAATGATTGGTGTTCGTCTGGAAGTTGAGGCAACAATCATTACGGGTGCTAAGACGCCAATACATAATCTACTACGCTGTGTTGAGAAATCAGGGCTGAAGGTAAAGGATCTTGTGCTGATGTCTCTTGGAGCTGGTGGATTGGCGCTGTCCAAGGACGAGAAATCGATGGGATCTGTTCTGGTTGATATCGGTGCGGGCTCAACAACAATAGCCATATACGAAGAGGGTTCTCTTAGTGCAACCTCCACGATTCCGATCGGAGGAGAATTCGTAACCAATGATATTGCCTACGGACTTCGGACACTTACTGATCAAGCGGAGAAGGTAAAACTTAAATATGGTTGTGCTTGGATTGACGATGCAGCCTCAGACGTTGTCTTCAAGGTATTGCGCATTGGCAGTAACGTGGAGAAGGAATTTAACCAAGAGGATCTGGCGGCCATTATCGAGCCAAGGGTGCAAGAAATATTCCACCTGATTCGTCAAGAAGTTAAACGGCTTGGTTACAGTGAACTGCCTGGAGGTTATATACTAACAGGTGGGACTGTCTCGATGCCGGGTGTATTGAAGGCTGCTCAGACTGAGCTGGCTGCATCTGTACGCATCGCCGTGCCGGATTATATCGGTGTACGGGACCCTGGGTTTACCGGCGGTGTCGGTATTCTGCATAATGTTGTCCGTAGTTTCCGTGGAAGAAACAGTGGTGGAAGCAGCAACAAAAAGACGGTCAACCGGAGCAAGCAGAACGCCACTCCGAGTCAGGAAACTGTTCAGAAGCCCGGATTTGTGGAGCGTCTAAAAAATATGTTTAGCGAGTTTATATAAGTGTAAGTCCAGATATACTTGGACCGGCCATCCAAGCACATTGAGGGGGAGATGGAACAATATGTTAGAATTTGATTTTGAAATGGAGAGCTTGGCGCAAATAAAAGTCATCGGCGTGGGCGGCGGAGGTAGTAATGCTGTCAACCGGATGATTGAAAACGGCGTTCAGGGTGTAGAATTTATTACGGTTAATACAGACGCCCAAGCGTTGCATATGGCCAAATCGGAGCACAAGCTGCAGATTGGGGACAAGCTGACCCGCGGTTTGGGTGCAGGCGCCAACCCTGAAGTCGGTAAGAAAGCAGCGGAGGAATCCCGTGATCTGATTTCGAATACCCTTAAAGGTGCAGATATGGTATTTGTTACTGCAGGAATGGGTGGCGGTACAGGTACAGGTGCGGCGCCAGTTATAGCTGAAATTGCTAGAGAGTGTGGAGCCCTGACTGTGGGTGTAGTGACTCGCCCGTTCACATTTGAAGGAAGAAAACGTTATAACCAGGCAATGCTTGGAATCGAAGCTTTGAAAGAAAAAGTCGACACACTAATCGTCATTCCAAATGACCGTTTGCTTGAAATTGTTGATAAGAAAACACCGATGTTGGAAGCTTTCCGTGAAGCAGATAATGTTCTCCGGCAGGCTGTTCAAGGTATCTCTGACCTAATTAAGGTTCCTGGTCTGATTAACCTTGACTTTGCGGATGTAAAGACGATCATGACAGAGCGCGGTTCAGCGCTTATGGGTATTGGTATTGCAAATGGTGAGAACCGTGCGTCTGAAGCAGCACGTAAAGCCATCATGAGCCCACTCTTGGAAACGTCTATTGAAGGCGCCCGCGGCGTAATCATGAACATTACGGGAGGATCTAACCTCTCTCTATACGAAGTCAATGAAGCGGCTGAGATTGTTACATCCGCCTCTGATCCTGAAGTGAATATGATCTTTGGTGCGATAATTGATGAAGGCCTGAAGGATGATATCAAAGTAACAGTAATTGCTACTGGCTTTGAACATAAACCATCGCCTGAAGCTCCAGGACGCCGTCCGGTCTCGACGAATAACGAGCCAGCGGCAGCACCGGATAAGAACGCTGCTAATCTGCGTCCGTTCGGGAATCAGAATACGTCAGATCAATTAGATATTCCGACGTTCCTGCGTAACCGTAATCGTGGCAACAATGACTAATTAAATATTTTTATTAAAAGATATGAAGCACCGTATTCCCCAGCTAATAGAGCTAGGGCAATGCGGTGCTTTTTTTTTATGTGAAATGTTGTTCAGTAGGAATAAAACCCTCCCGCGCTATAACTCGACAAAAAAACCTTAAGAATGCCCCCCAAGTTTAGACAGACTTTGAATGCGAGACTTTTTATACTAATCATATCGTCCAAAAAAACAGAGCCTGATCCATTTTGGCTACAGGATAGATTCCGCCATAGTAAGCAGGTGAATGCACTGGTTGTTTATATTGACTTGATATTCGCCGCCAATCTAGTGATCGACGGAATTCTTTTGTGGCTGACAGGCTGGATGGTCAAGCTGAGGATATCATGGTGGCGTTTAGTCCTCTCAGCTCTGGTTGGTGCGCTGTATGTGGTGATGATGTTTGTGCCGGAGTTGTCTTTCATGTATACCTTCCTCATTAAGTTTGGATTGTCGGTGGTTATGCTATGGATTGCCTTTGGTTTTGGGAGTCTGCAAAGCTACCTTCGCACTATGGGAGCTTTTTATATTATCAATTTCGCAGCGGCTGGTGGGATTGTAGGTATTCACTATTTGCTGCAGAGCTCCGGTGATATTTGGAATGGTATTATGTTCACTGCTTCAGGAGGGCATGCTTACCGCCTAAAGATTGGCTTTTGGTTTGTAATTGCAGTATTTCCCCTGGTGTTAATCTGCTTCAAGGCAGTGCACTCCTCACGAATCAGAAGGGAGCAGCTTGAAACCTATATCGGTGAGGTGGTAGTAGAAATTGATGGAGTGACTGTTTCCTGTCCCGGCCTGCTAGACACAGGTAACCGGCTTTGTGATCCTTTGACCCGCATACCGGTGATGGTTATGGAATCTTCGCTCTGGGAGGGACATCTGCCTGAAACATGGAAAGGTAGACTCACTCAGGACGGAGCGGACAAACTTTTACTAGAAACGGACGGGCAGTCGTTTGCTTGGCAGGACAGGATGCGACTGGTGCCTTACAGGGGAGTTAACCGGGGGGCATCATTTATGCTCGCACTGAAGCCTGATCAGGTGACGATAAAGCTTGGTGAAGATATCTTTTATTGTAAAAGAGTCTTGATTGGGCTGGATGGTGGGACATTGTCGGGGGATGGAGCCTATCGGGCTGTAATACATCCTGATTTGACTCAAAAAGAGAGTGCTACTGTTGCAGCACTGCCTTCCTAATCTTTAAAGCTAGCTGAACCAAACTTCTGATGGCTGAAAGCGGGATTTGAAAGCTTCACACGCGAACCGTGCACTTCTTGGAGGAGGAACAAATAATGGTCAAATGGAAAATTGCTCTGCAGCTGCAATATTACCGCATGCTGTTTCTACTAGGGCTGAAGAGTCAGGAAATCTATTATATTGGCGGGAGTGAGGCACTTCCTCCACCGCTGACACGGGAAGAAGAAGAATATCTGCTTCAGCGGCTGTCTAGCGGCGATGCAGCTGTTCGTGCGATGTTGATTGAGCGCAATCTTCGCTTGGTAGTATATATCGCTCGTAAATTTGAGAATACCGGCATCAATATCGAGGATCTGGTTTCGATTGGCGCTATTGGCTTAATTAAGGCTGTGAACACTTTTGATCCTGAGAAAAAAATAAAACTGGCTACTTATGCATCCCGCTGCATAGAGAATGAAATCTTGATGTATCTGCGGCGGAACAGCAAGACACGGAGTGAGGTTTCTTTTGATGAGCCGCTTAATATTGATTGGGATGGCAATGAATTATTGCTTTCTGACGTATTAGGAACGGAAAATGATACCATTTATCGGAACATAGAAGAACAGGTTGATCGCAAGCTGCTGCAAAAGGCACTGGAAAAGCTGAGTGATCGGGAAAGACTCATTATGGAGCTGAGATTTGGCCTGCGCGGAGGCGAAGAAAAGACACAAAAAGATGTGGCTGATCTGCTCGGCATCTCCCAATCTTATATTTCGCGGCTGGAGAAAAGAATTATCAAGCGGCTGCGCAAGGAGTTTAACAAGATGGTGTAAGGTGAAATTAGCAAGGAATAAAATGGCGAGCCCGGGAGATAATGTACAGTAATGTTTCTCCTTGGGAGGTAAATCATCATGACCCGTAATAAAGTCGAGATTTGCGGTGTGGATACTGCTAAGCTGCCTGTTCTAACGAATGTGGAAATGCGGCAACTGTTCACTTCGCTGCAGCAGCAGGGCGAGCGATCCGCCAGAGAGAAATTGGTAAACGGTAATCTTAGACTTGTTCTAAGCGTTATCCAGAGGTTCAATAATAGGGGAGAATTTGTTGACGATTTGTTCCAGGTGGGTTGCATCGGTCTGATGAAAGCCATCGATAATTTCGATTTATCACAAAACGTTAAATTCTCCACATATGCAGTTCCGATGATTATCGGTGAGATTCGGCGTTACCTGCGTGATAACAACCCGATTCGGGTATCACGTTCTCTCAGAGATATCGCCTACAAGGCGCTCCAGGTACGTGATAGTCTGACCAATCAGAACTCACGGGAACCGACGATATTCGAAATATCAGAAGCGCTGGGTGTGCCGAAGGAAGATGTTGTTTTTGCTCTTGATGCCATTCAGGATCCAGTGTCCTTATTCGAGCCGATCTATCATGACGGCGGCGATCCTATTTATGTAATGGACCAGATTAGCGACGATAAGAATAAGGATGTGTCGTGGATCGAAGAAATTGCATTACGTGAAGCGATGCGTAAGTTAGGACAAAGGGAGAAACGAATTTTATCCATGCGGTTTTTCGAAGGGAAAACACAGATGGAGGTCGCAGATGAGATTGGCATTTCACAGGCACAGGTCTCACGTCTGGAGAAATCTGCGATTCAGCAAATGCAAAAACACGTGAAATCTTAGAGCAGTAGCCATGAGGAGATATTCCAGAATCCGGGTTAAGGATTTTGGGTTGTCTCCTCTTTTTAATGCATGTTGACAAGCTTCCGGATCATATATTGGACTATAGGTCGGATTGTACAGGGGTGGTGAGATGAACGAGGATTATCAAGGGTCTGCCAAAAAAATGAAAATCTCAGATTTTCAGACGAAGGATGTTATCAACATTGTAGATGGCAAGCGGCTGGGGCAGATTAGTGATCTGGAGCTTGATTTGCGCCGTGGTGTCATTGATGCCATCGTTATACCCGGATACACTCGGTTTATGGGATTGTTCGGAGGCGGGACAGATCTGATTATTCCATGGCGGAATATAGTTAAGATCGGGTCCGATGTAGTACTCGTGAAGATTGAAGAGTCGCGGATGTCTCCGGGACAGGAAGAGCGTGAAACGATGTATCTGGAACGGGGAGATCGCAGCGAACGGCGCACTTATTAATTAGGTGCGTTTTTTGTTTTTTTATTTAAGAATTTAGGCGATCAGGCTTAACCGTCACTTTGTACGGGTATTTACATGTGGTACACTAAGGCGGAGGTGAGGAAATGGAACCGTTTGTGCAGGGGAAAGAAATGCTTATGCTGCTCCATCTGGAGCCTTGGCGAGTGGAGCATAACGAAATTACAGCGGGGTTTACTGGTAGACAGGGAGGGGCTAGCAAGGCGCCCTATGACAGCCTGAATTGTGCGTTTCACGTTGGGGATGCTCCTGAAGATGTCCTGAGCAATCGGAGAGCGCTTGCCGAAGCTCTTGATTTCAAGCCGGAAGCATGGACCTGTGGAGAACAAACTCATGGGGCAGAGATAGCTGTAGTAAGGGAAGTAGACCGTGGGCGGGGACAACAGGACAGAGCATCGGCATTTCAAGCTACGGATGGTCTGCTGACGGATGTGCCTGGGGTTTTGTTGACTTCTTTTTATGCGGATTGTGTGCCCCTTTATTTTTATGATCCCGTGCGTAGAGTCGTCGGTCTTGCGCATGCAGGCTGGAAAGGAACGGTGGCTCAGATTGCCGCAGCTATGGTGAGTAAGCTGCAAACGGTATACGGCAGCCATCCACATGATATTGTGGCAGCGATCGGTCCATCCATTGGCGACTGCTGTTATGAGGTGGATGATTATGTGATGGAGCATGTTCGGCAGCTGGAGGGCAGCTTGAATGAGGGGATAGAAACTTTCGATGCTGTGGAGCTTTACAGAGCCTCAGAGACTGATCAGAGTAAATACTTGCTAAACTTGAAAGAAATGAATCGACGCATTATGATAAAAGCAGGAATATTGCCGACTCATATCGAATGTACAACATGGTGTACAAGCTGTAATCGTGATTTGTTTTTTTCTTATCGCAAAGAAAACGGTATTACAGGCAGAATGACGAGCTGGATCGGAATAAAGGAGAGTTGAAAGTTGTCTTTAACACTGCAGGAGAGGATTGCTGAGGTAGAGGAACGTGTAGCACGTGCCTGCGCGGCAAGCGGCCGGGATCGTAATGACGTCAAGGTAATTGCAGTGACGAAATATGTTTCTCTGGAAATGGTATCCTCCGTATTGGAGGCAGGCCTAGAGCATGTTGCTGAGAGTCGCTGGCAGGATGCTGAGCACAAATGGAAGGTTTTAGGGGACAAAGGGACATGGCATTTTATCGGGCATTTGCAAACCAATAAGGTTAAAGACGTTATTGGCAAATTTCAATATATACACTCTTTGGACCGGATGTCTCTGGCGCAAGAATTACACAAAAAGGCGCTTGCTGCTGATCAGGAAGTGAATGTGTTTCTTCAAGTGAATATCTCTGGCGAAGATACGAAGTTTGGTCTGTCACCTGAGGCAGTACCTGGATTTTTACGTGAAATCGCTAGTTTGGACCGCGTTAAGGTAATTGGACTTATGACGATGGCACCTTTAGAAGGTGATCCGGAGCTTACCCGTCCTGTATTTCGCGGACTTCGTGAGCTGCGCGATGAGCTTAATCAACTTGCTTTGACACCTGAGCCGATTACGGAGCTGTCCATGGGAATGTCGAATGATTTTGAAGTGGCGATACAGGAAGGAGCCACCTGGGTACGCCTGGGTACGGTGTTAGTAGGCCATTAGGAGGGATCGTGATGAGCGTTATGAACCGATTTATGAGTTTTTTGGGCTTGCAGGAGGAAGAGGAAGTTGTGGAGCGGGAGCAAATCCACGAAGAGGATGAGTATGAGCCGGCCCCTGTAGAAACCCGCAAAAATCAGAGGGGCAACGTTGTCAGTATCCATTCGCAAAAAAATGTCAAGGTTGTATTATATGAACCACGTTCATATGATGAGGCACAGGAGATTGCTGATCATCTCCGTTCGCATCGGACGGTAGTAATTAACCTGCAGCGTGTTCGCAATGATCAAGCAATGCGAATTATTGATTTTCTCAGCGGAACTGTTTATGCCCTTGGGGGAGGAATCTCTAAAATTGGGGGCAATATATTTATGTGCACTCCAGATACTGTTGAAATTCAAGGCTCCATTACAGAAATCCTAGGTGACGATCAAGACTATAACAGAATGAGGTGAATGGGCTTTGCTTCAAATTGATTACATTATCGATATTTTGTTTAACATTTATTTTTACATGATTATTTTCTATGTGCTAATGTCCTGGTTACCCAACGTTCGTGATAACTTCATTGGAGAACTGCTAAGCAAACTCGTAGAGCCGTATTTAACACCTTTCAGACGGTTTATTCCACCGCTCTTCGGTACACTTGATATCTCTCCAATTATTGCATTACTTGTCTTGGAATTCGCTGCAGGCGGACTTAAATCTATCCTGCATTTGATTTTTTAGGCAATTGTGATGAAGAACGAAGTTTACGGGCATTTTCATCCCGATGAACGTCAATTTGTGGACAAGGCCTTCGAATGGGTTACCAACGCTGGAGAATATCATGAGACTAAATTAACTGAATTTCTCGATCCCCGCCAAGGTTTTATTCTGCAAACTTTAGTTAACCGCCATCCTGATGTGATTGTTAAATGGGAAGGTGGACATGCTGAGGCAGAGCGGAAGCGAGCGCTTGTCGCTCCTGATTATCGTGACCTGGATCAGGAAGACATGGAGCTGAAGGTGCTTGCAATAACCTCAGGGGAGCAGAAGTTTCTGGCTCTGGAGCATGGGGACTACATGGGTTCTATTCTGGGGCTGGGCGTTAAACGAGGCAAAATCGGTGATATTCATGTTCTGGACGATGGTTGTCATGTTGTAGTCGCTGCTGATATTGCAGATTATTTAGCTATGAATTTAACTGGAGTGCACCGGATACAGGTAAGTACGGAAGTATTACCCCTTTCCGCCTTGCGTAATAGTGAGGTTAAGCTGGAATTGATGGATTTGACTGTAGCATCCCTGCGATTGGATGGCATTGCCGCAGATGTAACACGGCTTAGCCGAAGCAAAATTCTTGCTCCCATCAAGGCTGGACGTGTTCGGGTAAACTGGAAAGTGGAGGAAGACCCATCCTGCGGTCTTAAGGATGGTGACATGGTATCTATTCAAGGCTTTGGTCGCTTCAAGGTTCTAGAGGTCGGCAGTTTGACGAAAAAGGGCCGATACCGTGTTCAGATTGGTAAATTTGTGTGAATCCCTTGCAGGAATACGGTCTTACTTGTCGAAATTGATTATTTCGAGGGAATCAAACATTTTTTAAGCTGGACGCCGATACTTTTAAGAAGAGGCGGACCATGAATGGCAGGCGGAACACAGGAACACCTTCTGCCTTTACTTGAAGTACAGTCTTTCTTCTTTGTCTGCCGCTTAGTTGCGATTTAGAGATAAAGAAGGTCCGAAATTTCTAGGAGGTGCACAGCATGCCATTAACACCGCTCGATATACATAACAAGGAGTTTTCTCGGAGACTTCGCGGTTATGATGAGGACGAGGTCAACGAATTTCTGGATCAAGTGATCAAGGATTACGAAAGCGTCATCCGTGAGAACAAGGAACTGCAGAATCAGCTTTTGTCTATTCAAGAGCGTCTGGATCATTTTGTGAATATTGAAGAAAGTTTATCGAAGACGATCTTAGTCGCTCAGGAAGCGGCGGATGATGTGAAGAACAACTCCAAGAAGGAATCCCAGCTCATTATCAAGGAAGCGGAGAAAAACGCCGATCGTATTATTAACGAAGCGTTATCCAAATCCCGTAAGGTTGCTATTGAGACTGAAGAATTGCGCAAGCAAGCTTCGATCTATCGCACTCGTTTCCGGACATTAGTGGAAGCTCAGCTGGAGCTGTTATCACAGGATGACTGGAATGCCTTAGAGAGTCGTGAGGCGAGCGAGAACGTAGCTTTCAAGGATGATGTTCTTCATCGCATCTAAAGGTTTCAGACGATAATTGGCTAAATAGAGGGAGCTATTCCCTCTATTTTTATTTTCCGATAAAATAGACCATAATAAAGTGAACTCCATGTGCAAGTACGCTCATAATAGCTAGATTGGGCGAATGGTTGTTGACATTTAGATTCAAAAAGTCTATAAATAGAACATATCTGTATAATGTTTATATGTATTCGATGACGGGACAAGTACGACAAGGTAACGTTCTCCAGAGAGTCGGCGATTGCTGCGAGCCGATTGTTCGAACCCTGCCGGAAGATCTTCCCCTAGAAGTTAAGCTGAAGCGTTGATCGTGCGTAAGCCTAACCGTCTGCCGGACGTTACACCGGACCTGTGCACAAGATTTACGCGCAGGACTGAGATTGTGCTGAATACACTCCCCTTAAGGATGTGCTCATGCGCAGAATTAGGGTGGTATCGCGAGCGTCGTCTCGCCCCTTTGGGGGTGGGATGACGCTTATTTTGTTGTTCCGGGGCGGCCATCCCCCTAAATCCCCCTTTCTAAGGGGGACCCCAAGGGCTGCTGCCCTCTGGACACCCGCAAAGTAAAGCCTCGTGCAAACTAGGTACGGTGGTGGAAACGAACGGATTCATGTGGCTGAAGGAGCGGCCCTTCTTAGGCTCCCCTGGCGGGTTCACCTGCGGGGCCTTTACGGCAAGAGCGGTGAGCGACCAGCTGCGCAAGGTCGCGTATGGCGCCCCGAGCGATTGCTGCCCTGCGGGATCGCAGCTCGGGAGCCCGGGCAAGAGCGGTGAGCGCCCAGCTGCGCAAGGTCGCGTATGGCGCCCCGAGCGATTGCTGCCCTGCGGGAACGAGGCTCGGGAGCCAGGGCAAGAGCGGTGAGCGACCAGCTGCGCAAGGTCGCGTATGGCGCCCCGAGCGATTGCTGCCCTGCGGGATCGCGGCTCGGGAGCCAGGGCAAGAGCGGTGAGCGACCAGCTGCGCAAGGATCGCCCAAAGATCGAAAAGAGCTTTATAGACTAATCCATGAAAGGATTGACCATCACATGCAAAAAGTAGATGTCAGAGAAAAGGCGCGGGCAAGAGATGTCCGCATATTAAAGAAATGGAGCGACGAAAATACGTTCCGCAAGTCCATGGAGAACCGTGAGGGACGTCCAAATTATGTATTCTATGAAGGTCCGCCTACAGCAAACGGTGCGCCGCATATCGGACACGTGCTGGGACGGGTAATCAAGGATTTCATCGGTCGTTACCAGACGATGAAAGGTTACCGCGTGGTACGTAAAGCGGGCTGGGATACACACGGTCTGCCAGTAGAACTAGGCGTACAAAAGAAGCTTGGCATCTCCGGCAAACAAGAGATCGAGGAATATGGCGTAGAAAAATTCATCCAGGAATGTAAAGACAGCGTCTTCGGTTATGAGAAGCAATGGCGTGAATTTACAGAAGCAATCGGATACTGGACGGATTTAGATAATCCTTACGTAACCTTGGATAACACCTATATCGAAAGTGTATGGAACATCTTGGCTACAGTGCATGAGAACGGGTTGCTTTACCGCGGACACCGTGTTAGCCCGTATTGCCCGAGCTGCCAGACTACACTAAGCTCACATGAAGTTGCTCAAGGCTACAAAACCGTTAAGGATCTCAGTGCGACCGCGAAGTTCAAGCTGGATGACAGCGGAGACTACGTATTGGCTTGGACGACAACACCTTGGACCTTGCCAGCCCATATGGCGCTAGCTATGAACCCGGACATGGATTATGTACGTGTGCAACAAGAAGATGGTGTGTACATCGTTGCTAAAAACTTGGTCGAAGAAGTAATGAAAGGTGAGCACACAGTCCTTTCTACACATAAAGGTTCCGAGTTTATCGGTAAAACTTACGCACCTCCATTCGGATATATTAAGGCAGAGAAAAGCAATGTTATCGTAGGCGCTTCTTTCGTTACAGATTCCAGTGGTACAGGGATCGTACACATGGCACCAGCACATGGTGAAGATGACTACAAGACTTGCCGTGAGAATGGCATCAGCTTCGTAAATGTGGTTGATAATTCCGGTAAGTATACGGATGTAGTCTCTGATTTTGCGGGACGTTTTGTTAAGGATTGCGATCTGGATATCATTAAGGTTTTGTCTGAAAAAGGATTGCTTTACGGTAAAGAGAAATACGAGCACAGCTATCCGTTCTGCTGGCGTTGTGATACCCCACTTTTGTATTACGCAACAGACAGCTGGTTCATCAACACTACAGCGATCAAAGATCAGCTGATTGCTAACAACAACAGTGTAACTTGGTACCCTGAGCATGTACGAGAAGGCCGTTTCGGGAAGTTCTTGGATGAACTGGTTGACTGGAATATCAGCCGTAACCGTTATTGGGGTACACCCCTCAATGTCTGGGTATGTCAAGAAACGGGCAAAGAGTTTGCTCCACACAGCATTGAAGAGCTAAGAGCGATGGCGATTGGTGATGTTCCGGAAGATATCGAACTGCATAAACCTTTCGTGGATAAGATCAAGCTGCGCAGTCCGTTTAGCGAAGGTGCAGAGATGGTTCGTACATCGGAAGTGATCGACGTATGGTTCGATAGTGGCTCGATGCCTTTTGCACAAAGCCATTATCCGTTTGAGAACGAGGATAAGCTGGATGATCAGTACCCGGCAGATATGATCTGTGAAGGGATCGACCAGACCCGTGGATGGTTCTACAGCTTGCTTGCAGTATCCACCTTGTTCAAGGGTAAAGCTCCATATAAAGCAGTTATTGCTCACGGTCATATCCTCGATGAGAATGGTCAAAAAATGTCTAAATCCAAAGGTAATGTTATTGATCCTTGGGAAATCATGAACGATTACGGCACGGATGCATTCCGTTGGGCTATTTTGTCCGACAGTGCACCGTGGAATAATAAACGTTTCTCGCGTGGTCTTGTAGGTGAGACGAAATCTAAAGTAGTGGATACGCTGGTAAATACACATGCCTTCTTGACGCTGTATGCGGGCATTGATGGTTACGATCCAGCCGATCATCCTTTTAAAGTATCAAAACATAAGCTGGACCGCTGGATTCTGTCCCGTCTGAACAGCTTGATTCTTTTGGTGGATAAAGGGCTTGCGGTAAATGACTTCGTGAATACGTCTAGAGCTATTGAGAACTTTGTGGATGAGCTGAGTAACTGGTATATCCGTCGTTCCCGTGACCGTTTCTGGGGGAGTGGTCTAGGTGAAGATAAACTGGATGCTTACCGTACGTTGACTCATGTGCTTTTGGCGACAGCAACTTTGATGGCTCCATTTACACCGATGTTGTCCGAAGATATCTTCACGAACCTTGGCGGCGGAGAAAGTGTGCATTTGGCAGACTACCCGGTTGCTGACGAGAACTTGATCGATAAAGAGCTGGAAGAGGATATGGAAAGTGCAAGACAGATCGTTGAGTTGGCGCGTAACGTACGTAACGAAACAGGCATTAAGAATCGTCAACCGCTGTCCGAGCTGATCGTTTCGATGAACCGTGACTTCCATTTGGCTGAGTATGAAGAGATCATCAAAGATGAGATCAACATCAAGAACATCGTGCTGGAGAACAGTGACAGCGGATTTGTTGATTTCACACTCAAGCTGAATCTTAAGGTAGCCGGTAAAAAATACGGTAAAAATGTAGGCTTCCTGCAAGGCTTCCTGAAAAGCCTCGACAGTGATTCTACCCGCAAAGCGGTACAGGACGGTAAAATTGCAATTGCGACACCTGAAGGTGAAGAGCTTGTAATCACTTCTGAAGAGCTGCTTGTTGAAAAACAAGCCAAAGCAGGTTTCGCCGCAGCTTCCGGATATGGAGTTACGGTTGCGCTCAATACCGAAATCACGCCTGAGCTTGAACAAGAAGGCTGGGTTCGTGAGATCATTCGTGCGGTTCAAGATTACCGTAAACGTCTGGATCTGCCGATCGAGAAACGGATCGCACTCACTTTGAAGTTAGATGATGAGCTAAAAGCAGCTGTTACAGCATTTGACAATGTATTGCGAGACAATGTTCTTGTGACTACGGTTGATTTTGATGGAGAACATGCTTTTGAGACGGTAGAAGTCGGTGATAAATCCATCGGTATCCATATCGAAGCATAATTCTGCATTACCTGTCCCAAAACAGCATATACTAGCGGCATAAGTGTAAACGGAGATCTTCCGTTTATGCGGGAAATATAGTCTTTATATTTCGGCGCAAAACTAACGAGTCCCGAGCTTAAGGAGATGAATTCTCTTTGGCCGGGCTCGTTTACTTTGTAGCGAAGGAAAGACATATGAGAGGAGCCGTAGCTGTGGAGGGAAATAAGAGGAGAATCTCCATTAAGACATCCGGCAATAAGAATAACCCAGACAAGGAAAAGGAGAATAAGGCTTTTCCTGAAGTTAATCCTGAGTATCTAACAGCAGATCCGCGTAATCCCGAGGATATTCCGCTGGAAGAAAAAATGAATACGATGTACCGTTTGACCTTTGAGTGGGCTCATATTTTGGAAAAATCCCGAATTTATCAATATACGGATCTGCTATATTCACCTTGGCGGTTGATTTGGAGAAATATTTTATTTGGAGCAGCTCGGGGAGTTGGGATTGCACTGGGTTTTACTTTTTTTGCGGCAACGATTATTTATATCCTTCAGGGACTAGGCGCGCTCAATCTACCGATCATTGGTGATTATATTGCGGATATTGTGCGGATCGTACAACGTCAGCTAGAGTTCAAATAGTCATCGAAACGTTAAGATTAAAAACAGCGAACCATTCCTCAAAACTGGAACAGTACGCTGTTTAAATGTTTTTGTATAGGGGACATTTGTGTTTAGTCTTCGTCGAGAGGATCTAGGCTATGAGTTGCCTCGTCACTGTCCAAATAACGCTGGTAGCTCCGTCCCGGCACTACAATTAGATTGTTGCCCGTGATATCAGTGGCGATAAAGTTCTCCCAAGGCTCTACGCAGCCTTCCAGCTCATCGGCTTCAATCTCCATATCATTATAAGAATCAATATTGTTGCCCTCCGCCATGGCGGGAGAATTCGAGGTACCCCAGCTTTCTACAATCTGCCAGGCATCCTCGCCGTCAAAACCGTTTTGATCGTCGCGCTCATCCAGACTGGTGCGTCCAAAAGGTGGAGATAACAGCTCCTCTTCTACTGGTCGAGTGAAAGGTGCGTTTTGCCGCGGGTTGTGCTCTTTACAATAAAGTGTGGAAGGGATGGCAGATAAACGTTCAAAAGGGATCGGCTCACCACTAGCCTTGCATATCCCATAGGTGCCATTATCCATAGCAGATAAAGCAGCTTCAATATCGTCCAGCTCATGCTCGTCCCGCTCTAACAGTGAAATGTCCATGGAGCGATTATACAAATCGGTGGCTGCATCTCCTGGATGGTTGTCATTCTCGGAAAGTTCTCCGGAGCCATCCCGCATGGATTCATCTAAGCCGTAATGTTCATTATTCTGAAGCCTGTGCTGAATCGTATCCCGATCTTTTTCCAATCGTGCGCGTAGCTCTGAGAGCTGCTGTACTGTCAGGTGCGTCATAATGAGAAAGCTCCTTTCTGTACCTTTTATAAGAATCATTCCGACTTGCCGGATAACACCGGATGGTTCTTCTGTTAGGTTGACCGGAGAGCAGGGATTTTAGCGCTGGAAAATAGTCCCCAAGATTGAACTTAGCGGATGTCCCGCAATAGACGATTCTTTAAGGGCTGTGCTACAATATACAAGTCTTTAAACAGTATTCGTACCGCATTTAGCGGGAAAAATAAGAACGGAGTGACAACTTCTGTGGTGTACTATTTGATTGCTCTTATTGTATTTTTGGTGGATCAAGGGACAAAGTATCTCATTGCTACACGTCTGGAGATCGGAGAACAGATTTCTGTTATCGGAGATTTTTTCCTGATTACCTCTCATCGCAATCGCGGGGCTGCTTTTGGGATTCTCGAAGGTCAGCAATGGTTCTTCTTTCTAGTTACGGTTGTAGTGGTTAGTGGTATCGTTTGGTATTTGAACAAGACTAGACACTCGCGGAAGCTGTTATCTGTTGCCCTAGGGCTTGTACTGGGTGGAGCTATCGGTAACTTCCTGGACCGGATAATCAATGGTGAGGTTGTTGATTTCCTTCTGTTCAATTTTGGGAGCTATAGCTTCCCGATTTTTAACGTGGCGGATTCTTGTATTGTCATTGGGGTTGGATTGATTCTTTTGGATTCTTTTCGTGACCTTAAGAATGGCGAAGAAATTACGGAAATAAAAGAAGTAAAAGAAGCAAAGGAAGTAAGAGAAGGGAATGAATGATTTGAATAAAGACGTCAATCACCAAGCGGCATCTACGAGCGAAGAAGAGAGGGACGTCACGGAATGGACCGTTTCGGCAGAGAACGCGCGGGAGCGAATCGATAAATATATTACGGAATCATGGGAAGAAGAAATTTCCCGTTCTCAGGTGCAGCTGTGGATCAGCGGCGGTAACGTTACGGTTAATGGTAAGCCAGTGAAAGCCAACTATAAGTTATCGGAAGGCGACGTGGTTAGCGTTGTTGTCCCTGAAGCAGAAGTAACGGATTTGATCGCGGAGAACATTCCTCTTGAAGTTGTATATGAAGACAGCGATGTCATTGTGATTAATAAACCCCGGGGCATGGTTGTGCACCCAGCTGCGGGACATCCGTCAGGCACCTTAGTAAATGCGCTGATGTATCACTGTAAGGATCTGTCCGGCATTAACGGTGAGATTCGTCCAGGTATTGTCCATCGGATCGATAAGGATACCTCTGGTCTTATCATGGTGGCTAAGAATGATGCCAGTCATGCCTCGCTTGCCGCACAGCTTAAAGAGCATAGTGTTACGCGCCGATATATTGCAGTCGTACACGGCAACTTGTCGCATGATAAGGGCACTGTTGACGCACCGATTGGCAGAGATCCACATGATCGCAAGCTATACACAGTAACCGAAAAGAACAGCAAGAAATCCGTAACCCATTTTACAGTAATGGAACGTTTCGGAGATTGTACACTGCTGGAGCTGCAGCTGGAGACTGGCCGCACGCATCAAATCAGGGTACATATGAAGTTCATTGGCCATCCACTTGTAGGTGATCCGATATATGGACGCAGCAAGGGCACTACGATGAATGGACAAGCGTTGCATGCGGCGGTGCTTGGATTTGTTCATCCTACCACAGGTGAATATAAAGAATTCAGCAGACCTATTCCAGAGGATATGGAAGAAGTGCTGTTCACACTACGCAGCAGATAAGTACAAATGAAGTGATAATTAGTCTATGGTATTGAACACTACTTTACGGCATATTTAAAAACATAAGGATAAAGAAAGGGTAATGCCTTATTCTTTATCCTTATTTTTATAATGAAACGGATATCCGGAAACATACGCCATCCAAGGGACGGCGAAGCCGTTTCTTTTAAAAGTAGAATAGATATTCAGGAGATGAGATGACAGTATGAGTATTGAACAATACCAAGATAGCTTCATTCAGACTAATTTTGCAGACCGCATCGGCGGTGCCAATTATGGCAAAGACACTTCGATTTATAAATTCGAGAAAATCAAACGTGCTAAAGCATCCGCAAAACAGGATTTTCCTAACATTGAACTAATTGATATGGGCGTAGGCGAGCCGGATGAGATGGCTGATGCGGGTATCGTAGCTAAGCTTGCTGAAGAAGCAGCGAAGGAAGAAAACCGCGGATATGCGGACAATGGAATTGCCGAATTCAAGACTGCTGCTGCTGAATATTTGCGAGAAGTTTTCCGGGTGGAAGGAATTGATCCAGACACGGAGGTAGTTCACTCCATCGGATCGAAGCCTGCGCTGGCAATGTTGCCATCTTGTTTCATCAATCCAGGTGATATCACGATTATGACCGTGCCGGGTTATCCAGTCTTGGGTACACATACTAAATATTTGGGTGGACAAGTATTTACAGTGGAGCTGAAGAAGGAGAACAAATTCCTTCCAGCTCTGAATGAAATTCCGGAAGACATTGCTCGTAAAGCTAAGCTTCTTTATCTAAACTATCCAAACAATCCAACGGGCGCTAGTGCCACTCCTGAGTTTTTTGCTGAGGTCGTTGCATGGGCGAAAAAATACGATGTAGTGGTTATTCATGACGCACCTTATGCTGCCTTGACCTATGATGGTTTGAAGCCACTTAGCTTCCTCTCCGTTCCAGGTGCAAAGGATGTGGGTGTAGAGCTGCATTCTCTTTCTAAGTCTTACAATATGACGGGTTGGAGAATTGGTTTTGTGGCTGGTAATCCGCTAGTGGTTAAAGCCTTCAGCGATGTGAAGGATAATAACGATTCCGGCCAATTTATCGCGATTCAAAAAGCAGCGGCTTATGGTCTTGCTCACCCGGAGATTACTGAAGCGATTGCGGATAAATACTCCCGTCGTCACAACCTGCTGGTTGATGCACTGAATAGCCTCGGCTTTAAAGCTGAGAAGCCAAAAGGCTCCTTCTTCCTGTATGTCGCTGCACCTAAGGGAATCAAAGACGGCCGTCGCTTTGAATCCGGTGAAGATTTCTCCCAATTCCTGATTCGTGAGAAGCTGATCTCCACTGTGCCTTGGGACGATGCAGGTCCGTTTGTTCGTTTCTCCGTTACCTTTATTGCTAAAGGTGAAGAGGAAGAGAGACGTGTCATCTCTGAAATTCAAAGACGTCTTAGCGATGTGGAATTTGAGTTTTAAGCATTGTTATTGAAATTAATGAGGCTGTCCCAAAAGTAGTGAATTCTACTTTGGGGCAGCTTCTTTTTTATGGAATAGGAAATGTTGTAGATGTTACTGTGCCCTATGACTATATGCCACGTGTTGTGTATTGTAGTGCATTTTAGTGTAGTGTTCTGTTATTCGGGTGGGTGGTGTTGACTGCAATATTTGATTTTCGTACAGCTTGCAGTAGATGATTTGTGGTAGCTGTGACGGTGGAATTTGTGCAGTGGACTTTCTGCGGTGGGCTTGTGTGGTGAGCGATATGCGTTCTGTGTTTGTGCGAAGTAAAGAGTGGGTTATAAACTAATTAGGGAAAAACTCCCTGAAATTAGCCGATATTCGCTCTAAATGTACGAAATCAGGGAAAAGTTCCCTAATAATCAGCGGGTTTTCTATATTATTTACTGAACTGGCCAATAATTAGGGAAGTTTTCCCTAATAACAAGTCTGATGAACAGAAATCACTGAATTTCAGGGAGAAATTCCTTAATTACTATATAAGTACCTCACCGATTGCATCATTTTCAGCATTACTAGGTGCGCCTTTTGAATCATTTGGACATTAAGTAGTGTTAAGAACATAAACGAGGCTGTCCAAAAAGCGATGAAACGGCTATTTGGGACCAGCCTCGTTTTTTATGCAGATATACTGAGTACCGCCTCCCCCTTGTTGTTAATAGAAGTAAGGAAGAGAAGTGCAAAAGTTTAGGCAGAGAAAGTTGACATGAGGGGGTTGTTCTGTCATAATTCTTGTTAAATGAATAGCGCCTTTAATTCAGTCCTGTGAGGCTGGCAAGGTAACGTGAATCGAGGTTCGCGACTCTTAGAAAGGTATCCGTGTGTAAATACGGAACTGTCTTTTTATGCGCGCGGCCGTCATCTTCCTCATCTGCGGATTTCACTCCTTGCCTGTTATAGGCAAGGAGTTTTTTGATTTCCGGGAACTTGAATAGGCGAACAAGCTGGAGGGTGACAAGATTATGGTTACTGAGAAAAATGTCATTATGGATGAAACGGCGATCCGCCGGGCCTTATCGCGTATTGCTCATGAGATTTTGGAGAAGAACAAAGGTATCGAGAATTGTCTGCTGGTCGGCATTCGGACACGAGGTGTGTATCTGGCACAGCGTATCGCTGAGCGCATCAAGGAGATTGAAGGCGTCGAGATTCCATACGGTGAGCTGGATATCACACATTACCGGGATGACCGTGAAGTGGAAGGCAGTGAAGCAGTAGTGAAGAGCAACGTCGTTATTACTTCAGGAAGTGCTGGCATTCATGATCAGAAAGTCATTTTGTTCGATGATGTACTTTACACCGGACGCACCATCCGCGCGGCGATGGACGCTTTGATGGATTGCGGACGCCCACGAATGATTCAACTGGCAGTACTGGCTGACCGCGGACACCGCGAGCTGCCGATCCGGCCGGACTACATCGGTAAGAATGTACCTACCTCAAAGCACGAGCAGATTGAAGTGGCGCTGAAGGAATACGACGGCAAAGATGAGGTCTACATTATTTCAAACCGGGAGGAACGATAACATCATGACACTTACCAAGGTAAAGGAACGTAGTCTGCTGGGAATCAAAGAGCTTGACCGGTCGGAAATTATCCAACTGCTTGACAGAACAGCATTTTGGGACAATCAAAGTGAAAAGCTAACGCCCATCTTGAACTCCCATTTTATTTCTAACATGTTTTTTGAGAACAGCACACGCACACGCTTCTCTTTCGAGATGGCAGAGAAACGACTAGGTGCGCAAGTACTTAATTTTACGGCTGCAGCTTCTAGTGTAGAAAAAGGGGAGTCGATCTACGATACAGTGCGCACACTGGAATCGATGGGGATCGATGCCGGAGTTGTGCGTTTGAAGCCTGCAGGTGTGCTGCAGCAGTTAGCTGAGAAGGTGTCCATACCGCTTATCAATGCGGGCGACGGCAACAATGAACATCCTACGCAGGCGCTGCTTGATTTATACACCATGACCAAAACCTTTGGGGAACTAAAGGGTCTGACAGTCTCCATCATTGGGGACATTATGCATAGCCGCGTAGCGCGCTCTAATCTCTGGGGGCTTACGAAAATGGGAGCCAAGGTGCAGTTCTGCGCACCGGATAATATGAAGGCTCCTGAGCTTATGGAGTATGCGCCTTACGTAACTATGGAAGAAGCTCTTAAAGCGGATGTAGTAATGATGCTTCGAGTACAGCTTGAGCGCCATACTTCCGGCATTAAGCTGTCTGCTGAAGATTACCGTAGCCACTATGGTCTAACAGAAGAGCGGGCAGCTAAGCTGGCCAAAGACACAATCATTATGCATCCAGCTCCGGTTAACCGGAATCTAGAGATTGATGATGCAGTAGTTGAGTGCAGTCAATCGCGGATTTTCCCGCAAATGTCTAATGGCGTACCGGTCCGGATGGCGGTTCTCGAAAGAGCTTTACTATAAGCTTACAGAATGCTAACGTATAGAGACTAATAAATATACACAAAGATGAATTTTTATTATATAATAACGAGAGGGCCCGCAGCTGTGATCTGAGGGTAAAGGTAGAATCATGACAGTGATTATTAGAAACGCCAGCGTATTGAATAAGGAAGGCTTGCTTGAGCGCAAACACATCGAACTTCAGGAGGGTGTGATCTCGGCTATAATCGACGGAAATGAAGCTATCGGAGAAGCCACGGAGATCATTGATGCTGAAGGTAAGCTGCTCATTCCGGGACTCATTGATATGCATGTGCACTTGCGTGAACCGGGATTTGAACACAAGGAAACAGTGGAAACCGGAAGTCGCTCAGCTGCTAAAGGCGGATTTACAACCATTGCATGTATGCCAAATACTCGTCCGGTGACAGATAGCCCGGAGATCGTGCAATTTGTGAAAGACAAGGCGCGTGAAGCAGGACTAGTTAAAGTGCTTCCTTATGCAGCCATTACGAAAAATGAGCTCGGACGTGAGTTGACGGATTTTGCGGCGCTCAAAGAAGCTGGAGCTATTGGTTATACAGACGACGGTGTGGGCGTACAAAGTGCTCAAATGATGAAAGATGCAATGAACATCGCAGCATCGCTCGATATGCCAGTCATTGCCCACTGCGAAGATAATTCACTGGTTGAAGGCTGCTGTGTAGCTGAAGGTGAGTTCGCTAAGAAGCATGGCCTCAAAGGAATTCCGAATGAGTCAGAAGCGATCCATGTTGGACGCGATATTTTGCTGGCAGAAGCGACAGGCGTTCATTACCATGTATGCCATGTCAGTACTGAACAGTCGGTGCGGCTGATTCGCCAAGCAAAAGAGATCGGCATTAAAGTAACTGCTGAGGTATGTCCGCATCACTTGCTTCTTGCTGAAGACGATATTCCAGGCCTGGATGCCAATTGGAAAATGAACCCGCCGCTGCGCTCCCGCCGCGATGTTGAAGCGTGTATCGAAGGGTTGCTTGATGGCACACTAGATATGATTGTTACAGATCATGCGCCACATAGTGAGGAAGAGAAAGCTAAAGGAATGCAGTTGGCACCTTTTGGTATCGTTGGATTCGAGACAGCTTTCCCACTCTTATACACGGCGTTTGTAGAAACCGGAAAATGGGATTTATCCTTACTTGTACAAAGAATGACTGCCGATCCTGCACGGGTATTCAGATTGAACACCGGGGTTATGGAGATCGGAGCTCCTGCAGATTTGACACTGATCGATCTGGAGCAGGAAAAAGAAGTAGACCCAAGTTCCTTCGCAAGCAAAGGACGTAACACTCCTTTTGGCGGCTGGAAGCTTAAGGGTTGGCCAGTAAAAACTTGGGTGGACGGCAAAGCCGTATGGACTGAGAAAAACTAGCGGACTGGTGAGGCGAAATTGCTGATCTTTACAGATCAGCAATTTGAGCGCGTACACTCCGGAAGGCATGCAAGGCATACGTATCAGACTACAGAACATGAAGGAGTGGAAGGGAATGCAGGCGAGATTGCTGCTTCAAGACGGAACTTTATTTACAGGTACCGCATTTGGCGCTGAAGGTGAAAAGACAGGCGAGGTTGTTTTTAACACAGGAATTACAGGATATCAAGAGGTGCTGTCTGACCCTTCATATTGCGGACAAATCGTTACCATGACGTACCCATTGATCGGGAACTACGGGATTACGCGGGATGATTTCGAATCTGTTCGACCTTTCGTACACGGTTTTGTAGTGCGTCGTCATGAAGAAGTTCCAAGTAACTGGCGCGCAGAATACAGTGTGGACGACCTGCTGAAAGAATATGATATTCCTGGAATCAGCGAGATTGATACCCGGATGTTGACGCGGATTATTCGCCACTACGGAACAATGAAGGCGATCCTGACTACCTCTAACAAACGTGTAGAGGAATTGATGGAAATGATGGGCGACACCTCAATTGAAGAATTGCGCAATCAGGTAGCTCGCACATCTACTCCAAGCATGTACAATAGCCCAGGAACTAAAGAACGCATCGTGCTTGTAGATTACGGTGCGAAGGCTGGTATCTTGCGCGAGTTGAACAATCGCGGTTGTGACGTTGTAGTTGTACCTCATGACGTAACCGCTGATGAGATTCGTCGCCTCAATCCAGATGGTATCCAGCTGTCCAACGGCCCTGGGGACCCGAAAGACGTCCCACACGCAGTGAAGACGATCTCGGAATTGCTTGGTGAATACCCAATCTTCGGCATCTGCTTAGGTCACCAGCTGTTTGCACTGGCTTGTGGCGCGGATACAGAGAAGCTGAAATTCGGGCACCGTGGCGGTAACCATCCGGTTAAAGAATTGGAGAGCGGACGTTGCTTCATTACTTCTCAGAACCATGGCTACACAGTGAATGAAGATTCTGTGAAGAGCACGGATCTAGAAGTTACTCACATTAATAATAATGATAAGACCGTTGAAGGACTTAAACATACCCGTTACCCTGCATTTTCAGTACAGTACCATCCAGAAGCAGCACCGGGACCTCATGACAGCAGCTATTTATTCGATCGTTTCTTACAGATGATCGCTGACCATAAAGCTAACACACCTGTAAGCTCGCGCCAGGCGCAGCTTGCGGCAAACGCCAGAATCACGGCGCCAAAACCTACAGTAAAACAGCTTGAAGCCGTGAAAGGAGCTCTATAACATGCCTAAGAATGAAAAGCTTAAAAAAATATTAGTAATTGGTTCTGGACCGATTGTTATCGGGCAAGCCGCAGAATTTGACTACGCCGGAACTCAGGCCTGTCAGGCCCTGAAAGAAGAAGGCGTGGAAGTTGTGCTGATCAACAGTAACCCAGCGACTATCATGACTGACACCAATATGGCTGATAAAGTTTATATCGAGCCGATTACCCTTGAATTCGTAACTGGCATCATCCGCCAGGAGCGCCCAGATGGCTTGTTGCCAACTTTGGGAGGACAGACAGGTCTTAATATGGCTGTAGAATTGGCTCGTGCAGGAGTACTAGAACAAGAGAATGTTAAGCTTCTAGGTACCCAGCTTGAATCCATTGAAAAAGCAGAGGATCGCGATTTGTTCCGCGATTTGATGCGCGAATTGGAACAGCCTGTACCAGAGAGCACTATTATTACCACAGTAGATGAAGCGATGAAATTCGCTGAGGAAATTGGTTTCCCACTGATTGTACGCCCAGCCTATACGCTTGGCGGCACCGGCGGCGGGATCTGCGACAACGAAGAAGAGCTGCTTGAGACTGTCAAAGCAGGTATTCGTTATAGTCCAATTGGACAATGTTTGGTGGAGAAAAGTATTGCCGGCATGAAGGAAGTTGAATACGAGGTTATGCGTGATGCGAATGACAACTGTATCGTTGTCTGCAACATGGAGAACTTTGACCCGGTAGGTGTGCATACGGGTGACAGTATCGTTGTGGCACCTAGCCAAACTTTATCCGACCGTGAATATCAAATGCTGCGCAGCGCTTCACTCAAAATCATTCGTGCGCTGAATATCGAGGGTGGCTGCAACGTGCAGTTCGCACTGGATCCGCAAAGCTATCAATATTATGTAATCGAAGTAAATCCACGTGTCAGCCGCTCTTCGGCTTTGGCTTCGAAAGCAACTGGTTATCCGATTGCCAAAATGGCTGCCAAAATCGCACTTGGTTACACACTCGATGAAATCGTCAATCCAGTTACTGGACAGACCTATGCTTGCTTCGAGCCTACACTTGACTATATCGTAAGCAAAATCCCACGCTGGCCGTTCGACAAGTTCATTCATGCGAACCGTAAGCTGGGCACACAAATGAAAGCAACTGGAGAAGTTATGGCCATCGGTCGTACCTTTGAAGAGTCCATTCATAAAGCAATTCGTTCCCTGGAAATCGGTGTACACCGTTTCCGTCTGCCGGGCGCTGAGGATCTGGAAGAAAGCGTCCTGCGTGAACGTCTGGCAAAACCTGATGATGAGCGGTTGTTCTTGATCGCTGAAGCTTTCCGCCGCGGATTTGGCTTGCAAGAGATTCAAGACATTACTAACGTAGACTGGTGGTTCCTGTCCAAAATCGAGGGACTGATCAACTTTGAAGAGGTCATCCGTGGGGATGAAAGCTTATCAGAAGAAACCTTGTATCAAGCTAAACGCAGAGGTTTTACAGACCGTGCGATTGCTGAGATACGTGCAGAAGGACAAGCAAACGGTAAATACACCAAAGAAGCTGATGTACGCGCGCTTCGTTTAGAGCGAGGATTAACGCCTGTATTCAAAATGGTAGATACCTGTGCAGCTGAGTTCGAAGCTTCTACACCTTACTACTACTCTACTTATGAGACTGAAAATGAGGTCATTCATTCCGATAAACAAAAGGTTATCGTGCTTGGATCGGGTCCAATCCGGATCGGCCAAGGGATTGAGTTCGATTACTCCACTGTGCATGCGGTGTGGGCGATTCAGAAGGCAGGTTATGAAGCGGTTATTATCAATAATAACCCTGAGACTGTATCTACCGACTTTAATACTTCGGACCGGTTGTATTTTGAACCCTTGTTCTTTGAAGATGTAATGAACGTAATTGCGCAAGAGAATCCGATTGGGGTTATCGTACAGTTCGGAGGCCAAACAGCCATTAACCTTGCTGCACCACTAAGTGCGGCTGGCGTTAAGATTCTCGGAACTAGCCTAGACAGTATTGACGAAGCTGAAGACCGGAAGAAATTCGAAGCTTTGTTGGCTCGTCTGGATATTGCCCAACCAAAAGGAAAGACGGTTATCAACGTAGATCAAGCAGTAGAAACTGCACAATCGCTTGGATATCCGGTGTTGGTACGTCCTTCCTATGTACTGGGTGGACGCGCAATGGAAATTGTATATAATGATGCGGAATTGCTTAGCTACATGGTAGAAGCGGTTAAGGTAAATCCGGAGCATCCGGTATTGATTGACCGTTACATGTTAGGTAAAGAGGTTGAGGTAGACGCAATTTGTGACGGTGAGACGGTAGTTATTCCAGGGATCATGGAGCATGTTGAGCGTGCCGGTGTTCACTCCGGTGACTCCATCGCTGTATATCCTCCGCAATATCTGGATGAAGGTCTGAAAGCAAAAATTGCTGAGATCACAATCAAGATTGCTAAGGAATTGAAAACGATTGGTCTGGTCAACATCCAGTTCGTAATCTATCAAAATGAAGTGTACGTAATTGAAGTAAATCCACGTTCATCGCGTACGGTTCCATTCTTGAGTAAAGTAACTGGAATTCCAATGGCGCATCTGGCAACCAAAATCATTCTCGGCGGCAAGCTGAAAGATGACGGTTATACAGAAGGTCTATGGCCGGAAAGTGATTATGTATCGGTTAAAGTGCCGGTGTTCTCTTTTGCCAAGCTGCGTAGAGTAGAACCAACGCTCGGACCTGAAATGAAATCGACGGGTGAAGTTATGGGCCGAGATAAATTGTATGCAAAAGCTTTGTATAAAGGTCTAATCGGAGCAGGAATGAAAATTCCAGCAACCGGCGCTATCATCGTTACAGTGGCAGATAAAGATAAAGCAGAAGCTGTAGAGCTTATGAAAGGCTTCCACTTGCTGGGTTACAAGATCATTGCTACCGGAGGCACCGCTCAAGCGCTTGAAGAAGCAGGTCTCAACGTAATGAACGTAAACAAGCTGGATGAAGGTGCGCCGAACATTCTCGACTTGATTCGTGGTGGGCAAGCCAACTTCGTCTTTAATACACTGACTAAAGGGAAAACACCAGAGCGTGATGGATTCCGTATCCGTCGTGAAGCGGTTGAGAATGGCGTCGTATGTATGACATCACTCGATACAGTAACGGCACTGCTCAGAATGCTGCAGACGATCAACTTCTCGTCACAGTCCATGCCTGCTTTTGTCGGTCAATTAAACTAATCTCATAAAGATGTATAGGGCGGTTTGCGTTTACGCAGACCGTTCCGCTATGCCTAGGGGCTAATAAATGAAGAGTGTGGATTTAAGTCTGCACTGGATGGGAGAACGGTTATGGGACAGGGAGATGCAAAGTGGAATGAAATGGCGAATCGCTTGATGATCGCCTTAGATTACCCTGATGTTGCAGGGGCAAGAACCTTGATTGACAAGCTGGAAGGGATTCCTTGTTATATGAAAGTGGGAATGCAGCTTTTTTATGCAGCCGGACCGGAATTCATTAATGAACTGAAATCTCGGGGGTATTCTGTATTTGCAGATGTCAAAATGCATGATATTCCTAACACGGTAAAAGGCGGGGCAGAAAGCCTTACGAACCTCGGTGTGGATATGTTTAACGTACATGCCGCAGGAGGCTCAGCGATGATGGCTGCAGCCCGGGAAGGCGCTGCTTCAGTAGTTAATGCGAATGCTGCGCTTAAAATGCCTTTGATTATCGCAGTTACACAGCTGACCAGCACGAGCCAAGAAGTGATGAATAACGAAATTGGAATCGCAGGAGAAGTAGAAGATACTGTGGTCAGATACGCTAAGCTGGCAGCCGCTGCAGGTCTGGATGGGGTAGTGGCTTCACCGCAAGAGTCTTCAGCGATCGCAGAGGCTTGTGGGCCCGCATTTTGTACAGTTACACCTGGTATCCGGCCAGCAGGTGCATCCCTAGGTGACCAGTCCCGGGTGATGACGCCGGGCAAAGCCATTCAGCAAGGCAGCCACTTTCTGGTGGTGGGCCGTCCTGTTACAACTGCGGCTGATCCACGTCAAGCAGCACTAAATATTATTGAGGAGATGACCCTAGCATGAGTACATTAAATAGAAGTGAACAAGTAGCAAGTTATCTGCTTACGATAGGAGCAGTGGCACTACGTCCGCAGGAGCCTTTTACCTGGACCTCTGGTATTAAATCCCCGATCTATTGCGATAACCGTCTGACTATGGCTTACCCAGAGGTACGTAACTATATTGCTGATGCCTTCGCTGAGCTTATTAAAAGCCAGTATCCAGACGCAGAGGTGATCGCAGGTACAGCAACCGCAGGCATTCCTCACGCAGCTTGGGTAGCTGATAAACTTAATCTGCCAATGGCTTATATCCGCGATAAAGCTAAAGGTCACGGCAAGCAGAACCAGATCGAAGGACTGATTAAGCCGGGGCAAAAGGTAGTCGTTATCGAAGACCTGATCTCCACTGGCGGAAGCTCCATCAAAGCAGCTCAAGCTGTGCAAGAAGCAGGCGCAGAAGCGTTGGCTGTATTGGCAATCTTCAGCTACGAGCTGGACCGTGCGGTGGATGCTTTTGCCGCAGCTGAAATGCCATTACAAAGCTTATCCAACTACAGCACATTGATTGATGTGGCTCTTACACAAGGCAAGATCGCAGCTACAGATGTGGAACTGCTGAAATCTTGGAGAAAAGATCCTTCCGCATTTGGCGTTTAAACTAAATATCTGATTATAGTTTGGACGGGCCTCTCACTTTTTGGTGGGAGGCTTTTCTTTTTAACTACATTGAGTGTAATAAAAAGGAAAGCGTAAAGCGCACTCAGCTGTGTAGTTGCATGAAGTATGCTGCTATTTATTGCAAAAAGATGCAATGATCCAGCCGCGGCAGGTGTAAACTCTGGCATTCGGGATTCTGAAACTCTACTGCTATGCGCTATCGCTATACGCTCTGGCTCTGAACACTCTGAACACTCTGAACACTCTGAACACTCTGAACACTCTGACGCTCTGACGCTCTGCTGCTATGCGCTGTCGCTCTATGCTCTGGCTCTGAACACTCTGATACTCTGCTGCTATGCGCTATCGCTCTGCGCTATGAACGCTCTGACACTCTGGAATACTATACTCTGCCCGGTGATTCCATCGCGTTGTCGTCTTAAACGCCGAATAGTTGCAGTTTGTGCACTTAAACTAACCTTCCTTAGAGGATCTGGCGATATAGTTGTACTTTGTACAATTACATCCGCCAGAAATCCGCCGAAAGCACCTAATAACGTTTTTTAACTGCACATAGTGCAATTAAAAGGAGAAGCACAACACACTCCGCTTTAATAGTTGCACAAAGTACAATTATCCTGTCGTAGAAGGGCGATTTGTGCCGGTCACAGGAAAGCTGCAGGTTAGTTAGTAGGGAAGGCGAATGCTGTATTGGTAAAAGGAAAAGTAGAGTGGAGAGTAGGGTTTTGGTGTTTGTATTTACATTCACATTACATTTACAATCAATTTCTGACACTTGGCTGACCTGCGCTCTGTCGTTCTGGTATATTGCGTTCTGTTGCTCTGGTATATTGCGTCTCTGACACTCGGGATTCTGAAACTCTGCTGCTATGCGCTATCGCTCTATGATCTGGCTCTGAACACTCTGATACTCTGAAACTCTGCTGCTATGCGCTATCGCTCTACGCTCTGAACGCTCTGACACCCGGTGATTCCATTGCGCTGTCGTCTCAAACGCAGAATAGTTGTAGTTTCTGCACTTAAACTAACCTTCCTTAGAGGATCTGGCGATATAGTTGCACTTTGTGCAATTAAATCAGCCTGAAATCCGCTGAAAGCACCTAATAACGTTTTTTAACTGCACATAGTGCAATTAAAAGGAGAAGCACAACACACTCAGCTGTAATAGTTGCACAAAGTGCAATTATCCTGTCGCAGAAGGGCATTTCAGTATCCTTAGGAAACTCGCGGAACGTTTTTTATAGAAATAATATGAAGAAATCGTAGCATAACTTTAAACAGCCTGTAACTTCCCCTCCTGAATAAAGCTATATACTGTTACTAGAATTATGGGTAATTATTCATAAGGTGGATGGATTGAGTATTTTATGGGAGGGTTCAAGAATGAATCATATAAATAATAATAGAAGGCTATGGCGGCGCTGGTTAAGCTTTGGAATATGTGCAGCACTCCTATTGCCTTTAATTTCTGAAAGCAGGCATACAGCCTGGGCGGAGGCTTCTAAGCCATCTGCAGAACAGCGCGTGTTACGTATTGGCAGCCTCTGGTCTGGAGAGGACGATTCTTCTTTTCGTCAGCAGTTTACAGATATGTATGAATTGCAGCATCCTGAAATCAAACTTGAGATTATTCCAGCCATCAATATGAATGAGCTTCGTTTTGACAGCACCTATCCAGAGGTTAACCCAGATAATCTGGAGAATATCCGAGCAATTATGGGCGGTGCACAGCCGGTTGATGTAATCGTCGGTGATAGTACATTGGTGAAGAGTTTGGTGGAACATAATCTGGTGCAACCGCTGGAGCCGCTTATCGCACGAGATCAATATGATTTAAGCAATATGGCGCCTACGATGCTAAGTGGAGTTCGTGAGCTGGGTGGAGGAAGTCTTTACGCGTTAGCGCCGACTTTTATGTCGAGTGCGTTATATTTTAACAAAGGTATTTTTGATGCTGCTGGTGTAGGTTATCCGACAGATGGAATGACTTGGGATGAAGTGTTCGCGCTGGCCGAAAAGGTGACCAAGAAATCGACAAATAAAGATAAGCGTATATATGGCTTTTCGATGAACCGTTATATGAGCGATCCTTTCTGGGATATGCAGACCTATGTCTCACCGCTGGAGCTTGCTATGTATGACAACAAGGGACATAAGATGGAGGTAAACCAAACACAGTGGAGTCAAGCTTGGACGACCTACAGCCAATTGGTGAAAAAGCAAATTACACCTGGGTTAAACGGTATGGATTTTATAGAAACAGAACGGAGTACCTATAGTCCTGTCCAAGGGGATCTCTTCCTTACCGGAAAAGCTGCAATGGTAATTGGAGAATACGATTATCTTAATGAGCTTGCAGGTGTGAGCCGCAATGCAGCAAAAATTAAAAATTATAATCCTGTCGATTGGGGTTTCGTTACCGTACCTACTTTTAAGGAGAAACCAGGAGTGGCTGTAGGTACTTGGGTAGGTAATATGATGGCTATCAACACTATGGCTGCTAATAAGGAAGATGCGTGGGATTTGATCAAATTCGTCAACAGTAATGAAGTAGCTAAAATTAAAGCCCATACCCGCGGGGAACTAACTTCCCGTAAGGATTACATTACTACGAAAGTACCTTCAGTAAATCTGGAGTCCTTCTATACGCTTAAACCATTACCAGCCAATGATCCTTTGATGAACGTCCTACAAACACAGAAGCCTGGAATTAGCCGTGTTAATGATGTTGGGCGCCAACTGTTCACAGAAGTTTATCAGGGCAAGAGAACGGTCGAGAGTGCACTTAAAGCTTGGGAGAAGCAAGGGAATACGATGCTGGGTACGCTCGAAAAAGATCCCACATATTATTTTGACTCCATAGGGGATTGAGTTTTGGAATATGTAGCAGCCACCGGATTTCCGGTGGCTTATTTTGTGGAACTTGGGCATGATAAGTTCAGAGCAGCGTAAGATTAATTTGCGAAAAGGAGAAGAGGGCATCATGAATTGGATATACTTCGCGAAACTGTTCAGAACG
Organism: Paenibacillus sp. FSL P2-0121; assembly: GCF_037975345.1. Classification (NCBI taxonomy): domain Bacteria; kingdom Bacillati; phylum Bacillota; class Bacilli; order Caryophanales; family Paenibacillaceae; genus Paenibacillus; species Paenibacillus sp. FSL P2-0121. The sequence continues at coordinate 5,281,886 of NZ_CP150245.1, read as the reverse complement.
AGATTTCAAGCAGGCTGTTTGGCAAAAAGACTGGAGCAAGATGGCTGGATTTATGGCTATCATGACCCAAGTTTTGTGGAGATTTATCGATCCCGCAAAGGAAGATATGGGGTTAGATTTTTGCCTTGAGAACTTTTACAAATTCATCCTTGACGTAGACCCATTTTGTACTGTATATTATTTATTGTCGCTGTTTGAATATTATTTCTGACGCGGGGTGGAGCAGCCCGGTAGCTCGTCGGGCTCATAACCCGAAGGTCGCAGGTTCAAATCCTGCCCCCGCAACCAATTTTATTACAACAGCAATTGTACATTCGGATATTTTTAGATCCGGGCCCTTAGCTCAGTTGGTTAGAGCGGTCGGCTCATAACCGATTGGTCGGGGGTTCGAGTCCCTCAGGGCCCACTTATCAAAAACCCTTACTTTGTAAGGGTTTTTTGCTGTCTGTAGGCTTTGTGATATTAAGAAAATAGAATGGATAAAGACCAGGATTTTGAGCTTGCTAACGGATTTGCTAACGGAAATTATTTCACTGGTCGTGGAATCTTTTTTTTGACGCCTGCTTTACGTACTAGTACGTTCATACCTTCAGTAATTCGTTTTGGTTTTGTATAACTTTTTGCCAAGGTAGCAACATACTAAATCATTATCCTTATATGAGTCTCCATATTTTTTAATAAGCCTCAATTTGCGTGTAGCGTTCCTTAAGGTCATTCCTAATATTTGAATATGAAAAGTATAATAATGCCTATTAAATTAAATAGGGTATTTATTAAGGGAAGTAAGACCATACTCTGCAATTAGGGTTTGAAATTAATAAAACGAATTACACCATTATAAAATGGATATAATCATAAGAGAAAAATATGAAGGATGATATTATGATTTATATCTATAATGATTATGGTGGGACACATACGACTTCTTTAGCAGCAGCATATCATTTAAAACAAATTACTCAGTCTGAGCGGAAATTAACTTCAGAGGAAATATTGAATGTTAAATTTTTTAATAAGTTAACGAAAAATGATTTTGGTAAGATTATTTTTCACGGAATTGATGAAAATGGAGACGCAGTTTATACAATCGGTAGGAAGTCATCAAAACTTGTAGTCCCAGCTTTAAGAGACCTGAGTTTATTACTTGAAAGTAAACATCATTTTGAAGAAAAAATAATATTCTCTAATACTTCACCCACGGTGCCCATTCTGATGTCAATCGGAGGGTTCTTCTCAAGAGGATTAATGATTGATTTTATTGGTGTTCCTTTATTAGTAATGGGTGCTAAACAATGTTGTGATAATATTTTTCGTTTGGTTGAAAATACGAAACAAATAGGGAAGTCCTCAAATGAGGAACAAGTTATTATTTTAGAAAATGAAGTCTATAAGTAATGATTCTGCAAAAGTTCATAAGAACCATGCATCGCAACAAACATTGTGACAACACGCTCTTATAGGCGTGTTTTTATTTTGCAATCGGATCTCCGGGGAGTGTTTTATTTGAGATAGGTAGAGGGGGCGCTTCAAATGTATACGGGTCTGTTTTTGCTTATTCGATAAACCCTGTAAATACTGCTGTCCGCAGCGAGCCAACCTTATGGATGGTTCAGTTCCGGGATAGTATACAATCCTATGTAGACAATGTTATGTTTACGTTGAAATGCAGTAGGTAGTTCTTCCAGCGTGATCACATTTTGGTCACGGCGTTATTAGATCCTCTGGTTTTATCACAGATCATCTGGAAAACGGTAAAAAGTATGTATTCTGTGGAATTGCCCTACTCTTGTAGAGGAAAGGGGACAGTCATGACATATAGACTATTAAGTAGCAAGCACCATACGCCGTAGATTTTGATTGAATTAAAAGCATGTCCAATACGCTGAAATTGATGATTTCTTTGAACAGGTTAATGCTGAATTTTGATAAGAAGCAATAGAGGATGCCGCATATTCGCTCGGCATCCTTTATTGCAAGTAGATATACTAACTTAACAGCCTTTTAATTTATCATCAGAAGTTGATTAATAGCTTATTGATTATCCCCAAACCAGATGTTCTCAGTACCGGTCCGCGTGTCTGTCCATACGCTCACTAGACGGCCTGTTTGGGGGACGATGGCATTACCGATGTAGTCCCCAATTAGGGGGATGCCGGTGACGTCAAAGGAAGTTGTTGTTATCCGGGTGTTTGTATACGTCATACCGCCATCTCTAGATGTTGCTAGATAAACATCAAGGTTGAGGGGGTTGACTCGATTAGTGTAATAGGTAACGAATATTGCACCATCCGCAGGGGATACGGTGATGGCTGGGAAAAAGTTTTGGGAGCCCACCGGACTACCTGTAATGGATATTGGTGCCCCCCAATCCACACCAAAATTGGTGGAAGTGGCAAGAAAAATATCGGAATAACCTTCTCGAAAATCTTGCCATACAGCATAGACATTACCTCGCGTCGTCGGTGCATTAGAAATATCTGCTGCGAGGGAAGGGTATGTCAGACATCTAAATGTATATCCCGGCAATGGATCTGGTGGGACTACAACGCTGGCGACCATGGTTTCAGGAGTAAAAATGACCCCACCGTCTGAGGATGTGCGAATTTTAAGATCAGTATTACCGGGAGGCTGATTGATCCATCCCACGATAACAATCCCATTTAATGTAATTGCTATACCGGGGAATTCTTCGAATTCTTCGACCGAAGACAGCAGGGAGGGACTGGAATAGGTACTACCGTTATCTAGGGAACGATTGAAGAATATCGTATTTCCCGGTATGAATTGTGTGTTGTAATCATGTGTATAACCAGTATATACATTTCCAAAAAAGGGACTTGATCCAGCTTTGTCGGTGACAACGACCACCTGATCATCATTTACAAACTGCCCAAACCCTTGATTCACGATGACTGGCGGTCCGAATGATGAGGCATTGTCGGCAGAAGTATAGGAAACGATCGACCCGCTGAGACCGTCTGAATCGAAGGCGTGGGCTAATACCACGAAAGTGGTCGGGAAAATATAATCAATATGTGGTGCTTCGATGCCTGCAAATCCTGTCGGTAACGGCAATAACGTTGTTGTCCAAGTGGCACCTGCGTCAATAGATTTGTATAAACCTATATTAGGAGGGCCTAATCGAAGATCTACAGCTACGGCAACCATAACTGAAGGATTAAGCCAATTTACCGCGATGGTGGGCTCAAACTGAACGCTTGCGCTCGGCGAAATTTGAATATTAGCCATGCTAAGCTCCTTTCGTCAGAGAGTTTTCGGTACTTATGGGTTCAGCTGAGCTATGAAAGTAAGTTCGGATTGCAGCACTCTTTGATGGGGAATGACGTTTCCTGACGAATCCGTTCCGAACACCGTGATAATCGTGTCTGCCGGTGCGTTTCCTGTTACGAGAAATTGGACTTCATAAGCTGAATTGCCTGCGATATTAAAACCGAGAAACTGGCTGGTGTTAGCATTAACGTTTAATGAGTTGGAGTAGACTAAACCTTTACTAACCAAGGTATTCCATACGTAAACGTGATAGACTACGTTAGATGAAAAACTAAGGTTGTCATTATCGATATTAATGAGCACGTTGGATGCTGGGGTAGTCCCTGTGTTCGTAATGATGCCTGTTGTTGTTGCCATGAGCTTCACCTCTTTATTAGTTTGCTATATATATATGAATTGAGATTCATTGTGTTTGGACAAGGGAATCAGAAAAATCGCGGAAATGAATACTGAGGGGTCTTATTAGGTGGGGAAATACATATAAAATTTCAGCATGATCTGAAGTAACTTGATTATAAGTTGAACAGCAATTGACGATTTTTACGACTTCTCTGCCACTGCTGCTCTTGTAAGGCGCATGCAGGTAACTATTCGTTATCAGCGAGAATTTTAAGAATTTTAAATAGAAGGTCTGACATTCATTTTAAATAAATGTTATAATTATAATATCAGTGTGTAGAGATATTGGTCTTTTTTATTGGGCCAAAAATATATGTCTCATGATACGTCTGCCATCTGAAATATTATTCACGGAGATGACAAACATGCATGGAGACACAAGACTGCCCAGAAACGGAAAAGAAGGTATACTATTTTTACTCATTATTTCAATCATTTCAGTTAACACTATTGCCCCTATTATTGTGGGGTTGGAACGCGGCTTCAGTAAGGAAGTGTATATAGATACACTAAAGGTTATTCCGTTTATGTGGATGATCGTAGTTTTATCCGTAAGATTAGTTGCAGGACCGATTGTTGGAAAAGTGATGCCGAAATTCACGGGACAAACCGATGGATTTAATGCAAGGATTCTGTTGAATACTTTATTGAATGTCACAGTGTTATCTATTTTACTATCAATTATCGGCACATGGGTTGGGACGAAACAAATAAGCCTGGATCCACTTAAAAACTTCCTTCACATCTGGCCGAGAAACTTTGGAATAGCATTTTGGATTGAACTGTTGGTTGCGCAGCCGATCGCAAGATTTGCAATGAAAACATTACACGCAAGACAGGATCGTAAAACGGAAAGTGTAAATGCGTAACTAGCTAGAATTTTGTAGACGAATAAGAAAAAAAGGAGCGTCCATGTTGGGCGTTCCTTTTTTGTAGCAATCGGAAGTGGAGAGAGACCCTGTGTTCTTTTGAAATTTGATTCGATAACAATTACGTGAACGATGCTTCTCCTGTCGGACACAGCTGACCCTTAAAGCGGTTTTTTCCACATTTGCAATTCTAACGGACTCCATAGTCGCTATGGGCATAAAAAGTACCGCATGTGAGCCTCTTTCTAGGCATTAGCGTCCATGGAGTCCGAAACCATGCTCTTAAGGCTGAAAATCAGCAAATAGCGACATCTGGGTCCGATAGCTCGAGGTGGAGGAGGTTAGTTCGTTAATTCGTTAGCTCGTTAGTGCCGTGCTCCTCACAGATTTAGTTGCAGAAATTACAATGAGAAGCAGCTTTTAAAGGAACAATCAGTAGTCTCACCTCTACAACCAGCATATCTAGTATGCGAGTTCATAAACCATTCAGTAAAGCACAAAACGGCACTGCTCCAAACCATGAAATGGTTTTGAAGCAGCGCCGTTTTTGTTAGCAGCCAGCTAAATTGTCCAATGGAGAGCAGGGTGACCGAAACGTTGTCCTTAATTGCTTCCGATCGCAGTCCCGATCGCAGTCCAACCGCAGTCTCGATCACAGTCCCGATCACAGTCCCGATCACAGTCCCGATCGCAGTCCCGATCACAGTCCCGATCGCAGTCCCGATCGCAGTCCCGATCGCAGTCCCGATCGCAGTTCCGATCGCAGTCCCGATCGCAGTCCCGATCGCAGTCCCGATCGCAGTTCTGATTACAGTCCCGATCGCAGTTCTGATTACAGTCCCGATCGCAGTCCCAACCGCTATCCCTGGGTTTCCACCAGCATTCCTAAAGTTTCATGCTGTTCCACAGCTGCTGGAATGCCCCGGATTCGACCTCGAAGAATACCGGTGCTTGACCGTAGCGAACAAGTCCTTGACCGAACAGCGTCAGCTCTACTCGGGCGTTGTCTTCCAGCTGTAAATAGATGATCTTACGGTCTTCGCTGTCGTAGATGCCTTGCTCGATCAGCGGCTCTGCTGCCAGTGGTTTAGCCGCTTGGAGGGCTGTCAGGAAGCTATCAAGCGCCTCGCCATTGGCGAGTGGCGCCTGCTGCTGGAGGCCGTTGTTCCAACTGTTGAAGCTTTCCCATTGAGCTGAAGTAACTCGGCCTTCAAGATTCAGCTTGCCGAACAGGTCGGCGCCGCTGTTTATGGTGATGCCGTTGGTGTGCTCATACAGTTCGGCGAATACCTCGCCGTTGATTACCGAATAGGACATAATCAGAAAGCTGGGGTCATAGCCCTTCACGGAATAGAGATCCGTTTCGCCGATGTTCGAGGCTAACTCAATATATTCGTCGTTACCGCTCCATTCGTTGATGCCGCCTGTAGTGCGTCCCAACTTATCACCGCGTAGAGCAGCAGCATCGGCAGCGTCAATGCGAGTCGCTGACTGTGTATAAATATTATTTTTATACACGACCAAGGCGATCATATCTGCCTTCACGCCAGACTCCTTATCTGGCAGTTTCAGCTTGGGAATGACAATGCTGCCGGATGTAGCTGTGCCTGAATTGGCAGCATTACTTGCTTCCGGAGTTACCTGGGCAACCTGCCCTGGGGAGCTCTGACTGTTCAACTGCTGCCATATACTTGGCCCAGCCAGACCTATTCCTGCGGCGAGCACGACACTTGCCGCGATATAAACGGTTTTGCGCGGACGCTTCCGCTCCTGCCGCTGCTCTATTTTATTGAACAATTCTTTTTTCATCTCTTCACCTGGTTTCATCGAATCCACCGCTTTCTTATATGTTGTTCGAAACTGATCTTCCTTCACTGTGGTTCCGCTCCTTCCAGCTCCAGTTTTAACAGTTGCCGTCCCCGCTGAAGTCTCATCTTCACGGCAGACTGACTAATCTGCAGAATCTTGCTGATCTCCTGGATGGGATAGTCCTCGTAATAATAAAGATGGATTACGGTTTTATACTTCATGGGCATCGCCATAACTAACTGCAGCAGAGCCCAATCCTCGGGGCTGTCTGCCGCAATTGGCTCAGCGCTCTCCAGCTTAACCTCGCGCTTGCGCCAGCCTCTGCCCAGTAGTGTTTTACAATGGTTGGTGATTACCCGGATCAGCCATGCCTTCTGATGTTCGGCATCTTTGAACTCCGGCGCTTTTTCTATTAGCTTGATGAAGGTATCCTGAGTGGCTTCTTCGGCATCTTGCCGGTTGCCTAGATGGACCAAAGCGATCCGGAACAGCATATCTGCGTAGATTTCGTAACTCTTCATCACATGATTTCCCGGCCGGGTCATGGATCGCTGCATGATACTGTGCCCCCCTTTACCTATAACACCATTTAGGACGGCATTAGGTCACATTTTGTTCCTGAGAAAATTCCTTTGTGTTTGAGCGTAAAGAATACCTATTCATAAATTATCTCCAGAGGCTTACGGACTCAGAAGTCGTTATTTGCATATTTATAGGCTTTTGAGCAGGTTCGCGGACTCCAGTGACGCTATTCCTTAAAAAGGAGGTCTTATATGGTGTTTTTCATGCCAATAAAGGCTATGGGGTCCGCTACACTTTGAAATGGAGGGTTATACCGCGCATAAGATCAACTGTGTCCGATAGCTGCTAAGAACCACGCCAATGTTATCTGTAGTCAGTGGACCTAATGTATAAAAAGGGGCTTCGTTACAAGTTTCAAGTTGCTTATCCATACTCTCTTTAATCAAGTACATCGGCACATGTCCTGAACCCTCTACCATCACCTGTCTACGCAAACGATGTTTACCTATTTAGAGCAGGGAAGATCAAAAAAACGCGTTTGCCCAAGCAGCCAAGTGCTGACTGCTGGACAAACGCGTCTTTTTTATAGGGCAACTCCTTCACGGGAGATTCTCCTCGATATGTTTATATGTATAGCTAGGATCATTACCTTTAACAGGAGCCCTGCTGTATTGAAAGATCCTTCCATTTTCTTTTCGATAAAAGTATCTTGCGTAGGGTTCGTCTGCAAAAATCACCGTGGTACTTACGAGGGGAGCTTTGGCAATCTGGGTGTATACTTTATCAAAATCTTCTTTCTTATAATTTCTCGTCTCTACTAGATAATGAATGACTTCTCTGTTCATATGATTTTGGAAGGAGTGGAGGGCTAAGGATGTTATTCCATAGATTAAAAGGATTAGAACGATGAAGATTAGTTTTGTTTTTTTCTTCATTAATTCCCTCCATATAAATAATTTGTATATAGTATAAGATAATATACTGAGACTGGTATGTCATTCATAGATATATGACGCAGGAGGAAGAGAAAATACTGGAGCAGCGAATTAAGATGTTGGAGAACAAGGTAAGTCCAAGGCTGCCGGGGGTGGAAATCTAATGGTTTTTAATATGGGGTTTTGTCGGTGTATTCATTATTCTAGTTCTTATTGGTGATACAGTTTGTATCTGCATAACAGATTATACAAAAAGGCAGCAAATAACAATAGTAATCCAGGCATAAGCGAACGAAGAATTGCCGGGACATACTATATTTGCTGCCTTTTAACTTATGAAGAATAATGATTCTCTTTTAGTCCTCTTTGGGTTCTTGCAATAAAATGGAGAAGGTCCCCGTTTCGTGATCCACCTCAATCGTCTCAATGCCCACGAAATCCGGGATTTCGGGGTGTACTGCATCTACATTATAATCCGGATGAGTCAGTAATAATTCAATTACTTTAATGGCTTCCATGTCGTTCCCCCTCACGAGAAATTCCACCATAAATGAATATGCAGAGCACTATTGCAACTAAGCTTATTATCTCCGTGATCCGTTGCGAATATGTGTCAGTCGTTCTTCGTTTCTTCCCATCACGGCCAATAATTGCCCTTGGAACACACGTCTTTGGATCTGATCAATCCGCTGTAAGGCCAGCTCGGCAGGAACTTGAAATTCTGCTGCGAGATAGGAGATGGCATCCTCTCGTTGCTCAGGCAATGTCATGCGGGAGATCATGGAGTAAGGCATCGCCGCATACAAGATAAACCGCTCGGATTCATCCTCCTGTGCCCGCGTGAAATGCTCTGGCATCAAGGTCTGATTATCACTGCCATGGCGAAGGAGGTGACACAGTTCATGAAGAAACTCTAGCCGTTGAAGATTGGCTGGAAGGCGGTTGTCGATAAACAGGCTGTACATCCCTGCAGACGCTTCAATGCTCTTGCTTCTCACATCCAAATAATGAACCCAGATATTAAGCCGCTCTGCAATATACGATATTGAAATTTGTGAAGGCTGATGAAGATTTAATCGCTTGTATAAATCCTCCGTCCATTTCTCAAGCACAGTCATTTGATAATATGATTTCATGTTCTCCAACTTATTCACCTCGTTTAAAATCACTAATAAATCACTAATAAATCACTAATGGGATCGTATGTTCGCATAAATGCGCAAAAGAAAAGCCCGAAGGGCTATGTAGAGTAAAAAAAGTCTAAGGATACACAGGAACATTCGTTCTCATGTATCCTTAGCATAAAGCAATTACACACTAATATCAAGTGTTTTTCCCAAATTAGGAGCAACGCTTTTGCCCAGCATTTCCACCATGGTTTGGCTCTGGGTTTCAGCCTGATTCTTGGCAATATTCATGACCTGTATCCCAACATTTTGAGCTAAGGATGCTTGGCTCATTGCCATTGATAATGCAGCTATATCCATATTGCACCTCCTTTGTGTATATCCTGTTTATCGACTGTCCACCTTCAATTCATTAGGTGATTGGCATTTGTTTGCCAATTCGCCCAAACGGCTTATCTCCTTTTTACATATCTTGTGCTGTAGTCATTAATCATTAGGAGGAATTGAAAATGGGAATGGAACATGGTTGTGGTTGTAACGTAGGTCCGGTAGTAAGTCCAGCATCAGTAGGTCCGGTGTGTAGTCCTTGGACTTCAACAGGAGCAATTCTGGTACTTTTCATCTTGCTGGTTATCATCACTAAAGCTTGCTTATTCTAAGTTAGCTGATGTGCAGTGTAGCCCCATCTGGCGAATGCCAGGTGGGGCTATTCTGTTGCCTGGGGCTGGTCAGACAGACCGTTATTTAAACATAAATTCTACCCGGGTTCCGTCTGCATAATCCTCCAGCTGATTGCCAACCCAGCTTCCTGCCCCGCGGTTATCGCTTGGCGTTATGTATTCAATGTCGGCACCAACGCCGCCTTCCTTACACATAGCCATTGGCCATTCATCCCGGTCATACCCCTTTTTAGTGGGAATCCCTTTTAAGGACTCTTTACGGTTCTCTTCAGCCTGCTCTCGGTTAATCGTACATGTGGCGGATTCACCTTTCGCAATGGCATCCTGAATATGTTTGGCGGTCTCAGGATAGCGGTCTGATGGGAAGGTTAGCTGAACAACACTCGAATCGGATGGAGACGAGGGGTCTGTAGGCTCTCCGTTTTGTTCAAACCAGTAACTAGCCAAAGCAAGTAATGCAACAATGATGAGACTGGAGATCCATTTTTTTACTTTCAATTCTGCTCCTCCTTTTTTGGCACTTAAAATAGTATATCTTATATCATAATTCAGTGCGATTTAATATAATTAGGTAAAATAAAGGAGGACGGAACTGGATATGGAGTACATAATTACCATTGAGGATCAGACGCTTATTGCGGCTGCCGAAGATATAATTATCAGGCGTTATGAATGGGGACGGCACCATGTGGGTGCAGCGCTTCGTACTAAAACAGGAGAGATTTTTACAGCGGTACATGTGGAAGCCAGCATGGGGAGGATTACAGTCTGTGCAGAAGCGATGGTGATTGGCAAAGCGATATCCGAAGGTTATAAGGAATTTGATACGATTGTTGCGGTAAGGCATTCTGATCCAGACAGCGAGGGAAAAGAGATTAAAGTAGTTTCTCCCTGCGGCATGTGCCGAGAGTTAATTGCGGATTACGGAATAGACTGCAAGATAATTGTATCGGAGGATGACCGATTAGCTAAATATGAAATCACTGAACTATTGCCTTTAAGGTACACGAGATAAGAAAAAAAGTAATGAGGAGCCGCGGAGCTCCTTTTTTTGTTGAGCCGTGAATTTATTCAGCAGTTCCTTATATCGTCCCAACTTATTTTACAACTTCATGTCCATTCGCTGAGTTCATGTCATTATTGTCCCCATACTATAACTTAAAAAGATTTAAAAGGATGGTGAGAATAGATGGAGCAGCGGATTATTCGTCAGATGGTTGATTCAGCATCAAGGTTCGTGGGCGATGTGCAGTGGCAGATGGCTTTTCGCAGATTACAAATGGCTCCGGCGGATTCGGGGCTGTCGTCCTCGGCTCAGCTATTGCTGAATACCCTCTATTACTTGCAGGGAAAGGGTGTGATAAGCGGCCAACATGATTATTTGGAAAGTGCAGACGAGCTCATGGAGAAGCTTAAAAATAGCAGCGGGCAATATGCTGCGCTGCATGGCTACGAGCTGGGCGCAATCAATAATCAGTCACAGGCTCTAATTGACAATCAACGGAATTGGGTCGTCAGCAGTGCGATACGCTGGTCTAGGGCCGGCGGGATCGTAACGATGTGTTATCACGCTGCATTACCGGGGACAGCGCCAACTTGGGGGAATGTAAATACGAGCCTAAGCAATGCTGATTTTGATAAATATATAACCCCAGGTACCACCCAGTATAATGCTCTGTTAGCTGATCTGGATAAGATGGCCCTGTCGCTGAAAAAGCTTAATGACGCAGGGGTTCCTGTACTTTGGCGGCCGTATCATGAAATGAATGGTGGATGGTTTTGGTGGGGGCAAAAGAGCAATTACGCTGCATTGTGGAACCTTATGTTCGATCGTTTTACCAATTATCATAAGCTGCATAATTTATTGTGGGTTTGGAGTCCAAATGCAAAAAATCAGTGGTGTGATGAGCCGGCAGAATACTATCCGGGCAGTGATAAGGTAGATGTGCTGGCGCTCGACATTTATGACGCGGATTTCAAGATTAGTCATTATGATAATTTATGGGATCTGGGTCGTGGCAAGCTGATTGCGATTGGTGAGAATGGAGAGCTTCCGTCTGCTGAACTGTTGTCCAAAACACAGCCCAAATGGTCTTATCAGCTGACCTGGGGGAAACTCCTCTATGAGAAGAATACCGACGCTGTGATAAAAGCTTTTATGAACGACAAAATGGTATTCACACGAGAGGAGTATGCTGCTGAGGCCGCCGCTTTCGCTGCTATTGGGGATAGTGTGCTGGAGAGTGGACTCTGTGGCCAATATTACAATAACATGACGCTTAGCGGCACGCCTGCACTGTTGCGAACGGATGCCAATATTAACTTTTCATGGAGACAAGGTTCGCCTGATCCTGCCATTCGTGTAGATGCATTCTCTGTGCGGTGGAGTGGGAAGCTGACGGCTGCTTTTAGCGAGGTGTATACCATTTATTCCTACTCTGATGATGGGATACGGGTATGGATTGATGGCGGGCTAGTCATTGATAGTTGGGTGAATCAGAGCGGCCAGGAACGAAAAGGGAGTATAAACCTGATTGCAGGTAAGCCGTATGAAATAAAGGTGGAGTATTATGAGAATGCGGGCGACGCCCGGGTTGTTTTGCAGTGGGAGAGTCCGAGCCAGATCAAGGGGGTTATCCCAGCGGGGGCATTTTATCTTCCTTAAAAAAGAGTACTTCAAGTGTGCAAGCGCAAGCAAAAAGCCCCGGTTTTCCGGGGCCTTTTTACGTATGAACGTCTTAAATTTGCTCGCGGTAGCTAATGTTGTTGGCGATCTTCTCGTCACGAACGGCTTTGCGCAGAACATCTTTGACGGTTTGGGCATCATGGATTTTTCGAAAAAGAAGCTGAGGCGCTGAGGCATCATCAGAAAATACAGTTAATGATCCAATGCCAAGCATCCGGTCCATGATAGACTGTTTTACGGATAAATCGCGTACGCGCAGCAATTCGATTTCTTCAACATTTTTACCGATAAGTCCGGTCTTTACCATAATACGCTGACTTGTAATGGTATATGAAGTTGTGTTAAGTCCTACGATTCCTTTGAGTCGATCCGAGATGCCGGCAGGTTTGCCTTTCCAGAGCACGACTTCTTGGATGACATGATTATTATCTACTGCGGGTCGATGAGCGGTTACTGGAGCGGTACCGTCAAGGCTGGTTCCACATACTCCACAAAATTTAGCGCCCTGCTTGTATTCCGCTCCACAGGTGGTGCAATAAGGCATAAATACTCTCCTTTCCTGATCACAATTAAAATAATTATAACATAACAGTCATTTTACATATATTTCATTTGCGCTTTACACAAACCGACATTATCCTGTTAAGTGGAGGGATAAATAATGAAAAAAGCTTTACTAATAGGAATGCTGATGATGACTGTCATCCTTAGCGCCTGCAGCAATAATTCAACTTCATCGGCACCTGCCACGGAGGAAGAAGTGCAGGAGACCGTGCAAAACTTCTACAATGAAATGTCTAAACTTGAAGAGTCAGGAAAAACTTCTTTAGCGGAGTTCAACGAAGCCATTGCGGGTTATTCAGCAGGAGAACTCACGGACAAGCAGTTGGAGAAGAAAATTAAGCAATTCCAGAGTACCGCAACTGATTTATCGAATCAAGCCGAGAAAGTAAAAATTTCCTCCAGCTTGCCTGAAGACATTCGTAAGTTGCTCGAAGAGTCTAAAGTTGCCTTTGAAAGTGCTTATTCTTTAAAAGAAGAGGCCTCTCAAGGTGCTGATTCCGCAAACGTTACGGCTGAGCAATTTAATGAATTGAATCAGAACGCTGATGTAGCGATGTTATTCGGTATTTCCAAGCTTAACGAGGCAAGAGAAGCAACAGGACTTATAGACTCCGAAGGTCAGGCTACCTCAGAGTCTGGGGACGTTGTTCAAGAATAAATCAAATCAGGCGCTGCGCAGTTTATCTGTCAGCGTCTTTTTGCTGCGAATTTTAGCTTGGATAGATATACATTAATATACATCTTTTGAATAAAGAGTGACCCTTAAAAAGGTATCTTTTTCCTGATTATTGATTAATATGCGAAGATGCGGATATAATACAAACATACGTTCGTGTTCAGAGGAATAGATATATAATTAAGGAGGGGTTACCATGGGCAAAAAGCTGGAGAAAAACGGGCTGTGGGAAAGCAGCCGCATGATGCTGCCGGAGCATAAGATACGAATTATAAGAGATGAACGGGAAACGCTGCGCCGCATCAAGCCTATTCTGGATGAGCAGAAGCTGGAGGAGATTGAATGTACACTGGCTTTGTCGTTGCGGAGTCATGTACGAGTGACAGTTATTCTTTTTGACCCTTTTGAAAATACGATGTTAAGTGGTTTTGTGACTTCCATTCACACCCACTCGCGTGAGTTTAAGCTGCAGTGGGCGGAGGAATGGAAGTGGATCGATGTGGATGATATTGTCGAGGTCTACATCGTTTAATGCTGAGAACCGTTGCCTTCGCTTTTTTCATAAGCGATTAAGGTAACGGTAGGATTACCGGTCAGATGTGCAATGGAAGCTTCAGCATTCCGAATAATTTCCAGTGCTTCTTCCTGTTCACTAAGGGCTGCAACTTTATAGCTATCGCTATGAATATCCATATGTCTCCCACCTTTCGTTAAATATTTTGTCCTTTTTTGTGGAAATCATCCTAAAGGGGACAGGGGTACAGGCAAATAGGGCAGCGGCATCATTGAATATACCAAAGGGGTGATTCTATGCTGACTTTGGAGCAATTGAGGGAAAAATCCGCGGCGCGTCTGGTCGGGCTTCATCCTGTCTTGGCGGCAGGTGCGAATGTTTTGATTCAGCAAAGCCATGCGAGAGGAGTCCCTATCGTTATTACTCAGGGTCTACGGACCATTGCTGAGCAAAATGCTTTGTATGCGCAGGGTAGAAGCAAACCAGGACCGATAGTTACCAACGCTAAAGGCGGTACCAGCTATCATAATTATGGTCTTGCGTTTGATTTTGCGCTTTTGCTGCCGAATGGCACTAGCCTTTCTTGGGATATCAATCGTGATGGTGATAAGGATAAGACAGCAGATTGGCAAGAGGTTGTACAGGAGGCTAAGCGGCTTGGTTTAGAATGGGGCGGGGACTGGACCTCTTTTAAAGATTATTCACATCTGCAAATGACTTTCGGTTTAACTATAGATCAACTTCGGGCAGGTAAACGTCCAACGACGGACCAAGCCAAAGAGGCTTTAAAAAAGATTACCGGAGGGGATGATCAGGTGAACAAAGACGTTACAGTGACCATTAACCTAAACGGCCGCAAGCTTACCGATGGCGTTCTCGATACCGGAACAACTTATGTACCCATACGTGCGCTGGCTGAGGCGCTTGGAGCAAAGGTTACTTATGATGCTGTGACAAAGACAGTTAATGTAGTAAAAGAGTAAAACCACCATGCATAGACAGTGCCGTCCAAGGGGAAATTATCAGTGATAACTAACCTTAAAGGGAGGCATAACACTGTGAACAAGCTGATAACAAGCCTTGCATGCGGTACTGTATTATCAATGAGTCTAATGGGAGCTAGCTATGCATCAAATGCCGTGGGATCAGCAGCATTGGGCGGTATCCCAGCCGCGAATACCGGGATGGATGGGACTGCGGAACACACTCGGATGATGAACACGGAAGGCAATCTAATGAACGGCACCACGGGAACGCTGAATCAGCATGAGAGCATTATGAAAGATAAGATCCGCATCGATGATAATTACAGACCTAACAACTACAACACCAATAACTACAATGACACCCGAAATAACTACAGAACCAACAGCACTGTCAACCCGGCAACCAACACCACACAGACCGGCAAATACCGTGCAACTAGTACAACAACGAATGCTGCAACTAACAAAGGATCTAACTGGGGCTGGCTCGGTCTGCTTGGACTTTTGGGTCTTGCCGGAATGAGAAGCAGAAGTGACGAGCGTAGATAATCCACGTCTATAATAACCCGTGTCGGTTCTGGCTGAACGGGTTATTTTTATTGTGAATAAATTTTTTTCGAAAAAGGATTGCGCGTTATCGATATTCATGATATTATATTTCTTGTCGCGTTATATGTGAACAACGTATGAAGCTTCAACACATAATATGCCGGGGTGGCGGAACAGGCAGACGCACAGGACTTAAAATCCTGCGGTACGTGAGTACCGTACGGGTTCGACCCCCGTCCTCGGCATCACAGTGAAAACCTTGAGAAATCAAGGTTTTTTTTGTTTTTCTTGAGTAAAGCTTCCATCAAAAGCTAAGGTTCTGTATATCTGGGAATCACATTCAAACACACAGGACTCAGGGTAATAACACTCCTTTTCAGTGCTTGTCTAATCACAAGCTCTGGAGGGAGTTTTTTAATATGTAAGATTTCATCAACCGCCGTATATCAAACGGTACGCACAGTGGTATGAGAGATCCGAGCCTTTTGATTACTGTCGAATAACATCTTAATTTGTTGTATTATTGATTAATCTAGTTTTCAAGAACCAAGGAGGGTTAAAGTTTGCTTACACTGAGAAGAGCCGACCCGGGTCAAAGTAAAAAGCTCAGTCTTACATCGCTGCTTACGGGCTTGGTTACGCTGGTGGTTCTACTAACCTCAAGCATCCTTCTGATTGGCTCTTACGAGTCTAAAAAACAATCATTGATGGAGACTACACTCCATCTGAATTACTACAACGCTGACCGAATGACCAAAACAATGGATTCCTTATTTCAGTCCATGCGCAGCAGTTTGGAATACAGTGCTGACACACTCTCCGATGACGAAACCTCAACGCCGAAGCAAGTGGATGATAATTTGGAACTGATGCGCAATAGTAGCAATTACTTCAATTCTATCGCCGTGCTCGATGCCGACGGGCTGATCCGCAATGTAGTACCGACTAGTTTGGGGTCAGCAGGAAACCATATTACTTCTAAGGTCGGTTTGGAAGCTCTGGCGTTAAAAAAACCTTACATATCCTCCCCCTACATGACCCAAACCACAAAGAGACTAATCGTTTTTATGAGTCAGCCGATTTTTAGCAAGAATGGTACATATCGCGGTATTTTGAGCGGCACATTTTATCTGCAGGAGAACAATATTTTGTCTATGATTTTTGGCGACAATAACGTGGACGATTCTGGCTCCTATTATTATATTGTGGATTCAAGCGGGCATCTGTTGTACCACCCGGATAAGCAGCTCATTGGGGAGGATGTCAGCAATAACAAGGTTGTGCAGAAACTCATGAATGGGGAGAGTGGGGAACAGCAAGTGCGTAACACCCGTGACGTTGAAATGCTTGCCGGATACTCCAGCGTTCCAGCCAACGGATGGGGAATTGTGGTCGTTTCGCCGATTAGTGTCATCCATCATCAACTGATGGGGCACCTTCGGACCATTCTCTGGTATTCGTTGTTTCCGTTCATTATCCTCCTGATGGGCGTCATTCTCGTAGCACGCAAGCTGGCCCGGCCTTTTGTGTACCTGGCAAATCTGGTGAGCAGGATGGGCAAGGAAAGGATTGAATTGCCAGAAGCGAAGCCGCAATGGAGCCGAGAGGCAGATCTGCTGACCAAGGCTGTGTTGCTTGCCGTGACGGATATTCAGAAGCAGACGGATCAACTGACCCAAGAGGCTACGACGGATGCTCTGACCGGTTTAATGAACCGGAGATCGTTAGAGTATACGATGAGTCAGTGGATTGACTCAGGACAACCGTTTTCGCTCATTGTACTGGATGTAGACAAATTCAAACTCGTGAACGACACTTACGGTCATCTCATCGGCGACGAAGTGCTGAAACTTGTAGCCAAAGTTATAGTTACCTCGGTTCGTCCAGACGATGTTTGCTACCGCTACGGCGGTGAAGAGTTCATCATCTTGCTAGCCCACACAAGACCTGAGGAAGCTTTCATCATAGCTGAAAGAGTCCGGCGGGCAATGGAACAAAGCAGGGGGCCAATCGAGACACAGGTTACAATCTCTCTAGGAATCGCCCATTATCCTTTTCATACATTGGAGCGGGAGGGGCTGCTGGAGAAGGCGGATCAGGCGTTATACTTGGCCAAGAGCAGGGGAAGAAACCAGACGATGGTCGCTGATGTTTGAAACAATGGCTACGCAGACCTGCCATATGTGGGCTGACCGAATGCTGCATATCAGCACGGGTGGCACGAAGTCAGCGGGCAGCAAAGGACGAAAGTGTAACCTTCTAAGCTGAACAAGGAAAATGTTATTCGCTATTATGAATGTTCGGAGCGGAAACAGTATTTCATCTTTGATGAAATACTGTTTTTTGTGCGGATGTTAATTATGTTCAACACGTTGCAATAATTCCTTTAAAGCCTTCATCTGCCGGCCTTGAAGTTCTCCCTCTACAATCGAATTCCGTATAGATTCTACATCCTGAGCCTTCACTTTACCCCCATGATGGAAACGATTGAATGCTTGATAATCTAGCGGCAGCATATCTTGTTCCATTTTGAGATGTATTTTTGCTGTCATGCGTGGCCCCATCACAAAACTCATAATCTTACCGATTAGACCATGCTTGGGCAGGGATGCTATTTCACCCTGAGCACGGCAAGCGAGCTGCCAAAGATCTTTATTTGCAATAACGGCTGAGAATTTAGGCCAACCTACGATATCACAAGCAGCGTATACAGGAAAACCTATACTAGAGTAAATATTGAACATCGCCGGACTTACTTGACCACAGCGTGAGACCCCAGAGTTATTGTACAGTGCGCTAAATTGTTTGGCAGCTGATTTATTATTGTTCTCGACCTGGAAACCGACCTTGTTCGCCGGATGTTTGTAACAGACAATGGCTTGGTTAATGAGTTTGGGGTCTGTTGGTGCATGCACAGGCAAATCAGCCTTGGATTGATGACTTAACGTACCCAGTATTCCTCTTAACAGCTGGTCTTCCGGAATTCTCATGTACTGAATGTAATGTTCACGAATCCCGCTTCCAAACGCACTCATAATCACCGTAGTTTTAGAATTACGAACGACATCTCCCAATTTGGATAACGTAGCTACGCCTTCTGGTGAACGGCTCACATTTCCGTCCAATGTAATAATAATAAATTGATACTGCTGAGGTTCTATTTCTTCTATATCTTCTATGACATTAAAGTTGCTAAAATCTTTCAATGTAGCATCGTCATAGCAATATAGTTTCTGAGGAGGAGCGAAGTCTGCTTTTCGTCCTTTTCGTACAAGAAAGGTAACATCGGTGCCTGATAAGTGTAGATGGTAACCTACAGAGAAACCTACTGCTCCTGCACCTACTATAAGAATGTTTGTTTTATCTGAAGTGATTGTCATTGTTAGTTCATCTCCTTGTATTATATAAAAATAGATTTTGGCTTATTAATTCCTCATTAAGTGGACATGTGTTGATTTAATGTCGTGTTGTCAGTATAATCTACACGTCTGAACAATCACAATAATCAATACCTTTGTAAATGTTATGAAGTAAACAGATTACATCTATTATGTTGAAAGGATAGAACAGGAGGAGCATATGGTTGGAACCAAGAATAATAGAAGAACTAAATATACGATTAATCTCATTAAAGAGAGCTTCCTGGTTTTATTAGAAACCAAAAAGTTACCTCAAATAACGGTCACTGAAATATGTAACTACGCTGATATCAACCGTGGCACCTTTTATTTGCACTACAAAGATCCTTTTGAATTATTTGAAGTGATGCAGAATGAATTTAATAAAGAATTGGTGGAAGCATTACAAGAAGGAGGCAGTCCTTGCACATCGGAAGAATCCATGGTCAAACTGTTAAACATTATTCAAGATAAGAAAACCATGTATCAGCTTCTAATTTCAGAGAGTGGAAAAAGTGAATTTTTAACACGAGTCTTACTTGAACAAAATTGGAACGAACCCTTTCTAAGGGACTATTCTTTCACTTACAAGGTTTATGGATCTATTGGAGTCATTAATCAGTGGCTCGAGTCCAATGGTGGAGAAAGTCCGCAAACCATTGCCAATATAATTTATTCTTTGGGTCATCAGAACAAATAGTTTGAAAAATACACACTAAGAGTGGCATTTTAGGAAGCTATATAATAATTACTGCAATAATGTACTATTTATCAACAACTTTAAGCTGTAATATTATCGTTACATTATCGGACCAGCATAAATCCTGTACAAAAAATGAGTATACGTAGAGGGGAATTATGTGATCTATAGGAGCGTGTTACTATTTCAAAATTCGTCGAAATTGGTTACCCAATTTATGAAGGAATGCCTATTTTTCCAGGATTACCAGAAGTGAAATTAGATCCTAGAGAGCGCTTGATTAAAGGAGATGAATGGAACGGAAGTGTGTTAAGCATTTATCTTCATGCTGGTACCCATGTCGATGCACCATGGCATCATTTGAATAACGGTAAGGGGATAGATGCTGTTCCTATAGAAGACTTCATCTACAGAAGCCCACTATTAATTGACTGCCCGCTTGGCCCAAACGGCTTTATCACAATCAACATGCTTGAGGAATATGAAGAACTTAATGAAGCGGATATTCTAATCTTCAACACGAGCTATTGGAAACACAGAGATACGGATTTCGAAAAATACGCCAATAATTTTCCTGCTGTCTCTTCGGAAGCTGCCGAATACATCCGGACGAAGCTCCCAAACTGCAAAGCAGTAGCTATTGATACCTTGAGCATTGAAAATTTGGCAGAAGCAAAAAGAAACGGCTATTTTGTCCATCATGCCTTTTTAGATCATGAGAAATATAAAGAGCCGACAATGCTCATTTATGAAGATATTAACCCAGCTCCATTAGTTGGCAAAAAACTCATTTCTGCCTTCGCAGCACCACTTCGTATTAAAGACCATGATGCTTCTATCATTAATGTAATCGTTGAAATAGAAGATTAAAGGCTATTCAGTAATAGTTGTTTCGCCTGTGATTATATCTGCAACATCATCTCGGACTGTTCCTGTACCGTAGGGGTTCTATCCCCGTCTTATCATCCTTGACCAGAAGATCGCATGACTCTCATGAAATATTGAGGTCATGCGATTTTTTTATTTTAAAAATCAGAGCATTACAGATCGTCGCTGCCGAAGATAATTTGGAGTTGAATTCTGAATAAATTAATAGTTGACAAGGAACCTATCATATCGTTCCTAAAATCAGTGAGCAAGGGGATTTGAGACAAGGATTTGCCCAAATTGCCAGTGCGCCGTTGGAGGGAATCATCAATGCTGCTGATGTCGTCGCCTTCGTCCTAATTGTAGGGGGAGCTTTTAGAATTATTCTGCAGACGGGGGCGATTGACCGGGCACTGATGGCTTTAGCCGGAAGACTCAAAAGTGATTCCGATAGCCATGGTGATTTTCAGCGGTATTCCAAAATGATATTCTAAACCGCCAACACTTCATCAAGGAGAACGATGGGATAGAAGTAAGTTTCTCGAATCGGGATAAATTAATTATTGGCGGCTTCATCTTTACTTTGGGGCTTATTGTCTGGGGAATACTGAGCAAAGGCTGGTATATGACTGAGATCGGAGCGCTTTTCTTTGCACTTGGTATTTTTTCGGGGATTGTAACCCGGGTGAGTCAAAAGGAAATTGCCGAGAATTTTGTTAAAGGTTGCGGAGAATTTATCTACGTGTGAGTTGTAATTCATCTTGTCAGCGTTTGTAACGATTTTTGGCACAAGTATCTTAGTCCTGATGGTCAAGAAACCCTTGATTTATCAGGGCTTTTTTAATGGTTTTCCTTGAGTATTATTAAAGATACTCTAAATGGCTAAAACTGATTTTAGGTTCAAAAGCTCGTGGATCAATTGTTGGCACAAATCGTAGTGTGGAGGCGGTTAAATGAACACTATTGGGGCAAATATTAAACAACTACGAAAAATACATAATCTTAATCAAACGGATTTTGCTAATAAAATCGGTGTTTCTCAAGGCAGCCTTAGTGATTTGGAATCTGGAAAAGGAAGCCGGCAATAGAGACGGTTTTCTCAATTTGCTCTGAGTTCGGTTGTTCTTATGAATGGCTTTTAACCGGGAAGGAGCATTCAACTATTGGTGAATTAAGTGGTACAGTAGTGGAGTTATTGCAGACTGTTAAGGGGCTTAACCCTAGAGAACAGCTAGAACTGTGACAGATCGCAAAAATTAAGCGTGATTTACTGTAAAGATGATCAAGCGGAAATAAAAACGTAAAATTGAAATTTTGACGTAGTTTTACATCTTCACATCCAGATGTCGAAGCAGCAAATGGAAGCAGTATATTGTTACCAGACCTATACATGGAATACCACATGAAGCAGACCAGATTGCCCGCCGCCATAATAAGTGAACACTGCGTTGCCGCCAGTATTCAGTTGGGGCAGGACTTCGCTCAACGTTCCCCCCATCTCTGTTTCATGCTTCATAGAATCGCCCTTGAAACCGTCAGTTTGGCTAATTGTATTATTTTTTACGTATGAGGCAACAAAATCAGTGAGCTCTGCTACTGTTGGATCGTTCAACATTTGCCGCAGAAAGGCATCAAACGGAATGGACTGACCGTCACAAGCATAATTACTCAATCGCGCAGCTTCCCGTCAACTTGAGCCATGATTAGTGACTCCGCACCATGTTATGCGGAGGGCCCCCTGCCTATTGATAATAAGGGACGGAATCCGCTAAATAATCATGCCCTGTCTTGACACCGGACTGGAGCAGCCATATGGTACAAGTGACAAGAACATACAAACATAGGGAGATACATGCTCAAGAAGGGGGAACTATGAATACATTCACAGCCTATGGCCGTAAGATCCGGCAGCAGATCGCCGGCAGGTATTACCGGATATCCATCAAACAGAGGATTCTGTTCTCGTTCATCGTGCTGATTACGCTGTCCATCGGTGCAATGGGCAGCTTCTCGTATTGGATTGCCGCGCAGGAGATCGAGGATAATGCCTACGCCGGCAGCCGGGAGACCGTAAGCAAGACGGCACAGCTGCTGGATTCCCGCCTGAATGATGTGGCGCTGTCTGTGCAGTCCCTGATGCTGAGCGATGCGTACCGCAAGATGATGCTCGATGTGTTCAGCCATGATGTGTCGAATTACTATGTCCATCTGTCGGATCTGCAATATGTGCTCTCCCAGGTAACGTTCAATCAGCCGATCATCGAAAACGTGCTGATCGTTACCCCGATTGGCGATTTCTATTCCACTACGCAGATCCGGGCGCAGGACAACTCGTTCTACGGCTCGGAATTATATGATCTGAGCAAGGAGCGGCCGGGCGGCTACTGGGCCAAAGGACATTATGACCGGTTGTTCACGGGCAGCCAGCGGGTGGTCTCCTTCGTAGTCCGGGGGATTTATGAATACCCTTACACGCCGATCAGCAATGTATTTATTGTGGTCAATATCAGGGAGAGCCGGATAGATGAGCTGCTGAATACAGGCGGAGAACAAGCAGGGAGAAATTATTATCTGGTGAGCGGGGAAGGAGAGGCGGTGGTGGAGTCCCGCTGGCCGTTCCGGGGCAGGTTCCCCTGGAAGCCGGTGCTTGCCGAAGCCGGGAAAGCGGCCGATCCGCAGGACCACTACTACAGCTATGGCGGCAAGGAGTATCTGGTTAATTATACAAGCTCAGCGGTATCACCCGACTGGATCATCTCCGGCATGCAGTCGCGGGACCAGCTGCTGGGCAAGCTGCAGCGGGTGCAGCGCATTACCCTCTATGTCATCGTTGTTTTCCTGCTGGCCACCTGGCTGATCTCCAACCAGCTGACATCTGTGCTGCTGAAGCCCCTGTTCAAGCTGCGGCGGCTGATGCGCAGAGTCGAAGAGAACCAGCTCAGCGTGGTGTATGAGAGCCGTTATGAGGACGAGGTTGCCCAGGTCGGCTTTCAGTTCAACCGGATGATGTCAGAGATTAAGACGCTGATCGCAGATGTGAAGACCAAGGAGGAGGACAAGCGGCATGCAGAGATCCGCGCGCTTACGGCCCAGATGGAGCCGCACTTTCTGTACAATACACTCAATACCATCTATTGCAAATCGGTCATGGGGGAGAATGACGATGTAAATGAGATGATCCTGTCGTTGTCGCAGATGTTCCAGATCGGGCTCAGCGGCGGCAAGGATCTGATTACCCTTGCGGATGAGCTGTCCCACGTGCGGCAGTATTTCGCTATTCAGCAGAAATGCTATGAAGGTCTGTTCGAATACACGGTGACGGTAGAGGATGAGGCACTGCTTACCTGTCTGATGCCCAAGATTATCCTGCAGCCGGTAGTGGAGAACAGCATCCAGCATGGATTCAGCGACCGGACTATAGGAGGCAGGATAGACATCACGGTCAGCCGGGAGCAGGGGCTGCTGCATATTTGCATTACCGACAATGGACGGGGACTTGATGCTGTACGGGTCAAGCAGGGGATGGTCAGGGCTCCGCAGTCGAGGAAAGGTTATGCCCTGTTCAACATCAGGCACCGGCTGGCGCTGTATTACGGGGACGAAGCCCGTATGGATGTGGGCGGCGAACCAAGTAAGGGATCATGGACGGATCTGTGGATTCCCTCAGAAGAGGAGAGATGAAGGATGGACCGGAAGCTGGAGCTGGAAAAGTTCAAATTATGTGTAATCGACGATATTAAAAGTGTGGTGGAGATGGTCTCGAGCAAGCCGCCATGGCAGGAGCACGGTATTGAGGTAGTCGGTACAGCGCTGGACGGTGAAGCGGGGCTGCAGATTATCCGCGAGACCCGGCCGGACATTGTGCTGACTGATATCCGGATGCCAAGAATGGACGGTCTGCAGATGACCCGGGCGATTCTGGAGGAACTGCCGGACTGCAAGATTATTATCCTCAGCGCCTACTCGGAGTTTTCTTATGCCCAGGAAGCCATCCGACTAGGGGCGCTTGATTTCGTCAAGAAGCCCTTTTCCCTGGACGAGATTGTGCAGGCTGTGCTGAAGGCCAGGGAGTTGTGCCGGGAGGAGCGTCAGGAGACCACCAGACTTGCTGTGATGGAGGCAAAAATTAGAGAAAGTCTACCTATTCTCCGCCAGGAATATCTCATCTTCCTGCTGCACCACCAGACGACAGAATCGGATGCACGTTCTCGTTGGGCCTATCTCGATATCCCTCTGGACCAGCATGATTTCTTCGTGTTTGTCGCCGAAATCGATCATTTCACGGAGAAGCTGAGCGGCCAGCCTGTGCAGGAGGTCGAGCTGCTGCGGTTCAGCCTGCATAATATTCTCGAAGAGACGATTTCCGCCTGGACCCGCGGCGTTATCATCCGGGAGGCGACAGACCGATACGTCTGCATCATGAACGGCTCGGACCCGGATACGGCCGCGCTGGTTACGGAGGCCTGCTGCACGAATGTAAGCCGATTCTCCCGGCATACGCTTTCCATTGGCGTGGGGCTGAGCGCAGTGGCGATTCAGGAGCTGGGCACAGCGTACAGGCAGGCGATTAGCGCGCTGGGTTATCATTTCTACACCGGAGGAAACGGGGTCTACATTTACAGCAATGTCGAGAATAAACCGCTCGCACTTCACAGCTACTCCGCCGCCGTTGAGCAGGAGTTACTGTTCGCCCTGCGTTCCGGCAATTCTGCCAAAAGCCTGCAGATGCTCGATCAACTATTCGCGGAGCTGCTGGACAGCGGGCTTTTGCCTGAGCCGCGTTATGTGGAAAGCGTCGGCTATGAGCTGGGCTACAGGATCTGCCGGGTCCTGCTGGAGCAGTTCCCCTACGGGCAGGTGGAGCCGCTGGAGCACAGGATTGCCGTCTTGAAGAACCGGGTGCATCCTTCCCTGCAGGATATCCGGGACCTGCTGTCCGGGCTGTGCCGGGAGGCCTGTGCGCTGGTTACGGAGGCCCGTTCCCTGGAGTCCACGCGGATTATCCGCCAGGCCGCCGCTTATATCGATAGCCATCTGGATACGGGGCTGTCGCTGGAGCAGGTGGCGAAGCAGATTAACCTCAGCCAGGGGTATTTCTCCAACCTGTTCAAGAAGGTGCAGGGGATTTCGTTTCAGCAGTATGTGATGCACGAGAAGATGGAGAAGGCTAAGGCGATGCTGATCAGCGGCCGGCAGGTTCAGGAGATCGCCCAGGATCTCGGGTATGAGCACAGGCGCTATTTCAGCGAGGTGTTCAAGAAATATACCGGAATGACCCCGTCCGAGTTCAAACTGCATTATCTTGGAAAAGAATAAAAATGCGCAGGGGAGGCATGTCCGCAGGGCGGAGGTGGCCTCCCTTCACTGTATAAAGCTCCTGCAGAAATCTGCCCTTAAAGTGGGCTTACCCGCCTTATCCGGATGCGCCAATCCGTCTATAATCAGGTTGTAAGCGAATACAACAGGGATATATAAGGGGGAACTACCAATGATGAAGCGTATGCTAATAACATCTCTGAGCCTGGTCCTGGCACTTGGCCTGACAGCCTGCGGCAACGGTAACGGTGGCAATGCTGCAGAAGGTAAGGGAGACGGGAAGACAGACGGCTCGGGGGACAAGACCAAAATCAGCTACTGGACCGGCGACCGTCACGATGCGGATTTCGTGAAGGACAAGGTAGCCGAGTTCAACGCAACCAATACTGACGGGATTGAGGTGGAGCTGGTCGTCAAGGGCGACGACTTCGATACCGCACTCGATCTGTCCTTCCAGACCTCCGATGCGCCGGATGTAATCCGGGTGAAGGAGAATACCATCCAGACCTTCTACAAAAAAGGCTTTCTCGCTCCCATTGACGAGTTCCTCACCGATGAGCTGAAGACGAAATTCCCGGTCATGCCGGATCTGAATGAATTTGACGGCAAGCGTTACAGTCTGCCGAATTATGGAACAACCATGCGTCTAGTATACAACAAGGATCTGTTCGCCAAAGCAGGCGTTGAGCATCCGCCAGCTACCCTGCAGGAGCTGGTGGATACCGCCAAAAAATTGACGGAAGCCGGTAAAGCGGACGGCGCTTACGGCTTCGCCCAGAACTTCAAAAGCCCCGGAAGCGCGTTTGCGCGTTCGGCGCGGGTGATTGCGGAGATGAGCGGCTACGGCGGTTTCGGGTATGATTTCAAGACGGCCCGCTACGATTTCAGCGGCTTCGAGTCGATCATCAATGCCTTTAAGCAGATCCGGGACAACGGCAGCATGCTGCCGGGTGTGGAATCGCTGGATATTGATCCGCTGCGGGCGCAGTTTGCAGAGGGCAAAATCGGAATGTATATGTCCTACTCCTCGGAGCCGGGCGTCTACAAGAATCAGTTCCCGGCCAAGATTGACTGGGCAGCCGCTCCGGTTCCGACCATCGACGGCACCGTGAAGGGGGCTTCGGGCTTCCTCGGGGGCCAGTGGCTGGCGCTGAGCTCGAAGTCGGAGCACAAAGGAGCAGCCTGGAAGTTCATGGAGTTCATGTACGGCGATCAGGTGCTGACGGATTATCAGGAAAAAGGCTTTGGCATCTCCATGGTTCCATCCGTCAGCGCAGTAGCCAAGACACCGGATGTGAACGGCATTGAAGGCTTCCTGCCGAACAAGCACGATGGAGTGTGGCCGGTCTATCCGTCTGTAGCACCGGAAGGGATGAAATCGGATGACGCCTTCTTCAAGTATATGCTGAACGGCGGCGATCTGAAGGCAATTATCGCCGATCTGAACAAACGCTATAACACTGCACTGGACAGCGTGATTGCGAATGATGGCGTGAAGGCCGAGCCGGATGCCGGCTTTGACCCCGCCGCATTGGGCGGCAAGTTCGCCAAGTAGATGGAAGGTCAGGGATAGAGATATAGGCCAAAGCAGAGGGATGAGGAAGCAGCTTTCCCATCCCTCTGCTCTGGCCGCAAGGGAGAGGAGCCGGAAGAAACCAGATGAACAAAACAAAACAAGCCTTATTTTCATACAGCTTTATCTTTCCAAGTGCCTTGCTCACGTTGGTCCTCGGGATTTATCCGATTGCCTGGGCGTTCCGCTATATGTTCTATGATTACAAAGGGTTCGGAACGGCCCGGTTTACCGGGCTGGCCAATTTCAGCCGCATCCTGAAGGATACCCAGTTCTGGGATTCGGTGGTGAACACGTTTGTCTATGCAGGCGGCAAGCTGCTGATCACTATTCCGCTGGCTCTGCTGCTGGCCTCCATATTGAATCGGGGGCTGCGGGGCAGACAGCTGCTGCGGGGGATTTTCTTCATGCCGACCGTCATCAGTACCGCCGTAATGGCCGTAGTCTTCTTCACGATCTTTAACTCGTATAACGGGATTCTCAACCAGTTCCTGATCCGTTCCGGCCTTTCCGATTCCGGTGTGGACTGGCTGGGGCCGAAATATGCCATGCTCACCGTCATTTTGGTTGCGGCTTGGGGGGCGGTCGGCAATTACATGCTGCTCTTCCTCGCCGGTCTGCAAAATATCCCGGAGGATGTTTATGAAGCCTCTTCCCTGGACGGAGCAGGCAGACTCCAGCAGTTCCGCTATGTCACCCTGCCGATGCTCGGGCCTGTCATGCAGATGGTCATTATGCTGGCGATCATTACAGCTTTGAAGGGATACGAGAGCATTATGGTGCTGACCGAAGGCGGTCCTGTAGGCAAGACAGAGGTGATGTTCCTGTATTTGTACAAATTATTTTTCCCTGTCGGCGGAGGCAGCGCGGCGGTCCAGGTCCAAGAGTTCGGATACGGCAGTGCGGTCGCCTTCGTGTCTGCGGTCATCGTCGGGATCATATCGCTCATTTATTTCTACGCATCCAGACGTATGAATCAGACCGATTGAGGAGAGAGGCTATTATGAGAATAAGAACCATACTGGGCAATATCATCCTGTGGATTTTTTTGCTGGCATTTGCTTTTATCACCCTGATTCCGGTTGTTATCACCATTCTCGGCTCCTTCAAGACAAATGCCGAACTGACTGCGGGAGCCACCTTCCTGCCGGATAGCTGGCATTTCTCGAACTATGCCGAAGCCTGGGCACAGGCGAATTTCTCCAGATATACGCTGAACAGCCTGATTGTCTCTCTGGCGGCGGTGGTTGGCACGCTGCTGGTATCATCCATGGCGGCTTATGTGGTGGACCGGATGGATTTTGCAGGCAAGAAACTGTATATCGGCCTGCAATCCTTCACTATGTTCGTGGCAGTAGGGGCGGTCGTGCTGCGTCCGCAGTTTGATCTGATGGTCAAGCTTCATCTGCACAGCAGCCTGTGGGGGGTCATATTGATTCTGATCTCCGCCCATGCTTCGATCTTCTTCATTCTGTCCAGCTTCATGAAGGGGATTCCCCGTGAGCTGGATGAGGCGGCGCTGATGGACGGCAGCTCCCCCGGCCGCACCTTCTGGCGGATTATTCTGCCGCTGCTCGGACCCGGACTCGGCGTAGGTGCGCTGTTCACCTTCCGCGGCGCGTGGAATGAATATCTGCTGCCACTCGTGTTCACGATGACGAAGCCGGAGCTGCAGACGCTGACTGTCGGGCTGGCGAACCTGAAATACGGGATTTCGGCCGCTTCCCAGACCCACTATATGATGGCAGGCGCCTGCTTGTCCATTCTGCCGATTCTCGTAGCCTATCTGTTCGCCAACAAATCCTTTATGCAGATGACAGCCGGTTCCCTCAAAGGGTAGCGGTCCGGCCCTGCGCAACCCATATTCCATATTTGACATTCAAGGAGGTACACCCCATGACTCAACACGCTCCGGCAATTCTGCAATCTGCCCCGTTCATCCGGCGGTATCCGGGCAATCCTGTGCTGGATGCAACGAAGGTTCCTTACCCCACCGCACTGGTATTCAATGCCGGTGTAACGAAATTTAACGGCAAGTATGTGATGATCTTCCGTAATGATTACGGCTCACTGGTAGATCAGACGCTTGAGCCGCACCACACCACGGATCTCGGCATTGCTTACAGTGACGACGGGCTGAGCTGGACCGCCGGCCCGAAGCCAGTGTTCAAAATTCATGACGAGGAAATTATCCGCGCCTACGACCCGCGCCTGACCGTGATCGGCGGCCGTTGTTATATGTGTTTTGCCGTGGATACGCACCATGGCATCCGCGGCGGAATTGCCGTTACCGATGATCTGGAGCACTTCGAGGTGCTCAGCCTGTCTACACCGGACCTGCGCAATATGGTACTGTTTCCCGAGTTGATCGGCGGCAAGTATGTCCGGCTGGAGCGTCCCTTCACGGTATACAGCCGCGGCGGCCGGGACCGCTTCGATGCCTGGATCTCCGAGTCGCCGGACCTGAAGCATTGGGGCAACTCCAGCCTACTGCTCGCCGTCGAGCAGGTGCCGTTTGCCAATGACAAGGTTGGCCCGGCCGCACCTCCGGTCCGGACGGATAAGGGCTGGCTGACCACCTTCCATGCGGTGGATGTGGACCCGGCCAGAGGCAAGCAAGGTTGGGAGGACACCTGGAAGAAGCGCTATACCGCCGGAATTATGCTGCTGGATCTGGAGGACCCCCGCAAGGTGATCGGCATGAGCAGGCAACCGCTGCTGGCACCGGAGACAGACTATGAGATTGGCGGGGGCTTCCGCAATCATGTGATTTTTCCGGGAGGGATGATTCTGGAGGATGACGGCGAGGTCAAGATCTATTACGGCTCTGCGGATACGGTGGAATGTCTGGCAACGGCCCTTGTGGACGATCTGCTCCGGCTCTGTCTGGAGCCGGAGCATAGATAAGATTGGAAGCAGGCTGAGGGCGGAAATGCGGAGTAACAGTAGGGCCATGTGCCATGATTGGAGCGGCTTGCGCGGAGATTGTGCATGAAGTGCAACAATGCTAAATCAATAGCAGTGACCGTGGGGAGATTGTGCATAAAATGCAACAATACAGCTCAGTAGTAGCGACCAACGCAGAAATCCTGCAAAAGGTGAACAAAACCGGGGCTGTATTTTAAAAGGAAACTTTGCTGATGCAGAAAAGGTTAGTATTACTCTGCCACTTCCGAAGCTGAACAGGAATATGTCGACTTTATGAAAAGAGTAATAGAGCATCACTGGTGAAATCATTATTCACTGATGACAGAGTATTTTCTGAAGATATGAAAGAGGTGTTTATTTATGCTAAAAAGGTTAAAACTATTAAGTTTAATTGTTTGTATGCTCGCCAGTCTTTTAGCTGTCGTTCCTTTGACAGCAAGAGCGGCGGGCACAATTGTAAGCTATCCATTACCGTCGATCTATACCACGACCAGTCAATACACGGTAACAGCAGACTCTACAAATATACCGGTAATCGACACTTCGGCGGTATTTGTAAACTATAATTATTGTAATTTCTCTTTTTCAGGTACTACTACAATCACAATAACAGCAAGCGAGACAATCAATACCTATAATATTTCTCCCAAAGCTTTGGGAATCACTGCAACAAAGAGCGGAAATACACTTACATTTACACTTTCATCACCAACATATCTTATAGTTAAAATCAATAACCTGAAAGATCTGGTTATTGCGGCAGATGCTCTTGAAACCAATGTTCCGGCTTCATCCGGTACAGGTATATACAATGTTAAAACCGGGTACGGTGCCGACAGTACCGGTGCCGCTATGGCTACAACTGCAATACAAAACGCCATAAATGCGGCTAACGCAGCAGGTGGCGGTATAGTATACGTTCCAGCCGGTGTTTATAAGTGCGGAAACCTTGTTTTAAAAAGCAATGTTTCGGTTTATCTGGAGGGTGGTTCTGTTATAAGGGGTTCAGGAAATCCAAGCGATTACACTACCCATTTTCATAAGAATTCTCTGGGTAAGGATGGAACATGGTTTATTTATACTGAAACAAATGCAAACAATATTAAGATATACGGCAGGGGGACTATTGACGGCAATGGCCATTATATGAGAAATACAAACAATTATTTGAACAATATTCTTGTACCCTTGCAGTGCAGCAACTTCACGGTTGACGGCATAACAATAAGAGACAGCGGTGGCTGGGCTACAATAGTTACAAGATCTAATAACGTAACATTCCAGAATACAAAGCACTTCAACAACAATGAACTTGATTATGAAAATGATGCAATCGACATTCAAGAGAGCCAGAATGTACTCATAAAGCACACTGTAGCAGTATCGGAGGATGACACATACTCATTTAAGACATGGGATGTAGAAACTACGGATATAGCTGCAAACTGGCCTGGAAGTCCTGAAAGCCAGTCAAATGTAGTTGTGGATGATGCTTTGGCTTGGAGCAGATGTGGAGCATTTAAGGTTGGAGATGGAGTGAAACAGCTTCAGGATGGCATAGTTGTTAAAAACTCTTATGTATACCGGTGCTGGCGTGCTTTAGCAGTAGGTCATCTTTATGGAACTCCAGCAGCACAAAACATCATATTTGACAATATAGATGTAGAAGGCTTCTGGCCAAGATCCGGTGTTCACTCCAGATGGTTTGATCTTTCTGCGAAAACCGGTCCGATAAAAAATGTGGTCTATAATAATATAAATTTACGCGCTTTAGGTGAAGTTTCAATAATGAAGGGTTGGAGTGACACATCTACTGTCTCCGGAGTTACATTAAACAATGTTCGCGTCGGTGGAGTTGCGGCAACTACATTGGCAGAATTGAAAATAACAGATACTAACAGCTATGCTGCAGCTCCAAAATTCAACACATTGAAATTTGAAGCGGAAGGCTATAACCTTAGTTCAGGTGTTATTTCCTATGAGGCAAGCACTGATGGTGGGCTGGATGTTGGTGGAGGGAGTAATGGCGACTATATAGCATTTAAAAATGTAGATTTTGGTAGTACAGCTAAAACAAGTATTGATTTGAAGGTTGCATCCGCTAATTCCGGCGGAAGAATAGAATTCCACTTGGACAGTCCTACGGGCACTATGCTGGGTTATTGGACAGCAGAAAGCACAGGCGGATGGCAGACATGGTCAGTCAAGAATATCCCGCTTAATGCCGGGACCGCTGTAGGGACCCATACCGTATATGTAACTTTTGTTAAGTCAGATTCAACCACAGTTGCAAATTTAACCTGGTTCCAGTTCAAATAGAATGGAAACGGTTTGATTTAATTGCAATAAGATGGATCTAGCTATTATTGTGGCAGAATCGCCGAATTGAGGCCTTTTTAATGCCAAGATGAAATATAACTCACACTACGCTGCTGTGATCATCGGTTTGGCCCGGGGGATCCTCGTCGTTGCAGAGAACGGGATGATTATCGATACCATTTTGAATGGCCTGGCTACTATGCTTAAGGGTTTGCCGAATTACTTGTTCACCACCATCATGCTGGTCGTGCATAATATTATTACGTTCTTGGTTCCTTCTTCATCAGGAGAGGCGGCCTTGACGATGCCTGTGCTTGCACCATTAGGCGATCTTGTGGGTGTTAACCGCGAAGCGGTAGTAACCGCATACCAATTTGGAAATGGATTAACGAATCTCATTTCGCCAACAGGTGGTGTGCTGCTGGCAGGTTTGGCCATCGCCCGGATCAATTTTGGACAATGGTTAAAGGTAATACTCAAGCTGTTTCCGATTCTTTGGCTGGTGGCGGCAATCTTTGCTGCAGTTTCCTCAGCTGTGGGCATGTAGTGGATAACATATTGCAAAGCCATGCGGGATTTCCCGCAGAAGATAATCAAAATCCCAAGGTCATACTGACCTTGGGATTTTTGACTCTACATATTGATCCTATTCCCCTCACATCACACTCTCCTCGTTGTTGTATATTTCCTCCTGATTTGTGGCCACAAATAATGTATGCTAAGAATTTAATCCGTTATTTACCTATCCGTCAGTTTCTGCCGTTCCAAACAGCAGAATACAAACTGTTCAGAAGATAACGCTTCCACGTATGATGTATTCATAACCAGCTGAGTGCTTCATCCGATACTAGTATCACAAATGAGGGAATTTAAGGTGAGAGAATATACGATTGTTAATATTTTATATACCCGCAAGAGTCCTGTGCGCATGAGTGAGCTGATTGCCGAAGTGGGGTTGTCCGAACGGACTCTCCGTGACGTGATCCGTGCACTCGACAAAACAGGAGAGGCGAATGGTTTCGGTATCCGTATGATCCGCGGCCAGGGTTATCTACTGGAGATTGGCGATGAAGCCAAATTCAGTAGCTACCAGGAAAAAGGAATGCTGCAGCTGGATCAGGTGGATCTCGATAATAAGCAATCACGCCAGCAGTATTTACTATTCTATCTCTTGCAGAACGATAACTATCAGTCTATGGATAACATGGCGGAAGAAATCGGCGTTAGCCGTTCTACTATTATTTCCGATCTGAAGGAAGTAGAGCAGCGACTTGCCGCTTTCCGGCTTAGCTTGAAACGTCGGGCTCATTATGGCATGAAAATCGAGGGGGAAGAGCAAGACTTCCGTAAAGCCTTTTCTTACTTTATCTTGCAATCGGGTCATACGCTGCAGCATACGGAGGATTTTCATGCTTTTAGTCAGGACTTTGATGCTGAGCAGCTTAAGGGATTTCTACTGCAAATCCTCAAGGAAAAAGAACTGAAGATCTCGGATGTGTTTCTGGATAATATCTTGACCCATCTGTTCATTCTTCTTTACCGGGTTTCCAAGCACAATTTCATTGTGGCTGGACAAGCCTTGCAGGGAACACCTGAGCCGCTGTATCAGGATATTGCCGGGAGTATTGCAGATTTCATCTCCTCTCAATACCAGATTAAGCTTCCGGCGGATGAGATTGATTATTTGGCGCTGCACATTTCTGGCAAGACCATTATGGAACGGATGTCGGAAGAGACCAAATCGCATCTGCGGGAGGGAATCACGGCTATTCTGGAGCGCTTGGACCGCGAGTTCCTTACTGGATTCACGCAAGATCAAGAGCTGCGCGAAGCACTGCTATTGCATATGTTCCCGCTGCTGAACCGGTTGTATTACAATCTTCAGCTCGGCAACCCATTGGTGGAGGATGTTTACAGCCAGTATGCCAATGTGTTCGTCATTTCCTTCCGCTTCGCTGAGATTGTAGAGGAGCAGTACGGGTTTCGGATGTCGCGCGATGAGGCAGGGTATGTCGCGTTGCATTTTGCCACCCATCTGGAACGGATGCAGCAGCGCAATCTGGAGAAGTTCAAGCGGATTGCCGTGATCTGCTCGACGGGAGGGGGCAGTGCCCAGTTAATCCGGCTGAAGCTGGAAGCGGTATTCCCCAAAGCGTCGGTGATCACAGCCTCCATCACGGAGGTGGAGGAGATCAGCAGCAAGCCTGTGGATCTGATCCTCTCTACTGTGCCGCTGGCAACAGAGATTAAGGAAAAACCGGTGATCCATATCAAACAGCTGCTGGATGATCAAGAGATTCAGCGGATCAAAGAAATATTGTCTTTGCAGATTAATCGCACAGAACCATCCTACAAGCTGATGGATTTCAAGGATTTGTTCCGCAGGGAGCTGTTTCATCTGTCTGGTTCGGACGAAGATTACATGGAGCTGTTAAAGCAGCGCTGCCGGGAGATCGTGGGCAATCATTATGCAGCTGACGATTTTCCCGAACAAGTGCTGCTCAGAGAGCAGAAATTCACCACCA
Source organism: Paenibacillus sp. FSL P2-0121 (assembly GCF_037975345.1). Classification (NCBI taxonomy): domain Bacteria; kingdom Bacillati; phylum Bacillota; class Bacilli; order Caryophanales; family Paenibacillaceae; genus Paenibacillus; species Paenibacillus sp. FSL P2-0121. The sequence goes on along the minus strand of NZ_CP150245.1, from coordinate 5,246,653 downwards.
TTTACAAAAATGGGGTGGCCGGCCCGCATCCGATGCGGATGAGCGCGATCCGCGACTGTATCAGTGTAACCGTGTTGAAGAAACCGCTGATCTATGAGGGTAAGCCGGTCCAGTTGATTTTTCTGATCAATCTGGGTCCGGGGCAGTTATTCCTGCACAAAGAGATCAGCAAGCTGCTACTGGTTCTAATGGAGAAGGAAGACAGCCGTAACCGGCTGCTAAACACGAATAGTTATGAGCAATTTATGAATGAGATAGAGAACCTACTATAAATAAAATGACGATACGGAGTGGAGAACCCATGGATTATGAACAAACGATTATGCAGATTATTGCCAGCAGCGGAGAGGCAAGAAGCCTTAGCCTAAAAGCGGTAAGAACCGCGCGCGCCGGAAACCTGGAAGAAGCGGGCGAGATGATTAAGAACGCCAAGACCAGCTTGACCAAAGCACATAAAGTACAAACGGGGCTGATCCAGGCTGAAGGCCGGGGCGAAAAGACAGAAATTACGCTGCTGATGATTCACGCGCAGGATCATTTGATGAATGCCCTGACGGTTAGAGAACTGGCTGTGGAACTGATCGAAGAAATCAAAGAACGCACAGCGCTCGAACTAGAATTGAAGGGATCGGTGAACTAAGATGAAAAAAATATTGCTCGCCTGTGCAGGCGGATTCTCGACAAGTATGCTGGTGGAACGGATGAAAGAATCGGCACGGACACAAGGGGTTGAAGTGGTTATTGATGCGGTGGCGGAGAGTGACATCGCCGATCAAAAGCCTTTTGACATCATTATGCTTGGACCACAAATGGGACATGCCGAAGGCGATCTGGCCGCAGAATATCCGAACATTCCAGTAACTACGATCGATATGATGGACTATGGCATGATGGATGGGGACAAGGTGCTGGCTACAGCACTTGAACTGATGGAGAAGGGGGCTTAAGTCATGGCAGGCGGCGCAGAATGGAGAGCCAAGATCCAGAAAGTCAGCACGAAAATCCAAAAAAATACCTATATCAGCGCTATTTCCAACGGTCTGATGGCCTTGATGCCAATTTTGATTCTGGGCGCTATTTTTTCCCTGATTAATGCACTCAAGCTTGATCCTTATCAGAATTTCCTGGAAAGCACTGGACTCAAAACTTATACTTCGATTCCGGCAACTGTAACCACCGATTTGATCGCACTCTACGCGGTGTTCTCCATCGCTTACAATTTCGCTACCCAACATAAGCAGCAAGGCTTTTCGGCAGGGATTTTGGCGCTGATGAGTTTCTTGCTAGTTACACCAAAAGGACTGCTGGATGACGGTGTGACCAAAGCATTTGGTTACTCCTGGTTGGGCGCCAAAGGATTGTTCGTGGCAATCATCCTGGCACTGCTGGTAGGTAAGATCTATACCTTTGTATTGGAAAAGAAATTCTATATCAAAATGCCGAAGGGTGTTCCGCCCACGGTTGAGAAATCTTTTGCCGCGCTTACGCCTGGTTTTATCGTAGCGGTTCTGATGCTGGTGCTGACGGCGATTTTCGCCGCAACGAAATATGGCAATATGCACGAGTTTGTCTTCTCGATCATCCAACTGCCACTGACTAGTCTGGGGGGTACCTGGTGGGCGATGCTGATCTGCATCTTCGTAATTCACCTGCTGTGGTTCTTTGGAGTTCACGGCACCTTGGTAGTCTATTCCGTTGTCGGCCCGATTTGGGTGGCTTTGGGACTTGAGAATCTGGACGCTTACCAAAGAGGTGTGGAAGGTACGCATATCATTGGTTCGCCGTTCTTCCCGGTTTATGTACTGATCGGTGGTGCAGGGGCAACGTTAGGTCTCATTATTGCGATGTTGTTCGCCAAATCTACACGTTATAAGACACTTGGTAAACTGGCAATTATCCCAAGTCTGATCGGTGTCAATGAGCCGGTGATTTTCGGGATGCCATTGGTGCTGAATGTTCGGTTTATGATTCCGTTTATCCTGACTCCGCTGGTGAGTAGTGGTCTGGCGATTCTTCTGACGACGCTGGGTATCCTTCCTGTGCTGCACGGGATTCAGGTGCCGCTGGGCATTCCGGTGCTGGTTAATGGCTGGATGAACGGGGGCTGGCGCGTAAGTGCGTTCCAGCTGGTTATGATTGGTGCAAGCTTCATGATCTACTATCCATTCTTTAAAAAAGCCGATGCCGAAGCGCTGGAGCAAGAACAGCAGGCTGAAGCTAAAGCGGCAGCAACCGCTGCCGCCAATTAATAAAAGGAGGCTCAACCGATGACTTATCCATTTCCGGAAAACTTCCTGTGGGGCGGTGCGGTAGCCGCTAATCAGGTCGAAGGCGCCTATAATGAGGGCGGGAAGGGTTTGTCCACTGCTGATGTAGTCAAATATTGTCCTCCTAAGGAACGGCAGAGCCTGGAACAGCTATTGTCCATGTCCGGCCCACAGCTAGAAGAGGCCATACAGGATGATAATCAGGGGAATTACCCCAAACGCAGAGGGATTGATTTCTACCACCGCTACAAAGAAGATATCGCCTTGTTCGCTGAGATGGGTTTTAAGGTATTCCGTATGTCCATCTCCTGGCCACGTATTTATCCGAATGGCGATGAGCAGGTACCTAACGAGGCAGGATTGCGTTTCTACGACGATGTTTTTGATGAGTTGCGCAAATATAATATCGAGCCGCTGGTCACCATTTCCCATTATGAAATGCCGGTGCACCTAGTCACCAAATACAACGGCTGGGAATCCAGAGAACTGGTTGAACTGTTCGTCCGTTATGCGGAGACTGTGTTCACCCGTTACCGGGATAAGGTGAAGTATTGGCTGACTTTCAACGAAATCAACTGTACGCTCAAAGCGCCTTTTCTGGGCGCAGGGATTATTCTGGATGGCAAGTCAAATGAGAAGCAGGTTGCTTTTCAGGCTTTGCATCACCAGTTCGTAGCCAGTGCGCTTGCGATTAAGCGGGGCCGGGAGATCAATCCGCAGTTCCAGATCGGCTGCATGCTGGCCCGCAAGCTGCTTTACCCATATTCCTGTCATCCCGGTGATGTACTGAAAGCACAAGCTGAGAACCAAATGGCAATGTTCTGCTCCGATGTTCAGGTTAGAGGCTATTATCCTTCTTATATCCGCCGGCATTTGGAGCAGCATGGAGTGACAATAACCATGTTGCCGGGAGACGAAGCTTTGCTGCGGGACAATCTTGTGGATTTTCTTTCCTTTAGTTATTACATGTCCTCAGTAGTCAGTGTAGATGAGAATATCACAGCCACCACGGAAGGTAACCTGTCCTCAGGGCTGAAGAATCCCTTCCTGAAAACTTCCGATTGGGGCTGGCAGATCGATCCAAAGGGGCTGCGGTTTGTGCTCAAGGAGATGCATGACCGCTACCAGCTTCCTTTGTTCGTAGTAGAGAATGGTCTGGGTGCTGCAGATGTGCTCGAACTGGATGGCACGATCCGTGATCCATACCGGATAGAGTATCTGGCACAGCATATTGAGCAGATGGCGGAAGCCATTGCCGATGGCGTGGAGCTGATGGGCTACACCAGCTGGGGCTGTATTGATCTGATCTCGGCTTCCACCTCGGAGATGCGCAAGCGGTACGGCTTCATTTATGTTGATCAGGATGATGCAGGCAATGGAACGCTGCTGCGTCTGCGTAAGGACAGCTTTTACTGGTACAAAAAGGTCATAACCTCTAACGGTGCAGATTTAAGCTATTAGTGCGGGGTTATAGTTCTTGTTCATTTTTTACGAAAACCTTGAGAAATCAAGGTTTTTTTGTTTTTTTAATAGGGAATAGAGATCGTGTGTGCTTCTTCTTATAACGAAGTTTTATCCGGGAAGGCATTACAGACAAGGCGATCTCGATTGCCCAAACGTACATGTACTTTCGTACATTACCAACATGTAGGTTAAATCTTTATAATAGAGGAGAAGGAGGGTCAGCCAAGTGAAAGAAAGAAAAGCCGGACTATTGTTCATCGATGAATTGTTTGCGTCCAGATTGCCGCTTTTGATTTGGGTATCCATTGTATATATTGGCACTATGTTGCTGCAGTTTCTTAAGGACCCTCAAATATTATCCAGTTCGATATTTACAGGCTTATTCACGGTCCATATTTTGCTGCACTGGAACTCCTATCGAATCACTAATAAGCAATTTTGGTTTTATTTTTCGGCACAAGCAATTTTAATTTATCTTTGTGCGATTTTGATGCCGCAGGGGTACCAAGCAGTGTTGATGGGATTGCTTCCGGTCCTGATTGCCCAAAGCCTTGGTTTTTCATTTCGGATAAAAAGAATCGTCTTCGTTGCCCTTATTAGTATAATTTTGTTTTTTGATTCATCGCTTACTGTGGGCGATACCGATGAATTGATCGTATTTATGCCATTATTTGTTCTGATGCTTGTGATCGTTTTAGCGTATACATTATTGTTTTTTCAACAGGTTCGCGAGCGTCTCAGAATTCAGAATTTTTTGCATGATCTAAAAGAGGCCCATAAAAAGGTAGAGGAGCTGACACTGGCTAATGAACGCCAACGAATGGCTCGGGATCTGCATGATACGTTGGCGCAGGGAGTGGCTGGATTAATTATGCAGCTCGAAGCCGCGGATGCCCATATGACCAAGGGTAACACAGAGCGTTCTCAAGAAATTGTCAGACAGTCTATGAAGCAGGCTCGCACAACCTTAGCCGAAGCTCGTAGAGCAATTGACAATTTGCGGGCGAAATCAGCTTCAGAGATTGATTTTAGGGAAGCGGTCGATTATGAAACACAGCATTTCGGTGAAGCTACAGGTATCGTTGTAACCATGGATTTTAAGCTTACCAGACGGTTGTCTAGAGTAATGATGGAACATAGTTTACACATTATAAAAGAAGGTCTGACCAATATCGCCCGTCATGCCCGGGCTGACAAGGTGTGGATTACCCTGTCCGATCAAAATGAGCGGCTTTTTATAGAAATCAGAGACAATGGTTTGGGATTTAACACAGACGCCATCGGCAAGGATGCCGGACACTACGGTTTACTCGGGATTCAGGAGCGGGTAAGGCTGATTGGAGGAGAATTGAAGGTGCGCAGCAGTTCGGCTGGAACAAGCATTCAGGTTGAGACATCATTTAGTGAGGGAGACCCTACATGACGCAAGTGAAAATTCTGATCGTAGATGATCATTTTGTTGTCCGGGAAGGCTTGAAGCTGATCCTGGAGACGGATGAACAGTTTCAAATTGTTGGAGAAGCGGTAAATGGGCAGGAAGCTATAACCCTTATAGATGAAGTGCGACCGGACGTGATCCTGATGGATTTGAATATGCCGGTCATGAGCGGACTGGAAGCCATGAAGGTATTGAGGGAGAAGAACAACTCCGTTCCAGTTATTATTTTGACGACTTACAACGAAGATGAATTAATGATTAATGGACTGGCCTTGGGTGCGAGAGGTTACTTATTAAAGGATACGAACCGGGAAAATTTGTTCAGGAATATTGAATCGGCGATAAGAGGAGAAACCTTGCTCTCAGCAGAAATCATGGAGAAGGTGATTTCTGCTCGCGAGCAGCAGAAGGCTTCGGCTCCGATTCATAAAGAAGTATCCTTGTTATCCGATAAAGAAACTCAAATTCTGCAAAGTGTAGCGCAGGGCTTCAAAAGTAAAGAAATCGCCTTTGATTTGGGAATCTCAGAACGTACTGTAAAAGCTCATCTGACGAATGTTTACAACAAGCTAGGGGTAGATTCGCGATCGCAGGCAGTGGCGGCCGCTTTGGAACGGGGGATTTTACATATGTAATTTTGAACATGCGAAAGAAATCTTTCGCATGTTTTTTTTGCGGACTAATGGGCTGCCCGAAAGGGCAGAGCGTGTCCGCCCCTTTGGACGATGTTAGCAAGACTTCTCTTCTATAAGATAAAGGCATAGAGAAAAACATTAGAATAGAGGAGACGATACTGAAATGGCCAAATTATTGTACCGGCTTGGGTTCTGGTCGGCGAGCAACCGCATTAAAGTCATTCTAGGAAGCATTGCCATCCTGCTGATCTCGGCAATCGTAGCTCTTTCGATGGGGCCTAAGCTTCATGAGGGAACTACTATCCCTGGACTGGAGTCCATAAAAACGATGGAACAGATGTATCAGGAATTCCCCTCCATGGTGGATAACAGCGGCAAAATTCAGTTGGTGATGAAATCACTAACGGATGAAACCTTATCCTCAGAAACAACTAAGCAATTAATTGGTGCACAGTTAGAGGAAGTGGCTAAGGATCCGGCGGTCACAGCAGTAGTAAGTCCTTATGACAATCATTCGGTAAGTGCAGATGGCAAAATTGGCTATGCCACCATCTCATACAATACTCCAGGTAGTGATGTTACAGAAACATCAAAGGAACGTGTGCTTGATGTGGCAGGTATTTTGCGTGATGCCGGCTTACAAGCTGAATTAACTGGCTCTGGTTATGTGAAAATGGAGATCGGCGGCGTTACAGAAGGGATAGGGGTGCTCATTGCGCTTCTTGTTCTCACCGTTGCTTTTGGATCCGTTCTGACGGGGATCTTACCGATTCTTACGGCAGTCATTGGTCTTGGTACCGGCGTGATGTTGATCATCATCGGCTCGAATTTCTTCGACACCCCTTCTTTTGCTCTATCCCTGGCCAGCATGATTGGTCTGGCAGTGGGGATCGATTACGCGTTGTTTATTATCTCAAGATATCGGCAACAGCTTGCCGAAGGTTATGAAAGAAAAGAAGCAATTGCGATTGCGAACGGCACGGCAGGTAGTGCGGTTGTCTTTGCAGGCATAACGGTTATTATCGGTCTTGCGGGAATGTCGGTGATTGGTATTCCTTTTCTTACCGCAATGGGTTTAGCCGCTGCGCTTTGCATTTTCGTGGCTGTTCTCATCGCTATTTTTATGGTTCCTGCTATCCTCGAAGCGATGGGAGGCTTGATCAAAGCCAAATCGAAAAAAAGATCCAAAGGTTCAACCCGCAACAAAAAGAACGAGACTCGAGGTAATTTATGGGGGAGTTTTGTTACCGGGCGCCCATGGTTGGCTGTGATCCTTGGGGTAGCATTGCTGGGCACTATTGCAATACCTTTCTTCAACATGGAGACAGGCACCATGGATGATGCGCAAAAATCGCCGGAATTAACTGAGCGGCGGGCATACGATCTGATGACAGAGGCATACGGTGTTGGGTATCATAGTCCGCTCGTTATCCTAGCCGAAACTGATGGTGGACAAGTTGCTGCAGCCAATCTGTCTGGGGCGCTGGAACAACTTAGAACCTATCCTAACATTGGTACGATTGCTCCTGCTGTTCCTGGTCCTTCCGGAAAGATTTCTTTGATTCATGTGATTCCGGCTACCGGTCCTGCAGATAATAAAACGGTAGATCTGGTTAAACAAATTCGCAGTCAAGCAGCAGAAATCGAGAGTCAAAATCATGTGAAACTGAAAGTAACCGGGAGCACAGCCGTAAATATCGATATCTCTCAGAAGCTGAACGAGGCGCTGCCTGAATTCTGTATCATCATCGTTGGCTTGGCTTTTGTTCTTCTAGTGATGGTATTCCGGTCCATCCTGGTTCCCATCAAAGCGGTCCTGGGATTTATTCTTTCTTTGGGGGCTACATTAGGTTTCATTACCTTCGTCATACAGGATGGACATTTGCAAAATGTGTTCCATTTTAATGGGCAAGCTCCCATACTCAATTTTCTCCCAATCATGGTCGTCGGCATTTTGTTCGGACTTGCCATGGACTACGAAGTTTTCCTCGTCAGTAGAATGCGGGAAGAATTTAAGAAAAGTGGGGATGCCAAAAAGTCCGTTCTGGCCGGTATTCATCACAGCGGCGGGGTAGTTACAGCTGCAGGACTGATCATGATCTCTGTTTTCACGGGATTCATGCTGGCAGAAGATCCGAACATCAGGGTGATGAGCTTTGCACTTCTCTTTGGGGTTTTGTTCGATGCTTTTGTTGTCCGGATGCTCATCGTTCCCGGTGTAATGACTTTGCTGGGAAAATCAGCGTGGTATTTGCCGAAGTGGCTCGATCGCTTGCTTCCTAACCTGGATGTAGAAGGTGAGGAAGTGATGAAGGCGGTTGAGAAAAAACAATTAAGACTAGTGAGGGATCCTAAAACCAACCTCTCTACTGAACTCCTAAAATAAGTGGATAGTGAGGTGTTGCTCGATGACTCACCTTTCCGTGGTCGTACCTATTTTTAATGAAGAGGAAAATATATACGATCTTTACTTAAGTATTACTGAAGCATTAAGAGGGAGAATTGAGCATTACGAAATCGTACTGGTGAATGATGGAAGTAGGGATCGTAGTGCCGTGCTGTTAAATGAAATCGCACAGATGGATCAAGCGGTAAAGGTCATTCATTTTGAAAAAAACTACGGGCAAACGGCAGCCATTTGGGCGGGGATGAAAAATTCCCAGGGCGAACTGATCGCCCTTATGGATGCAGCGCTACAGACAGATCCACGGAACATCTTTAGATTAATGCCTTTCATCAAGAAAAGAGATTTTGTAAATGGAAAATGGGCAGATCATAAAGATACGTGGTTTAAGAAAGTTTCTTCAGGTTTCGCGAAAAAAATCCGTAATTGGATTATTGGAGGTTCAATTTATGATATAGGCTGTCCTATGAAGCTCTTCAAAAGGGAGGTAGCTGACAGTTTCTATTTATATAATGGAATGCACCGCTTTTTGCCCACGGTGGCTAAGATGAACGGCTTTTCAGTTATTGAAGTTACGGTAACCCATCAAGCGAGGAAACACGGAAACTCTAAATATGGGGAAATCAATCGTGGCGGTATGGGTTTCATGGATGCCATATTGATTGGCTGGCTCAAAAAGAGAGTCATTCTGTATCGGATTAAGAGATAATTGGATTTAGAGAACGTTATGTAAATTTAACAAGAGACATCACGGAGAATTCCATACGATGTCTCTTTGTTTGTTTTTAAGGCAGTAAGCCGTCTTATGGCTGACTATTTCTTTAAATATTCCGAGAAATTCTCCTGAAAATCCAGTGAATGAATATCTTCCCGGAGATGGTGGTGGATTAGCGGGCCGATTTTGGCGGTTTCTTTTTGCACCATAAGCTCAAGAATGGATTGGTGTTCGTTCCAGATTTCTTCCAGCTTGTCGGTCTTAAGCATGTGCAGTCTGCGGTACCTGAGATAATGTACATTCGACTGCTGGATCAGAGTCCACAGATACTCACGTCCAGCAAGCCTGTACAAGGCCCGGTGAAACTCGTCGTCTAAATTAAGGAAAGAATCTACAGTATTCTCCTGCCCGATGACCTCTTTCTGTTTCTTAAGAATTTCTTTAAGCTCGTGCACTCCTGGTAGTAAAAGCTGTGCAGAAAGATCCTTGAGGATCTCCTTTTCCAGTGTGCAACGCAAGTATGTGATTTGTTCAACAGATTCAAGATCAATAAAGGAGACAATATTACCTTTTTTCGGATAGATATCGGTATAAGATTCCAGTGCAAGCTGTTTGAGAACATCACGCAACGGCGTACGTGAAATCTGAAACCGCTCAGACAAGGCTGTTTCACTCAGAATGGTGCCTGGCTTTAACGCCAGCGTGAGGATTTCTTGCTTCAGTGTGTTTAGAATTTCAGCTTTAATTGACATTTCTGTTCCTGCTTTCAATTGTTAATGACAGATACAGTACTAGTATACATGATAAGTTCGTTCATTAAAATCATTGGGATGAAAATAGGGTGGATATTCCTTGATTTCAGGATAAAATTCCTGATCAAATTGTGATTGACAAAGAATTGTTCTTATTCTATGATCAAGTAAATCTTGTATACAAGATAATTGAAAACGAATTCACAGGAGGGTTTATCAATGAACATGACGTGGAGATGGTATGGCGAGGGCAATGACAATATCACGCTGGATCATATTCGGCAGATTCCGGGTGTTATGGGGATTGTCTGGTCTTTGCATGAGAAAGTAGCCGGAGAAGTGTGGGAAATGGAACGGATCCAAGAAGTGGCGGATCAAATCACCAGCAAGGGTTTCAGCACGGCTGTAGTAGAAAGCGTCAACGTTCATGATGATATCAAAATCGGCTTGCCGACCCGTGATAAATATATCGATATTTATATCGACACCATTCGTAAACTCGCCAAGGTTGGCGTTAAGGTGATCTGCTATAATTTTATGCCTGTTTTCGATTGGACCCGCACAGAGCTGTATAAAGAGTTGCCTGATGGCTCGAATGCTCTCTTTTATGAAAAGGCTGCCATTACCGATAATCCGCGTGAGATGGTGGACCGGATTCTGAAGGGAGCTGGAAAGTTCACGATGCCGGGCTGGGAGCCGGAGCGGCTGGCAAAGCTGGATGAGCTGTTTGCGGCTTATGCGGATGTGACGGAAGATAAACTGTTCGACAACCTCCAGTATTTCCTGGAACGCATTATTCCAGTATGCGAGGAAGTGGACATCAAGATGGCTATCCATCCCGATGATCCGGCTTGGCCGATCTTTGGACTGCCGCGTATTATCCGCAATCGGGATATGATCCGCCGCTTTCTGGATTTAGTGGACAGCCCGTACAACGGTTTGACGTTCTGCACAGGGTCACTCGGCACGAATCCGGATAACGATCTGCCAGCGATGATCCGCGAGTTCCATGATCGTATTCATTTTGCCCATATCCGCAATGTGAAGGTATTTGAGAACGGTGATTTCATTGAGGTGTCGCACCGTGGGCGTGACGGAAGCGTTGATGTGGCCGAGGTGGTCAAAGCCTATCATGAGAACGGATACATTGGTTATGTGCGTCCGGATCACGGGCGGCATCTGTGGGGGGAAGAGAAGAACTGCCGACCGGGTTATGGCTTGTATGATAGAGCTATGGGCATCATGTATTTGCTTGGTGTTTGGGATAGCTTGGATAATGTCAAGGAGGCAAAATAAATGCTGCATCTGACCAGAAGCAGTATCCAAGGGGAAAAAGCAGCTTGGAAAGCTGCTGGAGTGGAGCTTCCGCAGTTCGACTATGAGCAGATAGCAAACAATACACAGCTTAAACCGGAATGGATTCATTTCGGTGCAGGTAATATTTTCAGAGGATTCGTGGCAAATGCTCATCAGAAGCTGCTGGATGGCAGGAAGTCGGATACAGGTATTATTGCGGTGGAAACCTTTGATTTCGAAATGATTGATAAAGTCTACAAGCCCTACGACAATCTGACCCTTTTAGTGCTGATGAATGCTCGTGGTGATTTCCAGAAAAGAGTAGTCAGTAGTATTGTGGAGGGAATCGCAGCGGACAAAAACCGAGAAGCGGAGTACCGTCGATTGATCGAGGTGTTCGAGAATCCCAGCCTGCAAATGGCCAGCTTCACCATCACGGAGAAGGGATACTCGTTGACGGATCCGCACGATAAATATCTTGGCATTGTGGAAAAGGATATTGTGAGCGGACCGGAGCATCCTGTTCATGTCATGAGCATTGTTGCTTCGCTTGCTTATCGAAGATATCTGAAAGGCCAATATCCGATGACCTTTGTCAGCATGGACAACTGCTCACACAATGGCGACAAGCTGAAGAACGGAGTTGTGTCCATCGCTAAGGAATGGGCCCAAAGAGGACTTGTTATAGAAGACTTCGTGCGTTATCTGGAAGATGAACGAGTAATAACCTTTCCATTGTCCATGATCGATAAAATCACACCACGTCCTTCGGAGAGTGTACAGGCAGCGCTTCTGGAACAGGGAATTGGTGATATGGATGTGATCATTACCTCCAAAAACACATATACCGCTCCTTTCGTAAATGCTGAGATCAGCGAATATCTTGTAGTGGAGGATAACTTTACGAACGGACGTCCACCACTAGAGGAAGCCGGAATTATTTTTACGGACCGGGAGACAGTCAACAAGGTGGAGACGATGAAAGTAACGACCTGCCTTAATCCGCTGCATACGGCGCTTGCTGTTTCCGGTTGTCTGCTTGGCTACACCTTGATCGCGGATGAGATGAAGGACGATACTTTGCGGAGGTTTGTGGAGATAATCGGTTACAAAGAAGGTCTGCCCGTCGTAGTGGACCCGGGGATTCTCAGTCCAAAGCAGTTCCTGGACGAAGTCCTTACGGAGCGTTTTGCCAATCCATTTATCCCCGATACTCCGCAGCGGATTGCTACAGACACTTCGCAGAAGGTAGGTATAAGGTTTGGTGAAACTATTAAATCCTATATTCGACGGGAGGAGCTCGATCCAGCGCAGCTAACGGCGATTCCACTGGCTATCGCTGTGTGGTGTCGTTACTTACTTGGAGTGAATGATGCTGGAGAGGTCTTCACATTGAGTTCAGATCCGTTACTAGAAACACTGCAAGGTTACCTGCAGGGAGTTTCTCTTGGAGACCAAACTGCAAGTGTGCGCCCCATTCTTGAAGATGAGCGACTTTTTGGGGTTCCGTTGTACGAGATTGGTCTAGGTGATAAGATTGAGATTATGTTCCAGGAAATGATGGCAGGCCCAGGAGCGGTACGGAGAACATTAGAGAACTATTTAAAGTGAAAGCTAGGCAGTTAAGTAGATTTGAATTAATATAGGAGAAAATAAAGCTAAAAAAGTCCCGAGGCAATCAATCGGGGCTTTTTTTTGTATGATTTTAAAAAATCCAAACAAAGTGTGAAAAGAATCTTATGTAAAATGAGAAGGACGAAAGTTAAACTAAACACATGACGAATAACCGGTGTTCGTCAACTGAGCGACGAATTTTGAGGGGGTTCAACACCATGTTCAAAAGAAAAAAAAGCTGGGCACTTGTCATGGCTTCGGTCATGTTGGCTGGAGGCGTGTTAAGTGGTTGCGGAAGCAGTAACAATAACAACAACTCGTCGAATGCCAGTCCCCAGCCAAGCAGCTCGACTAGCGACAGTGGTACTGAAACGAAAGATTCCGGCAAGAAGACAACGCTTACGTTCTGGGCTGCGGCTACTACGCCGGACCGTGATGTATTCTGGCAAAAAGTTACGAAGGAGTTCATGGCTGAGCATCCGAATATTAAAATCGAATACTTGGGCGTGCCTGGAGATTTGAACGGTTATATACAAAAGCTGAATGTCGCTATTGCTGCTGGACAAGGGCCGGACCTGATCAATAACTTTACGTCCGACTTTATTGCACGCGATGTGCTTGAGCCAATCGATTCTTATTTCGATAGCTGGGAAGGAAAGGACAAGATCACAACGGGTTCGGTTACCTCAATGAGAGCAGCGGATCCGGTTGACAAGAAGTTATATGGATTGCCTTATGGCGTTCTGCCTTGGATGGAATGGATTCGTTCGGATTGGCTGAAGGAATCAAATCTACCGAATCCGGACACATGGGATCAATTCTTTGACAACGCACAGAAGTTGACTGACAAGTCCAAGGATCGTTACGGATACTCTATACGGGGTGGAGCCGGAAGTGCTACCTCGCTGGAATATCTTATGTACTCATACTCGGGAATTACGAACTATTTCACGCCAGAAGGCAAAGCCACGATCAACGATCCACTGAATGTAGAGTTTCTGGAGAAATACTTGAGCGGTTATAATGTCAATACACCTGAAGATGACTTGAACAAAGGTTGGACGGAATTGGCTGCTTCGTTCCAGTCCGGCAAGGTAGGTATGATTTTCCATAACCTTGGTTCCGCAAGCGCTCACAGTAAAGCATTCAATGACGATTTAACCAAGTTTACAGCTGTTCCATTCCCTATGGGTGCCAAAGGCTATCGCGTTCACCCCGGCGTTACACCATCGGTGATGATGATGACAAAGAACTCCGAGAATAAGGAAGCAGCATGGGAATTCATGACGTATTTCGTAACGCACAATGATAGTGAGTACGGAGAGCTCTATGGCGAAATTCCGACTTATCTTGATGCTTTGGATGCTGATTGGATTGTAAACGTGCCTTACGTGAAGACGGGCGCAGACCTGATGAGCTCACCGGACACGAAGTTTACCGATAATCCCGTTTATCTGCCGGGCTATAACAAGGTTCAGACGAATATGGAGCCTATGATCCAGAAGGTAATGGCCAAAAAGATGAGTGCCAAAGAACTATTGGATGAATGGGCAAAGCAGCTTGAAAAAGAAAAAGCAAGTTTTGACTCTTCGAAATAAAACAGTTAATATCCCCGAACAATAAATAATCTCAGCAGGCGGGCTCTTGACGATACTTGGGCCGCCTGTCTTTTGAATGACAACTCCCTAATGATTAATGCCACTAATTGACAGCGTTTTCATCACCTGCAAATGAACAGGAGGTAAGTTATGAAAAGAATTAAGAGTGTCCTTATTGCATTATGCGCTTTATTGCTCATCCCGATCGTACCTGAAATCGCCTTTGCCGGAGAGACCAACACGGCTTATGCCGCTGCGAACATTAATGATTCCTTATCGGCTAATATTTACTCCCCGACGGATTTACGAATGGCACCTGCCTCTAATACGGATACAACCGTAGTGTTAGCATGGGAGAAACCGCTATTTTATTCCAACATTACTAAGTACAATATTTATGACAGTGATGGAACCCGGGTTGGTTCGACGGACAAAACTTACTATAAGTTTTTAGGATTAACTCCAGAGAGGACATATACCTACACGGTACGAGCCCAGGATACATCTGGCAACGAATCTTTAGATAGCAATACGGTCCAAATCACAACTAAAAAGACGGGCATCAGGTTTAATGTTAAGGATTATGGAGCATCCGGAGATGGCAACACATTGGATACCGTGGCAATTCAAACCGCGATTGACGCGGTTACTCCAGGAGACACTTTATACTTTCCACCCGGGAAGTATGTGACTGGCGGATTGTTCCTGCACAGCAATATGACTGTATTTGTAGATGCAGGGGCTCAAGTGATGCCTAGTTCACACAAGGCTGACTTCTTGCCGTTCGTAACGGCCAGACACAGTATTGAGGAACCCGAGGCTTATCAAAGTTTATTTAACGCCGGAGTTATGGATCATGACAAGTACGATGATTATAGTGTAACTGATATTACATTCCTTGGACCCGGAACAATTGGTGACGAGGAGAGCGGCTTGAAGCTGCGTGAGGAATACGATAACGACAAGGTTGAAGTTGGAACAACCTACGGTGGTGGACATCTGCTATCTTTTAATAACGCACACAATGTCTATATCGATGGATTGAAAATCCGCAATGGAATGATGTGGACCGTAGTACCTGTATACAGCAAAGACATCACCGCCTATAACCTCGATATTAACACCACGCAACATAATGGAGACGGCTTTAATCCGAATTCTTCCGAGAGCGTTTACATTTTGAATTCTACCTTTCAAACCGGGGACGACGGCAGTGCAATTAAATCCGGGATCAATCAAGAAGGCCGGGATATCGGCAGACCCTCCAGATTTATTTATTATCGCGGAGATACCTTTAGTGGTGGACACGGCGGGGTCGTTATCGGAAGCGAGATGTCTGGCGGAATAAGCGACATCTACGTGGAAGACTGCAATCTGATTCCCCTCGACGTCAAGTCGAACACTGTGGCACCGGGCTTTAAGATCAAAACAAGCACATCCCGGGGCGGCTACATTCGGAACATTCAAGTGAGGGATTCGCTTATCAACAAAATTGATCTGAATTCCAACTATGACAAGCTTCCTGTTCCTGATATTTACCCACCGGACATGAGTAATTTCCGGTTTACCAACCTGCGGAACAACGATATCTCTGGAACGGATAACATTATTTCGTTGACAGGGGCAGCCTCCACTTCAACAGCTGATAACGCTTTGAAGAATTTGCAGTTCATTAATTGTGCTTTTGCTAAAGCTCAATTAGCCTACACGGAGAATATCTTTTTCACCAATAGCAGCTTGCCCAAAGGAATTAGCGCTACGAACAGTGCGAATATCGTTCAGGATGGTGTGGTCGTAACTGATAAAGCCTTCCCGGTTCACGAGGATTTCACTGAATACAAAACCGGGGATACGCCGGGCGGATATTGGAGTGCTTCGAGCTATGCCCCGGGTCTGATCACTATTGCGGCGGACGGAGATTTGAATCCGAACAGTATTTTCCTTAATGACCAGGATAGCGGTTATGTAAGTGCATCCCGTGGTTTTGGTTCGCAGACGGGAACCTTATCGGCAGAAGTGCATATGAAGTTCCCGGCCCCTCCCAACTTAACGAACGGTGTGCCGAACGGTACTTATGCGAACAAACCTACCTCGAATAATCGGGTATTTCAGCTGCTCGGATCGAATGGTAAAGTAGCCGTCTGGTTAAACACTGAGAATTCAGGAGCATTAAGTTATGTCATCAACGGAAAAACATCTCCTATCATCATTCCTGCGATCCCGCTTGATAAGTGGTTTACAGTCAAGACTGTGGTAGATTTTCCAAACAAGCTTGTGGATGTTTATTACAACGGAACGAAGGTGTTAAGCAAACAGCCATTCTATGATTCAACCCTGGCGATGGCGGATATTAGCACCTTCAAATCCATAGGGCCTAATAATAATACGACAGTGGCATCTCAAGTTTACTTGGATAATCTGTACATTAGTGCTTCTGAGGAAGCTACCAGCGGTTATGGAATCCAGCTAACACACTCAGGTTCGACGAATTCAATCTCCGATAAAGGAGGGCGTTTAACCTTTAGTGCCACCAAAACTACGGGAGAAACTTCGCAGGTTACATGGGCTGTCTATAATAGTGATCTGACCCCTACAGATGTGGCTACAATCGACGATAATGGAGTACTGACCGCTAATAGCAATGGTAAAGTCATCGTCGCAGCGACGATGAATGACGGAACAGCGATTATCGGATTGATGCCAATCACCATAACAGGACAAGAAACAGTTGTTGGCTATAAGTCCTTACAGGTAACGACCGCATTAGGCACGAAGCCTAATCTGCCGAATCAGATGCCGATTTTGAGAGAGGATGGAGCGGTAAGTTATGCTCCGGTAATCTGGGATTTAGTTCCGGCGTCTGAATATCAGCAGATAGGAGCATTCACTTTACAGGGTACAGTAACGGGATATTCAGCAAGAGCTGAAATTCAAGTGGAAGTGGTTTCGGCTGGCATGACCGGTTATCGGCCTGTCATCGCGACAACTGCGAAGGGCATCGCACCGAGTTTGCCAGATCACGTAACGGCGATCTTCAATGATCAAATGACCAAATCTCTGCCAGTGTCCTGGGAACCCATCTCTCCAGACTTGTATGCGGATACAAATATTGACGGGTTCAAGGTTATGGGTACGGTACAAGGGTCGGACCTACCGGTTACTGCTCATGTATATGTTCTGTCTGATATCGCTCCAGACGCGAAGGTTATCGTCGTTGCCGCAGATGGAAGCGGAGATTATAAAAGTATCCAAGCTGCTGTCGATGCAGTCCCGGACCAGAACCGCAATCGCATCATTATTTTTGTGAAAAACGGCTTGTATTATGAGAAGGTTCTTATTCCAGATACCAAGCCTTACATCTCTTTAATGGGTGAGAGCAAGGATGGAACGATTCTCACCTACGATGATAATCCGAAAAAAACGGCCCCGGATGGTACCTCGTTAGGTTTGGGCACTTATACGGATTATACGCTCATGATTAAAGGCCATGATTTCTATGCCAAGGATCTAACGGTCATTAATTCCTCGGGTTCCGGAGCAGGTCAATCCGTTGCCGTCGACGTATATGCGGATAAAGCTTTTTTCGAAAATTGCAACATCATCGGTTATCAGGATACACTGTTAACCCGCAATCTGACCGATAACGCGGATCCTAACAACTATGCCAATAATGCAATCATTCAATCCTATCGTTCCTACTTCAAGGATTGTTTCATCTCGGGTTCGGTAGACTTTATCTTTGGTCCGGGTATTGCTGTTTTTGATAACAGCGAGATTCATTCCAGATTGGCTGGGCATGTGACGGCAGCTTCCACTCCTGAGGGACAGGAGTATGGCTATGTATTCCTGAACAGCAAAGTGACCGGCGAAGCGTTGCTTTCGTCTATATCCGCTGTTGATTTGGGAAGACCATGGCGTCCATATGCGAAGACTGTATATCTGAACAGCTATATGGGAGATCACATTGCTCCAAGTGGCTGGAACAACTTCGGCAATTCAAAAAACGAAGCAACCGCATATTACGGTGAATATCAAAGCTTTGGTCCGGGAGCAAATCCGCAGGCTAGAATGAACTGGACCCATCAATTAACGGACACGGAAGCCGAAGCGTATACATTGCACAGTATTTTCAGCGCAACGAGTGCGATCAACGGGAGAGAGGATTGGGATCCTACCCAGCTCGCTTCCGACAATCCAATCGAATCGCTTCTGCCAGTTCATGTTGAGACACCAGTAGGTGTGGCTCCTATTTTGCCAACAGTTGTAGGCGCTGTTTATGCAGATGAAACAGTGAAGCAAGTGCCTGTCGTTTGGGAAGCAATCAACCCTGAGTTATATGCGGTAGAAGGGCGATTTACAGTTACGGGCGCTGTCTATGGCACGGAGTTAAAGGCCGAAGCCAAAGTTACTGTTCGATCGGGAAGTTTTTTAACCGGACCGGGCTCTGTGGAGAAGGGGCAGTCCTTTGAAGTCGTATATGGCATGTCTCGTGTTACAAGTGATGTATATGGCTTGGATTTGACGCTGAACTACGATCCTGAGCAAATTCAGTTCTTGGCAGCGGAATCCTTGCTGGATGGAATTCGTGTCATCGATTCCTTTGATAATGAGGGACAAACACGGATTCTCATGGCAAGCACAACCCCAGGGGTTGGCATGAGCGGCGATTTGCCGAGAATTCTTCAACTTCACTTCACTGCAAAAGATGTAACGGAAGCGACGGTTGCTTCATTAGAAGCGACCCGCATTATTATGAGCGATGGCGAAGGTAATGAATCTTCTGTGGAAGGCACTGCTTATCAGGTTAACATTACTGTGACTGATACAGGTTCGGGAGATGTCATTAGAACAGCACTCCAGTCTATCCTTCACGAAGCCGCCAGCACTTTGGCGTCGGCATCGATGGGTACACTTTGGGGGCAATATTCGCAGTCAGCTATTGCTATCTTTAAGGATGCCATTGCGAACGCAACCGTTGTCTTAAACGACAGCGATGCTACACAAGAGGAAGTGAATCTAGCGGCTCAAGATTTGTCTACTGCACTTCAAAAGCTCGCTACAGTGATGAATCTCGAGGCCGGCATGGATGATCTTCTTCTTCTGAGCTCCAAATATGGCATCACTTCAAGTGATAACGGTTGGAGTGAGGTAAGTAGGTATGATCTGAATAAAGACCAGCAGATCGACATCGTCGATCTGGCTGGAATGGCCCGTAAAATCACTTCAAATTAAGTTTGCTAAATCTGGAGGGCGCTGACTCAACGGCAGCGGCGCTCTCTCCTATCTTGCTATTGAAAGGGTGGATGAATCGAAATGGCTAAACTCAGAATCGCGATGCTTATGCTCCTTGTCTTTTTTCTAGCGAGACCTGTGGTAACGCAGGCTAGTAGTGAACCCAACTTCCAAACTGTGTTATCAAAAGAAAGTCCTATCCTCAACAGTACCTTTACTGTTGAGATTGCAGCGAACCTAATGACGGATTTGTACGCGTACGAGTTGAATCTGACCTATGATCGCTCAAAGCTGGAGTTCGTGAGTTACACAGCAGGCGAGGGCGGCTTCAACATTGACGCCCTATTGACGAATAACGGCGTGCGGCTAGCGCATACAGAGCTTGAGAAGAAATCTGGCAAGAACGGAGATCTAAAACTGGCCACAGTTACTTTCAAAGCGCTTGAGAGTGGCGATGTCAAAATCGTTCTATCCCGTGTGAAGTTAGTAGATTCGCAACTGTCTGCGGTTAACTATACCCCTGATGCATCGGCGATCGCGCATATTGTTAGTATCGATGACAACAACGGAAACAACGGAAACAACGGCAATAACGGTAATAATGGAAACAACAGTAACAACGGAGCGGAAGGAAACGGCAGTTCGATCCAGCCTACAACTCCGAGTAATGTCAACGGTTCTACGATCAAACCGGTGATTCGTTATGACGCAGCTGCACAATCTGTACAATCAACCGTGGATCTAGAATCACTGCAGAAAGCTCTTAACCAAACTACCGCCAACGACAAAGGAGTAAAAAAAGTAATCATTGAAGTCGAGTCGAAGCCCGGGGCAAAAGAGTACGTTCAGACGATTCCAACTTCGGCTATATCCAATGATGTCAAAAAGGCGGAAATTGAAATTGTAACACCACTGGCTAACCTCACTCTCCCTGATAATATGCTGCAAGCTGGGGTTACCTCCAATGAACAAATAAGTCTTCATATCACAAGTGTTGATCCTAAATCCTTGCAGCCGTCCGTGCAAAACCAAATCGGCAACCATCCCGTCATTCAAGTAACTTTAACGTCGGGTGGCAAGATCATAACCTGGGATAATCGCCAAGCTCCGGTCACAGTCAGCATCCCCTACGTTCCTACTGCACAAGAGCTGCTTAATCCAGAGCATATCGTTGTGTGGTATGTAGACAGTCAAGGGAAACTTACTTCGGTTCCTAGTGGTAGATATGATGCGAAGTCCGGTCGCGTCAGCTTTAAGACTACACATTTCAGCATGTATGCAATTGGTTATACGAATAAATCCTTTAAGGATCTTGAGTCTGTGGCTTGGGCTAAAAATCCGATCGAGGTTATGGCTTCCAAGGGAATTATTAGTGGTGTGTCCGATACAGAATTCCGCCCATCTCAAGCTGTTACTAGAGCCGACTTTTTGGTATTGCTCGTTAGGACGCTAGAACTGAGCGGAAAAGCTGGAGATACCTTCGCGGACGTCCCATCCCAAGCTTATTATTACGAGGCCGTTGGCATTGCTCGGGCACTTGGCATTGCGGAAGGCTCAGGAGACAACTTGTTCAAACCGCTTGAGCCAATCACCCGTGAGGACATGATGGTCCTAACCGCCAGAGCCTTGAAGGCGTCAGGTCAACAGGTTACAGGTGGAGATACATCCGTGCTTCAACCGTTCAGCGATGTTGCGAAGATTTCTGCCTATGCGTCTGAATCTGTCGCAAGTCTAGTGAAAGCGGGTTTGATTCACGGGAATGGCCGCCAAATCGAGCCTAAGTCTACGACGACACGAGCGGAAGCAGCTGTGTTAATGTACAACATATATAACCTCTGATAGTATTCGTGCACTTCTATTCTAAGGAGGAAGAAGATATGAACAGGACCGCACCCTGGGGGCAAGAAGACACCATAAGCCGAAAAGTAACGGCTATAGCCATAATCGTGGCGATGATAATGAGTCTTTTATATGGTTATTCTCCGCGAACCGCTGCGGCCGCTGCTGCCAGCTGGCAGGCGAATACCACTTATACGATCAACGATTGGGTCATCTATAATGATCTGGAATATCAGTGTATACAAGCACACACCTCGGAGGAAGGGCTGAAACCTTCAATTGCGGTGGCGTATTGGGCGAAGAATGGCAAGCCGATTCCGGGCAAGCTTGAAGCCGAGAACTGGGACAGCATGCAAGGGGTTCAGAACGAGGCAACCACGGATACTGGAGCCGGTTTAGATGTGGGCAATATTGAAGCCGGAGATTGGCTGGAATACAAGGTAAATGTGGCTTCCGCAGGAATCTACACCGTAGATTTTCGTCTTGCTACGAAGTATTCAGATAAGGAGCTTCAATTGCAAGATAGCAGAGGAACTGTTCTGGCAGCGGTTTATGTGCCAAATACGACCGGTTGGCAAAAATGGACGACCGTAAGTGTGTCGGCAAATCTGAGTGCGGGTCCGCAAACCCTGCGCATCACGACGAATACCGGCAACTTCAATATTAACTGGATGATGTTCACTGATGTATTATCAGCCTCGACCCCGACAGGAGTAACCGGCAAGGCTGGTGATACACAAGCGATGCTTAATTGGCCGGCGGTTACCGGAGCGATTTCGTATAATGTGAAGCGTAGTGAAACAACTGGCGGGCCCTACGAGCTGATTAAGAACATGGATTCCAACCGGTATGTAGATAGCAAATTGATGAACGATAAAACCTATTATTATGTCGTCAGTGCAGTAACCGATTCCGGCGAAAGCCCAAATTCCATGGAAGTAGGCATCACGCCAATTCTGCTACCCGACATACCAGCTGCTCCGACAGGGTTGACGGGAATAGCAAGGGACAGCCAAGTGACCCTGAAATGGGAGTCTGTCGAAGGTGCGGAGCAATACCATTTGCTCAGAAGGGATGACGGAGGGGCTAAGTATTCGGTCATCGCGTCGGATTTGACGGCAACCCAATATAACGACGCCGGATTGACTGACGGAATGGTATATGAATACACCGTTCAAGCTCAAAATGCGGGTGGCTTAAGCGAAAATTCGGTCTCCGCTAAGATTTCTCCAGTTACCTCTTTAGCGAAACCAGCTGGATTGATTGCTGTTCCTGGTGATGCCCGCGTGGATATAACATGGAACCCTGTGCCGGGAGCCTCCTCGTACTCAGTGAAGCGAAGTGTAATATCGGGGAGAACGTATTCGGTCGTGGCTAGCAACCTGACCGCTCCGGAATTTACTGATAGCACCGTACACAACGGAACGAATTATTATTATGTTGTATCTGCCTTAAGTGCTCAGACGGAAAGTATGAATTCCGATCAAGCACGCGTATCTCCGGTTCATTTCCAGCAGGGGGTACCTTCTTCGCCGAATGAAGTAACAGCACAAGCGGGAGTTAGCAAGGTTAACTTGCAGTGGACCGAGGTTGCTGAGGCTGATTCATACCTCGTTAAACGGGCGGCTTCGTTGGCGGGATCCTTTACAACGATCGCTAGCGTAACCCAAACAAACTATCTGGACAACAGCATAACAAACGGTCTGACCTATTATTATGTTGTATCTGCTGTTAATGCGAGGGGCTCGGGAGCAGATAGCCTGATCCAAATCGCCACTCCAGCTAAAGTAATTGTAGTTGCGAAGGATGGAACGGGAGATTATACGACCGTTACGGATGCTCTGAATTCGATTCCAACTGGGAATTCGACCCGGCGGGTGATCTATATCCAAGACGGTATCTATCATGAAAAGGTAGCCGTGCCGAATTCTAAGCCATTAGTTAGTTTAGTTGGTGAAAGCAGAGACGGAACGATTTTGACCTATGACGATTATGCTAATTCCGGAATAGGTACTGGAAACAGCCACACGTTGTTAGTTTCTGCCAGCGACTTTACGGCAGAAAATATGACGATTCGCAATACTTCGTTTGAGAGAGGAAATGTAGGTCCCGCAGTCGCACTTAACGTAACGGGCGACAGAGCAATTTTTACGAACGTTTATCTGGCAGGGTTCCAAGATACCTTGTACGCAAACGGCGGGCGACAGTACTTTAACCGATGCATAATTGAAGGGGACGTCGACTGGATCTTTGGGAATGCTGCGGCTTATTTCTACGATTCGGAGATTAAGTTCGTTGGTGGCTTTGGCGGTCATATGACGGCAGCCTCTACGGATGAGAAAGCTGAGTTTGGCTATGTTTTCATGAACTCGCGATTGACCCGCGGTACTTCTTCTTTGAAGGAATCGGTGACTCATGATCCTTGGAGACCGGAATGGGATATCGACACTAAGCTGGCTGCTACTAACGGTTCGCTAGATCTGGGTAGACCTTGGAGAGCTAACGCCAACGTGAAGTACATTAATACCTGGATGGATGCGCATATCAAAGCAGTAGGTTGGGATAATTGGGGAAATCCTTCTAACGAATCGACGGCGCGGTATGGTGAATACAACTCTTCGGGACCAGGTGCCAATGCGAAGGGCCGTTATCGCTGGTCGAGCCAATTGACATCTGACGAAGCCAATCAATACACCGTTCAGAATGTGCTGAAAGGAGCGGATGGGTGGGATCCTACGCTGTTCGGCACGCTTCCTGGGCATGAACAGAATGAACAGCAACCTGCTTCTCCAACCGGACTGAGTGTGACTTTCCCGAGCGGTGTTGATGCGACATTAGGCGATTCTCCCGTAGCTCTGTCGTGGAACACGGTTGAAGGAGCAAGTTCTTATCGTGTCTATCGCGGAAGCGAAGCGGGTGGTCCTTACTTGCCGATTGCATCCGATCTGATTCCGTCATCCACTTCCCCGCTGGCAACGATCCAAGGTGAGGATTGGACAGCGATGTACGGTGTCAAAACTCAGAATACGAGTGATGAAGGCGGAGGTCTAAATGTCAGTTATATCGATCCGGGAGATTGGATGGATTACGCGATACAGGTTCCTGCGGGTGGATTCTACACCTTGGATCTGCGCGTCTCTGCTCCGGACAGCGGTAAACAGCTTCAATTAAAGAGTGGGAATGGCAGCGTGCTGAGCACCGTAGATATTCCGCAAACCGGTGATTGGCAGAGCTGGACAACGGTCAGTGTGAATGTCAATCTTCCCGCTGGGAATCAAACTTTACGCCTTTATTCCGTAACGGGGAGCTACAACTTGAACTGGCTCCGCTTGACGGAGGGAGTGAAAGATAAGGTTCAATATTCGGATATGGTTGTGAACACAGGAGCTCCGTTTTATTATGTAGTAACTGCTGTGAATGCGAATGGAGAGAGCGTCTATTCAACTGAAGTATCTTTGTCTTCAGCTCCGGTGAAATTTGATCGTAATCATGAGAATCAAGCGGATCTGACTGTATCTGTTAAACGCTCGGGAGACACAATGACGGGAATTATGCTCGGAACCCATGCACTGAATAAGGGGACCGATTACACTGCCAATGGAAGTATTTATACTCTTCGTGATGTCTTCTTGTCTCAGTTGCCGATTGGAAAAAATACACTAACTTTCACTTTCGCTTCCGGTACTAAAATTCTGTTAGCCATAGAAGTTGTGAATTCCACCATGCTGCCGGGACAGACCCTATCGAACATACCGGCACTGGAGCTTTATAGCCTTGAGGGGGTAGCTCCATTTTTGCCAAGCATCGTTCCCGTTCAATTTACGGATGGATCGGAGAAAGCATTGGCTGTCGTGTGGAGTTCAATCGATCCAGCTAAGTATGCATCTGTGGGGAACTTTACTGTGCAGGGAACTGTAACGGGCACCGATGTAAAGGCGACTGCGAAGGTTAGCGTCAAATCCGCGGATTCCGTGGGGGTTGTAACGGGCGGGGATGACTTGCAAACGTATCAAAAAGATCTGCCATTCGATATGCCAGCGATTACGCTTCCAACATTTCCAAACGTAGATTTTAATATTGAAGATTATGGCGCTGTTGGAGATGGTATAACCAAAAATACGGCGGCATTCGCAAAGGCAATTGAGGCGGCTACACTGGCAGGTGGAGGGCGTGTCGTCGTACCTGCTGGTGTATGGCTGACAGGAAGTATCCAAATGGCAAGTAATATTGATCTGCATGTAGAGGCTGGTGCACTCATTCAATTTAGTCCCGACTATGATGACTACAATTTGGTGAATGCAAAATATCAACCGATGCTGGCGGCATCGGGGCTCAGCAACATCGCGATCACAGGAAAAGGTGTTATCGATGGCAATGGGCAATATTGGCGTTATGTGAAGAAGGGCAAGGTCACAACCACGCAGTGGAATTATCTGTTGTCCTTGGGCGGAGTGTTGACCGATAACGGCAGTGTTTGGTATCCGTCTCAACAAGCTGTTGGGGTATATCGTCCTATCATGGTCGACATCTATAATAGCAGCAATGTGTTAGTTGATGGACCTACCTTTATGAATTCACCACAATTTGCGACTAGCTTTACGAAGATTCGGAATCTGGTGATCCGTAATTCAACGGTCAATAACGACGCTTGGTACCAGAACGGAGACGGTCTTGATGTCACTTCTTCGCAGAATGTTGTTTTATATCACAACACGGTGAATGCCGGAGATGATGGAATCGGGATGAAGGCCAGCTATGACCCGAGTCCGACAAACGCTTTGTCCGAAGTCGTAATTGCCGACAACATTGTTTTTCGTGGCCATGGCGGATTGTCTATCGGAAGTAACACATCCGGAGGCATTCATAACCTTGCGGTTCGCAACAATCAATATATCGGAACGGATAATGGGATCAATATTAAAAGCTTTGTTGGTGGTGGTGGTCCTATCGAGAATATCTATATCGATGGTCTCCATATGCAGAATATTGGTTATACGGCATTATCCATTAATGATTTCTATACGGGGCACAGCGAAGCAGTGGATAATGCGCAGCTGGGAGTCGATAACCGGGTTCCAGAGGTTAAAAATATCCACATTCGTAACGTTACGGTGGACGGAGCTTCGGAAGCAGTGTCCATCGATGCACTGGCCAATGTGCCTTTGCGTAATGTGGAGTTGACCAATGTAAAAATGTCGACTCAAACTGGATTCGTGTCCAGTAATACGACTGATATTCATTTCAATCATGTTCAGATCGTTCCGGCGAACGGAACCCTCTATACCATGAACAATGCAGCCGATATTTTATTGAATGACGTTCTTTGTCCGCCTGGCACAAGCACCTTTATCCATTTGAAGGGATTCGCGAGTAATATCCTATTGCAGGATACGGATTTTTCGCAGGCGGGGATACCGTTTCACTTGGATTCAGGCATAAGTCCTTCAGTTATTACGGTCTCTAATCCGGGTTCCATTCAGATTCCTAAAGCACCCGCAAACGTAAGTGCAACTACGGGCAGGGCCGAAATCTTGCTACGCTGGGATGAGGTTGCCGGAGCTGATTATTATGCAGTGAAGCGAAGCGTAAATAGCTCAGAGGGGTATGTAACCATTGCCTCCAATGTCACGGACAGCACTTATTTGGACAATGCCGATCTTACTGCTGGTAATTATTATTATGTGATTACGGCAGTTAATGTTGGAGGTGAGAGCGATAACTCTAACGAGGTCAGCGCGGTTGTAAATGCTCCGTCCTTAAGTCTTCCCTATGCTACGGTTATGGGAGAAGGAACAACGTTTGCCGGCCAACAATTTGGTTTGGTTTATGGCTTAAATAATGATTACGTTACAGAAAGTGTCAGCACTGCTGTTTATGGTCAAGAGTTGACGTTTGAGTATGACCCGGACCTAATTCTTTACGATTCGGTAGAATGCTTAGCGGATGAATGGGGAGTGGAATCCGTCGATAAGGATGAGGTGAATGGAAAAATCACAATCAAGCTCGCAAGCACTGGAGCTGGTATCCTTCTAAGCGGAGACATGCTCAAGATGCTCTGGCATTCATCAAACCTGAACTATGCCGGCGATACGACGGCCTATCTTCATTTGCACCCCGTTTTGATTGCCGATGGGAGCGAAACGGTATCAAAGCTATCTAATACGATCTATGGCATGAAGATCATGATAGACAAAACGGTCCTAGCCAGCAGGGTTGATGTAGCGAAGAGCCTTACGGCAGATCAATACAATCCATCCACTTGGTTAATCTTGCAAACCTATCTAACCTCTGCGAAAGTGATTCTTGCTGGATCGCAAGCTACACAGAATCAGGTGAATGCAGCTGCCTCGAACTTGCAGTTGGCTATGGATGGGTTAGACGGCGCCTCGGACAAATCGGCTCTGGCATTAAAGATTGCTATAGCACAAGCAACATCCGATTACGCCACTATTGGCAGTAAATGGGGGCAATATACGAAGACGGTAGTGAATGAGCTTAATAATGCAATCGGTAAAGCTATGCAGGTCGTGAATAATCCGAACGCAGCTAAGGTTTCTGTGGAGCAGGCAATCATTGATCTGGATGCAGCGCTGGCAACTTTCTTGAGCTCGGCCAATCCAGCAAGTATCGGTGATTTGGCTATTCTGTCCGCTCATTACGGTATAAGCTCCGCACATACGGATTGGATCCGATATCAGATTTATGATCTGAATAAAGATGGTCTTTTGGATATTGTGGATCTTGCGGCGTTAGCCCAGCTTATTCTACATCCATAAAGTAGCCACAGACGAGTCCCAATCAGGGGCTCGTCTTCTTTTTTTGAGAAATTGAATAAAAACAAACAAGGTCTGATAAAAAACAAACCCATCTCTTCGAGCTAGGAGTTATTATAAGAGGAGAATCCGAAACGACTTCATTTGGGGGAAATACATGATCTCGTATCTTTCTAGAAGCCCAATCAAAATTAAGCTGCTTATCTATTTTTTGCCTATTCTTGTGTCATCCGTTGCGCTTACCGGTTTTTTTTCCTATTTCACTGCCGTTAAGCAGCTCGAACAAAACGCTTATTATTTGCTAAGCGATACGACCGAGCAAACGGGCTTTTTTCTTAACGATAAGCTTTATACGATCTTCGAACAGCTAGTGTCAATCGAGAACAATTCGGCTTTTCAATATATTTTATTAGATAATGGACAAGACGAAGGAGAACATCGCTACGATGATATCATCGATCTTCATAAACAGTTCGAGGAAGCCTACCGGAATCATTTGCAAGTCATCGATTCAATTTTTGTCACGTTTAATAATGGCCGGACCTTCAACATACAGAAGGACTTTATTCCCCGGCATGTCGGTGTGAATCTTAATGAATGGCTGGCCGAATACAACCAAAAGGATGCAGAAAGCAGTTATTACTGGTTGAATACGCATGAGGATCAAGTGTTTACTACTGTCACGAAACGTAATGTTGTAAGCGTATTTAAAATTATCGGAAATCTTGATTCCGAGGTCAGTGGCATGGCTCTCATTAATATGAAGGAATCCTATCTGCTCGACATTTTACAGAATGTCAATATTAGTCCCAATGGCTCGCTGGCTCTGATCAGTCCAGCTGGGGTGATGTATTCCAAGCCGTTATCCAAAGAGTACGCTATCGGCGATGAGATCGTGAACGATATCCGTAATAACGCTAATCACCAGGGAGATTTAAGGGCGGCCAGCAAGTCGGACCAACGTATGATGATTCACTTTACAACGTTATCGCTGAACGGGTGGAAGCTCGCCGCCATCGTTCCTGAAAGCGATATCTTAGCCAAGGCAAGCCAGATTAAATCGATAACGCTTACAATCGTAGCTGTTATTCTCGTAGTTTTTATTATCATGGCAACCTATTTTGCCAGCAGCCTGACGAATCCCATCCGTTATTTGTCCAAACAAGTGAAGAGTTTTAGACAAGGGAACCTAAATGTTAACTTTCAGCTGAAAGAGCAAAATGAAATTGGTGTATTAGCCAGTGGGTTGGAGAATTTAGTCGATTCGGTTCGCCAATTGCTGGAGCAAGTTAAGGATGAACAGGAACAGAAGCGGCAAATGGAGTTATTAGCATTGCAGTCGCAAATTCAACCACATTTTCTATACAACACTCTCGGATCTATCAAACATATGATTGATTTGGGTGAGAAGGAAAAGGCATCGACAATGGTTAGTGCGCTGGCCCACTTTTTTCGGATCGGCATTAGCAGAGGGCGGGAGGTCATAACGCTTAGAGAAGAGATTGAGCATGTTCAAAGCTACTTGCAAATTCAAAATATCCGTTACCAGAAAGATTTTGAATTTGAGATTCAAGTTGAAGAGAGCATTATGCATCTTCCTATCATGAAACTGACCTTGCAGCCTATTGTCGAGAACGCCATCTATCATGGCATCAAAAACAAGAAGGGAAAAGGGATCATCAGAATAACAGGAAGGCCAAGCGGGGATGCAGCAATAATTGAAGTCTTCGACGATGGTGCAGGGATGGATGTAGAGAAGGTACAGGAGATGAATACTTCTATTCAAGCGCAGAATGTTCAAGAGGCTCCAGTGACATTCGGGCTGCGTAATGTTCACCGACGGCTGGCGCTGCAATTCGGCTACGGGTTCGGGATTCGGCTGGATAGTGAAGAGGGGGTTTATACCATAGTGACTGTAAGGATTCCATATACGAAAAATGAGGTGACGAATCGTGCATAAGCTGGTCATTGCAGACGATGATGAATGGATTAGGGAAGGGCTTCGCAGGAATATTCATTGGGATCAGGGAAACATTCAGGTGGCAGGAGTTGCAGTGGACGGGAAGGAAGCTTGGGAACTTATCCAAAGGGAGAAGCCGGATCTACTGCTCTCGGATATTCGCATGCCTTTTATGGATGGACTGAAGCTTGCCGCCCAAGTGAAGGAGAATGGCTTAGATTTGAAGATTGTCTTCTTAACGGGGTATGATGATTTTTCTTATGCTAAGGAGGCGCTACAGCTTCAAGCGTTTGATTACATATTAAAGTATGAAGATAACGATAAAATCCTGCGGACAATCATGAATGCGTCTGACGCACTGGAGGAAGAGCGGAGAAAACGTGAGAAGGATATAAAAAGCCATGGTCTTATCGTGAACCAATTTTTTAGCGAGTTGATCTCTGGGTCGGGGAATGAGGAAGCGATTGATAGGGAGGCGAAGCTGCTCGATTTAACGTTTTGCGGCTCGGTGTTCGTGATGGCTGTTCTGAGCTTGGATGGTGTCGGAAGGTTTCTTAAACCCAATAAACCCGTCGATCTGGAGCTATTATTGTTCACTCTCAAAAACCTTTGCAATGAGGTGCTAGAATCTGCAATTTGCGACGGGGTTCAGGTGTATGCGATTCAATATAACCACCGGATCAATCTGTTGTTCAACTACCGAAACGAGGGTGCGGAGAAGCTGAAGCAGGATACCGAGCTTATTGCCCGCCGCTTAACAGTGATGATTGAGCAATATCTCAAAGTTCACGCCAAGATCGGTATAGGCAGTATTGGTGAAGGGTTTAAACATATTGGCGTCTCCTACGAGGAAGCATTGATTGCGACACAGATGAAGGATGTCCGGATGGATCAATCGATTATTTTCTATGATCAGGTCAAATATTCAAGCAATTCGCATCAAGCTATTCTTCGCACAATTATGGATTATATCGCAAATCATTATCAGAATGAGAATCTGGACTTAAAAGAAGTAGCGGAGACGGTCCACATTACACCATCGTACGTCAGTACTTTGTTTAAAAAGTATACGGATGTTAATTTTTGTGAGTATATTGTCCAAGTGCGAATAGATAAAGCTACTGAACTGCTTGTGCATACCGATTTAAAGGTATATGAGGTTGCTGAGAAAATTGGGTATGTGAATACCCAGTATTTTAGTGTTTTGTTCAAGCGGCATACAGGGTTTACCCCGATGGAGTATAGACAGCAGCATAGCTCGTAATAGTTGGAAAGCGTTCACAAACAGCCTTATTCCAGTCAATGATTGGGATGAGGTTGTTTTTTTGCTGCTATTTTTTATTTTCAAAAAAACAAACAAACTTTGCAAGATATATTATTTAGCTAGCTTCATGCATAGCCTATTATTCTTATTGAGGTGATTATTTCATGAAGGTGAAACAACAATTAGCAACAGGACAAGTGACGGGAACGTCCAAGAGAAAAAACAAGATGATCGGCAGCGACAGGATATTTCCTTACGTTCTGATCATCCCGACTGTCGTTCTCATGGCGGTCATTATGTTCTACCCTATTTTACAAGTCTTCCAACTAAGCTTTCAGAACTATGACTTGACTCGGCCGATGGATGACGGTTTTGCCGGGTGGAGTAACTTTAAGCAGATTTTATTCCATGACGATCTGTTCCCAAGCTCGCTATGGATAACCATCAAGTGGGTGGTTATTGAAGTCGTTCTTCAGCTCGTGTTCGGCTTAGGTGTGGCCCTGCTGCTTAATCAGGCCTTCCGGTTTAGAGGCGTTATACGTTCGCTCGTGCTTATTCCTTGGGCGGTATCAGGCGTTCTTACGACAATGCTGTGGTCGCTCATGTACAACCAGCATATCGGAGTCATTAACGATCTTTTGAAGAGGTTAGGGATTATTCACGAGAATATCGCTTGGCTGTCGAACACCCATACCGTATTCGGTTCGGTTGTACTGGCCGAGTTGTGGAGAGGGATTCCGTTCTTCGCAGTCGCGCTGCTTGCTTCCTTGCAGTCTATTCCGAAAGAAGTCTACGAGTCCTGCGAAGTCGACGGTTGCGGAAAGGCAAGAAAGTTATTTTCCATTACCCTGCCTTATCTTAAGGAAAGTATTATTTTCACTACGATGCTAAGAGCCATCTGGGAGTTCAACTCTATCGATATGATCTTCACGATGACAAACGGCGGTCCAATGAATATGACAACCACTCTCCCGATTTATATGTTCCAGACGGCAATTTTGAACGGGAATTATGGCTATAGTTCGGCTATGGGGGTCCTTTCCTTCGCTGTTCTAATGATTTTTGTGGTCGTCTATATGAAATTAAGCAGAGGTGGCCAAAATGAGTAAGCTTAAACGTTTTTTAACCACTTTGTGTTTGTTCTATATTCCTATGACTGTTACGTTGTTGTTTGTCCTGCTGCCTTTTCTTTGGGACATCTCAACTTCCCTTAAGCATGAGAATGATATTATCAGCTCCACGATTCGTTACCTTCCGCATCCAATTACGTTTGATAATTTCATAAAGGTGTGGAGTGTCAACAATTTTTCGAGATTTTTTGTAAACAGTCTTTTCATCTGTACGGTGTCGGTGATCTTTATTACATTGCTGTCGATTTTTAACGGCTATGCTTTGAGCAGATTTAAATTTGTTGGAAAAAATGCTTTTATGCTTATGATGCTGGGCACTCAGATGCTTCCGGTAATCTTATTCGTCATCCCGCTGTTCCTGATTTTTAAGAGCATGGGGATTATGAATACGCCTTTTGCGATCATATTGTTCTATATCGTTTCACAGGTTGCGTTCAACTCGCTGTTGATGCAAGGGTTTGTATCTGGTATTCCGAAGGAAATTGACGAAGCGGCTATGGTCGACGGAGCAGGAAGATTCCGGGTCTTGTTCACGATCATTACGCCAGTGATTCTGCCGGGGATCGTAGCGACTGCGCTGTTCGCCTTTATCGGCTGCTGGAATGAGTTCTTGGTTGCTTTCTCATTCCTGACAGATGCGTCCAAATTTACGATCCCAATCGGACTGAAGTATTTGATCGGCCAGTACAGTGTAGAGTATGGATCGCTCGCGGCAGGCAGCATTATTGGATTGATACCGCCTATTGTGCTCTTTATGTTTATTCAGCGTTATCTGATTCAAGGTCTGACAGGCGGTTCGGTCAAAGGATAAAAAGGAAAAGGACATGGGGAGGATTACTACATGAATCTTGGAGAATACGCAGAGCCTTGGGTTTCAGATCAGGGAGACGGAACTTATATCAATCCAATCCTGCATGCGGACTATTCGGACCCGGACGTAATTCGCGTCGGTGATGACTTTTATATGACCGCTTCTAGCTTCGGGCACATTCCCGGATTGCCGATCCTGCATTCGAAGGACTTAGTCAATTGGGCAATCATCAATCATGCTGTGCTGGAGATGAACTTGGAGGGGTATGACCGTCCGCAGCATGGCAATGGCATTTGGGCACCTAGCCTAAGATTCCATGGCGGGAAGTTCTGGATCTTCTATGGCGATCCAGATGTCGGCATCATGATGACTTCGGCGGTGGACCCTGCCGGAGAATGGACGCCACTGCATCTGGTTCAGGCAGGCAAAGGCTTAATTGATGCTTGTCCCTTCTGGGACGAGGACGGACAGGCGTATTTGATTCATGCCTATGCGAAGAGCCGCAGCGGCATTAAGCACAAGCTGCGGCTGTGCCGAATGTCCGCTGACGGTAAAGGGCTGCTGGACGAAGGCCGGATTATCTATGATGGAACCGAAAATCATCCGACTCTGGAAGGACCAAAGTTATACCAGCGCAACGGATATTATTATATCCTTGCTCCGGCAGGGGGCGTGGCAACCGGATGGCAGACAGTGTTCCGTTCCCGAAACATCTGGGGCCCTTACGAGGACCGAATCGTTCTGCAACAAGGGCAGACCTCAGTAAACGGCCCGCATCAAGGCGGACTAGTGGAGCTGGATTCGGGCGAATCGTGGTTTATCCATTTCCAGGATAAAGGACCTTATGGCCGGGTCGTTCATTTGCAGCCGGTCAGTTGGGTAGATGACTGGCCTTTGATGGGAGAGCTTCAAGCAAGCGATGGAGCTGGAGTGCCAGTGATACGTTACCGAAAGCCTGAGGTCGGGAAGGCATACGCAGTGTCAGTGCCTGCAACTTCTGACGATTTCGAGTCTTCAACGCTTGGATTGCAGTGGCAGTGGCAGTCTAACCCCAAATCGTCTTGGTATAGTCTCGAGGCAAGAGAGAGCTATCTTCGGTTAAATGCTGAACATAAACCCGTAGACAACAAAGGGCTATACCATAGTCCGCAGCTCTTGCTGCAGAAATTCCCAGCACTTTCGTTTACAGCAGCCTGCAAGGTTGACCCTTCGGGCTTGGGAATAGGGGAGTCCGGAGGTTTGATGATTTTTGGTTATCGTTATTCTTGCTTGGTGGTACGAAGATTAGAGGATCAAGAACTGAAGGGGACGCTAGCCCTATCGCTTATGCAAGGAGATGATACGGGAGAGACAGAAATGTGGTCATATCCTTTGATAGACACGGATAGTCTCTTCTTGCGGGTCGAGGTATTAGAGGATGCGACTTGCCATTTCGGCTACAGCTTGGAGGGTACAGACTTCACTTCCGTACCTGTAGAGTCATTTCAAGCTATAGAAGGACATTGGGTGGGGGCTAAGACAGGTCTATTTGCCGTAGGTTCCGGCAATGGAGGATATCTTGATATCGATTGGTTCCGAATCACCAAGTAAGTGAATAACCAAGTAACCGAATAACCCCAAAACAAAGGAGAAGCTTATGCTGAATGTTTCGAAGCGAAATGAGCCTCTGGTAAAACATATTTACACTGCTGATCCGTCGGCTCATGTTTTTGAGGATAAACTATATATTTATGTGTCTCACGATCTTGAAATCAGCGTTCCCAACAACTTAGATGGAGATCATTATGCTATGGAGGATTACCATGTTCTAACTATGGATGATAGGTCAGCAGAATTCGTAGACGATGGTGAAATACTCCATATGAAGGATGTCCCGTGGGTATCCAAGCAAATGTGGGCTCCAGACGCTGGCTTCCGAAACGGCAAATATTATCTTTATTTTCCGGCGCGGGATCTCAGCGGGGTGTTTCGGATTGGTGTGGCGACAGCGGATTCACCGGCGGGACCTTTTACGCCGGAGGCGGATTACATGGAGGGAAGCTTCAGCATTGATCCGGCCGTATTCAACGACGATGACGACGAGGTTTATCTGATCTTAGGAGGGCTTCGCGGGGGGCAGCTGGAGAAGTGGAGTACGGATACCTACATGCCTGATGGCACAGGGCCGGCTCCACACGAACCTGCATTGGGACCTCGCGTGGCAAAGCTAAGCAAGGATATGTTGTCCTTTCAGGACAAATTAATGGAAATCTCCATCATTGATACTGAAGGACGTCCTATTCTGGCAGGCGATGAAGAAAGAAGATTTTTTGAAGGTCCTTGGATGCATAAATACGAGGGGAAATACTACCTCAGTTATTCTACAGGGAACACACATAAAATCGTCTACGCCATTGGAGACAATCCGCTGGGACCCTTTACGTTTCAAGGCACACTTCTGACCCCGGTGATCGGATGGACAACGCATCATTCCATCGTGAACTTTCGGGACAAATGGTACCTATTTTATCATGATAGTTCTATGTCGGACGGTGTGAGCCATAAGCGCTGTGTGAAGGTTACTGAATTAAAGTATAATGCGGACGGAACGCTGCGAATGATCGATCCAAATTTAGTATAGATAGACTTGTATGGCAACAAGGAATGGTTTTGTAGGATTCCCCTCAGGTAGGCAGTGGAAACAGACCTCATGGTAGATGAGTCTAATCACAGTCAATCGGAGGGGATCTTTTTATATCATTATTGGATGCGCTTTCATTAAAGGGGGTGATCATTCAGGTAGGGTCGTTTCACTAAAATAAGTAGGAGGGATCGGATCAAATGATTAAAAAAGTGCTACGTAGTTTAATGCTGGGAAGTTTATTGGTGACTTTAACTTGTTCTAATCTAGCAGGCAAAGCAGAGGCGGCAGCGGTAAATACAATTCCTAACGCATCTAAGGTTGAGCAGGGTTATGACAGCAGTTTTTTATCAGTTCCTGGTTTTGCATCATTAGGTGTAAAAGATAGAAGCAGTTATGCAGGTACCTCATATTATCGAACGGTCAGCAGTGGCCGAGAGTTTTTACAAGCAATCTTGGATGCAGGCAGTGGTGCTGTAAAAGTTATTGAAGTTACAGATAATCTAAACTTAGGGTGGACTGAATTAGCACTAAATTCTACTGAAATTTCAAAATATAGCTTTGTTACAAAATATCCTGATCCATCAAACGGATTCACGAACCCACTCTTAATAACCTCCGGTGTATCCAAATTAAGCATAGCCAATATTGATGGATTAACGATTTTTTCAGCTTCAGGTAAAACTATTAAACACGCAGAATTAAAATTGCAGAGCTCAGTGAATGATATTGTCATTAGAAATCTCAATTTTGATGAAATGTGGCAATGGGATGATACAGGTGAGCACAAAGAGGTAGGCTGGACTTTTATCAAGGTAAATGGCGCAAACAATGTATGGGTAGACCACTGTAAGTTTTCGATAGCCGCGGATGGAATGATTGATATGGAAAATGGTTCAACGAATGTAACTTATTCTTGGAACGAATTTGGTCTAGCGGCAGCTCAAAATCCAGCGACTAGTAGCTCTATTTATAAGTCAATTGAATATATGGAGCAAAAATATGCAACAGGATCACTGAACTCCTCCACCAGCCTTTATTATAAAATGCGTAACGAAGGGGCTACCAAAAATCAAATTATGGCTTATGCCGCCTATCACTCCAAAGTTCATTTGGTAGGATCGGGTGACAAGGATTATACGAATTATGTGGGTTCTAACGGTGTGGAAATTAAAGATGGAAATCAAAGACTTCGCTTAACTTTAGCATACAATCGTTATACAAATGTTGGGTCGCGTCTGCCAATGATTCGTCAAGGAGTCGGGCATCTATTTAATAATTCTTTTGATAATTCTACACATCAGAATGTACTCGACAGCGTTACTGCAATCTCCAAATATGGTCATGATAAATTATCGCGTGGAATGAACGCCAGAAATGGAGCTTCTATAGCGGGGGACACCAATGTCTATAATGCTTTTAATGAACCGCTGATTGGTGCGGAGCGTCAAGGGGATGATACCGCTAATATGAATGCACCTTTTGACGTATTGTTTAAGGATGCGATGAACCATAGTTTAATTGTAAATTCTACAGTAACAACTAGTAGCGGAACAACCTATACAGGCAGCAGCTGGGATAATAATGGCGTTAATGCCTTTACTAACGGAATGAATTGGAATAACAAAGCAACCATTGGCCAGTGGGCTTGGTCATCATCAATAGTCGGAATTGAAAATATGAGTAAATCAAACCCGCCATCTACGCCTTTTACATTCACTTATGGGTATAACGAGCAATTGCCTTATGCTTATAAAACAGTTCCTCTATCTGGCGTTGTCTCCACAGTAAATCAATATGCCGGGGTCTCAAAAGTTTCTTGGAACACTGCGGAGTGGTTAAAAACAAATTATTATGATGCCTATTCGACGATCGAAGCAGAACGTTATACCAGCATGTCTGGTGTGAAAAATGAAGCGAGTTCCGAAGGCGGTCAGAATGTCGGCTATATAGAGAATGGCGATTATATCGCGTTTAATAATGTTAACTTTGGAAGCGTCGGACCCACAAGTTTCGAAGCAAGAGTAGCGAGCGGTACATCTGGAGGAACTATCGAAATTAGACTGGACAGCTCAACTGGAACTCTGGTTGGAACTTGTCCGGTAGCGGGAACAGGCGGCTGGCAGACCTGGGTGACTAAAACATGTGCAATCAGCGGCGCCACCGGCACGCATAATGTATATCTAAAATTTACCGGCTCTAGCGGATATTTATTGAATCTTAATGGGTTCAAGTTTATTAAGTGATTTTATTAAGCGAGGTTCTGAGGGGGAGTGAAAAACCTTTATGCTGGGGCGGGCAGATAGACCTCGGCTGGAGTGGAAGCGGCGAAAAGGGAGCGGGAGTTATACCGTAGAATGTGGCGGATGGAGCGGAAGTGGCGAAAAGAGAGGCAAAAATGCCCTAGAATGTGGCGGATGGAGTGGGAGTGGCGAAAAGAGAGGCAAAAATGCCTTAGAATGTGGCGGATGGAGTGAATGTGGTGAAAAGAGAGGCAAAAATGCCTTAGAATGTGGCGGATGGAGTGGATGTTACCGGATCGAGCAAAATGCGGAGAAATGAACGGTATAAATCCCGCAGAATGCAGCTGATCGAGCGGATGTGGCGAAATGAACGGTATAAATCCCGCAGAATGCAGCTGATCGAGCGGATGTGGCGAAATGAACGGTATAAATCCCGCAGAATGCAGCTGATCGAGCGAATGTGGCGAAATTAGCGGTATAAATCCCGTAGAAAGTACCGGATCGGGCGAATACGGTGAAATGAACGGTATAAATCCCGCAGAATGCAGCTGATCGAGCGAATGTGGCGAAAGGAACGGGATAAATCCCGCAGAATGCAGCTGATCGGGCGAATACGGAGAAATCTACGGTATAAATCCCGCAGAATGTACCGGATCGAGTGAAGGTGGCGAAAAGAGAGGCATAAATGCCCTAGCATGTGGCGGATCGGGCGAATGTGGTGAAAAGAGAGGCATAAATACCTTAGAATGTGGCGGATCGAGCGAATGCAGGGAAAAGAGAGGCAAAAATGCCCTAGAATGTGGCGGATCGGGCGAATGGGGTGAAAAGAGAGGCATAAATGCCTTAGAATGTGGCGGATCGAGCGAATGCAGGGAAAAGAGAGGCAAAAATGCCCTAGAATGTGGCGAATCGAGCGAATGTGGGGAAAAGAGAGGCATAAATGCCCTAGAATATGGCGGATCGAGCGAATGTCACCAGATCGAGCATATACGGTGAAATGAACGGTATAAATCCCGCAGAATGCAGCTGATCGAGCGAATGTGGCGAAATGAACGGTATAAATCCCGTAGAATGTACCGGATCGGGCGAATACGGTGAAATGAACGGTATAAATCCCGCAGAATGCAGCTGATCGAGCGAATGTGGCGAAATCTACGGTATAAATCCCGCAGAATGCACCGTATGGACCGGGACCAATACACCCTAAAGGAGTGATTCCCCCCATCAACCGGAGAACCACTCCTTTTTTATAACCAACTTTATAATCCAATCAACGATGACCTCCGTGATGCTTAACTGTGTATTTTGCTGAACTCGATTCGCGAGCTGAAGGACCTAGTAAACTCTTTTTCGATTATTGTTTTCATGATATTGTGATGCACTTTGAGTTGTGATTGATCGGCGTGGTCTCTAAGGAGTTCAAAGAGCGCTGCTGATTTTTTGAAGCCTGTATCATCGTCTAGCTTGATGCTTAATAACAAGATTTCTAGAATAGTGTTGATTGTATCGTACATATTCTCTTGTTTATAGTAATACATCGCCAGCAAATAAATGTAATCCTCATGGTATTTGATATTCACAATAGTCTCATGTTCTCCTATGTCATCAACATTGATTTTGAATTCCTTCAGAATCCAATCAACGGAATAATCATGCATTATCGAAGATTCTAAGATTGTAATGAGTCCCGGCAATAATTCTTCATCATCACTTTTTCTAATAAACTCAACGTATTTATGTAGCACTCCCATTTTGCCTTCCAGCAGATCGATAACGTATGAATTGGCTTTTGCTATATTGCGGTAATATTCGACTTCATAAATGGCCTCTTCATCTAAACCTCCTATCCAGCCAAGGTCAGCATACTTCTGAATACATAGTTTTGCCTCGTCAAACTTACCGGACTTTTGTAGTGCTATACCTTTTGCGCATGAGCTATATCCAAAATAATAGGGGATACTCCGCTTCAGTTTAGGACCTCTTATGAGGTTACTATTGTTTTCATATATGATGGAAATTTGTTCATGTAGCTTGTCTGCAATTTCAATCATGGCATCCCAATTCTCAAATGAAAATGATGCCTTAAGCATCTGAATCAAGGAATCCACATTCAACTCTTCCAAATCCAACTTCAATCCTATCTCCCTTTCTAGAGCATATCATGCATCGATTAAGATAATTGTATTTCATTTCTAAATTATTCATTTATTTTACATTAAATCATGTGATTTCCATCACGTTACATAAGGTCAAAAGGGTCTTTATTAATAATTTTCAAAATACATCCAGCTCACATTATCTTCCTTAAGTTTCTAGTGTTGGAGGAATAATGTTTGTTCCGTTGTTCATTTGTCCCCTTGTTTTTGGGTTATTTGTACGTAAAATGCGGAAATGTACCTATCGTGGAACTCGTTCTTCCTTTATGATCATCCCGTAAAGAAAGCGCTATCAAAGAAATTTTAACCACATTTCATGAGGGGGTAAGGATAATTTGAAGCGAATGGGAAAAAAGCTGGGAATGAGCCTGTTGGTATTTATAATTGCAGCAGCGCAGTTCGGTTTCACAGGAACGCAGGGCAATGTGGCACTAGCAGCTGAGAAAAGTATGGCGCAAAAGCCGTATATGGGCTGGAGCAGTTACAGCATGCAGGTGTACGACGGTGCAGGTAAATGGACCTCGGCCGAAAGCATTAAGAAACAATCGGATGTTATGCATGAGAAGTTGCAAGCCCATGGATATGAATACATCAATATTGATGCGGGCTGGAATGGCGACATGGATGAATACGGCAGACCGATTCCAAGTGAGACCTTATATCCTAACGGATTTCAAGAGGTCATCGACTATGTTCATAATAATGGACAGAAAATTGGAATCTATATGATTCCGGGGGTATCCATCGATGCCTATAATCGGAATCTTGAGATTTACGGGACTGGTGGCCAATGCCGCATACAGGACATTACAGCCAAGCCGCTTACCATTATGGATTATTGGAATTCCTACACTTATAAAATTGATTTCACGAATCCATGTGCCCAGAAGTATGTGGATTCTATTGCCGATATGATTGGCGAGTGGGGCATTGATTTCGTCAAATTTGACAGCGTGACTCCTGGCTCGGGGATTGATAACTTGAGCCGTGATGCGCGCGGCGATGTTGAGGCATGGTCTAAGGCTTTTGACAGAAATAACATCTGGTTTGAGCTGTCCTGGGCGCTCGATCACAATTACGTGGATTTCTGGAAAAAGTATGCCAACGGTTGGCGAATTGACTGGGATGTGGAAGCTTACGATGGCAGTGGGCTGACAGCCTGGCCGAGTATTTCCCGCTTGTTCCCCAAAGCAGCACTTTGGTGGAGGGATGCAGGTCCTGGGGGTTGGAATGATTTTGATTCCCTGAACGTTGGTAACGGATCTATGGATGGTCTGACCAAAGACGAGCGGAAATCCGCGATGACATTCTGGTCAATCTCTTCCGTACCACTGTATACAGGTAATGACATGACTAGGCTGGACAGCTATGGTCTAGAATTGCTTACCAATGATGAGGTGATTGCCGTAAATCAGGCAGGACGTCCAGGCCATCCGGTATCTATGGATACCCAGCAGCAGGTTTGGTATGCCAATAATGGAGATGGCACTTACAGCGTAGCTCTGTTCAATCTGGGCAGTCGGAGTGCGGAGGTGAAAGTCAAATGGAGTGATCTCGGCCTTGAAGGTCCGGCTTCCGTTCGCGATTTATGGAGTTACACTGAGCTGGGAGACTTTGAGAAGGAATTTAGCGGAGGCATACTTGAACCTCATGCGTCACGGATGCTTAAAGTTACAGCATTAGGTGGCACCTCTACAGTCAATGATGATGATACAGGTATGCGCTACAGCGGGGATTGGAAGCGTAATGGCGGCAAAGAGCTGCTAGAAGGAAAGCAGGATTTGAGCATTACGATCAAGGATTCCTCGTCTGCTCCGTCGATGGCTTCACAATCGGATATTACGAACTATGGGACTGACCCGTCTGAGAATTCGTCTGCTGCGAACAAGGCAACGGTCACTAATGTAGTTTACATTAATGATAATGACAGCGGCATTAAATATAATGGCGCATGGCAGGTAAGCTCATCTCGAGGATTGGGTGATTATAAAGACGATGTGCATTATTCCGAGAAGAACGGGGATTCCTTTGAGTACACCTTTACGGGCACTGGCATTGACCTGCTGACCGAAAAGCATGAATCTCAGGGAGATGTGATTATTACGCTGGACAATGAGGCTGCACAGACCGTTAGTGCTTATAAAACAGGATCAAGAGAGGTACAGCAAAATCTGTACAGTGTCTCAGGACTGGCTAACGGCTCTCACACGCTTAAAGTGGTCAAAAGCTCAGGTGATTTTATGCTGCTTGACGCATTTAAGGTGACTACAGAAACTCCAGCAGGAGAACAGAATAGTACCATTACTCCGACATCTGCTCGATTCGACCAAGCAATAGAACAACAAGAGGATGTTACTGTCACTCTGAATTTGAATGGTAATACACTGAGCGGTATTGAAAATAATGGCGAGGCACTTTCGGAAGACGATTTTACGGTGACGAATGATAAATTGACCATTCATAAGCAATACCTTGCGCAGCAGCCGGCAGGCACAACCGACTTGATTTTCATTTTTAACACTGGTGATCCACAGACCCTGTCGATACAAATTAGTGATTCTACAGGCATTCGTTATGTGATGATTAATAACGATGATTCGACAGTTAAGTACAATGGCACTTGGAACCGCAGCAGTGGCAGAGGATTGGGTGACTATAAAGACGATGTGCAATATACGGAGCAGAATGGTGATTCTTTTGAATATACCTTCAGAGGAACGGGG
The DNA here is from genome assembly GCF_037975345.1 of Paenibacillus sp. FSL P2-0121. NCBI lineage: Bacteria > Bacillati > Bacillota > Bacilli > Caryophanales > Paenibacillaceae > Paenibacillus > Paenibacillus sp. FSL P2-0121. The sequence continues at coordinate 5,203,719 of NZ_CP150245.1, read as the reverse complement.
ATTCAGCTGTTCACAGAGGTAGATGAGTCACAGGGTGATATGGATATATATGTTGACGATCAATTTAAGGAAACCGTCAGTGCCTATCATCATGGACAAATGTCACTTCAGAACCTTTACAGCATTTCTGGCTTACCGGATGGAATGCACACGCTCAAGGTTGTGAAGAAATCAGGCAGATTTATGCTCCTTGATATGCTTAAGGTAGAAATTCCGAATATGATTAATCCGATCGCTGCCAGCTTTGATAAAGCTGCTTCCGCTCAGGAAGATATTGAGGTGACATTGCTGCAGCAAGCGGAAAGCTTTGCCGGTATTACTAACGGATTATATGATCTGGTTCTCGGGACTGATTATTCAGTAGCAGGTAACCGTGTTACACTGAATAAATCTTATCTTGCTGCACAGCCAGTGGGGACGCTGAACCTTAAGTTTACTGTGAAGGGAGATTATCTTAACGATGTTCACTCCACATCAGTGGACGGTGATTTCTTTGAATATACCTTCAAGGGTACCGGAATCAGCCTGATCACACCTATGGGTCCAGAGCAAGGTGATATGGATATTTATGTGGATGGACAACGGGTCCAAACCGTGAATGCGTATAGTCAGAGCCGCCTGACCCGTCAGGAAATTTATAGTATTTCGGGATTGGAGGGCGGGATACACACGCTTAAAGCTGTGAAGAAATCTGGTGATTTCATGCTGACGGATCAATTGAAATTCACAGTTTCAACGAGTCCTGCTGTATCTCCGACACCAACGCCAAGTCCAACACCAACACCAACACCAACACCGACACCAACACCAACACCAACATCAACGGATTCGGGTGGCTCATACATTCCAGCTCAGCCATCTTCTAAACCTGCCCTGACTCCGACGCCAACTCCGGCAACTGGAAATGAGGATGGATCTGCAGGAAATGGCGAGTCTAATACGATCCGTCATACCACATATATCAAAGGTTATCCGGGTGGGTTCTTCCAGCCGGAGCACGAAATTACGCGTGCTGAGATGGCAACGATTCTTGCCAATGTTGCTGAGAAGGGAGCTACTGGAGCAGGGGTTGTGTTCAGTGATGTGCCTTCTGGTTACTGGGGTGCTGATGCCATAACTAAAGCAGCGAAGATGGGACTAATGAAGGGTTACAGCGATGGCACCTTTAAACCTAATCAACCATTGACGCGTGCAGAAATGGCCAGTCTGGTGACCCTGCTTAGAACGGATTCGACGCAGAAGGGCTCCGGTTTCTCTGACATCAATGGACATTGGGCACAGGCGGCGATTTTGCAAGCCCAAGGTACGGGCATTTTGACTGGTTATAATGACGGGACTTTCCGTCCTAATGCCAAGCTTACTCGTGCCGAAGCTGTTGTGGTTATAAATAGGGCTTTGGGCAGAGGTCCTCTAACCAATGTAACAAATCCACAGTGGGCAGATGTTCCGGCAACGCATTGGGCCTTCGGCGATATTGAAGAAGCTTCGACGGATCATGTCTTTACATCTGGATCAGAGGCCAGAGATCAGAAGAAGAACTGATTGTCTAGCCAAAGCATTGAAGAAGGGGGGCCGTTACTGGCCCCTTTTTTCTAAATGACAGGAGGGCCACGCACTATAGATAAAATATCGGAATTGCCGATAAAAGGCAGTGATAACGGCGTAGATCGCTGTTTTTTTTCCATTTCTGAAGAGGTGCAGGAGGGTGAAGTGAGTTCAAACCCTTGACTATGAAGCAAAATGTTTTAATCTATGGTAATGATAGCGCTATCGAAATGTCATATTGAGGGAGGCTAACTACGCTGAAATATTCCAATATCTTTCGTAAATTTCTAATCTCTTATGTGGTCATTTTGGTCATACCCAGCATTGGCGGGTACATGTCCTATCTAACCTCGATCTCCGTGACACAGTCCATCTCGATTGAGAATGGAGTCACTCAGCTTCAGAAAAGTCAGGAGATATTGGAGCGCCGTATGGCGGAGGTTGAAGGCTTTACCAGGCAATTGGCGGTCAACCAGGAGCTAAATGTTCTTATGAATGAAAGTGAAAATGAGACGAATGTGTATGGGATTTGGAAAACGATGCGGAATGTTTTGACCTTCGGCCAGACTAATGATTTTTTGCAAAACTATTATATTTACCTCGCCAACTATAATCTTATCCTAACCCCAGGTTCGACCTATCGTCCGGAGCATTACTATTCTAATTTCAACTATAAGGATCTTTCGTTACAGGATTGGAGAAAAGAAGTGCTTGAGACAACCCACCGCAGCGAGATCAAGCCACTTAGTGATTTTGTCAGCAGGGGGATGCAAACCTCGGTTATTACCTATATGCAGTCACTCCCCTTGGATAGCTTTAATGATTCCTCGCCGGCTGTCGCAGTAGTGATTATTGATGAAAAAAATATTTCCAGCCTGCTTTCAGGCCTGACCGAGCGATATGGGGGTTGGGTGCATATTAGTGATGCTAAAGGGAATACGATTGTTCTGCAAGGAAGTGATGAGCAGAAAATGGTCAAAATGCTCGACGATCCAGCTTTTGATAAGAACAAGGTCAGTCAGTTTTATAAGGATGATCTGGTGATTACTACCCGTTCCGATTCCAATGGCTGGGTGTATCAGACCGGGATTCCTCAAGATATTTTGATGGAGAATGCTAACAAAATCAAGAGAATCTCCATACAAATTACGGGAGGCACTCTAATTATCGGTTTGATTGCCGGACTGATATTAGCTTACCGTAACAGCGCGCCAATCAACCGTATGCTCAGTGTCATGAAGGAGCAATTCGGCAAAGAAGAAGCCTCGGAGAGAAATGAATTTGACTTTTTGAGCGGCAATATAGCCGATATGATTACCAAAAATAAGCTGCTCGAGTCCGAGCTTAACCGCCAGCTTCCTCTGGTCCGAGATGCCTTCCTGAAACGGCTGATTGCCGGCGAATTCAAAACGCGGGATGAAATTATCTCTGCCGCCAAACAGGCGGATATCAGCATGAATCAGAGTACTGGCTACGTAGGAATTGTTCAGATTAACGGTTATGCGGGTATGGACAGTGTTGAAATTCTGAACGAGCTGAGTGCTTCCCGGCTGCTGCTGAAACAGACCTTGGCTGATCTTGGCGTGGATGTCTTGATGACGGATATGGGCTCTGATAAAGTTGTAACGCTGTTCTTTTCTAGGGAAGACGGAGCTGACAAGGAACAGGAAGCAGCGAATATCACCCAGACGATGGAGGAGCTCGCTACAAATGTCTTTAATGAGTACCGCATTACCATTCTGGCGGGCTTCGGGGATCTATTCACAGAGGTAACAGAGGTTAGCCTTTCGTATGATCAAGCGAAGCAGGCACTGGAATATGCTGTTTATATGAATAAAAAAGGGATTATCTGGAGCAGTGAAGCTCAAATTGAGAATACAACTTATTATTATCCGCTGGATTCGGAGCAACGGTTAATCAGCACGATTCGAGCCGGAGAGCTTGAGGAAGCCAAACGGATTGTGCGTGCGATTATTGCTCAGAATATGGAGCAGCGAGAATTATCCATCGAAATGAAGCACCAGCTTGTCGGGGAAATGAAGGGGACTTTTCTCAAGCTATTGGATCAAAAGGCATTTACCGAATATTCAGATATCGAGAGTGTCAAACGGCGGGTCATAGACATTGGCTCATCAGAGTCGCTTGAGACGATCCAGAACGAATTTTTTGACATTATGGAAGAGCTGTGCGGACTCATTGCGAATAAAAAGAAAGATATTCATATTCAAATCATCAAGCAGATTAAGGACTACACAGCAAAAAACTATTCGGATACGGAACTAACCCTTTACCGGGTGGCGGAACAGGTGGAGCGGCCGGAAAAATACATTTCCCAGCTGTTTAAAGAGGTCACGGGTGTTAATTTCTCCGACCATTTGATAAAAGTCAGAATGGATCAGGCCATCATCCTGCTCAAAGAGAGCGGATTAACGGTGGATGAGATTGCCGTGCGGGTGGGCTACAACAGTTCACATTCCTTCAGACGCGCATTCAAAAGGTTGATGGGTGTCTCCCCGAGTGCCTATAGACAATCTGTGGATGAATAAAAAAATAGGCCATAACATAAGGCTGCACTGTCCACTTTGGATGATGCAGTCTTTTTCTGATTTCAACCCTGCAATTCGGAAAAATGGCCGTTCTACTGCTATTTTGTGCTCCTCAGATAGGGCGATTTGTACGCTGAAGCACCCAAGTGTACCTTTCTTTTGGAGATAAAAGTCATCTATGATCAATCCGTAGAAAGCGCTATCACAAATCACAGACATCTGCTTAGGGGGAATTGTTCTGGAGAAAGAATTAGTACTACATCGCAAGTCGTTGCCGAAAAGCAAAGGCCCCGTATTCTTACAAAATGCTCGCAAAAGCATAAAAAAGCACTGGCAGTTACATCTGCTTGTGATTCCGCCTTTGCTGTTTTTTATCATCTTCAAGTATTATCCGATGCTGAACACTGTCCTAGCCTTTAAGGACTATAACGTCATAAAAGGGATATGGGGAAGTCCATGGGTCGGATTTAAAAACTTTCAGCTCTTCTTTGAGAATCCGCAGTTTTGGACACTGCTCAAGAATACTATTATGCTTAGTGGCTATCAGCTGCTGGCGGGTTTTCCAATCCCGATTATTCTTGCGCTCATGATTAATGAGGTACGGGGAGGAAGGTTTAAGAAATTCGTTCAGCTTGTATCGTTTGCCCCTTATTTCATCTCGACGGTTGTCATGGTGTCAATCGTTATGCTCTTTCTGGCCCCTCGGCTCGGTTTTGCCAACATTGCACTCAACTTCTTCGGACTGGATTCTATTAACTTCCTAGGTGAACCCGGCATGTTCCGTTCGATTTATGTGTGGTCTGATATTTGGCAGACAGCGGGCTACAGTGCAGTCGTATATTTGGCAGCGCTTGCAGGGATAGACCCAACACTTTATGAAGCTGCCAAAGTTGATGGAGCCTCGCGGTTTCAAAAAATCCGCCACGTCGATTTGCCAGGGATTGTGCCAACCATCGTTATCATTTTGATTCTGAATGTAGGGAATGTAATGGCGATTGGCTTTGAAAAAGTCTACCTGCTACAGAACCCGCTTAACCTCGTTAATTCTGAGATCATTGCCACCTATGTCTACCGGGTCGGCCTGTTGAATGCCAATTACAGCTTTGCAACTGCGGTGGGCCTGTTCAACTCCATCATCAACTTGGTTCTCTTATTTACAGTAAACGGTCTGGCGAAAAGAATCACTAAGAACAGCATCTGGTAGGAAAGGAGCTCATCTATGGCAGCAGCAGTTCAAAAAAAGATTAAAGAATCCGTCGGCGACAAAGCGTTCCTGATCACAATCTATATTGTGCTTACTCTTGTGGTAATCGCTGTACTTTATCCGCTTATTTTTATCATCAGCAGCTCAATCAGTAGTCCGGCAGCCGTGACCTCTGGTCGTGTCTGGCTCTGGCCTGTAGATATATCCTTCAAAGGTTTCAAAGTATTGCTGAATACGCCTGAGATTATCACTGGTTATGGAAACTCAATTTTCTACACCGCAGCGGGAACGCTGATTAGTATAACTTTAACGGTCATGATCGCTTACCCGCTGTCTCGAAAAGGTTTTTTCGGACGAAATACACTGATGATGATCATTACCTTCACCATGATCTTCAGTGGGGGGCTAATTCCCACCTATTTGGTAGTGAAGGAGATGCATCTGATCGACACTCGCTGGGCGCTGCTGATTCCGAACGCCATTTGGGTCTGGCAGGTCATTATTGCCCGCTCCTTCTTTCAATCCTCGATTCCGGAGGAGCTTTTGGAAGCTAGTGAAATCGACGGCTGTAGTGATATGAGATTCATCTGGAGCGTGGTACTCCCGTTATCCAAACCGATTCTCGCAGTGTTGGTGCTTATGTACGCGGTAGGTCAATGGAATGCCTATTTCGATGCGTTGATTTATCTGAAATCAGCAGATTTGTTCCCCTTACAGCTTGTCCTGCGAAGCATCATCATTCAGAACAACAGCGCTGGTGGGGCCATGGACGTGGGGAAACTGGTTGAGAAACAACAGCTTTCCGAGCTGCTGAAGTATTCCTTAATTGTGATTGCCACCTTGCCGGTACTTGTTATCTATCCTTTCGTACAGCGTTATTTTGTACAGGGGATGCTTGTTGGTTCCGTCAAGGGTTGATCTTAGAAATCTCTTTTTTGGAAAGGAGGTATGCCCGGAGTACACACTTAAGGTATCATCGTATCACCTGCTAAATTACAAAAGGGAGTGATAATATTTGAAGAAGCAAAGCTTGATAACTTTACTAATTCTGGTCATGGCATTTACGGTTGTAATTAGCGGATGTGCAAATAAAAATACAGATAACACATCCAGCACGCAGCAGGGTTCTGGTTCGGGTTCGTCTGGCAAGCCGGTTGAGATCAGCGTGTTCTCAGTTCAGGAATCCGGCATCGACCTTCCGACCAATAAATTCACAAAACATGTAGAAGAGAAATTTAATTTCAAATTCAACTGGCAGATCAACCCATCGGATGGTGCTCAGGAAAAACGCCAGATCTCACTGGCGAGTGGTGACTATCCGGATGCTTACCTGCTTACTCACTATATTGATCAATTCTCACAGGCCGATCTACTGAAATACGGCAAGCAAGGTGTACTCATTCCTCTAAATGATCTGATTGATAAATATGCTCCAAATATTAAAGCAGCCATGGAAAAGAACTCTGACCTAAGAACGCTTAATACTGCACCTGATGGCAACATTTACGGACTTGTAGCTTATACAGAATGTTTCCACTGTTCCTATCCTAGCAAAATGTGGCTGAATTCTGAGTGGATGAAAAAGCTTAACTTGGAGATGCCGAAGACCACTGAGGATTTCAAAAATGTACTGAAAGCCTTTAAAACGCAAGACCCGAACGGCAATGGCAAAGCGGATGAAGTGCCGCTAAGCGGTTCCATCGAGGAGTTCGGCGTACGGATCGTTCCTTTCTTGATGAACGCATTTGTTTATGATGATGATCGTAATTACCTGAACATGAAGGATGGAAAGGTGCAATCTGCTGCCATTACTCCGGAGTGGAAAGAAGGATTGACCTATATTAAATCCCTGTTTGACGAAGGGTTGATTGATCCGGGTGCCTTTACACAAAACGCGGAAGCTTTTAAGAAAATCGGTGAAAATGCTGATGCAGAAATTCTAGGTGCAGGTGCAGGTATGCACCCAGCGATCTTCGTAAACATCGACCCGGGGAATACCCGTTCAGCACATTACAACCCGCTGCCTCCGATTTCGGGACCTCAAGGAATTTCCTATGCGACTCATGATGGAGGCGGCGTAGTCCCGGGTGCAAAATTCGTGATCACAAACAAAGCAAGTGAAGAAGCACAAATTACACTGATCAAGATGGTGGATTATATGTTCACACCAGAAGGCCAAACGAATGGCGCAGCTGGCCTGAAGGGAACCGATTGGACAGATCCGGTCGAAGGTGATGTGGCGTTGGGTAAAGATGTTAAACCGATGATCAAACTAATTCCAGGTGAAGAAGGCGCAGCACCACGTAATGCAGGCTGGAGTGGTATGGCTCACTTCTATGAGCCTAAAGAATACCGTGATACTTACGTTCAAGGTACCGACATCTTTGCTTCTGATGGTTATGAACGTAGACTGTATGATGCGACTCTGCTATACGAAGGTCATGAGCCTAAAGAGTTATTCCCCATCTGGTCGATCTGGATTGATCCAAGTGAGATTGATGAAGCCAGCTTGCTGCAGACAAATTTGAAAAATTACATCGAACAAAATGAGCTGCAATTCATTACAGGCAACAAGGATCTGAACAAGGACTGGGACGCTTATGTAAAGGGATTGCAGAACTTGAAGCTTGACCGTTATCTCGAAATTTTACAAAAGGCTTATGATACTTCAAAAAAATAAATATTGAAATCAGAATCAGGTGCTGTATGATAGACCCCGCACCTGATTTCTTGATTTCAGGGGAAAATATGGGTTTTTGTGGATGGAGGTTGAGTTATGACAGACGAGAATCATTGCAATCATTCATTTGTAGTTCCGCGCCGTGGACTACCTCAAGTTAACGGCAGGCTTACGGAAAAAGGGACTGTAACCGTTGCCTTTTTAGGCGGCTCAATTACGGAGGGGGCAGGTGCTTCCGAAGCAGACACATATAGCTGGAGAGCACTCACTGGTAAGTATCTTCAGGAGCGGTTTGCGGATCAGGAGTTCCGCTTCATCAACGCGGGAGTGGGGGGGACGAACTCAACTTTAGGTGCTCATCGATTACAGGAGCATGTCCTGCAGCAGGGCACAATTGATTTGTTATTCGTTGAATTTAGCGTCAATGACGGCAATGACCGGGAAGAATCCATTAGAGGGATGGAGGGCATTGTCCGCCAATGCAGGCGGTTGTCACCGGGCACTGATATTTGCTTTTTGTATACAGCAGCAGAGAAGAATCTCTCCGGGAGCAATCCCTTTAATATTGCTGTCCATGAAGAAGTAGCTGAACATTATCAGCTTCCCTCTGTTAATTTTGCAGCTAGAGTCTATGCGCAGCTAGAGGCGGAACAAATGGAGTGGACTAAGCTGGCACCGGATGGATATCATCCCAATGATGAAGGTCATGCGCTGTATGCCTCTTTTTTGCGAGAGTATCTGGAGACAGCGCTTGTTCCTAACAAGACGAATTTGAGTAGCGAAAGCTCTTTAGATATTCCACCTTTGGCGGAGCAAAATTATGAATACGGCAGCCTGCTTGATTTCCGTGCGGCTGATCTTGTGAACGGTTACGAACTTCGCGAACTGGCTGCAGGAGATTCGCTGATGAACTGGCGTTTTGGAACAGAGCATCTGTATACCCATAGCAAGGAGGCTGTTTTTTCTTTTACAGTGACCGGGCAAAGCGCAGGCTTGATGCTGCTCTACGGACCGGATAGCGGGATTTTTGAATATTCGCTAAATGGCAGTTCTTATAAAGCTGTGAACTTATTCGATGAATGGTGTCCGCTTGCCTTTCGGCCTATTATCGCCATGTTTCCGATCCAGGAACAACGTCAAGAATTGCATGTTTCAGTACGCATTACGGGGCTGAAGGATGAACAGAGTAAAGGCACCAGTCTGCGTATTCTGAAACTGCTGCACAATTGATTATTTTAAGCGGAGAGATTATACTGCCAAATATTAAGCGTTTACAAAAAAAGAAAGGCGGTGCCGATGATTACTTCTGCTGAGAATAACGCCTTAACTACTCCTGCTGTAATCCGCCTAACGGATTATGGAGTGCTGCCGGATTCTGGTTTAGACGCGCAGCCAGCCATGGTTCGGGCTATACAGGCTGTCGCTGAAATTCCCGGTCCAGTACTACTGGATTGCCCGAAGGGCTGCTATCATTTCTATCCGGACGAGGCTATCCGCAAACCTTATTTTATCTCAAATACTGCCAGTGAAGAAGAGAACAGGGATGTCACTAAGACCATCGGTATTTTGCTGAAGGGACAATATAATTTAACGCTGGAAGGGAATGGTTCATTATTTATTTTTCACGGCAAGCAAACGATGCTCCTGCTGGATGGCTGCAAGAATGTGGAGATCCGTAATTTACATACCGACTATGCCCGGCCAACTGTGACGGAGATGACGATTACCGAAAGCGGTGACCATTCGTTCGATGTCCAAGTACATCCCGATTCACGTTATGAGATTAGGGAGGATAAGTTGGTCTGGAACGGTGAGGGCTGGAGCTTTTCTGAAGGCCCAATGCAGACTTATGATCCGCAGCGCAATACGACTTGGCGGATGGATAACTGGCTGGAGCAGGCAGACACTGTCGAGGAACTGGAGCCGATGAAGCTCCGTCTGCATTTTAATTTTCAGCCTGAGGTTATTCCGGGGCATGTTCTACAAAGCCGTGACGGCATCCGTGATCAGGTGGGCGTATTCATTACGGAAAGCTCGAACATCACCTTGAGCGATATTGGGCTACATTTTCTGCATGGACTTGGCATCGTTGGCCAGTTCAGCGAGAATCTCAGCTTCCGCCGTATGGATCTCTCACCGCGTCCGGAAACGGGACGAACGGTCACAGGCTTTGCGGACTTTATTCACATGTCTAGCTGCCGGGGAAAGGTGATCATTGCCGATAGTAATTTTTCCGGTTCACATGACGATCCCGTTAATGTCCATGGTACTTATCTGCGGATCGTAGAGCAGCCATCGGCGAATGTAGTAAAGGTCCGGTTCATGCATCATCAGACCTACGGATTTATGGCTTTCTATCCGGGGGACGAAATTGAATTTGTTCGCTCCGGTTCATTGACCACTTATGCGGCTAATGAAGTGGTCGAAGTGAAGCGGCTAAATCCACGCGAGCTTTTGTTGACGTTGGCTCATCCGGCTCCTGATGATATAGGCAGCCATGATGTTATAGAGAATGTTACCTGGACTCCAGAGGTTGAAGTCACTAATAATCACTTCGCGAGAGTACCCACCCGCGGTATTCTTGTGACAACCCGGCGCAAAGTGGAAATTAAGGGTAACATTTTTGAACGGATGCATATGAATGCCATTCTGATTGCAGTGGATGCTGAGTCCTGGTATGAATCCGGCAAGGTGGAGGATGTGATCATCAGCGGCAATCATTTTCTGGAATGTGGAAGTCAAAAGCATCCGGTTATCTTTATTTCGCCGGAGAATGTGGAGATAGATAAGCGTGCTCCCGTTCACCAGAGAATTGTCATCACGAATAACAAGTTTGAAAGTATTGATGTGTTGGCCCTTAGTGCCAAGAGCACCTGCGGACTGGTCTTTAAGTGCAATGGAATTCTGGCAGGCAGTGGTGAGGCGAGTCTTTCGAATCTTGATGATGCGATTGAATTAAATGCCTGCAGTGAGGTTGAAATTACTGATAATTTATTAAATGACAGATGGTGAGGAGAGCGCGTATGAAACTTCAATATGACAAGCCAGCAAATGTATGGACGGAAGGACTTCCAATTGGGAATGGACGTCTGGGCGGTATGATCTTCGGTGGTGTGGAACAGGAGAAAATTAGTCTAAACGAGGATACGCTTTGGTCAGGATACCCAAAAGAGGGGAACAATCCCGGTGCTAAGAACGTTCTGCCAAAGGTGCGACAGCTGATTCAAGAAGGCCGTTATGTTGAGGCGGACACGCTGACCAGAGAAATGATGGGGCCGTATACTCAATCTTATTTACCTTTTGGTGATCTATTGCTTCGTTTTGAGCATGGCAACGTCTATCATTCTTATCAGCGTACATTGGATGTGGAAAATGCGCTGCATCGCATTGAATATCAGATTGGCAATGTTACTTATACCCGTGAGATGTTCGCTTCTCATCCTGATCAGTTGCTTGTACTTCGTTTGACCGCAAGTGTGCCAGGCGCATTGAATGTGCATGCCACGCTGGAAAGTCCACTCCGGCACAACCTTTATCCGCAAGGTGACAGCTTTGTTCTATCGGGAACGGCACCGGAGCATGTAGATCCAAGCTATTTCGGGAGCGACAATCCCATCCAATACGGTGAATTAGGCAGCAGCAAGGGAATGGCTTTCGAAGGACAACTCTCCGTGACGGCGGATGACGGCCAAGTAACGGTTGATGGCAATGGGATTCATTTGCTGGGTGCGACAGCGGCAACCTTTTATTTCAGTGCGGCTACAGGTTTTAACGGGTATGACCTAATCCCGGGAATTGAAGGAAAAGATGCCTCCACCATTGCAGCTTCCTTCTTGGCAAGTGCTCAAGGCAAGTCTTACACCAGCCTGCTTCAAGCGCATATCACTGATTACCGGGCACTTTTCGATCGGGTGAAGCTTCGGCTGGGCAAGCCGCTGGCACCGGAAGGAATGTCAACCGAGCAGCGGATTACGACTTACTCCGCGCAAGATCCGGGTCTAGTTGAGCTGCTGTTTCATTTCGGACGTTATTTGCTGATCGCAAGCTCGCGTCCCGGAACGCAGGCCGCCAATCTTCAGGGAATATGGAATGCCTCTACTCGTCCGCCTTGGAGCAGTAACTATACACTGAATATCAATACAGAAATGAACTATTGGCCCGCTGAGATTTGCAATCTGGCAGAATGTCATGAGCCACTTTTGGATTTCGTCGGCAATCTGGCGAAGAGAGGGGCGGATACCGCTCGGACCAACTATGGCACCCGGGGCTGGGTAGCTCATCATAACTCGGATCTTTGGGCACACACTGCACCGGTAGGTGATTATGGTGATGGAGATCCAAGCTGGGCCTATTGGCCAATGGGCGGCATCTGGCTGACCCAGCATCTTTGGGAACATTTTGCTTTTGGCGGAGATACTGAATACTTGCGGACTTCGGCTTATCCTGTCATGAAGGAGGCGGCTCTGTTCGCATTGGATTGGCTGATTGACGACGGCAAGGGTAATCTTGTGACCTCCCCGTCCACTTCACCAGAGCATAAATTCCGGACAGCGGAGGGTGTGGCTGCGGTCAGCCCGGGTGCCACAATGGATATATCACTGATCTGGGAGTTGTTCACGAACTGTATCGAGGCATCAGTGATTCTTGGAACGGATGAGGCTTTGCGTGAAGAGCTGAAAAGTACCCGTGAGCGTCTATTGCCACTGCAGGTTGGCAAGTACGGGCAACTGCAGGAATGGTTCTCTGATTTTGAGGATGAGGACATGTACCACAGACATACCTCGCATCTGGTTGGAATTTATCCGGGCCGCCAGTTGTCAGAAGAAGAGACCCCTGAGCTATTTGCTGCGGCAAGAACCTCGCTGGAGCGGCGCGGGGATGAAAGCACAGGCTGGAGTCTGGGCTGGAGAGTCGCTTTATGGAGCCGCTTCCGGGATGGAAACCGTTCCTTGCGTCTGCTCTCCAACATGTTGCGGCTGGTGAAGGACGGGGAGTCGGAGCAATATAATCACGGCGGAGTTTATGCCAATCTGCTCGGTGCACATCCGCCGTTCCAGATTGATGGCAACTTTGCAGCCTCCGCCGGGATTGCCGAAATGCTGCTACAATCTCACCGCGGCTATCTCGAACTACTGCCTGCATTGCCGAATGAATGGCAGGAGGGAAGCGTTGCAGGTGTACGTGCCCGCGGTGGCTTTGAAGTCAGCATTCAGTGGGACAACGGCAAGCTAGTGGAAGCGCAGATCACTTCCCTGCTGGGCACAGAATGTGTGATCCGCATGGATACCCCACTTAAGGTAACCTGTGGCAGTCAGGATATACAGTGTGAACGTTCCGCCGAAGGAAGGGTAAGTTTCGCTACAACCGCGGGACAATCCTACAAGCTTATCATTGGTGATCAGCAATAATCCGTTTTATAAGCGTATGAACAGCAGTAGGACCTGAACGTTTGGTCCTGCTGCTGTTTTTTGCATTTTCAGCATGAAGCTTCAGGGCCAGCAGAGTTTAGGTAGGATGTGTTAGATCGCGGTATGGATCGGAAGATTGTTGTATAGAAAACGCTTTATCCGCTCTTTATAATGAGGTCATACTTGGGGGATACAGCTACTGAGACTGCGGCCTTCAAGGTCCAAAATGCAGCAACAAGGAGGCAAATTATGCTAACTGACAGTAATACAACCGTAAACGTGAATACAGACACAACGTCTCTTATCCGTGTAACCAATGGCCTGGTGAATCTGGAGATTGATCTCGGAACGGGTGAGTCATCCGTTGTCGGCGGGACTTCTGCACATGTAAAGGGGATTCGCAGCGCCTTTCGCTGGCAGGGCCGGGAATATAATACTGAACACTATCAGAGCCACGTGCTGAAGTTGCAGGAAGAGGTTGTTCGTGAAGGTTTTGGTAAAGGTGTTCATCTAGTGATTGTGCATGAAACATCCCTGCTGCCTCAGCTGGAGCAGCATTTTTATATTTATGAGTCCTCCTCATATGTGTTGATGCAAAGTGTGATCGCAAGCGATGAGGATATCAAAGCGAACCGCATGGCGGTCATTCAGAGCAAATCGGTATCCCTCGGCGGCGAGTCAGGTCAACCGGATGAACCAAGCATCCTGCGTGTGCCTTACGACAACGATAAATGGGTCAGATATACAGTGGTGAAGCCACCTATGGATACAGAGAGCTACGAGGTAACGGCAGTGTTCGCACCGGATAGCCGGCGAGGAATTATCATGGGTTCCATAACTCACAAGGTGTGGAAAACGGGTATTCGTATCAAAAGCGAGCGATGCGGCCAGATCGAGGAGCTGGATCTTTACGGTGGGGCTGTGAGTGAATTAACCCGTGACTTTCAGCCGCACGGTTATGTAAAAGGCAAAAGAGTGGAGTCACCGCTCGTATTCGTAGGTTTTTATGATGATTACAGAGAAGGTCTTGAAGCTTACGGCCGGGCCAATACATGGATTGAAGCTCCACTGGCTTGGGAGGGTGGCGTTCCTGTTGGCTGGAATAGCTGGTCTGCTGCAATGGCTGATCTGGATTATGATTTGTATACGTCGACCAGTGAGTTTTTGAAAAAAGAAGTGCAGCCGTTAGGATTCCAGAATGAGGATACGCTGTACATCAACTTTGACGCTTTTTGGGATAATTTCACAGCAGAAGAAATGAAAAATGCACTTGAGCTAGTGCGGAAGAATGGTCATAGACCGGGAACTTACTGGACCCCTTTCGCTTTCTGGGGAAGTCCTACTCAGTTTGGAGATGTCGTGGAAGGTACGAACGGTAAATACACCTATGGCGATATCCTGCTTCGGGACAGCGAAGGAGAGATTCTGCCGGATGTTGATGGAGGGCTAGCTATTGACCCCACACATCCGGGGAACCTGCAAAGAATAGATTGGTATACAAATAAATTCATCTCGGAAGGATTCGAGTATATCAAGCTGGATTTCCTGGCACATGGCGCACTGGAAGGGCAGCATCACAATCCGGAGATTACGACGGGCATTGCGGCGTATCACTATGGTATGTCCTACTTGCAGAACAAGCTGTCTCCAGAGGTAATTGGTCGACCGTTCTTTATTAATCTGTCCATCGCACCGTTGTTCCCTTATGCATTTGCACATAGCCGGCGTGTCTCTTGTGATGTTTTTGGCACGCTGCAGGATACAGAATATATGCTCAACTCTTTGACCCATGGCTGGTGGATGAGCGATTCATTGTACCGTTACAATGATCCCGACCATTCCGTACTGTACAAAAGCCATAACCAGGAAGCCACGGGCTGGCATGAAGGTCGCAGCCGGCTAACTGCTTCGGTGATCGCGGGAACGGTGCTGCTGCTAGGGGATGACTTCCGAAAAGAGGAAGCCGCCGCCCGGGCTAAAGCTTGGCTGAGCAATAAGGAAATTATGGATGTTGCTCGTCTTGGCAAAACCTTCAGACCGATAGAAGGGGACCTCGGCAAGCAATCCTGTGATACTTTTGTGCTCGAATCTTCAGAAGAAAATGCCTTTTATATAGCTGTCTTCAATTACGATGTCACGAAATCTGCTCCTAAATCCCTCTCATTAGAACGGGCAGGGCTGAATGCTCAAGCTGCTTACCAGCTGCTGGACCTATGGGAAGGTGTAGAAGGGGAAACCTCAGGAAAGCTGGAAGTTACGCTTGAACCCGCAGAATCTAAAATCTTCAAATTGACGGCAAAATAACAAAAGAATACGCGCCCTCTGCTTCTTGCGGATAGCGCGTATTCTTTTTTACAACCTATATTTGTTTTCGGCTTTGCGGATTAAGGCGGTATTGTGTGGGATTTATGCCGTAGCAGGCACTGAAATGTCTGGAAAAGGGATGGATCGAAGGATAGCCTAATTTCTCAGCAATGGCAGTAACACTTAGCTCGCTCTCCAGAAGCAGACCTGCCGCCCGCCGCATAACGAGATTATGATGATAAGCGCGCGGCGTCATTCCGGTTTCTCGCAGAAACAGCTCATGAAAATAGGTTCGCTTGAGTCCGCAGAGCTGTGCCCAGTCTTCGATAGATTTACCACGTTCGGGATGAGTGTTCAAATACTCCAACAGGCGCACAATCCGATAATCGCTTGGCTGATGCTGATGGAGGGCATTATACCAGCTTAATATCCAACCGTATAACAAGCTATGAACCGCTTCATTCCGGTAGAATATCGCTTCATTGTATATTTTGGCAATCATCACAAGACTATCGTATAGCTGTGGATATTTAGCTAGCGGGAAAACGCAGGGCAATTCTTTCAGCTCGGCACAGGGGACTTCGGTGGCCTTTTTCTCAAGCCTAAAGGGTTCAGGCGCATGGATAAAAGAAAGATTAGTAGACATAGGCGACTGCTTGTCCCACAAATCAAAATAGACATTGTAGGACGAGAGTGGATGAGAAGGGGAAATATGAAAGGCATGTGGCTGGCCGGGGCGCAGAAACACCAGTGTTCTACGCTCAATCGGATAACGAACTCCGTCGATTTCCATCTCACCGGGGCCATCGGTAAACAGATGAAAGGCGTAGGCATTGCCGACGCGCAGATGCTCATTGCTGCTTCCGTCGTACAGATAAGGCATGATTGCTCCAACATACGGTGTGATTTCAGATAGTTTGTTCATACTATACCCCTTTGCTAGCAGCATTTCTTAATTTTGGCCTGTAGTTAAATGTTTGGGATTACGGATAAATTGTCAAATGAATGAACGAGTCAACAAAGACTAGTAGTACTGATGATGTTACGATAAATGCGATAAATATACAATGTTAATAACAGAGAAAGCGGATTAATTAACAACAACTTTTGAAGGTCTATTACAGACAGGAGACGATCAAATGAGCGATTTTAAATTGTGGTATTCAACCCCTGCAACAAGCTGGTCGCAAGGGTTGCCGTTGGGTAACGGAAGAATAGGTGCTGTTGTAATGGCGGCGCCGCATCGTGAGGTGTGGAGCATGAGCGAGGTGACCTATTGGTCTGGGCAAACGGATCCCGACCCTGCTCCTGCCGGAGGTAGAACTGCGCTGGAAGAGATGCGAAGTCACTTTTTTGCCGGCGATTATGACAGCGGTGATCGTTTAGCCAAACAGTATTTACAGCCTAAAAAACAAAATTTCGGTACGAACCTGGGATTATGCGAGGTGGTTATTGATTTTGCCCAGGATGCGGATGTTAAATCAGGCGGTGTGTTTCGGCGGGAGCTGGAATTGACAAGTGCAGTGTCTGGGGCGGTCTATGAGAGCGGCGAAACAACAATCCGTCGAGAGGTCTTCGCTTCACATGCCGATGATCTGGTAGTTTCAAGAATTTGGAGCGATAGGCCTGGAGGTGTATCCTTTACGATTGCCATCGAAGGTGGGACAGAATCGTTTACGACTGAGGTTGTGGATGGCGACACTATTGAATTCAAGGGGCAAGCTACAGAAAAGGTGCACAGTAATGGTAAATGCGGGGTATGGGCAAAAGGGCAGCTCAAAATAAGTCTATCCGGCGGTACGATCTACAGGGGGGATGGCCGATTAAGAGTTTCCGGAGCTAATGAGGCCCGGATTTATTTTGGGGTCAGTACCGATTATCGCCGGAGCAATCAGGATTGGGAGACGGAGAGCTACAGCAACCTAAGGCAGGCATTAACCAAAGGTTATGCACAGTTAAAAGAAGATCATATTCAAGATTACCGTCAGGATTATGCAAAGGTGGATATTCAATTGGGTAGCTCCGGGAAAGAAGGTCTGCCTACCGATCAGCGGATTAGGTTACTGGCACAGGATCAGGCTGAGGACCCTCAGTTGTTCGCATTGTTCCTCCAGTATGGCCGCTACCTAACCATTGCCGGATCACGAGAAGATTCACCTCTTCCACTGCACTTGCAGGGAATCTGGAATGACGGTGAGGCTTGCCGTATGGGCTGGAGCTGCGACTATCATCTCGATATTAATACACAGATGAATTATTATCCGACAGAAGTCGTGAACCTTGCAGACAGCCACCTTCCATTGATGCGATATATTGAAGATTTATCTCAGGCGGGAAAATCAACTGCACGCGATTTATATGGCAGCAAAGGATGGGTAGCGCATGTATTCTCTAACGTCTGGGGGTTTACAGCTCCGGGCTGGGAAACCTCATGGGGGCTCAATGTCACAGGCGGATTATGGATTGCAACCCATCTGATGGAGCATTATGAATATAGTCAGGATCGTGTATTTCTAGAGCGCCAGGCATATCCTGTGCTAAAAGAAGCCGCAGAATTCTTCCTCGACTATATGACGATTCATCCGAAATATGGCTGGCTGGTGACGGGTCCTTCTAACTCGCCAGAGAACAGCTTCTATCCCGCAGATAGCAGCGAGGGTGCACAGCAGCTGTCTATGGGCTCGACCATGGATCAAGTGCTCGTGCAAGATCTTTTCGAGTTCTGCCTGAAGTCTGCGGTGTTGCTCGATACAGATGTGGAGCTTCAGCTGAAGCTAAAGGAAGCTATGGCTAAGTTACCCCCGCTACAGATTGGTAAAAGAGGTCAGCTGCAGGAGTGGCTTGAAGATTATGAAGAAGCGCAACCTGAGCATCGACACTTGGCTCATTTGTTCGCTTTGTATCCAAGCAACCAGATTACACCGGACAGAACACCGGAGTTAAGCGCGGCAGCAAGGGTAACGCTGGAGAACCGGATGGCTCAGGAAGAACTGGAGGATGTAGAGTTCACCGCCGCCTTATTCGGTCTTAGTTTTGCCAGACTATATGACGGGGAGAAGGCGTATAAGCATATCTCTCATTTAATTAGCGGACTGTGCTTCGATAATCTGTTCAGTTTCTCCAAATCAGGGATTGGTGGGGCAGAGTGCAATATCTTTGTCGTGGATGGCAACTTTGGCGGGACGGCTACCATTGCAGAGATGCTGCTGCAAAGCCACGCGGATGAAATTCATCTGTTGCCAGCGCTTCCGCAAGCCTGGAATACAGGATCGGTGTCTGGATTACGAGCCAAAGGAAAGGTAGAGGTAGACGTAGTTTGGGAGAAGGGGCAGTTGACGGAAGCTACGCTTCGCACCTACGCACCGGGAACGGTGACCCTTCGATGGGGAGATCAGAGAACTACCTTCCAAGCAGAAACAGGAGGAAGCTACTATTTCAACAGCCAATTGGAGCTGTTATAATGATTCGGCGGGGGCGATGAGCCTCCGTTTTCATTATGCGTCCGAATAATGATGAGTAGGTATCGAAGGGCTATCTGGTCTGCTTAGGACCCGATAGCCTTTTTACGAGCACGTTGGGATTAGATCTTACAAAGTAACGATTCATGCCTGAAAATGACTTACATTTATTTGGTCGATGATCGACTAAGGGGAAAAGAATATAATAGGAGCAAATACAGACAACAAGAAGGAGGGAACCTCAGGTGTATAGTATTTTTTTGGTAGATGATGAAGAAATGGGTCTTGAGATGATGAGAGATTATATCCGCTGGGAAGAGATGGGCATCTATGTAGTCGGAACAGCGAGCAATGGTAGAGAAGCTTTGGAGAAAATAGAGGCTTTTCAACCGGATATTATTCTTACAGATGTTCAGATGCCGATAATGAATGGAATTGAGTTGGCTAAAAAAATACATGAATGTTATGACCAGATGCAAATTATGTTCCTCACCGGACATGATGAATTCCACTATGTTAAATCGGCCCTTAATGTAGGAGCTGTTGGATATTTACTGAAGCCGCTAGATTTGACTGAAATTGAAAGCGTTATCGAAAAGGTTAAAGCACGCTGCGAAGAGGTTCAGATGAAACAACGTTCTATGGAGGCTGCTAAAACTAAGATTCTTAAGGAGCTTTCTTTTGAAAAAAATGCGGAGCAAGCCGCAGAGCTGGCAAATAACTTCAATAGGCTGACACGTCTCCCAGAGAGTAATCATTATACCATGGCACTGTTCAGCATCGATCCCAAAGAGGCGGAGGGTGAGCAGCAGAGTCTGGAAGAGTGTATGAGCCGGTTGATTTCTTATCTGGATCACTTTTTTAAGGCGAAAAATATAGAGGTTGTTTTTGTTCCTTACAAGGATGGCGAGACAGGTGTATTCATGGAAGCGACTCAACAGCCTGGCTATTATGCTTGGGAGGATTTAGCTGTGGCTATTCGTAGTGCGCTGGATTTTACGGTGACGGCAGCAGTCGGAGCGCAGGCCGCAGAATTAGCGCTGGTCCATAATCTGTATAAGCAGACGCGTGTGATTTTAAATGAACGTTTTTATAAAGGCACGGGCTTAATTATTCATGCCGCGGCTATTTCGAATCAGTTCGACAGTGAACATATGCCACCTTTTGAGAGAAAAGAGTGGTTTGAAGCTATCCATCAGCTGGACTTCGAGCAGGCCGCACAAAAGCTGCATCAATATTTCGTGGGATTGGCCACACTGAGAATCAAGAAAAAAATCATCTGTGATTGGGCGATTGATCTTGTTGATGAACTGCTAGAGCAGCTGCATCAGTCTGTTCCCGAGGGCTTTAAGCGGGCGGAGCTCTATCATTCCATCTATAATGCGCTGACTTTACATGAGATCGAGGATTTAATCCTGGGCACTGCGGGTGATGCCGTGAGCATGCTAGGTGAGCGACTTATGGATAAAAATACAAAGCTCGTCCACAAGGTTCGCACCGTGATTGAACAAAATTACGATCAGCCGATTACGATTAATAGTCTGTCTGATCAGGTTTATCTGTCACCGAACTACTTAAGATCTATTTTTAAGGATAAAACAGGCATCACGATCCACGATTATTTAACCCGTATTCGGCTTGATAAGGCCAAGGAGCTGCTCACAGACGGGTCACTGAAGATTCAAGATATTGCCCAGAGAGTGGGGTACGAAAGCACGTCTTATTTTATTTCTCTATTTCTGAAGAACCTTGGGGTCACACCTAACGAGTACAGGAAAAATATTTAACCTTCCGCACTTCTGCTTACTGAATAGAAAGAAAAGTCGCTTTCCTTTATGAATTGTAAACTTGCGATATGGAAAGATGCCCCTTTGCTTTTTACAATAAGCATGTATTACAACTCAGCACATGTGAGGGGCTTGATTCATTATTGCGATTAAAGGAAGCTTTTTTACACATCTAATTGCGATAGCGCTTTCAAGAAATCCAGACGGCAATAGTTGGATACAGCATTCTTGAGAGAGTAATCGGTACGGGCCGTACATTCCTTACATGACGTTACTTACAACAAGGAGAGGAGTTCTGAAGACGTTATTTGGAAAGAGGAACAACTGATGAATTGCAACCGGAAGGCTTTTCTTATATCAGAAAGTTAAATGGAGGGATTAAATGTTTGGACGTGTAATGAAAAGAGGGTTCTTGTTCTTTCTTATGATCAGCTTAGTGTTAGGCAGCGGTGGTCAGTTTGCCGGCAAGGTCTACGCCGAGGATATAAATAGCTATGAAGCTGAAGCGGATGGGAATATTCTGACGGGTAATGCGTCAATTTCTGACCACCCAGCGGCTTCCGGAGGGAAAAAAGTTGGCGGCATGTATCAAGGCAGCTCCTTGTTGTTCAATAATGTGACCGTAAGCGAGCCGGGGAATTATAAAATTACAGTGTATTATATTTCTGGCGATTCACGCCCGTTTAATATCAGTGCCAATGGCGGTGACAAGCAATTTGAAGAACCGTCCAAGACTGTGGACTGGGATACGGTAGGCACTTATGATGTGACGCTTCCGCTGAACGCGGGTGCTAATACCATCTTGATCGATGACAACAACTGGTATTCTCCGGACATCGATAAGATCGTAATCCGTGGATTGGACGACAGCGATCCAGGTGAAGGACCCGGAGGTGACTGGAAGGAGAAGCTGCATGGGGTGATCCTGGAAGCCGAGGCTACTGAGAATATGCTTACAGGCAACGCCAAAGTGGCGGGCAGCAGTGTGGGCTCTGGCGGTAAAATCGTAACGGATCTGAACAAAAACAGTTCCTTACAGTTCACAAATGTTGCAGTACCAGCAGCGGGAACGTATTTAATCCGCATCTCCTATATTTCCGGCGATCAACGTCCTGTCTATATGCAGGTTAACGATGGACTGGATGAAATGATTGACCTGCCAAAGACGGCAAGCTGGAGCACCGTGGGAACCTATGATGTGGAGGCCTCTTTGGTAGAGGGTTTGAATACTATCACCTTCTCAGATCATGATTGGTATTCTCCAGATTTCGACCGGATAGAAATTATTCCTTATACCCTCAGCTATGAAGCAGAATCTCCACTCAATGATTTGACAGGCGAGGCCCAAGTTTCCGCTAGCCCGAATGCTTCGGGTGGTCAGAAGGTAGGGTACTTGAATAACGGCAGTTCCATAACCTTCAACAAGATTACAGCCCCTATGACTGGTGATTACCGAATCACAGTCGCCTATATTTCAGGTGACCCACGCAGCTTCTACGTTAGTGCGAATGGTGGAGCAGAGCAGTATTATGAGCTGCCCAAGACACCGGACTGGGATACGGTTGGAATGTATGAACTTACACTGCCACTGAACGAAGGCGAGAATACAATCAAATTTACAGATGGCAACGGGTATGCGCCAGATCTGGACCGGATTATAGTTGAGCCAGCTATGGGTGTGGATCCTAATCCCCCAGTGGAGGAAGACGGTGATTTAGGAACACCGGGCGCTTCTAAGATCTACGGAGCTATCACAGTTACCGAATATACTTACGGACTGCTTGTATCAAATGGCCAATATGAAGTGTCCTATAATACCAAGTCCGGATATGTAAGCTATAACTGGGCTGACGGACAGAAGCTGCATGGGATCTATAGCAGTATCAAAATCGGCGATACGCTCGTTGAGACTACAAGCTATGAGAGTCATACAAGTGTTGGTGCTCCGGTAGACATTCAGGATGGTTTCGGCAAAGGCGTGGAGCTAACTTTTGTCCACACTTCCACAGGAAAACCGACGTTAAAGCAGGTCTACAAGTTTTATGACGATCAAAAGTATTTTCTGACCCGTTTGGATGTCGCCAGCGATACAGCAGTCAAGACCAACTATATGTCACCTATTACCGTAAAACGTACAGGTGGTGTGGATATCGGAGCTAGTGCGGATAATCGTGTGCTTACGGTTCCTTTTGACAACGATGCTTGGATTCGTTATAAATCTCAATCTATGAATCGTGCAGATACCAGCTATGAGATGACGACTGTGTTTAACAACTCGACACGCAGCGGCCTTGTGCTTGGCTCTGTAACTCATGATACCTGGAAGACAGGCATCGACTGGAAAGGTTCCTCCAATCGGCTGAATGAGCTGGTCGTATATGGGGGTGCAGCTAGTGATGTTACCCGGGATACCCAGCCTCATGGCAGCTTAAGTGGAACAAACTTGTCCTCACCTATGATCATGGTAGGGGCCTTCAGTGATTACCGTACAGGGCTTGAGGAGTATGGCAAAGCTAATGCGATCATTACACCTGCACTTGCGCTAAACCCCGAGCTGCCACATGGCGTACCGGTTGGTTTTAATAGCTGGGGAGCTTACGAGGGTACGCTTTCATATCAGGATGTAGTGGATGTCTCCAATTACTATAAAGAGAATCTGCAAAATTTCAATAATAACGGCAATGTATTTATTAACATGGATTCTTATTGGGATAATCTGAATGATAAGCAGCTGACTGACGCCGTATCGGTTATTAAAGGGAATGGCCAGCATGCGGGTATTTATTGGGCACCGTTTGTATACTGGGGCAACAATATGGACCAGATTGTAGAGGGAACTGACAATAAATATACTTACGGCGATATTGTCCTTAAGGATGCCGCGGGTCAACCGCTGCCGACTCTGGACGGGGCTTTTCCTTTGGATGTAACACATCCTGGTGCCCAATTACGCATGAACTATTTTTTGGACAAATTTAAAGCGCTGGGCTTCACCTTCATCAAATTGGATTTCTTAACGCATGGTTCGCTTGAGGGGCAACATTTCGATTCAACTATAACGACAGGAATCCAAGCTTATAATGAAGGAATGCGTTATGTGAAAGAACGTCTGGATGGAAAAATGTTCATTAGCGCATCAATTGCGCCAATTTTCCCGAGTCAATATGCGCATAGCCGGCGAATTTCCTGCGACACCTACGGCAAGATCAATGAAACCGAATATATGCTGAATTCATTAACCTATGGCTTTTGGCAAAATGGCACGATCTATACCTACACCGATCCTGATCATTTGGCATTGGCCCGTGCTACCAGCTTGACTGAAGCGCGTAGCCGTATGAACTCTGGCGTTATCGCTGGAACAGTACTGCTTGGCTCTGACAATGTTAACGATCCAAAAGCACAGGAGTACATGACCGCTTTGTTCAACAACAAAGATGTTCTCGATTTAGCTTTAAAAGGAAAAGTGTTCAAACCACTTGAAGGAAATACAAACGCCAATGCCGCCGATACTTTTGTTATGAAGGATGGCAATGATTATTATCTGGCTGTATTCAATTACAGTGCATCTGCTTCGGCAGATAAGCAAGTTGATCTTGGCCGCGCTGGACTGGATGCTGCAGAGATTTATACTACGCAAGATCTCTGGACAGGAGAAGTTTCCTCTGCCACAGGAGCTATGAAATTGTCCTTGCAGCCGACAGAGTCGAAACTGGTAAAATTGACGGCTGCACCTAAGACAGTAACCGGTATAACACTGGATAAGACAGAGCTTTCGTTGACCGCTGGTGAAACCGGCAAGTTGACGGCTACAGTATCGCCGGATGATGCGACGGATAAAGCAGTACTTTGGACTTCGAGCGATACCTCTGTAGCTACCGTAGTGTACGGAACAGTAACCGCTGTAGAAGCTGGAAAGGCCACCATTACTGTGGAAACGGTAGACGGTGGCTTCAAAGCATCGGCAGAAATCACAGTCAAAGAGGCCTCTACAGGAGAGCCGGGAAATCCAGGAGAACCGAGCGATCCGGGAAATCCGGGAGAGCCTAGTAATCCGGGAGAGCCGGGAAATCCGGGAGAGCCTAGTAATCCTGGGAATCCAGGAAATTCGGGAGAACCGAGTAATCCTGGGAATCCAGGAAACAATGGCGGTACCTCTGGCAGCACTTCGGGCTTGGAGAATGCTGCTGGAACCTTGATTCTCATGCCAGATATGCTGAAAGTGGACAGTGCTTCTGGTCAGGTAGTGGTTGAGATTAAAGGGGATATTCAGCAAGTTCAGTTATCCTCTGCTGTAGTCCGACAGTTGGCGAACCACACCCTAGTTTTGAATGCGGGTAAGCTCTCCTTGCAGGTACCAGCGGAGCTAATTCACCAGTTGCAAAACAAGCTGCCAGAGGGACAGCGGGAAGATAGCAAGATTGCCCTGAAGATGGTGAACCTCAGCAGCAAGGCCGAAGAGTTGGTTGCTACAGTGGCTAGTTCTACTAATGCGGCTGCTGTTCTCAAGGGAGACATCTATGAATTTAGTCTTTCTATTACCACTAAGTCAGGCACTACAGACACACTCGCTACATTTGATAAGCCAATAACACTCATCATGCCAGTGGCAGAAGGCTTCAATGCTAAACGAGGCGGTGTTTATTATATCGCGGACAATGGCAGGCTGGAATATATTCAAGCTGATTATGCTAACGGTGTATTAAAAGCTGAGGTCAGCCACTTCAGCAAATATGCTGTGCTGGAGTTGAACCGCATCTTTGTCGATGTTCCGGCCAATCACTGGGCTAACCCAGTAATCCAAGAGCTGGCGTCCAAGCTATATGTGCAGGGCACAAGCAAAGTAAAGTTTGAACCAAGCCGGGCAGTTACACGTGCTGAGTTCACTTCGATGCTTGTTCATGCCCTTGGACTGACCGCGACAGGAAAAGAAAGCTTTGCTGATGTTGCTCCATCCGCCTGGTATGCGGAGCCTATCTCAATCGCTTACAAGGCGGGAATCGTGAGTGGCAGAAGTGCGTCCAAGTTTGAGCCGGGCGCACAAATCACCCGTGAAGAAATCACGGTGATGCTAATGAAGGCTTACGAGCTGAACAACGGCGTAACAGCCAATGGTGCAACAACCAACGGCGTAACAACCATTGGTGCAACAACTAACGGCGCAACAATCAACGGTGCAACTGCCGCAGCGTTCACCGACATGAATCAGGTGTCTGCTTGGGCCGCTGCTTCTGTAAATGAAGCGGCCAGTCTAGGACTGATTCAAGGTCAAAGTCATGAACGGTTTGCACCAAAAGGAATCGCTTCGCGCGCAGAAGCGGCTCAAGTGATCTATAATTTGATTTTGAAGTAAGCTGAAATGACTACAAAAGAGCGACTCTCCATTAACCGGAGAGTCGCTCTTTTTGATAGATCAGTTAATGAAATTAGCTACTTTATCGAACTTTACTAATAGATACTACATTACTATTAGGTACATTGCTATTAGGTACATTACTGTTTGGCAGTTACTAATACCACACTTTACTATCTATCGGAACTTACTCCAGTAAAGTAGAATCTCGTGCAAAAGTCGAGCACACCCCAGCAAAGTAGAATCCCGTGTAAAAGTAGAACACACTCCAGCAAAGTAGAATCCCGTGTAAAAGTAGAACACACTCCAGCAAAGTAGAATCCCCCGCAAAAGTCGAACCCACCCCGACAAAGTAGAATCCCCCGCAAAAGTAGAACACACTCCGGCAAATTAGAATCCCGTGCAAAAGTAGATCACACCCCGGCAATGTAGAATCCCCCGCAAAAGTCGAACACACCCCGACAAAGTAGATCATAGTTAGAACACATCGGACCGTATCGCAGCTATTTCGGAAATTTGAGCTATTCTACAAAGGTATCGGACTGTATAGCTCTTATTGCTATAAAATTGTCCAGAATTACTTTGCAAAAGAGACAATAGCTGCATCTGAGTCCGATAGTCGAGCAAAATGCCCCGAATCATCGAAATAAGGTCTCCTCGGTCCGATGCGTATGAGCAGGGAGCAAATAGTACCGAGCGATCTAAACGACCCCAACGATCCCTTCGATCTAAACGATCCCATCGATCCCATCATATCCAAGGAGAAGCAAGCCAAACGATCCCCGCAATGGAGAATCCCCTCGTCACCGCTCCTACACCTCTTTTTGCGGTAAACGAATCTGCACAGTGGTGCCTATTCCTAGTCTGCTAAACACTTTAACGCCGTAGTGCTCACCAAATTTCAGTTTGATGCGGCGATCAACGTTAGTGATTCCGTACCCTCGTCCAGGCTTATCCTCAAGCAAAGAGCTGAGGGTCTCGCGGCTCATCCCCATGCCATCATCGATTACTGACAAAATAATATCGTTCGCTTCCATGACACCTTTGATATGAATATTCAGCGGACTTTCTTGACTCCACACGGCATGCAGCACTGCATTCTCCACAAAAGGCTGTAAGGCAAGTTTGACTGTAGAGTAAGGCAGAATCGCTTCATCTACTTTGTAGGTAATGTTCAGTTGTCCTTTAAAGCGGATTAGCTGAATGGCGTTGTAGCTCTGGGTCAGCTTTAATTCTTCGTGGATGGTCAATATACTTTTCCCTTTATTCAGGGAGATTCGATAAAACTTGGCTAGATGAAGCACCAAATCTTGTATACGCGTATCTTGATGTTTTAGGGCAAGCGACGAGATGGAGCCCAGT
Source organism: Paenibacillus sp. FSL P2-0121 (assembly GCF_037975345.1). Lineage (NCBI taxonomy): Bacteria > Bacillati > Bacillota > Bacilli > Caryophanales > Paenibacillaceae > Paenibacillus > Paenibacillus sp. FSL P2-0121. The sequence goes on along the minus strand of NZ_CP150245.1, from coordinate 5,176,072 downwards.
GTGTTGTACAGAAAATGAGGGTTGATCTGCGCTTGCAGCAGGTCAAGCTCGGCTTCCTTGCTCTGCAGCTCCTTCTGATACACCTCGGTAATGAGACTTTTGAGCCGGGTGGTCATTTGCTTGAAGGCAAAATGCAGCTGGCCAATCTCATCATTTCCCAAATGTTCTTCTGTACTATGATTGAAATCCCCCCGTTCAAGGCGGCGGATCATCCGGATTAAAGTACGGATACGCTTGCTGAATAGCGACGCCGTAATGTAAATCAGCAGGAGGGCCACGCCAATAAAGCCCAGTGAGATTTTGATAATCAGATCTGAGAGTGATTTAGCATCCTGAATAATGCTGTCATAAGGGAAGATGGACACGGTTTTCCATCCATTTTTGAGCGTGTTATAGACGGCGAAAGCCTTTACCCCTTTGTAAGTTGTGTCAAATCTGCCCGATGGCGATTCATCGAATTTCTGATCAAGCAATTCCGGCAGGCTCGTATTTAATAAGTGCTTGTCTGCTGCTGAGAGAATAAGCCCTTTGTCATTAATAATAAAAATATCTTTCCCGCCCGCTTCTTCCTCCATTAAAGAATAGATTACCGATTCGGAGATTCTGAAGACTAGAATACCGTAGGGATATTGATTGCGGTTATTGTTCAAAAATCTTGCTAAGGTAAACATGGCCGGACTATCTTCGGTTTGCGGTGAGGACAGATGAATGATATTCCCGTGTGACTGCTGAAGCTGCTTGAACAGCTCGGTCTTTTTAACCTCAGCTGTTACCGGCTTGATATAATAATCATCTTTGGGAAGTGATTCATTGTCTGAATAAATGAAAACGCTATCAAAATCAGGATAGGCAGTCATTATCGTGTCCATGCGGTTGCCTATATATTGATAGACATCCAGATAAGAAGGATCATCCTGGTATTCACTCGTGAGGTAGCTGGCAAGTCTGTTATCCAGGTAGATGGAAGCTGAAATATGTTCATAGCTGTCCAGCTTGTTTTCCAAATTTTTATTAATCTGAGCTGTTGAATTCATCATATTGCTGTAAATCTGATCCGTTAATTTTGATTTTGTTAATTCGTAGGAAAGGTAGGCGAAAAGCATCATCGGAACAATGGTCACTAGCACAAATACGCTGAACAGCTTGGAACGAAAACTCAAATCAATAAAAGGCATATAAATATATTTCCTATATATATGGCGCATAGAAGAAGTCCCTTCTTTACTGTAAATTCGCTGTTTGCCATGTTCATCATAGCAGACTAAATATCGAAATCCAATGCTCGAATCTGCCGAAACTCCTTTAAAAAGCGCTATCATTCGGAGGATTGAAGTATAGAAAGCCACCTGTTGCGGACTTAAGATGAATAGGAGAGAAGTTGAATCGAGATGTGGCTCGACATGCTGCACTAAATAAAAAGGGAGGGTATTTGATGCATAAAGCAAGCGCTATCAAAACAGTCAGAGGCAATAATCTGTGGTACAGATTAAAAGAGCAGAAATGGTTATTTTTGCTGATGCTGCCTGCCTTAATTGCGACATTGCTATTTTCTTATGGTCCTATGTTTGGGATGTATATGGCGTTTACGAATTATCAGCCGGGCGGAGGAACGTTTTTTCAACAATTTTTCCATGCAGAGTTTGTAGGCTTCAAGTGGTTTGAGTATTTCTTTACTACCGGAGATTTCTACCGTGTAATGCGTAATACGCTCGCTACAAGCTTGCTGACCTTGTTATTCGGATTTCCAGCGCCGATCATACTCGCACTTGTACTGAATGAAGCTAGGCAGGGATTTTTCAAAAGATTTGTACAGACGGTTTCTTATCTGCCGCATTTTATCTCATGGGTTATCGCTGCAAACATCGTGATTACGCTGCTGGCTTCTGATGGGATGTTTAACAATTTACTGGTGACGTTGGGCATTGTTCAGGAACCGGTTGCTTTTCTACAAAATGGACCGCTATTCTGGTGGATTATCGCTTTGTCCAACATGTGGAAGGAAATGGGCTTCAGCGCCATTATGTATCTTGCTGCAATTTCCGCTATTAATCCAGAGCTATACGAAGCAGCAAGAGTGGATGGAGCCAGTCGCTTCCGGCAAATGTGGCATATTACGTTGCCAGCCTTGCGTCCAACCATTGTTATTTTAGGGATTCTAGCCGTCGGAGGCATTTTGAATGCGGGCTTTGAACAACAATACCTGCTGCAAAATAATACCGTGCTTGAGTATTCAGAGGTTATCGATATTTATGCATATAAATACGGGCTACAAAACAGCATGTTCTCCTACGGGGCGGCCGTTGGGGTATTTAAATCCGTGATTGCCTTCATACTTGTTGTAATTGTGAATCGTATTTCTAGAAAAGTGAACGACCAAGCGTTGTTCTAAACCCGAAAAAGAGAGGAGCGCTTGTGATGATTTCGAATAGATACGGGGATCATATTTTTAAATTTATAGTTTATTTCATTCTTATACTTGTGTTGCTAGTTACCTTTCTGCCTTTTTGGAATATTCTCGTTCTTTCATTAAATGCTGCTGAGGATACCGTACGTGGTGGCGTCTATTTATGGCCCAGAGTCCTCACCTTTGATAGCTACAGTCAAATCTTAAAAGATAGCGAGATTTTGAATGGCTTATGGGTTACTGTCAAACGTACCGTAATTGGAGCGCCGCTATCTGTCCTTGTCATTACGATGCTTGCTTATCCGCTAAGCCGCCGGAATTTGATGGGACGTAAAGGATGGAATCTATATTTTGTCTTCACGATGTATTTTGGAGGCGGACTGATTCCTTATTACATGGTGCTTAAAGCGCTGAATATGATTGACACGTTTTCCGTATTTATTTTGCCAGGGCTGATGAATGTCTTCTATATGATTATTGTCCGTACCTTTATGGAGGGGCTGCCTGGTGAGATCGAGGAGTCGGCGAAGGTAGACGGGGCGAATGACCTGACGATTTTCTTCCGGATTGTTCTACCTTTGACCACACCCGTGCTTGCGACTGTAGGACTTTTTCAGGCAATCTCACATTGGAATTCGTGGTTTGACTCCTATGCGTTTACCTATAGTTCTGACTTAAAGACCTTACAAGCCGTACTCGTGAAAATATTAAGCCAATTCCAAACCGGAGGCATGGTATCGCAATCGCAAATGCTAGCTAACTCGGCTAAGCGGAATGCGGTTTCAAGTGATACTATCCGGATGGCAGCGACGATGGTGGCAACATTGCCTATCGTACTGGTATACCCATTCCTGCAAAAGTACTTTGTTAAGGGTATGACTTTGGGAGCGGTTAAGAGTTAATATGATTAAATAAATGGCGGCCCTGAAGGGGGGTGAGCGGACAGACTTGCTTGGTTGCTTGATAGACTTATGAAGTAACTTACTTAATGGGAGGAATTAGGGTGTCTATGATAAAGAAAAACAAATGGTTGAACGTGAGTATTACTGCCGCATTAGCCGTTGGTGTATTAGCGGGTTGTGCTTCAAATGATGGAAAAAACAATACAAACCAAACGGCCGGAGACGATAAAAAACAAGAGCCGATTACATTGACCTGGTTTGATTCAAATACCAAGGGTGAGCCTTTCACTGATGCTATTGCGCAAGAAATCACCAAAAAAACGGGCATTTCGATCTCAATACAGCAGCCAACGGGTAATCCTACGGAAAAGCTGAGCTTGATGCTAGCCAGCGGTGACTATCCAGATGTAGTTGTAATGAGCCGGGGTGATGCTTCTCTCGATAAATACATTACAAGTGGCGCATTTATAGCGCTCGATGAGTTAATTGAGAAAAGTGGACCAGACATTAAAGAAATGTACGGCGACACATTGATCAAAACACGTTATAAAGATGGAAAAAACTATTACCTAGCTAACTGGTATGGCCTGGATAGTGATCCTGTCTTCGGTATGCTGATGAGAAAAAATCTGGTTGCTGACCTGGCTCCAGATAAGGCAGATGGCTCCACCCCACTCACAACGGATGAGTTTGAAGCACTTTTAAAGAATTTTAAAGAGAAAAACAAGACAATTGATGGAAAAGAAACTGTTCCAATGACGATGAACGGTGAAAATATGGGCGCCAACCTGGGTACATTTAAAGGGATGTGGGGTCTGAGAACCTACTACGATAATAATGGAACATTACAATATGATGTTAAGGATCCAAAGTATCGCGAGATGCTGCTCTATGTGAACAGTCTGTATAGAGAAGGTCTAATCGAAAAAGAATTTGCCATCAGCAAAACACAAACCTGGATTCAAAAGCTGGCTACCGGCGCAGTGTTCTCCACACCAGGCGCATACTGGGACCCAGGTAACGCAAATGGTACTCTGAAGAAGGATGGTGGAGATGATAATCAGTTCTTCCCGTACAAGGTTGTAGCACCAGGCACAGAAACCTCCCAAACAACATTCGGACCAAGAAGCTCACTTGGATGGGATGCTATTGCCATTACGAAAAATAACAAACACCCTGAAGAAACTATCAAGCTGTTCAACTACCTAGCGAGTGACGAAGGACAACATTTGCTGCTATGGGGTAAGGAAGGCGAGCAGTACACCATGGTGGATGGAAAGAGACAACCAGACCCTGCATTCCTGCAAAGCTTCAAGGATAACTGGGACGATGCTGTGAAGAAGAGTGGTGTTCGTAAATGGTTGTGGTTTGTTAAAAATGGTCTGGATGCCAATGAACAGCCATACGATATGGCCGTTAAATACCAACGTAGTGAAATTGACGAAATGGCCATTAAGAGCCTTGGAGATTCCGTATGGGATACAGCAGAATTTGATAACTTAGGCCCTGACGGCGGAACGCCTGAAGCGCTGACCGCGCAAAAAGTAAAAGATATTATGGACCAAAGCATTACGAGAGTAATCATCGCTCCTTCTGAAGCCGAAGCCAATTCTACATTCGACAAGATGCTTGCGGATATGAAAAAAGCTGGGGATGAAAAAGTAGAAGAAATCTTCAATCAGAAGTATAGCGAACGTATGGAATTGTGGAACTCAAAATAATATATTTATCTATGTAAAAGCTTCCTCTCTGCATTTCAGCAGAGGGAAGCTTTTTGTTGTATAAAAAAGCTAAACCAGCCGATTAACATGTGCATTCCTGCGGAAATCAAGCGGGGCTTGATGATAGAATTTTTTGAATTGATGATAGAAATGACTGACATTCTCGAAGCCGGATTCCAAAGCGATATCGACCACACGCAGCTCGGTAGTGAGCAGTAGGTTGCGGGCTACATTGAGCTTTAGCTGGTTGATATATTCCGTAGGTGTCTGGTTCAAGTATTGCCGGAAGGCGCGGTTCACATGACCGGCGCTTCTCCCTGACAGCTCGTACAAGGCATGAAGTCCACGGTGCAAATTATCCTTTAAATGCATTTTGGTTATGGCATGCTCTAGCCAGAGCGGGAATTCTGGTTGAGCGACTGTCTCTGCGGAGAAAAAATGCTGGGTGAGTGTATCGACGAGCAGGCCTTTTAGAAAAATCCGGGACTTAACCTTGTCTAGGGTTGATAGGATGCGAATGCGTTCCATAGAACGGATGAAACTAGCCATTTCCAGCTGAGATAACATGGCGATTCGGGGGAGAGGCGTGTTGAGCAATCCGTGCAAAAACTCCTCTTCATTCAGATAAGTTAAAGCATCTTCAATGAGGCTTTTGCGGCAGGGAATGTTCAGGAAACGGCAATCGCTATCACCATCTGCTTCATATCTGTGGGTATCACTGGGCCGAATAAAGACAAGGCAGCCCGTCTGAAGCAGCTGCGCTGTCCCGTTAACAATATGCTGACATCTGCCTTCTGTGAGAATGAAAAATTCATAGAAATCATGCGTATGCTCTGGAGATACCTGACTTAAGGACTCCACCCAGAAAGGGTCTGCTAGTAGTTCAGGATTCATATGGCTTGCCTCGGTGTATTTGAGCATGTTCGTCCTCCAGGGTATTAGTGATGTTAAAATAGCACATGATTCTCGAGAACACAACACAAGAAATATAAAGATATTATTGATAGACTTGATCTATAAGAAGGCAAAATAGCACATTTTGGAGGCGGAGAAAATGCATCTTGTAGATCTAAATGGAAAATGGAAAATGAGACGTCTGCATGAGCCGAGCTGGCTGGAGGCTAGTGTGCCAGGTTCTGTCTATCACGATTTATTGAATGCCGGAGAAATGCCGGATCCGTTCTATCGTGAGCAGGAATATGAGGTTCTGGAATTATCCAATGACGATTACGAATATCAGCGTTGCTTTCAAGTGGAAGCTGAAGTGTTACAGCATGAGCGCGTATTTCTGCTGTGTGAGGGGCTGGATACATTATGCGAGCTTTTTGTGAATGGAACTAACATTCTGAACAGTGATAATATGCACCGGACGTATGAAGTGGACATTAAGTCAGTGTTGAAGCAAGGCGATAACACCATTCACGCGATTTTTCGTTCCCCAGTGGAATTTGCTCTGCGGAAGCAAGCGGAGCTGCCGCTTAGCAGTTGTGCTGATGCAGTGGAGGGAATATCCCATCTGCGCAAAGCACATTCCATGTTCGGCTGGGACTGGGGTCCGAAGCTGCCCGATCTTGGAATCTGGAGAAGTCTCTCCATTCAGGGGTATGACAGTGCCCGTGTTGACGATGTTTATATTACACAATTTCACGAGCCGGATAAGGTTACTCTGGATGTTCGGGTAAGAACAGAGAGCTGGCAGGAGGTTGAACGGGAAATCGTAGTCAGTGTTCACACTCCAGCAGGTGTGGCCGTTGAACGTCGTGTGTTCGAAACTGCCGGAGAAGATCATCATATTACACTGGAAATTATCGAGCCAGAGCTGTGGTGGCCGAATAATCTGGGTGCACAACCCCTGTATAACGTCGAGGTTGTGCTGTTACAGAAGGGACAGGAGCTGGATCGTCGAGAACTGCGGATTGGATTAAGAACGATTTCTGTGAAGCAGGAAGAAGACCAGTGGGGACAATCATTCGCTTTTGAAGTCAACGGCGTGCTTATCTTTTCTACAGGTGCTGATTATATTCTGGAAGATAATCTTCTGCCTCGCGTGACTAAGGAGCGCACGGATCGCCTGCTCCAAAGCTGCGTGGCTGCTAACTTTAATACCATTCGCGTATGGGGTGGCGGTTATTATCCTGACGATTATTTTTATGATCTATGCGATGAATATGGGCTTATCGTCTGGCAGGATCATCTGTATGCCTGCGGGATCTATGCACTGACAGAATCTTTTGAGAACAATATCACACATGAGACGATCGACAATATGAAGCGCCTGCGCCATCACGCATCGTTAGGCTTGTGGTGCGGTAACAACGAACAGGAGATGGCTTGGGTCGATTGGGATTGGGAGAATCATTATTCGCTCCAGCTAAAGGCCGACTATATCAAGCAATATGAAGTGCTTCTGCCGGCTATCGCTAAGGAAGTTGATCCCAATACCTTTTACTGGCGTGCCTCTCCTTCCTCTAAAGGAAGCTTTGATAAGCCGAATGACGAGAACTATGGAGACATGCATTACTGGGGAGTTTGGCATGGTAAGGAGCCTTTTACAGATTACCGGAAGCTCTATCCGCGTTATATGTCTGAGTTTGGCCTGCAATCCTTCCCAAGCTTGAAGACGATTGAATCCTTTACGCTGCCGGAGGATCGCAATATTTTCTCCTATGTCATGGAGTCCCACCAAAAGAACAATACCGGAAATGAGAAAATTCTCTATTATATCGGCGAGACCTACAAATATCCGAAGGATTTTGAATCTATTCTCTATGCGTCCCAGCTTATCCAAGCCGAAGGCATGCGCTGTGGCGTAGAGCATTGGCGTAGACATAGAGGGCGCTGCATGGGCGCATTGTATTGGCAGTTGAACGATTGTTGGCCGGTTGCCTCTTGGTCTAGCATCGATTATTATGGCCGGTGGAAAGCAATGCATTATACGGCTAGACGTTTTTTTGCTCCAGTTCTTGCTTCTGCACATGACGAAGGAACCGTAGTTTGCCTGCATGTCTCTAATGAGAGCCGAGAGAAAGTGAGCGGTGAATTAAGATGGAGACTGCTTACTCCGACATCAGAGGTTCTAATGGAAGGTGCGAAGTCGGTGAAGATTGAGGCTTTAAGCAGTGCCGAGTTCGATCGGCTTGATTTTGGTCATGTCTTGGATACAAAAGAGAAGAAACGTGAAGCCTATCTGGAATATGTATTTGAGGTAGAGGGGGAGACGATAAGCGGGGGAACCGTCTTGTTCGTTAAGCCGAAACACTTCAGCTTTGTTGATCCTGAGCTTGAAGCCGTAGTCACAGAGGAAGCAGAACAATTCGTTATTACTGTGAAGTCAAAAGCATATGCCCGTTTCGTTGGACTTGATTTCAAGGAAAGAGATGCGATCTTCAGTGATAACTATTTCGACCTGTCAGCTGGCATTTCAAGAATCGTTACAGTTGCCAAAAAAGATCTCGACAAACCAGCTACGGCTGAGGAACTGCGTGCCCAGCTTACTGTACGTTCCGTCTTTGATATTTAAGCAAAAGGTTATTTTCCTACTATATCCTAGGCTACCAATCTCCAAATGACAGTTTGATGATATATATTCTAGTGGTTTAGATCCTGTGTATAGATAGATCAATATTTTACTATAATAGGTATAGATATTAAGATTGTATACCCTTCCATTTCACTCTAAAATAGACTTCGAAGAAGCATTAACTACAAACAATAAACGTTCTATTGAGCTACCTTAAGGAGAGTGCAAACATATTATGGGTATTTATTATGACGACAACCGCAAGGTGTTTCATTTACAGTCAGAGAAATCCAGCTATATTATTGAAATGATCAAAGGTGTTATTCCAGCGCATGTCTACTGGGGCCCAAAATTGGCAGGGAGAGAATTTCAACACCCGTTGAATTTGGTGGAACGTTGCTCTTTTAGTCCAACTTATTTGCAGGAGGATAAAAATATCTCCCTCGACACCTTGCCAAGCGAATTCCCTTCCTATGGAAACGGGGATTTCCGCGAACCGGCACTGGAGGTTCACCTAGTAGATGGCACGACCGTAACGGATTTCCGTTATAAGAGCTACACCATTAATAAAGGAAAACCTGCACTCAAAGGTCTGCCTGCTACTTATGTTGAAAGTGATGAAGAAGCAGAGACCTTGGAAATTATACTGCAAGATGATAAAACAGGATTGATCGCTGCCTTGAGCTATACCGTATTTAACGATCAGGATGTTATAACACGTTCCGTGCGGATTGAGAATCTGGGTAAGGACAATCTGGTTTTGAAAAGAGTATTAAGCGCGAATGTTGACTTCCATGATTCTGACTATGACATGCTGCAATTATCCGGTACTTGGACTAGAGAACGCCATATTCACAAAAGACCACTCGTTCCTGGCATCCAACGGATTGACAGCAAACGCGGCTCCAGTAGCCATCAGCAGAATCCTTTTATGGCCTTGCTTGCAAAAGATGCGACAGAGGACCATGGCGAAGTTTATGGATTCAGCCTTGTGTATAGCGGGAGTTTCCTCGCCCAAGCAGAAGTGGATCAATACGGAATTTCCAGAGTAGGGATCGGTATTCAACCTTTCAATTTTCAGTGGTTGCTTGAACCGGGCGAATCCTTTCAGGCACCTGAAGCAGTATTAGTAAGATCCAGTGAAGGGCTTGGCGGTTTATCGAGAACCTATCACCGTCTGTATCGGACCCGGTTATGCAGAGGTGAATTCCGCGATAGCAAGCGTCCTATTCTGATCAACAACTGGGAAGCGACTTATTTTAATTTTAATGCGGATAAAATCAAAGAAATTGCTAAAGCAGGAAAAGAGCTAGGCCTGGAGCTGTTCGTGCTGGATGACGGCTGGTTCGGCAAACGTGATAACGACGACAGCTCCCTGGGAGATTGGGTAGAGGATCGTCGCAAGCTGCCTGAAGGTCTTGGAAAGCTAGGCGAAGATATCACGGCAATGGGCATGGAATTCGGATTATGGTTCGAGCCAGAAATGGTATCGCCTGAAAGTGATCTTTACCGTGAACATCCAGACTGGTGTCTCCATGTACCTGGGCATAAAAGTTCATTAGCCCGCCAGCAGCTAGTGCTGGATTTATCCCGTAAGGATGTATGTGATTATATCGTCGAGTCAGTTAGCTCGGTATTATCATCCGCTCCGATTACTTATGTGAAATGGGATATGAACCGGAATATGACGGAGATTGGATCAGCGCTTCTTCCAGCCGAACGTCAACGTGAAACGGCACACCGTTATATCCTTGGACTTTATGATGTGCTGGAACGTATCGTTTCCCGTTTCCCTCATATTTTGTTCGAAAGCTGCTCCGGCGGGGGCGGACGATTTGACCCGGGAATGCTGTATTATATGCCACAGACCTGGACTAGCGATGATACGGATGCAGTGGAAAGATTGAAGATCCAATACGGAACAAGTATGGTGTATCCTGCGAGTTCAATGGGTGCCCATGTGTCGGCTGTTCCTAACCATCAGGTACATCGTATTACACCTTTGGAGACACGTGGTCATGTCGCGATGTCGGGTAATTTCGGCTACGAGCTGGATTTGACCAAGCTTACTGAAGCTGAGCGCGAGGATATCCGCAAGCAGGTTTCGGAGTACAAGGAACTGAGAATGCTGATTCAGTACGGTGATTTCTATCGACTGCTTAGTCCTTTTGAAGGAAACGAGACGGCATGGATGTTTGTTTCCGCTGATAAAAAAGAAGCCTTCGCCACCTACTTCCAAGTTTTGGCCGGGCCTAATCCACCGTTGCGCAGATTGCGTCTGAAAGGACTCGACCCTGCGAAATCGTATAAGCTTGAGCTTAACGGCGGAGTATACAGAGGGGATGAGCTGATGCACTTCGGACTCACGCTTCCACAGCTTGAGGGCGATTTCAGAAGCCTACTTTTCGTGCTTAGAGAAGTTTAATCAAAAAAGGAGGGTGCCCCAAAAGCCATTGGCTGCTGAGCACCTTCCTTTTTTTTCTCCTTTTTTGAGTTCTTTTGTGACTAGCTGCGCGCCCGAAGCTGTTATTGGATGGGGTGTTTAGCAGAATGTTGCCTAGCCTTAGCCGGGGATAGCGGGCTCGAATAAGGGTGTTTAGCAAGATGCTTTGCTAGCCAGGTGCTGCCGTACGCGAATTAGTGCACCTTGTAAGTAGCTTGACGCCACTGAAATTGAGTGTTTATAACTCGAAGTCGGCGGGCTCAAATTGGTGCACCATGTAAGTTGCTTCCCCAGCCAACACGGTGCTATCGGACTCAAATGCCGCTAATCGCTCGCTTTTCACACATTTGGAGTTTTATCGGACCGCATAGTCGCTATTGACTCTAAAAGTACCAAATATGCACCTCTTTCGAAGGAATAGCTGCACTGGAGTCCGAAACTGTGCTCAAAAGGCGGAAAATTGGCAAATAGCGTCATCTGAGTCCGAAAGCGCGGTAGAGGGGGGTGACTCGGTGCTTTCGTATGCGAATTAAGGTGTTTAGCAGGATGTTTACCTAGGCGGGGGCTGCCGTACGCGAATTAGGGTGTTTAGCAAGTTGCTTCCTTAGCCGTGGGCCGCTGGACGCCAATTAGTACGACATGCAAGTTGCTTACCCAACCAACACGGTGCTATAGGACTCAAATGCCGCTAACCGCAGTCTTTTCACACATTTGGAGTTTTATCGGACCGCATAGTCGCTATTGGCTCGAAAAGTACCTAATATGCACCTCTTTCGAAGGAATAGCTGCACTGGAATCCGAAACAGTACTCAAAAGACGAAAAATTGGCAAATAGCGTCATCTGAGTCCGAAAGCGGTGGGGGATGGTTGTGACTCGGTGCTTTCGGACGCGAATTAGGGTGTTTAGCAAAATGCTTTGCTAGCCGGGGACTGCTGGACGCGAATTAGTACGACATGCAAGTTGCTTACCCGTCCAACACGGTGCTATCGGACTAAAATGCCGCTAATCGCAGTCTTTTCACACATTTAGAGTTTTATCGGACCGCATAGTCGCTATTGACTCTAAAAGTACCAAATATGCACCTCTTTCGGAGGAATAGCTGCACTGGAGTCCGAAACTGTGCTCAAAAGGCGGAAAATTGGCAAATAGCGTCATCTGTGTCCGAAAGCGGCGGGGGATGGTTATCACTCGGTGCTGCTGTACGCGAATTAGGGTGTTTAGCAAGTTGCTTCCTTAGCCGTGGACCGCTGGACGCCGATTAGTGCGCCTTGCAAGTTGCTCACCCATCCAACACAGTGCTATCGGACTCAAATGCCGCTAACCGCAGTCTTTTCACACATTTGGAGTTTTATCGGACCGCATAGTCGCTATTAGTTCGAAAAGTCCAAAATAAGCATCTCTTTCGAAGGAATAGCTGCACTGGAGTCCGAAACTGTGCTCAAAAGGCGGAAAATTGACAAATAGCGTCATTGGGATCCGAAAGCGGCGGTAGAGGGGGTGACTCGGTGCTTTCGTATGCGAATTAGGGTGTTTAGCAGGATGTTTACCTAGGCGGGGGCTGCCGTACGCGAGTTGGTACGCCTTGCAATTGTGAGTTGGCACCACCAGATCTGAATGGTTACTACTTGCATCCACCGGCCCCGAATTAGCACGCCACGCACGCCACGCCTGCCACGCCTGCCACGCCTGCCACTCAGCTCTATCGAAGCCGAATAGATATGCCTAGCAACATCAATTTTCAAAAAACACATGTTTGGACAGGAACTCTAGGTCCTGCTCGCGGTAAGTGGAGGGGCTAACTCCAAAGTAGGAACGAAAAACTTTGCCGAAATAGCTGGCATTGTCAAACCCGGTGTCCACAGCGATCTGGTAGATCGTCTGATCTGTTGTTTTCAGCATAGATGCTGCCAGCTCGATCCGTCTCCTTCTTAAATACTCAAAAGGCGAGAGATTGATGTTTTTTTGAAATAGCCTGCAAAGATGATGTTTAGAAATTCCAACATGTGCGGCGACATCGTCTAAGCTAAGGTTATTATTGTGCAGATCATTTTTCATGAATTGTATAGCGGCATGGAGTTTGTCATTTTTTATATAGGTGGTTAACAAACTTGGTTTCTTGAGGTATTTCTCCATGGACAATATCCACTGAAAGGCTTTCCCCGTTAGAAAATGCAAATCTCTTTCTTCATCAACCTGGATGTCCTTGAACATACTCCACAATAAATCCATCGGAACCGATTCCTGAGGGAGTTCTATAATAGGACCGCCATGTGCGATCAGCTGGTTCCAGAGTGAAATAGCTAGAGGTCCTCGTACATTCAGCCAAATGAATTCCCAGGGCTCTGTACCTTCCTCCGGATAATAATATCTGTGTATACTGGGGACAGTCACTAGGAAAGCTTTGCCCTTCGTTAATGGGTGAACAACCCCGTCTATTTCAATTCTACCCTCTCCAGATAAGGTGTACTGAAAAATAACACAACTTCTCTCCGTCCGATTCTGGCCGTTGAATGAATATGCCGGAGTTTCGGCTTGTTCCCAGCCAATAGAATCAAACAGAAGCATAGAAGCTTGTTCTTCCGAGCGAATGGTGTAGGAGGAGCGCAACATTAGCAGGTTTCCTTTCCGTGGTTCGTTACTTCATTCAAAGTGTAAACTTTTTTGTTGATCTGTTCAATTTTTGTTTCATTTAATCTGCTGTCTTCGATATTGATAAGGCGTAATGCCATACTGATCTTTGAACAGCTTAATGAAATATTGTGGCTTTTTGTAGCCGACTAGATGTGAAATATCGAGCACATGTAAGTTGGAATCGATTAATAACTTGGAGGCCTTTTCCAAGCGTTTAGAAGAAATGTAGCTCGATAAATTTTCGCCCGTCTCCTGCTTATAAAATTTGGACAGGTAAACAGGATGTAGGTGAACAATTTTCCCTAAGTCCTCCAGGCTCAAGCAATCACTAATATGATTGGAGATATAGGCTTGAATGGTATGAACAATGTTTTGATTGGAAAATTTAGCGCTTCTATCTAATTGGGTGAGGCTCTGCAAGATGGATTGAAGAGCCGTATCTGGCTCTGATAATTGATTGAAAATCCAGTCTGCGACCTCAGCTGATTGGATTTTATCGGTTGTGGAATACAGCAAATTAATGAATTCGAGCAGGTAGAGGAGCTTTTGTTTTTTGACAGTGAGCTTGGCAAAGTTTTTTAAAATGTTTTTTCTGGTTTGTTCCCATTCTCCAAGCTCTAATTTAGGGAGAGCACTAGAGGCACTCAGCATAGTAAAGTCTCTGGCCCCAATATTTTCATTAAAAAAGAAATGATAAAAAATATCCCGAACAGCATGCTTTTGAGAAAATTCAAACGGCTCGGAAAAAGAAATGGAATCGACGCTGCTTGCCACAGTTTCGGTATTGGATTCTGGAATAATTCCAGTAATGGCTGATGGAGTGATCCAAATAAAGTCCCGTCCACCATTATGATCTTTTAACATCATTTCATCTTTCCCTCTAGCCCCTGAGACGTGAAAAAAGCAAAAGTGCTCATTCCGTAAAGCAGTATCGAGTGTGCTGTGATCATAACGTAGTGGGGAAGGTCCGCTAATAACAGAAAGCAAGTAACCTAGCCCATCTATGTTTTTCTCTGCCACTGGGGTTTTTGGGGGTTTCTCAGCGATACTCTTAATAACTTGACTCATGGCTTTTTCCATATCCTCTTTATCAACCGGCTTGAGTAAATAATCGAGTGCACCCAAACGAATGGCTTGTTGTGCATAATCAAATTGAGAATAACCGGAAAGGAAAATTACCTTGGTATTGAGCTTTTTCTCATGAACATGATGCAGTAAATCAATGCCGGATACCTCGGGCATACGAATATCTGTAATAAGGATATCTATATGATTCTGATTCAATAGCTCCTTGGCTTCAATCGAATTTGTTGTCGTCTCAATATGCTCAATTCCAAATTTGCTCCAATCCAGCAGGTGTTTTAAATATTCAACGATGTAATGTCCGTCATCAACTATCAATAATCGCATATTGTCCTCCTTCATCCAGCGAGAAATCTATGAATGCCAGCACGGATAAACCACCCCAGTCATTGATGAAGAACCGCAGTCCGCTTAATTCACCATACGCATTTTTGAGGCGATGATGAATGTTCCAAAGACCAATTCCTCTTGATCCTTCAGGTGGGGATTCATTCTCAAGTCTGGCCATTAGCTGGTGTATTTCCTCAGCAGTAAGCCCCTTACCGTCATCGGCAACAATAATTAATGCTCCAGTATCAAGTTCTTTTACATCTATAGTAACGCGATGAGCCCCTTGCTGTTCTTCAATCCCATGCTGAATTGCGTTCTCGACCATAGGCTGGATAATCAGTGGCATAATCAGATGCTCTCCCAGTTCAGGAGGCAGGTTGATTTCATAATTTATTTTTTTGGAAAGTGACATGATGGATAAAAAATGATCGGCAAGCTGCAATTCAGAAGCCAACGTAACATTATCTGAATTCATTTTTGTTAAATAACGATAGTACTCTGCTAAATGCTTGCTCATCTGCATTACGGCTTCCGGTGAAGTTTTTGCCACTGCCATAATAAAAAACAGATTATTGTAAAGAAAATGTGGATTGATCTGAGCCTGTAGCTGTTTCACTTCGGCGTTTCTGCGCAGCTCGGTTTCTATTTTTAATGAAGCGAATAAAGCCTGTATTTTGGCGACCATGTGGTTAAAGCTTTTAAATAGACTATAAAATTGATTGTCCGGGTTCTCACTAATTCTGGTGCTGTAATTCCCTTGTTCCACTTGGTAGAATTTCTTGTCGAGCAAATATACATTACGATAATAGTTTCGATAGAACATAAAAATCACGATAAGACCAATGATCAAGATCATTAAGATGCTGACAAAAAACACCTGTTTATTCCGGTTAAGCGGATTCAAAAAATCACTCATTCGCGTATAGGTAACAAGATACGTATCAATCGGCTCAATATACTTCGATAAAACATAATAATCGTCATCGTTGATATGATAGTCAAACTTTAAAATTTCATGTGCATTGGGTGTTATCGTCTCCTTGGCTTTTTCCTCGATTCGAATATCCACCGCTTTATTGCTAATCATTAAACTCTTGTTCACAAGTAAAAAGGCATTGGAGCTCTCGCCGCCACTCACTGCTTTCTCTAAAAGACTTGTTAAATACTCCTTTTTCAGCTTAACGCCCACGATGTACTGAATATTGGCAGGATTCTTAGGTTCATGAATATAAGGATAGATTGAAAAATAATACAAATTGTTATTAACAATCTGCCAGCCTCGCTGCGTGACCTTCTGAAAGGGCTGTTTGGCAAGCGAATCATGACCCGTAAAAATAAAAGTGCCATCCGATTTCCAGTAGATACCGATAGATTCAATCGCCTGACTGGAGAGAAGTGGTGCTGATATGCGGTCATAGATATCGTTTTTTTTCATCTGGGCATCGTAATTGTTCATCTCTTGTATTTTGCTTTGATAGAAACGTACGGAGGTGTCGGCTGTATATTGGATGCCATACAAACTTGCCTCAGAGATGATGCCATCCAGAATGCTTTCCGTATAGGCTAGCTGATTTTTGGAGGAGTTAACCAAGCTCTCTTGAATGGTTTTGGAACCTAGGGAGTTCATTACGAAAAACAAACTTAAGGTAAGTAAAAGGAAAAAAACGAAAAAATATATGAATCGTTTCATATTTACTTTTTTAATCATAAGCATTACTCCTGTCGCTAGGACTCGTGTGAATTCATCATAAGCCATATATTCCAAAAGAAAAAGAGAAGAGCTCTCGCAAAATGAAAGCGTTTATAAAGATGTTTAGCGAGTGGTTATGATATTTAATTTGAGACATTTTCGAATGAAAGCGCTTTTGTTAACATTAAACCAGAAAGAAATTAGCAGCCAAGAATGTAAAAGGGGGTAAGCACAATAGCACAGATAATGAATACCCAGCTCAAATGGAGTGAGAAAGCCAACGTTAAAAAAAGCAGAAAGAATCCTTGGAAAAAGGAAATCAAAAAAAATTGGCCTTTGTATGTTTTATGTATCCCAGCTTTGGTATTCGTTCTAATTTTTGCCTACGGTCCTATGGTCGGATTAGTGATGGCCTTTCAGGATTACAAGCCCTGGCTTGGAATTACAGGTTCAACTTGGATTGGTTGGGATAACTTCGCAAGAATCTTTCAATATAAAGAGGCAACACAATCCATTATCAACACCCTTATTATTGCTGTAATCAAAATTATAGTCGGAATTATTGTTCCTATCTTTATGGCGATTCTGCTAAGCGAGATTAGAAACATGGGGATTAAAAAGAGTATTCAAACCTTGGTCTATTTACCGCATTTTCTCTCTTGGGTAACCGTTGCCGGAATCATGATTGATATCTTAGGTCTGGATGGGGGCATAAATCATTTTCTTACGAATTTCCTCGGACTGAAACCGATTTTCTTTCTGGGCGATCCTACGCTGTTCAGACCGACGATCATCATCAGTGATTTATGGAAAAACTTCGGATTTGGCATGATTGTCTACTTAGCGGTGATTACAGGGATCGATCCTTCTTATTATGAGGCAGCTGAGATCGACGGCGCGTCACGCCGCCAACAAATAAGACATGTTACCTTACCGAGTATGATGCCGATGATCATCGTAATTGCAACGTTAAGCCTTGGGAATATCCTGGATGCAGGATTTGACCAAATCTTTAACTTATACAATCCACTCGTATATAGTACGGGGGATATCATCGATACTTATGTTTACCGGTCATCCTTATTAAATGGCCAATACGGTTTTGGTACCGCTGTTGGATTGTTTAAATCCGGCATCAGCTTCATATTAATCGTAATTTCCTATCGAATTGCTTACAAGGTAGCTAACTATAAAATATTTTAAGTCGAAGTTGTTAAGCTTACAAAACTGTTAGGAGGAATGGGAGTGTATTATAAATCCAAGGGATATAGGATATTTTCGATTTTCAATCATATCCTCCTGATTCTAGTAGCCTTATCGTGTTTATTGCCTATGCTTCATTTGCTAGCACAATCATTTAGTAGTAAGACAGCGGTAAATGGGAATTTGGTATCCTTTTGGCCGGTGGACTTTAATATCGAAGCCTATGTGAAAACTTTTAAAAACACGAATTTTACAGGCTCCATGAGAATCTCAGTGGTCCGGACGGTACTGGGGACGTTAATCAGCATGTTCATTATTACAACGGCGGGGTATGCCTTGTCCAAAGATTTCCGTGGGCGTAATGCTTTAATGTGGATTTTTATATTCACGATGTTGTTTTCCGGTGGATTGATTCCTTCTTATATATTGGTTACGAAACTTGGGCTCAAGGACACGATCTGGTCGCTCGTGCTTCCCGGTGCCTTCGGAGCTTATAATTTGATTCTGATTATGAATTTCTTTAAAACAATCCCTAAGGCGCTTGAAGAGGCGGCATTTATCGATGGGGCTTCGTTCTTCGTCATTTTCCGGAAAATCTATCTTCCGCTTTCCCTTCCCGGTCTGGCAACCGTTGGATTGTTTATCATGGTGGGGAGCTGGAACGCATGGTTTGATGGGATTTTGTATATGTCGAATACAACGGACTATCCGTTAGCTTCATTCTTACAGACTGTAGTGGTGCAAGGTTCAGCGCAGAGTATGGCACTTAGTCAATCAGAAGCAGCCGCGTTGTCAGAACAGAGTATCAAAGCTGCGCAAATTTTTATTAGCACACTGCCCATTATCCTTGTATACCCTTTTCTACAGAAGTATTTTGTCAAAGGCATCGTTCTGGGTGCTGTAAAAGAATAACGTGACCAACATATAAAACTTTAATTCAAAGGAGCTTATTGATGAAAAAAACAGGGGCCTTAATAACGACTACTGTATTGATGGCAGGATTGCTAGCGGGCTGCGGCTCAAACGGTAAAGAATCTACTGCGGCAGAAGCGGTTCTCAAAGACGGCAAATACGATCCTCCTATTACTATTAACATCGCCAAGCAACAAGATGAGAATGCCGGTAAATATATCAACGGGGAGAGCTTAAATGATAATGTGTTGACCCGCTGGGGTGTCGAGAATCTAGGGATTAACATCCAAACTACTCTTTTGGGCGGTGATGCCTCCCAATATAATACGAAACTTCGTTTAGCGCTCACTGGTTCCGAAAAGCTTCCGGATGTTTTGCCAGTGTATGATACCTCATTAGAAAATGATCTGATTCAATCTGGACTTGTAAAAGATATTGCGGAGGACATTAACAAATACATGCCTGAGCGTCTGAAAGAAATATATAAACAATATCCAACAACGTTCAACCCGGTTATCCAGGACGGCAAGGTTTATGGGATGGCGATCTCGCCCAATCTCACTGAAGGTGAGGTCATGCTTATCCGTCAAGATTGGTTAGATAAATTAAATTTAAAAGCGCCAACAAATATAGATGAATTTGAACAGGTAATCGCTGCTTTTACGAATGATGATCCGGACGGTAACGGAAAAAATGATACTTATGGATTTGATTTCTCGGGAAAAGATTCTTACAACACGGGCTGGGTAAGCGACTCTGTAATGATTTTTAGTGCTTATACAGGGAAGAGTCTCCCCGGCCAATGGTATAACGACAATGGTAAACTCACTTACGGTTCCGTCGCTGATGGGACAAAGGATGCGTTAGCTAAACTTCGCGATTGGTACTCCAAAGGGTATTTAAATAAGGAGCTGGCTACACAGGGTGCATGGGATGCACTGGCGGATTTCACTGAAGGTAAAGCAGGGATTATTATTGGCCGTCCTTGGCTGTACGGCAGTGTTAAAGATGTGGAAACTAACGTAAAAGGGGCTAAAATCAAAGCTTACCCAACAATTAATGGTGTAAGTGGGGATCGAACCTACCAATCCGGTCAACAGAACGATGGTGTCTTTATGTTTAATAAAGACTTTAACAATATGGAAGCTTTCTTCTTGTATTATGACAAGCTTTACGATGCAGCATTTGGTACCGGAGATTTCAAATATGGTTATGCTCAGGGATATGATTATGACATCGTTGGCGATGAAGTGGTATTCGATTCCAAAAAATTCAATACGCCTTTGGATGCCGCTCAAGGTGTAGGTAAAATGGCTTTTACCAAAAATACACCAAGTGTGGATGGCCCAGGTAAATCTTTTTATGATCTTTCCAAAGGTGCAAAAGCAGAGAATGGGGTCTTGATCAGATCGGCATCAAATGATGAAACAGCCAAAGAGGGATATGTGATTTCCTATGAGAATAGAGAGTCGCTGCTTCCAAATGCATTTAACGGTCCTCCTACCAAGACCATGCAGACAACCTGGGAGCAACTGAATACGATGGAAAAGGAAACCTTCACCAAAATTATTTACAGTAAAGAGCCGCTAACTGCGTACGATGACTTCGTGAAGCAATGGCATGACAAAGGCGGTACGAAAATTTCCGAAGAAATCAACGAATGGTATAACAATGCTAGCAAGGTGGATGTGATGTCTCAGATGGGATTGAAATAAGTTCGCAAGAACAGCAGGTTCAGTTAAGGTCATCCTTGGCCGGACCTGCTTTTTTGTCTAAAAATCTGATCCTCTGGAGGTTAATCATGGACGAAAATGCGAGTACAGTCACCCTACTAAATAGCGCTCCACTTCTGGATATGAGCGGAAATCCTGTACATGCACATGGTGGACATATGCTCTATACGGATGGATATTATTACTGGTTTGGTGAGAACCGGATGGATCGGCGGAGAGTGAGCTGCTACCGATCTGTGGATCTAGTGAATTGGGAATGGCGCAATGATGTGCTCACACTCGATTCACCGGTACAGCCGATTTATCATCGCACCACATTAGAGCTTGAACCCTTGGACAGGGAGGGGCGCCCAACGGGTGCGGTAATTGAGCGCCCAAAAGTACTCTACAACAAACTTACAGGGAGATTTGTTATGTGGATGCATTGGGAAAATGGACGCGACTACTCTGATGCGCGCTGCGCGATCGCTGATTGCGGGACGGTAGATGGGGATTATGTTTACCGGGGCAGCTTTAATCCGATAGGTAACATGTCTCGGGACTGCACCTTGTTCCAGGATGACGATGGAACGGCTTATTTTATCTCCGCGGCAAGGGAAAATGCTGATCTTATTATGTATCGTCTGTCACCTGATTACCTCAGCATAGAAGAACAGGTCAAGACCTTGTGGCCCGGACAAGCGCGTGAAGCACCTGCATTAATGAAACGTCAGGGTGTATACTTCCTCATCTCGTCCGCCTGTACGGGCTGGTTGCCTAACCAAGGAACCTATGCCTGGTCCGAGGAATTATTTGGTCGTTGGTCACCCTTGCTGCCTTTGGGCGACATCACTACATACGACAGCCAGCCTGCTTTTATAGTTCCTATTGTAGGAACAGACAATGACCAGTGCTCTTACCTGTATGTTGGGGATCGCTGGGACCCTGCGGATTATTATGCCTCTTCCTATGTATTTCTGCCGCTCGGCTTTCCTTCTGACCGGGAAATGAAGCTTGACTGGGCAGAGCGAACGGTGATTGACCTAAGGAAGGGAATCGTAGCTGTGGAATGCGGCTCTGGTAGTGGTCTGTTCAGATTGAAAAGCTTAGGAATGGGGCTTTATCTGGCGGCGGGAAATCAAACCATTGAACATGAGGAGACCCTGAACGTCGAAGTCCGGACGCTTTCGTATGAAGATCAGCAGCAGAGATGGACGGTTGAATACGGGGAGAAGGGTAGGGCGAGAATTCGAAACAGTGAAAAGGCCTTATCTATTGGCCCGTTGAATTCCTTGCTGCTGGAGCCTATTCGTGACAACGAAGATCAGTTTATATGGTTGCTTACAGAGACAGAAGCAGGTTCACTGACTATTGGGAGCAATGACGGAAGAGTTCTTACCGTAGCAGGAGAACAGCGTGGGGGCTGGGGTTGTGTGTTTCTTGAATCCACACGCTGCCATGATCCCCGTCTAGGTGCAGACCCGCAGCTTTTTCAACTGATTTCAGTAAGGTAAACAGTTTAGAGAAAAGAGGTATACCGATGAGTTTATCTGTCTCCTTCCCTATGGAATGGTTTAAAAGTGACCCCCATACACAACTTACTGCGACTTCCTCTGAGGCGTTTCAGTTCATCACTACACCAGAAGGTGGTGGATTTGAGCTTCAGCCAGGGCATCTGGAATCCGCCGCTTGGTGCGATTATGGTTTCGTTAATGCGGAGGTTTACCATGAAAGCCGTGACGTTCTGGTGCTGTTATTCAGTTTTTATGATCGGGATCATCGCGTCATTACTTATCATGTAGGAATTTTACCCGGTGTGCGCACGAAAATTTGTTTACCCTTGATTCATTTAAATGGTGAGAAGCTGTTCCTTCCCCGTTATCCGGGTGTGATGCAGACAGTACTGAGGGGAGATGCAGGCATCGATCGCAAGCATATCACCCGATTCTCTATCGCTACTCTCCCTTCAACAACAAGTAGAGCTGTGCAAATTAGTGGCTTGGCTCTAAGTCTAACTGAGCCCGTCTTTGAGTATGAACAGCAACCATATATAGATGATCTGGGCCAATTAAAGGGAAGGGATTGGCCAGGGAAAACGGTTGATGCAGAAGCGATGACGGATCGGCTGCGCACAGAGCGGAAACTTGCGGAACATGCTGATCACAATGGAGGTGACCTCAGCAGGTACGGAGGTTGGAAGGCGCTGAGATTCGCGGCAACTGGATATTTCCGCACGGAGTTTGACGGCAGCCGCTGGTGGTTCGTTGATCCAGAGGGTTATGCCCTGTTCAGTACGGGGATGGACTGTGTGGGTCCAGCTTGTTCTATGCATGTAACTGGCATGGAACACTTGATACCCTCATTGCCGGAGCGGGAAGGAATCTATCAAGAAGCTTGGTCACAGGATGGCGAGGAATTCAGCTTCGAGATTGCTAATCTGATCACTGCTTTTGGGGCGGAGTGGCGCTCTAACTGGGTGGCTATGACGGATTTTCGCTTACAACAATGGGGATTCAACACCATCGGTAACTGGTCTAATGATAGATTTATCAACGAATCCCAGCTTCCGTATGTTTATCCTCTAGTGGACTTTCCTATGACGGAGCAGACTATTTTCCGGGATTTCCCCGATGTGTTTAGCCCGGAGTATGAGCGGAATGCCGGGAGCTTTGCGGAGCAGCTTCTTCCATTAAGGGAAGACCAGAGAATGGTCGGTTATTTCATGCGTAATGAGCCGCATTGGGCATTCGTGGATGGGTTGAATTTGACCGGGCAGATGCTGAAATCTCCGGTCCGTTATGCCAGTAAGAAGGAATTCATTCGCTGGCTTGCAGAAAAGTACAAAACAGTGGAACGATTAAACATGGCGTGGGATAGCGTTTTTGAAGAATTCGAGGATTTATACGATGTATCGAATGTGAATGTAACCGGGGATAATCTCACTTCTGCCCGAGAAGTGGATTATAACCAGTTTAACCGGATCATGATTCGACGGTATGTAGAAGTGCCAGCCCGTCTTTGCAAGCAGACGGATCCGAATCATCTGAATTTGGGAATGCGTTATGCCTGGGTTGGCAGTGATGAGGTGCTGGAGGGCTGCGAATGGTTTGATGTATTCTCTATGAACTGCTATCAGTTCAGTCCTGACAAGGAACAGATCGCCCAGATCAGCGGACGACTGAACAAACCAGTCATGATTGGGGAATATCATTTTGGTGCGGCTGAAGGCGGCATGTTGGCTTATGGGATCCGTGCGGTGGCAACCCAGAAGGAGCGCGGTGAGGCTTACCGTTATTATGTGGAGCAGGGGGCAGCCATCCCGCAGCTCATCGGAGTTCATTATTTTCAATGGAATGATCAGCCTGTGCTCGGACGTTATGACGGAGAAAACTATCAAATCGGTGTAGTGGATGTCTGCAACCGTCCATATGAACCTTTCGTGCAAGCAGCGAGAAAGGCCCATGACCAGATGTATCAGGTGCGGACGGGTATGACAGCGCCCTATAATATTGTGCCAATGGAGATTCCGAAAACGGGATTCTGATTGCAAATCTTTACAACAAAAAGGCCCCCAGCCAATGGTGGGGTCTTTTTTGTCCTCTCCTCTGCAATGTAGCCTCTTTACAAGCCAAGGCCGGAGGAGGGGAGTGAATCATCACGGGAATAGCGCTTGCGGTATTCGCCCGGAGTTATTCCGGCACAACGTTTGAACATACGGATGAAGGAATTTACGTTCTGATAACCTACCTGAAGCGCGATATCCTGAATCCGCAGTTCCAGATTCATTAGCAGCTCTTTGGCCCGCTCAATCCGCAGATTGTTCAGATATTCACTGAAGTTGATGTTTGTTTTCTCTTTAAAAATGCTGGACAGGTAACCTGGAGTTAAATTTAACTTGTCTGCTACTAGGTTGAGGTTGATGTCCTCGCCGTAATGTTTGTCTAAGTAATCCAGCACAAAGCTGATAATGGGGTCGCGTGACTCCGAGCGGCTACTGATGACCACGAGCACAGGACGAACCAGATCACGCAGCCATTCCTTGTATTGATCCATTGAGTGGAAAGCGTTAAATGGCTCTAGTGGGGGTGGTAAGAGACGCTCCGCTTGGGGCAGATTCAGCCTCGTGACCGTTTTGCTCGTCTGTTCCGCTGCTCCCAAGGCAAATGCCCGAAAATCCGCCGTCGCCGCGTCCTTGTGCTGCAGCTGCTCCAGCTGACGATCCAACCAAGCGAATACAGCCTCCTCATTGGCAGACTGCAGCAGATTGTGCAGCTCCTCTCCGTGTGTCACCTTTAAATGAAAGGATTTGGCGGATGAGGCTCTAGGTTCTACGATTATTTGTGTTTCCCCGTTCAATCTACGCTCATTTAACAACATCGATAGATTATTGTAGGCATCGGTAAATGAGGTTTCGCCTGAATATACCGGACTTACAGCAATAGTCAGATATAAGGATGTCTCCGAATCCAGCAGCTCCTTAAGGGTATCAAGAGCCTGCAGAAAACTGCTCTGCGGTCCGGGATTGAACAGGAGCAGCATGAGCTGATCATGTTCCGGCTGGAGTGCGACGCTTTCGCTTTCACCACCAGTGATCAAGTTTTGAACCAGCTTCCATAACATCAGTGTGTGTTTCTCCAATTCGTCCGGTAAGGTTTTGAAGCTGACCTTGAACAGAATGGAGGCATAGGGCTGTTCGGATTGCCTTACATCTTCAAGCTCCGCGAGGCTTTTACTCAGCGGGATATTTTTCACTTTATGAGTATAGGCATATTGGCGCACCAGTGAGTTCTTATGATCAAGATCGGTCTGGATGAAGCGGTTACTCTCCAAAATGGAGCTCAGGCGGTCGCCGATAATGGCGAATTCCTTCACACTGCTCAATTTTTCAGGCCGGCTGCCTGCCTTACGGTCCAAGGCGGCAATCAGGCGCTGGAGCGGTTGGTTAAGCCGGTGGCTGAAGATTAGGGATGAGAGAACACTGATCAGTACTGCGGCAGAGAGCAATACAGCCAGCAATAGCTGCATCCCCCGCATTTCCGCAGCAATAGCCGCCACCTGGGTCACTCGGATATAGGTGAATCCAGTCTGTTTACCTTTTTCATAGAAGTAATATTGGTCTCCGACCCGCTCATGGGCATTGCCACTTTCCGGAAGCTGGCTTGTTTGCAGTTTACCCTCTGATGTAGAGAACAATAGATTCTTCTGCGCATCCAGGATATAGAACGGGGTATTGCCAGCATCTCCGTAGGCGGCCTGCATCAGCTGCGGATTCAGCATGACAATGCCGTACACTTCCTCATAAGGAATCGCTTTGACCAGCACTGGCATTAACCTTCCGAGCGTACGGGTGGAATGTATGGTTTTCTCGGTAAAGGTTACGGCGGGCATGACTTTTAAAAATTGATTGTCCATCGTTTGCCGGCTCCAGTACTCCGGAGGGTATTCTGCACTGAAGTAGTATTTACCGAACATATCTGCGGCGCTGCTTAGGCCCTCCCTCTCCAGTACATAATTTTCCTTTTTAAAATAAAGAATGAAATTTTCGATATGCAGAAAAGGATTAGCATACAGCGTTGAGAGATCCGATATCACTTCTGCCGGGATATCATATCGTCGGTTCTCTTTGAGGTGGCTTAGAATGCCTAGATTGGCAGTCCATGAATCGGATTGGGTGAGGGCAAGAATCATGTTCTGGGTCAACCGGAAATGATTTTCGTAGCCTTCGACCGTTTGTGCGAGGCCAAGCTCATTTTGCCGTATCATCTCCTTATAGATTTTGCCGCTTAAATACAGATGGGAGAACAGATTAAATGATGCCAAAATCAAGATGACACTGAGGAAGCTTAGCATCAGCTTAACGAACAGGGCATTCAGCGCAAATTTGCCTGTAACGGATCCCTTCATATGTATCCCCCTTTGGATGCACCCGTAAATGAATTGGATTAATTCTATCATAGCGGCAAAAAGCTAACACCAACAATATGCAATTTTGCTGATTTGTACGCTATTCTATGGAAATCCGCAGTTAAGGCGAAATGTTATATAACATGTAGATAGCGCTTTCCAAAGAAATGCAGCTATAATTCGGAGACAAATCCCAGAAAAAAGGGGGAAGTAATCTGACATCTATATGATTTATGATCATTTTAACAAGAGGAGACATGCATATGGCTCAAGCTAGCGTAGTGCAGGACAAAATGCGAAAGAAAGTGCACCGGCGACCCCAACGACCTCAACGCCACAAAGCGGGAATCCTTCGAACTTGGAATAAAAACAAGGCGCTCTGGCTGCTGTTCCTGCCGTGCCTGTTGTATTATTTGATCTTCCGCTATGCACCGATGTTTGGATTAGTTATCACTTTCAAGGATTACAATCTTTTTAAAGGGATTTGGGCCAGTGATTGGGTGGGACTCAAATATTACAGGATGTTTATAGAGAATCCCGATTTTTGGCCGCTGATGAAAAACACTTTTCTGCTTGGTTTATATAAGCTGTTTTTTGGCTTCCCGGCACCTATTCTACTGGCGATTCTGCTTAATGAGGTGCGCAAGGCTGCTTTCAAACGAGTTGTGCAGACCGTCAGCTATCTTCCACATTTTATCTCAAATGTCATTGTAGCCAGTATGGTGATCATGTTTTTATCCCCAACCGGAGGGCTGATTAATAATCTGCTTGGTGCCATAGGGATTGGACCGATCAATTTCATGAATGAACCTGGATTGTTCCGCGGTATTTATGTCCTGTCGGAGATCTGGCAGCATATCGGCTGGGAGACTATTATCTACTTGGCCGCGTTGACCGCTATCGACCCGCAGCTGTATGAAGCTGCTGATATGGACGGAGCCAGCCGCATGCGTAAAATATGGCATGTCACCTTGCCCGGCATTTCACCCGCCATCGTGATCACCTTGATTCTTAATATCGGTAAAGTGCTCGAGATTGGCTTCGAGAAGGTGTTCCTGATGCAGAACCCGGCGATCTACGACACAGCGGATATTATCAGTACTTATGTCTATAGGGTGGGTATGGTGCAGGGGAACTTCAGCTATGGCGCTTCTATTGATCTTTTTATGGGCGTGATTAGCTTGATCTTCATCTATACAGCAAATTACATCAGCCGTCGTGTAAGCGAGACAAGTTTATGGTAGAAAAGAGGTGTGGTGATGAGATCACCCCGTTTATCCTGGTTTAATGTCGTGAGCACTTTTATCCTTCTCGTGGTTGTGGTGGTCACGCTTTATCCGTTCCTGCATATGCTCGCTGTCTCTCTCAGTAGTGATGTGCATGTCATGAAGAATACCGTTTCTTTTTGGCCTAAGGGATTTAACCTGAATATGTATAAGCTTGTACTCGGAGATTCGCAAATCTGGGTGGCTTACAAAAATACACTCATTTACACCGTGCTTGGCACCCTTATCTCGCTGGTAGTCACCTCCACGGGTGCCTATGCACTCTCACGCAGTGATATGGCGCTGCGCAAGAGCTTCACCCTGTTGATTGTGGTGACGATGTTTTTCAGCGGAGGAA
This sequence comes from Paenibacillus sp. FSL P2-0121, assembly GCF_037975345.1. NCBI lineage: Bacteria > Bacillati > Bacillota > Bacilli > Caryophanales > Paenibacillaceae > Paenibacillus > Paenibacillus sp. FSL P2-0121. Next base: position 5,147,993 of record NZ_CP150245.1, on the reverse strand, counting down.
TGATTCCCACGTTCCTCGTGGTTCGCTCCCTGGATATGGTCGATACCGTATGGGGCATGGTGCTGCCGGGTGCGGTTAGCACTTGGAATCTGATTCTGATGCGGACCTTTTTCTCCGGCATTCCTAAAGAGCTGGAGGAGTCAGGCCGCATCGACGGACTGAATGATATCGGCATATTTATTCGTATTATTGTTCCGCTTTCCAAAGCTTCCTTCGCCACCATAGCGCTCTTTTACGCGGTTGGCATGTGGAATAACTTTATTTACCCGCTGCTCTACCTGCGCTCACCGGATTTGTTCCCGCTGCAAGTACTGCTGCGCAATCTGGTGCTGGCTGGCAGTGCTAGCTCAGGGGATGTTACTAGCATTGGAGGTGACAACATGGTGATAGAAGAATCGCTGAAGTACGCGACGATTATGGTCTCGACGCTTCCGATTCTGATTGTGTATCCATTTGTGCAGAAGTACTTCGTTAAGGGGGCCATGATTGGCGCGGTTAAAGGCTGAGGCGGGTGGAACCGTCACAAATTCAGAATAAGGGAGAGATCGTAATGAATAAATGGAAATCTGTACTGCTGCCACTGATGATTGCAGCAACCGTAGTAACTGGCTGCAGCGGAGGGGGCAATGACACCTCGCCGCAGAGTAATACTCAGGGCAGCAGTACCGCTTCACCTGCTGATTCGTCCAAAACGGAAAAAACCTTCACTGCGCTCTTAGACAACAATGCTACGTTCCCTTATTCGAAAAGCTGGCCTATTTGGAGCTGGCTGAAGGAGAAAACCGGTGTCACACTCGAGGTACAGACCCCTTCCGGAAAGCTTGAAGAGAGCTTGAACCTGGCGATTGCCTCGAAGGCAATGCCGGATCTGATGTATATGCCTAACCGCAAAGAATCGAATAAATTCGGGCAACAGGGTGCGTTGGTGGATTTGATGGAGTATATGGACAAAATGCCGAATCTGACCGCCTGGGTAAAGCAGTATCCACAGGAAGCGAAGGCTGCACTGTCTGCTGATGGCAAAATGTATATGTTCCCGAATCAGGGCTTTGGCGAGACGAACCGCATGATCTGGTTATACCGTAAAGACATTTTTGACAAAGAAGGAATCCAGGCACCAGCCACATATGAGGAGCTGCATACAGCTCTAAAAACCTTGAAGGCGAAATATCCGGACAGCTATCCGCTTTCGATCCGCTACGGACAAATTCCCGATGAAATGAATGCCAATATGACAGTGAATTACGGGACGGGTGAAGGGGCTTATTATGATTTTGATAAAAAAGAGTGGCTTTTTGGACCCACGGAAGATAGTTACAAGGAAATGGTTGGTATGTGGAAAATATTTTATGACGAAGGGCTGATTCCGCCCGACTTTCTATCTCTGCAAACTAAGCAATGGCAGGACATGGTGTCCACGGGCAAATCGTTTGTGACCATTGATTACATCAGCCGGATCGATTTTTTTAACAATGCGATGCAGCAGGAAAATCCGGAGTTCAACATGCAGTTCATGGCTCCTCCAGCGGGCATTGCCGGCGGCAAGCAACTGAACCCGTATTTTCATTATATGGAAGGTGGCCTAACCGTGGCTTCAACCTCGAAGAACATCGATGATGTGATGAGTTATATGGACTTTTTCTATTCCGAAGAGGGACGTACGCTCAGCAGCTGGGGCGTGGAGGGTGAGACATATGTGAAGGAAGGCGACACGATCAAGTTCAAACCAGAGTACAACGATGTGATCGAAATGCGGAAACAGACAGGACTTCAGACTAGCGGAACGTACACCTGGATCGACTTTGGTGCACATCTGTCGTTGTTCTCAGACAATTTGAAGTACGCCTTTGAAGAAGCGACGAAATATGATCCGTCCATGATGCAGCCACGGCCTGCATTTACGGAGAAAGAGAATGAAATTATTGCGATTACCGGCCAGGCGATCCAAAAACACCGCGATGAAAGCTTTGCCAAGTTTGTTACCGGCTCCCGAAAGCTGGCCGACTGGGACAAATATGTGGAGGAGATGAACAATCTCGGCGTGGATAAGCTGCTGGCTACTTATAGGGAAGCTTACGACCGTGTTCAGAACATTCAGTTAAACGGGAATTAATCTGTCTGGTGCCAAGGACAATAGTTGCCCGGAAAGGATGAGCGGGATGAATGACATCATTAAGCCTTTAGAGACACACAGAGTAGAGCAGATGTCCGTTCAGGTTTACGAAGATCGTAACCTGATGGGCGCTGCGGCGGCATCGCAGGTCGCGCAGAAAATTAGAGCTTTGCTTCAAGATTCTGCGCGTCAGGTCCGAATTGTGTTTGCTGCCGCACCTTCGCAAAATGAACTGTACGAGGGGCTGGTTCGGGAGCAGGGGATGGATTGGTCCCGGGTCAATGCTTTTCATATGGATGAATACATCGGCCTTGCGGCTTCGGCTCCCCAGCGGTTCGGCCGTTTTTTGACAGATCGTCTATACAGTCGGGTTAACCCTGGCCGGGTAGAACTGCTGGATGGTCTCGCCGCTGATGTGGTGCAGGAATGCCAGAGATATTCGGCTTTGTTGAGCGAGGCGCCTATTGATATCGTTTGCCTCGGGATCGGGGAAAACGGGCATATCGCGTTTAATGATCCGCCAGTCGCTAATTTTACCGACCCGCAGCTGGTCAAAGCGGTCGAACTGGAGGAAGCCTGCCGCCGCCAGCAAGTGAATGACGGTTGTTTTACCTCGCTGGACGAGGTACCAACCCATGCGCTGACGCTTACGGTACCAGCCTTGCTGGCTGGCCGTCACCTGTACGGAATTGTACCGGGAGTGTCCAAACGCAAGGCTTTACACGCGGCACTTCATGATTCGATCAGCACGGCATGTCCAGCTACTATTCTGCGCACCCATCGGGAGATCACGATGTTCACGGATCGGGCTGCCTTCGGCCTATGAACGCGCCAATTAAGGGAAAGCACTATAAAACTGGGCTGCCGGTTGAGGTTAGTGTCGAGCAGGGGCGAATCACTTCGGTCACCGAACTTGCGGAGAGTCCAGCCAGGGCCGATTGGCCCTGGCTGGCACCCGGGTTGGTGGATCTGCAAGTGAACGGAGGCTGGGGACTGGATCTCAACACGCTGCCTTTACAGCCTGCCACGGTATTGGAACTGTCCCGACTTTTGCTAGGAAACGGGGTAACCAGCTATTGTCCAACTCTGATTACTAATGGCAAAGAAGCGCTGGCTCAAGCGGTCTCCGCCATTGCGGAAGCCGCTTCGCTGTATCCGGAAGATGCTGGGGGGATTGTAGGAATTCATTTGGAAGGCCCCTTTCTGTCACCAGAAGAGGGTCCGCGCGGCGCCCATCCAAGGGAACATATTGGCCCGCCGGATTGGGATAGGTTATGCCGCTGGCAAGAAGCGGCTGAAGGGCTTATCCGTATCCTCACCGTCTCCCCGGAATGGGCAAACGCCGCTGCATTTATCGCCCGGTGCAGTGAATCAGGCATCCTTGTTTCCATAGGGCATACAGCAGCTTCCCCCGAGCAGATTAGGGAGGCGGTTGCCGCAGGAGCGGTGATGTCTACGCATCTCGGCAATGGCACACATCTGACGCTGCCCCGTCATCCCAACTATTTGTGGGAGCAGCTGGCGGCGGATGAACTATACGGCTGTATGATTGCAGATGGCCAACATTTACCACCCGCTCTGTTGAAAGTAATCCTACGGATGAAGCGCAGCCGCACCATCTTGGTCAGCGATGCTGTATCACTGAGCGGAATGCCGCCGGGAACTTATCACCTGCACATTGGTGGAGAGGTTGTATTAACAGCAGAAGGGCGGCTGCATCTGGCTGGCAATCAGCAGCTGCTTGCAGGTTCCACCATGATGCTTCCAGATCAGGTGGCCTATCTTGCCAAGGCTGGATTAGCCCGGCTGTATGAAGCCTGGGATTGTGCTTCTGCTCATCCGGCCACACTGCTGGGGCTGGAGCAGGCGGCAGGGCTTAGGGCTGGAGCGCCTGCCGATCTCGTGAGCTTCTGCTATGAAGACAGGACACTTACCGTGCTGGAATGCTGGAAAAAGGGTCATAGCAGGGCTTGCAGTAATTAATTACAGCAAAGATTAGGAGGAGAACGATGCAGAGCTTGATACCGCAACCGAAGCAGATCCAAGTGAAAGAGGGCGAAGCTTTTCAGTTCAGCAAGGATGTAAGCCTGAGCCTCTACATGGAGCAGCATGATCCGAGACTGGTGGTTCATTCCCGCCGGTCGTTTCCGGAGCTGGAATGTACACATGTTATCTCGGGAAAAGGATATTCACTTATTCTTCAGAGTCTCTCGCAGCCAGAAACGAAAGGAGCACAGCCAGATGAAGTGGATCTGAAATTGCTTAACGGCCGGGCGGAAGGGTACAGGCTGGAGGTGTCGGAGCGCCGGGTGGTAATCCGTGCACTGGATGCGCCGGGTCTGTTTTACGGGCTACAAACGTTACTACAACTGCGTAAGTCAGTAGGGGAAGTTCCTGCTGTGTCTATCACGGACTGGCCTGACACTACCTTGCGGGCGATGAACTTTGATCTTCGCCAGACATTTTCCAAGCCAGAGCTGCTGCTATCGTATTTGGCGGATTTTGCCCGGTATAAAACGAATGCAGTTCTGATTGAATACGAAGATAAATTCCCGTTCCAGAAGTACCCGGAATTCGTGCATCCTCAGCATTCGTTAAGCCTCACACAGCTAGAGGAACTGAAACGTACAGCCCATGAATATTTTATTGAGATCATTCCGTTGCAGCAGAGTTTCGGGCATCTGGAGTATGTACTCCGCCACGACGCTTGGCGGCACTTGCGCGAAACGGAGTTATCTCTCGGGGAGATTTGCCCGTCGCATCCGGAATCCTTCGAGCTGATTACCGATCTGTTACAGGAGATGATGGATGCTCATCCGGATTCCCGTTATATTCACCTCGGCTGCGACGAGGTGTACAGCTTATGTGAATGCGAACGCTGTAAAACGTTGTTCGGAGGGGTACGGGAGCGGGCGTTTATCGCTTTTTTGAACACTTTGATTGAATTTACAGCCAGCCGTGGTAAAAAAGTGATTTTCTGGCATGACATGCTGGACAAATGCCCGCCGGAGGAACTGGCAAAGCTGGATAAGCGGAGTGCAGCGATGATCTGGATATACAACGGACGTAATATTGAAGCTGAGGTTTCTTCTCTTGCGGATAAATTCAGGTCACTAGGCATCGAGGTTATGGGAGCCCCGGCGGTTCGCAGCTTTGACTGGGCTGAACATCAGAATTATCCGGTACTATTGAACCGGACGGATAATCTGCTCCAATGGGCGGAGACAGCGGATAAGCTGGACCTCGGGTGCATCGTCGCCACGAACTGGACAGGGCCGTTCAGCCTTGGTGTTCCTTATGGGATCTTTGAGACGACGTGGTATCCGATGCTGCTGCACGCCGATTTGGCCTGGAACCGCAAAGCGGACTCAGCAACATTTATCGATCGATTCATGGAGCAGTTCCATGGCATCGGTCCTAGAACAGGTCACGCACAGCTCGGGAATTATCAGCTGGAAGATTATTATGATGTTATCTGGAAGCTGTTGGACAAGGTGAAGGATCATAAGGATGAAGCAGAGCTGATTGCCATTATGCATGATTTTGAAGCGGCGACGGACCGTTCGCGGGCGATCCACAAATATGTCTACCGCTGGGAGCTCTATCCGGGAGACGAAGCGGAAAGGCACTCGCTGCTGAACAATTACATGCGAAATCGCCGCGGACGTGAGAACGTTTTGCCTCGCATGAAAGCGGCTTTGGAGCGTTACCAGCCATCCGATATGGCGGAGCATTTTGTGAAATCCCGCTTCTATCTTCACGATTATCTGGAGCGGACATTATACCGTGAGCTGGGGTTTGCTCAGGTTGAATAAGAGTTTTGAAAAGATCGTACGGCTATCGTGTAAGCGGGTAGCTGTGCGGTCTTTTTTTAATTCATAGCTGGATGAAGCTACATATTACAACATATTCAGGAACAAAATCCCAGTTCGCTGCGTCTAACTTATAAAGTTCTAGCAAACTACATTGGAGGAGAATGAATATGAGAGCTACACCCATAAACCGGACTATAAGGAAGGTTACACTTACCGCATTATGTATTTTGCTTGTATTGCTGAGTGGCAGGGTAATGGCGGAGCCGTCTCCGGCACAAAAGACAACCGCGGTATTCACAGCGGAGATGCAGAGTGCCTTGGAAGGGGCACAGAATGTGCTGCTGACGATACAGCCATTCCCGGACGAAGCAGCCGTAGGTTTCTTCAAGAATGGGCGCAGTCTGCCCAAGGGATATCTGGAGCAGACTGCCGATAAGATTCTGGAACAGCGGGGCAAGTTCACCAAGGTGGCAGAGCTAACTCGAACAGCGCTGGCTTACAGTGCTGCGGGGGGCAACATCAACAACATCGCTGGTATTGATCTTTATCCATTCCTGATGAATCATGACGGAATTGATTCGGAAGGGGCAGCAGCGGTAGCAACCGCCTATATTACCTCGAAGAATTCCATTTCAAATTCATTGGAGCGGACAAACCGTTACCCCGATTTGCTGTTTTATCAGTTGCTTGATATGCAGCTAGCGGATGGTAGTTGGCCGCTGGCCGGGCAGAAGCAAGGAGATCTGGTAGCTACTGCCTGGGTACTAACCGCACTTGCTTCGGAAGTGAGTTCAGAACAAACAGCGCAGCCGATCGAGAAGGCTTTGCAGTGGCTTAAGAGCAAGCAGCAGCTAGACGGAGGGTTCGATGGTAAAACTGCGACGACAGCGCAGGTGATTGTTGCTTTATCCTCGCAGGGGGTCGATGCAGCAGATTTCACCAAGGAAGGCGGAGCCTCGCTGCTGGCCCATTTGCTGGCGCGGAAGCTTCCGGGTGGCGGCTTTACACAGACAGCAGGCGGAGGGAACGATAGTCCCGCAACTGTGCAAGCCTATCTTGCCCTGACTTCCTATAAGCTGCTGTCCAAGCAGGCTGGCATGCTGTATAGCGGACTGCATCATGCTGGACTTGACCGGGCAACGATTCAGGTCGAAGGACCCGGTGGCACCGTTGCCGGGGGGCATATTGTTGGCGGAGATGCTGTGAAGGCAGCGGCAGCTTTTTTACAGGCGAAGGGTCTGGCGTATAAGCTGAATGCGGATGCAGCTAAACCGGCCTTCACAGCTATCGAGGGGATTCAGAACGGGCGATACAATGGACGCGGAGAATGGAAGATTGCTGTATTCAGCGGGGGCAGTGCATGGATGTATCCTGAGAATAGCCCGTACAGACTGATGATAGGCAATGGGGATCAGCTGCTTGTTTACTACGCGGACGATACAGAACTGCTTGACCGGATGGAAGTGAAATGGAAAGATAAAAACGGCCAGGAAATGGGTGGATACGCAAGCGCCAATATGCCGTTTTCCCTCCATATCACCAAGTCAAACGGTCAGCTGGGCGGTCTTCCGGCTTTCGGCGCTACTGTGACACTTCAAGGAAAAAGCGTAGTGGCTGACAGCACGGGAAAGGTGTCATTTGCCGGCATGAAGCCCGGTGTCTATCCTGTGCAAGTCACCAAATACCGTAAAGATGCCGCTCCAGCACTTTCCAAACGGACGTTTGCGCTGCATGTCTCTTCCCCGGAATTGGCCAGCTTTACGGATGCCAATAAAGTCGCAGCTTGGGCACGTTTGGATATCGCAACAGCGCTCAGCAGCGGATATATTCAGGGCGTGAGTGCCAGCGGAAATGTGCTGGCTCCTAAGCAGAAGCTGACCCGGGCTGAATTTCTGACCCTGCTGCTGCGGCTATTGCATGAGTTCCCCGATGCCAAGGCCACTTCTAGCTTTAAGGATGTTCCGGCGGACAAATGGTACAGCCGTACCATCGCCAAGGCTGAGGAGCTGGGCATTATCAGCTCTCCAACCGGTAAGTTCGAGCCGGACCGCGGTATTACGCGGGAAGAAGCGGTGGTTATGGTAACCAAAGCTGCCCGGTTGTCTACGTACGGCAGCCCGGACCGTGTGAAGTTTGCCGATACTTCCAGTTTGTCAGAGGCGAGCCGCCAGGCGATTCAGGCCGTGAATGAACATGAAGTAATGACCGGCAGCGGGGGCCGCTTCGATCCAAAGCAGATTCTGGTGCGTGAGCAGGCAGCGGCAATTTTAGTCAGACTGCAGAAATTAATCCCGGAAGCCTTCTATTAATGGAATAAACGTCCAGGGATATGATAAGCTTCAGATAGAGTTATCACATCCAGTGCAGAGGAGGCAAATCTATGAGCCGCTTGATCACAGGCAATATATATTATGGATTTCAGGTCGTTAATGAGGAATTTATCCGGGAGATCGATTCCGCCGTATTCACGATGGAACATCTGAAGAGCGGCGCCAGGCTGCTTTTCGTGCAGAATCAGGATGACAACAAGGTATTCAGCGTAAGCTTCAGGACCCCGCCTGAAGATAGTACAGGGGTCTTTCATATTTTGGAGCATTCTGTATTATGTGGTTCGGAGAAATATCCGGTGAAGGAACCTTTTGTAGAATTGCTAAAGGGTTCGATGCAGACATTCCTGAATGCATTTACGTTTGGGGATAAGACGATGTATCCGGTGGCAAGCCGGAATGAGCAGGATTTCTCCAATCTGATGGAGGTCTACCTGGATAGTGTTTTTCAGCCGAATATTTATAAGCAAAAGGAGATTTTTGAGCAAGAGGGCTGGCATTACGAGCTTCAGCAAACAGAAGCTGAGCTGATCTATAAAGGCGTGGTTTACAACGAGATGAAGGGTTCCTATTCCTCGCCGTTTACGGTACTGATGGACAGGATCAAAAAGTCGTTGTATCCAGACACGATTTATCGTCATTCTTCAGGTGGAGATCCGCAGGAGATTCCTGCGCTTACGTATGAGCAATTCCTTGAGGCGCACAGCAATTATTATCATCCGTCCAACAGTTATTTTTATCTGTACGGAGACGTCTCTATTGAAGAGAAGCTGCAATTTATAGACCAGGAATACCTTAGCCGTTATGAAAAAAACAGCTTTGATACCTCCATTCCCCTACAACAGCCTACCGGAATGACGGAGCTGGTAGCGGATTATCCGATTCTGGAAGCAGAAACGGCCGACGACAAAACTTATTTGAGTCTGAACTATGTAATTGGAACCTCTACGGATCGGGAACTGAATCTGGCTTTTGATATTTTGAAAAGCATGCTGATGGACAGCAATGCAGCTCCGCTTAAGCAAGCCCTGCTGGAAAGCGGTCTGGGCAAAGATGCCTTTGCTTTTTATTCCGACAGTATGGTTCAGCCGCTGCTTGGCATTACTCTGACACATTCGAACGCTTCCGCCAAAGATGCCTTCGTGGAGCTGGTGAAGACCACATTAAGCAGCTTGGTTAAGAACGGGCTGGATGAGAAGCTGGTGCTGGCGGCGGTCAACAGCAAAGAATTTGAGCTGCGGGAAGCGGACTTTAGCCGATACCCAAAGGGACTTACTTACAATATCGAAGTGATGAAGTCCTGGCTCTATGACGGTCAGCCGTCTACTCATATGCTTTATGAAGAGGTATTCACTACCATTCGGGAAAAGATAACGGATCATTATTTTGAGAAGCTGATTGAGGTCTACTTACTGAACAGTGATCATTGCAGTCTGGTGGTGCTGAACCCGTCCAAGACGATTGCAGCCGACAAGGAAGCGAGCACCCAGCGTCAATTAAGTGAATACAAATCATCACAGCAACCAGACCAGCTGGAGCAGCTTGTGCAGAGTACACAGCATCTTCTGGCGCGGCAAGGTCGTGCAGATGCAGCCGAGGATTTGCAGAAGCTGCCGAGTTTATCTCTACAGGACATTAACCGCAGTGCTGAACCTCAGGTGCCATCCCATGAATATAACCTTGAGGGTCTAAAGCTGATCCACCATGACGTATCTACTCAAAAGATTGCGTACTGCAAGTTTTATTGGGATACGAGTGTTGTGGCTCCTGAGCAAATTCCTTATCTTGTGCTGCTGGCAGAGGTATTGGGCCAAATGGAGACAGCTTCTTACAGCATTGAAGAGCTCACTAGTGAAATTGGGATCAAAACCGGAGGCATTCATTTCAAAAATGAGATCTTTGGCGCTGCAAAAGATACTGGGGCCAGTTATCAGCCTAAATTCACTGCGCAGGTTAAGGTGATGGCGGGGCATATTGGCGAATCGCTGGATCTGCTGCGTGAGATGCTCTATACCAGCGCGCTCGATAACTTGACGAAGCTACAGGAAATCGTCCGGCGGGAAGCCTCACAGATGGAATCCGTCCTGAATCAAAAAGGTAATGAAATCGCGGCCAGCCGCCTGATGTCTTATTTTTCGGACATGGGAGCGTATCAGGAACAACAGGGTGGCGTGGCCTATTACCGCTTTATCCGTGAGCTTGCCGAGAAGATCGATCAGCAGGGAGCTGAGGTGGCAGACACGCTGAAGGATATCTGTACGGTTTTATTCAATAAACAGAATTTAATCATCAGCGTGACGGGTACCCCTGATTTGTATGAAGAATTCGCCGCTAATGTAGCGAAGCTGGATATTCAGGATCGGCCAGTGGTGAATAAACCTAAGATTACGGCGCAGGGGCATGCGGATAATGAAGGTTTTATGTCTTCCAGCCAGGTGCAATATGTGGTTAAAGGCTACGACTTCAACAAGCTAGGATTTACGTATTCCGGCAAAATGCAGGTGCTCAAAAAAATCATGAGCCTCACCTATCTGTGGAATGCCGTGCGCGTGAAGGGCGGAGCTTATGGCGGCAGCCTGATGCTGCGCAGAGATGGGATATTGATGTTCACTTCCTACCGTGATCCCAATTTGCAGGAGACGCTGGAGGTTTATGATCAGGCGTACCGATTCACCGAAGGATATGAAGCGGATGCCGACGAGATGACCAAAGCAATTATCGGCACCCTGTCCATGTTGGACCAGCCGCTGAGCCCAAGCGCTCAGGGACGGCGGGCGGACCGGCATTATTTTGAACAGGTGACTGGGGCCGAGCTGCAGCAGGAACGGGATGAAATCTTGTCGACCACACCGGAAGACATCAGACAGTATGCCGATTTGCTTAAGGCTGTGACGGAACAAAATTATTTCACAGTTGTCGGCAATGAATCCAAGCTGAAATCAACAAAAGTCTTATTTGGAAACCTAGAAGAACTTGTGATGTAATTCTCTCTATAAACTCCTCTTCAGTACCTGTCTACTCGACAAGTGCTGGAGAGGAGTTTTTTGTATTTAGTTAGAACCTTGACAGTTAGAGTTCTATCTATTATGATAATGATGTTACTTAGAGTTCTAACTAATCCGCAAGAGGAGGAAATAACAATGAACAAACCCGTGGTAGACACACCATTTTCTAATTTAATACGAGAGATTGGGATAAAAATAAAAGGTACAGCTGACACCAGGTTAAATGAGTTAGGTCTGAACTCACAACAAGGCCGCATGATCGGCTATATTTTTGAGAATCAAGCAGAAGGGGTTATTCAGAAGGATTTAGCGGAGGTCTTTAACAGGAAGGGGGCGAGCATTACCAGTATGCTTCAGGGGTTGGAGAAGAAAGGGTATATCCAGCGTGTCACTCCTGAAAATGATGAACGTCAAAAGAGTATTTTTGTATTGGAAAAAGGTGCTCTTTTAGTGGAAGAGTTCAATGAGATTTTCTCTGAGGTAGAAGCAAGCATTACTAAGGCGCTTAGTCCGGAAGAAACTGCAACCCTAAAGTCTTTACTTCAAAAAGTTAGTTCAAGTTTATAAACGTTCGGAGGTTCACTTATGACAAATGAGTTCTCAAATCAATATTATTTAGAGTCGGCGCCCATGAAAAAAGCGATCGCTCATTTATCGATTCCCATGATGATTGGGATGTCTGTGGGTACTATTTATAATGTAATCAATGCTTACTTCATCGGCTTATTACACAATACCAGTATGCTGACCGCAATCACGCTGGGCCTGCCTATTTTTACCGTTTTAATGGCTTTTGGAAATGTGCTGGGGGTAGGCGGAGGAACATTTATAACTCGCTTGGCGGGGCAAAAAGAGACGGAAAAAGGGAAAAAGGTTGCCGGATATACTTTTTACGGGAGTATTGTAGTGGGGCTTCTTATCGCGCTCATCGCTTGGTTAGCTATAAATCCAATCACGCGAATGCTTGGTGCAGATGCTGCTACCTTAGACTTTACGAAGTCTTATGTGCTCACTCTTTTTGCAGGCGGATTTGCTGTTGTGCTTAATTTTGCTTTGGAACAACTGGTCCGTTCGGAAGGTGCCTCGAAGGAATCGATGTATGGTATTTTTATCAGTACGGCTTTAAGTTTGATTTTTGATCCTTTATTTATTCTCGTGCTGAATTGGCATGTTGCCGGAGCTGCTTTGGCTATGGTTTTAGCAAATTTGGGCTCTGCCATTTATTATATTTACTTTTTGGAAACGAAAAGTGAGCATTTAAGAGGATTTTTGAAGCATTTCAAGATATCTGTACGAGATCAGCTTGAGGTTTATAAAATAGGTACAGCCGAGCTATTGCAAGCCAGTTTTTTAATTGTCAGCACGCTTTTGTTAAATAACTATTCCATTCAATATGGGGAGAGTGTGGTCGCCGGATTTGGTGTGGCTTTAAGAATTGTGCAGATTCCAGAATTTTTATCGATGGGTTTATTTTTGGGATTGATTCCGTTATTTGCTTTTAACTTTGCTAGTAAAAATACGGAGAGACTTAAATCCAGCATCAAATACGCTTTTGCATATATAGGCAGCATTGCAGTTGTTTTTGTAAGTCTAGTATATGTGTTTAGAGGAACGATTCTTCATTGGTTCTCAGGCGATCCTTCTGTGTTAAGCATGGGAACTTATATTTTGGCAGCTATGCTGATCTCCGCTTTATTTAATGGATTTACCGGATTATTTATGAGCATTTTTCAAGCAACAGGGCAAGGCACACCCACTACTATTATGGCGATAAGCCAAGGTGTATTATTTATACCGATGATTATCGTATTGCATTCTATTTTTGGCCTGCATGGTGTGATTTGGTCGATGACTGTGACTGAGGTAATAACGAGTGTGATGGGTGTGGTTTTGTTTATGATTTTTCGGAAAAAGCTGAATAGTGCGGGCGTTGATGGAAAAGGTGCTGTAGAGGTTACGCCGGTATAACGCGATTGCTTTATGTAAAACTCAATATGGATTTTGTTTACTGCGGGAGCTTGGCTCGCGCTTTTTTTGCGTTGTGCAAAAGAATTCATAATTAAAGGATCGGTAAAATTCGTTCCAAAATGAACAATTCTAGTTCTTATGAAGACTGCTTACTTTTTCTACAATTATGGATAAGTAAAGGAGGAGAACTATGATACGCAAAAAAAGGTTTCATCTTAACATGGACACACGCGAAGCGATGGCGGGATATCTATTCGTTGCTCCGCTTATGCTTGGGCTGATCATCTTGACGTTGATCCCGGTGCTGGGCTCACTGCTGTTAAGCTTCACGGACTGGAACTTTGTGGCTGGGTTAGGGGGGATTAAGTTCGCGGGCGTAGATAATTTCATCAGGCTGTTTCATGATGATGCTTTTATGAAAAGCTTGCTGAACAATTTGCTCTTTATTATCACAGTACCAGTTACGATCATCGTTGCCCTGCTGCTGGCTATCCTGATTGATAAACAGGTTTTTCTGAAGGATTTGTTTAAAGTGATTTATTTCCTTCCGTACATTTCCAGTGTAGTTGCCATCGCTATGGTTTGGCAGGTTATGTTTCACCCTTCACTGGGACCCGTCAATCAATTCCTGATGTCACTGGGGTGGAACAACCCACCCAAATGGTTAGCGGATATCCATTATGCTCTGCCGTCGCTGATGTTGATTCAAGTCTGGATTCAGCTCGGTTACAACATTATTATTTTTATTGCAGGTTTACAGAGTATTCCTAAGGATCTTTATGAAGCGGCTGATATTGATGGTGCCAACGTCTGGCGCAAATTCCGCAACATCACGGTTCCCTGCATTTCGCCAACTACCTTTTTCCTGCTGGTAACAGGGGTTATCGGCTCATTTAAAATCTTTGATCTGATACAAGTATTGACCCAGGGTGGACCGGCTAACTCCACGACCGTTATCGTCTACGAGTTATATGATACAGCCTTCAATCAGCTGAAGACGGGTTACGCCTCTAGCATGGCACTCGTTCTGTTCCTTATTTGCCTGATCATTACAGCCTTGCAGATGTTGGCGCAAAAAAAATGGGTCAACTATTAAAGGCGGAAAGGAGAAATTACAGTGAAAAAAGAGCTTTTATCCAGAACCTTCTGGACCATCGCCATGGGACTGCTAGGTATCGCATTTCTTTTACCGTTCCTATGGATGTTATCCACTTCCTTTAAGCTGGAGAAAGATGTATTTAACTTTCCAATTCAATGGTTGCCACAGCAGTGGAACCTCATTGAAAATTATAAACAGGTGTGGTCGGGTGACTTTGCTCGCTATTATGGAAATTCCATTTATATTACGCTGGCTACGACTATAATTAATGTGCTGATATGCGCACTTGCTGCTTATGGGTTCTCCAAGCTGCGTTTTCCGGGCAGGGATGCGATGTTTATAGTTGTATTGGCACTTTATATGGTTCCTCCGCAGGCATCGTTGGTTCCACAGTTTCTACTGTTTAACTGGCTGAATTTGATTGACACACATTTGGGATTAATCCTGATTAACAGCTTTAGTATTATTGGAGCGTTTATGCTCAAGCAATTTTTTATGGGGGTAAACAACGAGTATCTTGAATCGGCGCGGATGGATGGAGCAGGGCATTTTCGCTCTTTTCTACAGATTGCCTTTCCGCTGATCCGTCCCGCTGTAGCTACTTATGCTATTTTGCGCTTTATTTGGACCTGGAACGACTATCAATATCCACTCATTTTTTTGAAATCCAAGGAGCTGTTTACGATTCAGCTGGGGATCCGGTTGTTCGGGGACCAATACGGGGATGTCTATTCACTCATGATGGCTGGTGCGGTATCTGCAATTCTGCCGTTGCTGATCATTTTTGCACTCGGACAGAAGCAGGTTATTGAGGGAATTGCCCTCGGAGGTGTGAAAGGATAATAAAAGTCAAAATAGTTTCTCTTCGGTAGAATATGAGAACTTTCCTCGTCAATCCTGCATGTTAGGATGTTCTTGTAAGCAGTTACATAGTCACTGGTTGTTAAGCAAGTGATGCCCAACACATTTATAGGAGGGTCTATATGAAAAAGAAATTATTATCTGCATTCATCATCACATCGATGGCGTTATCATTGGTCGCTTGCGGCGGAAATGCGAAAACCAATAATGCAGGAGCGACTAATGCACCCGATGCTGGTGGAAATTCAAAGCCTGCAGCAGAGAAGGTTACCCTGAAGCTGAGCACCTGGCAGACAGAAGCCAAAGCGAAATGGAGCACGATTATCGCGGAGTTTGAGAAGACGCATCCCGATATTCATGTGGAAGTAGATTTGCTGAACGAAAAAGGTGATTCGGTTGCCTCTATGCAGAAGCTGGATTTGATGGCGGCTGCGAGCGATCCGCTGGATATTGTCGAACTGCCTTATACCAACTATTCACAGCGTGCAGATATCGGTTTGTTGGAACCGATGGATGACTATATTCAGAAGGAAGGTTATAAACTCGCAGATGAATATCTGGTGGACACTACGGTCAATGGCAAAATCTATGCATTACCGTCTTCCATGCAGCGCTGGTTCGTGCTCCTTAACAAAGAAATGTTAGATGAGGCGGGCCTTCCGGTTCCGACCGACTGGACATGGGCGGATTTCGAAGAGTATGCCAAGAAATTGACCAAGGGTGAGGGCGCAACGAAACGTTTTGGTGCGTATTTGCATAATTGGCCGGATTATTTCCAGCTCCAGCTGATGAGCAAGTCTACGGATAATACTTTTCTAAAAGCTGATGGAACCTCCAATGCACTTGACCCGCAATTTAAGGCTAACCTGCAGATGATGAAGAAAATGATGTACGAAGATAAGAGTGCCACTCCTTATGAGGATATTATTTCGCAAAAACTAGCCTACCGGAATCAGTATTTTAACGGTTTAGCAGCGATGCTTCCGATGGGCGACTGGATGGTTGCGGAATCGGGTGGAACGGATGCCATTCCGGCAACCTTTGTTACCGCGTTTGCGCCGATCCCCCGTCTTGACAGTGAGAGCAAACATTACTCACCCGTACAGCCGACCTACATGGGAATAGCCGCTAAATCCAAGCATAAGGAGGCTGCCTATACCTTTGTGCGCTGGTATACCTCAGAAGGACTGGAAATCGGTGGACGCGTTTTCTCTGGCTGGGCCAAATCGGATACGAATAAATTAGTGGATACAATTGTGAGTGGTTCTAAGGATTCCTCTAAGATTGATGTAGATTCTCTGAAATATACTATGGAGAACTCGACACCTGGTGCAACGCAGGTTCCGGCTAAATATGCGGATGAAGCTAAGAACAACGTTATTCCAGAAGCGGAGATGTATCTCCTTGGCCAACAGGATCTGGATGTCACAGTTGCCAATATCGATAAAAAAATAACGGAAGTTGTTCAGAACAATAGCGGAAAGTAAGCGGAGGCTGATTGTACGCTTTTCAAAGGGGGCTTATAATGTGGGGGCAGGAAAGCATTTCTGCCTCCTGCTCCAAATTCAAACAGATGTGGGGCCTGTAATCCGTGTTTAGAAAGCATCAATCCCTCCGTAAGAAACTTGTCTGGTCATCGCTGATCTGCGTGCTGATCCCGCTTGTCTGCATTTACATGGTTACTGATTATTTGACCCGGGATCTCATTCTGGAGAAAGCGGTTGGTAGCGCAAGAGAATCTTTAAATGCAGCCAGCGCCAATATGAATGCCATATTTGAACAGACACTGGAACAGTCCAACTTTGTGCTCCAGAACAGCGAGATCAGGCAGATGATGTCTGCCGATTCAGAGTCGCTCCGTGCACCAAAGCAGATCATTCAGTATAACCGTATGTCGCGGATGCTGGATGATATGTTTGTTTTAACAGAATATTTGAAGGTGACGTTAATCGGAAAAAATGGTTTGATTTATACCAGCTATCCTTACAGTGACTTTAACCCGAAAAATTTCTACAACAAAAATTGGACATCGTTGCTGAAACAAATTCAACCCATTTCGACTTATTGGAGAGCGGAGCACGATACGTACTACAATTATTCTGATAAAGGCTCAGCTGATTGGGTAACCATTGCGAGGCCGATTCAATCGACCTCCAGCAGTACCATCGGATATTTAATTATTAATATCAATGAGCGTAAGCTCCGTCCTTATCTAAATAACGATAATGATAAAGAGATGATGCTTTTGGATGACAAGGGAACTGTAGTTTCCCATGCTGACAAGACCCGAATCGGAGAGACGATGACGTGGTTGAAAATGGATGGCGAGCTTGACACTGTGGAAATCGACGGAGAGAAGTTTTTATATGTTGATCAGGAGCTGAGCAGTAACAAATGGCGGATGGTCAGCATTATCCCGCTGAAGGCAGCCTTGTCGAAAAATAAGCAGATTTTATTTATCAGCCTGGCGGTGCAGATTCTTTTCTTTACCTTGTTTTCCGTTCTCTTAACCGTTCTAATCTCAAAGCTGACTCAGCCAATCGTAAAATTAAGCGCTTTTGTAAAGCGAATAGGTCGTGGTCAGTTGGATGAACGTTCGTTCATTCGAGGGAATAATGAGGCAGCACAGCTCGCCCGCACCATTGACCAGATGCTGGATCGGATCGAGTCTATGATTGAACAAATCACTTATGAACAGACGGGAAAAAGAAAAGCCGAACTAGAGATGCTGCAAGCGCAGATCAATCCACATTTTATGTTTAATCTGCTGAATTCGATTCGCTTAAATATCCTGATGCAAGGCGATCGGGAGAATGCTGAGTTGATTGGTTCGCTGTCGTCTTTGCTCCGGATGACCTTTAACAGGGACAATGAGTTTATCCCGCTTCGTGAGGAGACAGATACGATATCGCATTATGTCACTTTAATGAATTTCCGCCATGCCAATCAGGTCAGGCTGGAAATGAATTTAGCGGACGGGAGCGCTGAAGCACTGGTGCCTCGATTTATGATTCAACCCATGATCGAGAATGCCATCATCCATGGCTTCGAGCAGTTTGGTGGCGAGATTTTTATTGAAGCTCGTATTGTTGCAACTACGGGAAGCTTGGTTATCACCATTAAGGATAATGGGATCGGGATGTCGCCGGAAACTTTAACAAGACTTCGTGAAACCGCATACAGCAGCGAAAAAATTACAGAGGAGGACAGAAAAGGGTTCTCCGGCATAGGTTTACGCAATGTGGCCCAACGCCTCAGTATGATTTATGGCGCTTCTTTTAAGCTGAATATTCAAAGTGAACCTGATGTGGGCACAGAGATTTGTCTGGAGTTTCCTCTGGATTACGGAAAGGTGGGTGTGGAGAATGCTGACGGCAATATTGGTGGATGATGACTATCCGGTTATCCGTTATTTGTCGCAGGCCGTACCTTGGAGTGAGCTCGGTATTGAACTCATCGGATGTTATTATAGCGGTCTCGAGGCTTGGGAAAAAGCACAGCAGAGTCCACCAGATCTTATTATTACCGATATTGGCATGCCCAAGATGAACGGGCTGGAGATGCTGGAGCTATTCAGAGCTGTGCAGCCCGGAATCCGTGCGATTATTCTCTCCTGCCACAACGAATTCAAATACGCCCAGCAAGCGCTGAAATTAAACGTAGGAGAATATATTTTAAAAGAATCACTGGATATTGAGCAGTTACAGCAAGCGATTAGCACCCTTGTGGCGGAAGTGGGACTGAATAGGCAGCAGCATACAGAGATGCTGGTTTATAAGCAAAAGCAGTCTCAAAATCGCGCCGCGCTGAAGGAAAAGTTTCTAAAAGATACCTTGTATCAATCCTGGGATAAGGGGGCTTGGATCGAGCAGGCCCGATCAAACGGAATTATGATCCATGCCAAAAACTATATCCCGCTGGTTATTGTAATTGATCGTCCAGAGGAAGCTTCAAGGGTGCGCCGGATGAGTGAATATACGATTTCTTTTGCGGTTGAGAATATTATGCAGGAAGTGCTTGAGGCTGATCACAGTCTGTTTATTTCGAGATACAGCCATAAGGAGATTGTCATTCTCTTTTGCAGCGACCAGCCTTCCAAAGATCACCAGGCTATCTATCACTCCATTCAAAATGCAGCCTCTGCGGTTCAAAAATATCTTAAACTCTCTGTCTCTTGCTTATTTGGCGCTGAGGCGCGCAGTCCTGAGGAAATTCGCGGAACATTGCAGCGGATGCTGAGGGAGAAAATACAGCGCTTTTATCTCCCTGCGGCGGGAATCCACCGTTTTGAAGAAGTCTGCTTTTCCGGAGAAGATATTTATGCTGAATATGGAACCTTGTACGCTGTTATCAATGATGATATTGCCTTGAACAGGAACACGGAGCTTCGCGTTCATGTAAAGGAATGGAGGGAATGGGTGGCCTCGCAAAAATTCCATCCGAATGAAGTCAAGGAATGTGTGCTTCGCTTGCTGATGGACTTGCAGATGAAGACGAAACAGCTTCTGCAATCTCCATTGCCTATAACCGAAGAAAAGCTTTTTAGCGTGGTTGGTGACATTGAAACTCTGGAGCATTTGGAACAATGGCTGGTGCAGTACTTGGAGGAATTAGCGCGGAAAATAAGTATGTTCTCCATCAAGTCTAAACGGAGTGAGGTCATCAAAGCCCAGCAGTTCGTGATTAGTCATGTGACGGAGAAAATAACGCTGGAGGACATGGCAGGCCGCCTTAACTTAAATGCCAGTTATTTCAGCCGCTTATTCAAACGGGAAACAAACCAGAACTTCATCGAATATGTAAATATGCTAAAGCTTCAGAAGGCAAAGGAGCTGCTTAACCAATCTGAAAAGACAGTGGAAGAGATCTCCGAGTATCTAGGATATGCCAACAAAAGTTATTTCATCAAGCTGTTTAAACGGGAAATGGGCATGAGGCCTAGTGAATATGCCACTTGGCATTGAGTGTGGACAGGAGGAAACATTGCTGTGGGAATAAAGGGCACTAAAAATGAATTACAGATGTTCCTAAATGAACTATATACTCCACTGGAGCGCAGATTTACCTCTGGTTGTGCAGGAATTAATATGGGCGCTACAGGATCGATTTACAATGAAGCTACAGCGCTTATGGAAGCTTTCGCCCGTCCTCTATGGGGCCTTGTTCCCCATGCCAGCGGTGGAGGGGAAAGTGCACTCTGGCCGATGTTTCTGGAAGGGATCATCAACGGAACAGACCCGGAGCATGAAGAATATTGGGGGCAATTTACTACCAAAGATCAGCGTATGGTAGAGCAGGCCGTGTTGGGACTGGGGCTTGCTCTTGCACCACATAAAATGTGGGAGCCGCTGAGCGACACGCAGAAAATGAATGTATATAACTGGCTAAATCAGATTAATCATGTGGATCGTTCCAATCCGAATAACTGGCTGATGTTCACGGTTCTTGTGAATGTGGGCTTCAAGAAAGTCGGATTACCTTATGATCAGAGCATAATGGATGATTATCTAGCGCAGATCGATAATTACTATCTTGGTGACGGTTGGTATTCCGATGGATTGACCGATCAGAGGGACTATTATATTGCTTTTGCTATGCATTATTATACGCTGATATACGCTAAGCTGATGGCGGATGATGATCCTCAGAGAGCTGCTGTTTATCGGGAAAGATCCGCACGATTTGCCGAGGATTTCATTTATTGGTTCGCTGAGGACGGAAGCGCACTTCCTTTTGGTCGTAGCCTGACCTATCGTTTTGCACAGGTTTCATTCTGGAGTGCGCTGGTGTATGCAGATATGGTTCCTTTTTCATATGGCGTTCTTAAAGGAATCATTATGCGCCATTTTCGTTGGTGGTTTGAACAACCTATTATGGGATTAGACGGACTGCTTAGCATCGGATATGCTTATCCGAATCTAGTCATGACAGAGAACTACAACGCCCCCGGATCTCCGTATTGGGCCTTTAAAGCTATGCTTATTCTTGCCTTGCCAGATGATCATCCTTTTTGGCAGGCGGAGGAAGAGCCGTTGCCTATTTTGAAAGAGGTACGGGCTCTCCAAGAGGCGCGAATGCTTGTGAGTCGTCCGGAAGGAAACAGGCAGGTTATTGCCTATACCTCTGGACAGATGGCTAACTTTGATATGGCCCATAGTGCAGCCAAATATTCTAAATTTGCATATTCCACTCTGTTTGGCTTTAGTGTCCCGAAAGCGGGTTACGGGTTGGTTCAAGGCGCTTACGATTCTACACTCGCACTATGCGAATGTGATGAACACTATCGGGTACGCAGATTCTGCGAGACCTGGGAAATCGGGGACAGCTATGTATATTCCCGCTGGCATCCCTGGAGTGATGTACATGTGGAGACATGGATTATTCCGGCAGGTCTATGGCATGTTCGTGTTCATAGCATTCATACTGCCCGGCGGCTGGATGTAGCGGAGGGTGGATTTGCCATTGGCCAGTCAGCTGGCTTCTCGCACAGTGAACGGGAAATCATTAAGGTATCAAACACTGCTATTTCGGTACAGCTGCCCTGGGGAATCAGTGCCATACATAGGCTATGCGGCTTTGATCGGGGAGAGTGCGTATATCCCGAGCCGAATACCAATCTGCTGAAGCCGCGGACACTTCTTCCGAGCTTGTGCTCCAGACTGGAACCGGGAGAGCAAGTATTGATATCTGCTGTCTTCGGAGCGACGAATACTCCAGAGAACCAGGCAAGTCTTGCTTCACCGCCGCTTATTCAATGGCACTCGGACGGAAGGGTTGCTGTATACGAACCTAGTAACGATACACTTTTGCATACTGTTGATTTAAGGGGAGGGAGAAACAAAGATGTGGAATAAGGCTATTGAGGATGCGATTCACAAAGTTGGGAGCAATATGGCTAACCATCCGGGCAAACTGCCTCATATCGCTGAGGGGCAACAGTACGAATGGGGAGACAACGACGACTGGATAGAGGGTTTCTATGTTGGGATGATGTGGCTTGCTTATGAATATAGTAAGGATTCATGCTATAAGGAGGCGGCAGCCTCTTGGTTAGGGGACTTCAAGCATCGTCTGGATCAGCACATCGCCCTGGACCATCATGACATTGGTTTCTTGTATACACTGACCGCAGTAGCGGAGTGGAAAATAACGGGCAGCGAAGCGGCGCGAGCTGTCGGTCTGCAAGCTGCGGACACGCTGTGCAAGCGCTGGCGTGAACCAGCAGGGATTCTTCAGGCCTGGGGACTGGAGAGTGACCCGGAGAATGCGGGACGTATCATTATTGACTGCTTGATGAATTTACCTCTATTATTCTGGGCAGCTGAGGAAACAGGAGATAAGCGCTATTATGAAATAGCGCTCGAACATGCGTTTAAGAGCCGGAAATTTCTTGTGCGTGGGGATGCCTCCTCTTACCATACTTTTTATTTTGATCCGGCTACCGGAAATGCAATTCGTGGAGGAACACATCAAGGTTATGAGGACGGATCGACCTGGACACGTGGTCAAGCTTGGGGAATATACGGTTTTGCTCTGGCATATCGCTATACGCAGAATGAGGATTTTCTTAAGACTTCTAAGAGCCTAGCGGATTATTTTATCAGCCATCTACCGGAGGATAGTGTGGCTTATTGGGATTTCGATGTGCCAGTGGGAGCGGATACCCCTCGCGACAGCTCGGCTTCGGCGATTGCGGCAGCCGGTCTTTTGGAACTGCTCGATCACCTAGGCGTAGACGATCCGGACCGGGCCATTTATGAAGTTGCTTTACACCGTAGTATGAAATCCCTAGTGGAAGATTATGCGACATCTGGAAATCGGGAAGCAGAGGGACTTCTAAAGCATGGTTCTTATCATGTGAGAGGTGGACGTGTGCCTGATGGTCATATGATTTGGGGAGATTATTATTATTTGGAAGCGTTGATCCGCTTGCAGACCGGCATCCGAGGCTATTGGTAGTGGGATGTTAGGGTGGGGCAAGGTTTATCCTATAGGACAAAGAAACTGCTAAGACTAATCTCTTAGCGGTTTTTTTTTGTGGACTACTATACAAGAGTTTTAAAACGTAGTTATTTACTTGGAATAGTATGAATAAAATCATATCACCACGCGTAAGGTTTAATGTAAGATTTTGATAATTATTAGAAATTAAGAAAAGGGGATCGGGTTACTCAGATATGAATTTAGACTGGGAGTTTATCTACGAGAGTTTGCCGCTTTATGGTGAGGCGATGTGGCTGACAGTGAAGCTAGCGTTGTTAGCTATTGTATTCTCACTCCTTATTGGATTACTGTTCAGTATCGTCTTGTACTATAAGGTCAAAATCGTCAGTGATGTTATTAAGATCTACATTGAGCTTTCACGGAACACCCCTTTACTTGTGCAGCTCTTTTTTCTTTACTATGGCTTACCTAAGATCGGAATTCACTTTAGTGAAATGACCTGTGCGATTGTAGGCATGACATTTTTGGGCGGGAGCTATATGACGGAGGCTTTTCGAAGTGGGTTCGAGGCAGTTAGCCAATCGCAGATTGAATCAGGTCAGAGCATTGGACTGTCTAAGCTGCAGCTGGTCAGATATGTTATTTTTCCCCAAGCCTTTGCGATAAGTATTCCTTCTTTAGGGGCAAATGCGATCTTTCTGCTGAAGGAGACCTCTATTGTAGGTGCCATTGCTTTAATGGATTTGATGAATGTGGCAAAAGACTTGATCGGCATGCATTACAAAACAGCGGAGTCTCTGCTCCTTCTGGTACTCGCCTATTTGGTGTTAGTCCTGCCCTTATCGCTTTTATTGACTTGGGTGGAAAGGAAGGTGAGATATGCAGAATTCGGGGATTGAGGTGCTTTTTGAAGGTTCTAATTTCGAACGATTATTAGGGGGCTTACTTGTAACGATTGAAATTTCATTTCTCTCTATTGGAATCGGTACGTTATTAGGGATCGTTATGGGATTGCTCCGGACGCTGGGATCGAGGCCATTAAGGTTTATATTACGTCTTTATTTGGAGACCTTTAGAATTATTCCGATTCTAGTGTGGCTGTATGTAGTACATTTCAGTTTCTCTCCATTACTTCATATCGATATCAGCGGGGAGGCTACCTCTATATTGGTGTTCAGCTTATGGGGAGCTGCGGAAATTGGCGATCTTGTTCGTGGAGCTTTGCAATCTATGCCAAAACATCAGGTGGAATCTGCCAGGGCGCTAGGTCTGAGCAGCAGTCAACTTTATCGGCATATTTTGATCCCGCAGGCTGTACGCAGAATGCTGCCGGGAATGATTAATCTTGCCACACGAATGATCAAGACAACATCACTGGTGGTGCTGATTGGAGTGATTGAGGTGGTAAAGATCGGGCAGCAGATCATTGAACTCGGCGTGATAAAAGCGCCCACCGCTTCATTCTGGGTATACGGCTTTATCTTTATATTATATTTTTCTGTATGTTTTCCGTTATCCAGACTTTCGAAAAAAGTTGAAAGCAGATGGCAAAATTAAGGCTTAGGAAGGAACGGTTGTAATG
Organism: Paenibacillus sp. FSL P2-0121; assembly: GCF_037975345.1. Classification (NCBI taxonomy): domain Bacteria; kingdom Bacillati; phylum Bacillota; class Bacilli; order Caryophanales; family Paenibacillaceae; genus Paenibacillus; species Paenibacillus sp. FSL P2-0121. Next base: position 5,123,279 of record NZ_CP150245.1, on the reverse strand, counting down.
GCAGATTCCGGAGAACTCCTGCTGGAGGTTACACAATTACACAAATATTTTGGAGAGCGAAAGGTTCTGGACGGCATTGAATTGCAGGTCGAAAAAGGAGAAGTAATCGTTATTCTCGGTCCCTCTGGCTGTGGAAAAAGTACGTTCCTGCGTTGTCTTAACGGTTTGGAACCGGTTCAGGAAGGGGCGATACAATATCGTGGGCAGAACCTCGCGGGGGCTGCTGTAGATTGGCGTGAAGTTAGGCAGCATATCGGAATGGTCTTTCAAAATTATGAGTTATTCCCGCATATGACGGTTATGGATAACATTCTTCTAGGCCCTCTGAAAGTACAAAAGAGAGAGCTTAAAGAAGCAACGCAGCAAGCGGAACAGCTCTTAGAGCGGGTAGGGCTGCTTGAGCGTAAACTGGACTATCCACGCCAGCTTTCCGGTGGACAAAAGCAGAGAATAGCTATAGTAAGAGCTTTATGTATGAATCCGGAGATTATGTTATTTGATGAAGTGACAGCATCCTTGGATCCGGAAATGGTTCGGGAAGTGCTTGATGTGATCTTAGGGCTTGCTCAGCAAGGAATGACGATGATCATCGTGACTCATGAAATGGGGTTTGCCAAATCGGTTGGGGATCGGATCGTGTTTATGGATCAAGGCAAGATATGTGAGATCGCTGCCCCGCAACAATTTTTTACCCACCCTGCGACAGAACGTGCCCAGCATTTTCTGGATATATTTCAGTACGAAAAATTATAGAAATAGGAGAGGAAGAGAAATGAAGAAAAGTTTGAAATGGCTAACGATGCTGGTAGGTGTAAGTATATTATTGATGGGATTGGCTGCTTGCGGAAATAGTTCGGATAACAACGGAAACTCAGCATCTTCTAAATTCACTTCTATTGAACAGCTAAAGAAGAAAGGGAAGATTAAGATCGGTGTATTTGCAGACAAACCACCTTTTGGTTATGTGGACGCTGAGGGTAAAAACCAAGGATTTGATGTGTATATTGCCAAACGCTTTGCCAAGGATCTGCTAGGGGATGACTCGAAGGTTGAATTTGTGTTAGTTGATGCTGCCAGCCGCGTGGCTTATCTTGAATCCGGTAAGGTTGATATCATTATGGCTAACTTTACGGTCACCGAGGAAAGAAAAGAAAAAGTGGATTTTGCTAATCCGTACATGAAATTATCCTTTGGGATCGTATCCCCAGACAGTGCTCCAATCACTTCCATTGATCAATTAAAAGGGAACAAGCAAAAGCTCATTGTAGCTAAAGGTACGACAGCGGAAACCTATTTTACCAAAGAATATCCGGATATTGAATTGCTCAAATTCGATCAGTACACCGAGATTTTTGCAGCGCTTAAAGATGGTCGGGGGGCGGCAATCGCTAACGATAATACAGAACTCATTGCTTGGGCTAAATCAAATCCTGGATTTACGGTCAGCATTCCTGCTTTCGGGGGTCAGGATACAATAGCTCCAGCAGTGGCAAAGGGGAATAAGGAATTGCTGGACTGGATTAATACAGAACTTGATACCCTTGGTAAAGAACAATTTATCCATCAAGCCTACAAAGAAACCTTAAATGAAATTTACGGTGAAGGATATACTGATGAGCTTGTCGTTGAAGGCGGGAAAATCCAGTAACGGATTGGGAATAACATTGCGGGGGCATCTGAGAAGATGCCTTTTCTACAGATAGACTATTGCAATTTCTATAATGCCGAGTATAATACTGGGTATACACAGAATAAGGAGTCGGTGAAAATGTCTGTCGATGATTATCTGGATCTTTTAAACTACGCCAAAGCAATTAACGATGGACAGTGGCAAGCTGACATCATAGACCGTTTGAATAAGCTGAGCAAGGCTTCTCATGCTGAGACAACAGAACAAAGTGTGAAAGAGCTGTGGATTCAATTCGACGATATAAATGCAATATTAATGGATTTATTTAATAAGCTGAGGGAAAGTGGGGATCCAGTAGAGCAGTACCGGTGGAAAGAGAAAATCTGGGAGTTAAAGCAGGAACGGATTAATCTATCGAAGAAGATTCAGAGTAGATATATCAGGATATAATTTAAGCTCACATTGTAATAATAAATAGAAAATAAAAAAAGGCATGCAGTTAGTCTGCTCTGCCAAACTTACGATGGTCTATAGGCTACTTAGACATTTGCATTCCTTCGCGCATCATTGTCATACACATAGTCATCATTTCATCGCAGTCCTGCATTTTTTTCATCATCATATCCATGTTCATATCCATCATGCCCATTTCAGACATTTTTTCCATGCCCATCTTCATACAGTTCATCTTAGACATCATATCATCCATACACATGTTCATCATCATTTCCATACACATCTTGTCCATTTTTAATTCCTCCCTTCTTTTAAATTACCTTTCTTCCATAAAATACTATACAATTTAGGAACAATCAACGCTAGATTTGATATTTTACTAACTTATTTTTCTTATTTGTCGTAATTATGTATATCCTTACCATACGGATGTTATTAATCAGAATACTTAATTGCGGATGGTGACTATTGGCTAGATTGCCTCAGGTCAGCGTTTTTTTGCGTTCTACAGAGTGAGGAATTAACGAGCCGGATCATCACTCTGGGATAAACGAGAAGACACTGCCATAGGTCCCTGTAAATACGGGCTGACCGAATTTTTGTGTCCATTCCTTGAGTAGTTTATAGGAGACCTTTTTGCTCGTAATTACATAATCGGGCTGATCGTAATTAACGATCTCGGGAAGGTATTCAGAGAATCCGTGCATCGAGCGTTCAAAAGCAGTCCAACCCAATACGCCAAGAGAATCTTTTGTCACGAAGGGATCTTGTCTGCCATCACATAACACATCTCCCCCTCGAAACATGACATAGCCGGATGAACCGTAGTGTGCGAGAACTTTCGGACGTGTACCTTCAGATGTATGCTGCAGAATATAGTCCATTTCATCTATAGGATATTTTTTGGCGTCAATAACTGGTGGTACAAGGAATAGATAAGCAATGTTTAGCAGCAGGCCAACTGCCAGTAACCCTCGTAATGTACTTTGTCGGACTAGAATACCTGTTTTGGTGAACTCAGGAAGCGCATCAAAAAATACAGCCGCAAAATAGGGGATGAACAGCCACATAAATAGGTTTTGCTTGAAGTTTGATACACCGAGGTATAGAATCCCAAGCATAAGAAAAAAACGGAACGGTTTACGCTGGAGTGCAAAAGGAAGTGTGCAGGCAAAGAACAAAAGCAATAGTAAGATGGGCAAGTTCTCCAAGCTATTGAACCGAATCGGCTGCCATTCATTGATCAGCAGGTTAAAGTTCTTTTTCGTAACTGTCAAAATAAACAAGAGACTTTTTACGCCGCCTGGATTTAGAATGCCAACGAACCAGACGAGACTGAAGACTATGATTTTACGCCCATTCAGCGTTTTTTGGATCAAGGATTCAAGCAGAGCCATCCCTGTAAATACAGCAATTACAAGCCATACTCCTGCATGGAAATTGGCAATGGCAATAGAAAGAGCAATCATCGCAGCGGCATATTTCTTTTGAGAACTCATTTGATATTCACGTAAATATACGAAAAACCAGACAATCATAAACGAAGAGATCATCTGTGGACGGCCTTTGAAATAATTATAATAAATCCAGCAAGAAATTAGCAGCACAAAAGGGAGCAGGAGAACATGGTCTTCTTGAAGTCCCAGTTCTTTGCGTGAAACCTTACCCAGCCGAAGCAATCCGAGCACTAAAAAGAACAAGCATACAGCGGTCAAAATATACACACCCGGCCATCCAAAAGCTGCATAAAGCGGGGCAACGAGCAGCTGGAATCCGAATTCATGAGGGACGTAGGGCAGCTTATCTCCGTAAAAAGTATGTATGGCATGATGTAGAACTTGTCCGTGCCCGATCATATATTGTCCTAGCTCTATATGCCAGAAGGTATCGGGATCATTGTAAGAAAATTTAGGGAACATCAGCAAGATAGCGGCTATAACGAATATGCCATACAAAAATTTGTGTATATTGAATTTCATCATTATTTTGTTTTCCCCCCGTTTTTTGTTCAATTATAACGAGACTTTCTTAAGGAATAGTAAAATTTATGAAGCGGAGTGAACACTCATGCATCAACTATTTACGTGGATATCTGAATCCGCGCTTCACCTTGTTAATTCTATGGGTATTTGGGGCATCTGGTTAGGGATGATTCTAGAGAGTGCCTGTATCCCCATTCCCAGTGAGGTGATTATGCTCAGCGGTGGCTGGCTGATTGCGCAAGGCTCGCTTACTTTTATGGAAGTTGCTGTTGCTGGGATATTCGGAAACCTACTGGGTTCCATCATTGCCTATTATATTGGTAAGGCTGGTGGACGCCGGTTATTAGAGAAATACGGAAAATATATTCTCCTGAATGAGCATCATTTGGAGCAATCGGAGCGTTGGTTCGAGCGTTATGGCGAGAGTACCGTATTTTTTACTCGTATGTTGCCCTTTATTCGTACTTTTATCTCACTGCCCGCAGGGGTTGCTGGAATGAAAGCTTGGAGATTCATAACATTTACAGCACTCGGCTGTATCCCGTGGAACTTAGCTTTGATCTATCTGGGATACCGCTTAGGTGACAACTGGGGTATCGTTGAGCAATTTATTCGCCCAATCAGTTATACCATTTGCGGAATCGTGGTGCTTCTTGTGTTGAGGTGGTTAGTACGGAGATTTCGTAACCAGACTTAATGCCAGTTCTTCGGGTGTTTTCTGCTCGGTGAGCCTCCGCAGCTAAATATGGATAAATAAAGGTCAGGAACGTCGAGGCTAGAATTAACTGTTATATGTTGAATGCATTCTATATTCAAGGATAATCTACTTCTGTCTGGGAGGTTTGAAATGAAGGTCAAACGAATCGTCGCCAATATAAACACGAAGGATCTCACGGCAGCTAAATGCTTCTACGAGGATGTGCTCGGTCTTGATTTAATGATGGATCATGGTTGGATTAGAACTTATGGTTTAGACGAGGAGATGAGCATTCAGATTAGTTTTGCCTCACAGGGTGGCTCAGAAACGCCTACGCCTGATCTATCAATTGAAGTCGATGATGTCGATGCTACATTTGAAAGCATGAAGAAAGCTGGATTTCCGATAGAATATGGGCTTGTTGATGAGCCTTGGGGTGTTCGGCGATTCTATGTCCGCGACCCGTTTGGCAAACTTATCAACATCCTTGAGCATAGACATTAGATGAGTGGTCACGGCGTGCAGAAATCTTGATTGTTAAACTATCGAATAGCGATAGCTAAATGATGACATAAGGCAGCCGATCAGTGGATCGGCTGTCTTTATTCAATTAACGGGCAGGATAGTTGAACATAATCATGCATAACCGTATTATAAGTAAGTATAAATTCATTGGTGAGGGAAGCGTCATATAAAAATTCAATGTTCTTGGTGATTCTTATATTGAATGATTTTCAGCATTCACTGTGAATTTAATGATTAAATGCAGAGATAAATCATATCGAAAGGATAACTTATGAGGAATTTTATTATCTTCGGAGCAAGTAAAGGATTAGGTGAGGCATTCTTCAAAGGATTGCCAGAAAAAGGTGATCGTGTTTGGGTGGTTTCTAGAACTTATCCTAACAATTTAAATCTTGAAGATGGTGTACAGAAATATTGGATTGAGGCTGATTTAGCGAAATCTGATGCAAGCAAGCTGATTGCGAATACAGTAAATGACGTTACAATAGACGTATTAATATATAATGTAGGGATATGGGAGAGCAAAGGCTTCAGGGATGACTATGATTTTGAAAAAGATGACCCAGCTGAAATCGTCAACATCATTAATGTAAATGTTACTTCAGCTATTACCTGCATACAGAAGCTTTTACCGAATCTAAAAAAGTCAGATAACGCAAAAATTTTCTTAATTGGTTCTACGGCAGGTCTTGAACATAATGATTTTACGCAAGTTTCATTTGTAGCTTCTAAGTTCGGTTTGCGTGGTATTGGAAATTCTATAAGGGAGCATGTAAAAAAGTATGGGATCGGTGTGACTTGTATAAATCCTGGTGAAATTGCAACCCAAATTCCATTGGAAGATGGAATTGAGAAAGTCTTGTCTGCGTATGGCGGTACACAGATTCCTCTTCAAGATATTGTTTCTTTAGTTAAATGCTTAATGAACCTTTCCAAAGCCTCTTGTGTAAAAGAAATAAATATTCCAGCAATGTTGGATACAAATGCGTAGTCGACTCCATTGAGAATGATAGTGCGAAAAAGCGAGGTTCTAAGAAACCACTCCATAGTAAAGGAGTGGTTTTCGCTTTATACATGAATATGTAAAGTTTGGTCAAACTCTAATTTATGCTTAGATATACTACGGTGAGCCGTATCATAAATAACGGTTGAGCTAACGGGATACGATAGTTGAATAATACATTACATTGATAAGCAAGTGCTTCGGTATCCTGCTCTTTTTATTAAGCTAATAGGCAGGCTAGCGTAAACAAAATGATCAAAAGTATTAACCATACGTAGTTAATTACATTTCGGGATTAGCACAATGATTTTCGGCAGCTTCGTTTGGTTAACGGGGGTAGTTTAAGTAAATGTAAATATTTACTTGCGAACTAATGTTCGGTACAATAAACTTGATTCCATTACAAAAAGGAGATGTTGGATATGTATAAACACATTAAAGATTTTGCCGCAACTTGGCAGAATGAAACGGAAGCAACAATGCGGACACTGGAGATGCTGACGGACGAGTCTCTTGGCCAACAGATAACAAGCGATCATAGAACGCTTGGACGTGTTGCATGGCACCTTGTACAGACGTTGCACGAAATGCCATCTCGGACGGGACTGTCTTTCGAAGGACCGGGCGAAGATATGCCGGTGCCAGCTTCGGCAGCAGACATCGCGTCAGTCTATAAGAGGACCTCACAAGCGCTCCTTGATGCTATACAGTCCAGTTGGAAAGATGAGAATCTGCTTATCATGAGCGATATGTATGGTGATCAATGGCCAAACGGCTTAATGCTGGAAATTCTCGTAAAGCATGAGATTCATCATCGTGGTCAGATGACAGTACTGATGCGTCAGGCAGGCCTTCGTGTGCCGGATCTTTACGGTCCGACAAAAGAGCAGTGGGCCGAGTATGGAGCGCTACCTCCAGTAATTTAGAGTAAGATTATATCCGCTTTGGCCGTTTGGCTATAGTGGGATTTATAAGTATTTTATCATGGGATTAAAAGTGGTGGCTTGAATCATAGACAAGAGGATACCATCGGACTGAAACTGTTGATTCTATTGAACTAACGGGAAACAATAGCTTAATCTAAAACGAAGGTAGCTGGTCTATATGAACGGCTACCTTCGTTGCGCTAAAGGACACATTTTCCCTTAATCTATATAGAATTGAAGATGAGATAGCAGGAAATCTTGCAACAGCTAGGGAATACCAAATTATGGATTTATAAATGTATATGAAAGGTTGATCTTAGTTTATGAATGACCGTAATCTCATCTTCGTAGCAAAAGCGAAAATGATGCTTGTATACCCTTTGCTGCTTGCCCTGATCGTTATACTTGTGGTCAGTAGCCTTACTGCCTGCGATAATTCCACCGCAGGCAAGACAGCAAGCAAGTCTGCGCAGCCGACCAAGGATGTACCTGTGGTAGCGCAAGCATCGGGCAGCATTTATCTGTACGGTGAAGCACACGGCGTAGCCAAGATATTTGACAAGGAATATAAATTGTGGTCTCAATACTACCATAACGAGGGCATGAGGCACTTATTCGTCGAGCTGCCCTATTTTACCGCCGAATACTTGAATCTATGGATGCAGTCGGACAATGATGATATTTTAGAGGAGATTTATGATGATTGGGAACGGACACGTAGTCACAACCCTGATGTCAAAGAGTTCTACAAAAAAATAAAGAGCGAGTGTCCGGAGACGATTTTCCACGGCACAGACATCGGGCATCAATATGAAACTACCGGGAGCCGCTATTTATCTTATCTTGTGGCAAACGATCTGGGAGAATCGGAGAAGTATACTTTAACAATGGAAGCGATCCGGCAAGGCCGTGTTTTTTACAGCAAAGAAGACGGCGTATATCGGGAAGACACGATGACGGAAAACTTTATTCGCGAATTTGAGAAGTTGGGCAATGAGAGCGTTATGGGCATTTACGGCTCAGCGCATACCGGGCTTGATGAAATGGACTATAAGACCCAATCCATCCCTTGTATGGGCAATCAATTACAGGAGCATTATGGCGATAACATTTATTCTGAGAACCTAAGTTGGATTGCTAAAGATATTGAGCCATCCAGAGTAGATTACATCTCCTTACAGGGCAAGGAATATGCAGCATCTTATTTTGGTAAGCAGGATTTGAACGGGTTCAAGGATTACGCCTATCGAGAATTTTGGCGATTGGAGGACGCCTATGAAGATATCAAAGACCTTCCACTGGTGGACAATTATCTTCCTTACGATAACTATCTGATGCCGATAGAAGTAGGCCAGGTCTTTGTGGTCAACAGCACCAAAACAGACGGTTCAGTGCAAAGAGATTACTATCTGTCTAGCGGCCAAGTTGTGGAGGGTGTGAACTCAACACAACAATTCACAGCAGAGTGACGATCAGTAATATGATGATTATCTCAAGTACAACACGCTCGCTCATGCATCGGGCGTTCATAAAAGCTAATTGGGAAAATTGTCACGTGCCGAAAATGAGTGCTCGGTTGATATAAGAGTGGCTCCAAAATTCACCGCTTCAACCAAAGTGGTGAACCGTAGGTATGGGTAAGTTTTTTACTGATTGCATTACGCTAACGGGACACGTTAGTTCAATAAACATGATAAGGCAGCCCGTCAGTCAATGCGATCAGCTGCCTTCATTCAACTACCGGGAAGTTTTGTACAAGAGAAAATGATGAAGTGGAATAAACACGTTCAGTACTGATGGATGAAAAAGGTGAATATATGGATTCAAATGAACTAAAACCTTTAATGAACAACACAAAATGGGAAGAAATAAGACAAGCAATGCTCAACTATGCCTTTCCAACCAAATGGAGGATTAAAGACATTGATACTGGCTATATCAGCCTTTGGGATGGAGATTGGTATTACCATTTTTCAGATGGTGGTTACAAATTTATTGAGTGGTTAGAAATTCATGCTGAAAATGACTCGATAAATGCTGATTTAATTCAAATCTTGAAAAAAATACATGTTCCAGGTGAAGTAACTACCGACTCCATCATAATTTATGGATATAACAAAACTAATGAATTCATTGATTATATATAATACGCTTCACCTCAATGCTTCCAAACACAAAGTACAGTTTGACCATTAAATGTATATCTGTATATAAAAGAAAAAACACTCCTGACAATGGAGTGTTTTATTATTATTCAAATTTATTTGAAGTCCATGTAGCAATTCCATTCATTGGACATGCAACAACTAGCCAGTTATCAGATTCTACTCCCACCTGCCAACATTCATACTTCTCATGAAAACCAATAACAAATAGTATGCTACCTGATTCAAAGCTTATAATTAAATGTGGAGTGCTGTCTCCCAATTGTATATCTATAATCTTTTCACGTCTCATCTTTATGATCTGACTGTATTTTTCTTCCTCAGAAACATCTGCAATTTGACTTTCATTACTAGGGTATTGAGAGGGAACTGAATCCAATATAGTCCACTTTGATTCAATGTTCAGGTACAGTTGACCAGCTAAATCATCGAAGCCTTCATACTTAGTTAAATAAACTTGAGTAGCACCACTTGATACTCCAAATCTAAGACCATCAATTTTTGCCCCAATACAAAGATGTTTAAGAACTCGTTCAGCGAAGTCCCTATTTTCTTTATTCATTCCGTTCCCCAGCTCTTTTCATCAACGTATAAGCCCGAATCATTACACCATATCTTGGATTTGTTGGTGTTGGCTTTTCGCTTCAAATTTCGCGTTTTGGCATTTTGCTCTCATCCATGTACAGCAGATTCCAGCGGTGACCGTCCAGGTCGGCAAATCCTGCGCCGTACATCCAGCCGTCAGTTTCACTTGGCTTGCCAAAGATGTTTCCTCCGGCAGACTCTGCTTTTTGGATAAAAGCATCTACTTCTTCTCTGCTTTCAGCACCAATGGAGAAGATTACTTCAGCGCTATGGGAAGTATCTGCGGTTTTTGAACCAGTAAATTTCTCAAACGCCGCATCCGGGAACAGCAGAATTGTTGTTTGACCTATTACAAGCTTAGCTCTCTCGTTCCCAACACTCACCGCTTGGAATCCAAGCTCATTGAAAAAGGCAGTTGACCTCTCAACATCTTTGACTGGCAGGTTAATCCAAATCTCCTGTGACATGGCTGTAGCCTCCTAATATATTTTCATTCCTACTATACTCTACTTCTGGCAGCAGAAGCGATCTCTTTCGCAACTCACCTTTAATTGAAATACTCGATAGTTTTCTCAATAAATGACTTGGCCGATTTTGTCAGAAAACGGTCGGACCGATGAATGATCTCAAAGTGACGATATGGCGGATCGTCTGTAATTCGGATGCAGCGTAATGTTGGTTCATTCATTGCTTGGATCAAACGGTAAGGCAGCAATGTTCCTCCGACATTGGCTTTCACCAAGCTAATAATGGAAGTTGCCGAACTGGTCTCCATGATCGTATCTAAGCTGAATCCATATTTACGACAATAGCCATCAACTAATTCTCTGCCTGTAAATCCTTCGGGGAACATCACAGTTTGGATATTACGCAGTTCCTGGATTCCAATCGTGCTTCGTTCAGCCCAATCATGATTCTCAGAAACGACAAGTACATATTCTTCACTGCACAAGGGAATGCGTACAAGCCGATTATCTGGAGCAGAGGTGATCTCGATCCCGATGTCTACTTCATTATCTAGTACTTGATTCAAGACGTAGATCGAAGAGATAAGCTTCAGCTGCACCTTGGGGAATCGCGTATGAAAATTCACGAGCAATGGGGTGAGCCGATAGTCCAGATCGGAAGGGAGAACACCAATTACCAACCGACCTCGTTGATCATTGCGTAATTCAGCTAACGCATCCTGGGTATTCTGTAAATGCCGAATCATCTGTACACAGTGCTCCAAAAACAGATTTCCTGCTTGAGTCATCACAATCTTTTTGCCGACTCGGTCAAATAAGGGAACTCCGAGTTCATCCTCAAGCGCGCGTATTTGTTGACTCAACGTAGGCTGAGATATGCCAAGCTTCTCAGCTGCTCGTGTAAAATGAAGCTCCTCACACACAGCAATGAAGTTTTCCATCTGACGAATCTCCATATGAATGACCTCTAATCATTGGTTTTAGTAATCATTTTAATAGAAACAATAGTATTGTTCAATCATTCTAATGATTCTATACTTAATCGTGCACCGCCCAAAGATCTGTTATTAACAAAGGGTCATGGGAGAATGCAGCGATACTACTACCATGAGGTGATTCATAATGAAACTTTTTTATATCGTCTTGGCGCTTATCCTGGCTTCACTGAATTTACGACCACCCATTACATCCATTTCTCCTCTAATGAGCATCATTCAGAATGATCTGGGTATAAGCGGGATTACCGCCAGTTTGTTAACCACACTTCCGGTATTATGCATGGGCATATTTGCTCCGTTCTCCGTACGATTAAGCAGAAGGTGGGGAAATGAGGGCGCAATTGTTCTGGCTTTAATCCTCATTGGGTTAGGTACGGGATTACGATGGTTTGTTGGTACAACTCCTTTGATGATGTTCACTTCTTTTCTTTCCGGTGTAGGAATTGCATTGGCAGGGCCGCTGTTGTCCAGTTTCATTAAGCAGTACTTCCCTGACCGAGTGGCATCCATGGTGGGTATTTACTCTACAGCGATGGTGATGGGGGCCAGCATTAGTGTGGGACTATCGGTTCCGCTACAGTATACATTGGGTGGTTCGTGGAGAGGCTCGTTGGCTGTATGGGCATTACTGGCAGTCATTGCATTGCCGATTTGGTTGAGATTAGCCTGGTCTGCGCGCACAGATCGACAATCCGGTAAAATCTCGAGTGTACTTAATGCACCACTTCCGGTGAACAATAGACGTGCCTGGGTGCTGACATTATTCTTCGGGCTGATGGCAGCGATCTTCTATTCGTTGACCGCTTGGCTTGCGCCAGCAATCCAAAGCCAGGGGTATAGCCAAGAGACTGCCGGCAAAATCCAAACTTTATTTACCTTGATATCGCTGCCCTCTACTTTGTTCATTCCGATGCTTGTACATCGTTACCAAAGACGTGTATTCTGGCTTGTCGGGTGTGCAATATTAGAGTTGACGGGTGTCTTGATGCTGAACCTATCCGTTAGCCCCTGGCTCGCGGCGATTCCACTCGGTATTGGAGCGGGTGGGCTGTTCCCGATTGCACTGATGTTGCCCATTGATGAAACAAGTAATGCTCAAGAAGCTAGTAGCTGGTCCGCAATGACCCAATCTGGTGGCTACATTCTCGGAGCGCTTGGGCCGCTAGCGATTGGCTGGCTCCACGATGCAACAGGCAGCTTCGTTCAAGCATTCTATGGTTTGGCTGTAATCATCGTGCTTCAGATTATCGTTCAAATGGCTATAGGAAATAAAAAAAGTTCTCCATCCATTTCTCGTCTCCATTAAAGGTTTCGTGTGATACTTCATGTTGATCAATTAGTGAAGTTGTGCTTGCATGGACCTATGAACGTACGTGGTGTAATTCAACTAGCAGGCAGGATAATGGAAATGAACTGTAGAAAAAAACCTATAAATGAAAGTGACAAAAGTGGAGAATTCTACCGACAGTTGAATAAAGCGCCTATGAAAATTCAACCACCGCTTGATAGGATTGCGTTTGAGGAAATGCTATGCTGTTTTCGACAGTGCGCACTGTACATTTTGTTTTATTGGAGGTATACAATGCTCGACTTGCGTAAAATTGGAGCTTATATTTCGAAGCTTCGCAAAGACCAGGATTTGACCCAATTGGAACTTGCCGATCAACTGAATGTAAGTCATCAAGCGGTATCGAAATGGGAACGGGGCGACTCGCTACCGGATATCGGAACGCTTCCGCAGTTTGCGAGGTTATTCGGCAAAACGGTAGACGACATTTTAAATGCAGGAGACAACTCAGAAAATCGGGAGCACCAGCACCTAGGAACGATCGTTGAGGAGATCGCAGAGAACAGGCCGGACCAAGTTGCAGAGATGGTCAATACCGGTGAGATGAAGGTGGAAGAGCTTGTAGAAGTAGCACCGTTTGTAAAAGCAAGCGCTCTGCATAAGGTTACAGAACGATTAGACAGCAGCGTCCTTAAGTTAGACGTGATCATGCGGCTGGCTCCGTTCCTTGGAACAGATACATTGGATGAACTGGTTCGTCAGGCAGAAGAGGGCGAAATTGTGTGGAATGCCATTACTGGACTCGCTCCATTCGTCAGCAGCGACACATTAAGCCGACTGGTAGATAAATCGATTGACGGTTCCTTAGAAGTGCACAATCTTGTTGGAATTGCCCCGTTTCTTGAAAGAGAACATGTAGATCGGTTGGTTCAACAAGCAGAAGAGGGTAGCTTGAGCTGGCATTTCGTTCAAGGGCTGGCACCCTTTATTAGCAGAGAAACGTTAAGCCGCTTGGTAGACCGGGTTGCAGATGGCACTATTGATGCGAACCGGATCATAAGCCTCGCACCTTTTCTGGACAGGGAAAATCTCGAGAAGTTAATTAGTGGAGTCGAAGCTGAACATCTTAGCCCAGATCTGCTGGCAAGCCTTGCTCCTTTCGTCGATCAAGGGACATTGAGTAGAATGGTGACAAACTTATTAAATAAAGTAAAGTAGACACGTATATCGGAGATTGGTGATGCATAGGCAATGGCGTTAAGCTAACGGGAAACGCTAGTTCCATAAACACGATAAAGGCAGCCCGTCAGTAAATGTGATCGGCTGCCTTTATTCAACTAACGGGCAAGTTACCTTAATAAACTAAGTGGTGGATAAAATATAAATATAAGAGTTCTCTCCCGAACTATTAGAAAAAGTCATGGTACGATGTCCTTATTCGGTTGTTTCAGGGGGAGTGAGGAGTACATGTTAAATACTCATGATGTTGCAATAGAAGCATTAACTTGTTATTCGATTACTTATCAATCAATAGCTCATATTGGCCAAAATGCAAACACCATCTATAAAGTGACAGATAAGGAAAGTAACTGCTATAGTTTGCGGATACATCTATCAAAAAATGATTCGATGGAAAGTATTTGGTCTGAGGAAAAAGTCATTCATTCAGAAATGATTTGGCTGCAATCATTAATAAATGATACTGATCTGGTGTTACCTTCACCTATAAAAAATAACATTGGTGAATATGTTACTAAGATAGCTGACATGAACTGTACATTGGTAAAATGGGTAGAGGGTGAACAAAAACAATTTGTTCCAACAGTCAATGATGCCGAGTGCGTAGGTGAATTGATCGGAAAGCTTCATAAACAATCATCTATTTGGAAGGTTCCGCAATCATTTACTAGACCATCCTTTGATAATACTAGAATTTCACAATCATTAGAAAAGCTCAAACAGCTTGCTGACGGTGGTGAGCTCAATAAAAATGATGTGGAAATTCTGCAATTGGCCGGTGAGCGTGCAATTTTAATGATGAACGATATAGAAAGAACACCTGGCAACTGGGGGATAATTCACGCAGACTTAATTCCAAGTAATTATGTGTTTCATAAACAAGAAGCTAGAGCCATTGATTTTGGAGCTTGCGGGTTCGGATATTATTTATTCGATTTAGGTTGGGCACTTTCTTATATCCACCCAGCGTTCAGAAGCCAGTTGCTAGAATCATACGCCAAACAATTCGACCTGCCTCATAACTATGTTCAACAGTTAGAAGGCTTCTTTGTAGCTGCCCAACTCGAAACAATGAATTTTTGGCTTGGGTTGCCTGAATCTAATGAGTGGTTACCCAGTCATATTAGTAAATTAGCAAGTCGGGAATTTAAGTTATATGTAAATAAAGAAAAATTTCTTTTTAGTGGGACTCCTTACTGGGAGTAGTTTGTTCCACTAACGGGAAACGTTAGCTCAAGAATTACGATCAGCCAGCTGCGTGATCAGCTGCCCTTTGCGCGATCTTGATCGTATCGGACCGTAGTGCAGCTATTTCAGCATATGGGTTCATATTGCGAAGATTTCGGACTGTATAGCTCTTATTGCCCTTGATTTGCGTAGAAAAGAAGTACATTTGAGGGGATAGCTGCAACTGAGTCCGATAGTTTGGCAAAACGAGCTGAATTGTGGAAATAAGAGCAACTGAGTCCGAACAGTTGGTGAAAAGAACGCCGCCTGCCAAATTTGCTCCTAAACGTGCTACCCAGTGTTTAAACTAGCCGCCTATAGCTCAAGCTATCTACACCGTGCGCAGAATTAGCTAACTATAGCTCAAGCTATCTACACCGTGCGCAGAATTTGTTACCTGTTGCTCAAACTAGCCGCCTATGTCTCGAAACTAGCTGCCTTTTGCTCGATCTTGATCGTATCGGACCGTATTGCAGCTATTTCAGCATATGGGTACATATTGCGAAGGTTTCGGACTGTATAGCTCTTATTGCCCTTGATTTGCGCAGAAAAGAAGTACATTTGAGCGAATAGCTGCAACTGAGTCCGATAGTGTGGCAAAACGAGCTGAATTATGGAAATAAGAGCAACTGAGTCCGAACAGTTGGTGAAAAGAACGCCGCCTGCCAAATTTGCTCCTAAACGTGCTAACAAGTGCTTAAACTAGCCGTCTATAGCTCAAGCTATCTACATCGTGCGCGGAATTAGCTACCTATAGCCCAACCTAGCTACTCCGTGCGCAGAATTTGTTACCTGTTGCTCAAACTAGCCGCCTATGTCTCGAAACTAGCTGCCTTTTGCTCGATCTTGATCGTATCGGACCGTATTGCAGCTATTTCAGCATATGGGTACATATTGCGAAGGTTTCGGACTGTATAGCTCTTATTGCCCTTGATTTGCGCAGAAAAGAAGTACATTTGAGGGAATAGCTGCAACTGAGTCCGATAGTGTGGCAAAACGAGCTGAATTGTGGAAATAAGAGCAACTGAGTCCGAACAGTTGGTGAAAAGAACGCCGCCTGCCAAATTTGCTCCTAAACGTGCTACCAAGTGCTTAAACTAGCCGTCTATAGCTCAAGCTATCTACACCGTGCGCGGAATTAGCTACCTATAGCTCAACCTATCTACACCGTGCGCGGAATTAGCTACCTATAGCTCAAGCTATCTACACCGCGCGCGGAATTAGCTACCTATAGCCCAACCTAGCTACACCGTGCGATAATTGAAGGATGGGCAAAGGTGAAAACGTTTATTGGCTTATAACGCACCAATTAAACCTTGGAAAGAAGCTTAATATAAACAAGAAGGCAGCCGATCAACACGATCAGCTGCTTTTGTTCATCTAAGAGTAATCTCTCAAATAAATAAAAGCATCCTTGACTTTCCCCTGCACGGGAAACTGTATACTCACCTTATGTTATAGATTGGAGATGATATTTTGTTCAAAATCAGTGCATTTTCTAGGCTAAGCAAGGTATCCTTAAAAACACTGCGTTATTACGACCAGATTGGCATACTAAGGCCGAAAAAAGTGGATCAGGATACGTGCTACCGTTACTATTCCGCAGATCAGCTCCTTGAGCTCAACCGAATTTTAATCTATAAGGAATTGGGTTTTACATTGCCTCAAATTAAACAGCTGCTTCAGGAAAATATTTCATTAGAAAATATTCAAGGCATGTTTAAGCTGAAAAGAAGCGAAATCCAGCATATCATCGATACGGAACAAGCTAAACTTGTCAGGATTGAGGAACGTATGCAGCTTATAGAAAAAGAGGGGCAATTCGAAACGGGTCAAGAAATCAGAGTCAAAGCAGAGGGTGCTCAATTGTTTCTTTATCAGAAAGCATGCGGGAAAGAAGAGGACATTCCGGATTTGCTTCGTCAATTTGATCAGTTTATAACGACGGAAAATCGTCAATTCATTCAAGGCCCTCAGGTTGTTTTGTGGAAAGAAGTCGAAGGAAAAAAGGATGAGTTTGAGTTTGAAGTCGGGTATTTTTTAACCTGTGAGCTGCGATCATTTCCAGAACCGTTTCAGCTACGGACTCTTCCTCCTGAACCGATGATGGCCACAATGGCTTTTCATTCAAATACTAGTTTTGATTGTGCGGCCTGTGTTCATTTAGCTAAATGGATTGAGAAAAACAACTATCAGATCAAGGAGAACGAACCGGGCAGGGAGTTATATTTACCGTTATCTCCAGAACGAGATGCACAATTCATAGAAATACAAATTCCCATTATAAATAGATAACAGAAGAAGTGGAGTGGGGGAAATTGAAAAATAAACGGATCATTTATATTCTGGCACTGGCTGTTTTTCTGATTGGAACCATTGAATATATTATTACAGGAGTTATTGAGATGATTGCTGTGGACTTGGGAGTATCTACTTCTGAAGTTGGATTATTGGTGACTGTGTTTGCCCTCTCTGCAGCCATTGTCGCTCCGGTTTTGATTGCATTAACGATCAATGCAGATCGCAAGAAACTACTAATGACCACCCTAGGTGTGTTTATTGCCAGCAACGGACTTATGTTTGTAGATCTTGCTTATGAAACAGTACTATGGATACGTATTATCCAAGGGGCTAGCGGAGGAATCGCTACCGTTGTAGCCATGGCAATAGCGACCCGACTCGTTGAAAAAGAAAAAAGGGGCAATGCCATCGGTATCATTTTGATGGGGCTTAGCAGTTCACTAGTGCTTGGTGTTCCTGTGGGCACATTTTTTAGTGAGATGTTTGGATGGAGAGTGCTATTTGTTTTAATCGGATTATTAAGTATTCTTCCATTACTTATCATCTATAAAAAGGTTCCGGCAATCAAAGAAGAGGAAAAGGTTACCCTCAGAATGCAGCTCTCTATTTTAAAAAATCCAACCATTCTGATGGCCTTGGTTATTACGTTATTTTATGTCGGCGGCTATTCTACACTGTTTACTTATATTACGCCTTTCTTGCAAGCCACGTCCTCTCTTTCCATGACCGAAATTAGCGGTGTTCTGTTCCTGGCGGGCATTTGCAGCTTTGTCGGATCAAGGCTGGGCGGACAACTGGCAGATGCAAAGGGATCGAAATTTACCATTTGTCTCGGGCTTCTGTTACAAGGAGCGACTCTGCTTTTATTTGCTCTAGCCGGAGTCAATCTGTTGGTTTTAATCTTGGTTTTAATGATTTTTATGTTAGCAACGTGGAGTATTTCCCCAGCCCAGCAACTATATCTGGTTACTCTGGCGCCTCGAAATCCGGACATTGCTCTTAGTGTAAATACTTCGTTCATCCAATTTGGCTTTGCACTGGGATCTGGATTAGGCGGGTTAGTCATCAGTCGTACCTCTGTCCTATATTTGAATTGGCTGGGTTTTGCCGCTGTATGCATAGCTTTACTTCTTGCTAGCTTACTATTTAAAAAAATGAGCAGTAGGACTAAAACTACTATGGTTTAAATAAGAAATGGATTGGAGAACGACAAAGAGAACTTTATCGCCGAATTTTTCCAGAGCCATCTGGGACTGAGTATCAGCATTCCAATTTAATGGACAGAGCTGATGTTGAGTGTTTATTTGATTACTGTCAGATATTAGAAGCGATAACCTCGAAGAATTTATTTTTGAAGTCGAATCACATGTCGATTCATTACCTGAACTTTAAGCTAGAGTGAAACGATATCTTAATAAAAACAAGAAGGCAGCCGATCAACACGATCGGCTGCTTTTGTTCATCTAAGAGTAATTTCTCGAATGAATAAAAGCATCATTGACGTTTCTCAGCACGGGAAACTGTATACTCACATTATGTTGTAGATAGGAGATGACACTGCGTTATTACGACCAGATTGGCATACTTAGGACGAGAAAAATGGATCACGATACGTGCTATCGTTACTATTGGATAGTTCATGGCGAGAAGTTTGTCGGCCAAAAGTATTTTGGTGTTCTTGTCCGCGAGGGGTTCAAGGGTGCCCAGAGCGGCTAGCTTGTAGTAAAAGTACCGGATTCTACATCGTGGAGTCAGGCTGCTGTCAGCTGCCAGCTAAGCTAAGTGTAACTCCATTTACGTTACCGATCCCTAGGAAAGTCCAGCGAGAGAAAGTCACTGCCGCCAACCCCCACCAATGTTGGTCCTGCCTTTATTTGCGGGGCGCTCCTGAAGACCGGCTATGATGACCCGGATGTAATTCTGATTAAGGTCCATGCCGATGCAGTCCAATACTGGAAAAACAGGAACCTGGCTGAGAAGGTGATGCACATGTTCAAGCGGATCACCAACCGGGATTCATCTGTAGGTCTCATTTGCTGTGCAGCCGGAAGAAATAAATGTCACGCCTGAGGCTACTCAAGTGTTATATCTATAGAAACAGAAGAAATAGAAGAAAGGAGACCAACGTGGATTCTATGGAAGAGAAGATTAGCAGAATACAGGCCGGAGATGCCCGCCTGTTCTCAGATGTAATCAAGCTGTACCAGCAGCGGATATACCTCTACTGCTTCCGGATGCTGAACAGCAGGGAAGAGGCGGAGGATGCGGTGCAGGATGTCCTGATTAAGGCCTATCAGAATATCGGGCAATACAAGCCGCAGGCGGATTTCGTATCATGGCTCTACAAGATCGCGTACCACCATTGTCTGAATCAGTTGCGGCGGCAGAAATTTCAGTTTCAATTGCGCAAGCTGCTCTGGCAGGAGGTTGCGGTGAACAGTGCCGAACAAATGGTCGAGGACCGCCTGTTCAGCGAGCCAGTCTCGACCGCCCTGGGGAAGCTGAATGTGGAAGACCGGAATTTGTTGATTCTGCGTATTTATGAAGATAAATCGTTTGCGGAAATCGGCGAAATTCTGGGTGTCAGTACGGCTACCGTACGCAAAAGATATGAACGGACCAAAGGCAAGCTTAAAAAGGTGTTGGAGAGAAAGGAGAAACAACTATGGACAAGAGTGAATTAACCTCGGAGGAGCGGTTTCTGAAGCACGGAGACCGGTCCGCCAATTTCATCCCCGTTGATGTTCATGAACAGGTAATGACAGCGCTCGGGCTTGGCGGGATCTTACCTGCTGCAGAAGAGCAGACCCCTCTGCAGACACTTCCGTCAAACGAAGGGGCTCCTAACGTTATGCGCAGGCTAAAGACAGAAGCCGGAACGGGGCGGAGCCGGAGGAGAATCCTGCGGATTCCGGTGCAGGGCTGGGTGGCGGCACTACTTGTAATGGTCTTGTTGGGCGGCGGTTATACCCAGTATTCCGGTGAACTCCGGCAGGGGGCCCAAATTCAGTACAAGGTGCTGCCCTATAAGCCACTTCTGGCAACGAAATCAGGTGGAATGATAGAGAAGCCGAATGAACCCTTGATTCCCTGGCCGGCCAAAGCGCAGCTGAGCAAAGAGGATGAACTCTACAAGATGAAATATGCAAAGGGCTACAATGCCATTGAGAAGTTGCTGCTTCCTGGAGAGTATGCCACCTATGTTATCAAACGTGAAGACGGGAAAGAAGAATCTCATCTTGGGTTATACTGCCCGCCGATCATAGTCAAGGACTATTCCACTTATAAGACCAGTGTTGAGAAGCACCATGCTCCCGAAGTGAAGCAACCGGGATATATGCCGGACGGGTATACCTTGGACGAGGCGTTTATCAAGCCTTCTTTTATAAAGGTCGAAGATGACAAGCAGTTTAAAGGTGAAAGCGAGATAGACCTAGGAGACAACTTCCGGATGACTTGGAAACGGGAGAAGGCGGAGAATATTGCCTATGATTCTTCTACACTTGTGTACAAGAAGGGGAAGATTCAGGTGAGAATCAGTGCCTCACGTGTTGATGAAAAAGCTACACCGGTAGAAAGCCTGATGTGGACCAAAACGACAAAGGTGGAGAATATTGATATTGGCGGCAAGCAGCTCATTTATCTCGAACCTTCCAGCAACGAAAAGATTGACCTGGGGTATAAGTATAGACTAGTCTGGTCTGACCCGGAAGCGCAGATCATCTATAATGTGTCGGTTCGCCAGGAGAAATCTGAGTTGACCAAGGATGAGGTCATCCGTATTGCTGCCAGTATGATGAATTAAACGAACACAGATATTACGCTCAGGACTGTTTCGCTATCTATGATAGCGAAACAGTCCTGAGCGTTTTTTGCATATGCGAAGCACTGCATATTCGTGAGATTTTATAAGAATTCTTGCATTGCTCTCATATGAACTTCCGATTCATATTATTAATGTAGCAATGTAGCAAGATAATGCAGATTATAGCCTCTCGGAATAAGGAGCAGCATGGAGGGGCTAAACCAGAGAAAGTGCATAATTAGAGCTAATAATATCGAAGTTCCGTTAAGCTAACGGGCAGGATTGTTTAGAAAGTCCCTGATTGTATTTACCTATGCTTACTGTTAATCTAAACAATAGAGATGCTAACAAAGGAGCATAAACCTTATCATGTGGAATACTCTGTAAAGATTAACAATTTGAAGGAATGCCTGAAATAGTGATTACACTATTTTATTAGGTGTGCTTTTCTTTAATCTTACAAGGTGTGCAGGGAAAGGTGTATCATATACCCATCCTGCGGATACCTGATGGTATTCGCTTTTATTCGTGGGAAAACGCATCTCTAATGATTCCTACCTGTTTATCCTTCTACTAGCGAGTGGAGGAACTTTATTATGCGATCGAAATTAGTCTTAATTGAGGGGATGCCAGGATCTGGCAAAACAACAACTGCTCAGCTCGTTCATGAAATTTTTACGGAAGTGAACATTACATCTCAGCTTTTTTTAGAAGGGAATTTGGAACATCCAGCTGATTATGATGGAGTCGCTTTCTTTAAGAAAACTGAATGGGATGAATTATTGAATACCCATAAAAAGTTTAAAGATTTGTTGAGTAATCTAATGATTCAACAAGATAACGATTACTTCCTAGAATATCGGAAAATAAAAAGCGAAGTCTGGTCAAGTTTTCCAGATGAATTGCATCGCGCAGTTTTTAAACATGATATTTATGAATTGCCGCTAGATCAAAATAGGAAACTGATAACAGAACGATGGACGAAGTTTGCGGATCGTGTTTTGTATGGCGCAGACACCTTTGTTTTTGATTGTTGTTTTATACAAAACCCTGTAACTATAGGCATGATTAAACATGGTGCGAAGAAGGAAGACGTTATAAGTTATGTTATTGAACTGGCAATAATTGTAGAGCGGCTGAATCCATTGTTGATATACGTACAGCAGAATGATCTTGATCATTCTTTCAGAAAGGCTGTAAAGGAAAGACCTCAGGAATGGTCAGAGGGATTTATTGAATATTACACGAACCAGGGGTATGGAAAAACACAAAATTATAAAGGGTTAGATGGAACACTGCAGGTTCTTAAAGCAAGAAGGGAACTAGAAGAAGAGATTTTTACCAGATTAAACATTACCAAGATAAAAGTTGATAACTCTTCTTATAATAAAAACGATTATAAGCAAGTTTTAGAGGGCATTTTATCAGAATATTATAAATCAACAAACTAATGAGAGATTGGATTCTAGGGATTGCAGGCTGAAAAAGAGGCAATCTATCAAGCTTACGGGAAACGATAGCTGAGGAGCATTGCCATGGCAATGCTCCTTTTTTATTTGTTGAAGTAACGGGCAGGATTGCTTCATCAATTGTCGAATCCTTTGCTTGAATATTTCTATAAGGGGGCGATGGAAATTAAGATACGAGAAGTTGTAGCAAATGATTACACTGAAGTTGTTTTTTTATGGAATGATGTACTTGGTGTTCGCAATGTTAATATTGAAAATTTTCGAGTTACTATGGAAAACATGAATAAGGCTGGGAATTATAAAACATTCGTTGCATTATTTGAAAATGAAGTGGTTGGTTTTGTCACTATAGTTCAGGCGTTATCCGTAGGGTCTTCGAATGGTTATCTACATATTCAAGGGCTTGCCGTTAAAAAGGAATTACAGCATAGTGGGATAGGTACAGAACTACTAAGACACACTGAGAATTATGCTAAAGAAATGGGAATTTCAAGTATTATTTTATGTAGCGGATTTAAGCGAATCGACGCCCATGCTTTCTATGTGCATAATGGCTATGACAAAGATTCATACTGCTTTGATAAGATTATTAAACTTGACTAATTTTGAATTAATTTACCGGGAAACGATAACTCAATAATGACACACAGGCAGGTCAGCGTGGGATTTATGTTGTTTATTCAGGAGGATTTTTGATTGTGGGTTATGAACAGGATTTTAAAAAAAGGGTACATGAAGTTATTAAACAGAAACAACTATGTTCAGTTATGAATGACACTAAGTGGGGAAACTTACAAAGTGATGTACTAAATAAACTACCTTTTACCCCTCCATATCAAGCTAAGTATGTCTTAGACGATATACTTTATCCAGAGAACTTCGAAAACGACGTCTGGTATTTAGGGGATTGGATAGAAGGACTTTCACCTTTTTTTTCTGTAGAATGGATACGGGTTAGACCAAGGTATCAGAAGCACAAGGGGAATCTGCTTCCTCCTGAATTAATTGACATAAGTAAAGAATTTCTTTCGATTTTACATGAATTAAGAATTCCGTATAGAGAAGAAAATAATACATTTTTCATTTATGGATATATATCAAATACAGACTACTTTTCAAAGGTAATCAATTAAGCTAACAGGAAACGTTAATTTAATAAAAACATGTAAGCAGCCGCTCAAACAACCGGCTGCTTTTTCATTTAAACTTGGTTTGATTCCGGATAAATAAAAGTTGCAAAAAGGAAAAAGATTGCTATACTAAATTTAAACGTTATTTTAAATGTCATTTAAATCAAAGGAGATATACTTGGAGGTTGCGTATGGAGACAGACAAAAAGTTGGAAACAAAAGAGAAGATTATGCGTGCCACACTGGAGTTGACCAAACAAGAAGGCTTTGAAAGGATCACTATAAAAAAAATTGCAGAAGCCTCAAGCACGAATGTTGCTCTAGTTAACTATTACTTTGGGTCCAAAGAAAACTTGTTTAGCGAGTCCGTCAAATTGATATTGAACAGCTTTCAGCATACCTTTGCCATACTTGACGATTTCTCTATATCCTCACGAGATAGATTGAGGCAATTTTTACTGGATTATTTGCAAGTGATCCTTCAATATCCCGAATTGCTCTCCAGAATCATCCTGATGGGCAAGACCGTTTTCTCCTCCCAGCATGAATATGGATCATTTTTGAATCTATTAGGGTTTCCTAAGATACAAAATACTTTAAGAGAGTTAACCGATGAACAGCAGCCAGAGCACCTGATGACCATGACGATGCAGATTTTTGGAGCGCTTTTTCTACCGGCACTTATGAGTCCTATTCTAGAAACAGGAGCTTCCGTGAAGATTGCACCTATAGAGGAACAGATTGACCTGCTCTTTGCAAGATACTTTCATTAATAAACTCAGATTGAGGTGATTAAATGAATTTTTTAAGAAAATATTGGCAGGATATAGGACTATTCATTGGCATTGTTATATGCATGTATCTTCTAATGAATTGGGAAACAATACCGCGGATAAACAGCATATTATGGTTAAGCTTTGTGGCGATCCTTCTTCATCAATTTGAGGAATACCGCTGGCCAGGGTACTTTCCAGGCATATTCAATATAGCCCTTTTTAAAAGTGAATCCCCTGACAACTATCCATTAAATAAACAGTCGGCAATGATTATTAATGTGGTCATCGCCTATGTGTTCTACTTGCTCCCTGTATTCTTCCCGTCAGTAGTATGGCTGGGGATGGCACCTGTTTTAATGGGCTTTTTCCAAATCATTTTCCATGGAGTCGTCATTAATATAAGAGCAAAAAGCATGTATAATCCAGGATTAGTCTCCGCAATTTTTGTGCATTTGCCGGTGGGGATCTGGTACATCAACTACTTATATGAGCATCATTTAATAACCCTCTCAGACTGGATTTGGAGCGCAATTTATTTTGCCATAGCTGTTTATATTTTAATAGTGAAAGGAAATACATGGATGAAAAACAAAAACTCCATTCACAAATTTTCGCAAAAGCAATTATGGTCTTTTCATAAGTAGCTCCTCATAACCCACCAGAAGGTTCAGTTGGCCTTTAACTAAACACAGAACATTAATCCTATCGTTACTGGAGGTTGATGCACTGTGTTTTTTTCTGCGGATTTCTTCGTTTGCTTCGCGCTATGAAAATGTTGAAGTTAATATTCTGTTGAGGATCTCATCACTATCTGTTTACGATTCAGAGTTAGAGTTAGAGAAGGCCAAGCGAAAAAGGAGCTTTCTCATGAACACAGATCCTAAAGTGCTTATTGTAACTTCGGCATTTGGAGACGGGCATCTCAAAGTAGCAGAAGCGATTGATCATTCTTTTAGACGTAGAGGGATCAGCCGGATTGTCACCTTGGATCTTTTCGCTGCAGTCTACCCTACTCTGAATGAGCTGTCCCGCAGATTCTACCTGAACAGCACAGGTTATACTCAAGAATTTTATGGATTAGTGTACAAGTTGACGAGCAAGATGAACCCAGACCAGTTCATGGGCAGATGGATTCATTCTATGGGCAAGCGGAAAGTGCAAAGGATCATCGACGAGATCGGACCGGATATTATCATTCATACCTTTCCTTATTTGGCCGCTGCAGAGCTTGCATCAACAAAGGGGAGACGGATCCCCCTTTTCACTGTCATGACGGATTATGTGGTTCATGGCAGATGGCTTCATCCACAAACCACAAAGTATTTTATCGCTACGGAAAGCATGAAAGCAGAACTGATGTCATTAGGTATTGCTGAAGAAAAGCTTGTGGTTAGCGGGATTCCGATTCGTGAAGCTTTTGAACAGACTCAGGAACGTGAAGCCCTTTTACGTAAGCATGGACTAGATGGAAATCGGCATTATCTATTACTTGCGGCAGGAGCTTACGGCGTGTTGAGTGATATTAACCATTTAATAATGAGGGTGCTGCAGCTATCAAACTTCGATGTAATGGTATTGTGCGGGAATAATCATAAGCTCATGATGGCTACGGAAGAGCTTTTTCAAGGGAATCCTCGGGTACATATACGGGGTTATACAGAAGAAATGCAGGAGCTAATGTGCATATCCTCCTGTCTGTTGACCAAAGCAGGGGGGATTACCTTGACTGAGGCGATGGCTCTAGCACTTCCTGTAATTGTCTATCGTCCGCTCCCCGGGCAGGAGGCAGGCAATGCAGAATGGTTGTCTGAGCACAATTTAATAGAGATTGCCCGAAACGGGGAGCAGTTAGTAGAGCAGCTTCAGAGATTGGAGCATCCGGGGTACAGGGATGAAAAGGTGCAGGATATGAAGAACTTTTCCCGGAAATCAGCCGCGGATGCTATCGTTACTGAGTCTTTAGAGGTTATCAAGCTGCGGCAACCGTCTGTTTCAGCTGTAAAATCTATGATTGTTGAAGGGCAGGCGAAGACGATTCGTGGATATTATTAGCAAGGTAGGAAGACCACGCGTTGTGGGTCCTCTAATTGGAGGCTGGCTCGGAAGCTCGGGGAATGAATTGCTGCCTTTTCAAGTAAGCACCTGTTTATTTGATTATAATTATTTATTACCAGATAAAGGGTTGATAAGATGTTATTATTTGTATGGGTGAATTTATTGAAAATGGTGCTTTATTGTCATTGGGGAGGTCAAATTGTACACGAATCAGAAGTTAGAGGATATTTTGCATGAAATGCTAATCAAGTCTGTGGAAAATGAAAAGTTTCCGGGATTAGCGGCCGGAATCGTAAAGGACAACCAAGTTCTGTTTACTGGTGAATATGGGACGGCAAATTTATCGACGGGTGATCCTGTAGTTCGTGGCACTTTGTTTCACCAAGCCTCTGTCTCCAAAACCTTCGTAGCAACCGCCATTATGCAATTAGTTGAGCGTGGTAAGGTAGAATTGGATGCTCCCATCACTAAATATCTGTCATATTTTAAGTTAGAGGATGAGCGGTATCAAAATATAACAATAAGACAGCTTATGAATCATACCTCTGGTATGCCTGATGAGGAAGATTACGCGTGGGACCGCCCTGAATACGACGAGCAAAGTCTTGAACGATATGTAAAAGGGATAGGTCACCACAAGCTGTTAAGCCAACCGGGAGAGAAATTTGCCTATAGTAATATAGGATATGAGATCTTGGGAGATATGATAGCAAAAGTCAGCGATATGAGCTTCGAGCAGTATATGGAAAAAAATATTCTGAAACCGACAGGAATGCAGTCCAGTTCTTTTCTTAAACAGGAGGTTGAAGCTTATATTGCTGCACCTCATGTGCTTGGAGCTACCCATGAATGTGGTGGCTGCGTTAGTAGTGTTTTTCCATATAACAGGGCTCATGCACCTAGCTCCACTTTATATACCCATGCCGAAGATATGTGCCAATATCTGCTGATGCATCTAAACGGTGGAACAGCCGGGAACGGCAATGAAGTCCTCCAGCCAGGTAGCTATAATGAAATGTGGAAACCTCATGCACAAACGGGCTATGATTCGGAAAATGCACAGATAGGATTGGGCTGGTTTCTAGGAGAATATAAGGGTTCTCGTATTCTCTCACATTCCGGCTGGGATACTGGATTCTTAAGCAATCTGTTCCTGCTTCCTGATAAAAAAATCGCTATTTCTGTTATGAGTAATTGTGACTATGTCAACATGGGCAGTGTATGCTTCCCTATCCTTGATCTGTTGCTTGGCTCCAATATTTAAAACGAGTCTGTAAATGATTTTACAACTTCATAACAAGGGGCTTCGTACTTTATAACATTCGTATCTTAAAGTACATGTAAGTCAAGCCCACTTACACTATGGAGGTTATGAGAAATGAAGAGTAAAGATGTGAAATCAGCCCTCGGGGTGATCGCGATATCCAGTGGTCTGCTAGCCCTCACTGCTTTGGCAGTGCCCACAATCGTCGCTTATACTACAGTGAACCAGAATGTGTCTCAAGCGAACGTTTCCTACACGCAAGAACTCAACCAGAAGCCAGCTGTTCAACTGGCGAGCAGCCAGATCCCGGTACTTAAGGTTGCAACCAAAACACCGGTCTCGACGATCAAGTCGTATTTTGAGCGCACAGTCACTGCTGAAGAAATTAAGCAGATTAATGAGTATGCAGAGAAGGCCAGGCTCACTGGCAAGGATGAGCAGCTTACGCGGCAATTTTCGGACCAGGAGAATAAGCGGCGGATGTTATTGGATGATCAATACAAGTACGATGGCTTACGGCCCAAGCAGAAGCTACCTTTGAAATCAGGGAGTTCCGAATTTTATCTGGATCAAAGCAAATTTACCTATGTAATTCCTAAGCGCGAACTGACTGATGAAGAAATGCTGCAATTGATCGACTGGAATTATCGCTTTAATTATGTGGTAAGCCTCAATCTTGTCGTGGCACAGCCAGATAAGAAGGACATCAGTCAGGATGAAGCCCTACGCAGAGCAGAAGAGAGCGTAAGCCGTCTATTCGGTGTCGATCTCTCAAAGTTGCAGGCTCAGACCTCATATTATAAACCTTTTCCTGATTCGAAAGGGCAATGGTTCGTTAATTTTCTACCTTACCGTGCAGAGACACTGCGGGCTCAGGATAAGTCTTATTTCATGTATAATACGTTCGTGGATGCAAAGAGCGGGACCGTACTTGATACCACGATAGTGGACCTGTCCTATAAGAGAACTCCGATTACAGCCGCTATGAATAAACAGATTAGCCAGGATTCCAGCTGGCTTCAAGCCGCTAAATCCATTGTGGTGGACAAGCAGGGCGAGACCCGTGCGATAACCAGCTCCTCTATCATTAAAGACAGTGCATATGACAAAAGCGGAGTAGTAGCGGTCTTGGTCAAACTGAAAGACGGTAGCTCCTACACGGTAGAGCTGCGCTATCCGGAGAAGACTCTGCGCTGCCTGATCTATACACCGGTTTCCAAGTAATGAAGTGAACCAGCGTTATAAACTACTTTAGTATTTACAACCTACAGCAAGCCCGACTCGGGGCTTGCTGCTCTGCATTTTGAGAGCTGGTGGATGACTATTGTGAGAGCAGGCATGGGTATAGGAATTTCTTTTTACAAGAAGGGATGGTTAGATGCTAGATATTAAATCCTTACAAGAATGTCCTCTTCGCCAAAATGAGCTTATTGAGTATGTCAAAGAACGATGGCCAAAAGTACAACAAGTTGTGCTCCCCAATATACAAGAAAGTTTAATCTCAAAAGATGAGGAGTTTCCTTTTACATTTTTGCTGTTGAAACATGATGTAATCATCGGGTTTTATCAATTAATTGAGCAGGAATTTATAACTCGAAAAGATTTATCACCTTGGATTGCGCCATTGTTTATTGACGAAAGTGAGAGGGGTAAAGCACTGGGAGCCGTTTTGTTGGAGCATGCCAGAAAAATAGCTGGGCAACTAGGTTATGCAAAAGTCTACTTGGCGACGGATCATATTCTTTATTATGAGAAATATGGATTTAAGGAAATAGGTCTGGATAACTTCGAGTGGGGACGGCCCACCAAAATATATGAACATGACACTATTAACGTTTGACCAGAGTGGTCCCATGATAAACTCTATTATGGAAATGAATCCAGATGCGATTTATAGTGCCGAGGCATTAGATCAGGAAAGGAAATTAAGCGGAGCACGAAGTCTTCTACATGGTGTGCCTGTATTATTGAAAGGAAATATTGAAACGAATGATAAAATGCATATAACTGCGGGCGCATTAGCTTTGGAAAACCATGTTAGCTCGAACGATGCTTTTCTTGTCCAAAAACTAAGGGATGCTGGGGCCATTATACTTGCAAAAACAAATATGACGGAATGGGCAAATGGGATGTCATCATCCATGTGGGCTGGGTATAGCTCAATAGGAGGACAAACCAAAAATCCATACGGTGATCATTTTCCGGGAGGTTCCAGTACGGGTTCTGCCGCTTCCGTTGAAAATTACTTATATAACCTTCCGGCTCAACTTCCTGTCCATAACCTAAATGAATGGATGGAATGGAACGAGCGGAATTCGGAAAAGGCTTTGAAATATGGACAAGATATGCTGGACTATCGATCACAGCTAGATAAACCGTTGAATCATTCGGAATATATTGTAGAGTCTATCTCTGGCTTATATTATTCGCAAAATATGGGGATCGATCATGCTTTAGAAAAGTAAGGATTGGATGCAATCCTGTTTCCTGCTTATGTCGGAGCTGATTTAAGTGCTAGAGCAGGTTATCCAACTATAGCAGTGCCCGCAGGCTTTCAAGAGAATGGAAGAGCCTTACTTATTAATAGAAAAAGGTACATTTACAAACGAACGTATGTTTGCTAAAATGTTGATGTGGATAAAAATACCAAAGTGAAGAAAAAAGCGTTTGAGATTAGCAATCCATAAGAAACAACCCAAGTTGAATTCTGCTAAAATGTAGTTAATGTCTAATGTAGATATCCCTCATGAACAAAGGAGAACTGAAAATGAGAAAACTCGTTCTATTTCTTCACGCATCGCTTGACGGTTTTGTAGAAGGGCCGAATGGTGAAATGGACATTGGCTGGGTTTCCTACGATGCTGATCTGGAGAACCATGCGAAAGAAATTCTGAGTACTGCCGACACTGTCATTTGGGGACGTGGGACTTATCAGATGATGCACAGTTACTGGCCATCTGTCCCTTCGGACCCATCAGCTTCGCAGTATGAACGGAATCATGCCGAGTGGATCGAAAAGACAGCCAAAATCGTTTTTTCCACGACGCTGGAGAAAGTCGAATGGAATAATTCCAGACTCGTGAAAGAAGCTGTCGAGAAAGAGATCAATATCCTCAAACAGCAGCCCGGCAAGGATATGGTCATCCTCGGCAGTCCTAGATTCGCACACCACCTTATGCAGCTTGATTTAATTGATGAGTATAAAATTACGGTTTCTCCCGTCCTGATCGGTAAGGGATTGCCATTATTCCAAGGTCTCAAGGAGAAGAGAAATCTTAAGCTAATCGAAAACAAGACCTTTGATTCTGGAGCCATAGGTCTCGTTTACCAGACGGTAAGATAACCTTGTCACTTAAGGTGATTGCTCACGGGGAACGTTATTGGAACGACAACAGCGGCAGTCTAAGACTTTATTTATCAAGTCTTGGTCCGCCGCTGCTTCTTTTAATGGATCCAGTCTAATACTTTATTTTTACCAAACACTAATCAGATGTTGGTTCTTTCATAAACCATGAAATATGGGTGCATCGCTTACAAATAAGGATGGCAGCGTTTTTGTTCGCCCAGTCAAAGCCTAAAAATGATGCGCCGCTTGTGTTAAGCAGTTTATAATCCAGATCAAAAGTATCGTTTTGACAGCAAGGACAGATTATTGGTGCGCCTGCAGCACTGTATCTCATTTTAAAAACCTCCTGTGGATTTGTATAATACTTTAACGTATTTGAGGTTATTCAGGTTTCGTGCACTTGAACTTACTAGTTAATTTGGGGTGAAGTTATGTTTAGCTGGAAAAAAGCTTTGTCAAAGGTATGTGAACTTTATTTTTCATCCAAAATGAATTCGAATTTAGAATGGATCTTGGTTGGCTCGGTCGGTTCGGTTCTTCAGGGCTGTGAAATGACCCCAGGAGACGTTGATATTTATACAAGGAATAAGGAAGGGCTTGACCAATTTGCAGAACTTCTTAAAGAATTTTCCCTTTTGGATAAATGTGAATTTCCTCATGGGGATAACTGGTTATCTTCTTTAGAAGAACCTACATTCACTCAAACCTTTTCTTCGGGATTTTCTTGGACAAAAGGGAGTTGGATAATCGATGGATTTAAGGTGGAGGTTGTTCATATTTCCAATTCAGCTGGAATTCCTGATTCTATGGATGGTGGGGGGATATGGGAAGGTGGACAATTCATTTGGAGCCATTTCAAAAACGTGGAGATCGGACCGTATACTATTCCTACGGTTCCGTTAGAAATACAGTTAGAATCTAATTTAAGACGAAAAAGATCAGATAGGACACAAGCGATTATCGCTGCATTACAAAAAAATGGCTATGATAAAGAACTAATCGATAAAGCCTTATCAAAGGAACACTTATCTTATTTTTATTCCCAAATTGGTTAGGCTGAGAAGGCGAGGGACTGATTTTGACCCATAATATTATTGAATACTGTTTAAAAAAGAACGGAGCAACAAAGGACTATCCTTTCGGATTCGATCCATTGGTGATTAAGATTGCCGGTAAAATGTTCGCGCTTATTTTTGAGAATAAGGGGAATTCTGCTTACATAAATCTAAAATGTGATCCGGTGATTGCAGGGAACTTGCGAGAGCAGCATGAGAGCGTTCGGCCAGGATACCACATGAACAAAAAACACTGGAATACGATTGTTTTGGATGGCTCCTTACCAGAGTCGGATATCTATTTAATGATTGATCATTCTTACGATAGGGTTGTCCAAAATCTTCCCAAGAGCCTCCGACAAACGATCTACTGAATATGGCATTAATTTGTCGTTTAAATGGTAATGAACTGGTATAATATGGTTTATAATCATGGAAAGGAGTTGTTTTTATGTCTGACTTTTTTAATTCAGGACCTAATCCCAATATGACGGACCCTGGAGGCCATAAAGCAAACCATGATGTAAATGCGCAAAAATATCATACTGAAGGCGTTCCTGGATTTTGGAGCGAGGTAACCAATCTGTTGATCGTTGTGGCTATAATTGCCGTCATTTTTTTAGTTATAAGGTTTGTTTTATGATTACCCTGGTTTAGAGTGAAGATATTGACTTTTAGGAGGCGGTTCCATTGGTAACTATCATTAGGTGGACAGAATTTAGAAGGATAACGCCTACTCGTCCATAAACTGCGTATTTCCTTCTTAATGAGGGTACTAGATGCAAGAATATAACATTAGTATAATGAAAGACTTTTCAAAGCATTACATTGACCAAATCCGGATATTAGAACAACTTTGCAAGACGTCCGACAGGTCAAGTTTGAGGGTGGGTATAGAAAGCCTTAAGGAGAGCACCGTCTGAATTCCTCATGGTTTTTAATCGGGCACAAATCGCTGGATCAAGCCACTCCGGTTTAGTTGTGCGATTGGAAGAAGATCTGGATTTAGAGTTCATGGTTAAATGTTCATCACAAGCCTTTGGTAATTCAGAGTCCTGGACTAGGAATTATTTAACTCGTACAAGAGAACCGGCACGGATTACTTACATTGCTGTGGACAACATGATTCCGGTTGGGATGATCAGAGTCAATGATTTAGATACAAATACTGCGGTTATACATGATTTTTGTGTGCTTCCTTCGTGTCAAGGCAGAGGATACGGTCGTGAAATTCTTTCAGAGGTAGTTAAAATCTTGCGAGATCAGAAGAATACTCAGATTCGTCTTAGCGTGGTCACTCAAAATAGAAATGCATTATCCCTATATCAGTCGGTTGGGTTCGAGGTTACTGCGGAGTTTAATTACTATGTAATATCCGTCGATATGATTTGTTAAAGAAGAGGCGCTACTCATGCGCCTCTTTCTTTTTTGGCATGCCCTTCTAATTATCACGCTGAATCTAGCTATAGTTAATACTTATAACCTGCCATAGCGCATTGGTAGATCGGTATAGTCAGTCGGTTATGCTATATTAATTCTAATAATTTGTTTACGAGGAGATTAATATATGAGCATTCAGACCAAACCCCAAAAACGAACCGTTACTCCATTTCGATATGATATCGTGGGCAGCTTCCTGCGCCCCCAAGCGTTGAAAGAGGCTAGATTAAAATTCAAGAATGGTGAAATTACTGCCGAGCAGTTGAAGGAAGTAGAGAACGACGAAATCGTTAAGCTCGTGCAGAAACAAAAAGAGGTGGGTCTTCAAGCGGTAACCGATGGTGAATTCCGCCGCTCTTGGTGGCACCTCGACTTCTTCTGGGGACTTGACGGTGTAGATCGGACAATTATTGACCAAGGTTACCAATTTAACGGTGCAGAGTCCAGACCAGAAACAGCCCGACTGACCGGGAAAATAAGCTACAGCAGCCATCCTTTTGTTTCGCATTATGAATTTTTAAAAGATGCTGCTGGTGAGGACGTTGTTGCGCGTCAATCGATTCCTGCGGCTGCACAATTCCTGTTCGAGCTAGATCGGGCGGAAAACAAAGAAAGCACAAATGAATTATACCCGAATCGCGAAGAGCTTATCTCGGATATTGCCAAAGCATACAAAGCATCGATTCTTGCCTTCTATGCAGCGGGCTGCCGCAGTATTCAAATCGACGATTGTACGTGGGGAGCGCTTTGCGACGAACAGTTTATAGCGTTTATGAATCAGATTGGCGTGAACGTAGCTGAATATGCAAGCGAACTTGCAAAATTGAATGAGGAAGTTGTAACCGGTCTGCCGGAAGATCTTGTTGTAACGACCCATGTATGCCGGGGCAATTATGTTTCGACTTATGCTGGAGTAGGTGGAGGTTACGAGCCTATCGCGCAAACGCTTCTTAATATCAATAACTACTCGGGTTATTATCTGGAGTTTGATACCGAACGTGCAGGCGACTTCAAGCCATTGCGCTTCTTGAAAGACAATCAGCAGGTTGTGTTAGGTCTGTTCTCATCCAAATTTGGTGAGCTTGAAAGCAAGGAGGATATTCTGAAGCGTATTGAGGAAGCGAAGCAATATGTTGATCTAAACCGGATTTGCCTTAGCCCGCAATGTGGCTTTGCTTCCACGGAAGAAGGCAACCACCTGACTGAAGAGCAGCAATGGCGTAAGCTTGCTTATATTAAAGAAATTGCTGAAGAGATCTGGAACTAACTCTAATTAAAAAGTAGACAGAGATAAAGATAATGCACCTTTAGCCATTCGGATGTTCATCCGTACGGTTAAAGGTGCATTTTGTTCTACAGCGAGTTTACCGATATACTTGGCCAGTTCTATCTATACTGTGATGGAGGATTAGGGAAAACTTCCCTAATAAAAGCCGATAATTGCTCTAAATGAATGAAATAAAGGAATAACTTCCTAAAAACAGAGCAATATCAAGATTTACCGTCAAATCAGTCGAATTTCAGGGAGGAATCCCCTGATTATTAGTCTGGTGACCAGAATCCTCAGAATATTTGGGAGGAATTCCCTGATTATCTCCAGGGCGAGCATATGATTGAGCTTTACGGAGTTTTTGTGCCACGCTCAATATAAAAGAAATCACCCCCGTTTAATAAACGGGGGTGATTTAGCCTAAGAAGTAAGAGTGGCAGCTTTTAATTGTCTTTAGAGTGTCTTTCGCCAACCTGGAATTCATCGGCATGTTCAAACATATATTTCACGGTCAGAGGGTCTTGACCAGTAAGTTGTTTGAAGTCGTCCGTATAAACATCCATTTTTCCTTCACGAATAGCTTGTCCGAAAGTAACCATACCTTCTGAAGAAAAGGGTGCTTCGGAGCCTTCTTTAAATGCACCATCGGTGGTTCTAGGCACGCCCATTGCTTCGAATACGGCATAATTTTCTTCATCCGTATTTTCTTTGTAGGTGATATGATTGCCCGTTACTTCGTTACCAATCTTAATGAAGTCGGTAATTGTCATCAATTCAAGCCCGTTGATATTTAGAATCGCTTCCTGATAGTTATTGGAGGCTAGGGCATACGCAACGGCTTTTGCGCAATCCTTCCGCGAGATATAAGCCATTTTACCGTCACCTTGATTGTTTGTTAATACCCCGTCACCCTTCACATACGTAAAGTAATTGGTTATCATGGCTTCCGCGTATTGGGAATTCCGAAGGAAGATATAGTCTAACCCAACGCTTTGAATATAACGTTCGGTATACACATGGTCAATTTTTTCTACGCTTGGATTGCTTTCATCGGCTGCGTTGACCAAAGAAGTATAAATGATCTGTTTGACTCCAGCTTCTTTTGCAGCATCAACCACATTTTTTTGTGCATTTTGACGTTTCTCTCCAACAAAAGGCATGGAGATTAGAGCGAGTTTATCGGCATGAGCAAAAGCTTCGGCAAGGCCTTCCTTGTTATTAAAGTTG
Source organism: Paenibacillus sp. FSL P2-0121 (assembly GCF_037975345.1). Lineage (NCBI taxonomy): Bacteria > Bacillati > Bacillota > Bacilli > Caryophanales > Paenibacillaceae > Paenibacillus > Paenibacillus sp. FSL P2-0121. The sequence goes on along the minus strand of NZ_CP150245.1, from coordinate 5,086,953 downwards.
GTCACATGTGTTTCAATCCCTTGTTCCGCATATTCTTTCAAACATGCCGGATCGTAAGCGCAAAAAATGATTTGGTCTTTATCTACCAGCTCCAACAAGTATTCCGCAGCTTGCTTCCCTAGATTTCCATCGACACCAGTCAACAATAATTTACCCATGATCGTTGTCACTCCTTGTGGATATGATTTATACCCTTATAGTATGTGAAAAAAAGAACATAGTCTAACACATAAAACTTATGGTCGATTGCTAAATCCAATTTGGATTTGTTGCAGGAAGGAGGGCAAGGCCGGGTTTGTATTATTTTTGAGATAACCTGCTTCGATTGCAAAGGTATGGTGTGAATCATCTAAAGGAATTAGCCGGACTTCATCTTGAAGATAAGCGAGCTGATAGTTATCCGGGAAAAAGCCAATCAAATTCTCCGTGATGATATAAAACAATTCTGTCTCCACATCGTCTGCGGTTCGAAGAATATTCGGCTGATAGCCGTCTTCAATTGCATGCTGGATCATTAGATGATAAGAGTTTCCAATAGCTGTTGGATTCAGCATGACTAGGGGATGTTCATATAACTCCTCTTTGGCGATCGATTCATGATGAAAGAGAGGATGGTGATGACTCACAGCCGCACAATAACGTCCCTTATATAAGGGATAGGTTACAATGTCCTCTTTTCCCTGAAACTCGGAATCAAAGGCAATAGCCACGTCGTAAATCCCTTTTAGCAAGTATTCTGCAATATCTTTTAGCAATACTTTATTCAGTTCCAGCTTAATATTCGGATGATGATCCTGAAACGAGGGAATCAATTTCAACAAACTTTGGATATCCGTCATCGCCGCATATTCGATACTCAGGGATTGCGTATTATACTTTTGAAAGTTTTCCATGCTCAGCTTCATATGGTTATATTGCTTCCAGAGGATGAGAGCTTCGCCATAGAAAAGCCATCCGGCTTTGCTTGGCTCGATAGGGATCTGCTTTCTGTCAATTAATTGAATGTTGAATTCCTCTTCAAGCGCGGCGATTTGTTGACTAATGGTGGTCTGCGAAACATAGTTCTTTTTAGCTGTTTCCGTAAAATTTCTGCATTCCACGAGATCGATAAAATATTTAATCCTTCTTATGTTCATAGTATCCTCCGCCTGCCGCTGTTTGCTTTTATTATAACCCAGAAAGTAACAAAGAGAGCCTCGTTTAGAGACTCCCTTTGTTGTACTACTCTTATTTTGTATAGTTATCGAAATAACCTTGGATATAAATCATTGGTGTTCCTTTATCGCCACTACCAGAAGTCAAATCAGATAATGATCCAATCAGGTCAGTTAATCTACGAGGTGTAGTCCCTTGGGCTTCCATCGCACCAACTAGATCATCATTTTTATTCTGGATGTATTTAGAAATGGCTTGTTTTAACTCTTCACCACGAAGATGAGAGAAGTTGTTATCGGCCAAGTATTTCAATTTTACTTCATTTGGTGTTCCATCAAGTCCGGCAGTGTAAGCAGGGGAGACAACTGGATCTGCGAGCTCCCAGATTTTTCCGACTGGATCTTTGAATGCTCCATCGCCATAAACCATAACTTCTACAGTTTTACCTGTAATTTCTTTGATTTTTGCTTGGATACCATCCACGATAGGCTGGCAGTTATTGGGAAATAGCTTAACACTTTCTTCTGTTGCTTTATTTGATCCTAGCAGACCATAAGCTTCGTTAAAGCCGCTGCCATCGATTGATTGTGTAAGAATATCATCCAAGCCAAATACTTTTTCAGCACCGTTGTTTGTGAGAATGCGTTTGGTTCTGAAGCGAGTGTGAATATCGCAAGTTAATACATTTTTTGTATAGTTTAAAATGGTTTTTGGGTTGTTGGAGAAGATGACTTCACAAGCCACACCTTCAGCTTCAATTAAACCTTTATAATATTCAATATAGTCAACCCCTGTGAATGGGTGCTTAATATAGCCGAAAAACTCACGGAACTGAGCTTCTGTTAATACATCTGTCCATGGATTGATACCTTTAGCATCTAGTTCGTCGATGTCTACAAGGTGGTTGCCTACTTCATCAGCTGGATAGCTTAACATTAGGACTACTTTTTGTGCCCCTTTGGCAATACCGCGTAAGCAGTTAGCAAACCGGTTACGGCTAAGGATTGGAAAAATGACCCCTACAGTTTCTTCGCCGAATTTCCCCTTTATATCAGCAGCAATATTGTCAATCGTTGCATAGTTTCCTTGTGCCCGAGCAACAATGGATTCAGTTACGGTCACAATGTCACGATCTTCGATCGAAAAACCCTCGACTGTTGCTGCATTCAATACCGTCTGAACTACGATTTCTTCAATGTTATCCCCATTGTTAATGATAGGTCCGCGAAGTCCACGTACAACTGTTCCAACTACTCTTTCCAATATGATCTCTCCTCTAATAAGGGTATACTCTATATTATTAAAATGGTTTTAAAGCCTATATTACTATACCCTTTTAGAGCGATATAAGTAAAATTAATGTTTATAATATCTAATATAAAAATGATTTATAGTTAAGGAGGATTACAATTGGCGCGTGTGTTATTTATTAATGGTGGATCAGAGGGACATATTAATCCCACGATTGGCGTTGTGGAAGAGCTTATTTCTCGTGGCGAAGAGGTAGTGTACTTTTGTATAGAAGCTTATAGAGAACGTATGGAGATGACGGGGGCTACAGTACGAACATTTGACGATCAGAAATTTATACAAGCTTTTATCTCAGGTGGAAGAAATTATGTACTCGAAAGAATCAACGGTCTTTTACTTACGGCAAATATAGTTATTCCAAGCGTTCTTGAACAGATCAAAGGGGAGCATTTTGATTACATCATCCATGATTCTATGTTTGGTTGTGGACGTTTGTTAGCTCAAATTCTTAGGCTTCCGGCCATTAGCTCCTGTACTTCTTTTGCGCAGACAAAAGCAGCATTCGATGAAATGTTAGAACAATTTTATACTACAGTTCCTGCAGAAGTAACTAATCCTATAAAGGATAAATTCCAAAGCTTGACGCAAATGGTGAAGGGCAAATATGATGTGGACATCGAATCCCCTTATGAAGTGTTTTGTAATCCTGCCCCACTTACTATCGTTTATACAACTAGGGAGTTTCAACCTGAGGGAGAAGCTTTCGACCCGTCTTATATCTTTGTAGGACCCTCCATCTCTTCACGATTAGCTCCAGAAAACTTCGACCTCATGGCAATTAAGGGGAAAAGTCCAATTTACATTTCACTCGGCACAGTTTTTAACCAAGCCATTGAATTCTATAAACTTTGTATTGAAGCATTGGGGAACACGGAGCACACTATTGTGATGTCAATTGGAGATAAAGTCCAAATCACTGATTTAGGGGGAATTCCGCAAAACTTTTTCGTGAAAAATTATGTTCCACAAACGGATATACTGCAATACACAAAGTTATTTATTACACATGGTGGAATGAACAGTATCAATGAAGGGCTTTATTACGGGGTTCCGCTAATTGTAATTCCACAAAGTGCGGATCAGCCAATAATTGCGGATCAAGTCGTCCATGTCGGAGCAGGCATTAAGTTACAAATGCAAAGTTTAACTGCAACTCAACTACGAGAAGCAGTAGATCATATATTAAGCGATTTATCTTATAAAAAAGCTGTCTCCAATATCAGTGAATCGTTTCGGAACTCGGGTGGGTATCGACGAGCTGTTGATGAGATTGTTCGGGGAGGGGGAGTCGTATGAACAAAATGGACCGGTTGTTAGCTATAGTGCTTGAACTGCAGCGTAACAAAATGTTGCGGGCGGAGGATTTGGCTGCTACGTTTGAAACGAGCGTAAGAACGATCTATCGGGATATTCAGGCACTGAGTGAAGCGGGCGTTTCCATTATAGGAGCGCCAGGACAGGGTTACTCCTTAATCGAGGGGTATTTCCTGCCACCCGTTAGTTTCACGCTGGACGAAGCAGTGACATTGCTTATCGGAACTGATTTTATCGAGCAGCGGTTTGATGCACACTATGGTAATAAGGCTAGAAGTTCTAAAGCAAAGATAGAAGCCATCCTGCCGGAAGCTATCCGCAGTGAAGCATCACAGATTCGCAAAAGTTTTCGTTTATTTGCATCCGCAGAAGATATAGCACCCATACAAGAGAAGGCATGTTTGGAAGCCATTCGTGGAGCGATATTGGAGGGAAGGAAAATAAGATTTCGTTATTCCAAAAGAATCGCCGAAGCCGATGGGAACCGTCAAAGTATTCGTACGGTTGCTCCTTATGGACTTGTGCTTCATCACGGGTCATGGGTACTCATCGCCTGGTGTGAATTGCGTCAAGACATCCGTCATTTCCGGTTATCCCGAATGAGGGAGCTTATTAATCTGGAAGATGAATTTATACTGCCAGCAGATTTTCATCTGGAGGTATACCAACCTCCTGATGATCGCAACGTTCATGTGCTTATCTTAGTCCAAGCTGACATAGCCGATAAGGTAAGGGAATCAAATAATTTCTATATGGAAACTATTGAGGAGCATGCGGAGGGGGTACTTGTTACTTTTCGCGTTCGCGAGCCAGGGGAATTGCTGCAATGGGTGCTTGGCTGGGGAGGCGGTATGGTTGTGCTGGAGCCCGAATCTTTCCGTGATCAGGTTAGAAATGAAATAGAAATAATGTTAAAACGCTACTGACATAACGCTGTCAGTAGCGTTTTTGTATACTTGGACCATCAATGACTACAGGAGCTGATATATGATGATTACAACAAAAGAAGTCTTACAACGATTTGAAGAAACTGCGACATACTATATTCAAGAATTGGAGCGATTCAATCTGGAGCAGTTGAAGCAAAAGCCGAGTGAAAACGCCTGGTCCATCGGACAGATGTTTCAGCATCTCATTAACTCGGCGCTGTATATGCAGCTTCGTAATATTAATCAATGCCTTGTGCTAGACCAAGATCCCTTAGTAGCTCATGTGGGGAAAACTGAGGATGGTGCGGCTATATTTGCGCAAGGAAGCTTTCCGCCCATTCGTATTCAGGTTCCGCCTTCCGCCCAATATACGCCGGAGCAGCCGGAGAGCAAAGAACAATTAATTCAAGGGTTACGTACAGTCATTCAAAGAATGAGAGAGATCGAACCCTCTCTTGAAAAAGCGTCCAAACAAAATACCGTATCTCACCCGCGATTCGGTGGACTATGCGCGGAGGAATGGTTCCTACTTATTGAAATGCACTATCGTCATCATCTACTGCAGCTGGAGCGGTTAAACAAAGAGTTGTTGTTTAATTCCATATTTGCACCTAAAGAAGGGTTCATCAATAACATTCAGGTTGTGAAAGGATCATAAAATCAGGAACCGCGTTCCAATAAAAAGAGTTTGAATGGTCTTAATTTTCTGAACCAAGCGTGGCCTGAACGTGATTCTTATACTCACTAGGATTAACACCAAAGTGTTTTTTGAATAACCGGGTGAAATAAAATTGATCGTGTATACCGATTTGCGTGGAAATTTCTTTAATGTATGGATTCCCTTTAAGTATTAATTCTGCAGCTTTTTCCATTTTCACAGTATTAATGTAGTGAATGATGCTTTGCCCCACTTCTTCTTTGAAGATTCTGGACAGATAGTTCTCACTTAAGTTGACATGCTTGGCAATCAGAGATAAGGTGAGCTTCTTCTGATAATGTGTGTTGATATAGTCAATCGCTTGTTTAACATCTCTATTGTGTGTAGTTACGATCTGTTGCTTTTGATGGGAGAATAGTTGGAACACAAGCTCCATTATAGATAGAACGTCAGTGGTACGTTTACTGCTGGCGATATTTTCTATATAGGTCTTCAAAAGCTTCGGATCCTCGACAATGAGATGAGCATCGCATAAGGGAAGATAATGCAGACAATTTACGATGAACTTTTTGGTTTCAGCAGGATTAATTTGCTTGGATTTACAGGTGTCGAGAAATTGCTGAGTTGCTTGATTAACGGCTTCAACCCCTGAAAGCTTCCAGTTCTGAATTAATTGCGTCGAGAAATCATGTACATCCTCGAAGTCCAGCGTATCCTTTAAATGGACATCCTTTGGATCTATAATCGTTATTTCGTTGTAAAATTGGATTTGCAAGGATTCTTTACATCGCTCTAGAGTTCGTTTTGCTTCAGCATATCCCCGTACAGGATCAGAAAAAACAATAGTAGGGGTGATAGAAATATACATTTTGATTAACCGAATGACCCTCTGGATAAAGTCTGTGCGGATAATTTGATGATCGTCTAAGGTATCACAGGAGATTAGAAGCAGCAGCCCATTAGATTCTAGCTGAATAATTTCTAACTGATCTACGGTCTCCAAGATATCCAAGATAATGTTTTCAATAAAGGATACGGAGATGTGATTTTGTCTTTCGTTTTGGGTGGCGTTATTCTGCTCAAAAGTCACGTAGAATAAATAACAGCTGCTTTCGCTGAAAGCGAAACTTATAGCATCATGCTGATCAAGCTGCTGCACATCGTAATAAGGATCGGTGAAATAATCTTTTAGCAGCGCATTTTTCACGCTTTTTAAATTGTGCTGTAATAACTGTGTTTGGGTCTCCTGCTGCTGCCTAGATTGAAGCTGCTCTTGAATTAGCTTCGTAGATTTCTCCAGCAAATGGATCAAATCCCCCGTTTTCATACTAATCTTCAGCATATAATCTATAGCCCCAAGCACTAAGGCTTCACGAACTAACTCATACTCCCCGTGGTTGCTCGCCACCAGAATTTTTCCTGCAAACCCTCTGTTATTCAGTTCTTTTATCAGCTGCAGACCATCCATATTAGGCATTTTGAGATCTGTAATGATGATATGGGGATTAAACTTGTCTACAAGTGTTAAGGCTTCAACTCCGTCAGAGGCAGTAGCACAGATCATGTATCCAAGCTCTTCCCATGGAATCATGGTTCTGAGCGCGACTTTAACAATAGGTTCGTCATCCACTAGCATTACATTATACATAGGATACATAGTATCACCCCTTAAGTTCGTATGTTTGTTTAGGGATAATTAGGCGGCAGCAGGTTCCATGACCCATTGAGCTTGTGATGAACAGCCCGTAACTCTCACCGTATTGAAGTTTAATGCGATCGGCCACATTTGAAATTCCGATACCCGACAGATTGTCAGCTTTTTCAGATTTGGTGGTGTCAAACCCTTTTCCGTTATCGATGATCTCAATAATAAGGGTGTATTCATTTTTTGCGTATACCTTAATTTGGATTAGAACTTTTCCTCCTATATCTGTAACTCCATGAAGAATCGCGTTCTCTGCGATCGGCTGCAGGATGAGCTTGGGGATCATGCTCTGTAATAAAGACTCATCCAAGTCATATTCAATGTCGAACCTGTCGGCATAACGTATTTTTTGAATGGCAAAATAATGATCCAGATTGTTCAGCTCCTGCTTGATGGTGATTTGCTCATCTTGATCGATAATGGTACTACGCAGCAATTCAGCTAGTGAGGAGATGCCGTCGCTAAGGACGGGAACCTGGTTAATCATCGCCAGCCATCGTAAGGAGTTAAGTGTATTAAAAAGAAAGTGAGGATTAATCTGCGATTGCAGCATTTGCAATTCGAGCGAACGTCTTCTTTTCAGATCTTTCTTTTGATCCTTCATCAGCTGTTCCATTCTACTGACCATGCTGTTAATTCTATTGGCCAACACGCCCATTTCATCGTTGCTGTGATCTTCGATCCGGCTCGATAGATCACCATAAAAAATTTGATTGCAGAAGACGATGATTTGTTTGATTGGTTTCAGGATGCTTTTATACAATACGATAATAATTAGAATACACACGACTACAATGATGCTGACAACAATAAGTAGTCCAGTGGTGATTTTACTTGTCTCTGAATTGATATAAGAGAAGGGCACGGTAGAAATCATGTACCAGCCTAATTGATTATTGTTAATATAGGAGATTTGCTGCATTTTGCCATTGACCATGCCTTGGAAGGAATGGTTTTTCTTTGCCTCTTGTGTCTTGATTTGCTTAAAAAGTTCATCTTTATAATAGGGTTCTCCTAGCGGAGTATCCTTTTGATTCGAGGACATTACTTTTCCCTCCCTATTCATAATAAGGAGACTGGAACCTGTACCTAAATCCACACTGGAAAGAATGACTTTTGAAAATAACTCCCCACCAATAAAAACAAACACATGACCTAAGGGAACGCCAATGTCATCTTGATCAAAAATTTTCCGGCCCAGGACAATGGTATTGTAAGCGCGATAGCTTTTTGCGTAGTTAAGACTGTCATAAGGGGCATTGAGCTCTACTTGTTTCATAATTTCTTCATACTTAGGATTGGGGATGCCATCGTAGCCTAATTCATAAATAGGTTGGTTCTTGGCGTCGATGACCCGAACGTTCTGGACATATCCGGGGTAGATGGTTCTATATAAATTGTCCATGGCATGATTAATGGCAGCATTGCTAGGAGCGGGTTCATTTGGTGCTGCCGATAAACGCTCCTGAATAATACTATTGGTAGAAACAGAGCCTGCAAGATATTGATAGTTGTTAAGTTCACTTAACATCGTTCGATTAAGCAGGGTTAAAGCCTGAAATGTGGATTTACTTAATTTATTGTTAATAGATTTGGAGTAAATGGTGTAGGAGTAGAAACCTATAAAGATGATTGGGATCACGGATACGATTAAGAAAATGACGGTTAAGCGATTTTGAATTTTAACCTTGCGCATGATTTGCGGAGGATTAGGAAAATGCAGCTTCCCTTTGCGTCGACTCAGGTGGATGACCTCCCATTCACTATCTTTTACTTACAAGTTAACATAAAAAGAACAATGGAATATATATGCAGCGGCGAAAAGTGAGAATAATCTATGGAATGGATAATATTATCCATTCCGTTAACGGCTAAGTTTACAGGTTATGTGATCCTGATGAATAAGCTTATACGAGCTCGCATTGGAAGATGGATAAGATAATACATAGGTAGGTTTGTATTGTAAATGTAAATATAGCGTAAATCCTTCTATACTTAAATTATTAAAAAAGCGTTTACAAGAATATCTTAAGGAGGGCGTTTATGAAAAAGACTATGAGTACATTATTAGCAGTGATGCTGCTAGGTGTGGGGTTGCTCGGCTGTGGGAACAGCAATAATAAACCTGCTGCCTCTAATGAATCAGATTCAACGAAAGCTGCGGGCACCGCGCAAGCTACAAGTACAACGAACGCCGGGAAGACTAAAGAAGAACCTGCTAAAGATTTTGATAACAAGGAACTTAGCATTGCTGTATTCCAAGGGGGATATGGTGCGGATTATTGGAATGAAATTGTCAGCAAATTCGAAAGTGCTTATCCAGGTGTGAAAGTGAACATGACGATTAATCCTAAAGTTGGTGAAGTAATCCGGCCGCAGATTGTTGCGGGTAATCCTCCCGACTTCCTATCCGTTACAGATACAGAGCAAAGTGGCATCGTGCTTTCATTGATTAAAGAAAAAGGACTGCTAGATATCAGCGATGTATTTGAAAGCAAAGCGCTTGAGAAAGAGGAGACGCTTAAGGATATGATTCTACCGGGGATGCTGGACAGTACAAGATTTCAGCCCTATCAAGATGGAAAGACGTACCTCGCACCTTTTAATGCTGGACCGATGGGCTTGATTTACAATAAAACACTGTTCACAGAAAAAGGCTGGAGTGTTCCTGAGACTTGGGAGGAGTTCTTTGCTTTAGGGGATGAGCTGAACAAAGAGGAGAACTATCTGGTTAATGCAGATGGAACCAAAACGAAGCGGGCTTTATTCACTTACCAAGGCATCTATCCGGATTATTTGGAGGAAATTCTCTACCCGGCCATTGCGAGTGCGGGGGGAAAAGAAACGCTGGATAAAGTCTTTGCTTATGAGGAAGGTTCATTTAAGAACGACACGATCAAAAAAGTACTGGATATTTTCTATAAAATCTCTAAAGACGGTTATCTGATGGACGGCACGGTTGCCTTGAACCATACACAGTCGCAGACCGATATGATGATGGGTAAAGCTTTGTTTATCGTAAACGGGAACTGGATGGAAAATGAAATGAAGGATTCACCTAGAGAAAATGGGTTTGAATTTGGGATGACAACAGTACCTGTGTTCAATAAAGGCGATCAGAAGTATGTGCTTTCCAGCTACGAGCAATTCTCCATCCCTGCTAAGGCCAAAAATCCTGAGCTCGCTAAGGAATTCTTAAAGTTCCTGTATACCGATGAGTCTGTAAAACTATTTGCGGAAAAAGCGAATGGGGCGTATGCGCTTAACGATGCGAAGGAGCTGTCTAAGCCATTTTTGACTAAAGGTGTCTATGACATGTTCGAGGCTTATAATGGTTCCATTTCTATTCTACAGGGCTGGCAATCGTTACCGAAGGGTTCCAAGGTTAGTGTAGTCACTGAAATGTTCAAGAATACGGTCACACCAGTGATGACAGGCCAAATGACCACAGATCAATGGATGGATAATGTGGAAAAAGCTTTTGCACAGATTCGTAAAGAGAAAGCGGCGAGTAAATAATCTATAGTATCTCATGCAAATGCATCCTGTTAGGAATGGATAAGGTTATCTATGAACGGGATGCATTTTGTATGAAGGGGAGTGAGAAAGATGTCTGAAATGCAGCTGGCAGAAGTAGCTCCTAGACAGAGGAAATCAAAGATTAGGACAGCGAAAACCAGAAATCCTAAGCTATTCATAGCGGTATGCACGATTCCAACGCTCCTGTTAACCCTCGTATTTATGATTATTCCAACCTTTCGGGCATTTTTTATGTCTTTTACGGATGCTACTGGGATGAGTGATGAGAACAAGTTTATCTTTTTGGATAACTATAAATATATGTTTCAAGATGAGATGTTCCTCAAAGCTCTGAGTAATACATTTAAACTGATGCTGGTCGTGCCAGTGATTACGTTGATTTTTGGGCTGGTGCTCGCTTTTCTATTAACGCAGACGAAGCTGAAGGAAAGAGGATTTTACCGAACCGTATTTTTCTTTCCTAGTATCATCTCTTTGACGGTAGTCGGAATTATCTGGTCCTTTGTGTTTCATCCCAATATGGGCATTTTGAATAATATTCTGGGGAGCATCGGATTAGATCAACTGAGCAGACCCTGGCTTGGAGATAGCCGAACAGCATTGTGGTGTGTAGCCGTTACACTGATCTGGCAAGCGGTTGGTTATTATATGGTCATGTACATCGCTGCGATTGATGGGATTTCTGCGGATGTGTTTGAATCGGCGACTATTGATGGTGCGGGATATTTCCGGAAGCTTACCAGTATTACGATCCCTCTGCTAAAAGATATTATTGGCATTACGTTTGTGTTGTCTCTGGCAGGTACGATCAATTTAAGTTTTATAGTTGTAACTGTAATGACTGGCGGTGGTCCGGCAGGTGGAACTACTGTTTTACTCCACTACATGTACACGCAGGCCTTCCAGAATGCGAACTTTGGTTATGCCATGGCTATAGCTATATTTACGCTGGTGTTCGCCTTTGTGCTTTCTTTTCTGTCCAGACTACTTACAAATCGAGCAGAAGGGTAGGGGAGAAGGATGACGAGCAATCAACAGAGTCTTCTAAAAATGAATATTGCCAACTGGATTACGCGGCTGTTTCTGATTGTAGCCACCATTGTTTTGTTATATCCGTTTGTATGGAATCTCTTAGCCTCATTTAAAAGCAATACAGAATTTCTGACCGACCCCTTCTCCTTTCCACAAGTCCTACACTTCGATAACTATGTACGTGCTTTTCAGAAATCCAAGATGGGGAGTTATTTCCTGAACTCTATCTTTCTTGTGGTGTTATCCACGGCGATTCTAGTTATTTTTGTGGTTCCTATGGCTTACGTCTTAACGAGATTTAAGTTTTGGGGCTCCAAACTAATCCTTAACCTTTATATGGCCTGTATTTTTCTGCAAGCCTCCTATATTATGGTTCCTTTATTTCTGCAGGTGAATTCGTTCGGGATGTTAGACAATCGCGGAATGCTCAGTTTAATCTATGCTGTTCTGCAGTTTCCCTTTGCCATCTTTGTATTAAGTGGATTTCTGAAGTCCGTCCCTAGAGATTATGAAGAGGCCGCTAAGATTGACGGTTGTGGCAACACGGGAGTGCTCGTCAGAATTATTGCACCGCTTGCTAAACCGGGCATTGTGACGGTCTGTATGCTGGCAGCGATGGGCTTTTGGAATGAGTATCCGCTGGCATTGGTCTTAATTCAAAGTGATAGCAAAAAAACATTGCCAGTAGGTTTAGCCAATCTTTTTGAGGTTCAACGTTATGCTACTGATTGGAGTGCACTTTTTGCCGCGCTGATCCTAGTGCTGATTCCAACGATTCTTTTATATGTGATAGGACAAAAGCAATTGCTCCAAGGAATAAGCGCAGGCGGAATTAAGGGCTGAACAACAAAGATATGGAGGGAAGTTACGTGGACAAAGGAAGATTTACACTGCCTGGTGAAACAGGGATGGAAGAGGTCATAGCCGATCTCGTCGAAAGATGGGGTGTAGATGCCGTACGTGACAGTGATGGCACGAATCTATCGCAGGACATTCTCGATATGGGTCTGCAAATTTATTCAACGCTTTGTCTTGTCCGTGAGGACAACGAGTGGGCGAAGCAGCATCCGCAATATAGACAGCAGATTTATCTGATGTCTGCTCCAGTAATAGTAACTTCAAAGGTGAAGGCCATCGATATTATGGCTGATTATTTTGCCGAGCAATTTATTCCTAACACAGATGTGGATATAAAAAAATATTGGCAGGTTGTAAACCGGACTACAGGAGAAGTATTACCTTCTGAATGTTGGAGTTACGCAGAGGGAATTGTCACACTTGAACAGGCGGTACAATTTCACAAGTATACGGTCAGTTTCTTGGCCTACCAGAAATGGGAGCCGGTCTCCATGTACAATCACATCACGAATGATTGGGATGAGGAGCATCGTTTACCGTTGGATGTTCGTTACCCCGAGGCTCAAGGGCATGTTTTGAAGGTGCTGGAGGATTGGCTGAAGAAACATCCCAAGACTGATATCGTACGTTTTACGACCTTCTTTTATAATTTTGATTTGATTTTTAACAAGGAAGGTAAGGAGAAACAGGTGAATTGGTTTGGCTATCTGAGTTGTGTAAGTCCACTTGCGTTAGAGCAATTCGAACAAGCTTATGGGTACCGATTGACTGCAGAAGATTTTGTGGATGAGGGGCGATATAACACACCATTTAAGAACCCGACCCAAAGATATCTGGACTGGATGGACTTCAATCAGAAATTCATCGCAGGTTATGCGAAACAATGTGTAGATATGGTGCATGATTTCGGGAAGAAAGCGATTATGTTCTTCGGGGATCACTGGGCTGGCACAGAGCCTTATGGCAAATATTTTCCGGAGATCGGGCTCGATGCAGTGGTAGGGGCAGCAGGAGATGGCGTTACAACGCGTATGATTGCGGATATACCTATTAAGGATACCGAGGCACGTTTCTATCCTTACTTCTTTCCAGATATCTTTTTTGAAGGGGGAGACCCTGTCGGAGAGTCCATGCCGATCTGGATCAAATGCCGGCGTGCGCTCATGCGTAAACCAGTTGGCAGGATGGGGTATGGCGGATATTTAAGTCTAGCGCATCAATTCCCGGATTTTATAGATCATGTGACAGAGATTGCGAAGCAGTTCAAAGGGATTCATGCCAATGCAGAAGGGACACAGCCTTTTAAAGCTCCTTTTAAAGTGGCGGTTCTGAATACTTGGGGCTCCCTTCGAAGCTGGCAGACACATCAAGTGGCTCATTCATTATGGAATCAAAGATGTTACTCCTACATAGGGGCATTAGAGTCATTGGCGGGCTTGCCGTTCGACATTGAGTTTATAAGCTTTGATGACATCAGGTTAAGTGGGATTGATCCTAGTATCGGTGTGATTATTAACGCGGGTGATTTACACACCTCTTGGAGCGGTGGAGATCAATGGAGCGATCCGCAAGTTGTGGCAACACTTCGTGAGTGGGTGGAGCAAGGGGGCGGTTTTATTGGGGTTGGTGATCCATCAGCTTATGAACATCAAGGGGTTCTTTTTCAACTAGCGGATATTCTAGGTGTTCAGAAGGAAATTGGATTTACAGCAAGCATCAATAAGCCCAAGGTAACGCCTGTGCAGGGTCATTTCATAACGGAAGATCTGGAAGGTGAGATTAATTATGGTGAAGGGATGACCATGATTTATCAAGCGGAGGCCGGAGCAGAAATATTGGACGTGCATCAAGGCAGCTGCAATCTTGCCGTGAACTCATTTGGTCAGGGGCGGGGCGTTTATATCGCGGGGCTTCCCTATAGTATTCAGAATACCAGACTACTCAGCCGAGCGATCTTTTGGGCCGCACATCAAGAGGAGAAATTGTATTCATGGTTCTCAGTGAATCCGAATGTTGAATGTCACGCGTATCCTGAGACGGGTCGATATTGTGCCGTAAATAACACTTCCGAGATCCAAAAGACGACGATCCTGATGGATAACGCCGTGATCCAAGAAATAGAGTTGGGTGGGATGGAAAGTGTGTGGTTTCAATTTGAGATCACACATTAAGAGTCAGCCGTAACTACGGCGAATAATTAGACTTCCGGCTGCTGTTATCTCCAACTTTCCTGAATTGTACTGCTTCGATAGAGTGATTGGGGAATTTCTCCCTGAAATTCCGGGATATTTGGTCATCAGACTAATAATCAGGGAAAACCTCCCCAAAGTTTAGCTGATTCGTTAGCAATTATAGTTATTCCTCTTATTATTAGGGAGGAATTCCCTGATTTCGTTCATTTAGAGCGAATATTGGCTGTTTTCAGGGAGTTTTTCCCTAATTAGTTTTAGAGCCGTCCCCGCATACTGCATTAACGCAGAAAACACGAACGTTCGCCGCCTCCTTCTTCGATTTTTCAGGGAAGGGGGCTTTTGCCTTTTTGAATCATAAGGAAGAATCCATCACCCTCAATGTTTTTGGGAGTTTTTCTTACTTGGACTGAGATATCTTGAGTTTTCCGTATCTAGAGTATCCGGGACATTTTGCGATAAGCCCGCGGAGAAATTCCCTCATTCGCAGTAAATACCCTGCTGAAATAATGGATATCAGGATAACCAACCTTATCCCCGACCTGTTCAATCGGCCAATCCGTTTCGCGCAGCAGCTTGCGTGCTTCTCGATGCCGGATGGAACGGAGATATTCACCAGGAGGCATGCCAGCCACCTCACGAAATAACTTGGAGAAATGGTCTTCATGCATATTCATGGCACCAGCCATGGATTTATTGCTCCAGCGGTCTGCTAGCTTTGAATCTATCTCATCGATTAAAGCTCTGATCCGCCCGGTATGAACGGAAGATTTGGCTGTATTCCGGGAGCTTTGTGTTCGGAGCAGCGAGGTTAGAACGCCGAGCAGTAACCCCCGACAGACCCATTCATAACCGGCAGGCCGCATCGTAAATTCATGCACGAGCTGTTCCATCGCATGGATACATTCGGGTGGCGGGGTATAAATGGGCTCCTGTGACAATGGCATAAAAGGAGCGGTCACAGCTTCCAAGGCAAACTTCTCGTCCATAACCTCCTCCTCATTGACCAGCATGTCTTCATCGCTTGTAATAATCGATTCCCCAAAAAAATCAAAATGGATCCCAATGAGTTTGGTTTCCGAATCTGAGACAATCGCATTTTGATGATATACCCCGGAAGAAAGAAATATCAGTTGTCCTGAATTCAGGATATATTCCTCCGTATCCATCTTTGTTGATAATTTCCCCTGGCGAACGTATAGCAGCTCGAAATCATACAATCTTCTTCTTGGAAAGAGGCAAGGTGAGAGGGTTTGGAATTGTGCGTAGTGAATGCCAGGTGACCACTCCCGGGAGGGGACCTGTTTTCTCAGGGGATAACGGGGTTCTTTTTCAGCCACGAATAAACCTCCCATACAGTATAAAATGAATTTTTAAATAGACCGGAATCGTGCAACAAATCTCTTGTTCACCTAAATAAATTCAACTCACAATCTATTATAATATAAATAAATCAAGGATATAAGCGCACTTAGGGAAAAATCTTAAAAAACGGAAAATAACAAATTTGAGGAGGATTCAGATGAAAAAGGGAATAAACATTTGGTCGTTTCGCGAAGGTACTGAGATCGAAGAATGTGCACGTCTGGCTAAAGCGGCAGGTTTCGACGGAATTGAGTTATCTTTGAATGAATCGGGTGAACTTGGCTTGCAAACCACTGAGAAAGAAGCTATTAAGATCAAAAATTCCATTCAGGAGATGGGGTTAGAAATTGCAGGACTGGCGACAGGACTATATTGGTCATATGCCATGACAAGTGAATCCGCGGCGAACCGGACGAAGGCTATCGATGTATGTAAAAAACAATTGGAGCTGGCAGCAACACTTGGCGTAGATACGATTCTTGTCATTCCTGGTGCGGTTGGTGTGGATTTTATTGAGGGCTGTGAAATAGTCGATTATGAAAAAGCTTATGATCGAGCCTTGAAGGCGATCAGTGATCTAGCTCAGGATGCAAAAATGGCGGGTGTTTCTATTGGGATTGAAAATGTGTGGAATAAATTCCTGCTGTCTCCGCTCGAATTACGTTCTTTTATAGATGCTGTAGGCTCCAATTATGTAGGTTCCTATCTGGATGTAGGGAATATCGTTCATTCTGGTTATCCAGAGCAGTGGATACGGATTCTAGGCCATAGAATCAAGAAGGTGCATTTCAAAGATTACCGCCGGGCAGCCGGAGGACTTCATGGATTTGTTGATCTACTTGCTGGGGATGTGGATTATCCTGCTGTTATGGAAGCACTGCAAGAGATCGGCTACAGCAATTATGTTACTGGAGAAATGATACCGCCATATACGCATTATTCGGAGCAAATCATTTTTAATACTTCTGCAGCGATGGATGCTATTTTAGGACGCACTAGTTACTAAGTTTAAGAGAGGTGAAGGCTGTGCTCAGAGTGGGGCTGGTGGGTTTTGGATTTATGGGCCGAATGAACTTTGATCAGTATGTTCAATTGCAGGAAGACGGCCATCCGATTTCTCTGGTTGCCATTTGTGACCCGCAGATTAAAGTCCTTAAGCATACTAAATCCGCGGGGAATATGAACACGGCCCACGAGGTATATGATTTATCCCCTTACAGCCTTTATGAGAATTTGGAGCATATGCTCGAAAAAGAAGAACTAGATGCTATTAGCCTTGCAGTACCTACGTACTTGCATGCTGAAATGGCTTGTTCGCTGCTGGAACGAGGGTATCATGTGTTCTGTGAAAAGCCGATGGCGAGACATTCCGCAGAAGCTTGGAAGATGGTAGCGGCGGCGCAAAGCAGCGGAAAAAAATTGCTGATTGGTCATTGTCTTCGCTTCTGGCCGGGATATGAATATTTGAAGGGGGTTATAGCTAGCGGTGAGTTCGGTGAAGTGACAGAGGCTTATTTTTACCGGGGTTCCGGTGCTCCTAAAGGGTGGTTGGTCAATGATGAGCTAAGTGGCGGCTGTATGCTGGATATGCATGTACACGATACGGACATCATCCATCACTTGTTTGGGAAACCAGATAAAGTATCAACGCTTGGGCGGAAGGTTTTACCGGGAAGTGGCTATGATATCGTCTCCACTCATTATTTTTATCAGGATGGAAAAGTGGTCAATGCCCAAGCGGACTGGACACTGGAAGGCGACTTTGGTTTTTACATGGGCTATCGGATTAATTTTGAACGGGGAAATGTAGTCTTTGATGGCGCGGAAGTTAAGGTAAATCCTAATCGTCAACCGGGGTTCATTGCGAAGCTTTCTTCGCATACCGGATATTACAGAGAGTTGGTATATTTCTTGAAAATCATCCAGAACGATGAGCCAGTGACCCTATGTATGCCCGAAAGTGCTGCCCAGTCCATAGAAATCATTGAGGCTGAAATCCAATCGGCTGATCAAGAAGGGGCCTGGATACGGATACGTTAAGTACCATACTTTTAGTAAAGGAGACTTCACGATGTTGAAAATAGGCTTGATCGGCTTTGGATTTATGGGCCGGATGCATTTTGATAATTATGTGCGCTTAACGAAAGAGGGGCAGCCCATTGCCCTTAAAGCCATCTGTGATTTGCGAATTGAGGAATTAAAGGATGGAAAAGCAGCCGGGAATATGAGCACTGCCCAGGAAGTCTATGATTTGTCAGCTTACAATCTATACGATGATCTGGAGAAAATGATAGCCAGTGAGGAACTGGATATGATCGACATTGCGGTTCCTACTTATCTGCATGCGGAAATGACTTGTTCGCTGCTGGAGCGTGGATATCATGTTTTTTGTGAGAAACCGATGGCCAGAACTTCCGTACAAGCGCTGGAAATGGTGGAAACGGCAGCCCGCTGTGGGAAAAAACTGATGATCGGACATTGTCTCCGTTTTTGGCCGGGGTATGAATATTTAAAAGAAGTGATAGAGAGCGGGCAGTTCGGTCAGGTCACGGAAGGGTATTTTTACAGGGGATCTGGTGCTCCTAAGGATTGGTTTCTTGATGAGACACTAAGCGGTGGAGGCATTATGGATATGCATATTCACGATACGGATATGATTAACTATCTGTTCGGCAGACCGGATAAAGTATCATCCTTAGGACGTAATGTCCTTCCGGGTAGCGGATATGATATCGCATCGACTCACTATTTTTATAAGGATGCAAAAGTAATTAATGCTCAGGTGGATTGGACGCTGGAAGGTGATTTTGGTTTTTACATGGGGTACCGGGTTAATTTTGAACGTGGAAATATAGTGTTTGATGGCAGCGAGGTCAAGGTCAATCCGAATGACGGGGCAGGCTATTTAGCGGAACTTTCACCGGATGTTGGCTACTATAGAGAGCTTATATATTTTCTGGATGTTATTATCCAGGATAAGCCTAGCATTATTTGTACGCCAGAGAGTACAGCGGAGTCTTTAAGAATCGTGGAAGCAGAAATGAAGTCAGCGGATGCTGAAGGCGAATGGATTGTGCTAGATTAGTTGTGTGTAGAGTGAATAAGGACGTGAGCTGGAAGAGGATCATTCACAATGACCTTTTTCCAGTTCACGTCCTTTTGTCATCGCTGAAATTTGGTGTTGTCTCTTGCATAATGGGATACTGATCCGTCATATCTTCTCAGCCGTACTTGTTCGTCAGAGAACAGTTCAACAATTCCTGAAGCAACCTCTGAATACATTCCATCAGGATCAAGCTGTAGCGCAGAAATATAGGTTTGGGATAAGGCAGCTATAAAAAAATCAATATTTTTCACTAATGTTTGTGGCATGTTATTCCCTCCGGTGACATCTTGTACATGATGATATATTAAACCATAGGAGTTATTTTACCATGATTTATCGTTGAGTTTTAGGAAGAATTCTTTGGTAAAAGTCGAAAATATGAGAAATTTGGTTGAAATTGTATTTAAGATCGTCTTTAATGAAACGAAGAGGGTAATTTTACCACTCTAAATAAATTAAGGGGATTACATAATGAAAGACTATGAAGTGCTGGAAATTAACAAAAAGAGTTTTTTTAAAACAACTATCTATTTTATGATCATTCCTACACTGCTATTGTTTATAGTAGGTTTAGGGATGGTGGTGGTCGGGCTTATCATTAAAGAGACGTTTATTGTTGTTATGGGTATCCCTTATTTGATTATGCCGGTTATTTTGATACTCATTTATGGATTGGTGGGTATGCTGGTAGCGCTGGTATATAACAAGCTGGCGAAGAGATTCGGAGGACTAGAACTGAAAATAGTGGAGAAAACCCCTCCGGTTGAAGCAAACTATTTACCATAACCCAAAGTTATTAAAGGGCAGGTATTGCGATGATTTCGCTACCTGTCCTTTTTTATTTTTAATTTGAAAAGAAACCGGGGAATGGATATGATTTGGATAATGAAAGGATGATTGCCAGATGACAGAACCGACACAAAGAGCCAAGGAGCTGTACATTCAGTTTTTGGGTCATTTTTTAAATATGCATAAAGCAGGAGTACTTAAGGAGTACAAGAGTTTTGAAATTCCAAGAGAAGTGGAGCTGGAATGGCTGCAGGAATGGGCTACGGAGCACGTCAAGCAGTTGTCGATACGGGACTGGGATGCGATTACGATACTGGAATCCATCTCGCGGAATTATCAGGATAGCTGGATTGTGGAAAAAGTGGCTTCTTTTGCTTCGCGGAATATTATGAGCGCTGATAGTTTGGTTAGACTGATTTATGCGGAAAAAATGCTTGAAATCATTCGTTCTCATAACCAAGTGATCACAAAAGAACTGTTATTTCAAGGCTGTAAGGTTGCTGTGCAAATTCTCGAGGATGTAATCTCACAGCCGCTGGTCATTGATCCTGGACACGAACTTAAAGAACATAACCTTAAAGATAAACGCGCGTTAAACAGTCGAGCCCAACAAGGGATTGAAGAGGTAAAGGTACTTATTAATTCTTAGCTGCCAAAGTTGACATACTGTTGTCAAATTGGGTGTGCTACGATTTCATGACAGAATCAAGTCTGCTGATCTAAAGAAGAAAATGAGGGATTATCGAATGGCTGAACCTTTAAAAGCAATGTACAATGAACAATTTCTGCGTGAGTTCGGCGAAAAGATTCGTGGCGTACATAATGTCTTCGAGACTGAGGCATTTGTAAGCTCAGCCATGACTGAACCGTGGGAAACGCTTGAGCTGAAGGCAAGAATGCGGCGGATCACCGAGACGTTGGGCAGCCACTTAAAGCTTCCTTATGAGGAAGCGCTGGCTATCCTATTCGCCATTGCTGACGATTGCGTGGGATTTCCTTATTTGATTTTTCCGGATTTTGTTGAGGTATATGGTCAGGGAGACGATCATTGGGAATTGTCTATGCAGGCGCTGGAAAGATTCACAGCGAAATCATCGGCTGAATTTGCAGTTAGGCCGTTTCTCTTACGGGAACCAGAGCGGATGATGGCTCAAATGCTGGTATGGGCGGAGCACCCTGATGAGCATGTACGTAGGCTGGCTAGTGAGGGCTGTCGGCCTCGTCTGCCTTGGGGACAGGCGCTTCCCATGTTCAAGCTTGACCCAGCTCCGGTATTACCTGTACTTGAGCAGCTTAAGGCGGATACATCCCTGTATGTACGTAAAAGTGTCGCTAATCATTTGAATGATATTGCAAAGGATCATCCGGAAGTGGTGCTCGATACCGCTCGGCGCTGGAAGGGAACACATCCCGATACAGACTGGATTGTGCGTCACGGCTGCCGTTCTTTGATTCGTAAAGCTGAGCCAGAGATTATGGCTTTATTCGGATACGCAGAGCAGACAGACGAAGCTGCTCCACTTATAACGAGTGCCTTCATTCTATTGGAACCTTCAATCCTGACCATTGGCGAAAGCTCTGAATTACAGTATAAGCTTCAAGTTCGTGAGGGAGCTCCAGCACGGATTCGGATTGAATACGGAATCTATTTCGTGAAAGCGGCAGGTCGAACCTCCCGTAAATCTTTTTTGTTATCGGATAAGACCGTACCTGGAGGTACAATTCTGTCAGGTAAACGGACACATCGTTGGGCTGATTTAACAACTCGGCGTCATTATCCAGGAGAGCACCGGATTGTGCTGCTGGTAAATGGGCGAGAAGTGGCGGAAGTGGCGTTAGAACTTAAAGGGGGTGCTAATATATGAAAAAAGAAGTTTTGATGTTTCTATCCAATGGCTACGCTGATTGGGAAAGCGGATATATTAGTGCCGAACTAAATAAGCAGGAAAGTGAATATAAAGTAAGAACAGTTGCTCTAACTAGCGACAATGTCAAATCTATGGGTGGATTTACTGTTGTACCTGACTATACTTTAGATAGTTTACCTGCTCAGTATGAAATGTTGATTTTAATCGGGGGCACAGGCTGGAAAGATAATTCAGCTATTACTCCAGTGATTGAAAAATGTCTGCAGGAGAGTGTACCTATAGCCGCTATATGTGATGCTACAACTTTTTTGGCTGAACATGGCTATTTAGACAACATACCTCATACCGGAAATTCATTGGATTATTTAAAACAAAATGCTCCTAATTATAAAGGAGAAGCAAATTATATAGAAAAACAGGCAGTTTCGAGTGAATATATTATTACAGCTAATGGCACAGCTTCTTTAGAATTTGCAAGGGAAGTTATGAAGAAGTTAGAGGGTTTCCCAATCGAAACCGTCGAGGGATGGTACAACTTTTTCAAAGATGGTTTTTATCAAGAATAAGGGTGTATATAAAAAAAGGTGGTCTCAAGTCTTAACGACTTGAGATCACCTTTTTGGGGTTGAAGCTTATTTTTTCACTTCTGTAACACCAGTTACTTTTCCTTGATCGGATGAATTAAAGGTGGATTTATATTGATCGTTTGCGAAGTAGACATTGCCTTCAACGGTTGCGTTCACCAGGGTAAATCCATCCGCTTCTACGTATACATCTCCAATAAAAGTGCCGCCTTGGATGCGGGCATTTTTACTCTTGATGGTCAATTTTGGAGCAGTCAGTTTAAAGGAGTTGGTGATGTTGTGATCCGCATCTTGTGTGTATAGAGCAATTTTTCTGGCGGGTTCCTCTTTATTCATGAATTCTCCATCCACCACGAGATCTTCGGTGAAGGTTAAGTCTTTAAGTGTAGCAGCAATCCAGGTTCCTTCTGGACTGATGGCGCGTTTGAAGGCTTCTTCATTATCTACTACGGAAGCTGAGGTTACAGCATCTGTGGTGTTATTTTGATTATTAGCGGTGCCTGTATTATTAGTGGTTCCCGCATTATTCGTGTTCTCAGGAGTGCTTGTTGCAGTAGCATTATTGGCATTGTTTGTTGCATTTCCACATCCGACCATTAACACAAAAGCAAATACCGCAGCAACACTTGCTATCTTTCTCATCTGTATAACCTCCCTAAGTAATTGTACTGATATCCTTCGAGCTTACTATAGAGTGATTAGTTAGTAATTTACCAATCAATCTACAAATGGTAATATAGGCCTGGACATCTCTGGCGTATAGTATGACCTGAAAAATGTGATTTATCCGATGAATTCACGAGCAATATGGATTACAATAAGTACAGGCAGTAGAAAAGGAGCATTATCCATGGCCAAACAGAAATATTATGTAGTCTGGGAAGGTAAACAACCGGGAGTCTATAGCACTTGGGCAGAATGCCAGGCACAGACAGATCATTATACCGGTGCAAAATATAAATCCTATGAATCTAAAGCAGCAGCTGATGCGGCATATAAAGCGGGCTGGAAGGGGAATTGGGGAACAGGGGCAGCTGGAGCAGCAAAGTCTAAGGGGACTAGTTCTTTTAAACGCAGTGCTACAGTAGAGACCTCTGAGGAGATTGATTACAACAGTATTTCAGTAGATGTGGGGACTCGTGGTAATCCGGGGCCTGTTGAATATAAGGGTGTAGATACACAAACGGGAGATATCATTTTCTCCTGTGGTCCGATCAAAAAGGGCACTAATAATTTAGGCGAATTTTTAGCGATTGTTCATGCCTTGGCGTTGTTGAAGAAAGAGGGAAGCGATAAAACGGTCTACAGTGATTCAGTAAATGCAATGAAGTGGGTGAAGCAGAAGAAGGTGGCAACAACCTTGCCGCGCGATTCTTCAACAGAGGAAATTTGGGTGCTTATTGATCGGGCAGAGCGTTGGTTGCAAACCAATACATATGACAATAAGGTGCTCAAGTGGCAGACCAAAGAGTGGGGCGAGATCAAAGCGGATTATGGTCGGAAATAAAAAAGCTATATCGCTATGGTTTCGGTTAAAGGAGGAGTTTGGGGATGTTTGGCAACGATTGGGATGAGGTATTGCAGGATGAAATGCAAAAGCCCTATTTTCTAAAATTAATGGACGCACTAACACAAGAATATAAGGAACATACCGTTTATCCGCCAAAAGAATTATTGTTCACAGCATTGAAATTAACGCCTTATAAGGAGACCCGTGTAGTTATTTTAGGTCAAGATCCTTATCATGGTCCCGGACAAGCGCACGGACTAAGCTTCTCTGTCAATCCGGGGGTACGTATCCCTCCGTCACTGCGCAATATTTATGCAGAGCTGAAAGAGGACGTCGGTGTGCCTGTTCCGAACCACGGCTCTTTACTGCACTTAGCAGAGCAGGGAGTGTTGTTGCTGAACACCGTGCTGACGGTACGTGAGGGTGAGGCTGGTTCGCATAAAGGTCTGGGCTGGGAGACATTCACAGACACTATTATGCAAAAGCTAAATGAAAGATCTACGCCTATGGTGTTTATATTATGGGGAAGTCATGCGCAGAAAAAAGGCGCCTTCATCGATAAAAGCCGGCATAAGGTGCTGCAATCGCCTCATCCAAGCCCACTTTCATCGCATCGTGGATTTTTTGGCAGTCGTCCGTTCTCAAAGGCCAACCAATTTTTAGAGTCGCAGGGGTTGGCAGGAATAGATTGGTTCATTCCGGACTTATAATTTATGGAGTGATGCGAAGGGGAGGTAGCTATGAAGCATTGGGTAGGTAAACCCGTTATAATGTACTGCGGGGAGAAACCTTATACCATTATGAAGGGAATCCTCCGCAAATGGGACCTTTCCGCATCGGTGGCGGTGATTGGCCATCAGGAAATTGCTGTGCCGTTTCGGGATATTGTTGTTATTAAGGCTCTGGCTCCAAAAGAAAGAGCGCTGCCTCCAGTTCTCCATTCCGTAGGTTATGTGATGAGGGATCGGCAGCAATTTGACAATGCAGTGTATTTTAAATCGGCGGTTAGTGTCTGGAAAGAAGATCAGCTTATTGCCTTTAATACGATTATTACCTCACATACGAAAGGTTCAGTTACTCTTCAGAACGGCCAAAACCTGATGAAGGGCAATCACATCTTTGTAGTTCGTTCTTTACGAGGATGATTTCAGGCACCTGTAAAGAATAAAAAAGGGTACGACTCCGAGTGGTGAACTGCACCCCGTCAAGTAGACAGCACAAAAAATAAAAGTAGTTTAAGCGGCCTTAGTCCTAAATTCAATGGGACTGAGGCCGTTTAGTTTTGCCTGTAACCGTTCGTTATTGTAAAAGTGAATGTAGGTATCAATATCTGTTTGGAGTTCTTCAAAGGTCTGGTAGGTATGTAAGTAGTACTTCTCACATTTCAATGTTCCCCAGAAGGATTCCATCGGCGAATTGTCAATGCAGCAGCCTACTCGGGACATGCTTTGCTTCAGTTCTGCATCGTCCAGCATCTTTTTAAAATGCAGAGAGGTATACTGAAAACCACGGTCGCTATGGAGTAAGGTTCGGCTCTCCGGTGCTGCCTTCAAAGCTAATTCCAGTGTGTTAAAAACTAGCGAATTATTATTGGAATGACCCAGAACGTAAGCAACAATCGACTTGTCATACAGATCTTTTATTGCACTTAAATACGCCTTCTTGCCGTTGCCGTATTTGAATTCCGTTACATCCGTTACCCATTTTTGGTTTGGAGCTTCAGCCTCAAAATTACGGTTCAGCACATTCTCTGCAACCTGCTGAGGCGTGGAGCCTACATACTTCTTTCTCTTTCTGCGGATGACTGATTGGATGCCTTGGCATCTCATCAGCCGGTACACTCGCTTTGCGTTAATAGATTTATCCATTTGTCTGCGCAAATGCAGGGTCAATTGGCGATACCCAAAGGTTCGTTCCACCTTCTCATACAAGAGGAGCATAGCCTCTGTCAGTTTCTCGTTGTCAGCCTCTCGAGAACTGGGTTTGCGATTCAACCATTTGTAATAACTTGACCGTGAAATCCCTGCGATGTCACACAAAAGCCGAATGGAGCAAGACTGTTCCTGCTGTACGGCCTGAATGGCCAGGTAGATGTTCACCTGGCGAATGGTCCTTAACGCCTCCTCCTTTCGAGTTCCTCTAACTTTTTTAGAAAAGCATTCTCCGCACGCAGGCGTGCATTCTCGTATTCCAGCTTTTGCATCGCGAGTTTGTGGCGATCTGCTTCCGTAAGTTCTTCAGGCGCTTTAGTGCGTCCTCTACCGTCTCGTAACGCCTCTTCACCACCAGCTTCGTACTTCTTTACCCAGCTATATACTTGTTGGTAAGACACGTGAAAATGGCTTGCCGTCTTCGCATAGTCTTCTCTGTTCGAAAGGCAGTACAGCACGATATTTATCCGTTCCTGCCAAGTGGTTACGCGTCCTTTGGTCATAGCTTTAGTTCCTCCTGAATGAGCTGTTAAGCTGTTGCTATGACCATTATACTTCCTAATCCAGTTGGCGAGTTGGGTTGAACTTGCAATCTTATACTTGCAGATGATTTGGTTTTGCGACAATCCTCCCTCGAGATAGTCCTTAACGGCATGGAGTTTAAGTTCTGCAGAATATGTACGATTGTAGCTTCGGACTTCCAGCCCTTCGTATCCATACAATTGATAACGTTGCCGCCACTTCACTAATGAGTTTTTGGATATTCCATACTTCCGGGTCGCAGTTTTCAAACCAATGTCGCCCCGTTCAATTTCTTGGAGAATCGTTAACTTTTCCAGTGCTGTAAACTTCTTTTGTTCCATAAAAATGCTCCCCATACAGCGACAGGTTTTTATTATTTTACCTGTCTACTATATGGGGAGCATATCAGTGATTGGAGACGTACCCTTTTTTATTTTATAGATAAGCTCCGCCCGTTCACGAAGTAGATTACAACCGTTATAGCTCCTCTTTTTTGATAGGCTCAGTTTCATCTATCCGGTCTGCAATAATAATCTCATACACGCGCAGGAAAACAATTTTTATAATCATATAAACAGGGAGCGCAATAAGAACTCCGATAATACCGTAGAAGTCTCCACCTATAAGGACAAGGATGACCGTAGTCAGTGGATGAACATCCAATGATTTTCCGTAAATAATCGGTGAGAGTACATTATCCTGGATCTGCTGGGCAATGAAGATTACAACCAGGGACCATATGGCCATCGTCGGTGATTCAATGAAACCCACTATAATTACCGGAATCGCTGCTAAGAATGATCCCACATATGGAATGAAGTTAAGGGGCACTGAAATTACGGCGAGCAACAGGGAGTAAGGCAGTCCGATGATAAGGAACCCTATATATAACATAATACCGAGTACGACATTTAGCACCACGCGTGTGACGATGAAACTGCTTAAGGCGCTGTCGATATCTCCAAACATCTCTTGCCCTTCCTTACGATATTTTCTCGGAATTAAGCCTTGAAGCTTAGGCGATAGCTTATAGTCATCTTTTAGCATGTAGTACAGAATGATGGGCAAAGTTGCGATTAACACTACAATGCTGGAAACAACGCCAATCAAATTGGACATGGAATTGGTAACCCAGGTAATAGTATCGCTAAGAAATTCTGATAAACGGGCCGCGACGTCAGAGTCCCCTTTGAAAAAACGCGAAAGTGTCGGATTCTCCCTCAATGCATTGAACTGATCCTGCAAACCTTGCACGAGGTAAGGAGTGTTATCAATAAAGTTCTGAATTTGTTCTTGCAGTGTCGGCCAGACTAGAATCCAGAAGAGAACGAACAAGCCGGCAATCAGAAAATAAATGAGCAGGATGGAGAACGCCCGGTTTAATTTTCTTTTCTCAAGGATTCTTACTAACGGACGCAGCAGGTAGTACATGAACCCTGATAACATCATAGGAACAAGTAATAATTTGAAAATGGCACCCAGTGGGGCGAAGAGAAACATTACTTTGGAGCCTAAGTACAAAATCAGTAAAAAGGCGATAATAGCAAGGCTTGTCCGAAAATACTTCTGTTGTGGCAATAAAAACATCCCCCAAAATTCAAATTTATGTCTATGTAGTTTAATAACCCTAATTTACAAGTATTGATTCAAAAGCGGGCAATTCCTTTTAGGTAGTTCTTGGCATACCCATATAGAGGTTCTAGTTACAAAGGTTACGCCAAGTAAAAAGTTCGCAATTTAACAAGGGGATATAACTATTTCTCTGCTTTTTCACAGATTATCTTGACTTTCGTCTATGAGATTTTCTAGTGGATAAAGTGAAGATTTCAGGAACTACATCTTCGCCTCCGGTTTCTTTGGTAACTTGTCTTGCTTTAACAAGAGATAAAAAGGAAAAAATCTCACCTAAGGCTACAAGTCCAGCTGCGATGATCTCATAATCCTCAGCGCTAAGTTCTGCGGATTCCACTGGATTATTGTTATTGGTGGTCCCATTCTTATTAGCATTGCTGTTGCCTTTATTTCTCCCGCTGTTTCTTCCATTGGCCATTTCTGATCACCCGCTTTTCCCGGTATGTATTATTAATATGTTATAAATGCCGCATATGAGATAGGCAATTCGGATGTAATTTTGCACTGTCTCTTTTTAGCACTTTACACAGGATGAAAACGCTGTTAAAATCATAAACGAGCACAAACGATCAATAACGGTCATATATAATCAATTAACGGTCAAGAAAATTCATAGATGAGCGCAAGGAATTGCACAGGTCGCGCTGTCACATAAAGGAGCGAGCCACGATGATGTTTGAGGAAGAGAGAAAACAAAAAATCGTGCTTTTTGTGGAAAAAAACTCAAGAGCTTCTGTACAGGAGCTAAGTCAGGAAATGGGCGTATCTGAGTCTACTGTGCGCCGTGATCTGAAGGAGCTGGAAGAAGCCAAGCTATTAAAGCGTACTCATGGCGGAGCGGTTTCCCTGCAGAGCGTCAATTTTGAGGCGGCTTATCCTGATAAGGAAGACCATTTATTGGATGAGAAGCAACGGATTGCCCGTAAGGCCGTGGAGATGATTCAGGAGGGGGACGCAATACTGCTTGATGCAGGAACAACAACACTGCAGATTGCCAGAGAGCTGAAGAACTTTTCGAATATCAAAGTCATTACGAACTCGATTATGGCGCTGAATGAGCTGCGGGATTGCCGCAATATCGAAGTCTCAATTACAGGCGGTATGCTTCGCCCGGATACGATGGCTTTTGTTGGACCGATGACAGAACGTTCCTTAGATATGGTGAGAGTAGATAAAACTTTTCTTGCCACTAATGGACTGGATTTGCGGGAAGGCATCACAACTCCGAACATGTTAGAGGCAGCTACAAAACGCAAAATGATCGCAGTCGCCAAGCAAGTTATTCTACTGGCAGATCACAGTAAGCTGGGGCAGATATCCTTTAGCAAGGTTGCAGAGGTGACGGAAATGGATCATTGCATTATAGATTCAGGAGCGTCTGACAAATTCATCCGTGAGATCACGCAATTGGGTGTGGATTTCACGCTGGTATAAATTTTATATAGGATAAGCAATTATGAATTACCGTGTGATCGTTTGGAGAAATTACAGATGCCGTACTTGTGATCGGTAATCTATGGCTTAGAAAACCAACATAATTGAGGGATAATCATGATCTATACTGTAACGCTTAATCCTTCCATTGATTATATCGTGGAAGTGGAAGATTTGAGACTGGGTGACTTGAACCGGATGAAACGTGATTTGAAGCTTCCGGGAGGGAAGGGAATTAACGTATCCCGAGTGCTTAATCAGCTTGGGGTTCAGAATAAGGCTATGGGATTCCTTGGAGGCTTCACCGGCCGATATATTGAGGATTGGTTACACGAAGAGTCAATTTCAAGCGATTTCGTGTTTGTTTCCGATGATACGCGGATTAACATCAAGCTCAAGCATGGAGAAGAAACGGAGATTAACGGTGTTGGACCCGTCATTCATGATCCTGAAGCCGACGCACTATTGCAAAAGCTGGCTGCTCTGAACGCGGAGGATGTAGTGATTTTGTCGGGAAGCGTTCCCCCATCACTGGGTGCAGATTTCTATGACAAGCTTATAGCTGTGTGCAAACAGAGCGGAGCGGAATTCGTCATTGACACTACTGGTGCTGCACTTCAAAAAGCACTGGCGTATCAGCCATTGCTGGTTAAACCGAACCATCATGAGCTCGCAGAGCTATTCGGCGTAACCATAGATACGAGGGAAGAGATCATTACTTATGGACGCAAGCTGCTGGATGCAGGAGCGAAAAATGTACTGGTTTCCATGGCGGGTGAAGGGGCTTTGTTCATTACGGAGCAAGGGGTATACCACGCCAACGCACCATCAGGTAAAGTGAAAAATTCTGTAGGTGCAGGAGATTCCATGATCGCTGGTTTTGTAGGGACACTGTCTTTGACAGGAGACTTGTTGGAGGCGTTCCGTGCAGGCGTTGCCTCGGGCAGTGCAACCGCATTCTCTGATGACTTAGCGGACAGAGAATTCATTGAACAGCTGAGACCGCTGATCCAAATCTCAGAAGTGTAAGCCGACAGCATTCAAAGTACTTAAGGGAGTTGAGCATGATGAGAATAACGGATTTAATGATAAAAGAAACGATGATCATGGATCTAAAAGCTACAACTAAGGAAGCTGCAATTGATGAATTGATTGCGAGTCTTGCTGCAAGTGGCCGAATTAATGATCCGATCCTTTTTAAAGAGATGATTCTGAAGCGCGAAGAGCAGTCCAGCACTGGGATTGGCGGCGGCATTGCAATGCCGCACGCTAAGACTAAAGCGGTAAATGAAGCGACGGTTGTATTTGCTAAGAGCGCAAAGGGAGTGGAGTTTGAATCCCTTGATGATGAGCCAGCACGTATCTTCTTTATGATTGCCGCTCCAGAAGGAGCAGGCAATATGCATCTTCGTACACTGGCCTCATTGTCCAGACTACTGATCGATAGCGAGTTCATTGAACAGCTTATGAATACTCAGACTCCTGACGAGGTATCAGCTTTGTTTGATGCCAAGCAGGCGGAAGGTGAAGCTAAGGAGAAAGAGAACGAAGCCCCTGAAACTGCCGCGAAGTCAGAGCCTGAACGTGTAATCGTGGGCAACCCGGATTCCCAAGCTTTTGTCGTAGCTGTAACTGCTTGTCCTACAGGCATTGCACACACTTTTATGGCTGAAGATGCCCTTAAGAAAAAAGCTCTGGAAATGGGAGTTAATATCCGTGTAGAGACGAATGGTTCAGAAGGGGCCAAAAACGTACTTACTCCTGATGAGATTCGGCGTGCAAGCGGTGTAATTGTTGCAGCTGATAAAAAGGTGGAAATGGCCCGTTTTGACGGTAAGCCTGTACTGCAAAGACCTGTAAGTGATGGCATCCGTAAGTCGGAAGAGCTTATTCGTAAAGCTATGAATGGGGAAGCGCCGATCTATCACAATGAAGGTCGCGGTGGCAATGACGAAGGGTCTAAAGAGAAATCTGGCAGTATCGGCAGTAAAATATATAAAGACTTAATGAATGGGATCTCCCACATGCTCCCATTTGTAGTCGGTGGCGGTATTCTGCTAGCAATCTCCTTCCTGATTGAACAAGTAGGTGGCGCAGATCATCCGCTGTTCCAGTTACTGCAGACAATCGGTGGCGGAGATGGTGCCTTCCATTTCCTAATCCCAGTCCTTGCTGGATTTATAGCGCTCAGCATTGGTGATCGTCCGGCTCTGATGCCAGGTATGGTTGGGGGTTACATGGCCTTGAATTCCAACGCTGGGTTCCTCGGCGGGCTGGCTGCTGGTTTCTTGGCGGGTTATGTAATTATCGGACTACGTAAAGTATTTGCAGGTCTGCCTAAAACACTTGACGGACTGAAGCCGATCCTGTTATATCCGGTATTCGGGCTTCTAATTACCGGTGGATTGATGTATTACCTGTTCGATCCGGTCTTTAGCTGGATCAATGTAGGGCTGATTGATTGGCTTAATGATCTTGGAACTGTTAATGCTGTTATTTTGGGTCTGGTTCTCGGTGGCATGATGGCCATAGATATGGGTGGACCTTTCAATAAAGCTGCTTATACTTTTGCCATCGGTGTATTCACTACCAGTGGCAATACCAACGGCTTCATGATGGCTGCTGTAATGGCGGGGGGGATGGTGCCTCCACTTGCAATAGCACTGGCTTCTACTTTCTTTAAGAATAAATTCACAGAAGAAGAACGTAAATCAGGCTTAACGAACTATGTGCTGGGCTTATCGTTCATTACGGAAGGGGCCATTCCATTCGCCGCAGCCGATCCGCTTCGTGTCCTAACCTCTTGTATTCTTGGTTCGGCCGTTGCTGGAGGTCTTACACAGCTTTGGAATATCAACGTGCCGGCTCCGCATGGCGGGATCTTTGTAGCTGCCCTTTCAAGCCACGCGCTGTTGTTCCTCTTAGCTGTTCTGATCGGTTCGGTCATCTCCGGGTTGATGCTCGGATTATGGAAGAAACCGCTTGAAGCAAAGTAACTTTATAAACAAATTGAACTGCTGGGTGCCAGAATTTTCATTCTGGTGTCCAGCAGTTTTTGCATGGATTTTAATCACCCACCTCCTCGCCCATAGGTAGATTTATCTCCATAAATGAGGTTTAATTTTATATAATTGAAAATATATATAATCAGAAGGAAAAGGAGCGAGCGAGATGATATTACATAAGGGGGAAGTCTTGTTCCGCCAAGGAGACAGCTGTGATTTTTTATTTAAGGTAAAAAGCGGGCTGTTCAAGGTCACAAGACTTCATGAGAATGGGAACATGGTGTTATTCAACATCCTGTATCCCGGTGAGATGGTTCCCCATCATTCACTCATTTCGCCAAAGGAGGCGCATGGAACGGCAGTTGCGATGATGAAGAGCGAGGTGGAGGCAGTTCCATCAGCAGAATGGTATCAACAGCTGCGGGAGGATTCTGGTCAAGCGATGGAAATCGCCAGACTGCTTCAGGAGAAGGTACGGTTTATGCAGACACGGCTGGATCATCTTACTGTAGGTACGCCTGCAGAACGTATGGAATTGCTAACCCGCTGGTTTAATGACTACTCTCATGGCGCAGCGCTAACAGAGTTATTGACCCAGGAAGAAATAGGACAATTGATCGGTGTAAGACGTGAAACAATCAACCGTTTGCTGCGGAGTACAGAGTGATTCCTGCTTTTTTCTGGCAAACTGTTTAGAGTAGGGTGGCTCCGTGGTATAATGTAAACAGAACTTATCAAATTAGAGAAAGGATCAGGATACCATGTGTCCCCGAAGGACGATTCCCCAAAGGACGATTTGGAAACGTTATGATCTGTCTTATACTTAGCTTCCCTGTAGAAGGTGCGTAAACCGTTGTTACTTGACGAACCGCCTCTGCGAGGGGAAGGAGTATATATATGCGAAGGAGCAATACCTCCGGTTTTACCCGTCGTAGAGGTTGGTGGGACGTCTAGCCGCCATATACGATAAGGGGAGACCTGTATGAGGAACCACAATTACGGAGTGAATGTACTGCTCCGATTGACAGTCATTTTGTTTGGAACATTTTTGCTTGCATTTACTTATTATCACATCAATTTTCAGAATCATTTGTCAGAGGGCGGATTCGTAGGATTATCGCTGCTTGGCAAATACGTATTAGGAATTTCACCTTCGATTTCAACTCTGCTTCTAGACGTTCCAGTACTCTTGATAGCATGGATGTTCAAAGGGAAAGCGTTCGTGTGCAACACCTTTGTTTCTGTAGGAGCTTTTACAATCTTCTATGGTCTCATGGAACGTTATTCCGGTTTGGTCATCAACTTGCAGGACAATTTGGCATTAGCAGCTCTTTTGTCCGGCGTACTGACAGGTTTAGGAGCGGGAATTATCCTGCGGAGTGGCGGGGCTAGCGGTGGAGACGATATTTTGTCGCTGCTGGTTAGTGAATGGAAGGGAATCAAAGTAGGTACGGTATTCATCATGATGGATGTAATCGTTCTGGCACTATCACTCTTTTATATGCCTGTTAAAGAAACGATGTATACAGTGATGGCAGTAGTCGTAGCCGGCTATGTGATCACCTTTACAACCTCTTTAGGCAAACCAAAGCTAGTGAAGGCGCCAAAGATTCAATCTACACTGCGTAAACCGCATGATGGTACGGTAATGTGAAGAAGGCTGGTATAAACAGCTTATTCGGGGATATACTACATTTAAGGTCAGCCAGAGTTTCTGGTTGACTTTTTTTTTCTGGATATGACGTAATTTAAAGGGTGTAGTCCTTAGGGTCGTTGCTCGGACGTTTCGCTCATAACAAAAGGTGGCGTACAGTGAAAATCCTGTACGCCACCTTTTAGTTAACTTAAGACTCACTAGTGCTCGTAATTGAATCGTGCAGAAACATTTGCGGCCAGCTTGTCCTTTTATTTAGCCCACAGCATTCGTGATAGCTTCGCATTCGTCCGAGCAATGACCACTGTGCTGTGTTTCACAGTCCTCACAGCAAATATGCTGAAGATGACAAGCATCGTTAGCACAATTGATAAATTGGTCAGCTGGCTGACCGCAGTGATGGCAACGTCCGACAACGATATCCTCGTCGGTATGATTAATCTGTACGGAAATCCGCTCATCGAAGACATAACATTTTCCATCAAACAGTTGACCCTGTACCTCAGGGTCTTTACCGTAAGTCACAATGCCGCCATCCAGCTGGTACACCTGTCCAAAACCTTCCTTCATCATAAACCCGCTTAATTTCTCGCAGCGGATCCCGCCTGTACAGTAGGTCAGGATTGGTTTATCCTTAAGGTCGCTCATATTCTCGCGAATCCAGTCCGGGAATTCTTTGAAGCTGTCTACTTCGGGGCGGATGGAGCCGCGGAAATGACCAAGATCGAATTCGTAACCGGTACGACCATCCAGAATCACCACATCGTCGCGCTGCATCATTTCATAGAAATCTTTAGGCGCCAGATGCTTTCCGGTAATCACGTTAGGGTCCAGTTCATCCTCGACCCGGAACGTCACGAGTTCTTTTTTATAACGAACGAAGATCTTTTTGAAGGCATGACCCTCAGCCTCATCGATCTTGAAGACGATATCGCTAAACAGAGGGTTTGCGCGCAAATCCTTCATATATTGCTCGGTTTGGGCAACCGTACCTGATAGTGTTCCGTTAATGCC
Source organism: Paenibacillus sp. FSL P2-0121 (assembly GCF_037975345.1). Taxonomy (NCBI): domain Bacteria; kingdom Bacillati; phylum Bacillota; class Bacilli; order Caryophanales; family Paenibacillaceae; genus Paenibacillus; species Paenibacillus sp. FSL P2-0121. The sequence continues at coordinate 5,051,848 of NZ_CP150245.1, read as the reverse complement.
TTCATCTGAGATGAGAATTCGTCCCTTTACATCAAGCTCTTTGCAGTAAGCCAAATGCTCCTGGGCGAATTGTTCTGCATCCGGCACTTTTACAAATTTATAGTATAGCAGAATTGCATATTCCGATTGTGGATTCATTCATTTCACCTTTATCATTAGAATTAGACTACTAAATAAACATTTAAGTATAAAAAGTATTGTAACATATTATCAAGTATTGACAAGAGATGTGGTACAGTAACCTGAAGAAAGCTGGAATAAATAACATTTTTCAGGGATACCGGATTAAGGTCAGCCAGAACCTCTGGTTGATTTTTTTGCTGAATATATGCGGTTTTCATGGATAGTTAGGATTTGCGAAACCGTGAATCGCAACGCACGTATATATTTTCATTCATAAGTCACATGTTGACTTTAATTATAAGGAGGAACTGCGGGATGAGTGCTCATGAGATTGATTATGCCATTATGGGTGAGGAAATACAGTGTGTAGAGGTGCAGCTTGACCCAGGAGAGAGTGTAATTGCCGAAGCCGGGAGCTTCATGATGATGGATCAGGAAATAACAATGGAGACGATATTTGGCGACGGCAGCGGAGGCTCGCGAGGAAGTGGCTTGATGGGGAAGCTGATGGGCGCGGGCAAACGTCTGTTGACAGGTGAAAGCTTGTTTATGACTGTCTTTACACACAGTGGTTCTTATGGACGTAAAAGTGTCACCTTTGCTGCTCCGTACCCAGGCAAAATCATCCCGCTCGACCTGCAGCAATACGGTGGAAAAATCATCTGTCAAAAGGATTCATTCCTTTGCGCGGCAAAGGGCGTTTCAATCGGTATTGAATTTCAGCGTAAGCTGGGTACCGGCTTTTTTGGTGGTGAAGGTTTTATTATGCAAAAGCTGGAGGGTGACGGACTTTCATTTGTACACTCTGGCGGTTATGTTATGGAACGCACACTTCAACCGGGAGAGACGCTTAAGCTGGACACTGGCTGTCTAGTCGCTATGACGTCTTCGGTGGATTATAATATTGAGTTTGTAAAAGGGGTCAAAACCGCGCTGTTCGGCGGCGAAGGCCTGTTCTTCGCAACGTTGCGCGGACCCGGCAAGGTGTGGGTACAGTCGCTGCCATTCAGCCGAATGGCCGATCGCATCCTGTCCGCTGCCGGCAACAGTGGTCGGAAAGAAGAAGGAAGCGTACTTGGCGGACTCGGCAATCTGCTGGATGGTAGATAAGTCTGCGTGAGCGCATTGCACAGCGTGGAAGTAGAGGACAATGGAATGTTGAGTGAGCGTGCGAAGTGCTGAGTAGGTGAGGCAGAGAGCGTGCGAAATGTGGAGTGAGCGTGGAAATGCTGAGCATATGAGGCAAAGAGCGTGCGAGATGTGGAGTGAGCATGGAAATGCTGAGCATATGAAGCAGAGAGCGTGCGAAATGTGGAGTGAGCGTGGAAATGCTGAGCATATGAAGCAAAGAGCGTGCGAAATGAGGAACATACGAGGTATACAACATTACAAGAGGACGCGTCGTTTCAGCGGTGGCGCTATAGGGTGTGGTGAAACAAGGGCAGAAATGCCCTTGTTTTGCTGTAAAGGTTTAGTATCGCGCGAAAGAAGGGCAAAAGTGCCTTTGATTTACTCGACACTGTCAAATGTACGGTATAAATCCCGCAGATAGAGCCGATGGAGCACATATAGCCAAATGTACGGTATAAATCCCTTAGAATAGAGCCGATGGAGCATATATAGCCAAATGTACGGTATAAATCCCGTAGAATAGAGCCGATGGAGCACCTACAGTCAAATGAGCGGTATAAATCCCGTAGAATAGAGCCGATGGAGCACCTACAGTCAAATGAGCGGTATGAATCCCGCAGATAGAGCCGATGGAGCACATATAGCCAAATGTACGGTATAAATCCCGTAGAATGGAGCCGATAGAGCGTATACGGTCAGATGTACGGTATAAATCCCGTAGAATGGAGCCGATAGAGCGTATACGGTCAGATGTACGGTATAAATCCCGCAGAATGGAGCCGATGGAGCGTATATGGCCAAATGAACGGTATAGATCCCGCAGAATGAAGCCGGTGGAGCACCTACGGCCAGATGTACGGTATAAATCCCGAAGAATGAGGCTGGTGGAGCAGTTGCGGCTAAATGAACGGTATAAATCCCGGAGAATGGAGGCAATCGAGCGTATACGGTCAGATGTACGGTATATATCCCGCAGATGAGCTACTCCAACAAGTAATAAGTTACTTATGTTCGATGGGATATCACCGTTCGGCGTCTGCAATATCAACTTTACATTGTCCTCCACTACCGCTATCGCTACCACTACCACTACCACTACCACTACTATCACCACCACTACTACACTATCACCACCACTCCTGTATCTTTAAACCAATTTATAGTTTGTTAGAGCCGTAATGAGCTATGCTCATTTACGGTTTTTTATGTTTTTTAAGTAATGGTTGGCCGAAGTAGATGACCACTCAGGTACAATTGGGATAGTTTAATTGATAACTATATAATACCAGCTCATGAGTAGCTGGTTCAGTTATGATGTGTTCAACACTATTTCGTACTTTGGAGGAATGTATATTGCTAATGGACGTGGAATTTGGCAAGGAAATTGAGAGTGCTATTTGTTGGGCTAAGGAGCGGCTGGGGTCGCAGGAGTATCCGCTGCGTTGTCTTGCTTTTGTTGAGGATGCATATGAAAGAAGCAATGGGATCGAAATGTGGGGAGGCAGCGATGCACGCGAATCCGCAGAGCTGTACGATGCGCACAAGAATCCGGGGGCTCCGCCAGCTGGCGCGTTTGTTTTTTATGCTTGCTCAGGTTTGGTGGACGGTGAGCTTAAGGATTGGGGGCATGTAGCTTTGGCCCTTGGGAATGGCGAGGCCATTCATGCCTGGGATATAGTTAGGATAGATCACTACATGGAAATTTGCCATCTGCAAGCTGCTCCGGGCTGGAGCCAACCAGAACTTATCGGCTGGGCACCTGTAGAGAGAGTTCTTGCCGGGATTCAGAAGAAACAATGGGACTAGTTGATATCCTTAAACCTAACTTATCCAAGAACCTAGAAGGTGCCGTAAACAGGTGCTTCATGGGTTCTTTTTTCTTCCTTCCGATTTGACTAACCCTATGCACGGTGTATATATTATTTGGCAGACCCCCTTATATTGTTAAGGCTGGACCGGAGGCATGATATGTTCAAAATATTTATTATAGAAGATGACCGTGGACTTGTGGCTTTGCTGCAGGATTATTTACATAAGTTCGGATATGAAACGCAGGCGGTGAGTGATTTTGAGCGGGTCCGCACTCAGTTTGAGGCGTTCACGCCACATCTGGTACTCCTTGATGTAAATTTGCCAAAATACGATGGTTATTACTGGTGCCGCCAGATTCGCGGAATTTCAACCTGCCCTATTCTTTTTATATCTGCCCGCGATGGCAAAATGGACCAAGTAATGGCGCTGGAAAATGGAGCCGACGATTATATCACTAAGCCTTTTGATTACGAAATCGCGATGGCCAAAATCAAAAGTCAGCTGCGGCGCGCCTACGGCACCTATGCCGGTGGGAATAATGAACGCACACTAAACGTTGCCGGAATGACGCTGGATGTAGAGCGGCTAATCCTTACCCGAGGCGAAGCTAAAGTGGACTTAAGCCACACGGAAGCCAAGATACTAGATGAGCTAATGCAAAAATCAGGCGTCATCGTTACCCGGGACAGGCTGCTCGAAAAAATCTGGGATGATCAAGCCTTCGTGGATGAAAATACCTTAAATGTATATGTTACACGTGTACGCAAAAAACTTGCCGCTCTCGCTATCACAGATGGACTACAAACCGTACGCGGTCAAGGCTACCGTTTGATTCCGAATTGGGGGGATGAGGAATGAAGTTGTTTTTACGGGAACAGTTCCCCCTGATTGTGGTCTATCTAGCCCAGCTAGTCCTGATCACATTAGTGTATCGGCTGGATGGGGGCAGCGGTCTGAATGTAAGTTTATATGCCGCGCTGCTCAGCACTTGTCTACTGATTGGCTACCTCGCTTACCGTTACGTCACCAATCGCACGTTCTATGAACGTTTGGAGACTACGCCCTCCTCTCTCGATGAGGCAGGTGGCCCTACACAGGATTCTCCGCTAGCCGTAAGCTTGCGAGGTTTACTGGGGTCGCAATTCCGCCTCTACAAAAATGATTTGCACAGCTACCGCCACAAATTAGAAGAGCATATTCACTTTATTAATCAATGGGTACATGGCATGAAGACGCCGTTGTCTGTCATTCATCTGATCATTCAGGATAAGGATGGCCCTCCTTTTACGGCAATTGGTGATGAACTGGATCGTCTGAAAAAAGGACTGGATACCGTGCTTTATACGGCCCGTCTGGATACTTTCGAGCACGATTTTTATGTGGAACGGCTGAATTTGGAGACCATCGTACGTGGTGTGACCTCTGAGCAGAAGCGTCTTTTTATTCGAAAAAGAGTATTTCCAGCTATACAAATAGATGAACAGATTACCGTAAACACGGATGAAAAATGGCTCACTTTTGTCCTTACGCAGCTGATTACGAACGCTGTACGTTATACGACAGAAGAGGGCAAACATGTTTATTTCCAAGGGATGGTCACGGAAGATAAGCAGACTGTGCTTGAGATCCGGGATGAAGGAGTAGGCATACCAGCAGGAGATCTACCGCGTGTGTTCGATGCTTATTTTACCGGGGTGAATGGACGAACCTTCCAGGAATCTACGGGGATGGGTTTATATCTCGTGAAGCAGATCTGCGGCAAACTTGGACATGAGGTGAGTATCCGTTCCGAAGAAGGAAGCGGGACCACCGTGCGGATTGTATTTAGGGAGCAGCATATAACAAACCTTACAAATGTGTAAGGGCATTGTAAGTTTCAGAAATAGCAGCCTATGTGTACACTTTGTATAATGAAGGCAATCCAGTCGAAAGAAGGAGAGGTAACACTTGCCCATTCTAGATGTTCATAATTTATCAAAAATATATGAGGGTAAAGTGTCCACTCAGGCGCTGAATCATATCCGCTTTTCTGTAGAAAAGGGGGAGTTTGTTGGCATAATGGGTCCATCCGGGAGCGGGAAAACATCGCTGCTCAACACGATTGCCACCATCGACCAACCGACCTCCGGTCAGATTCTGATCAACGGCCGAGATCCTAATCTGCTTAGCAGAAAAGAAAAGGCGCTTTTTCGCCGTCATGAGCTAGGCTTCGTCTTTCAGCATTTTAATCTACTGGATACGCTCACTGTAGAGGAAAACATCGTATTACCTTTGACGCTTGCAGGTGCTCGTGTCCCAGAGATGGAGAGCAGGCTGAAAGAGGTCACTACCTTGCTTGGCATCGAACATTTGCTGAAGAAGCGCACGTACGAGGTCTCAGGCGGACAAATGCAGCGGGCGGCTATCGCCCGGGCGATGATTCATCGTCCATCGTTAATTTTGGCGGATGAGCCCACAGGCAATCTGGACTCCAAAGCCTCAGGGGAAGTCATGAATATGTTGACAGAGGTGAATAAGGAAGAAGGAGCTACGGTGCTGATGGTCACACATGACGCAGTGGCTGCAAGCTTTTGCAACCGGGTCATCTTTATTAAAGACGGACGTTTCTATAGTGAAATGTACAAGGGCAGTAATAGAGGCGCTTTCTTCCAAAGTATTATTGATATGCTGTCTCTGCTTGGGGGAACCAGCCATGACCTTTCGGCAATTCGCTTATAGGAATGTAACACGTAATAAACGCAAATATGCCGCTTACTTTGTCGTCAGTGCTTTTTCGGTGATGATCTTTTTCGTGTGCGCTTTGTTTATTTACCATCCGGATATTTCAAAGAGCTTAATTTATAGTACGGCGGCTCATACGATGATGGTGGCAGAGGCAATTATTTATGTCTTTTGTTCTTTGTTCGTACTCGTATCCGTTGGATCCTTCCTGCAGTCGCGCAAGATGGAGTTCGGAATTTTATTGATGCATGGAATGACGAAGAGACAGCTGAACACCATGGTTTTTCTGGAAAATATGATGATCGGCACCTCTGCCATCCTGACAGGTACCCTTCTCGGGTTACTTCTGGGCAAATTATTTTTGATGATCGGATCTACTTTTTTGGGAATTCCCCTGTTAACCTTTCATCTCCCATGGCAGGCACTTGTGCTTACGATTTGCAGCTTCGTGTTATTGTTTTTTCTGATATCACTTTGCACCTTTGTTTTTATCGGCAATGAGTCACTGATGCGTCTGTTTCAGGGAGAGCGTAAGGCAGAAGAAGAACCCAAAGTATCCTTTGTATTATCTATTATTTCTGCTGTACTGCTGATCAGTGGTTATTATATGGCGGCTACTGCAAAAGCTGCTTCCGTAGAGAAAGTCATGTTTCCGGTCGTTGCGATTACGGTTATCGGGACGTATCTCTTTTATACCCAGCTAAGTATTTGTTTGGTTAAGCTGCTTAAGGACATTCGGCGCTTGTATTGGCATCGTACGAATATCATCACTTTATCCGGTTTGTCCTACCGCTGGAAAGAGAATGGCCGGATGTTTTTTATGGTGACGATTGTATCCGCAGTCTCCTTCACTTCCGTAGGGGTATTTGCATCGATACATACACTTTCCAGAGAGCTGAAATTGGATTATCCCGCAGCAGTGGGTTATGTAGCCAAAGGAAATCAGACGGGTGTACCCTTTGATCAGCATCTGAACGAAATTAAGGAAGAGCTCAAGACGCACGGACTCCCTTATGAAGCGCTTAGTATCCCGATTAAATATGCTGAGGTCGAAGCTCAGACTGGACCCGATCGCACTTTACGCCTTCCCTTGATTGCTTTCAGTGATTATAATCTCGCCCTGCAACGTGCAGGTTTCCCAACAGATGAGCGTGCTCTGGTGGGCAACGAAGGTCTGGTGATGATTGGTTCGCAGCGGGATCGCAGTTTAACAGAAGGCAGAGTAAAAGCGGTCTATTCCTTGCAGCAAGGACTTGCCATTAAAGAAATAGGTTATACCGAGCAAGTCCCCATTGCCGAATATTTATTGCCGGAGCTGGATGGTAGAGATGGCGGGGATTTTAGTGGTGTCGTGATCAGTGACGAGCTTTACAGTGCTATTGATCCCGTGCAGACGGATCTTTATACAGGTTTTTATGTAGAGGATTTTCCGCAGACGGTAGGTATCGCAGCTGATCTTGCCCATAAAGGCAAACAGTCCTATGAAAGTGATTCTCCGTATGCGATTGTGATCAGCGGCACGCTGTTTGAGCTTCAGAAAACATTGTATAACACAATGCTTTTTGCTTCCTTGCTGGTGGGTACTGTCTTTTTTATTGCGGCAGGCAGCTTTCTTTACTTCCGGTTATATACCGATCTTGATCATGATCGCAATCAATATTCCACTTTGTCCAAGATGGGGCTTACGGATAAAGAACTCAATCGAATAGTTACGATTCAGCTGTCTTTGTTGTTTTTTGTGCCGGTCGGAATAGCTATTTTACACAGTGTGTTTGCCTTTATTGCGCTTCAACGGTTGTTCTACTTATCTATCGCAACGGAGACAGGCGCGGTGTTACTCGGATATTTGGCTGTTCAAGGACTATACTTCTTTTTTATTCGCAGCCGCTATTTACGCAACCTGAAGAAGAACTTGATATGAGAAATGGGGGTAACAAGATGCAAGCATGGATTACAGATTTTATGGAGCAGTTTGGTTACTTCGGTATTTTTCTGATGCTGGCCTTTGAAAATATATTTCCACCAATTCCTTCAGAAGTGATCCTGCCCTTTGGAGGATTTATGACCACTACGACGAGCTTAACGATCCCTGGTGTAATCATTGCTGCCACGGCTGGATCACTACTGGGTGCAGTAATTCTCTATTATATTGGCCGATTATTGGATGTGAGCCGGTTAGAGAAGCTGGTTGAACGCTGGGGGGGCCTAATTCGCGTCACTAAAAAAGATATCCACAAGGCTGACGCCTGGTTTGATAAATATGGCTATTGGACTGTATTGTTTTGTCGGATGGTTCCGCTGGTCCGCAGTCTGATTTCGATTCCGGCGGGAATGTCGGGCATGAAATTTGGAGTATTTATGATCTTCACAACGATTGGCACATTGGGATGGAATTTGCTGCTTGTGCTTATTGGCGCGGCATTGGGCGAATCCTGGGAAGACATTGCCATGTACATGGATGTGTACTCCAATGTAGTCTATGTACTAATTGCTGGCGGATTAGTTATCCTTGGGTTTCTGTACTTCCGCAAACGCAGCCGGAGAATGAACACTGAGGGCTAAGCGGGTAGTGGACTGATAATAGAAATGACTATTAAAAAGGAGGGAAACACATGGAGCTATTAACGATTATTAAAGCCATTATTTTGGGGCTTGTTGAAGGTTTAACCGAATTTGCTCCAGTATCCTCCACGGGTCATATGATTATTGTTGATGATATGTGGCTGAAATCACAGGAGTTATTTGGACAATATACGGCAAATACCTTCAAAGTAGTTATTCAACTGGGTTCAATATTAGCGGTTGTTGTGATTTTTAGAAATCGGTTCATTGATCTGTTGGGTTTAAAGCGTTTCAGCCGTAAGCAGTTGGATCCTGTAACAGAGGAGCTACCGAAGTTGGAGCAGGGCGGGCACCTCAAGCTGACTCAGGTTCTGGTAGGGTTAGTGCCTGCAGGTGTGTTAGGTGTTCTGTTTAATGATTATATTGATGAGCATTTATTCTCTACATCAACAGTGTTAATTGGTCTAGTGATTGGGGCTATATTAATGATTATTGCCGATCTGTTTGGGCCGAAGAAGATCAGAACTGAGAGTGTAGATCAGATTACATACAAACAGGCACTTGGTGTAGGTCTTGTACAGTGTTTTTCGTTATGGCCTGGATTTTCACGCTCGGGCTCGACGATTTCTGGTGGCGTACTCCTCGGGATGAGCCATCGTGCCGCTGCTGATTTTACGTTTATTATGGCAGTACCCATCATGGCAGGTGCCAGTCTGTTGTCACTGATGAAAAACTGGCAATATTTCACCATGGACGCGTTGCCGTTTTTTATTGCAGGCTTTATTAGTGCCTTCCTATTTGCGCTGTTATCGATGCGTTTCTTCTTAAAACTGATCAATCGTATCAAGCTCTTACCGTTTGCTATATACCGTATAATTCTTGCTGCTGTAGTATATTTCGTATTTTTCTAAGTCCGTTATAAGGAATCGATATAACAGAAGCCCCAGTAATCTATTGCAGATTGCTGGGGCTTTCACGTATGATGACATCAGATTAAGACACTCAAATGATGAATGATATCGGAGACAGGTGCTGACCGGAAAATAGTAATTCGGTAGACTTAATAGGGAAATTCGGTTCGAAGCCGATGCGGTCCCGCCACTGTAACGGAAGAATCTCGAGCAACAGAGGTCACTGGCAATTTACTACTGCTGGGAAGACTGCTCAAGATGTTGACGCCGCTAGCCAGGAGACCTGCCTGTTTCAACAGCACTGCTTCACCTACGGAAGATAGGGAGGTGTTAGACGTTAACCATGGGTATATCATGGGCGTCTTTCCCTTTGACTTTTTTAGGGAAGGGCGCTCTTTTTTATAGGAAAGCAAGTAGCTTTGGAGTTTGAAATAAGAGATGGAAGAGGGAGTGTATCGAGATGACGAATAAAGTAAAAGTAAGCAATCTTGGATATCCGAGAATCGGAAAGAACCGCGAGTGGAAAAAGACACTGGAAGCCTACTGGCAGGGGAAAATAAATGAGGAGCAATTCCGCTCCGAAATGGCAGCAATTCAGCTGCAGCATTTGAAGACCCAGCAAGAGGCAGGAATTGAGCTTATTCCGGTAAATGATTTTACTTTTTATGACCATGTGTTGGATACGGCTGTTATGTTTGGAATTGTACCTCCACGGTACACGTATGATGGCGGCGACATCGGGCTTGATCTTTATTTTGCAATGGCCCGTGGTAATGCTGAGGCTACTGCCTGTGAGATGACCAAATGGTTCAATACGAACTATCACTATATCGTTCCAGAGATCGGCACACAAACACCACGCCTGACTGAAAATAAACCTCTAGCGGCTTATCGTTTTGCTAAATCGCAGGCAGGGATTGAAGGTAAACCGGTACTTTTAGGTCTGTATACCTTCCTTAAGCTGTCCAAAGGTTACGCAGCGGCAGATATCGCCAAGATTGCTGCACGTTTTGTTCCAGTCTATGTTCAACTGCTACAGGAACTGAAGCAAGAAGGGGTAAGCTGGGTACAAATCGATGAGCCAGCGATTGTTACAGGCATAAGTAAAGAAGAATTAACACTGCTTAACTCGATATACACAGAAATTGCCGGCTCCGTGCCGGGCTTGAATATTATTTTACAGACGTATTTCGAAGCTGCTGAACCGTTGGAGGCACTGCTAGAGTTGCCTGTTCAAGGCTTGGGTCTTGACTTTGTGCACGATGGTGGAGCGAATCTGGCTTCTATCGAACGTCTTGGCTGGCCGAAGGACAAATGGCTGGGTGCCGGAATTATTGATGGACGGAACATCTGGCGTTCCGATTTAGACGCTAAGCTGCAACTGGTAGAAAAGCTCAGCGTTCATGTGCCGCTTGATCGTCTTATTCTTCAGCCTTCTTGCAGTCTGCTGCATGTCCCAGTCACCGTTCAAGGTGAGTTGAAGCTGAAGGCGACAGTTAAGAATGCGTTAGCTTTTGCCGATGAGAAGCTTGCAGAGCTTAGTTTGCTCGGAGCAGCCCTCGCAGATAAAGGAGAAGCTGCTAAAGCAGCGCTGGCCGCTAGTCGTGAAGCTATTGCAGCATTCCGCGCACTACCTGAGCGTGGTCGTAAGGATGTGGCGGAGCAAGTGCTTGCACTTGCAGCTTTGCCGGACCAACGCAGTTTGCCTTTTGCTGAACGCTTAAAGGTGCAGCAAGAGAAATGGCAGCTTCCACTTCTGCCAACCACTACAATTGGTAGCTTCCCGCAGACAGTAGAAGTGCGTCAGGCGAGATTGAAATGGCGTAAAGGGGTCTGGAATCAGGAGCGTTATGATGGATTTGTTCGTGAGCAGATCGCGGATGCAATTACCTTCCAAGAAAAGCTAGGTCTGGATGTTCTGGTCCACGGTGAGTTCGAGCGTACAGATATGGTGGAGTTTTTCGGAGAAAAGCTGGACGGATACTTGTTTACTAGTAATGGCTGGGTTCAATCCTACGGTTCCCGTTGCGTTAAGCCACCGGTGATCTACGCGGATGTTGCATTTATACAGCCTATGACTGTTAAAGAAAGTGTCTATGCACAATCGTTGACGAAGCTTCCGGTTAAAGGAATGTTGACGGGTCCTGTAACTATCCTCAATTGGTCATTTGTACGTGATGATCTCAGCCGGGAAGAGGTAGCCAATCAAATTGCTCTTGCCCTTCGCCATGAAGTAAAAGCGTTGGAAGATGCAGGCATCGAAATGATTCAAGTGGATGAGCCGGCTATACGTGAAGGACTTCCGCTTAAGGCAGAAGACCGTGAGCATTACCTGAACTGGGCAGTGAAGTCGTTCCGCGTTGCTACGAACCATGTGAAGGCTACGACACAAATTCATACGCATATGTGCTATAGCGAATTCAATGACATGATCGATTCCATATCGGCTATGGATGCTGATGTAATCTCCATTGAGACTTCACGTAGCCATGGGGAGCTGATTATCAGCTTTGAGGAGCAGGCCTATGATAAAGGAATCGGTCTTGGAGTGTATGACATCCATAGCCCGCGGGTTCCGGCTGTAGAAGAAATGACGGCGAATATCGATCGTGCGCTGCGGGTGCTGGACCCTGAACAGTTCTGGATTAATCCGGATTGCGGTCTGAAAACACGTGGCTGGCAGGAGACAGAGGATGCACTACGTAACATGGTAAGCGCTGCTGCTATTGCGAGGGAAAAGTCAGGGGTTATTGCATCAAAATAGACATAAATAAATTAGAGCCAGGGTAATTTACCCTGGCTTTTTAGTTCACTTATTTTTTTATAATCAGCTACTTGATAATAATTCTCAATCTTGTTAGAATGAAAAAGAAAAAGAAGGAACCGTGGAGGGTCCCTTCAGGCATTTACTTATTTACTTTCGAAAGTTTTGCAATCTGTTTCTTCTGCGCGTTTTGGTTCTTGGGAGCTGTGGAAAGCTACGAAGATCGATTCAGCGCTGCATTTGTTCTCTTCTGCCCAGTGGGTGCAGGAGTTAACTTCACAAACTACGTCTTTTGCCATGAGGGTTCACCTCCCCTTATAGTAATTGATAGTATCATTCAATGAACGGCTCTGTTTAGCAAGGTGGAGCTTGTCTCAACAAAGCCGTGTCACGCCCTCATTCATTATGAATAGAGGGTATTTGGCTTTTTTTACTAGGTTAGACGTGGTAATTGTACCAAATAATGAGTTTGTAAGCAAATGAGTTCTTTAACTTTCGGGTCACCTTCCCACATCAAAAATATGTCCAATAAGAGCCGCAGAAATGCGGCTTTTTGTGTATTCAACATGAAAAACCAAAAGAAATTTACCGGAATTCCATATTCCAGTGCAACCTTCCAAGTTTTGGGGCGTTATAGAAATGAGAGACGGAAGAGATCTGTACAGAACATGACATTCCGTAACGTTACAATGCTAGGGATAACCACTACACTTTTGGAGGAATGAGAATGCGCAAATGGGGTCTGCATTACTTATGTTTATTAATTCTTGCGGTGGTATTGGCAGGTTGTGGCTCGGGTGATAACAATTCGGCGGCAGACAAATTAGCTGGTGACGGCGGAAATACGAGTAATTCTGCTGCAGCAACCACTGAGCAATCTTCGAAAGCTACATTAGCGGATAAGAGCACCTCAGCAGAAGCTGAGACAGCAGCGGGAGGCAACGAAGCCCCAGTTGAAAAAGGTTTGACATCAGAGAACACGGATCAAGGGAACGCGGGATTCACGGGCAGTGATGTCGTGGAAGGATTGAACAAGAAGCTAATCTATCATGCCAATCTGACTATGGAAGTAGAAGATTACGGTAAAGCTCAGACTGAAATCCGCAACATGGTAACGATGGCTAAAGGATATATTATAGAGTTTAACGAAAACATGTCGCAATATGAGCAAGGAGGGACGTTTATCCTTAAGGTGCCTGCCTCCGGGTTCTCTCCTTTTCTGAATAATTTGGAAAAAGTAAAACACGAATCGCTACAGCGCAGTATTCAAGGTCAGGATGTCTCGGAGGAGTATGTTGATCTGGAGTCGCGTCTAAAGGCAAAGCAGTTAATGGAAGCTCAATACACAGAGTTTATGAAAAAAGCAACGAAATCAAGTGATCTGGTCGCCTTTGCAAACGAGCTTGGTTCGATTCAAGAAACGATTGAGCAGATCAAAGGCAGAATGCGATATATAGATCAGAACGTATCCTTTTCAACGGTAGAGCTTAGAGTGTACCAGACGGATGAGAGCTTAGCCGTGAAGGAAAAGGCAGAGCAAGGTCCATTGCTAGAACGGGCATCGGATGCTTTAAAAGGAAGCCTGAACGCACTATCTGTTATGTTTCAGTGGATTTTTGTAATTCTTGCAGGTGCATTGCCGATTCTAATCGGTGCGGGCATTATTTTAGTCATCGTTTGGTTTGCCCGCAAAAATATCCGTGCACGACGGGAGCAGCAGACCCAGCGGATACGGCAGGAAAATCGGGAACTGAAAAAGGCGGTACTCCCTGGACCAGCAGAGCCAAAGGTGACAACCTCAATAAAGGATAAGAAAGCTAACGAGGACGAGAATAAAGAATAAGCTTCTATGAATTAAAAAGCCTCCAATTCATGGTATACCGTGAATTGGAGGCTTTTCTTTTCTGTAAGACAGTACAGTATTCGCTTTTATCGAAGATTAGGCAGGCTGGAAGAGTACACGATACTCGCCATAGCCCTCTTTCTCCAGATCCTCTTTTGGTATAAAGCGCAGTGCCGCTGAATTAATGCAGTAGCGCAGGCCGTTTTCCCCTGGACCATCGTCGAAGACATGACCTAGATGGGAATCTGCTACTTTGCTGCGCACTTCTGTGCGAACCATCAAATGGCTGAGGTCCGTCTTTTCCTTCACGGCGTAATCGCGAATCGGACGTGTAAAGCTGGGCCAGCCACAACCGGAATCGTATTTATCCTGCGAACTGAATAATGCTTCACCAGATACGATATCTACATAAATGCCTTCTCCGTGGTGATCCCAAAAATCATTTCGGAAAGGTGACTCTGTAGCGCTATTCTGAGTGACTTCATATTGAAGTGGCGTCAGACGTTCTTTTAAGCTTAGTTTGTCTTCTTTATGTGTCCAGTGGGTTTCGATAAAATCCTCTCGGCCGGAACCCTTACGGTAACGTTTGTAGTGACCCGGGTTCTTACGATGGTAGCCCTGATGATATTCTTCGGCAGGATAGAAGGTTGCTGCCGGGAGGATCGGGGTAACAATCGGGCTAGCGAATCGGCCGCTTTCTTGCAAAGCTGCCTTGGAAGCCTCTGCTTGTTGCTTCTGTTCTTCAGAATGGGTGAAGATAGCCGTTCCGTAAGAGGTGCCGCGATCATGGAATTGTCCACCCGCATCGGTTGGGTCAATTTGCTGCCAGAATAACTCAAGCAGCTTGCTATAAGGGAAAATTTCTGGATTGAACGTAATTTGTACGGCTTCAACATGTCCTGTAGTTTCGGAGCATACCTCTTCATAGGTAGGATTCACTGTATGCCCGCCAGTATAGCCGGAGACGACACTAATAATGCCTGGCAATTCCTCGAACGGCGAGACCATGCACCAGAAGCATCCACCTGCAAAGGTTGCTTTTTCCGCCTTGGAATTTATATGGTTAGTCTGATGTTCACTCATTAATATCCCTCCATTCATGTAATGCAATTAAATAGATCACAATCTAATTATAAAGCAAATAACCACAGCCTGCCAGCTTACGCCAAATAAGCTCTCTGTTACCTAGTATTTTTTTACTTCCTGTGAACTGTAACGAAAGCTTAGTCCGGCTATAATAAGCACAATGGCATAAACAATGATGGCTATAATCGCATTTCCAGGGTTCTGGAATAGTTGATCCCCAAGGAAGGCATACAAGGCGATGCCTGGGATTTTTCCAATAGCTGAGGCAGCAAGATAACTCCAGAAGGGCAGTCCGGCTGCTCCGGCATAGATGTTAACTGCTGTCTGCGGGATAATCGGCAAGAGACGTGCTAAGACAATAGAAGCAAAGGGCCGCCGTTCTATGCCTTTTGTGAATTTTTCGAGTAGGGGAATAGAAGTCAGATAAGCTCTCGCTTGATCTTGAAATAAGAACTTCACTACGCCGAAAAGGAATGCGGCAGCAAGGGTTGTAGCTACCCAGCAAATTAAAGCACCTGCCAAACTTCCGTATGCATAACCAAAAAATCCGATGACCGCTTTGTACGGTACAACTGGAAAGAGAGCCAGTAAAGTTGCGATCCCTATAGAGCTGAAAAGATTATGATCCTCTTTCATCCAGCTAAGGATGTCATATCTGTAGATAAACGCAAGGATTGTGCCCGAAACATAAAGAATAATCGAGAACCATTTTCTCATAGCTAATATACCCTTTCTTCCACTCATTCATCTCATCATACGGGATAAAAAGTAAATATTGAAGTGAAGATCATTGTCGGCGAACGCCAAGCAGGTATAATAGCATTTATAGAGAACAAAGAGAGAGATAAATTCTTGAATTATAAAGAGGGGAGTTAGATCAGTGATCGTTTCTGCACGCAAAAGAGTCGCCATCATCGGGATTGGCAATATCGCCCGCAAAGTATATTTGCCACTGCTCTCTCAGCATGGACAAGTTGAGGTAGTGGGGGTTCTCAGTCACTCATCCACAACAGTAGAGCAAGCTGTTAAAGCCTACCGTTTTCCTAAAGGTACGACAAATTTGGACGAGCTGTTGTCTTGGGATCTGGATGCAGTATTTGTGCATAGCCCAACGACGACCCATTATGATATAGTAACAAAATGTCTCGAACATGGGATTTCGGTGTATGTAGATAAGCCGCTGTCCTATGATCTGGAAGAATCCAGAAGGATGGCAGAGCTGGCAGAAAATAAAGGGCTGCTGCTAGGCGTGGGCTTTAATCGGCGTTTTGCCCCAATGTATGTCACTGCCAAGAGTTGGCTCGAGGAAGCCGGAGGCATTAGCCATTGCCACGCGATTAAACATCGCACGAAGCTGCAGTTAGGCAGCAGCCGTGAGACTGTGCATGACGACTTGATTCATATGCTTGATCTGCTGTTATGGTTATGTGGAGATCAGTATGAGCTGCTTCGCAGTAATCTTCAATCCAATGGAGAGGGGCGACTTGTGCAGGCATCTGGAATGCTGGGTTGGGAGCAAGGCTCAGTGGGGATGTATAGTATGGTTCGTGAGGCGGGTGTTGATTTGGAGAAGCTGGAGCTGCACGGTAATGGACGTTCGGTGGAAGTGGCAGATCTGGACCAAGCCATCCTATATGAAAAAAATGCTTTGCCACGGACCCAGAGCTTTGGAAGCTGGGATACGGTGCTGGATAGAAGAGGTTTTGGTGGAGTGGTAGATCATTTCCTGAACAATATAAATACACCAGAGTTATGCAGTATTGCTGCTTCAGCAGTTCTGCCTAGTCATAGATTGGCAGCTCAGCTTGCTGAATGAGGTCTCTAAGAAAGGAGTAAAATATGGAAGACAACCGTAAATTAGTGGAGGAACAAATCATCGAAAGCTATAAGCGTGAGGAAGAGATGATGATCCTTGTATTCGCCCAGTGGTGCGTGAATCAAGGACTCGACCCGCACAGTTTATATTTACAGGCTTATCCACAGCAAGAAGGGAATGAAGCCTTGCGAAAAGCGCTTGCCCTAACGGTTTCTGCGGAGGAAGCAGGGGATATTTCTGATGACACAGTTCTGGGCGTACTCTCCTTATTCGGAAATGATGACTTGGCGCAAATCGTGACAGAAGCGATCGCTAAAAGGGAATCTAAAGCACATACAGGGGATTGACAACGAGGATATAATGATAATGTCAGATGAACTTTTTTTAGTAAACGATGTTCATCAGGGATGAAATGTGTTAATATTATATATACTAACTAATAGTAAGTTTCGCTAGTGAGAGGTGAGAACAATGGAAGAACATCAAATTTCGATGTGTCCCAGATTTGAGACAGCCTTCTCTTTCTTAGGCAAACGTTGGAATGGACTTATTATTCAGACATTGATGAGTGGACCGAAGCGGTTTAAAGATATTTCCGGCCTCATTCCTTCAATGAGCGATAAGATGCTGTCCGAGCGGATGAAGGATTTGGAAGGTGAGGGTATTCTGGTTAGACATGTATACCCGGAAACACCTGTGCGTATTGAATATGAACTAACAGACAAAGGCCGTGCGCTGGAGCCTGTTATGCAGCAGATTCAGTCTTGGGCTGAGAGCTGGGTAGAGTAGAAATCAAAGTCGTGTTGTGGCCCTTTTTCCTGAAGAACGGAGGAGGGCTTTTCAATTTTTAAATAAAAACCTTGCACAGATCGAAAAAATCTGTAATATAATAGAAAAAACGTTGTATGTTCCTTGCGTGGAAACGCTTGCAATATTGGTTTTTGCTCAAATCTACTCAGCTGGAGTACAGGCATAGCAAAACTATTAGGAGGCGAGGGAGATGAAGACCACCCTGTTTTCCCGGGAAATAACGTATGGAAAAAAGGATGTTGCTGAGCTGGAGAACGCTTCGATCAAAGTACAGCTCATCTATGACAAGACGTTGTTCATGCTGCATAGCCATCTTCCAGATTCCTTATGGGATGCGTGGATTGGCGTGCCTTACAGTATTATCTCTTCACTCTACAAAGGCAACAATGATAGCGGGACTATTTTTCAAAAATGGATTCAAAGTCCTTCTGGCTGGAAATGTATCGGCTGTGAACGGCATTGCCTGGAGTCGACGGAACCTCTTCAAGAAGTGAATGTGGCGAGTAATCAACGACAATATAAGTTCCATAATGGCATTCGCCAAAGCATGGTGCTACAAGCCCTAATTTGGTCCATGTACGAGAATACCGTATTATTCAAACCCTTTTTAGGGGATGAGCCCTTTTTTGATGAAGATGATTTGCATACGATATCCTCTTATTTCGTGCCAACTTACCTTAATGATCTACGTCTTTTGGAGCAGTCTAAGCCTTGTAAAGAGTACAAAGATCAGAATATAAAGATATATCAGGAATGGATATCCGCCCCTGACCTTGTCCTCAAATGGAACGGAGGCCTAACAGAAGGCAGATGGATGACTGGTGTTTATATGGATCACTCCCGCTTTGCTGGCTTAGGACCTTATTTGAAGGACGCAAAGGGTAAGCGAACGTATATGCAGGCTTATGTTCAATAGAAGATACAGATTTTAGTGTCAGGTCGATTGTGGAGATTTATCTCCATGATTGACCTGTTTTTGTTATCTGCTATTTTCAGGGCAGTAATTAGAATTAAAAAATTAAAAGAAAGGATTTAAAGTAAAATAATGGGAAGTTAAGCCGATATATAGGTTAGATATGCGCTCCTTTTACTTAAGTATTTAAAGATAAAATAGTACATAAAGATCTGGAATGATGAGTCGAAGAGTGTAGCACATTGGATGGTCTAAGTGTAAGAACTGGAGGTCATGAATGGCATCTAACAAAATGGTATTCAAAGAAGACGAAGTTGAACGACTGCAGACAAAAATTAGACAGGTTAGCCAGGACACCAATCGGTTGTACTTGCAACTGAAAGGTCAAATAAATAATTGGGATGGTATCCCGCTGGGATCAAACCAGATAAAAGCCCAAGTGCTTATCAACGAATTGACGGTAGAGGCTGAGAAGCTTGAAGATATTATTCGTTCAGCTGTAAAGGGTGTTCAAGGTGTTCAGGATCAGAATAAACGCCAGATGAATCAACTCTTTCAGCAGTTTGGCGCTTTAGGAAGTATGTTCGGAAGGCTAGGAGGAGACAGCGCAATTGGGCAGTTTTCGATCCCACCAGCAGCTCAGAAGGCGGTCACGAATCTGATCACCTCGATTGCTGCTCTAATGGGAAAGGATGAGCTGGATAGCGATCCTATGGTGAAGAAGCTTCAAACAACTGTTAAGAATTCGGGACTGGGAACGATTGATTCCATTGCCGCACAAAGCAAGCTGAAGGATATCTACCAGGCACGGAATCAAATCGCAAAGGCACAGACCGCCTATGAGGTATATCAGGCGTTTGGAAATCGGACGCAAATGGATGCAATGCATAAGCTGGCGGATGACGCACGTAAGAAGCTGGAATCCTTGGGTATAGGCGAAGTCCAGTACCAGTTGGGTAAGAATTTAAGCGCTAATTTTAAGAGGCCAGCGGTACAGGCGTGTGATTATGATCCATCGATCACGACGTCTAATGTGCCCCTACTCCAAAATGAAGAATACCTCTTACTACTGCGAATGGCGATGCAAAAGGAAGGTGTTGGGGAGCAGGCCAAGAGTCAATTGGCAGGGAAGCGGCTGGAAATCGAACAAGCAGAGAATCAACTAAAGGGCAAATCAGCCTTTGATTTTAGTGAATATGATAAAAAGTTAATGGGGAATACGTGGGTCCTCAGTAAAAACGGTGTGACAGATCAAAAAGCAGCCCAAGCGAGCATCGCCTATCAGGAAGCTATTAGAAATGGAGATATCCAGCTAGAGCGAGAAGAACCAGGTGTGGATATCATACTGGAACAGACGATAGCGGCAACAGAAGGTTATAATTATTTCACAGGAGAAAAGATATCGAAATTACAGGCGTATTCCATTATTATTAGTAATATACTCTATAATTTCCAAGGAATTAGCGTTAGCCGTGGGGGGCTGAATAAGAACTTAAAGCTGCCTAAAGGTTCGGTGAAAATTCCTAAGCAAACTGTTAAAACACCCGTGATAGAACTACCGGAAGTTAAGGTTCAACCAAGTGACATACACGTGAAGGCGGTTGAGGGGACTGGAAATGTTAAACCTGTTCAACAAATCAATAATAGGTTTCCAAATGATATTCAAACTGGAAAAGAGTTTTCTTTCAATATCGAAAATGGATACTTGAAAAATAACAGTGGTCTTTCCGAGGTTGATTTTGTTGTAGACATGAATGGCAAACTTCATATTGGGAGAGGGCATTCCTTTTTGGCAAATGGGGAGTCTGTTCAAGCGGCAGGAAAGCTAAAACTTAATAATCAGGGACAGGTTCGAAGCATATCTAACTTATCCGGTCACTATACTCCTTCAATTGAGCAAGCAAAATTATTCTCACAAGTTCTTGAGCAAATAGGGGTGAAAACTAAAAATGCATGGCTTGAAATATACACCATAGAAACAACTCCTTCAGGTTACGTTAATACAAATGAACTTGTTAAGATTTCTAGTATTCAGATAAAGTAGGTGATGAACGTGGAAGAGATAAAACAGATGAATAAAGATATTTTTAAAGGGAATTTATTAAAAACTATTGAGGAAATATCAAGAAGGAAAGGATTGATTTTTACCGATTGTAAATTTGTTATAGAGCCTGTGAAAGAAAAAGACAAGCCGCTAAACGGTGCAGATGATATGATGAGGCTAAACATTTTAAGTGAAGAAAACATTGGGAATAAGCAATTAACGCTGGATAAAACTATAAATATACTTTGTGGACTAGAACCATTAGTACCAATATGGATAGATGTAATCTTCATTGAAATGAATGAAGACACGGCTATTTATAAGTTGCGGTGCAGTTTAAGGTTTAGAAAGCCGACTTTATTAAGAAATGCAGAAACTGGACACGCTCCTTTTAAGGCTGTAACAGAAGAAACTTTTTAAGTATTGCTCAAGCTTCTTCTTTTGGTGGGGCTACCGAGTGCCTAAGTAATCTATTATTCAGCCAATAACACATATAATACCTGTATAAAATTTCGTCATTTCGTTTGTACATACAATAATGCTTGGTAATTTTAACCTAAAGTACGCTAAAGCGTTATGTAAACAGGTTGATTGTGGTCAGAGATCACCATAATTGACCTTTTTCGTTCAACAAAGAGATACAATTTTCGTGAGTACAATCACAAGTCAAAACTCCTTTCAGGGTTAAGGTGAACAGGTAGAAAAGATTTTTTCAGAACCTGATCACATATCCCGAGGAGGAACTATTATGGAAACTAAACAACCTAATGATAGAATTTCGGATTTACAGCATAAGCAATCGGTGCAACCTGGATTTACTCCAGATGCCCTGGTAAAAGATATTGTGCTGCAATTCCCAAAAGCTGCGGATTATTTTAAGTCCAAACGGATTGATTTCTGCTGTGGAGGCGCCAAACCTCTTGCTGAAGCAGCTGTAGAGCGTGGACTAGATCAAGAGATGATCATTAGTGATCTCAACAAGCTGTTCGAGGAATATCCGGTACCTCAAGAAGAACTCGCATGGAACACAGCACCTTCTGCAGAGTTAATCGAGCATATCGTGAGTAAACATCACCATTACCTGCGGGAAGAGCTGCCCCTGATTGGCCAAAATGTAACTAAGGTATACCGGGTTCATGGCGGAGATTCACCTCATTTAGAAGAGTTATATAGCTTGTTTAATACACTTAAGGAAGATCTGCTTCAGCATACAGCTAAAGAAGAGGAAGACGAGTTTCCAAAATTATTAGCGTATGATGCCAATCCAAGTGAAGAAGGGCTGACCACACTTCGTGAGGCATTAGTTGACCTTGAGAGTGAACATGACACAGCAGGAGAACTATTGAGACAAATACGCAAAATAACAGATGATTTCACCCCACCGGCTCATGCATGTACAACCTATCGTTTGACTTATGCCCGGCTAGAGGAGCTGGAGAGCATGACTTTCGAACATGTTCATCTGGAGAATAATATATTGTTCCCTAGATTCCAGTAAAAAAAATGAGTTTTCAAAGAGTCCCTTAGGGGACTTTTTTTATATTTGAGAACAAAGCTTATTTACGTTATTCTTAAATAGACAGTATGCATAACTTACTACAAGCCTGAGACGCTGTGTGGTCATTAGGCGGGACAAGGCGGTGTCACTATGCCCACGAAATATATGTGGAGGTTGTTACTAGGATTAGTCATCGTATTCATAATAGGTGGGTGTTCCACTCTTGCTGACATTAATAATGAAGGGAATAATGGCTTAGCAGGATCAGACGGGCCTACGCTTTCGCTTATCGTTGCGGGAAATGACTTGCTTACCAACCCTTTGGACAAGCAGCTTAGCGAGAGCTACAGAAAAGGGATAACGATCTTTGACCTACTGAAAGGTAGTGGGAGGGCCACCTTTTCTGAGGATAACACAAGCATTCTAACGGTAAATAATATTTCACTCGGTCCAGGAATGAATTGGGAGCTGCAAATGGATGGGGAGACCATTGGACCTGAGGATTGGGGTCGAACAGTCGGGCATGAATCAAAATTAGTAATTACGGCGATGTCTAAGGAACAAGAGGAACCCCTTCAAATTGTGTTGTTGACCGTGAATGGTGGAAGTGAGCAAGTGAATTTGAATCATTCATATGTTATGGGATTTACTGAAGATTTAACAGTGAGAGGTTTGTTGAAGAACAGCAGTGTGGTGCAGTTGACCGAAGACAACAAAAAGGTGTTATCCATTGGTGATTATACTCCTCTTAGCAATGAAGTTTGGAAGATGAAGGTGAATGGGAAGCAGCTGCTTGAGAATGGAATGGACATGAAGCTTAGAGTGCAGGATGAATTGGAGATTTTATTGGCTATACGTTAAAAAAAAGTACATAAATGCCAGATCAACGGTTGCTCAGAACCCGTGATCTGGCTTTTTTTATTGGAAGTTATAACCTAATAAAGTTGCCTTACTTTTATGTGAAAACATTCACATTTAATGTGACTGTAATCACAATCTCTCTTAAATTTTGAAATGTATAATTCCATTATGTAGAAGAGAAGTTGAAGCAAAGTTCAACAAGAACGGATAAGAATGAGGAGGCACCTAACCATGGCAGCGAAGAGAGAAAAATTAGTATTAATAGGCAACGGTATGGCAGGCATAGGTACGCTAGAGCAGATATTGAAGCTAGGTGGAGCTTATGACATTACGGTCTTTGGAAGCGAACCTCATCCCAATTATAATCGGATCATGTTGTCTTATGTTCTCGAAGGCAGCAAAACCATCAATGATATCATCCTAAACGACTGGAATTGGTATGAAGATAACAACATTACCTTGCATACAGCAACAACAGTTACACGAATTGACGAGCATTCTAAGCAAGTAATTGCGGATAACGGTATGGCTGTTTCTTACGATAAAGTGATTATTGCAACGGGTTCGAATTCATTTATTTTACCTGTACCTGGTTGTGATAAGGAAGGCGTAGTGGGTTTCCGGGATATTGCAGATTGTGATGCGATGCTGGCTGCGGCTAAACAATACAACAAAGCGGCGGTAATCGGCGGGGGCTTACTTGGTTTGGAAGCGGCAAAGGGTCTTGTGAACCTTGGCATGGACGTTACTGTAGTGCATCTGATGGAAGATCTAATGGAGCGCCAGCTGGATCGTAATGCCTCCTCTATGTTGCAAGCTGAGCTAGAGCGTCAAGGCGTGAAATTTGCCATGGGCAAACAAACAGTAGAATTGACCGGGGAACAGAGAGTAAGTGGATTACAATTTAGTGATGGCACTTCACTTGCGGCTGATTTTGTAGTTATGGCTGTAGGCATCAAACCGAATATAACTGTGGCAAAAGAAAGCGGAATTGCTGTTAATCGTGGGATTGTAGTGGACGATTATCTGCAGACCTCTATGCAAAATGTATATTCCATTGGCGAATGTGCCGAACATCGCGGAGTTTGTTACGGATTAGTAGCTCCGCTATTCGAGCAGGGGATGGTTCTAGCTAAACATCTCTGCGGAAGCGATACAAACCCATATGAAGGTTCTGTTGTCTCCACCAAATTAAAAATTTCCGGAGTGGATGTATTTTCTGCAGGTGAGTTTATGGATTCTCCTGAACATGCTGTAATCTCAAGCAAAGATGAATGGAAGCGAACCTATAAGAAAATTCTGCTCAAAGACAATGTCATTGTTGGTGCAGTCCTGTTCGGGGATGTGACAGAGTCGGCTAACCTGCAAAAGTTAGTAAAACAAGGCGCTGTAATGACCGATGAAATTTATACAGAGGTTATGGGTACGGGCTGCTGCGGAAATGGAGCCAAAAAGAGCACATCCGTAGAAGCGATGGCGGACGAAGAAATCGTTTGTGGCTGTAACGGGGTTACGAAAAAAGCGATTGTGGATGCGGTCATAGAAAATGGTTTTACTACTGTGGACGAAATAAAAGCATGTACAGGAGCGACGCGCTCTTGCGGAGGTTGTAAACCGGTTGTAGAACAAATTTTACAATTTGTCCTGGGTGATAGTTTTGAGCAGTCTGCCAAGCAAGGAATTTGTAGCTGCACAACGCTTAGCCGGGATGAGATTGTTGCTGAGATTACAGCTAAAGGTCTTAGTACTACTAAAGAGGTTATGCATGTACTGGGTTGGAAACAAGAGGAAGGCTGCTCTAAATGCCGTCCGGCGATTAACTATTATCTGGGGATGATAAATCCGGATACACATCAAGACGAGAAGGAATCACGCTTTGTTAATGAACGTATGGGAGCCAATATTCAGAAAGACGGAACCTATACCGTTATTCCACGCATGTACGGCGGGGTAACGACACCGGAGGATTTGAAGAAAATCGCCGATGTCTCCCTTAAATATGATGTAAAAGTTGTGAAGGTGACGGGTGGGCAACGCCTGGATCTAATCGGGGTGAAAAAAGAGGATCTGCCGAAAGTATGGGAAGAGCTCGATATGCCATCAGGTTATGGTTATGCCAAGTCGCTACGTACCGTTAAGACTTGTGTGGGTTCACAGTTCTGCCGTTTCGGCACACAGGATTCGCTGGGAATGGGCGCGCTCATAGAACGTAAGTATGAACGTCTTGATTTTCCTGCCAAGTTTAAAATAGCTGTCAACGGCTGCCCGCGTAACTGTGCGGAATCCTGTACGAAGGATATTGGCATCGTCGGTAATGATGGCGGTTGGGAAGTGTTTATCGGCGGAAACGGTGGGATCAAGCCACGGATCGCTGACTCCTTCTGCAAAATAAAGACCGATGAAGAGTTGATCGAAGTGTGCTCCGCTGTGATGCAATATTACCGTGAGACCGGCAATTATTTGGAGAGAACCTCCGAGTGGGTTGAGCGTATGGGACTTGAGCAGATTCAAATGGTCATTTTGAATAATGAAGATAACCGCAAAGAGCTGGCCGCACGGATTGACTTTGCTCTGACTCAGGTTACGGATCCTTGGAAAAAAATGCTCAATGACAGCAGCACTCGTACTGCGCTTTTTGAAGAAACAAGAGTCTAGCGGATATAACACACACAGAAGGGGAGAGACCAATGAATAAGACCACACAAACGTATGCAATAGGATCAGTACAGGATTTCCTGCTGCAAATTGGCCGCGTAGTGATTGCTGGAAATATTGAACTGGCTGTGTTCCGTGCCTCTGACGGAGCCATCTATGCAGTAGAGAATCGCAGTCCTCATCCTAAGGGGGGACCGCTTGCTGAAGGGATCGTGTCAGGTCACTATCTGTACGATCCACTGTACGATTGGAAAATCGATCTGCGCACGGGTGAGGTGCAGGCACCAGACCAAGGTAGTGTGGTGACTTATCCAGTCACACTGGACGGAGAGAAAGTTACAGTGAGCGTGTAGACACCGAAGAGTGTAGTAATAGATTTAATAGAAAACGGTGGGGTGGAGTATTATGTTTACGCAAAGTGTGGAGAGCATCGTAGAGACGGCAGTCAGTAAGCGGGACAAAATGAATGAAAGCATGCCAAGATATTTTCTAGCAGCCCTATTGGCAGGTGCTTATGTAGGCATTGGGATTATCCTTATTTTCTCCCTAGGAGCACCGCTAGCGGCTGCCAAATCTCCTTTCCAACCGCTTATTATGGGCACATCCTTCGGCATCGCCCTGACGCTTGTAGTATTTGCAGGCTCAGAGCTGTTTACCGGGAATAATATGTTTTTTACTGTAAGTACACTGGCAGGCAGAACCAGTATCTGGGATACCGTTAAGAACTGGATTCTTGTATTCATCGGGAATGTGGTAGGTGCAGTGATTTTAGCACTTTTAATTCGTGGGACTGGGTTGTTCAGTGCTGCGCCGCCGGAGCATTTGATTTTTACAGCCGCTGCTAAAAAAATGAGTCTCCCGTTCTCTGAGCTGTTTTTTCGTGGGATCCTATGTAACTGGCTGGTCTGTTTAGCGCTATGGATGTCCTCACGCGCTAAAAGTGAATCTGCTAAGCTAATCTTAATCTGGTGGTGTCTGTTTGCCTTTATCGCAAGCGGATATGAGCATAGTGTGGCTAATATGACTCTGCTTAGTGTTGCTGTGTTGCTTCCAAATCATCCGGAAACCATTACGATAGCTGGATGGCTGCATAATATGATCCCTGTAACTTTGGGGAATATCATTGGTGGAGGCGTATTCGTCGGTATGGCCTATTGGGTGATCTCACCAGTGCGTGGTGCTCGCAACAACCGTTAAGATCCATTTTTAATTAACTATATTAGAGCTGAACCGATCTTGGGTTTAGCTCTTTTTTTTTTGAATATAAAAAAAAGACACCTGCATTAGGCGCCTTGGACCACTCTATTTTATATTATGCAGAATAATTGGGTCATGTATGTTTCATTGAGGTGAATAGAGGGTATATTATAACGGAATTAGATCCGGCAGATTTCGTTCGGACACAATTCGCAGTGGCAAATTTCTTGCAGCATGCCAAGGTCCTTGATGACAATCATACCGTTCTCATACTCAACAGCATCTTTTTTACGCAGGTCGCTCAGCATCCGGTTAACACTTTCACGAGTGGCACCGATCATGTTGGACAAATCTGTATGCGTAATTTTTTTGTTGATAAGGATATTCTCACCATCGCTGCTCTTCTCACCGTAGGTGTTGCCAAGACGAATGAGCGTGGAGCAGAGTGCACCTGGTTTGCCGTACATCATTAGATCACGGAATTTAGTTTGGGTGAGACGGTGATGAATACCCATCCATTTCATAAAGTCGATAGCAAAGTCACAATGTTGGCAGATGAGAATTTCTAGATCCTTTTGTTCGATGACGCCAACTTCACTTTCTTCAATCACTTCGGCTGTAAAGCTATGCTTAGTGCTGAAGAAAGGATCTGCTTGACCTACCATATCACCAGCTTGATACATATAAAGAATGAGTTCTTTACCTTCATCAGTAGATTTAGTTAGTTTCACACGTCCACGTTTGATATAAAACAATTTATCCGAGTAGTCGCCTTCCCAGAATAGATGTGAACCCTCTGGAACTATGCGCTCTTTCATTGTAACTAGAAGTCTGTTGAAATTCTGTTCGGAGAAACAGTTTGTATTTCCGTGGGCTTCGATAACATTGTAATGTTCTTTTAGCATAATCGACATCCCCTTTATTCCCTCAGTTTTTCAGTAAATTTTAAATTAATTATACCTTGAAAATCCCTCGAATTGGTTATAAAAAATCGTTTAAAAGTGTCGAATTTTCAACATTGTGATAAATTTCACTTCTAAAGTGTTCGATGTAATATTCTTTTTAACTAAAAAAGAGTAAGTGATCTCACGTTTATGATATATGAACAGCGGCTATCCATTATTCTCAAATACTGGGTTAATCGCTGTTTTTTTGCGTCCCCGTTAGATTGTAACATATAACACAGTTGAAATTCATGTTCAAGAAATTAGTTTTATCTCAACTCCGTATAAATGCACACATCTTCATTACGGTCGGACATTGGCTCTACTGCTATGCAGCGATATCCTGAAATTGGAGCAAAAATCAGGAGAAGGAGAAATCATATATGGCAAAAGTAGCAGACAAATATCTTAAGGTTGATCCGTGGGCAATTATTGAAGAGGGCTTTGATCCAGAGCGAAACCGGACTTCGGAATCTATTTTTTCATTGGGTAATGAATATATGGGTGTACGGGGATATGCAGAGGAAGGGTATTCAGGTGACACCCTGCAAGGAAGTTATTTTAATGGATTAAATGAACAATTGGATATTGGCAATCACTACAAAGGGATTATTCGCTCGCTGAGATATATGGTGAATGCGGTGGACTGGCTGTATACACGTCTATCTGTAGATGGTGAACAGCTTGATTTAGCAAAAAGTAACGTAACGGATTATGTGCGTAGGTTGGATCTTCGTAAGGGTACGTATCGGAGAGAGCTAGTCTGGCATCTAAACGATGGCAAGTCGCTAAAAGTAGTCTTTACACGTCTGGTCAGCATGACTATGTCTCATTTGGGGTTGCAGCGGGTGGAATTTGAACCCCTTAATTTCTCGGGGAGCGTGGACATTTGTGCAGGTCTTGATTTCGACATTATTCATGAAGAACGCGGCGAATGTATGTGGAACAGTCTCCGCAGCGGAGTAAGTGGAGCGTCCTCTGCTATTATGGCGAGTACCGTGAATACTGGGAACAAGCTGTTCTCAAGCTTTACCTTACAATCCTCGCAGCCGTTGCAGCTTACTGCTGTCGAGAGTGATAAGTTTGTTGGTCAAAATTTCACCCTGGACCTTACGAAAGGAGAAGTCTCCTATTTTACCAAACTGGTTATGAACTATTCGGATAGTGATTCTGCCCATACAGCTGAAGAGCTGTGGAGCAAAGGTCTGTCTCTTGCTGAAACCGCAAGCCAATTGACGGATACTCAAATAATCGCTGATCAGACAGCTTATTGGAAGGGCATCTGGGAGACAAGTGATATCCGAATTGAGGGCGATCCTGAGAATCAACAGGGTATTCGTTTCTGTATCTTCCAGCTTTATCAGACCTATCATGGCGATCATCCCGGTTTTAATATTGGTGCCAAAGGGCTGACGGGGGAAGTATATCGTGGGTTGGCTTTTTGGGATACAGAATCCTATTGCTTACCGTTCTATATGTTCAATAATCCAAAGGCTGCCCGGAGCTTATTGGAATTCAGATATAAAACATTGCCACAGGCTATGCAGCGCGCTAAAGAGGTGGATTGTGAGGGAGCTTGCTATCCTATTGCTACTATAGATGGAACAGAAAGCTGTGATCTCTGGCAGCACTCTAATCTTCAGCTTCATGTAGGGACTGCTGTTTCTTATGGCATTTGGCATTATGTCAAAAATACCGGTGATAAAAGCTTCCTGCATAGTAAAGGGGCTGAGATGCTGATTCAGATCAGCAGATTCTATGCTACACGTGGTCAATGGGGGCAACGCAGCGGGGAATATGGTTATTTTGGCGTAATGGGCCCTGATGAGTTCCAATTGATGGTCAATAACAACTGTTACATTAATCTGATGGCTCAACAATCTTTTGAATACACCTTAGAGACTCTTCGGGAGATGAAAGAACAGGTTCCTGCTGCTTTTGCAGCTGTGGTAGAAAAAACTGGACTCCATGACGAGGAACTCACCGATTGGGAAAATAAGGCGCAGCATATGCGGATTCCGGTTGACGAAGTGACAGGAGTTTATGAAGAGCATGATGGGTTCTTCGATATGCCACATATTGATATTCATTCGATTCCGGTAACAGAATTCCCATTATATTCGAACTGGTCATATGATCGTTTGTATCGCTATGACATGATTAAGCAGCCGGATGTACTTATGTTTATGTTCTTGTACAGCGGACAATTCTCTAAAGAAGCGAAGCTGGCGAACTACGAATACTACGAGCCTAGATGTATTCATGAGTCTTCGCTGTCACCTTCGATCCACTCCATTTTGGCAAGTGAAATTGGCAAACCCGAGGAAGCATATTCGTTTTTTGAATTCGCTACTCGACTGGATTTAGACAACTATAACCGCAATACCCGTGAAGGGTTGCATACTACCTCAATTGCTGCTGCTTGGATGAATATTGTTTACGGCTTTGGCGGAATGCGATCGGATGGAGCGCGTCTGTCCTTTCAGCCAACCCTGCCAGAACGCTGGGATGAATATAGCTTCCAAGTGTTGTATGAAGGAGTGCTTCTGAGAATTGTGGTCGACAAAAATTCAGTAACAATCACTGCGGTTAATGGTGGAAGTACCGAAATTATAGTGTACGGACAGTCGATTACAGTGGATGCTTCCGGAAAGACGCTTCCACTAGGTGAAGGGATGCTGGCAGGATGAACTGGATCGTAAAGGATAGTTGTTTTGATAAACAGCTTGTGACGACGAACGGTAACAAATATATGTTAGGCAACGGCTACATGGGATATCGCGGCACACTGGAGGAATCCAGTAAAACCGAGCTAGCAGCTGTCACCCTCGCAGGTCTATATGACAGAGCAGGAGTCAAATGGAGAGAACCCGTTAATGCCCCTAATGGATTGTTGACCAAAATTTTCTGTAATGATCAGCTCTTAAGTGTGCTTGACCGTGAACCGGTCGCTCATACTCAGGAGCTAAATATCCGAAATGCCATTCATCATCGGAGCACTGAATTTGCTGTATCTGACGGAGGGACGTTGACGTTTACCGCAGATCGTTTCGTAAGCCAGGATAATCTTCACTTGCTCGTTAGTAAATACTCTATTCGCAGCACACAAGACTGTCGAGTAGCCATTGAGACGGGAATTGACGTAGATGTGTGGGATATCAATGGACCTCATCTCTACGGACAAACGGTGCAATTGAAGGACGAGGTGCTGATCTCTTCATCGGTTAGCGGAGAATTGAAGATTCCGGTGGTTGTGGCGGAGAGGGCGGTATTCAGTTTTGGTGAGGAGCTACTGAAAGATGGGGCTGCTGTTCGCCGGATTTCTTTTGATGCCCGTGCGGGTGAGACGTATGAATGGTTTAAGTATGTAGCAGTCTATACTGGACTTGATGCGGATCAGCCGGAGACGGAAGCTGTTAAATCTGTCCATGCTGCTGAGGTGCTGGGTTATGAGGCGTTATTTAAGGCTCACCGTCTGATATGGGATGAGAGATGGTCACACAGTGATGTAATCATCGAAGGTGATGAAGCTGCCCAATTTGCCTTGAGATATAGTATCTATCAGCTGTTAATCATTGCGCCTACAGTTTCGGAGAAGGTGTCTATTCCAGCCCGGGGATTATCGGGTCAGGTATATAAGGGAGCTGTATTTTGGGATACGGAAATGTTTATGTTGCCGTTTTTCCTGCACAGTGATCCTAAGGTAGCGCGGAACTTGATGATGTACCGGATTCATACATTGGATGGTGCTCGCCGTAAGGCAGCGGAATATGGATTTTTGGGCGCATTTTATGCTTGGGAAAGTCAGGATACGGGAGACGATGCCTGTACTTTGTTTAATGTGAATGATGTATTTACAGGCCGGCCGATGCGCACCTATTTCCGCGATAAGCAGGTTCATATCAGTGGTGACGTTGTGCATGGGATCTGGAAATATGTTCAATTCACAGGCGATGAAAGTCTGCTTACTAGTGGAGGAGCAGAGGTGATCTGGGAATGCGCTCGCTTTTTCTACTCTTACGCTTACTATAATTCGGTTAAACAGCGGTTTGAGATTCTGGATGTTACAGGTCCGGATGAATATCATGAGCGTGTGAACAATAATGCTTTTACGAATGCACTGGTTAAAGAGACGCTTGAGATTGCCTTGCGTACGGCAGCTTTGCTGCAAGAGAAGTATCCTGAGGATTACAGTCAATTGTCCGCTCAGTTTAGCTCAGGGCCATTCCTAGAGGAGTTCAAAACGATGCTGGATAGCTTTTATGTTCCACAGCCTGATCCTGCCAGTCTTGTTATTGAACAATTCGACCGGTACCTCACCTTGGAGGATGTAGAACTAACAGAACTGAAATCACGTGTACTTAATAAAAATGAGTATTTTGGCGGCGGCAATGGCTTAGCTACCACCACAACCATACTTAAACAAGCAGACGTTGTGTTGTTGCTGAATTTGTTCAAGCACTCCTTTAGCAAGGAAGTGAAACAAGCGAACTGGGAATTTTACGAACCGCGTACGGAACACGGATCAAGCTTAAGCCCTTGTATCTACGCTTTGGTAGCTGCTGATATTGGTTCACCGGATTGGGGCTATCCGTATTTTATGCGTACGGCTACCGTCGATCTCACCGGCGAATCTAAGCAATATGTAGGGGATCTCTACATCGGAGGGACTCATCCGGCTGCGAATGGTGGTGCTTGGATGGCTGCGGTTCTTGGCTTCGCTGGGTTGGACTACGATGGAGGGGTTGTGCACATCAATCCATCTCTGCCGAAACATTGGCAGTCCGTTCAGCTTCCGGTTACCCTGCGCGGCGATACCATCCAACTGCGGATTAGTAAGGATGAAGTCACTGTGATCACAGCTGCTGATTACAGTGGAGACTTGGTATTCTCGGTGCAAGGCGGAGAAGGCAAGTCCTGCTCTGCAGGTGAGATCCTTCGACTGGCCTTTGACGAAACGGGATTATAAATATTAATACACAACGGAGAGGAAGCAAATCAATGTTGGAAAATATGAAAGGCGCCATCTTTGATCTGGATGGCGTGATCGTAGATACAGCCAAATATCATTATTTGGCGTGGGCGAGTCTTGCAGATGAGCTTGGCTTTAAATTCACGGAGGAGGATAACGAACGGCTTAAAGGTGTGAGCCGGATGAGATCACTTGATATCCTGCTGGAAGTGGGTGGCCTGGAATTTGAGGAAGCAGAGAAGCAGGCAATGGCGGAAAAGAAAAACCGCCTGTACGTAGAATACATTTCTCGACTCGAGGAATCGGAGCTGCTGCCTGGAGTGAAAGAATACCTGACAGGATTGAGATCACGTGGGATTGGGATTGCATTAGGATCAGCCAGTAAGAACGCTGAGTTTATTTTGAATAAGCTGAACATTACAGACTTATTTGATGCAGTTGTTGACGGCAACAAAGTGTCACTAGCCAAACCGGACCCAGAGGTGTTCCTGATCGCGGCTCAGGAGATAGGCTTGCAGCCGGATGAATGTGTTGTGTTTGAAGATGCTGAGGCAGGCGTTCAAGCAGGTAAAGCTGCTGGGATGAAGGTTGTAGGTATCGGCAAACCTGAGGTGCTGAAGGAAGCTGATCTGGTCGTTAAAGGGTTGTATGAGCTGCTGACAGACTAAAGCTCTAAATGAACATGGGACCGACTCCAAAGTAGCGGATGACTTTGGGGGCGGTCTTTTTTTGTGCAAAGTCTCTGTATTTAGCTGGCTCAGACTGTCTATCGGACCTCATAGTCGCTATTAGCCATAATCCGGCTCATTTGCGAACCTATCGGACCCCATAGTCGCTATTGGCTCGAAAAGCCCTCGTATCGCGCATGTTTGGAACGAATAACGCCTCTGGAGTCCGAACCTCCCCGTAAAAGCAGGAATTTGTTCAAATAGCTGCATCTGAGTCCGATAGCTTATCATGAAAATAGTGTGTGTTGGAATGCAAAACGTCGAATAAGTAGCTGAGCTGCACATTAAGTAATTCAGATAGTTAGTCTAAAGCTCAGACGGAGATCGGATCCCATAGATGCTATTAGCTGCATATTAAGTAATTGAGAACGTTAGTCAAAAGCTCGGACAGTGTATCGGACCTCATAGTCTCTTTAAGTAATAATCCGGCTCATTTGAGAACCTATCGGACTCCATAGCCGCTATTGACTCGAAAAGCCCGCGTATCGCGCATGTTTGGAACGAATAACGCCTCTGGAGTCCGAACCTCCCCGTAAAAGCCAAAAATCAGCCCAATAGCTGCATCTGAGTCCGATCGCACATCGTGAAAAGAGTGTGTGAGGGAATGTAAAACGCCGAATAAGTAGCTGAGCTGCACATTAAGTAATTCAGATAGTTAGTCTTAAGCTCAGGCGGTGATCGGATCCCATAGATGCTATTAGCTGCATATTAAGTAATTGAGAACGTTAGTCAAAAGCTCGGACAGTGTATCGGACCTCATAGTCGCTATTAGCCAAAATTACGCTCATTTGAGAAGATATCGGACTCCATAGCCGCTATTGGCTCGAAAAGCCCTCGTATCGCGCATGTTTGGAACGAATAACGCCTCTGGAGTCCGAACCTCCCCGTAAAAGCAGGAATTTGTTCAAATAGCTGCATCTGAGTCCGATCGCTCATCGTGAAAAGAGTGTGTGTGGGAATGCAAAACGCCGAATAAGTAGCTGAGCTGCACATTAAGTAATTCAGAAGGTTAGTCTTAAGCTCAGACGGTGATCGGACCCCATAGTCGCTATTAGCCGTACATTAAGTAATTCAGAAAGTTAGTCAAAAGCTCGGACAGTGTATCGGACCTCATAGTCGCTATTAGCCAAAATTACGCTCATTTGAGAAGATATCGGACTCCATAGCCGCTATTGGCTCGAAAAGCCCTCGTATCGCGCATGTTTGGAACGAATAACGTCTCTGGAGTCCGAACCTCCCCGTAAAAGCAGGAATTTGTTCAAATAGCTGCATCTAAGTCCGATCGCTCAACGTGAAGAGGGTGTGTGGGAATGTAAACGCTGAATAAGTAGCTGAGCTGCACATTAAGTAATTCAGATAGTTAGTCTTAAGCTCAGACGGTGATCGGATCCCATAGTCGCTATTAGCTGCATATTAAGTAATTCAGAACGTTAGTCAAAAGTTCGGACAGTGTATCGGACCTCATAGTCTTTATAAGTAATAATTCGGCTCATTTGAGAAGATATCGGACTCCATAGTCGCTAATGGCTCGAAAAGCCCGCGTATCGCGCATGTTTGGAACGAATAACGCCTCTGGAGTCCGAACCTCCCCGTAAAAGCCAAAAATCAGCCCAATAGCTGCATCTGAGTCCGATAACTCATCGTGAAGAGGGTGTGTGGGAATGTAAAACGCCGAATAAGTAGTAAGTCGCACATCAAGCAATCCAACGCACAATAAGCACCACCATCGCACATCAAGTAATCCAGACGCCCAACAACAAAGCACATTCATGTATTGAAGTACTTGAGTATTCAAGTGTTCAAGAACATACATCGCACTTCTTCCATTTAGAGTTCATTCCTCCTAGCCCCACGCAGTGTCCTTTACGTCGCCTCCCACTTTTTCTGTTTGCGGTTTTTAGAGTTCCGTTGATGGAGTTGCGAAGTGGAGGTTTGGAGCTGGAGAAACGCCAGTGGTCGCCTTTATCCTCGGATTTCTACCACTCAGCGGTATAAAATCAGGAAATCTGAGGATAACAGCGATCGTAAGCCCAAACGCTCTACGTAGTGGCGAACATATCATCATGCTCTTTTTATCCGCCCAACATAAAAAACTACATACAAATGAACATAAAAAACTTTAAAATAAACATATGTAAGCGTTTATCACTTTGATATAGTTATTGAACCCGGAGGTGTATCTCGATGTTGTCTAGGCTGATTAGGCCGATTTTGAAGCTAAACGTCAAACAACAGCTTATCCTGCTGTTTCTGATTATGATCTCGCCGATTCTGTTTTTGAACATTTACGGGAATATGAAGGCTGAGCAAATTCTGAAGCGCCATGTGACGAATGCTTATGTAGAGCTGAACAAGCAAAACTTCACCATCATTAACCGAGATATCGATACCGTAAATAAAATTACTACCACTGTAATTCAAAATCCTCTGATTCAACAGATTAATATGACGGGTTCGGATACCATTCTGGAGCGGGTTAAACGTTATGAGACGATAGAGAAGCTGTTGGTCAGTTACTCGCAGGGAGCGGAGCGTGGGGACGGCATCTATTATTCCCTTTATATATACGATCCCGAGGATTATTATTTTTTTGCACCCAATTTCCCACAGGTTAAGAAGGCGGGGGTATATTTCTTTTCTAAAGCGGAAGAGCCCTATTGGTTCGAGGAGGTTGTCCAGAAAAAGGGCCGTGGATCTCTAAAATTTACAGGGAAGCTAAGTGCACAAGCGGAAAACTTGAAGACTCTTACCTATATGAGAGCTGTCAATAACATCTCCAGAAAAGCTGAGACCATTGGGGTTTTAGTCATTACCAAAATGGACGCAAAAATCGGAGAATCCCTTAAATCCATATCGTTGCCTGATGGTGATATTTACTTAACAGATCTGGATAATCGTGTACTCGCTTCTACTACGAATAATACTGGTGAGATCATTACGCTGCCGGAGACGGTCGTTGCTGAGGATTTGGAGGGAACCGTGGATGTTATTACCTCGGATTTTATTTATGTGGTCAATAATAACCATGCCTTAGGACAGAAGCTAGTCTACAAAATCGCCGTAAAAGCGCTGCTGCAGCAACAAAACGAAATGAAAAGTGTGATTCAATACATAACTGTGGCCTATGCTGTTTTTGGATTAATCATGATTACTTATTTCTGGCGTTCATTAATGACGCCTTTGCAAAAGTTAGCTTTTTTCGTCCGGAAGTTTGAGCCAGGCAATCGTGTCCCTGAGACACCAAAAAGAGGGAGTAACGATGAGGTCAGTGTGCTGATTGGATCTACCTATGACATGGCCCGCAGGCTAAATGGACTAATTACTTATAAATACCAGATGGAGCTAAAACAGAAGGAATCACAGCTTCAACTGCTCTATCAGCAGATCAATCCGCATTTGCTCTACAACACTTTGGAGAGTATTTACTGGAAAAGCTCGCTGGAAGGTAACGTTGAATCCGCCGAGATGATCAAGGAATTATCCAAGCTTATGAAGATTAGCCTCAGTCGGGGAAGGGAACTGATTAGCCTTGAAGAAGAGCTGGAGCATGCAACGGCCTACATCAAGCTGCAGCAGCACCGGTATGATTATATATTTCGTGTAGTAATGGAGATTCATCCAGATACGAAAAGAAATCTAATTCCTAAAATTACCCTGCAGCCGTTAATTGAGAATGCTATTATTCATGGTGTCAAAAATATGGGCGAGGATGGGGAAATCATCATTAGCGCAGTTTGTGTGGACGATACCGTCGAGATCTCGATTGAAGATAATGGCTATAAGACTGTTGATTATCAGGCCATCGAAGCTGTGCTGAATGACGACAGTCCAAATCCGGCCAGCGGTTACGGGATTCGCAACATTAACCAGCGTATTCATTTACACTTCGGCTCTGATTATGGCATCAGCTATACCCCTCGTAAAGAGGGCGGTACATTGGTGACGGTTAAGCTTCCGAAATCAGAGAATCAGGACTAAGGAAGGGGAGCATACAGATATGTTCAATATATTAGTTGTGGATGACGAACCCTTGATTTGTAAAGGGCTGAGCAATTTATTAGCTTCTTCGGGGTTAAACATAGACCATATTTATACAGCAAACAGTGGTTTTGAAGCGCTGGACTGCATTCGGATGGAGGAAATAGACCTGCTCGTTACTGATATTCAGATGGGTGCAATGAGCGGGATTGATCTAATGCAGCATGCAAAATTGGCCAAACCCTGGGTACAGACCATCGTGATTTCTGCACACGAGACGTTTCAATATGCGCAAATGGCCGTTAGGCTTGGAGCGAAGGATTATTTGATCAAACCTTTGAACAGTGAGCAATTTCTGGATTCGGTGCGAAATGTGCTGCTTAAGATGGGGAAACCATCACCAGAATTGGATATTTTCATGTCAGGAATTAACGAAAGCTTTCGGCTGGAAGAGCCGCTTCCGGAATACAGCAAGTTATTGAATGAGCTGCTCATTGAGCCTGAAGGTGTACTGTGTGATGCAGAACGCTTGCAAAAGCTGGATAACCTGAAGCTGCAAGGGCCGTATTTTTCCGTCTTAAAAATTAAGGTGCCTCTGGCTGGAACGAATCAGGAGAAGCACTACACCCTGCGGGACAGACGGCTTCTTTGTTATGCCGCGCTGAATATCGCCAAAGAGCTGATGGATCAGGAGTGGAACTCGACAGCCTTTTACGCAGAGGATGAAGAGATTACGATCATTATTCAGTGGGATGAAAAAAGCTATGAAGATTCGTCTGCCAGCCAAATTAATAGGCTAGATATCCTTGGCCGTAGTCTTCATTTTAATATTCAAAAATATCTGCACTTAAATGCAGTTATCGGCATCAGCCAGATTCTCAAGGGTCTTTCTTTTATGGCTGTATTGAACCGTCAAGCCTCCAAAGCCATTCTCTGGAATAATGAACACAATGACCATTATGTGTTTTACTACGGGGATTTTAATTGGAACAGCTACACAACCGATCCTTCAGTAGAAGAGCTTCATACACGCAGCAATCTGATTGTAGAGAAAGCGAGAGAGTATATTGACGAGAACTATGCGCAAAAAGGATTAACCATCCATGAAGTGGCTAAGAAAAACCATGTCAGCCCCAATTATTTGAGCTATCTGTTTAAGAAAAATACAGGTTACAACCTGTGGGAATATGTAATTAAGCTGCGGATGGAAGAAAGCCGGGAGATGATTTTGAACACAGATCTTCGCAGATACGAAATCGCCGAGCGTGTAGGTTATGAATCACCGGAGCATTTTAGTAAAATTTTCAAAAAATATTATGGGATTAGCCCCAGTGAATTGAAGAAGTAAAAACACATACTACTTCGGTAGATTTAGACATGTTCAGTACAACCCTCATTTTCTACAATTTAAGGTAGGAAGCATTTTGCGAAAAATGCTGAAAGAAAAATGGAATGAGGGAGCCTGATGAATCAAACCGCAGTTGTATCCGAAAATCCGCCGGCGCTGAAGGGTACACCTTACAAGCAAAACCGCTGGAAGAAAAACTTTTGGGGATATATGTTCCTCGTACCTGCTGTGATTATTTTTGTAATGTTCTTGTGGGTGCCAATTTTTAAAGGCTTGTTGTACAGCTTCTACCATGTTGATTTTGTAAAAGGGAATAGCTTTGTTGGCTTTGAGAACTATGCTAGAGCCCTTAGTGATCCGGATGTTTTGACCGCGTTAAAAAATACAGGGTATTACATGCTTCTATGTCTTATTATCGGGTTCTGGGTTCCGATTGCTTTTGCTATTATGATCTCGGAGCTGAGAAGGTTTGGGGGCTTTGTACGGGTAGCGGCTTACCTACCTTTTGTAATGCCTGGTGTGGTGCTATATGGACTCTGGAGATGGCTTTATGATCCTGTGGGCCCAATCAATGCAGTATTAAGCTCGCTTGGTGTGGACCAGGTTGCCTTCCTGACAGATACAAGGTGGTCGATGATTTCCCTTGTTTTTATGGAGACGTGGCAGCAGTTTGGATCAGGGATGTTAATATACTTGGCTGCTGTACTCAGCATTCCGCGGGATTGGTATGAAGCAGCTGAGATTGATGGGGCGGGTGTGTGGGCACGTATAAAGTACATCACATTGCCTTCGCTGCGTAATTTGATCATTTTGATGTTTATATTACAGATTATCGGGACTTCACAAGGGTATCAGTCACAAATGGCGCTGCTTGATGGTGGACCGAATAATACTACGCTTACCTATGCGCTGCTGATCGTAAAATATGCTTTTACGCGACTCGATTATGGAACAGCGACTGCGCTTGGCATGCTAATGTTCATAGTCCTAGGTGGTTTGGGCATTTTACAGTTCAAGCTTAACAAGGAGGACAACTAAGATGAAGAGCGCAGATAGAGGGATTCTCTCAGAACATGATTTGAAAAAAACAAGCAATAAGATCGTTTATGGCTTGATGTGCGTGGTTATTTTGATTATGGTGTTTAGCATGCTGTATCCGATCTGTATGACGTTATTTAACGGACTGAAATCGAATCAAGAGGTGAACTCATTCCCACCGCATTTTTTCCCGCAGGAATGGCACTTCAGCAACCTTAAAGAAGCGATGAACTACATTGATCTGCTGATGTTCCTTAAGAACACTATTTATATTTTTGTGGGGAATATGGTCGTGACACTAGTCGTATTGGGAATGTCTGCTTTCAGCATTTCTCGTATGAATGTTCCTTACAGAAAGGCAATTTATTTCTTTTTCCTGATGACATTGTTTATTCCGGCGACCAGCTACATGATTCCCAACTTTGTCAATCTAAAAGAGCTTGGATTACTGAATCAGTACGCTGCCTTTTGGCTGCCGGCTGGTGCGAATACATTCTATTTTCTACTCTTAAAGAACTTTTTTGATGGGATACATCCTGAAATTTTTGAAGCCGCGCGGATTGACGGCTCCTCTGAGCCGAGAAGCTTTTTCTCCATTGCAGTGCCATTGTCGGTTCCGATATTTGCTACGCTGGCGATCTTTATCTTTTCTACTGCATGGAATGACTGGTTCTGGCCATCTCTGGTTATGCACAGTGAAGAGAAATATACGCTCGCGACAGCAATCTATAAATACGTTATTAATGTAAAGGCACTTAATACGAATATTAAATTCGCTATCCTATTTATCGTATCGTTGCCGCCGATCCTTGTCTTCCTGATCTTCCAAAAGTTCATTATGCGTGGCGTCGCATTATCAGCAGTTAAGGGATAAGCGCGGATCGACGAATCTAGTCACGGATCGTAAACATGCACATGAAAGGAATATAAATGCACCTCGTTTGTAAACGATTTCTCTTTTATGATCGATATGTAAGATAACTATGAATTGAAAAGGGGAGTTTCAATGCGTAAGTACTCTAGCGTGCTACTAAGCCTCCTTGTGGCCGGATCATTGTTAACCGCATGCGGCGGTAACAACAATAACGGAAACACAACAGGAAACAAGGAAGGGGAAGCGACTACTGCGCCAACGAATGCTGCAACAGATAATGCTGGCAGTGCTACAGCAGCGCCAACTGATGATATCACACAAAGAAAAGTGACCATCAAAATTCACTATCCAACCCCTGACCTAACCGAAGTTAGAGCACAGGAAGATGACAAGATCAAACGTTTCCAAGAGGAGTATCCGAATGTTGAAATCGTCAAAGACGATTGGCAGTACAATGTAAGTGAAATCGGCATCAAAATGGCAGCGAATGAAGCTCCAACCTTCTTTAACACTTACGCTACAGAAGCAAAATTCCTAGTTGAAAAAGGCTGGGTAGCTGACATTACGGATCTGTGGAATAAATACGAATTTAAGGATCAAATTAACCCGGTTCTCCAAAACCAATTTATCATTGACGGAAAAGTATTCGGCGTTACTCAAAAGGGTTATGTAACAACCACAATGATCAACAAAAAAATGCTGGATGAAAAAGGCGTTGCTGTTCCATCTATGGATTGGACTTGGGATGATATGCTGAATACCGCGAAAGGTGTAGCTGATACCAAAAAAGGGATTTCCGGTATTGCTCCAATGGGTAAAGGGAATGAAGCAGGCTGGAACTGGACCAACTTCCTGTTCGAGGCTGGCGGTGAAATTCAGAAGATTGAAGGCGGTAAGGTTGTAGCTACTTTTAATTCTGAGGCTGGGATTAAAGCGCTGGATTTCTACAAGAAACTTAGATGGGAAGCAAACGCGATTCCTCAGGACTGGGCACTGGGCTGGGGTGATGCTGTAGGCGCATTCCAACAAAGTCGTACAGCAATGGTAATGGCTGGATCTGACGGTGTTATTGAGCAAGCGTTGAATCAAGGCGGTCTGAAACCAGAAGATGTACTTACGTATCCAATGCCTGCGATGGAAAAAGGCGGAAAACACACTGGGGTACTTGGTGGTGACTACCTTGTAATCAATCCAAATGCAACACCAGACGAGCAAGAAATGGCATTCCGTTATATTACATTTGATTACTTCTCCGATAAAGGTCTAGAAGCACTGGATGCGGTTCTGCAACAACGTACAACGGATGGCAAATACTTTATTCCGCCGCTCTTAGATTACTATTCTGCAGATTCTGACTTCGGTAAGAAAACAAAAGCTGTGTATGATAAATATACAAATGTATATCAATACAGCCCTGATATTTTAGGCTTGCTGGACGGTAAACCGGAAGCGCAATACAATACACAGGACTACTACGCAACCATGTCCAATGTAATTCAAGAGCTGTTCTCCAAAAAAGGAACAGATTCCAAGACACAGCTTGAAGCTGCTGCAAAAACAGTGCAGGAGAAATTCTTCGATACAATTAAAGTAGAATAGGCAAGGAAGGACAGAACCGGCTCCATTAGGAGTCGGTTTTTTTATGTTTATATTATTGATATTTTTATAAATCAACCCAACGGATGGTTTCCGACTATTTTTTAGAGGGTCATGGGAAAAATAGAGTGTCAACAAAATTAGATTTGCATTTTTAAAATATTTTTGCGAGCGGAAAGGTAGAAAATGGGTATTGGTTCTTGTCTTTTTAAACATAAACTTTAGATTTAAGGGATATTACAGCATAAATAATGGTAAAAAACCTATAAAATGATCGAATGAAAGCGCTTTGAAAACAAATCAAAAAAACTTTATACTTTGTGAAAGATTTCACTATACAAGGTGGAAATGATGTGATAAGATAAATGTGTAGAGAAAAACAACCTAAAAATTGACAGGAGGACGAGGGAGATGGCAGTTAAGAACGAAGTCGCCGCCCAAGTTAAACAAACTACCGCTGAAGAGTATATTCAGACTTTGGTGGATAAAGCGAAAAAAGCACATGAGGCATTCATGGCGCTGGATCAAGAGCAAGTTGACACAATCGTTCATGCAATGGCGTTGGCTGGACTCGACAAACATATGTACCTCGCTAAATTGGCTGTAGAAGAAACTGGCCGCGGGGTTTACGAAGACAAAATTACTAAAAACATCTTCTCGACAGAATATATCTGGCACGGAATTAAATACGATAAAACAGTAGGCGTTATTGAAGACAATGCTTATGAAAGCTTCCAAAAAATTGCTGAGCCCGTCGGAATTGTAATGGGTATCACACCGGTAACCAACCCTACATCCACCACGATGTTTAAAGCGTTGATTTCGATTAAGACACGGAACCCTATTATATTCGGTTTCCACCCATCTGCGCAAGAGTGTAGTGCAGCAGCTGCTAGAATTCTTCATGATGCGGCTGTAAAAGCTGGCGCACCTGAGAATTGTATCCAATGGATTGAAATGCCAACGATGGACAAAACAAACGCTTTGATGAACAACCCTGACGTTGCACTTATTCTTGCAACAGGCGGTTCTGCAATGGTAAAAGCAGCTTATAGCTGTGGTAAACCAGCTCTTGGCGTAGGTCCCGGTAACGTACCTGCATTCATCGAAAAGAGCGCGGATATCGATCAAGCCGTAACGGACATCATTCTTTCCAAAACATTTGATAATGGTATGATCTGTGCTTCCGAGCAAGCTGTTATTATCGAAGAACCAATCTTCGATCAAGTGAAAAAGAAAATGATCGCTAATGGCTGCTACTTTGTTAACAAAGAAGAAGCTGCCAAACTTACTAGCGGCGCTATGAACGTTGATAAATGTGCGGTTAATCCAGCAATCGTTGGACAATCCGCAGTGAAAATTGCTGAAATGTGCGGCATTCAAGTTCCTGCCGGCACTAAGATTCTGGTAGCAGAACTTGAAGGTGTAGGCACTAAATATCCATTGTCCGCTGAAAAATTGAGTCCTGTGCTTGCTTGCTACAAAGTTAAAAACGCAGATCAAGGTATTGAACGCGCAGCACAAGTTGTTGAATTTGGTGGTATGGGCCATAGTTCGGCTATCCACTCCAACAACGAAGAAGTAATCATGAAGTTCTCTAACCGTCTGCAAACAGGACGTATTCTCGTTAACTCGCCTTCCACTCATGGTGCGATCGGCGATATCTATAACACTAACATCCCTTCGTTGACGCTGGGCTGCGGATCTTATGGTCGTAACTCCGTGTCGCAAAACGTTACAGCAATTAATTTGATCAACGTGAAAAGGGTGAATCGTCGTACCGTGAATATGCAATGGTTTAAAGTACCTGACAAGATCTATTTCGAAAAAGGCGCTACTCAGTACCTGACCAAAATGCCTGATATCACACGTGTCGCAATTATCACTGACCCAATGATGGTTAAGCTTGGATATGTTGAAAGAGTTGAACATTACCTGCGTCAACGCCAAACTCCTGTAGCAATCGAAGTGTTCTCGGAAGTTGAACCAGATCCATCAACAACTACAGTTGAAAAAGGTACAGCAATGATGAACAGATTCCAACCGGACTGCATC
Source organism: Paenibacillus sp. FSL P2-0121 (assembly GCF_037975345.1). NCBI lineage: Bacteria > Bacillati > Bacillota > Bacilli > Caryophanales > Paenibacillaceae > Paenibacillus > Paenibacillus sp. FSL P2-0121. Next base: position 5,007,568 of record NZ_CP150245.1, on the reverse strand, counting down.
ATCGCACTTGGCGGTGGTTCCCCAATGGATGCTGCAAAAGGAATGTGGTTATTCTATGAACATCCAGACGCAGACTTTAATGGTCTGAAACAAAAATTCATGGATATCCGTAAACGGGTTTACAAATTCCCTAAACTTGGAAACAAAGCTAAGTTTGTAGCGATTCCAACTACTTCGGGTACGGGTTCGGAAGTAACATCTTTCGCAGTTATTACCGATAAAACAACTGAACAACACACTAAATATCCTTTGGCTGACTACGAGCTAACTCCAGACGTAGCTATCATTGATCCAGAGTTCGTATATAGCTTGCCAAAAACTGCTGTAGCTGATACAGGTATGGACGTATTGACACATGCCATCGAAGCTTATGTATCTGTTATGGCGAGTGACTACACGGATGGTCTGGCAATTAAAGCAATCCAATTGGTATTCCAATACCTTGAAAAATCGGCTCTTGAAGGCGACAGAGTTGCCCGTGAAAAAATGCATAACGCATCAACACTTGCTGGTATGGCCTTTGCTAATGCTTTCCTGGGTATTAACCACAGCTTGGCGCATAAATGGGGCGGTCAATATCACACTGCTCACGGTCGTACTAATGCGATCCTTATGCCACACGTTATTCGTTACAATGCTAAGAAACCTACGAAGTTCGCTTCGTTCCCTAAATATTCACACTTCGTAGCTGACGAGCGTTATGCAGAAATCGCCCGTATTCTGGGATTGCCAGCTCGCACAACTGAAGAAGGTGTAACTAGCCTGATCAATGCTATTCGCGACATGAACAAAAAACTGGGTATCGAAGAATCCTTCCAACAATTGGGCTTTGATCCTAAGGATTTTGAATCCCATGTAGATTACTTGGCTGACCGTGCATTTGAAGATCAATGTACAACTGCCAATCCTAAGCTGCCGCTGGTATCTGAACTTGCAGATGTATATCGTAATGCTTTCTACGGAAGATTTGATAATTAATATTTGGTTAAGTAGATAATAGGATGGTTGTGGATTAGATATAAGTGACAAATATCACCGGAAAGGTGATATTTGTCACAGTCTATTTATAGAAAATAAACTAAAATGTTTATATAAACAACGGTCCCATATATGGAACAATGATTGTGAATTTTCGAACAACCATATTTTTCTTGGGATCACGAGACACGGGATCAACCTTCAAGCCCGCGATCTCTACAAATATAATATAAATATAGATGGAGGGATTTAGCATGTCGGTGATTGAAAAAGATGTACAAGAAGTGAAATCCGGTTGGAGAAGTTTTACAAAAGGTAAATGGTCCAGAAAAGTTGACGTTAACAACTTTATCGCAAGCAACATTAAGCCTTATGAAGGAAACGAAGAATTCCTCGTAGGACCTACTAGTAACACAACTGAACTCTGGAAGATTATTTCCCAATTGAGCAAGGAAGAAAGAGAAAGAGGCGGCGTATGGGATGTTTCCCTAGATACTGTCTCCACAATCACTTCACATGCTCCAGGCTACATTGACAAGGACAAGGAACAAATTGTAGGCGTACAGACTGATGCTCCTTTCAAACGTTCCATCCAGCCATTCGGCGGGATCAAGATGATGGTTGATGCTACGAAGGCTTATGGCTTCGAGCTTCCACAAAACATCGTTGACATGTTTACGAACATTCGCAAAACGCATAACCAAGGCGTATTTGATGCATATACACCAGACATGAGAGCTGTGCGTAAATCCGGCGTAATTACAGGTCTTCCTGATGCTTACGGACGCGGACGCATCATCGGCGACTACCGCCGCATTGCTCTGTACGGTATTGATTTCCTCATTAAAGACAAAAAACAACAACAAACTGAGCTTGAAGTAGATTCCATGACTGAAGATATCATTCGTTTGCGTGAAGAGCTGTCCGAACAAATTCGTGCACTTGGCGAATTGAAAGAAATGGCAGCTGCTCATGGTATGGATATTTCCAGACCAGCGACCAACTTCAAAGAAGCTACTCAATGGGTATACTTCGGATATCTGGCAGCAGTTAAAGAGCAAAATGGTGCGGCGATGTCCCTGGGCCGTGTGTCCTCTTTCCTGGACATCTATGCAGAACGCGATATTGCTGAAGGTACTTTGACTGAAGAACAAGTACAAGAAATCGTCGATCATTTCGTAATGAAACTGCGTATCGTGAAATTCTTGCGTACACCTGACTATAATGATCTGTTCTCCGGCGACCCAACATGGGTAACTGAATCCATCGGTGGTATGGCTGAAGACGGAACAACTCGTGTTACTAAGAACAGCTTCCGTTTCTTGAACACCCTGTACAACTTGGGTCCAGCTCCGGAACCAAACTTAACTGTACTGTGGTCCGAAAAATTGCCTGAAGCCTTCAAAAAATATTGTGCTAAGGTTTCCATCGAAACTAGTGCAATTCAGTATGAAAATGACGATGTAATGCGTCCATACTGGGGTGAAGATTATGCGATTGCTTGCTGCGTATCTCCAATGCGTATCGGTAAACAAATGCAGTTCTTCGGTGCTCGTGCCAACCTGGCAAAAGCATTACTGTATGCTATCAATGGTGGTGTAGATGAAAAATCCGGAGCACAAGTTGGACCGGAATTCCCAGCGATCACTTCTGAATATCTGGATTATGACGAAGTAATGAAACGTTTCAAACCGATGATGGAGTGGTTGGCTAAGACTTATGTTAACACTTTGAACATCATTCATTATATGCATGACAAATATTCTTACGAACGTATCGAAATGGCGCTGCATGACCGTGACATTCTGCGTACGATGGCTTGTGGTATTGCTGGGCTGTCCGTTGCAGCTGACTCACTAAGCGCAATTAAATACGCCAAAGTAAAACCTATTCGTAACGAACAAGGTATTGCGATCGATTTCGAAACCGAAGGCGAATTCCCTTGCTACGGTAACAATGACGATGCTGTTGACAGCATCGCAGTAGAATTGGTTGAAACCTTCATGACTATGATCCGTAAAAACAAAACATATCGTGATTCTGTGCCGACTCAATCGGTACTGACCATTACTTCGAATGTAGTGTACGGTAAGAAGACAGGTACTACACCTGACGGACGTAAGAAAGGTGAACCTTTCGCACCAGGTGCTAACCCAATGCACGGACGTGACAAGAAAGGCGCCTTGGCTTCCCTGAACTCTGTAGCTAAACTGCCTTACTCCGATGCACAAGATGGTATCTCTAATACGTTCTCCATCGTACCTAAGGCACTTGGTAAAGACGAGGATTCCCGTAAGTCTAACCTGGTACACATGATGGATGGATACTTCCATAACAACGCTCAGCATTTGAATGTTAACGTATTTAACCGTGAACAGCTGATGGACGCTATGGAGCACCCAGAGAACTATCCACAATTGACTATCCGTGTATCCGGTTATGCAGTTAACTTCATCAAGCTGACTCGTGAACAACAAATGGATGTAATCAACCGTACATTCCACGGTTCGATGTAATTTGTTCCTGTCATGAAGATCTTTGAATTAGTACTACTATTGAAATAATTGCAAGGAAGATACCGCCCTTGTCTCAAGGGCGGTAATATCTTGTTTGAGAATTGTTAAAATTTTAAATTTTATTGCCGCGATATAGGGATATGACAGTCTCAAGGACAGGGATCTTCATCGTTGAAAAAGGGACTGTTAGTCTGGCGTGGCGAAAGGATGACATCCTATGATTAAAGGTCGCATACATTCTTTGGAAACCTTTGGAACCGTTGATGGACCTGGTATTCGATTTGTCTTATTTATGCAAGGCTGCTTGCTGAAATGTCAGTATTGCCATAACCCTGATACCTGGGCTTTAGATGAAGGTAAAGAAATGACTCTAGAAGAAGTGCTTTCGGAAATCGAGCCATATATAAACTACTATCGTTCATCCGGTGGCGGGTTAACTGTATCCGGTGGAGAACCAACCTTGCAGGCGCAATTTGTAAAGCAGTTATTTACGGAAGTGAAGAAGCGTTGGAATTTGCACACCACATTAGACAGTAATGGTTACAACGAAGGTGACAAGATTAATGACTTATTGGATGTAACAGATTTGGTTATGCTTGATCTGAAGCATATTGATGAAGAAGCGCATATCAAATTAACCGGTAAATCCAATGATCGAACTTTGAAGCTTGCACGCTGGCTCTCAGACCATAATCGTAAGATGTGGATCCGACATGTATATGTTCCTGGTATTCATGATCGTGAAGAGGATCTCATTAACTTAGGTCGTTATATTGGAACCTTAAATGGCGTCGAGAAATTCGAAATCTTACCTTATCATCAGATGGGTATCTATAAATGGGAAATGCTCGGCAAAGCTTATGAACTGGATGGAGTACCTTCTCCAACAGAAGAAGAAGTGCAACGGGCATACCGCTTGGTCGAAGAAGGTCGTAAGCAAACGGCATTGGTATAATAGAAATCTATTTTTAAGAGAGACCGTACCCTCAGTGGTTGATCATCACTGAAGGTGCGGTTTTTTGTTATGAGGAAGTAAAAAGGGAGGGGTTAAAGCTCCTCTGAGGGGGGATTTTATATTATTCCTAATAAAGACATGCTATAGTTACACGTGGTTTATGGGGTAGATAATAAATGAATATGTCAGGTAATATGACTAATTTTATATTTTAATTAAATGTTTTTAAAGAGAAACAAACTTTTGTGATGAGAAAAACAAATGAATAAAGCGAATTAACATTTTAATGTTATAAAATATAACTTATCGTGTAGTTGATTCCGCTTACATTAGAGATTTTTATCCCTATAGTGGATGAATCTTAACCTTACGATAATGAAGTCTGTTTTCTATAATAAGAAGTGTAAAGCACATCAATATATAGGGAGGGTCACAAGAAATGAAAAAAAGTATGACTTTGCTATTGTCCCTGATTTTCGTATCATCAGCTTTACTGACTGGTTGCGGAGGCAACAACAATGCGTCTTCTAACAAAGGAGATGGAAACGCTACCGCGACTAACTCAGCCGCTACAAATGCTCCAGCAACAGAAGAACCGGTAAATAACGAGCCATTTGAAATGACGATTCGTCACACTCAAATCGGTGCAGACAAGCAGAAACGTCTGGCTATTCTCGAAGAAGTAGTTAACAAAGTACAAGAGGATGTACCGGGTCTGACCTTTAAACTCGATGGGGTAGATTCAGATGTAAACCGTAAAGAAAAATTGCGTGGTGAAATGGCTGCGGGTAATCCACCGGAAATCTTCGATCTGTTCGGCAGCCCTGACTCCAAGATCTATGCTAAAGAAGGTAAATTACTTGACCTGACTCCAATCCTTGAGGAACTTGGAATTAAGGATAAATTCTCAAATCTTGATCCTTTCACTTATGAAGGAAAAATCTATGGATTGCCAATCGGTGGTTCTGGTGAAGGTTTCTTCTATAACAAAGAATACTATACAAGCAAGGGCTGGAAGGCTCCAACAACATTTGCTGAATTGGAACAACAATTGGCTGATATCAAGGCTGATGGAAAAGTACCTTTGGCTGGTGCATCCAAAGCTGGTTGGGTACCACTTATGTTAGCTAACCACCTGTGGTCACGTTATGCAGGTCCGGATGTAACTGCTAAATTTGCAACAGGCGAAGCTAAATGGTCTGATCCAAATGTAGTAAAAGGATTTGCGAAATACAAAGAATGGGTTGATAAAGGCTACTTCAAAAAAGGCGAACTTGGCTTTGAATATGCTGAATACACAACACAATTCACTAGTGGTGAAGCGATCCTGCTGTATGATGGTACTTGGAAATCTTCCGTATTTAAAACGGGCCAATCTGGCGAAGGTTTGATCGGTAAAGTTGGATTCTTCAACATCCCAGCAGTTGAAGGCGGAGCGGGTGACCAAACTGCATTGATGCGCGATGTGAACAATGGTTATGGTTTCTCTGCATCTGCTGAGAAAGATCCACGTCAATTGGCTGCTGTGAAATCTTTTATTAAAAACTTATTTAATGAAGAAATGCAATTGCGCGGACTTGTTGAAGATGGTGTATTGCCAGCAATGAAGATTGACCAAAACGTATTGAATGAGAATATTACTGATGATCTGATGAGCGAAATCGTAGGTGTACTTAACAACTCACAATCTTCGTTCCCAGCATTTGACTCTCTTGTTCAAGCTGATGTAACTACAGAAATCAGTAACATTCAAATTCAAAAACTGATTGGCGATCAGACGACTCCTGAGAAAATGGGCGAAGCTTTGCAAAAGGTACAAGAAGAAGCAAACGCAGCAGTTGAATAAATAGCTGCAAACTGAATGTACCCTGGTGCTAAATCCAGGGTACATTTTTAAAATCAAAGAAAATATGTGTTTGCACTTGATCTGAAGCATTCACTATTCGCCAGATGTCAAAGCAACCGGAGGTAGTCATGAATAAAGCATTAAGAAATCCAGTGGTATTTTTCCTTTTCGTTCTTCCAGCATTGATATTGTTCACGATGTTTTTCATTTACCCCATTTTTAGTTCTATTTATTACAGCTTTACTAGTTGGAACGGTGTATCGGAGACGGTTAAATCAGCCGGATTAAGTAATTATGAGAAAGCACTAGGAGATGAACGATTCTGGATATCCGTTAAAAACAACGGTTGGTTTATTCTTTTCTCCGTATGTATACAGGTACCGTTGATCGTATTCTTCTCGTTATTAATTTCTAATGTGAAGAAGTTAAAGGGCTTATATAAGACAGCAGTCTTTATGCCTTCCATTATGTCTACAGCGGTTATCGGTATTCTCTGGGGGTTTATCTATGAGCCCAACATTGGACTTTTTAATAAGCTCCTTAGTCTAGTAGGAATTAATCCTATTTACTGGCTGTCAGATGAAAGATTTGCAATGCTTTCTATTTTGTTGACGAATGCTTGGCAGTGGACTGGATTTTATATCGTTATGGTCCTAGCGGCGATTCTAGCTATTCCTGGTGAATTGGATGAAGCTGCAGCCATTGACGGCGCAACTGGATTTCAACGCGCTACTCGTATCACGCTTCCACTAATCGTACCAATCATCTCGGTTGTAATTATGCTATCGATTGCTGGAGCAATGAAGGCTGCGGATATCGTCATTGTTATGACTAAAGGTGGACCGGCAGGTTCAACCGATGTAATGGCAACATACATGATTAAATATGCGATCACGAACTTTAAGTATGGATACGGAAATGCCATCGCTGTCCTGATCTTTGCGTTTACACTGGTGGTTACAGTCCTTTATCAGCTGCTGATTGCACGTCGTACAGAAAGGATTGAATACTGATGCCACGCGCCCTGAAAAAGAGTCTGCCACATATTGCCCTTTTATTCTATTTGTTAGTGATCCTGTTTCCTTTCCTATTCGTATTATTCTCATCTGTGAAAAAGGATAATAATGAGATTGCGCTTAATCCTTTTGGCATCCCAAAGGAATTCGTCTTCAATAACTACGTGGAGGCTTGGGTAAATGCCAAGATTAGTACTTACTTTTTCAACAGTTTGTACATTTCGATCCTTGCCTCTGTAGTGTCCATTCTGCTTGCGTCTATGTTTGCTTTTGCGGTTACGCGGATGCGTCAGGGGAAATGGAATACTATTTTGTTCTCACTGGTTTTAGTAGGAATGCTCATCCCGAATAATGCTTTAATGCTGCCGATTTATACGATTGTACGTAAGTTAGGAATACTGAACACCCACTGGGCGTTGATCATTCCTTATATCGCCAATGCGATTCCATTTACCATCATTATTTTAGCAGCATTTATGCGAAATTTACCTAGAGAAATAGAAGAAGCTGCGGTCATGGATGGCTTGAAGGCACCGGGTATCTTTGCTAGAATTATTGTACCTCTAACGGTTCCGGCTATGGTTACTGTATTCATTGTTAATTTCCTGGGAAATTGGAACGAGTTCTTGCTAGCTAACTACTTCCTGTCGAATGACGAGCTGCGAACGCTTCCAGTAGGTATGGTCCAATTCCGGGATCAATACCAGATGAACTATGCACAAATGTCAGCCGGTATCGTCTTCAGCGTACTGCCGGTAATTATCATTTATGCAATTCTTCAGGAGAAGATTATTGAAGGTGTGACAGCGGGCGGCGTAAAAGGATAACTTTATTCTCAGTCAGGAGCACTAGCCGATGAATTTGCGCTATAAATTATTTACGGCATTTTTGGGCCTGATTATCATTCCTTTATTTATTCTAGGCATGCTTATGTTTTTTGTGACTTATAATTCTATTGAAAAAAAGTACAGCCAGCAGTCGGAATACTCACTTAAAGCGATTAGTTACAGTATTTCTAATGTATTAAAAGATATGGATAACGTTACAGACAACGGAATTGCTACCTCGGTGTTTCATATGGCCCTTAGTGCAGATGATCCTAACAACCAGGATTTGACTGATGCTGAGCAACTGAATCTGAATGCGAGCCAGCGCAATTTCCGTAGTCTGTTGTTTAATCATCCATCGATCAGTTATGCATTTTTGTACAATTTTAACGGTAGAGGTAACTCTGAAATCGTGTCGCTTTTTAACAAGGAAAATTTCCGAACGCTACCCTATGATACATTCAAAAAAAGTGATCTGTACCAGGAAGTTATGGACTTAAATGGTGTGCCGAAATGGCTGGCTCCTCACGAGTATCCCGAGCTTACGGGTACTGAACCTGTGTTTACACAAATTCGGCTAGTGAAGGAATTGAGCTTCTTTCAGAACATAGGTATCCTAGTTGTGCAGATCAAGAATTGGGAGTTCGAATCCATATTTCGCAATTTAAAAATTGGGGATAGCAATCAGGATGTTTCCTTTATGCTTGTAAATGATGATGGAATGATTCTTTTTGACCCAGATCAAAAGCTGGATGGACAGGACTTCCAGTCTTTCGCGGATAAAGAGATTACCTTTAAAAAAGGGTTTCAGAGTTTCAAAACAGAGTACAACGGGGAGAAAAGCATTCTTTCCATGTATCATTTGAAGGACTATCCATGGAGTCTGGTATCTGTGACTTCTTGGGATACGTTGTCTCATGAAGTTACAGTATTTGCTCGCTGGTTCGTCGCTGTGATTTTCCTTTGCTTATTGGCAGCTGTGATCTTCAATTTATTTTTTATGAACCGGATTACCGGCGGCATCGCTGTCATTGTTCGTTTTATGCGCCGGGTTGAAGACGGAGATCTGACCACTAGGGTAGAAGTTAAAGGGAATGATGAGCTAACGCTGCTTGCTAAGGGTTTTAATGATCTTATGGATAAAATCAATGGATTGTTTAACAGAATTCATGTGGAGCAGCGTCGCAAGAATCAAGCTGAGATGCGTGTTCTGCAGGCACAGATTAAACCACATTTTTTATTCAATACATTAGAATCAATCAATGTTCTCGCTATTCAGAATGAAGGCAAAAAAGTTAGTGAGATGGTCTACAGGCTGGCTAGTATTTTGCGAATCAGCATTCAGGATCGGGAAGAGATTACGCTGGATGAAGAAGTTAAACATTTACGCAATTATTTGGATATACAAAAATTCCGCTTTGAAGATTTGTTCGAATACGAGATCGATATTCCGAATGAATTGATGAGTTGCGGTATCCTTAAACTCACGTTACAACCGCTTGTAGAGAACAGCATTCAACATGGATTTGAGGGCATTGATTACAAAGGTCATGTTTCTGTGAAGGTTTGGGAGAAGCAGGGGGATTTGATTTTACGTATTGAAGATAATGGTATTGGTATTACACCTTCTCAGTTGGCTATTTTTCAATATATTGTGAATGATCCTGTGGAGCAAGAAGTTAAGGCTGAACGGGATAACCGGATGAATCTTGAACGCAGAGGTCTTGGTATTCGCAGTGTAGCAGATCGCATCCGCATTGAATACGGTGACAGGTACGGAATATTTATCTGTTCTAGTCCAGGTCATGGTACTATTATCCAATGTGTCATACCTAAATACGAGCAGGGGGAAGATCATTATGCTAAAAGTATTATTGGTTGATGACGAAGCCCCAATTCTGAATAATCTGAACAGGGTGTTGCCTTGGCAGGAGATGGGGATGGAGGTTGTCGGTATGGCGCGAAGCGGAATGGATGCTTTGCGTATTGCCGAGGAGAAACAGCCTGATCTTGTGTTATGTGACATCCGTATGCCAGTGATGGACGGGTTAACTTTTATCGGTAAGTTGCGGGAGATGGGATTGGATAGCGAGGTGCTGCTTCTTACCGGATATCAGGAGTTTGATTATGCACGGGAAGCGATTCGGCTAGGTGTTAAAGAGTATATTTGTAAGCCGATACATTATGAAGAGCTTGGCAATAAGGTACGGGAGATTGGGGCTAAGATCCGTAGTAAGCAGTTTAAGAATAAACTGTATAATAGCATTCCAATTTTTCAGGAAATCCCTGAAGGTGAAGATGATTCTGGCAAAAAAACACCGGATCAGCTGATGAACCAAGCAGCTAAGTACATCACAGAACATCTCCATTCTGATATTGGGATTGAGGAAGTGGCGAATAAGATCGGGATTAGTGGCAGTTATTTCTGTCTCTTGTTTAAGAATCGTTTTGCTATGACTTTCGTGGAATACGTGACCCTACAACGAATTGAAGCTGCTAAGTTTATGCTAACTAACAGCGATAAGAGTATTACGATGATTGGCTCGGGAGTTGGCTATCAGGAGCGGCGTTATTTTACCAAGGTATTTCAGAAGCAGACAGGGATGTCGCCTAAGGAGTATCGCGACCGATGCCGGACCGAAGTGCAGTGAGGTTAGCTGCTGAGTGGTGAGGTTAGCGTCGCTCCAAGGAATGTTTGTTGCTGAGTGGTGAGGTTAGCGTCGCTCCAAGGAATGTTTGGACTTCCGGTCGCTGTTATCCTCAGATTTCTTGATTAGAAACCGCTATTAGCGGTTGAAATCCGAGGATAAAGGCGAACGCTACGCTCCTACAGTTCCAAACTTCCTTTCCGTTCCTTCTCCCTCACCCCTCTTCGTAGTAGTATAGGGGCCGTCCCACACCTGCGGATGTGGGCCTCTCTGGGAACACAAGGACTGATTGCCTAGTTAATCTAAGGCAGAAATTATCAACCAGCCCTTGGCTGTGATGAAGAGAAAAAGATTATCAACCAGCCCTTGGCTGTGATGAAGAGAAAAAGATTATCAACCAGCCCTTAGCTGTGATGAAGAGAAAAGATTATCAACCAGCCCTTGGCTGTGATGAAGAAAAAAGATTATCAACCAGCCTTAGCTGTGATGAAGAGAAAAGATTATCAACCAGCCTTGGCTGTGATGAAGAGAAAAGATTATCAACCAGCCTTGGCTGTGATGAAGAGAAAAGATTATCAACCAGCCTTTAGCTGTGATAAATGCGATTAAGGTACATAAGCTATGATTAATTAAATTTTTTGCCTCTATTAGAGGCTGAAGAGATGGTTTTCCTCGATTTTCGAGGATAATCGTCTCTTTTTTTATAGAAATATAATATGTTCCCTATACTCCCATAAATTATCATATGTTTTAATTAAAGTGTAAGGAGGATACACAAAACGTTAGGCAAGCAAGAGTAATTGGGGCTTAAGAATGGGATGATGGAGAATGGGGGAACCAAAAATGAGTGTGACGAATCCTTCCGTCAGCTTGTCAGAAGTAAAGAAACCAGGCAGGGGAAGAACGCCGAATTTTCTTAGAGTAATGAAGAAATATTGGGTGTTCTATTTGATGATGTTACCTGCGATAGTGATTCTAATCATCAATAATTACATACCGATGTTAGGGACGGTAATTGCATTTAAGGATATCAATTACCAAAAAGGGATTCTGGGTAGTGATTGGGTCGGGTTAGCGAACTTTAAATATTTAATCTCGACGGAGACGGCCTGGATCATTACGAGGAATACGTTATTGTATAATACAGCGTTTATTATACTGACGCTATTTTTTTCGCTGGCTTTCGCAATTATGTTTAACGAAATGCGCAGCAGATGGCTATCGAAATTCCATCAAAGCGCTATGTTTCTCCCTTATTTTCTCTCTTGGGTCGTCGTAAGTTACTTAGTATACGGCTTTCTGAGTGCAGAGCATGGGTTCATGAACAAGACATTACTCCCGTTCTTTGGGGTAGATCCTATCGAATGGTATTCACAGTCCAAATATTGGCCTGGGATTCTAGTAATCGTGAAGATATGGAAAGAGATTGGGTATACAACGGTTATTTATATGGCCGCTATTATTGGAATAGATAATGAATATTATGAGGCTGCACTTATTGATGGAGCTTCTAAATGGAAGCAGATTCGAAAAATCACACTGCCGCTAATCAGCCCAGTTATTATAGTAATGACGCTGCTGCAGATAGGCAGGATTTTTAACGCAGACTTCGGATTATTCTTTCAGGTTACGAGAAATGCAGGAGCGTTATACTCGACGACGCAGGTTATCGACACATATGTATATCAAACCTTCCTCGCAATCGGTGATATAGGAATGTCTTCAGCCGCGGGTCTCGTTCAATCTGTTGTAGGATTTCTATTGATTTTCTTAGCGAATCTAGCAGTGCGGCGAATCAGTAAAGATGATGCTTTATTCTAAAGGGAGGTGGGAGTGTTGAGCCAGACAGAAACAGCAATAGGGTCGTCACGGCGTACAGGAAAGCGCACAAAACGGCAAAGACAACCCAATGAAATATCTAATATATCTAATTTGCTAATTAATATATTCTTTTGGATATACACAGCGATTTGTGTGGTGCCGCTGATCCTCGTAGTTATTGTATCGTTTTCGGACGAGAATTCCGTTATTCAGAACGGCTACAGCTTTTTTCCTAACAAGTGGGATATTTCTTCTTATGAATTTCTGTTAAAAGATTATTGGCAAATTATCGATGCAGCTTCCGTTTCGTTATTTGTGACTGTGGTAGGCACGATTCTGAGTCTTATCATTATGGCTATGTACGCTTACCCTATCTCACGTGGAGATTTTCCACATCGTAATTTCTTCTCATTTTTTATGTTTTTTACAATGTTGTTTAATGGGGGCCTTGTGCCTTGGTATCTGGTCTACACGCGAATGATGCATATGAAGGATACGTTATGGATTCTAATTATGCCGCTGCTGGTTTCTGCTTTCTTTGTTATCATCTTACGGACCTTTTTTGCCAATACCATACCGCCAGCTTTAATCGAATCTGCTAAGATCGATGGGGCACCAGAATTCCGGATCTTCGTTCAAATTATTTTGCCTTTGTCTATGCCAGTGTTAGCTACAGTAGGTTTGTTTCAGACCCTGGCCTATTGGAATGATTGGTACCTTAGTTTGATCTTTATCTCACCCGAAGGTCATGTCAATTTACAATACCTAATGTATAAGACGATGCTGAATGTTCAATTCCTGACAGCAAGTCCTCAGGCGATGGCTGCCTTGGCTGCACAGGGTGTAGAAATCAATATTCCAACAGAAACGGTAAGAATGGCGATGGCTGTTATTGGTATCGGACCTATCGTGTTTGTATATTCCTTCTTTCAGAAGTATTTTATTAAAGGGCTTACCGTGGGTGCTGTCAAAGGTTAAGGATGATTGTAATGGCTTAATTCGGCCGCTTTATGCTAAGGTGTGAACGGCCGATTCAGCATATATAAATATTTTGAGGGAGGTTATGGTGTATATGAAAGCTGTTAGAAAAAGCGCACTAATGACACTATTGCTAACGATGGTACTGAGTCTTAGTTTAGCAGGCTGCGGTGGGAATAACGGGAATAATGAAGCAGCTTCACCTGCTCCAAGCGAAAATGCAACCGCTACCAATGCTGCTGCTACGGATGAGCCAGCCGCGGATCCTACTGCCGAACCGGCAAAAGAATTGGAGCCTTATACCGTCAAGTTAATTTATGTCGGTGCCGTGCAAAAGGATGAAAAAGCTGTAGAAGATGAAATCAATAAGTTATTGGAACCTAAAATCAACGCCAAATTGGATATCGCACCGATCGATTGGGGTCCGTGGGACAATGATGTCAATCTGAAAATTGCGAGTCAGGAAAAATTCGATATCATCTTTACAGCTCAATGGAAGAACTACGTAACGAATGCAGCTAAAGGCGCTTATCTCCCGATTAATGACGATAGCGGCAAATATGGTAATCTCCTAAATGAATACGGCCAAGGGATTCTAAAAAATCTGGATCCACAATTCTTAAAAGGTTCAGCGATCAATGGTGTGAATTATGCTGTTCCTACAAACAAGGAGCTGGCTGCACAAGGTGGGGTTGTCTATCGCTCCGATATTGCGGATGAACTGGGCATCGATATGTCGAATGTGAAATCCATTCAAGATCTGGATGCAGTTCTCAAAGTAGTGAAGGAGAAAAGACCTGACCTGACTCCATTGTATTTCAAACAAGGTGAGACCTTTAACTCACAATACATGGCACAATACGATACCCTTGGTGATGCTGCCATTCCTGGTGTTCTGCTTAAAGATTCCTCAGATACTAAGATTCAATCGATGATTGAGATGGATCGTTATAAAGAAATCATTAAACTTACTCGTGAGTATATGAAAAAAGGTTACATTAACAAAGACGCAGCTGTTGCTACGAATTCGACTCAGGATGCAATGAAGGCTGGCAATGTCTTTATGACAGTGCAATCGCTTAAACCGGGTAAAGATAGTGAGCTGGCTAACGCTACCGGCTTGATTGGCAAGCTGAAACAAATTGCATTCAATGATCCAACGATTTCTACAAGTGATGCTGCTGGATCTATGCTTGCGATCTCCGCTTCCTCTGGTGATCCGGCCCGGGCCATGATGGTGCTAGATATTCTGCACACAGATAAAGATATCAACAATCTGCTTGTTTTCGGTATAAAAGGTGTGCACTATGAAGTCGTAAGTGGTGATACGATCAAAGCTACAGATAAAACAGCTGATTATAATACGGCTGCAGCTTGGATGCTTGGAAGTCAATTCCTGAACCCCGTGTGGGAAAGTGAAGCTCCAGACAAATGGGAACAATTCAAAGCCTTTAACTCTAAAGGTAAAGCCTCTGTAGCGCTTGGTTTCAACTTCGATGCCTCCTCAATGAAGACTGAAATGGCTGCTTGTAAAGCTGTAATGGATGAATACGACATCAGCTTGGATACGGGTTCTGTTGATCCTGATACCGTACTGACTAAGTATGCTGATAAGCTGAAAAAGGCAGGGCTCGATAAGATTATTGCAGAGAAACAAAAACAGCTGGATGCTTTCCTGGCTGCGCAAAAATAAAGCGAAAATGAATTCAAAAAAGGCTCTCCCCGGCAGGTTAATTTAGCCGGGGAGAGCCTTTTTATGATAGTACTTAGCGGAAGGAGCTGTCTATTTGCTTTGCGGCTTGAACAGCAAGGGTCCAAGCCAGTTTAGGAGTTAGCTCGCCTTTTTCAGCTTTGGTCAAGTATTCGAGCATGCTTGTCTCCACGTCAGCGTGATGAGGGCCGTAGTAGGTCGGAATTACTGCTTTTGCTGCTGACGAAAGGGTCAGACCAAGCTCTGAATTAGGAAAATAGGGATCGTGCAGATCGTGGATCTCTGGGTCATCATAGATTTCGGGGGTGGAAGGGAAAGCCCCTTGTACCTTGAAAGAAACCAATTGCTGCGTTGGTTCGGTTAGCCATTTAATAAGAGCAAAGGATTCATCAGGATGATTACCTGTCTTTGGTAAGGTCAGAACGGAGCCTCCGCGATTAGCACTGTTTTCTGGGATTTGTGTTACATTCCATAAACCGCTGGCAGTTGGAGCACTGCTCTTGATATGACCAATCATCCAAGCCGGACAGAGCATGACTGCAAAATCTCCGTTGAGCAGGCCTGCACCCCAGCGTTGGGTATCCACTGCAATACTGGCGGACAGATTTAGCTTAAGGGCTTGAATTGAGAAGTCCCAGGCTCGTTTGACCGCTGGATTATTGTCGAGGATCAATTCTTGTGTTGTGGGACTGTAATATTGAAGCTTGGACTGACGTAGAAGGGTGAGATAGAGGTTCTCCAAGTCATTTACAAAAGCTTTTCCTGTTCTCTCCTGTACTTTGGTGCCCGCTTCAAGGAATTGATCCCAAGTTTGAATTTCTTTAGCCACTTCCTCTGGTTTAGTAGGGAGGCCTGATAATGCGAATATATCCGTTCGATATAACATGGCATAGGGTCCAATTTCCGTTGGTAATCCGAAAATAAAATCATTACCCAGCACCTCCTGCCACTTCCAATTCAGAAATTGGTCCTTCAGATTGTCAGCTTCAAAGGTTTTTAGATTATAAAAATAATCAGGAAATTGTTTGAAGCGATCTAAATAGCTAATATCAATGGCAGCCACATCCGGCGAACTATATCCAGCTGCGAACGAGGTCTGTAGCTTGGCTGGAAGCTGCGTGGAGGTGGAGGTCTGAATATGAATCTCTAGCTCGGGATGCTGGGATTGATATTGGTCAATGAGCGACTCAAGACCTGATCCAGCAGTGAGCCAGATGTTCAGCTGTATCGGGTCTTGTAAAGCGGTATCTTCCTTGGAAGGGGAGAGCTGACAACCACTTGTATTAAGTAACAAGCCAAATGTTAATAGGACAGTAATCAACTTACCATTTACATTCAAGAGAAACACACCTCTGCTTTATTTGTTGTGCTTCTGAAATTCCTGAGGAGTCATCCCCATATATTTCTTGAAAATGAGACTGAAATATGCAGGATCCTTAAAGCCTACTAATTCGCTAACCTCATATACCTTGAGAGTAACATTCTCTAATAATTCAGTAGCTTTTTGAATACGAAGTTTGGTAAGAAAGCTAGAGAAAGGCTCCCCTACATCATCTTTAAACAATCGGCCGAGATAGGTAGGATTCATATACAGTTCGTCTGCGATCATCTTGAGGGAGAGATTTTCTTGGAGCCGGGAATTCATAACCTCAATCATCATAGAGATTACCCTGCGCGTTGCCTTTACTTGTAGTTGTTCAGTGAGCTGTGGAGAAGCCGAATGCATGGAGAGGTCTCTGAAAAAGATAACGGATGGCGTACTCTCTTTTTTGACCTGCTGACAAGCTTCCAGACTCTCATGATAGGCGGTTGCGAGCGCCCCCAATTGATAGTGAGGGTTGGAGACCCCTGCACAAAATGGCGATTTCAGAATGCCTGATAGCTTATGCAGCAGCTCTTGTGTCAATACCTCATCAACGCCGTTAGGCTGCTCAAGAGGATAGAATAATAGCATGATGGCTTCCTGCTCCTCTTGAATGCCAACAACGTTGGCGTACAGCGCAAAACATTCTTCTAATATATTTATAACTGCTGCATACATGGCTTGTTCCGACCAGTTCTGAGGCATGCCCACTCCAAGATGGTTTACGGTTACGACTACAAAGGAATGAAAAGGAGGAATAAGTTGTTCTTCAAAATAGGGCAACGGGATGCCGTAAAGAAGATCAGATAAGCGTTTCTCCCGAAGGTTTTTTTCTCTTAGCTGCGTTAATTGCCTCTGCTGTTTCTTCAATTGAAGACGTTCATATACGCCTGTTGCGACTTCAAGAATATGTTCTACTGAA
Source organism: Paenibacillus sp. FSL P2-0121 (assembly GCF_037975345.1). Classification (NCBI taxonomy): domain Bacteria; kingdom Bacillati; phylum Bacillota; class Bacilli; order Caryophanales; family Paenibacillaceae; genus Paenibacillus; species Paenibacillus sp. FSL P2-0121. The sequence goes on along the minus strand of NZ_CP150245.1, from coordinate 4,989,987 downwards.
TTTGGTTTAACCAAATATTCCTTTACACCATAACGGATGGCTTGACTGGCATAGGTGAAGTCCTGATAACCTGTGAGCAGCACGGTTTCAGTGTCTGGATAACATTCATGGATATGCTTTGCGAGTTCCAGCCCATCCATGCCGGGCATTCGGATATCGGATATCACCAGATCAACCATATGCTCTTTTAACAATTGCACAGCCTCCAAACCGTTCTCTGCCGAGCCAATAATGCTAAAATTGTGATTCGCACTTCCCAGCATTTCTGACAGAGAACGGCGAACAAAACTTTCGTCGTCCACGATTAACACATTCATCGTTGTGCCCCCTTAACTTTGATCATACTGTAATGGAACAGTGACCTTCACAAATAAGCCACCAAGCTCGCTTGTTGATAGCTGTAGACCAAATTCCTGTCCGTAGATTAGCTCTATGCGATGATTTAGATTAGATAGTCCAATTCCGGTATGAAGCAGCTTCTCCGGATTAACCTCACCGCCGACTAATGCGTCTGCCATACTTTCCTCGCTCATGCCGTCCCCGTTGTCTTCTACAGTTAACACCAGAGATGTTCCTTCACTATAGGCGCGTATGCGAATTAGCCATACTTCCCGAAGTGTGGGTTCAAGTCCATGAGTAATGGCATTTTCGACAAGTGGCTGAAGGGTTAATTTCATAAGCTGGCCATTCATAACCTCAGGATTTACAAAAAGATCAATCTGCAATTTGTCCTCGTAGCGCAGCTTCTGGAGAAAAATGAATCGTTCTAATTGCTTTAAATCCTCCTCAACTGTAACGAATTCGGATCCGCGGTCAATACTATAGCGGAGCAGATCACTTAGAGCGAGTACCATTTGGGACTCTTCCTGCATGCGCTTGTTGGCGAGCGACCAATAGATTGTATTCAAAGTGTTATAAAGAAAATGCGGGCGGAATTGCGCTTTGAGTGCTACGATCTGAGCTTGCTTTTCACTAATTTGTTTGCTGGATAGGTCAGCTATAGTATGATCCAGGTTTTGGAGCATCGAATTATAGCTTGAATAAAGGATAGCCATTTCTTTGTTCATGGTTGTTTTTACAAAAGGTAAAGTAGTTCCCCGTTCGACATTGCTCAGCTTGGTTGCCAGATTACGAAGGGGCTTGGATAGGGTCCAAGAGAAAAAGAAAGTGAATAGTAGGGCAGCACCCATCCCCAGCAGGCCAATTAAAATAATATTCCGGCGAATCGTATTTAAATCTTTAACAGCGTCTTTAGAATCAATGTAAGCAAAAATGCTCCACTCGCTATAGTCGGAATAGGCATAGGATACGAACAGATTGCGTGAGTTTATTTTTTGTGGAACGATTCTGGCTTTATGATTGCTGAATTGTTTTAGAAGCCCGTCGTTCATATAGAGTCCAATTTCTTTTGGATCTGTGGAATAGACAATGGTATTAAATGAATCAACAACTTGGATTTTCTCGTTTTTGCCGAGGTGAAATTGGCTGACAGCGTTATGGATAACCTCGACAGGGAGGACAAGAAACAGGGTTCCTAACCGGTTTAGATCATTCCAATCATTAATTTGTCTGGCTCCCATCACCACAGGGATATTACCGTTCTGCCATACATCTACACCGAACCAGACCATTCGGCCTTTATTCTGTGCTATAGCCGGAAACCAATAAGCATCGCGGATTTCCTTTTCGCTGTCCCAGATGACCTTTAAGGAACTGCTGTTGGTATACACCTGATCATCGGACAGACCGAGCAGCTTGAACTGGATGTCAGAGTTTATGGAACGTGTCTGTTGATCTATGTAACGAGTAATTTCCATGGCGTCTGTACGAGGTGAACGTGACAACGCTAAGTCTCCCAAGGTTTCTTGAATCAAGGGACTGAACATGATCGTAGAAGAAAGCTTATCGTTATCCTGAAGAATTGCATCCATTTTACCTTGAAGTTGCTTGACGGATTCCAGGATATATTGATTGGAGCGGTTTAGAACAGCTTGAGAGGAAGAGCGGTAGGACAAAAAAATGGTGAATCCTACGATGGTGAAGATGATTAGAGAGAAGCCCATGATTAATTGAACGAGGATGGAGATTTTTTTGGACATGTTATCCCTCGCATGTAAAAGATATTCTTCCATACATTGTAACAAAAGCAAATGAAAGCGAATATAGTCAGACGAAAAATAAACATATTTATAGAAAAAATCTCATTTTTTTCAGGGGAAACAGCGTGGTTGTCCAACAATATTTAATACAGCGTTAATCTTTCTTTACTTAATAATGAAACTTTTTATGGTGGCATGCGTCTAATACTATGTTTGTTATGACGATCGTGGCAAAAGCTTTTTGCCGCCCTACCGTGGGTGGCAGCATTTTGCGGGGAATATAAGAGGAGTATGAAAAAGACAGAGACCTACTTATATTTACAAATAGGAGCAGAGGAGTTATATCATGGATTTGAAAAAGTTAACGTTAGTTGCTGTTTTGGCCGTATCTCAGGCCGCCGCGGCAGTGCCGGCTTTTGCTGAAGCTGTCAATAATACCCCAAGTAATACTACTGTAGTTGGGACAGTTGTTTCAGCTGCGCCGGAGGTAATGCCAGAATCTACTGATCCATTGCCGCCATTGCCGACGGAGACGCCAGGAGGAGTAGTGTCACCGACACCAACACCTACTCCAATTCCTGCAGAGACAGTTGATCCTACGGCTACTGTTGAACCTACAGCAACAATTGCACCTACTGCAACACCGCTTCCGACTGCAACACCTGGAGTTACTACAGAACCTACAACAACAGATGGTGCTCGTGCTGCGGCTAACAGTCAGCTTATTCTTATGATGAACAGCAACAAAATGTATCAGAACGGCCAGGAATATTTAGCTAATCAGCCTATGGCAGTGAAAAACGGCGTATCCTACGTTTCGATCCGGGCTATGGTAGAACGTGTAGGCGTGAAATACGTTTATGATTATAAAACGAAAGAAACCATTGTTACCAAGGGAAGCGACGTTATGCGCTTTAAGACCGACAGCAAGGTCTATACAGTTAATGGTGAGAAGAAGACGATGAAAGGTCCAGCTTACCAATACAAGGGGACTTTCATGGTTCCATTGACATCCATAACTGGAGCACTGGGCATTCCATATACCGTTGATAATGTGCAAAAACGAGTAATCCTTACATTAAACAACAAACCTAAAGCTTCCTTCACAGTGCCAACTGAAATTTACGCCGGTGAACCAGTGACCTTCGTAACCTCCAGCTCGTCACCAAATGGTGTAGCTATTGTGGATGAAAGCTGGGGAGGTAACAAGCAGGATATCTATGATCAACCAGGATATTATGTAGTAACCTATTCCGTAATGGATGCGAATCAACAGTGGAGTGATCCTTACACCATGACCATCACAGTGCTTAAACCTAATACACCTCCAGTTGCTAATTTCACTACAGACAAGGATTCATACAAGATGGGTGAAATGATTACTTATACCGATCTAAGTAGCGATCCTGATGGTGATGAAATTACCGTAACTTGGACGAACAAGGCCGAGGCTTTCTTTACTCCGGGTCCAGCGACAATTGCTGTCCAAGTAAAAGATTCACATGGCGCGATCAGCACGTTTGAGAAAACCGTTAATATTTCGGATGAAATCTTGTACAGTAAAGAAGATTTCAACAGATTATTTGCATCTCCGGGCAGTGTGTTTAGCATCGATGGATCGATGGTTCCTACTTGGCAGCAAGTAGCTTATAATCTTTCTTCCGAGCCTTATAAACTAATTCGCAGCAACAGCCCAGAAACGGTGTATACAGAAGGTGTTACTTACCGTGAGACTTCTTTGGGTAAAACCCGCTTCTTGATTCACCACAAGAATAACCTGAATATTAAAGCTAAAGTGTATGTGATTGCTACGAATAACAATTTGTACCCAACGACGCTTACAACCGAATATGTGGGCTTTGCAGGCCCAAGCACATATCCTGAAGGTACTGGTAAAATGTCTGTAGAACGTTATTGGAAATCTATGCTTACAAATGAGCATTATAAAACGATTGTTCTGCAACCAGGGGAAAGTGTCTCAATTCTGACCGATCTAAACCAAATTGCTATGAAACCAAGTGAAATTGTTTCACTTCAAGCGGACTTATTTAGTGATTATCCAATCGATTATAATGTCATGTTGATTGATGCGAATAAAGATCCACTGACTACACTTCCAACACTTCCAGTTCTGGATCGAGACGGAGTGCATAATCGGGGAACTTACGAAGATTCTACTCGTATTATCACGGTTACCGATGAGGTAGGAAAAACTCCTGCAAAACTTCTGCTAGGCGATAATTACAGTGATAAGAACCTGGCTGGCGTAGACCCAATGGCAGGTACGGAAGCATCCAATGCCGGTAATTTCGGGGTATTATACAAGATCAGATTCGAAAATGTTGCACCAAACTCATTGATTACGTTTAATCCACGTGGCGGTAACTATATGGGGCCGGTTATGGTTAATAACCAAATCGTGCATATGCCAAGCGTGGGAAGTCTCTCGAACGCTGACATGAACAGTGTGGTTTATCGTAGTGGTGAGTATGGAGGTTCTGTGGAGATTTTGTTCACAGCAGCTTCAGGCAGTAACTTGCCGGTCAATTTCCTCATCACTCCACTTCCAGCAAAGAAATAACAAATAGGAATATCCCTATAAGCTCTATTGGGGAATTATCTACAATAAAGGCCCGGCTGAATATTCCGTAAAGGAATACGCAGCCGGGCTTTTGTTTAAATATAATAATTCAGAGGTTGCGTAGGGGCGCATCATGGTGCTTCATTGACGGGGCATTTATTTTGGGGCATTATTAAGAGAGTGAAATATAAATGAACTGATCTTATGGGAGATGAGCGTATGCTGTCGACAGAACAAATATTAGAAGTCATGTCGGGGCAAGGACTGCGAATCACCGACCAACGCAAAACGCTTGCCCAGTTATTCGGCGAGAATAAGGGATATTTGTCAGCGAAGGATGTATATGAGCATATGGGCCGTAAGTATAGCGGACTTAGCTTTGATACGGTGTACCGCAATCTTCGTGTAATGGAAGAGCTTGGTGTGCTTGAACAGATTGTCTTTGAAGACGGAGTGAAGTTCAAGGGAAGCTGCAATCATCAGGATCATCACCATCATATGATCTGCCTTCAATGCCAAAAGACCTACCCGATTAATTTCTGCCCGATGAATTTAACGGATACACCCGATCAATTCCGGGTAGTCAAGCATAAATTTGAGGTGTTCGGTTATTGCAAAGAATGTGAAGAGAACCGGGAAGAAGAATTAGTTGCAGCATCAGATAAACAAAAGGGACTTTAGAAATGGTGACCCTACGCAGAACGATTCAGGCGCCTATTCGGGTGTATCGCAGGTACATTTCCCCTATTAAACCTGCAACATGCCGCTTCTATCCAACCTGCTCTGCCTATGCCCTGGAAGCCATTGAAGTCCATGGTCCATTGAAAGGCTCATGGCTTGCAGCTAAGCGGATTGCCAGATGTCATCCCTTTCATCCTGGAGGACTTGATCCTGTGCCGCCTCTTCAAGATGAATCTGCTGAGAAGGATTCTGCCCCTGCGACTTGACATGGGGCCTTACCATTGGGTATATTCACAAGTAATAGTATGAATTCCGAAGAACGGATAAGTAAATCGTTACGTCCATTACAGAGAGCCGGAATATGCTGAAATCCGGTATGGAGCGTTAGATTGAATATGGTCCGGGAGGAACTGTGTTCGAGCGGGAACTGCAATTGTGGTTCACGTAAGATAACAGCGTGATCCAGCGTTAATGGACAGTTCCCGCGAGGGAACTGGCGAAGCCTGCGCTCTGTGAAGAGACAGGAAATTTGGGTGGTATCGCGTGAGTTATACTCTCGCCCCATTATGGGGGCGGGAGTTTTTTGTTTTTTAATAAGAAAGGATGATTACTGAATGAGTGAGAAAAAAACGTTTTACCTAACGACACCAATTTATTATCCAAGTGACAAGCTACATATCGGACATGCTTATTCAACCGTGGCAGGAGACGCAATGGCCCGTTACAAACGTCTGCGCGGCTACGAAGTGCGTTATCTAACCGGTACAGACGAACATGGACAAAAGATCGAGCGGAAGGCAGAGGAAGCAGGAAAGACCCCTCAGCAGTTCGTAGACGACATTGTTGTTGGTATTAAGGAGCTATGGCGTAAGCTGGACATTTCGAACGATGACTTCATCCGTACTACGGAAGAGCGTCATAAAAAAGTGGTACAGGATATTTTTGATCGGTTGCTGCAGCAAGGAGACATCTATAAAGGTGAATATGAAGGCTGGTATAGTATCCCAGATGAAACCTTTTACACAGAAACGCAATTAGTTGATATAGTGCGTGATGACAACGGTGTGATTACTGGTGCAAAAAGCCCAGATAGCGGCCACCCGGTTGAGCTGGTGAAGGAAGCAAGTTATTTCTTCCGGATGAGTAAATATGCGGATCGTTTGCTGCAATTTTACGAGGAGAATCCAGAGTTTATTTTGCCGGAATCCCGTAAGAACGAAATGATTAACAATTTCATCAAACCCGGACTGGAAGACCTTGCAGTTTCCCGTACAACCTTTGATTGGGGCGTAAAAGTTAAGGGCGACGAGAAGCATGTCGTGTACGTGTGGATTGATGCTTTGACTAACTATATTACTGCGCTGGGTTATGGTTCCGAGGATCGCACCTTGTATGACAAGTTCTGGCCTGCGGATGTACACATCGTTGGTAAAGAAATCGTTCGTTTCCATACGATTTACTGGCCGATCATTCTGATGGCGCTTGGGGAACCCCTTCCGAAAAAGGTATTTGCCCATGGCTGGTTGCTCATGAAAGATGGAAAAATGTCGAAATCTAAAGGTAACGTAGTTGATCCTGTGACACTGATTGATCGTTATGGCTTGGATGCATTACGTTACTACCTGCTGCGCGAAGTACCGTTTGGTTCGGATGGCACGTTCACACCGGAAAGCTTTGTAGACCGGGTTAACTATGATCTTGCCAACGACCTTGGTAACCTGTTGAACCGTACAGGGGCTATGGTTGAAAAGTATTTTGCAGGCGAGATTCCGGCATATGAAGGAAATGTAACAGCATTTGATGGTGAGCTTCAAGCTGCGGCTGAGAATACTTATGCCAAAGTAGAAGAAGCTATGGAAAAAATGGAGTTCTCCGTGGCGCTGACAGCTATCGGAATATTCATTAGCCGCACCAACAAATATATCGATGAGACACAACCTTGGGTGCTTGCCAAAGATGAAAATAGAACCGCCGAGCTGGCTTCTGTGATGAGACATCTGGTGGAAGGTCTGCGTACCGCTTCAATCCTGCTGCAGCCGTTCTTGACACAAACACCAGCAAAGATCTGGGAACAGCTGGGTATTGAGCCTGGTGAGTTAACGACTTGGGATAGCGGTAAGACCTTTGGCCTGATTCCGGCAGGAACAAAGCTGGTGAAAGGCAATCCAATCTTCCCACGTCTAGATGTGGAGCAAGAGGTAGCTTATATTGCCGAGGCTATGGGCGCTGGTAAAGCTGCGGCTGAAGTGGCGGAAGCGGCTGCTCCTGCTGCTGCGGACTCCGAGCCAGTGGAAGAGCATAAAGAGGAAATCGGCATTGACGATTTCGCTAAAGCAGAGCTGCGGGTAGCTCAGGTTATTGCTGCAGAGCCAGTGAAAAAAGCTGACAAGCTGCTGAAGCTGCAACTGGATCTGGGTTATGAACAACGTCAAGTGGTTTCTGGTATCGCGAAATTCTATACACCGGAAGAGCTGGTGGGACGTAAAGTGATTTGTATCGTAAACCTTAAACCGGTGAAGCTGCGTGGGGAGTTGTCCCAAGGGATGATTTTGGCGGCTTCTAAAGATGACCAGCTAACGATCGCTACCGTGCCGGACAGTATGCCAAACGGAGCAGTAGTGAAATAAGACAATACTGTTGTAGAAATTTTTTAATGAGGTTGCTTGAACAAGGGAATGCTCCTTCAGCCGGGTTGGTTGCGGGAGCATTTCTTTTTTATAAAGGACGATACCGTCTTTCTTCTGAGTGAGGTTTCTTTGTTGACTTATCGTAACGATTACTATTATACTACTAATAGTAAAATTTACGATTTGAGGGGTAGATCAATATAATGGCGGCAATGAAATCACGTATAAGTTTGCTCGTCCTTGCACTGGTACTTGTATTTACACTAAGTGCATGCGGACCTAAGAGCAGTGGAAGTATAGTTGAAGGGAAAGTAAATGTAGTTACAACCTTTTATCCTATTTACGAGTTTGCTAAGGAGATTGGCGGGGAAGATATCAATGCTATTAACCTGCTTCCAGTGGGTGTGGAGCCACATGATTGGACACCGCGCAGTCAAGATATTATCAACACTTCTAAGGCACAGCTATTTCTATATAACGGTGCAGGCTTAGAAGGCTGGGTTCCTAACTTTTTAAAAGGCCTTGATAGCAGCAGTAAAGTTAAGGCGGTTGAAGTAAGTCAAGGTATTGATTATATCATGACCGATGAAGATGACGGGCATGATCATGGGGCAAGTGAGGAAGAGTCTCATCAAAATGAGGACACGGATCATAACAGTAATGCCTCAGGAGACAGCCTGCATACAGACCCGCATACTTGGGTAAGTCCAAAATCAGCCATTGTCATGGCTCAGAATATTAAAGAAAGCCTTCAGTCCGTGGATCCTGAGCATAAAGAAGGTTATGAAGAGCGTTACAATAAGCTTGCGGAACGTTTGCAGGCGTTAGACAGTAAATTCAAAGAGGAGCTTGCTAAGCTGCCCAACCATAAGATCGTAGTATCACATCAGGCTTTTTCTTACCTTGCCCGTGATTATGGATTGGATCAGCATGCGATTATGGGACTTTCGCCAGACGCTGAGCCGCGCGGACAGGATTTAGTGAAGCTTGCGAAAATGGTAAAAGATGAAGGGATTAAGTATATCTTTTTTGAAGAGCTTGTCTCCGATAAACTGGCTAAGACTCTGGCCGCCGAAGCGGGCGTTTCCACTATGGTGCTTAATCCGGTAGAGGGACTTACTGCGGAGCAAGAGAAGAACGGCGACAATTACTTCACTCTGATGGAGAAAAATTTGCAAAATCTGATTATGGCCTTACAATAATAAGGAAAGTATAAGGGAAAGGCGGTACTTAAGCATGCAATCGGTATCCTTGGACTGCCATCAGCATATCATCGATATACAGGATCTTTCTTTTTCATATGGGGAACAGAAGGTGATATCGAATCTTAACTATAGTGTAAGAGAACGAGATTTCCTTGGTATCATTGGTTCTAATGGTGCTGGTAAAACAACATTGATGAAAATGATCGTCGGCTTGCTTCCAGCGAGCAGTGGTGAAATTAAATTATTCGGAACGTCTGTCCGCAAGTTTAAAGACTGGAAACGTATCGGGTATGTTCCGCAAAAGAATGCCTTCAACCCATTGTTTCCAGCAACGGTGCGTGAAGTAGTTCTGTCAGGTCTATATAATAACAAGAATCTGATCCGCAGAGTATCTAAGGCTCAGCATCGTCAATGTGAGGATGCACTTGAAGTCATGCGGATACAAGATATCGCGGAGAAAAGAGTAGGCCAGCTGTCAGGCGGTCAGCAGCAGCGTGTTTTTCTGGCTCGGGCGCTGATTAACCATCCTGACCTGCTGATTTTGGACGAACCTACGGTGGGTATTGATGCCGAATCGCAAGCGGGATTCTTTGAATTAATTACCCATATGCATGCTCATCATCATATGACCTTCCTGATGGTGTCGCATGATATCGACATGATCAAAAATTATTTAGGTCATGAGCCCGTGCAGACGAATGGTAAAATCAACTTTTACTCCCGCCACTCACATGATCTCCAGAATTGCACAGAAGAGAATCTGCAGCACACGCTCTCTTAAGTCATAATTAAACTCTGAATCGCAGCTTTCTCTGCGATTAGAGCTATACATAGTGTGTGAGTGTGGAAGTCGGGGACTCAATTCTAGTTGATCTTAATCTTTCTCTTATCTAAGCACCGCCCAGTCTGCAAGCGTGTCCCTTTAGGGACGAAAGCGATCTTTCCCCGACCTAACTATGTTCAGTAACACTAACTCCTACGCTAGTTGCACTTAACGGGTGTCCAGAGGGCAGAGCCCTTGGGGCCCTCCCTTGGAAGGGAGGGTTTGGGAGGGATCGAAAAAGGTTTGAAAAAGGTTTGAAAAAGGCTTTAAAATGGTTTGAGTTTTGTATGAAGGAGAGTTTAAGTTGGAAATACTATTTAGCGATTTTTTTCAGCGGGCGCTTGCGGGCGGACTGCTGATTGGTATAACAGCGCCGCTTATAGGCGTTTTTCTTGTGCTTAGACGATTATCTATGATTGGTGATACGCTGGCTCATGTTACTATAGCGGGGGTGGCACTCGGTTTTCTAACAGGATTTTATCCGCTGGGCGCAGGCCTTATCTTTGCAGTGGTAGCGTCCTTCGCGATTGAAAAGCTTCGCAAGGCTTATAAGAGTTATGCGGAGCTGTCGATTGCCATTATAATGTCGGGCGGAGTGGCGTTGGCTTCACTCTTTTTCACCTTAGGAAAAGGGTATAATGCGGACGTAATGAGTTATTTTTTCGGCAGCATTTATACGCTCGATAATACCGATTTGATCGTGGTAGGCATAGTGACTATAGCTGTTGTAGTGTTAGTTTCGATGTTCTTTAAAGAGTTCTTTTTACTTAGCTTTGAAGAGGATGCAGCAAGTGTAAGCGGGCTTCCGGTGAAACTGCTTAACATGCTGATCACCATTCTGACAGCACTTGTGATTAGCACAGCCATCAAGATCGTAGGCTCCCTGTTGGTATCTGCTTTGTTGACTATTCCGGTTGCAATCAGCTTATTGCTATCCCGTAGCTTTAAATCCTCGGTCATCCTGGCGGTTATTATTTCGGAGATTGCCGTTGTAGGCGGACTAGTGGTAGCTGGAGTCTGGAATTTGGCTCCCGGTGCAACTATTGTGCTTTTGCTCATATCATTATTGATATTAACCTTGATCGGTAAAAAGGGTTTGCCAGCATAAACAGCGAATTAAGTAATCGGTATCGCATTAGGCAAGCATAAACGCCTTCGGTGTCCTTGTAAGGACGATAAGCGAAAAAAAGGAGCCATAAGCAGCTCCATGAAGTGACTCGAATGCCGGAAGGAGAGCCGCTATTTTGTCTAATATCAATGCAGGAATTGCTTTAGCCGCAGGGGTGGCATCGTTTATATCGCCATGCTGTTTACCGCTGTACCCCTCTTATTTATCGTACATTACCGGGTTATCCGTTCAACAATTAAAATCAGGCAGCAACTCTAAAGAGGTTCGTGTACGCACCCTGACTCATACATTGGCATTTATATTAGGTTTTTCTGCAGTTTTTTACACACTTGGTTTTGGGGCTGGGTTATTCGGGCAATTCTTTAATGGCCAGCGTGATCTGATCCGGCAATTGTCGGCGATTCTAATTATTGTAATGGGTTTGTTTTTGCTTGGGATTTTTCAGCCGCAGTTTTTACTTCGCGAACGTAAGCTTGATTTAAAATGGAAACCGGCGGGTTATGTGGGCTCCTTTATTTTCGGGATTGGTTTTTCTGCGGGTTGGTCACCCTGTATCGGACCGATTTTGACGGCAATTATTGCTCTTTCGGCAAGTGACCCGGGCACTTGGTTTACATTGATTACCGCGTATAGCATCGGATTTGCTCTGCCATTTTTTCTCTTAGCCTTTTTCTTAGGCGGAGTGAAGCGTATCCTCAAGTATTCGAATCTGCTGATGAAAATTGGCGGCATACTTATGGTATTTATGGGTGTTTTGCTGTTCACGGATCAAATGTTCCGGATCACAGTGTGGCTACAAGGAATAACGCCGGATTGGCTGATTTTTTAGGTGAAGTAATCAATACCTGCTTCCGGAAAATGCTCAAAAATCCGCTCTGTGATAAATTCTCGCAGGGCGGTTTGTTGTTCATCCGGATAGACATATTTGTTCTGTCCCCAGCGGCCCCATTTCTTTTTGCGTTTCTCCATGTCCATTTCTAGTTTAGATTTCGGGTAACGTTTCTCAATTACAGTCTTGGCTGTTTTGGTGAATCGGTGCTGAATCATTTCAAAGGTTAGACCTTTTCCGATTTCTGGCGGAAGGGTCTTGGCTAATTTGGCCAGCAGCTCCGCATAGCCTTCCTGCCAGCCGTCATACCAAATAATTGGGGCAATGATGAAGCCCAGTGGATAGCCGGCGCGGGCAACCTTTCCAGCCGCTTCAATTCGCTCTTCAAACCGCGAGGTAGCAGGCTCGAAATTTTTGATCACATAGTCAGCATTCACGCTAAAACGAATTCTGGTATGTCCGTTATGCTGCAAATCGAGTAGAGGTTCAACATGTTGGTATTTGGTCACAAAGCGCAGGCGGCCAAGGGGCTCCGCTGCCATGAATGTGATGAGTTCTGAAAGAGACCCGGTAATATGCTCCAGTCCTAACGGATCTGAGGTACAGGCTGCTTCAAAAGTCGTGATTTCAGGGCTGCGCTCCTCGATATATTTTTTGGCGGCGTCAATGATGTCATCGGTGTTTACATATACACGAATGTAAGGCTTTGCCCCTAAAGTAGTCTGCAAATAACAATAATGGCAGTGGCCCATACAGCCAGTTGCGATTGGAATTGCATAATCTGCGGAGGGTTTGGATTGGTCAAACTTTAAGGTTTTGCGCAGGCCGACTACAAGTGTTCTTTTGGCAATTTTATATTGCTCGACCTCTGTGTCACCCGGGAAATTCATTATACGGTTATGCGATGTAGTCATGCGATAGGGAATATTGTTAGCCTTCACCCATTCCATAATTCGTTCACCTTTCGGGTAATTTAAAGCATCCGGCTCGAAGAAAACAAGCTCGGGGACAAAAAGGGCTGTAGCTTTTCTGGTTCTCTTTACGGGAGGGGTCTCAGGTGTCACTATAGTCATGAATTCACGCTCCTTCTGAAAGATGAGTACGTTTATTATGCCTAACTGAGTCTCATTAGAAGCATGGCAATCATGGGTAACTCCTCCCCATGTTCTCTTGAAGGACTTGCCAAGGGGCGTTAGAAACATGTATCATTGTTAGAGCAAGGTTTGGCTCGGCGCCAGGTTCATTATAGAAAAGAGGTAAATTTTAATGCCAACACCCAGCATGGAGGATTATTTGGAGCGCATATATAAGCTCATTGATGAGAAAGGTTATGCGCGGGTCTCGGATATTGCCGAGGGACTGGAAGTACACCCCTCCTCTGTGACCAAGATGATCCAAAAACTGGATAAGGACGAATATCTCATCTATGAGAAATATCGTGGGCTTGTCCTAACCAACAAAGGGAAAAAAGTAGGGAAACGTCTTGTTGATCGTCATCAACTATTGGAAGAATTCCTCGGTTTGATCGGAGTACAGCAGGAATTTATCTATAATGATGTTGAAGGGATCGAGCACCACCTGAGTTGGGATTCGATTACACGTATCGAAACGTTGGTGGAATATTTCCGCCGCGATGAAGAACGTCTGCAGACTTTATATGCTATTCACAATGAACTGGCAAGCGATTCTTGAAATGTTTTTTCCCGAAACGGATACCGTCCTTAAAGTTATGCCCAGCAAGGCTTTGGTGAGCATAAACTACTTGATGGTATAGCCGTTTCTATTTTGTTTAGTGCAACCTTTCCCAGTTTTTAGCGTCAAAACGGATAAGTCCTTTTTCTGGCTGAGACTGATACCGCTCTTTTGAAGGGGGGAATCGGTACATCCACTTGGAGGATTGATCCGTTTTTTCTTTTTTTATAGGATACATATTATTTAGATTTGGGGAGGAATTATGAATTATCGTAAATGGATGTTGGGATTGCTAGTATTAGTATTGTTTCTGCCTTTATGGTCTCCTGGGGCACGTGCGGCAGCTGTGCAGATTACCATTGAACTGGATGGCGAGGCGCTGGCAAGCGATGTGCCGCCGTATATCACAGCTTCGAATGTAACGATGGTGCCAATTAGCGTCATTAGTAAAGGGTTGAATGCTGGAGTAGTTTGGAATCAAAGCAGTAAGACAGTAACAATCACGCAAGGAGATACAGAGATCAAGCTGACCAGTGGCCAGAAAAGTGCATTAGTTAATAATGCTTCTGTAGCCCTCGACACCTCAGTACAGATTAAGCAGGGACGGGTTATGGTGCCGCTTCGTTTTGTAAGTGAGCAATTGGGGTTACAGGTTATCTGGGATCAGGCAACCAAACATATTTCTTTGTACTCTAATACAGAGCCGCCGCAGGCTGCTGATCCGGAAACACCAGCAGTACCTACAGCGACTCCAGTCGTTACGCCAACGCCGACCCCAGCCCCTACAGCGACTCCAAAACCGACCTCGCCAACAGTTCCAAGTATTCCTGGTGCGTCGGCTAACAAGGAGATGAAGGGAGCCTGGATCTCTACAGTATTTAATCTGGACTGGCCTTCAGTAGCTTCTGCAGGTAACGAAGCGAAACAAAAACAAGAATTTGATAATCTGCTGGACAAGCTAAAAGCTGTTGGTTTTAATGCTGTTTTTGTACAGGTTAGAACCTCAGCAGACAGCCTGTACCCTTCTGTTCTAGTTCCTTGGTCTAAGGTGCTGACCGGCACACAAGGAAAAAATCCGGGTTATGACCCGTTGAGCTATATGGTCAGCGCTGCACATTCACGCGGTATGCAGTTCCATGCATGGTTCAACCCATTCCGCGCGACAACGGATGCTTCTACATCCGCATTAGCAAGTAATCATGTGGCTAAGTCAAATCCGGAATGGATTGTAGACGCAGGAGGTAAAAAATACATCAATCCAGGGATCCCAGCAGCCCGCCAGCACATTATCGATACAGTGTTGGAGGTCGTCAAAGGCTATGATGTAGATGGTGTCCATTTGGATGATTATTTCTATCCTTCAGGTGTATCTTTTGCCGATGATACTGCTTATAAGACTTATAACACGAAGAACCTGTCCTCTAAGGCGGATTGGCGCCGCGATAATATTAATGAATTCGTTCGTCAATTGGGAGAACAGATTCATAAGGTGAAACCGAAGGTTTCTTATGGAATTAGTCCGTTTGGTGTATGGCGTAATATCAAAAAAGACAGCACAGGTTCGGATACCACAGCTGGAGTTACCGCTTATGACGATATGTACGCCGATGTTCGGACATGGATCAAGCAAGGCTGGATTGACTATGTCGCACCGCAAATTTATTGGAGTCTGTCCTTTAGCACTGCCCGTTACGATAAGCTAGTAGATTGGTGGGTTAAAGAGGTAGAGAATACGAATGTTAAGCTCTATATTGGGCAAGCTGCTTATAAGGTTGGAGCAAGTGACCAGAAAGCAGAATGGCAAAGTGGCGACCAAATCATCAACCAGCTTAAATATAATGAGAAATATAAAGAGGTTGCAGGCAGTATTATGTTCAGAGCAAATGACATTGTAGTCCGCAATCCGTTTGGATTATCAAATTTGCTGACCTTTTATTTTCAGTCCAAATAAGATAACTGTTCTAGATAAGGAGTCATGAATGCTCCCCCGTGCTCATAGATAAGCAATAGAATCTATGGGAAACGGGGGATTTTTGTGTATGGAGATTAACGCTGTGTTTGAAGGAGGGGGAGTAAAAGGGATTTCTCTCGCTGGAGCAGTTGAAGCCACGGAAAGGGCGGGGCGAACCTTTAAAAAGGTCGCTGGAACCTCCTCAGGCGCAATTGTAGCGACTTTACTGGCTGCGGGTTATGAAGGTGAGGAAATGAGTCGGATGATCCAAGGAACTTCTTTTTCATCGTTTATGAAGCGAGCTCCCATCTATAATACGGCTTGGGTAGGTCCTGCACTGCGAGTGTTATTGAAGAAGGGATTGTATTCGGGTGAAGCCTTGGAATCGTGGATGAGATCGCTTTTGCTAAAAAAGGGAATTATCACTTTTCGTGATCTGCCTCCAGGCAAACTATCTATAATTGCTTCTGACATTACTAATGGTCGGATATTGGTCTTACCAGATGGGTTGGAACAGTATGGAATCTCTCCTGAACATTTTGAGGTGGCTAAGGCTGTGCGAATGAGCTGCAGTATTCCTTATTTTTTTGATCCAGTGATGCTCAGGTTAAATGGACAGTCCGCGAGAGGGAAGTCTTTTATTGAGCAATTTGTATACGTTGTGGACGGAGGGTTATTAAGCAATTTTCCTTTATGGCTATTTGACGGGATGAATGAGAATAGTAAAGTGACGGGGAAAAGAATCCCTACGGTAGGGTATCAAACAGTAGGTAAAACCGACCCGCAGCCCCACAGGATTAGGGGGCCGTTCAGTATGCTGCAAGCTATGGTAAGCACCATGCTGTCTGCTCATGATGAGAAATATATTGAAGATGATAAATATGTCCGCACGGTAACCATCCCAACGCTTGGTATCGGCACGACCCAATTTAATATTACGAAGATGCAAAGCGACGAATTGTATGCCGCCGGACTGAAGGCAGGGGAAGACTTCTTTAAGGAGTGGCGCCCCAGATAACAAGCAAGCTTTATAATATCAGAAAAAAAGCATCCCACACGTTATTTTGAAACGTGGAGATGCTTTTTGGTGTTTGTTTTTATTTAGTTAATGGTACTTCGGAAGCTGATCATCGTTTTTCCCTTTATTTCCTTCGATGACTTGGAAGGGATAACTTTTACGTTTGCCTGGTGCTGCTTGTGTCTTGCGAATCCCAGCAACCTTGGTCATGGTTTTCTGCGAAGGTTTGACTTTGATTCTAGATCCATTACTGCTGCGAGCGTATTTCCCTGGTCCCATTTTGTAAGCATAATAGATAATCGCTAACAGTACTAAGGGGAGAATCAGCTTCGACAGCGTATAGAAAGGCTCAGTCAAGACTCCAATCACAAAACCGAATATTGCAAGAATTACTGAAATCCAAAAAATTAAAGCATGCCTGATCATAGGACACTCATCCTTTCGCAGGATCCAATATGCCGCCTGACACACTTGCCTCCGTATATCCTCTGGCTTCAATCTCTGCATCAAGCTCACGCATACGATTGAAAGAGGCGATGGATACTTCTACCTGATCATCCTTTGGTTCTTTGGTAGTGAGCAGCTGCAGCCATAGTCCAGGGTATCCCAAGTATTTGAGACCTGGAATTTCTCTTACTGCGTTGGTACCCTTCAGAACCTCAAACGAAACACCGATTACGACAGGCAGCAGAATAATCCGTTGGATCACACGTTCCCAAAGATTATCCCAGGGTACTACGGAGTAAATAATAACGCCGAGGATAATCGTCAGCATCATAAAACTGCTTCCGCAGCGGTAATGCAGACGGCTATATTTCTGAACGTTCTGGACAGTCAGCTCTTCGCCTGCTTCAAAGGCGCTGATGACTTTGTGTTCCGCACCGTGATACTGGAATAGCCGCTTGATCACAGGTGTTTGCGAAATCGCCCATAAATAGACCAGCAAGAGAACCATTTTAATGCCGCCTTCTATGAGGTTGTGCAGTACATAGTTATCAAATGCATTCTTGAATAAAAAATCTTCGACAAATACTGGTACAAGCGTAAAAATGAGCTTTCCGAATAAGAAGGAGAGAATACCCATTACAGCAACGCCAAAAATCATTCCGAGGCTCCAGCCTTCGTCCTTTTTCTTCGGCTTAGCTTTCTCTTTCGCCAGTTCTTCGGGTTCCAATTCATCTTCGGCATAGGATTCAGCCGAATAGTTCAAGTGCTTAGAGCCTTTGGCGCTGGCATCTATAATACTGACAAGGCCGCGAAGCAGCGGAATCTTGCGCAGTTTAGTGACCCAGCTCTTATCGCTTCTTGGCACCTCCAAAAATGTAATCTCCTGATTCTTTCGTCGCACGGCTGTTACATTAATATGCTTGCCGCCGAACATGACGCCTTCAATGACGGCTTGGCCGCCATAGCTGGGAGTTTCCTGGGACAACCAATTCACCTTCCCGTAATTAATATGATTTATATAATACATTGTAACTAATTTTTGAAGACATTACTAGTTGGATCGCCTTTTGCTGCACATACTACCTTATATGGACAAGGAGAGACAAATCGGTATTAAAAATACGGAAAGAGAGGCAATTCTATGAGCAAATCACATCAACAACAATCAGATCATACTAATATTTGGTTTTTTGCGCTCGAATTAGGTTTTTTCGCAGGTTTGATTTGGGGAGGGCTGCACTGGTTAATCTACTGGTTCAGCTTTACCAAGGTTAGTCCTGGTTATTTAGCAGAGCCGTTTTTTAAACATACTTTTCTGACGACAATGTATGGACATCTCGTGGGTTATTTGTTTTTCATCTTATTTTCAGTGATAGCCTCACTGCTATATGTGCTTATTCTGCGCAAGCTGAAGGGACCTTGGCCAGGATTGGTTTATGGTGTTTTGTGGTGGGTAGTTATATTTATTCCCGGCTCGCAAATATTTCTTATGCAGCCGCCTTTTAAGCTGCCGTGGAACACTGTGATTAGTGAGTTCTGCCTTTTTTTACTTTGGGGGATGTTCATTGGATACACAGCGGCGATTGAGTATACCGACGAACGAAAGCGTGAGCAAGCGACTGCACTTGCCTAACGGCTCGAAAAAACTTCTCAAGGGGATATCCCTATGTTAAAATACAATGTGGCTATTTCGAGAGGAGAATGAAAATGGGTAACGAGCGCGTCTCCAAGCTGCGTAAGGTTTTGCAGGATAAAGGATTGGAAGCAATGTTAATAACCAGCGGTTATAACCGCCGCTATTTAAGTGGATTTACCGGATCGTCCGGTTATGTATTGGTGACAAGCGATGATTGTTATCTGCTAACTGACTTCAGGTACATGACACAGGCTGCGGATCAAGCGGTAGGAGTTAAGGTTGTAGAGCATGGTCCTAAATTTATTGATACAGTACGCGAGTTGCTGCCAACAGGCAGTGAGGTACGTGTTGGTTTCGAACAGGATGATGTCTCATTCAGCGCTTATACCTCATATGCGGAAGCCCTTAAGCCGGCAGTGTTAGTTCCAGTTTCCAAAGCCGTGGAAGACCTCCGTATGTTCAAGGATGCTGAAGAGCTTGCTGTTATGCAACGTGCAGCTGATCTGGCTGATGCTACATTCAATCATATTCTGAATGTGATCAAACCAGGCATGACTGAAAGAGACGTCGATTTGGAAATGGAATTCTATATGCGTACCCACGGGGCAACTGCGTCATCGTTTGATACGATTGTTGCTTCAGGTGAACGTTCGTCCATGCCGCATGGCGTAGCAAGCAGCCGTGTAATTCAAGGTAATGAATTTATTACGCTTGATTTCGGTGCATTACTCGATGGATACTGCTCAGATGTGACTCGTACCATTGCACTCGGAGCTCCAGATCCGAAGCTGAAAGAAATCTATGATATTGTGCTGGAAGCTCAGCTACATACGTTGGCACATATCAAACCGGGTATGACTGGACGGGAATGTGATGCACTGGCACGTGATATCATCGCTAGCTACGGATATGGTGATCAATTTGGACATAGCACGGGTCATGGACTTGGAATGGAAGTTCATGAATGGCCGCGTTTGTCCAAGCTGAGTGACGATATCATGCAGCCGGGAATGGTCGTTACTGTAGAACCAGGTATCTATTTGCCGGGGATTGGCGGAGTACGTATTGAAGACGATATTGTGATCACCGAGAGCGGAATATCGCTGCTGACCCATTCGTCCAAAGAATATACAGTACTGTAAGTAAGAAAAGTAGTAGTTTAATTATCGAATTCAGGAGGGATTTTTAGTGATTTCAGTAAACGATTTTAAGACAGGCTTGACCGTAGAGGTGGACGGTGATATTTTTACCGTTCTTGATTTCCAGCACGTTAAACCAGGTAAAGGTGCAGCGTTCGTTCGCTCTAAGCTGAAAAACCTGCGCAATGGTAACACTGTTGAGCGTACTTTCCGTGCTGGTGAAACTATTGGCCGTGCTATTATTGAGAACCGTGGCGTGCAATATTTGTATGCAAGCGGATCGGAGCATGCTTTCATGGACAACGAAACTTATGACCAATTCGAATTGTCCAGCAAGCAGCTTGAATGGGAATTGAACTTCCTTAAAGAGAACATGACTGTAAACATCATCAGTTACCAAGGTGAAATCCTTGGGATTAACCTGCCTACCAGCGTAGAGCTGAAGGTTGTTGAAACTGAGCCAGGTGTGAAGGGTAATACTGCTCAAGGCGCTACTAAATCGGCCAAGCTTGAAACAGGTCATTCTGTACAAGTTCCTCTGTTCATCAATGAAGGAGATGTGCTGCTTATTGATACTCGCGAAGGTAAATATATCTCCCGCGCGTAGGAAGCATCATACTTGCCGAACTTATAACCAATCAGCCTCCCCCGTTATTACGGTGGGGGGTTTTTGGTATATAAACGAGGATGCATGAGGAACAGTATGGGTGAGAATGTTATACTTACGAATTAAAGGATCAGAAGGAGGCGCATATGAGAAAATTAATTATATCTGAGTTCATATCCCTTGATGGTGTTATGGAAAATCCACAATGGACCTTCTCATTCGGAAGTGAAGAACAGGAGCATTTCAAGTTTGCTGAACTGAAAGCTGCTGACGCTCTAATGTTAGGACGGACAACCTACGAAGGTTTTGCAGAGGCTTGGCCAAATATGGTTGAGCAGACAGGTGAGTACGGTGAAATGATGAATGGATACGCTAAGTACGTAGTCTCCACAACTCTCGAAGAAACAACATGGAGCAATTCAAGCTTGATCAAGGGCGATCTTGCTCAGGAGGTGTCCAAGCTGAAGGAGCAGCCGGGGAGAGATATTCTCGTTTTTGGCAGTCGTACGCTTGCGCAGAGCCTGATGCAGCTTGGCCTTGTCGATGAATATCAGCTTCTGGTCTTCCCGATTCTGCTGGGTAGCGGTCAGCGCCTGTTCGAAAACGTTGGTGAAGAGAAGACTTTGGAGCTAGTGGACTCCAAAAGATTCAGTTCTGGAGTGATGGCCTTGACTTATCGACCAGCTTCTCAATAAAAAACTGGAAGACGAGTGAAATGAGGTCAGCTAGTGTCTTGAAGCTGACCTTATCTTTTTGTTAGCTTCTGGAAAATCAATAATTTTTTAATGAAATCATTAACGCATTACGCTATTTTCGTATTATACTGGTTTAAAGCGGGAAACCGATTAGAAGCAACTACATAGACCGATATGGGGAGTGAGTGGGACTTTGTCACTTTATGTTATGAAATTCGGAGGCAGCTCCGTCGGCGACACAGAACGCATGCAACGTGTTGCCAAGCGCATCGCAGACAAGCAGGATGAGGGACATCGCTGCGTTGTAGTTGTATCTGCTATGGGGGATACAACAGATGATTTGATCGATACGGCGAAGCAATTAAACGGGCAGCCGCCTGCACGTGAAATGGATATGCTGATGACAACAGGAGAGCAGATTTCCGTTGCTCTTTTGTCCATAGCTCTTCATGGGATCGGGCGGAATGCAGTATCTTATACAGGATGGCAGGCCGGGTTCCGTACAGACGAAACCCACGGTAGAGCTCGTATCAATGATATTGATCCACACCGTGTAGTAGCGTCTTTGGAACGCGAACAGATCGTTATCGTTGCCGGTTTCCAAGGGATGACTTTGGATGGTGAGATCACTACCCTGGGCCGCGGAGGATCGGACACGACAGCTGTAGCCCTTGCGGCTGCTATTCAAGCAGATGTATGTGAGATTTATACCGACGTTGATGGTATCTATTCTACAGATCCACGCATTGTGAAAACAGCCCGCAAGCTGAACGAAATCTCATACGATGAGATGCTAGAGCTTGCCAATCTGGGAGCAGCTGTACTACATCCGCGTGCAGTGGAGTATGCTAAGCGTCATCAAGTTAAGCTGGTCGTTAGATCGAGCTTTAATCATAATGAAGGTACTGTTGTGAAGGAGGAAGCAAGCATGGAGCAAGGAGTCGTAGTTAGTGGGATTGCTTATGATAAGAATGTAGCACGTGTCAGTATTCTAGGAGTACCTGATGTACCGGGTGTACTCGCTCAAGTCTTCGGCAAGCTGGCTGAAGAAGGCGTAAACGTTGATATCATAGTACAAAGTGGTGTGCAGAATGAGCAGGCTGACTTCTCATTTACAGTTTCACTTGATGAACTGGATCGTGCGAAGGAAGTCATTAAAGAAATCCATAAAACTTTACCTTACCGTGAAGTAACGTCCGAGGATAACCTTGTGAAGGTTTCTATTGTTGGCGCGGGTATGGTTAGCCATCCTGGTGTTGCAGCTCAAATGTTTGATGTGCTCTCCCAAGAGGGCGTAAGCATTAAGATGGTCAGCACGTCTGAGATTAAGGTTTCTTGTGTAATCGAATCCGGCAATTTGCCATCGATCATTCAGGCGCTTCACACTGCTTATAATCTGGATACAACTGAGCAGGCCTTTGTTGGTGGTCCTAAGGATCGTCGTTAAGAGCCGTTCAATCAATAAAAAGGGAGATCCTACAGCTATTTAGCTACGGGGTCTCCTTTTTGGGCATCAGCAATAAATGAAAAGGAACGCTGCAGGTTTGAATGCAGCGTTCCTTTTTACATCTATATGGGTATTTATCCTAAACGTCTAAACCGGCCTAGAATTTCAACAGTCTCAAGTACATTGACGAAAGAGCTTGGATCCGTCTCAAGGATAGTCTTACGCAGCTCTGACAGCTCATAGCGGGTCGTTACGGTCATCAGCATTGTATTGCCCTCGTGACTGTAACCGCCCTCTGCGTTGACTACTGTGATGCCATGAGGCAGCTCTCTAAGACGATTCAGCATTTTATCCCGTTCCTTGGTAACAATGAAGCAGGTTAGCTTAACATGACGAATATGAATCATATCAACCACTCTGCTTTTCACAAAAATACAGAGCATAGCGTATAAGGCTGAGTCCCAGCTTTTAAAGAAGCCTAAACTCAGAATAACGATCCCATCCATTACGAAGAGTACATTCCCAATAGGAATATCCCGCTTACGTGTAATAATCGAGCCTAATATATCAAATCCTCCAGATGAACCCCCGGCACGGAGAGAAAATCCAACCCCGCCAGCAATAATTACGCCGCCAAAAATACTAGCCAAAATCGGGTCTTTGGTCACTTTTACCGCAGGAATAATTGTCATGAACCAGGTGGTAGCTAAAACGGAAAGCATGCTTAGTAAGATGTACTTTTTCCCCACTGCAATAAATCCCCAGATCAGAACAGGAAGGTTTATCGCAAAATAAATGATTGAGATGTACTTCGGATTAGTTACATACCCGATGACTGAAGCCACCCCTGCTACCCCGCCGCTTAGCAGTTGATGAGGAATTAGAAATAATCTCATCCCTGCGGCGACTAAAAAAGCTGAAAAAATAATGATTGCCGCTTCTCTTACTGGTCTGACTACGGACCGCATGCTGAGCGGTAGCCCGTAATTTCGTACGTGCATGACACAAATCCCCTCTTTTTCTTATGTCTTTTTAGTTTGCCTTTTTTTGAAAATATAAACTCACTATATTTCCAATTAAAAAGGATACCACAGATGAAGGCGTTCGTAAAAATTATTTTATCGTACTGATTATATTTATTTATGAACCCACTCACTATGAATTCTTTCACAGTCTGATCAGCAAATCTGTCATTTCTCATTGTCTAAAGTGAAAAAGCCACGCATATCCATGAGTAATAGAAAGCTAAACAAGCCTCAGATCTCTTTTGGTATGAATGAATTAGTAAAAGGAGTGGAGTAGATTGGACAAGTATGTAAGCTGGATGGCAACTCTGCGGTTGTTCTCGGGCAGTGCAGAGATTATAGCTGCGCTGATAATGCTCAGATTAAATCAGGTCGATAAGGCGCTGGCTGTCAATTCTGGACTGGCTTTGGTAGGCCCGACCATATTGATATTGACGACAGCTATTGGCCTGACTGGGATGGCACAGCAGCTGTCATGGAGCAAATTAGGCTGGGTGGGCTGCGGTGTAGCCTTTCTCTTAATCGGGATTTTGAAAAAATGATAGATGATAGGCATATTGGGCGCGTACAAGCATAAATATGGAATAAAGCAATTAAGTAGAGGACAGCTTGGGGGTACTTTGTATGGCAGATGATTGGCTGCAATTGTTTCCTGAAAAAGTAAGAGCGCTGTTAAAGTGCCTTCCCCTTCCGCTGCTAGGAATGGTGGAGGAGATTCGTGTCCGTGAAGGTCGTCCGCTGGAAATTAACTACTCTGGTAAATATCACTTTCTAAGAGTGAATGGCAGTTTGACGCAGAGGCCTGAAGAAGCTTACAAGCCGGATCGGGAAGACACTCATCGACTGCTAGACCTGATCAGCAACCATTCGCTATATACGATGGAAGAAGAGCTGAGAAAAGGATTTATTACGATTCCCGGCGGTCATCGGATAGGACTTGCTGGCCGGACAGTACTGAGTGGCGGAGGTGTAGAACATCTTCGTGATATCACTGGCTTTAATGTCCGTATTGCTCGTGAAGTACCTGGAATCGCAGATGGAGTGCTGCCTTATTTACTGGACAAGGGGCGGCAGCGAATGATGCACACCTTGATTCTCTCCCCTCCACAACATGGCAAGACTACCCTACTCCGCGATCTTGCAAGACAAATCTCCTTAGGGGAATTGGGCAAGCGCGAAGGGATTAGACCGGGGCTGAAGGTGGGAATTGTTGACGAACGGTCTGAAATTGCTGGCAGCCGGCGTGGTGTTCCCGCCTTTGACGTGGGTCCTCGGACAGACGTTCTTGATGGGTGTCCCAAGGCAGAAGGCATGATGATGATGATCCGGTCGCTATCGCCAGAGGTATTAATCGCGGATGAGATTGGGCGTCCTGAAGATGCCGAAGCAGTTACCGAGGCACTGCATGCCGGAATATCTGTCATTGCTTCCGCTCACGGAAAAGATGTAACAGAGTTGGCTCGTAGGCCGGGTCTTGGAGGACTGCTGGAACAAAAGATGTTCGAGAGATATGTCATACTCCATCGTTCAGAAGCAGGCCTCACGTTTCGTATTCTGGATGGCCAGAAAAGAGGAATGCTGCTTATCTCTCCCGGGGATCGACTAGGCGGTGATTTGCATGCTTAAGCTGTTCGGTGCTGTGCTCATTGTGGTGGCTGGTACGCTTGCAGGTCTCCAGTTTGCTCGTCAATATGCAGACAGGCCCAGACATATCAGAGGTTTAATAGCAGCATTACAGCGGTTGGAAACAGAGATCATGTACGGCTTCACCCCACTGCCGGAAGCCATGCGGCGGATTGGGAATCAGTCGAAGGACCCGCTGAAATCGTTGTTTGTCAAAACAGCGGAGGAGATGAGTCCTCCCTATGACAGAAGCGCCCAGGATGCCATCCAGCGGGCGATGGAAGCATATTGGAAGTCTACCGCTATGAAGGGGACAGAAAGAGAGATTCTTCGCCAGCTCAGCTGTACTCTCGGCACAAGCGATAGGTCGAATCAGAGCACTCATATCGCGTTAGCATTGCAGCAATTGAAGCAGGAGGAGTCGGTGGCCAGAGAGGATCAAGGCAAATATGAAAAGTTAAGTAAAAGCCTGGGTCTGCTGCTTGGAGTACTGATCGTCATTTTGATCTTTTAGCGAGGTGCCAGGAATGAATATTGAAGTCAATGCGATTTTTCAAATTGCCGGCATTGGCATAATTATCGCCATGATCCACACGGTGCTCAAACAGATGGGAAAAGAGGATTTCGCACATTGGGTCACCGTGATCGGGTTCGTAGTCGTGCTGTTCATGGTGATTCGGATGCTGGACGGGTTGCTGCAGGAAATAAAAACGATCTTTCTTTTTCAATAGGCGTGCTATGGAGATTATCCAAGTTGTTGGGATTGGGCTGATATCGACCATATTGATTCTCGTACTGAAGGAACAAAAACCGATGTTCGCCTTCCTTCTTGCTACTACAACAGGAATTCTAATTTTTATGTTTCTGATCGGCAAGATCGGAATGATCCTCTCTACACTGGAGCGGGTGGCTGAGTCATCGGGGATGGAAATGATTTATTTGAAGACTGTTTTCAAAATCATCGGCATTTCCTATATCGCGGAGTTCGGTGCACAGATTGTACGAGATGCCGGTCAGGAATCGATTGCTTCCAAAATAGAACTCGCCGGCAAAGTGCTAATTATGGTACTAGCTGTACCCATTATCAGCATCATTATCGAAACCGTCATGAAACTATTGCCTGCTTAAAGCAATCGTGAAGAGAGCTGAGCAACGGATCGGGAGGAGAAATTATGCAAGAGCACAGTGTTTTCCGTCCTCCAAAACTAAAAATAATACTGCTGCTGCTTCCATTCTTTTTCATTCTATGGTTTGCAGGTACAGCTCAGAGTGTGCAAGCTTCCTCAACACCAGAATCCGGCAGTTCCTCCCCGGTAGACCAGTGGGTCAAGAGCCAGGTGAATAATTTACCCAAAGATAAAGTCGAGTCGTACTGGGATCAGCTGATGAAGGATTATGGTGGTTTTTTCCCGGACGGGGCCACACCAACGCTAATGGACATGCTGCTTCCGGGAGATAAGGGGCTCAGCTTAAAGGGTGTGTTATCTGGGCTTCTAGGCTTTATGTGGCATGAGGTACTGTACAACGGAAAGCTGCTCGTGACGATTGTGATGATCAGTGTGCTCAGCATGATTCTGGAGACGCTGCAAACCGCTTTTGAGCGAAAAACGGTCAGTAAGGTCGCTTATACGCTCTGTTATATGGTGGTGCTGGTAATTGCCGTGAACAGCTTCAATATCGCTATTGGTTATGCAAAGGATGCTATCGATCGGATGATCGATTTCATGATGGCGATGATTCCACTGCTGTTCGCGCTGCTGGCTTCGATGGGGAATATCGTTACGGTCTCCGTCACCCATCCGTTAATTGTTTTTATGATTCATACGGTTGGCACCATGATCCACACCCTTGTTTTTCCGCTTCTGTTCTTCTCGGCTGTGCTGCATCTGGTCAGCGCATTGTCGGAGAAATATAAACTAACGCAGCTGGCTAATCTGCTGCGAAACATCGGTGCTGGATTGTTAGGTGTACTGCTAACTGTGTTCCTAGGTGTAATTTCTGTTCGAGGGATAACAAGCTCAGTAACGGATGGGGTCACCATTCGGGCCGCTAAATATATTACAGGGAATTTTGTTCCGGTCATCGGCAAAATGTTCGCGGATGCCACAGACACAGTAATCTCAGCTTCACTGCTGGTGAAAAATGCGATCGGGTTATCGGGTGTCATTATCATATTGTTCCTGTGTGCTTTTCCGGCAATCAAAATCCTGGTGCTTGCCCTTATCTACAATATAGCCGCCGCTGTGATGCAGCCGCTGGGAGAGACGCCGATTGTGGTCTGTCTCCAGACGATTGGAAAAAGCATGGTATACGTGTTCGCTGCTTTGGCTGCTGTTTCCTTAATGTTTTTTATGGCGGTTACGATCATGCTGACTGCGGGCAATTTGACTGTAATGATGAGGTGAAGCAACCAAACTTTTAGGAGGGAAACCATGAGCTGGTTGGGCGGTTGGCTGCGGGAGATCATCCTGGTTGTGCTGTTGGCGTCATTTGTTGAATTGCTGCTCCCAAGCAAATCCATGGAGCGTTATGCAAGATTGGTGCTAAGTCTCCTAATCCTGCTCACGATGCTCAGCCCTATCGTCTCTCTCCTGAAAGGTGATGCAATCTCCGAACTGAGTGTCGCTATGGGACAGCAAGAGAAAGAGGGCGGTTTGTTCACTGGCGGAGGGAAGGGAGACCCATCCTTGGAACAGATTCTGGCAGATGGGCAAAAGCTTGCACAAGGCCGTCAGGAACAGAGTCTGCAGCTCGCTGCCGAAGAGGTGGCGGGTCAGATGAAAGAGCAGATTATCAGCGAGACCGGCAAACGCGGAGTTAATGTCACCGTAACACTGGGCATGGGGAAGTCTGGCGGCACCGGTAACGAAGACGTTCCTGTCATTTCCAATGTAAGGGTCTCTATGCCTCAGACAACAGCCAACTCCCCGGGTACTTCCGGAGCTTCCAGCACAGCGACTACAGCACCCATTACAATCTCTCCTGTAGCACCTGTAGAAGTTAAAATTGGCACTAATCCGGCAGATAACGTAGAGAGTGAAGCAACATCATCAGCTGAACCTAATAAAGCAGTGAACGGAACTGTAGCTGAAGACAGCGCGTCCGCGAGTGAAATGGAGTCCATTGTAAAGCTGCTGGAACTGAAGTGGGATTTGGATCCCAAAGTCATTCAGGTGGATGGCAGCGTGGCTAGTAACGTCAAATCATGAGCTTGATATTTCTAAGAAACTATAATTTTTAGGAGGGATGGGAGTGGGCAATTGGCTGAAAAAGCTTGAGCAGTGGGCTGGGGGTGGGGCCGGCAGTCCGAAGAGAAGCCATACCTTTCGCTGGCTGATCATTCTGGGTCTGCTGGGCGCAGCGATCATGCTATTCAATTCCTTCGTCAATGTGAAGAGGATTGATAACGAGAATACAGGGCGTGAGCCGCCGGTGAATCAGTCCTCTCAAACGGCGCTGGTGCAGAGTGATCCAACCACAACGACCAATTCGTTCGACAGCATCGAACTAGCGATGGAGAACCGGATGAAGGAAATTTTGGAGAAAATCGTTGGCGTCGGTACAGTCGATATCATGGTTACAGTGGAGTCTACAGAAGAAATTGTCGTGGTGCGTAATATGAATGACTCCCAACAGCTTAGTGAAGAGACGGATGCCAGTGGGGGGAAACGTCATACGACACAATATACGAGGGATGGCGAAATCGTAACCTACTCGCAATCAGGGGACGAGACACCCATCGTGACGAAGCGAATCAAACCTCAGGTACGCGGCGTACTGGTAGTTGCCAAAGGGGCAGAGAACAAGGTTGTTCGTGGACTTGTCGAGCAGGCTATAGAAAAAGGCTTGAACGTCCCGATCCAGCGCATTTCAGTAGTACCACGCAAACAAGAGTAGCAGGAGAAAGTCAATAAGTGAGTGCTTCCGAAGCAGCCACTAGATTAAATTTTAGGAGGAATTAGGAATGAACGGCAAAAGACAAACGATATGGTTGGTTTCTATGCTTAGCTTGATGGTGGTCCTCTCTGCATACTATTTATTCACTGAAGACTCAGGTGCTTCGATTCCAAAAGACACGGCTGGCACAATGCAGGTTGATTCCCTGAAAGACACAGCAGGTGCAGCGTTGCCAACGGTTGGTGACAAAGGTGTTGTTGTGAACGAAGTTGTTAGTCAAGGCGATGTTGTTGCCGATGAAGGCGTTGTAGATAGCACTACTGGCGCCGCTACTACGGACGACAGCGCTACTGCCGCCAAAACGGATGACAGTGCTGCTACCGCTAAAACGGATGATAGCACTACTACTGCTAAAACGGACGAAAGTACAACTACAGCTGCTAAGGACGATAGCAGTAAAGCTGCCGCAAATAGCAGTGACTCAGAGAAGGCAACAACCGACACTGCTGCTAAAGATGCCGCGAAAACAGATACATCTGCTAAAGATACAGCCGCAAATACAACAACCAAGACTCCAGCTAAAAATGACAAAGAAATTCTCGATGAAGTAGCTTCTCAAAGTGTATCGGCGAGCAGCATGTTCACTAACTACCTTTATGAACGTGAGCAAAAGAATCTTAAGAACCAACAAGACTTGCTTGCTTTGATTAATGACATGGACAAAACACCTGCTGATAACGCAGTCGCTCAAGAACAACTTCTAAATCTTGAAGAAAAAGAATCCAAAATTACCGGTATCGAAGAACAGCTTCAACAAAAATATGGCGAAGCGATTGTAAAGGAAGAAGCTGGAGACAGCTATAAAGTAGTCGTTCTCAGCGACAAACTGGATGTAAAGCAAGCGGTCAGCATCGTGGATCTCGTAATGAAGGAACTGAGTGTATCTCAAGATAAAATTAGTGTACAATACGTTTCTGAGCAATAATAAGCTGTATAATTAAAAGAAAAATGACGAAAGAGCTCGGGTTGCCCCGGGCTCTTTCCATTTTTACCGATTGTGATATAATACATAAAGTTATCTTGTCCGCTTAAGAAGTGGCTTCGAGAGAAAGCTGAAGGAGTGAACTGATATATGTTCAAGTTGAGCGAAATTAAGGAATTGATTAAATTGCTGGACCAGACCTCCTCTGTACATGAGTTGGAGATCGAAAGCGAAGGAATGAAGCTTGCAATTCGCAAACCGGATCGCCCTGAAGCTGATGGAACAGCAGTACAGGCGACTCCTTATGCTGCCTATCCCTTTACGCCTGCCCCGCAGCCGCAGAGCGTACCGCAAGTATCCTATCCGGTAGTAGGTGAAGTTCCTCCAGCGCAGCAGCCACAAGCAGCTGCAGAAGGCAAACTACATAAAATTGTGTCTCCAATGGTGGGGACCTTTTATAGTGCCGCTTCTCCGGAAACGCCTTCGTTTGTTAATGTTGGAGACCGTGTAAGTGAAAAATCAACGGTTTGCATTATTGAGGCGATGAAACTGATGAATGAGCTGGAAGCGGAGATCAAAGGTGAAATCGTGTCTGTGCTTGCTGAGAACGGTCAGCTTGTAGAATACGGTCAACCACTATTCTTGGTTAAACCGGAATAAATACCGCAGACTACTTAAGGAGCGGAAGCTTCGCAAAACTTTGGGAGGAAACGCATGAACATTCAAAAAGTGTTGATTGCCAACCGCGGCGAAATCGCGGTCCGCATTATTAGGGCCTGCCGTGAACTGGGCATTTCCACCGTCGCGGTCTATTCGGAACCCGACCGGGATTCACTGCATGTCCGGTTGGCTGATGAAGCTTACTGCATCGGTCCGATGCCGGCCAAGGACAGCTATCTGAACTTTACAAATATTATGAGTGTAGCCACCTTAACGGAATGTGATGCCATCCATCCTGGCTATGGATTTTTAGCTGAAAATGCGGATTTTGCAGAGATTTGTGAATCTTGCAATATTATCTTCATAGGACCTTCTCCAGATGCCATAAACCGTATGGGTGACAAGGCTGTGGCGAAGGAAACCATGAAACTGGCTGGAGTTCCGATTATCCCGGGCTCAGATGGTCTTGTAGGCGATGTAGAGGAAGCTGTCATGCTGGGCCGCGATATTGGGTACCCAATCATCGTTAAGGCGACTGCAGGTGGCGGAGGTAAGGGAATACGAATTGCTGAGGACGAGGAATCTTTAGTGAAGCAGATTACTGCTGCACAACAGGAAGCACAAAAGGCGTTTGGTAACGCTGGTGTATATCTGGAGAAATTCCTAACAGGCATGAAGCATGTGGAGATTCAGATTATTGCAGATAAACATGGCAATGTAGTGCATTTAGGTGAACGGGACTGCTCCGTGCAGCGTCGTCGCCAAAAGCTGATTGAAGAGGCACCTTGTTCAGTGCTCACACCGGAAATTCGGGAAGCAATGGGTAATGCAGCAGTTCGAGCAGCACTTGCCGTGAATTATTCGGGAGCCGGAACACTTGAATTCCTGCTTGGACCGGACGGACAGTTCTACTTCATGGAGATGAATACCCGTATTCAGGTTGAACATCCAGTAACAGAAATGGTTACAGGTGTGGATTTGATTAAGGAAATGATCTCTGTAGCAGAAGGCAATCCGCTGTCATTCACTCAGGAAGATATCGTGATTAATGGCTGGTCCATTGAATGCCGTATAAATGCTGAAGATCCTGAGCGTAATTTCATGCCTTCACCAGGAAAAATCGGCTTTTATTTGCCACCAGGAGGCCTTGGCGTTCGTGTGGATAGTGCGGCGTACCCAGGATATACGATTTCCCCTTTCTATGATTCTATGATTGCAAAACTGATTGTATGGGCTCCTACACGTCAGGAAGCGATTGCGAAGATGAAGCGCGCCTTGGCTGAATTCGCCGTGGAAGGCATTCATACCACCATCCCTTTCCATCAGAAACTGTTGGAGCATCCTGTATTTTTGGATGGTAACTTTGACATTAAGTTTCTTGAAGAGTATGAAATTTAGGACGACTTCGGTTTGTTTGTCATAAAGTTCGTCAAATGATATAGTATGTTTAATAAGAGACGTGCTTTACGCTTGAAATCATGAACAATCTTTCTTGAAAGGTGTGAAGTCTAAAATGAGTACATTGCCGACAGAATACGAACGGACGGAAATCGGTGAAATCCAGATTGCTCCTGAAGTAATCGAGGTTATTGCAGGTCTGGCGACCGTTGAGGTTAAAGGTGTAGCAGGTATGAGCGGCGGATTCGCCGGTGGTATTGTTGAACTTCTTGGACGTAAGAATCTGTCCAAAGGAGTTAAAGTAGAGGTTGGACAACGTGAAGCTGCGGTGGATGTTTCTGTAATTATTGAATATGGCAATCGCCTTCCTGAAGTGGCTGCTGAAATTCAACGTAATGTTAAGCGCTCCATCGAGACTATGACTGGTCTGACTGTTGTGGAAGTGAATGTGCATATTCATGATGTGCAATTCAAGAACAACAACACTGTAGACAAGAACGAAGAAACAGAAACGATTCTTCGTGTGAAATAGCAGTCATCGTTCTTCCATAAACCCCCGACAGCAAAGTCGAGGGTTTACTCTAATTTAAGGAGGTTATGAGACTCGTGGCAAAAATTTTGGACAGACTTTTGCTGTTTGTCTACAGCTTAAGTATCGGAATACTATCTGTTATTGCCATCCTCCTCTTAAGCGGTGCGATTCCTAGAACTTTGGAGATTGAGAATGGACCAGCAGCTTATATTACAGCAATAATAGTAGCAGTTGTCTTGTTCCTTCTGAGCATCCGATTTTTCTACATCTCTCTGCGCCGTGATCGCGCTTCATTGCCTTCGGTCGATCAGCGTACAGAGTATGGGGATATCCAGATTTCAATGGAAACTATTGAGAATCTGAGTCTTAAGGCTGCCGGTAAAGTGAAGGGAATCAGAGATCTCAAGTCACGTATTCGTGTCTCGCAGGCTGGCCTTGAAATTACAATTCGTGCAGTAGTGGACGGTGAGCATTCATTACCGCTGCTTACCACAGAAGTACAACGTCAGGTGCATGATTTCGTGCAGGAGACAACCGGCATTCCGGTTGCTGATGTGTCTGTATATATTGCTAACCTCACGCAGTCTCCAAGCTTCAAAAGTCGAGTGGAATAGAGGTGAGTTTCCCTTATGTCTTGGAAAGAAGTATGGGAAAGTCACGGGGGTAGAATCGCCGGAGTGACTTTCGGCATTGGTCTGGGTTTGATTTATTTAATTTGCGGTTTTTGGGATATGCTGTTCTTTGCACTGGTAGTGTTCATCGGATATACGCTCGGCAAAAGAAAGGATACCGCGCAAGCGCCCCTGTTTCAATGGCAGGAGTTGGTTTCGCGATTATCCGGACGCTGGCGTCCCTTTAAGTGAACCGCGATAGTCTTTTTCCCGGAGCAGGAAACCGTAAGTTTGTGTTGTCCGTTGCCCCCGGAAGAAAGGCTTTGCGGTTTTTTTGCGACAAGGGATAGGTATATTTGCGAGCTTCCTCTGAAGGTATCTTCGCTTTGTGCAATAATCCTCACAGGAATAGGGAAAGAATGAATAAGTGTGAAGCGATATTTGGGTCGTAGACGTTGTTGCAGTACAAGTGAATATTTTAATGCGATATAAGATTTTAGGAGGAACACATGAAAAGACGTATAGCTAGAGAGATTATTGTCCAAAGCCTGTATCAGATGGAAATGAACGATGTGGAAAGCGCGGAAGCTGTAGAAATGCTGCTCGAGGAAGCCTCAGAAGAGAATGAAACCGAACGTGTAATCACGGACGAGATTCAGCTTAAACACTATGTGGTAGAGCATGTGAATGGGGTATGGGAGCACAAGGTAGCGATCGACGATATACTTGAACATTACCTGAAGGGCTGGCAAATGAGCCGTCTGTCACGTGTGGATCGTCAGATTCTACGTTTAGCAGCGTATGAAATGGTGTTCGCCAATGATGTGCCTGCGAAGGTTGCGGTGAATGAAGCGATCGATTTGGCCAAGCATTTTGGAACGGATGATTCCGGGAAGTTTGTTAACGGAGTACTCGGCAAGATGATCCAAGAGATAGATACTATTAAAGCTGACCATTCTTAATTTATAAACCATAGTAAAGTATATAAAAGGGGAGAGACTAACATGACAGCAGCAATCATCAGTGGTAAACAAGTATCCGAGGAAATTCGTATTAGCATTGCCCAAGAGGTTGCTGAACTGGCGAAACGCGGCGTAAAGCCCGGTTTGGCTGTTATTCTAGTAGGTGAAGACCCGGGATCTCAGGTTTATGTTCGCAATAAGGAGAAATCTTGTATCAGCTTAGGATTCCATTCGGAAGTGCATAAATTGGATGAATCCACTTCTCAAGAAGAACTTCTGGCACTGGTAGCAGAGCTAAACGGACGCGATGATATCGACGGAATTCTGGTTCAACTCCCATTGCCTAAGCATATCGAGGAGAAGGCTGTTATTGATGCAATCTCCGTGGAAAAGGATGTAGACGGCTTTCACCCTGTCAATGTAGGCAACCTGGTCATCGGTGCTGACAGTCTTCTTCCATGTACTCCTGCAGGAGTAATCGAACTGATCAAACGTACAGGAACAGGTATGGCAGGTAAACATGCCGTTGTAATTGGTCGTAGCAATATTGTAGGAAAGCCAGTTTCCCTCTTGTTGCAACGCGAAAATGCTACCGTAACTATGTGCCATTCCCGTACAGCTAATATGCAAGAGATTAGCCGTCAAGCGGATATTTTGGTTGTAGCGATCGGACGAGCTAATTTCATTGATGCTTCCTATGTGAAGCCGGGTGCTGTTGTCATCGATGTGGGCATGAACCGTCTGGATAACGGTAAACTCGCAGGTGATGTTGATTATGAAAGTGCAAAAGAAGTTGCCGGATACATCACGCCTGTTCCAGGCGGGGTTGGTCCGATGACTATTACAATGCTGATGAGCAACACGCTGATTGCGGCTAAACGCCGTCACGGCCTGGAATAGGGGTAAGATTCATGGCGGCAGAGCGGCAGGTTTATTCGATCAAAGAACTCAACCGTTATATCCGCATGAAGCTAGACTCGGATAATTTACTTTCGGATGTGTGGATTCGCGGAGAGATATCCAACTTTACACATCATGGCAGCGGGCATATGTATTTTACACTTAAGGACGAGAGCAGCCGCATTAAAGCGATTATGTTCGCTTCTCATAACCAGCGGCTACCCTTTATTCCGAAAGAAGGCGCTCGGGTAATTGCCAGAGGTAATGTGACCGTTTATGAACGGGATGGGCAATATCAGTTCTACGCCACACATATGCAGCCTGATGGGATTGGCAGTTTATATCTGGCCTATGAGCAGCTGAAGAGCAAGCTTGAAAAAGAAGGCCTTTTTGCAGAAGCTCGCAAGCGTTCGTTGCCGCGGTTCCCGAAGTGTATTGGTGTGATTACTTCCCCAACAGGAGCAGCTGTACGAGATATTGTGATTACGCTTCAGCGGCGGTTTCCGCAGGTAGCTATTGTAATCTATCCCGTACTGGTGCAAGGCAAAGGCGCTGCGCCTTCGATAGTGAAGGCGATTGGTGCGCTGAACGCCATGGGTGAAGCCGACGTGCTTATCGTCGGCCGCGGCGGCGGTTCGCTGGAGGAGCTGTGGGCATTCAACGAGGAGGAAGTCGCGCGAGCGATATCGGCATCAAGGATTCCGGTCATCTCGGCCGTCGGCCACGAGACCGATTTCACGATTGCCGATTTCGCCGCCGACCTCCGCGCGGCTACGCCCACAGCGGCCGCTGAGCTGGCCGTGCCTCACGCCGGCGAGCTAGCTGCGCAGCTTCGCCAGCTGCAGCAGCGGCTGCGCCAGGCGCTGCAACAACGCGCCCAGCGTGGACGCGAGCGCCACTCGGTGCTGCAGCGCTCGCTGGCGCTGGCAGGCCCGCGCCGCACGCTGATTCAGCACACGCAGCGGCTGGACATGCTGCGTGAGCGGCTCCAGCGCTCAGTGGATGCACGGCTCAGCCGTTCCCGCGAGCGCAAGGCGGTGCTGCATCACAGTCTGCAGCGGTTCCATCCGCGCGACAGTGTTGCTGCAGCACGTCAGCTCACAGACAGTCTGCGCCGTGAGTTAATGGGCGCTATGCAGGCTCGTTTGCAGGAGAAGCGATCTCGCTATGTGGCGGAGATCCGCCATTTGGATGCGCTTAGCCCGCTTAAAGTAATGTCACGAGGCTACAGCCTAGTGTATGACGAGGCGGAAGAACATTTAATCAAATCGCTGACTGAAGTACAGCTTGGCGATCTTGTGGTGATAAAGATGAATGACGGACAGCTGAACTGCCAAGTATGGGGGATGAAGGAGGATGGCAAAGACGATGACGAAGGAAGCGGAACTTGATTTTGAAGGCGCTATGGACCGACTGGAGGAAATCGTTCGTGAGCTTGAACACGGCGACGTTCCTCTGGAGAAGGCCATCGATTTATTTCAGCAGGGCATGAAGCTGTCGCAGCTTTGCGGCAGCAAGCTGGAACAAGTAGAGCGTAAGATCGAAATGATTACCCAAGAGGACGGAGAACTGCGCAAAAAGCCGTTTGGTGCACGTCTGGAAGGGGACGCCGATGAATCGCTTTGAGAATGATCTGGAGGGAAGCTCCGCAAGTGAAAGCATGCGGCAGCCGCTGGAGGATTACATCGCGTCGATAAGTGATTTGCTCTCACATGAGCTTGAGACTATTCTTCCCGCAACTTGGACGGTTCCAGAAAATTTACAGCAAGCGATGAAGTATTCGCTAATGGCAGGAGGCAAACGCCTCCGGCCGCTGCTTGTGATCGCTGCTTGTGAATCACTGGGAGGCAGCCGTGAAGCAGCCTTGCCTGTTGCAGCTGCGATTGAGATGGTACATACCTACTCGTTGATTCATGATGATCTGCCTGCCATGGATAATGATGATTATCGGCGCGGCAAGCTGACGAATCATAAAGTCTTTGGTGAAGCATCAGCTATTCTTGCGGGTGATGCGCTTTTGACCCATGCTTTTTATAGTGTGGTACAAGCCTCCCGTAAATTTGGCATTCCTGCTGATAATGTTTTATCCATAGTGGAGGATCTGGCGGAAATGGCAGGTCCACGCGGCATGGTCGGCGGTCAGATTGCAGATATGGAAGGCGAGCAAGGACTAACAGATCTTGCGCAGTTGAAGTATATTCATCTGCATAAAACCGGAGATTTAATTATCTTTTCGTTGTTAGCCGGCGGACGTATCGCAGGGGCAACAGAGAAGCAGCTTGAAGCTCTGCGTGATTTTGGTACAAGCATCGGACTAGCTTTTCAAATCCAGGATGATATTCTTGATTTGGTTGGTGATGAAGGAAAGCTTGGCAAAAAAACAGGCAGCGATATCAAGCAGCAGAAGGTAACCTACCCTTATTTTATTGGGTTGGAGGAATCTCGTGCTGAGGTGAAGCAGCTTACAGAAGCAGCCCGAAATGCTGTGCTGAATGGCGGTTTTTACGACAACCAGCGCCTGCTGGAAATTGCAGATTATTTAATGGCACGTGATCACTAAGTATGAACTTTCGAAGCGGCTGTATTTCGACAGCCGTTTCGTTTGTGTTATAATGGTTTTTATATATTTTACAACATCTAGGAAAGCGGGGAACTATTCGTGCTGCTTCCACAAATAAATGATCCACAACAACTGAAATCACTGTCAGTCGAAGAATTAACTACTCTTGCAGAGGAGATTCGACGATTTCTGATTGAGAAGCTTACAGCAACCGGCGGGCACCTCGGTTCTAATCTGGGGGTGGTGGAGC
This sequence comes from Paenibacillus sp. FSL P2-0121, assembly GCF_037975345.1. Taxonomy (NCBI): domain Bacteria; kingdom Bacillati; phylum Bacillota; class Bacilli; order Caryophanales; family Paenibacillaceae; genus Paenibacillus; species Paenibacillus sp. FSL P2-0121. Next base: position 4,951,981 of record NZ_CP150245.1, on the reverse strand, counting down.
TCACGCTGGCCTTACATTATTGCTACAACAGTCCTCGTGACAAAATGATCTACGACGTTGGCCACCAAGCCTATGTCCACAAAATACTGACCGGCCGTCAAGAACGCTTTGATACCCTGCGCAAATATCAGGGATTGTGCGGCTTTGTTAAGCGCTCTGAAAGCGAACATGATGTGTGGGAGGCTGGACATAGCAGCACCTCTTTGTCGGCAGCGATGGGGATGGCTATGGCTCGTGATCTAAAAGGCGAAGACAACAAGGTGATTGCCGTGATTGGTGACGGTGCGCTTACCGGCGGGATGGCTTTTGAAGCGCTTAACCACATTGGTCATGAGAAGCGCAAGCTGATGGTCATTTTGAACGATAATGAAATGTCGATTGCTCCGAATGTAGGGGCGATGCACAATTATTTAAGCAAAATTCGTTCGGACCGTCATTATTTGCGTGCCAAAGACGAGGTTGAAGGGCTGCTTAAGAAGATTCCGGCCATCGGTGGACGATTAGCGAAAACCGCTGAACAATTAAAAAACAGTCTTAAATATATGATGGTTCCTGGAGTATTGTTTGAAGAGCTTGGTTTTACGTATCTTGGGCCAGTGGATGGACATGATCTGGAGAAAATGATCGACACCTTCCATCAAGCAGATAACGTGGCGGGTCCTGTGCTTGTGCATGTGCTGACGACCAAAGGCAAGGGCTACAAACCGGCTGAGACTGATTTTTATAAATCGCATGCTATTTCCCCTTACAAAATTGAGTCAGGTCAGGCACTTAAAGCTGTAGGTCCTCCAATGTACACCGAAGTATTTGGTAGTACACTGATTGAGCTGGGACGTGAAGATTCGCGTCTGATTGCAGTTACCCCTGCGATGCCAGGCGGTTCAGGTTTGTTTCCTTTTGCGAAGGAATTCCCGGATCGTATGATTGACGTGGGGATTGCAGAGCAGCATGCGGCAACCTTGTGTGCAGCTTTGGCTATGGAAGGGATGAAGCCGGTATACGCCGTGTATTCTACCTTCATGCAGCGTGCCTATGATCAGATCGTCCATGATATTTGCCGCCATAACGCCAATGTTATGTTCGCTATTGACCGTGCTGGATTTGTGGGTGCGGATGGTGAGACTCATCAGGGTGTGTACGATGTTGCTTTTATGCGCCATATCCCTAATATGGTTATGATGATGCCAAAAGACGAGAATGAGCTGCGTCATATGATGAAGACGGCACTTGAATATAATGACGGTCCAATTGCTTACCGCTATCCGCGTATTAATGGAACAGGTGTGGTAATGGACGCTGAACTGCATACCCTTCCTATAGGATCATGGGAACGACTGCGTACAGGAGAAGGATATGCTGTAGTGGCATGTGGTCCTATGGTTCAAGTGGCTGAAGAAGCCGCTGATTTGCTGAAGCGGGAAGGGATTCAGGTGGGCGTTGTGAATGCGCGTTTCCTGAAGCCGCTTGATAATTCCATGCTTCTGGATTTGGCTCATGCTGGAACCAATATGGTTGTTATTGAAGAGGCTTGCCAAGCGGGAAGTCTCGGCAGTGCGGTATTGGAGTTCTACGCGGAGCATGAAATTTATGACGCTCGTGTACATCTGATGGGTGTGCCCGACATCTTCGTGGAGCATGGCTCCATTAAAGAACAACGTCAGCAAACAGGTCTTACCGTAGAAGCGTTATGTGCACGTATCAAGTCCATGATGGCTCTAAGTGCTTATAATTACAAAACGACTTCGTCTTCCTAAGTGGAAGCCGGAAATTAGTAACCCTTGAACGATCGGGAGATGACCATGGAACACCGTAAAGAACGGATTGATGTACTGCTTGTGGAGCAAGGTTTTTATGAAAGCCGGGAGAAAGCTAAAGCTGCTATTATGGCAGGTTTGGTGCTCGCGGATGAGGAACGTATTGAAAAAGCTGGCATGAAGGTCTCGCGGGAGTCTACCCTTAAGGTTAAAGGCTCTGTGCATCCGTATGTCAGTCGTGGAGGCCTAAAGCTGGAGAAGGCTCTTCGCCAATTTAATATTGATCTTACCGGTCGGAACATGCTGGACATTGGTGCTTCCACTGGCGGCTTCACAGATTGTGCGCTTCAGAATGGTGTAAGCCATGTATACGCCATTGATGTTGGCTATAACCAGCTGGATTGGTCACTGCGGAATGATGAGCGAGTGAGCGTTATGGAGCGTACGAACTTCCGGTATACGACACCTACAGATTTGCAGGGTCCTGTTCCGGACTTTGCCAGTATTGATGTATCTTTTATATCCTTAAAAATAATTCTCCCACCCCTCAAAGCCTTGCTGCAACGTCCAGCAGATATCGCTGCACTCATCAAGCCGCAATTTGAGGCTGGACGTGAGAAGGTTGGAAAATCAGGTGTGATTCGTGATTCCGCTGTCCATAAAGAGGTTTTGATTAATGTACTGACTATGGCTGCAGAGTTAGGATTCGGTCTCCATGGATTGACTTTTTCGCCAATTACAGGCGGGGAAGGCAATATTGAGTTTCTTGCTCATTGGAGACTGACGCCAGAAGTGGCGGAAGGCGAAGAATCATCCGTACAGCCGGCAGCTGCTGTTGCAGCAGTCATTCCAGTGGAGGACTTTCCATCCCTTGCTGATGAAGTGATTAAGCAGGCTACGGGTACTTTTAATGTGAGTTCTACTCATGGAAACTCCGCGCGCCGTTAGAGCTTTATGAACACCCCGTCAACCTCAAATGGTCAGCGGGGTGTTTTTTTTGAGCGGGAAGTCTGAAGAGTTCAACCTTGAAAATTCCTCTTCATCTGTTAAGATTGAGGGAGCAGATTTGCTCAAAGGGATTGAATTTATTAAAATAAAGACCCGGTATAAAATCCGGGTCTTTATATTTTGAATCTTTTTTTGGATTTACTGTGCTCGTTGTAATTGTAAATTGCTGAATTAGCGAATAATATCAATTATGCGGAAAGCTTATAAAAAGACAGCTTAGAAGCAGGATTTACCAGGGCTTCACGCGAATAAATCACCGAGGTGATTGATAGTGGCGGGTAGCTCTGACAAGGTCGTTATGGCGTTTATTGGGGTAGCATTATCGATTTTTATAATATATCGGATATATGTATGGCTGCAGAGTTCTCCGCGTTCTTTTATGAAGGATCAGATTCCGTTCAATAAAGTGATTATTCCACATCCCTCTATTGATATACTTGAGGATGAAGGATATGAGGTCGTTGGAGGGAAATTAAAAATCCCCTTATCTTTCAACGTAAATGGGGCGCAGATGTATAGCCGGTTATTTATAGATTATGTGGCGACAAAAGAGGAAGGCTCGTTATATTTAGTTATCCTTTCCAGACCACGCAAGCCTTTGGATTTCACTGGCAGCGGCTTACGTGATACCTTGCTTCCCTACCTGCTGATCTATCCGGAATGCAGCGGCGTTCTATATGTTAATGTAGCAACAGCATCGATCCATGTAATTAAGCTTGGCAAAGACGACGGAGAATCAAACTGAGTCCATATTTTTTATATACCAGGAGGCAACAATGAAGGGACAACGACATATTAAGATTCGTGAAATTATTACACAAAAGGATATCGAGACACAGGACGAGCTTGTGGAAGCCTTGCGTGAATCAGGTTTTCAAGTTACCCAAGCCACAGTATCTCGAGATATAAAAGAGCTGCTGCTCATCAAGGTACCCATGGATGATGGAAGATATAAATATTCACTTCCAACGGATCAACGATACAATCCCATTCAGAAGCTTAAGCGCGTTCTTGTGGATAATTTTGTACAGATCGATTCCTCGGCTAATCTTGTGGTGATGAAATGTTTACCAGGTACGGCTAACTCTGTCGCTGCTTTAATTGATAATATTGACTGGCCGCAAATTATGGGAACCCTTTCTGGTGATGATACAATCCTTATTATTTGCCGTTTACCTGAGGACAGCAAGACTGTAATTTCACAAATCATGGGTTATATTTCTTAATTATAATTAATCAGATGCCTGTCATCTTCTCGGAGGTGCTCTATTAGTGTTAGAAACCTTGTCTATACGCAATCTTGCCGTCGTTGAGGCGGTAGATGTGCATTTTTATCCTGGCTTCCACGTGCTTACGGGGGAGACCGGGGCAGGTAAATCCATTATTATTGATGCGCTTGGATTGATTGTTGGAGGCCGCGGTTCAGCGGATTCCATTCGTTATGGTTGTGAAAAAGCGGAGATGGAGGCGCTCTTCAGTCTTCCAAGCGGTCATCCCGTTTGGGAGACTTTGGAGCGTCTTGGCATTGAGGCCCAGCGCGAGGAGCATCTTATTATACGACGCGAGCTTACCTCTCAAGGTAAAAGTACATCACGTGTAAATGGACAGATGGTCAATCTTACCATGCTTCGCGAGATCGGCGAGCAGCTGGTTAATATACACGGCCAGCATGAGCACCAGAACTTGCTGAAGGCGGAACGGCATCTGGGACTGCTGGATACATACGGAGAACCGATTATTGGTCCGCTAAAGGCAGTTTTTCAGGAAAGGTATTCTGCCTTCGCGAAGGTGGAGAAAGAGCTGCGAGAGCTGCAGGAATCCAGCCAGAAGGCATACCAAATGCTTGACTTATATCGTTTTCAGCTTGAAGAAATTTCATCCGCCGGATTAAAACCGGGAGAAGATGAATTACTTACCGAAGAACGGGTCAAACTATCCCACAGTGAGAAAATGATGGATTCCGTATCGGGTGCATATGAGCTGCTTTACGACAGACAAGGCTTGGAATCGATCGGTAATGTCATTTCCAGACTTGAGGATGCAGTTCGTTACGATGAGAAGGGTCTGCGAACAGTGCTCGAACAGCTGCAGTCCTCATATTACCAGCTAGAGGATGCTGCTTTTCAGCTTCGTGATTACCGGGAAAATATCGAGTTCAATCCGATGCGACTTGAAGAAATCGAGAATCGTCTGGATTTGATCACTGGACTCCGACGTAAATATGGAGAAAGTGTAGAACAGATTTTGGCTTATTATGAACAAATTCACCGGGAAACTGATTTGCTTGAGAATAAAGATGAATATCTGGAGAAACTGACGGCGAAGCGCGATTCGTTGCTGTCTGTATTAATGGAAGCAGCTACGGAATTAAGTGAAGCACGAAAGCTTTGTGCTGCTGATCTGGCCACCCAAGTGGAGGGTGAGCTCAAAGACCTTCAAATGGAAAGAACCTCGTTGCAGGTCAAATTGGACAGGCTGGAGGACCCGCGTGGAGTCGAATACAATGGTCGGCGTATTCGCCTCACAAGACAAGGGATAGACAGCGCAGAATTTATGATATCCCCTAACCCGGGCGAACCCCTGAGACCGCTTGGCAAAATCGCCTCTGGTGGTGAGCTGTCGCGTATTATGCTGGCAATGAAAAGTATTTTTGCGCGCCATGATGCAATTCCAGTTCTGATTTTTGACGAAGTGGATACTGGTGTCAGCGGCAGAGCTGCTCAGTCCATCGCAGATAAGCTGTTTAAGCTGTCCTCTACCTGTCAGGTGTTCTCCATTACTCACTTGCCGCAGGTGGCTTGTATGGCTGACCATCAGTACTTAATCCGCAAAAAGGTTGAGGATGGAAGAACCATGACTGAAGTGGAATCTTTAACGAACGATGGACGTGTAATGGAGCTGGCCCGGATGCTGGGTGGCGTAGAAATTACCGAAAAAACATTGCACCACTCGCAGGAAATGCTTAATCTGGCCGAGGCAAGTAAGGCTGCAACAAGCTAAGCGGAGCAATGATTGACAGTAATAAAAGCCTGGGGGCAAGGTTATCTTATAGGTACGCAATTGGCGACCACCTTTTTCGTCAAGCGAAAGAAGCAAAAGGGAGCGTGACAGCCATTGAAGCCTAACCTCAGGAAGTTAATGCCAGGCCTTTTATTTGCCTTCTTTCTTAGTTTATCGGGCATAACGGGAACAAATCTAAGTTCTGCTGCACCACTGCAAGGTGAACCAGCCAAGGTGACTGCACAAGGAATTCATTCCGAGCTTAAGGTGATCCCGGGAGGTCAAACGATCGGTGTGAAAGTGAAATCAGCAGGTGTTTTGGTTGTTGGTCATCATCTGATTGAAGTATCCGAGAAATCTAAGCTTTCCCCAGGAGAGGTCAGCGGTTTAGTGCCGGGTGATCTGATGATCTCCATGAATGGTGAGAAATTGGATGAGTTGTCCAAGGTGGCCAAGCTGGTGGATCGTGCTGGTAAAGCGAATAACCCCTTGACCATTGTCTTCAAACGCGGAGGTAAAGAGCATACAGCTAAGCTAAAGCCCGCGTATGACATTCATGACAAAGTGTGGCGGTTAGGCCTGTACATTCGTGATTCAGCAGCGGGTGTCGGCACATTAACTTTTTATGCTCCCGAGCAAGGTGTATATGGAGCTTTGGGACATGTGATTACAGACATGAATACCGGTACTCCAATTGTTGTAGGCAGTGGTCATATCGTTCAGTCCAGTGTCACCTCCATATCCAAAAGCCAGGATGGCGATCCGGGCGAGAAACGAGCGCATTTTTTGAAAGAAAGCCAAGTGCTTGGAAATGTGGAGAGCAATACTGACTTCGGCATCTTCGGTAAAATGAGCTCCAATCCCGAGCACAGTCTTTACAAAGAACCTATCCCCGTGGCGATGAGCGATCAAGTCAAGGAAGGTCCTGCTGAGATCCTAACTGTAGTTGACGGACAGCAGGTGGAGCGGTTTAAGGTTGAGATCATTCATGTAGCACATCAGCAAACGCCAGCCACTAAAGGAATGGTGCTGCGGATCACCGATCCACGTCTTATCGATAAGACAGGCGGTATCGTTCAAGGCATGAGCGGAAGTCCTATCGTACAGGATGGCCGTCTCATCGGAGCCGTAACTCATGTATTTGTAAATGATCCTAAGTCCGGTTATGGGTGCTTCATCGAATGGATGCTTCAAGATTCAGGTGTGACCAAACAGGAGAATAGGTATTCATTAAATCTTAAGGCGGTTTAGCCTTAAGATTTTTTTGTCGAACGATTACGAAGAACCTCGAACATTGAGATAAAATATTTAATTATAATCCAACGCAGAAAAAAAATAAAGAAAAATAATTTTCGACAGAAGGGAATTCGATCTCCATGTCGAAAACGTAAGAGACAAGAAAAAAATGTTATTTTCGAATAGCAGATATAATTAAGGAGGAAGCAGCCAGTGCAGAATATTGAAGTGTTGTTGGCCGATGATAACAGGGAATTTACGAATTTGCTTTCCGAGTACATTTCTGAGCAAGAAGATATGACCGTAACGGGTATCGCCTATAATGGTGAAGAAGTGCTTCAAATGCTTAGCGAAGCGCGTAAAATTCCCGATGTTCTTATTCTTGATATCATCATGCCGCATTTAGACGGCCTAGGTGTATTGGAACGTCTACGTGATATGGATCTGAATCCTCAACCGAAGATCATCATGCTGACTGCTTTTGGTCAGGAGAACATCACTCAAAGAGCTGTACAGCTTGGTGCATCCTATTATATTTTGAAACCGTTCGATATGGAGGTCCTGGCAAATCGTGTACGTCAGCTTGTCGGCTCTCAAGGCAGCATGAGCTCCTCCTCCAACATGTACAATTATTCGTCGACGTCCAGATCGAATGTAGTGCCGCTCTCTAAGGGCAAGAACCTCGACGCTAACATTACCTCGATCATCCATGAAATCGGTGTCCCAGCGCATATCAAGGGCTATCAGTACCTGCGTGAAGCAATCACCATGGTATATAACAATATCGAGATCCTTGGTGCGATTACGAAGACGCTCTACCCAGCAATCGCTGAGAAGTTCAAAACCACGCCTTCACGCGTAGAACGCGCGATCCGCCATGCGATTGAAGTCGCTTGGACACGTGGCAACATTGACTCCATTAGCCATTTATTCGGCTACACCATTAATATCTCCAAATCTAAGCCTACTAACTCGGAATTTATTGCCATGGTAGCCGACAAGCTGCGGATTGAGCATAAGGTTAGTTGAAAGGGTTAGGGGCAGTGCGTGGTACAGTCAGTATAAAATCGATAAACTTGTTTTGAACCGATAAACTTTTTAAATCTCGCCCGATAAACCTAAATGGTTTATTGGGTTTTGTTTTTATTTAAAGATTAGCCATCTTATAAATGGTGAAACTCAAGCAGGGGCTTAGAACAATCGGGCCAGCTGGTTAGATAAACCAATTCTTCTATCAGAATATATAGAACTACATTTGTGAGTTAAGTCGGAGGAATCTTCATGAATTATTACGAATCAGGTGTTGAAAGAATTAAGAATATTGATGCGAATTTATACATTGGAATTTCAAAAAAAAGATACGAAGAAGTAAGGTCTAGAGGTGAATATGAAGCAGATGCTAATTTGATTGCAGAGTATTACCGTAGAGTCGGCGTGTTTTTGCAGTTTATCTCTAAGGAAGCAGCAAGTATATACATAGGTATGGATATGTTATTAGGTTTTAAGATGGAGGAAAATGAGTGGGACATTTTCTTAGAAACGTGTCCGAATTTTAATAAAATTGATATTATGCTTATGAAATTAATAAGTATACATTATTTACGCTGGTGCTCTTTGCTTGATGCGCGCGACAATATCGCATTGCAGTTTCCAGATATATATGAACCGATGATCAAATTATTTGAGAGAGGTGGGGGACGGATTAATACCCATCACCACGAACTGGTTGGTGGATTTGGAGCTTTTTCACGCTCTATTTATGCAAATAGAGGAGATAAGACACCTTTTGATATAAGCGATGTTGCTCTAGAAAATATAATTAAGGAAGTAGAACTAGCAGAAGGTTACTTAGCGGACTACAAGAACGGAAATTTATCAGAAAATAATTGTATCCGCTGTGGTAACAAATTATTGATCCTACCAAAATTATCGGATTATGGTTATCAATGGTATAAAATTATATGCGAGACCAAAGACTGTTTTGATAAAAATTTCTCATGATACTTCATTATAGTTATATCAACCAGAGAGATGAAGAGAAGTTTGGCAAAAAATGTGTTGGGAAAGATTTTTAATGATAAGTGAACCACTGTCCCGGCATGAGCTATCAATAAAATCAATGCAGTAAAAAGACACTGAGATCTATTCATCAGTGTCTTTAATGTGGATACTTTTCCACCAACATTTTATTTCATCGTTCTTGTAATCATTTTCATTCAGAAGGTTGGAATTTAAAGTAACTTAATCAGCTCTTCTAGCTCGTCAACCATACCTTTTGCAAGTTCAAAATTATTGTCTTTTAAAGCTAATTCTATTTTCATTTCAACTGCTTTTTTATTTTGTTCATTTTCTAAATAATCTTTATCAAAATGACTGGCATAAATCATCTTTCTGAATTTTCGCATACTCATTTTTCTAATCGTCTTCTCGTCAATGATTAGTACATAATCCATACCATTTACTACAGAATAGAAATCATGAGAAATCATGAGAATTGCACCTTTATAATCTTCAATGGCTTTCTCCAGTGCGATTTGTGTATAGGTGTCTAAATGGCTTGTCGGTTCATCAAGAAGCAATAAGTTTGCTTTGCTAGCAGAAACTTTCGCCAATTGCAGTATATTTTTTTCGCCACCAGATAAAGATTCTATCTTTTGAGTAAGAATTTCTCCTTCAAAGCCATAGTTTGAAAGATGTGCTCTAATCTCGTCATAAGTTGCAAACCCAGCATCGATGAAGTCTTCTAGTATGGTATTAGAATCCTTTAGCACTTCGTCTTGAAGCTGAGAAAGATAAGCCACTTTAATATCAGCATTTATTTCAATTGAATCATGATTATTTTTAAAGATATCTCGGAGTAAAGTCGTTTTCCCGGTACCGTTTGGACCGATAAGGGCTACTTTATCTGTAGGTTTCATCTCAAAGTTAACATTTTCTAAAATCAACTCATCAAAGGAAACACTATAATTATTCACATTTAAAACAGTGATGTCTTCTTCAAATTCATTGTCCACACCAAAACTGATTTTTGGTTGCTTAATATCAACGAATGGCGCTTTAATTTTTCGCGCTTCCAATCTTTCTTGAAACTTAACCCTAGCTTTTAACGCTCTCCCTCTAGATGCTTCTGAATTATAGGTTGCGATCGCTCTAAGATTATCAATAATGTTATCGTATCTCTCTATTTCTTCTTGTTCAGCGACTGCGATTTCTTGTAACTCAATTTTCGTCTGAAGTAATGAGAAGTTATACTCAATATATCGCCCATCGAACTCTTGGATCTCCATGTTTTCAAGGTGTATAATTTTGTTAAAACAATGATTCAATAGATAACGGTTATGCGTAACAACTAGCAATATTCCTTTGTGAGCATTAATCAGATTTTTAAGTGCATTTAGGTTTTCAAAATCTAAAAATACATCGGGCTCATCCATAATCATTAAGTCTGGACTAGTCAGCATTTCCTTCATCACTTGAATAAGCTTGAATTCCCCACCACTTAGGTCGGATACCCTAACATCTTTTAGCTTCAAGAGGTTGGCTAAATTTAGTTTCTTATTAATATTGCTTTCAAAATCATTTCCATCCATTAAATCAAAGGCATCTAGAGCTAATTGATACTTTTCGAGTAATGAATCAATATCTGATGATGTTTCCATTTCAGTGAGAATCGCTGTTATTTCATTTTGTATCTTAATAAATTCTTCTCCTATATATTCAAAAACGGTTGTTTCTTTAGATTTGTCTAGTTGCGAAAACTGACTTACATATCCAATTTTGCAGGTGGGGTCCATCTCTAGCTTGCCTTCGAACAAATATTTTTCTGGATCCATCAGTATATCGATCAGTGTACTTTTACCACTGCCGCTTGTTCCTATAAAAGCGCAATGTTGTGCTTCTTCAAGCGTAAATGAAATGTTTTTATATAGTTCTTTTTGCGGGAATGCGAAGGATAAGTTATCAACTTTTATCATAGTGTTACCTTTCTTAACTAAAAATAGTGACTATTATAAGATGTATTGAAGAGTACAGATTTTGAGTTTACCGTTGATAGAGTAACACTGTTTACAAGCAACTTCAATCATTTCGCATTAAAGGTATCAAAATCATCTGATAATACAATCTTACAGACTAATAAATTATGGTCATAAAACCTATAAATACCTAATGGCTACAACTCGGAATTGATTGCCTTGGTAGAAGATAAGCTGCGGAAAATATTCCATTTAATGTTATAGTGGAATTAGTAGGATAAATCCTTTGTTATTTTAGATACGTACATGCTTGAATTTATTAAGGAGAATCATAGCTACAGATGTAAATAATCTAAGTGTAATATTTAATTATGGAGGGAATATGAAATTTCATTTGAGATATGTAATACTATCTTTTTGTGTATTCTTCTTTTTGTCAGGATGTAGCTGGAATGCAATCAATGAAAAAGAATTAGATCAATTTATCGAAAGTGAAAATTTGGATTATGTATCTATACAAAAGTTAAACGACGAGGAATATTACATTTTTAGCTTGCCCTATATTTATATTTATCGTAGCGCTTCTGACTATACTAAATCTACGGCTATGATACGAGATGAGATAGCTATTGGTGGTTTAGAGAAAGGTTCAATTGGCCTTGTAATTAATAATACGCAAGTTTTAAAAGATGCTAAAACATTTTCAGTGGTGATTGACAGTAAGACTCGTGAGTATGAATATACAGGTGGGAAATATCTAATTATAAAAGATAGTAGGATTTGGAATCCGACTGCTCAATTAAAAATTATTTTCTCAAATGATAAAAACGAAACAATATTTGAATCAGATTATTAAAGAAGATTTATTGGTGTTTACTACTATTTACATATTCTTATTTTGCTGATTTTCTATTACATGAGTATCACTTGAAAATACATATAAGAACCTTCTTTGCGTATAGCCTTCATGCGTAATCAACAATGTTTACGTAGATTATGATGATACTTATCTTCAAAGTTAAATTGGTAAACAAATAAGGAGAACTCTTTATGACAATCCCATCAGGAATAACACGTGAACACGTAATCAGTGGTAAAATATTCCTTGGCTATCTTTGTTTATGTTTATAAGAACAAGAGTCATATAAAGTGAATTTGAAAGTGGGAGAATAGTTTATGGATTTAAAGAAAATTAATTCTTTAACAAAGTACCCAAGCATTCTTACATATCATCAATTAGGTGAACGAGGTCGGTTAAATGATGTTTTAACGGAGTCAAGAGGCTTCGCAGAATTAGATGATGTTTTTGTTTGCGAAAAAGTAGATGGTGAAAATTCAAGGATCATTTTATTAAAAAATGATGATAACGAAGTTGATTATCTAATTGGTTCCAGAGAAGAATTGTTATATGCAAAAGGAGATAGAATCGGTAATCCTTATGGGAACATTGCGGAATTTCTTAAGCCGTTAGCAGAAAAAGTAATTGCAGATATCCTTCCTGAGGGTGACTGGGCATTAACCGTAATTTATCAGGAATCTTATGGAGGGAAAACTAAAGCATCCAAGAACTATTCTGACAGAAAAACTCAAGGGTATCGTGTATTTGATGTGTTCTCCTTGAATAAGGATGAATTATATAGACTTCTTGAGTTATCGCAGGAGAAAATTGCGGTGTGGCGTGATCACGGAAATCAACCATTTTATGATGAAATTGAGAAGAAGAGATTTATTGAAAGTATTGATTTGCAGTCTGCACCACTTCTTGAAACCACAAAGGGTTCCGAGTTTCCAATTTCTCTTGAGAGTACTTATTCTTATTTAAAAAGATTCGAAAACACGCAAGTAGGCATCGACGCATCAGGCAAATCAGAAGGAATCATTGTTAGAACAACGGATCGTAAACAAATTAGAAAAATACGGTTTGAAGATTATGAAAGAACGTTTAGAAAGTAATAGTTGGAATTATTATCAATGCTGATATTTTCAGAATTTAGCATAAGGTTCCTTAAGAGATGGCGGTTGTGAACAGCCCTCAAAATACTGCATATTCATTGGTCCAAAACCAATAAATATGCGGTATTTTTTTGTGCAGTTTTGAACTCCAACTAGATAAATCCCTATCGGCTATAACTAATACCATGTCCTTGCCATTCGCAAAACCTCCCCACTTCACAAAACATACACCCATTTGGCAAATAATGTTTGACATGTGAGGAATGTCACTGATAAGATGATGTAAATTAAACCTAGTTGAATAATCGGATAAGGTTCTTTAGAGGATTTCATTATTTTTTTTACTCTGAATACCTATTAAATACATAAGTATAGTTTAGTTTAAATTTATCGGAAAGGGTGAATGGAGTGTCGAAGGAAACACTGGTTATCGAACATTTGAATAAAGTATTCGCCGCGCCTGCAGGTGATGTTATCGCATTAAGTAATATTCAGCTGAAGGTGAAAAAAGGCGAGTTGATTACGATTATAGGTCCCAGCGGCTGCGGAAAAAGTACCTTGCTAAAAATTGTGGCAGGACTGGATACGGGCTATAGCGGCGCGGTTCTACTGAATGGCAAACAGATCGACGGTCCGAGTATTGAGAAGGGATTTATTTTTCAAGAACCAAGACTTTTTCCGTGGTTGACGGTGGAGCATAATATTGCAGCAAATTTATCGCTTAAAAATCCAGAGGTTCGCAAAAAAGTAGATGAATTGATTGAACTTGTACGGTTAAAGGGTTTTGAGAAATCCTATCCACGTGAGCTGTCAGGCGGGATGGCCCAACGAGTATCTATTGCTAGGGCGTTGCTCCGTAATCCGGATGTATTATTGCTCGATGAACCTTTTGGCGCACTAGACGCTTTTACTAGATCACATCTGCAAGAGGTACTTCTTGATATTTGGCAGAGCAATAAGACGACTATGTTATTTGTGACTCATGATCTGGATGAAGCTGTATTCCTGGGTGAGCGGGTAGTCATTATGAATCCCCGACCTGGGCATATTCGCAATATTCTTCCCATCGATTTACCGTTTCCGCGAAAAAGATCCAGTACTTCTTTCCAAGAATTACGTCGACTGGTTCTGAGTGAGTTTGAGAAAGTAGAAGAACCGGCAATCGATGTTGGAGCTGGTATCTAGATAAAGAGAGTCCATTTTTTTATAAAAAGGAGAGAGATGATCCATGAAATTATTTCGTAATTCACTACTTCTTATGCTTGTTTTGACTGTATTTGCAACAGGCTGCGCTTCGAATGAAAAGAGTGCAGGAAAGAACGACGCCAACAAATATGAAGGTGTGACCATTAAGATTGGCGTGCAGGGCAGCGGGGGGATGTTTGGTAAAGCCCGTGAGGAAAAATGGTATGAGCAAGAATTTGATAAGCTGGGCGTAAAAGTAGAATGGACGGAATTTCAAAGTGGACCCCCAATGACAGAGGCGATCGCTTCTAATAAGTTGGACATAGCGACTCTTGGTAACATGCCGGTGATCGCAGCCCAAGCTGCGGGTATTCCTATTAAGATTATCTCACAAGTATTAGAAGGTACGAATAACGTTGCTCTTCTTGTACCTGGTAGTAGTACTGCTCAGCAACTGGAGGATCTGAAAGGCAAGAAGATAGCTGTTACAAAAGGCAGCAATGCTTACAACTTCCTTTATCGCGGTATTGAGGAATCAGGTCTTAAAGAAGCAGATTTTGAGATTATCCAGCTACAGCCTGATGAAGCACAACCTGCATTTGAAACCGGTGGCGTTGATGCATGGGCTACATGGGATCCGTATATTACTCTAAACGCATTGACCGGTAAAGGGAAGGTTTTGACGGATGGTGAGCAATTGGGTGTCTTATCTCCTTCTTTTGTGATCTCCCGTTCAGCGTTCGCAGAGAAATATCCAGAACTAGTTACGCTTTATTTAAAAGTAACCAACAAAGCTATAGCTTGGGAGACAGATAATCGCGCTGAAGCGACTGAAAGATATGCAGCTGAGCGGAACATTCCGGCAGCGGTAATCGAAGGTACGTTTGAACGTTCCCAGATGATCAACATTCCAATTAGTGATGCTGTTGTTGAAGAATTGCAGAAGACAGCCGATTTTCAATTTAATATTAAGAACATCCGTAAAGAGATTGAAGTTTCTAAAATAACAGACAATCAATATATTGAAGCAGCACTGAAGGAACCTTTGAAGTAACGGATGAAACCACAGATGTAGAAAAGAGGTTGTTTACATGCAATTCAGTGCTGAAAAAGCTGTGATCTCGCCACTAATCCATAAAAAGAATCCAGTAAAGAAGCGTGGACTTTCCATCCAAACGACGAATGTATTGCTTGGACTTATCTTACCAATTGCTTTACTCCTGATTTGGGAGATAGCCGGAGCGATGGGAAAGTTAAATCCTATATTGCTGCCAAGGCCAAGTGAAATATGGCGGGAACTGGTTAGCTTGACCGCGTCCGGTGAGCTGGCGAAACATTTAGGCATATCTGCTTGGCGGGCACTGCTTGGTTTCTTAATTGGGGGAGGGCTTGGCTTAGCGGCGGGTTTGTGGGTAGGCTTCTCATACAAAACAGAACGTTTGCTGGATCCGTCGCTGCAAATGCTGCGCACGCTGCCCCATTTAGCAATCGCTCCACTATTTATTTTGTGGTTCGGATTCGGTGAAACCTCAAAAATATTGTTGATTGCCAAAGGTTCATTTTTCCCATTATACGTGAACACATTTCTAGGAATCCGTTCGGTGGACAACAAGTTGTTTGATGTTGGGAGAGTACTGCAATTCAGTAAATGGCAGATGGTGAGTAAGTTAATTATTCCAGCCTCACTGCCCAACATCTTTTTAGGTATCCGTTTGTCTGTGGGCATAGCTTGGCTTGGACTTGTCGTAGCGGAGATGATGGGCTCTAGCTCAGGTGTTGGCTATCTAATCAATGACGCGCGATCGTTTTCTTTGACCACAGTGGTATTTGTTGGGATCATCGTGTTTGCTGTAGTAGGTAAACTGTCAGATTCATTAGTGAAGCTGTTGGAATCGAGATTGCTAAGATGGCAGGACAGTTATAGAGGAGATAAAGGATCATGAGCAATCACCTATCCAGTAATAAAATAGAGCGTCACGACGATGGTTTAAGCTGGATTCCAAAAAAACTGCATGGTTGGATTGTACCTCTAGCTCTAGTGGTGATTTGGGAAGTGGCAGCTGCGCTCCATCTAGTCTCTGCGACGACATTGCCTGCTCCATCTACCATTATTGCGCAGTTCTTTTCTTTAATAGCTAGCGGTGAGCTGTTTCGACATCTGGGGATTAGCGCCTATCGGGCAGGGCTTGGCTTTTTATTGGGATCTGCTACTGGACTGCTGCTTGGCTTATCTACAGGACTTGGGAAGTTGGTAGAGCGTACACTGGATCCATCTTTACAGATGCTTCGAACGATTCCATTACTTGCCCTTATTCCGTTATTCATTTTGTGGTTTGGTGTAGGTGAATTTTCTAAAATACTAATGATTTCATTAGGTGCTTTTTTTCCAGTTTATCTGAACACTTTCCTAGGAATTCGTAATGTTGATATCAAGCTTGTTGAAGTATCCCGTATTTTCCAATATACAAGATGGCAGCTGCTTAGCAAAATGATTATTCCGGCTGCAATGCCTAATATTCTACTTGGTATTCGCTTATCACTTGGTGCATCGTGGCTTGTACTCGTCGTAGCGGAGATGATGGGAACAAGTGCGGGGATAGGCTATATGATTCAGGATGCCAGAGCTTATTCGCAAACAGATATAGTATTCGTTGGAATTTCAATCTTTGCAGTGATAGGAAAACTTTCGGATTCCGCAATTCGATTGCTGGAGAGAAGATGGCTGCATTGGCGTGATACATTCAAAGGTTAACGAACTCTAGAATTCGAAAGGCAGGGTCATTATGGGAACCAGAAAAGATCAGCTACATTTAGGTGCATTTATTTATTATTCAGGACATCATCATTATGGCTGGCGTCATCCGGAATCGGGAGCGGATAAGATCTTCAATTATAAATTTTATCGCGAATTGGCAAAAACCGCCGAGCGTGGGAAGTTCGATATGATGTTTTTGGCGGATTTGTTGTATGTGATGGGTGCGGATCAAGCAGCTTCGGGTATGCTGGACCCATTGACGCTGTTGTCAGCCCTTTCGACAGAAACAGAAAAACTCGGATTAACGGCTACCGTATCGACCACGTATAACGAACCTTATAATGTGGCTCGCAAATTTGCTTCTTTAGATCATATTAGTGAAGGCCGAGCGGGTTGGAATATTGTCACCTCCCAGCTTGATGTGGAAGCTTATAACTATGGGAAGCCGGAGCATCCAGAGCACGGACTTCGGTATAAAATGGCACGTGAATTTGTTGAGGTGGCAACGCTTCTCTGGGACAGCTGGGAGGATGACTCTTTAATCGTCAACCGCGAAAAGGGACAATTTGCTGACGCGAAGAAGATCAAAGAAGTGGAATACAAAGGGGAGTGGTATTCTACAAAAGGAACCCTCAATGTTCCTCGCTCACCTCAAGGGTATCCTGTACTTATTCAAGCCGGATCTTCTGGTCCAGGACAAGATTTTGCAGCTAGTTTTGGAGAGGTGATCTTTACGGCACAGCAGTCGCTTGAAGCGGCTAAGGCCTTCTATGAAAGCGTCAATTCCAAATTAGCAGATTATGGCCGTGAACGTGGTAGCTTAAAAATTATGCCGGGCTTATCTCCGATCATTGGAGCGACCGAAGAGGAAGCCCAAAGTAAATATAAAGAACTGCAGGAGTTGATTCCTCCTGCCGCTGTTGTTGGTATGTTGTCTGGCATGTTGAGGTTTGACCTGTCCGAATACCCAGTAGATGGACAGCTGCCTGAGATTCCTGATCCAGTAGAAGCATCAAATGGAATGAAAAGCCGGGTTCAGCTGATTATGGATATGGCTCGTAAGGACAAATTATCGATATTAGAATTAGGCCGCCGTTTGCTTGGTGCACGAGGACATATGCAGTTTGTTGGAACCTATGAACAATTGGCAGATTTAATGCAATTGTGGTTCGAAGAGTACGGCTGCGATGGATTTAATATTATGCCACCAGTACTGCCGGGCAACTTGGATGAATTCGTGGATCATGTTGTGCCCATCTTGCAAGCACGCGGCTTGTTCCGCACTGAGTATACGGGGAGTACCCTTCGTGAACATCTAGGATTGGAGCGTCCGGATATCCATCATTTCCAGAATCGTAGAGTGGCTGAAGTAGGGGCTGGTAAATAAGGTTGGATTCACTCCTTTATCGGTTTTTGAAGAACCAATAGAGGAGTGTTTTTGTTATAATAGAATAATCTGAATTGTAAAAAATCATTCTATAAATGCCACATTTTAAATGTTTACCGCCCTACAATAAGGTTTATATATGGTAAATATTGTGATAGACTTAAATAGTATTAGAGCACAACTACAGTGTTTGCAGCTGCATTGGTATACTGGTCTAAACCATACCAAAGACGGATATGCTTAAACCAAGCAATAAAATGCTTGGGAGGTGTCATTCTAAAATGTGTGAGAAGGAGGAGGAAAATGGTATGAGTCTTGTACAAAAGAAAAAAAATATCCCTAACTCATTGTCTGAACATCCTAACTTCAAATCGAAAGTACCGCGTTTGAATGTAGTTGATGGAAAGGCTAAAATTGACTCTGATAACCGTCTCCAACAAAAATGGTTTGAGGAATTTAAGAAGTAATAGATGAATCTAAAAGCCGGGCAAGTTTTTTGGTATGAAGTAGATTATCCAAAAACAAGAGAAACCGAAATAAGACCAGTCGCAATAGTGGAAATTATTGATGGATTACCAATTTTTGTTGTTTTCGTTGCATTGACCCACTCTAAAATAAAAAATTTTGAAGGAAAGTATGATAAGTGGAAAATTCCATTATTTAAAGGAAGAGACTGCGGATTAGGGGAAAGTTCATTTGCAAAAGTGAATTGCGTAGCCCAAGCGGAGGCCTCCTCCTTTAATTCATCTGATTACATCGGTCAACTAAACCCAATCGATTTAAAGAACGTTAAGAAAAAATTAATGGAATTCCTCGATTCAGGGGATGGATTTTGGTAAATTATACATAATTTTTTGAAGAACACTTCTTCAACGAAGTGTTTTTTTGTACCATAAAGCTGGAGGATACTGTTCACTAGATAAGGACGTCATGAAGAAATGAGGTTCGATATGATAAATGTTTATCTTGATGACTTACGAGACTGTCCAGAAGGGTTTACCTTGGCAAGAACATTTGAAGACGCTGTTAAACTTTTCGAAAATAATGAAGTGAACATCCTTACGCTTGATCATGATTTAGGTGAAGACGCCGAGGGAATTGAACTAAAGAACGGGTATGATTTTGTGAAATACTTTTGTGAGCATGGTTTAAGGGCGAATAAGATTTATCATCATACGGATAATCCTGTAGGCAGAAGAGATATGTACGAGACCTTATTGGCAGCTCAACGCAGAGGTTTTATAAAGAAGGATATATAAATTTACTATTATCCCATAACAGTCAATAAGTATAGTGGAGATTGATGGGACTAAGAGATGTGTTAATCTTTACATAACTTTATACCAAAAAGCGAGGCGTAAGGAAATGAATGCAGCAGAGTTTCAACAGTATGTTAAGGAGTTCAGTGAAATCAAAGGGTTTGATACCAGCACCATTGAGCAGAGAATGCTGTACTTAATGACTGAGGTTGGGGAGTTGTCCAAAGAGGTTTTGTCGGTATCTTTTCATCCAGATGCGGAGCGGAAAGAAAACTTGGGATACGAGATGTACGATGTGGTGTGGAATATTTTTGATCTGGCCAATAAACTTGGTATTGATCTGGAGCAGGCGTTTAAACGTAAGCTGGAGATTAATGAACAGAGGACTTGGGAGTAGGGTGTATCTATTGAATACTTTTAAAAAAATCCAAGGACCTCCCTCGAGGGAAGCCTTGGATTTTTTTCACCCTAAACTTTATTTAAATGAAGCATAACCTTCATCAGCCATTACAACACTACCGTTAATTGCACTAGCTTCTGGTAAGGAGAGCAAGTATACAGTGTCTGCAACTTGTTCAGGTAATGTTAGTTTGTTACCCATTACTTTGCTCTTCATTTGGTCAACCATTCCTTGATCTTTATATCCTTGGATAATTGGCGTATCTACAGCGCCTGGAGCAACGGCAAGCACGCGGATGCCATGAACCGAAAGTTCAAGTGCTGCGGATTTAGTCATCATAATGACCGCACCTTTAGAAGCGTGATATGCGAATGTACCTGGGGAAGCTAGGAATCCAAATACAGAAGCTGTATTGATGATCACACCTTTGATGCCGAGCTCACGCATTTTTTTACCAGCAGCGATAATCCCATGGGCTACACCATGCTGATTGACATTAATGACACTGTGATAATCCTTAAGGTCTTGGTCTAGTACAGGAGTGACGCGGCCGATCCCGGCATTGTTGAACATAACGTCAATTCTTCCATAAGTATCTACAGTTTTTTGAACCAGCGCTTCGACATCTTCATATTTGGAAACATCTGTTTTGACGAAAATTGCTTCGCCACCCTCTTTAATAATTTGTGCTACCGTTTCTTCACCTAATTGTTGATTGAAATCGGCAACGACAACTTGATCACCTTTACTTGCAAATTTAATGGCGGTTTGTTTCCCGATTCCACTGGCTCCACCAGTTATTACGGCTACTCTTTTGTCTGTCATTTGAGTTTCCTCCTCAAGAAATATAGTTATACTAGAAATGAAAGTTGATATAGTAAAAATGGTTACTTACTAACTTATTTACATTGTAACACTTGTCTAAATTAATTAAAATTTAAGTAAATTTAATAGTTATTAAGTAAAGATTAACTTAAGGGGTGATTCAAATGAATTTAGAGCAATGCGAGAATATTGTAGAAGTCGCAAAGATTGGTTCTTTAACCAAAGCAGCTCAGAATCGTCATATCACTCTATCCGCAATGAGTCAGTCCATTACCATGCTGGAGGCTGAGCTGGGAGTTACTTTGTTCATCCGTTCGCGTGGGCAAAAGGCGGTTCCCACAGCAGAAGGAAATACCATTATTAGCAAAGCAAATGAAGTCCTGATGAAAGTAAATGAATTAAAAGAAGAGGCACAGATTTACAGCGATACGTTAAGTGGTCATTTGAAAATTGCTACGATACCTGGACCCATGCATCTGATGGTGAAGGTAATCTCTAGTTTTAAGGCGGATTTTCCAAATGTGAAAATAGAGATTTTTGAAAAAGGACCCAAAGAAATTCTGGATAATGTACTTCAGGATGAAATGGACATTGGACTTATGGTCTCACCGGAGGGAATGCCTGACACATATAAGGGGGTTAAGTTTGAACGGTTAATGGAAGGAAAAATTGTAGTTGGTGTACATCCACAGTCACCGCTAGCCCTGAATTCAATCCTTACACCGGATCAGTTAGTGGGGCAGACGTTAGTTTTATACGATGATCCTTACATTAAGGACTATGTAGAGCGATATTTATCTGGCTATGGGCCGATCAATTTGCTTTTTGTAAGTAACAACACACGGGCGATTGAGAATGCAGTTGCAGAAGGACTGGCCATCACAATTGGTCTGGATTATTCGTTTCTTAAAATATCAGAGATGACTTCTGCCTTCATGAAAACCATCGAGTTACGATCACCAGATACCCGTGCGAAATATTCAGGAGCTATTGTCTCTGCTTCAAAACAGACCTCCCAGACCGCCCGAAGATTTATCAACAGGCTAAAGCATGAATTTGATGAAATGATTAGACGAAGTTAACAGTATGCCTTGGTAAATTTTATCTAACCTTTACGCTTCCTAGTTAATATTAACCCTATGATGTTGTCCAAGCTCAGATCGATATTAGGACAGCCAAGTGGGGAGGATGTCAACACAGTGAGAAGGTATCTAAGGCAAATTAATGTTGTTGTTATCTTTGTTTTGTTGATTTCGTTGTTACAACCGGGGGCAATTGTTCGCGCTTCCATCTCTGATTTACCAGCAACAGACTACGGAACCGTTATTGATGTTCGCCAAACAGAGCTTGCACCTGGGGCGATGTATACCTGGATGGATCTCCAGAATGAACGTGGTTTACAAAAGATACATGCAGTGGAGTTCAACCCGCAACAAGGAAATTTGGAGCTGCGGGCAGGTAAGAAGGATGGAAAGGTATACGGTATGAAGGGCATTACAGAAATGGCCACGTATGCGGATTCACCTGGAAACCGAGTGATCGCAGGGATTAACGGTGATTTTTATGAAATCTCCGGTTTTGCTACGGGTGTTCCTAATGGGTTATTTATGGATGAGGGTGTAATCCTGAACAGTTCGATTTCAGCTTTTACTTTCGGTTTAAAAGAAGATGGCAGCTCGATTTATGGGGTGCCGAAGCTGACCAAAAACGTAACGATTAATGGAAAAACAACCAATCTGACCAGCATCAACCGTTATCGAAATACGAATGAGCTGGTTCTTTATACGGAAGATTATAATACAACTACAAAGTCAACCAATGAGGGTGACGAGGTTGTTCTAGATATTGTCGAGGGAGAAGTGAAAAGCGGTCAGACCTTGAAGCTGAAGGTATCTGAAATCCGCAACAATCAAGGCAATACGCCGCTTTCCCAAGGAAAAGTGGTTTTATCTGCCCAGGGTACGTCCCGTGCTGTTCTGCAAGGGTTATCGGTTGGCGATAACGTTACTGCCAGCTTTGCGCTCAGCGGAGAATGGAATGATGTGAAGGTAGCTATTGGCGGCGAAGGACCGCTGGTAAAAGACGGAGTAGTTCAACAAGGTGTAGGGCCTTTAGGAATTCATCCGCGGACAGCCATTGGGACAAAAGCGGATGGAAGTCTCGTTTTATTCGAAGTGGATGGAAGATCGCCAGGTTTTAGTGAGGGCGTAGATACCGATGAGCTTGGCAACATTCTGAAGGATATGGGCGTAGTGAACGCCATGAATCTGGATGGTGGCGGTTCTTCTACTTTTGTGGCCAGAATGCCGGGTACATCTGGTGTCCGAATGATGAATCAGGGCTCAGATGGTTACGAGCGTAAAACCGGTAACGGTTTATTGCTTGTCAATACAGCCCCTGAGCAACCTTCGGCTTCTAAGCTGGTTGTGCAGCCGAATACGGAACGTATTTTGCAAGGCTCCAGCTTTATATTCAAAGCGGCAGGAGTGGACGAGAACGGCCATCCGGCGCCTTATTCGGGTACGCTGAATTGGCAGGTGGACGCTAACCTTGGTACTGTCGATGCGAACGGAGTCTTCACCGGAGGAATCACTGCCGGCACAGGAACTGTAATTGTAGAGGCTGGGGCAGTCAAAGGCAGTGCTGAAATTGAGGTTGTAGATAAGCTTACAGAGCTTAGGTTTCCTGATGAAATTAAAACTTATTCTTCAGGTGCTGCTGCACAATTAACTGTGAAGGCGCTACGTAATGGACAAGTGATTCAAGCTGACAACCCTAGCTTCGAATGGCGGGTTGAGGGCGAGATCGGAACCGTGGACGAGAAGGGTCTGTTTCAGGCGACGAGTGAGAACGGGAAAAACGGAAAGATTTATGCTAAATACAGGGACGTTGAGACCTCTTTTGAAGTAAATGTGGGGTTACCGCCTGTAATGCTGGAGGATTTTGAGAATGGCATTGATAAATATATAGCCTCTAGTGCAGCAGCTAACAGCGTGGCGATTCAGGAAGTGTCGGATCTGGATTTTGTCCGCAACGGGGACAAAGCCTTGAAGCTGGAATATGATTTTGTTAATAAAACAGGCACATCCGGTGCTTATTTAGCCGCAAGCTCAACCGCCAATCGGATTCAGATTCCGGGGTATCCTGAGAAGATCAGTATGTGGATCTACGGAGATGGCAAAAAGCACTGGCTGCGGGGACAGATTCGGGATGGCAATAATGCGGCAGTGCCTGTGGATTTTACTGATCAGGTAAATGGTGTGAACTGGACGGGGTGGAAATACGTCGAAGTATCCGTTCCTAAGGGGAAAACCACCCCGTTAACGATGGATATGCCTGTCCGCTATATGGAGACAAGCAATCTTAATAAGAGTGCGGGAGCTATTTACGTTGATGATATTCGTGCCATTTATGGCCCGCTAGAGGAGGACAGAATACCTTCTATTCTTAAAGATGCATATCCCGGCGTGAACGAAATTGTCAAAACAGCTACACCGACCCTTTCCGTCAATGGTGAGGATGATGCTTATGATCCAGTAGTGCATCCGGGAACGACCTTAATCGATCCTGACAAAATACGAGTATATGTGGACGATCAATTAGTGGAGCATGGCTTTTATCCTCCAAAAGGTCAGATTACTTATAAACCAAAGGTTCCACTGACAGAAGGCCGTCATAAAGTAAAAGTTGCCATTCGCGATTTAAGCGGTAACCAGACGATAAAAGAATGGTATTTTACAGTAAATTTGGGCTCTCCGTTCTATGTGTACAAAACACCAGAAGTAGTATATGCCGGCAACACTTACACTTTGGACGTAACGGCAGAGAAAGCGAGCAAGCTGAAGGAAGGACATCTTACGTTTGCTTTTAATCCGGCTGCAGTTAAAGATTTGCAGGTAATTCGGGGGAATAAGGTATCAGAAACGCAAGTGGAGTCCATCATTGATCCGGCATTGGGCACTGTGCGTCTTAACTTAACGAATATCAATTCTTCCAATCTGGGAGATACGGATCTCATCGGGCAAATTCAATATACAGTTCGAAATGATTTTGTGGGTCCCTACACTCAGGAGCAGTTGGCTGGAGATATTAGCAAAGCTTTTGTAATTGAAAATACATCCGGATCGGTAACTTCTACAGAGGGTACTGGAGTTCCTATTTCTTTTATTGGAGCAGCTGTTGAATCTGTTGTGAAGACACAGTTGATGCTCACTTGGAACCATTATGATCTTGCGAAGGGCTTTGATGCATCTTTTGCGGTAAAAGATCTGAATGGAAGTGTCGTTGAAGGAGCAAAGCTGCTGTTCGATGGAGTGGAGGTACAAGGTGTTGCTTCAGGGGCAAGTGGAACACTAACTACTGACTTTGTCACTTCAGCAGAAGGAACTTTTAAATTGCAGGCGGTAAAAGGAAATACCTATAGTCCTGTAATGACGTTCAAGGTTGCTCCATATGACGCTACTACAGCTCCGCGTAATGTTAATGTTACGATGGGCCAAGATGCAGCAACTTCTCGCCAGTTCACTTGGCAGACAGAACCGTTGACCATGGATACTGTAGTAGAACTTGTGAAAAAAGCGGAGTTTACAAGCTTTCAAGCTGCGAATGTAATAAAAATTACCGGCAGCAGTTCAATTTACAACACCAACAATGACGGAGCGATGCGAGTTCATAAAGCGGAGGCCACTGCGCTTACCCCCGGAACGGAATATGTATATCGTGTGGGTGATGGCGAGTCAAATGTAAGTGAGCAAGGAGCTTTTGTTACAAGTGGTGGTGAGGACACTTCTACAAAATTCCTGTTTATCGGAGATTCCCAAGCAGATTCTAAGGCTGGTTTTGGTCTTTGGGGAGATACGATTGAAGCGGCTTACGCGTATATGCCGGATGCGGAAATGCTGGTACATGCTGGAGATATGGTGGATAAGGGCTTTGAACAAGAGCAGTGGAACTGGTGGTTTGATGCAGCTCAAAAGCAGCTGATGAATACCACACTTGTTCCGATTATCGGGAACCATGAAGTGATGGGAACCAATGGAGATGGGGATTATCTGGCGCAATTCAATAACCCGCAAAACGGTGCGGCGAGCGTAAAAGGTACGAATTATTCTTTTGATATTAAGGATACGCACTTTGTGGTTATGAATACAGAGCATTCAGGTAGTCCGTTCACTGAACAGGCCGAGTGGTTGGATCAGGATCTTTCCGCTACAGATAAAAAGTGGAAGGTGATTTTTTTCCATCAAGGACCGTACGGCAGCATCTATTCGAATGAGCAGGTACAAGCGAAGTGGGTTCCGGTCTTTGATAAGCACAACGTAGATTTGGTGATGAACGGTCATGATCATATCTATTTGCGAACTTTTCCAATGAAGGAGGGTAAACAGGTTGCAGAAGGCGAAGGCACTCGGTATGTTATCGGCGGTTCCTCGGGTCCTAAGTTCTATGCGCTGACACCACGTTTTTGGCAGGAAAAAATATATGACGAAGATGAGCAAATCTATACGGCTGTTGAGATTGAGAAGAACGAGATTACGGTTACCGCAAGAACAGTAGACGGAGTTGAGATTGACCGTTTAGTGATCGGCAAATTGGTTCCGGAATCCATTACGCTGGATCAAACTGCTGTTGAGCTTGAGCCTGGGGCTAGCCTGCAATTGCAAGCTAAGGTGGGGCCGGATGAGGCTAATCATCTGACAAAGCTTTGGTCCATCGTTCCTGATCCGGCAGAATCAGTAGTTACTGTAAATGAAAATGGCTTGGTTACTGCATTGAAGCCAGGGACAGCTAAGATAAGAGTCACAGTGGCAGGTTACCCGAATATTTTTGCCGAAAGTGCGATAACTGTAGATGCGCTGCAAGCAATTAAGCTTCAGGGAAAGAGACAGCTTAAACCGGAAGAAGTCGACCAATCTGTAACAGAAGCTGTCTACGCATCTGGAAAACGTACCGCAATATTAGATGGACTTCATTATTTCAGCTCGAATGAGCATATTGCTACGATCAATGAACAGGGTTTAGTTCAGGCTCATCAGAAAGGCTCCACTGTGATTTCAGTAACCTATAGGGAGTTCGCCTCGGAGTATAACCTTATAGTAACAAATGATGAAGCACCTATTCTTACAGAAATAACAATGGATGGGCCGGATTCGCTGGAACAAGGAAGTAAAGGCTCCGTTGTTGTTCAGGCGGTATACAGTGACGGCAGCAAGCAAGAATTGTTCGAGGAAGTAATCTTTGATACATCTGATCATTCCATTGCAATGATTAGTGAGGCTGGAGAACTTCATGCTCTGAGTGCTGGTACAACAAAAGTCAGCGCTGTTTATAACGGTTTGAGCACTGAATATATTCTGATAGTGACTGAGGGCTCGCCGGGTACGACACCAAGCCCAGAGCCGACACCAACGCCGACACCAACGCCGACACCGACACCAACACCGATACCAACACCAACACCAACACCGACACCAAGTCCAGAGCCAACATCAACGCCGGGTGCTTGGGTGCCGGGACCTGCGGTGACACCAACGCCGTCG
This sequence comes from Paenibacillus sp. FSL P2-0121, assembly GCF_037975345.1. Classification (NCBI taxonomy): domain Bacteria; kingdom Bacillati; phylum Bacillota; class Bacilli; order Caryophanales; family Paenibacillaceae; genus Paenibacillus; species Paenibacillus sp. FSL P2-0121. Next base: position 4,924,706 of record NZ_CP150245.1, on the reverse strand, counting down.
GCATCAGCACAAACGGGCGTAGTCACCATAACGGCTTCTCAACTGTCAGAGAGCAAGAATGCTCAAGGTGAAGTTGTGGTTTCTGTTAATGGGGCGATTACGGAATTACTTTTGCCAGGCAATGCAGCAGAGCTGCTTGGACACGCACCGCTTAGAGTGGTTATGCAGGATTTATCCGTTACGATTCCTGCTACAGTACTGGCAGAACTAAGTAAGCTAATCTCAGCTGAGGCTCTTGCCAAGAGTACGATTTCGCTACGGCTGAAACCTGTAGCTGATAATACAGCAGTGGATCTGTTGGCTCGTGCAAGTGCACTTGCGGGTGCACAATTGCGGGCGAAAAGTGATCTGCGGGAATGGTCGCTTAGCATATTCACACAAAATGATCAGTCCTTCTCGTTAAGACAGTTTGCAGAGCCGATTATGATTTCATATAAGGTCGGTGCAGATGTAGATCGAAGCTTATTAGGTATTTATTTTATCGAAGACGTGGGTAAATTAGAGTATATGAGCAGTACATGGACGAATGGTTATCTATCTGCTGCCGTCAGTCATTTTAGTAAATACATTGTTTTAGAAGTTGATAAAACATTCAAAGATTTGAAGTCCGATCACTGGGCTTACCTTGCTGTGAAGCAGCTTGCGGCAAAACAATTTGTACAAGGTGTTGCTGCGGACCAATTTGATCCGAACCGTGCGGTTACACGGGCGGAGTTCACAGCGATGTTAGTTCGTGCGCTTGGCTTGAAAGGTCAAGCGGAACCTGCTTTCGCTGATGTACCTGCAGATAAATGGTATGCAGAAGCAGTAGGGTTAGCCAAACAAGCAGGAGTGATTAACGGCCAGACTGCTTCACAGTTTGAACCGGAGGCGAAGATTTCCCGCCAGGAGATGGCTGCAATGCTGGCTCGTGCATATGCTTACGCGAAGAGTAATGTATCTGTAGCTAGCCGTAACATTTCGGCATTCAACGATATTGGTTATGCTCCACAGTGGGCTCAAGAGGCAATCAGCGAAGTGTACAGACTTGGTCTGATGCAAGGACGGGCTGAAGGACAATTTGCACCGAACCAAAACGGAACACGTGCTGAAAGTGCACAGATGATCCTCAACCTGCTGAGTGTTATGGAGTAATGATTGTGGCCAGTCTCAGGTTGATGGGGACTGGCTGTTTTTTTGATAATTGGATTAGTTGGATATGTGCAGGGTACGCACGCATGTACACAGAGGGGGAAAGCGAATTAAAAGTAAAAACAGGTGGTGAGACACAAAGGATTGGAGAAGGGAAAATGGAGAACGGAAAGTTAAGGCACGCTTGCTGAGGCAGGCTAAGACACGCTCGCTGAGGAACGCTAAAGCTAAAGTACGCCAACAGCGATGCCCACTTGGTAAGTTCGGCTCGGACGAGCTACTTTTATCAAGAAAGTTTGTTTTAACAGATAGCCTCGATGGTTTGGAATCGTAACGGACTGTATTGCCGCTATTTTAACTTTTTGGTCCATTTTTCCAAATTTTCGGACTCCATAGCTCTTATTGTCATACTTTTGCCCGGAATCGTAATATATTTTAATGAATAGCTGCATCTGAGTCCGATAGATGAGCAGAATGGCTGAAATCAGCTTAATAAGGTCTCCTCGGTCCGATGAGGTAGAATTGAGTGAGCTAGGTGAGTTAGTTGAGTCAGGTGAGCCAAGTGGAGCTAGGTGAGTAAGGTGAGCTAGGTGAGCTAGGTGAGCTAGTTGAGCTAGGTAAGCAAGGTGAGCCAAGTGGAGCTAGGTGAGTCAGGTGAGCTAGGTGAGCTAGGTGAGTAAGGTGAGTAAGGTGAGTAAGGTGAGTAAGGTGAGTAAGGTGAGCTAGTTGAGCCAGGTGAGTAAAGTGAGCAGAAAGTGGAAGGTAAGACCAAGAAGATGAATAGGGCTTAAGCAGAAAGTAAAACTGAGGTGAGTAACGAACATATTCCAAATCCTTACAGACGGGCGCCGAGTCTTTTTCCGGTATTTTGTAAAGATAGGGTTATATTGGGTGTGGAATACTGGGAATTACTCTTCAGAGGCAAGTAAAAACAAGGAATAATTGTTATTAGCCAACACAAATTGTTATGTTGTGTTATGATAGTAGGGAGGTGACTCCCATGAATGATTTTGAGAACTATCCCGATGAGCTGGGTAATTTCATTCGGCACATCAGAAAGACGAGAGGGTTAACCTTAAGAGGACTGGAAGAAAAGAGCGGTATAAGTTACTCACAGCTTAGCAAAATCGAACGTGGAGAGAGCATTCCGCTTAAAGACAATCTGGACAAGATCATTGAAGCGCTTGGAACGGATCTGAAGAATCGGATGTACCATTTGGCAGATTATATGCCAGATATTGAATATATCAAGACCTTGAAGCAAGGATATGAGCTGCCACAGCTCAAACAGTCTCAAGATTACATCTACGAGACAGCCTTTAACAAGCTTAAGGAATTCAGAGCGAAGGAAGGGAAAGAAACATCGTACGTTTCCTTTGATTCGAATGAAGTTATAGTTTACGAAACGGAATATGGGGCAGGAATGGTAATAGAGAAGATTGAGAAATACAATCTGACCGATGTCCTGAACGATAAGTTTGAGGGTAACCTTGACTCCTTAAGAAAGAGCCCCCGTAAAGGGCGTCAAGCCTTTCTATTTGGCGAGTGGCTACGGGAGTGCGTTTATGAACTGAAGGAAGAGGAACAGGATCAGGTCATACAAGCACTTAAAGAATTTACTCAGTTTAAAGTACAACAAATAAAGGGTGCTTATAAATAATGTATGCCTTTTGCTAATGATCTCAAAAATGAATGAATGTTGCCCTTTCTTGCAGCCATCTATTCATCTTGATCCATAAACTAACAACTAAAAATGGTTTGACAGAAAAGGGGATATTAATAATGAAAATTAACATGAAGTTTACCAGCAAGGGCAAAGTCGCTATAGAGAATTTTAATAACGAGGAATTGCTGGAGATCTTCGCACGTTACATCAAGACATTATCCAAAAAGTATGACATCGAAGTTGATGTTCCTCTTGAAGCGAATCAAAACATTGTTGGTGATGGTGCGGTAATCGCAACTGCAAAAAATGTGAAATGTGATGTTGAAACTTTCTTTAAAGAATTGGGCAGAGATATTAAAGTTCCCTTGAAGAAAAGACTCGGCGGCAAATTGGAAAATGTTTTCAAAACAGAAATTACAGAATAGAGCATTATTTTTATCTCAGATTAACCATCATATGTGCATATAAAAAAGGTAGGGCCGCGGAGGCTCTACCTTTTTTATGTTAATGTAGTTGACTTAAGGCGACCTAAGGAGTTTATTGTTGGTTGAAGCTGAAGAAAAATGTGTACCATGCGTCAGTGTGAATTTAATGGGGAAGGGGATGTTATATACTTTCAGAATCTATGAGATTTCTACTTCTCATGATCTCTTTAATAATTTCAATGAAATCCGGTAACGCATGGGCATCAACCGCTAGCTCATAGATTCTTAGTAAATCCTCGTCAGATATAGATTCCAGAGATGAGGGCCGTGGAGAGGGATGAAAATAGTAATTCATTATGATCCTCCATCATTAATTGTTTTTATTATAGGTTTATCTATATGGTATCATTTGGAATAGGATCCGTCTCCTGTCATTCATCCTACGAATTTATCTTTACATTTGAGGATTATTATGGCATAATGTGCGATTTTGAGGAAATTGCTAAAAAGTTTCAATTTTTAATAAAATAATCCCGGCATGCGTGAACATGCCGGGATTATTAAAAAACTGAATTTTATTCTGACGGTTTTTTCTTTTGTGAAGCAAGATACTTCTTAAGGCGAGGTTCATTGGATTCCGAAACAGTAGTGAACTGCGTACCTTGATTAAAGCATACAATCTTCCGCCCGGGATCATAGCCTTCTATGTTGTTGATATTGACGACATTGCTGCGGTCAAGGCGTTCGAATCCCTTACCCTCATACGCTACGGAAAGATCGGAAAGCGTGGTGGGGAGAATAAATTCGCCTTCTTTCGTATGGACGAATATTGTATTCTTATAATTCGAGAAATACAATATATCTTCCTCTAGAATATCACTAGAGGAACCGTCTTTCTGTAAGACACGCATCGTTTCCCCATCCTTGTTTAATTACTTGCGCAGTTCTTTTGGAATCTCAGGGCTGTGAGCAAATGGTTTCAGAATTGTTGCAAAAACAGTAGCAGAAGTACCTAAAATGTTAGAAGCATAACGAGCTAAGTTTTTTTTCATCTGATTGTCCTCCTTTGTAATGGGATTATGACTGTAAAGGATTGAACTAAAAATGCCAATCCAATGACAGGCGAATGGAGCCGAAAATTTAAAAAAACCAGAATTATGGAAAGTAGCTTTAAACCCAAATACCATTCTTTGGGGATTTGGGCATTAGCATCAGGATTCGGAGCACATAAGATCATTACAAGTAAAGAAAAAAGATTAATCCAAATCAAATGGTTATGTATTAGATAAGTTATATGAGGGATCAGTGAACAGATAAAGATAGATACAATATTGCAGGCTCTTGCGGATTTTAAATGCACACCACCAGATGACATTCTTAGGAGCATGAAGCTGAATAAGGCTAAGAATGTTTCCTTTAGCTGTCCAGTGAGCCCGCCAATGCATAAAGAAGTCATAATAATGAATAAAGTATTCAGAATAATGCTAAGGGCATAATGCATCATTTCAATTGAATGCGATTGCTCTGGATTACTTTTCTTAATGACCTCAACAATTTTAAGTGCTAAATGACTCATAGTTATTTCTGTCCTTTTTGTATGAGAAATATAGATATCCCCATAATATTACCCCATAGAAAATTGGGATCAAGAAAAAGAAATTAGATTCAATAAAGTAGGTGAATAAAGTAACGACAATTACTGTAGGAAGATTAAGAGCGAATAATATTTTTTCACTAGTTGTTGGTTTGACTTTTACATCGGGTTTATCAGGTACAAAGTCAAATCCAATACGTTTATAGCCCACATACATACCAATGAGAATCGCGGCTAATGCTGATAAAATCTGCATTGTCATTATGTTTTTTGTAATCGGGTCCGAAGTATTTAGAGGCATGGAGATTACAGAGTTTAATAGATACACAATACTGGCTTGAATCACCGAGTAAGCTTGATAGGCCATCCCGGTTAATATTGAAGCGTAGAAGGGATGAATCCGGAATAACATCCACATAAAACAAAACATTAGTGCAAATTGTGAGAAAATATCTAATGGAAAAATCCCATAGTTGATCCTAATTGTATAAGAACAAAAGCCCATAATAAAACTAGCAAACACCATCTCTTTATGATATAGATCAATTTTGAAGATTTTGAAAGCCAGAAAAAACATTGCATAAGTCTCTAGTATTGAAAATATCATAAAAAGAATAAAATCTAGCATGCCGACACTCCCGATGACTTCTAGTTTAACCAACCCTATTATTGCAAGTATCGTATAAAATGAGCTAAAATACAACAACTACAGTATAATTTTCCTCCTATTTTTTCAAAAAAATTCAAAATGAGAGGGGTTTAGACATGGATCGACGTCCAGAAAGCAGTGAGTATCTCAAAGAATTATCAAAATATGTCGATTTAGTGCCAGCTGAAGGAGACATGATTACTATTTTTAGAGAGCAGACGGATGAGATTTGCACTTTTATTTCGAATCTTACGGAAGAACAAGGGGACTATCGTTACGCTCCGGAGAAATGGAGTATCAAGGAAATGGTCGGACATCTGGCTGATACCGGAAGAATCATGTCCTACCGTTTATTGTGCATCGCCAGAGGGGATACGACTCCACTACCGGGTTTTGAAGAGAAAGACTATGTACTTACCGCCAATTTCGAAGCGCACACTTTAAAAGCATTGCTGGCCCACTACAAGCTTGTTCGAGAATCGACATTACTCCTAATGGAAACTCTGCCGGAGGAAGCATGGATCCGGAAGGGAATAGTTAACGAGGCTACTCTTTCTGCGAGAGCTCAGGCCTGCATTATGATTGGACATGACCATCATCATTTGAATATTCTTAAAGAAAGATATTTAGGGTAATATCTTCTTAATCAAAAAAGCATTCCAATAGCCTTTATGGCTTTGGGATGCTTTTTATACACGGCTATAGCGGTGGATTCTTGTGACATTTGCGGCATACCGGATAGTAAGCTTCATTGCCACCAATCTGGATTTGCTTGCCGCTATATACGGGCTTGCCGTTTTCTACTCGTAGAGCCATAGTAGCTTTGCGCTCGCAGAACCAGCAGATCGTCTTCATTTCCTCAATTTTATCAGCGTAGATCAGCATATATTTGCTGCCTTCAAATAACTGATTCTGAAAATCATTTTTAAGTCCGAAGGCCATTACCGGAATGCCCAGCTCATCAACGATACGCACTAGCTGGAGAATACATTCCTTGCTTAGAAATTGACATTCATCAATAAGTACACAGTGTGGTTTAGGTTGGTTACTGCTGACGATATTATAAATATCTGTGTTCTCATCGATGGGGATTGCTTGTTTCCGAAGCCCAATACGAGAAGAAATAAAACCAACCTCGTCCCGGTCGTCTATGGATGGAGTGAAAATGAGCACCGATTTCCCCTGCTCTTCATAATTATGTGCAACCTTGAGTATCTCAATAGATTTACCACTGTTCATTGCTCCGTATTTGAAAAACAATTGTGCCACTTCCATCTATCCTTTCGTAAAAAACATTGATTATATCTTAAAAATGCGACCATATTAGAGTATCATATTCGGATCAGATGTATCCAGTGAAAACATTGCGATTGATTGGATGTGGTATGATAAGAGGTAATAAGAGATGGGAAAGGAAGTAATAAGTGTGACTGAAAGATTAGACGAATATAAGGAACGGTTAGCTCTTTTGCAGCAGAATGGAGATTTATCCAGTGACACTGAAAGCTTGCTGGAAGAAATGATGGCGGATTTGGTGGAATTGAATCGGAGTAATAAAGCACTGCGTCGAGCAATACTGAAAACTGGACAGGCTTCCACGATGTCAACTCGGTTAAGGGATGCACTGTACGAATAGAAAAAGAGGGTATGCGAATGGCTTTGATTTTCTCTTTTCTCAAAAAATATAAGGTAGCTGCAATAGCTGCCCTTGTAATGATGCTCATTGAATTGACGGTAGAATTATCACAGCCTTTGATCATTTCCAAAATCATTGACTTGGGGATCCGAGAAAAAGATACCTCTGTAGTATGGCTGTGGGGCAGTGTATTGATCGGCAGCGCGGTAGTTGCGTTTACAGCCGGGGTACTCAGTTCTTTTTTTGCTGCCCATGCAAGTCAGAGCTTTGCGTTCGATCTTAGGGACAAATTGTACGAAAAGGTACAGTCTTTTACGTATGAAGTATTTAATCGTTTTGCTACTTCGTCACTGATTACCCGTCTGACTGGCGATGTATCACAGCTGCAGGATACTATTTTTATGAGCTTGCGCTTTATGACACGGGTGCCACTTGTTGTGGTAGGCAGTGTGATTATGGCGTTAGTTGTTCATGTGAAGCTGGGATTACTGCTGACGGTGGCGTTACCTTTGTTGATTTTTTTCCTCTATTGGATTATGAGAAAAGCTTCCTTGTTATTTCGTACGGTCCAGCAGCGTTTAGACGGAGTTAATGGCGTGATTCAGGAGAACCTTACGGGTATTCGCTTGATCCGCGTATTTGTGCGTATGGGGTATGAGATTGAACGTTTCACGGTATTTAGCGGGAATTTGATGAGATCAACAGTGTCTGCCTTGCGTTTGACTGAGACGACGATGCCTTTTGTTATGCTTATTGTGAATGCGGCGATTTTGGCGATTTTATGGTTTGGACGGATAGCCATTTCCAGCGGGGATGCTACTTTGGGTCAGACTGTTGCTGTTATTAATTACTCCTTGCGAACAATTGGAGCGTTATCAGCTATCTCTGGTCTTGTTGTAACGTTTTCCCGCGCTCGTGCCTCCTCTCAACGTGTTTCAGAAGTTATGGAAGCGGGAGCTGGAGTTCGTGAAGGCGGGACTTTGCAAGGTGAGCCGATTCAGGGCCACGTTAAATTTGAAGGCGTTTGCTTTAAGTATCCTAATAGTGATATCTCTGTCCTGGAGGACATTCATTTTGAAGTAGCTGCTGGTGAGCGAGTAGCGATTATGGGGGCGACCGGATCAGGAAAATCCTCACTCGTGAGTTTGATTCCGCGCTTGTATGAAGAGACAGACGGCACCATTTGGATTGACGGTGAAAAAAGTGCTGATATCGATATTTCCAGACTGCGGAAATCGATAGGTTATGTGCCTCAGGAATTGCAGCTTTTCAGCGGATCAATTCGCGATAATATTGCATGGGGCAATGAACACGCCACACTGGAACAAATCCAACAAGCAGCGGGAGCTGCACAAATTCACGAGACGGTAAAAGGGTTGCCAGATGGTTATGACACGATGCTTGGTCAACGAGGGGTTAATCTCTCCGGCGGACAAAAGCAGCGGTTAACGATTGCCCGTGCACTTGTTAGAAAACCGGCTATGTTGATCCTTGATGACAGCACCAGTGCCCTTGATGCGGTTACGGAAGGGCTTTTGCTGGAGGCGCTAAAGGATATCTCCTGTACAACCTTTTTGATTACTCAGAAAATCAGTTCAACGGCATCAGCCGATTTGATCCTGTTGCTGGATGAGGGACGATTAATTGGCAAAGGCTCGCATAAGGAGCTTATGGCAAGCTCCGAGCTGTACCGCAAGATTTATGAATCACAGGTAGAGGAGGCGAAGCAGCATGTTCAAAGCATTAATTGAACCTTTTCGTCATCCTAAACCGAATTTTGAACTTGGCGTGGGACGAAGTCTAGGGACAGCATCTGGCGGCAAACCCAAAGCAAAGGCGAAGGATTGGTCAGGGACGCTGATCCGGATCTGGAGTTATCTAGCTGAGCGTAAAGCCAAGCTTATTCTTGTACTGATCATGGTTGTCTTCAGCTCAGCGCTAGCGCTGCTGGGGCCATACATGATTGGCAGAGCGGTGGATAATTATCTGGAAGGTACCGGCGGGCGATCATGGGTTGTTTTTCTGACAAGCCTTGCTTGTGTGTACATTTTTTATTCTCTGACTTCTTGGCTGCAAAACATATGGATGATCGAAATTGCTCAAGAAACTGTATTACGGATGCGCACGGAGCTATTCTCCCATTTACACCGTCTGCCTATTTCCTTTTTTAATCGGAGACAGCAGGGGGAAATTATGAGCCGTCTTACCAATGATATCGAGAACGTCAGCTCTACGTTGAATAGCTCGGCTATTCAGATATTTTCAAGTGTCTTAACCTTGCTAGGAACCGTAGGGGTTATGCTGTGGCTTAGTCCCTTGTTGACGCTGCTCACATTCCTCGTAGTGCCTTTGATGTTGTTAGGCATACGCTGGATTACACGCCGTACAGGCCCACTATTTAAAGAACGTCAGCGCAATGTAGGGGAGCTTAACGGTTATATTGAGGAGACCTTATCCGGACAACGGATTATCAAGGCTTTTTCACAAGAGGAACGCGTCATCTCTGGTTTTCATGAACGCAACAAGCGAATTATGCTGTCAGGCTACTGGGCGCAGTCCATTTCTGGTTTCATCCCCAAGCTTATGAATGGTCTTAATAATCTCAGCTTCGCCATAGTTGCAGGAATTGGTGGTCTGCTTGCGATCCGTGGGTCGATTACAGTGGGTGTGATCATCGTATTCGTGGAATATACCCGCCAGTTTACTCGTCCGCTTAATGATTTAGCGAATCAGTGGAATACCTTGCTCTCAGCGGTGGCAGGGGCCGAGCGGGTGTTTGAAGTGCTGGACGAAGAGACCGAGGCTAAAGATGAAGGTGCAGCCAAATCACTTGAAACTGTACAGGGTGCGGTGAAGTTTGAAAATGTAGCCTTTTCTTATGATGGAGGTTCTAACACGCTGCAGGATATCAGCTTTGTAGCGAAGCCTGGCGAGATGATCGCTTTAGTTGGACCTACCGGTGCAGGCAAAACAACGCTAATTGGGCTGTTATCCCGTTTCTATGATCCTAATCAGGGGAAAATCACGCTGGATGGCTTAGATATCACTTCGATTCGGCGGGAAAGCTTGAGAAGTCATATGGCCTTTGTATTGCAGGATTCCTTTTTGTTCAAAGGGAGTATCCGCGATAACATCCGATACGGGAGGCTGGATGCGTCCGATGAAGAGGTTGAAGAGGCGGCTAAGCTGGCCAATGCCCATTCTTTTATTATGCGAATGCCCGAAGGTTATGAACGGATGCTCTCGGCGGATGGCAGCGGTATAAGCCAAGGGCAGAAGCAGCTGCTCTCCATTGCGAGAGCGATTCTTGCTAACCCCTCTATGCTTGTGCTTGATGAAGCAACCAGCAGTATTGATACAGTGACCGAGATCAAGATTCAGGAAGGGCTGCAGGCGCTGATGAAAGGGCGAACGAGCTTCGTCATTGCTCATAGACTTGGCACGATACGTGCAGCTGATCGAATTCTTGTGCTTCAGGGCGGCAGATTATTGCAGCAAGGCTCTCATGAAGAGCTGCTGAAGCAAGGCGGACTGTACAGCGAGTTGGTACAGGGGCGGCGGAAAGAGGCGCTTGATAAGGCGGGTATTTAAGAAAAAGGCGAGAATTTTCAGGGAGCGCAGATTGCGTCCATGAAGTTCTCGCCTTTATGTTATTTATGATAGATAACGAGCACCAGATCGGGTGAACTGGGAGGCTTTGAATGTGGGGAAATCTATTGTACAAATTACAATCAGCAGGGTATTAAGGCTTGATTGTGTGCGATTCGAGATTCAGATGATCAGGTGAATAAATGATGAGATGAAAAAGCTGATCCTAAGTTCAGCATAGCCTCTTAAGAGATCGTTTCCTGCGTTCCGGCTTGTTTCGCCTTTTGCTTCTCCTTGAACCTTGGACCTACGTAATTCTTCTTACGGTCCCTAGCCAGAATCCAGCCACCAAGGAAAGTCATGCCAGCTGCGAAGAGCAGCAATCCACCACCGAAATGCAGCCAAGCAAAGTGGGGCACTACAGAATCATCACCATGCATGGATATGTAATCAAAAATATCATCCTTCATCATGAGGAAGCCCTTCATTGCTATTAAGCCCGGAAACACAAGAATAAGGATGGCAATGAAGCGTGAAATTAACAGTTTCATAAGTGTCTCCTACCCCTCTTAGCCCTTTAGATTCACCCATATGATAACGCTTTAGCAAGAAAAAGTCCATTTGCATATGACGTTTATAAGTTTTGTAATAGAGCAAAAAGAGAGTACAATATACTAAGTAAAATGAACTTACGTGTAATGACTGGAGGATACATATCATGACAATTTCATGTGACGTGGCCATACTTGGCGGAGGTACTGGAGGGTATGTGGCGGCTATTCGCGCTGCACAGCTTGGAAAGTCCGTTGTCGTCATCGAAATGGACAAACTGGGAGGAACCTGTCTGCATCGGGGCTGCATTCCTAGTAAATCGCTGCTCCGTAGTGCAGAGGTATATGCTGAAATCAATGAGAGCGAGAGCTATGGCATTGAGACAAGCGGTGTACAGCTGGTATTCCCAAAGGTACAGAAACGCAAAGAAGCTGTAGTTGAGCAACTTCATCAAGGCGTACAATATTTGATGCGCAAAAATAAAATACAAGTTGTCAAAGGTAAAGGGCGCGTAACGGGTCCTTCTATTTTTTCTCCGCGCAGCGGTGCTGTAGCTGTGGAACTGGAAGATGGGGAGATGGAAACAGTAGTTTCCAGCCATCTTATTATCGCTACGGGCTCACGCCCCCGAGTATTGCCTGGTCTCGAACCAGACGGGAAAGTGATTCTTAGCAGTGATGAAGCTCTCACACTCGAAGAGCTCCCATCCTCTATCATTATTGTGGGCGGCGGTGTAATTGGGGTCGAATGGGCTTCAATGCTGGCTGATTTTGGAGTGCAGGTGACTGTGGTTGAAGCGGCAGGTCAGTTACTGCCTCAAGAGGATGAAGAGATAGCTAAGGAACTGCAACGTTTGTTGAAAAAGCGTGGGGTTAAGGTACTGACTGAAACTACAGTGGATGCTGCAACCTGCCAGGTAACGGAGGATGGAATTTCGATCGAAGCCCGTAAGGGAGAGCAAAGTCAAAGCCTAACGGCAGAAAAATTGCTTGTATCCGTAGGCAGAGTGGCCAACATCGAGAATATTGGTCTGGAAAACACAGACATTCGCTTTGACAAAGGGATTATTGCTGTAAACGCTAGTATGCAGACGGCAGAGCCGCATATTTATGCCATTGGCGACTGCATCGGTGGGCTTCAATTGGCTCATGCAGCCAGTCATGAAGGGATAATGGCGGTTAACCATCTATCTGGTGAGAAGCTACATCCTTATCATACACATTTAGTACCACGTTGTGTCTATACTCGGCCTGAGGTAGCAAGTGTGGGCTACACCGAGAAGGAAGCTAAAGAGCTTGGACATGATGTAGTGATTGGCAAGTTCCCATTCTCGGCCATTGGTAAGGCAATTGTATATGGCCAGAAGGACGGATTTGTCAAAGTTGTAGCTGATCGTAGCAGTGGAGATATTCTTGGTGTGCAGATGATTGGTCCTCATGTGACGGATCTAATTGGAGAAGCGGCCTTGGCACAGCTTCTGGATGCAACACCTTGGGAGATTGGTGAAGCTATACATGCTCACCCTACCCTTTCGGAGATTATCGGAGAAGCAATGTTAGCTGTGGATGGAAGATCTATTGGATTTTAGTTTTTCTTAGCTTTTCTTTTTGGGTAGAAAGGGATTATAATATACTCAAGTCAAGTCTTAGTACCAGGTTTTAAGATCAGGGCACAATTGGTCTTAATTCCTGTAAGACTTCAGGCTTTATGAATAAGGAGGTATCTCTTTATGGAACCCCAAGGTACTGTAGAAACGATTAACAGACATAAGCAGCTTGGACTTAGTGACGGCCAGGTCATCGATATGTACAGATATATGTCGCTCGCTCGTAAATACGATGAGCGCAGTCTGCTGCTTCAGCGCGCTGGCAAGATCAACTTTCATGTCTCCGGTATAGGCCAGGAGGCGGGTCAGGTGGCGGCGGCGTTCGCGCTGGACCGGCAAAATGATTATTTTTTACCTTATTACCGCGATTATGCTTTCGTGCTCTCAGTGGGTATGACTACACGCGAACTTATGTTGTCCGTATTCGCTAAGGCAGAAGATCCAAACAGTGGTGGGCGGCAAATGCCGGGTCACTTTGGCAGTAAACGTCTGCGTATTGTGACAGGGTCAAGCCCTGTAACCACGCAGGTCCCTCATGCGGTTGGCTTTGCTCTGGCGGCCAAAATGCAGAAGAAGAAATTCGTCTCCTTTGTAACCTTCGGTGAAGGTTCCAGCAATCAGGGGGATTTTCATGAAGCGTGTAACTTTGCCGGAGTGAATAAGCTGCCGGTTATTATCATGTGCCAGAACAATCAGTACGCAATCTCTGTTCCTGTTCATAAACAGTTAGGCGGCAAGGTTAGCGACCGTGCACTGGGTTATGGATTTCCTGGTGTGCGTGTAGACGGAAACGATCCGCTTGAGGTTTATCGTGTCGTTAAGGAAGCGCGGGAAAGAGCCCTCGCGGGTGAAGGTCCTACGCTGATTGAAGCGATGATGTACCGTTTGTCTCCACACTCCACCTCAGATAATGATCTGGCTTACCGGACCAAAGAAGAGGTTGATGAGAACTGGAAGAAGGACGGCGTAGCAGGATTCCGTAATTACTTGATCGGTCTGGGATTGTGGAGTGACGAGCAAGAACAAGATCTTGCTGCTGAATGCAATCTTGAGCTTAAAGCGGCTATCGAGTATGCCGATAATGCTCCGTTCCCGAAACCGGAAGACACACTGCTGCATGTATACAGTGATTCCGACCTCAAAGGAGGGGCATAAACCATGGCTATAATGGAATATATCGATGCCATCAGGCTCGCGATGAAGGAAGAAATGGAGCGCGATGATTCCGTGTTCGTGCTTGGTGAGGACGTTGGTCTCAAAGGCGGCGTATTTACCACAACTAAAGGTCTACAGGAACAGTTTGGCGAAGAGCGGGTTATGGATACACCCCTCGCTGAATCAGCCATTGCTGGTGTAGCCATCGGAGCAGCTATGTACGGAATGAAACCAATAGCTGAAATGCAATACTCCGACTTTATGCTTCCGGCGACGAATCAAATTATCAGTGAAGCGGCTAAAATCCGCTATCGTTCAAATAACGATTGGAGTTGCCCGGTTGTCATTCGTGCTCCTATTGGCGGCGGGGTGTTCGGCGGTTTGTATCATTCACAGTGTCCAGAATCGATTTTCTTTGGTACACCTGGATTGAAGATTGTAGCGCCTTACTCCGCTTATGATGCTAAAGGATTGCTGAAGGCAGCCGTACGTGATCCTGATCCGGTGCTTTTCTTTGAGAACAAAAAGTGTTACAAGCTGATCAAGGAAGAAGTGCCGGAAGGGGATTACACCGTTCCAATTGGCGAAGCTAATCTGCTGCGTGAGGGAACGGATATTACGGTGATTGGCTACAGTCTCCCGCTGCATTTTGCTATGCAGGCTGCGGAAGAATTGGAACGCGAGGAAGGAATTACAGCACATATTCTTGATCTGCGTACCTTGCAACCGCTGGATCGTGATGCGATTATTGCTGCTGCCCGTCAGACTGGTAAGGTATTGATTGTGCATGAAGATAATAAAACAGGCGGAATTGGCGGCGAAGTGGCGGCCATTATCGCTGAGCATTGTCTGTTCGAGCTGGATGCACCAATCTTCCGTCTTTGTGGTCCCGATGTTCCGGCGATGCCAATCAGCCCGCCAATGGAGAAGTTTTTCATGCTAAGTAAAGAAAAAGTGAAGGCGGAAATGCTCCGGCTGGCACAATATTAATTTGTTGAGTAGATGCGAAGCTTCCTAAAACTCAGGTGATGCTGACGAAGCTTCGTAAAACTTTAAGAATATGCTTACGAAGCAAGTTTTACTATGTAGTCTTTCTAAGAGTCAATGCTTCGTAAAACTTTTAAGGAGTGAAAAAATGTCTGACAACCAAAAGTTGACTGACGTGATCATGCCGCAGCTGGCGGAATCGCTAGTATCGGCGACGATCGGAAAATGGCTGAAGAAACCGGGCGATCCGGTAGAGCAATACGAACCAATATGTGAGCTTATTACAGATAAAGTAAATGCTGAATTACCTTCAACGATAGATGGAGTTATGGGTGAACTATTGGCGGAAGAAGGCCAGGTTGTCAATGTTGGCGAAGTCATTTGTCGTATAGCCGTGCCTGTGACTGCATCTGCTGCTGCAAACGTGACTAACACTAACACAGTTGCAGCTAATTCCTCTAATAATGTTGCAGGACAAAGTGCGACTTCAACTGCTGGCGATATGATGCGTGCACGCTATTCTCCTGCGGTACAGACTTTGGCTGCTGAACATAACATCGATCTGACTTTAGTTGCTGGTACTGGTATGGGTGGTCGGATTACCCGTAAGGATGTGCTGACTTTCCTCGAAAGCGGCGGAGCTAGATCTGCAGCTTCGATTTCTGCTAGCCAGCCTGCCCCAATGGCGTCACAACCGCCTGCTCCACAGTTCGTTCAAGCCCAAGAGAAGAAGGCAGAAGAGCCACTTCGCCATTCGGGTCTACACTTGAGCGAATCTCCTCGTATTCCAACAATTGAAGTTGAGGGTGGCAGAGGCAGCAGTTCTGAATACCTGATTGATGTAACGCCAATCCGGAATACAATTGCTACAAGAATGCGTCAAAGTGTCTCTGAGATTCCGCATGCTTGGACAATGATTGAGGTAGACGTGACTAATCTGGTCGCACTGCGCAATAAACATAAGGATGAGTTCAAGCGTAAAGAAGGTATCAATCTAACCTATCTGGCTTTCATGATGAAGGCTGTTGTGAGTGCGATTAAGGATTACCCGATTATGAACTCTGTCTGGGCTGTAGACAAAATTATTGTCAAACGTGATATCAATATCTCGTTAGCGGTAGGTACAGAAGATTCGGTTATCACTCCTGTGATTAAGAAGGCTGATCAGAAAAATGTCGCTGGGTTGGCTCGTGAGATTGATGAATTGGCACAAAAAACACGCGAAGGCAAACTGAGCCTGGAAGATTTGCAGGGAGGGACTTTCACTGTAAATAATACAGGCTCGTTTGGCTCCATTCTTTCTTATCCAATCATTAACTATCCACAGGCAGCGATTTTAACATTTGAATCGATTGTAAAAAGACCTGTGGTCATTAACGATATGATAGGTGTGCGATCAATGGCTAATATTTGTCTGTCGCTCGATCATCGGATTCTGGACGGAGTCATTTGTGGTCGTTTCTTGCAACGCGTCAAGGATAATATTGAAGGATATACCCCGGATACGAAACTTTACTAAAATAATAACGAGCCAAACTGTGCAGGCATGAGACTGAAAAAGGGGACCTGACGGTATGAATAATTCGGATATTCGTAAGCTGCAGATTTCATATGACCCTATTATGGAGTATGGGACGGCCTGGGAGCTGCAAAAAGAAAGTGTGCATGCCATTGATTCTGGCGAGCAGCCGGAGAGACTTATTCTTTTGCAGCATCCGCCTACCTATACTATTGGTTCACAAAATCATCCTGAACATCTTCTCTTGGATCAAAAGCAGCTCGAAGAAAAAGGAATCGCGCTGTTTGAAATCGATCGCGGAGGAGATATTACATATCACGGACCCGGTCAGCTTGTAGGTTATCCGATCCTTAAGCTCGGAGAAGATGGCAAAGTGGATTTGCATGGGTACTTGCGCAGTCTGGAGGCTGTTATTATTGATTATTTGGCATCCTACGGTATTGCCGGAGATCGTAAACCGGAGTACACCGGAGTATGGGTTGGCGATGAGAAGATCTGTGCTATAGGTGTGAAGTTTAATAAGAGTAAATTTAGAAGAGGTTTTATTACCAGTCATGGTTTTGCTTTTAACATTTCTGAGGGGATTGCGGCGCGCGGGTTTCAAGGGATTATTCCATGCGGGATCACCGATTTTGGGATAACTTCTCTAGAGGAATGTGCAGGTCGTCGATTTGAGCTTCAAGAGGTGGCTAGAGAGCTGGTTCCATACTTCTTGAAACATTTCCCATATGAAGAGCTGATGGATACTTTCTGTGATATGGCGACGGTTGATTAGGAACAAACGTGCAGGCCAAATAGCGGCAAGGAGTTCCTAGCCGCTATTATTAATGCTTCCTGAGCAATGTTTAACCTGCAAGGAACGGCTCGATAACCATAAAGAGCGTAGAGGCAATCATGGCAAACAACATGACGTAGATGAAGATCTTGAACCATTTATTACGTTGCATGGGTAACTCCTTTAGATTTAGTTTAAGTTATTAACATGAAGATGGTAATGCCGTACAACCATTGTACCGTATTCACGAAAGAGAGGGAAGTCCAGTGATTTCACAAGACCGATTGATTCAGGAGTTTATGGAACTTGTCCAAGTTGATAGCGAAACAAGAAATGAACGGCAGATTGCCGATGTCCTTAAGAGTAAGTTTAACGAACTGGGTTTAGAAGTGCTCGAAGACGATTCCCAGGAAAGAACCGGACATGGAGCAGGTAATCTATTCATTACCTGGCCAGCTGAGAATGGAGGAGCTGCTCCAAAGCTTCTGTTCACTTGCCATATGGATACGGTTGTTCCCGGACAAAATATCAAGCCTACACTTGGTTCAGATGGATGGATTACAAGTGATGGCACTACGATTCTTGGAGCTGATGATAAAGCAGGACTTGCTGCATTGTTCGAAGCCATTCGAGTGATCCAAGAGCAAAAGCTTCCGCATGGTCAGATTCAATTCGTGATTACAGCGGGTGAAGAATCTGGATTGCTGGGCGCACGTTCGATGGAACCAAGCAACTTGGATGCAGACTTCGGCTTTGCGCTTGATTCCAATGGTGAAGTTGGAGCGATTGCGGTGGCAGCACCGACACAGGCTAAAATCACGATGCAAATCTTTGGGAGATCGGCTCATGCTGGCGTGAACCCAGAGGACGGCATCAGCGCAATTCAAGTCGCTAGCAAAGCGATTGCAGCCATGAAGCTGGGTCGTATTGATAACGAAACCACAGCGAATATTGGAAAGTTCGCTGGCGGCGGCCCAACGAATGTAGTGTGCGATCACGTCCAGCTGGATGCAGAAGCACGCAGTATTGTGCAGGAGAAGGTTGGCGATCAAATCGCTTCGATGCGCGAAGCACTCGAGACAACTGTGCGGGAATACGGCGCAGAATGCGAATTCCTCAGTGAAATCATCTACCCTGCTTTTAGCTTTAATGAACATGATCCGGTAGTGCAGCTTGCACAGCGGGCCATTACTTCTATGGGGCTTACTCCACGTCTGTTCCACTCTGGCGGAGGTAGTGACGCTAACGTGTTCAACGGTCTAGATGTTCCGACTGTTAACCTTGCAGTGGGTTATGAACATATCCATACTACCAAGGAACGGATTAAAGCCGAAGATATCGTTAAAGTGGCTGAACTCGTTGTGAATATTGTAAAAGAGAGCGTAAAGGGCTAACCACCTTATAAAACAGCAGAGCAGCGATTCTACCGTAACGGAGGATTGCTGCTCTGTATTTTTTATGTCGAGTTAGTGTAGCTATATTTAGAGCAATCCAAAAAAGTCATGCGACCTCTAACGCTGCTTTTGGCGAGTCTCGAAGTAGAAATTTCCGGAATGCTCGGATGCCACCCCTCTCTTGAGGCTAAAGGAACCAGATGACGCTATAAGCCAAATTATCGCCATTTGAGCAGAGTATCGGACACCAGCGCAGCTATTCCATAAGAAGAGGAGCATATAGTGTGTTTTTTGTGCTGATAGCTGCAATGGGGTCCGATAGCAAAGCAAAAGTGCGGAAAAGGTGGGTTTAAGTGCAACTGTGTCCGATAGCGCCAAGTCCGCCCCCTCTTTTGAGGCGAAAGGACCCAGATGACGCTAAAAGCCAAATTATCGCCAATTGAGCAGAGTTTCGGACACGAGCGCAGCTATTCCTTAATAAGAGGAGCATATAGTGTGTTTTTCGTGCCGATAGCGTCACTGGGGTCCGATAGCATAGCAAAAGTGGGGAAAAGGTGTGTTTAAGTGCAGCTGTGTCCGATAGCGCGAGTCACACACAGCAAAGAGTCGCATTCGATAACACAGAGACACATTACACAGCGCAGAGTCAGCAACGAGTCACATTCGATAGTACTGAGACACATCACATAGCACAGAGACACAACCGATAGCGCCAAGTCCGCCCCCTCTCTTGAGGCGAAAGGACCCAGATGACGCTAAAAGCAAATTAATCGCCATTTGAGCAGAGTAACGGACACCAGCGCAGCTATTCCATAAGAAGAGGAGCATATAGTGTGTTTTTCGTGCTGATAGCGTCACTGGGGTCCGATAGCATAGCAAAAGTGGGGAAAAGGTGTGTTTAAGGTCAACTGAGTCCGATAGCGCGAGTCACTTCCAATGGGCAGAGAGCGACAGCACCAAGTCCGCCCCCTCACTTGAGGCGAAAGGACCCAGATGACGCTAAAAGCAAAATTATCGCCATTTGAGAGGAGTTTCGGACACGAGCGCAGCTATTCCATAAGAAGAGGAGCATACAGTGTGTTTTTCGTGCTGATAGCGTCACTGGGGTCCGATAGCATAGCAAAAGTGGGGAAAAGGTGTGTTTAAGGTCAACTGAGTCCGATAGCGCGAGTCATTTCCGATGGGCAGAGAGCGACAGCGCCAAGTCCGCCCCCTCTGTTGAGGCGAAAGGACCCAGATGACGCTAAAAGCAAAATTATCGCCATTTGAGAAGAGTATCGGACACGAGAGCAGCTATTCCTTATAAAGAGGAGCATATAGTGTGTTTTTCGTGCCGATAGCGTCACTGGGGTCCGATAGCATAGCAAAAGTGCGGAAAAGGTGTGTTTAAGGTCAACCGAGTCCGATAGCGTACAAAGGTAGGCGCAATAGCAACCTAATCAAACAACTTGTGCTAGATATCAGCATCGTGAGCGATCAACAAGTTGTGTCTGACGCCAGCATGGTGAGCGATCAACAAGTTGTGTCACATGCCAGCATCGTAAGCCCATTAGTTGCTTAATCAATCAACCTGTGCCCAATACCAGCGGCCTAAGCGCAATTCCCCCTAATCGGGGCGACGCAAAAAGACTGGGGTGCCCCAGCAGCCATTTCATGGCTTTTGAGACACCCCTATAGTTGCGTGAACATGTATGGCTAAGTCCCAAAGGAGAGGATGAATTCATCCTGCCTTGGACGGAAGAATTGCGGATTGATCGTGCAGGGAAAGAATGTATGCCAAGGGCATATCGCGCCCATACTGCTGGATCCATCCAGCCAAGATGGCCTTTATTTCCTCCGGCTTACCTACCATCATCACTGCGGATGAGCTTGTACGGCTGAAGATTTCATTCATCTGAAATTCCTTCTTTCCCTTTAAGTTTGCTATAATACACCGTATGCACAATAGAGAAAAAGGAGACCAGAAACTTTATGGGAGAACAACATTTGCACAGCAAACCCGAGCTTGATGAAGTGACATTGTCTACACAGCCAGTTTTTGATGGGAAGATTATATCTTTGCAGGTGGACACAGTGAGACTGCCTGATGGAAATACTGCGACACGTGAAGTTGTGAAGCATCCCGGCGCCGTAGCGGTGCTTGCTTTAAACAACAACAAAATGCTTGTTGTAGAGCAATACCGTCAGCCCATGCAACGCACTGAGGTAGAAATTCCGGCTGGGAAGCTGGATAAAGGTGAAGATCCATTAGTTGCGGCTGGTCGTGAACTTCAGGAAGAGACTGGATTTCACAGTGGAGATCTGAAATTGCTTAAATCTTTCTATACTTCTCCCGGCTTCGCCGATGAGATTATTCATTTGTATGTGACTACTAACGCTCAACCAGGGGACATGTCACTGGACGAGGATGAATTTCTAGAGGTTTCGGAGCTTACCCTGGACGAAGCGTATCAATATATGGCTGACGGGCGCATCGCGGATGCAAAAACGATGATGGCAGTGTACGCTTGGCATCTATACACGCTGACAGGCCAATGGAATTAACAACTGAACTGAAGAGTTTCTATTGCGATTTGCATGTTCATATTGGGCGAACGTCGGAAGGTCAGGCTGTCAAAATTAGCGGCAGCCGCGAGCTTACCTTTGCGGGCATTGCCAAAGAAGCTGCAGAGCGCAAAGGACTAGAAATGATCGGTATTATAGATAGTCATTCACCTGGCGTCCTGCGGGATATTCAGCGGTCTTTGGAATCTGGAGAGATGACATTAGCTGAAGGTGGAGGCATTGCTTACCGAGGGACTACGATCATTCTGGGAACAGAGATTGAAATCCGCGAGCCAGGGCGAAAAGAGTGCCATGTGCTCGCTTACATGCCGGACGTGGAACGCATGACCGACTTTAGTGCGTGGATGAGCCGCTATATGCGGAACGTGAATCTAAGTTCCCAACGCCTGTATGCTCCGGCTAGGGAGCTTCAGGATGAGATTTACGGCCGGGGAGGCATTCTTATCCCTGCACATATTTTCACGCCTCACAAGGGCTTGTACGGCTGTGCTGCCGAGCGTATGGCGGACATCTTTGATCTGGACCGCATAGCTGCGGTTGAACTTGGGCTGAGTGCAGATTCCGAAATGGCTGGATATCTCTCTGAGCTGGATAATTTCACGTTTCTAACCAACTCAGATGCGCATTCACTGGGTAAGTTAGGGCGTGAGTATAATGTGATGGAGCTGGCACGGCCTTCGTTCGCTGAACTGCGGCTTGCACTGGAACGTAAAGATGGGCGGAAGGTAAGTGCTAATTTCGGACTTAATCCGCGGCTTGGCAAATACCACCGGAGCTATTGCGGGGGCTGTGGCAGTATTATTGATGAGGCTTATGTCAACTCGGACCGTTGCCAATATTGCGGCAGTCTTAAGCTGGTTAGAGGTGTCTTCGACCGGATCCTAGATATTGCGGACCGCAAGACCCCGTTAGTGCCTGCTGACCGTCCACCCTATCATTATCAGGTTCCGCTTGAATTTATCCCGGGGTTAGGGAAGGCGAAGATGAACGCGTTACTGCAAGCGTTTGGAACTGAGATGAACATTTTACATGGTTGTGGTGAAGCGGAAATTGCCAGCGTTGTAGGTGCGGATCTGGCGTCGATGATCGTCCAGGCCCGCTCTGGAATTTTGGAGCTATCAGCAGGCGGTGGCGGGACGTACGGTAAAGTGGTTCAGCCCAGAAAGTAGAGTCATTACCTGAAGGACAAGTCATATCGCGGGACGTTTTCTCATATGGTGTAACATGTAACCGGAAAGGGGAACGTCCCAAATGCGTAATTTACGGCTGATGATGAAGGAACAGACGCCTCTGTATATTTTTGTCGGCGTATTATTTCTGGTAGGTGTTGTGTTTGGAGCTCTTATCGTTAGTGCGCTTACGATGGATCAGCAGCAGGAGCTGGGGGATTATCTGGGGAATTTCTTTGTTACGGTTGATCAGCAAGGTCTGCCAGCCGCACCTGATTCGTACTGGAGTATAGCGGCCTTGAATCTGAAATGGATCGGACTGATCTGGATTCTTGGGCTGTCGGTCATTGGGCTGCCGGGAATTTTGATTCTTGATTTTTTAAAAGGGGTACTGATCGGTTTTACGGTTGGCTGTCTGGTCAGTCAATATTCTTGGCATGGGATGTTGTTCGCGTTAGTCTCTGTGGCTCCACATAATCTGGTGCTGATCCCTGTGTTGCTGGTTAGCAGTGCAGCTGCGATAGCTTTTTCCTTGCAGATGATCCGCAGCCGGGTGATGGGACAGCGCCGGACGCCAGTGACTCGTCCTTTTACCATGTACACTATATTGTCATTTGTGATGGCGCTTTTGATCCTGGGTATTTCATGTTTTGAGACCTGGGTTACACCAACCATGATGCGTTGGGTCACGCCTTCACTTGTACAAGCGGTGACGACCTTGACTGTGCAGTAAAAGCGTTTGACTTCTGAAAGCGACACCCCCTATAATGGAAGAAGTGGTTTGAAGACCGGTGCGGTAATTATCCAAGGGGGAGGGAGACAGGTGGAAGCACGGATAGACAAGATTAAGCAACAGTTACAATCCCAAGGATACAAGCTTACACCCCAACGGGAAGCGACCTTAAGAGTGCTGCTGGAGAATGAGGAAGATCATCTTAGCGCGGAAGACGTATTTATGCTCGTGAAGGAGAAAGCTCCCGAGATCGGTCTTGCGACTGTGTATCGTACCCTCGAACTTCTCAGTGAGCTTCATGTCGTAGAAAAGATCAATTTCGGCGACGGTGTAGCCCGGTATGATTTGCGAACAGATACTGCGAAGCATCATCATCATCACTTAATTTGTGTGCAATGCGGCAGTATGGATGAGATTCGCGAGGATTGGCTCGGTCCGCTGGAAGAGCGACTGGAGAAAGAGTTTAATTTCACAGTGCTTGATCATAGACTTGATTTCCATGGGATTTGCTACCGCTGTACTGATAAGAACAATACAGACGGAAATCCATCCTAAAGTTATCTTATATTAAGAATTAACTTCACAAGTCCTCCCCGGTTCCTATACCGGAGGGGGCTTTTTAAATGATTAGTCTATTAGAGCCATACATATCAGCCTTTTTTGGAGCATAAAATGAAGGACGAGCAGAATTCATTTATATGTAATAGGAGGCGTCCTTATGATTGTTTCTGTGCCCAAAACAGTGCGTAAGCTGTATTTTATGATCATGTTTGTGGCTCTAAGCTATTTACTCTACTATGCTATGAGCTGGCTAGGGGAATGGCTCAGTCCGATAGAGAATTATGGAATTCCTGAAGGCACCGCTGTTCGGGCATTTGATCACGCCGAGGTTGGTGTTGATGGTCTGGATGCACGGCAGCGCTTGCGTTTCTATTACTGGTTCGGAGAATGAAAGCTACGCAGGAAGCAGGAACAAGCGAGAAGAATGTCGAAGAAAGCTAGGGTGGATTTATGCAGAGTAAGAGTTGTGTACACATCTGCTGAAGCCTCATGCTGAATGTGCTGCAGGAAGACACTAAGAGTAGCTGCGCCAGGACAGGAGCGTGAAATAATGAAGTCACACTTGCAGCCTTTTTTACATTATTTGTCCGGAGATAAAGGCTTGTCCCCGAATACACTGGAATCTTACGGTAGGGATGTATCGCAGTTTCTAGAGTTTGCTGAAGAGCGGGGGGGTGAGCAGCCCGAAGAAATCCGAAGATCTCATGTGATGTTATATCTTGGCTCCTTACGCGGAGCGGGAAGAGCCACTGCAACGCTCAACAGAAACGCGGTGTCCCTGCGGGCCTTTTTTCATTATTTGCTGAAGGAACGTTTAATTGAGCAGGATCCAACACTGGACATGGAAACCATGAAGCCCGATAAGAAGCCACCTATGGTGCTTGCGGTTTCGGAGGTTGAGCGGCTGCTAGCTGCTCCAGATGTGAGTACAGCACAAGGGATGCGCGATAAGGCTATGCTGGAATTGCTCTACGCAACGGGGATAAAGGTTTCTGAATTAATTTCTCTTAACGTAGACGATGTGCATACAGACATGAAGTTTGCGCGTTGTACAGGGACTTCGGGCAAGGAACGAGTGGTTCCCATTGGAACCATTGCTGCAGAGAGTGTAGCAGCTTACACTTCTCTTATGCGGGACAAGCTGCTTCGTGATCATCAGGAGGAGCCGGCCATGTTCCTGAATAGCCTAGGTGGGCGTTTAACCCGCCAGGGGTTCTGGAAAATCATAAAAAAATACGCTCGGGAAGCAAACATTGAGCAGGATATTACACCGCATACGCTTAGGCATTCCTTTGCCGCCCATTTACTGGAAGGTGGAGCGGATTTGCGTTCCGTACAACAAATGCTGGGTCATGCTGATATTTCGACGACTCAGATTTATAACGGTATCGCGCGTAAGAATATGAAGGAAGTATATGAGAGCCATCATCCCAGAGCTCGCTGATCATGCTTCAAAGATGCTTTTTGTGAGTAAGATAGTTATGATGGAATCATACTTATAGGATAGACTGGGGAATGGGTAATTTTCCACAGGTTATCCTTTGGCAGAAACGGATACCTGACAGGCGATACATTGTATCGCTAGCTACGGAAGCGTCTGACTTCCGGGAGAAGGTACAGCCGTTTCTTCTTGTTGGTGCAAACGAATGAACGAACGATCTATATTAAAAAAGGAGTGAAGACAATATGTCCTCATTTAAACGAATTGGTTTTATTGTTTTGGATAGTGTAGGTATCGGAGAAGCTCCAGATGCTGCGAATTTTGGTGATGCAGGGTCGCATACGCTTGGCCATATTTTGAACCGTGTTCCCGGATTAAAACTGCCTAACCTTCAGCAGTTAGGATTAGCTAATATTGCTCCGCTGTCGCCGCTTGAACCTGTAGCTTCACCAACTGGATATTATGGCAAGATGCAGGAAGTATCTGTAGGTAAGGATACGATGACCGGGCACTGGGAGCTGATGGGGCTGAAAATTGAGGTTCCATTCAATACGTATCCGGATGGATTTCCGGCAGAATTGATTGAGAAATTCGAAGCAGCAACTGGCCGGAAAGTGATCGGTAATAAACCGGCTTCCGGTACGGAAATTTTAGTTGAATATGGCGAAGAGCAGATGAAGACCGGAGCTTGGATTGTGTACACCTCTGCGGACAGTGTATTCCAGCTTGCGGCACATGAAGATATCATTCCACTGGAAGAGCTATACAGCGCGTGTAAAATCGCCCGTGAGCTAACTATGGCTCCTGAATTCTCCGTAGGGCGCGTTATTGCTCGTCCATATGTTGGCGAACCAGGAAAGTTCGTACGGACCTCGAATCGCCATGATTATGCCGTGAAACCACCGGAACCAACGGTAATGAATTCGCTGGCTGATATCGGAAAAGATGTTATCGCGGTAGGAAAGATCAACGATATTTTCACAGGTGAAGGGGTTACAGCTTCTTACCCTACGAAGAGCAATGAACATGGTATCGAAGTTACCATTGAGCAGCTTCGCCAACCGTTCAACGGGTTGCTGTTCACGAATCTGGTGGATTTTGACTCTTTATATGGACACCGCCGCGATCCGGAAGGATACGGTCATGCACTGGAAGTATTCGATCAGGCGTTGCCTGAAATTCTATCCACGCTTGGTGAAGATGACCTGTTGATTATTTCAGCAGATCATGGGAATGATCCAATCCATAGTGGAACAGATCATACTCGTGAATATGTGCCGCTGCTTATTTACAGCCCACGCCTTAAGCATCCAGATAGCTTGGGTATTCGTGAGACCTTCTCGGATGTTGCTGCAACCATTGCTGATAATTTCGGTGCGAAGGCGCCGCAGTATGGGACAAGCTTTTTAGCGAAACTGCAATAAAAGAATGTGGGTTGCGCCACAACATTCATTAAGGAGGATCATCCATAGCATGTTAACTCAAAAAGAAATTCAAGAAGCAGCCATTTATATAAAAGACAAATGTCCGGTGGCTCCGGAAATTGGATTGATCCTTGGTTCAGGACTCGGTGTGCTGGCAGACCTGATCACCGATGGAATCAGCATTCCATATGATGAGATTCCTCACTTCCCTGTGTCCACTGTAGAAGGGCATGAGGGAGAACTGCTGATCGGTATGATTGAAGGACGCCGTGTCGTGATGATGAAGGGCCGCTTTCATATGTATGAGGGTTATGGACCGGAGGTTACGGCATTCCCTGTTCGGGTTATGAAAGAACTTGGTATAGCCAGCCTATTAGTAACTAATGCTGCTGGTGGAGTGAACACAGATTTCACGCCGGGCGATCTTATGCTCCTTACGGATCATCTGAATATGACGGGACGGAACCCGTTAATAGGACCTAATGATCCTGCACTGGGCGTGCGCTTCCCGGATATGTCAACCGCTTATAGCCGCCGCCTGATCAAGGTAGCGAAGGAAACGGCAGCGCAGCAGAATTTCGAATTCAAAGAAGGCGTATATGCAGGTCTGCTGGGACCTTGCTACGAAACACCTGCTGAAATCGTAATGCTTCGTCATCTAGGGGCTGACGCTGTGGGCATGTCTACTGTGTCGGAAACCATTGTTGCCCGGCATGCAGGTATCGAGGTATTGGGTATCTCCTGTATTACTAACATGGCTGCGGGAATTCTGGATCAACCGCTCAACCATGAAGAGGTTATGGAAACTGCAGATCGTGTGCGTGAGCGTTTCCTGAAGCTGGTGTTGGGCTTTATTCCGAAAATGTAATTTCGGGTACTGCATTATGAATTTTTGGGAGGTCCAATCTATGACACAAGTGAATGAGCTTGAGCCATTGACGTTTGAACAGATAATGAAGGTAACTAATTTGACTAGACCAAAATTTATCGGACTTGCTCACGCAATTGTCCGTGAAGTGCAGGTGTAATATGAGAGCTGTAGATATTATTCAGAAAAAAAGAGATGGTGGAGAGCTGAGTCGTGAGGAAATTTCCTTTTTAATTCAGGGCTACAGTAAAGGTGAAGTGCCTGATTATCAGCTCTCTGCATGGGCAATGGCTGTTTATTTCCAAGGCATGAACGCGCGGGAAACCGGCGATCTAACGATGGAAATGGCGATGTCCGGCGATCAAGTAGATCTTAGCCCAATTGCAGGCATTAAGGTTGATAAACACTCCACAGGCGGAGTGGGCGATAAAACAACTGTAGTACTGGCACCCTTGGTAGCTTCTGCTGGAGTACCGGTAGCGAAGATGTCCGGCCGCGGACTTGGGCACACTGGAGGCACGCTCGATAAGCTGGAGTCCATCAGTGGTTTCTCTATCGAGATGGCTCGTGAGCGTTTCTTTGACCAAGTAGGGGAGATCGGGGCTGCCGTGATCGGCCAGTCGGGTAACATTACACCCGCAGACAAAAAGCTGTACGCCCTTCGGGATGTAACTGCAACAGTTGAATCCATCCCCCTTATTGCAAGCTCTGTGATGAGCAAAAAGATTGCAGCAGGTGCGGATGCGATCGTGTTGGATGTCAAAACAGGCAGCGGTGCTTTTATGAAGACGCTGGATGATTCTATAGCACTCGCTCAGGCGATGGTTGACATTGGAACGCATCTGGGTCGCAATACCGTTGCGATTATCAGTGATATGGACCAGCCGCTTGGTTACGGGATCGGAAATGCGTTGGAAATTAAGGAAGGAATCGAGACCTTGAAGGGTCACGGTCCGAAGGATCTGCAGGAGGTCTGTCTTATTCTGGGCAGTCAGATGCTTGTTCTTGGCGGCAAAGCCAAGGATGAAGCGGAGGCACGTTCGATTCTTATGACGCATATTGAAGATGGCAGTGCGCTAGAGAAGTTCAAACAAATCGTGAAGGCACAAGGTGGAGATGTATCGCAAATTGATTCTCCGGAGAAGCTCCCTACGGCTAAGCGATTCATTGAAGTGAAAGCAAAAACCAAAGGGTTCATAGAAGGGATTCAGGCCGAGGAAATTGGCGTTGCGGCTATGCTGCTTGGAGCTGGACGTGAAACTAAGGAATCCGTAATCGATCTGGCTGTGGGGATTCAACTTTCTAAAAAGGTTGGAGATGCTGTAGAGATCGGCGAGACGCTTGCAGTCTTGCATATCAATGATGCCAGTGAGAAGAAAGTAGAGGAAGCTGAAGGTAAGGTGTTAGAAGCCTACCGTATCACTTCTGAACCTGTTCCTGCCCAACCTTTGGTATTTGCACTTGTTACTAAAGATGGGGTAACACGGTACTAGCCTAGGCAATATAAATATTGTCATGGCTATGGCCTTAAACAAACAACAAAGCAGCGATCCTCCCATAACGGGAAGGTCGCTTCTTTGCGTTTTGCTCAATGGTGCAATATTTATAACTGATTATTAATCTTATTGAATATCAGCGAAGCCCCGCTGCTTGTATTACATAATACGACCACAGCCTCGCCACTAGCTGGATAGATAGCCGACCGGAAGGAAACACCGGGATCATAGCCCATAATGTGAAATTTGAACACTTTTTCTTCGCGGAGGGTAATCCATACACCATAACCATAATAGCCTTCGCCATCCACATGTACATGGGGAGTAAGCAATAATGAAGTGAGTACTGGACTCAATAATGTATGGTTCATTAACCCGCTCCAGAATAGCTGCATGTCGGGGGCAGCGACGAAAGCTCCACCGTCAGCGCCTCCCTTTACCGGGATTGAGTAGATGTTGGTTCTCCAGTTTCCGTTCTCTTCCTCTATGTATCCTAGTGCACAGTTGGCAGGTAAGGCATCTAACGTAAAGTAACCGGATTGCTCCATTCCGCAAGGCTTAAAGATGTGCTGCTCTACATAATCGGAAAAAGACATTCCACTCAGCTTCTCTACCAGAAGGCCTAGCACGATATAGCCGGCATTATTGTAGTGGAAACGTTCGCCAGGGGTCCACATCATGGGAAGAGTCCGGAACATCGGCACAAAATCCTCAAGCTGTCGCAAGGTGTACATAGGCCGTGCCTTCCACAGATCCTCGAAATCATCCATAATTGTTTCATCAAAATAATCCGGAATACCCGAGCTATGCGTAAGCAGCTGATGTATGGTGATGTCGGGACTAAAGAGAGGGAACTCTACCTTTTTCAGATAATCTAATAGTCTACTTTCAAAAGAAATCAATCCCTGATCGACCAGCTGGCAGACAGCGATCGCGGTAAATATTTTACACCCGGAAGCAATGCCGAACCGAGTATGAACATTGTTTTCGCGCTTATCCGACTTATTGGCATAACCGTAACAACTGCTGATGACTTTTTTATCAGGTTGTTGTACCAGCACTACACCAGAGAAATTGTTCTGTTTAGCTTCTGCTTCAATACAATCTGCAAGGTGGTTCATCTGTATATTCACTCCTCTATAAGCAGTTAAGTTCTTAAATACCATTCGTTAAAATATTACATTTTCCTTTAAAGGGAGGTTAATTGAGTACGGAAAAATTGGAAATACTTAAAATTTGAATTAACTTTTGATCTCCCCTATAATAAAAATGCTCTGCAACTGCTGCTGGGCTTTTTTTTATTGACAACATCATTACTTCTTGCGATAAATTATTATAGTTATTTACTTGGAAATGGAATAATTCCCACCCTTTCTGACGAAACTGGAACACAGTACCTGTGATATGAAGGTTAACGTTCAGGAGGGGAACCATTGTGAGAAAAATGCGTTTTGCTGTGCTTGTGCTCTGTATCGTTGTGTCGGTTCTAGGACCGATGTCAGGTGCTTATGCTGAGGAAAAAAGCAAGGATTCTGGCAGTAATGCTGCCGCTGTAGATCTTGCGCCTGGTGCGCGTTCTGCGATTTTGATGGATGCAGGCACTGGCACTATTATTTATGAGAAGAACAGCCATGATAAGCTGCCTCCCGCAAGTATTACGAAGATTATGACGATGCTGCTTACGGTGGAAGCACTGGATGAAGGAAGACTGCAACTGACGGATAAGGTGCGCACGAGTGAATATGCCGCATCGATGGGCGGATCGCAAATTTTCCTGGAGCCTGGTGAAGAAATGTCGGTGGATGAGATGCTCAAAGGCATCGCTATGGCCTCCGGTAATGATGCATCTGTGGCAATGGCAGAGAAAATAGCGGGTTCGGAGAGCGCTTTTGTCGATCTGATGAATAAAAGAGCGGAAGAGCTGGGTCTGAAAGATACCCACTTTGCCAATTGCAACGGTCTTCCAGCTGCTAATCACTATTCCTCAGCCTACGATATTGCGGTAATTAGCCGGGAGCTTTTAAAGCATGATAGAATTATCAAATATACCGGTTCCTATCAGGATTATCTGCGTAAGGATTCCACCAAACCATTCTGGTTGGTAAACACGAACAAGCTTGTACGTTTCTATACAGGCGCTGATGGACTGAAAACAGGATATACCGCTGAAGCAAAATTCTGCTTATCCGCTACGGCTGCAAGAGACGGTCTGCGTGCTGTTGCTGTTGTGCTGGGTGAGCCGAACACGAAGACACGTAACAGTGAAGTGTCGGGCATGTTTGACTATCTCTTTTCGCAATATAAGATCCACACTATTCACAAAGAAGGGGACGCTATCGGTACCCTTAAGATTGAGAAGGGTGTGAAGTCCGAGCTGCCGATTACGGCGAAAGAGACGTATAGTGTTCTTTTGAAAAAAGGTGTGACGCAAGAAGGCATTCGTCACGAACTAGTACTTCCAGAAAGCGTGAAGGCACCAGTGGCTGAAGGCCAGTCCATAGGCAAGCTGGTTGTCTACCAAGGAACCCAAGTGATTAAAGAGTATGAACTTAAAGCAGGGGAAGCTGTGGCAAAAGCAGGCTGGTGGAAGCTCTTTAAACGTACAACAGGCTCGATGTTCGGCATGGATTAAAAAGAGCTTTTTTGTAGATTGCGCCCATGTGCTTTGTAGATTCATAGGGGTTTTCTTCTAGTTTTGTCGTGAGGCAGGATTCCTGATTTGCCACGTAGAAACCTTGTCCTTGAAGAGAATGGGTACTGTCTCTTAAGGCCAAGTTTTCAAAGCAACGAAGAGGAGAGTGGCAAGCATGAATTCTAATGTGGAAATGGAGCATCACAGGGGTGTGCTGATTGTCCGTTTATCTGGGGAACTCGATCATCATGCCGCCGATTTTGTAAGAATGGATATGGATGAAGCGATTATGCGGGGTCAGGTATCGCATTTGATCCTTAGTCTTAAGCATCTGCAGTTTATGGACAGTTCGGGTCTCGGCGTAATTCTGGGAAGGTATAAACTGATCCATAGTAAAGGCGGCAAAATGGTGGTGTGTGATGCAACGGCACCTGTGAAGCGACTTCTGGAAATGTCAGGCCTGTTCAAGATCATGCCCCTATATGACGACGAGAGCACTGCACTCTCGGATTTGGAGGTTGCGTTATGACAAATGGTAAGGCTGGTAACTTCATGAACGTGCAGTTCGCTGCACTCTCGGAGAACGAATCATTCGCGCGTGT
Organism: Paenibacillus sp. FSL P2-0121; assembly: GCF_037975345.1. Lineage (NCBI taxonomy): Bacteria > Bacillati > Bacillota > Bacilli > Caryophanales > Paenibacillaceae > Paenibacillus > Paenibacillus sp. FSL P2-0121. The sequence continues at coordinate 4,892,538 of NZ_CP150245.1, read as the reverse complement.
AGTTGTAGCGGCGTTCGTTTCTAGGCTTGATCCTACAATGGACGAGCTGAATGATCTGAAGACAGTCGTGTCGGAGGCGGTCACCAATTGTATTATTCATGGGTATGATAGTGATCCGGAAGGTATTGTGACTATTTCAGCTTCGCTGGACAACGAAACGGTACATTTAACCATTGAGGATCAGGGACGGGGCATTGAGGATTTGGAGCTGGCACAACAGCCGCTATATACCTCAAAGCCAGAGCTGGAGCGGTCGGGCATGGGCTTTACCATTATGGAGAATTTCATGGATGAATTTGAAGTCACTAGTGAACCGGGACACGGCACTTCGATCTCAATGAAGAAAACCATCGTTTCGAAAAAAGCTTTATACAATTAGGGGTTGGAGCCATGGATGCAGAGTCAAAAAAAGCTCCGCCGACCTATTTGGACGATGCGGAGGTCAAACGTCTTATCGCGCTCAGTCAGGCCGGAGATAATCTTGCCCGAGACACACTAGTTAGCTGCAATATCCGGTTGGTCTGGTCGGTAGTGCAGCGGTTTATGAACCGCGGGTATGAACCTGACGATTTGTTCCAGATCGGTTGCATCGGGCTCTTGAAGTCCGTTGATAAGTTCGACCTCAGCTATGAGGTCAAATTCTCCACTTATGCCGTGCCGATGATCATTGGCGAGATTCAGCGTTTCCTTCGCGACGATGGAACCTTGAAAGTTAGCCGTTCTCTTAAGGAGATGGCTAATAAGGTCCGCAAGATGAAGGATGAAATGTCTAAGACGCTGGACCGTCTGCCTACCATCGGTGAAGTTGCTGAGGCACTGGGGGTTACCCCTGAAGAAGTGGTATTTGCTCAGGAAGCTAACAAGCCACCGACCTCGATTCACGAGACGGTGTTCGAGAATGATGGCGACCCGATCACACTGATTGATCAAATCGCTGACGAATCACAGGAACGCTGGTTTGATAAGCTGGCACTGAATGAGGCTATCGGAGGTCTCAGCGAGCGTGAACGGCTGATTGTTTATCTTCGGTATTACCGTGACCAAACGCAGTCAGAGGTTGCCAGTCGCCTTGGGATTTCTCAAGTGCAGGTATCCCGGCTGGAGAAGAAAATATTGCAGAATATCCGCGAGCAGATTGCTCAGTAGATAATGGCTAAAATGTAAAGACGCTTGCGAAATAGCGAATAGGAAGAAAAAGCCGCCCCGAAAAGGGGGGGCTTTTTATGTGGAGGGAATCTCAATATGCATTCACTTGGCGACAAGGATATGACCTCATGGTCTATTGACATGGAAGCGAATTTGCTGACAATGTCGAATGTTTTGGAGAAATGGGTGGACTGTTCAGATCATGCTTTAACGCATAACCCCAATTTTTTACGTGAATATGTGTACGGTGAGGATCTTGAACGGTTTGATGCTTATATAGATAAATTATACTCTGGTCACCTATGTAATCTTGAGTATCGTATGCAGTTACCTGCAAAAGCGCTGAAGTGGGTTCAAAGTATAGGCACGCCCGTTTTTAATCAAGAGCATAAGGTTTGTCGAATAGATGGCGTCATCATAGATATCACGGAACAAAAAAATGCTCAAGCCCAGTTAGAGAGTAGCTTTTCTCTGTATCAGCAGATGTTTGCTACGATCGATGTGGCGATTTGGTCTTACGATTACGTATCACGGAAAATGTTATTCATATCGGATGCGATTTTCAATATCACGGGATATTCACCAGAACAGGCGAAGGAAGATGACTTTTGGCTAAGAATTGCTCCTAAAGAAGAGCGGCCTTTAATTCAAGAGATTATAACTACAGTGGGGCAAGGAATAAGCAATCTCAGTGAATATCGGATCATCCATGCCAGCGGTGAACTCCGATGGGTCCAAGTCAGGATCATTCCCAGTATGGATGAGACAGGGGCAGTGGTACGGCTCAATGGGATCTTAATCGATCATACGGAAAAAAAGCAGATGCAAGAGGTTCTATTAAAAAGCGAGCAGCGCTACAAATCCCTGTTTGACCATAATCCAGATATCGTGTGTGAATTGGATATGCAGGGCAGCATTGTGGCTATCAATCCAGCGGCAGAGCAAATTACTGGAGAAGCTTTTAATAGATTCGGAGAGAACTTATCCATTGTGAATTTATTTGGCGCAGAGAATTCGCATATGATGTCTGATTATTTTGAGAAAACGGTTGGCGGAGTTCTGCAGCATTATACGGTTACTTCTGTCCGCGAGAATGGATTAGTTAACCATTGGTCGATGAAAAACATCCCTGTACATGAAAACAATCAAATTGTGGGTACCTTTGTTATCGCAAGAGATACCACTGCATCTGTGGAGGTAGAAAAGCGGCTGGCTCAGCGGGAGGCGGAGTACAGGCTTATTACAGAGAATATGGAGGATATGATTGGGGTTCTGGATCAGCAAGGGAACTTCATTATTGCTTCGTCCTCTTGTGAGAAAATTATTGGTCTTCCTGTAGGTTCAATAAAGAACACAACTATTTTGGAGTATATTCATCCTGATGAACAAGAAGTGTTGCGGGAACAGATCTTGGATATTTTTCGGACAAAAGTATGTAAGATGTTTTACAATCGGTTTATTCACATCAAAGGTCACATTATAGACCTGGAATGCTTGGGTACACCTGTTCTTGGTGAGGATGGAGAAGTAGTTAGTATTGTGATCGTAGCGAGAGACATTACAAAAAGGGTCCAGATGGAGAGTGAACTTAGAGAAAGCGAGGAACTCAATCGGCTGCTTATTGATATGTCACCTGAAGCGGTAGTACTCCATAGTGAATATAAATTCCTTTATGTGAATTTTTCCTGTTTAGGATTGTTTGGAGTTTGTAGTGAGGATCAATTGATTGGCACCTCTATTTTTAATTGGGCCCACCCGGACTATATAACGCTGGCTAGAGATCGGATGCGTGAAATCTATTATGGACCCAATCGGATATTAGCTCCTGTTGAACAAAAGGTCGTGCGGTCAGATGGATCTATTATCGATGTAGAAGTAACAGCTAGCTCAATTCTATACAAGGGTAAGGTTGCATGTATCTCTATCTTTAGGGATATCAGTGATCGAAAAAAAATTGAGGTGGAAAGACAGCTTACAGAGCAGATCATTCGGAACAGCGAGGAAAGGTATTTCAACTTACAGATGAGTCTTGATCAATTCTCGCAAGATTTGTTTGGTGCGATGAAGATCAGTCACATGGAACAACGATTACTGAAAGAAGTTAGAGAGGTCTTGCGGGTTACCAATATTTGTATGGTTGAAGTTGAAGATAACCATGATAAAATATGCGAGATTATTGAGACCGAGCGGGGCTATTCACTGAAGATCGGAGAGTTCCGAAGAAAAAGCTATATTCTATCCATTAATGAGAAGTCTATTTTATTAGAAATAGGTTCTGTTCGAGTGTGGCTGAAGACGATTACCCGTTATGTTAGTGTGCTATTTGATAATTTTTTGCTCATAGAAGATCTAACTAAGGACCTTGAGTTAGCGGCTTCCGAGCAAGCTCCGACATGGTTGCTGCGCTTTATGTTTAATTTATCCGAGAATGAACGCAAACGGCTGGCTCAAGATTTACATGATTCAGCACTTCAAGAACAGATCATCTGGTATCGTAAGCTTGATAATTTTTTAAGTGATAAATCCGTTACGGGGGAACTAAAGGAACAGCTAGAACAGATCACAGAAGGTTTACTCGATGTTATCTATGAACTGCGGATGATCTGCAATGAGCTTAGGCCACCAGCATTAATCAATGAGGGGCTTGCTTCCTCACTTGAGACGTTGTTTGAATTTGCTCAGCTGCGGAACGACTATCAGATTTATTTTGAGTCAACAGCTTTCAAGCATAAGTTAAAAGACGAGATTCTAATAGGTCTGTACCGTATTGTGCAGGAACTTTTGGCTAACGCAGCTAAACATTCCTGTGCCACAGAAGTACGTATCTCCTTAGCTAGCGAAGGGCAACAGGTGCTTTTGGATTATGAAGATAACGGAATTGGAATGAGCCTTTTAGGAGAGGATTCTCTTAAGAGCATGGGGATTTATGGGATGAAAGAAAGGGTTCGCAGTATGGATGGAACCATACGATTTCTTTCGCCAGAGAATAAGGGATTAGCTGTCTTTATATCCATACCTGCAGATTAATCATGGGGCATAATAAGGGGATAGGGGTGTATTAGGCATGATTCGAATTTTGTTAGTGGACGACCATCCCTCTGTCATGGAAGGGACTAAGATGATACTGGAACAAGAGGGAGATATGGAGGTTACCCTAGCCAATTCAGCCCATGAGGCGCTTAACATGGTGGGTAGCCATACGTTTGACGTGATGCTGTTTGATCTTCATATCGCTGATGGGAATGGGATTGATTTGGCGAAGGAAGTCTTAAAAATAAACGCAGACGCGATTATCTTAATCTATACCGGATACGAAATTACAAACAAATTCAACTTGATGATCGAATCGGGTTTGTTTGGATTTATTTCAAAAACGACCAATAGAGAGCAGTTGGTTGCAGCAGTGCGTTGTGCTTTAAGGGGAGATGTCATTTTGCCTCATACCCTAGTTAAACAGTTAAGAAAAGTATCACCTAAAGGAATGGAGGTTAATATTGACCAAGCAAACCCGAAGATAAGCAAAAAAGAGCATGAAATGCTGACAGAGATTGCAAAAGGAAAAAGCAACAAGGAAATAGCAGAGATTGTACTTATGAGTCAACGATCGCTGGAATACAGTTTAACGAGTCTGTTCCAAAAACTAAATGTGAAATCAAGAATTGAAGCGGCAATAAAAGCTAAACGACTGGGCATATTGAAGGAGTCCGATTTCAACAATTCACTATGAAAATTCGTAACAAACAAATAGATCAAAATCCCGTTCACGGTGCTGTGAGGCGGGATTTTTTGGTCTGCGCTTTTTTTGCGGGACGACGCAATATTTTTGCGTGGTCGCGCTATTTTTTTTCGGTTACCTTAATCTGCTTACCGTATATGATGAAATAGTTCCTAAGAATTACTAAAAAATGATTAACGCCAATGAGGGGCTGAGGAAAATGAAGTGGTTTTATAATTTAAGGACAGCAGTGAAGTTAATCTCCGCATTTCTGTTAGTATCCGCAATATTGTGCTTTGTAGGATTCTATGGAATTACGAATTTGAGTAAGATGGACCGCTCTATCGTGGACATGTACGAAAATCGCTTAACACCTATAGCTTATCTGGGAGAAGCGAATGAACTATTTTTAACAAATAGAATCAATATCCGTGATATAAACACGATGGCTAAAACAGCGGCAGAAAAGAAAGAATACGAAGATAAAATACATAAAAACGTTCAAAGTATTGAAGAGATCATGGGTAAATATAGCAAGACTGCGTTGAGGGAAGAAGAATTGGCGATAATGAAAGATTATCCTGAGATCTGGCAACGTTATATCACAAGTCTTGATGATACTATTGAAATTGATAAAACAAATATTAGTAATGAAAAATATACAAATTATTTGCGCGAAAGTGATTTGCAAACAGCCACAACAGAGCTGACTAACTTTCTGCAAAAATTAATAGACATCAATATGAAGCAGGCTCAAGGTTCGATTGTTAATGCCAATGACCTTTATCAGTCCTCTCGTTTGATTACGTTTAGCGTTACTATTGTTGCGCTGCTCATCAGTATTGGTCTGGGTCTTCTAATATCGCAGATCATAGCACGGCCTCTAAATCAAGTAATGCGCCTGCTAGGTAAAGTGGCTAATGGTGATTTAAGCGAAACGTCGAATCTGGAATCTAAGGACGAGATTGGAATGCTAGCTTATTCTGTTAATGAAATGGTTCTGAACCTAAGACGCACTGTTAGCGGCATTTCGTCTTCTGCGGAAAGTGTCTCAGCTGCTGCACAGCAAATCTCAGCTAGTACAGAGGAAGTAGCCAGTGGAAGTATGAGTCAAGCTAGTGCAGCACAAACGATGAATGAGTTGTTCCGAGAATTATCTGCGGCGATTAATTCAGTAGCCCAGAGTGCTGAACAGGCTTCTGAGCTTTCAGATCAAACGATGCGTATTGCTCAAGATGGAGGGATCGTGGTTAAGAACTCCGTACAAGGAATGGCAGTACTGGATACACAAATGTCTAGACTTGCGGAAGACTCCGATAAGATTGGTGAGATTATCGCGGTGATTGAAGATATTGCCCAACAAACAAATCTGCTTGCCCTAAACGCAGCGATTGAAGCGGCCCGCGCAGGTGAACAAGGTCGAGGTTTTGCCGTTGTTGCGAATGAAGTAAGAAAGTTAGCTGAGCGGAGCAGTGGGGCTACGAAACAAATCACGGGCATTATCAAAGAAATGCAGAAGAATACGCAGCACAGTGTAAATGCTGTAGTAGAAGGAGTAGCTTTTTCACAAAAAAATGGAGAAGCCTTTGAACATATCCTTACGATGGTGAACGATACCGCTCATAAAGTAACAGAAATTGCAGCTGCCAGTGAAGAACAGGCCGCACAATCGTCTGAGGTGATGTTCTCAATTGAGAGCATATCCGCCGCAACTGAAGAAATGGCGGCAAGCAGCAGTGAAACGGCAACGACCGCCAATGCTTTGGCTCAGCTAGCAGAAGAGTTAAATAGTCTGGTATCTATTTTTAAAGTTAAATAAACAGTGTCAGGGGTATTATCATTGATAGGAGAGGAGAAGTAGTGCAAAAAATAAAGGTGCTCGTTGTAGCTGCTTCAGTAACCATGCGTAAACAGATCTCGAACCTAATTTCGGAGGATTCAAGCCTCGAGGTCATTGGAGTAGCTCGAAATGCATCCGAAGCGATCAGCATGGTTCAAAAACTCAGGCCCGATGTCGTGGCTATAGATATAGAAATGCCGGAATTGAACGGTTTGGTAGCACTCACAAGCATAATGTCTCAGCGGCCAACACCTATACTTATCTTGAGCTCCGCTACAAAGGATGGAATAACAGCAACCATTACTGCTCTACAAAATGGTGCAGTGGATTTCATATCTAAGCCGGCTCAATCTTATGGACCTGGTCTATACAGCATAAAAGATGAGTTATTATTCAAAATTAAGAAAGCCGCTGAAATTCCTTTAAGAACTCTTATTCTTAACAATATAAACATCTCTAAAGTGAAAGCTCGACAAGAGAAACAAAACAACGTTAAGAGTGGATGTACAGAAGTTATTGAGCAGATCGTGGGAATTGGATGCGGAGTAGGGGGGCCGAAGGCATTAGAAATCTTAATTTCCTCGCTCCCGGCGAGCTTCCCGTATCCCCTGCTGGTTGTTCAACATATGCCACCTAAGTACACAAAAGCATTGGCGGAACGACTGAATCGGTTCTCAAGTGTACGGGTGGTGGAAGCCAAGGACAAGCAATCGGTGCTCGGGGGAACCGTCTATATCGCTCCAGGTAATTCTCATATGACCATTATTCAGGAGGGGCAGGATCTCAGAATAAAACTTATGAAAAAGCCTGCAGTGAATGGACACTGTCCTTCGGTAGATATCTTGTTTGAGTCTATATCTGCACTAACTGGTCTACAGCAGCATTTAATCCTAATGACCGGAATGGGAAATGATGGCGCTAAAGGGATGCTGGCTGCCAAACACGCTGGCGCCCAATCAACGCTAGTAGAATCGCAAGAAACTTCTATTGAAAGTGAAATGCCTGAAGCAGCCGCTAAGCTGGGTTGTGTGGATTACGAGCTGCCCTCGCATTTGTTAGCCTCGAAGATTATGGAGGTTACGGGGGAGCTGAGATACCGGAGGGATGCATTTCCATCGGTTTGAACGGTCTTATTTTACTACTAAAAAAGCGTTGGCAGGATAAAATCCGCCAATGCTTTTTTGTGTTTCATGTTGACACTTTCAAGTGATAACAATTATCATTTACGGAGCAAGAGTAGAGATTATGTAACTCATCGTATACAAGGAGCGAAGAAGGAGAGTTTTGCGATGACTTTAAATATATTGAATATGGAAATTCATGATCTTTTTGATCAATTTACAGAACGGATAGAGGGGCATGTTGAACATAACCAATGGGAACAACGGCTTACTATTCCTTCACATATTGGTAAGGGAAGCGTCACCCGTACACGGATTCGTCCAGGTATGGAGATTATGTATACGGACATAACTTACGAACAGGATATGAAGCTCCACATTCAAGAAGCTTGTCCGTTGTTTGAACTAAGCTATAATCTAAGCGGAGAAATCTATTGCGAATGGAACGGCAAGGAAAGTTACACGGATAAACAAATGGGCAATGTCCTTTTTCTAGAGGATGTTCAGGTGTATGAAGAGAAAAAAGCAGGTGTCCCCAATCAATTGCTGGAAATACGGTTTGCTCCTAGTGAACTGCTGAATTACGCCGGAGATTTATCGGAGACACAGCAAATGGAAACCTGGCTTAGACATCATCGTGGAAATATTGATCGTTATCCAGATACTGCGGCAATCCGAAAATGTGTCTCCGAAATGATCCACTGTACCTATCATGGAACATTGAGACGTTTATATATGGAGAGCAAAGCCCTTGAATTTATTGCTTTGTTTGGTGAGTCTGATGGTTACGGTTCTATTAGCGATAGTATGACGCTGCGGCATGATGATATTACTAATCTGAAGCGGGTACATGAATTGGTGCAAATCCATTTCGAACAACCGTTATCTATACGTGAGTTGGCTAAGCGGGTAGGTATCAACGAATTCAAGCTGAAAAAAGGCTTCCGCGAATTATTTGGCATGACGATCTTCGAGCTTGTACGTATAAAAAGGATGGAGAAAGCGCTCTGGTATATGGAGGTTGAAGGTTTGAATATAGGGAAAACAGCTGTTTCGGTCGGATATAGCAATGTCAGCAATTTCACGACGACCTTCCGTAAGCATTATGGCTGCAATCCAAGCGAATACTTAAAACGTATCGAACAACAGAGTTTGGAACGAAACAGGCTGTAGGAAGATTTGTAAATGCAGAAAGCTTAAAGCTTCAGGTGTTAGAACATAGGGTTCGGAATCGAACGTTATCTTCTGCATGCTTGAGGTTTTTTTGTGTTTGCTCCCTTATCAAGGAGTGAACCTCCCTTAACAGGTAGAGAAAAAGACCACTCTAAATGATAATAATTTCATAGATTGCAGATAAAAAGGTGGTCATACAATGGGACAACAACAAGTAGATTCACGCAGGTGGTATGCGCTGGGGGTTATTTTACTGCCAACATTACTTATTTCATTAAATACTTATATGATTCAAGTTGCGCTTCCATCTATGCAATATAGCTTGAACGCAAGCTTTTCGGAAGCACAGCTTATCGTTACCGGATTTTCGCTAGGATTAGCTGTGGCGTTGATTATTAGCGGAAAGCTTGGGGATATATACGGCAGAAAACGGATGTTGATGATCGGGGTGAGCGGGTTTACGGTCATGGCAGTGTTAGGCGGATTGACCTCAGATCCGGCACTTCTGATTGTTATTCGGATTGTGCAGGGATTGGCTGCGGCGCTTATTCAACCTCAGGTTCTATCTACGCTGCAGGTCAGCTTTCTGCCAAAGGAAAAAGGGCTTGTTTTCGGCATTTACGGCGCAATGATTGGCATTGGATTTGCATTCGGATTCATCCTCGGAGGTACTATTGTGAATTGGAATCCGTTCGATCTCGGTTGGCGGACAGTATTTTTTTTCAATGTGCCATTTGGACTTCTCGTCCTGCTGTTAATGCCGATTGTACCTGAAACACGGGCTGAGCAGGCGCACAGTATTGATTGGACTGGAAGCTTCCTTCTGCTGATCGGTTTGTTCCTGTTGATCTATACGTTGTCAGAGGGACAAAAACAAGGGTGGCCGTTGTGGATTTTTGGCTGTCTAATGTTAGCTCTTTTCGTGTTGTTTACTTTTATCTGGGTTGAAAATCGAAAGGGAAAGCAGGGGACGTTACCGTTAGTCGATCTGTCTATTTTCAGAGATCGAACATTTAGCGCTGGTCTGGCAACCGTTCTTGTCCTTTATCTAAGTATGTTCTCTTTCTTTTTTATTTTGAGCTATTATATGCAATTTGGTTTGCACTATAGTGTTCAAGATACCAGTATGGTTTTCTTGCCTATAGGGATAGGCTTTTTTCTGACTTCCCTAATCTCTTCTCGAATGGTCAAAAGATGGGGGATGAGTGTACTTAAGATAGGAGCGCTGATGATGGGGAGCTGTAGTCTGCTGCTTATGTTAGAGCTAAATGTGGACGTTACGCAGCTGCTAGACCCTCGTAATATCCTACTATTATTGATATATGGTTTCGGTCTCGGAATGGCTACTACACCTCTAGTCAACGTTACGCTTAGTTCAGTACCCACAAAGATCACGGGTACGGGTTCAGGCTTGATCACTACCTTTATGTATTTTGCAAATTCGTTAGGAGTGGCGTTAATCGGTATTTTATTCTCCGCTTCGCTAAAGCATTCTCTTTTGGAAGCAGATCTAGCGGATTATGTAAGGGCGTTTTCCTTCTCATTAGCAGCAATCGGAGGACTTGCTTTTACTGGTTTTCTTTGCCTTTGTTTTTTGCGGGAGCGGAAATTATAGAGGAGGTATCCTGCTTTTTTACGCTGTGAGCAATCTAACAAACGAACGCTCTTCTTAGCTTTATAGTAATACCGAGTGATTGAATTCCATTTAATGTAACTCACTCCAAACTTATCAATGAGAAGGTGCCAGGATGTCCATACTGCAAGTAGAGAATCTCTCGAAAGAATATAAAGGCAAAGGTAAAACGAATCGGTTTCGAGCGCTGAACGGGATTAGTGTTAGTGTGGATAGCGGCGAGTTTGTGGCGATTATGGGACCCTCGGGGAGCGGGAAAACAACACTTTTAAATATACTAAGCGGAATAGACTCGGAGTATAGTGGGGTTGTAAGAATTGCAGATATTAGTATAAGTGAGATGCCCAAGAACGAGCTTGCGATTTTTCGCCGGCAGCGTATGGGATTCGTTTTTCAGGATTACAATCTGCTGGATAGTCTGACCCTACGGGAAAATATCATGGTGCCCATGGTGCTGGATGAACAAGAGGCAGTAGATATCAATGCCAAGACAGATGAGATGTTATCGCTATTTGATCTCGATGAGGTGAAGGACAAATATCCTTATATGGTTTCAGGGGGGCAACAGCAGCGGGCGGCGATCAGCAGGGCGATTATTAATCATCCAGATGTGATTTTTGCGGACGAGCCGACAGGGAATTTGGATTCCAAATCCTCGAATACGGTGATGAAGACCTTCGCCAAGCTCAACACTCTAAAAGGAGCAACGATAGTGATGGTCACACATGATCCTTTTGCGGCCAGCTATTGTAATCGGGTGCTTTTTATCAAAGATGGGAAGGCTCTACTAGAGATTGCTAGAGAGAATAAAGAGCGCAGAGCATTTTTGGATCTGATTCTGGAGAACCTGGCCTTTATTGGAGGGGGAGAAGATGACCTTTAGGAGAATGGCATTTCAGATATTTAAGGCGAATCTTAGAAGATATTTGTTATTTTTCCTATGCAGCAGCTTTACGGTCATGATCTTTTTTACATTTTATTCGCTGTACAGTAATCCTGATTTTAATGACCCTTATCAAGTGAATGGGATGGTGTCAGGTAATTTATATGCTCCTTTTTTGGTGATAAGGGTCTTTGCTGTTCTGTTTATTGTATATGCTCAAATGGCCTTTTTAAAATTCAGAAAAAGCGACTTTGGGCTATTAATGGTACTTGGAATGACAAGCCACAATATCCGCAAAATCATTTTGTTCGAGAATAGCATGATCGCTTTAGCCTCGATTCTCACTGGTTTAGGTGCAGGGACAGTTTTCTCGGGTATTTTTTTCTTGATTGTTTCGCTGTTTGTAAATATTGGGGACAGTGCTTTTATACTGACGCCGGATAGTTATCTGTATACCATTAAATTCTTCGCGGTGATTTACATAGTTGTGATTGCAGTCAATTTGCTACTAACTTTGCGATACAGTATTTTACGTCTTTTAAAAGAGTCCAGAACCGCAGAACGCAACCTGATTCATGGGAAAATCACCGGGGTCATCGGAGTTTTGCTCTTGGGAATCTCCGTTTATAATATGCTCACTCATTACAACCCTTCCGATGCTCGCATGATGTTAATAAATCTGGGAATTAGTATGTTAGGCGTTTATTTGCTGTTGTCAGGACTTGGGGACTGGTTGAAACTTTTTATATCGCGATCAAGCAGAGCATATCACAAGCACCTGCTGTTTAGTTCCAATTTGATCTATACCCTTGGTCGCTCCAAAATAGTGCTTTCTCTTATCACCTTCCTCGTTTTCATCACGATTTCTCTAAGCGGGATTATTTTTTATTTGACCTGGAATGCTGAGGATATTCCGATTGCAAACAATCCATATGATATTGCCTATTCAGAAGTATTCGGAAAAAATAGCATCTCACCAAAAATACTAAGCGAGATCACGGATCATGGCGCCACGCCGCTGCTTTCACACCAAAAGCTGGAGTATATCGACTTGTTTAATTTCAAAATATTTCTGGACCAGAATATAAACGCATTAATCGGCACTGATTATCATGTGGAGAAAGATCACTTTCTAAATCTGGCCATAGTTGCACAAGGAGAAGAGTGGAAGAATCAAAGACCGGAAATGCCCACTTTTGATATGAAGCTTGCTGCGGGGAAGCATACGCTGTATTCACAAGGTATCCTATTTGACATGGTATTTAACCCTGTGCCGAATCTAATGAATGGTCTTCATATCATTGTAAACGAAGAGGATTATATGGCGCTGAAAGCGGAAAATAAAAAAGCGATCGGTAATCTTCAGCTCCTGAATTTTAAGGATTGGAAAAAAACTGCGGATATAGATGCTAAGTTAAATGCCGCTTTAGCCAAATATAACAAAGACAATACAGAGTCCTGGTATGGCAATGAACGGCAAGAGGCCCTCGTATTCTCTACGAAGTCTAGAATAAGTGACTATCTACAGTTACAGGAGTCTGGCCGATTTGGAATCTTCGTAATTTCATTTGTTGGTTTAATATTTTTCGGCGCCTCCGGGATAGTGCTGCATTTCAGTATTCAGACCGATTTAGAGCGTGAGCGGATCAAATTCAGGAAGCTGAACAAGATTGGAATTACTTCTAAGGACGTGGCCCGCATTATAGGCGGCCCTTTAAAAGTGCTGTTTTTTCTCCCGTATGCATTAGGTATTGCATTGTCTTCTTTTTATGTTGTTAGTTCTTCCAGGGTTGAAATGTCTGCAGCTCTGGAGCCGATGTGGTTTTGTTTGTTAGTAGGCGGAGCGTATCTTTTATTTCAAGTCCTCTTTTATCGTATATACACCAAAATATACACTCGCAATATGCTGGCACATATTCAGCTACTCGATATTCCCTTAATAGACCAAAAAGAGATTTCAATTTAATCCCAAATATGATAATATTGGTGCACAAAACGTGGGGGGATTCCATTTGAAAAAGATTTTTTCCAGAATTGCAGTCGCATTAATGATCTTGACCCTTGTTGCGATAGTCACTTGCTTTTATATTGGTGAATTCACCTATGCGTATGGATTAATTTTGGTGCTGTTTTTCGTATTTGCGGGGATGGGGCAGCTCTATAAGCTTAAAAATGATGAGTATATGTACAAAAAACTAAATAACACCGATGAGTATAATGAATATACTAGATGATATAAATTTAACAGAAACTTCTTATGTATAGCCAAACACCCCACTTTAGACAGTGCCTAAAGAGGGGTGTTTTTGTATGTGCCTATGTTTATTTCTTACCGTTGCGTTCAAGAATCATATCTACGAACAGATCAATCTGTGCGGTAATCGCAATCGGATCATAGCGGTAGTAGGTATCAAAATCATTGTAAAATAGATGATCGTTCTTCGCAGCATCAAGTCCGTTCCAAACTGGAGATTCCTTCAGTTCTTTCAGCTTATCCCCTTTTTTGTCAGGATCATAAGTGGTGAGGAACATGTAGTCAGCAGCATATTCGGGCAATAGCTCCATGGACAGCTGCAACGTTTGGTTGTCGTTGCTGTTCTTAGTAGGCATTTTTAGCTTAAGTGCGTTATAAAGGGCTTGTCCGCCACGGCCAGCATTATTTCCGAAGGTCCATAGCTCACCTTTATCAGTCAGCTCATAGATTCCAAAAGTATCATTTTCATTTACGACACCTTTAAGCTTCTCGCGGCCTTCAGCAGCCTTTTTCTCAAAGTCAGCAATAAATTGTTCAGCTTTGTCAGGCACACCTACAATGTCACCGAACAGTTTAACAGTTTCATAGATATTTGTAGCGGTTCCGTATGGAATATGAATGGTTGGAGCAATTTTGGATAAAGCATCGTAGTTATCATCGTACATAACGACGATCAGGTCAGGTGTAAGTTCCAGAGCTTTCTCGGCGTTAACTGGAGCACCGACATCTTGTGTATTTGCGAGCAGGTCTTTCAAGAAGGGATTATCAAAGGTACTAGGTTCGACACCTACTACATTTGCTCCTACGGAGAGCAACTCCCCACCATAATAATCTGTAATAATCCGTTGTGGTTTTACAGGTATCTGTACAGTACCCTTAGTGGTTTCATAGCTACGCATTTCAGCAGCTGAAGCCTCAGGAGCAGCCGTTGGCTCAGTGCTTGGTGCTGTAGTTGCTTCTGTTGTTGCTGTTGGTTTATTAGATGAAGCATTGTTCGTTCCCCCGCAAGCTGTCACAAATACAGACAATAACATTATGAGTGCCAGGATGGGGAAGAGGGTCTTTCTTTTTAGCATGATAAACCTCCCTATATATATGTACCAACAAATAATAATGAGAATCATTATCATTATTATTTTCAATTTGAACTTTATCAAATCCTAGATTTCCTGTCAATGCAATAAAATAAATGCCTCCTATTAAATCTATCTATTGCCAAACCTAGGAAGGCTCATTTACAATAGCATAGTGATAATGAGAATCAATTTCATAGAAATAAGGTGGCATTCATGAATCAACAGATATCTTCCAAGATTAGACCTAATAAAGGGTCAGCCATACAAGAGTTCCGTTCACGTCCTTGGGCTGCCACGTTAATCTTGGTTGGCGGTCTGGTACTATTAGCACTAGGTATCGCTGTTTCAGTCTCCTTCGGAGCGGCTGATATTAAACTTTCTGTGGTGTGGGCAGCCGTGTTTCACTTTAATCCGGAGATCATGGATCATCAGATTATTAGGGAATTACGATTACCCCGTGTACTTGGCGGGGCCATGATAGGGGCCAGCTTTGCAGTTGCGGGTGCCATTATGCAGGGGATGACCCGAAATCCACTCGCAGATTCAGGTTTGATGGGCATTAACTCAGGCGCAGGATTTGCGCTGGCGCTTTGTTTTGCATTTTTCCCGAACTTATCGTTTATGTATTTGATCCTATATTCCTTCGTTGGTGCCGGAGTAGGGGCTGGGGTTGTGTATGGGGTCGGATCATTGGCCAAGGGAGGGCTGACTCCTGCACGTCTGGTGTTGGCGGGTGCTGCTTTTAGTGCACTGCTGTCAGCGCTGAGTGAAGGGGTAGCTTTATATTTTCACATTGGGCAAGATTTGGCTTTCTGGTATGCGGGAGGCGTGGCTGGGACGAAATGGATTCAGCTTAAAGTCATGTTCCCTTGGATAGGAGCAGCGTTAATAGGAGCTATGGTATTATCCCGGTCGATTACAATGCTCAGCCTAGGTGACGATGTTGCTAAAGGGCTAGGCCAGCGCACAGGGCTTGTTAAGCTGGCAGGGACTTTAATTGTATTGATTCTGGCTGGATCATCAGTTGCCGTAGTAGGAGCCGTTGGGTTCATTGGACTAATCATTCCCCATTTGACCCGTTTTTTTGTAGGTGTGGATTACAGATGGATCATTCCATGTTCAGCTATTCTCGGCAGTCTGCTTGCAGTATTTGCAGATTTAACAGCACGGATGATTAATCCCCCTAATGAAACGCCGCTTGGAGCCATTATTGCACTGATCGGTGTACCTTTCTTCCTTTATCTTGCACGTAAAGAAAGGAGGGAACTGTAATGATAGAGAAAACTTCATTCGATTCCTTCCAAGCCGCCAAAAATAAACGTGGCTTAGTTATAATGATTATTTTAGCTGTACTGATTGTTATTGCTTTTATTATTAGTATGAATACAGGATACATACGTTTGACACCTATGGAGCTGCTTAATACGTTATTCGGTAAAGGGACGGATAAGCAAGAGTTAATCTTGTTTCAATTTCGGTTACCGCGTATTGTGATCTCCGTTCTGATAGGCGCAGGTTTGGCTGTATCCGGAGCTGTGATGCAGGGCGTCTTTCGTAATGCTTTGGCCGACCCCGGCATCTTAGGGATTAACGCTGGCGCAGGAATTATGGTTATGCTGTTAATTTCTTTTTACCCAACGGCAACCGCGGCTCCGGTGTATCTGCTGCCTATGGTAGCGTTTGTTGGTGCGGCAATTACTGCTGCCTTGATTTATGTCTTAGCTTATAAACGGCATGAAGGAATAAAACCCATGCGCCTGTTGCTGACTGGTGTAGCGGTTGCAGCTGGAATGAGTGCAGCGATGATCGTGCTGACTCTTCGGCTGGATCCGGAGAAGTATCAGTTTGTGGCTACTTGGCTTGCCGGGAGTATTTGGGGCACAAGCTGGAAGTTTGTACTTTCTTTACTACCATGGATCGTAATTCTTGTGCCGTATGTCATCTATAAAGCAAGGGTAATGAACGTCCTTAATTTGGGTGAACAGACAGCCGTAGGACTTGGGGCTGCTGTAACCAAAGAACAATTCCGGCTTCTTGCCGCTGCGGTTGGTCTAGCTGCGGCAAGTGTTGCTGTGAGTGGCGGGATTGGCTTTGTCGGACTTGTCGGCCCCCATTTGGCGAGACGACTAGTTGGACCCAAACATCAGCTCATGCTGCCAACCTCAGCGCTGCTCGGCTCACTGCTAGTCATTATAGCGGATACCATTGGACGCTGGATCTTACAGCCATCTGAGATCCCCACTGGAATCGTTGTTGCTGTAATTGGAGCGCCATACTTTTTGTATTTGCTAGCCCGTACTAAATCTTGATGAAAGAAGATGGTCACTCACCGGAAGGAGCGAATTTTTACAATGTTGCGTCGTTTTTTTGCTTACTATAGACCCTATAAGGGATTGTTTATTCTTGACTTCTCCTGTGCTATTGCTGCTGCACTGCTGGAACTAGTCTTCCCGCTGGCCGTTAACCGGGTAGTGGATGATATGCTGCCAAGTGGGAATTGGAAATGGATTCTCTATTCTTGCCTCGGTTTGCTGGGGATCTATATCGTCAGCGCCTTTATGCATTTTGTCGTCACTTATTGGGGGCATAAGCTGGGGATTAATATCGAGTCGGATATGAGAAAAAAGCTGTTTGATCGTGTACAGAAGCTCTCTTTCAACTTCTTCGATAATAATAAAACAGGCCATTTGGTCTCACGGATGACAAATGATCTGATGGATATCGGTGAGATTGCCCACCATGGTCCTGAAGATTTATTCATAGCAGTGATGACGCTGCTGGGTGTATTCGGTATCATGCTTAGCATTAATTGGCAATTAGCTATTCTGACCTTTGTAATTGTCCCGCTGATGATTTATTTATCCATGTACTTCAGTCGCAAAATGTCAAAAGCGTTCCACATCATGTTCGCGGACATTGCTGACTATAACGCACGCGTAGAGAACAATGTAAGCGGGATCCGTGTTGTGCAAGCTTTTGCTAATGAGAATCATGAAATTT
The DNA here is from genome assembly GCF_037975345.1 of Paenibacillus sp. FSL P2-0121. Lineage (NCBI taxonomy): Bacteria > Bacillati > Bacillota > Bacilli > Caryophanales > Paenibacillaceae > Paenibacillus > Paenibacillus sp. FSL P2-0121. Next base: position 4,874,697 of record NZ_CP150245.1, on the reverse strand, counting down.
CCCGCTTTGCAGTTAATAACGAACGCTTCCGTATTACGAAGCTAATGACCTACCGAATTATGGCTTGGAATTCATCCTTTAGCTTTGTGCTCATGAAGCTGGTCTCGTTATTCGTTCTTGTGTGCGGAACCTATTTTGTAATCCAGAAGCAGATGACCTACGGTGAATTTATTGCCTTTGTGATGTTGTCTAATGTCTTCTTAGGACCTTTGCAACAGATTAATTCGGTCATCGAGACCTATCCTAAAGGGATCGCTGGTTTCAAACGTTATCTTGAACTGCTGGAGACGGAGCCGGATGTTGATGACGCAAAAGACGCTAAGCCAGTGTCTCATCTGTCAGGGAATATAACCTTCCAGGATGTAGCTTTTGCTTATAGTGATAAAGAAAAGGTGTTAACCCATGTGAACTTATCGATTTCAGCAGGAGAGACCGTTGCGCTTGTGGGTCCATCCGGTGCTGGTAAGACAACACTTTGCAGCTTGCTGCCACGCTTTTACGATGTAAGCGAAGGCAACATCTCTATTGATGGAATAGATATTCGCTCCATGACGTTGGAATCACTTCGTTCCCATATCGGGATTGTACAACAAGATGTATTCCTGTTTGACGGAACTATTCGTGAGAACATTGCTTACGGCAGATTGGGAGCTTCCGATGAAGAAATCTGGGAGGCTGCAGGGCGCGCTCAGCTGGAAGAACTGATTAAATCTCAGCCCGCCGGGCTGGATACAATGATCGGAGAGAGAGGCGTCAAGCTTTCTGGCGGTCAGAAGCAGAGGTTGTCCATCGCCCGGATGTTCTTGAAGAATCCGACGATTCTCATTCTGGACGAAGCTACATCTGCACTGGATACTGAAACGGAGTCCGCTATACAAGAGGCGCTCGCAGAGTTGTCTGAGGGACGCACAACACTTGTTATTGCTCATCGCCTTGCAACGATCAGAAATGCGGACCGGATTGTTGTCGTTGCGGAAGGTGGCATCGCAGAACAAGGTAAGCATGAGGAACTGCTGCAGACTGCCGGAATTTACAGCCGATTGCATGAAGCGCAGTTTGGAGCTTAAGTAGCTGAAGGGATCACTAGAATATAATTTTGGAGGGACACAATGAATAAACAACTGGAATTATACGATGTAACCATTATTGGTGGCGGACCTGCTGGGATGTATACAGCTTTTTATAGCGGAATGAGAGACTTGAAGACAAAGTTAATTGAAGCGAAGGATGAGCTCGGAGGAAGAATGCTTATTTATCCCGAAAAAATGATCTGGGATGTAGGAGGCGTAACCCCAACTCTTTGTCATCAACTAATCGGTCAGCTCAAGGAGCAGGCTCAAACCTTCGATCCGACTATTGTGCTGGGTCAGCAAATTATGAATCAAGAGAGACAAGAGGATGGAACGTACATCCTGACCTCTTCTACTGGGGAACAACATTGGACCCGCACAGTCATTTTGGCCATTGGTTACGGAATTCTGCAGATGGCAAAGCTTGAAATTGAAGGTGCAGATCGTTATGAGGTGACAAATCTTCATTATACCGTTCAAGAGCTGGAGCCGTTCCGCGGTAAAAGAGTGCTAATCTCCGGTGGAGGCAACTCCGCAGTAGATTGGGCGAATGAATTGGAGCCTATCGCTGCAAGTGTGACGATTGCACATCGTCGTGAACAGTTTGGCGGGCATGAGAAAAACATTGTACGGATGAAGGAATCCTCAGTCAATGTCCGTGCGCCATATGCAGTAAGCCAATTACACAGCAGTAATGGTGAAACGATAGATCAGGTTACGATCAGTCATATAGAGACAGGTGAAACAGAGCAGTTTGAAGTGGATGCTGTCATTGTGAATCATGGTCTGAAAAGCGATTTTGGTCCGTTAAAAGAATGGGGTCTTGATATGGGCGAGTGGTGTGCGAATGTAACCGATAAGCTGGAGACCAATCTTCCGGGTATATTTGCAGCAGGTGACTTTGTGGATTATGCAAGCAAGGTTCGTTTGATCGCAGGTACTTTCACTGATGCGGCTCTGGCGCTTAATAGCGCTAAGCTGTACATAGACCCAACCGCGGCCAAAGTCGCTTACGTATCTTCTCACAATGAACGGTTCAAAGAGAAGAATAAAGCGCTTGGAGTCGTTGACGACCACTAAGGATAGAGGCTTCTCAAACCATAAAATCTGAAGTTTTATATAAGGCGTATAGGGGATCTTATCCATTTCGAGCGGAGAGAAACCTTATACGCTTGCTTTATATTTTATGGGTTATTAAGTCTAGCAGTCTGGAAGGGAGCAGGAATGAAGCTATCAAATAATAACCCGGTTCATAGAATTTATCTGTTAAAAGAGGTAGGGAAACGCCAATGCGGTGGCGGTCACATCAGTAAACCCCAAATTGCCCAGTCCCCACTCTTCCTGACACCAATAGAAGCTATCATTCAAATAACCATAGAAGGAGAGACAGTATCTCTTAAAAATGGTGAAATTCTTTTTCTAAGCGCAGGTGCGACATATCAAATTAATGCTCCATTAGAGACTGTTATCTCTGTTCTAGCAATTTCCTATGAGGTATATGGGCTAAGCAATAGCACGGAGCAAGAATTGGTCTATGGACTTTGCCGTGAAATTTTTCCGGTCAATGGGATTTTACCTATACGTACGACGAATAAAATAACTCGCTTATTCAGCGAATTGGAAGACGTTGCTGCCAATAATTTAGAAGCACAGGCAGATAGAATTCAATCCTTGCTGTATCAGCTACATCAACTGGTCGTAGAGGCTGACGCTGAAGCAGACATTACGGATAGTTCATATTTCAGAATGCTCTCTTATATCCACCAGAATTTCCAAAGGGAGATTACGCGGGAGATGATGTCTCGAATAATGGGCTTCAATCCTCGTTATTTCTCAGTATGGTTCCGCAAGCAGACGGGTTGGAGCTTCACCGAATATGTAGCTCATTTAAGAGTAAATAAAGCGAAAAAACACTTGATGTCCAGCAAAGCAACAATACAGGAAATTTCGCAAAAAGTAGGCTATACAGATGGACTATATCTGAGCCGCAAATTCAAGCAAGTCACCGGGATGACCCCAACAGAGTTCCGTTTGCGTCCCAAACCGAAGCGGATAGTAGCGTTGCAATTTTTAGGGGATTTACTTGCGCTGGGTGTGAAGCCTGTCGCAGTTGAAGAAGATGTGATGAATTACTCCTTGCTTTTGCTGCCGGAACTGGCGGGTGTACGATCATTTGAGCTGCAGGGATGTCCGGAGGAAGCGGAATGGCCTGGGCTGGAAGCCGATTTAGTTATTGCACCAACCTATCTGAGCCCCCGTCAGCTTAAATGCATGGAGAAGTTGGGGCCACTCGTTACGGTAGAGTGTGATAAAATGGACCGCCTGGAACAGATTCGTTTGTTCGGCAGACTGCTGGGTGAAGAGGAGCGGGCAGAGGCATGGATAAGGCACTATCATTTGAAAATAGATTTGTCCAAGCAGCGCTTGTCCTCACTAATTGAATCTGGTGAAACGGTAGCGGTGTATGAGATTAGGCAAGATAACAGTATTTATATCTGGAATCATACAGCCCGCGGGGTGTACAATCTGTATCCAATGCTGGGGTTAACTCCACCGGACAAGGTAAGGTCAGATGTTCTGGAGCGGAATGATCATTTATGCATCTCACTGTCGGAATTGCCAATATATGCGGCTGACCATATGTTTGTGGTCGTATCAGGACAAGAGGACTGGATGTCGAAGACGCGTAAACGGATTAGTAAAAGTGCGGTTTGGCGCAATCTTCCAGCATTCAGGAATGGACGCATATATTACCTGAAGCTTGAGGAATTTTGGGGCAGCGAAGGGCTTGCGCTCGAACGCCAATTGGAGATACAGACAGATTTGTTAACCGGCCATAATTTAAGCTGACAATCGTCCATAGCAAAATTGATGTATTAGCGTGTATATATGTTTTCCTGCGGAGACGGTATATTAAACAAAGATCTAAATGATATTGATTATCAATATCATAATAATATAAAGTCTCAAGGGGGATTTACATTGTACAAAATAATATCGTTAGGAAAAACAAGCATGATAGCCGTTATGCTTACGCTGGTGCTGCTGTTGAGCGCATGCGGACAAGCAGCTAATCAGGGGAATGCTCCAGCTAGCACGTCGGCCGAAGTGGCTAAAAGCACTAATGATTCTGTAGTTGCCAGCTCGGAGCCGGCTGCTGATGCAGAGTACTGGACATACGAAAGCGATAAAGGCCCGGTGCAGATTCCACGCAATCCACAAAGAGTTGTGATCCCGGTACAAGACTTTATTGGTGATCTTCTGACGCTTGACGTGACGCCCATTGCCGTTGCCGGGAATGACATCCTGAACCATCCATATTTCAAAGAGGCGCTGACAGGTGTAGAAGTTGTAGGCGATGACATGACGGTGTCCCTGGAGAAAATAACAAGCCTCGAACCGGACTTGATTATCACTTATCAGGAAGATACCTATGAGCAAATCTCTAAGATTGCTCCAACGGTCTTTATTCATTGGGGCAAATACGACTATAAAGAACGATTGATCGAGATCGGGAAAATCTTGAACAAGGAGCAGCAGGCTGTAAAGTGGGTGGCGGATTTCAATCAGAAGCTGGAAGCGAAGAAAGCGGAATTGGCTGATCTGATCGCAGCTGATAAAAAAGTGGCGATCTTTGAAATTGCCGGTAAAGAGCTGTATTTATATGGTTCGTCATATGGGCGTGGTGGAGAGATTATATATAACGGATTGGGGCTGCATGCACCTGATCTTGTCCAAGAGGCAGCCTTTAAAGAAGGCTGGGCTTCCCTCTCACTCGAAGCGTTGCCCGAGTACTTAGAAGAAGCTGATTATATCTTCCAAGGCTTCAGCCGTGGTGTGGAGCAGGATAAGCTGGACATTCTGGACAGTGTCTTCTGGCAAAGCCTACCTGCTGTTAAGGCGGGTCATGTATTCACCTACGATCTTAAAACGTATTATCTCTCCGATGCTTATGCGCTGGACAAGCAACTGGATGAGATAGTTACGTTGCTGAAGTCTCTTCAATAAGTTAATTTCAAAAGAGTATAAGGGGATGTTCGCGGAGCTATAGTAGCTCAAGGACATCCCTTTTGCGTGTTCATATTCCAAGTTAAGCGAGGTTATAGATTCCATTTGTTGCATAAAAAAGCGGTGTAGAACAAATAGTATGAGCAGGAGGTGTTAATGATGGATCCCTTTAACTCTACTATTTTGGACGATAATCTTAAAGAGCTTCAAGAAAGGCTTGGCCATAGCCCTGATATTGTTATTCGTAGAATTAAATCCATAACCACACAGGTTGAGGTAGCTGCCGTATATATTGAGGGATTAATAGAAAAATTGAGGGTCAACGAGTTTGTGGAGCATGCGATGTCGTTTGATAAACTAAGTGAAGAACACCCGGTGGTAAAATCCGCTGAAGATATCTTTTTGTATATGAAAGAAGTGGCGAGAGGAATCGGAGAAGAACAGACGCTTGAAGATTGGGATGTGCTTTTTGAGGCTTTATTCTCTGGAGATACCATTCTTTGGGTCAACGGGATAAGGGAAGCTATCAGAGGGAATACAAGCGGCGGTGAGGTTAGAACGGTATCGGACGCTACAACTCAAGTAGCCATTCGTGGCTCCAAGGAAGGTTTCACAGAATCTATTGGGACGAATATCTCTCTGGTGCGCAGGAAAATAAAAAGCCCTAATCTCTGGGTAGAGTCGATGAAGATAGGTGACGTCACGCAAACGAATGTATCTATTATGTATATTCATGGAATCGTCAATGATAATACCTTACAGGAGCTCAGAACTAAGCTGCAAAGCATTGATATAGACGGGATTCTGGAATCTGGATACATTGAGCAATTTTTAGAAGACACTCCCTTTTCCCCATTCCCAACATTATATAATACGGAACGTCCTGACAGTGTTGCAGGAAATCTTTTAGAAGGACGAGTTGCTATTTTTGTGGACGGGACCCCGTTTGTGCTGATTGCACCTACAACCTTTTTTATGTTTTTACATGCCGTAGAAGATTATTACCAGCGTTATGATATTACGACTTTGATCCGATTATTGAGATTTATTTGCCTTGTTATTTCGTTATTTGGCCCAGCACTCTTTATTGCGATTCTGAATTTTCATCAAGAAATGATCCCAACAGCCCTACTTATTAATTTTGCTTCGCAAAGGGAGGGGGTTCCATTTCCGGCTTTTATTGAGGCTATGCTGATGGAATTTACTTTTGAGATTATACGTGAAGCAGGAATTCGTATGCCATCCCCTATAGGTCAAACTGTATCGATCATTGGGGGCTTAGTGTTAGGACAGGCAGCCGTACAAGCCGGTATTGTCTCTCCTGCAATGGTTATTGTAGTTTCACTTACAGGAATATCCAGCTTTGCTACTCCTGCTTTTAATATGGCTCTTTCCATACGCATCTTGCGTTTCATCATTATGTTTATCGCAGCCTTTATGGGGCTTTATGGAATAACGATCTTTACTTTTATTTTGGTTGCTCATATGTGCAGCTTGAAATCGTTGGGTTTTCCCTATATGTCTCCGTTTGGTCCTTTTATCGCTGAGAATCAGAAGGACGCGATCTTGCGTGTGCCCTTGAAATATATGAAAACTCGGCCGCGTCTTATTAGCCAAAAAAATAATACTCGACTTAAGGTGAATGATGGAAAGCCGGGGAGTGGCAAATGAAGGTCGGATGGATGATGCGTTCATTTATTTGTATATGCTGCTTAATGTTGCTGACAAGCTGCTGGAACAGTCGGGAGTTAAACAATTTAGGCATTGTGACCGGTATAGGTGTGGATAAAGTGCCGAATAAAGAGGAATATCATGTTACTTTTCAGATTGTGAATCCATCCTCAACAGCTACAAGTGCAGGAGCTAGCACCGGACAACCCACGGTCACTATTTATTCTTCTACGGACCGTACGATCTTTGGCGCTTTTCGCAAGACTTCAAAAAAGGCGGCAAGACAGATGTTTTTTGCACACACGCAGCTATTAGTTTTAGGCGAATCTACAGTGAAGAGCGGTATTGATGGGATTTTTGACATCTTTGAAAGGTCCCATGAGCTGCGGCTCAACACGAATGTTATTGTAGCCAGAGATACGGAAGCATCCTCTATTCTGAAACTATTGCTTCCCGTAGAAAGCCTGCCTGCAATTGGGATTATTAAAAAGAGTAAAAATACCGCTAGAATATATGGAGAAAGCCGGGATATCAATGTTTTTGAGCTAATTAATGGTATCAGTGGGGAAGGGTCAGTGGTGATATCCGGAGCCAGAATTCTTGGAGACGCTGAAGAAGGAACTAAAAAATCCGGGATGGAGCAAACTCAAGTAAAAGCACTTGTCACAATGAGCGGGCTAAGCGTATTGAAAAAAGGGGTTCTTCAGGGATGGCTGGATGGACCTCTTGCCCGGGGGGCACTGTGGGTACAGAACGAGATTAATGAAACCAGTATTAATGTAGATTCAGATGAGGCTAAAGATTCGATAGCTGTGAACATTAATTATTCAAAAACAAAAATTAAGATTGAACTCCGCAATAAAGTACCCGTCATTCATGTGAATGTTGTGGAAGAGGGGACACTTAATGAGACTCAGAGTTATATTGAGCTAAGTGATAGAGAGGTAATCGTTCAATTGGAACAACAAGTGGCTCTTAAAACTAAACAGGAAATAACCCAAGCCTTACAGGCTGCTCAAACTATGAAATGCGATATTTTCAATTTTGGGAATGAACTGAAGCGCACAAATCCAAAAGCATGGGAGACTGTTAAGGACGATTGGGAGTCAGTGTTCGCGGAAGCGGAAGTCGACGTTTCTGTGGAGGCATATATTCGCAGTGTAGGAATGAGATTAGAGCCGCAATTGTTAAAGGAAAAATGACAGGGTTTAGTTGAGAAAGGTGGGAGAAGGCCACTTTATGAAAAAAGAAACCATCAGCGCGAGTCAATTATTTGCTTTGATTTTTTTGTTTGAATTGGGAACGGCCCTTGTGGTACCGATTGGACTTGAAAGTGGCCATGCTGTCTGGATTGCTATTCTGTTAGCTTTGCCCGGTGGACTTCTTTTGTATTTAATTTATGTTTATTTATACCGGCAATATCCGGGCATGATTATTAGCGGGTATACAAGAAAGATACTGGGCAATGTTATAGGCTGGCCGTTAAGCTTAACATACATTCCAATCCTTCTCTTCAATGGCTCCCGAAATCTGCATGAATCAGGTGAGTTGTTAATAGCTGCTTCTTACGACAGAACACCCGTGTTCATCATTTATGCAATGATGGTTGTTGCGGTAATTTACATCTTAAATAAGGGGATTGAGGTGTTTGCGCGGGCGGCTGAGATTTATATGTTGATTATAATATTGTTGGGCTTGACCAGTTGCTTTTTGGTTATTGCCGCCGGACTTGTAAAACTAGATAACTTGTTTCCGTTACAGGCCTCGGATTGGAAGAATGCATTAAAATCAGCCTATCTGAATATATGGCTATTTCCGTTCGGGGAGATGGTATGTTTCACTACGATTTTACCTCATATCAAAAAAACCAAGGTAGCAAAAAGAACCGGAATCATCGCAATGACTTTATGCGGATTATTACTCAGTTTTACCCATGCCATCGAAATATCCGTTCTAGGAACAGAAATCTACAGTAGAGCCAATTTTCCGATGTTCACTACGATAACGTTAGTAAACCTGGCTAATTTCATTCAACGTTTGGACGCGCTTGTGCTCTTAACCTTAATCATTGGAGTATTTTTTAAAATGTCAGTATATTGCTATGCTGCAATGGTAGTCACTGCAGATCTATTCAAGGTGCAAGACAGCAGGAAGCTCGCCGTTCCCGTTGGTATTGTTGTTTTGTTCGGGGCTTTTATTAGTTCAGCGAATTATCCGATACATATGGACGAAGGAAGGATATTTCTGAAATATATTTTGCCGTATTTCTGTGCCGCTGTACCTATTCTCTTGTTTATCGTTCATTACATCCGCAGAAAATTAGGAAGCATAGGTTAGTTTATTTTATTTGATGGATTTATTGCTTCTATTTCGGATAGAGGATGTAATTGTATTAACAAAAGGTAAGGAGATAAAAACGAGCATAGTTATTGATTCCTGTATGCTTGTAGCTGCAAAGGAGTCATAGATCGTCCGCATTGAAGCGGTGAGGGTTTCTCCTGATAAAAGGTCGATGATTACTGCCATCAGCAACCCCATAAAAGCAAGCATGAAATATAGTGATAGTAATTTCATAATGATCAACTCCATTTGCTAGATTAACCTTAGGCTAAATGTATTATTACCTCTTGAGTGTTTTTGTAGTCAAAAGAAATAACAAATCCCCTACTGCTCCAATGTTGTTGGAAGCAGTAGGGGATTCTAATTTAAGCGCATTTTATTGTGTAAGCCAAGCAGCCAGCTCTTCGGTCTGGGATAACACGGCAATTGGATCATAGTACCAGGAACGTTCTTCTTTCCATACATAGAGATGGCCATTTTTTACAGCGGGTAGGCTACTCCAGATTGGATCAGCTTTGTATTCAGTTTCTGTACGGTTATTGGAAGTTAAGATAATATAGTCTCCTGCGTATTTAGCGAGTGCCTCTGTAGAGATTTCCGCCCATTGCTTCTCCATAATTTCTGCGGCCACAGCTGTAGGGGGCTTGCGACCCAGCGCCTGATAGACAGGCTGTCCGCCTCGGCCAAAGTTATCGCCATAGGCCCAAATGGATTTGCCGCCGTCTTCCATGATGGAAAACGTTGCATCTGCAGGGAGTACTTTGTCTACTTTGGCTTTAGCTTCAGCTATCCGTTTGTCGTAATCTGCAAGCCAGCTTTTGGCTTCCTCTTCTTTACCAAGGAGTTCTCCGAAATAGGTTAATTCGGCATGAGCATCTTTCAGATCACCATATGGCACAACGATGGTTGGAGCAATTTTGCTTAGTGCTTCATAGCTTTCAGCTTGTCCAGAAATAATCAAATCAGGATTAAGTGCGATGATTTTTTCAGGTGACATTTTGCCGTAAGTTCCAGTGTCTGCAACTCCAGTAAGTGCCTCCTTAAAATACATATTCTCCAGTGTTAATCCGGGAGCACCAACAGGGATGGTATCTAGCGCAATCAGACTGCCCAGATATTCCTCAGCGACAATCCTTTTAGGTTGAACAGGAATTTCAATATCACCATTTATAGTAGTGACCTTTTTTAGAGCAGCTGTTTCCGTAGTTTCTGTTGGTTGACTAGTTTCGGTAGGTGCTGTAGTAGCCGATGATGTGTTGCTGGTGTTACTGCCTGTATTCCCCACAGAATTATTGGAATTCCCGCAAGCTGATATGACTAGAATTAATGCCAGCATGAGGGGAAAAAGAAGCCAATGGGATTGTTTGGTGCTATTTTTTCCTGGATTATGCAATTTGTTATTCCTCCTATGTATATTGATTATCATTCTCAATAAGAACTTTACAAGCTTCACCGGGTATTTACTATGGACGGATATGATCTCAGCTTATGCAAATTTATGATGTCATTACCCGTAGCAATTCTTGAAGCTGTGCCTGTGAGGACAGTGGGTCAAATCCGTAGAACATATCACCTTGGTTCAGAATATATACCCGTCCGTTACGTACTGCATCTAATTGCTTCCAGGCTTTAGAATGTAGTAGGCGAGTAAAACGTTGTCTTCCCTCAGAAGATGAAGGGATGCTGGTGATAATAATATGGTCAGCAGGAAACGATACGATATCCTCAATAGATGCCTCTAAATAGCCGGAATCGGTGATCCCTTTTTCAATAATTACGGAGGGGGGCTTGAAGCCAAGATCACCGTATAGAATTTGGCAACCTCTGCCGAAGCTGCTACTGAAACAGTAGGCGGATCGGGAGCTAACCTCCCACACGATAGCCGTACCTCTCTCCATTCCTATTGCATGGTTTAATAACCCGTTGGCAGTAAGACAAAGTCTGTCATAATGACTTAGCCACTGTTCAGCACGCTGTCGTCGATTCACAACCTCGGCAATCAGAGCAAATTGCTCTCGCCAACTCATTTGCATAAAGGGCAGCTCAATAACCGGAGCAACAGGAGTCAGAATCTTATTGTCGGGTAGACTGTAGCCGATAATGACATCTGGCTTTACCGCAGCTACTGAGTCATAGAGTAATGAAAATTTGCCCTCGCTCATTTGAAGCTGTTTGGAAGCGGGAACTTGTTCCAAGCTATGTTGCCATTCGGAATAAACCCCGAGTTGAGGCATGATTTCCAGTACTCGCAGGCTAGCGGTGTGATTATAGTTCAGGGCAACGACCCGTTTATTCTTATTCTGGTAGGCTGTAGGTGAAACGCCAACAAGCTGCTTGAATTTTCGGCTCAAATAAGTTCCCTCTTCGTAACCAACCTCATGTGCCAGTGTTGTCAGATTGGGGGAACTGGTCAGGATTCGTTGCTGGGCTTTACGGATTCTTAGGAGTGTAATATAAGCACTGAAGGATAGACCTATTGATTTGCGAAAGGCTCGCGAAAAGTGCTCAGGGCTCACTTCAGCTAAAGCAGCCATTTGATCCCGTGTGATATCTTCATTGTAATGAGCTTCTATATACTCCGTCACTTGCTCCATCCAACTGCTTGATCTTTCTTTACGGGATGTCAGTTCACTATGAAGCTCCACTAGGAACTGGGTGAATAGCTGCTGGACCCTAAACGGCTTTTGCTTATCAGCGTCTATCCAAGCACTGTAAAGCTCACCTGCCAAGGCTGTCAAACGTGTAGAGGCATGGTGGACAGGGGAGTTGTCATTTATAAAAATGTCCTCATCTTTACTCTGGGGTATAGAGGAATACTCAATCCATATCCCCTTTAACTGTAATTCAGGTTCCATCTTCAATAAAGAAGAACTACTAAGGGCTATTAAGCTTCCGGCCATGACCTTGTGTAGCTTACCGTCTATTTCAAGAAAACCTTTCCCATCCCAGATTATCATAAGGCTGGAATTAGTAGAAGAAATGTTTGAGGCTGTGTAGTTGGTTATTCCCGATAAGCTGATGACCCGAAGGGGCATATAAAAAGGATGGGATGAATAAGGCATCCCGTCGGATTGGATCTGCATGTAGTAATCCCTTTCTTTTCATTGATAATCATTCTCATTTATAGTATAACAGTCTTTCTTACTATTGACTATAATGATGCTTATGATAGTGTTTAAAATAATCCACGAACGGAATAGGGTTAGCTGATAGGAAGGGGTTGAAGTCATCCATGACGACCTGGAATTTACAAGGAACTGTAAGTCACTTATTAATATGTAACGGTAGCAGCTGCAAGAAACACAAAGGTGAAGAGGTAGCTGAAGCGATAGAAGATGAGATTGAGAAGCAGGGCGCACAAAGTCTTATACATACGACTGTGACCCGTTGTAATGGAAGATGTTCAGATGCTTGTGTGGTGATCGCTTATCCCGAAGGTGTGTGGTACAAAGAGATTACACCTAAGCTGGCGAAATCATTAGTGCGGAAACATTTGCAGGGGGAGAAGCTTGAAGGTCACGTGTTATACACCTATGATGGACAATTGATTGCTTCAAATGAAAAGGACGCTAAAGGGAAAAAGAAAAAATAGCAAGGCTTGGGAGTACCTTTTAGCTGCGGTTCTAACCCTGTACAGAGGAATATCTCGTGCAGGGTTATTTATTTATAAACAGGGGAGGATTATGATTGAATCGGATCATGACCAGACTCGTAATAGGACTGTGTGCTTAATTAAGGACATCAAATTTGACTTGCAGGGCTAACGTTGACTATGCTATTAAAAAGTGAATGAAATAACACAGTATATATGATGGTTTATAGGGGAGAGGGTACGATGGAGAGGCTGCAGGTGTGGCCAGAGAAGTTCAAAAAATTTTTTCTGAATAATAAATTTGTAGTAGTGCTGCTCATTATGCTGCTGGTTGGAATTAATATTCTGGTATTCTCCAAAATACCGTTTATTTTTAAGCCGATATCAGTATTGCTGCACACCGTGGCCGCACCATTATTACTGGCAGGTATAGCTTATTATTTGCTGAATCCGTTGGTAGATCGGATGGAGAAAAGATCCCGAATAAAACGTGTATATGCAATAATTATCCTATATTTGTTGATTGCTGGTATCATCACGCTGGTTTTGTTTATGGTCATTCCAATTATACGGACTCAGCTATCAGGATTGATCGACAATTTTCCAAGGTATAGTGAATTAATTCAAGAACGGTTTATGGATCTGACCGGAACGGAGTTCTTTGGGCAAGTTCAAGATAGTATCGGAACGAACCTTAGTGAGATAACATCTAAGATAACGGCGTGGGGCAGTTCTTTTCTGAATAATGCCCTGACAGGTGTTGGCAGCTTTGTAGGAGCCCTTACAGAGATTGTCTTGGCGGTTGTAACGACGCCATTTATTTTGTTCTACTTGCTTCGCGATGGAAAAAAATTGCCGGATTATATTCTGAAGTTTGTACCTACTTCTCTGCAGCCGCAGACTCGTATGGTCATGTCGGAGATGAACAGTCAGGTATCCTCTTACATACGCGGGCAAATTATAGTCAGCTGCTGTATTGGTCTGCTGCTCTATATTGGTTATTTAATCATTGGTTTGGAGTACTCTCTGGTTCTGGCTATTGCTGCTGCTTGTACAGCAGTTGTTCCTTATCTGGGCCCGGCAATCGCGATTACACCTGCCCTAATTGTGGCGATGGTCACTTCTCCATTTATGCTGCTGAAGATGATTATCGTGTGGACGGCTGTTCAGCTGATTGAAGGAAAATTCATCTCACCACAGATCATGGGCAAGACGTTGAAGATTCATCCGATAACCATTATTTTTGTAATTATATTCGCAGGTAAAATGTTTGGGATTCTGGGGATTATCCTTGCAGTTCCGGGTTATGCGGTACTTAAGGTGGTATTTACACATCTTTTTGAATGGTTCCGGTTTCGATCCGGCTTATATAAACAGATTGAAGAGAATAAGGAATAATGTGGAAGGGTGAAATGTAATGGGAGGACCAATAGCAGTAACCTCTTACGGTAAGCTTCAAGGAATACAGGAGGGGGACGTGAACATTTGGCGCGGGATCCCTTTTGCAGCCCCACCTGTTGGAGAACTTCGGTTTCGTGCACCACAGCCACCAGAGGCCTGGGATGGGATTAGAGATGCTTCTGAATTTGGTCCAGTTAGTCATCAGCCAGCGGATACGAGAGGTACTCGGTTCGGTGGCAAGACGCCGCTTCATTCCGAGGATTGTCTGTATTTAAATATTTGGGCGCCAGCAGTTCATGATGAGCCCCTGCCTGTTATGTTCTGGATTCACGGGGGGACGTTTGTGACCGGGGCTGGAAGTCAGCCGCAGTTTGACGGCACAAGCTTCGCTGAGCGAGGCAAAGTAATTTTAGTGACCATTAACTATCGGCTGGGTCCATTTGGATTCATGAATTTGTCTCCATTTGGCCATGGGCTTGCTTCTAATCAAGGATTATTGGATCAAATTGCTGCGCTGGAATGGGTAAAACTGAATATTGCTGCTTTTGGCGGGGACCCGCAGCGGGTAACTGTATTCGGAGAGTCAGCAGGGAGTATGAGTATCGCAGCCCTTTTGGCTATGCCAGCAGCGAAGGGGTTGTTCGCTGGCGCGATTATGCAAAGTGGGGCTGCTCAGACGCTGCCTAACGAGCAAGGAAAGTACATTGCAGCTGCACTGCTAGCTGAATTAGGGATTGCCCCAGATGGAGATGCCAGTCTTCTGCAAACATTTTCTTCTGAACAAATTATCGATGCAGCCGCAAGAATGACTAAAAAGTTAACGGGTGGCTCAATTGGCATGTTATTTCAGCCTGTCATTGATGGGGATATACTTCCTGTAGAACCTGCACAGGCTGTGGCAGAAGGATCGGCACATGGTATTCCGCTATTGATCGGAACCAATCGTGATGAGGGCAACTTGTTCTTCAGAGAAGAATCACCTGAGGCAGACTTTGACGAATCACTCAAGGCGCTGGAGCAGATGATGGGTACTGGGAGTCTGAAGGAAATTGCTAACCATTATTCTTCCACCTGGGAGGGACAAGCTGAAATTCTAACGGATCTTTACTTCTGGACAACCTCGGTGTCTCTGGCGGAAAACCAATTGAATTATGCACCAGTCTGGATGTACCGTTTTGACGGCACGATCCCAGGTCATCCTTTGTTAAATAAAGCTGTGCATAGTGCAGAAATCGTTTATGCCTTTAATAATCTATCTCATCTAACCCATCTTAGGGCAGAAATTAATCCAACGATGCAGAAGTTGGCTGAAGTTATGCATGACGCTTGGATTGCTTTCGCTCATCAAGGAAATCCGGCTACAGCAGAGAGGGTATGGCCGAAATACAATCTGGAGGAACGGGCTACCTTGATCTTTGATGAAGATACGCATGTAGCTTATGATCCTGAGTCAGAGAAACGCAAAAGAATTGTCACTATGCTGGCTTAAGAAGATTGAGAGGCTGAATAAAGATGCAGGTAGAAGGTTTTAACCATGTGACCGTAAATGTCAGTAATTTAGCAAATTCCCTGAATTTCTACACAGGAATTCTGGGCCTTCAGCTAGTTCATAGAGGTAAAACTGATGCTTATCTGGAATGGGGAAGTGCCTGGATATGTCTTCTTGAAAAGCCTGATTATATGTCGATTGCAAATAATGTGGTTGGGGTAGACCATATTGCTTTTAGTATTGCAGAGGAACATTTTGAGGAAGCCGTCCAAGGATTGCTAACCCAGAATGTGCCCATAATTAGAGGACCAATCAAACGGGGAATAGGCTGGACGGTCAATTTTCTAGATCCAGATGGTATACAGCTAGAGCTGCATACCTCGAATCTGCGGGAACGAATGAGTGTTTGGAACACTGCTACTGAATAAAAGATGGGTGTCCTATCAGCCTAAACGGCTAATGGGACACCCATTTTTTTAACGACCTAAATATTCTTTGATTCCTAAAACTACTGCTTCGGCTATTTTATTTTGGATGTCCGGGGTAAACAGCAATGCTTCATCCTTGGTATTGCTTAAGTAACCACATTCTAATAATATTGCTGGCATTTTGGTTTCTCTTGTTACATGATAGTTAGCTTGACGAACCCCTCGGTCCTGCAGTCCTGTAGCAACTGCGAGGTATTTGTGAACGGTTTGAGCGAATAATAAGCTATCATTGCGTGTGTAATAGGTCTCTGTGCCACTAGGGTTACTTTTACTGCCCGCCGGAATACTATTGGCATGAACAGAGATAAATAGATCGGCTTTTACATTGTTGGCGAGGTTAGATCTGTCCTGTAGAGTTGGGTATGTATCGCCACTGCGCGTGAGTATAACCTCGATATTTGGTTCTTTCTTTAGTAATTCTGCAATTTTCAGTGCTGTCGGTAAGGTGAAATCTTTCTCTTTAAGCTTGTTAACACTTGAACTCCCTGGATCTTTCCCACCATGTCCTGCATCGATGACGATTATCTTCTTGTCTGTGTTGCCGGTAGAAGGTGGAGGAGTTATAACCGGTACTTCTGGTAAGGTGGTTTCAGGAAGCGTAACGCTAGTCCCATTAAGATCCACAATAATAAGTCCATCATTAGCATTTATCAGACTGTAGCTATTAGCGCTGTTTAGATCAATTACGATCCGAATGGTAGATGGGGAACTGCTGAATAATGAATAGCGAACGGCAGAGACATTAGGATAGTCAGTAACCGTTAACTGTCCGCTTTGGTTCTTTCCTACGGACAGATTCTGATGGAAGTCGGTTCCAAAGCCAGTATTCGGTAAATCCACGACAATTCGGTCTTTGTCTGTCATAGTGAACACGGTAGGTTTTATACTGCCGTTCACTGCAATAACCAGCTGGTTATCGATGAAGCTTAGATTGGTGACTGTAGCTACTGAGCTATTCCCTTCATTTGCTGTATTCCCGTTTGATCCGTTGTCTGAAGGTGCTGTTGGAGTGGGTTGTGGAACCGTAATTTCCGGATCGCTTCCCCCAATCTCAGGTACTGGAGAGGTTAAATATACGGTTTTGGTTACATTGTCCCAACCGACAGTAGTTCCTGTCTGTTCCCCAACAAATCTTAAAGGAACAAGGGTTGTGCTGCCACTGAGAAACGGAGGATTGTCCAGTTTGACTTGTTTCCCTGAAGCTTCTGCCATCGTATTATCCACGATCAGCTTTAAAGTAGTTCCCTTTTGCTCAATGATCGCCGTCTTGGTCACATTATCCCATTTCACGGTATAACCAAGCTGTTCCGCAACAACACGAAGAGGAACCATTACACTGCCATTTACAATTTGTACCTGTGCTTCTTTTGAAATCTTAAGATCGTTGCCGTCTAGGTTGATGTGTGTTTCCGCAGAGCCGGCATAACCAGTTCCTGGATGAACCAGCACCAACAAAAGCAGCAGTAACGCCAAAAAACCAAACTTTTTCATCTGCAATCCCTACCATCCCCGTTTATTGGTCTCTAGCAATTCTTACTTTTTCTTCCTTTGATGCCGTTTAAGGCTCGTATAAAGTATAAACGACAATAGTTTCCAAAAGTTGCGCTCTACAACAGATAAAAAGGAAAATTTTCGGTATAAAATTAGAAAAGAGCCTTCCCAAACATTTGGGATAGCTCTCATTTGCTAAAGAGATTTTATTTTAACGATGTATAACCTGTTTTCTCTACCAATTTCTGACCTTGAGCAGATTGAATCCAATCCAGAAAGGACTGAATATTAGGGTTGTCGCTTCCCGCGGTCACTGCATAAAATTCTGTTGCCAAAGGGTACTGTCCACTACGAATACTTTCCTTGTCTGGTTGGATACCATCGATGGCCAGCAGGGCTATTTCCCCGTTTCGATTCATTTCTGAGGCGTAAAATAAGAAGCTGTAGCCCAGTGCATTTTTATAGTTGCGATAGCTGGAGGTTTGTTGAATGATACCGCTCATAATATCCGCTACGTCTTCTTGAGGCGGCTTCATGAGTGGAGTGTCCTTCATAAACTTTTGCAACATCGTCTGGCTTCCGCTATCTTCAGGTCGTTGAAAAGCACGGATTCGGTTATTAGCTCCGCCTACATCTTTCCAATTTGTGACCTTGCCTGCGTAAATATCTTTAAGTTGAGCGGTGGACAGTCCGGTTACGTCGTTTCGTTTGTTTACAAAAAATACGAAGGCCTCGCGGCCGATCGGCGTAAGCTTCAGTTCGACACCTTTTCTTTTAGCTTCTTTTTGTTGTGCAATTGACGGAGCCGCTACAAATATAATATCGGTTTCTCCTTCAATTAATCTCTTGTAAGCTTCAGGCGTGCTGCTGCAAATTACTTGACTTGTTTGAAAATCATACGGATTATAATAACCCTCAGGATAAGTAGATTGAACGAAAGCTGAATACAGTGGATAAAGTGCGGTTGCGCCGTCCAATCTTGGGAGATCGCTATCGATATGATAGGAAGAAGGCTCGTCCAGATTCACTGCTTTGGTCTTCTCAGCAAAGGGTTCATACTGTAGCAGATTAACCTCCCGATCATCGACCATGGCAATTCTGTTGACGTACGCTTGCTTGATCTCATATCCTGCGGTCGCGAGCAGACTAAGTCCGAGGATAGATAACAATACAATATTGCTTGTTCTTCGGGACAATACATTAAATATGATGAGTACAACATAGATGGCTAATACGATCGCTAAGATCGCCACAAGTGGGGTATAAAACAGCAGTCCTCCGTAAAGCGCAGTAATTATAGCACCTATGAATCCTAAAAAAGCTATTCCTCCAACGGCAAAAATGGAGAACAATAATTTCGTCCAGAATGCTTCTTTCATAACAACCTCCTCGACATGATTACTAAACTATGGAAAAATCAACATAATTTCATTATACAGAAGTTTTTTGGATGAAGCAGTAGAACAATTACGAACAAACATGTAATAAAATGCTGCGAAACATGAAAGTAATGTGTACATTTTCATAAAGTACTGGACGAATGGCAAGAAGAGGTTTATTCTGAGATTGTGAAAAAAACAACGGAATACAAGATTCTCGGGGTAGGGTGAAATTCCCGACCGGCGGTAATGTTCAAAGCGAACTGAGCCCGCGACTCACTTGTTCTGCTTGCAGAGAAGTGACTGATCTGGTGTAAATCCAGAGCCGACGGTAAAGTCCGGATGGGAGAGGATCATAAGATAAAGACGCTAGGAGTCTATCCTTGTACGTCTTTATTGATAATGCCCCCGAGTTTACCTTTTTGGTAATTCGGGGGTTTTTGGTCTCTTATCGAGGGTTTGTATCGACAAGGAGAAGGAAATTATGAGTAATGTTACAGCTTCATCATCAACTAAGGTTGGCAGTACATCAGCGCTACGCAGTGGATTTTGGCTCGTTGTGATTGGTGCAGCATTATGGGGCGTTGATCCGCTCTTTCGTATCATCCTGTTAAAATCCTTAACCTCCTCGCAAATTGTTCTTCTGGAGCATGTGGTGCTTTTCTTGGCTGCTTCACCTGTTCTTTGGCGTCACCGGGCGGAGCTTAAAGGAATTGGATTTCGCCAGATTGGTGCTTTATTGATTGTTTCATGGGGAGGCTCTGCCGGGGCGACGATCCTATTTACGATGGCACTTTCCAGTGGGGATTTGAATGCGGTGCTGTTACTGCAAAAGCTTCAGCCAATATTCGCTATCGGTCTCGCTGCTTTAATTCTTAAAGAACGTTTGCCAAAAAATTTCGGACCACTCATTGTGTTGGCGCTGGTAGGAACCTATCTGCTGACCTTTGGCTGGAGTATCCCTTTCGGACATGTGAATAACTTTATTGGGGTTAGCAGTCTGATGGCCTTGGGAGCAGCTGCACTGTGGGGGGGATCGACAGTCATGGGACGTTATCTGCTCGGTTCTATGAAATATGAGACAGTGACTTCGCTGCGGTTTATCCTTGCGCTTCCTTTACTTTTCGTTATTACTACGCTAGAAGGTGCCCCGTGGCAGATTCATGGCGGGTTTGGTGCATCGGCAGCTATTGCGGTTAATCTATTGCTGCAAGCTTTGCTGCCAGGACTTCTTAGTATGTTGTTGTATTACAAAGGACTTAGCACGACCAAAGCTTCCTTCGCCACATTGGCTGAACTCAGCTTTCCTATGACGGGAGTAATCATCAACTGGATTGTGTTCCAACAGCTGGTCACTATCCCGCAGATTCTCGGATTTGCCTTGATCTGGGTCGCTTTATTCTTTTTATCTAATCAACAGTCCAAACCACAAACGCTCTGAGCAGATTGAAGTGGAATGGTTCTACCTATATAAAGATGATTCGAAGCCGTATGGCTTTCGGATCATCTTTTTTTTGTATGTGATTTTACTCCTTGCTTAGATCAAATCGACTGCAAAAACTGCTGAAATGTTTCTAACGTAACATATAGCAGAGTTAATAAAGCGTTTACAATTAGGGAGTGCACAAAATGACTGTGCTGCTGAGTACATAATCCATGATTAAATTATTTAGGAGGAAGCAGACATTGAAGAAATCATTTGTATTATTTATGATTCTGACCTTTCTTATTTCCCCTTTTACGTTTGGGCAGTCTGCTCAAGCGGCAGGAGATGAGAATATTGCCCTAGGAAAGCCTGCTATATCCGATAGTGAGCTTGCAGGATATGAAGCGGGTAACGCAGTAGATTCCGATGAATGGAACACACATTGGACGGCGAATGACGGGAGCTTTCCTCATTGGCTGGAAGTAGATCTGCAAGGTGCATATGATTTGTCAGGTGCAACCGTCATCTGGAATGCATGGAGTTACATTAATCAATATACGATTGAAGTATCACGTGATCATAAGGTATGGACAACAGTTGTGGACAAAAGTCAGAGCAGCAGTGTAGAGCAAACTCAGTACAATGCTTTTAAGCTGCGGAATGTTTCTTATGTAAGGGTCAACCTGACCGGCATCAACGGCGGAAAATGGGCAGCCATTAATGATCTGAAGGTCTGGGGTGTTCCCGCAGCCAGCGCGCCGCATGAGCCGGCACAGGGTGAAATACAAACTGTACTGCCAGTACGGTTGGACACGGAAATTGGGCAAGCCCCTGAGCTTCCAAGTGTTGTAACTGTGGTATATAGCAATTCTGACACGGAGGATGCTCAGGTTGCTTGGGATGTGATCCCTCCAGCAGAGTATTCCCGTCCCGGAACCTTTACAGTAAGCGGTTCTATCTCAGGTACTGTGCAGAAGGCAGTGGCGAAGGTAACAGTAGTAGGTGACAGCAGCACGCCTATTGTTGGATTTGAGAGTATAAATGTCAGCACAATTACGGATGTGCCTGCTTTATTGCCATCAGCGGTAACGGCTATATACGAAGATGGGTCAAGCAAACAGCTGCCTGTAACCTGGGATGACCTTACTGAAGCGGAGTACGCGGTTGAAGGAACTTACAGCGTAATGGGGAAAGTTGCAGGGACAGACCTACAACCCACAGCTGATATTCAGGTTACTCCGCTTGTGCTGCAATCCGGGTTCATAAAAGGTGCGGACATTTCCACACTGGAAGCGATTGAGGATGCCGGTGGAAAGTATTACGACAATGGAGTAGAAAAGGATTTGCTGGATATTCTTAAAAGCCGGGGTGTAAATTACATTCGGCTGCGTTTATGGAATGATCCTCAGGAAGCTGGCGGCTATAATGACCGTGAGCATGTTGTGGAAATGGCGCAGCGTGTCAAAGCCAAAGGCTTTAAGCTGTTGCTTGATTTCCACTACTCTGATTTCTGGGCTGATCCCGGAAAGCAAAACAAGCCGGGAGCATGGGCGGATTACTCCTATGATGAATTGAAGCAAGCGGTATATGACTATACCAAAGATGTTATGGATGAGCTAAAGGAAAAGGGAGCTTCACCCGATATGGTCCAAATCGGAAATGAGATTAATGGGGGCTTGTTATGGCCTGACGGCAAATCCTATGATCAAGAGAATGCTTTTGAGAAGGTTGTTCCGCTTCTGGAGAGCGGAGTGAAGGGAGTTAGAGACAGCGAGGGTGCAGGTCAGGATATCAAAATTATGATCCATCTTGCTGAAGGTGGCAAAAATGATATGTTTCGTTGGTTCTTTGACGAATTAACGAAGCGGAATCTTGATTATGATGTGATCGGCGCGTCCTTTTATCCGTATTGGAGCGGAACGATGGATAGCCTGCAGTTTAACTTGGACGATATCTCTAAACGATATGGTAAAGAAGTGATTGTGACGGAAACCGCGTATCCTTACACGCTGGAGGACGGCGACAATTTTGAGAATAACATCGCCCGCCAAGATCAGCTAGACGGCAGTGGCTTCCCAGCTACGGTTGCAGGTCAAATGGCTGAGGTCAAAACAGTAATGAATGTATTGTCCAAAGTACCCGATGGTAAAGGAACAGGCTTGTTCTATTGGGAACCAGCTTGGATTCCAGTGCAAGGTGTAGGCTGGAAGGTAGGCGAAGGAAATGCTTGGGAGAATCAGGCAATGTTCGATTTTGCAGGGAATGCACTCTCTTCATTAAATGTCTTCAAAACCCCGGTGGCCGGTGAGGGGGGCGAAGAGGAACCCGGAACGGGAGGGAATCCCGGCACTGGCGGGGAACCCGGAACGGGAGGGAATCCTGGCACTGGCGGGGAACCCGGAACGGGAGGGAATCCCGGCACTGGCGAGGAACCCGGAACGGGAGGAAATCCTGGCACTGGTGAAGAACCCGGAACGGGAGGAAATCCCGGCACTGGTGAGGAACCCGGAACGGGAGGGAATCCTGGCACTGGTGAAGAACCCGGAACAGGGGTTAATCCTGATCCTATCATCACCGTCAGAGATTCAAGCGTTGTAAATTCAGCAAATAAAGCAGTGGTCGAACATACAGCGGCAGGACAACTTCAGGTGAAGGCACAAGCAGGAATTTCCGGCATAGCTGAGATCACGCTAAGTATAGAGGATATCAATAAGGCGCTGTCGACGCTTCCGGCGGATGGAAAACTGGTTATTTCTGTTCTGCCATCGACGGGAGAGCTTAAGGGAGCAGTCGTTCATCTTCCGTTGAGTTCTATACTAGAGCAGGGCAAACATCCTCAAATAGTAATTGTATATGGGACGGCCTCTGTTACGGTTTCTACGGAAGCTAGTGCAGGAATTATTAAGACGGGAGCTAAGGAACTAACGCTCTCACTGGTTCAGGTAGCTACGCCAACCTTGCCTTCACCATTGGTAACTGGAGCAAAAGACTACCCGGCCTATAACATCCATGTGTCAGTAGACGGGACTTCTATCGATGTTTTCAAAAAAGGAGCAATATCGGTAGCCTTCCACTACAAGCTGAAGCTCGGGGAGCAGAGCCAGCGGATTGCTGTTTATTCGATACTTGCTGATGGAAAACTCGAAGTTATCAAAGCTGTGCGGTACAACCCAACCGCGGAACAGATTGTGTTTAATCCAAGTCATTTCAGCATTTATGCTGCGGGGTACGCAGAGGTGGGGTACACAGATTTAAAAGCAGCAGATTGGGCCACGTTAGCGATTGAATCCTTGACGGCTAAAGGGATCGTGCAAGGAATAGGAAACGGGATCTTTAATCCGCAAGGGGAGGTTACACGCGCTGAATTTGTCAGCATGCTGCTGTCCGCGCTGGAGTTAAATGCAGAAAGAGGAACAGGCAGTTTTAAAGATGTGAACCTTGATGCGTGGTATAGCTCTGCTGTGAATACTGCTGGGAAATTGGGTGTTGTACAAGGACATGCGGATGGCACTTTTGGCCCGAATGATAAATTGTCCCGTGAAGAAATGGCAGCTATTTCATACCGTGCGCTTAAGTTGGCGGAGAAAGTGAACGGTCAGACGGATGTGAACGTTATTTCTTTTAAAGATAAAGACCTGATCTCGTTGTATGCCAGTGAAGGGATAACAGCGCTTGCGCAGGCTGGGATTATCAATGGATTCGAAGATGGCAATTTCCGCCCGCAAGCCCATACAACACGCGCTGAAGCGGCTTACATCATACTCAATCTTTTGCAGCAATAATAGGCAGACAGGCAATAACTGTGCTCGAAAAGGCAGTTAGGGCCTGTCTTTACCACATTTTTTAGATATTTATCTTTTCGCAAGTAGGGATTGTTTGTACAATAGGGGCTATGACATTTGAGCCGGAGAGTGAAGGAACGTGTATAGATATAATTTATTTACCAAAATCGTGAGTATCATGGTCATTATGCTGATCCCGATAACCATCCTTTACTTCTATTCCAATAAAACGACCACGGATGTGCTGCGTACGGAGTTAAATACTTCGAATAATAATCAGCTTAGTTTTTTTCAGAATCAGGTAGAAAGTAATATGGAGTTATTGTCTTCGTGGCCGATTCTGCTGATCCATGATCCTGATATCCTCAGCCTTAAGGATACTTATCTGGAAAAAGGGCGTTTGAATCTGGATACGATAAACCTGATCAAACGGATTCAGACCAAAATCAGCATTCAAGAAAGCTCCTCCAATTGGAAGAGTAAGCTATATTTATACTCCCCGTCCATTCATCGTATGGTGTCTGAAAATGATGCGAAGTTATATGAAGATGAGGATCTGAAGCGGGAAGTGAAGTCGGGCTGGCATGTGGAGAAGATTGAAGGGCAGGAGGGTGACCGCTTCGTATTCTCATGGTTTTCTTTTACACCTTTTATGTCAGAATTCGCTCCGGAAAAAGTCAAAACGGTTATGAAGGTAGAGTTCGACAGCCGGAACATAGAGGATATGCTGGATAAATTCAAAAGTGATGGCAGAAGAGATCCTTTTTATTATAAGCAGGGAACAGGACTTATTTTTAACCGCAGTGCCGACAAGGTGTTAGCTAAAGAATTGGTAGACAGGCTGGAAGAGACCCAGCTGAAGCCTAGTGAGAATCGCACGGTCAAAATAGAAGGTGAATCCTACAGTGTAAATATCGTCTATTCGGACAAAATGGGCTGGTATTTGATCGACTATATGCCGCTGACTGAAATCCTACATCCGATCCTGACCTCTAATCGTTTATTTTATTTTGCGATCAGTGCTTTGTTGTTAATGAGCTGTCTCGTAGCCTATCTATTATATGTTCAAGTGCAGGTGCCTATAAGGTTATTGGTTGGAGGCTTTCAACGGTTGAAGCAAGGGGATTATTCTGCGCGAGTGGAGATTAAAGGGAAGAATGAATTCAGCTTCCTGTCCGGCCGGTTTAACAGTATGGTAGAACAGATTCAGATGCTGATCGAGAATGTGCTGATGGAGAAAATCCATGTTCGCGAAGCCCGCTTAAAGCAGCTTCAATCACAGATAAATCCACATTTTTTCTATAATTGCTTCTCCTTTATTACAAGTATGGCGAAGCTCGATAATATGGGGGCAGTCGTTGGGATGTCGCATAATTTGTCCCGATATTACAGATACACCACTCGTCAGGAACGTGATTTGGTTGCGCTGTCTGAAGAGGTGGAATTTGTGAATCATTATCTGGAGATCCAGAAGATGAGGATGAGCAGACTTCGTTATGAGATCAATATCCCACCGCAAATGCGCAAAAGAGAGCTTCCGCCGCTCGTACTGCAGCCTTTGGTGGAGAATGCGGTTATACATGGAATTGAGCCCGTCGCCAAAGAGGGACTGGTGCGGATTACGGGTTCCTGTGCAGGCAGAGAAATGACGCTTACGGTTGAGGATGATGGTCAGGGCATGACGCCAGAGAGAATTATAGAACTGGAAAATAAACTAAGCAGGGCGATGGATGAAGAAATGGGCTGCGGTTTATGGAATGTGCATCAGAGAATGCGGCTGCGTTTTGGGGAGACGTCTGGCTTGCGCATCTCGCCTTCTCCGCTTGGAGGATTACAGGTGACACTGCAGTGGTTGCTGCCCTACACAGACAATGAAATGGAATGACATCTAGGAGGGGAAAGAATGATAGAGCTGTTGTTAGTTGATGATGAGCCCTATGTTACGGAAAGTTTAGCCCGTACTATTCCATGGGCTGAAATCGGGGTAAAGCAGGTGCATCAAGCGGCATCGGGTGCTGAAGCTCTGCAAATTATGGAACAGCAGGCTATAGATATTATGGTTACGGATATTTCAATGCCAGGAATGACTGGCCTGCAATTAATTGAAGCCGTGAGCGAGAAATGGCCAAATATTCGGTCCATTTTATTGACAGGTTATTCCGATTTTCAATATGCGAAAAAAGCTATTCAACTGCAGGCATTTGATTATAATTTGAAGCCGGTAAGTGATGATGAGTTTATCAAAAGCGTATCCAGTGCGATTGAATCTTTGAAAGACGAATGGGAAGCTCATGATAGATATCATTTGCTGCTGTATAATCGCAAAGCCGATTACAGTGTTTTGCGGGCTAATCTGATGCATGAATTGCTTCTCGGCAGGGTGCTGTCTGAGCGGACACTAGCCATTAAGCTGAAGGAATATGAAATCTCCTTCCAGCCGGATGCTGAAGCGGCGATGCTGCTGATTCAGCTGGGTAAACATTATGCCGCAATGGATCACCATTCGGTCTCTCTCATGGAATATGCGATCGGCAACATTGCCGAGGAGATTTTTAAGGAACAGTTCCATGTCTGGTTCTGCAAAGCGCCGCATGATTGCTTGATTCTGCTTGTTGAATTAAAGCCGGCAGTACAGCAGGAATTGGAGCAAATGGCTAACTATGAAGCTGCAAGGCAGCAAATCCTAAAAGCGGTGATCGCGAATTTCCGAATTAGTGTAAGCAATTACCTCAAGGGTGAGATTTCACTGATTGTAACGGAGTGGTTCACCTTTCCAGAGGGGATGACGGCTGCCTATAGAAGCGGTCTTAGCTCGATGTATTTGGCAGCACATGATGAATCCAGCTCCGTGCTGTTTTTGGATGACCGCCAGCATCAGGAGACGATCAGCATCAAATCGCTCGAATGTCTTTATCGTCCACCTACACTCATTCATCTGCTGGAATCCAAACAATGGGATACAGCAAGGCAAAAAATTGCTGACGTGTTCCGGGATATGGAGAATGCACGGTTTTCCAGTGAACATCTGTACGAGGTCTTTCTATCGATAACGAATGCATTTATGTATATAGCGCATAAGAGTGGTCAGTTCATCTCCAAGATCGACCAATACGCTTTAGATCCGTTGTTGACGCAGAGTATTATTGTTTCTTTTGATAAGCTTAAAGATTGGGCGTTTGATATGCTCGATAAGCTTCAGAAGGAGCTATCCGAAAGCGATCAGAATACGAAAAGTTATATTATCAAGCAGGTGCATGAGCTGGTAGGAAACCATTCGGGGCATGAGCTGTCCGTCAAAACCATTGCCGATCATGTATATTTGCATCCAGTCTACTTGTCCAAGATTTATAAAGCTGAGACTGGGGAAGGACTTGGGGACTATATTATTCGGATGCGGATGGAACGGGCACTTTATCTGCTTAAAAATACGAATAAAAAAATCTATGAAATTACCTCTGAGCTTGGATATCAGAATCCGCAATATTTCAGTAAGATGTTCAAAAAACACTACAATATGACACCAAATGAATTCCGGGACGGATAGAGGTTGAGAAAGGTGCAGAAACCTTGTTTAAATGACGTATTCGGGCTCAGCGTCGTTCCCTATAATTAAAAAGTAACCAACACTTATGGAATCCAAGGGGGAACAAAATGAGCGCGATGAAGAGAAAAAGATGGCTGCCGCTCCTGTGCATGAGCATGCTTTTGGCGGGTAGCCTTGCGGGCTGTTCAGGCAATAACGCTGCTAATAGTAAAGACACTGCTGGAGATAAAGCAGCTGGTGAAGCGACTGCAAATACAGCTTCCAATTCTGAAAACGCCTACAAGGATAAATACGATCCTGAGGTGACATTTACAACCGCATGGGGCGTGGACCCTGAGCTTAAATTCAAAAACGGTGAAAGCATTGAGAATAACGTGGCTACAAAATGGGCTAAAGAAAAATTCGGCATCAACATTAAGTCCCTTTGGTCCATCACAGATACGAACGGCGCATTTGGTACGAAGCTGCGTTTATCCATGTCTTCAGGTCAGGACATGCCTGATGTCGTAACCATCGGTACAGCCGACAACACTATTGCACAGGATTTGATCGATTCCGGCATGTATGCAGATGTAGGAACTTTGTTTGATAAATATGCTTCAGATACTTGGAAAGAAGCGATGGCACAGGATCCTAACGTTTGGAACCAATACAGCCGTGATGGCAAAAGAATGGGCCTGCCTGTTCTCGATTATGCATATAACCATGATTACATTCTGTGGATCCGCCAAGATTGGCTGGATAAGCTGAATATGCAAGCCCCTAAGACGATCGATGAGCTGGAAAAAGTGATGGATGCGTTCAAGAATCAGAACCCTGATGGTTTGGCACCAGACAAGGTAACTCCACTTAGTATCGGCTTCAAAACAACAATGAACACTTGGATGGGCGATCCATCTTGGATCTTTGGTGCTTACGGAACCTTGCCACAGCAATGGAATCTAGATGCTGATGGTAAACTAGAATACGGCTCAGTAAATGCTGGCATGAAGCAAGGGCTTGAAAAACTGAAGGAATGGTTGGCGAAAGGTTATATTCCTCAGGAAGCAGCTCTTTGGGATGAGAACAAAACTGCCGAACCAGCAGTTGCAGGTACAGCAGGGATTCTCCCGGGTCCTTACTGGATGAGCGGCTGGCCGCTTCAGGATACCGTGAAGAACTCTCCAGATGCAGTATGGGCTCCAATTGAAATTCCAGCGGGTACAGATGGAAAGGTTATGCGTCATGGCACACAATTCACTAACGGTGTAACTTTGATCAGCACGAAAATGAAAAATCCAGAAGCCTTCTTTACTTATCAAAACTATCTGTTCGATAACTTTGCTAATCCAACGCCAGGCAGTGAACTGGATAACGGTCTTTTTGCAGGATATGACTATGAGCTAGACGCGAACGGCAAGATGATCGAAAATGATAAAATTGCTGGCGGTTATGTGAATAGTGTTCGTTATATGCTGGTTCGTGACGGTGCCCGGATCCCGGATGCCCAAATGAAAGCACTCCTTAACCTGGCAGATGGCGCAGAGCCAACAACCCGTCTGGAGAAGGACGTAGCTGTGAATTATGGTAAAGATACCCCTGCGGCTGCCAAAGTTCTGCTGGCGCAAGAGGATAAATCCTTTAAGAATATGTTCACAGGTCCTACGACCGAAACTATGAAATCGAAGATGGACTATCTGAACAAAATTGAGAACCAAACGTTTAATGAAATTATCTATGGCAACAAACCGCTGGATGCATTTGATTCCTTTGTAGCAACCTGGAAATCAGGTGGTGGCGATCAAATCACTAAAGAAGTTAACGAATGGTATGACAGCGTAAAATAAGGTTTGGATTTAGTTTGACTAGGTAAAAAGAAGTAAACGGGACCGTCTCTTCAGCCGTAGCATTAGGCTTTAGGGAGGGTCCCTGTTTGCGTTTGAAGTCCTCTTTTTTCAATGTGATAAAGAGATTGCTTTTGTACCATATATATTGGTTTTGCCCGCTATTTGAGGAATTCGGGCGTTGCTATAATTTGAGTATGGTTACAGAAGAACTTGACACGATATGGGGGACCAAGGATGAGAACACTAAAAAAAACATGGCCTTTTCACTTGATGTTATTGCCAGCGATGATATTCCTGATCATCTTCAGCTTTATTCCAATGGGCGGAATTGTGATGGCATTTCAGGATTATAAGCCATGGCTGAAAATTTCAGGCTCGGCATGGGTTGGATTGGACAATTTCCGTTATCTATTTGAACGTAATGACAGTATGCAGGTCATTTGGAATACATTGATTATTGCTGTTCTAAAAATGATTTTCAATCTGGCTGTACCGTTTGTATTCGCCATTTTGTTAAATGAGATTCGCAAGGTATACATACAGCGTACTATTCAGACACTGGTGTACTTGCCTCACTTTTTATCTTGGGTTATTCTCGGCGGGATATTGCTGGATTTGCTTGCTACAGATGGTTTTGTCAATCAGATCTTAGGCAGCATGGGCTTCAAACCAATCTTTTTCTTAGGCGATAACAACTGGTTCCGGTTCACAGTTATTCTCACAGATGTGTGGAAGGAATTTGGTTATAATACGATCGTTTTCTTAGCTGCTCTAGCAGGAATCAATCCATCATTATATGAAGCTGCTGAAATAGACGGCGCTAACCGCTGGAAGCAGACACGTTTTATCACAATGCCATCTCTATTGCCAATGGTTGTGGTGGTAGGTACCTTGGCTCTCGGAAATGTATTGAACGCAGGGTTTGACCAGATTTTTAACCTCTACAATCCACTGGTCTATCAGAAAGGCGATATTATTGATACCTTCGTGTACCGCACGGCTATTCTGAATGGTGAGATGGGCTTTGGTACGGCAATCGGACTGTTTAAGTCGGCCATTAGTATGATCCTAATTCTCGTCTCGTACAGTTTGGCTAAGAAGTGGGCAGGATATCGCATTTTCTAATCTACCAAAGGAAGAGGGAGACAACTTATGTATTACAAAACAAGAGGTTATCGTATATTCAACGTGTTTAATACTTGCTTTCTAATCCTGCTCGCACTGATGTGTATTGTACCTTTGATTCATGTGCTGGCTGTATCCTTTAGCGCGAAGTCGGCAGCGGATGCCAATTTGGTAGGGTTATGGCCAAAGCAATTCTCTCTGGAAGCTTATAAAAAGACAATAAACAATCCGATCTTTCTACACTCCATCTGGGTATCTGTACAAAGAACCATACTCGGGACTGGACTTACACTTTTAATTACTTTTTTGGCAGCCTATCCGTTGTCCAAAGAAAACTCAGCCTTCAAGGGCCGTAATGTTTACTCTTGGTTGTTCGTTTTCAGTATGGTGTTCAACGGTGGATTGATTCCATTTTACATTGTGATTCAAAAGATTGGTTTGATGGATTCCTTCTGGGTACTTGTTCTTCCAGGTGCGGTAAATACGTTCTTGGTGATTCTGATGCTGAACTTCTTCCGTGGTATTCCAAAAGATCTGGAGGAGGCTTCGCTAATAGACGGAGCCGGACATTTCCGTACGTTGTTCAGTATTTACTTGCCGATTTCTCTGCCGTCGATCGCTACGATTGCCTTGTTCAGCATGGTATTCCATTGGAACTCCTGGTTCGATGGACTATTGTATTTGAATAATTCCAAGCAATTTCCACTGGCGACATTCCTGCAGACGGTTATCATTCAACGGGATATGAGCTCCATGAGCATCAATCCAAAGGAAATGGAGCTGATCTCGCAGACGACGGTGAGAGCCGCGCAAATATTTATCGGAGCCGCTCCAATTTTGATCGTATATCCTTTCCTGCAAAAATATTTTGTTAAAGGGATGACACTTGGTTCTGTAAAGGAGTAGCAATGATGACAACCACATTTATCAATGGAATGGATATCTCGTTTCTGGATGAAATTGAGCAGGGTGGAGGAGCGTATTACAGCGGTGCTGTAGAGTCCGTTGAGAACGCTGAGGATTTGCTCTACATTCTGAAGGACAATGGCGTGAATGCCATCCGGCTGCGGATTTGGAATGATCCTCCGGGCGGCTTCTGCAATCTAGAACGTACGCTGATTATGGCTAAGCGAATTAAAGAAGCAGGACTTAACTTTCTGCTGGATTTTCATTATTCGGATAAATGGGCAGATCCTGCTAATCAATCGAAGCCAAAAGCTTGGGAGAATCTTGATTTTACGGGTTTAACATCAGCCGTGTATGAGTTTACTCGTGAGGTTCTTGAGCTTTTGCAATCTCAAGGCACTATGCCCGACATGGTGCAGATCGGTAATGAGATTACTCCAGGCATGTTATGGAATGAAGGCAAGGTGGATGGAGAGTGGGATACTACGGAGCAATGGGAACAGTTCATTACACTGGTTCAAGCAGGAATAGCGGGCGCAAAAGCTGTTGCTTCTGATTTGTCCATCATGATCCATATTGACCGTGGTGCTGATCATCCAGCCAGCCGTAACTTTTATGATCTGTTTTTCGAGCATGGCGTAAATTTTGATGTGATCGGATTATCTTTTTATTCTTGGTGGCACGGCACGCTGGATGACTTGCGATCTAACCTGAATGAATTGGCGGTGCGGTACAATAAGGATATTATTGTTGTTGAAACAGCTTATCCTTGGACGCTGAATGCACCTGAAGGTTTCCCCTTAATAGTAAGTGAGGAAAAGCAGCTGCATGAAGGTTATCCGGCTACAGTAGAGGGACAGACTAAGTATATGAAAGATTTTATTAGTGTTATTGAGAATATACCTAACGGTAAAGGTATCGGGTTTTATTATTGGGAGCCAGCCTGGGTTCCTTCGCAAAAGGAATGGTCCGTGGGACATGAGAATGGTTGGTCCAATCTGACCCTGTTTGATTTTGCGGGAGGGAAATTGGATTCGCTCGAATTCTGACGTATTTAGGATTGAAACAAGAAGACAGCTTAAGGTTAATTACCTTGAGCTGTCTTCTTTTTAATTTCCAGAAGAAGGGTTAGCCTTTCCTGATACCTATAAACAAGCAACATTTCAGTATTTCAAGAA
Source organism: Paenibacillus sp. FSL P2-0121 (assembly GCF_037975345.1). Classification (NCBI taxonomy): domain Bacteria; kingdom Bacillati; phylum Bacillota; class Bacilli; order Caryophanales; family Paenibacillaceae; genus Paenibacillus; species Paenibacillus sp. FSL P2-0121. The sequence continues at coordinate 4,841,981 of NZ_CP150245.1, read as the reverse complement.
ATTGATTCAGAGCAGCAAGAGTAAAAATAAGGCTTTACTCCCATACTACCGTTATCTTGGACCTGAGCTTCACCATAACCTTTAGGAGGAATGCGGATGAAACAACATTCTGCTCCCACCATCTATATACAGCTTAAAAATCGGGTGATGGTTCCCAAGGGTAAAGGTGTCACGTTGGGTGATATTGCTTTTTTGATAGCGGAGCCTGAACTGAAAGAGTCGTTGGAGACAATTCTCTTAATGAAGCCGGAGCAAAGTGACGGCAATCTGATTTTGATTGATCTGTTGATGGTTATCCCCCGGATATATGAACTTATACCGAATGCGGACATTGAACCGATCGGTGAAGGGAGGACGATTGTGCAGATTGAGAGTCAGGTGGAGAGACGGAAACCTTCGGTGGCGATGTTTGTTTTAGTTTGGCTGCTGCTTTTCTTTGGGTCTGCTCTGACAATTATGAACTTTCATGCTGATGTAAATATGCTGGAGGTACAAATTCGAATTGTGGAGATGCTAACGGGTCATCGGGATGAGCATCCCTATATATTTCAGATTGCTTATTCTCTGGGCATCGGGTTTGGGATGGTCATTTTTTTCAACCATTTATTTAAAAAGAAGTGGAATGAGGAGCCTACTCCGCTGGAAGTGGAAATGTATCTGTATCAGAAGAACATCGACCAATATGTCATCAATGAGGAATACAGCAAGATGAGGCGCCGCAGTGAAAACCAATCAGAGAATACGGAGGACTGAAGATGACGGCACCCATAGCACTGGGACTAAATTTGCTGCTGGGCATTGCGGGTGGTATTGCTGTAGGCGGTGGAGTGATCGCTCTATTTGTTGTGCTGGATATGGTGCCGCGTCTGGCGCAATTAACCTCTTCTTACGATAAAGTTCATTGGTATGAAGGCGCGATGGTAGGTGGATCTTTAGTAGGTACTGTTAGTGATTTTTGGAATTGGAAAATTACCTCAGGTCCTCTAGTTGAACTTGGTGTAGGACTGTTTGATGGAATTTTTGTCGGGATGCTCGCTGCAGCATTGACCGAGGTATTAAATGTGCTGCCGATACTCGCTAAACGCTTAAATATGACACATTATCTATTCGGTCTGTTAATGGCGATGGTGAGTGGGAAGGTCGCGGGTTCTTTGTTCGACTGGTTTGTATACCGACAGTAAACAGGGGGTTAGGAAATGAGCAAGTTTATTCACAGCGGTGATTCTGCACCGGAAGATGACCATCTGGAAGATAATGCTGCAGCTGCTGCAGCAATGAAGACAACTGCAGCGGATCTAGTTGCAGATCACACAGAACCTGAGGGCGCTTCAGCTATCGGTGAAAGTGAAGATTCAGCGGAAAATTCTACAACATCTGAAACTAGCCAGGACCAGCAGGATGCAGAGGCATCAGCCGAATTAGGCACTGAGCAGCAGGATGCAGAAGTGACTGCGAAGCAGGGAACAGAGCAGCAGGATGCAGAAGCATCGGATGAGCTCGGCAATCAGGAGCCAAATGAGCCGAGTAAAGGTTTTTTTGCCAGGTTATTTGGTATGGATTCAGAGGATTCAGAATCAGATGATGAGGCACAGGATCAGAATGCTCAGGCAGCAGGCGGAACAGCTAACGATGCTGGTACTGGGGAGGAGTCTCAAGCTCAACCGAAGCCTTCAAAGAAGCAGGCGCAGCAGCAGTCTCAGAACAAAAGTAAAGATAAGCTACAAAACAAACGCGATAGTGAGCATTCTAACTCATTAAAGGAATCCGTTATTTATTGGCAAGGCAATGATCATATCCCAGGTTCTCTACAAGAAACAAAAAACACGCTGACCGAAGTGATGGGGCTGGGAACAAGTTTTGATGTGACGTTTAGAGAAATGTCCTTTGGGGGACATAAGACAGCTTTACTCTGCTTAAGCGGATTCACCAACGAAGATGTGACGGATGAAATTCTGAAACGACTAACCTATCTTTCTTCAGAAAATTTGTCCGCAGGTGTATTAGGTAGCTTTATGAACGAATACATCCCTCATATTCAAGTTGAAGAGGGTAGTGTATTAAGTGAATGTTTCGATAAAGTATTAAAAGGAATGAGCGCACTATTTATTGAGGGTGAGAACAAAGTTATCCTAATGGATACTCGATCTTACCCCATGCGAAGTCCTGATGAACCCTCGATTGATCGGGTGGTGCGTGGTGCGCGCGATGGTTTTACAGAAACCCTGCTTAGTAATATTTCACTTGTAAGAAGACGGATACGTGATCCGGGGCTGAAGCTTGAAATGTTTCAAGTGGGACGGCGGACACGGACAGATGTCTGCGTGGCTTACATCGATGATATCGTTGACAAAACGCAAGTAACGTCAGTCATCGATAAAATCAACAGCATCGATATCGATGGTATTCCACTGGCGGATAAGCAATTGGAGGAAGCGATTATCGGCGGAGGGTGGAACCCTTATCCTATGGTGCGTTATTCTGAACGCCCTGACGTTGTAGCCTCCAATTTATTAGAGGGACGGGTCATATTATTCGTGGATACCTCGCCCATTGTAATTGTTCTTCCGACTACCTTTTTTGATCTTTGCCAGCATGCGGAGGAGAATCGCCAGACTCCTTTTATGGGGACATATCTGCGGTGGGTCCGTTTCATCGGCATCTTCGCTTCCATGTTCCTGCTCCCATTATGGATGCTGCTTGTTATCCATCCTGAGTTAAAGCCTGCTATGCTGGATTTTATCGGGCCGCAAAAGACAGCGAGAATTCCTATTCTCGCTCAGTTTCTGATTGTAGAGCTTGGGGTTGATTTACTGCGGATGGCCGCCGTGCATACCCCAACACCTTTAGGCTCAGCGATGGGTCTGATTGCAGCCATATTGATTGGTGATATAGCGGTGCAGAGCGGTCTGTTTGTAAACGAAGTAGTACTGTATATGGCGGTAGCCTCAATCGGTATGTTTGCGACTCCGAGTTATGAGCTGGGTCTGGCGAATCGTATAGTCAGGCTTGTGTTATTAATTGCTGTAGCGGCGTTCCAGGTACCAGGCTTTATGATTGGCACGACGTTACTGACTATCTTCTTAACGACTCATCGGTCCTATAACTCCTCATATATGTGGCCGTTTATACCTTTTAATGCAAAGGCAATGAGTGAAATTCTATTGCGAAAACCGGTTTTAAGTTCGAAGGAAAGACCGTCTTTTAACAAAACTAGAGACAATACCAGAATGCCGCCATCTCAAGAGAATGAGTAACAATCGTAGGAAAATACAAAACTACTGCAAATTAGTCCATTCAATGGAGTTCCCACTGTCTGTTATACTGAATACACTAAGACAGGGTGGAACCTTGATATTCCACAGAAATTGGAGGACTAAAGAATGTTTCTACACGGTACTAGCCGCATTAACGATGCTGGGCATTTGGAGATCGGCGGATGTGATGTAACTGAATTGAAAGCGGAATATGGAACCCCGCTATATATATTGGACGAGCAATTGGTTAGACAACGTTGCCGGGAATATATGGATGCTTTTAAAGCCTCCGGCCTTGGTTTCCAAGTAGCTTACGCAAGCAAGGCATTTTCAGTAATGGCAATGGTTCGTTTGGCTGATGAAGAAGGTTTGTCACTGGATGTTGTATCCGACGGCGAACTATATACAGCTTTGCAAGCTGGCTTCCCGGCAGAACGTATTCATTTTCATGGCAACAATAAGACATCTGAAGAGATCGAAATGGCGATTGATGCCAAAATCGGCTGCTTTGTAGTCGATAATTTGGTAGAGCTTAACCTTTTGCAGTCCATTGCTGCACGCAAAGAAGTTAGTGTAAACATCTTATTGCGGGTGACACCAGGTGTAGAAGCGCATACTCATGAATATACCGCAACGGGCCAGACAGATTCCAAATTCGGCTTTGATATCGGCAATGGATCGGCCTATGAAGCAGTGAAAGCAGCAGTCAGCAAAAAGAATATCACGCTGCTTGGTGTGCATTCCCATATTGGTTCGCAGATCTTTGAAACCGATGGTTTCCAGCTAGCTGTTGAGCGTGTGGCAACTTTTGCCCGCAGTGTTAAAGAAGGCTTGGAAGTGGACTTCCGTGTAGTCAATCTTGGTGGAGGTTTCGGCATTCGTTATGTCGAGGGAGATACCCCATTACATGTTTCTGAATATGTTGCAGCGATTACGGATGCAGTGAAGACTCATTTTGTTGGAATTTATAGTGCTTTGCCGGAAATTTGGGTGGAGCCGGGCCGTAGTATTGTTGGAGATGCAGGTACTACATTGTACACTGTAGGATCCAACAAGGACATTCCTGGCGTGCGTAAGTACGTTGCTGTTGATGGTGGAATGACCGACAATCCACGCCCTGCTTTGTATCAGTCTAAATACGAGGCATTGCTTGCTAACCGTGCTAACGAAGACGCAACTGAGACTGTTTCCATCGCTGGTAAATGTTGCGAGAGCGGAGATATGTTGATCTGGGATGTAGAGCTGCCGAAGGCTGAAAGCGGCGATTTGTTGGCTGTAGCCTGCACAGGTGCGTATAATTACTCCATGGCCAGCAACTATAACCGTCTTCGCCGTCCGGCTTTAGTATTCGTACAGAACGGACAAAGCGATCTTGTAGTGCGTCGTGAAAGCTATACGGATCTTATTGCCAACGATATTGTACCAGAGCGTATCGCCAAACAGACAGTTGTTGCTAAGTAATAGCCTGCTGCTGTAAGGTGGGTAAAGTTGAGCAGCATATAGAGCAAGCAGGAAAGTCTCCTGCTTGCTTTGCTTTGTGCGTGGTTTCATAGTAATATAATTGAGGTATTCTAAATTTGTTAATTTTGAAAGGGGTCATTTACATATGGCAAAGCAAGCGAAAATCACTCTAGAAAATGGCGGCGTAGTGCTGCTGGACTTGTTCGATCAAGATGCACCTAACACTGTAGCAAACTTTGAAAAGCTGGCAAAAGAAGGTTTCTACAACGGATTGACATTCCACCGTGTTATCCCTGGTTTCGTTGCTCAAGGCGGATGTCCTAACGGAACTGGCTCTGGCGGCCCAGGTTACACAATCAACTGCGAAATTAACCCAAACAAACATGAACGCGGAACACTTGCTATGGCACATGCAGGTAAGAACACAGGCGGAAGTCAGTTCTACATCTGCTACGCTCCACAACCACACTTGGATGGAGTACACACTGTGTTTGGTAAAGTAGTAGAAGGTATGGATCTTGTTGATGCTTTCAAAGGACGCGACAAAATGACTTCGGTAGAAATCATCGAAGCTTAAGATTTAATAGTTAAAAGCCAGTCTCCGAATATCGGGGCTGGCTTTTTTGTGTTGTTAAAGAATCCGCCTAACCTGTCTACGCCGTGAATTGCGCCGCTCTGGCAGCCAGAAGAATATCAAATACATAGCTAGAAACACAGTGAAGGCAAACAGCTCTTCAACAAGCAGGTAATAAGGATAAGGTCCAAAATAATCCAATACGGAATAGGTACTAGGTTTCTGGGATAGGAACATGTAGTTTGAGCCTAGGAAGTAATTAGCAGTCCAGATGCAGGCAGCCACAATATTGAGGCCGAGCATGGTGATGAGTAAAGATCTCCAAGTCGGCTTGTAGCCCTCAATCCAGGTCATGTAAAGAGACGCGAGAATAATAGAACCATGAGCTATAAAAAACAGGAGAAAGCGGAAATGAGGGAACGGATAAACTAGGTTAGGGGTGAGCAACGCAATAAATGCTCCGCCGATCCCGGCAAAGTAGAGAAAGGAATAAAGGGTTCGACTGCGTGAAATTAACATGATAATAGACAGCAGTAGAGTGATTCCACAGAGCTCGAACGGTAATGAGGAGCTGGAGCGCCAGATGTTCTGAGAGATGTACCACATTTGCAGCCCGGCTTCTGAGACTACAAGTAGTATGATTAGCAGCAAACGCACGCTTTGCCGAAGTCTTGAATCTGTACGAATTTCAAACCGTAAGCCATAGAGCAGTAGACAACTTAACGTAATGATAGACAGCGCAACCCAATGCGAAGATGAGAACATGATGAAATCCTCCGCGTGCTGGCGATCAAAAAAAGATGAAAGCTGCATAGACGAACCTCCTTTGAACGTGAAAACATCCATCAAAAATAAAGTTTGAGAATTTTAATAATCTTGATTCTAGATATCCATAAAATGGGTATATATGTATATGTTCTGTCAACTCCACCACATAAGGAAGACTTTTCATTATATTAACATAAGATGGGGCGTAGGGCGCGGAATTACATATGAAGCTTTTGAACATGCAGGGGTGGAAAACAATTAGAACAAGAAAATGGAGGCAACAGGAACATGTTTAAGAAAAAAATAAGTGTAATGGTCATTATTTTGATGCTTGTGGCCCAATATGCCTATGGCATCGGATTTGCTCCGCAAGTAAAAGCGGCTGCGATTGATGACGAAAGAAATATCATCACCAGTGTTTCAATGGCTGTTTACGGGCCAGATGGAATCACGGTCACGAACAGCGTATACGAACGAGATGCTAATGTTACCTTGGATTATAATTGGTCTCTTCCTAAAAATCATAATTACAAGCAAGGTGACACTTTTACTTTTCAGCTTCCAGAACAGTTCCAGCTATTTAATGATTTTAACGGACCCTTGGTCTCTGAAGATGGAGATGTAGGGAGCTTTGAAGTGAGGCAAATTTCACATGAAGTGATAATGACTTTTAATGACTACATAGAAACACATGATGACGTGCAGGGAACGCTGCGGTTAAATACTAAATTCGATAAACAGAAAATCTCGGGCAGTACTATTCAGAATATTTTATTTCCCGTGAGCGGCGGTATTCAGACAGTGACAGTTAATTTTAAACCAAGTGTTGGATCGATTATAGAGAAGAGAGGTATTCCCGAAGGCTTCAATGCGAACCAAATATTTTGGACTGTTGATGTCAATAAGTCTTTGGAAGCCGTGGGGAATGCCATTGTGAGTGACCCCATCCCTTCAGGCTTATCATTAAATACTCCAGTCACAGTGAGCGTGTATCAACTGAGCATTCAATTGGATGGTTCAGTAACGGAAGGAGCATTGCTCGACACAAGCAAATACTCTGCAGAGCTCTCCGGAGGGTCATTGATTGTCCGTTTTACGGAGCCTGTGATTAAAGAGGCTTACCGTATTGTATATTCCACAGGGATTACTAATGACCATCAGCTAAGCTTCACCAATACTGCAACTTTTTCAGGAAATGGGCAAGAGCCTGCCAGCTCGACTGCCACAGTGAATGTAGAACGTGGAGGAAGCTTGAAAAAGTATTCTACAAGCTATGATGGGGGCAAGCAGATCATTTCCTGGGCAATTGAATATAACTACAATGAAAAGAACATCCCGCAAGGAAACGCTGTGTTAACAGATTTGTTCGATGATTCTCAAGAGCTGGTAGCCGATTCGCTAAAAGTATATGCTGTGCAGCTGGATTCTTCCGGTGGTGCAACGTTAGGCAAGGTTTTGACAAAGGATGTTGACTACACGGTTGTTTCCACGTCAGACGTTCATAAGTCTGGGTTTGTATTGCAATTTGCACACGATGTTACTTCACCATATCGAATCGAATATAAGACAAAAGCGATAAAACGCGTGTTTGAGGATGCTACCATAACTAATACAGTATCTGATAGTACGTATAGTGATCAGGCTACCCGATTAATCCGGTCTTCCATTCTTTATAAGACTTTATCAACCGTAGATTATCAGAATAAAACATTAGGCTGGAAGGTCACATTGAATAGTGATAATTACCCGATGAGCCATGTTACAGTTACCGAATCCTTCCCATTTGGCGGCCTAAAGTTTATTCCAGAATCACTGGTGATTAGAAATCTGAATGGGAATGTTTTAAATCCAAATAACTATGATCTAGTGTACAACTCACCTGTCGAGCCTAATAAAGGCTTTAAGGTAGTGTTTAATTCACCGATATCTGGTCTTTATACGATTAGCTATACTACAGAATTTAACAAGGATTGGATTTGGGCTAAAACTGAAAATTTCAATAACAAAGTTCGGTTAGACTGGATGGACACTACTGAAGCCTTACGCACGATAGAAGCAGAAGGGTTATTCATTCCTAGACCTGAGGCGAAAAGCAATGGATTTAAAGGGGGAGCCTACGATGCTTCAACTAAAAAAATTACTTGGTCGATAGGCGCCAATTATAATGGCAAAACCCTCGAAGCTCCGGCGTTTGTTGATATTTTAAAATCAGGCCAGACCTTGGTTCCTGGTTCACTAAAAGTTTACACTATGAATATTGCAAAGAATGGTGACCCTACCAAGGGTACAGAAGTGAATCCTAATAAATATACCTATAGCGTAAATAGCGTAAATAGCGATAATGAATTAAAGGTTATTTTTACAGATAAGATTAACTCCGCTTTCTACATTGAATTTAATACAAGTCTTGAAGGGCAAATAATAGGCACTACTGTTGATAATAAAGCTAATCTCTATGATGGAGCAAAAGTGGTTTCCAAAGATTTGACCGCCTCCGTAAAAATTCCTTTTGGAGAGGATTATGTGCTGAAGGACGGTACACAAAACGGGGATAAAATTGACTGGAGCCTGCAAATTAACCGGGGGCAGTCCACAATAAAGGATGCATTAATCAAAGATACTCCTAGTGCTAATCAAATTTTGCTGCAGAATTCATTCCATCTGTATCCTACGGCTGTAGCTGTGAACGGAGATATCACGAAAAGCGGTCCTGAACTGATTCAGGGTATTGATTATAGCGTTGTTATCACAACGGATACCGATGGAAAACAATCTTTTGAGTTAAGCTTTGCCTATGAAATCAGCAGGGCTTACATTCTCGAATATCAATCCCTGATTGTGGCTAACACTGGAGACAAAGTAATAAATACTGTACATTTCAGTGGTTTTAACGGCAGCGAAATAAGTAAAGAAACCTCTAGAGAAATTATTGTCGGGGTCTCCAGCGGTTCTGGCACAGGCAGCGGGGGAAGAGGCACTCTCAATATTAAGAAGCTAGATGCTGAAGATAATTTAAAGGCGCTTGGTGATGCGACTTTTGCATTGTATCGACTAAATGGCACGGAACGTGTACTGATTAACAGTCTAACTACAGATGCAGAGGGTACAGCTACATTTAATAAAATATGGCTGGGTAGCTATGTATTGGTGGAGACAGCAGCTCCAAATGGTTACGTGCTCGATACATCCGAGCATCCAGTGGAGATTCGTTCCTCGTTAGCGATTCAACTGGTGATTACGAATCAAAAAGCAGTGGAGCCCACGCCTACGGTAACGCCAGAACCAACCGGTGCTCCAACAACAACACCAGAACCAACCGTAACACCTGCACCGTCAACAACGCCAGCACCGACGGTTTCTCCATCACCAGAAGCGACTGCTGCACCTACACCAATCCCTACAAGCAGCACATCTGGAGGTTCGGTGGTACCCACGTCTACAAGCTCGCCCGTATCCGAAGTAATTATTAATGATCCAGCTGTTCCTGCTGGTCCTGGAAATGCGGCCGATCTAGGATCCGCGACATCAACCGATGAGGGAACTCCTGAGCAAGAGATTACCGAAGAAGAAATTCCATTAGGAGAAGTTGATATCGACGATGAAGAAGTACCAAAAGGTACGGTGAACAATAGCACTTCGGGTGCTCCTCAGCTGCCGAAGACAGGTGAGAACAGTCCTTTGCCTCTGTATCTGTCGGGAATAGGGTTGATAACCATAGGATTTGTTATGAACCGAGTATTTAGACGTAGAGGTAAGACAGAGTGATCGGAGATTAGTGTGATTTAAGATTTTTATGCAAAAGCACCCAGCATGATAAATGCCGGGTGCTTTTATGCTTTTTTTTGAAAATTTTATGGCTGATTCTTAAGTGTACCGGCGTTATCTGAGGTGCTTAGGTTATACCGCAGCCATTCGCCTTCCTTTTCACTTGAGACATTCCAGCCGAGCTGTTCCGCAACAAAGGCTAGCGGGACCAAAACTTTTCCTCCTGCCAGTAGCGGCGCAGCATCAATGGTGAGAGCTTTCCCGTTCACGAGTGCTTTGACACTGCCCACTGTCATAGTAACGGTGTTCTCGGCGGAAGTAAGCGATACAGTTTTAGTGGCCGCATCCCACGTTATGGATGCACCCAGGGCTGTCCCGATATCTTTGGCGGGCAGCCATAATTCTTTATTTCCTTGCACTAAACGGATGTTAAGTGCTAGTGGTAATCCATTTACTTGTACACTGCTGCGATAAACTTTTCCGTTATTATCCATAACGGCGCTTTCCGCCTGTGATTCCAGCGAGCTATTAAGCGCCTTTATGTTGCTGGAAGTTACCCGATATTTGGAATTGTCCTGTCCGATAGCTTCTGCTATCCACGTGTTAACCTCACCATTATGATGGCTTAAATCCTTATAGAGGTCTAGATTGAATGTCCAATCCGCTTCGGCTTGGAAATCGTATAGCTTCACATTTGGAAACTGTTCAAATTGCTCGAATATCCATTGCCGCATGAAAAGCTGATTGTTAAAGCGAACGGGATTGCTGGCAGACCAAGCGACCTGACGCATAACGCTGTAGGGTGGGTAGTAGAAATAAAACTGGACATCGGGATATTCCTCCAGCAGAGGACGGATATACGTATTAAAATAGCCCTTTACTTGCTCAATGCTTTCCTCGTTAGTACCGTAATCCAGCTCCTTGTCACAAGCCATTAGGTAAGATTCTGCAACGTATTGCTTGCCAAACACTACTTTGTTATCCCAGTTGTATAAATATTCCAAATTCTGTTTAGCTTCACCACTCAGGTTGTTTTTGATGCTGCTTATAAATTGTTTATATACAGATGAATTGAACCAGTATTTGTAGTCGGTCCATAGTTTGCCGTCATATAGATAGTCAGGGAAATCTTCCTCATCTTCGGCTGTGGCGAGTTTCAAAGAGAAATAATCCAAACCCCAGAGCACTTGTTTTACTTTGCCTGTCTCCAAGGCAAGTTTGGCAATTTTATAATGCTCATCGACTGTGGATCCTTCCATAGATAACTTTAAGGTTGTCCCACCTAAGCTGGCATCTACTTGAGAGGGAAGAAAGTTCTCTGTCATAGACGTGCCGATGATAATATTGTCGTAGTCGTAATTTTTAGCTAAACCCGGATTCTGATAACGTTCTTCTTCTGACAAGAGTGGGGTATACCACGATGGACGGTGATAGAATTGTAATGGGTCGATAAAAGCAGTAATCAGCGCCGTTAGAAGCGCTAACAAGCTAAAACAAAGCAGGAAATAACCTATGAAACGTTTCGATTTAGTATGAATCCCGGGGGATTTACGTGGGTTGTTATTATTCTGAAGCCGTGATGCAAGCATCATCATTCCTCCTTACAGTTCTAGAAGTTAAAGTATAAAAAGGTTGTAATTCGGTTGAAGAATAACAGCGAGAACAAAATGATAAATGCCATCACAAATGCTGTTTTCCAGCTATACTGAAAATTACGTTTGTTCAACAGATGAAGGGGATTCCAGAGAATGATCGTCATTAAGATGAGAATCAGGATGATTGCCCATTTAAGCGATCCAATAGATTGCATAGATACCCCGTTAAGTCCACTCATCCCTTTCAACAAACGAAATGCCTGCGATATATGTTCTGCACGGAAAAATACCCATGTGATGTTCACAAATATGAAAGTCAGCAACCATGATAACCATTTGGGAAGGGAGAAGCCCCAGCGTCCCCAACATTTCTCTACAGCTTGTCCTACTCCATGCAAGAGCCCCCACAGGATGAACAGCCAACCCGCACCGTGCCAGAAACCACCGAGCAGAAAAGTAATAATGACATTTCGGATCGAAATCCAGAAGCTTTTCCGGTTGCCGCCAAGTGGAATGTAGATATAATCTCTAAGAAAATGGCTGAGCGTAATATGCCAGCGTCTCCAGAAATCGCGGATGCTTACGGCTCGGTAGGGTTCATTGAAATTTTGCGGCAGATGGATGTTGAACAGCAGTGCTATTCCAATCGCCATATCGGTATAGCCGCTGAAATCATAGTAGATTTGTAAGGTATAGGAAAGGATAGCCACCCATGAATCTACAAAATATGTTGCAGCTGCAAAACCGTTATCAGCATAACCAGCTAGGGTATCCGCTAGGATGACTTTTTTTCCTAATCCGATGCTGAAGAAGAGGGTCCCCTTCCGTATGTTGTTCCAATTCCAAACCTTATTTCGCAGTTTATCGAATTGGGGCATCATATCCTTGTGATGAAGGATGGGACCGGAGATCAGATGCGGGAAAAAAGTCACAAATAGCGTGTAATTCAAAAGATTGTACTCACGCGCTTGGTTCCGGTAAACATCAACGAGGTAGGCGATTTGTGTAAAGGTAAAGAAACTTATGCCTAAAGGCAATATAAGATGGTGCAGAGAAAGGTTGCTTGCGGTTACCTCATTCCAATTTTCTATAAAAAAATCCGTGTATTTGTAATAGCTGAGTAATAGAATATTTGTGCTTAAGCTAAAGATTAGCAGCGGCCGGCGAAGCTTAGCTGTTGTGGAATGAATGAAATGGCCCATAACATAGTTAAATAAGATGGATAACAAGATTAGAGGGACATATTTTATGTTCCAATACCCGTAAAAAACTAAAGAGGCGAGGGTAAGCCATACCTTAGCACAGAGTGTGAGACGAAGACGATTCAGAATAAAATATCCGGCCAGCACGATAGGCAGAAAACCAAACATAAAGGGATACGAATTAAATAGCATAACAACAATCCTCACTTATAGCAGATTTGGTATGAAATCACTATAAGCCAGAGATCTTAAGGCTTTATGTTATGAAATCTTATCATTTTCTTAATGGATGAGATTGTACAAAAAAATCCCTGCAAGCATCATTCGCTCACAGGGAAAGAGGTTTCAAATTCAGTTTGTTTGCGTGTGCTTTTGGCTGTAATGGTTCCGCCGTGAAGCTCTGCAATACTCTTGGCTATGGCCAGCCCTAAGCCACTTCCGCCTGTCTCTCGGGAGCGGGATTTATCGACACGATAAAAGCGTTTAAATAAGTGGGGGAGGTCGGATGCAGGGATAGGAGTACCGTAATTCGTACATAGAGCAACTATTCTATCGTCTTTTCTAACAACAGAAATGTCTAGAATTTTTCCTTCCTTTCCGTATCTTACGGCATTGGTAAATAGGTTCTCATACAATCGCACCAGCTCGTCCGCATCTCCGTTGATAATCAGAGGAGCTGTATCCGTATGAATGCGGTAGGTCATATCTGCTTGTTCCAGTACGGGTGCAAATTCTTCAATCAGCTGTTCGAGCAGCTTGCCGAGATCTACAGGCTCAATATTTAGCGGTAATCCGCTGCTGCTGACGCGAGTGTATTCAAATAAATCGTCGATTAGCTTTTTAAGAGTCAGAGATTTCTCATAGGCAATATTCACATAATAACGCAGCTCAACCTCGTTTTTATAACGATCCTTCTCCACATATTCAAGGAATCCGAGAACAGAGGTTAGTGGGGTTCGGAGGTCATGGGACACACCTGTGATTAGGTCGTTTTTGGCTTTTGCAGCGGCTCGTTCTTCCTCTATAGCAGATTTTAGCTTGCCAGCCATAGTGTTCATATTTTCAGCGAGCTTTCCGAGTTCATCCGTACCTGTTACCGGCACCTTGAAAGACAAATTGCCATCCGCAATGGCCTGAACTCCGCTAGTAATGTTATGAAGATTCTTAGTTGTATTTCTGGACAGTTTTAGGATGAAAAAAATAAATAAAGGAATCCCTATAAGAATCACAACTGGCGTTGATCCAATGGTATTGATCACCCAGAGAATGAGTCTGACTCCCCAAAAGGAGCGTGAAGGATTTAACCACAGCAATAGTGAAGTGCCATAATAGCCGCCCATTAAGATTAAAGCGGTGAGTGCTAGGCTCGTTAAGCTGAAGCCAACTATTTTCCAGGATAGGGTATCGAATCGTTTAAAGTTCAACTAGAAGGACCTCCTTTTTCCAGTTTGTAGCCAACGCCCCATACCGTTTTTAAGTATTGTGGTTTACGCGGATTTTCTTCTATTTTTTCTCTGATTTTACGAATATGCACCATAAGTGTATTGTTGCTTTCCAGGAATTGTTCTTTCCATACTTTGGCGTAGATCTGCTCCATGCTTAGGACTTGTCCCTTATTACGGGCGAGCAGCTCTAGAATCGCAAATTCTCGCGGGGTAAGCTTAACTGGGTGATCATCCACACTTACTTCATGCGTAACCGAATTAATAACCAGGCCATCAATGATGATTTCATCCTGTTTGGCGTTTAGATCTGCCATGTAATTTCGAGTTCTGCGCAGCTGGGATTTAACACGGGCAACTAACTCCAGCGGACTAAAAGGTTTCGTAACATAATCATCTGCACCTACGCTTAGTCCGGTGATTTTATCAAGTTCCTGCCCTTTAGCAGATAACATGATGATCGGAAATTTTTGCGTTTCACGAATTTTAATACAAGCCTCAATGCCGTCCATATTAGGCATCATGATATCAAGAACCATGAGGTCTATAGTCTCTCTATTGATAATTTCGAGTGCTTCCAGCCCGTCTCTGGCAGTTAACAGCCGGTAACCCTCGTTCTCCAGATAGATCTGCATTAGTTTAATAATCTCGGCTTCGTCGTCCACCAATAGCAGCGTTGCGTTGTGCATTTCTCAGCGTCCTTTCTTGCTTGTAAAGCGCAATTCTTGCTATAAGAAGTATACAACATTTTCTTGTTTGGAAGCCTCATTTGAAGACCAGTGAAGGCAAAGGTACTGTATAGCAGCTAATAAATTAGTGGAATAAAAGACCAAATCCCCCACAGCATTATGCCAGTTTGGTTTTTCCTTTTAGTTTGCTCTGATCGCTGTACCTCAATCCATGTGTTGATCTGTAGATAATACATTCTCAGCCATGGCTCTATCATGTAAGAAATAATTCTTAAACTTTATTTAACAGGAAACTTCTTAACAGCGGTGGCAGATAAAAGTAAAGGGAAACTTAATAGTTTCTTAACAAGTCTTAAGAAATAGGAAGCTACTATGCTATAATAATTTCAAATTATATATGTGGGGGTTATTTGGTATATGTGGAAAGAATTTAAAGCTTTTGCCTTAAAAGGAAATGTTCTTGATTTAGCGGTTGCGGTCATTATTGGAGCTGCATTCGGAAAGATTGTAACTTCATTAGTAAATGACATTATTATGCCAATTGCAGGTTTGCTTACGGGTGGTATAGATTTAAAGGACCGGGTGCTTGAAGTCACTACGGACCTGAAAATACCTTACGGACTATTTTTACAATCGGTTGTTGATTTCTTTATTATTTCCTTCTCTATCTTTCTGGTGATTAAGCTCGCCAATAAATTTCAGCGCAAAGAAGCCGTTAAAGTTGAAGTGGTAGAGACTCCAGCACCTGCAGAGGATATCGTGCTGCTTACGGAAATTCGTGATCTTTTGAAACAACAAGAACGTGGTTTGTAATCCTGAAATATAACCAAGAAGCGCCAGGAGTCCTTGTCCTGGCGCTTCTTGGTTTCCTTTTATAAACTCAGTACAATCTATAATCTAGTTACAAATTTTAAGTAAATATAATAAACGCACTTGCATTTCGCTGGTGTAAGTGATAATTTTGTTAGTAAGGAAAACTTGAATCTCAATTAAATAAAGGATCAATCCTTCAGGGCAGGGTGTAATTCCCTACCGGCGGTGATGCTGTTGTAGAAGTAACTTATTCAGTTCATCTACAGTGCTCAGTCCGCTACCCGGCTCGCGTTGTTGACGCGAACGGTGGACCTGGTGAAATTCCGGGACCGACAGTATAGTCTGGATGGAAGAAGGAGAGGTTGACTGCTTGTCTGCAATGGACTGGCGGATCGCAGTGTTTTCATATAATCATGTGCGATATTTCACAATACCCGTCGATTGACGGCTATTTAAGCACACTTTTATTTGGACTGCCGATGAACTCTCGCATAACCCATCTTGAACTCCTCCTGGAGAATGAGATGGGTTTTTCTGTTTTTTTAGCTTAAGAATTGACAGCAGTGGATAGGAGGAAGAGATGGACAACATGAATGATGAGTTTTATATGTCGCTAGCACTGGACATGGCCGAACGTGCCCAAGGACAGACGGGAATTAACCCTGTTGTTGGCTGCGTTGTGGTGAAGAATGGAGCAATGATTGGACTCGGAACTCATTTACAGCGAGGTACGGGGCATGCCGAGGTGCACGCCTTGAATATGGCAGCTGGGCAGGCACAGGGTAGTACGGCATATGTCACACTAGAACCGTGCAGCCATTATGGAAAAACTCCACCTTGCAGCCAAAGGCTGATCGATGAAGGGGTAGCTAGGGTTGTAGTTGCTTGTGAAGACCCCAACCCCCAGGTGGCAGGAAGAGGAATCCAAATGCTGCGTGACCAAGGGATTGAGGTCGAAGTAGGTTTGTTGCGTGATCGCGCGCTTCGATTGAATGAGCGTTTTATCAAATATATTTTGACAAAACAACCTTTTGTTACGCTGAAGAGTGCAAGTACACTTGATGGCAATCTAGCTACCAAATCTGGTGACAGTAAATGGATTTCGAATGGGGAAGCGCGGGAGATCGTACATACGCTGCGGCATCGGCATCAGGGCATCATGGTCGGTGTGAATACAGTGATTGCTGATAATCCCTCTCTGACAACAAGAACAGAAGTGCCTGGCATTAACCCGACGCGGATCATCATTGATTCCGGGCTACGTATTCCTCTGGATTCGGCAGTTGTATGTGATGGTCTAGCGCCTACACTTATTGTAACAACCGATGCTGCAGATCCTGCTAAGAAGGCTGCACTGCTGGAAGCAGGCGTTCAAATCGTTGTGTGCGGAGCAGGTCCAAGAGTGGATCTGAAGGCGGCCATGATATCCCTTGGCGAAATGGAAATTGGCTCTATTTTACTGGAAGGCGGGGGGACGCTGAATGGTGCGATGCTGGAGAGCGGGCTAGTGGATCGTGTGATTCTTTTCTTCGCTCCAAAAATTGTCGGCGGTGGTGCAGAAGCGAAAGGGACTTTCGTATTTCCGGGTGTAGAGCTGATGAAGGATGCGATCTCACTTGAAGGATTGGAAGTAAAAGTGCTAGGAGATAATGTATGTATCAGCGGCACTCCGGTACGCTAACAAAAGCTATGCAAGAAGTGAATTTGAGGAAGTAATGCTTTTTAGGAGGGATATCATGTTCACCGGATTAATTGAAGAGGTTGGTGTTTTGCGCAGTGTCTCCGCCGGTGGGGAAATGATGGTGCTGAATATTGCCGCTTCGGTCATCATGGATGATCTAAAAATCGGTGACAGTGTGTCCGTCAATGGGGTTTGCCTCACGGCGACAACTTTGGGCGATCATTCCTTTACAGTGGATGTAATGCCGCAGACCTACCGGAATAGCAACCTGAAGGAACTGAAGCCCGGCAGCCGGATGAATCTGGAACGAGCGATGGCAGCCGGCGGGCGTTTTGGAGGGCATATTGTCCAAGGACATGTTGATGGCACTGCCATTATTAAGAGTGTAAAACGTGATCAGAATGCTGTTGTATTCGAGATTGCACCGGATCGTAAATCACTATTTAAATATATTATCCCCAAGGGATCGATCACGATCGACGGCATTAGTTTAACTGTAGTGAAGACTACAGCCACATCGCTTGCAGTGTCCATTATTCCGCATACGTTAGGGGAAACAGTTCTGACGCACAAACGGGCCGGGGATAGTGTAAATATCGAGTGTGATGTACTTGGCAAATATGTAGATCATTTATTGCATTATGGCTCAGCCGCCCAAGATGAAGAAAGCGAGAGCCGCTCCGGGATTAGTCATGATTTTTTGGCGGCGAACGGGTTTGTTTAAATAAAGAGTTTGCTTACGAAGAAGGAAATAATCTTTCGTAAAGCTTTTAGGAGGATAGGATCATGAGCGAGCAATCGAAAAAGGAAAGTGTCTTGGATCCGATTGAAGAAGCAATATATGACTTAATGCGCGGTAAAGTCATCATTGTAGTGGATGATGAAGATCGTGAGAATGAAGGGGATTTTATAGCCCTTGCTGAACGTGCGACACCAGAGGTCATCAATTTTATGATTACTGAGGGACGTGGATTGGTTTGTATGCCTATTACCCAGGAGCGTGCGGCAGAACTTGAACTGCAAGCCATGGTAACCCACAATACCGATAATCACGGTACGGCTTTTACCGTATCTGTTGACCATAAAGATACAACCACTGGGATCTCTGCGGGGGAAAGATCTTTGACCGTTAAAGCCATGATCGATCCAAAAGCGAAACCTGCTGATTTCCGCAGACCGGGGCATATGTTCCCGCTGATTGCGAAAAAAGGTGGCGTTCTGCGCCGCTCCGGACATACGGAGGCTGCTGTTGATCTAGCGCGGATGTGTGGCGCTTATCCAGCCAGTGTCATTTGCGAGATTATCAAGGAAGATGGCTCAATGGCCCGCTTACCTGATCTAATCGAAATTGCCCGCAAGCATGATCTTAAGCTGATCAGTATCAAGGATCTTATTCATTATCGCAACGAAAAAGAACAACTCGTCACACGCGAAGTGTCTGTACGACTTCCTACCGATTTTGGAGATTTCCAGACCATTGCTTATACAAATGAAGTGGATGATAAAGAGCATGTAGCTTTGGTAAAAGGCGATATTTCCGGCGATGAGCCAGTGCTTGTACGTGTACATTCCGAATGCCTGACTGGTGATGTATTCCACTCCCATCGCTGTGATTGCGGCCCGCAATTTGAAGCTGCACTGCGGCAGATCGAAACTGCCGGTAGGGGCGTGTTACTCTATATGCGCCAAGAAGGCAGAGGCATTGGCCTTATCAATAAGCTTCGGGCTTACAAGCTGCAAGAGGAAGGTCTTGACACTGTAGATGCGAATCTAAAGCTTGGTTTTCCAGCAGATCTGCGTGACTATGGAATTGGAGCACAGATTCTGAAGGATCTGGGTGTGCGCCAAATCCGTCTGCTCACGAACAACCCGCGTAAGATCAAAGGGCTGGAGGGTTATGGGTTGGAAGTCGTTGAGCGCGTGCCGATACAAATGCCGGAGAACAAGGACAACACCAATTATCTCCACACGAAGCAAGCGAAGCTTGGACATATGCTGTCTTTTGACGATATTGAACAAAATGAGGATTCGAAAGCTTAACCATACATTATAAAAAACGAAGGGTAGATGATGGATATGCCGAAATATTTAGAAGGTCACTTAGTTTCTGAGGGGTTAAAATACGGAGTTGTTGTAGGACGTTTTAATGAATTTATTACCAGCAAGCTTTTGTCAGGTGCACTTGATGCCTTTAAACGCCATGGTGTTGGTGATGATGAAGTGGATGTTGCTTGGGTTCCAGGGGTATTTGAAATTCCGTTGATCGCGCAAAAAATGGCTGAAAGCGGCAAATACGACGCTGTAATCACCTTAGGAACGGTTATCCGTGGTTCCACTACACACTATGATTATGTATGTAATGAAGTTGCCAAAGGAGTAGCCGCTATCAATCTTAAGACCGGCGTGCCGACCATTTTTGGCGTAGTCACTACTGAAAATATTGAACAGGCCATCGAGCGTTCAGGAACCAAAGCAGGCAATAAAGGCTGGGATGCTGCGACTGCTGCGATTGAAATGGCGAATCTTAACAAACTGTTTAAGTAAGTCAGCTATTGACGAATCAGTCGAATTCGTGCTTATTTATAGTATAAGAAGAAAGCATGGATTATAAGAGCCCTTTCTACTTGTGTAGCGTCCAGACGGGCGCTGCACTTTACTTTTTTTGGCGGGAGGATGCTTCGTGACTGTATTGTACAAGCTGGAGACGTTTGAAGGTCCGCTGGATCTGCTCTTGCATTTAATTGATAAGGCGGAAATCGACATCCAGGACATTCCGGTCGCCGAGATCACCGAACAGTATATGGAATACCTGCGTAGCATGCAGGAGCTTGAATTGGATATTACGAGTGAATTTCTCGTGATGGCCGCTACCCTTTTATCTATAAAGAGCAAGCTATTGCTGCCCAAACCACCGGTCATTGAGATCGATGATTTTGAATATTACGAAGAGGATGAATTTGATCCACGAGCTGAACTTGTTCAGCGACTGATTGAGTATCGTAAGTTCAAGAGTATTGCTGTACATTTAATGGATATGGAGAGCGAGCGGAGCTTGATTTTTACGAAGGAGCCTGAGGATTTGGGTCCATTCGTGCCAGAAGAGATTGATCAAACGCTAAAAGGACTACATACCTCAGATTTAATAGCCGCTTTTCGTAAAGCGCTAAGTAAGGCTGCCAGAAGGTCTTCTTACCAGCGGATCACCCGGGATGAAATATCGGTAAAAGATCGTATACGTGATGTATCAGATGCGCTGCAGCGCAGAGGAACAGGCGGTAAGCTGCATTTCTCGGCACTGCTTCACGATGAAATGGCACGGCACGAAATCGTAGTTACTTTTCTTGCGATTCTGGAACTGATGAAAATGAAGGCGATTTTTTGCTACCAAGAGAAATTGTTTGATGACATCGTAATGGAGTGGAGAGGAGGAGAACACTTCAATGGATTACAAAACGCTGAAATCGATTATTGAAGGCCTGCTGTTTCTATCAGGGGATGAAGGAATCTCCGTACGCCAAGTGGCTGAAATTACGGAACAGCGCCCAGAGCTTGCGGCTGGAGCATTAGAGGAACTAAAAGAAGATTATGTAGCACAGGAGCGGGGCTTACAGGTAGTGCAAATTGCCGGGAATTATCGGCTGGCTACATTGCCTGATCATGCCCACTATTTTGAGCGTCTGGCCTATTCACCATCCAGATCAACCTTGTCTCAGGCTGCCTTAGAGACTCTCGCAATCGTGGCTTATCGCCAACCGATTACGCGGGTGGAGATTGAAGAGATCCGGGGTGTGAAGTCGGAACGCGCAATTCATACGCTGAATAACAAGGATTTGATTCATGAGGTTGGTCGTGCGGAAGCGGTAGGCCGGCCAATTTTGTACGGGACGACTAAATCCTTCTTGGAGAGCTTTGGTCTTGCCAGTCTAAAGGATCTGCCGGAACCGACAAATTTTGAGTCCACGGATAATTTGGAAGAAGAGACACAGCTATTGTTCAATAAGCTGGATACTCAAATGACTTTTGAGGATGTCGAGCTGCCTTAGTTCGTACGAGAACGCTAATAATTGTATTGAAGGGACTGCCTTTAAACCATTTATGTGGTTTGGGACAGTCCCTATTTTATTTAAGCTCATATTTTTTATGCAAACCCCGAATTTTTTCCAGCTTAAATTGCCATACTAAACCAAAGGTTCCCATTATTAAGGTTTCTTGGAGGTAAATACGTGACGTTATGGCTTGCAATTCCCCTTGTTTTGCTTGTACTGGCACTGATCCTGGTCCTGTCTTCATCTATCGATTTCCGCATACGGTGTTATAAACATGGAAAAAATGACCTGCTCGAATTAGATGTTACCTCTCTTTTTGGTTTGATAAAGCTTCACTATGAACTTCCCCAATTGGTCTTTAAGGGATTGGAGCAGGGTGTGTGGGGAAAGTTTAAAGAGACAGGGACTGCGACGACAGGTGTAGATACCGTAAAAGAAGAGATATTTGATAAAGAAAGAGTAATGCACTGGCGCGCCAATGTTAACCAAGCTGTGAAATCTACACGCGGCTTGAAGGAATGGTTAAAAGAGACTGTAGCTCATGTCAAAATATCAAAGCTCGATTGGTCCACCGATTTCTCTCTTGGTGATGCAGCAGACACTGCGACCGCATCGGGAGCGGTTTGGGGCCTGAAGTGGAGTATTGTTGGTTTTATTTCGCAGTGGGTAAAATTGCAGCAGCATCCTCGAATTTTTGTTAAGCCTGTTTTTGAAGATGAGCTTTGTTTTGCAATGGAGTTTGTCTGTAAGGGGAAAATGTCAGTCGGCTATACTTTGTATGCCTTAATGCGACTATCTCGGCGTGTCTTGCGTGAAAAAGGCGGGATCGGCCATTGGAGAAATCTGCTGAAACAGATTCGTCAGGAGCCACACGGGAAAGTTTAAAATGAAAGTTACATACAAATGGGCGGATGTGGGGATGATATACGCTGTAGAAGAAAGAGAAATCGTACTCAATTAAAGGAGGAAACAATATGAGCGACCATCCTATTCAAGGCCTAATGCAAACAGCGATGGAAAATATCAAGGGTATGGTAGATGTGAATACCATTGTCGGTGATCCAGTACAAACCCCTGACGGCAGCATTATCCTGCCTATCAGTAAAGTTGCCTTTGGATTTGCTGCTGGTGGTAGTGATTATCGAGTAGAAGATTCTATAAGTGGTTCAAGCTCCCAAGGTGGAGTCAAAATGCTTCCATTTGGTGGAGGTAGCGGGGGAGGCGTCTCCATTCGACCGATCGCTTTTTTAGTGGTAGGTAAGGATGGAGTGAATATTGTCCCTCTGGACAATCAAACTCACCTATTCGAAAAAATCATCGATGCAACACCAGGGCTCATCGACAAAATTCAAACGATGTTCCAAACCGGTAATGCTGCAGCTCAAACGCCGCCAACACCTGCCACACCGGCAGCAGCACCTGTTAAAACCGATCCAAGTACATCTCAATCTTCAACTCATTAGGTACACATAATTCTACAAATAGCCTCGGGGATATCGCCATACACAGGCGGTGTCCCTTTTTTGACGTGTCAGAAAGTATATTTTGATCCCCAAATTACCTGAGAATGTATCGAAGCAAAGCCTCACGTTGTGGGGATATTTTGTGTGGAACATCCCAAGGAGTGGACATACCCTAAGGCTGGTCCGCATACACTTGTACAACATAAACACTTTTACTTAAGATCCGATAAGAAGCCGGAGGATGAACATGAAGACAATAACCCGTAAATGGCCATTCGCCTTAATATTGTGCCTTTCGCTGCTGCTTCTGGCGCCGCTATCTTCAATTCAGGCCGAGAACAGCTCTATCTCTACACATGCAAGAGCAGCGGCACTGATTGATGTGGAATCTGGGCGTATTTTGTACAGCAGCCGTGGGGATGAGCCTATGCTTATTGCCAGCTTGACCAAAATTATGACCGCCCTCGTCGCCATTGAGAATGGTGATTTAGCCTCTAAAGTCAAAGTAGGAAAAAATGCCTATGCGAAAGAAGGCTCTTCTATTTACTTGCAGCAGGGAGAAGAGATGACGCTGGAAAATATGCTGTATGGCCTGATGCTGCGCTCAGGGAATGATGCAGCAACGGCGATCGCTGAGCATATCGGTGGTTCTGAGGAAGGTTTTGTATACCTTATGAACGCTAAGGCTGAGGAGCTAGGGCTAACCCATACTCATTTTGCTAATCCCCATGGTCTTGACGCTGAAGGGCATTATTCTAGTGCTAACGACTTGGCTGTTCTGACCGCTTATGCTCTTCATAATCCTGTATTTAAAGAAATTGTGAAGACGCAGGAGAAAACTGCAGACAATCCAAATGAGAAATGGGATTACAAATGGAGAAACAAAAATAAGATGCTGTATTTATACGAGGGAGCGGACGGTGTAAAGACAGGTTATACCAAAAAAGCACTGCGCTGCCTTGTCAGCTCTGCCACCAGAAACGGCCAGCAGCTTGTCGCAGTTACTATAAATGACGGCGATGACTGGAATGATCATGCTTCCCTGCTAAACTTCGGGTTTAATCACTATCCGCTCAAAACACTGATCGAACGTGGTGATGCCGTGACGGGCTATAACTTTGTAACCTCCAAAACCTTTGCTTATCCACTTGGACAAGGTGAACAAAATAGAGTGATCACGAAACTTGTTTTAAATCAGAAGGAAAGTGCTTCAGCCGAAGCTACACGAGCGAATTTTGGACTGCAAGGAGCGCTTGTGCTGGAGCTGGGCGGAAAAGAAATAGGTCGCGTGCCGGTGTATACTCCTGAGAACCTGCCTCCTGAGCAATCTGCTTATATGAAAAAGTACAGTCCAACACTAGCACAGGCTTACCCGGCAAATAATTGGTTCCAGGCGCTGGGCAGTGCACTGAAGGCTCTATTTGAAATGGGAGCGAGTTCGAAATAAGAAAATGGGCTGATGAATGAAGAAGGAGGCGTATCCATGATTAACGGGATTTGGCTAGGAATGATCATCATCGGTTTTCTGTTCGCCGCCGTTAACGGCAGAATGGATGAGTTTACAGCCGCCGTATTCGACGGAGCCAAGAGTGGGGTAACGGTAAGTTTTGGCTTAATCAGTGTGCTTGTGTTCTGGCTTGGGATTATGAAGATAGCAGAAGATGCAGGTTTGCTTAAAAAGATTGCCAAGGTGCTTGGCCCTGTCGTAGCTTTTTTATTCCCTGATGTGCCGAAAGGGCATCCTGCCATAGGATATATTCTCTCCAATATGAGTGCTAATCTGCTCGGACTAGGCAATGCCGCAACGCCAATGGGCATCAAGGCGATGCAGGAGCTGCAAAAGCTCAACCCTGATAAAGAGACCGCGACACCAGCCATGTGTACTCTTCTAGCGCTTAACACAGCAAGCATTACGCTTATCCCGGCCACACTGATTGCCATCCGGTTAAACTATGGTTCAGCCGATCCCGCAGGCATAGTAGGTACAACACTTGCAGCAACGGCCGTGGCTACACTTGCAGCGATTGCGGCAGACCGGTTTTTCCGAAGGTTGACTTTATTGCGCAAACCGCCGAAGCCCCCTTCAGCAAAGTCCGGGGTTCCTCCTTTGGCGAAGACAACACTCCCTAATTCCTCATTGAAAGGGTGAACGTGATTTGTACCAGTTTATCAGTCTCATATCGGCATGGGCGATTCCGGTCATGATCACGTTCATCCCGCTCTATGCTTTTACGCGCAAAGTGCCAGTCTACGAATCCTTTGTTGAAGGTGCGAAAGATGGGTTTGGCACGGCCATTGCGATTATTCCCCATCTTGTGGGGATGCTGGTTGCGATCAGCGTTTTTCGCGCTTCCGGTGCGCTGGATTTTTTTATGGGCTTCATATCCCCAGCCCTGCGGGGGCTTGGTGTTCCGGCAGAAGTATTGCCGCTTGGTCTTCTGCGGCCGCTTACGGGGACTGGGTCGCTTGCTTACACTACGGATCTAATCCGTGTGCATGGCCCGGATTCTTTAATTGGTATGATTGCTTCCACCATACAGGGGAGCACAGATACTACGCTTTATGTTTTGACCGTTTACTTTGGAGCTGTAGGCGTACGGAATGGCCGTTATGCGCTTAAGGTTGGCCTGTTCTCCGATGTTGTCGGCTTTGTCGCCGCGATCGCTGTGTGTTTGCTATTATTTGGATAGTCACCCCATTGCCCCCCTGAACATATGCTATTGCAGCAATGTGGAGGGGGGCATTCCGCAATGAACTATAAAGGTTTTATTCTGCATCATTCTAGCTGCACATCCATTAACGGTAAAGGTTTTGACTTCTGGGTAGGAGTGGATGGCGCAATTTATGCAGCACCGCTACTGACAGATCCGGAGTATATTCATATTTGTTTGGAAGGTGATTTTGGTAAGAAAGTGGGCGATCCTCCAATATCCGGAAGGCAGGAGCAGCTTTTTGCAACGGCTAAACTTGTTTTAGAATTAGTAGAACGCTACCAAATCTCCCCTTTAATCATCGAACCCCACAATAATTCCTGCCCAGGAGCATTTTTTCCTTGGAATGAACTTGTGATTTATCCCTCTGATGGTTATCATTGATCTGAGGTGACTAGTCGAATATGGAAAGATTACAGAAAATTTTGGCGCAGGCCGGTGTGGCGTCCAGACGCAAGTGTGAAGAAATGATTTTGGCCGGTAAAGTGGAAGTCAACGGGGAACTCGTAACTACGCTTGGCACGAAGGTGGACCCCGCAACAGATATTATTAAAGTTTCCGGTAGACTGATCCGGGGCGAGAACAAAATCTATATTATGTTCAACAAACCTAAGGGAGTAATCACAAGCGCTTCCGATCCAAAGGGTCGTAAGGTTGTAACTGACTACCTAAAAGGAATTACTGAACGGGTTTACCCTGTAGGCCGGCTCGATTACGATACGGAAGGTTTGCTGCTGCTGACGAATGATGGGGACTTTGCTAACTTGCTGACTCATCCGAAGCATCATGTACCTAAGACGTATCATGCTACGGTCAAGGGTATACCGCATGGCACTGCATTGGACAAGCTGAAAGCTGGCATCAAGCTGGAAGATGGCATGACAGCGCCTGCGGAAGTAGAGTACAAGGATATTGATGAGGCAAATAAGGAAGCGGTTATCAGCATCACGATTCACGAGGGACGTAACCGTCAGGTACGACGCATGTTTGATGCGATTTCACACCCCGTACTCCGTCTGAAACGGATTTCATTCGGGGATATTATGCTGCAAAATCTCAAACGTGGCTCTTACCGTCATTTGACCAAGGATGAAATTAACCATCTGCAGCAAATTGCCAAAGCAGGATTGCTTAAAGAAAGAACTCCACGTAAAGAGTCATAAAGACACAGAATATTCACAATTAAACCCCCTAAAGCTGTGACGAAATTCGCTATAATGTTCATAGGATGTTCACACCTTACAACATAAGTATGAGTTGCGTCACAGAAGGGGGCTTTACGTGTGGGTAAAGCAAGAAAACCAATTCAAATCGTGATTCTGTTTCTAATTGTTATAGTGGGCGGTTATGCCATCGGTTCCTCTGTATTTGGGGGAAGCGGCAAACCAGAGGAAGGGAGCAAAGCACCTTCCTTTGATTTGCTTGGGCTTGACGGTCTGGCTCATACCCTAGACGAATATAAGGGCAAGACTATTGTGCTTAATTTCTGGGGCTCTTGGTGTGCACCTTGTGTCAAAGAAATGCCGGCTCTACAAGCGCAATGGGAGAAATGGAAGGACAAAGACGTAGTGGTCTTAGGCATTAATGTGGGCGAAGACCGGATGACTGTCGAGAATTTTGTGAAGCAGGTAAACATCGATTTTCCGATTTTGATGGACACTGGACGTGATGCTGTACGAAGTTATGGTATTTCTCCGCTGCCAACTACCTTATTCATTAATTCCAAGGGTAAAATTGACAACATTCATATCGGCCAGCTTGATTTGAATTCACTTGATGATCAAATTGGGAAGCTGGTGGATTGATGAGTGAACGCGAGGCATTTATAACCAATACCAAATGTGAATGTGGTCACCAGAACCCTGTAGGTACTGTTTTATGCGAAGCATGCGGGAAGCCGTTGGGGAAGGAATCAGACTGGGGCGAGAATTTGGAAATGCGTTACGATGGCGTAGCTCGCCGATCTCAGCGCGTTAACCCGGGGATTATTGATCGGGTGTGGAACTTTTTCTCTTCCGTCAAAATAGCGATCTACCTGATCGTGTTGACACTTGTAGGCTCTATGCTGGGGACGATTTTCCCGCAGGAGAGTACTTTTCTTAATATTGATGCCTCAGTTTATTACAAGCAAGAGTACGGAACAGCCGGATATATTTATCACAAACTTGGACTTTCACATACATACGAATCCTGGTGGTTTGTAACTCTACTCGTAATGATCGGCGCTTCACTTGTGATCTGTAGCTTGGATCGAGTACTTCCGCTCTATAAGGCCTTAACCAGACAAAAGATTCGGAAACATCGTCAGTTCTTAACTCGGCAAAAAGCTGTGTTAGTGACTGAAGTACAAGAGGAACCAGAAGCTTGGGTAGCCCGGGTAATTCAGCCTATGCGTAAAAAGGGCTATCGCGTGAAGACGGATGGAGGGGCTCTGCTGGCAGAGAAACATCGCTTCAGCCGCTGGGGACCTTATGTAATACATATTGGCTTAATTATTTTTTTACTTGCTGTATTAGCAAGAGGATTGCCGGGACTGAACATGGATCAGCATCTTGCTTTCCCGCAAGGGGAGATCACACAGATTCCGGACACCACCTATTATTTGAAAAATGAGAAATTTACCGTGGAGTTTTATACGGAGGAAGAGATGCCTGAGGAATTTCGCGGCAAAAAAATACTTCCAAAGCTATTCCAGACCCAAGCTGTGCTTTATGAATGCACCGCGGATTGTGGAGACCCTTCGAAGGAACCGCAGCTATCCGAGGTGACGAAACATGATATCCAAGTAAATTCACCTTTGGATTATAAAGGATTGAAAGCGTATCAGTTTGATTATGATCTGACCCCTGTGCTGCGTTCGGTACAGCCTGAGCTTAAGAATTCCACCACTGGCGAGGCGTACGGCAAATTTAAGCTGGACATGAAGAACCCTCAGCGGGCAATTCAGGCGGGTCCTTATACTTTAACTTTGAAAGAAAAGTATATGGATTTTGGTCTAAATGAGGAGGGTCAGCCGATTTCCAAATCACCTTATCCGAATGCACCTGCTTTTTTGTTCCTGATACAAGGTCCGGATCTCCCGGCGGAAGGGCAGCAGTATTTCTATTTTCCTAAACAGGTGGATAAGGCGCAGTTTCAACAGGCTGCCATTAACGATAAGCTTGGCGGGAGCAATAGATTTCTTGAGCTTGAAGTGGACAACATGAGCGACGTTGATTTTTCGGAATCGACTACTTACTTGAATATACGTATTGATCGTGCAATGCCGTTTGTATGGCTAGGTGCAGCAATCGTGATGCTGGGTTTAGTGCTTGGCTTCTACTGGCAGCATAGACGTATCTGGCTTACCGTTGCTAACGGGGAGCTTATCCTCGGAGGACATACGAACAAGAACTGGTTCGGGTTCCGCCGTGAGATCGTTTCTATTTTAGAAAAAGTAGATCTGGTAGTCGATGAAAAATCAATAGATAATGGAGGAGGCCTTTCATGAGCTTGCTCGACATCAGCAGCGCTGTCTTTATTGCCGCATTTTTATTATACAGCGGTTCGTTTATGTTATTCACTATCGCCATCATGGGTCGCAAGTGGTCAGGCCGCAAGCCGGAGGAACATACCGCACGTTGGGGCAAAATTGCTTTTATTTTCTCTTCAATGGGTCTTATCTTTCATCTTATTTATTTCTTTACACGCTGGGCGGGCTCAGGGCATATTCCGGTCAGCAACATGTATGAGTTCATGACTTTTTTATCGATGATGGTGATGGTTGCCTTTACTGTGATGTACGCTATTTATCGTAAGGTAATCTTGGGTCTTTTTGCAGTTCCAATCAGTATTATTGTGATGGCTTATGCCGCAGTATTTCCACAGGAAGTACAGCCGCTGATTCCATCTCTTCAATCGAACTACTTAAAGATCCACGTAACACTGGCTGCACTAGGTGAATCCTTCTTCGCAGTAGGGTTTGCGGCGGGACTGATGTATCTGCTGCGAACAGTCAATTTTTCCAGTAAAGAGAAGGCGGATCGCAAGCAACAGAGGCTGGTCGAATTTACTCTCTTTTCAATCATTGTTATAATTGGGTTTCTGGGTTCTGTTTTTGCATTCCGCGGAGCAGGCTATGAAACTGTTTTTGTCCGTCCGAACGTTACGATTGACAGCCCCGGGCAGGAAAATAGTACAATAGAGAAAGTGAGTTATCGAATGCCGCCGATTGTGGCACCTCACAATAGCGAAATTGAGAGCTTCCAGTCGTTTCTTGGCATAAAAGAACCACTCTTTGAGGCACCATCTTGGATGAATGGTGTAAATGCTGGACGGAAGTTTAATACTGTAATTTGGTCACTCCTTTCCGGATTAATCCTCTACGGAGTTCTTCGCTTGATCGTACGTAAACCGCTGGGCACTGCTTTACACCCAGTGATGGACGGAATTGATGAGGGCGATCTAGATGAGATTACGTATAGGGCGATAGCCATTGGCTTTCCTATTTTCACATTAGGCGCTTTGATCTTTGCAATGATATGGGCGCAAATCGCTTGGGGAAGATTCTGGGGATGGGATCCTAAGGAAGTATGGGCGCTTGTCACTTGGCTCTTCTATAGCGCTTATCTTCATTTACGTTTGGCTCGTGGATGGCAAGGAAGAAAATCTGCCTGGCTGGCTGTGCTTGGCTTCCTGGTCGTAATGTTTACTCTGGTTGGCGTTAATTTAGTCATCGCCGGACTTCATTCTTACGCGGGGACGGACTGAGCATAGTTTACCTGTTAACGTTGCACAATGGTTTAAAGGTTACGTTCTACTGTATTGATGAAGGGGTTGTAGTGAAATGGCAGATCATTTAAACAGAATTCTGGTAGTGGATGATGAGGAACGCATTCGCCGCCTGCTAAAGATGTATCTTGAAAAAGAAGGTTATGAAATCGATGAAGCGGAAGACGGAGAAATCGCTCTTCGTAAAGCAACAGCAAATGACTACGGTCTGATTTTGCTGGATGTTATGCTGCCTGGCATCGATGGGATGGAAGTGCTGACAAGACTCAGAGGAGTGAAGTCAACACCGGTCTTAATGCTTACAGCTAAAGGGGAAGAGATCAACCGTGTTCAAGGCTTTGAGATGGGCGCAGACGATTACGTTGTGAAGCCCTTCAGTCCACGTGAAGTCATTTACCGGGTGAAGGCTATTATGCGCCGTTCTTCGGCGACTGCTTTCTTGTCCAAGGAGAGCAATTCCAGCAATAACATTGTATTTACTCATCTTATTATTGAACATGATGCTCACCGTGTGACTGCTGGTGGTGAAGAAGTAAGTTTGACACCTAAAGAATATGAACTTCTGCATTATTTGGCTATTTCGCCTGATAAAGTATTTTCTCGTGAAGAACTGCTTAAGGATGTCTGGAATTATGAATTTTTCGGAGATTTGCGTACTGTAGATACTCACGTAAAACGTCTTCGTGAAAAACTGAATAAAGTATCACCGGAATCTGCAGCGATGATTACGACCGTATGGGGCGTAGGTTACAAACTAGAGGTACCTAAATAAGTGAACTTCTGGAGAAGTCTTGTCGGCAAACTGTGGGTTACGATCATCTGCCTGGTCGCTGTCGTGCTTATTACCTTGGGGTTATTTTTGCTTCCCTACATAGACAGTAACTTTGCCAATTCCGGAGATATCAAACGTTTATTTATGTATACTTGTATGATCGGATTTTCTTTGACGACATTTTTTGCGTTGTTTTTGTTTACCAAAATCACTCAGCCGATGCAGCGTGTCATTGAAGCTGCGAATAACATTCGACGGGGTGAATACGGAACAAGGCTTACGCTTGTCACAAGTGATGAAATTGGCCAGTTGGCGACTTCCTTTAACCATATGGCTGAGGAGCTTGAAGAGAATATCCGCAGTCTGCATCATGAGAAGGGGCATCTGTCTAGCGTACTGCGCAGTATGAGCGATGCTGTGATCACCTTTGACATTGAAGGGCAGATTATTTTGACCAATCCGCACGGCCAAGCTCTGCTAGAGAGCTGGAGCGATTTGCAGTGGGAACATGCGAGTGATGCTGAGCTTCATCCCGAAACGGCTGAGAGTAGTGTTCCACCTCCCCTGCGTCCTTTATTTTTAAGCACCTTGAAGCAAGGTGGCGATGACCGCTCCAATGTACATGTACGGCAGGGCGTCTGGTCTGTTCATATGGCACCGTTATATTCTGAAGGCAGCATTCGGGGAGTAGTTGCTGTACTGCGGGATGTGACGGAAGAGGTGCGTCTGGAAAAGATGCGCAGAGACTTCGTAGCTAATGTCTCCCATGAAATCCGTACTCCATTGTCGATGATGCAAGGGTACAGTGAGGCTTTATTGGACGGGATGGCTTCATCCCCCGAAGAAAGCAGTGAGCTGATCCAGGTCATTCATGACGAATCACTGCGTATGGGGCGTCTGGTTAAGGATTTGCTTGATCTTGCCCGAATGGAAGCCGGACATACGGATATGATGAAAGCTCAGGTGGACATGAATGAACTGCTGGAACGAGTCTACCGTAAATTTTCTGTACGTGCGAAAGAGCGCGATATCCATCTTCACTTACAGCAAGAGAGTGATATTGCTGTTCTGAAGGCAGCGGATGAGGATAAGCTGGAACAAGTCTTAACCAATTTACTTGATAATGCTTTTCGCCACACACAGGGTGGCAAAAAAATCACGGTTCATACAGGAACTTGTGTATTAGAAGGCCGTCGTTATCTTGAGATTAAAATTCAGGATGAAGGGGTTGGAATTCCACCAGAGGATCTGCCGTATATATTTGACCGCTTCTACAAAGCTGATAAGGCGCGTGTACGGGGAGAATCAGGTGGAACGGGACTTGGGCTTGCGATTGTTAAAAATATTGTAGAGTCGCATCACGGGACCATCTCAGCTTCAAGCAAACTAGGCGAAAGTACAACCTTTACGCTAAGACTTCCTGTCGAAAAACAGTAATTCCAAACACAATGTGTGATAGCGCCTCTGACAGCAGAGGTGCTTTTTGTTGAAACAAACACATTAATCTTGTTCATCGTGGAACATATCTTGTAGGTTTTGCTTGGGAGGGCATAGAATGATTTTATCTTTAGACCAAGGTACTACCAGCTCACGAGCCATATTGTTCGATACGGAGGCTAAATGGGTCTCACAAGGTCAATATGAAGTTAAACAATCCTTCCCCCATCCAGGCTGGGTAGAGCATGACCCTGAGCAAATCTGGGCGTCACAGCTCGCAGCGGCAAGAGATGCGATTGCGCGGGGTGGCACAGCAGTTGAGGAGATCTCTGCCATCGGAATAACCAATCAGAGAGAAACAGCTTTAATCTGGGATAAAATAACGGGCAAACCGATATACCCTGCGATTGTGTGGCAGGACAGGCGTACTGCAGAGCAATGTGAAGAACTTAAAAGTAAAGGGCTGGAGCAAGTTATAGCGAGCAAGACGGGCCTTGTTGTAGATGCTTATTTCTCAGCTACCAAAATCTCCTGGATACTGGATCATGTGGATGGCGCCCGAGAACGGGCGAATCGTGGGGAACTTCTAGCAGGGACGATCGACAGCTGGTTAATTTGGAGACTTACTTGCGGAGCCGTACATGTCACTGATGTTACCAATGCCTCACGTACGATGCTGTTTAATCTTCATGAACGGTGCTGGGATGAAGAGCTAATGGAAGAGCTTCGTATTCCGCGTGCCATTCTGCCAGAAGTAAGAATGTCTGGTGGCGAATTTGGAGTAGCAGACAAACAGTGGTTCGGGGCGGACATTCCAATTCGCTCTGTACTTGGAGATCAACAGGCCGCATTGTTTGGACATACTTGTCTAGAACCCGGCAGTGCCAAAAACACCTATGGTACAGGCTGCTTTATTCTAATGAACACAGGCACAGAAGCTGTAGCCTCCAGCCATGGCTTGTTGACCACTGTAGCTTGGGGTATGGGAGATGAACTCTATTATGCCCTAGAGGGCAGTGTGTTCGTGGCCGGAGCGGCCGTTCAGTGGCTGCAGGAGGGGCTTGGTCTTATAGAGGAGCCAGCAGGCTCAGAAGATAAAGCACGGGAAGTAGAGGACAGTGAAGGGGTTATCGTTGTGCCTGCGTTTACCGGACTGGGGGCACCCTATTGGGATATGTATGCCCGTGGAGCCATATTTGGCCTTACTAGAGGCACTACCTCAGGACATCTGGTACGAGCTACATTGGAGTCCTTAGCCTTTCAATCTAGAGATGTAATAGGAGCTATGGAAAAAGACGCAGGCATGCCATTGACCGGCCTTCGTGTGGATGGCGGAGCTGTGCGTAACGATTTGCTGATGCAATTCCAGTCTGATATCCTGGGCAGTGAGGTTACTAGAACAACCTATGCGGAGACAACAGCTTTGGGTGCGGCGCTTCTGGCCGGGTTAACGTCCGGAGTCTGGACACGTGCCCAGCTAGAGAGCTTCAACAAGGCTGAGAGGGTCTTCTCGCCTGAGATGGGTATAACTGAGCGGGAAGGTCGTTACAACGCCTGGAAGGACGCTGTAGCGCGTACCATGGGTTGGGAGAAGCATGAAGGATATCAGTGATAAAGGAGCTGTATATATCTATGGTTAACGGAACCGAATCTGATCTGCCGGGCGGACTATCTAAGCCGGCGCTTCGAGCCCTGCATGGGGCTGGATATGTTCAGCTTCAACAATTCAGCAAGCTTACTGAAGGAGAGCTTCTGCAGCTACATGGATTGGGGCCAAAGGCGATCGTCCTATTACGGAGTGCTCTCGCGGAAAAGGGGCTCACCTTTGCAAGTAAGTCCTGATGTTGCGTTAATATTTATATTAAAAAGCGGCAAGCTTAGGTGAATCCCTAGCTTGCCGCTTTTTGTTATACAGCTCCTAATATTCAATAACAAATGCTACATTTTGCCAACCGGCGCCCACTGTCCAGAACAGGACTTTATCACCACGTTCGATCTTTCCAGTAGTTACAGCTTTATGTAGAGCAATAAATGGGCTGCTGGTAGAGGTATATCCGAATTCATCCCCTATGTATACCGCTACATTGCGATCAATGCCGACTTTCTTACACATCTCTAAGATATTAGGCAATGAAAACTGTGAGAAGCAGGCTGCTTTAATGGCTTCAGGCGCGATATTGTTGTTAGACAGTAGAGTACGAATAGACTCAGAAGCAGCATCTATGCAAATGGAATCATCAAAAGGAATAAACTTCACATTAAACTCTCCAGCCGCTACACCTTGTTTACCCAGTTTAGCCAGGCCTGCGCACGGGAATTTGGAATTATCGCAAACACAAGGATCCGTTTGGTAGATAGAGTCAATGAAACCGACCACATCCTCAGCTTGTTCAAGAATGACTGCCGCCGCTGCATCACCGAAGTTAGCGTAGTAGACTGGATCATTCTTATCGGCATGAGGGGTTACATAATCGGAGCCGATGACCAACGCTCGTTTAATCCTAGGATTCGCTTGCATTTGACGGCTAACCTGTTCCACAGAAGCCGTCATACCCGCACAATTAGCATTGCTGTCAATGCAGATTGTATGGGATGCGCCTTTGATCAAACGGTGAATCATTAATGAGTTGGTAGGAAAGATATACTCAGGAGTTTGACTTGCATAGGCAATAAGGTCGATATCGGCACCTGTGAGACTACTTTTCTCCAGAACATTCCTGGCAGCCTCAAAAGCCATCGTAAGGGAATTCTCATCCGCATCCTTAATACTATACCGTGTAATACGACCTAATGCGGATAATAGACCTCGAATATCAATGCCTTTTTCGTCAAAATGCTTAATGAAAAAGTCGTTACCAACTATATTGCTGGGATGATAGATATCAATGCCTTTAATACGAATTCCGGTCATAATACGCCTCCAGGAAAGCAGTAAAATGTGGCCTACATATTAAGATTCAAAGATCTAGACTGTAACCGCAGAAATGATCTCGATGTTATCGAGTCCAGCTTTACGGCCAAGACGGGAAAGCTGCATTTTGAGGATCGGGTTATTTTCAAGCGTTAGATTTACTTTTACAAATCCATCATTCTTAAACATTACAAAGCAGCTTTCTAAAAGAGGTACAACATCTGGTGCAGTTACATTTAGCTTTCTGCAGTCGATTTTTAGTTCATAGTCAGCTGGAGTAATTGGATTGATAGTTTGTTGATAAGCTTGAATAGATTTTAGACCATCTTCTTCAGAAAATGTTCCATCCAACTCAATGTTAATAACCTTGTTTGTAGTGTCTGTCTTCAAAACGAAACTTCCCATGCCTAAATCTCTCCCATAGATTGAATTTGTCCAAAACAGTTCGACTGCAATATCCAGCCATGTATATCCATTTAGCTGTTTTATAAAAGTCAAAATTCGACACTATACAGCAAGTAATGGGATATTCCGACTCTATTATAGGCATATTTTTCAAGTGTATGCAATAATAAAGTCGAATTTTGTATATTGTTGTCGAACTGTTGGGTTATTGGATTTCTTCTATGGTTGCAAGCAGGATATTAAAAGCTGTGATGATTCTAGGTGCCCCTATAACGGGTACTAAGTGTAATAGAATACCTTTAAGCTGTTCTACGGTAACTCCAACACGAAGGGCCATGACATAATGAACGCCCAACTGTTCGAATTGACCCATTGAAATTAAAGATGAAATGACTGCGATTTCCTTCCAGTCAGGGGCTATAGTATTACGTTGAAAAATATCGCCATAGGCATTCCCCATAATAAATTCAGCCAAGTCAGGGAAGTGGTCTTTAATTGGAGCTAGTGCTTTTGCGCCATAGTCTCCTGATAGATTCGTGAAGTGGTTGAGACCACTGTTGATATTTTCCTTCATGGTTAGCCTCCTAGTTTAGGTTCAAAGTACGGTGTGCAGTCGGAGGGACTTCATCACGGTCTGTTAGTAGTTCAATAACGGCAACATGGTTTAGAGCTACCGCATCTTTAATTGCAGCTGTGAATTCATCCGCAGTCTCACATTTGTAGCCTTTAGCACCTAGAGATTCAGCGAATTTCACGGCGTCCATTGGTACTTCATATAGAGTTCCATCGATACGACCTGTGGTTTTCTCCATACCCTTAAGAGCCATATCTAGTTGCTTATTATTGACCACGATAAAGATGACAGGGATATCTTTGCAGACAGCGGTGTTAATCTCAGCGCCGAGCATCATGAAACAACCATCACCTGTAATGCAGAGGACAGTTTCTTCAGGAGCTGCAACTTTTGCACCAATAGCCATGCCGATCGAATTACCCATGCAAGCAAAATACGCATCAAAAACAAAGCTGCCCGGTTTCTTAACCTTGTACCATTTTGCAGCGTGGAATCCATGACTTCCATCATCAACGAAAATTGAATTATTATAAGGGATCAAATCACTTAAAGTGCTCATTACGGAAGCAAGGGAAAGATTCTTGAGGGTTGGAAGCTCTTCTGAATAATCCGCATCGGCCAAAGCCTCACGTTTGGTGATTGTGCTTGGGTCAATATGATTTAGGCAGTGCACCAAATTATCGCGCAGGTCCCCAGTGACCGGTATCGTTTTGGACAATAGTATTTTTCCGACAAAGGTTGGATCAATATCAAATTGAATTAAAGTTGCTGGATGATTCTCCCGTTTAAGATTACAGATGGTCATATCACTTAAACGTGATCCAAGCACTATAAATAAATCGCTTTTATTCAATAAATCGTCCCCGTGGGTCGAACCGCCAACGCCAATAGGACCATGATAGAGTGGGTGATCCCAGACTATAGCCCCTTTTCCACCAGGAGATGTTACTACAGGAATATTAAAAGTTTCTGCGAGTTGAACAAGCTCTTTATGTGCTCCGGAGCGGTTAATTCCTTTACCCGCAATAATCAAAGGATTCTTAGCAGCTTGAATAGCATCGATGACTCTATCGATATTAGCTTGACTAATTAGAGATTCTCTTTCTGGGATTACTATATTGCATTCTTCCAATACTTCAGTTTGTACATCAAAAGGAATACAAAGATGAACAGGACCCCGTTTGGTCAGGGCCACAGAAATCGCATGATTAAAAATAGTACCAAAGTGATCCCCACGTTCAACCAATTTACTGAACAAGGTGGCAGGTCTGAACATATCAGCTAAATCAGCCAGAAAAGAGGTGGAGTCCTGACATTGAGGAATTCCAAGCTCTGTAATGGATTGGTGGCCGGTAATAAATAGGACAGGTAGGTTGTTAGCTTTCGCATGTGCTGCTGCTGTAAGCAGGTTAGTTCCCCCAGGACCCGAAGTACCAAATGCTACGCCTAGGTTACCCGTTTTCAGCGCATACCCTGCTGCTTCGAATCCGGAGCTTGCTTCATGTCTGCCGGGAATAAATTCAATACCGTAATCCACCATCTTTAGAACAATTGGACAAATGGATTTGCCAATGATCCCAAAAGAATGGGTGACTCCAAGGTTACGTAGTGCTTCCGCCATGTAATCTGCGACTGTCTTCAAAAGAAACACCTCACAAGTTTTTTGATATATATTAGTTATTAATCTACCGAATAGATACGACAGATCAATATACTCAAAAAGTAAAAACCTGTGCTCTATAGTAAGCACAGGTTGGTGGCATAAGGCACCGCTAAGACTGAACAATAGTTCAGCCGTCCTGGTTCCTCTGCAACCTGGCAATCATGGCCTCAAACGAAAAAATGAGGCTGTAGATCCATGGTTTTGCGTCATCCTCTTTCGAGGATTTTGCCAATATTAATTTATAGTTGATAAGAATAATTTTCCTTTACAATATATTCCTCATTAATTTTTGTCAACATAATCCGCTAAAAAAACTCGAAATTTGACGAAAGTCTTGTCCAAGAGATGAAGTTTTGCCTCGCGAAAAAAACTGCCACCTAAGACTCAGCTTAGGTGGCAGTTGATAGTTTTGAACTAGAATTTAAAGATATGAATGGTTTTTTGCAGATTAAATACGGCCTGGGTCATTTTTTCCGTTTCTTCTGCAACAGACTGCAGGGCATTAATCTGTTCATTCATAGCCGCCGATACCTCTTCCGTGCCAGCAGCAGTTTCTTCGGTGATTGCTGAGATATTCTCAATTGCACTGGAAATTTTCAAGGCACTTTCTAGCATAAGATCGCTCTCCGCAGAGAATGAAGAGATTTGCTCGGTAATGTACTGCACGCTTTGTACAATTTGTGCGAAAATATGGGCAGATTGAGTGATCATTTCATTCTGAACCTGCACAACCTCTTCATTGATGGCGATATTATCGATGGCTTGTTTAATATCTGACTCAATGCTGCGGACCAAGCCGAATACTTCTTTTGTGGATGCCGTAGATTCCTCAGCAAGCTTGCGGACCTCTTGAGCTACAACGGCAAAACCCCGACCATGCTCTCCGGCACGAGCAGCTTCGATGGAGGCATTCAGTGACAGCAGGTTGGTCTGCTCAGCGATCTCTGTGATGGTCTTGGTGATCATCGTAATCCCGCGGGCATTTTGTGAGAGAGCTTCAATAGTATCAGCCACTTTTTGTGTAGCCTCTATGTTTTTACGCATGCCTTCAGCCTGTGTATCTACGGATTGGCGCCCTTGCTCGACAAGTTCTAAGGTATGTATTGAACGTCTGTTCATTTCTTTGGTGGAGTTCGTATAATTGGATACTTTAGTTTCAATGTCTTTAATGGATTCTGTCATATCAGCGATATCCGTAGATATTTCATTTGCACCAAGAGCGAGCTCAGTAGAAGAAGAGGCTACTTGTGCCATGACAATTTTCAGGTTCTGGTTCTTATCTTCGATTCCGCGGCTTGCATCCATAACTTGACGGGTGATCTGCGATGCATCGGTCAAAATCTTCTTGAGCTTATCAATCATTGTGTTAAAGGAGCGGCTTACGTCACCCATTGAACCATTTTCGTCCGCTCTGCTAGTGAAATCACCCTTCGAAATACTGTGAGATACATTAGCAATATCATCAAAAGATGATGTAAGCGTTCTCTCCACGAAGCGAGCAACAGGTAAAGTCAGACCTGCAAGAACAACTACTAGTATAATTCCTACGAGAAATTGACCTAGAATCATTAACGTAACTAAGACAGGAATAGCAAACAGTGCGGCAACGAGGTAACATCCGGCAACAATTCTTTGTTTTAACGGAAGTTTGTGCATCCAGCTCATTGGTAAAATGTCCCCCTTATTAAATTTTATGTAATGGTGTTATTATAGGGGATTTATAGGTCATTGGTCTATAGAGAAGTGTCATAAATCTTCTTTAAGTAGTAGATATTTAGAATTCATGTCAAAATTCCTCATATATTGTGGAAATTGTTTTAATAGCAGACTTTACCATCCTTACTAGTTCGATAGGAGCTAAAACAATAACTGAAGGAGAGAAAGAGAGTACGATACGACAGGCAGATTCTATAGCATTAAACTCGGCCTCCACGTTCATCCACCCAGTATTAGCAGAGGGTTCTACTAAAGTTATAGTTACATATCTTTCACGTTGTAATTCTTTAAGAATAGACTCATTCACCTTTAAGTTCACTACATATTTTGGCAGTGCTGCTTTAAAAGCTAAAGTCGATTGTTCCCAGTAGCTTTTTAAATCAAAAGCCTCAGGTCTGACAAATGATTCATAAGTTGCGTCAGCTTGTATTAATCTCGACACGCGAAAAGTCCGCATTTCACCCTCGGTTCGTGCCACTACATACCAAACTCCACGTTTTGCGACTAACCCGAGAGGTTCAATGAAACGCTCCTTCATCTCGTCATTCCGTGGGTAAGTGATCTTTACTTTACGGTCTTCCCAAACAGCTTCCTGCAGGACAGATAGGAACGGATATGTCTCGTCGGAAGGGTGCCAGCTGGCACCATCTATATGAATGCGCTGGCTCAGGTAACTGGCTGGATTATTCGGCCTGGATGGGGAAGCAGCCTCCAGCTTAAGCACGGCAGAAGAGAAGTCGTTTTGTATACCCAGATCTTTTAAGATTGAGGAGTCTGCGGACAGCAGCAGAGTAGCAATTTCTGAGGGCTTCATACCCGTTAAGGAGGTCCGGTATCCTTCTGTGAGCATCCAACCCCCTTCGCGTCCCCGTTCGGCAAGAATCGGTATTCCCGCTGTACATAAGGCTTCCATATCTCTAAACACAGTTCGTTCAGACACTTCTAAGGTCTGGGCTAGCTCACGGGACGTCATCTTTCCACGATTTTGCAGCAAAAGTAAGATGGATAACAAACGATCGGCTCTCATTAAGGGAACATTCCTCCTCCTAATAAATGTTAGTTAGTTCTTAATTAATTATTATATTATATATGTCAGTTGATGTCATATTAAAGAATTATACTTATATAAGGTAAGGATTAAATACAGAACATTTAGAGAAAAACAAGTGTAGAAAGGATTGAGAACATGACTTTAAAAGGAAAAGTAGCATTGGTCACCGGAGGCAGCAGAGGTGCTGGTAGAGGAATTGCATTGGAGCTGGCAAGGAAAGGTGCATTCGTTTATATTACGGGCAGAACGACAGAGGCTTCTGGCATAGAGCATAGCAAGCGGAGCATTGATAACGTACTTAGGGAAATAAAAGCGGAGGGAGGGTCCGGCAGCGCCATACGATGTGATCATACAAAAGATCAGGAGACAGAGGCGGTCATTCGCCAGATTGCTTCAGAGCATGGGCGGCTTGATATTTTAGTCAACAATGTATGGGGCGGCAACGATTTACCTATTGAGCAGAAGTCTTTCTGGGAGCTTCCTACAGCGCATTGGGATAATATGTTTAATGCGGGTGTGAGGGCACAGTTGATAACAAATTATTATGCAATACCATTAATGCGTGAGGCAAAAGCTGGCGGTCTAATCATCCACACAACCTTTTGGGATCATTACAAATATCTTGGAAACTTCTATTATGATCTTTCTAAAAACTCCCTAGTCCGCATGGCCTACGGGTTATCGAATGAGCTTAAAGAGGACAACATTGCTGTTATTCCGCTTACTCCGGGCTGGATGAGGACAGAGGCGGTGTTGGAGAGCATGAACACGGATGAGGAGCATTGGCATGAGGTTGAAGAATTGCAGATGACTGAATCCACAACCTATATCGGTAGAGCAGCCGCTGCTCTAGCAGCCGATCCTAAGGTCATGTCTATGACCGGACAACCGCAGCAGGTTGCTACGCTGGCTGAAAAGTATGGATTTACAGACATCGATGGTCGGACTGTTCCCGCATTCTTAGTCTAAACAGCAAACTTGATCTGTTTGATCCCATTTGTGCGTACGAAGCAGTATAGGACACAGCTGATCTTAAATGCAGCATTTTCGTATATTAAGAACGCTATCGGTCCCCATAGACGCTATTGATAGGCAAAACACCTGATTTAGCTCTCTTTTTGAGGAATAGTGGCACTGGAGTCCGAAACCCTGCTTCAAAGGCGGAATTATTGCATATAGGGTCATCTGGGTCCGTAACCTCAAGGGTGTCCGTAAGCC